>CP070671.1:3486280-3488936 GCA_020351875.1 Chromatiales bacterium | reverse complement strand
GCGACCGGGCCCGGCCACGCGTCGAGATCTTCCAGCGCGGTGGCCAGGAGCAGCTCGGCCGCCTCGGCCGCCGGGCCGACGCCGATGTCCGCCGCCAGGCGCCGCTTGCCGGTGCCCGGCGCAGGGCGGCGGCAGAACAGCACCAGGCCTATGTCCGTTGAATTCATTGCAATGAGTCTTCGTTGCCCGCGGCCGTTTGTCTTGCGACCGTGCCTGGCGGCCGGGGTTCCGGGAACTGTAATGCCGGCGTATGGTCCATGGGAACAACGGCCACTCCGGAGACCGGTCGCCTGGCGGCGGCTGAAGCCAGCATGCAAGCAGAAGTTCAACGCTATTACGGCGAAGTGCTGCAGTCGTCAGCCGATCTGAAAACCAATGCCTGTTGCACCACCGATGCGCCACCCGCTTACCTGACCCGCGCGCTGGCGAAACTCCATCCGGAGGTGCTCGACCGCTACTACGGGTGCGGGCTGGTGCTGCCGGAAGCGATGCAGGGCACGGCAGTGCTGGATCTCGGCTGTGGTGCCGGTCGCGACGTGTACGTGCTATCGCAACTGGTGGGGGAGAGTGGCCGCGTGGTCGGCGTGGACATGACGCCGGCACAACTGGCAGTCGCGCGCCGCCACGTGGACTATCACCGCGACGCGTTCGGCTATGCGCAGGCGAACGTCGAGTTCATCGACGGCGACATCGAACACCTCGGCGACACGGGGCTCGGCGATGCGAGCTTCGACCTGATCGTGTCGAACTGCGTCATCAACCTGGCCCGCGACAAGCGCGCGGTGCTGGACCAGGCCTGGCGCCTGTTGCGCGAAGGCGGGGAGCTGTATTTCGCGGACATCTATGCCGACCGGCGGGTGCCGGACGAACTGCGCAGCGACCCGGTGCTGTACGGCGAATGCCTGGCCGGCGCGCTGTACTGGCAAGACTTCCTGCAACTGGCGCGCGATGCCGGGTTTCGCGACGCGAGGCTGGTAGACGACCGGCCGGTCGCCGTCACGGACCCGGACCTTGCACAAAAAGTGGGCGACATGCGCTTCTATTCGGCGACTTACCGGCTGTTCAAACTGTCCGAACTGGAAGACGGCGCGGAAGACTACGGCCACGCGGTGCGTTACCGCGGCACGCTGCCGCACCACCCGGAGATTTTTCGTTTAGATAAACATCACGTATTTGCGCGCGATGAAGTGGTTGCCGTGTGCAGAAACACGCAACGCATGTTGTCCGCGACGCGTTTTAAAGCGCACTTCGATCAACTCGGCGACGGCAAAACCCACCGCGGATGCTTCCCGGGGGCGGTCCAGGCCTTTCCTTTCGATACTGAGAAGCAATCCATTTCCGGGACTTGTTGTTAGCAGGACCAGTATCGCGCGTGGGGCTAATTTTCAGGCATCCGGATTGTGTTTACGGGTGGCACCTGAATTTCCTAAGCGATTGATTTAAAAGATAAACCCTTAAGCTTAATTTGACATAATTGACCAGTCCACGGCCGGTCATGACAAGCCCCTGTTCGCCCGGATTGAGTCGGTTATACTGCCTCCCGACCGCTGCCCCGAGGGCACCGGGAACGGCCCAGATACCTAATATCAATCGCCGTTCCGGCCTCGAGGCGAGCTTCCTGGAATCTGCGTGGCCCGCCACGCGCCGCAAAACGGTTTGCGCCAGGCGCCCCGTCAAGCAGTACGACCGATGCCCGTGTCGGGGATAACCCATCGGAAGGAATTGCGGCGGGGCGCCCGGCCATCTACCGGCAGGCCCTGAAACGCTCCCTTGCCAGCTCCCGTCGCCTGGCCCGCAGCCGGCGGCCTTCGCCCACCCGGTGGCCCGCACGCAGCCTGGCGTCCAGGTGGCGCACCCGCGCTTTCAGCCACTCACACCGCCGCTGGCGGGTCTCGGCGTCCTCAGCGCGGCCTGAGACTGGCAGAAAGAGCAGGGCCAGGATGCATTCGCGGCGGTTCATGGCCCCATGCTGGGGCTGTGGCTTTTTCACATAAAGCGCTAAATGCTGCGTTCTTGACGCGATTTAGCGCCTTTCTGCGCCGAAACGCCCCATTCATGACGCAATTCCTGTTGCCCCGCGGCGTTGGCTGTTAAGGTGGCGGGATGCAAAAACAGCAAACCAAAATTTCGAGCCGCCGGCTGCTGCTGGCCATCGCGCTGCTGGTACTGACCATCTGACGCCAGGCTGGCGCGGCCCGGCCGCAGCCGCCAGCCTTCCGCGCAACCCACCAAAACGATTCCGGGTAGTTGCCGACAGGCACGGGCCGGGCTTCGTGCGCAGTGGGAAACCGGTTTGTCAGCAGACCCTTGGCTCGCTGGCATGAGCGGGTCGGGGCTGTTGCCCGGCCCCCAGGCCTGCCGGGGCCGCGTGTGCGTGGCTAACTGCGGAAGCCTGGGCTCGCCTGAGGACCGCGGCTGCCCCACTCGGAGGCGGCTAATCTCGCTCAGTGGCGCGGCGTGGCTGGCTTCGTCAGTCGTCGGCCTGACGGCCACCCGTCTCGGATTCCAGGCCGCTCGGCAGTTCCCGCGTGGCGATCAGGTATTCCTGCACCGGCTGGCCGCCCAACAGGTGTTCCTGGATGATGCGCTCCAGCACCTCGGGCGTGCAGTCGCGGTACCAGCTGCCTTCCGGGTACACCACCGCCACCGGCCCTTG
>CP070671.1:3457064-3486180 GCA_020351875.1 Chromatiales bacterium | reverse complement strand
GTCTCACCACCGTGCTTGGCAGCCATCACCTTCGTCAGGGCCGCCGTCAGCGTCGTCTTGCCATGGTCAACATGGCCAATCGTCCCCACGTTTACATGCGGCTTCGTACGCTCGAACTTTTCCTTCGACATCGGTCTCTCCAGACGCTCGTTATCAGTTATGTGGAGCCCACAACCGGACTTGAACCGGTGACCTCTTCCTTACCAAGGAAGTGCTCTACCGCCTGAGCTATGTGGGCGGACTGTCCTCAGTTCAGACTCGGTATGTTCCAAAAAAATCACGCGCCAGCGGCGCCGATGGAGCGGGTGATGGGAATCGAACCCACATCATCAGCTTGGAAGGCTGAGGTTCTACCATTGAACTACACCCGCCTTCTGTCAGAATCTGCCCCTGGTTTCGCCTTTGCCAACCACAGGAACCCAAATTTTTGCCCGCAATCCCCGACAGTGGTGGAGGGGGTAGGATTCGAACCTACGAAGGCTAAGCCAGCAGATTTACAGTCTGCCCCCGTTGACCACTTGGGTACCCCTCCGCCGACGCAAGCCTTTAATTTTCTGATGCGGTGCGTGACGTGTCAACCGGCAGGGCACTTTTCATGTCGGGCGGTGCGGCCGCCAGGCTGATCCAGGTGGCCCGCCAGCCGGGGTATGCCGGAAGAGGGACTTGAACCCCCAACCTACCGCTTACAAGGCGGTTGCTCTACCAGTTGAGCTATTCCGGCGTCGGCGCCACGGCGGCCGCAGATTCTAAGGAATTGGGCCCCGCCTCGCTATCCGACCCGGTCGCAGGGCAGGCCACCGCCTCGGTGCGCAGGATGCGGTCGCCCGCCGGCTCCAGGCCGGCCAGGCCCGGCCCGGGGCCTGCCATGGGCCCGATCAGGAGCCAGAATTCCTCCCCGTCCCTGGTCCGGTCCGTCGTCACGACATCGAAACCGGCGCCGCGGGCCATGCGCGCCACGCGCTCGGCGCGATCCAGGTCGCGAAAGACGCCGAGGGAGATCTTGAAGCCGCTGTCGGTCCGCACGACATAGGCATCGGCCAGCCCCGCGGCCACCAGGTCTTCGCGCGCGCCATTGGCGGTCCGGCGATCGCCCAGGTCCGGCACCTGTACCCAATGGCCCACCCAGACCTCCACCGATTCGGCCTCAATCGCCGTCGGCAGGCCGGTGGTGGCCATTTTCCCGGCGGCCCGCTCGGCTTCGGCCGCCTCGGCAAAGGGCCCAACCCGCAGACAGGTCGCCGCCGGCGTCTCAGTCGCGCGGCCAGGCGCCGGGGCCAAGAGCACCAGCTCCGGCGCCCGCGAACCCTGCAATTCCAGCGCATCGACCGCGTCTGGGGGCACGATCCAACGCTGCCAGGCCCAGACCAGGAGATTCGCCAGCAGCAGGCACAGCACGAGATTGCGCAACATCAGCCGGCCGCCGCCCCGGCGCGCCAATTCAGCGCCAGGCCCTCCAGTACCAGGTGTTCGTGATAGTCCACCCCGAGAAACCCAGCGAGCGTAGCGCCCAGGCCCCCGGTGACTGCCAGGCCGGCGCGCCTGGGCAACAGTGCCCGCGCCCGTTCCACCAGGCCGACCGTCGCCGCCCATGCGCCGTCGCGGATCGCCGCCCCGGTGCTGGTACCGGGCTCCAGCGACGGGTTGCCGGCGGCCTTGTCCCGCACCCGGCCGAGGTCACCGGTGGCATCCAGCAGGCTTTCCGCCATCAGGTTCACGCCCGGCAGGATAAAGCCCCCCAGGTGCCGGCCGTCGGCCTTCACCATGTCAACGGTGGTGGCCGTACCCGCATCCACCACGCAAACCGCCCCCTGCTGCCGGTCGTAGGCCGCCAGGATGGCCAGCCATCGGTCCACACCGAGCTGCTGGGGCTCGGCATAGCCATTGCGCACCTTGCCGAGGGCAGCCGCGGGGCGCGCAAAGGTCAGCGGGCACGCCCAGCGACTGCGCACCGCTGCGCGCAGCGCCTCCTCCATGCGCGGCCCGGCCACGTTCGACGCGTAGACCTGATCCGGGCTGATCGGGATGTCCCCCGGCAACGCCTCGATGCCGCCCCCGTGGCTCCGCGCGCCCGCCGAGCCGAGCCCCCCTGGGCCCAGCACCGCCCACTTCGTGCGGCTGTTGCCAATGTCCAGCAGCAGGATCATTGGCCTCGCCGCACGGTGACATCGCCGGACAACACGGCCTCGAGCTCGCCATTGCGTGCGACGAGCAGCGCCCCGTCGGGCGCAATGCCCCGCGCCTCGCCGCGCCAGGTGCGCGCACCCACCCGCACACTGACCGGCTTGCCGTGCAACACATCGAGCCGACGCCAGGAATCGGCGAAGGGCTCGAAACCATTGAGTTCAAATGCGGCCAGCGCGTCCCCGAATGCCGCTATCAATCCGGCCGCCAGCACATTGCGCGACACCGGTTGTGCGCAGCACTCATCCAGCGCGACCGGCGGCAACGCATCGCCGTGACCGACTGCCGCCCGCAATCTCGCATCGCGCCTGACGTTAATCCCGATGCCCGCCACGAGTTTCAGCGGGCCCGCCGCTTCACCTTCCAGGTCGAGCAGCAGCCCGCCGAGTTTGCCGTCGCCGACAACCAGGTCGTTCGGCCACTTCAGCCCCACATCCCGGGCCCCGAGGGCCTCCAGCGTTCCGTGGGCCGCAACGCCCAGGGCCAGGCTCAGACCCGCGAAGCCGCCGGGCCCCGCCTCCATGGTCCAGCTGACCGACAGGCAAAGGCCACTGGCAAACGGCGACAACCAGCTGCGGCCGCGCCGCCCCCGGCCACCCCGCTGAAATTCGGTCAATGCCGCGTGCATTCGACCGGCACCCGGTGCGGCAAAGTTGCGCAGGGTTTCGCTGGTGGAATCCATGACGGGTTCCAGCTGCAGACTCTGCAAGCGCCGGGCAGCGGACTGGTCCAGGCTGGCACGAATGAGGCTCGAATCCAGTAGTTCCAGCGGCGCCGACAGCTGGTAACCCCGACCTGGCGACGCGGCCAGCTCCAGGCCCAGTTCGTCGAGGCCCTGCATGTGCTTCCAGACGGCGGTCCGGCTGCAGCCGAGCGCGGCCGCCAGCTCCGAGCCCGAATGCAGCTGCCCGTCCGCCAGCATCTGGATCACATCGACTGTGCTGGGCATCGGTTCAGTGGGAACGCCGCAGCAACATCGCCTTCTGCATGCGGTTTTCCTCCCCTCGCCGCATTCGCCCGATGTTGGCGCGATGCGTGAAGACGATAAACCCGGCCAGCAATAACAGGAACAGCAGCAGCGGCTTGTCGGCCAGACCGGCCGCCACCAGCTGCCAGGCCGGCATGGTCACCGCGGCCAGCATGGTGGAGAGCCCGACGTATCCCGACAGGATCAGCACCGACAGCCAGACGATGCCGGCCGGGATCAGCGCGGCGGGCGCCACCGCGAGCATCGCGCCGATAGCGGTTGCCGCACCCTTGCCGCCGCGGAAGCCAAACCAGACGGGATAACAGTGGCCGAACACGGCCGCGCCGGCGCAGGCCAGCATTAACCATTCACGGGACACTGCCGGATCGGCGGGCACACCCGGCAGGGCCAGGCCGGGCAGCAGCCACGGCGCGAGAAAGCCTTTGCCAATGTCGATGGTCATCACTGCCACGGCGAAGGCCCTGCCCAGCGCGCGCAGCGCGTTGGTGCCGCCGGCGTTTCCACTGCCGACGTTCCTTATGTCGATACCCTTGAACCGGCCCAGCAGCAGGCTGCCGTTCACGGAGCCCAACAGGTAGCTGATCAGCACTTTGAGCCCGAGCTCCAGCATGTCTCACCCGGTGTCGCGACGCTGCAAGTCTAGCACCCGGCCCTGTCCACTCAGGCCCCGAGCCAGGCTTCGCGACGCGCGAGGCTTGCTGCATCCGCGGCGTCATCCAGGCACAGGTAGGCCGTGTCGCGCGGCGCACGAACCGGGCGCAGCCGGGTTTCCAGCAGGTCGTCGCGACGAAAGACGTGCACGCTCGCGTCCTGCTCCAGCGGCAGATAAGCCAGCGCTTTCTTCAGGCGCCGGGCATCCAGCCGCTCGCCGTTCAGTGCCAGCAGCTGATCGCCGGCCGACAAGCCCGCCGCATGGGCCGGCCCGCCGGTCAGCACATGCCGGATCATCAGGCGTTCGCCGTGCTGGCGCGTGTCCAGCCCGAGCCAGGCGAGTGGTTCCGCTTCGCGTTTCCCGGGCCGGCCGCCCTTGTCGGCCGCGCCCTCCGCCCCGCGCAGCACCAGCCGCACGCCGAACTGCGCCAGCAGGATGCCCACGGGCGGATCCACCGTGGTGCGCAAGGCCTGGTGGAAGAACTCGTCCAGGCGGACGCCCGACACCTCTTCGGCCAGCCGCTCGAAAGCACCATCCGGCACACCCTGCCCCGCGGTGCCGTATACCTTCCAGAGTTCGCGCATCACGCTGTCCAGCGACCGCAACCCGTCGGTTCGCAGCCGCAATTCCAGGTCCAGCGCCAGGGCCACCATCGCGCCCTTCGCGTAATAGCTGACCAGCGCGTTCGGCGAATTCTCGTCCTGCCGGTAGAACTTGATCCACGCGTCGAAACTGGATTCTTCCAGCGTCTGGCGCCGCCGCCCGCCACTGCGATACACGCGCGTCAGCGTCCTGCCGAGCAGTTCCAGGTAGCTGTCCGCACCGATCAACCCGCTGCGCAACAGGCCCAGGTCGTCGTAATAAGACGTGATGCCCTCGAACAGCCAGAGCTGGCGAGTGTAGTTCTCTGACTGCAGGTCATACGGTGTGAGCTCAGCCGGGCGGATCCGTTTCACATTCCAGAGATGGAAATACTCGTGGCTGACAAGGCCAAGAAATTTCCGGTAACGCTCGGAGACCCCGGTCTCGCCTGGCCGCGGCAGGTCGTGCCGGCTGCAGACCAGCGCCGACGAGTCGCAATGCTCCAGGCCGCC
Source organism: Chromatiales bacterium (assembly GCA_020351875.1). Lineage (GTDB taxonomy): Bacteria > Pseudomonadota > Gammaproteobacteria > Steroidobacterales > J054. The sequence continues at coordinate 3,481,265 of CP070671.1, read as the reverse complement.
ATAACCGTGGTTCAGAACCGTGACGAGAAACTGGTAAGCCGGCATCGGCAGGCCGCCGAACATGTCTGCGTGTGTCGCACAGATGGTTGCCGCATCTTCGGCCAGCCGGTCCAGGTCGGCGTCGTGCTTGCCAACGAGGGAAAACGTGTGCGGCACCCCGGCGACTTCGAAGCTGGCCCTGACGAGGGGCCCCATCAGCACCGGGCAATCGATCAGCTCGTCATAGCTCGCGGCGGTGAACGCGCCGAAGCCGCCTTCCACGCCGCTTAGCCGTTGCAGCGCGGTGGCCACTTCCCACTGCGTTTCATCCGCCGGTGCTTCGATGTGCACCACGCAGCGCGCGCCCTCGTGACCGGCCACGGTGGGGAATACGCACACGCCGTTGACAAAAGCGTGCCGGGAATCGAGAAACGCGCCCCGCACGCTCAGGTCGTTGGCGTAGATTTCTGCCGACAGCAACAGCGGGCCGTTCACCGGCTCGACCTGCCAGGTCGCCTTGTCGATCTTGTGCACGGCCACCGGTCCGCCCGGGCCACTGGCCTGCAGCGACAGGATGTGGCGAGCGTAGTCGCGCACCAGGTAACTGCCGGGAATCCACGCAGGCAGGTACACCCGCTGGCCCGCCGGGTCCGGCGTGTCGATCCTGCACGTCATCTGGAACAGGTGTGCCGCAACGTCGGCCGGACGCAGCCGGTAGACGATCGACGCGTCGCTGATCTGATCTTCCATGCGGTTGATTCTAGCCGCCTGCGCTGCCGGCCCGGGGCAAAAAAACCTCGGCCAGCATGCAACGCAGGCTGCCACCGTCGCTTTCCACCGCCGGCACGGCCACCGGCAGCAGGCGACCGTGTGCTTCCAGGCGCCGGCGCTGAGCAGTCCGGAGGCCGGCCAGCGCGGTCGTCGACAATGCGATGACCGGTCCGGTCTCCGCATCGAGTTCCAGCAGGTTGGCCGCGAAACACGCCATTTGTCCGGCGTCGATGCGAATCACGTCGCGGCCCGAAGCTTCCAGCTGGGCAATGACCGCGTCACGTTCGGCCGGTGCCGGAATGATCTCGTCGCAAATCACCGCGAACTGCCGGCCCAGCGCCAGCATCACGTTGGTGTGATACACCGGCTGGCCGCGAAAGGCCGTGTGGAACTCCAGCACCCGGTAGCCGGTGCGCGCCGCGAACTCCGCCAGCGCGGCCCGGTGTGTGCGGCTGGATAACGCGGCAAAGGCGAAGCCGCGCGGGCGGTCGAACACCAGGCTGCCGGTGCCTTCCAGCGCGAGGCCCCGCCTCTCGAGTTCGCTGAGGTCGATGGTCTCGTGCCACCGGTAACCGCGCGCCGTCAACGCGTGGAGTATGTCCGGTCGTCTTTCCACCCGGCGGTTCGGTGCCAGCATCGGGTACAGCACGATGCGGCCGCTGGCGTGGAATGACACCCAGTTGTTCGGGAACACCGCGTCCGGCTTCGCGGGCGCGTCGGTGTCGTCGAAGATCAGCGGCGTGACCCCGGCAGCGGCCAGAGCGTGGGCGCAGTCGTCCACTTCCCGGGCGGCCCGCGCCGCCAGTTCTGCGCCCGTGCTGTCAGCCTGCTGGAAGCTATTGCTGGCCGCCGTCTGCGGGTTCACGCCGAAATGGCGCGGGCGAATCATCAGCACATGACGCGCCGTTTGCGCCTGCGGAGAGACGTCGCGCAGCGTGCCTGCCCGACAGCGCGCGCCGGCTGTGCCGGCGCCAGTCACCTCAGTGGTTTGTCGCGCCGTGTTCCGCCGGCACAAAGATCTGCTGGGCAAACACTTCCAGGCGATTACCCTCCGTGTACTCGCCTTCGCTGACCATCAGGCCGATGAACACCAGCAGCACGACGGGCGGGCCCAGTATGGCGGTGATCAGCGCCAGGCGCTCCCAGGCCATGTGCATGAAGATCGCCACGATGAAACCGGCCTTCAGGAACATGAACAACAGGATCAGGCTCCAGCGCAGGTAGCCCTGCAGCTGGAAATAATCAACCGCGTAGGAAAACGCGCTGAACACGAACAGCAGACCCCAGATCCAGAGATAGATGCTGATTGGATGTTGTTGACCTTCAGCCGTTGACATACCCCAGACTCCCCGATTTCACTGCGTTACTGCCCAGACTCCGGGCCGCTTGCTTACCAAAGATAGAAAAAGGCAAAGATGAACACCCAGACCAGGTCCACGAAGTGCCAGTAAAGCCCGGCCACTTCCACGGTTTCGTAAGTGCCCTTGCGGTCGTAGAAACCGCTCCAGACGCGCCACGCCACCACCAGCAGGTAGATGACGCCGGCGCTGACATGCAGGCCGTGAAAGCCGGTGATCATGAAGAAGCTGGAACCGAACTGCGGGGCCCCCATCGGGTTAGCCCACGGGCGCACGCCCTCGTCGACGATCAGCTTGGTCCACTCGAAGGCCTGCATGCCGACGAAGGTCGCACCGAGCAGCGCCGTCGCAAGCATCAGCAGCGCGGTCTTCGCCCGGTCGCGCCGGTAACCGAAGTTCACGGCCATGGCCATCGTGCCGCTGCTGGTGATCAGGACGAAGGTCATGATCGCAATCAGAATCAGCGGGATCGGATCGCCGCCGAAACTCAGCGCGAAGACTTCGCTCGGGTTCGGCCATGGCACCGGGGTCGAGATCCGTACCTTCATGTAACTGAGCAGGAAGCAGCTGAAGATGAAGGTGTCGCTCAGGAGGAAGATCCACATCATGGCCTTGCCCCAGGGCACGATGAAGGTCTGCTTGTCGGCAGACCAGTCGCCGGCCACCCCTTTCAGGCCAGCCGGCAGGGCAACTTCCCCGGAACTCGTCAGCGCAGCGTCTTGTGCCATCTCTTCCAGATCCTCAGGTCGACAACATCAGGCCGAACAACACCAGCCAGACCAGCAACAGGAAATGCCAGTAGATGGTGCAAAGCTCCACCCGCAGGCGCACGCGGCCAACCTCTTCCGCGTTCTCCGTGTCCAGGCCGCCCCACACCCTGGCAGTGGTCCTGGCCCAGACCCACAGGCCCCCGAGCAGGTGCAGCGCGTGCGCACCGGTCAGCAGGTAGAAAAATGCGTTGGCCGGATTCGTATATGCGAAGTAGCCGGCGTCGATCATTTGCCGCCAGGCCAGCAACTGCAGCACCAGGAAGGCCAGCGTGAGCGCACCGCCCACGGTCAGCCCGTCGCGCACACCCGCCAGCTTCCCTTGCCGCGACGCGGACCAGGCCCACTGAAAGGCAACACTGGTCAGCACCAGCACCCCGGTGTTGAGCCAGAGCAGCGCCGGCACGTCGAGCTGCCGCCAGTCCGCGTACTCCGCGCGCATGTGGTACGCGCTGGTGAACAAGCCGAACAGCGAAGCCACGACCGCCAGGAACACCCACAGGCCGATGCGCGCGGACGGCATGACCAGCACTTCGCCGCCCGGCACGTTGTCGACCTGCCCGCTCTGCTGCCAGGGCTTGGTGCCGAGTACCTTGAAGATATTCATGCGCTCTGGCCTGCCGGCGGTTCATTCTGCGGCGTGAAGTCCTTGTCGGCGCCCGGGACACTGAAGTCGTACGCCCAGCGGTAGACCGTGGGCAGCTCCGGCCCCCAGTTGCCATGATCCGGAGGTGTGTCCGGTGTCTGCCACTCGAGCGTGGTCGCCCGCCATGGATTCCCGTCAGCCTTCTTGCCGGAGCGCAGGCTGATGATCAGGTTCAGCACGAACAGCAGCTGGGCGATGCCCACGAACAGGGCGGCGGTCGTTATCGCAACGTTCACCGAATTGACGGAATCCGGGATGAACTCCGTAACACCGTTGGAATAGTAGCGGCGCGGCAACCCGAGAATGCCCAGGTAATACATCGGGAAGTAGATCGCGTAGGTGCCGATGAAGGTCAGCCAGAAATGCAACTTCCCCAGGCTATCGTTCAGCATTCGCCCGGCGATTTTCGGGTACCAGTGGTAGATCGCGCCACAAACTACCAGCACCGGCGATACACCCATCACCAGGTGGAAATGCGCGACCACGAAGTAGGTGTCCGACAGCGGCAGGTCCACCACCACGTTGCCCAGGAACAGGCCGGTCAGGCCGCCATTGATGAAGGTGAAGATGAAGCCAATCGCGAACAGCATCGGCACGGTCAGATGTATGTCACCCTTCCACAGCGTCAGCACCCAGTTGTAGACCTTGATCGCGGTCGGCACCGCGATGATCAGCGTGGTGGTGGCGAAGAAGAACCCGAAATAAGGGTTCATGCCGCTGACATACATGTGATGCGCCCAGACGATGAAGCTCAGCGCGCCGATCGCGACGATGGCCCAGACCATCATCCGGTAACCGAAGATGTTCTTGCGCGCGTGCACGCTCAACAGGTCAGAGACGATGCCGAAGGCCGGCAATGCGACGATGTAGACCTCCGGGTGGCCGAAGAACCAGAACAGGTGCTGGAACAGCACCGGGCTGCCGCCCCCGGTCTCCAGCTGTTCGCCCATGGACAGCACCGCCGGCATGAAAAAGCTGGTACCCAGCAGCCGGTCGAACAGCATCATGACCGCGCTGACGAACAGGGCCGGGAAAGCCAGCAGACCGAGGATCGTCGCCATGAAAATGCCCCAGACGGACAGCGGCATGCGCATCAGGGTCATGCCCCGGGTCCGGGCCTGAAGCACGGTCGTCACGTAATTCAGGCCACCCATCGTGAACGCGACGATGAATAGCGCGAGCGACCCCAGCATCATGAGGATGCCCCATTCCGCCCCTGGCGTGCCAGGCAAAATCGCCTGCGGTGGGTATAAGGTCCAGCCGGCGCCCGTCGGCCCGCCGGGTGTGAAGAAGCTGGCCAGCAGCACGATCACGGACAGCAGGTAGACCCAGTAGCTCAGCATGTTCATGAACGGGAACACCATGTCCCGCGCACCGAGCTGCAGCGGGATCAGGTAGTTGCCGAAGCCGCCGAGGAACAGCGCGGTCAACAGGTAGATCACCATGATCATCCCGTGCATCGTCACGCTCTGGTAATAGGCGGTCGGATCGATAAAGGAGAACGTGTCCGGGAAGGCGAGCTGCAGCCGCATCGCGAAAGACAGCGCCAGCGCCACGAGACCCACCGCAATGGCGGTGATGGAATACTGGATCGCAATGACCTTGTGGTCCTGGCTCCAGATGTACTTGGTGACGAAGCTGTGCGGGTGATCGAGTTCCTGTCCCCGGTCCGCGATCGCAACGTAAGCCATCAGATTCTCCTGCTACCTGTTTGTACCGCTCGTGCGGCTGGTTTCTGCTCTGTCCTTGCCTGGAGTCATTGCTCCAGGTTCGCGACCTGCTGCGGTGACGTGACCGGCAGCGTGTTGATGTAAGCCACGACGTCGTCGATGGCCTGGTCATTCAACAGCATCATGGCCATGGAGGCCATCTGCTCGCCGAACCCGTCCTGCGGGTGTGCACCACGGATGCCCGCCTTGAAGTTGCGCAGCTGATTGGCCAGGTACCAGTCGCTCATGCCCGCCTGGCGTGGCGCGCTGACGGACCAGATACCCATGCCGTCGCGCCCGTGGCACGCCGCGCAAGTGGTATAGAGATCCTTGCCGCGCTCCGCATCACCGGTGATGGTGGTGGGCGCAGGTTCGTCCGGCAGGGTCTGGATGTAGGCCACCACGCTGTTCAGGGCAGCAGTGTCCGGCAAAGTGTTCACCATGGCCGCCATCTGCATGCCGTTGGTGTCGGCCGGGTCTGCACCCCGGCGACCCTTCTTGTAGTTGTGCAGCTGCCGCTTCAGGTACCAGTCTTCCTGGCCGCTCAGTTTCGGCGCATTCAATGCCGGGTTGCCCTCACCCTGCATGCCGTGGCACGCGGCGCAAGGTGCGTACAGCGCCTGGCCCACGGTTGCATCGCCCGCCGGCTCGGCCTGGGTGTCTGCGAAGGTAGGATGACCGGCGAGCCAGGTTTCGAAATCCGCCTGTTCGTCAACGACCACATTGCCCCGCATCGTGTGATGGGCCAACCCGCACAGTTCTTCGCAGAGCAGGTCGAAATTGCCGGTCCGGGTTGGCGTGAACCACTGGTAGGTGACCAGGCCCGGTACCAGGTCCATCTTCACGCGGAACTGCGGCACCGCAAAATCGTGCAGCACGTCTTTCGATCGCAACAGCGCCTTCACCGGCCGGTTGATGGGCAAATGCACTTCGTTGTCGAAGATCAGCACATCGTCCTGGCCATTTTCATCGTCCGGGTCGATCCCGAAGGGATTCTCGGTGCTCATGAAGCGCACCGCCGTGGTGCCCAGCACGCCGTCTTCACCAGGAAAACGGAAGGTCCAGTTCCACTGCTGGCCCACCGCTTCGAATTCGTCGGCGTCTTCGGGCACGGTCACGAAGTCTGCCCAGACCACCAGTCCGGGTGCGAGCATCGCCACGACGCCCACCGTGGTGATACCAGTGAGCCACCATTCGAGCTTCTTGTTTTCGGGCTCGTAGTCTGCCTTCAGGCCCTTCTTGTGCCGGTAGCGAATGACACAGTAAGCGAGGAACAGGTTGACCAGCACGAAAACGACGCCAGTCACCCAGAAGGTGATGTCGACGGTGAGATCAATGGTGTCCCAGTTGGACGCGAGGGGTGTGAAGTACCAGGGACTTAAAAAGTGAAACAGCAACGAGCCTATGACCAGGAGAATTACCGCTATTGCAATCGCCACGCTCCGACCCCCTTTATGCTGGCTCTGGCCTCAACCTAACCGGACTATGAGTTCGCCGTTCTCCGCCGCACGATACCGAACGGGTTGAAAAACTGCCGGTCTGTTGCCACGTGCTCGGCCTCCGGGTGCCGCTCACGCATCATTTGTTTTACCACTTCACCCTGGCCTTTTGCCGCATAGATCAGGATCAGGTATTTGCCCGCTTCTATTGCGTCGCTGAAGCGGGCCAGCTTGCGGTTCTGGCTGGCGACCCCGTAAAGCCCGCCCTCCCAGGCACCGAAGCAGGTCGCAAACGCCACGATGATCACGTAGACGATCGCGGGCACCTCGTCGCCGAACGGCTTCAGAAACATCACCAGGCCCGCAGCCAGCACGCCGATGATGAAGCCGATGTTGGCGCCGATGAAGCCGTCTCTCAGCAAGTCCCGGGTTTCCAGCCAGTTACTGGAATGCAAGCGCTCTTTCCTCAGTCCCGCCTCGTCTTGGCTCACGACATGAATGAACCAGTTGTCGACACCGACATCCTGCAGGTCGTCGGAGACTTTTTTCGTGCTGACCAGGTCAGGTGACAGGAAATAGAGACACTTCATAGGCTACCTCTTATACGCTACGCGACGTTCCGCGGAAGAAGGCATCGTGACGCAGCGCCGCACAGTGGGTGCCTCGACACGCGGGTCAAACCGCTCGTCTTACGCCCGGCCCCCTCCGTCGATGACCCCCGTGTCTCGACGCCGCGTAGTGCTTCAAGACTACCCCATTTCTGCGAGCCTGTGACCTGCTGCAATGCAGCTAGGCACGGCCTGGGGTGGCCTCGGGATTGGCTACGACCGACACATTAATAAGGACGTGTTTTCGCAGGGGAAGGCTGCCGGACCTCGGGCAAACCGACGCCTGCACCCCGGCTTCGACTAGCTGGATTCGGCCACCATGAACTCGACGGCCGCCAGCACTTCGTCGTCGGACAGGTCCACCCGGCCACCCTTTGGCGGCATGTAACCCTGGTCGCCCTGGTAACCCTCGATTGCGTGTCGCTGCACCGTGTCCAGACCCTGCGCGAGGCGCGGGCTCCAGGCGGCCGGGTCGCCGAGCTTCGGCGCGCCGCCAATGCCGGTGCCGTGGCAGGCCACGCAGGCGGCGTTGTAGACCTGCGGCCCGGACATCTGGGTGGCAACGGGGGTCGCGGCTTCAACCGGCTCACCCACCCCGGTGTCGGCCGGCTCATCGCCCGGCACACGCACGCGGCCGATCGGCGCGATGCGCTCCTGCAGTGCCGCCTGGTAGGCCTCGTCCACCAGCTGCGCCTCGCGCTGGGTGGCACCGCCGGCAAACAGCGAAAAAACGAAGATCGCCACGGCGACAGCCACCAGGCCGCCGATCACCAGCGTGAAAGTGTCAAAAAATTGATCGTCTTGTGCAGTCACGTTTTATTCATCCTCTTTGGCCCGCGTCGGGCCGCACGGCCGGGCCACGGTCGACGCGGCCGCGCTGTCGAGCGGTGCGACGTGGCGGCGGCTATTTGAGCAGGATGGCCAGGAACAGCAACAGGATGGCCAGCCCCTGCAAACCAACCCGCGCCCACATGATCCTGTTACCGAGTTTCGGCGGCAGGCGGCTGTCGCCCGCGCCCATCGTCCACAACCCAAGCATCATGGTAACGATGACGGCAATCAGCGCCAAGATAATGATGACCAGGAGCGGATCCATAGGCAGTGTCCTCAACCGATGCCCGATTGGCAGCGGGCATTATATGCCGCCACGGGGGGCATTCGTTCAAGGGAAAACGGCTCGTTGATCACGGGTCACGGCATGCCAATCAGCCGGCTGGCTCAAATATCACATTGTGGGGAATCGCGTCTTCGGGCTCGCCTGTTGCCAGCCGCTGCTTGCCCCCTTTACTGAAGTGGTGCGACTGGCGCCGGTAACCCCAGCCCGCCAGCCGCTCTTCGATTATCGCGCGCGTCTGGGGCTCGACTTCAACCTGCACCAGCCGTGGCGGTTCGTCGCCCGTGAGCAGTCCCTGCATGCCCGCCAGGATCGGTGCCTCCAGCCCGTCGACGTCGATCTTGACCAGGTCCGGCCGGCGCATCGCGCCCGCCGCGATCAGCGTATCCACCGTGGTCACGGCTTTCAGCTCCCGCGCGGCCGGTTCGTACGGCCGCCCGCGGCTGTCGCGGCAACGCCCGAGCTGGCTGTTCGATGTGCCGGCCCCCCATTCGCGATAGTTGAAATCCCGGAACCCGTTGGTACCGGCAAGGGCGCAGGTGAGCACGCTGACGCGGTCCTCGAGCTCGTTGGCGCGCACGTTCTGGAGCAGCCGCGTGGCATTGACCAGGTGCGGTTCCACCGCCGTGACCGCACCGCCGTCGCTGAGCCGGCGCGCGGCGAAAATCGTGTAGATCCCGATGTTCGCACCGATGTCCAGGAACACGTCGTCCGGGCGCAACTCCTGCCGCAGCCAGGCGATCGTGCCCTCCTCTTTCAGGAACATCGTCGCCGCGCGCTTCAGTTCCCGCAGCCTGGTGCACACGAACCGGCAAGGCGGGCCGTCGTCCTGAACCTCCACCGTGATCGGCGAGACGAAGGGAAACCCCAGGCGCGCGCGATACCACCACTTGACCAGGGTCCCGAGTTCGTGGCGGCCGTCGAGTTTCAGCATCGCTTTGTGGTTCCCGCTTGTCTGACGCGCAGAGTTTAGTTCCAGAGGGGCGGTAGCGGCCACTAACTTCCGCGCACAAGATGCGCCTCCACATCATGCGTTCGTTGACAAGTGCGCGGTAAGCATTTGATCACTTGTCGCCGCTAGGCGCCGACCGGCAGACTGTTTGCAATCGCCCGGTGAACTGGCTATCAAACACCATAAGACCAACCGATGACGCAATCTCGGACGGTCGTCCAAAAACTAGATTTGTGGGAAGAGCCGGCGGACAGCTGTCGCCCGGCATTCAGTAAACGGTTCGTTGGCGCGTGATCTCTAGCGTTGCTGGCTTGGCAGCACGAAGCCCCAGGTGGCGGCCGACGAACGCACGGATGCTTCGCGAACCCCGTGCCGGATCACCAGCTCGTACTCCTGGTCCAACGGCAGTTCAGGCAGTTTCGTCACCACGAGACTGTCGGTGCCGTGCAATACGTCCAGCTGCAGGTCGCCAAGCCGGACTTCCAGGTCCTCGCCCACAGGCAGGTTGTGCCCGGCGACGAACAGGCGCTGGTCCCGGGTAAAGACCGTGACGATTCTCGGTTGCTTGGGTTTCTCCGACGTCGGCAGTCGGCTGGGCCACGGGCCGGCACCCGCCGGCAAGGCCAGCAACAGGCCAGTCAGCAGGAGACAGCCGAGACGGCAATGAATGGGCACTGCCCCCCCTTGACGCCCGGCGGGAACGGGCGAGTCTTGTTGTTCTTGACTGCAGTCTAGTCGCCGGTCCCGGGGCTCTCAAGACAGGCGGCAGACCCCCGGCCGCGTGGCCATCCCTGGCGAAACGGGCTGCATTATGGCAACAAGCCTGGATATCGCTGCGCATCGTCGGTACCAGCGCTTGCGGCCGCCGGTTCCGGGGCTTCGTTATACTGCCCCGCGGATTCACGCAGGCAGCAAGACATGACCAAAACGGCCGACTGGCAAGATGCCCCTGACCGGGGTCCGGCCAGCACAATTTGCCGGCCTCTCCTGCGGATCTGCGTGATTGCCTGCTTGCTGTTCACCTCACCTGCCCAGGCACAGACCGAACTCGACGAGTTGCTGGCACTGCTGGAAGGCAGCTACACGAGCGACGGGGTGGAACAGGCCGGCGACACGGAAGACCCGCTGCTCTCGGATCGGCACGTGCGCTTGTCTGCGCCTGCCCTGGGCGCACACGTGATGTACTGGCAGTTGAACAGCGGCCCGGAGCAAAGGGTCTATCGTCAGCGTGTGCTGGTATTCGAGCTCGGCGACGAGCCCGGCACGGTCCGCCAAATCACCTGGTCACTGCGCGACCCGTCAGATTTCGTGGACGCCTGGGAGTCGCCGGGACGCTTTTCTGCTCTGACGACTGACGACCTCGTTCAGGACCTGCCACCGACATGCGTACAAGTCTGGCAGCGGCGCGACGACAGCTGGTACGGGCGGGTCGATCCCGCCGTGTGCCGCGTGTGGTCAGAACGCCGACAGGCCTGGCGGCGAATCGAGGGCGAGGCCCTGGTTACCGCCGAGACTTACCTGACCGCAGAACGCGGCTTCGACAATGACGGTGCACAGGTGTTTGGCACCGCGCCCGATGAGTATTACGTTTTGCAACGCCGCTAAAGAGAAGCCTGACCATGCCGTCACCCACGACCCTGCCCGCCTGGCGCACTCTGCAGGCAGCGCGCGATCGCCTCGCCGGGCTGCACATGCGCGATGCCTTTGATAAGGATCCGGATCGTTTCGCTCGCTACTCGGTGCAGCTAGCCGACGTGCTGTTCGACTACTCGAAGCACCGCATCGATGACGGCGCGATTGCCGAACTCGTAAGACTCGCAGAACAGGCCGGACTCGCCGAACGCATCGCAGCCATGTACACCGGTGAGAAGATCAACAACACGGAGCACCGCGCCGTGCTGCACGTGGCGCTGCGCAACCGTACCAACCGCCCGATCCTGGTGGACGGTGAAAACGTGATGCCCGCAGTGAACGCGGTGCTCGGGAAAATGCGGGCATTCAGCGACCGCGTGCGTTCGGGCGCCTGGGCCGGCTACACCGGCCAACGTATCACCGACATCGTGAACATCGGCATCGGCGGCTCCGACCTGGGTCCGAAGATGGTCTGCCAGGCGCTGACGCCCTACGCGCAGCCCGGCCTGTCCGTGCATTTCGTGTCCAATATCGACGGCACGGACATCAGTGAAACCCTGAAGCGAGTGCGCCCGGAGACCACGCTGTTCCTGGTGGCGTCCAAGACCTTCACGACAATCGAGACCATGACCAACGCGCACACCGCGCGCGAGTGGTTCCTCGGAACCGCAGCCGACGAAGCGCATATCGCCAGGCACTTCGCCGCATTGTCCACTAACGCCGCGGCGGTGACGGAATTCGGCATCGATGCCGAGAACATGTTCGAGTTCTGGGACTGGGTTGGTGGCCGCTATTCGCTCTGGTCCGCGATCGGTCTGTCCATCGCCCTGTATATCGGCATGGACAACTTCGAAGCGCTGCTGACAGGCGCACACGAAGCTGACGAACACTTTCGGACCGCGCCCTTCGCTGCAAACATCCCGGTGCTGATGGCCCTGCTGGGCATCTGGTACAACAATTTCTTCGACGCGCAGAGTCACACGATACTCCCGTACGACCAATACCTGGACCTGTTTGCCGACTACTTCCAGCAGGGCGACATGGAAAGTAACGGCAAGAGCGTGACGCGTGAGGGTGAGTCCGTCGATTACCAGACCGGGCCGGTCATCTGGGGCCAGCCCGGCACGAACGGCCAGCACGCGTTCTACCAGCTGATCCACCAGGGCACCAAGCTGATTCCGTGCGATTTCCTGGCTGCTGCCCGCAGCCACAACGACGTCGGGCGGCATCACCAGATCCTCGTCTCAAACTTCTTTGCTCAGAGCGAAGCGCTGATGCGTGGCCGCAAGCGCGAGGAGGCCCGCGCGGAGCTCGTGGCAGCCGGCATCGGCGGCGACGAGCTGGAGCACCTGGCCGCGGCCAAGACCTTTGCGGGCAACCGCCCGTCCAGCTCTTTCCTGTACCGGCAGCTGACACCCGAAACGCTGGGCACGCTGATCGCGTTCTACGAGCACAAGATCTTCGCGCAGGGTGTGATCTGGGACGTGAACTCCTTCGACCAGATGGGCGTGGAACTCGGCAAGGTGCTCGCGACCTCGATCCTGTCCGAGCTGGAACACGACAATCCGGTAACAGGGCATGACAGTTCGACCAATGGGCTGATCAACCTCTATAAGGAGCTCCGCTGAGCGGCGGGCTCGTTTTGCCGGGCACCTTCAACAGCTGGCTGTTGGCCACCCGACCCCGCACGTTGCCGGCGTGCGTGGGCCCGGTCCTGGTGGGCAATGCCCTGGCCTATGCCAATGAATCTTTTTCCTGGCTCCCGATGAGCGTGACCCTGATTTGCGCGCTAATGCTGCAAGTGAGTGTGAACCTGGCGAACGACTACTTCGATTTTGTAAATGGCGTCGATACCCACGACCGGCTCGGCCCGGTTCGTGTGACGCAAAGCGGGCTGCTGCCGCCAGTGGCGGTGCGCAACGGGATGATCATCGCGCTTGCCCTGGCCTCGTCGAGTGGGTTGTACCTGGTGTGGCTGGGAGGCTGGCCGCTACTGGTTGCCGGTCTGCTGGCGGTACTGACGATACTGGCTTACAGCGGCGGGCCTTTGCCGCTGGCGTCGAATGCGCTTGGCGATGTCGCCGTGTTCGTGTTTTACGGACCGGTCGCCGTGGCCGGTACCTACTACGTGCAGAGCGGCACCGTCGAGCCACTGGCCTTCGCGCTGTCGATAGCGGTTAGCCTGCCCATAGTCGCGGTCCTGGTGGTCAACAACCTGCGCGACATCCCGACCGATGCACGCGCTGGAAAAATAACCTCGGCCGTGCGCCTCGGCGCGGCCGGCACGCGACGGGCATTCGCGGCGCTGATTGCCATACCCTTTCTGATCGTCCTGGCCATCCCGTTGTTATTAGGCGACGCGCCGCGACTGCTGTGGTTAGCGCTGATCGTTGCACCCGGTGGCTGGTCACTTGTCACGCGTCTCTACCAGACGACCGGCGCTGAACTGAATCCGGTGCTGGCGCACACGGCCGCTTACTCGCTGCTGTTTTGCGTGCTGGTGTCGGCCGGCGTACTGATCGGATGACGCGCGCGGTCAGAGCTCCAGGGACATGAAGTACTTCAGTACCTCGTTCGCGCCGTCGTAGATCGGTGTCACCATCGCGTCGCGTACGAGCTTCTCCGCCGGATAGTCTTTCATGTACCCGTAGCCACCCAGCACCTGCATCGCGTCTACCGTCACCTTCCTGGCAACTTCCGACGCATAGACCTTCGCCATTGACGGATTCACGTCGTCGTTGTGCCTGCCCTGGTCACTGGCCCACGCGATACGCTGAATCAGCAGGCGCCCTGTCTCGATGGCCATTTTCATGTCCACCAGCTTGTTGCCGATGGACTGGTACTGGATGATCGGCTGACCCCAGGTCTGCCGTTCTTTCGCGTACTCCAGCGCCATCTCGTACGCGGCTCTCGCAATGCCCAGCGCCAGTGACCCCATGCCCACACCGTTCGCGTGGTAGGTCTGGAGCAGGATCTCGACGCCCTTGCCCTCTTCACCGAGCAGGTCGTCGTCCGAGACTTCCATGTCGTCGAAGATCAGCCCGCCGTTGCTGGACGCGCGATGGCCCATCTTGTCCTCGATCTTGCCCAACGAAAACCCGGGCGTATCGGCCGAGAAATAGAAGATGGAGTTGGACACGAAATTCGGCGCGTTCCTGTCCGTGCGCGCCATGCAGCCGTAGAGCGCCGCCTGCCCGGCGTTGGTCGTGAACTGCTTCGCGCCGTTGATGGAATACCCGCCGTCGATCTTCTTCGCGAAAGTCTTCGTGCCGAACTTCGGGTCGTCTCCCGTGTAGAAAATTTCCGTGCCGCCGGACGGCTCCGTCGCGCCGAATCCCAGCGAGTAGCGGCCGGTCTTGTCTTCACAGAACGGCACCAGCCAGCGCTCGCACTGCGCAGGCGTGGCGTTGGCCGCGACCATGCGGGAGATCGCGCACGTCGCGGCGAAGCTGAACGCGACGCCGGCATCCGCCACCGCGAGTTCTTCCATCATGATGGAAAAATCCACCAGGCCGCCGCCCATGCCGCCATACTGCTCCGGCACGAGCAGGGTGTGGAAGCCCAGCTCGAAGCCCTTGCCGATCAGGTCTTGCGGAAACGCTTCGCGCGGATCCGGAATCTCGTCGATGCTGGCCGCGACCGGTGCAATCTCGTTTTCGGCGAAACGCCGGCAGGTTTCCCTGAGCTGTTGCTGTTCTTCCGTGAGTTCGAAATTGATCACGTCGGTGCCTCGCTTATGTGTGGATTACTCGGACTCGGGGAGAGGCACAACGGCAAACAGGCCCATACCCGTGCTGACCATGCGCGACAAGTGGCCGGCGCCCGTGGTGTCTTCGACGAGCAGCACGTCACCGGGCTCGAACGCCCGCTCCTCGCCGTCAGAAGCATAAAAGACCATCTTGCCGGACAGCGGGATGATGAACTGCCGTCGCGGCGCGGGGTAGGGTTTGTTGCCGCCCCAGTAGGCGGGCATGGCGATGAAATGGAAGCCTTCGGCTTCGCGGATACCCTCGAGCGGAAACCAGACGGCCGGGATGTCCTCGCTGCCGTAGTCCTGGTACGCAAAAGTCACGGTCACGTCCTCGAAGTGGGTCTCGTTGTCGTCGCCCGTATACAGCCGCGTGTAGTGAAGCAGGTCGGCGGTTTTCGCCGGTGTTTCGCTGGCGGCTTTCTCGTGAGCGCCAGACCACGCCGGCGCTGCGGCCAAAAGGCCAAGAGCAAGCACGCCACACAATCCAACCCCAATACATTTATTCACGCTATTCTCCCGTTTGATGGGTTGACTTCGGAAAACTAGAGCCGCAACGGCAATGACCGCAAGCGTTTGCCGGTGGCCTGGAACACCGCGTTCGCAACGGCCGGAGCCACCGGCGCCACCGAGCACTCGCCGACGCCCGCCGGATGATCGCCGCTTTCGACCAGGTGGATCTCCATCTTCGGCGTTTCGTTCATGCGCAGCACCGGAAAGTCGTGAAAATTGCTCTGCACGACACTCTGGTTGTCGATGGTGACCTCGCTCTTCAACGTCGCGGTCAGACCCCAGACGATGCAGCTTTCGATCTGGGTCTTCGCAATGTCGGGGTTGATCACCAAACCGGGGTCGACCACACAGACGATGCGTTTCACGCGAATCTCGTTGCCCTCCACCACCACGTCGGCGACCTGCCCGCTCACCGCGCCCTTGATCTGGTCCACCGCAATGCCCTGGTAGACGCCGGGCTCCGTGTTGCTCCACTCTGCCAGTTCCACCACCCGGTCGAGCACGATACGCGCGCGCGACCCGGGCTCGAGGTGCTGGCGGCGGAACTCGACCACGTCGGCACCGGCGTGGTGCGCCATTTCGTCGATGAAACCTTCCATGAAGAAGCCGTTGTGGGAGTGGCCGACCGAGCGCCAGAAACTCACCGGAATGCCCGGCCTCCACATGACCTGGTCGGCATCCATTTCACCGAGGCGGTAAGCGCTGTCGACGGCACCCTCGATGTTCTCGATGTCGTCCCGCTCCGCCTGGGCCACGATCTGCTTCAATGCAAAGTCCGGCAGCCAGGCGGGGAACAGGCGATCACGAATGCCCGGCACCAGTGTCGCGTGCAGGCTCGGCGTGCAGATGCGATAGCGCCAGGCCCTTACGGCCCCATCACCCAGGTCGGCACTCATGCGGCACTTCGTCGACGGGCGATACATGTCGTGGCGGATGTCGTCCTCGCGGCTCCAGATGACCTTCACCGGCTGGCCTATCTTCTGCGCGATCAGTGCTGCTTCGATGACGGCGTTCGGGTACACGCGACGGCCGAAGCCGCCGCCGGCGAAAGTGCTGTGCACCGTCACCTGCTCGTCCGGCCGACCCAGCGCCCTGGCCACACCCGACTGCATGATGCCGGGCGCCTGTGTCGACACCCACACGTCGACGTTGTCGGCACCGATGGCCACCGTGGCGTTCATCGGCTCCATGCACGCGTGTGCCTGGAAGGGGGCGGTGTACTCGGCGGTCAGCACGTTGTCGCCGGCGAACGCGCCGTCTTCCGCTTCCCGCGCGTCGAGCAGGCGAGTCTGCTCCTGCGAAATCGCCCCACTGGACTGCTGCGTGGCGTCGTCCGGGTCCCAGGTGACCTTCAGCAGGTCTGCAGCGCGACGCGCATGCCAGTAGTGCTTCGCCACCACGGCAACCCCCGACTCGATGTCGAAGATGTCCAGCACGCCCGGTGCGCTCCTGGCCTCGCTGTCATCGAAACTCTCGAGGCAACCGCCGAAATGCGGGCAGCGAACGACGACGGCCGTGAGCGCATCCGGCACCTGGGTATCCATGCCGTACATGGCCGCGCCATTCACTTTCGGCTCGCTGTCCAGGCGATCTTCGAAGCGCCCGATGTACCGGAACTCGGCACGCGGCTTGAGTTCGACGGACTCGGGAACAGGCAGGGCTGCTGCGGCTTCCACCAGCTCGCCAATGCCGATGTCGCGACCGTTGGCCTCGTCGTACACCCGAGCGTCGCGGAATTCCAGCTTGCCAACATCGACATTCCAGTTCTGCGCCGCCGCCTGCAGCAACAGGGTGCGCACGGCGGCGGCAGCTTCACGCACCGGCACATAGCAGGTGATCATCGAACTGCTCGCGTTGGTGATCTGCAGGTCGAACTGCGGGTTCAGGTAGTCCGGGTGCACCCCGGCGAACTGGGTCTCGATCTGCGTGGGCGGCGTGTTCAGCTCCTCCGCAACGATGGTGGCAAGGCCGGTCAGGATGCCCTGACCCATTTCGGTCTTGTGAATCTGCAGCACGATGCGGCCGTCGGGCGTGACCTGCAGGAATGCGTTGGGCTGCAGCGCCCCGGCAATGCCATTCGGGAACGGCGGCGGTGCCTTGTCGCGAGTCAGCGCAAACCCGAGCACCAGGCCGCCGCCGACGACACCACTACCAATCAGGAAACCGCGGCGAGAGATAGCCATCGTCACACCTCCTCGCCCTGGTCAGGCGCCGACTGCGCGGCCGCCTCGTGAATCGCCGCGCGGATGCGCTGGTAGGTGCCACAACGACAGATGTTGCCGGCCATCGCCTGGTCGATGTCCGCGTCGGAGGGCCGCGGGTTCGTGGCCAGCAAAGCCGCCGCCGACATGATCTGCCCGGACTGGCAATACCCGCACTGCGGCACATTGTTGGCGACCCAGGCCCGCTGCAGCGGGTGCGCCGCCGTTGGCGACAGGCCCTCGATGGTCGTCACGGACCGCCCATCGACCTTCGCCACCGGCATCATGCAGCTGCGCACCGGCGCACCGTCGACATGCACCGTGCACGCACCGCAGACCCCGATGCCGCAACCGAACTTCGTACCGGTCAGCGCCAGGTCTTCGCGCAGCGCCCACAACAGGGGCATTTCGGGGTCGCCGTCGAACTGGCGAACTTCACCGTTAACTTTCAGCTTCAGCATCGTGTTTTCACCCAGTTGTCGGGCACCTCAGAATCTGTTGGGCACGGATTTCAGCACCGCATCGTTCAGCACTTCCGGCGACGGGAAACTGCGCTTGCTATGGGCGACGCCCAGGTCGAGCAGCAGCTCGCATTGCAGGTAACCTGCCAGCGCCGGGTTCACGACCGGCACCGGCAGGCGCTCGGCCAGGTACTGGTGCGACTGGTACATGGTCGTAGACCCGAGCACGATCACCGCCGCGCCGTCTTCTTCTATGGCTGTGTGCGCCGCCTCTTCCAGCGCCTTGAACACGACCTCTTCCTTGCCGGTCAGCAGCTCGTCCAGGTCGGGCCGCGTGTCGATATCGCGAATGGACGCCAGGCGGTCTTCCAGGCCGTGGCGTGCAATGACTTTGCGGTAAGCCGGGCTCCACCGATCCCACAGAGTCAGGATGGAGAACCTGGCGCCGAGGCTCGCAGCCAGCAGGAAGGACGTCTCCCCCGCGCCGACCACCGGGATACTCAGCCGGGAACGCACCGCTTCGATGCCGGTGTCGGTCACGGTGTCTATGCAGACCGCATGGTAGCCCTGCTCTTCCGCAGTACACGCCGCATCGAGGATGAAAGCGGACGCGAGCACGTCTTCGTAGTAAGAATCGAGAATTCGTGCGCCTTCGCGCGGGAAAACGAAGTCGACTTCCGAGCCTGGGCGCTTCAGCGCATCCGGCACCTGCCCGGCGAACAGCGCGTGCGCCGCCTCCGGTGCCGGCACCGGCAGCAACATCATGATTCTGCGTCTTGTAGCCACTGTCTGGGGGCCACCCTCGCATTGAAAGGGGATTGGCAATCCGAGCACGCAGAATACACCCAGACTGCAGGCGACTGCCCCCGCGCCTCAGTCACCGGGCCCGAAGGGCCAGGCAATTCCGGCAATCGACTTGTCGAAATCGGCAGCCACTGTGCCCGGCACAAACCCCTAGGTGGACTCCTGCGCCTGGGATACGGCCGGCCTTTGCTCCAGCCAGACGATGAACAACGCGTAGCTCAGCGACAGCACGATCGGGCCGACGAACAACCCGATGAGCCCACTGGCCAGCATGCCGCCCACGACCCCGATCAGGATAACGGGCATCGGTACTTCCAGGCCGCGGCCGAGCAGCAGCGGTTTCAGGAAGCCGTCCGCAAACGAGAAGAACACCGACCAGATTGCAAAGGGTATCGCGACACCGGTATCGGCCGTGGCAAACACAAAGACGATGATCGGGAGAAAGAGCAGCAGCATGGGTATTTGTGCGACCGCAAACAGCAGCGCGACCAAAGTCAGCAGGCCGGCGGCCGGTACGTCCGCGACGAACAGACCGGCGGCCAGGAAGGCTGTCTGGATCAACGCGATGCCGAGTACACCGCGCACCACGCTGAGCACGGTGTCGCGGCAGAGATCCACCAGGATGTTGCCGCGGTGGCCACCGGCCAGCCGCGCCGCGATGGCCCTTGCCATTCGCTCGCCTGCCTCGGCGTTCGCCAGGAACGCGGCGCCGATCATGATGGATAGCGCAAACAGCAGTATGTCGACCCCGGCACCCACGGCTCTTTTCAGCAGCCAGGCGGAGAAGGCCCTGATCTGCGGCTGGAAATCGTCCAGCACGGCCTCGAGGTTGCGGGAGGCCTGTTTCCAGGTGCCGTACAGCTGCTCACCGACGAGGGGCAGGTCGGCCACCCTTTCCGGTGGCGGCGGGATGGTCACTGCGCCGGACTCCAGGTTCTGCGACAGACCCTGGGCACTCTCCAGCAATGATTCACTCAGGAAGATCGTCGGCGTGATCAGCACGGCTATCGCCAGCAATGCAAACAGCGTGGCGGCCAGCCCCGAGCGTCCACCGAGCGCGCCTTCCAGGCGACTGAATGACCGGTACATGGCGATCGCGATGATAATGCCCCAGACCACGGGTCCGAGGAACGGGCTGAAGATCTGGAAGCTCCACAGCGCCAGCAGCACCACGATGCCGATGCGGATGACCGCCTCCATTACCTTCCGCGTGTACCTCTGCTCGTCGTTCGGCGAAATTACTGCATTCATGACAAACCCCCGGCTCCTGTTTCCCCGTCAACGGGACTCATGGTGTGACAGACGCGCATGGTGCGACTTGCAGGACATTTGATCAAGAAAGGGCGTGGCAGGCGTCGCAGCGGAAACAGGAACGGCGCGGCCGACCTGCACGAACGCCTGCCGGCGGAAACCGGTCAGGAACGCGCGACCGCAGCGCGGGTGCGACTCAGGGTGGCCTCTACGATGACCCAGGCCAGCGCGGCCGTGGAATACAGGTAGTAGAAAAGGTGCAGTACAGCGGCCGCCATGCCGAACAGGACTCCGCCCTGGGCCGAGAAGAACGTCAATAGCTGCCAGTTCAGCAACACGAACAGCGCCGCGAACACCATCGCTGCCAACAGAGCAGCAGGAAATACGAGACTCGTGAAGAGTGACAGCACCAGGGCCACCGCAGCCATCGCGCTGAATCGATTCTCCATGCGCAGGTTGAGTTCGTTTGGCAGTTGCCCCTGCGAAACCACCAGACGGCTCCAGGGCAGGGCCCGGCAGAAGATGTCGGTGCTGACCATGCTCTGTGGTGTCCAGCGCTTGAGGTGCTTGACCTGTATTTCCGGACAGAGATGAATTCGATATCCGGCAGCGCACAGTCTTGAGCCCAGTTCGATGTCCTCGACCGCCGGACGCCTGTAGCCTGCATCGAAGCCCCCGATCGCAACAAATGCTTCAGACCTGATGGCGCCACACCCTGCCCAAAAGGTAGAGGACTCCCGGTCACTGTTCTGGTGCGTGTAGTGATGCAGCAGGTTCTTGTACAGGCTCGTGATGTTGCGCTCCGGCGGATCATCGTCGTACGAGCCAAAGATTGCGGCTACGTCTGCGTGCTTGTGGAAGTGCTCTTCGACGCGGGCAACGGTCTGTGGACCGACGACGACATCAGCATCGATGAATAGCAGTATGTCTGGATCGGAGCTGGCTGCCACCCCGTGATTGCGCGCCATCGCAGGGCCGTTCGGACCACTGTCGAGCCGGATCGTTCGAAATCCAAAATCCGCGGCCGACTGCGCCGAGTCATCGGTCGATCCGTCATCTACTACAATGACTTCATCCGGAACCCGCTCGGATCCAGCCAGAGCCTCGAGACAACGCCGCAGCTGCTCGCCCCCATTGTAGACAGGAACAATCACCGAAATTTTCATCGTTCAGCGGAATTCCTGGATTGCGACACGCTAGACGTCGCCGGCCTCATCGGTCACGAACTCTTCGTGATAAGACCGTTCGACATTAACTTCCCAGAGATCGCGCTGATTCTTCTCAACCACGTTTCGCGCTGCCAGCAGTCCTGTCAGCATCGAATGGTCCTGGTTGTTGTAGCGGTGCATGCCGTTCCGGCCAACAGACTGCAAATTGGGAAACTTCTCCAGGTACTCACGGATAACGTCAACCGCATCCTGATAGTGCTCATCGTAAACCGGGTAGGCCTTCTCCTGGCGTATTACCGCTCCGTCCACGACCTTGCTGCCTGCAGCCAGACCGAGTCGCGCGAGCTCGTCCTCCGCAAAAGCGAGCAACTCGTCGTCCGACTTGTTCCATAGTGGATCATCAGTATTACAAAAGTACTCCATGCCAATACTCGCTTTATCCGGTTCCGGAACCAGCTCCTCGCTCCAGCTGCGGAAGTTCTGTATTCGGCCGACCATGACGTCCGTGCCATGAACGTAGAGCCAGTTATCGGGGAACGGGTCCGGACCCTGCAGAATGAGCGTGACGATCAGGAAGTCGCGATACTTGAGACTGCGGGCAGCATCCAGCACGTGCGGGGGTGGCGGTGGGTCCATCTTCAGGACCAGGCCCGACAGGGGCATGCTGCTGATCACGTGACTGACCTGCAGCTCGCGCCTGCCGGAGTCGTCCTGGACGCCGATACTTCTTACGCGGTCGCCGTCGTGACGAAGGCTGATGACCTGACTGCGGAGATGCACCTCGCCTCCGGCGTCTTCGACCAGCTGCTGGAAACGCTGCCACATCATCCCGGGGCCCAGGCGGGGATAATAGAATTCGTCAATAAGAGTACTGGTGTCATGCCGACCCGTCAGCGAGTGAAGAACCGCTCGCACCAGTGACAGGTTCTGGATGCGCTGCGCGGCCCAATCGGCGCGAATCTGGGTACAGGGTATGCCCCAGACTTTTTCCGTGTAGCTCTTGAAAAAGTGCAGGTAAAGGCGCCGACCGAAACGGTTGATCACCCATTGCTCGAAGTTTTCCTCGTCGCGAATGGGGAACACGTTCCACTTCAGGTAGCTGAGGACAATGCGCACACTTTCATAGATACCGAGATTTCTCAGCGTACCGAGCAGCTGCAGGGGATAGGCAAAAAACTTCCCGCGATAGTAAATTCGCGACAGACGACTGACGCGGATGAAATCTTCGCCCATCACTTCATGCCACAGATCGTCTACCTCCTTGACCTTGGTGAAGAACCGGTGTCCCCCGATGTCGAAGCGGTAGTCGTTGTGGCTTTCCGTCCGGGCGATCCCGCCGACACTGGCGGACATCTCGAGCACGACGGGTTTGATGTCGTGCGTGGTCAGTTCACGAGCCGCAGTCAGGCCAGCCGGCCCGGCCCCGATGACCACCGCAGGCGGATTCTCACTGGACCCCGGTTCCGCAGATCCGGAGTCGGTATTCGACCATTGATTTGCCATTCGTTACCAGGCGCAGCCTGTTGTTCTGTGCGGCATTACACGAAACGCAAGCATAGAAGGCCAGGGACACCGACGCAAAGTTTTTGCATAGCCCGGTCCGGGCCGCGCGGCTCAGGGAGCAGCCCAGGGAAGTTATGTCGAAACTTCCCGCCCATCCGGGCCGGGGAGTGGCCCCGTTCGAACGCGGCCACCAGTATCGGGCCCAGTGGATTCTTACCCCCGGCGGGCGCCAGGCGCAAGCGCCCGTTCCCACGTGAAGCCAGTGGCCACAGCGACCTGGGATAAGCACAGCAAACCGACCTGCAGCCAGGCGCGGAGACCGCACTCAGAACGCAATGGTGACGTGATCAATTTGATGTAGAACTGCAGCGGCTCGGGCAACCGGGCAGGCCTCTGACGTTCGCCGCCGAGCCGATGAAAGACTGCAGCGCCGCGACCGTAATTGAAGTTCTGACGCCAGAACCCGCGCAGAGACAGTGCGTGAGCGTGCAGGACCATGGCGTCTGGCACGAAGCGCAAGCGATAACCGCATCTGGCCAGCCGTCGACAGAAATCGCGGTCTTCGCCTGCCGGCCGGCTGAATGCCCTGTTGAATCCACCCACGCGGGCGAACACGGCAGCGGACAACGCGATATTGTTGGAGGTAAAGAACTTTGGTTCCCCGGTCACCCCGGTTTGGTGATGACACAGAAATACGGAAATCTGGTGGGCAGCCGCGGAGCATGAATTGTCCGCAAGGGCATTCCTGGTGTTACCGCCCATCAGCGCCTGAGGGTCGCTCGCGAAGGCCCGGTGAAGGGCCCGAAGCCAGTCAGGATCCGGCACGCAGTCATCATCGAGGAACGCCAGGAACCTGCCCTGGGCGTGCTCGGCGCCGGTATTTCGCGCTCCAGCGGGTCCTTGCCGGGCCTGCCTGATCAGGCGAAGGTTGAGCCTGCCCGAAAACTCCTGCGCCACCGACTCATTGCCTGCCGGACTCCCGTCGTCGATGACGATCACTTCATAGTCATCCATGGGCCAGTCGAGACGGGTAATTCCATCGAGTGCGATTGCCAGACTACGCGGCCGCGCATGAGTCGGGATGACGATGGAATAGGTGGGTGACTCCAAAGTGCCGGACTCCGCGCTGCCAGGATCTTCTTGCTGGTCCATACGACTGAGTCCGCAGGCATGATCGAGATAGATTGAATCTGTACCCAGTATACTTTAGCGCTGGGAAAGGACCGGGTATGACGCACACAACATCAATGCTCGATTGCGTCCGGGGTTGTGACGTATGGTGAATCGCTCGCCTGTGTCAGCACTGCTGGATCTATTGGAACGGAATGATCGTATCGTGTGGACGATTCTCGCGGCCACTCTTACCGCGGCGGGCCTGGCGTATTCCATCTTCCGCGGGCCAGAGCTGGTGTACCCGGACGAGAATCAGTACTACGAGATCACACGCAATATCATCGGCGGGCAGGGTTTCTCGCTCGATGGCGTGACGCCGACTGCCTATCGGCCCCCTGGCTACCCCATCTTCCTGCTTCTGCCTCTGTCGCTTAATGACAGCGTACACACCGCACGTGTGGCG
>CP070671.1:3454132-3456964 GCA_020351875.1 Chromatiales bacterium | reverse complement strand
CGAGCGCGCAGGAGCTGCTGGCGGCGACAGCTTCCAGGTGGAAAGCTACCTGCGCCACCAGGGCGACAAGCTCGTTGACCGTTTCGATGCGCGCTGCTATGTGCACCTGACCGAAGTCATGGACACCCACGACGTGAGCCGTGGTCGCGGCGAGTACCTGGAAGTCCTGCGTCGCATACAACAACCGACTTTGGTGGTGGGCATCACCACAGACATCCTCTACCCGCTTGACGAACAGCGGGAGTTGGCCGAGTCAATACCGAATGCCCAACTCGCCGTACTCGAGGCGCCCCAGGGGCACGATGCCTTCCTGATAGAGCAGCACCAACTCGCCGAAAAACTGCGCCGCTGGTGCGAGGCGTTCCTGGACCTGCTGCCGGACGTCTAGTTAGTCGCGCGCATAGAGAGGCGCGGCCCCGACGCTAAGGCCTCGGCGTTGGCTTCTTCCACCAGCGAAAATCCGGTGGGCCCGCCAGGTCGCGTCGGTGCTTCCAGACGAACACGGCCAGATTGCCGGCCCACACCCACAGCAGGACCGCCGACTCCGGGCGTACCGGATAGTCGTACCAGATGCTCGGGATAAACAGGATGTAGACCAACAGACCCAGCATGGCCGACATCACGGCCCAGCCACTGAAGCCGCACAACACGAAACCAATTGACAGAAAAAAGCCCGCCGCGATGCTGCCCTCCCAAAACGTCAGGCCACTCCAGACGCCGAAGCTCACGGCCACCGATTTGCCGCCCCGGCCCATAAGGAACGGCGAATAGGCATTGCCCAGGATCGGCATCAGCGCAATCAGCGCCAACTGCCAGCCCGCGATGCCGGCCGCGAAAGTGGCCAGCGCGACCGGCGCCGCACCCTTGATGAAATCCAGCACCAGCGCAGCGCCGGCGGCGCGCCGACCGCCCGCCAGCAGCACATTGGCCGCACCGGGATTGCCGTCACCGAAGGCCCGGATGTCCTTGCTGAGGAACAGCCGACCTGCCCACACGGAAAATGGCAGGGAACCGCACAGGAAGGCAAAGAAGAGCCATGGCGAGAAGCTCATTGTGTCCATCATGGCGCAATCCACGTGCCGCGCCAGTCACCGTCGTGCCAGGTGAAGCGCGCGCGCCGGTGGCCCAGTGCGTGCAGGTACAACCAGTCCATCACGTCTACGGTGCAACGCACGACGGTGAAATTCAAATAGCCGTCGCGATCCGGGTTCGGCAACGCGGACTCCGGCATGTCGACGTCGGCGCCGGGCGCGAGCGGGTTCTGGTAACAACGCCGGCTGCCGGGACGGCTCGCGTCCCAGCGTGCTGCCGCAATCTCGTCACCGTGATGCAAGGTGACCTGCCCCAGCAGACGCACCTGCACCTTCGCGTCCGGGTCATAGAACACCCAGACCACAGCATCGTGCTTTGCCAGTGCAGCCACCTTCGGCGAACGCTGGTCTGTGTGGCAGACGACCGTGCGAGTGGCGCGATCGGCAACCCGCAACACCACCGTTCTGGCGTCCGGGCCCGCTGAGGCCAGCACCGGTGTGTGGAAAGGCGCCCGACCGCGGGCGGCACCATCGGCCAGCATCGACCAGGCGAGGCCGGGGATCTCATTTAGGCTGGCGTCTTTCAGGTTCAATACGCGCCTCTCCCGGGTGACTGGCAGTCATGTCGATGCTTTTGCCGCGAGGCCAGTCCGCCGATATTCGTGCGTCCATGCTAGCGCAGCCGCCTCGCGGCGACACCTGCTGTTACATCGACACCAACCCGGCGACAGGGTACCTTCAGCCGGACCGAGGAATCTGCAACCCGGGGTACGAGGCGATGAAAAGAATAACCAGGAGCCTGCCGTCCGCTCTGCTATGTGCATGGATGCTCGCACCGGCCGTTGTCGGCGCCGGCGCACACACGACGCCAGAGACCAAGGAAGCACCGCCGCAGCGCTTGCTCATTCGCGACGTCAGGGTCTGGGACGGCACCAGCGACAAGGCGGTGCCCGCGCTGAACGTGCTGATCGAAGACAAGCTGATCAAGACTATCGGCAGCGACGAGCCGGCGGGTGATGACATCGCCGTGATCGATGCCGGCGGCCGCACGCTGATTCCCGGCATCATCGATGCGCACACACACCTGGCGCTGCCGATGAATCCTTCCGAGATCCATCACGAGGAGCCCGGGTACGTGTCGGCGCTGTCGGTAAAGGCCGCGCAGGGTGTGCTGATGCGCGGCTGGACCACGGTACGGGACATCGGCGGGCCGTCACAGGGCCTCGCCCGCGCGATCGACGACGGGATAGTCGAAGGGCCACGCATCTACACCTCCGCGATGGTTATTTCCCAGACCAGCGGGCACGGTGACCAGCGTGCGCTCACCGACCCGCACCCGAACATGGGCGGCCCGGTGAATCCGAACGCGCTGCGTTACAAGTTGCTGGCGGACGGACCGGCAGAAGTGCGGCGCGCGGTGCGGGAATCGCTCCGCCAGGGTGCCGTGCAGATCAAGGTGATGGCGGGCGGCGGCATCTCGTCGCAGTACGACCCGATCGACACCACCCAGTACAGCGTGGAGGAACTGCGCGCAGCGGTGGAGTCCGCCGCGGACTGGAACACCTACGTGGCCGTGCACGCCTACACGGATGCGGCGGTCAATCGCGCGCTGGATGCAGGCGTGAAGGTCATCGAACACGGCCACCTGCTGACGGAAGGTACCCTGAAGCGGCTGAAGGCGGAAGATGTGTACCTGTCGTCACAGTCTTTCGGCTTCGTGCGCATCTTCGCGGCCCAGGTCCAGGACTCCGAGCGCGGCCGCAAGTCCGCACAGGTGATGGACGGTGTGGACAACCTGATG
>CP070671.1:3436816-3454032 GCA_020351875.1 Chromatiales bacterium | reverse complement strand
CTCAAACGAGCTAACTTAACTTTTTTAATAGACCAACTGTATGCGTATTGCATCAGCAGCGTATCTCTAATGTCGTCATAAAGTCTGTCTGCGATAGTACCGTTCGCTGCTAAAGTGTTACCTATGTCTCCGGAATAATCTGTAACCCATGTCTCCGGTCAGGACCCCACGAAAGTGGCGCGCCCGAAGGGATTCGAACCCCTGACCTCTGCCTCCGGAGGGCAGCGCTCTATCCAGCTGAGCTACGGGCGCATTAACCGTGGTGTCGCTTAACTCTAACCCTTCACGCACCCAAAGGCGCGAGGGGGCGAGAGTATGCCGCAGGTCGCCAACGCCCACCAGCTTCCGGGATCCGTGTTGGCCCGCTGTCGGCGACGGACGGCGCGCCCGACGAACGCTTGCGCGCGGGCAGCCGCTCGTCAATCCTTGCCCTCATGCCTGTTGCCACAAGTCCCGGGGACGTTTTTCTCGACGTGTTCGACGAGGCGCCGCGGCGCGAGCTGGCGCCCGGGGATGTATTGATTCACGCCGGCGAACCCGCCACCGATGTGTTTAACGTGATCGACGGCATGGTGATGATCAGCCGCTTCGGGCGCGACGGGCGCCGGCAGGTGCTGGGATTCCTGTTCCCTGACGATTTTGTCGGCCTCACGGCCACCGAGACTTATTTCTTCACCGTCGAAGCCGTGACCCCGACGGTCATCGCAAGCCGCGGCCGGGAGTTCCTGGACCAGCGCCTCGCTGGCGACCCGGTCGCCGAACAGGCCTTCATCGCGATGGTTTTCCGGGTGATGGAGAACCTGGTGGACCTCGCTTACAGCCTTGGCCAGCGAACCGCGCGGGAACGCCTCGCCGTGTTCGTGCTCTACCTGCGCCACCGCTATCGGCTGAGCACCGGCACACCCGACGACGACCGCCAGCTGCTCACCCTGGAACTGCCCATGAGCCGCACGGATATCGCGGACTTTGTCGGGCTGAAGAAAGAAACCGTCAGCCGCAGCTTCGGGCAGCTGGAATCGGCCGGGCTGATCGAGCGCGCCGGCAGCCACCGACTGCGAATACTCGACATCGCCGGGCTGCGCGAACTGGCCGGCGTGGTCGACTTTTCGTCCCCGGCGCGCCTGGCCCCAGGTCGCCGCAACGGGGCCCGACAGTGATGGCGTTCAGGTCCCGGTAGCCGGCATCGGGACAGAATTCGCGGCGTCCCGCGGCCAGCCCTGGTGCAGGCTCAGTGCCTCGCCCACATGCACCCGGTCGATACGCTCCTGCGCCGCCAGGTCCGCAATGGTGCGCGCCACGCGTAATACGCGGTCGCAGGCGCGCGCCGACAGGCACAGGCGTTCGGCGGCCTCTGCCAGCAAGCGTCGCGCCGGCGCTTTGGGCTGGCAGAACTCCCGCACGCCGGCCCTGCCCAGGCGCGCATTCGGGCCGCCGGCACGGGCCTGCTGGCGCTGCCGGGCAGCCGCCACCCGCACCCGCACCGCACCGCTGCTTTCGCCCGCCGGGTGTTCGTCGAGGTTCGGCAACGGCGGTTCCCAGCTCAGCCCCACGTGCAGGTCGAGCCGGTCCAGCAGCGGGCCTGAGATCCGGCCCCGGTAACGCTGGGCCTGTTGCGGACTGCAGCGACACTCCCTGCGCGGATCGCCGGCGAAGCCGCACGGGCAAGGGTTCATGGCGGCCAGCAACTGAAACCGGGCCGGGTAATGCACCGTGCGCCGGGCGCGGCAAATGGTGATGGCGCCGGTCTCGAGGGGCTCACGCAGGGCCTCCAGGGCCCCCCGGGGAAACTCCGGCAACTCGTCCAGGAACAAAACGCCGTGATGCGCCAGCGAAATCTCGCCGGGGCGAGTCGCCTGGCCGCCACCCACCATCGCCACCGCCGTCGCGGTATGGTGCGGTGCACAAAAGGGCGGACTGCGGCTCAGGCCCGTGACCGGGCGGCCCGCGAGGGAACCCAGCGCGGCAGTCTCCAGGGCGGCACGATCATCGAGCACCGGCAACAGACCGGGAAGGCGGCGGGCCAGCATGCTCTTGCCCGTCCCGGGCGGGCCGATAAACAGCAGGTGATGTCCGCCCGCAGCGGCGATTTCCAGCGCTCGTCTCGCCAGGTGCTGGCCGCGCACGTCGGCCAAGTCCGGGAGGTCGGCGCGCGAATCGACCGCCGGCCGAACTTTGGGCCCGCGCAACTCCGCATCGCCGCGCAGATAGCGGGCCACATCGAGCAGGTGGTCGGCCAACCCGATGGACGCTGCCGGCAACAGGCCCGCTTCGCCTTCGCAGGCCGCGGGCAGCACGCACCTGCGCCCGGCCTGCTGCGCCGCAATCAGTGCCGGCAGCAGCGCGGGCACCGGGCGCAGCTGCCCCGACAATGACAGTTCCCCGAGAAATTCGTGGTCGGCGAGGAGTTCGGCAGGCAACTGCCGGGTCGCGGCCAGCAGGCCGACGGCAATCGCCAGGTCGAAGCGGCTGCCGGCTTTCGGCAGGTTGGCCGGCCCCAGGTTGACGGTGACCCGAGCGCTCGGGAACTCGAAACCGGCTGCGCGGATCGCCGCGCGCACCCGCTCGCGACTTTCCTTCACCGCCGTCTCCACCAGGCCAACGACGGTCAGCGCCGGCAGGCCGCCAGCCACTTCGACTTCTACGCTGACTTCCGGTGCGTCCAGGCCCGACTGCGCGCGGGTGATGACGGTCGCCAGCGCCATGGGGTCGCCCCGGATGACACTAGGTGCCGGTGTCCGGATCCGTCACGCGCGCCTGCTCCAGTTGTTGCAGTTCCGCCTCCAGCGCTTCGAGGCGGGCCCGGGTGCGCTCCAGCACCTTGCGTTGCACGTCGAACTCTTCGCGCGTGACGAGATCCAGGCGTTCCAGCCCGCTGGCCAGCACCCCGGCGAAGTTCCTGCTCAGGTCCTCGCGCACGGCCCCGATACCGGCGGGCACGCTCTCCGCGAGCCGCCGCGCGAGCGCGTCAATGTTTTGCTTGTCCACTTGGTTTACCTAGCACCGTTTCAGTTAACGACGGGGCAGTTCTGCCCCATTTTCCCGCATCCCCTGGCATCCCTGCGCCATCGTAGTGCAACGACCTGCCGGGGTTATGTAGCAATTCCATTCAAGGCCTTGTTTTCGGGCTGCCAGGAAAGCTGGCACGAAAACTGCTTGAGGGCCAGCGGGAACCGACGGTGATGGTGACATCCACCGTTGCCCGTCGCAAAACGAATTTGAGGATCGATCATGAACAAACTCACTTTGACAACATGCCTGGCCGTGCTTGCCATGCTGTCGGGCGCGCCCGCCATGGCCGTTGATGTCACGGCCAACGGCGGTCTGAATTCCGAATACATCTTCCGTGGTATTCCGCAGTCCGACGGCGACGCCGCTGCGTTCGGCGGCCTCGATGCCGAGTGGGATCTCGGTTTCTTTGCGGGCGTCTGGGCCTCCACGGTCGATTCCGGCACCGGCGGCAATGACGGTATCGAGTACGACCTCTACGGCGGCTGGGCCGGAGGAGTCGGCGACTTCAGCTACGGCGTCGGCATCACGCTGTACCGCTACACCGACAGCTTCGACGACGACTACAACGAAGTGAACCTGACGGGCGGCTGGCGTTTCCTGACCGTCAACATCGACATCGGTGAATACGAGAACTTCAGCGGCCCCGACCAGGACTACCAGCACTCGCTGGTGACGGCCGAGTACAACGGCTTCTACGCCAGCTGGGGTGCGTTCTATGACGACTTCGATGGCGATTACTTCACTGTGGGCTATGGCAATACGCTGACCGTGGCGGACACCGACCTATTCGACTACAGCCTGTCGATTATCCACAGCACCGACACGCTTCTGGAATCCAGTACTGACTCCAGCGATACGAACATCGTGGTGGAAATCAGCAAGACCTTCGACGTCTGGAGCAACTGAACAAGCGCCTGCCACCAGGCACAGGAGAAGCAGATGAAACTCATCACAGCAATCATCAAGCCCTTCAAGCTGGATGACGTCCGCCAGGCCGTGGCCGACATCGGCATCCAGGGCATCACGGTTACGGAGGTCAAAGGCTTCGGCCGGCAACGTGGTCACACGGAGCTATACCGCGGCGCGGAGTACGTCGTGGACTTTCTGCCCAAGACCAAGCTCGAACTCGCGGTCGGGGACGACGTCGCGGAGCAGATCGTCGAGGCCATCGTGAACACTGCGCGCACCGGCAAGATCGGCGACGGCAAGATCTTCGTGACCAGTCTCGAAGAAGTCATCCGCATTCGCACCGGCGAAACCGGGGCGGAAGCCGTCTGAGTGCGGCCTGATAAGGAGTAACCAAAATGGACCAGGTACTAGAACTCAGCTACGCGCTGGATACCTTTTATTTTCTCGTCTGTGGCGCACTGGTCATGTGGATGGCCGCGGGCTTCACGATGCTGGAATCAGGCCTCGTGCGGTCGAAGAACACCGCGGAGATCCTGACGAAAAACGTGGGCCTGTATTCCATCGCCTGCGTGATGTACATGATCTGCGGGTACGGGATCATGTACGGCGACGGCAGCGGTGTGATTCCGGGCATCAGCATGCTCGGAGCCGACGATAACACCGTGGAAGCCGTGCTGGCCGGTGGCGATGATGCACCGTACTACTCGAACCTGTCGGACTTCTTCTTCCAGGTCGTCTTCGTCGCCACTGCCATGTCCATCGTGTCGGGTGCGGTCGCGGAGCGCATGAAGCTATGGTCGTTCTTTGCCTTCGCGGTGATTCTGACCGGCTTCATCTACCCGGTGCAGGGTTACTGGAAGTGGGGCGGCGGTTTCCTCGACGGCCTCGGCTTCCTGGACTTCGCCGGTTCCGGTGTGGTGCACATGTGCGGCGCAACCGCAGCGATCGCCGGTGTGCTGCTGCTGGGCGCGCGCAAGGGCAAGTACGGCAAAGGCGGACAAGTGAACGCGATTCCCGGCTGCAACCTTCCGCTGGCCACGCTCGGCATGCTGATCCTGTGGCTCGGCTGGTTCGGGTTCAACGGCGGTTCGGAACTGAAGGTGTCGAATGTCGGCGAGGCCAACGCCGTCGCGCTGGTATTCGTGAACACCAACATGGCTGCGGCAGGCGGGCTGCTGGGCGCGCTGGTACTGGCGCGACTGTGGTTCGGCAAGGCCGATCTCACGATGGCCCTGAACGGCGCCCTGGCAGGTCTCGTGGCCATCACGGCCGAACCCCTCACGCCGACGCCGGTGACCGCCACCCTGATCGGCCTGGTCGGCGGCCTGCTCGTGGTGCCCTCGATCATCTTCATGGATCGCTGGTTCAAGATCGATGATCCGGTCGGTGCGATCTCGGTACACGGCGTAGTGGGCATCTGGGGCCTGCTTGCCGTTTGCTTCACGAACCCTGACGCCAAGCTCCACATCCAGCTACTGGGCATCGTGGTGATCTTTGCGTGGGTCTTCGTCACCAGCTTCGCGGCCTGGTTCATCATCAAGGCTACCCTCGGAATACGGGTCTCCGAAGAAGAGGAATACGAAGGCGTGGACATCGGCGAGTGCGGCCTGGAGGCCTATCCGGAGTTCACCCAGGCTTCTGAATAAGCCCGACAGCCCGCCAAGCGCCTGGCGCCCCCGGCCACGAACCGGGGGCGCCATTTTTTTGGCAAAATATCCTCGGCCGCCAGCGGAACGTGACCCGCATCAAGCCATGGCGGCACCCTGAATGGCATAATCCCGGGAGTTCTCCGCTATCCACGATGCGGTCCTCAGACAGGAAGGCACCCATGAAACTCACGGCAATTCCCCTGGCCGCCCTGGCACTGGTCTGCGCCACTGCCGTTGCCCAGGAATTCAGCGTCTACAAGTGGGTAGATAACGAAGGCGTGCCGCACTACACGGACCGGCCCCCGAATTCCACCGAGGCCACCCGCACCGGGATCCGCTCCCAGCGCACCGATCCCAATGCCGTGATGGCCCGCGCGGAGCAGCGGTCCGAGCAGTTCGCCGAGCAGAACGAAGCGCGCCAGGAAGGCCAGACGGCCGAAGACGAAGCTGCCGCGGCCCGCCAGAAGACCATGGACGAGCGCAAGGCCAATTGCGAGCAGGCCAGGGAACGGGCGGCGACCTACAACACGGCGCGGCGGCTGTACCGGCCGCTGGCGGACGGGGGTCGGGAATACCTGACAGACCAGGAGCTCTCGGAAGCGCGAGCAGCCGCTGATGAAGCGGTGAATACCTGGTGCAAATAGGCTCGGCGTAGAATCTGGCGCCGGTGACTACCGGACGCGACAAACGGGCCGACGACCGCTTCTTTCTGCCGGATCTCTGCGCGCCCGCAGCCGTGCTCGGGGTCGTCCTGGTCGCCGAACTGGCCGCCATCGCGCTGACCCTTGCCCGCCAGCCGTCGTGGGACCTGTTTTTTACCGATCTGGCCCGCACCTCCCTGTTGATGCTGTGGCTCGCTCTCACCGCGGCCGCCACGCTGTGCCTGCTGCGACCGCGCCTGGCCCGTTTCCCGCTGCCGAAGGCCAGCCTGCTCACGGCGCTGGCCGTGCTCACTATCGTCTGGCTGGTGTCCGAAGCCGTCTTCTGGCTCGGCTACTTCTATGGCTCGGAGCTCACGGGCAGCTGGTTCCCGCAACGTCGCGGCTTTTTCGTGTCGCGCAACCTGGTGCTCGGCGCGCTGCTGACCGGCGGCCTGCTGCGCTATTTCTACGTCACCCACGAGTGGCGGCGAAACGTCGAGGGACAGGCCGCCAGTCGCATCCATGCGTTGCAGGCCCGCATCCGGCCGCATTTCCTGTTCAACAGCATGAACACCATCGCGGAACTCACGCGCCGGGATCCGGCCGCGGCCGAGTCGGCCGTGGAAGACCTGTCTGACCTGTTCCGCGCGTCGCTCAGCGACGCGAGGGAAATGGTGCGCCTCACAGACGAAATGGAAATCACTCGTGTCTACGAACGCATCGAGCGCCAGCGGCTGGGCGACCGCCTGCGCGTGAACTGGGCCACGGACAGTTTGCCGGGCGATGCCCGGATTCCGGGCCTGACGTTGCAACCCCTGCTGGAAAACGCCATTTACCACGGCGTGGAACCGTTGCCGGAGCCCGGCGCCATCGAAGTCGAAGGCTTGCGCAAAGGTGACATGCTGTACCTGTCGGTCCGCAACCCGCTGCCGGTGACCAGGCTGCGCAAGGAACCCGGCAATCGAATCGCGATGGACAATATTCGCGAACGCCTCGAGCTGGCCTTCGGCCCGCGGGCGCGCTTGTCTACGGCCATCGATGCCACTCACTACGAAGTGAGCCTCGCCTTCCCCTACAAACCGTGAACAGCCGCCGCAGCCGGGCCTATCATTGTCGACCATGAGCGCCACCCGCATCCTGATTGCCGACGACGAGCCGCCCGCGCGCGCCCGCCTGCGCCGGCTGGTGGAAGAGCTGGATGGCTGCAGCGTCGTCGGAGAAGCCGAACACGGCCATGCCGTGCTCGCACAATGCGAGAAGTTGCATCCGGACGTGGTACTGCTCGACATCCGGATGCCGGACATGGATGGCATCGAAGCCGCCCGGCACCTGGCGAAGCTCGATGACGGCCCGGCCATCATCTTCACCACGGCCTTCGACAGCTACGCGATGGAAGCCTTCGATGCCCAGGCCATCGGCTATCTGCTCAAGCCCGTGCGCCGCGAACGATTGATGCGCGCGCTGCGCCAGGCCGCCCGGCTGAGCCAACCCGCCATCGATGCCCTCGACGCGCCGCGGCCGGCGCGCCGCAATCTTTGCATACGCAAGAGCACCGGCCTGCAATTGATCGACGTCGACAGCGTGAGCCATTTTCAGGCTGACCAGAAATACGTCACCGTGTTCCACGGCGGTGGCGAAGACCTGCTGGACGAACCGCTGAAAGACCTGGCAGAGGAATTCAGCGACCGATTTATCCGGATCCATCGCAGCGTGCTCGTTGCCGCCCAGTTCCTGGAGCGGCTGGAGAAGAATTCATCGGGCCAGTACGAAGTCTGGTTACGCGGCAGTGAAACGCCACTGCCGGTGAGCCGGCGGCACGTGACCGACGTGAAGCTGGCCCTGCGCCGGCCCGCTGCCTCGCGCTGAGTCCCGCTCACTGGCACAATTCGGCCAACACCCGCTCGTTGGGGGGCACGTGAACGAGCTCGCGAAGACCGAGTCGGCCGACGCGCCGGCAGAAGCTGCCGCCGCAGACAACACGACGTCTGCGCCCGAGACGCCGGCACCCGCGGCGCCCACCAAACCGGCAAGATCCTGGTCCGGGGTGCTCGCGCTGTTAATCGCGCTGGGTGCTGCCGCAGGCACGGGCTACCTTTGGTGGACGCTGCAGCAGGACCAGGGCGCCGCCGCGTCGCGGGTTTCCGAACTCGGCACCGCGGTTGCGAGCAGCGACCAGCAGCTGGCGAGCTTGCGGCAGCAACTCGAGTCGCAGGCAAAATCCGGCGATCAACTCACGCGTGACGTGGGCGGCCTGGAAGAGCGCCTGGCCAGCCAGCGCCGCCAGCTCGACGAGCTGCCGTTGCGCCTGTCGCGCCTGGAACAGGCACTGGACGAGCTGCCGGGTATTGCCAGCCAGAGCCGCGCCGCGTGGTTGCTGGCCGAAGCGGAGTACTACCTGCGCATAGCCAATGCGCAGCTGCAGCTGGCCCGCAATCCCGGCGTCGCACTCCGGGCGCTGGAACTGGCCGACGAGAAACTGCGTGACGTGGCAGACCCCGGCCTCACGCCGGTGCGGGCGCGCCTGGCCGAGGAAATGACGGCACTGCGAGCCCTGCCACGGCCCGACACCGAGGGGCTGGTGCTGGCCATCGGCAGCCTGGCCCAAGGCCTGGACGACCTGCCGCTCAGCCGGCAGGCACCCGAGCGTTACGGCCAGGCGGGTGCTGCTGATAGCGAGGCCAGCGGTTGGCAGCGGGCGTGGGCGCGCATCCGCGAGGCACTGCTGAGCCTGGTCCGGATCAAGAAAACGGACGAACAGGTCACCCCCCTGCGCACGCCGGCAGAGGAGTCCCTGCTGTTGCGCCGAATGGAGTCCACGCTGGAACTCGCGCGACTGGCGCTGTTGCAGGGCAACGGCGAGCTGTACCGCGGTTTGCTCGACGACGTAAAAGCTGAGCTGCGCCGACACTTCGATACCGACGCGCCGGCGGTCCGGGCAGCCATCAACGAACTCACCGACCTGGCGCGCACGGAGCTGCCGGACGAGTTACCGGACATTTCCGGTTCCCTCGATCTGCTGCAACGGCTCGGCAGCGAGGCCACGGCGCCATGAGACGGCGCCCATGAAACTTGGCCTGCTCGTACTGCTGGTCCTGGCCGCCGGCTCCGTGGCGGCGCATTTCCTGCTCCAGGACAACGGCTACGTGTTGATTCAGTTCCGGGGCTACGCGGTGGAAATGTCCGTGCCGGTGCTCGCGTTCATGGTACTGATCGTCTACATCGCACTGCGCCTGGCGGCACGAATCTGGCGCGCACCCCGCGACCTCGGCGAAGCGGCCGGCAGAGCGCGCGATCGCCGCACCGGCAAGCGGGTCAATAAAGGGCTCACGGCCCTGGCCGACGGCAAACTGGCCCGCGGCGAGCGGCTGCTGACCCGGGCTGCGAACTCCAGTCAGGCGCCGGCCCTGCACTACCTGGCCGCGGCACGCATCGCGCAGATGCAGGGCGACAATGCGCGGCGCGACAGCTGGCTAGAACTGGCATCGCAGCAGGATCGTGAGGGCAACGAGGCCATCCTGCTCACGCGGGCAGAACTCGAACTGTCCGGCGGCGATCGCGACGCCGCGGCCAGGAGCCTGCAGGAACTGCTGCAGACGCGACCCCGGCATCCCGAAGCCCTGCGAATGCTTGCGACGATCCGCCGCGACACCGGCGACTGGACCGGCCTGGCTGAGTTATTGCCGGCGCTGCGGAAACTGCGCAGCCTCAGCCCGGCGCTGCTTGACGAGTGGACCGTGGAAGCCTGGCAGCACCTGTTGGCCGCTGAAGGGCTCGACTGGGCCGGCCTCGACCGGCTGTGGCAGGCCCTGCCGCGCCATTTGCGCAAGGACCCGGGCCTGGTGAGATGCCGGCTCCAGGCCCTGGCCCGACTCGGCGCCAGCGCAGATGTCGAGGTGGAAATTCGCCGGGTGCTGAAGTCCGGCTGGGATCCGGAACTGGCATCGCTATATGCCGATCTCGAACTGACCGACAGCTCGCGGCAACTGAGCCATCTGGAGCAATGGCTGCGCAAGCGGCCCGACGACCCGGACCTGCTGCTCGCCACCGGGCGAGTCTGCGTGCGCCGCGAACTGTGGGGCAAGGCGCGCAGTTACGTCGAATCGAGTCTGGCCATCCGCCCGGACCCGGCCGCCTACAACGTCCTTGGGCAGTTGATGCTGGAAATCGGCGAGACGGGGCCGGCCACGGATGCGTTCCGCCAGGGCCTGACGCTGAGCCACGGCGGCGCTCCCGACGTCCCGCAACTGAAGGCGGACCCACCCGCGGGCACGACCGGAGCCGGCAGCTAGTCCGTCAGGGCTGGCTGCGCTTGCTCTCCACCCACTTCAGCAGCGGCTCCCACTGCTCCCAGTCAGGCCACGCCAGGTATTCCGGCAGTTCCCAGACGCCGAGGCCGCGCGTGTAGGCGCGCACGTAATTCTGCGCTTCGCGGAGCACCCCGATGTAGGGGACGCGCAGCTTCTCGAGAAACGCATCGAGCTCTTCGTAGATCAGCGTGTACTCCCGCACGCGGTTCGCCACCACGGCAATTTTCACGCCCTTGCGTTCCACTTTGCCGACCTTCTTCAGCTCGTCGAGGAACTTCGCCGCCGCCTGCATGTCGATGGTGGACGGCAGCACCGGCACCAGGATCGTTTCCGCGTGCCTGACCAGGTCGGTGAGTTCGGGCCCGTGGGACCGCGCCGGCGCGTCGACGATCACCACGTCCGCCGAGCGCGGCAGGTGCTTCATCCCCTCCTCGAAGCCCGCAACGCCAACGATCTCGGGGCGGCTCGCCGGCCGGCGGGCCAGCCAGTCCAGGCTCGAGGCCTGGGGGTCGTAGTCCACGAGGGCGACTTTCTGCTCTGCTTCCGCCGCGAAATAGCTGGCCAGATTGGTCGCCAGCGTGCTTTTTCCACAGCCGCCCTTGGAATTCAGGACCATGATATGCCGCATTCTTCTTTTCCTCTTGCTTTGCAGCGGGGGGGGCTAAACTTAGCGGCGTATTTAACAAAAGTCCACGACGCATGAGCCTGAGATTCACCAAGATGCACGGCCTGGGTAACGACTTCATGGTGGTTGCCAGCGGTGCCGCGCCGCCGGCCGCCGAACGGATCCGCGCGCTGGCGGACCGGCGCACCGGGGTGGGTTTCGACCAGCTGTTGTGGGTGGGTCCGGCGCGCGATCCGGCCAACGCCGCCTGTTACCGCATCTTCAACAGCGACGGCAGCGAAGCCGAGCAGTGCGGCAACGGCGCGCGGTGCATCGCCCGCCTTCTGGCCACACGCGGCGCGGCTGACGAGCTGGTGCTCGAGCACGCCGGCGGCCTGTCAGCAGCACGGATCCTGGGCGACGGGACCGTCTCCGTGGCCATGGGAGAACCCGATTTCCGCCCTGAACACGTACCGTTTGCGGCCGAGGCCGAGGCCGAGACCTACGAGGTGGAGCTGGACGGCGAGACGCTGGCGCTCAGGGTCGTGTCCATCGGCAACCCGCACGGCGTGGTGCGTGTCCCGGACGTCGCCAGCGCGCCCGTGGCTCGCGTCGGCCCGGCGCTGGAGCGCCATGAGCGCTTCCCCAACCGTGCTAACATCAGCTTCATGCAGGTGGTCACGTCCGGGCACGTGCAACTGCGCGTTTTCGAGCGCGGTGTTGGCGAAACCCGGGCCTGCGGGACAGGTGCCTGCGCGGCGGCAGTGGTGGGTCAACGCGCGGGCTGGCTGGACGACTCGGTGCGGGTCGACCTGCCCGGCGGCACCGTGACCGTCAGCTGGAAGGGTCCCGGCGAGCCAGTCTGGCTGACCGGGGAAGCGATTACCGTCTTCGAGGGAACGGTCGCCGCATGAGTACGCTCGAGCAACCGCAGTCCGATGCGCCGGACATCGACGAAAGCGAAATAGCCGCTTACCTGCAATCCAATCCCGACTTTTTCGAACGCCATACCAGCGTGCTGGCCAAGCTGCGGCTGCCCCATACGCCGGGCGGCTCCACGGTGTCGCTGGTGGAACGGCAGGTCGCGATGCTGCGGCAGGACAACATCAAGCTGGAACGTAAGCTGCGCGACCTGCTGGATGTTGCCCGCGGCAACGACCAGCTGGCCGGCAAGATTCACCGCCTCGCACTGCTGCTGATGCGTGCCGACGGCCCGGTCGAGGTCGTGGCCACGCTCGAAGAGCAGCTGCGCCTGAGCTTCAAGGCAGACCGCGCCATGCTGGTGCTGTTCCGCGAACCGGACGGGCTGGACAGCAGCCGCTTTCTGCGGGTGATCGGCCGCGAAGCCGACGAACTAGCGCCGTTTCGCACCTTCCTGGAATCGGGCAACGCGCGCTGTGGCCGCATCCGCGATGCGCAGCGCCGTTTCCTGTTCGGCGACGGCGACGTAGAAATCGGCTCGGCCGCGCTGCTACCCCTGGGCGACGGCGCACAGACCGGTTTCCTGGCTGTCGGCAGCCGCGACGTAGACCACTTCCACCCGGGCAAGAGCATCGACTTTCTGGCCCGGCTGGGCGAACTGGTGACCTGCGCGCTGGAAGACTGACCCGGTCCGGTGAACGCCGATGAATGGCAGCTCGCCGAAGACTTTTTCCGCCACCTGAGCCTGGAAAGGCGGCTGTCGCCGCACACCGTGAAGGGCTACCGCCGCGACCTGGTCTGCCTGGCGGAATTTTGTGATCGCGACGACATCGCCGGCTGGCAGGAACTGCGCGACTTTCACCTGCGCCGCTTTGCCGCGCTGAGCCACGCGGCAGGCCTGAGCCCGCGAAGCATCCAGCGCCGCCTGTCCGGGGTGCGCAGCTTCCTGAACTACCTGATTCGCGAATCACGCCTGAAGCAAAACGTCGGCGCCGATGTGGCGGCACCCAGGGCCCCGCGCAAACTGCCGGACACGCTGGATGTAGAGCAAGTGGAGCGCCTGCTGGATATCCGCGGTGACGACCCGGTTACGCGCCGCGACCGCGCGATGCTCGAGCTGCTGTACTCATCCGGGCTGCGGCTGGCGGAGCTGGTGGGCCTGGACCCACCTGACCTGGACCTGGAAGACGCCACGGTCCGCGTGACCGGCAAGGGTTCACGAACCCGCGTGCTGCCGGTGGGGCGCAAGGCCCGCGTGGCGCTGCGCGAGTGGCTTGCGGCCCGCCCGGAACTCGTCACCGCGGGCGAAACGGCGCTGTTCGTGGGCCAGCGCGGCCGGCGCATCAGCCCGCGGGTCGTGCAGCGGCGGGTCCGCCACTGGGCGCAGCAATCGGGGTTGCCGAAACGCGTCTACCCGCACCTGTTCCGGCACAGCTTCGCGACCCACCTGCTGGAGTCCAGCCGGGACTTGCGGGGCGTGCAGGAAATGCTTGGCCATGCGGATATCAGCACCACGCAGGTCTATACCCACCTTGATTTTCAGCATCTCGCCAAGATATACGACGAAGCGCACCCGCGAGCGCGCCCAAAATCAAAGACTTAGCCAGGTCCCACGCTGGGGTGTCTGGCGTTTCCTTGTCCCGATCGACCGGAGACACTCATGGAACAGTTTCACGCCACGACCATCGTCTCGGTGCGCCGCAATGGCGTGGTTGCCGTCGGCGGCGACGGTCAGGTCAGCATGGGCGACACGGTCATGAAGGGCAATGCACGCAAGGTGCGGCGGCTCGCGGACGGGCGCGTGCTGGCCGGTTTTGCGGGCGGCACCGCCGATGCCTTCACGCTGTTCGAACTCTTCGAAGGCAAGATGGAGCAGTACGGCAACCTGACCCGCGCGGCGATCGAGCTGGCCAAGGACTGGCGTACCGACCGCCGCCTGCGGCGCCTGGAAGCGCTGCTGTGCGTGGCCGACGCCGACACCTCCCTGATCATCTCGGGCAACGGTGACGTGATAGAGCCGGAAGAGGACCTGATGGCCATCGGTTCCGGCGGGCCGTTTGCGCAGGCGGCTGCCCGTGCGTTGCAGGAGAACACAGAGCTGAGTGCGGCAGACATCGTGCGCAAAGCGCTGGAAATCGCGGCTGCGATCTGCGTGTACACGAACGAGAACATTGTCGTTGAAACGCTCGACAGCGAGTAGGAATGGCGCGCAGGTGCCTGAGACGGCGACGAACCTCCAGATGAATTTGCCGTTACGCGAGAACGGCGAAAGGCACCATACCCTCCGTTTACCGGCACGGCGCCGGGAAACGGAGCGCGTTTAAAGGCGATTCCAAATGTCCCAAATGACTCCGCGAGAGATCGTCCAGGAACTGGACAAGCACATCATCGGCCAGGACGACGCGAAACGCGCCGTCGCGATCGCGCTGCGCAACCGCTGGCGCCGCATGCAGGTGCCGGACGCGCTGCAGAACGAGATCACGCCGAAGAACATCCTGATGATGGGTCCCACCGGCGTGGGCAAGACCGAGATCGCCCGCCGGCTGGCGAATCTTGCGCGCGCGCCGTTCATCAAGGTGGAAGCGACCAAGTTTACCGAGGTGGGTTACGTGGGCCGCGAGGTGGACAGCATCATCCGCGACCTGGCGGATTCCGCTGTCAAGCTCACCCGCGAACTCGAAATGGAGAAAGTGCGTCACCGCGCCGAAGACGCGGCCGAAGACCGCATACTCGATGTGCTCTTGCCACCACCTGCGAACACCCTGGGCCAGCCCGAGCGCCCCGAGGCTTCGGACACGCGACAGAAGTTCCGCAAGAAGCTGCGCGAGGGTGAGCTCGACGACAAGGAAATCGAAATCGAGGTCGCTGCGCCGCAGGTGGGCGTCGAAATCATGGCGCCGCCCGGCATGGAGGAGATGACCAGCCAGCTGCAGAACATGTTCCAGAACTTCTCCAGTGGCAAGAAACGGTCCCGACGGCTGAAGATTCGCGAAGCGTTCAAGCTGCTCGTCGAAGAAGAAGCCGGCCGACTGGTCAACGACGACGAGATCAAGATCGAAGCCCTGAAGAACGTCGAACAGAACGGCATCGTGTTCATCGACGAGATCGACAAAGTCGCGCGCCGCTCGGACGTGACCGGCGCCGACGTGTCGCGCGAGGGCGTGCAGCGCGACCTGCTGCCGCTGGTGGAAGGCTGCACGGTCACCACCAAGTACGGCATGGTGCGCACCGATCACATCCTGTTTATCGCGTCCGGGGCCTTCCATACGGCAAAGCCCGCCGACCTGATCCCCGAACTGCAGGGCCGGTTCCCGATCCGCGTGGAACTCAACGCGCTGAAGGCCGGTGAGTTCGCGCGCATCCTGACCGAACCGGACGCGTCACTGTCCGAACAATACTCGGCGCTGATGGACACCGAGGGATTGGCCCTGGGCTTCGAGGAGTCGGGTGTTCAGCGCATCGCGGAAATCGCGTTCCGGATGAACGAACAGAACGAAAACATCGGGGCGCGCCGGCTGCACACGGTAATGGAACGGCTGGTGGAAGCCCTGTCCTTCGAGGCGGCGGACCGCAGCGGCCAGTCGGTGACCGTGGACGCGGCCTACGTGGACGAGCAACTGGGCGAACTGCTGAAGGACGAGGACCTTAGCCGGTACATCCTCTAGAGCCAGCCGCTACACTAGCCGCTCACGACCGGCAGATCCCATGAGCGACAGGCAACCTGACACCACGCATTTCGGCTACCAGACCGTGCCGACCGGCGAAAAAGCCGGGCGGGTGCGCGACGTGTTCGACACCGTTGCCTCACGCTACGACCTGATGAATGACCTGATGTCGGGCGGGCTGCACCGGCTTTGGAAGCGCTTCACGATTGCGCGCACCGCGCTGCGGCCTGGCCAGCGCGCGCTGGACGTCGCCGGGGGCACCGGCGATCTGGCCGCGGGCATGGCCCACCGGGTGGGGCCGGCGGGGCTCGTCGTGCTCAGCGACATTAACCACGCAATGCTCCTGGAGGGCCGCCGGCGCCTGCTGGACCGGGGCATCGTCGGCAATCTGCGCCTCGTGCAGGGCAACGCCGAGCGGCTGCCATTCCCGAACGGGGCGTTCGATTGCGTCACCATCGGTTTCGGCCTGCGCAACGTCACCGACAAAGCGGCGGCGCTGGCCGACATGGCGCGCGTGCTAAAGCCTGGCGGCCGGCTGCTGGTGCTGGAGTTTTCGCGGCCTGCGCTGAAAGTCGTCCGGCCTCTGTACGACTGGTATTCCTTCAACGTCCTGCCACGCCTGGGTGCCGCGGTGGCCGGTGATGCCGCGAGCTACCAGTACCTGGCAGAGTCCATCCGCGTGCACCCGGACCAGGAGACCCTGCTGGGCATGCTGAACGACGCGGGGCTCGAAGATTGCCGGTACCACAATCTGACGGGCGGCATCGTCGCGCTGCACATGGGTTTCCGGTACTGACTCGTGGAACTGCTGCATCGTCCCATCGCCGCGCTCCTGAATCGCGGCATCCAGGAGTCTGCCAGCGCACAGGCGCTTTGTACGGAACTGGAAGGACGCAGTCTCGACGTGCACCTGGAGCCCGCCGGCGTGCACCTGAACATCCGTATCGAGAGTGGTCAATCGGTCGTTGGTCCAACCTGCGCGGAACCCGCCGACGCAAGGTTTGAGGGCAACGTCATTGGCTTCAACCGCATGCTCTTCGGCGATGCCACTGAGGCGATTCGCAGCGGCGCGGTCAAACTCAGCGGCGACACGGAGGTGGCCCAGGCCTTCCAGGCGCTGCTCGACTATGCGCGGCCGGATCCGGAAGAAGAACTGTCGAAGCTGATTGGCGATGTCGCCGCGCACCAGGTAGGCCAGACCGCGCGCGGCTTCGCCGGCTGGGCGCAAAGTGCCGCCGAGAGTTTCTCCCGCAGTCTCACCGAGTACCTGCAGGAGGAGCGCCGCGACCTGCCCACCCGTTTCGAGATGGAAGAGTTCCTGGCTGACGTCGACCATCTGGCCAACGCCGTGGAACGCACAGCAGCCCGAGTCGAGCGGCTGAAAGACAAGGCGAAATCATGAGCCGCTTGCGACTGGTGCTGAGGCTGATTGCCATTCAGCGCGTACTGGTGCGCCACGGGCTCGACGAGCTCGTCAGCGCCACGCACCTGTTCCGGCCGTTGCGCCCGCT
>CP070671.1:3409235-3436716 GCA_020351875.1 Chromatiales bacterium | reverse complement strand
GAGTACACAGTAATCCGCCCGGGCAACCTGAACAACGACGAAGCGTCGGACCGCGCGATACTCACCGAGGACCGGTCGGCCGGCGGCTCGATCAGTCGCCGCAGCGTCGCGCGGTTGCTGGTCGACGCGCTCG
The DNA here is from genome assembly GCA_020351875.1 of Chromatiales bacterium. Taxonomy (GTDB): domain Bacteria; phylum Pseudomonadota; class Gammaproteobacteria; order Steroidobacterales; genus J054. The sequence continues at coordinate 3,436,583 of CP070671.1, read as the reverse complement.
ACGATGCGGCCACCTATCGCAAGGTCTACGCCGCAATCGATCGCTAAGCGCGCGGGCCCGGGTTACACGGCGCCGAAGCCGCCGACGAACTGCAGCAGCAGCCCAACGGCCAGCAACGCGAAGCCGATAATGTCGGTCTTTGCCTGCTTGCGCACCTCGGCAACCAGGTAGGGCAGTTCGAGCCAGCCGTCGAAATTGGAAAACAGCCGCCGCATGCGCCTGTGTATCGACACCGACAGCACGGCGATATAGAGGGCGCCGCTGAGCTCGAGCAGGATGCCGACCTGCCCCACCACCCAAAACAGCTCTACCTGCATGTCAGGACTCCAGCGGATCCAGGCTAAAGCGCACGGTCTAGCCCGGCTGCAGTTCGCCCCGGCGCGGGGCGACAGTGGCTAAATTTCTGCCAGTGCTGGATCCGACAGCAGTGGCTTAATAGCCTTCATGCCGCGGCCGAGAAAAGGCTTGGGCGTGTTCTCCTTGATGATCTCGACGATGCCGGCCTCGTCGATCTCACCGTCTTCGCCGTAGCGATCCAGCAATAACTGCGTCAACCCGTCACGGGTTATCTTGCGAAATGGCAGCGGCGTGGCCGAAATACTCTTCTCGTAGATGGCCTCAGCGTTCTCTGTGAAATTGAGCATCGTCATCGTTCCCCCTAATGACTAAACACAACCTTTAGAGTCCTCACGACTCGACAGTTTTAATATCACAGCCAGTGTACAAATGTAACTCGTTTTGTACGTATCTCGGCTCGTAATCCCGTATTGCCCTCGGGGAGAATCAGTTACTGTTTATGTTTCAGAAGCTTAAAAATGACCGCTAGACGGTCAAACTGCTACGACTGTCGCTCTACTGGGCTCCAGAGTGCCCATCCGAGTAGCGGTTATCCCGGATGTCCGGACACCGGACGGACCGGTAAAAATTGAGTTGATGTACAGGTCCAGATAATGTTTCCGGACAAGCTTTTTGGCGCGTCAGGCAAGGTCCGGCCGCCGGCCACGACATCCGGGGGTGACTTGCCATGGGGCTGTCACGGCCCAGGCAGTTCAAGCAAGACTGGGGAGAATGCCAATGACGAATTCCATGGAGGCATCCGCACAGGACGCCGCATCGGCCGCCCAACCGGCAGCGACTGAATCCACGGCGGAAACGCCCAAGATCGTCAAGACCGCCGTGAAGGGTTCCAAGCAGACCACGGCGGAAGGCGCCAAACGCGGCATCGACCGCACGCCCATCTGGCCGGACTACTTTGCGCGGCTGGGTCAGCCGGATGCCGCCAACTGGCAGTACCAGGGCTACTGGGGCGACACCGTCAACGTCTGGCGGGCGTTCTACTCCCTGATGTTCAAACACCCGGTCAAGAGCTTCCTTGGACTGAAGCACTTCTTCCAGAGCCTGATCTATCGCATCTCGGACGAGTCGCACGGCCGCGCGTGGCTGCCGCTGATCTTCGTGCTGACCCCGGTCCTGATGCTGTTTGCCCCGTTCTTCTCGTTGCTGGCCGTGGCCACCGCACCGCCATACCTGAAGCACATCAAGAAGATCGAGATCCCACCCCTGCTGCAGCCCTTCAGCTTCATGGGCTGGGCGAACTACAACGTGATGCTGATGACCATGTTCACCATGCACGCCTACCTGCAGCACAAGGCGGGCCTGCATCCGAACCGGGCGCTGCTGCACTCGTCGAAGATCTTCTGGCACAAGGTATTTGAAGAGCACCTGCCCGAAGGCCACCACGCGACTAAAGAATACGCCGTGATCATCCACGGGCACGTGCGAGGCGAGCTGCCGAAAGACGACATCGTGATCAAGCCGACACACGGCGGTGCGGGCGTGTTCCTGAGGACCATGCGGTGGGACGATGAGAACGGCGTGTACATCTGTGAAGACCCGGAAAAGCAGCCTGACGAGGCACACACCTACACGCCAGAGGCGCTCGAAGCCTGGATTCTGAAGATCTATGACAACGGCGTGATCGAGAAACTGCACCGTTCGCGGGAACCTTTCCCGGTCAGCAGTTTCCGGATCATGACGCTGAATGTCGACGGCAATCCCGAGCTGATGGCGGCGGTCTTCCTGCCGGCACCGGAGGGTTCGAACTCCACCGCGTACTTCGACCTCGACACGTACCTGATGAACTACGAGGACAGCACCATCGGTCAACCAATCCGTCCCTACAGCGACGGCAAGTACACCGGCATCCCGGTGCCGGAGATGAACGACGTGATCGAAAACTGCCTGGCCATGCACAAGAAGATGTACGGCGACGTGGAAATCAGCTGGGACGTGATCTTCAGCGACGAGGGCCCAGTCTACCTGGAAGGCAACATCTTCCCGCCGGGCTGTGACTACAAGCTGTCGATCTTCAAGAAGTACGAGAACTACCTGTGGCTGAGGCAGCGCCTGTTGAGCGCTCCGACCGGGGTGCCACCACACGCCGGGCCGCAGATTCCCTGACGGCTGCGAGTTCGGTCAGTTCCGCGACGCTCCGGACTATTCCGAGGGCGCCTTCTTCTTTGCCTTGCCGCTCTTGGCCTGGGTCTCAGCTTTGCCTTCGGTGAGCTCGCCAGCCGTGGTTGACTTGGTGGCGGCAGCTGCTTTGGCGGGTTTTACCGGCGCCTCTGTTTCGGCCTTCCGCACCTGTGCAGGTTTTGCCGTGGCTTCCTTTCGCCCGCCGCTGAAGCTCATTCGTTCCCCGATTCGGCGCACGCGGTCATAAAAACCGCTTATGAATCTTCGATTCATGTACTTGGCCGCCTGAATCTTGTCTTTCGAGAACCCCAGGTCTTCAAGGAAAGTCAGGGGGATCTCGAACGTCGCAATCTGCATCTTTTCCGCGGCGCGCAGAAACCCGATCGACTGCCCCGATTTCTGAATGGTCTTTTCGTCTTGTTGCATGTCCGTCATGATCGCAGGTCCTTGCAAGGTCTTCGGTCAGCGGTGACTTTTCCGGCCCAAGCCACCTTGATCAATAATAATTCTCAGCTGGGCTCCGGGCACTGCGGCAACTACCTATGAACTGTCCGCACGGCTCATGGCCCGCGGGACGGTTGACCCGCCGACACCGAAGCCAGCCAGGTCGCGAAGCCCTTCGATTGGACGAACGGCCAAATGGCATCGGCAAGTTGTTTCTCGAGGGCAGGCCGCCAGCTTTGTTCCAGCGACGAACCGGACAGCATCGAGCGAAGGCTCTGGTCCCCGGCCCGGTCGAGCGCTGACGCCAAGGTGTCCCGCATGACCTCCTCCAGCTTCTCCCAGCGGGCGACGCCCTGCAGGAATGCGGCGAGCTGCCCGGCGAGTTCCCGGGGATCGACCTGGTCCAGGGTGCCAACCAGTCGCTGTGTTGGCCAATCGAGCAGCACATCGAACACATGGCCACGCCAGTCCCCCATTTTGCCGGCGAACTCCCGGTCGGCGATACGTCCCGCGGTCAGCTCGAAGGCTGGGGCCAGCGCTTCGTCGACGGACTCGTTGATCCGTCCCTCGATGCTGGACCCGACTCCTTCGGCCGCAGACGCAGCGATGCCGCGGGCCTTGTCGACGAGCCAGAATGCCATCTCGCCACCGGGAAACAGGCTGACGACTTGCGCTGAAAAGCCAAACAAGGCCTGTCGAAGGACTTCGCGCAGCAAGATATGCGCCGCCTCATGATCGAGCATCGCGGCAACAAGGTCTTCGTCGAGCACGTAGGGCTGGTTGACGATATCGCGAACGGCCGTTACCGCTTGTCTCGGCAGCTTTGCTTCGATCTCCAGATCGCTGAGCTCACCGAGCCAGAGGGCGATCTTCCGCTCGAGGAAATCCTCATTCCCAGGATCGGCAGCCATTTCACGGATACCAGCCGCCGCCACACCGGCCAGATCGCCCGCATCGAACAGCTCGTCCACCCGACGCTCGAGCACGTCATCTATCCATGCGCGAACGAGCGCGTCCACCGCCTCGCGGGAATGGCGGATGTTAGCCAAAAGCTGGTCTTGTTGAATCGTCGCGGTCATGTCCGGAGCGAAAAAACGGGAGCAGTGCTCCCGTTTCTCCGTTTATCCCATGCCAGCTCACGCGCTGGCGGTCGCGGCGATTTCAGCCTTTTGCGGCCTTCTTCTTTTCCTCCGGGGCACCTTCGCGCGGCTGCACCAAACCGGTTTTTACCGCCGCATCATCGATCATGTGATAAAGCCCGCCAATCAGCTCACGGCTCTTTTCCCGCAGGCCTTCCATCTTCTCTTCTGCGACACCGAATTCCTGCAGGATCTTCAAAGGAATCTCGATCGCGGTCTGTTGCATACTCTGTGCAGCACCCATGCCAGCCCGAAAGGCCGTGGTCAGGCCGCCATCACCCTTCGCTTTCTCTTGTTTCTCACTCATAGTCTCGTCCCCGTTTTTAGGAAGATGTGGTTGATGAACGGAGTCGTTGTTTTCCGGCCCTATCATGCCCCACGGAATCTTGCGGTATTCAGCCGCATCTGACGGCTTGGTGGCAGCACCCTAGCACAGCCGCTACCACCCAGCCCCACGCTTAGTGTACACCCGAACTATCGTGCAGTCGGCCCGTGCCCTGAAATACGTAAATTCCGAAGCCTGCGGACTGCTTCCACCCATTGATTTGGCGTACACTTGCTCACCAAAGGCAAGGCGGAAGGTCGGCAAGTGGTAAGCAGAGCGGAGAAAAAGGCACGAACCCGCTCGGCGTTAATGGATTCCGTGCTGGCGATTATCGGTTACGGGGCCAATTTCGCATCGATCAGCCTTCGAGAGGTGGCCAAGACGGCCGGTCTCGTGCCGACCTCTTTCTACCGCCACTTCGGCGACATGGAGGAACTCGGGCTCGCCATGGTGGACGAGCTGGGCCTCAACCTCCGCCGCCTCATGCGCGGTACCTTTGACGCGGAGCAAGACCTGGACGAGCTGATCCAGCACGCCATCGTGGCTTACCACAGTTATGTTCTCGATAATGCAAACCTGTTCCGGTTCATGAATCAAGCGCGAACGGGAGGCACACCTGGCCTCCAGGACGCAATTCGCAACGAGGTCAATTCCGTTATCGGCCGTGTTGCCACAGAACTCAGCCAACTCCTGCCGTCGCTGAAGTCGGCTGACCGGGAGGTCGTTGCCGGACTGATCGTATCCACACTACTAGACGATACAACGTCGCTGCTCGCAATTCCCAAGGGACAGGAGGCCCTGCGGAATGAGCTCACCGAACGTACCATGCAACAGATGGCCCTGATTGTTCGCGGCGCTGAGCATTGGTCGAGCCAGGCACATAACGAGAAAGCATCTTAGGCGATGAGCAAAAAAAGGGCAGCCTGAAGCTGCCCCTGCACTGTCGTTATTGTTGTTCGATTATTGTGTGTTGTTCCTGGTTTACGCGGCAAGCTTTTCGGCCACTTTCTTCTCGGCCGCCTTCGTCTTGCTCACGACTTCACGCTTGGTCTTTTTTGCTGCGGTGCTCGCCTTTTTAGCCTTTGCTTTGGTTTTACCAACCGCCTTCTCCACCTTGGCAGGCTCCGCCGCCTTTTTCACTTCCTTTGATGCCTTCTTAGCGGTTTTCGTGAGTTTCTCAGCCTCGTCAGCCCCTCTCTTTTTCAGCTTGTCGACCAGGTTGCTCACGCCCTGGATCGGGGCACTGAACCCAGTCGAAACGGTTTCAGCCATATTGTCCAAGCCCCGGTACACGCCGCCAACCATCTTGCGGTTGAACTGTTTGAAGGATTTCGCGCGGTCTTCAGCCACGCCCATTTCTTCGAGGATGTTCGCCGGGATGTCCAGAGCCCGCAAGGACATGTCCTCGCCTGCTTCCATCGTGACCTTGTAGGAACTTTTCATAAACCTCACAAACGCATTCGCTTTCTCTTGCGCTTGCTTTTCAACCTGAGTTTTCTGTTTCGTCGCAGCCATCGTGACTCCTCCTCCGTTTGGCCCGAAGGCCGTGATGCCTCAATGCAAATAATTAAAACCTAAAACGGTGCACATGTGTATACCGTATTATACGTATCTGGTTCACCCACAATTCTCGGGAGTCTTTTTTTATTTTAAAAACATGGGCTTATATTTAAATCAGCTGAGTGAATTCAGCGTACACAAACTTGCGACAAGCAGGGTGGCCAACTCTTCTCAGGCCGTTGGCGGCGAAATTCCGCGCGCGACCCCGATCCGGGCCTAGCGGCAATGCTCCAGCAAAGCCGGCGTGATGATGCCGAAACCCGCCGCGGCGGCTTTTTCTTCAACGGCCTGCCGCAGGGCGGCTTGTTCGGTCTCCGGCGCGGCCAGGATCGCCAGCTGGGCACCGGCGGTCCACTGGATATTCAGGTCCCAGTTCATCCAGGTTTTCACCCTGGCCTCTTCCCCTTCCGGCGGCCGGTAGGCCGGGTCGTCGGCGCATTCCAGATAGACAAAGGCATCGGCCACCGTCTTGCCCCAGGACTTGGTGAAAATCTTGTAGGCCGGGTCGTGATGGTGGAGTACATACTTGAACTTATAGATCGCGTTCCTGGCACGCTCGATTGCCTGCTCGTCCTCGAGCTCCTTGCCGGGCCGGTAGTAGTGCTCGACCCAGACCTTGAAGTACTCGCACATAGCCTCGATGAACAGCTCGTCATCCAGCTCTTCATACTGACAGCTCAGCAGGTATGGGGAGCAAGTCTTTGTCATCCAGTCAACCTTGGTCGGACCCAGCCCGAGGGTCTTTGCATATTTTTCGTAGACTGGGATCAGTGGCGCGTATTCGATGGTGTCCAGCGTCGGACTGATGTCCAGCACCGCGATGGACCGGTCTTCCTTTCCACCAAGCTGGAAGAAGAAAAACGGCACGTCGTTCGTGGGCTTGGGCGTCGCGACGATCACGTTACCGCGCAGGTCGCTGCGCACCGAATATTCTTCCATGATCACCCGGGACAGCTTATCCGTCGTGTAGGTTTCCATTCGCAGGAAGGTTTCGCCCCCCGCTTCCTTGTGGTTGGCAAAGAATTCCATGTGGTCGTCCACGGACAGCTCGTCCTGGAACAGGGCAAAGAAACGCCTGAGCGGCTCGTTCAGCAGATCACGTCTGGACATTGACTGGCACTCCCGGAAGCCCCTGGCCTCGCCTCCCGTATGCGGTATGACGCCCGGACGCTAGCATGGCCCGCCCCTGGCCAAAATAGCGGACAACCCGTACTTCAGGGGCCCGGGACCTGACACAGTATCATTGCGCTATCAGGCCCCATGACCAAGGGAACAAGCTTTGGCCAGTATTCAGATTAGACGAGAGTTCACGATGCCCCGCAAAAAATTGCGGAAGCAACTAGAGGAACTAACAGCAAGCCTGCAAGACAGGTGGCCGCTGGAATGCGAATGGCAATCGAAGAACTGCTTGACCTTCCAACACAGCAGCGTCCAAGGCGAGATCGAGATCGGCAAACACGAGTTTGAACTAAACGCGGAGCTGGGCGCGCTCATGAGCGTCTTCAAGAACACGATAGAAGATGAGATCGACAAGTTCATCGACCAGCACGTTTACTGAAGACAAGTCACCGCCGGGCGACACGCGGTCGCCGCACAAGCCAACTCAACGCCAGGACGCGATCAAATAGTCTTCAGCTTCGGGATGAACTCTGGCCCTAATCGAGTTTGACATTGAGTTTCTTGGATATGCGTCGTTTCGGCAAGCGCAACTCGACGACGCCGGCCTTGTAGGTGGCCTTCGCCTTACGGCTGTCGATTTCCTCCGGCAACGTGATCGTCCGCGAGAAGGAACCCTTCCGGATTTCATGACGATGGATCTCGGCATCCTCGGAGTGCGTCTCATGATGCCTCGCTCCCTTGATCGTCACGGACCGATCCGTCACCGTCACGACAATGTCATCCTTTTCGACGCCCGGTACTTCGGCCACCACCAGGATGTCCTTGTCCTGGTTGATCACGTCAACGGTCGGGACCCGAACCTCGAATAAGTGCTGAATGTCCTTCCACGAGGGCATCTCCCAAGTCATGGGATTGAAGGTCAGGGGATTGAAGGGATCGAAAGGTGCGATTGCGCGCAACTGATCGGCGCGGTCGCGAACCAACTCCACCATCCGCTCGATTTCCGAAAGCGGCGCCCCCATCCGGTCTTCGATCGTTGGTTCCACGCTCGTTGAGGTCACCGCGATTTCTGCCTGAGCCTCGGTCTGCGATGGTGCCTTCCCGGCAGCCGTCTTCCCGGCAGCCGTCTTCCCGGCAGCCGTCTTCCTGGCAGCCGTCTTCCCGGCAGCCGTCTTCCTGGCAACCGTCTTCTTTACCGAAGCCTTTTTTGCCGCAGTCTTCTTCCGTGGGGTCTTCTTGCGAGCCCGCTTCCTGGTAGACGATTTCCCGCGCGTGGCTGTCTTTCGCTTTGCGGTCTTACGCGTCGATTTCTTCCTGGAGACCTTCTTCTTCCTGGAAACCTTCTTTTTCGAAACTGCCATGGCGGATTACCTTTCAATCCTTTACAGAGATGAAGCTGTCGACCGGTCTAAGCCTGTTTAGATGCTAACCCCGGCGTTAATCCTCATGCATTGCGGCAACTACGTATGCACGCTTTCGGCGTCCGACACCCGGGCTTGACTGATCACCGAATGCAGGCGGCGGCCAGTGCATTGCCAAAAGGCCTGGCCACTCGCCTCCGTGGCATTGGCTCGGGCCTGTCTCCCTTACCCCCGTCTGCGTGTCATTCTGGCATGATCTTCTTCGGGCAAGCGGAATGTGCGAAGCCTTTGATAACTAAAAAATCTCGATGAGCGTCGAACCCAATATCCCACCCAACAGCCAGCGGTTTCGGCAAATTCCCAAGGGTGTCTGGGCACTGGGCTTCGTCAGTCTGTTCATGGATATCTCGTCAGAGATGGTCCACAGCCTGCTGCCCGTGTTCTTCGTGTCGGTCATCGGTCTCAGCTACACCAGTGTCGGGCTGATCGAGGGCATCGCGCAGGCCATTGCGCTGATCACGAAGATTTTCTCCGGGGCGCTCAGCGACCTCATTGGCAAGCGTAAACCGCTGGCGTTGCTGGGCTACGGGCTCGCGGCAGTGACCAAACCGATATTCGCGCTGGCCAGCTCCGCGGGCCTGATCGTGTCGGCCCGGTTCCTGGACCGTGTGGGCAAGGGCATCCGTGGCGCGCCGCGTGACGCGCTGATTGCGGACATCACCCCGGAGGCGGTCCGCGGCGCCAGTTACGGCATCCGCCAGTCGCTGGATTCGGTCGGCGCCTTCGTCGGTCCGGGCCTGGCCCTGATGCTGATGTTCCTCCTGGCCAACGACATACGCGGGGTCTTCTGGTTCGCGGTGATCCCGGCCGCCATTTCGGTGCTGATCCTGTGGTTCGGTGTGCGCGAGCCAAAGCGGCCGCCCGATGGGCCCAGACCGCGACTGCCGCTGCACCGGAGCGAGATTCGCAAGCTCAGCAAGTCTTACTGGAACACCGTGGCCGTGGGTGCGGTGCTGATGCTGGCCGGCTTCAGCGAAGCCTTCCTGGTATTGCGCGCGCAGGACATCGGCCTGCCCGTCGCGCTGATTCCGGTGGTGTTCATCGTGATGAACGTGATCTACGCGCTGTCGGCCTACCCGGCCGGCATGCTGTCCGACCGCTGGGGCCGCCCGAGCCTGATCGTCGCGGGTTTCCTGGTCCTGATCGTGGCCGACGCGGTGCTGGCCCTCGCGGGGAACATCACCTGGGTGATGACCGGCGTCGTGTTGTGGGGGCTGTACATGGGCCTGACCCAGGGGGTGGTGACCGCGCTGGTCGCGGACACCGCGCCGGCGGAACTGCGGGGCACGGCCTTCGGCGTGTTCAATCTCGTCAGCGGCATCTCACTGCTGCTGGCCAGCGCGATCGCCGGCTGGCTCTGGGACCAGTACGGGGCACCCGCACCGTTCATCGCCAGCGCGGCCTTTGCCGCCGTGGCCCTGGCCGGCTGGTTCCTGCGCAGCCAGAACAATTCGCAGAGCGGCGCCGCCAGCCCATAGCGGGTTCCGGGAAGGCCTGCCTTTGCAATACAGTGTCGACAGCTACTCCGAGAACGCGCCCCGGCCACCGAGCCGAAAAGACAAAGGGGGGATAGCCAATGTTCATCAACTTCTGGTACCCGGCCGAAGAGAGCCACAATATTTCTGCCACGCCCCTGAAGGTGCAGATGCTCGGCCTGCAATTCGTACTCTGGCGCGACGAAGACGGCAACGCGCACTGCGTGTCGAACATCTGCACGCATCGCGGCGGCTCCCTCGGCGACGGCAAGGTGGTGGACAACTGCGTGCAGTGTCCGTACCACGGGTGGCTTTTCAACGGCGACGGCCAGTGCGAGCGAATCCCGTCCCTCGGGCCCATCGACAAGATCCCGAAACGTTCGCGCATCGACGCCTATCCGGTGGAGGAACGCTATGGGCTGGTCTTTGTCTTTCTCGGCGACCTGCCGGAAGAAGAACGGCCAACGATCATGCCCATCGAGGAATACGGCACGGACGGCTGGCGCACGCTGACCATGCGCTACCGCTGGAAAGCCAACTACGTGCGCCTGGTGGAGAACCAGTCGGATCCGTCCCACGTGGAGTACGTGCATAGCGGCATGGGCATGGGCGGGCAGAACGCGGACTACAAGGTGCCGAAGTTCCGGATCGACGAGACCCAGTGGGGCGCGGGCACGATGACGGAGTTCCAGACGCCGGGGTCGCCAGACGAGGAGATGGGCAAGGTCATAACGCGGGGACCGTCGGACGCCGGTTCCGGTTTTCACGGGATCTCGATGACCTGGACGCGCATCAACTTCAACGAAAACGACGGCATGAACATGTATATCTATGCCTGTCCCCGCGACGAGCTGGACCTGGAAATCTTCCTGGTCAATCAACGCAACTGCCGCCTGGACCCGGAGCTGGACAAGAACTTCCTGAGCCGCATGGGCGTTGCCGTGGAAGAGGACCGCATCGTCGTGGAGAAGCTGGAGCCGGCGATCCCGTCGAAGGACACGATCGGTGAATTCATCGTGCCGGCGGACGACGTGCTGATGGTGTACCGGCAGCGGCTGCAGGAGTACCAGGAACGCGGCTGGCGGATGGATCTCGCCAAGATGCAGCGCAACGAACACCGGATAGCCTACGCGATTCCGAGTCCGGCGCGGCGCGCAGACCCGAATGACTGGGCGGTGACTCCCGTGCCGACGATTGGTCAATGACGGCCGCCGCGGCGACAAGCACAAAAAGGTAAAGAACGATGACTGACGGAGTTCTGCTGTTTGGCGCCACCCAGCGCACCGGGCTGGAAGTGGCAAAGATCCTCGCCGGTCGCGGTGAGGCCGTAGGCGCCCTGGTCCGGCCGACCTCGGAAACTTCGGCGCTGAAAGCGCTGGACGTGAAGATGGTGGCGGGCGATGCGCTGGACGCCGACGCGGTAGACGCCGCTTTTGCGAGCGGCAAATTCCGCGCCGCCATCAGCACCATTGGCGGCAGCCGGAAGGAACCGCGACGCCCGGATGTGGACAGCACGAAGAACATAGTCGATGCGGCCAGGCGCCATGGCGTGAAGCGCGTGCTGCTGGTCACCGCGATCGGGGCCGGCGACAGTCGCCCGGTGCTGTCCGACAACGCATGGAAATATCTCGGCCCGGTCATCGAGCTGAAAACCCAGGCCGAGGCCTACCTGATGGACAGCGGCCTCGAGGCGACAATCCTGCGCCCCGGCGGCATGCAGTCGGAAGCGCCGACGGGCACCGCGATCAAGACCGAAGATCACACGGTCATGGGCATCATCAACCGCTCGGATCTCGCCGCGCTGGTGGTGGAATGCCTGGACGACGACGGCACCATCGGCCAGATCTACCACACCGTGGACCCGGAGATTAAGGGCCAGGCACCGTTACAGCGCGGCGAGGCACCCAAGCCGGGCGAGGCCAAGCCCTGACGCCAGGAGCCGGCGTCGTCGCCCGGCCTAGTCCTTGAACTCGAGCTGCTCGGCGAGCCCGGACTTGCGACCCGGACCCCACTCGTGGAGACTTGAACTGCGCGGCGGCCCGGCTGGGGAGCCGCGCCGGGAATCCGTTGATGCGCGGTCGGCGGGTCAGCGCCATAACGAGAAGACGGCGCGCCTGCACACGGGCGGCCAAGGGCCTCGGTCAATGCTGGAAAACATCATCCGTCACACTCGTGTTCTCGAGATCGTCGGGGACATGATCAAGGTCAGGGCGCGCGACGTCGCGCTGGGCGACCTGGCCGTGGTGGAAAACACCGACGGCGCGGTGTCCAAGGCGGAAGTCGCCGGGCTCGACGGCGAGATTGCCAGCCTGCAGGTCTATGCCGGCGGCAAGGGTATATCGACCGAGGCGACGGTGCGGTTCCTGGGTCATCCGCAGCAGGTCGTATTCTCGCAGAACATGCTGGGACGCATTTTCCGCGGTTCCGGCGAAACCATCGACGGCAAGCCGGACCTGTCGGGCGAAGATCGCATCCCGGTAGGCGGCCCGACAGTGAACCCGGTCAAGCGGCTGATGCCGTCGAAGATGATCGAGACCGAAGTGCCGATGATCGACCTGTTCAACTGCCTGGTCGAGAGTCAGAAGATCCCAATCTTCTCGGTGGCGGGCGAACCCTATAACCCACTGCTGGCGCGCATCGGCTTCCAGGCTGACGCGGACATCCTGGTGTTCGGCGGCATGGGCCTGATCTTCGACGACTTCCATTTTTTCCGTACCGCCTTCGAGGACAACGGCGTCTTCCACCGCACCGTGATGTTCGTGAACCAGGCCTCCGATCCCATCGTCGAGCGCCTATTGATTCCGGACATGGCGCTGGCCGTTGCAGAGAAATTCGCCGTGGAACAGCACAAACGCGTGCTGGTCCTGCTCACGGACATGACCGCCTATGCCGACGCGATGAAAGAGGTCGGCGTGGCGCAGGAACGCATCCCGGCCACGCGCGGCTACATGGGTGATCTCTACACGCAGCTTGCCCGGCGCTACGAGAAGGCCTGTGATTTCGACGGCGCCGGTTCGGTAACCATTCTGACCGTGACCACCATGCCGGGCGACGACGTCACCCACCCGGTGCCGGACAATACCGGCTACATCACCGAGGGCCAGTTCTACCTGCACGACAGCATGATCGACCCCTTCGGCTCCCTGTCGCGACTGAAACAGCGTGTGATCGGCAAGACCACCCGTGAAGACCACGGCCAGATCATGAACACGATGATCCGCTTCTATGCCGGTGGCCAGGAAGCCCTGCAGAAGCAGGCGATGGCCTTCGAGCTGTCGCCCTTCGACGAGAAGCTGTTGAAATTCAACGGCCTTTTCCGCGAACGCTTCATGGACATCAACGTCACGCTGGGCCTGAACGACGCGCTGGACCTGTGCTGGCAAACCCTGGCCGAATGCTTCGAACCGGAAGAACTACTGATGAAGCAGGAGCTGATCGACAGCTACTGGCCGCGCAACGCCGAGGAGACGGCAGCCTAGCGGGCGATGGCGAAGCTAAGACTCAGCAAGGCCGCACTGGCGAAAGAGCGCCAGCAGCTGAAACTGTATCAGCGCCTGCTGCCGTCACTGGACCTGAAGCGACGGCAACTGACCGTCGAGAGCGAGAAAGCCCGGGCCGCCCACCGCGAAGCGCAGGCCGCCGTCGAACGTTATGAGAAAGACTTCGGTCAGAAGCTGCCGATGGTCGCCAATCCGAACATCGACCTGCGGGGACTGGTGAAAGTTCGCGACGTCGAGATCGGCATCGACAACGTGGTGGGTGTGAAAGTGCCGATACTCGCGCGCGTGAATTTCGACGTGGCCGAGTACTCCTTTATCAGCACGCCTGCCTGGGTCGACGAGCTGATCACGCGAATGCGGGAAGTCATCGAGCTGCGGATCAAGGTGGCGGTGGCCGCCAAGCGGGTCGCGGCGCTGGAGTATGCAGTGCGCCGAGTCACTCAGCGCGTGAACCTGTTCGACCGGATCCTGATTCCGAACGCGAAGAAAAACATCAAGAAGATCCAGGTATTCCTCGGCGACCTGGAACGGGACGCCGTGATTCGCTCGAAACTCGCCAAGAGCAAGGGCCTGATCGGGCGTGACGGTGGCATGGAGCGGGAGCCAGCGGCATGAGCATCATGCGACTGCGCAAGGTGACCCTGCTCGGGCACATTGACGACAAGCGCCGCGTGCTGGACGAACTGCAGACGCTCGGCTGCCTGCACCTGATCCCGCTGGGCGGCGAGGGTGCGGCCCGTGCCGGCCACGGGCCGTCGCAAGAGGCCGCCGAGGCGCTGCGCTTTCTGCTCGAATGCCCGCAGAAACGCCGCCAGGCGCGCGACACGTCGACATTTGACGCCCTGGAGGTCGAGCACGAGGTACTGGAACTGAAACGGCGCCTGCAGGACCTGCAGGATGAACGCGACTTCCTGGTCAAGCGCATCAAGGACCTGGAACCGTGGGGCAACTTCAGGTTTCCCCCGGTCGAGGGCCTCGACTACCTGCGCCTGTGGTTCTACCTGGTCCCCAACTACCGGCTGCGCGAAGTCGAGGAAACGGGGCTTTGCTGGGAAGTGGTCCACCGCGACACCCGCTACTGCTACGTGGTGGTGATTTCTCCGGAAGAGCCGGAAGGCATGCCCGTGAAGCGCACCCACACCGGCGCGAAGCCGCTGCGGGAACTGGAGGGCCGCCTCGACGAAGTGGAACTGGCCATCGAGGACGCAGAAGCTTCGCGCACCAGCCTGACCCGCTGGTGCGTTGCCTACGCGTCCAGCCTGGACCAGCTGGAAGACCTCGCCGCGCTGGAACACGCATCCACGCAGACCCAGGACGCCGATCCGGTGTTCGCGCTGTCTGCGTGGGCGCCGAAAGAACGCATTGACGAACTGTATGGCTACGCGGATCACCACGGCATGGTGATCGACGTGCGCAAGCCGACCCGCGATGAAACCCCGCCCACGCTGCTGCGAAACGAAGCGGCGCTGGCGGGCGGCCAGGATCTCGTCACCTTTTACATGACGCCCGGCTACTGGACCTGGGACCCTTCCATCGCGGTGTTCATCTCCTTCAGCATCTTTTTCGGCATGATCCTGGCCGACGTAGGCTACGGCGCAGTGCTCGGCCTGATCGCCGTTGCGTACTGGAAGAAGATGGGTGGCGGCCCCACGGGCCGGCGCCTGCGAATACTGCTCGTCTGCCTGGTTGCGGCGACAGTCCTCTACGGCGCACTGGTAGGCAGCTACTTCGGCGTGTCGCCGGCCCCGGGCTCACCACTGGATCACTTTCACGTGTTCGACCTGTACGACGCGCCCACGATGATGCTGTTCTCCATCGGCGTGGGCGCGATACACGTCGCGCTGGCGAACCTCGCCGAAGCGTGGCGGTTACGGCGTTCGTCCGCGGCCCTGGCACCGCTGGGCTGGGTGTTCATCGTGCTCGGCGGTCTCGTGCTGTACCTGGCCCAGGAAGCTGGCCAGGAGGGTATCGCGGACATGAGTATCGCATTCATGCTCGTGGGCTTGGCGATGGCGGTGCTGTTTACCGGTGCGGGTCAGCCACTGCTGAGCCGCACGCTGCGGGGCTTGCTGTCGATCACGAAGCTGACCAACGCATTTGGCGACGTGATGAGCTACCTGCGCCTGTTTGCGCTGGGCCTCGCCACAGCGTCCCTCGCCACGGCCTTCAACGGCATGGCCGCCGAAGCCCGCGCGCAGGAAACGGGCCTCGGGGTACTGACCGCGGGCTTGGTGCTGATCATCGGCCACACGTTGAACTTCGTGCTGGGCCTGATGAGCGCGGTGGTGCACGGGCTGCGCCTGAACGTGATCGAGTTTTTCAACTGGGGTGTCACCGAAGAGGGATACCTCTATCAACCGTTTAACAGGAAGGAGGAGCGACCTTGGACGCAATCATCCTGACGCTGGGCTGGATCGGAATTTTCGCCCCGCTGGCCATGGGCGCCATGGGCAGCACCATCGGCTGCGGCAACGCGGGCCAGGCGGCAGCGGGTGCGCTGCTCGAAACCGAAAGCGGCTACGGCCGTTATGTGGGCGTATCGGCCATGCCATCTTCCCAGGTCATCTACGGCATCGTCGTGACGCTCACGCTGAACCGGGAAGTGACCCTCGAAAACGCGCCGGGCATCCTCGCGCTGGGCGTGCTGACCGGCATTGCACTGCTGCTGAGCGCGATGGCCCAGGGCGGTACCTGCGCCGCCGCGATCAACGCATCGAAGAACAAACCGGAGATCTTCGGCATCTCGCTGGCACCCGCGGCCGTGGTCGAGGGTTTCGCGGTCTTCGTGTTCGTGTTCGCGCTGGTGCTGTCGGCAGACCTGCCCGGCGCCGCGGGAGCCTGACATGGCAAACGAAGCGCACCAGACTTCCGCCGGCGTCGAGGCCCTGATCTCGCGGATTCGCGACCAGGGCGTGCAGGCCGGGCGCGAGGAAGCCGACCGCGTGCTCAGCGAGGTCCGGCGCGAAGCCGCCCGCACGCTGGAGGCCGCGAAAAGGGAAGTGGAAACCATGCGTGCTAAAGCCAGCGCGGAAATCGAAGCCGAGAAAACTGCTGCGATGGAGGCCCTGCACATGGCCGAGCGGGATACCATCCTGGAACTCCGCACGCGGGTGACTGACGGTTTCGAGCGCCACGTGCGGCGCCTGGTCAGCGAATCCACCCTGGACAGCGAATTCATCCGCACCGTCGTGCTGGTGCTGGCGGGTCACGCGGCCAAGGAATTCATCAAGGACAAAGAGGCGAAGATCCTGGTATCCACCGCCCTCTCCGACGAAGACGACAGGAAGAAGCGCCAGCAGGCAAAAGACATCGCCCACGACGTCACCCTGGGCATCTCCGCCGACATGCTGCGCGAAGGCATAGAACTGATGCCGGCCACCGAAGAGCACCGGGGCGTGCGGGTCAAGCTCGTCGGCGACGACGTCGAAGTCGACCTGTCCGAGAAGGCCATCTCGGAACTGTTGCTGTCACAGCTGTTGCCGCGGTACCGGGCCATCACCGAGGGTGTGGAGTGAAGGTACGGAAGTACTACACGCTGTGGGCGAGCCTGCCGCCGCTGCCGGACTTCAGTACGGCCGATCGCCTGCCAATCAACCGGCAACGCCTGGATGCGCGGCTCAACATGCTCGACAAGGATGACCACGAGCAGTTGTACGTCGCTGCGCCGTTGCTCGCGTGGGATCGTGAGGCAGTGGCGCGCGTCGACGACCAGGTGGCGCGGCAGTATGAAATCGCGCGGCGCAAACTCAGCAACCCGATACTGCAGCACTTCGTGGACGGACAGCTGGAAAACCGCACGATCCTGGCCGCGCTGCGCCGCCGCCGGCTCGGGCAACACAGCCCGCATCAGCGCAGCAGCCGCTGGGGTGTGGGCGAGCGAGTGCGCTGGATCGCGCAGCACTGGGAAGACCCGAACTTCAAACTGGACGCGCCGCTGCCCTGGATCAAGGCGGCGCGGGACCAACTCGATTCCGGCGACGCGGTAGGGCTGCAGCGCCTTATGCTGGGCCTGGCGTGGCGGGAACTCAGCCAGATCACGGAAACACATCCGTTTCGTTTCGAGGCGATATTCGCCTACGCATTCAAGTGGGGCATCCTGAATCGCTGGCTGACCTACGACGCGCAGGCCGCGGTCGAGCGTTTTCACGAACTGGTAACGGAGGGTATTGGTGAGCAGGAACGACGAATCGCCTGAAAGCGCCGCGACGGACCTGCCCCGGGTGCCGGTGGTGAGTGTGAAGGAGAGCCTGGTCACGCTCGACGTCCGCAATACCCGGGTGGCCAAAAACGAGGTGGGTTACGTCATCGTCGGCGACGAACGGCTGAAGGGCGAAATCCTGCGCGTGCAGGGCGGAGTGGCCGACATGCAGGTGTTCGAAGACACGCGGGGCGTCAAGGTGGGCGATCCCGTCGAGCTGACCGGCGAGATGCTGTCGGCCGTGCTCGGTCCCGGCCTGCTGGGCCAGGTCTTCGACGGGCTGGAAACCCCGTTGCCGGCACTGGCCAAGGAATATGGTTTCTTCCTGCCGCGCGGACGTTATTCCGATTCTCTCGACGCGACCCGCAAATGGGATTTCGAGCCGGTAGTGAAGGCGGGCCAGCGGGTCAGCGCAGGCGAACCGTTGGGCGTGACTCACGAAGGACATCTGCAGCACAAGATCATGGTGCCCTTTGACGAGAAGGAATCCCTCGAAGTCACCTGGATCCGCGGCGGCAATCTCACCGTGCACGACCCAATCGCGCGATTGAAGCGGGCTGACGGCACGGTAATGGAACTGAACATGATGCGCCGGTGCCCGGTGCGCCGCCCGATTCCGGAAGGCATGCTGCAGCGGCGCCAGGCCGAGCGGCTGTATCCGAACGAACCGGTGGATACCACGCAGCGGATCATCGACACTTTCTTTCCGATCGCGCGCGGTGGTACCGGCTGCATTCCGGGGCCCTTCGGCGCGGGCAAGACCGTGCTGCAGAGCCTGATCGCGCGGCATTCCAACGTCGACATCGTGGTGATCATCGCGTGCGGCGAGCGTGCCGGCGAGGTGGTGGAAACCATTAACGAGTACCCGGAGACCGAGGACCCGCGCACCGGCGGTTCATTGATGGAGCGCACGATCATCATCTGCAACACCTCGTCGATGCCGGTCGCGGCGCGCGAGGCATCCATCTACACCGGCATCACGATTGCGGAGTACTATCGGCAGATGGGGCACGACGTGCTGTGCATCGCCGACTCCACGTCGCGCTGGGCGCAGGCAATGCGCGAGACCTCCGGCAGGATGGAAGAAATTCCCGGCGAGGAGGCTTTTCCCGCCTATCTCGACTCGTCGGTGAAAAACGTCTACGAACGGGCCGGCGTGATGCGCTGTCCGGACGGCAGTGTCGGCAGCCTGACGCTGATCGGCACCGTGTCGCCGGCGGGCGGCAACTTCGAGGAACCCGTTACCCAGGCCACGCTGGCGACGGTCAAGACCTTCCTGGGCCTGTCAGCGGACCGCGCCTACAAGCGTTTTTACCCGGCCATCGACCCGCTGATCTCGTGGTCGCGTTACCTGGACCAGCTCGCCGACTGGTTCTCGGAACACCTCGGCCCGGAATGGGTGGGCGACGTGAAGGCGCTGACGGAACTGCTGCACGAGGGCGACCAGATCAACCAGATGATGCAGGTGACCGGTGAAGAAGGCGTCACGCTGGAGGACTTCGTGCGCCTGCAGAAGGCCACGCTGGTGGACATGGTGTTCCTGCAGCAGGATGCCTTCGACGACGTCGATGCCTCGATGCCGCGGGAACGACAGCTGAAGAGCTTTGCGTTACTGAAGTCCCTGGTCGGCGCCGAGTACAACTTCGCAGACAAGGATGCCGCCAGGGAGTTCTTCATCAAGCTGACCAGCCTGTACAAGAACTACAACTACTCCCCCGACGGGTCGCCCCAGTTCAGGGACTACGAGAACCAGATTCGCGAACTGGCGGAATCTGCGGGCGCTACGCCGGCGGAGGACGACGCCGGTGAACTCGCCAGCGCTGCAGGCTAGCGCGCATGCATGCCAGGACGCGCCACCCGGCCGGGTCGGGGGGCCCCAAAAAGCCCCATCGCTGGATCGCCCATGTCGACCTGGACGCGTTCTACGCCAGTTGCGAACAGCGCGACGAACCGGACTACCGGGGCCGGCCGGTAGTGGTGGGCGCGCTACCCGGGGGGCGCGGCGTGGTGGCGGCCGCATCCTACGAAGCGCGCGAGTTCGGGATTCATTCCGCGATGCCCACCAGCGAGGCCTGCCGGCGTTGCCCCGATGCGGTCTACCTGCGCCCGGATATGGAGAAATACCGACAGGTCTCCCGGGAAGTCTTTGCCGTGCTGGCGCAAATCACGCCGCTGGTCGAAAAGGCGTCGATCGACGAGGCCTACCTGGATGTGAGCGGCCTGGAAAAACTCTTTGGCCCGCCGGCGGCCATCGGCCGCGAGATCAAGAACCGGATCCGGGCGGCCACGGCACTAACGGCCTCCGTCGGCATTGGACCCAATCGCCTGATCGCGAAGCTGGGCTCCGAGCATCGCAAACCCGACGGACTGACGGTGGTGGAGCCCGACGAAGTCTTGCAGTGGCTCGCGCCAATGCCGGTGACCAACCTGCGTGGCGTGGGCAAGCAGACGCGCAAACGCTTCGACCGGCTGGGCATCAGCACCGTGGAAGAACTGCGCGACGTGGCGCCGACAACCCTGCAGAAGGCCCTTGGGCCCAAGGCCGCGCACAGCTTCAGCCGCCAGGCCCGCGGCCTGGCGTCGGCCGAGATCGTCCCGGACCGGGCGCGCAAGAGCATTTCGAAGGAGCGAACGTTCGACACCGACATCGACGCCGACCGCGTGCTGCTCGATCAGCTGAGGGAGCTCGCCGCGGGAGTCGCGCGCGTTGCGCGGCGGGAGAAACTGACGGGCCAGGTCGTGACCCTGAAAATTCGCTACGCCGGCTTCGAGACCCATACCCGGCAACAGAAACTTGCCATGCCCACGCACGATGAACGGGTTATGCTGCAGACCGCGTGGTCGCTGTACGCCAATGGCGACCTGCCGCGCAAACCGGTGCGGCTGATCGGTATCGGACTCAGCGACTGGGCCGACGACGACACGGTGCAGGGCGACCTGTTCGATGAAGTGGAGGAGCAGCCCGCCGACGAGAACCTGCTGCGCACCATCGACCGCGTGACCGAGCGGTTCGGCACGGGCAAGCTGCAACTGGGAATTCGCAGCAAGCGCGACGATTAGGCACGCACCCGCCTTCGGCCTCGTGACAGTCGGCAAGGGTGCAACTGTGGAATTTCATCTGCAGTCTGGACTTTGCTGCGTCAGCCGGGGCCTGACCAGCCAAAGCGCGCCAGGTCGATGCGGTCGTTATCGTCGAAGTGGACGCCTTCGTCTTCCAGCAGCAGGCGCTGCAACTCGTCGGAGCCGCCAGAACCTCGCGGGCTGATCCTGCCCTGCGCGTTCACGACTCGGTGCCACGGCACGTCGGTGTCGTGATCCAGTGCCGCCAGCGCGTAACCCACCTGCCGGGCCGCACGCGGGCGCCCGAGCAACCGGGCAACATCGCCGTAGGTCGTCACGCGCCCCGCCGGGATGCGGCGGACCAGTTCGTAAACGTCGGCATACAGGGTTGTCATGGCAGACCCGCAGCATATGCCTGGCGGGCCCTGCAGGACAGCTGACGGGCGCTTTCAATCCGGCTCCGCGCCCCCGGGCCTTGCCGCCTGACGGTAACGCCGCATGCCTTCCTTGCGATCGAGCGGTGTCGGCCCGGCATCGGGCGACGGCACCATGTCGGCGGGAAAACAGGCCAGCTTCTGCTTGTCCGGGCTCAGCGGCGGACGGAACTCCAATTCGCGCTCGTTCACGCGCCGCGCCGGCACCAGGTTCCCGTCGGCGTCCGTATCGATGTCCCACCACCACTTCTTCGCCGGATTAATGCGGCCGTTGCCCACCAGGTCGTCCAGGCGCGCAATCCACTTGCGGGCGAAAGGCAGGTGCATGGCCGCCCACAGGAAAGGCCGCTCGGCGAGCACGCCTTCGAGGTTGAACGGGCAGGTCTTCATGCACCGTCCGCACATGGAACCGGCCGTGTTGGTAATGCGATAACGCGCGCACTTCTCCACGTCCGGCTTCCAGATCTCGTAACCGTTGAACAGGATCTTGTCACCGAACGGAATCGCGGAACACGGGCACTCCCGCGCGCACTTCTGGCACTGGCTGCAAAAATCCTGCAGCCCGAAATCAATGGGTTGATCCGGCAGCAGTGGCAGGTTCGTCGTAATCACGCCTGACTTGAAGCGCGGCCCGACATAAGGATTCAGCACCAGCTCCCCAATGCGCGACAGTTCACCGAGACCCGATTGCAGGATCAACGGGATGTGCAGTACGTCCTGGTCCACCACGCTGTGCGTGCGCGCCGAGTGCCCGAGGCGGCGGATGTGTTCGGCGACGATGCCGCCCACTAACTGCGCGCGCAGGTAGGCCCGCATGCTCTGCGCACCGCTGATCCAGTCGTCGCCGCTGGCCCCCTCCATGGTCTCGTAGCCCTGGTCGATCAGGATCGAGATCGCGTACTTGTGATACGGCACGATCTCGGTGCCGTCCAGCTCGTGCGAATACCACGCGTAGTCCGGGATCTCACAGATGCCCACCATGTCGGCGCCGAGGTAATGGAGCGCCGCCTTGATCGCCGCGCTGTTGCGCCGGGGGTCGTCGTAGCCCGGCATCACCTCCGCGGCCGCCTGGCCCTGCTGCAGCGGCACCCGACTGCCCAGCACCGGCAACAGCGCGTGGCCGAAGGGCGACTTGGTGATCATGGTTTCGTGCAGCGCCTGGCTCTGTGCCCGCTCCCCGAGGTCACCGATTTCCGCGCGGTTGAACATGTCGTGGCGTTTCGGGATGCGCGGGATGTTCGACACGTCGATGGCCGTGGTCGGCCGCGGCACGCGCCGCAGCTTTTCCATCGGGTACGGGCCGAGATGGAACGGCCGCTTGTTGAAGTCCGGGCCGAGGTAGCCCGGGCGCGAACCGCCCCAGCCGAGCCAGTTCTTGAAACTCCGCGCGCTGGATATCGCACCGGGTGCCAGCGGTGCGTCGGCCGCAAGGTCCATGTTCGTGTTCACCACGGCCACGCCGAAACCGGTGCCGAGAAACGGGACCTCCACGTCCCCGCTCGGTGTACTCGCCACACCGAGCCCGGCCGCGACCACCAGTGCGTGCAGGTTCAGTTCCGTCTCCGTCACGGTATGCAGGCGGGCACCGAAACCCAGCAGCCGCAGGTAGTGGCCCATGACCGCGCCGATTTCGGCCACCCGCACCGCGGCGCGATGCCGCTGGGTGCCCGCCAGCCACTGCCCGCCCGGTTCGGCCGGGTCCGGCTCGCGCGTGTAGGCGAACAGGATCACCAGCGCGCGCTCGCCGTCTCGCGGAGCTGCGTCCGGCGGCGCGTCGGGCAGCCCGGCACTTGCCGGCACCCGACAAACACCAACCATGCAGGCATCCAGGTAATAGCAGGCGGCTTTCAGGTGCTGCGCGCGAGCCACCGGGTCAGCCGGAATCGGCCCCGGCTGGGAGGCGACTTCGCCGGCGCGCATCTCGTCCGCGAGCTTCAGGTAGGCCCAGGTTGCGTCCTCGAGTATCGGGCGACCGTCATCCGGCGACAGCGGCAACGGTGGCGTGATGCCACTGAGATCCGGCGTACCCGGCAGGCGCGGCAACCGCTCCAGCGGATAGGGACCGAGGTGGACCGGGCGCTTGCGGTGAGAAAATAGTCGCATCGTCTGTCCGGCCTTCGTGTGGCCTTTGCTACCAGGCCAGGTGCAGGGTTTTCGGGCCCCGGAATTCGAAGCCGCTGATCTTTAGCGGCTGACTGTCGTCGAGCCTCAACTGCGGTATGCGTTCGAGCAGCACGGACGCGCCGACCAGGATTTCGTTCAGGCCGAGCCACAGACCGAGACACCTGTGCTGGCCCTGCGAAAACGCGACGTGATCTTTCTGCGTCCGGTCGATAATGAATTCGTCCGGGTCGGTCCAGAAACCGGGATCGCGGTTGGCCGCGCTCAGGCAACCGGCAATGAACTCACCCTTGGGCAGCTCCACACCGGCAAGCGTCGTGGCCTGCGTCGTCATGCGCGCTGCCGTGCCCACTGGCGAGTACAGCCGCAACACCTCGTTGATGAACTTCAGCCAGAAGGCCCTGTCGGGGTTCGCCGGCCGTGACCCTTGCAGGTGGGTCAGGTACGCATAGACCACCATACCGATGCCGTCGCGCGGTTCATTGATGCCACCGCTGATCATCAGCCGCACGTTGTTGATGATCTCCTGGTCGCTCAGGCCCCGACCCGGCTCCACGTAGTAGGAGATCGCCGATTCGTCCGGCGCGCTGCGTACCTCGGCGATCTTTGCCCGCAGGATCTCTTCCAGTTCCGCCTTCGCGGCCTGGTAGACGGCGTCCAGTTCCGGGTTGCCTTCGAAGTTCGCCAGCCCGGCGCACACCCCCTGGCACAGGTCCCACATCTTCTGCGTGGAAATATGGTCCAGGCCCAGCACCCGCTTTAACGACGCGGTGCTGACCGGTTCCGCGTAGCGGGTCATCAACTCGACCGCGCCGTCGGCGATGAATTCGTCCACCCGTGCATGGGCAATGGCCGCCAGCTCATCCCGGACGAAGCCCTTGGCCCTGCCGCCAGCCGTGAACGGCGGCTGCATCGCACGCTTGATGCGTCGCGCTTCCTCCCCCTCCAGGGTCAGCATGCTCACACCGAGCACATCCGCCAGGAACGACGGTTCCGTCTCGGCGGTGAACAGCTCGGGATGTTTGAGCACGTGAACCACGTCTTCGTAACGGGTCGCCAGCCACATGCCCAGGTTCTCGACCCAGGCCAGTGGCTTCTCTGCCTGCAGGCGCCTGAAGATCGGGTACGGATCGGCTTCCAGCTCGGCCAGCGGAATATCCTCTGCGTACTGCTTGCGAAGTGTCTCGCTGGTCATGCCGACATGGAACCGTCAACTGGCTGGGGGTTCGCAATCCTTGTAACCCATTGGCCCCGGCATGTCACCCTGCGAGCCGCTGCCGGGGCGATGGCAGTCGAAATGCCATCGCGGGCGTTAAACTAGCGGTCTTGCCACCGGAACGGACGATGCCTGCCTGATGCGATCAGCGATCGACAGTGTCGATGCAAGCCACCCGGGTGACACGCGATGAGCCAGGATTACGCAGGTGTCGCGGTGCTCGCGCCGGTGACCATCGCGTATGAGCGCTACAGCGACCACGGGGCCGCGTGGTTCATCGGCCGCTGTGTTGCCGAGCTGCTGTCCGCAACGGGCATCGATAAAGCGCAGCTCGACGGCCTGGCGGTGTCCAGCCTGACGCTGGCACCGGACAGTGCGGTGTCGTTGAGTGAACATTTCGGGATGACGCTGCGCTGGGCCGAGCACCTGCCGATGGGTGGCGCGAGCGCGGTGGTTTCCCTGCGTCGCGCGGCGCGGGCCATCCAGGCCGGCGATGCGAACGTCGTTGCGTGCGTGGCCGGTGACACCCAGGTCAAGGGCGGGTTCCAGTCGCTGATCGAGAATTTCAGCCGCTTCTCTGCCGAGGCCGTTTACCCCTACGGCGCCGCGGGGCCGAACACCGTCTTCGCGCTGATCACGCGTGCGTACATGGACCAGTACGGCGCGACCCGCGAAGACTTCGGGCGGTTGTGTATCGCGCAGCGCGACAACGCCAGTCACAACCCGCTCGCTCTGCTGCGCAGGCCGCTGAGCATGCAGGACTACCTGGACGCGCGACCGGTGGCCGAGCCGGTGCACCTGTATGATTGCGTGATGCCCTGTGCCGGTGCGGAAGGCTTCCTGGTCACGTCCACCGAACGCGCGCGTTCCCTCGGCCTGCCCTACGCGGAACTGCTCGCTGCGGAAGAGCGGCACAACGCGTGGCCGGAAGACCCGGTGCAGCTGCGCGGCGGCTGGGCACAGTTCCGCGACGCGCTGTACGCGACGGCCGGCCTCGGGCCTGGCGACATGCACTTCGTGCAGACCTATGACGACTATCCGGTCATCGCCCTGCAACAGCTCGAAGATCTCGGTTTCTGCGCCAAGGGCGAAGGCCCGGCGTTCCTGCGGAACACGGACCTCCGGTGCACCGGTGAGTTACCGATGAACACCTGCGGGGGCCAGCTGTCCGCCGGCCAGGCCGGGTTCGCGGGCGGGCATCTCGGGACGGTGGAGGCGCTGCGTCAGCTCACCGGCCAGGCACTCGGACAGCAGGTGGCCGGCGCGAAAGTCGGCCTGGCCAGCGGCTACGGCATGGTGAATTACGACCGCTGCCTGTGCAGCGCGGCCGCGATACTCGGGGCGCAGGACCGATGAACGACGCCCGGCCACTGGAACTGCAGGTGTGCCGGCATTGCGCCAGGGTGCAATACCCGGCACGGGAAGTGTGCCGGGATTGCCTGGGCGGTGAACTCGAACGACAGGCCGTGGACAGTGCCGGCGAACTGCTCAGCTGGTGCCGCCTGCACGCGAGCCTGGAGCCCTGGTTCCAGCAACGCCTGCCGTGGATTGTGGTCAGCGTTCGCCTGCACGCCGGTCCGGTCGTGCTGGCCCACTGGTCGGGTGATGAGCCCGTGATCGGGCAAACCGTCGGCGTGCAGTGGACCAGTGACCACGAGGGTCGCGACGTCCTGACGGCACAGGCACGAGGGTAACGAATCATCAAGTCATGACGGACTCAAAACACCAGACGATTTACGCCACCTTCGCCGACAGCGTCGCCCGCTACCCGGCACGACCCATGTTGCACGTGCCAGCGACCACCGGCGCGCTGTACGGCACCGGCGAACAGACGCTGAGTTACGCCGAGGTCAGCGACAGGGTGGCCGAAGTCGCGCGCGACTACCGTGCCACCAGCCTCGGACCGGGTGACCGGGTGGCACTCATGCTGGAAAACCGGCCGGTATTCTTCGTGCACTTCCTGGCGCTGAACGACCTCGGTGTCAGCGTCGTGCCGATCTACCACGATCTGCCGGCCGACGAAATCGCGTATCGGCTGGATCACAGCGACGCCTGCCTGCTGGTGACCTTGCCTGCCCACCGGGAGCTCGCGGCGGCAGCCATCGAGACCGCCCAGCGCCCGGTGCCTTGCGCGACCACCGGCGAATCCCTGCCCCCGCTGCTCGAAACCCGGCGCGCCGGCGCCGCAGACCCCGGGGACGAAGCGGCCGTGGTCTATACGTCCGGCAGTACCGGCACGCCCAAGGGCTGCCTGCTCTCCAACGAGTACTTCATCGCGCTGGGCCACTGGTACATGGACCAGGGCGGCCTGTGCGCGATGTCGCCGGACGGTGAACGGCTGATCACCCCGCTGCCGCTGAGTCACATGAACGCGCTGGCCTGCTCCTTCATGGCCATGGTCATGAGCGGCGGCTGCCTGGTGCAGCTGGACCGCTTTCACCCGTCGACCTGGTGGGAGGAAGTGCGGGCGTCCGGCGCGACGATCGTTCATTACCTGGGCGTCATGCCGGCCATACTGCTGAAGCTCGAGCCCGGTGCCGATGAGGATTTCAGCCGGCAGGTGCGCTTCGGTTTCGGCGCCGGCGTAGACCCGCGCCATCACCGGGTGTTCGAAGAACGTTTCGGCTTCCCGCTGATCGAGGGCTGGGCGATGACCGAGACCGGGGCCGGCGCCTGCATCGCGGCGAATCGCGAGCCGCGGCACATCGACGAGCGTTGTTTCGGCAAGGTGCCGCCGTTCATGGAGTACCGCATCGTGGACGACGCGGGCCGGGACTGCGACATCGGCACCCCCGGCGAGTTGCTGGTGCGCTCGGCCGGCGATGACCCGCGGCGCAATTTCTTCTCCGGTTATTTCAAAG
>CP070671.1:3364047-3409135 GCA_020351875.1 Chromatiales bacterium | reverse complement strand
TAGCGTTTCCCTGGGTCGCTCATTAAGCCGTCTGGCCACGGCATTCAGGCGGTTCTGATGCACGGTCGACAGGTCCATGCCTTTCGGGAAGTATTGCCGCAGCAGGCCGTTGATCTGCTCATTCGAGCCACGCTGCCAGGGCTTCCCTTCTGAGGCGTTGATGGATTCTAAGGTGGCCTGCGGAGCAGGCCATCAATCCCTCCCGGACTATCGTCCCCGCCGGCGACAATCCCGACCGGGGCTGCCAGGCCACTCTGGTTAAAATGGACCTGCCATCATGACAAACGCACTGAATCTCGAGCCGTACTGGATGCCATTCACCGGCAATCGCCAGTTCAAGTCTGATCCGCTGCTCATGGAATCGGCCTCGGGCATGTATTTCACGACGACGGAAGGCAGGCAGGTGCTCGATGGTATCGCCGGGCTCTGGTGCTGCACTGCGGGTCATTGCCATCCGGCCATCGTTGATGCGATTCAGCGCCAGGCTGCCAAGCTGGACTACTCGACCGCGTTTCAAATGGGCCATCCGGGTATTTTTCAGCTGGCCGACAAGCTGACCAGCATTGCGCCCGGGGATCTGGACTATGCGTTCTTTACCAACTCCGGCTCCGAATCCGTTGACACGGCGCTGAAGATTGCGCTCGCCTATCACCGGATGCGGGGAGAGGGGCAGCGCACGCGACTGATCGGCCGTGAGAAGGGCTACCACGGCGTGGGGTTCGGTGGTATCTCGGTCGGCGGCATGTCACCTAACCGCAAGATGTTCGGCGCCATGTTGCCCGGTGTCGATCATTTGCCACACACCCTGGACCGGTCCCACAACGCGTTCACCCGCGGCCAGCCCGAATGGGGCGCACGCCTGGCCGACGAGCTCGAGAACCTTGTCGCCCTGCATGACGCGTCGACCATCGCCGCCGTCATTGTCGAGCCGGTAGCGGGTTCGGTGGGCGTGGTGGTGCCGCCCAGGGGTTACCTGGAGCGTTTGCGGGAGATCTGCACCCGGCACGGCATTCTGTTGATTTTTGACGAAGTGATTACCGCCTTCGGACGCACAGGCAAACGCTTCGCGGCGGACACTTTTGGTGTGCAGCCCGACCTGATGGCCGTGGCCAAGGGTTTGACCAATGGTGCGGTGCCCATGGGGGCCGTCCTGGTGGACAGCAGCATCTACCAGGCGTTCATGACCGGGCCGCCGCACGCCATCGAGTTTTTCCACGGCTATACCTACTCCGGGCATCCCCTCGCGGCGGCGGCCGCCCTGGCCAGTCTGAAGGTCTACGAGGACGAAGGGCTCTACGACAGAGCGTCCAAGCTGGCGCCCGTATTCGAGGACGCACTGCATTCGCTGCAGGGCGAGCCACATGTCATCGATATCCGCAATATCGGCATGATGGGCGGGGTCGAGCTGGCGCCAAGGGATGACGGACCGACGCTGCGGGCGCTCGACGCCTTCAGGCGGTGCTTCGATGCCGGGCTCCTGGTCCGAACGGTGGGTGACACGATCGCGTTGACGCCGCCCCTGATCATCGATGAAGACCAGATCGGACAGATAGTCGAGACCATCGCTAAGGTGCTGCGATCGTTGGATTAGCGGAAATGACTGCGAGTTAATGTTCCGTTGGATTTGGTCTCTGATATGAGTAGTTCCCGGCAGATATCCCATTGGATTGACGGCAAGGCTGTCCCAGGCTCATCGGGTCGGCAGGGCCCCGTCTTCAACCCGGCTACCGGTCGGCAAGCGGGCAGCGTCGCGATGGCCAACGGGGCAGATGTCGATACAGCCTTGTCCGCCGCCAGCGCTGCCTTTCCGGAATGGGCGGCAACACCGGCCCTGGGTCGGGCGCGGGTCATGTTTCGCTTCAAGGAACTGATCGATCAGCACCGGCAGGAAATCACCGGCCTGATTACCGCAGAACACGGCAAGGTGCTGAGCGACGCGGACGGATCACTGCAGCGTGGGCTGGAAGTCGTGGAGTTTGCCTGCGGGATTCCCCATTTGTTAAAGGGCGAGTTCAGCAGTGATATCGGTCGTGGTGTCGACTGTCATTCGGTCCGGGAACCGCTGGGCGTCTGCGTTGGCATCAGCCCGTTCAATTTCCCTGCCATGGTGCCAATGTGGATGTTTCCGCTAGCCATCGCGTGCGGCAACACCTTCGTGATGAAACCGTCGGAGAAGACCCCATCCTGCGCAGTCCGCCTGGCAGAACTGCTGCAGGAAGCGGGTCTGCCCCCGGGGGTGTTCAACGTGATTCACGGTGACAAGGAGGCTGTTGACGCCCTGCTCACCGATCAGCGCGTGGCGGCGGTGAGCTTCGTCGGGTCCACACCGGTCGCGGAATCTATTTATCGACAGGCGGCGGAGCGGGGTATCCGTGCCCAGTCTCTCGGTGGCGCGAAGAATCACATGGTCGTGTTGCCCGATGCCGACATGGAACAGGCGGCCGATGCGTTGATCGGCGCCGCCTATGGTTCGGCGGGTGAGCGCTGCATGGCGATCTCCGTGGCCGTCGCTGTTGGCGATGCCGGTGATGGCCTGCGCGATGCACTGTTGCCAAGAATAGCGGCAATCAAGGTCCGGCCCGGTGACCAACCGGACGCCGACATGGGCCCCCTGATTACGCGTGAACACCTGGAGAAGGTGGCCTCGTATATCCAGGCCGGGAAAGACGAAGGCGCCGATTTGGTGGTCGACGGGCGGGATCTCGAGCATTCGAGCTGGCAGGGCGGGTTTTTTCTCGGCCCGACCCTGTTCGATCATGCGACTCCTGATATGAGTATTTACCGGGATGAAATATTCGGGCCGGTGCTGACGATGTTGCGTGCCGCAAACCTGGGTGACGCGCTGGGCATCGTCAACGGGCACGAATACGCAAACGGTGCTGCTGTGTTTACCCGCAGCGGCAAGGCCGCGCGTGATTTCGCGACCCGGGTCGATGCAGGCATGGTCGGGGTCAACATCCCGATTCCGGTGCCGATGGCCTTCTACAGTTTCGGCGGCCACAAGCGATCCATTTTTGGCGACAGCAACGTGCAGGGCGCCGAGGGCGTGAGGTTTTACACCCGGACCAAGACCATCACCTCACGTTGGCCGGAAGGACTGCCCGGGCAGGGCGGGAGCCTGGACATGCCGACGCTGGGAGACTGAAGCCGCTTACGCGTGTATGTCCGGCTGACCTGATCGGACCCATCGCGCCGGTGGGCCAGGGTTTCAAGCAGCCGAACAGCAGGTTACCCGTTGGCCAGGGCCGCCGCGGTGAGATCCAGGCAGCGCCTCGCTTTGGTGACGAGTTCATCAATATGCCGTGCTTCGACAATCAGGGGTGGCGACACGATCATCGTGTCGCCGACGGCGCGCATCACGAGGCCGTTCGCGAAACAGAACTCCCGGCACAGGGTGCCCGCGCCCCGGTCCTTCGGGAAACGCGTGCGGTCGGCCTTGTCCTGCACGATTTCAATGGCCCCGACGAGGCCAAGGCTGCGGGCCTCGCCGACGATGGGATGCTCGGCGAGGCTCGACCACCGTTCACGGAACTCGGGTGCCGTATCCGACTTCACTTTGTCCACGATGCCCTCGTCCCGGAGAATGCGGATGTTCTGAATGGCTACCGCGCACGTCACGGGATGGCCGGAGTAGGTGAACCCGTGGGCGAATTCGCCACCGTCGGCAACGATGACATCAGCCACCCGATCTCCCACCAGCACACCGCCCAGCGGCAGGTAACCGGAGGTTACGCCCTTCGCAAATGAAATCAGGTCTGGCTGGATGCCGTAATGGGTGGACGCGAACCATTCGCCCAGCCGGCCAAAACCCGTGATCACCTCGTCGGCAATCAGCAGGATATCGTTGTCATTGCAGATACGCTGAATTTCCGGCCAGTAGGTTGCGGGCGGAATAATTACGCCGCCGGCGCCCTGCACCGGCTCGCCGATGAATGCACCGACGTTCTCTTTGCCGATTCGCCGGATCTCTGCCTCCAGCAGGCGGGCCTGGTGCAGTCCGAATTCGTCCGGCGAGAGTTGGCCACCCAGCTCGAAATGATAGGGCTGTTCGATATGCACAATGCCGGGAATCGGCAGGCCCCCTTGTTCATGCATCGCGCTCATGCCGCCCAGGCTGGCGGCGCCGATAGTGCTGCCGTGATAAGCATTCTTGCGGCTGATGATCGTGTGTTTGTCCGGTTTCCCCATCAGGTCCCAGTAGCGGCGGACCAGGCGTATAACGGTGTCGTTCGCCTCGGAGCCGGACCCGGTAAAGAACACGCGGTCGAACTGCGGCGGGCTCACCTCGGCAAGCAGCTCGGACAGTTCTATGGCCGCGGGATGGGCGCACTGAAAAAAGCTGTTGTAGTAGGGCAGCTGCTGCATCTGGCGGTAAGCCGCCTCGATCAGTTCCTGCCGGCCGTAGCCCAGATTGACACACCACAGGCCGGCCATGCCGTCGAGTATCCTGTTGCCATCCGTGTCCCAGATGTAAACACCATCAGCGCGCTCGATGATCCGGCTGCCTTTGGTGCCCAGGTCCCGATAGTCTGTAAAGGGGTGCAGGTAATGGCGCTGGTCCCGGGCCTGCCAGTCGCTGGTATCGTTGTGGCGTTCGTTCGACATGGCTGGTACTACTTCGGTTCCAGTCGCGCGATGAGACTGGAGGTGTCCCAGCGATCGCCGCCCAGCGCCTGCACCTCGGCGTAATAGCCGTCGACGAGCTTCGTCATGTCCAGCCTGGCGCCGTTCCTCGCGGCTTCGTCCAGCGCGATGCCCAGGTCCTTGCGCATCCATTCGACGGCGAACCCGAAGTCGAATGCGCCATTGATCATCGTCTGCCAGCGATTTTCCATCTGCCAGGACTGAGCAGCGCCCCTGGATATGGCTTCGATCAATTTGGACACGTCGAGGTTGGCGCGCGTTGCGAAGTGCAGACCTTCGGCCAGTCCTTGCACGATGCCCGCTATGCAGATCTGGTTCACCATTTTGGCGAGCTGCCCTGAACCGACCGGGCCGATAAGCGTGATGGCTCTTGCGTACGAATTCATGACGGGCCGAGCTTGCTCGAAGACAGGTGCGTTACCACCGACCATGATCGTGAGCTGGCCATCTTCGGCACCCGCCTGCCCACCGGAAAGCGGCGCATCCAGAAAGGCGACATTTCTGGCCGCCGCGGCGTCTGCCACCTCGCGCGCGATGGTCGCGGATGCTGTTGTGTGATCGACAATCAGGCCGCCATCGGCGATGCGGGACAACGCGCCATGCTCGCCGAGAATGACTACGCGCACATCGTCGTCGTTACCGACACAGGTGAAGACGATTTCGGCCCCGGCTGCAGCCTGGCCGGGTGTATCGGCCCGCCCGCCGCCGTGCTCGGCACACCACTGTCTGGCTTTCTCTTCAGTGCGGTTGTAGACGGTGACGTCGTAGCCAGCTCTTGCCAGGTGACCGGCCATCGGGTATCCCATAACGCCCAGGCCAACGAATGCGACTCGCATGAGAGCTCCTTGTCGGTTTACCGGTGCACTTCTGTTCGTTGCGCTTTCCGCGCTCGCCATTCGCATCCCGCCAGGTAAAATCGTTGCGAGATCAGATTACTGCCAAGCATATTAGCAAGACGGCTATGCGGTCCCAGGAACATTGCGCATCGTATTACGCGGCAACGGTCAATGAGCGAACCGATTATCCCGTGCTGCAGGGACGCGCGACCGCAGACATCTGCGTGGTGGGCGCCGGGTTTACGGGTGTCGCCACTGCGTTGACGCTCGCCGAACGGGGTCACTCGGTGGCAGTCGTCGAAGCTAACCGGGTCGGCTGGGGTGCGTCGGGACGCAACGGGGGCCAGGTCATCGGCGGCATCAGCGGCGAGAGTCGGCTTGCCCGACGCTATGGCAACGATGTGGCGCAGGCGCTGCGGGAAATGCGCTGGCGCGGCAACGACATCATCTCCGAGAGGGTGGACAAGTACGTCATCGCCTGCGACCTGAAGCCCGGTTATATCGACGTTGCGATCAAGCCCCGGCACATGGAGGCTCTCCGCGAACAATTCGACGAATACTCCGCCTGTGACTTTCCCTGCGAGTTCCGCTTGTTATCCCGGGAGGAAACCCGGGAGGTAGTGGGGACCGACGCCTATATCGGTAGCATGATCAACATGCGCAACGGGCACCTCCATCCGCTGAACCTCTGCATCGGCGAGGCGCGGGCGGCAGCGGGACTTGGCGTAAAGATCTTTGAACAGTCGCCCGTCACCGGGATTGTTCACGGAGACAAGCCGCGGGTGGTGACTGCCGAAGGCCACGTCGAGGCCAGTGCGGTGGTGCTGGCCGGCAACGCCTATCATGCCCTCGAGCGGCACCATCTTTCCGGTCTGACCTTTCCGGCGGGGAGCTACATTATTGCGACGGAACCGCTGCCCCCCGACGTCGTGCAATCCATCAACCCCCTGGACCTGGCCGTTTGTGATCTGAACAACGTGTTGGACTACTTTCGCCTGTCGGCCGACCGTCGACTGCTATTCGGTGGCCGCTGTAACTATTCGGGTGGGGAGCCGCGCAGCATCCGGGCCACCATGCTGCCCCGGATGCTGAAGATCTATCCCCGGCTGAGAGACGTGAGAATCGACTACGAGTGGGGTGGCAAGATAGGCATCGTCGTCAACCGGATCCCGGTGCTCGGCCGGATTGGCGGCAACGTTTTTTACTGCCAGGGCTACTCCGGCCACGGCGTCAGCGCGACCCACGTTGCCGGGGAGATCATGGCCGACGCGGTGACAGGGACGATGGAACGCTTCGACCTGTTCGCGAAAGTGAAGCATTGGCGGATTCCGCTCGGGCAATGGTTCGGTAACCAGGTCATTGCCCTGGGCATGCTCTACTATCGGCTGAAGGACATTCTCTAGATGGAGTCCCCGCTTCAGAACTGCCAGGCACCAGCAACGCAGTGCTGCGTGACGTCGTCTGTGGTGTTACCGAGGCGCAGTTGTCAGAAGCGCGCCAACGAACTGCTGTTGACCGGCGGCGCCAAGTATTTCTGGCCCTGGAACACGGCATGACTAGCGTCAACGGCAGCAAGGAACTGCAGAGCTTCCTGCAGGCGAATCCTGACACCGACGTGATCGAGCTGTTGCAGCCTGACATGAACGGGATACTGCGGGGCAAGCGGATGACTTCCCGCGAGTTTTCGAAAGTATTCGGCGAGGGCGTGAACTATTGTGCCAGCTCGGTCTTCATGGATTCGAAGGGTGAGCTCTTCAGCAGTGTCGACTACGGTGGCCGTGACGGAGATCCGGACATCATCGGCCGTGCCGTAGCAGGTTCGCTGGCGCCGGTCCCGTGGGCCTCGCGTCCAATGGCGCAGGTCTTGCTACGACTGAGCAACCCGGACGGCAGCCCCTATTTCGCTGACCCGCGAACCATACTCGATACCGCGCTCAAGCCTCTCACCGCCATGGGTCTGAAGCCGGTTGTCGCGACTGAACTGGAGTTCTACCTGCTGGAGCACGATGGCGAGAAATTCGCCCCCAAGGTGGACAGGCTGCCAGGCTCGGATATTCCGCAGGACGGGGTACAGTACGGAAGCTTTCGGGAACTGGAATTGGTCGAGCCGTTCCTCGCCGAGCTCGACGAGGTGTGCCGCGCGCAGAATGTTCCGGCAGGCACGGTCTCCGCAGAATACGCGCCAGGGCAATTCGAGGTGAATCTCGAACACGTCGACGATGCCGTTCTCGCCTGTGACCACGCGCTGTTGTTGAAAAGGGCGGTCAAGGCCGTGGCTCAGCAACACGGGCTCGCAGCCAGCTTCATGGCGAAGACCTTCTCAGGCCTGGCGGGTTGTGGACTGCATATTCATCTGAGTCTGCTGGACAAAGTTGGTAACAATGTATTTGCCGGCAAGTCGGCCGACGGGAATTTCTCGGACACGCTCCGGCATGCGATCGGTGGCATGGTCGAAACCATGGCGGAGAGCATGGCCATTTTCGCGCCGAACGCCAATTCGTACCGTCGTTACAGCCACGGCTCGTTCGTGCCGAGCGCGCCCAACTGGGGGGTGAACCACCGCCATCTCGCGTTACGAATTCCATTGTCCTCACCGGCAAACACGCGCGTGGAGCACCGGGTTGCGGGCGCCGACGCGAATCCTTACCTCGCGCTGGCGGCGGTAGTAGCCGGTATTCATCACGGCATTACGAAGCGATGCGAGCCTGGCCCCATGGTTCGACAGGGCCAGGAGATCGGCACGGAAATCAGACTGCCGGTGAACTGGGTGTCCGCTCTGGATGCGTTCGCAGCAGGCAGGGTGCTGCCGCACTACCTCGGCGAGGCATACCACGAGGCATTCGAGAAATGCCGACGTGAGGAGCTGGATCGCTTTCACGCAGAAGTCAGCAACCGCGACTACGAGTGGTACCTGCGTGCCCAGTGATCAGTCCTGCCCGACTGCGGGCGGCCCGAATCAGTAGCCCGCCTCCGGGTCAACGACCGACAGCATGGCTTCGCCGGCGACATACCGGCGCAAATTCTCGGCGACAACGGCCAGCACGCGCTCGAAGATCCGGTCCGACTGTGCCGAGACGTGCGGTGTGATGATCACGTTGGGCATCGTCCACAACGGGTGGTCCGCCGGCAGCGGTTCGGGGTCAGTCACGTCGAACGCTGTACCGGCGATTTGCCCGTCGCGTAATGCCGCCACGAGATCGTCGGTCACCACGCTGCGGCCCCGGCCGACATTGATAAAGTAGGCGCTGGGGGGCATTGCCGCAAAGACGGCTGCGTCGAACATGCCTGCCGTGTCGGCCGTTAACGGGACGCTGTTGACCACGACGTCTGCCTGGGCTGCCATTTGCAGCAGGCGATCAGGCTTCGCCACTTCCGCCACGAACGGGGGGCCGGGCTGGCCCGTGGCGCGCACCGCAATCACGCGCATGCCGAAGGCGTCGGCGCGCCGTGCCACCTCCGTGCCGATACCGCCGAGACCGACGACCAGCATCGTTCGTCCGCTAAGCTCCACGCGCTGCTGCATGGGTACCAGGCCCGGGTTCCAGTCGCCCTGCGCCTGCGCCACGATGTGCGGCGCGAGGCCCCGGGTCAGGGCCAGCGTCAGGCCCATCACATGTTCCGCGATGGTAAGGCTGGACACCCGCTGCAGGTTCGTCAGCAGCACCTCGCGCTCGCGGATGCGCGGCAGGTCGACGCAGTTTTCCGCACCGGCCGAATACAGTTGCAGCCAGCGAAGTCGCGGCGCCGCATCCAGCAGTTCGGCGGAACAGAAACCCAGCAGCGCTGTTGCGTCCTCGATTTCGGCCAGGGCTTCGGTCGGGCTGCTGACCGCGATCAGGGGCGTCTCACCGGCCGCTGCCTGCAGCACAGCCAGTTGCTGGGTCGACAGCACGCGCACGACGATCGGTCCCTCGGGCGCCCAGCGTGGATCTTCGCGCACCGGCGTCGCCTCGGCCTGCAGGCCCAGTGCCTCGACGACGTCCTGTGCCCACCCCGGCGTCATTGCGAAAGCCGCGAACAGTGCGGTCAGCACATAGGTTTTCCGTTGCATTCGTCCGTCCCGGGGCTCTCGCCCTGCCTGCAGGCCAGCATTGTGCACATTCCTGGCAAGGCCTGCTGGCTGTGGGGGAATGCCGTTTGCCTTCGCCGTGCGCGCCGTGCTGAACTGTTGCGAAAATCGAGGTGCCCGCCATGTCCAAGCCCCGCATCGCCGATACCCGACCGGCCGCCGTCGAGCTCGAAGCCGGCAAGACCTATTACTGGTGCACCTGCGGGCAATCGAAAAAGCAGCCGTTCTGCGACGGCTCCCATGCCGGGTCCGGCTTCGAGCCCATGGCCTGGAGGGCGGAGAAGGCGGGCAAACATTTTCTGTGCCAGTGCAAGCGCACGGCCAAACCCCCGCTATGCGACGGGTCGCACAAGACCATCACGCCAGCGGAACTCGACGAGCAGGAGGGCCTGCGAACGGCCTGGTACCGGGTTGCCGACACTGGTGACATGCGTGACGGTGAGGTGCGATCGGTGCAGGCGGGTACGCTGACCATCGCGCTCACGCGTTTCGACGGTCAGTACGGGGCGCTCGACAACGCCTGCCCGCACCAGGGCGGGCCACTGGCCGAGGGTTCCATCGAGCCCGGAGAGGAAAACCAGTGCTGGTTGCGTTGCCCGTGGCACGGCTGGGATTTTGACCCGTTGACGGGCAAGTCGCCCGGCAGCCACGACGACGGCGTGCCCGTCTACCCGGTCGAGGAACGCGACGACGGTGTGTATGTCGCCGTGAAGGAAAGTACGGTTCGCACCCGCACCGTCAGCGACGTGATGTCCGAAACCATGGTGAACTGGGGTGTGACGGACGTGTTCGGTATGGTCGGGCACTCGAATCTCGGCCTGGCCGATGCAATTCGGCTGCAGGCGGAAGCGGGCAAGCTGAACTATTTCGGCATCCGCCACGAAGGGGCCGCAGCCTTCGCCGCATCGGGCTATGCGAAACTGACCGGCACGCCCGCAGCCTGCCTCACCATTGCCGGGCCCGGTGCGACCAACCTGATGACAGGTTTGTGGGACGCAAAGGTCGACCGCGCGCCGGTGCTGGCCCTGACCGGGCAGGTGGAAACCCAGGTGCTCGGCCCGGGCGCTTTCCAGGAATTGGATCTCGCGGCCGCCTTTGCGCCCGTTGCCGCGTTCAGCCAGACCGTGCTGCGGGATTCCCGCCATGCGGAACTGATGAACCTCGCCTGCAAGAACGCCCTGGTGCAGCGTGACGTCGCCCACCTGATCTTTCCCGACGAGGTACAGACCGTGCCCGCGGCCGACGACGCACAGCCGGGTGCGCCGGCGGGGCGCATGGGCGCACAGGGCATCGCGCCGCCGGCGGACGTCGTTACCGCTGCCGCGGCGCGAATTGCCGCCGCCCGGCGCCCGACCGTGATCGTCGGCTACGGTGCGCGGGACTCGATGGTGCCGATCATCGGGCTGGCCGAACAACTGCACGCGCCCGTGCTGACTACGTTCAAGGCGAAAGGGCAGTTGCCGGACGATCACCCGCTGGCGGCCGGCGTCCTGGGTCGCAGCGGTACGCCGGTGGCGAGCTGGTTCATGAACGAGAGCGACCTGCTGATCGTTTTCGGTGCATCCTTCTCCAATCACACCGGCATCGAGAAGAAAAAGCCGGTCATCCAGGTGGACTTCGAGCCGATGGCGCTGGGCAAGTTTCACCCGGTGGAGCTGCCGGTGCTGGGTGAGATCGGCGTCACCGCCACGCAAATCGCTGCCGCCCTGCCGGCAAAAATAGCTGCCGAAGACCAGCGCGAGGACATTGCCGCGCGCTGGCGCATCTGGCGCGACGAGAAGGCCCGCCGCTGCACGCGCGATCGCGGCCAGGGACTGAATGCGGCCATGCTGTTCGACGAGCTGTCACGGCTGGTTCCGGAGGACGCGGTGATCGCCGTCGATGTCGGCAACAACACTTACTCCTTCGGCCGCTATTTTGAATGCCGCAACCAGCGCGTGCTGATGTCAGGTTATCTGGGCTCCATCGGTTTCGCGTTCCCGGCCGCAATGGGTGCCTGGGCCGCAACCCGGTCCGCACCGGCCTTCGCCGGACGGAAGGTGGTGTCGGTGAGCGGTGACGGTGGTTTTGGGCAGTACCTCGGCGAGTTCAATACGGCCGTGAAGTACGGCATGAACATCACCCACGTGCTGATGAACAACAGCGAGCTGGGCAAGATCAGCAAGGAACAGCGCAGCGGTCACTGGCCCGTCTGGGAAACGGCGCTGTCGAACCCGAACTTTGCAGAGTATGTGACGCTGTGCGGTGGAACCGGGTTGAGAGTGACCCGTGCGGAAGAGCTGGCAGGTGCCCTGGCGCAGGGCCTGGCCGCGCCGGGCCCGGCGCTGGTGGAGGTGCTGACGGACGCGGAGCTGGTCTGAGCTTACTGCACGACCGGCAGCACGTGTTCGCCGATGAGCTTCAACCCGTCCATCGGGTCGTCGAACAGCCGCAGCGATAATTCTGTGAGGCCGCTGTCGGCAAACTGCCGCACGCGCTCCAGTTCCGCATCCAGGCTCTCGAGGCCGCCGGCCGACGACATGCCGGCGATCAGCCGGTTCACCAGGTCTTCCGGAACCCCGTCGATCTGCCCGCTGCGTGTCCAGAAGGCTTTCGCGAAATTCATCCAGTTGTCCACGACGAGCTGGACCTCGTCGTCGTCGTGGCAGAAGGGTGCGATCTCGTGCTTGTACTTGGCGACGATGGCGCCGCGCCAGATCAGCTCGCGGCGTGCCTCGTACAGGGACACATCCCGGTCTTTCTTGATGTGCCACGCCCAGAAATTACCGATGCGAAAATCGTCGGCGGGCTCCTCCCGCCTCGCGAGACCCGCGCCCACGTTTTCCATTGCCGTCGGCATCATGTCGACGGTGAAGTCACTGACCTGTATGCCGTCGGCGCAGCGTGCGCCCATGCGGATCATTTGCGGCCCGCTGCAGCAGCCATAGATCAGCGGGCCGGGCGATTTGGCCCAGGTCATCCTGAACGGGCGCGTGATCTGGAAGATTTCACCTTCGTAGGCCCAGCACATCTCGCCGGCGCGGGCGAGTTTCAGGACTTCGATGCATTCGCGCACGCCGCGCACCCGCCGATCCGGCGAGCGATCGCCTTTTTCCGGGTCCGCCAGCGGCCACATCGGCGCATCCTTCCTGATTTTCCACCCCATCGCGCCCAGCACGCCGCCGCCGCCGCTGATGGCCACCACGGCTCGGCCCTTCGCCATTTCGTTCAGCGTCAGCGTGGCGTTGGCCATCTTCAGCGGATGCATTTCCCACGGACAAACTGCCAGTGGCCCGAGGATAATCTTCGACGTGGCTTCTGCCGCCGGCGCCAGCGTCAGGAAGCAATCCCAGTTCTCGTGGTAGTTCGACGACCACAGGGCCCGGATACCGAGCCGTTCCGCTTCGACAGCAAGCTCTTTCATCTGCTGCGGATTGACGTCGACTTCCAGGATGATATCGATATCCATGTTGTTCTTCTTCCTTGGGCCGGCAAGGCCCGCGGATTATAGCCCAGGGCCCATTGACCTCCGGCCGCAACTTGGCTGAACATCAGCGGTGCACCGCCACGATCGTTAAGCACAAGAAGGACAAGACGATGAAACTCTACGGCGCTCTCGCTTCTCCGTACGTCACCCGGGTGGTCATGCTGGCCCGGATCAAGGGCATTGAAGTGCCGCTGGCGGGCATGCCGGGTAATTCGCCCCGCTCGCCGGAATACATGGCCTTCAACCCCATTGCGAAAATCCCCAGCCTCGACGTCGACGGGCGCTGCATTCCGGAGTCGGAGACGATTTGCGAATACATCGAGGAAGCGGGTGGCGGGAAGCCCGGCCTGCCGGAAGACCCGCTGGAGAGGGCCACGTCACGATTGATTTCCCGCATCGTCGACCTGTACATCGCGCCGCATACGAGTACGTTCTTCCAGCAAATGAACCCGGCCAGCCGCGATGCGGAGGTGGTCGCCGGTGCAACCGAAGCGCTGGAAAAGGGCCTTGGCTACCTGGGGCACTTCATGGGGCCGGGGCCGTTCTGCGTGGGTGCCGAGCCAACCCTGGGTGATTGTGCGGCGGCACCCTACCTGATGCTGATCAAGAAAGTGGTATTCGCTAATTTTCCCGAGATTACGGATCCCACCGAAGGCGACGGTCGCCTGGCGACATGGTGGCAAGCCATACAGGGTAACCACGCCTGCAAGACCACGGTGGATGAATACGCGG
This sequence comes from Chromatiales bacterium, assembly GCA_020351875.1. Taxonomy (GTDB): domain Bacteria; phylum Pseudomonadota; class Gammaproteobacteria; order Steroidobacterales; genus J054. Next base: position 3,395,388 of record CP070671.1, on the reverse strand, counting down.
CCGCGGTCGATGGCTTCATGAAAGCAATGGCCGCGCGCATCACCGGCCAGCAGTAAGCTGTCAGCTGCGCTGGTACCAGCGCACGCCGCCGTCATCGGTATGGGCCTGCAGCTCCCCGGCGGCTTCCAGGTACGCGAGGTGGGCAATGGACTCGCCGGTGGCCATGATGCGATTGCCGCCGTTCACTGCACCCCGGAACAGCGCGTCAAAGAGATCCACCGCGCGGCGCGGTTCGGCGCAGGCTGCGCGAGCCGCATCCAGGGCCTGCTCGTGCTCGTCGATCAGTTGCGCCATCCGCACGCCAAGTCCGGTATACAGGCGGCCATGAGCTGGCAGCACGAGTACATCCCCGGGTAGTTGTGCCGGCAATTCGCGGCAGGACTCGAGCCAGTCCTGCAACGGATTCGCGCCGGGTTCGGTGGGCCAGATGCTGACGTTTGGCGAAATGGTGGGCAGGGCCTGGTCGCCCGCAATCAGCAGGCCCAGCTCCGCGCAGTAAAGACACGCGTGCTCCGGCGAATGCCCGCGCCCGATCAGCACTTGCCAGCTGTGCCGGCCGATCTGCAACACATCGCTGGCTTCTATGCGCTGGTAGCTCAGCGGCAGTGGCGAGACGATTTTCCGGTAGATGCCGTAGCCTCCGGCGTAGCTCTCCAGCTGTGCGTCGTTCATGCCTGCCGCCCGATAGAAAGCCAGGTTCTCCGGCGGCGGCGGCGGTTCGTCGGTTACCAGCAAGCGCGCCGACAGGTACTCGCTTCGCGTCATCAGCAGGCGGGCCCCGGTGCGCTCGGTGAGCCAACCGGCCATACCAACATGGTCGGGGTGCAGGTGCGTGGCGATCACGCGCGTGACAGGGCGGTCGGCGAGTTCGCCCGTGAGAAGCTTGTCCCAGAGCGCCTCAGTCGTCTGGGCCGCGATGCCGGTGTCAACGATACACCAGCCGTCGCCGTCTTCCAGTAGCCACAGGTTGATGTGATTCAGGACGAAGGGCAGGGGCATACGCAGCCAGTTGACACCCGGCGCGACGGGCAATAACTCACCGTCGCTGGGCCGTTCTGCGCGCATCGAAAGCTTCGCGGCGTCTGGTCTTGCTACCATGCAGGCAGATTGTACGGGTTAGGATCCGCTACAGCTCGCGCCCGGAGAATCTTCAGAATCCCAAAGGGTTCAGGCGCAACCCCCAACGGCCCCCATCCCAGGCATGGGCCGGCACCCCAGGCACCAGCCCACCTGTCAGGCGTCAACAGGCGCCAGTGCGGGTAGGCCGGCGATGGTGTCGTCGTCTTCTTCAGGTGGCGCGGGCAGCGGCATCCAGTCCGGTCGCACCGCGGGAACCTCCACGCCTTCGAGTTTGTTGAAGCACTTGGCGCACAGGCCGGTGTCGTACACGTGCAGCATCTCGGCCCAGGACGGCGTACTGTCGCAGGCTTCGCAGGCGGTGATATAGGGCTCGATCACTTCCTGTTCCAGCAGCACGCGTTCGTCCGCGGTCAGCTTTGTCGCACCCTTTTCCAGCAACTTGCGGGCAACGACCGCGGCCTCACCTTCCAGGCTGTTGTCTTCTACCAGCTGCCCGATGAAGGCCAGCAGAGCCGGATCTCCATGATCCCTAGCCAGTCGTGCCATTGCGCGTCTCCCCGTTGGCGTGGTCCCCAACCCAGACTATCGGCCCGCCCGCGGGAAACTTGAATGCCGCCGGGGCGACGCAGTTCACGGATCGGCGTTTAGCTCGCGCCCGCGCCGGGACCGTGCGTGTTTTCCCACGTGATAGGGTCTCGGCAAAGCCAATAACTGCTCTCCACCAGCACAACCCATGAATGCGCTATTGTTTTCCGCCGCTTCCGAACGCAACAAGGCCCCGATACTCGATGTCTTGCGCGATGTGGTGTCGGGTTGCCGGAACGTGCTGGAAATTGGCAGCGGCACCGGGCAGCATGCCGTGTACTTCGCCGCAGCACTCCAGCAACTGAACTGGCAGCCCACCGAGCTCGCGGAATGTCTCGCCCCGCTGCGGGATCGGGTTGTCGCCGAAGGGCCGGCCAACTGTTTGCCCCCCATTGCGCTCGATGTTCGGACCGAGCGCTGGCCCGTCGACCGGGCCGACGCGATATTTACTGCGAACACGCTGCACATCATGTCGTGGCCGGCGGTGCAAGACCTGTTTTTTGGGGTGGGGCGTATGCTCGCGCCGGGTGGGCGGCTCTGCATCTACGGGCCCTTCCGTTATGCGGCGGGTTTCACGGCCCCGAGCAACGCGGCCTTTGATGTGGGCCTGCGCCGGCGCGACCCCGCCAGCGGTATTCGCGACTTCGACGCCGTCGCTGAGCTCGCCGCGGCGCAAGGACTCGAGCTGCTTGCCGACCACTCGATGCCCGCCAACAACCAGCTGTTGGTCTGGTCCCGGACTGGCCGCTGAGCAGACATCCGTCGGCCCCGCGATAGTCCAGATGTCGTTGCCAGGCGGGGACACAGTCGTCCAGACCCGGCACGCAGTAAGTCAGGATGCTCAGTTCACGCAGAATGCGGCCCGGGTTCGGCATGGTTCCGGGCGGGTGTCAGGCCGGCAGCCAGTCCAGCGGCGGTTCCTGCATTAAAGAGAGCTGTTCCTTCAGGGACTGCACGTGTTCGTCCCAGTAGCGGCGCGTGTTGAACCACGGAAACGCATGGGGAAAGGCCGGGTCCTGCCAGCGCCGGGCCAGCCACGCCGCGTAGTGCATGATGCGCAGGGTGCGCAGCGCTTCCACCAGGTGCAACTCTCGCGCATCGAAGTTCGCGAACTCGCTGTAGCCGGCCAGGACCTCGGCGAGTTGCGGCATTTGTTCATCGCGGTCCCCGGACAGCAGCATCCACAGGTCCTGAATGCGTGGACCCATGCGCGCGTCATCCAGGTCCACGATGTGTACCCGGGTATCGAGCACCAGCACGTTGCCGGGGTGGAAGTCGCCGTGCACCCGGATAGCCTGTGGCTCACCCGCCCGTGCATAGCATTGTTCAACCGCGGTCAAGAGATGTTCGCAGATACTCGTGTACGCGGCTTCGATATCTGCCGGGATAAAGCCTTCCGCCAGCAGGTAGTCCCTTGACGCGGTGCCATAGTCGGTCACCGTGATCGACGGCCGGTACTCGAATGCGCGGCGAGCGCCGAGCTCGTGAATCCTGGCGACCAGCCGGCCCAGCTGGCGCAGCAACGCAGTGTCGTCCAGCGGCGGCGGATGGCCACCATGGCACGGGTACAGTGCAAAGCGAAACGGACCGAACTCGTGCAGGGTTGCGCCGTCCAGGGTCAGCGGTGCCACCACCGGGATCTCCGCGGCGGCCAGTTCGCAGGCAAATTCGTGCTCTTCCAGGATCTGTTCGTTGGACCAGCGCCCGGGCCGGTAGAACTTCGCCACCAGCGGCGGCCCGTCTTCCATGCCCACCCGGTATACCCGGTTCTCGTAACTGTTCAGGGCCAGCAGGCGGCCATCGCTGCGCTGGCCGACACTGTCGGTGGCGCCCAGGATGTCTTCGGGCTGCAGGGCCTGGAATGCGATATCGGGGCGGGCGGGCATCGGCGGAGGTTAGCACCCCGGCCGGCGCCGGGTGGCGCAGAAAATCGCCCAGACTGGTACCCTTAGCGGCTTTCGCAAGCGGACCAGAGGGACAGACCATGGCCGACGAAGACCAGGAGCTGGAAATCCGGATGGATGGCCAGAACCTCTACCGGGAGGAAATCTTTACCGACCGGCGGGTGGGCACGATTCAGCGCCTGACACCAGTGGACGGCGACGGCCAGGTCGACACCGCCCGCGAGGTGGTGTTCGTGGGCCAGACGCAGCTGCTGACCCGGGCCGGGCCGTTGCCGCTGAGTTTCGACATTCCCGGTACCACCCTGAAAGAAGCCGCCGACAATTTTGCCGCCAGCGCTAACGTAGCCGTAGAAGATGCGATGCAGAAGCTGGAGGAAATGCGCCGCGAAGCGGCTTCTTCAATCATTGTGCCGCAAGGCGGGGCACCAGGCGGCGGCATGCCGGGCGGTGGCGTACCGGGTGGCGGCAAGATAAGGATGCCATAGATGCGAATCGGAACTGTAATCCTGCTGTTGTCTTTGTTGCCGGTGGCCTTGTATGCCACCGCAAATACGGGGGCCACACTCACGATCACACTGGAAGGCGGCAAGCCGGGCGAAGGCAAGTTCGTCGTCGGCCTGTTCGATGCTGAAGACAACTGGCTGAAGGACGTAAAGCGGGAAACCCGCGTGCCCGTGGATGCGGACGGCAAGGCGGTCGTGTCGTTTGCAGACCTGCCGGCCGGAACCTTTGCCATCAGCACCTACCAGGACCGCAACGAGAACGGGAAGATCGACACCTTCATGGGTATTCCTCGCGAACCTTATGCGTTTTCCAACGGCGCGCGCAGCATGTTCGGCCCCGCCAAGTTCAGGGATGCTGCCTTCGAGTTCGGTAACCAAGATCAGGACCTCGAAATCCTGTTTCCGTAGTGAACCCGGACCTCATCCTGGTCGGTGGCGGGCTCGCGAACACGCTCATCGCCTGGCGGCTGCGCGCGGCGCAGCCCAGGCTGAAGGTCCTGCTGCTGGAGCGTGACCGCACGCTCGGTGGCAACCATACCTGGTGCTTTCACGGCACGGATGTCACGCCGGAGCAGGGCCGGTGGCTGGAGCCCTTCGTCGTGCGGAGCTGGGACCGGCACCGCATCATTTTCCCGCGTCGCGATCGCTGGCTGGACGGCAGCTATCACGCGATTACCGCCGAGGCATTGCATGCCGGCGCCACGAAGGCCCTGGGGGACGCGGTGCGGACCGGCGTGGCGGTCCAGACCATCACACCCGATTCGGTGACGCTGGCAGACGGCCAGACGATTCATGCACCGGCGGTCATCGACGGGCGAGGGGATCCGGGTGGCCGCGAACTGGACGTGCGCTTCCAGAAGTTCCTCGGCCACCTGCTCGAACTCGATACCCCGCATGGCCTGGACGCGCCGCTGCTGATGGACGCGACCGTCGCACAGGAAGACGGCTTCCGTTTCATCTATACGCTGCCGTTCGACGAACGCACTGTACTGGTAGAAGACACGCGCTACAGCGACACACCGGGGCTGGATCGCGACGCAATGCGTGAGGCGATTGGTGCCTATGGGCGAGAACGGGACTGGAGAATTGCCGGAATCATTCGCGAAGAAGAGGGCGCGCTGCCGGTTGTCCTGGGCGGCGACCTCGACGGCTACTGGTCGCAGGGGCCGGGCGTGCCACGGTCGGGCGTGCGCGCCGGCCTGTTTCACTACACCACCGGCTACTCATTGCCCGAGGCGGTGCGCCTGGCCGACGACCTGGCGGGCGTCGACACCTGGCGCAGTGACGCTTTGTATCGCCGCATCCGGGCGCGCAGCTTCCGACTGTGGCGCGCCGGGCGCTACTTCCGGTTGCTGAACCGCATGCTCTACCTGGGTTGCGAGCCTGCCGAACGTTACCGCGTGTTGCAGCACTTCTATCGGCTGCCCGCACCGCTGGTGAACCGCTTCTATGCCGGCCAGCCCACCTGGAGCGACCGGCTGCGCATCCTGAGTGGCAGACCACCGATACCCGTGGGCAGGGCGCTGGCCAGCCTGTTCGGCGGCCCACGGAGCGGGGTGGCGCGACTGAGCGGGGGCAACCCGTGAGTACCGACCGGGTCGCGGTGATCGGTGCCGGCTTTGGCGGGCTGGCGGCCGCGATCCGCCTGCAGGCAGCGGGCGTGCCCACCGTGCTGGTCGAGGCCCGCGACCGGCCGGGCGGGCGCGCCTACGTGTACGAAGACCAGGGTTTCACATTTGATGCCGGGCCCACGGTGATCACCGCGCCGAACTGCCTGGAGGAGCTCTACGCCGCAGCCGGCCGGCCGATGGCCGACTACGTGGAATTGCTCACGCTGGACCCAATGTACCGGCTGTGCTGGGAAGACGGTTACCAGCTGGAGTACACCGCGGACGATGCGCGCATGAGCGCCCAGATTGCGGCCCGCAATCCGCGCGACGTGGACGGTTACCGGCGGTTTCTGAAGTACTCGGAGGCCGTATTCCAGGAAGGCTACGTGAAGCTGGCGGCCACGCCTTTCCTGGACTGGTGGAGCATGATCCGGGCGGCTCCGCAGCTGGTGACGCTGCAGAGTTACCGCTCCGTGTACAGCATCGTGTCGAAATACGTGCAGGACCCGAACCTGCGCCAGGCCTTCAGCTATCATACGTTGCTGGTGGGCGGCAATCCGTTCACCACCTCGGCCATCTATGCGCTGATCCACGCGCTGGAAAAACGTTGGGGGGTGCTGTTCCCGCGGGGGGGCACCGGTGCCCTGGTGCAGGGACTGACCAGGCTGTTTACGGACATCGGCGGGGAGTTACGCCTGAGTTGTCCGGTGGAGGCCATCGAGACGGCCGGGGGCCGCGTTCGCGCGGTACGCACGGCCGGTGGGGAACGGCTGGACGTGAAGGCGGTTGTGAGCAACGCCGACGTGGTGCACACGTACACGCACCTCCTGAAAGATGAGCCGCTGGTCGCGCGGGTGCAAAAAAGTCTGCCTCGCAAGCGCTTCTCCATGTCCCTGTTCCTGATTTATTTCGGCCTGAAAGGCGAGCACCGCGACCTGTCGCACCACGCGGTGCTGTTCGGCCCCCGTTACAAGGAACTGCTGGCCGATATTTTCGACCGTGGCGAACTGGCGGACGATTTTTCGTTGTACCTGCACTCACCGTCGGTGACAGACCCGCAACTCGCACCGCCCGGTTGCAGCACGCACTACGTGCTCGCGCCGGTGCCGAACCTGGCAAAAAACGCTGTGGACTGGGAGACGCAGGCACCCCGTTACCGCGATCGGATTCTCGACTACCTGGAGCAGCGTTACATTCCCGGCCTGCGGGCAGACCTGGTCACCTGCCGGACGTTTACGCCACGGGACTTTGTGACGGAACTGAATGCCCACCAGGGATCGGCTTTCTCCCTGCAACCCATTCTGACCCAGAGCGCCTTCTTCCGGGTGCACAATCGCGACCGCCGGGTCGGCGGTCTGTACTTTACCGGGGCCGGTACGCACCCGGGCGCCGGCATTCCCGGCGTGGTGAACTCTGCCAAGGCCACGGCGGGCCTGGTACTGGACGACCTCGGGGTGCATTGAGTTGGACGCCGTCGCCGAACGTAGCCGCGAAATCATTCGCCAGGGATCGAAGAGTTTTGCTGCCGCGGCCCGGCTGTTTGCCGCCGACACGCGAGCCGATGTCTACAAGCTATACGCATGGTGCCGCTATTGCGATGACCTGATCGACGGGCAGGAGCTGGGATTTGGGCGCGAGCAGATCTCCCAGGCCGATTCGGAGGCGCGGCTGGAATTCCTGCGCCGGGAAACGGAGCGGGCGCTGGCGGGCGAGCGGGTAGACGAGCCGGCCTTTGTCGGCTTGCAACAGGTTGTCGCAAGACACGAGATACCGGCACGGCACCCGTTGGACCTGATTCAGGGCTTCGAGATGGACGTGCGAAATCACCGCTACGTCGAACTCGAGGACACGTTGCTCTACAGCTATCACGTGGCCGGCGTGGTTGGGGTGATGATGGCCTACGTGATGGGCGTGCGTGAACCGGCCGTGCTGGGGCGCGCTGCGGATCTCGGTATCGCATTCCAGCTCACGAATATTTCCCGTGACGTGATGGACGATGCGGACAACGGCCGCTGCTACCTGCCGGTGCGGTGGCTGGAAGCCGCCGGCGTCGATCCGGGCGCGGTCCGGGCGCCGGCCAACCGACAGGCCGTCTTCAACGTCGTCAGCAAGTTGCTGAATATCGCCGAGCTCTATTACCGGTCTGCGTCACAGGGGGTGCCGGCCCTGGGTTTCCGCGCCGGCTGGGCCGTGAGTACGGCAGCCGGCGTCTACCGGGATATCGGCCGGCTGGTGCTGCGCCGTGGGGCCCGTGCCTGGGACACGCGTGCGATCGTGCCCGGCCGGCGCAAAGTCTGGTGGGGTGTGCGCGGGGGTCTGCAGGCCCTGGCGTCGGTCAGCTTGGGGCGCCGGCGGGCCACGAGGCCGCGTTCGCCGGACCTGTGGATCAAGCCTGACCTGTGTTGAGATTGCCGGCGAGTCGGCGCCGTTCCGCATCCAGCTCCTGCACTGGCCTGGTGTAGAGGAAGCCGAATGACACGGCCCCTTCCTTGGTCGTGGTGGCGTGGTGCACGTAGTGCGCCTGGATGATTCGTTTCATATAGGCGTTCTTGCCGTTGTACCGGAACGGCAGGCGGCGGTGCACGATGCCGTCGTGGAACGCGAAATAGCAGAAACCGTAGGCCGTCATCCCGATGCCCACCGGCAGCAGGGGCTCGCTCACGTTCACTCCCAGCCAGATGAACAGGATGGACGGCAGCGCAAAGTAGAACGCGAACAGGTCGTTCTTCTCGAAGGTGCCTTCACGCGGTCGATGATGCGATTCGTGCCAGCACCAGAGCGGACCGTGCATCAGGTACTTGTGCGTACCCCAGGCAACGCCTTCCATGCCGACGAAAGCGGCGAGAAAGATCAGCAGATCGACCATCCCTGAATTTTACTCCGTGTTGATCCGTCAGCGCGTACTGCCCGAATTGCGGCCAGCCGCGACCAACCCATCGGCCGGGACCCGCAGGAATTCGTACTCGGTTTCCAGTCGGTCCGTGCCCATGATCTTGTCCCAAAACCTGAAGTACAACGCGTAGTTACACGTATAGGTCTGGTGATGCAGGTTGTGATGTGCTGCGGAGATCCAGTTCCGGCCGACGATGCCGCGCAGCCAGCTGTCGGGCAGGATCTCGTAGCCGGAATGATTGGTCACGCTCACGATGGTCATCAGCACCAGGATGAACAGGATCGCAGAGACGTGAATCGGGATGATGAATACCAGGATCGGCAGGATCACGGCGCCCAGCATCGATTCCGTGGGGTGAAAGGAAAAACCCGCCCAGGGCGTTGGCTGACGCGACTCGTGGTGCACCTTGTGCATCACCGGGAAGATCTTCGGGTGATGCATCATGCGATGCGTCCAGTAGAAATAGGTGTCGTGAATGAACAGGTAGGCCGGCACGCTGGCGAAGTACCAGGGCCACCCGTACTCACCGATGTCCATATAGATTGCGGTGCCGCCGTTCTTCCACGCCTCGAGCACGATCGCGCCCGGCACCGCATAAATGGCCGAAGCCACGACAGACCACCGCATCTCGCTGCGCACCAGTTTCGCCGGCGGCACGATGTCGGTGAGTTTGCGCGCCCGCAGCAGGTTGCCGGCCCGCTTCCAGAGTGCCCAGTAGAAAAATCCCGCGATCGCGAAATAACGCGCCGTGATGATGGCAAACAGGGCCACGGCGGTGATCAGGACGGTGTTCCAGTGCATGGACGGGCGAACTGGCCGGAAACCGGTAATAATAGAGCCCGAGGGAAAGCGCGTCATGCGCAAGTTCAGAATAATTTGCAGGGAAGGGTGACCCGTGCAGGCCGGCGCAGAACTGGCAATCATCGTTCCTACCTTTAACGAGGCCCCCAACATACCGGCGCTGGTCGAGCGGCTGGACCGTTGCCTTGACGGTATCCGGTGGGAGCTCGTGGTCGTCGACGACGACAGCCCGGATGGGACGGCCGATGTGGTGCGGGAGCTGGGCCGCAGGGACAATCGCGTGCGCTGCCTCCAGCGCGTGGGGCGGCGGGGCCTGGCGTCCGCCTGCATAGAGGGAATGCTGGCCACCACGGCACCCTGTCTCGCGGTGATGGACGGCGATCTCCAGCACGACGAGAGCCTGCTGCCGCAGATGTACGCGACGTTGCTGGGCGAAAAGCTCGACCTGGTCGTCGGCAGTCGCTACGTCAGTGGCGGCCATCACTATGGTTTGAACGAGAGCCGCCTGGACCTGAGCCGGCTCGCGACCCGGCTCAGCCGGCCGCTGATTCCGCCGGAACTGACCGATCCGATGAGCGGGTTCTTCATGCTTCGCCGGGAGGTCTTCCAGGCGTCGATGCGCCGCCTGTCCGGCATCGGCTTCAAGATACTGCTCGACCTCTTTGCGTCCTCGGAACAGCCTTTGAGGTTCCAGGAGTTGCCCTACGGGTTCCGCCGTCGCACGGCCGGCGAGAGCAAGCTCGACGGACACGTCCTCTGGGACTACGGCATGCTGCTGCTGGACAAACTGTTCGGCCGCTTCGTACCGGTGCGCTTCCTGTCCTTCGTGCTCGTCGGCGGGTCCGGTGTCTTCGTGCACGTGGCCGTGCTCGCGCTGCTGTTCCGCGGCCTGGGCCAGAGTTTCCTCCTCAGCCAGGCCAGCGCCACACTGGTCGCAATGACCGCGAACTTCGCGTTGAACAACCTGATTACCTACCGCGACGTGCGGTTGACAGGTTGGGGTTGGTTGCGCGGCTGGGCGAGTTTCACGATGGCCTGCAGTATCGGCGCAATCGCAAACGTGGGCATTGCCGACTACCTGTTCGGGCGTGACACCGCCTGGGCCGTTGCCGGCATTGCCGGTGTCCTGGTCGGCGCGGTCTGGAACTACGTGATGACGCTGGTATTTACGTGGCGGCAAGCGGCGCTGCGATGAACGCGGTGACGCGGCCCGCTGCCGCGAACGGCCCCTACGCGCTGATTGCGCTGGTCGTTATCGCGACCAGGGCCGCGCTGTTCCTGCTGGCCGGCGCGCGCTACGGGTTCCTGTCCGACGAGCTCTATTTCCTCGATGCCGCCGCGCGCCCGGCCTGGGGCTATGTCGACCTGCCGCCGCTGTTACCCTGGTTGCTGCGCGTGCTGGAACTCGATTCCCTCGTGGCACTGCGGGCCGCTGCAGCGGCCACTGGCGCCGTGGTGACGCTGGTCGGTATCGACCTGTGCCGGGTGCTCGGCGGTCGCCCCGTCGCGGCGTGGAGTGTGGCGCTGGTGCTGCTGTTCGCGCCAGGCTTCCTGTCCGTGCAGGGCATCATGACGATGAACGTGCTGGACCAGCTGTGGTGGCTGTCAGCCTTCTGGCTGGCGGCTCGCCACTGGCAGACGCGCGACTGGCGCTACGTGCTGGGCCTCGGCGCCGTCCTGGGTCTCGGGGTGCTGACCAAGTTGTCGATCCTCGCGCTCTGCGCAGCGCTGCCGACCGCGTGGCTAATCTGGGACCGCGGCGTGTTCCGGGCCGTTGGCCCGTGGGCCGCCGCGGCACTGGCGCTGGCGCTGATCGCCCCGTTCCTCGCGTGGCAGGTGACGAACGACTGGCCGTTTCTGCAATTCGTGACTGCGTACAACGCGGCGACACCGAACGCGCTGGTGTTGCGCTATCCGCTGCTGGGTATGGTACTGACGATGAATCCGGGCTACGCGATTTTCTGGGGCCCAGGTGCGGTCTATTCGCTGTTGAGTCGAGACATGACGCTGCGGGTGCTCGGCACGGCCGCGTGGTTGTGCCTGGCCTTGTTCGTGTTCGCGCAGGTCAAGTTCTACTTCGCCGTGCCGGTGTTTGGCCTGTTCACCGTGGCGGGCGCGTTGTTCTGGCAACAGTGGCTGGCAGAGCGCAGTCGCGCGTGGCACGCGCTTCTGCTGGTCGTGGCCGCGTCGGGCATCCTGGGCGTGCCCGGTTCGTTGCCGGTGCTGCCCGACACCGCGCTCGACCGCGTGGCCCGGTTCCTGCGCGACGGCGAACAGGGTTACCCCGGCAGCGAGCCGGCAGACCTCGAACGTTACTTTCCACACTTCGCAGAAATGCATGGCTGGCCCGAACTCGTGGAGCTCACTGCGGATGCCTGGCAGCGCCTGTCGCCGGCCGAACGTGACGGGGCGGTGCTGGTGGCGTCCCACTACGGCCAGGCGGGTGCGCTGAATCAGCTGGACCAGGCCGGCCGCTTGCCGGAGGCCCACGGGCGGCACGTGAACTACCACCTGTGGAGCGAGGACCTGCCCCTGGAGCGTGGCTTGTTCGTCGGGTTTGACACCGACGAACTGGCGCCACTGTTTACCGAGGTTCGGGACTTGGGCCGCCTGGACTGCCGGGCTTGCATGGCCCGCGAGAGAAACCTGCATGTGCACTACGTGGCAGGTCCGCGGCTGCCTGCCGCACAGCTCCGTGAACGACTGAAGCGCTATTATTTTTTCTGAGCGCGTCAGCCGAATGGGCAGCTCGGTTCTTTCTCTACCAGGTCGAACACGAACAGGAACTTCGCCATGCCGCAGAGCACTGCCATGATCATGCCGAGTTCGTAGAGTTCACCGTCGTCGAAAGACACCTTTAGCCGCTGGTACAGGGCGTCGTCGAGCCGACCGTTCGGGCTGGTCAAGGCCATCGCGTCGGCCAGCGCGAGCGCCGCGCGTTCGGCATCACTGAACGGCCCGGTTTCATAGTCGGGTAAGGCATCGAGTTCCGGTTCACTGAAGCCTGCCGCCAGGGCCTGGGCACGGTCACCCTTGTTGCAGAACGCGCAGCCGTGCAGGTTCGCCAGGCGCAGCCGGACCAGTTCCAGTACCCGGCGCGGGAGCCGGCTGTTGTAGAACCGGTCCTGGTAAAAGCTCTGCAGGTACCACCGCAAGCTGTCCGGCGCATTGCCTGAGACTTCGATGAAAGTCGCATCGCCGGTAACGCTGAAGGCACTGTCCCACGCAGGTTGCAGGTCGTCCGGCAGCTCATCCCGGGGCACTTTGCGCAGCAGGGGCTGGGGCTGAGACATGGGCTTGCTCCATCGATTCGATGAGTCGCAGTCTAGTCGCCCTGGCCCCTGCGGTGCAGCCGGCGCCGAAGCCCGGCCAACCCGACCAGCGCCGTGCCGAACAGCCATGCGGCGCCCGGCAGCGGGACCGTCGGCAACGACGTTCCCCCGGCAGCGCCCGGCGAGCCCAGGTTGCCGAGCAGCAGGGCCTGGGTCGCCGCGCGGTAATCGGTTTCTGCTGCGGTACTCAGGCCCGGATTGAGTGTGGCCAGTTCATTGGCGATACCGGCGCCGTATGCGTCGCCGTCCGTGTACGCGAGTCGAAACAGTTCCTGGTCGCCCGCGTCGGCCAGCACGATTTCGTCGGCGGTGTTCGTCAGGCTCATCGCGGAGCCGTATACGTAGTCCACGCTCACGCCGAGCGCCGACCCGTCGGCACTGCCGAAGACGCCAAAGGCGCCGGCGCCGAGGGTCAGGGCGCTGACCGTGAAGCTGTTGCTGCCGTCATCGCGAACGACCAGGCCCGCAAGGTCGACGGCGGCGTTGCGGCGATTGTAGATTTCGAAGTACTCGGCCTCGTTGTCTGCAACGCCTACGGGATTGGCGAGGAATTCGGTAATTGCGAGGTCGCCCGGACTGAGGTCGGCGACGGTCAGGCTGGCGGCATTGACGATGGGCAGCGCGCTGCCGAATGCGGCCGCGAACAGGAACAGGGTAATTGAGCTTCGCATCTGGTCATCTCCGGTGAGTGTAAGCGCGCCGCGGAACTCGCCGCGCCAGCACATGTTCACCGCGGAGGGGAACGGGTTGCGAGGCTTCAATGTCCGGCGTTTAGCCGGATTCGCGCCCAGGCGGGGTATTCATTCGAAACCGATGAACGCGACGGTCTGCAGATGCGTCAATGGAGCGCGTTGGCCGTCTGCTCCGGTTTTCGGAACACGAGGAAATGCTGCTGCGGCAGAAAGTCCAGCGTGGCCTCCCAGGCCAGGCCCACCGCGTTCATTTCGGCGATCGACTGTTTGGCGCTCATCTTGTGGAGGGGCTTGATCGGTACCCGCGGATCTTCAGCCCGGTACTCGATCAGCACGACACGCCCGCCGGGCTTCAGGGCCGCCGCGACCCCGGTCATCACTTCCCTCGGGTAGGAGAACTCGTGATAGGCGTCTACCAGCAGCGCCAGGTCGACGGCGTTGGCCGGCAAGCGTGGGTCGGATTCGGTGGCAAGAATCGTTTCCACGTTACCCAGGTTTTGCGCCGCCACCCGATCCTGGATGATCGCGAGCATCTCCGGCTGAATATCCACCGCCAGCACCCGGCCTGTCGGGCCGACGCGCTGCGCCATTGGTAAAGAGAAGTAGCCCGTGCCGGCACCGATGTCCGCCGCGACGGCCCCGGGCTCCAGGGGCAGATTCTCCAGCAGCAGGTCGGTGCGCTCCTCGCGTTCGCGCGTGGGCCGCTCCAGCCACCCGGCACCCAGGTGGCCCATCACATGGGAAATTTCCCGCCCCATGTAGTACTTGCCAATCCCGTCGCGCGTTGCGGTGCGGAACTGATAGACGTCCTGGTCCTGGGCGGCATCGGTGCGCTTCGGCACTTCCTTTGCGCACGCCGGGCCGGCCGCAATGAATGCTGCGGTGAGAATCAGGCCAGCGGTGGTGATCTGTGCTCGCATCAGGGCTCCCGGGTTGCACAAAGGCTTTCGCTGAGAATGTGGCCGCCGGATTCGCGAGCGGCTCCGCCGTTAACCAGCAAGTGGTTACCGGGGCCGCAAGCCGCACGGGCCCTGAAACCCGGGCTAGAGTTGTGTCGAACTAGTCTTCATGCGGATCATGGACGAACGGATGTCTGTCTCGGCTGAACCGTCGATCGAAGCGCTCGGTGGCCCGGGGCTGCTGGCGGGTGTGCGGCGCGCCGGCCTAGCCACACGGCCGGGGTTCCTGGTGGCGTCGGTGCTGCCCGTGCTGGTGGGCACGACCTGGGGCGCGCAAAGCGGGTCGGGGCTCGACGGCCTGGCGTTGTGCCTGGCGCTGGGCGCCGCGGTGCTGATGGCCGCGGCCGCCAACGTCTGGAACGATGTCTGCGACGACGCCTGTGGCACCGACCGACTCAACACCCAGCACGTTTATCCGTTTTCCGGGGGGTCGCGATTCATCCAGAACGGGGTGCTGTCCGCGAACCAGATGGGCCGACTCGCGGCCGCGCTGGCCCTGGCGGCTGCATTGCTCGGTGCCATCCTGATCTGGCGCCACGGCTGGCCGGTCCTGGGTTTTGGCCTGGCCGGCCTGGCCCTGGGCCTTTTCTACTCCTGGCCGCCCGTGCAGCTGGCCGGCCGCGGGCTCGGCGAGCTGACCGTTGGCCTTGCCTATGGCGTGCTGCCCGTCTGCGGTGCCGCGTGGCTGCAGAGTTCGCTGTGGGACAAGGACGCGCTGTGGCTGTCCGTTCCGGTGTCGGCCTGGATCGCTGCCGTGCTGCTGATCAACGAGGTGCCGGACCGCAAGGCCGACGCGGCGGTGGGCAAACGCACCTTGCCGGTGCGTGTCGGGCGCGTGTCGACCGCGGGTTTGTACGCGGGCCTGCAGCTACTGGGGTTGGCCGGGGTCGCGGCCTGGGCCGGCCTGGCCGGCCTGCCGACCTGGCCGCTGGTGTTTTTTGCCTGCCTCGCTGCTGTGGCCTGGGTCGCGGCCAGTCGAGTCGCCCGGGATCCCGCCGCTGTCGGGCCCACCATGCGGCTGACCCTGGCGGTGCACGCCGCCGGTTGCGCAGGCCTCATCGCGTGGATGCTGTTGGCACCCTGACGCTTAATCCGGGTCGCTGAGAGACTCCCCGCAGTGCGGGCAACAGTTATGCCGTTGCATCGCGCGCCGCTGTGTTGCGACCTGCCGCTTCAGATCATCGTCACTCAGGCCGAGTTCTTCGCGCAGTTCGTCGAGCGCCGACTGTTCGAGCGTGTCCAGCACCCCGTCTTCCAGCGCATCGCGCACGCGACCTCGCAACATTTCCCGGCACGATTGGAGTTCTTCCGAAAAACGCGCGGCGAGTATGCCCGCCGGCAGAGCCATCTTGCCAACTCCCGGCAGCATGATCACGATGGCCAGGAGCTTGCCGCCGTAAGTCACTGGCGTGATATCGCCGTAGCCCACCGTGGTTAGCGTGACCACCGCCCACCAGATCGCCTGGGCGATACGCTCGAAATGCCCGGGCCGCGCGGCGTTCTCGACGCTGAACATCAGGCACGCAGAAATGACGATCAGCACGATCATGATCATCAGCGCGCCGGCAATGGCGCCGGCTTCCCGGCGGAGCACGGTGCCGAACACGTGCAGGCCATCGAAATAGTGCGATAGTTTCAGCAGCCGCAACAGCCGGAACAGGCGCAGGTAACGCAGGTCGATCGGTATCAACAGCGCCAGGTAGAACGGTGCAATCGCCAGCAGGTCGACCAGGGCCATCGGTGACAATGCGTAGCGCAGGCGCGCGCGCAGCGGCGACAGGCCGGCGTATTTGGGTTTCTCGGTGGCCGCCCACAGCCGCGCGATGTACTCGACGCTGAAAATGAGGACGGAGAACAGTTCGAAAGCAACAAAGAACTCACGATAGCTCTCGCGCAGCACCAGGTTGGACTCGAGCACCACCGCAATGCCATTGGCTGCGATCAGCACCACCAGCAAGTTGCTGAACAGCCGGCTGCACGGATAATTGTCTGCGCGGCCTTCGAGCACGCCGTAGGCCACGTGCCGCCAGGTTTGCTGTGCGGTAGTCATGATTTCAGGCAGGCGGAACTCCGGCGCGCCCAAAGCGCCTCAGGTGTGTCATCGGCCGGCGGCCGCAGGTCTTTAGGGGCAGCTCAGTCCAGCGGGCTGGCGAAGTGCAGGCTTTGCGACACGCGCTGCACCAGGGCGGCTTGCGAATGCACGCCCACTTTCTGAAACACGCTGCGCAGGTGTGTGCGCGCGGTATTGACGCTGATCGAGGCTTCCCGGGCGGCTACCGGCAGGCTCTGGCCTGCGCACAACGCTTGCACCAGTTGCGATTCGGCCGGTGTCAGGTCGAAGTAGGTCTTCAGCAGCGGCTCATCGGGCACCGGGGCAACTTGAGGGTCATGCACCATTACCACGGCCAGGCTCTCGTGTTCGTCCAGGGCCGCCTGGCGGGGATCGCAGGCCATCCCGTAGGCAATCAGTTGATAGGGAGGTGCGTCGCTGGCCCGGCGGATTCTCAGGCCGGTATTGGGCGGCGGTTGCCCGTTGCTACTCCTCGCACGCGCCTCCGCCAGGAAGTCTTCCATTTCCGCCATCGCTGCGTCGTCCGCGAGGCGCAGCTGGTCGCCGTCGAGGCTGATGCTGTCGTCGCTTTGGCAAATGCGCCTTGCCTCGTCATTCATATACGTCGCCTGGCCGCGCTGGCCAAGCAGCAGGATGCCGCGCGGCGCCGAGTCCAGCAGCCGCCGTGTTGCGCGATGGTCTGCGAACAGGCGCACGAAGCGCTGGTTGATGCGGATGGCCCGTTGCGTATAGCCGGCCAGCTCTTCCAGGCTGTCATGGTCGGCCTGGCTGAACCGCCCGGCTGCATCCCGAATCAGGATCAGCGCACAGACGTTGTTCGCATCGCTGTCGATCACCACGGCTAGCACCGCGCCGGCTGGCTGGCCGGGGTCTGCCGAACGTGGCGGGCCGGCATCGAAGGTCGTCAGGGGTTCTTCGGTTTGCAGACGCGCGAACAGGGTGCCGGGCTCAGCGCCCTCGATGAGCCATTCCTGGATCTCGGCGGCTGGCAGGCGATGGGTCAAGGCCAGCAGGTTCCCCGGTGATCGGCGCGGCCATACGGCGAAGGCCGCCCGGTCGGCGCTAAAGTACCGGGCCGCTGCTTCAACGAAGCCTTCGAGCTGCGCCGGGTCGCAGGCGGACTCGTAGGCTAATGCAATCAGATCAGGCAGCCCGCGTCTGGGCATCTCTCAACGGCCTCGTTCCGCCTAAGGTCTTGCAACATATGGTCCTCTTGGACCAGATATTTCACGCGATCAGCGGGATTCTTAGCAATCTAATCCAAATAGATTAGATACAATTATACGGCAGAACAATCGGTTAGCAGTTTTTCGGCGAGACACGCCGCGCAGTGGTCAGCCGCATTGCTGCATTATGACAAAAACTTCACCCATTTATGGGATTGTCAGCTTGTCGGCTTTCACGGAGACTTGGAACCAAGCATGAAGGGTGCTTGATCCTCCAGATCTTCCCACTGCGCCGGTCGGTGTCCCGGATCCCCTTTACCGGAATGTAATAACCGACTCGGCGCTTTTTTTTCGCCTAGCCCGCGGCCGCTGCGGCCTGGCGCATCCGCAACGCGATGGGCACGAACATCAACAACGCGATCGCGCAGCCCGCCGCGCCAACCAGGTTTGCCGCAGCCAGGCTGTCAGCGGTCATCAGGTTGCCCGCAAAGGCAGTGCCAACGGCAAAACCGCCAGTCTGAGCCGCCGGCATCAGCACCGCGATGCGTCCGGTGGCATCGTTACCCGCTACGGTGCCCATCAGGTAAGGGCCGGTGAAATTCCAGAAAAAATGAAACACGCTCGCCGTCAGCGCGAAGCGGGTCCAGCTCATTTCACCCTGCAACAGCCAGATGGCGCCGACCTGCACGCCCAGCGCGACGGCCACCGGCAGCACGCGGCCCCAGCGATCGGCGACCCAGCTGGCCGCCAGCGCACCGAGAAATCCAACGGCCACGGCGAGTGCCAGTCCCGAGCCCACGGTGGTGGGTTCCAGCCCCGCTGCAACCCCGATGCGTTCTTCAAACGCGTAGATACCGCCGAGCCCGATACACCACACCAGCAGCGTGGCCAGTGCCGCCAGCGCGGGCAATGGACTCGTGGCTGGGCCGGCGGCACCGGCAGTGAAATCGCGACTGCTGCCGGCAGGTACCCACGCGAGCAGCAGTGCGATCAATCCTGCCAGTATGGCCAGCGGGACCAGGATGCCGGCGATGCTCCACTGGGCGACGGCGAACGGCAACGCGGCAAATGCGACCACACCGAAGGCGACCTGGGCCGCGATCGAGAACGCGAAATTGCGGTCTGTGTCACGCGTTTCGCTGAGCATCGCAATCGCCACTGCGAAGCAGGTGCCTTCACCGAGCAGGCCGACGAGGAACCGCAGCGCCAGCAGCGCCGACTCGGAACTGGCGAAGGAGGAGACGAGGTTGCCGCCGATGACCACGACAATGCCGGCGAGCGCCGCGAGGCGCCAGTTCACTCGCCGGATCCAGAAAGCCGCAAGGATGGATGCCAGGGCGCCGCCAATGACCTCGGACGCCGTAATCAGGCTGGCCTGCTGGCTGCTGAAGCCGAGATAGTCCTGCAACGCGCCCAGGAAGATCGGCTGCGGCAGCAGACCGAATACGCCGATGCAGCTCAGGGCCACCGCCGCGGCGATGGTGGAGGGTTTATCGGTGGCCATCAGATGTTGTGCTCCGGTGAAAGACTGGGCAAAGCGGGTTAGCTGCTGAGACGCGCCAGGGCGAAGTCGCGGCGGGGTATGGACACGGTCTTGGCTTCGGTGAACAGGCCCCGGCTCCAGTCGCCGCCGTCACGGCCTACACCGGAGTGCTTGAAGCCACCAAAGGGGGCCCGCAGTTCGCGGAACAGCGGCGTGTTGATCCACACGACACCGGTGCGCAGCTCATCCGCCGCGCGCATGGCTTGCGCGAGGCTGCCGGTCCACACATAGGCGACCAGGCCGAACTCACTGTCGTTCGCTATCGACAGGGCTTCGTCGAAGTCTTCAAACTCCAATACCGAGACAAAGGGCCCGAATATTTCCTCGCGGCAAACGCGTTGTTCGTTACTGCGCGCCCGGACGACGGTCGGCTGAAAAAAGTAGCCGCCGCCCAGATCTGCCGGGTCGCCGCCGGTCAGAATCTCCGCACCTTCTTCCCGGGCCACCTTGGCATAGCCGCTGACGCGCTCGAGTTGTCCAGCCGAGATCAACGGCCCGATTTCCGTGCTGGTTTCGGCAGGCGGGCCGACACGCAACGCGCGCACGCGCGCGATAAAGCGGTCCAGGAATTCATCGGCGATAGTGCGCTGCAGGAGCAGACGGGTGCCGGCAAGGCACTGCTGGCCGTTATTGGAGAAGCCCGCCAGCACCGCGGCGTCGACGGCGCGGTCCAGGTCGGCGTCCGCGCAGACGATGTTGGCCGACTTGCCGCCCAGTTCGGTGACCACGCGCTTCAGGCCCTTGCCGGCCGCGGCACCGATCAGCCGGCCGGTCGCCGTGCCGCCGGTAAAGGCCACCACATCGACGTCGGGGTGAGCCACCAGGGCCTGGCCCGTCACCGGGCCGCGACCGTTGACCAGGTTCACCACGCCATCGGGCAGCCCGGCGTCATGCAGGATTTCCATCAGCGGCAGGAATGGCAGCGGGGTGAGTTCCGAGGGTTTCAATACGCAGCTGTTGCCGAAGGCGATGGCGCCGGCCACCTTCATCGTGGCGAGCGCCAGCGGGGCGTTCCAGGGCGCGATCAGTCCGGCTACCCCCACGGGTTCGTGACGCACCAGCGTGAGGTAGTCCGGGTTCTGGTCGTATAACCGGTCGGCACTCTGGCTGATGAACTCGGCGAAGAATTCGAAGTTCATCGCGGCACGCAGCACATGCCGGCCACGGGCCTGGGTGATGGGAATGCCGGTGCCGAGGGTTTCCAGCTGCGCCAGTTCTTCGGCGCGTTCGCGCATCAGGTCGCGGATTCTCACCAGGACGGCCTTGCGGGCGTCGACGGGGGCGCGTGACCAGTCGCCTGCGGCGAAGCGACGTCGCGCGGCGTCCACCGCCGCCGCGACCGCGTCGGCATCGGCCTCGGCCAGGGTGCCAATGCGCTGGCCGGTCGTTGGATTCATCACCGGCAAATCGTTGGCATGGCTGCCAGGCGCCACCCAGTGGCCGTCGGTCCAGGCGCCGATGCGATCCGGAATCGCGGTGGCCAGGTTTGGTGCTTCCATACCGTGGTTCTCAGTCTATGGCGGCCGCCTTGCGCAGGCCGGCAATCATGGATGACCTTAGCAGGAACTCGCGTGCGGCCGAAGGCTCGGCCGCGATGCCCTGCAGCCGTTCCAGCTCGGCGCGGCGCCAGGCCGGGTCGCGCTGTTGCATGCGCCGGCGGTTCGTGTCGGCCTGCGCGAGTATCTCTTCGCGGGCCAGGGGCCGGCGCTGGCGATCGTAGCGATCGAGCAGGGCATCCGGCTCGCCGTCCAGTACCACGGCCAGTTTCTCCACCAGGTTGAATGCGTCGTGGATGCCACAATTCATGCCCATGCCGCCGCTCGGACTGTTCAGATGGGCCGCATCACCCGCAAACAGCACGCGCCCATGGCGGTAGCAGTCCAGTATGCGCTGGTGAATCCGGTACGGCCGGCACTCCAGCACCTCATAACCTTGCGCGTTCGGCACGATTTCCTGCAGCCGCGCCTGCACCTGCTCTGCTTCCAGCGCCCGCTCTACGCTCTCATCGTCGCGAGGATACAGACTCACGCGCCAGCGGTCCGGCACGCGCAGCAGTGAAAAGGTGCCATCGTCCGCCCACACGTAGTTCACCCAGGACAGGCCTGGCAGGTGCGCTTCGAAGGGAAAACGCGTGGTGGCCAGTAGGGTGGTTTCCGGGTAAGTCAGGCCTTCGAAGTTCAGCGCGAATAGCTGCCGGAGGCGGCTCGATGCGCCGTCGGCCGCAATGACCCAGTCCGCCTCGATCGAACTGCCGTCGGCGGCCGTGACGCGCACGCCTTGGCCGTCTTGGTCGACCTGCGCGACCGCCACGCCGGTCCGGAAATCCACGTGCTCTGCGGCCGCTGCCCGTTGCCAGCCCAGCGCGCAGAACGCGGCCTGTTCGTACTGCAGCCGGAACGGGTAGGGCGTGTCATCGGCGAGTACTGCCAGGTCGAACACTGCGCGCTCGTGCGTGGCGTGCAGCCGAACCTGCCACTGCGGTACGCGCAGGCCGTCGGCCAGCAGGGTAGCCGTCAGGTCCAGGTGGTCGAGCAGCTCCAGTGTCGGTGGATGGAAGGTGCTGGCGCGCAGGTCGGTGGGGGGTTCGTGCTGGCTTTCCAGCAGCACGCACCGAATGCCGCGGTGATTCAGTTCCAGCGCTGCACACAAACCCACCGGGCCCGCCCCGACTATCGCAACTGGGGCAGGGCGTTTCGTATCCGTATTCAGTTCTGGCGTCCCCTCGTGGTTTCCGCTAACGCAACTCGGAGCCGATCGCGTCGGCAATCAGCCGCATCGAGTCTGCCGGGTCATCGTACAGCCGCAGGCCCATTTCCGTGACACCGGCTGCGGCAAACACATGCAGCCGCTCGATGAGCCCGTCCAGGTCCGAGTCGTCGCCGCAGAAGGTCAGTTCGTCAACCAGTTTCTGGACCAGGGCCGGCGGCAGGTCGTCGATGTCCGGTGAGTTGGTGCGATAGGCACGAATGATACCGCCCATATTGTTCTCCACCTGCGCGACATCCGCCGCGTCCAGGAAGGGCTCGATGTACCAGCGTTCTACCATGCCGCGCACCCAGAGCTTGCGGCGGGCCTCTGCGGCTGCGGCGTCACGGTCTGTCTTGACGTGCCAGGCATACAGGTTGTTGATGTGAAAGCCGGGCGCACGCTCGTTTGCCGTGAGCGCGGCGTTCAGGGTCGCAAAGGTTTCGTGCAGCCGGCCCTCCGTCAGGTCGCTGAACATCACACCATCAGCGACGCCGGCCGCCATGCGCAGCATCTGGGGCTTGGTGGCGCCAACATAGATGCGGGGTGGGGCGGCCGTGGCCCAGGTCGGGTGATAGCCGTCAACCTGGAAGACCTCGCCGGCAAAATCCAGCGGCCGTTCGGCCGAGGCCTGCTTCAGGAATTCCACGCATTCGCGGACCCCGCGCACCATGCGTTCGTGCATCACGTAGCGGCCCGACTTCAGGTGCATCGCAATCATCGTGCCGCCGCCGCCGCCGATCACGATGTTGGCGCGCCCGTCCGCAAACTGGTTCAGGGTGAAGAGACTGTTGGCGATTTTCAGTGGATGCAGTTCGTAGGGACTCACCGCGACCGGTCCGAGCCTGATCCGCGACGAATCGCGCGCCAGCAACGAAAACGCGAGGAACGGATCGGGTGCCGACGCGTGGTTGGCCGTCCACACTGCGTCGAAGCCCAGCTCTTCAGCCAGCCGGCCAAGAGCCAGGAACTCGTCCGCGGGCGCGGGTTCCAGGATGAAATGGATGCGCACGGGCGCCGGCGTCAGCCCGCTTTTTTCTTCCTGAAGCGGTCGAAAAACTCGTCACTCATGCCGTATTCGTCGGCCAGTTCCTGGAAGCGCGCGAGCGTGACCTTGTCGTCCCCCTTTTCCCGCGCGAAGGTTTCCGTCTGTTCGGTGACCATTTTGCGCACGCCTGGCGGAATCGTCATCAGCGTTTGCAGCGCATCATCGGTCCAGGTCATGCCGAGCTGCACTTCGCCACCCTTGAACGCATCCGGCGGTTCGCCGAGTACGTGCTTGGTGATTTCGTAGTTGACGCCGTGGAAGTAATCCATGCGGCTCTCGTCGCCGAGGCCGACGGGCAGGTTCATCGCCCGGATGCGTTCCTCACGCGGCATGTCGATCAGCTTTTCGTCGAAGACCAGCGCCTTGATCTTGCCGATCACGATGCCGCTGCTCTTTTCCAGCCGGATGATCTCGTCCACCGTGCACTCCGCGATCTGCGGACATTCCTGGATGCTCGGCGGCTTCACGTGCAGGGACGGGATCATCGTCAGGTTGGTCTGTTCGAGTTCATTGACGCCCTCGGGGTAGAAGCGCGCGGTTTCCATCATGTCGTCCAGGTGCTGCGCGGGCACGCAGTTCACCACGAACTCGCCGGTCGCGATGATGTTGGTAAAGGTGTGTGAGTCCTGGCGGGCGCCGAGGATCAAGCGCGGATTCTTCGCCATCACGTCGTACTGCATGATGTGCGAGTAGGGTGCCGCATTGATCCGGCCCTGTTCGTCCAGCGTCGTGATGATGGTAATCAGCTTCGGGAAGAGCCAGATGTCCGAGTACCAGAACGGCTTGATCTTTGCTTCTTTTTTCATGGTGTGACTCCCGCCTGACAGGTCAGACTAGCACTCCGCTACGGCGGACGAGTCGGCATGCCAGCCCGTGGCCACGTCGTGGAAAGCCCAGGCGCTGCCGTTGGCCGGCCTAGTCCAGGTGCTTGCGCGGTCCGCGATGCTGGGCCGGCGTCCCGGGTTCCACGTCGGGCTTCAGGCGGCGGTCCTCGCCAAAGTCCTCGAGCGGGTGGAAGAACAGTGGAGTTTCCCGGTCCAGGTCGTGAAGCCGACGGGACCATGCGGCGAGCACCTGCTCGCGGCCCTGGGCCTGGATCCACGGCACCGCCCAGGCCGTGAAAGGCCGCAGTACGTCGAAACCGCACAAGGCCAGGACCCCACCGTGCAGCGGCCACAGGACGCGTTCGAGATCGCCGCTGCGCCCGTCCGGCTCGAAGACGGCGGCCGGCGCGCCGGTGGTAAAGGCCAGCATCGCCCGCTTGCCACGGTAAACACCATGATTCCACGTGCGCTCGAAGTCGTAGGCGACGCCGTAAGCGAAGACCCTGTCGATCCAGCCCTTCAGGATCGCCGGCACGGAGAACCACCACATCGGGAACAGGAAGATCACCAGGTCGGCGGCTGCGACCCGCTCCATTTCGCGCTGCAGGACGGGCGCGAAAGCGGCGTGCTCGGCCGCATGCGCCTGTTCCGCGCCGATGTTCAGGTAATCGGGATTGGCGCGGTTGGCGAAATCTGCCGCACCCGCGGCGGCCTCGAAGCCGTCTGCGTAAAGGTCGGACACGACGACGTTGTGGCCGGCCGCGGTGAGCGCGCGTTGCGCAGTGTCCAGGAGTGCGCCGACAAAAGAGGCGCGCTCCGGGTGGGCGAAGACCAGCAGGACGTTCACGCCACCCGGAGCTTTATCGGTCAGGCGCTTTCCGCTTCCAGCGGTGGTGCCGGCGTCTGTTCCCTGGCGTAGTACTCGAGGCTCGAGATGCTCGGGCCATAGTCTTCCGTCGGCGCCGACAGCATGTGCGGGTAGCGTTCCTGCGCAAAATCACGCACGTGCTGCGGCACGATTTCCCAGTCACTGGAACCCGTCATCAGGCCCACGTACATGCAGTGGCCGGGCTGCTGGCCCATCAGCATCCAGGGCAGCCACGGCGTGATGCGCGTCCACGTGCCGACGTAGGGGACGGCGGTGAGTTCCGCGTTCTCGGCGTCGGCCTTGTCGACCCAGTAGCGGAAGATCTCGGACACCTGCGCCATCTTGCCGGACGACTCGCGCGGCCACTTATCGGGCTGCAGCGCGTTCGGGTAGTAGAGGTGCATGTCGGTTTCCAGCACCAGCTTGTCGCCCACCTGCTTCCACGGGAACAGCAGCGGAATCTTGCGGGGCTTCGGCGCCGACCCGTCCTTCGGAAAGTCTTCCGGCGCGAGAATCAGCCATTCGCTGATGGTGTAGTTGAAGGGATCGTTTGCGACGTGCACCACGCTGACGTCTTCGCCCGTCCACGGGTTTTTCCATTCGTCGATCATCCGGCGGCTGCCCGGATCGTGGTTCAGGTCGGTGTAGAAGATCACTTCCTTGTTCAACCGGCGAATCGTGCCGTCTTCCTGGGGGACCAGGCGCGTGGCGAGAAAGGTTTCGAAACCGCACAGGGGTTTCAGGGCCTCACCGGGCCGCACACCGATGACCTCGCCGGCGGCATAGCTGATGCGTTCATTTTCTGAATTCAGGTCACCCTGAATGCGTGCCCAGGTATCCCGATTCCAGATTGGATTCCTGAAGTCGACCGTTGTCTCGAAATTGATGCTCATGTTCTTTCCTTATAGCTCTGGCTGCGCGGGCCTTCTGTGGAGGCGTTGACCGTCGCGAGGGCGAGCAGTTTAGCGGAAGTCCGGCTGGCCGGCATGCCGGAATCTGGCGCCGGGTCACCCCGTTCGGCAGGCGAACCAGCCGGTTCAGGGCAAAGCGTAGGCCAGCAGCCAGTCTCCCGGCTTGAACGGGTACTGCCACATGTGGCCGCCGGCGGCCACCACGATGAACTGGCGCCCGCCCGCCATGTAGGTCATGGGCGTGGCCATCGCGGCCGTCGGTGTGCTGGCTTCCCATAACTGTTCGCCCGTCATGACGTCGAAGGCGCGGAAGCGCTCGTCCATCGTCGCCCCGATGAAGATCAGGCCACTGTCCGTCACGATCGGGCCGCCGGCGTTGGGCGTGCCCCATTCCAGCGGGATTGGCACCGGCATCAATTTGTCGAGCACGCCGAACACACGCCGCCATGCGATTTCCCCGGCGGCGAGGTCCACCGCCGCGAGTTCGCCCCACGGGGGTGCGTTGCAGGGCGAGAACATTGGGGACAGCAGCGGCTGCATAAACTGCGCGTAGGGCGTACCCTCGATGACGACGGGCACTCCGAGCGGCGGCCCTTTACCAGCCCTTTCGAGTTGCGCGGGGTCGAGCTCGTCCAGAGGGATGAGCCCGCGGGACATCGCCGCACGGTTGATCGGCACCACGAGCAGGTTGCCGGCCGGATAAAAGCCGCCGCCACCCCAGTTGTTGACCGACATGCCCGGAAACATCGCGGTGCCTTCGGGCACCGGTGGTGCGTAGTAGTGGTCGTGGCGTCTGCTCGCGATCATTCGACGGCAGGCGTTTCGATCGACAAAGGTAAATCCGAAGGCATCGTCCGGTGACAGAGAGTGCTCAACGAGCAGCGGCGGCGCAGTCGGGTAGGGCTGCGTGGGCGACAATTCTTCGCCGGGCACCCCGTCGGTTGGCACCGGCCGCTCCTCGACGGGGAACACGGGCTCGCCGGTGTCCCGGTGTAGCACGTAGATCATGCCCTGCTTGGTCAGCTGCACGACCACCGGGATCCGCTGGTCGCCCTTGTCGATCTCCACCAGGATCGGCTGCGCGGGCAGGTCCAGGTCCCAGACGTCGTGGTGCACGATCTGAAAATGCCATGCGACTTTGCCGGTGCGCCCGTGCAACGCGACGACGGAGTTGGCATACCGGTTGTCACCGGGGCGCCCGGCACCGTAGAAATCGGGTGATGCGGACGCGGTGGGGAGAAAGACCAGTTCCCGCTCTGTATCGACGGACATCATGCTCCAGACGTTCGCAGCGCCCACGGTCTGCAGCGCGGTGGGCGCCCAGTTGGCGGCCTGGGGATCACCGGGATTGCGCGGCACCGGGTCGAAGCTCCACCGGGGTGCGCCGGTGCGCGCATCGAAAGCACGCACCGCGCCACTGGGGCCGTCGTCGCGGCGGAACTTCGTGTTGTTCGACGAACCGACGATCACCGTGCTGCCGATCACTGCGGGCGGCGAGGAAAACTGCAGGTCACCGTGGCGCAGGTCTGCAGGTCG
The DNA here is from genome assembly GCA_020351875.1 of Chromatiales bacterium. Classification (GTDB taxonomy): domain Bacteria; phylum Pseudomonadota; class Gammaproteobacteria; order Steroidobacterales; genus J054. Next base: position 3,368,317 of record CP070671.1, on the reverse strand, counting down.
CCCCAGCGTTTTGGCTTTCGCAGCAACCTCGGCCTGCACCATGCGGCGGATGTCGACTTCGCCGCTGTCACCAAAACCCGGGCACGCCGCGCCGGTAATGGCGTCTATGGCCACGAGTCGCAGGTCACCCGTGCCCATGAACAGTCGATGGCGGCAGGCCGCGCCGGGCTCCGCCATCGGGTCTTCCCAATACGCGATGCCCCGGCAGTTGTAGCGGGTACCCATCGGCCCGAGATCGAGTTCGCTGTCGTAGGTCCACCGCGGTGCGCCGGTCTCCGGCTCCAGGGCGATGATCCGGTTGTAGGGCGTGCAGAACACCAGCGCGCCACCGGCGTTGCCTGGCAGTTTCAGCGGCGTGGCATGAAACGTGGCAAAACCGGCCCGCTCGGGGTGACGCGACGTGGCGCCGGTCTGGAAAGACCAGGCCAGTTCCAGGCGCGTGACGTTGTCGCGGTTGATTTGGCTCAGTGTTGAATGGTGAGCGCCGCCGGCATCGCCGCCGTAATGCAGCCAGTCGGTGTCGCCGCCTGGTGCCGGGGTTGCGCCGGCCAGTGACAACCCAATGGCAAAGAAAAACCGGGCGGATCGGCAGATCACGCCCGGTCCTCTAACGGTTTGCCGCCAGGCAGGGGGTCAGAACTGGTATTCGACCCCGAGTATCGCGGTCCAGAAATCGGAGTTCTCCGTGTCGAACCAGTCGAACTCCGCGCGGATGCCCCACTGGTCGGCGATGTTGACCACCGCGCCCGCGCCGGCCATCGCGCCATCCTGATGGCCGCTGCTGTCGATGGCCCCGTTCGACGACAGATCCGTATCGAAGTCGAAGAAACCCACCTTGGCGTAGACGTCGATATCGTCCTGGTTCAACGGTGCGTACACCACGCCGGCGATGTGGAAGCCGCGGAAGGACAGGTCCAGTTTCTCCTGGCTGGAGCCGGTGCCGATCCGGCCCTCGAAATCACCGGTATTCAGGTAGCCGCCCTCGATACCGACCCACTTGTTGAACTGGTACTGGCCGAACAGCGCAAAGCCGACCTGGTTGTCGTCGATGATGCCGTCATCGTCCTCGAAATCGCTGAACGCCGCGCCGCCGCCGACGCGCCATTTTGCGTCTTCGTTGCCTCCCTGGTCCTGCGCCTGTGCGCCAAATGCCACCAGGGCCAGCGCCATCGTCGCAAACACGATACGTTTCATCTGCATGAGCCTCCTCAAGGATCGCAACGGCCGACTCTGTCCGGCCCGAACCCGGTCAGGGTTAACGTCGCGTGTCGACAGACGCGTTGACATGCCCCCCGGCTGACATCATCTTTCTGGCGGTCCGCCTCTCGACGGTAATTGCCGCTTGATTCCCCCCAGACCGCTCGGAGTATACGGTGGACCCGGGGCAGGTCAACTTTCCAGCGCGCGCGATACCGCCTCTCGGAGAGCCGTGGCCTGGTCGCCCGGTATCCCCTGCAGTGACAGGAAATGCCTGCCCTGGCGCTCGGCTGTTGCCTTCACCGGGTCGTGCAGGGGGTGTGAGGCGGTTGCGGCGAGCACGGCTGGCAGGGGGCAGTCACCGAGCAACGCGGCGACATCCGTCTGCAGCTGCATGCGGCGCAAGGCTTGCCAGTAGCCTTCCGCTACCAGCAGTTCGCGCACCTCGAGCTGCAGCCGGTGCGGGTCCAGGTCCGGCTCCACCCAGCGAATCGCGTCCCGGTCGCGGCGAAACCATGGGAAGAACAGCCGCCCGTCACGCACCATGTGCCAGGCACGGCTCAGGTGCCCGCCATGCCAGTCGGCGGCGAGGGACGGCAGGCCGTTGGCCAGCCAATCAGCGGCGAGTGCCGGATCCAGCGCCGGCACGTTCGTCAGCAGCAGCCCGCGAAAGCGGTGGGGGGCCTGGCGCGCGGCTTCCAGCGCGATCAGGGCCCCCGTCCCGTCGCCGGCCAGCAATGGCCGGGTCTCCAGTGCGGTGGCTGCGCCCACCGCAGCCTCGGCGCAGGCGGCGATCGAGATCTGCGGTTCGTCACTGGGGATGTAAGGCGCCGATTCGCCGTGCCCGGGCAGGTCCATTGCCGCGACGTTGCCCATGGCGAAGATTGCTGCCGGCATCGTTAACGCGGAGCCGCCCGCGTCGTGCAAGGCCAGGACCTCGATGTCAGACCCCTGCCGGACAAGGCGCACCGGTGAGTCACCCGCATTCAACATGTCCTGCCATGGGCCGTCACCGCAGGGTTGGGCCGCGGGTGCCGGCGGCGCCGGGTCACCCGGCAGCGACAGCAGTTGCGCGAAGGCCTTGTCGATCGTGTCGGGCCCGTCAGACGAGACTTCGATCTTCACGCAATCGGCGCGGTCACCGATGCGATCCAGGTGGGGCGCCAGCGGGTCGAGGGCGGCGGCGGTGACCAGGGTCGGGACTTCGAGTTGCGGCAGGACCGGGCCGGCGGCGTAGGCAAACGCAGCGCGATAGGCCACCGCATAGTGTTCGGCTGCCAGCAGGAACTCGCGCACGTTGCGCTGCAAGCCGTCTGCGGCGGGAACCGAGAAATCCATGCGCGTGCTCAACCGTCGGTCATGCCACGGAAAAAAGATGGTCTGCTCGCGCAGCCGGGCCCAGAGCCACGCCAGGTGCCCGCCGGCCCAGTCCGGTTCAAAGGGTGGCAGGTAGTTGGCGAGTATCGCCGCCAGTTCGTCCGCGGTTGGCATCACCAGGCCGTTGGCCGCGGCGGTCGTGATCCGGTCGGGGTAAGCGTGGGCCAGCGCGACGGCCATGCCGCCACCCGTGTGATAACCGTAAATGCCGAAACGCCCCAGGCCAATCGCGTCGGCGAACTCCATCACCGAGGCTGCGAGGTCTTCCATTGTCGCGTCTCGTGCCGGCAGTGGATCGGACAGGCCGTAGCCTGGTGTATCTGGTGCAATGACGGTGAAGTTGTCCGACCACTTCGCGATCAACGGCTCGAACTCGCGCGACGACTGCGGCGACTGGTGAAGCAGCAAGACCGCCGGGCCGTCGCCCTGACGCCGGTAATGTACCTGCCGGGTCCCGTGTTGCCCGACGATAGTCACCATATGCCTGGTCAGACTCATGCAAGGACTCCTGTGCGTGGATACATGGCAGGATCGACAGTATAGGCCCGCGGCAAGACCGCTCTGCTATAGTCGCAGCCCCTTCTCGGCGGCCCAGGCTATTGACGCGTCCGGCTCATATCCCAGAACTCCCGGCGTTTGATCCGACGACCGGTTTCTTCGTTGCGATGCAAGCGCGGCCCCAGGCCCTCGGTGATGTGGAACTGGACAACCTGTCGGCGTTTCAACGCGCGTTGCTGACTATCGACGGGACGGTGACCCAGTTCATCGAGGCTTACACTCTGGAGAAGGTACGGATCCGGGTGCTGGATCACAGTGCGGGTTGCGCCGGAGACCTTGCGTCCTGGCTTGCCTGCGACAGCGACACCGAGGTGCTGCGGCGACGGGCTGCTCTGGTCGGCAGTGACACAGAGCGTTTGTATGTATACGCCGAGTCCGTGCTGTTGCCGGCCCGGCTGTCCACGGACATGCACGCTGCACTGAACCGGGAAACCGGCGGGCTCGGCAAGATTCTCTTGAACGAGTTACTGGAGTCGCGTCGTGAGGGCCTGTGGTATGGCATGCAGGAACTGCGCAAATTGCCGCCGGCCCTGGGTGTGGGGGCGTCGCTGTACTGCCTCACTCGCACGTACCGTGTGATTTCCGGGGGGCAGCCGCTCATGTTGATTACCGAGCATTTTCCGGCGGCATAAATACCGTCACGCCGGGCCAACCACAGCGAGGATTGCTGCGGGGGTCGCGGCTGGCAGCGTCCGTCGCAGACGTTAATAATGGTCTGCCGTCGCTCCTCAGGAACAAGAGCAATGACGAACACTGAAGGCGGACTCGTGTGCGCAGCGCTGTTGTTGACGATATTCGCGTCGACGGCCGGCGCGCAGGGCTGGCCCGCTTACGGGGGTGATCCGGGTGGCAGCCGCTATTCGGCCCTGGACCAGGTTCATCGCGGCAATGTCACCGACCTCGAACTCGCGTGGACCTACCGCACGGGCGCCGTCAAGGCGCACCCGGAACTGCGGCCCTTTATCGACTTTCAGGCCACCCCGATACTGTTGCCGGACAATGCCGGCGGGCACCTCGTGGTCTGTGATCCGTTCACGCGCGTGATGGCTCTCGATCCGGCGACCGGGGAGGAGCGCTGGCGCTTCGATCCCGACATCGACAAGCGGCCCCTCGCGGGTCGTTTCAAGTGCAAGGGGGT
>CP070671.1:3198833-3363947 GCA_020351875.1 Chromatiales bacterium | reverse complement strand
TGCGCCGGAGGAGCGCGAGCGCGGCATCACGATTGCCACGGCGCACGTGGAGTACGAGAGTGACAACCGGCACTACGCGCACGTGGACTGCCCGGGGCACGCGGACTACGTGAAGAACATGATCACGGGCGCGGCGCAGATGGACGGCGCGATCCTGGTGTGCTCGGCGGCGGACGGACCGATGCCACAGACGCGCGAGCACATTCTGCTGGCGCGGCAGGTGGGGGTGCCGTACATCGTGGTGTACCTGAACAAGGCGGACATGGTGGACGACGCGGAGCTGCTGGAGCTGGTGGAGATGGAGGTCCGGGACCTGCTGTCGACCTACGAGTTCCCGGGCGACGACACGCCGATCATCACCGGTTCGGCGCTGAAGGCGCTGGAAGGCGATTCGAGCGACATTGGTGCGCCGTCGGTAGAGAAGCTGGTGGCGGCGATGGATGAGTACATTCCGCAGCCGGAGCGGGCGATCGACGGTGACTTCCTGATGCCGGTGGAAGACGTGTTCTCGATTTCGGGCCGCGGCACGGTGGTGACAGGAAGGATCGAGCGCGGGATAGTGAAGGTGGGCGACGAGGTGGCGATCGTCGGCATCAAGGACACGGAGAAGACCACCTGCACGGGCGTGGAGATGTTCCGCAAGCTGCTGGATGAAGGGCAGGCGGGCGACAACGTCGGTGTGCTGTTGCGCGGCACGAAGCGTGACGAGGTGGAGCGCGGCCAGGTGCTGGCGAAGCCGAATTCGATCACGCCGCACACCAAGTTCGAGGCCGAGGTGTATGTGCTGACGAAGGAAGAGGGTGGCCGGCACACGCCGTTCTTCAAGGGTTACCGGCCGCAGTTTTACTTCCGGACGACGGACGTGACAGGCGCGTGTGAGCTGCCGGAGGGCACCGAGATGGTGATGCCGGGCGACAACGTGCAGATGAAGGTGGAGCTGATCGCGCCGATTGCGATGGAAGAGGGCCTGCGGTTTGCGATCCGCGAAGGTGGCCGGACCGTGGGTGCCGGCGTGGTGGCGAAGATTATCGAGTAAGACCCTCTGAAGCCCGGGTGGCGGGAGAAGTGCTGGCTGGAATGGCTCGTTGCGCTGCGCTTTACTTCCTGCCAGCACTTCTCCCGCCACCCGGGCCACGAGGCTGGCCCCTCGATGGCGGGGGCGCTGGGAGTGGCAGGCGCGGCGTCCCGATTAACCATCGAGGCAGGCCGGGTCCGGGGGGGTATCCCGGACCGGAAGTCAAGCGCAGCGGAGCGAGCCATTCCGGGGAGGGATACCCCCCCGGGCCCGGCCGGTAACGAAGCCGACCGCAGCGAAATCAGGACACAGGACAACGAGATGGCAACGAATCAGAACATACGGATCCGGCTGAAGGCCTTCGATCACCGGCTGATCGACACCTCGGCGCGGGAGATTGTGGAGACGGCCAAGCGCACGGGTGCCCAGGTGAAGGGGCCGGTGCCGCTGCCGACCAAGAAAGAGCGATTCACGGTGCTGATCTCGCCGCACGTCAACAAGGACGCGCGGGACCAGTACGAGATGCGCACCCACAAGCGCATGATGGACATTATCGAGCCGACGGATAAGACGGTGGACGCGCTGATGAAGCTCGAGCTGCCGGCCGGGGTGGACGTTCAAATCAAATTGAACTGACCAGATTTAGTGCTATAATTTTCGGCTCGCTGTGGCCCGGGGTGGGTTTTCCCGCACCGGGCTTACTTGCGAGTGAGGTGGGCTGACGGCGGCGGCCCCGGCCGATTCCCCAGGGGAAGATCCCGCCGGGCGCGGGTGACAGGACGGGTGAACCGCAGCACCGGGCAAGAAAACATCCAGGCCCGGGCTCGGTGTTTGTATCATTTTCAATATTGTTCCGGTTCCGCGGAGGAATCCGGGGCGGCAGAGGTTCCGGGATGGCCATTGGGCTGATCGGCAAAAAGTGCGGCATGACGCGGGTGTTTACCGACGCGGGCGAGTCCGTGCCCGTGACCGTGATCCAGGCGCTGCCGAACCGCATCACCCGGGTGAAAGACCAGGACGGCGACGGCTACGCCGCGCTGCAGGTGACCACCGGGGCCACCAAGACCTCGCGGCTGAGCAAGGCGGTGGCCGGCCAGTATGTGGCCAGCTCCACGGAGCCGGGCGAAGGCCTCTGGGAGTTCCGTCTCGATGCTGGCGAAGGCGAGGGGCTCGAGCCGGGTGCCGAGCTCACGGTAGAGCGTTTCGAGGCCGGCCAGAAGGTCGACGTGGTCGGGACCAGCATCGGTAAAGGCTACGCCGGCGCCGTGAAGCGCCACCACTTCCGCACCCAGGACGCCACCCACGGCAACTCGCTGGCTCACCGTGCGCCGGGGTCCATCGGTCAGAACCAGACGCCCGGACGGGTCTTCAAGGGCAAGAAGATGTCCGGTCATCTCGGCAATGTTCGCCGCACCGCGCAGAACCTCGAAGTGGTCCAGGTCGACGCCGAGCGCAACCTGCTCCTGATCAAGGGTGCCGTACCCGGCCACAGCGGCGGACGCCTGGTCGTCAAGCCCGCGGTAAAGGCCCGGAGCTGATCGGGGAGTCCGCAGATGAAGCTTGCTATTACGGGTGGGAAAGGCAGCGTCGAGGTCGCGGACAGCACCTTTGGTGCAGATTTCAATGAAGCCCTGGTCCACCAGGTCGTCACCGCGCATCGTGCCTATACCCATCGCGGCACCAAGGCGCAGAAAACCCGTTCCCAGGTAAGGGGTGGCGGCACCAAGCCCTGGCGCCAGAAAGGCACCGGACGGGCCCGTGCCGGCAGCATTCGCAGCCCGATCTGGGTCGGTGGTGGCCGTGCTTTCGCCGCGTCGCCGCGGAGCCACGCCCAGAAGCTCAATCGCAAGATGTATCGGGCCGCGATGCGTTCGATCCTGTCGGAACTCGTTCGGCAGGAACGGCTGTTGGTGGTCGATGAACTGCAGTGTGACGAGCCGAAGACGCGTGAGCTGGTCGGCAAGCTCGACAAGCTCGGCCTGAAAGACACGCTGATCGTCGTGGACGAATACGACACCAACACCTGCCTTGCCGCCCGCAACCTGCCCGGCGTAGACATTCTGGACCTGCGCGAAGTCAATCCGCTGAGCCTCGTTCGCCATCCTGTCGTGCTGGCGACCAAGGCGGCGGTGAAAGGGCTGGAGGAGCGCTTCTCATGACCGCCGTCGCGAACCAGGAACGCCTGATGACCGTGCTGCTCGGCCCCCATCTTTCCGAGAAGAGCACGCGTGTCGGCGAAGCCAACAACCAGGTCGTTTTTCGCGTGCGCCGCGATTCCACCAAGCAGGAAGTGCGTCGCGCGGTAGAGATGCTGTTCGAGGTGAAGGTGGACGGCGTCCGCATCGTGAATGTCCGCGGCAAGGTCAAGCGCTTTGGCCAGACCCTGGGTCGCCGCCAGGACTGGAAGAAGGCCTACGTCACCCTGGCCGAGGGTAACGACATCGACTTCCTCGGCGCCGACTAGGGAAAGGGACGCGATCATGCCGTTGCAAAAACTCAAACCCACCTCGCCCGGGCGCCGGTTTACGGTCAAGGTTCGTTCCCCGGAACTCCACAAGGGCGAGCCTCACGCACCGCTGCTGGAGAAGAGTTCCCGCACTGGCGGGCGGAACAACAAGGGCCGCATTACGACCCGGCATCGTGGTGGCGGCCACAAGCGCCACTACCGCGTCGTTGACTTCAAGCGCAACAAGGACGGCGTGCCGGGGCGTGTAGAGCGGATCGAGTACGACCCGAACCGCAGTGCTCACCTGGCGCTGATCCTGTATGCGGATGGCGAGCGCCGTTACATCCTGGCGCCGAACAGGATCAAGGCCGGTGACGAGGTCATGTCCGGCCGCGAGGCGCCGATCAAGAACGGCAACGCGTTGCCGTTGCGGAACATTCCGCTGGGTACGCAGGTGCATTGCGTGGAACTCAAGCCCCGCAAGGGCGCACAGATGGTGCGCGCGGCGGGCAGCACTGCGCAGCTGGTAGCGCGCGAGGGCGTATACGCAACCCTGCGGCTGCGTTCCGGTGAAATGCGCAAAGTGCATGTGAATTGTCGCGCCACCATTGGCGAGGTCGGGCACGGCGAACACAGCCTGCGTAAGCTCGGTAAAGCGGGCGCGTCGCGCTGGCGGGGCCGTCGGCCCACGGTGCGGGGCGTGGCGATGAATCCGGTCGACCACCCACACGGCGGCGGCGAGGGCCGTACCTCCGGCGGGCGCCATCCGGTGACACCCTGGGGCGCGCCGACCAAGGGTTACAAGACCCGGAACAACAAGCGGACCGATCGCATGATTTTGCGGCGGCGTAAGAAGTAGTTTCGCGGAAGCGAGGAAGCACAGTGCCACGTTCCATCAAGAAAGGCCCGTTCGTCGACGAGCACCTGGCGAAAAAGGTTGCCGCAGCCGCCCAGTCGGGCAGCCGGCGGCCCATCAAGACCTGGTCGCGGCGTTCGATGATCCTGCCCGACATGGTGGGCCTGACGATTGCGGTGCACAACGGCCGTGACCACGTGCCCGTGTTGATCTCGGAGAACATGGTTGGCCACAAGCTCGGCGAGCTTGCGGTCACGCGGACTTTCAGGGGCCACTCGGGCGACCGGAAGACCAAGTAGGACCAGGGCGATGCAGGTTTCAGCAAAACTCAGGTATGCGCGCATCTCGCCGCAGAAATGCCGCCTGGTAGCCGACGCGGTGCGCGGCAAGACGGTGGAAAACGCGCTGCAGATTCTCGGGTTCATGCCGAAGAAGGGTGCGGCAATCCTGAAGAAGGTGCTGGAGTCAGCGGTCGCCAATGCCGAACACAACCATGGTGCTGACGTAGACGAACTGAAGGTGTCGAGCATCATGGTCGATGAGGCGCCGACTTTCCGGCGTTACCGCGCCCGGGCCAAGGGCCGGGGTGCACGCATCATCAAACGCAACAGTCACATCACCGTGCAGGTCGCGGACGAGTAGGAACAGGGTATGGGCCAGAAAGTTAATCCCATCGGCATACGGCTGGGCATCAGCCGCGACTGGGCGTCGCGCTGGTTTCCGGACCGCAACAATTTTGCCGAGCTGGTCGCGTCGGACTTCGAGGTGCGTGAGTTCCTGAAGACCAAGCTGAAAGATGCATCGGTGAGCCGTATTCACATCGAACGACCGGCCCGCAAGGCACAGATCACGATTCATACGGCACGGCCGGGCATCGTGATCGGCAAGAAAGGCGAAGACATCGAGCGACTGCGTTTGCAGGTCGCCCGCATGCTCGAGTTGCCGCTGCCCGACGTGCGCCTGAACATCGCCGAGGTGCGCAAGCCTGAGCTGGATGCGCAGCTGGTGGCAGAAGGTATAGCCCAGCAGCTCGAGCGTCGCGTGATGTTCCGTCGCGCGATGAAGCGCGCCGTGACCAACACGATGCGGCTCGGCGCCCAGGGCGTGAAGATCAAGGTGGGCGGTCGCCTGAACGGCGCCGAGATTGCGCGCAGCGAGTGGTACCGCGAAGGGCGTGTGCCGCTGCACACTTTTCGCGCGGAGATCGACTACGGTTTCGCGGAGGCGCGCACGACCTATGGCGTGATCGGCGTGAAAGTCTGGATCTTCAAGGGCGAAGTCTTCGACGCGCAGGACGCAGCCGCCGAAGCTGCCGAGCAGGCGACGAGATAGGACGACGGCAATGCTGCAGCCTAAACGCACCAAGTTTCGCAAACAGCACAAGGGCCGTAATCGCGGCCTGGCGTTGCGTGGCAGTTCCGTTTCATTCGGCGAGTACGGGTTGAAGGCGACGGGACGGGGCCGGATTACGGCACGCCAGATCGAGGCCGCGCGGCGGGCCATGACCCGCTACGTGAAACGTGGCGGCAAGATCTGGATTCGTATCTTTCCCGACAAGCCGGTCACGAAAAAGCCCCTGGAGGTTCGCCAGGGTAAGGGCAAGGGCAACGTCGAATACTGGGTTGCCCAGATTCAGCCCGGCCGGGTGCTCTACGAGATGGAGGGCGTTTCCGAAGAAGTGGCGCGCGAGGCCTTCCGGCTGGCAGCGGCGAAGCTGCCCGTTTCCACGGCCTTCGTGTCGAGGCAGGTGCTCTGATGAAAGCCGAAGAGTTTCGCGGCAAGACGGAAGCCGAACTGGCGGAAGAGCTGGTGAAGCTGCGTCGTGAGCAGTTCAACCTGCGCATGCAGCAGGCGACGGGCCAGCTGGTGCGGTCGGACCAGTACGGCAAGGTGCGCAAGGACATTGCCAGGATCAAAACGGTGCTGAACGAGCGCACCGCGAAGGCCTGAGGGAAACGCTATGAGCGACCAGGATCAGACTGCAGCCGGCACCGGTGCGAAGAGTGTGCGCACCGCGACCGGCCTAGTCGTCAGCAGCAAGATGGACAAGACCATCGCCGTGGCGATCGAGCGGAAGGTCAAGCACCCGATGTACGGCAAGTACATCAAGCGGACCACGAAAGTGCTCGCGCACGATGAGCAGAACGACTGCAATGAGGGCGACACGGTGTCCATCAGCGAATGCCGGCCGCTGTCCAAGAACAAGTCCTGGCGACTCGTGGAAGTCGTCAAGCGCGCAGACATCCGCTGACAGCAGGGACTGACTGACGGAAGCCGACCATGATTCAGATGCAGACAACCTTGTCCGCCGCCGACAACAGCGGTGCCCGCCGCCTGCAGTGCATTAAGGTGCTGGGCGGATCGAAGCGCCGCTATGCGGGCGTCGGCGACATCATCAAGGTCAGCGTGAAAGACGCGATCCCGCGTGGCCGCGTGAAGAAAGGCGAGGTTTACAACGCGGTGGTCGTGCGTACGCGCAAGGGTGTACGCCGGGCCGACGGCTCGCTGATTCGTTTCGACGGCAACGCCGCGGTGCTGCTGAACAACAGGCTGGAGCCCATCGGTACGCGCATTTTCGGCCCCGTGACACGCGAGCTGCGGACGGGGCAGTTCATGAAGATCATTTCCCTGGCGCCAGAAGTGCTCTGAGCAACGGCGAGGGACGCGAAAGCAATGCAAAGACTACGCAAAGGCGACGAGGTAATCGTGATCACCGGCAAGGACAAGGGCCGCCGGGGCACGATTCTGAACGTTATTGAAGATGACCGGGTGCTGGTCGAGAACGTCAACGTCGTGAAGAAACATCAAAAGCCGAACCCGAATGCCGGGATCCAGGGCGGGATTATCGAGAAGGAAATGCCGCTGGATGTGTCGAACGTGATGCTGTTCAACCCGCAGACCGGTAAGGGCGATCGCGTGGGCTTCAGGACGCTTGAAGATGGCCGGAAGGTCCGCTTCTTCAAGTCGAACAAAGAAGTCATCGACGTCTGACGGGGCCGCAGGAGCAGTCAACATGGCCAGGTTGCAGGAGTTCTACAAGACGACAGTGGTGCCCAAGCTGATGGACGAGCTGGGCGTCAAGAACGTGATGCAGGTGCCGCGCATCGAGAAGATCACGCTGAACATGGGCGTGGGCGAGGCGGTTGCTGATCGCAAGATCGTCGAGAAGGCCATGGAGGACATGGAAAAGATTGCGGGCCAGAAGCCCAACGTCTGCAAGGCCAGGAAATCCGTGGCGGCTTTCAAGCTGCGCGATGGTATGGCAATCGGCTGCAAGGTAACGCTGCGGCGCGAGCGCATGTACGAGTTCCTGGACCGGCTGATCACGATTGCGATTCCGCGCGAGCGGGACTTCCGGGGGCTGAACCCGAAATCCTTCGACGGTCGCGGTAACTACAGCCTGGGTGTGCAGGAGCAGATCATTTTTCCGGAGATCGATTACGACAAGATCGACTCCATACGCGGCATGGACATCACGATTACGACGTCCGCCACGAGCGACGAGCATGGCAAGGCCTTGCTCGAAGCTTTTAATTTTCCGTTCAAGAAATAGCTACGGGACAGGTCAGGGCATGGCAAAGAAATCCATGGTTGCGCGGGAGCGCAAGCGCGCGAAGACCGTGCAGCGCTACGCGGCGAAGCGGGCTGAGTTGAAGAAAATCATCCAGAGCCCGAACAGCTCGGACGAAGAGCGCCAGGCGGCGATGCTCGGCATCCAGAGGATGCCGCGCGACGCGAGCCCGGTGCGCATGCGCAACCGTTGCGCGATTTCGGGCCGGCCGAAGGGTTATTACCGCAAGTTTGGCCTCGGGCGTAACAAGCTTCGCGAGCAGACCATGGCCGGCAACATCCCGGGCCTGGGCAAAGGCAGCTGGTAGGGCGACGGAGGAGCGAAGCGCATGAGCATGACAGACCCCATCGCCGATATGCTGACCCGGGTTCGCAATGGCCAGGCCGTTGGCTTCGAGACCGTGCGGATGCCGGCGTCCCGGATCAAGGAGGCCATCGCGAAAGTGCTGGCCGAAGAGGGCTATATCGATCGTTACGAGGTCGAAGAGCAGCCCGGGAACAAGCGCGAGCTGGTGATCGGGCTGCGTTACTTCGAAGGTCGCCCGGTGATCGAGGAATTGCGCCGCGTGAGCCGGCCGGGGCTGCGCGTCTACAAGAACAAGGATCAGCTGCCGAACGTGCTCGGCGGGCTTGGCGTTGCCATCGTGTCTACATCTGAGGGCGTGATGACGGACAGGGCGGCCCGGCGCAAGGGTCGCGGCGGCGAGGTGCTGTGCGTCGTCTCCTGATAGAGGCGATCGCGGGAAAACGGTACAGGAATCATGTCCAGAGTTGCTAGCAAGCCAGTGCCCCTGCCGAAGGGTGTCGAACTGAAACAGACCGGTGAAGATCTCGCGGTCAAGGGGCCAAAGGGTGAACTGCACCTGGCGGTCAACCGCGAAGTCGAGATCAAGGTGGACGGCAGCGAGGCCAGCGTGGCCACGCGGTCCGGATCCCGGTTTGCCAACGCGATGGCCGGGACGACCCGGGCGCTGCTCGGCAACATGGTGACGGGTGTGACCGACGGTTTCGAGCGGAAGCTCGAGCTGGTCGGGGTGGGTTACCGGGCCCAGACCAAGGGCAAGGCGCTGAGCCTGACCCTCGGGTTCTCGCACCCGGTGGAGTACCCGGTGCCGGACGGCATCACGATCGAGACCCCGAGCCAGACAGAAATCGTGGTGAAGGGCATCGACAAGCAGAAAGTCGGACAGGTGGCCGCCGAGATTCGCCGCTACCGTCCACCGGAGCCCTACAAGGGTAAAGGCGTGCGCTACTCGGATGAGCGCGTGGTGATGAAGGAAGCGAAGAAGAAGTAGCGCCGCGGAGCAGAGCAGGACATGAACGGAAAGCAAAGAAGGCTGCGTCGGGCGAAGAGGGCCCGGACGAAGATCCGCTTGCTGGGTGTGCCCCGGCTGACGGTGCATCGCACGCCGCGGCACATCTACGCCCAGGTGATTGGCGCCGACGGCGCTGTAATGGCCGCTGCGTCCACGGTGCAGAAGGCGTTGAAGGACGGCAATTCGACCGGCAACATTGCCGCCGCTGCCAGGGTCGGCAAGGCGATTGCCGAAAAGGCGCAGGCAGCGGGCGTGAAGCAGGTGGCTTTCGATCGTTCCGGTTTTCGCTATCACGGCCGCGTGCAGGCGCTCGCGGATGCGGCGCGCGAAAGCGGCCTCGAGTTTTAGGCGGAGTTTGAGTGCATGGCAAGGGTTGAACAATCGCAAAGTTCCGACGACCTGCTGGAAAAGCTGGTTGCGGTCAATCGCGTCGCGAAAGTCGTCAAGGGCGGACGCCAGTTCGGGTTCACCGCGCTGACCGTGGTTGGTGACGGCGCCGGCCGCGTAGGCTTTGGTTACGGCAAGGCGCGGGAAGTGCCCATTGCGATACAGAAAGCGATGCAGGTGGCCCGCAAGAACATGCGGCCGGTTTCGCTGCGCGACGATACAATGCACTACGCGATGAATGGTCGGCACGGTGCCACGCGGGTGTTCATCCAGCCGGCGTCGGAAGGTACTGGCGTGATTGCCGGCGGCGCAATGCGCGCGGTATTCGAGTGTGCCGGTGTGCGTAACGTGTTGGCAAAGAGCTATGGCTCCCGGAATCCAATCAACCTCGTGAGGGCGACGATCGACGCGCTTTACCGCGCGCAGTCCCCCGAGCGTATTGCAGCGAAGCGCGGCAAATCCGTTGCCGAGATTACCGGGTGACAGCACGATGGCCGGAGCCGCAAAACTCAAGGTGACCCTGATCAAGAGCAAGCACGGCCGTTTGAAGGCCCACCGCGCCTGTGTCGCGGGGCTGGGCTTGCGGCGCATACACCAGACCGTCGAGGTGCTCGACACCCCCGAGAATCGCGGCATGATCAATAAGGTCTCGTACCTGCTCCGCGTCGAGGAAGCCTAGATGAGACTGAACACACTGAAACCCGGCAGCCGCCGGCCGCGCAAACGAGTTGGCCGCGGCCACTCGGCCGGTCAGGGCAAGACCTGCGGGCGCGGCGTGAAAGGCCAGCACTCCCGGTCCGGTGGCTATCACAAGACTGGTTTCGAGGGCGGCCAGATGCCCTTGCAGCGCCGGCTGCCGAAGTTTGGTTTTAGTTCGCGGACTGCCGGCGACACGGCGGAGTTACGCCTGCACGAGCTGGCCCTGCCGCAAGACGATGTGATCGATCTGGACTGCCTGAAGCAGGCCGGCCTGGTGCCGGCTCGCACGAAGCGCGTGAAGGTGATCGCGTCCGGCAAGCTCGACAAGGCGGTGAAGATCAAGGGCCTGTCGGTGACGCCCGGGGCCCGCAAGGCCATCGAGGCCGCCGGCGGGGCAATAGAGGACTGAGCGCTTTCCGGCGCACTCCAGGAACATGGCGAAAGGCAACATAGTCAATCCGGCTGCCGCGCTCGGCGAAGCGACCCGCTTCGCCGATCTTCGTTCGCGCCTGTTCTTCCTGTTCGGGGCCCTGATCGTCTACCGCATCGGTACCTTTATCCCGGTGCCCGGCATCGATCCGGTACAGCTGGAGCAGTTTTTCCAGGAACAGTCCGGCACCATACTCAGCATGTTCAACATGTTTTCCGGCGGCGCGCTGGAACGGTTGAGCATTTTTGCGCTGGGCATCATGCCGTACATCTCCGCGTCCATCATCATGCAGATGGCGAGCGTGGTGATTCCGGAACTGGCGGCCGTGAAGAAAGAGGGCGAAGCCGGCCGGCGCAAGATTACCAGCTATACTCGCTATCTCACGGTGATCCTGGCATCGCTTCAGTCCCTGGGCGCATCCGTCGCGCTGCAGAACCAGGGGGTCGTGATTGCCCCCGGTTTCAATTTCATCTTCACCGCGATGGTGACCCTGGTCACCGGTACGGTGTTCCTGATGTGGCTCGGCGAACAAATCACCGAGCGCGGCATCGGCAACGGCATTTCCATGATCATCCTGGCGAGCATCATCTCCGGGCTGCCGTCGGCCATCGGCGGGACGCTGCAGCTGGTGGAGACGGGCGAGGTGTCCGCGGCCCTGGCACTGCTGCTGGTCGCGCTGATACTTGCCGTGACCTACGGTGTGGTCTTCGTAGAGCGCGCGCAGCGGCGCATTGCGGTGCACTATGCGAAGCGCCAGCAGGGCCGCAAGATGTACCAGGGGCAGTCAAGCCACCTGCCGTTCAAGCTCAACATGGCCGGCGTGATTCCGCCGATTTTCGCGTCCAGCATCATCCTGTTCCCCGCCACGATCGCCGGCTGGTTCGGCACCATGGAAGGGGCCGGCTGGCTGCAGACCATGGCCGCCCGCCTGCAGCCCGGCGAACCGGTCTACATCCTGTTTTACGCGTCGATGATCATCTTCTTCTGCTTCTTCTACACCGCGCTGGTGTTCAATTCGCGGGAGACGGCCGACAACCTGAAACGCTCAGGTGCGTTCATTCCCGGCATTCGCCCCGGTGCCCAGACCGCCGACTACATCGACAAGGTGCTGACCCGGCTGACGTTCTGGGGCGCGATCTACATCACGGCCGTGTGTCTGTTGCCGGAATTCATGATTTTGTGGCTGCGTGTGCCCTTCTACTTCGGTGGCACGTCGCTGCTGATCATCGTGGTGGTCACGATGGATTTCATGTCGCAGCTGCAGGCTCACATGATGTCGCACCAGTACGAAGGCTTGCTGAAGAAAGCCAACCTGAAAGGATACGGGAGGGCCGGGCAGGTTCGCTGAGCGCGGCCGGTACCCTCGGGAGAGAAGCGATGAAAGTCAGGGCCTCTGTGAAGAAAATCTGCAGAAACTGCAAGATCATTCGGCGCAAACGTGTCGTTCGCGTGATTTGCACGGACCCTCGCCACAAGCAGCGCCAGGGCTAGTCCCGGCCAAGTTACAGGAGACGTCTGGATGGCGCGTATCGCAGGAATCAACATACCGCTGCAAAAGCACGTGGTAATTGCGTTGACGCATATCTATGGTATCGGCAGGAGCCGGTCCCAGGTGATTTGCCAGGAAGCCGGCATCGCACCCGACACGAAAGTGAAGGACCTGAGCGAGCCGGAGGTCGAGAAGCTGCGCGGCGTAGTAGCGCGCTTTCCCGTAGAAGGCGACCTGCGCCGCGAGGTGACGATGAGCATCAAGCGCCTGATGGATCTCGGTTGCTACCGTGGTATCCGTCATCGCCGTGGCCTGCCCCTGCGTGGGCAGCGTACCCGAACGAACGCACGAACGAGGAAAGGCCCGCGGCGACCGATTCGTCGCTAAGGCTGGTGGACTGATATGGCACAAACCAAGACTCGCAAGAAGATCAAGCGGCAGATTCCGGAAGGGATCGCGCACATCCACGCGTCCTTCAACAACACGATTATCACGATCACCGATCGGCAGGGAAATACCGTGTCGTGGGCCACTTCCGGCGGCTGTGGATTTCGCGGGTCGCGCAAGAGCACGCCGTTTGCGGCCCAGATCGCCGCTGAAAAGGCCGGGCGCGTCGCGCAGGAAGCCGGCATGAAGAATCTCGAGGTCCGGGTGCGCGGGCCGGGTCCGGGTCGCGAGTCCGCCGTGCGTTCGCTGAACGCCTGCGGCTTTCGCATCACCAACATCGAAGATGTGACGCCAATTCCGCACAACGGCTGCCGGCCGCCGAAAAAACGCCGGGTTTGAGGAAGACTGATGGCTAGGTATATCGGACCTAAATGCAAGCTCTCGCGTCGCGAGGGCACCGACCTGTTCCTGAAGAGCGGCGTGAAGCCGCTCGACGCGAAGTGTAAGCTCGACAGCCCACCGGGACAGATCCAGGGTGGCCGCCGGCCGCGACTGTCCGACTACGGTCTGCAGCTGCGCGAGAAGCAGAAGCTGCGCCGCATGTACGGCGTGCTCGAGCGCCAGTTCCGCAACTATTACAAGAAGGCCGCAAAGCAGAAAGGCTCCACGGGCCAGAATCTGCTGAAGCTGCTGGAAGGCCGGCTGGACAACACCGTCTACCGGATGGGTTTTGCGTCTACCCGTGCCGAGGCACGCCAGCTGGTAGCGCACAAGTCCATCGCGGTGAACGGTACGGCCGTGAACATTCCGTCGTACCAGTTGTCGGCGGGTGACAAGATCGAGGTGCGTGAGAAGGCCCGCGGCCAGCTGCGCATCAAGAACGCAATGAGCATCGCATCTCAGATGGGTTTGCCCGACTGGGTGGACGTTGATGAGCAGGGCATGGCCGGGACCTTGAAGTCCCTGCCGGAACGTGAAGACATTCTGCCCGACATCAACGAAAACCTCGTCGTCGAGCTCTACTCGAAGTAAGCAGGAGGCAGCTGCCAACATGCAGGAATCAGCCGTCGAGTTTCTGAAGCCCCGCAGTGTCAACGTCAAGCCTGAGAGCGCGACGCGGGCGCGGATTGTTATTGAACCCTTCGAGCGTGGTTTCGGCCACACTCTCGGCAACGCGTTGCGCCGTGTGCTGCTGTCCAGCATGCCGGGTGCGGCCATTGTCGAAGCCGAGATCGAGGGTGTGCTGCACGAGTACACCAGCATCGAGGGTGTGCAGGAGGACGTGGTCGAGATTCTGCTGAATCTCAAGGACGTCGCCATTCGCATGCACACGCGTGATCATGCGCAGCTGACGCTGGCCAAGAAGGGCCCGGGCCCGGTGACCGCCGGCGACATTGCCGGTGATCACGATGTCGAAGTGGTGAACCCGGACCTGGTGATCGCGAACCTGACCAGCGCAGGCGATCTGAAGATGGTGCTCACGGTGGAGCGTGGCCGCGGCTATCGTCCGGCGACGCAGCCCCAGGAATCCGAGGAGCAGGAAACGACCATTGGCCGGCTGCGGCTGGATGCGTCCTTCAGCCCGATTCGCCGCGTCACCTACACGGTGGAGGCGGCCCGCGTGGAGCAGCGCACCAATCTGGACAAGCTGCTGCTGGACGTAGAGACCAATGGCACCATCGACGCCGAAGAGGCAATACGCCGCGCCGGCAGCATCCTGAAAGACCAGCTCAGTGTCTTTATGGACCTGCAGGGCGAAGCCCAGCAGGGCATCAGCGCCGGTGAAACCCAGGTGGACCCGCTGCTGCTGCGCCCGGTGGACGAACTGGAACTGACGGTGCGGTCCGCCAACTGCCTGAAAGCGGAGAACATCAACTACATTGGTGACCTGATCCAGCGCACGGAGGTCGAGCTGCTGCGCACGCCGAACCTCGGCAAGAAGTCGCTGACTGAGATCAAGGAAGTCCTGGAAAGTCATGGTCTGGCCCTCGGCATGCGGGTGGAAAACTGGCCGCCGCCGGGACTGGCATTTGGGGGCGATCAGGCCGCCTGATTATTTTGGCCAGCGCCGCGCCCCGCACGGGCGCCGCAGGCGAGGAAGAAACGATGCGCCATCAAAAAGCAGGCCGGAGCCTCGGCCGCACGAGCAGTCACCGCAAGGCCATGTACCGCAACATGGCCGTGTCGCTGATTCAGCACGAGACCATTCGCACGACTCTGCCGAAGGCGAAGGAACTGCGGCGCGTGGTGGAACCGCTGATCACGATGGCAAAACAGGACGGCGTGGCCCGGCGGCGGCTCGCGTTCAGCCGCCTGCGGGACAAGGCCAGCGTGGGCAAGCTCTTCAACGAGCTCGGACCGCGTTTCAAAGAACGCCCAGGCGGCTACCTGCGCATCCTGAAGACCGGTTTTCGTGCCGGTGATTCGGCCCCGATGGCACTGGTGCAGTTGCTGGACCAGCCGGAAACACCAGCCGCTGCCGACCAGGAATAAGATCTTTACGGTGACCCGCGCGAGCTGCTAACTCGCGCCGGATTCCCGCAGCCGTTCCACCATCCGGCTCACATGTTCCGGTGATTCCGTGCGTCGTGCGAGCAGCGCATAGACCGACGGAATCAGGAACAGAGTCAGGAAGACCGACACCGTCACGCCGAAGAACACCACGGCGCCGATCGTGCGCCGCGACTCGGCGCCCGCGCCGGCGGCCAGCATCAACGGAATCGCGCCTCCCGCCGTGCACAAGCTGGTCATGATAACGGGCCGCAGCCGCACCGTTGCGGCTTCCAGGATCGCTTCGGTGAAGACAACCCCGCGGTCGCGCAGCTGGTTCGCAAATTCGACGATCAGGATCCCGTTTTTCGCCGCCAGCCCGATCAGCATGATCGCGCCGATCTGGCTGTAGACATTGATGCTCGAGTCGAAGGCGTGCAGCCCCAGCAGGCCCCCGAACAGCGCCATGGGTACCGTGAGCATGATGATCAGCGGGTGCCTGAAGCTTTCGAACTGGGCGGACAGCACCAGGAACGACAGCAGCAGCGCCAGTCCGAACGTGAAGTAGATTGAGCTGCCGGACTGGCGAAACTCTCGCGACTCCCCGTCGTAGTTGATACGCACGCCCTCCGGCACTTCCTCGCGGATGATCCGGTCCATGTAGTTCAACGCCTGGCCCAGTGAGTAACCGGGTGCCAGGGACCCGGTCATGCTGATCGACCGCAGCCGGTCGAAGCGTTTCAGCTCCAGTGGTCCCGCCAGTTCCTTGAGCCTGACCAGGTTGGCGAGGGGGATCAGCTCACCCCGTTCCGAGCGCACGTAGATATTTTGCAGGTCAGACGGCGTGGCGCGGTCCTCCGGCTTGGCCTGCAGCAGCACGTTGTATTCCTCGCCGCGGTCTTCGAAGGTGGTGACCACGCGGGAGCCCAGCATGGTTTCCAGTGTGCGGCCCACCGTCGACAGGGACACCCCGAGGTCGGCGGCGCGGTTGCGGTCCACCTGTACCTGGATCTTCGGTTTGCGTTCGAAGTAGTCGGAACGCAGGCCCATGATGTTCGGGTTCTCGGCGGCACGGGTGATGACCCGGTCCGTGAATTCGGCCAGCTCGCCGTAATCGGTACCGCCGAGCACCACGATCAGCGGCTGGCCGGAGCTGCGGATGTTCAGGCTCGGTGGCAGCATCACCATGCCGATAACGCCGGGTATGCCGGCCACCTTTTGGTTCAGTTCGGCCGCCAGTTCCTGCGCGCTGCGGTCGCGCTGGTTCCACGGCATCAGCGGGATGTACGAGAAGCTCGAGTTCACGTCGCCGCCGCCGCCGCCCATGCCCGAGCGCACCAGCACCCGGCGCGCGTAACCCTGGTCGACGTAGGGGATGGCGAGGCGCTCCAGTTCGGTAACTTGGCGGTCCATGTAGTCGGGCGACGCCCCTTCCGGCCCGCGCATCCAGACGAACATCATGCCGCGGTCTTCCACCGGCGCATATTCGTCGGGCAAGGTCCGGAACAGGCCATAGCTGGCCGCTCCCAGGGCCACGATCACCATGAGCGCGATCCAGGGACGCTGTACTACGGGCGACAGGACCCGGCGATAACCGCTCGTGATGCGCACAAAGCCTTTGTCGAGCGCTGAGGCCAGCGTGCGCCGCCGCGGGGGGGTGTTCGCGAACAGTTTCGAGGCCAGCATGGGTACCAGCGTCAGCGCGATCAGGCTCGAAAACGCGACGGCAGCGGCCAGGGAAATGCCGAATTCGCCGAACAGCCGCCCGAGCTTGCCCGGCATGAAGGAAATGGGCACGAATACTGCTATCAGCACCACGGTCGTCGCCACCACCGCAAAGCCGATTTCCCGGCTGCCGTCGATGGCCGCCAGCAGTGGCGGTTGTTCCTGTTCCATGCGCCGGACGATGTTCTCCAGCACCACGATCGCATCGTCCACCACCAGGCCGATGGCCAGCACGAGGCCCAGCAGGGTCAGCGTATTGACCGAAAAACCCATCACCGCCATCACGATGAAGGACGAGATGATCGCCACGGGAATTGTCACGGCCGGGATCAGCGTTGCCCGGAAGGAACCGAGGAACGAGTAGATGACTGCCAGCACCATCAGCAGGGCCAGCGCCAGGGCCTTCAGCACCTCTTTCATGGACTCGCGAATGAACACCGAGAAGTCGACGTTCACGTCGATCTTGATGTCGCCGGGAATCGTGTCCTTGAGGCGGTCGAGCTCCGCGAGCACCGCCTGGTTTACCGCCAGCACATTGGCCTGGGATTGCGGGATCACGCCCATGCTGACACCGGGCCGCCCGTCGGACCGGGCGATGCGGCGCGTGCTTTCGGGCTCCAGGCGCACGTCGGCGACATCGCCCAGCCTGACCAGGAAGGCATCGCTGCGCTTCAGGATCAGGTTTTCGAAGTCCTCGGGCGCGTGCAGTCCGGTCTCCGTGCGCAGGGTGAACTCACGGTCAGTAGACTCGATGCGGCCCGCCGGCAGCTCGACGTTCTCGGCGCGCAGTTTGTCCTCGACATCTGCCACCGTCAGTTGCCGGGCAGCCAGTGCCTCGCGGTCGATCCAGATGCGCATGGCGGGGATTCGCGCACCGCTGACCCGAATCGTCGCCACGCCATCGATCACCGATAGCCGGTCTACCAGGCTGCGCTCGACGAAGTCCGTGATTTCCATCAGCGAGCGGGCCTCGCTGGACACGTCGACATACATCGTCGCGTCCATGCCCGTATCCTGCTTCGTGATGCGCGGAGCCTCGGCTTCTTCCGGCAACATGCCCTGGATGCGCGAGATGCGCTCGCGGACGTCGTTGGCTGCATCGTCCGCGTCGCGCGACAGCGCAAACTCCACGACGATGGACGAGATTTCATCCTTGCTGCTGGACGTGAGCTTCTGCACGCCGGAGATGCCGGCAATCTCGTTCTCGATCAGCTGCGTGATGCGGCGTTCGACGACCTCGGCCGATGCACCGCGGTAGTCAGTCTGGATGGACACGATGGGAGGGTCCACGGCCGGGAACTCGCGCACGGCCAGTCGGTTCAGCGCCAGCAGCCCGACGATCACGAGCACCAGGCTGATCACGGCCGCGAACACGGGCCGGCGTACCGAGGTTTCGGACAGGACCACCCGTCACCCTCCCTGGCTGACCTGCACCGGCGCGCCGTTGCGGACCTTTTGCGTGCCTTCGGTGATCACCAGCGTGCCCGGCGCCAGGCCCTCGCGCACTTCCGCCAGGCCGGGGGCGCGGGCGCCCAGGCTCACCTCCTTCTCCACGGCCGTGCCGTCCTCGACCGTGTACAGGTACTGGCGACCCTGGCGCGGAGCCAGTGCCTGTTCCGGGACCACCAGCACGTCCTCACGCTCCCGCTGCAGATCCACGGTCAGGAACATGCCCGGTTTGATCAGCCCATCAGGATTGGGCAACCGCGCGATCACCGTGACGCTGCGCGTGGCCTGATCCACGCGCGGATCGACGATGCTGACCTCACCCGTGAAGGGACTCTCGGGGTAAACCTCGCTGCGTGCGTCGATGCGTGTGCCTTTTTGTACGGTCGCCAGGAAAGTTTCCGGAATCGTGAACTCCAGCTTGATGGTCGCCGTATCGTCCAGGGTCGTGATCATGGTCTCCGGACCGACCAGGTCACCGAGGCTGACGGTTCGCAGGCCGACGGTGCCGCCGAACGGTGCGCGAATGAACGCGTTGTCCAGCCTGGCCTTCGAAGCACGAACGTCGGCCTCGGCGATCAGCACTTCGGCTTCCAGTTCTTCCAGCTCCAGTTCCGAGATCACGCGCGTGGCGGCCAGGCCCCGGCGCCGTTCGAACTGGCTGCGCGCTTTCTGCAGCGAGGCCTCGGCCATGGCCAGCTCTGCTTCGAGTTCGGCGTGATCCAGTTCAATGAGCAGCTGCCCGGCTTTCACCTGCTGCCCCTCTTCGAAGCCGATTCGTTCCACGACGCTGGAGATGCGCGAGGTCACCTGGATCGATTCGGTGGCCCGCGCGGTGCCGAGGCCGGTGAATCGATCGACGAATGTGCGGGGTTCTACCCGGGTCACGATCACGCTCACGGGCCGCCCGGACCCGCGACCGCCCATGCCGCCCATGCCTGGGCCAGCACTTTCGGGCTCCGGCCCGCCGCAGCCCCACAGCAGCACACAGGCAGCAGCGAGGGCGGCGAGGGTGCGCCAGGCACGCGCGATGGCTTGTAATCCAAGGTCAGGCATGGGCCCGAAAGTGGCAAAAACTACTAATTTAGCAGAAGGTTAGGGCCACCGGGTCAGGCTTTGCCGTAATGACCCAGCCGCAACAGGGGCGCAGATGCAGGACCGTATTCACCACATCAACTTCATTGTCCGGGACCTCGACGCCGCGGTGCCGACCTGGGAGCAGGTGCTGGGCATGCCGGTGTCGTCCCGTGACCACCTCGCACCGCGCGGCGTCGACATTGCACGCTTCTGCCTGGGCTCGGCCTGGCTGGTGCTGGTGCAGCCCGTACGGCCCGATACCGCGCCGGCGCGCCACCTGGCAGAGCACGGTGAAGGCTTTTTCCTGATTTCCTTCGGTGTCGACAGCCTCGACGCCGAAAGCGACAGGCTCGGCGAAGACTGGTTCGACGGGCCGGTCCGCTCCGGGCTGGATGACTGGCAAATCCGGGACCTGGATGTTGCGCGGACTTTCGGGGCGTTGGTGCAGTTGACGGAGACCGGGTAGCGACCACGGACGTGGCGAAAGAAACTGGACTGGGCGCTGGTGGTGGGGCCGCTACCCAGGGATGCTTTTTCCTGCGCTCAGAAAAATTCGCTCCGGAAAAACATCCCTGACGCGGCCCGCATCGTCGGCACCTGCCCCAAGCGTTCCTGCCCGCTGCGTCTGGTTTCGATCGTTGAGTACTGGTGGGCGGCGCGCTGGCCGGCCACCGACGTGAGCGGGGTTGCGGGTATTGCTGAGCGTAACGTAAGACCGGCTTGCCCCCGACTGAGCCCACAGCGAATAGTTTAAGAGTCTTTGGCGTCCGAAACCCCGACGGGTGAAGGCCACGGCGAGCCGGAGTGCAGCTCAGCTATACCCGCAAGCCCGCGGTGGAACGTGGATGCGCTATCCGTTCCCAGTGCCGGTTGGCTTCAACTGCCGAAGGCGGCGCGGGTCAGGTTCTCGTTACCGTTGGCCGTGACGAGGAGGTTGTCTTCTATCCGGATGCCGCCGTAGGGGTGGAATTCGGCGACGCGGTCCCAGTTCACGTCCGCGGCTGCAGCCTGTGCGCGCAGTTCTTCCAGCAGCGAATCGATGAAATAGATGCCGGGTTCAACGGTCAGCGTGAAGCCCGGTTCCAGGGTGCGCAGCAGCCGGAGGCGGGGGTAGGCGGCCGGTGCTTCAAGCTGTTGTCCGGCAGCGTCGGCCTGCCAACCGCCCACGTCGTGTACCTGCAGGCCCAGCAGGTGGCCGAGGCCGTGCGGGAAGAAAGTGTTCGTCAGGCCGCGTTCCATGGCGGTTTCAGCGTTGCAGGTCAGCACACCGTGGCGGCACAGCACGCCCGCAATTGCTTCGTGCGCGGCGTGGTGCAGTTCGGCAAAAGCGACGCCGGGCTGCACGCGCGCACACAAAGCCTGCTGGCGAGCGTCGAGATCGTCGCGCAGTTCGGCAAACGTATCGTGGCCACGCAGGACGTGGGTGCGCGTGATGTCCGACGCATAGCCCAGCGTGTTGCAACCAGCATCGATCAACAGGCTGCCGGCGGGATTGCGCTGCTGGCGACGATGCTGGTAATGCAACACCGCCGCGTGGCGTCCCGCACCGATGATGGGCGGGTAAGGCAGTTCAGTTGCGGTCTGGCCGCTGGCCTGCTGAAAGATCAGCAGCATGCCGAACTCGCTGTCGCCGGCCGCGAAGGCGTCAGCCACTGCCCGGTGGCCGGCAACCGCAGCGGCCGTCGCGCTCCGCATGCAGGCGATTTCGTAGTCTGTCTTGCACGCGCGCTGAAAGTGCAGATGGTTCACCAGCGGTTTCGGGTTCCGGTCGCCGGTCAGCTTCATTGCGTCCCACTGTTCCGCCGGTCCGAGCAGCGCCGTGCTGGCCGGTAACGATCCGAAACTCTTCGGAACGTCGTCTGGTGTTGCCACGACCCGAATGTCTGTTGCGTCTGCCCACGGCGCCCCGGGCGCCTCAGGTGGCTCCTCCCAGTAACTCTCGGGCCGGACCACGATCGCCACCGGCCGTTGCCCCGGCCGGTACAGTAGGCACGACCCCGGGTGGGCGGTGAGCGGCAGCCATTGCGTCAGCTGCGGGTTCGCGCGAAACGGCGCGTGGTGATCGTCCATGAACTGCAGCCTGTCGATGCCGGCACCAATCAGCACTGCGTCGTAACCACAGGCCGCCAGCGCATCGTCATAGCGCTGACGGACCGTCTCCAGGTGCCGGGGATAAGTGGTGGCCAGGATCTGCTTGTCCATGGCGGCCATCTTAGAGTCTTCGGCCGACTCCCGGCGAGTGCGTCTCGACGCTGAGCATGAGGGGCTGGATCGCCCTGAATC
The DNA here is from genome assembly GCA_020351875.1 of Chromatiales bacterium. Taxonomy (GTDB): domain Bacteria; phylum Pseudomonadota; class Gammaproteobacteria; order Steroidobacterales; genus J054. Next base: position 3,342,331 of record CP070671.1, on the reverse strand, counting down.
TGGCGCTGGTGGCAGGGCCGCGTCGGCGATGCTTTTTCCTGCGCTCAGAAAAATTCGCTCCGGAAAAACATCCCCGACGCGGCCCGCATCGCTGGTGGCGTTTCCCTAGTGGAGGTAGTCACTGCAGTCTGGCCCATTGGCGGGATGGGTTGGATGACCACTCATCCTAATCTTGAAGGGCCGCTGGTCATTCACAGGCAGGCTCCCGGGATGGTGCGGCTTCCGGGCGTCGTCCGTGAGGAGCGGGTCAGGGATGACAGGAGCGACGAACGGCCGATCCAACCGAGCACAGGGATGTGCGAGGGAGGTTTAGCCCGGCAGACCTGTCCCCCTGCCTGAGCGTCCGCCACCGGATCGCCCAGGATCCCGATGCGAGTGAGCAGCGCAGGGCACCCGAAGGGCAAGCCGGCGTGACAGCCAGACCCCTTCGCCGCCGCCAGGACCGGGCGAAACGCGGCAAGTTCCGGCATTATTGGCCGCCCCTGAAGGAAGGAGCGCCCCGGAGAGGGCCAGAGCATGGCAAAGCTGACCGTTCTGACCGGCATCACCACGACCGGTACGCCCCACCTCGGCAACTATGCCGGTGCGATCCGCCCGGCCGTCGACGCCAGCCGCCGCGGGGACGCCAACTCATTTTATTTTCTGGCTGATTACCATGCGCTGGTCAAGCGACAGGATCCGGCGGCCGTGCACCAGTCCACGCTGGAGATTGCCGCTGCCTGGCTGGCGATGGGGCTGGACCCGTCGAAGGTCATTTTCTACCGGCAATCGGACATCCCGGAGATCCTCGAGCTCACCTGGATTTTGACCAGCGTGACCGCGAAGGGGCTGATGAACCGGGCCCACGCCTACAAGGCGTCCGTCCAGGCGAATCAGGACGCCGGCAACCAGGACCCGGACAAGGGCGTGATGATGTCGCTGTTCTGCTACCCTATCCTGATGGCTGCCGACATTTTGATGTTTGGCACCCACCAGGTGCCGGTAGGCCGTGACCAGAAGCAGCATGTGGAAATGGCCCGCGATATCGCCCAGCGCTTCAATCACGTCTACGAGGAGCTCTTCGTGGTGCCCGAGGCGATCATCGACGACAACACGGCGGTGCTGTCGGGGCTGGATGGTCGCAAGATGAGCAAGAGCTACGACAACACGATCCCGCTGTTTGCGCCGGAGAAGCGGCTTCGCAAGCTCATCATGAAGATCAAGACCAATTCCCTGGAGCCCGGTGAACCCAAAGAGACCGAAGGGTCGACGCTGTTCGAGATCTATCGGGCCTTCGCCACGGAGCAACAGACTGCGGCGCTGGCCCAGTGCTACGCGGAAGGCATCGCCTGGGGCGAAGCGAAGCAGCTGCTGTTCGAGTTCCTGAACGAAATGCTGTCCGGACCACGCGACGAATACGAACGGCTGATCGCCGATCCCGGTTATATCGAAAATGTGTTGAAAGAAGGCGCGGTCAAGGCGCGGGAGATCGCCACGCCGTTCACGGCCAGGGTCCGGCATGCAGTGGGCATACGGCCCTTGGGCTGATCAGGCAGTGCGGGCCGAGCGCGCGTGGGTCGCAGCGTCCAGCAACGGCGCCAGGTACTGGCCGGTATAGGAATCGGGGTTCGCTGCGACGTCTTCCGGCGTACCTTCGGCCACGAGCATGCCGCCGCCGTCGCCGCCTTCGGGGCCCAGGTCGATGATCCAGTCGGCCGTCTTGATCACGTCGAGATTGTGCTCGATGACCACCACGGTATTGCCCTGGTCACGGAGCTGGTGCAGGACGTCCAGCAGGTGGGAGATGTCTTCGAAGTGCAGCCCGGTGGTGGGCTCGTCGAGGATATAAAGCGTGCGCCCGGTAGACCGTTTCGATAGCTCCTTCGCCAGCTTCACCCGTTGCGCTTCACCGCCCGACAGCGTCGTGGCGCTTTGCCCGAGGCGCAGGTAGGACAGGCCGACGTCCATCAGCGTCTGCAGCTTGCGGGCGATGACCGGCACGTTGGCGAAGAAATCGAGCGCATCTTCCACCGTCATTTCCAGTGCTTCGTGGATATTGCGGCCCTTGTAGCGAATCTCCAGGGTTTCCCGGTTGTAGCGTTGCCCCGCACAGACATCGCAGGGCACGTAGACATCCGGCAGAAAATGCATTTCCACGCGAATCATGCCGTCGCCCTGGCACGCTTCGCAGCGTCCACCCTTGACGTTGAAGCTGAAGCGCCCGGGCCGGTAACCGCGCGACCGCGCTTCCTGCGTACCGGCGTACAGCTCGCGCACTGGTGTGAACAGGCCAGTGTACGTGGCCGGGTTCGACCGCGGCGTGCGGCCGATCGGGCTCTGGCTGATGTCGATCACGCGGTCGATCTGCTTCAATCCGGCCAGCTTTTTGTGGGGTGCCGGGTCGTAGTTGCGCTTGTTGATCGCACCGGCCGCCGCCCGGTAGAGGGTGTCGTTGATCAGCGTTGATTTGCCCGAGCCCGACACGCCGGTGATGCAGGTCATCAGTCCCAGCGGGATCGACGCGTCCAGCGATTTCAGGTTGTTGCCCGTGGCGCCGCGCACCGTCAACAGCCGCTTCGGGTCCGCCTGGTTGCGCTTCGCCGGCAACTCGATGCGCCGCCGGCCCGACAGGTAGGCGCCGGTCAGCGAATCCGGGTGGCGCAGGATATCCTGTGGTGTCCCCTGGGCAATGACCCGGCCACCGTGCACGCCGGCGCCGGGGCCGAGGTCCACGACATGATCGCTGGCCAGGATGGCTTCCTCGTCGTGCTCCACGACGATGACCGTATTGCCCAGGTCGCGCAGGTGCTCCAGTGTATTCAGCAGTCGCCGGTTGTCGCGCTGATGCAGGCCGATGGACGGCTCGTCCAGGATGTACATCACTCCCACCAGGCCCGACCCGATCTGGCTGGCCAGGCGGATGCGCTGGGCCTCGCCGCCCGACAGGGTTTCTGCGCTGCGATCCAGGCTCAGGTAGCCGAGACCCACGTCGGCCAGGAAGCGCAGCCGGTCGTGGATCTCCTTGACGATCTTCGTCGCGATTTCGCCCCGCCAGCCCTCCAGTTCCAGGGTCTCGAAAAAGTCCAGCGCGCCGCCCACGGCCAGGCGGGTGATCTCCGGGATCGACCTGTCCTGTACGAACACGTTACGCGCGGCGGTGTTCAGTCGCGTGCCCTCGCACTCGGGGCACGGCTGCACGCTCAGGTACTTCGAGAGTTCCTCGCGCACCATGGTCGATTCGGTCTCGCGGTAGCGGCGATCGAGGTTCGGCAAAATGCCTTCGAAGGCGTGGGTGCGGCTCACCGTTGCGCCGCGGCCGGTCAGGTACTCGAAATCGATTTCTTCTTCGCCGCTGCCATACAACAGCGTTTGCTGGATCTCGGGATCGAGTTCGCCGAACGGCACCTCGACGTCGAAATCATAGTGATCGGCAAGGCACTGGATCATCTGGAAGTACCAGAGATTACGGCGGTCCCAGCCACGAATTGCGCCGCCGGCCAGGCTGAGTTCGCGGTTTCGAACCACGCGCTGCGGGTCGAAGAACTGCCGGACACCGAGTCCGTCGCAGCTGGCGCACGCGCCGACCGGGTTGTTGAAAGAGAACAGGCGCGGTTCGAGTTCGACAATGCTGAAGTTGCAGACCGGGCAGGCGAAGCGATCGGAAAACAGTAGCTCGTCGCGCCCGGCAGCATCCATCCACGCGATCTTCGCGACCCCGTCGGCGAGTTTCAGCGCGGTCTCGAAGGACTCGGCCAGCCGTTGTCCCAGCTCGTCGCGCACCTTGAAGCGGTCCACCACCACGTCGATGCTGTGCTTGCGCCGCAGGTCGAGTTTCGGTGGATCGTCCAGCTCGCACACCTCACCGTCGATGCGCGCGCGCACGAAGCCCTGGCTGCGCAGGTCCGCCAGCAGTTGCTGGTGTTCGCCCTTGCGCGACTGCACCACCGGGGCAAGCAGCATCAGGCGCGTGCCCGCGTCCAGGCCCAGCACCTGGTCCACCATCTGGCTGACGGTCTGGGCTTCGAGGTCGCGATGATGATCCGGGCAGCGAGGGCGGCCGGCGCGGGCGTAGAGCAGGCGCAGGTAATCGTAGATCTCCGTCACCGTACCCACCGTAGACCGGGGGTTGTGGGACGTGGATTTCTGCTCGATGGAAATGGCCGGGGACAGGCCCTCGATGTGGTCGACGTCCGGCTTTTCCATCATCGACAGGAACTGGCGGGCGTAGGCGGACAGGGACTCCACGTAGCGGCGCTGGCCTTCGGCGTAGATGGTGTCGAAGGCGAGTGAAGACTTGCCGGAGCCGGACAGCCCGGTAATCACAATCAGCCGGTCCCGTGGCAGGTCGAGGTCCACGTCGGCGAGGTTGTGCGTGCGGGCGCCGCGAATGCTGATTGTCTGCATGCCGGGTCGCTGACCAGGGAAAACCACCAACTATACGGTCTTCGCCAGACCCGACCCAAACCGATGCTGACCTGTTTTCATATGCTTATGTCCCTTTTGGACGTGTTTTTTGGCAGGCTGGCGCATACAATACGGTCCCCCCGGGGTCGCAATCGCCATGCGCCTCCCGGTAAATCCATTAAAAACAGTCACTTATGACAGGGGTCGCCCATGGCTCGCGGCGTGAACAAAGTTATCCTGATCGGCAATCTCGGCGCGGACCCGGAAACCCGCTATGCCCCGAGTGGTACGGCCATCGCCAACGTCCGCCTGGCCACGACGGACAGCCGGCGGGACAAGGAAACCGGTGAGCAGATCGACCGGACCGAATGGCACAACGTGGTGTTTTTCAGCCGGCTCGCGGAGATCGTGTCCGAGTACCTCCGGAAGGGCTCGCAGGTCTACGTGGAAGGCCGGCTGCAGACCCGCAAGTGGCAGGACCGGGACGGCAACGACCGGTATACGACCGAGATCGTGGCGGACAACATGCAGATGCTGGGCGGCCGCGGTGGCGGTGCATCGGCTCAGCCGACAGAGCGGGGCGGCAGCAGCCGACCAGCGGCGCAGCCGCAGCCAGCCACCGAGTTCGAAGACGACGAGATCCCGTTCTGATTGATCGCGCGCGGGCGCCAGAGCCCGCCCGTACCGAGATTGGCGCACCCCCGGGTGCGCCTTCGTTTTTGTTGATTAGGGCAGTAGACATAAAGCTGCCCTGTTTGAGGTAAGGAAAGATGGGAGCATTCAAGGAGCCGCACGGCGGCGCGCTGAAGGAACTGTACCTGGGCGAGTCCGCCGCGGAAGACGAAAAGGCCAGGGCCCTCGACTACGCGTCCTGGGACCTGACCGAGCGGCAGATCTGTGACCTGGAGCTGTTGCTGAACGGCGCGTTCTCGCCGCTGGAGGGGTTCCTGACGGAAGCTGAATACGACGGTGTGCTGGACAACATGCGCCTGCCAGACGGCACGCTGTGGCCCATGCCCATCACACTGGACGTGTCCGCCGATTTCGCCGAGAAGGCAGAGCCGGGGCAGACCATCGCACTGCGCGACCGCGAGGGCGTGCTGGTGGCGACGATGGAAGTCAGCGACAAGTGGCAGCCGGACAAGGCTCGCGAGGCGAGGCTCGCCTTCGGCTCCGAAGACCAGAAACACCCGGCCGTCAATTATCTGATGAACCTTGCCGGCCCGGTCTACCTCGGCGGCAAGCTGCGCGGGGTCGAACCCCCGATGCATTACGACTTCAAGCTGCTGCGGGACACGCCCGCGGAGCTGCGCGGCCGCTTCCGGAAGCTGGGCTGGCGCAAGGTCGTGGCCTTTCAGACCCGCAACCCGCTGCACCGGGCCCACCAGGAGCTCACGTTCCGCGCGGCCCGCGAGCACGAGGCAAACCTGCTGATTCAGCCCGTGGTGGGGATGACCAAGCCGGGCGACGTGGACCACTACACCCGCGTGCGCTGCTACGAGCACGTGCTAGAGCAGTACCCCGAGCAGACGACGGCGCTGAGCCTACTGCCGCTGGCCATGCGCATGGCTGGTCCGCGCGAGGCGCTGTGGCACGCAATTATTCGCAAGAACTACGGCTGCACGCACTTCATCGTCGGCCGCGACCACGCCGGCCCGGGTAACGACTCCAAAGACGAGCCTTTCTACGGGCCTTACGATGCCCAGGAGCTGTTCAAGGAGCACGAAGACGAACTGGATATCACCATGGTGCCGTTCCAGTTGATGGTCTACGTGGAAGACCGGGCCGAGTACGTCCCGGTCAACGAGACCAAGCCGAACGAACATGTGCTGAACATCTCCGGTACCGAGTTCCGCCGCCGGCTGGCCGAGGGGCTGGAAATCCCGGACTGGTTTTCCTATCCGAAAGTCGTGGAGGAGCTGCGGCACTCTTATCCGCCGCGGCACAAGCAGGGCTTCACGGTGTTTTTTACCGGTCTTTCCGGCTCCGGCAAGTCGACCATCGCGAACGCGTTGCTGGTGAAACTGCTGGAGAACGGCGACCGTAACGTCACGCTACTTGACGGCGACGTGGTGCGTAAAAACCTGTCGAGCGAGCTGGGCTTCTCCAAGGAGCATCGCGACCTGAATATCCTGCGCATCGGTTACGTGGCGTCGGAAATCACGAAGAACGGCGGGGTCGCGATCTGCGCGCCTATTGCGCCCTACACGCACACACGCCGCCAGGTCCGGGAACTGATCGAGCCGCTGGGCGGGTTCCTGGAAGTGCATGTGGCAACGCCGATCGAGGTTTGTGAACAGCGTGACCGCAAGGGCCTCTATGCCAAGGCCCGCGCGGGCATCATCAAGGAGTTCACCGGCATTTCAGACCCCTACGAGGAGCCCGGGAATCCGGAAGTGCATATCGACACCGTCGGCCTGCACCCGGATCTCGCCGCGCACCGGATCATCGTGAAGCTGGAAAGCATGGGGTTCATACGCTAGGCTGATTTGGCCGGCGCGGGGCCCTTGAGGCCCCGCTGGTAAAGGCTTCAGGAGGAGGCGCACAGCGACCTGGTCATGCCAGGGAAAGTCTACGTACAGACCTTCGGCTGCCAGATGAACGAGTACGATGCGGCCAAAATGGCCGACGTGCTCGGCGACAGCCACGGTCTCGAAGCAACCGCAGATCCCGCCGAGGCGGATGTCTTGCTGCTGAATACCTGTTCCGTGCGCGAGAAGGCGCAGGAAAAGGTGTTCTCGCTGCTGGGCCGCTGGCGCGCGCTAAAGCAGGCCCGTCCCGGCGTCATCATCGGCGTGGGCGGTTGCGTGGCCAGCCAGGAAGGCGCTGCGCTGGCGCGCCGTGCGCCGTGCGTGGACATCGTGTTCGGGCCCCAGACCCTGCATCGCCTGCCGGTGATGCTGGACCGCGTGCGCCACCACGGCGGCCCCGTCGTCGATGTGAGCTTCCCCGAAATCGAGAAGTTCGACTCGCTGCCCGCAGCGCGAGCCGACGGCCCCACCGCGTTCGTGTCCATCATGGAAGGCTGCAGCAAGTATTGCAGTTTCTGTGTCGTGCCGTACACGCGTGGCGAGGAAATCAGCCGGCCGCTGGATGACGTGATGGCAGAGCTGATCGGCCTCGCGCGGCAGGGTGTGAAGGAAATCACGCTGCTCGGGCAGAACGTGAACGCCTACCGGGGGCCGACCCACGACGGGAAGATCGCCGATCTGGCGACGCTGATACGCTTTGTTGCCGCGGTACCGGAGATCGAGCGTATCCGGTTTACGACGTCCCATCCGGTGGAATTCAGCGAGCGGCTGATCGCCGCCTATGCCGACGTGGACAAGCTGGCGAACTACCTGCATCTGCCGGTACAGAGTGGTTCCGACCGCGTGCTCGCAGCCATGAAACGCGGCCATACGATGCTCGAGTACAAGGACAAGCTGAGCCGGCTGCGGGAAGTTCGCCCGGACATCAGCATCGCGACAGACCTGATCGTTGGCTTTCCCGGCGAGAGCGAAGCCGATTTCCAGGCCACGATGCAACTGGTGGCAGACGTGGGCTTCGATCAGTCCTTCAGTTTCGTCTACAGCGCGCGCCCGGGTACACCGGCTGCGGCCTTGCCCGACCCGGTGTCGCGCGACGAGAAACTCGCGCGCCTGGCGTGCCTGCAGGACCGGCTGAACGCCCAGGCCGCAGACATCAGCCGTGCCATGGTGGGCACGCGGCAGCGCATACTCGTTGAACGGCCGTCGAAAAAGGACCCGCAGCAACTGGCGGGGCGCACCGAGAACAACCGCTGGGTCAATTTCGACGGCGATGCCAGCCTGCTGGGCAGTTTCGTGGACATCCTGATTACAGAGGCGCTGCCCAACTCGTTGCGCGGTCGGCTGGCAGGCGCTGCCGAGGCCGCTTGAACACCGCCACCGCAACCCGCGAGATCGTTCTGGAACCCGCCGACAACGAGGCCCTGGCCAACCTGTGCGGCCAGTTCGACGAGCACCTCAGGCAGATAGAAAGACGCCTGGGTGTGCACATCAGCAATCGCGGCAACCATTTCCGCGTGATGGGGCCGGACGAGTCCTCCCGTGCCGGCGTCCAAGTGCTGCAGGAGCTGTATGCCCTTGCCGGACGGGAGGCCCTGGATCCCGGCCGCGTGCACGTGTGCCTGCAGCAGGCGGCCGCGGGTGACACACCCACCGAAGGCGCATCGGGACCGGTCGAAGGCGAGTTGACGGTCCGTACGCGGCGCTTGCAGATCCGGCCGCGCGGCGGCAACCAGCGCCACTACCTCACCGGTATTCGCGACCACGACCTCAGTTTTGGTATCGGGCCTGCGGGCACCGGCAAGACCTTCCTGGCCGTGGCCAGCGCGGTCGAAGCACTGGAAGAGCAGCGGGTGCGCCGCATCGTGCTGGTCCGGCCGGCCGTCGAGGCAGGCGAACGCCTGGGCTTCCTGCCCGGCGACATGTCGCAGAAAGTCGACCCTTACCTCAGGCCGATGTACGACGCGCTGTACGAGATGCTCGGTTTCGAACGGGTGTCGAAGCTGATTGATCGCAACATTATCGAAATCGCGCCGCTGGCGTTCATGCGCGGCCGGTCCCTGAACGAGAGTTTCATCATCTTGGACGAAGCCCAGAACACCACCGTCGAGCAGATGAAAATGTTCCTGACGCGCATGGGCTTTGGATCCAAGGCGGTGGTCACGGGCGACATCACGCAGGTGGACCTGCCGCGCAACCAGGTGTCGGGCCTGCGTCACGTGATCCGGATCCTGGATGGCGAACCCGGCATCAGCTTTACCCGCTTTTCACCGCGCGACGTGATTCGCCACTCGCTGGTGCAGCGTATCGTCGAGGCCTATGAGTCCCATGAACAGAACGGTTCCGAGACCCCGCCACCGGGGTCATGAGTGCCGCGGTCTCACCGAGTGTCGAACTGCAGTGCGCAGACGGTGTATCCGCGCCTTCCGGCGCGCAGCCCGAACAGTGGGTAGTCGCCACGCTGGCGCGGGTGCCGGGGGCGCAACCGGGCGACGTGGTGCTGCGCCTGGTTGCCAACGAAGAGAGCCAGGCGCTGAATCACCGCTACCGGGGCCGCGACGCACCGACCAACGTGCTGGCCTTTCCCGCGGAGCGGCTGCCCGGCCTGCCGCAGGAGACGGCCGGGCCACTGGGCGACCTGGTGATCTGCGTGCCGCTGCTTCTCGACGAAGCCGCTGCACAGGGCAAGACACCCCTGGCGCACCTTGCGCACCTGGTCGTGCACGGCACACTGCACCTGCTCGGCTTCGATCACGGCAACGAGGCGGACGCGGAGCAGATGGAGCCCCTGGAGGGCGAGATCATGCAATCGCTTGGCTTCGCCGATCCCTATCTCCCGGTGTGCGGCTGAGGGCCTGGTCAGTTGACTGAAGAACGCAAACAGGAAGAGCGCCCGAACGGCTGGTATGCGCGGCTGAAAGAGCGCCTGCTGGGCGAGCCGGCCTCGCGCGAGTCGCTGGTGGAATTCCTGCGTGACGATCGCTGGGAAGGCGTGCTCGAGCCGGAAGAGCGCGCGATGCTGGAAGACGTGCTGGAGGTGTCGGAGACGCAGGTTCGCGACGTGATGATTCCGCGCTCCCAGATGGTGGTGCTGGAAAGGTCGGCGCCGCGGGAGGAAATTCTGCGCACGATCATCGATTGCGGACATTCCCGTTTCCCGGTCATCGGCGAAGAACGCGACGAGGTCGTCGGTATCCTGCTGGCGAAGGACCTGCTGCGGTTCTTCATGGCCGAGCCGACCGGCGAGTTTGACGTGCAACGCTACCTGCGGCCGGCCACTTTCATTCCGGAAAGCAAGCGGCTCAACACCCTGTTGAAGGAATTCCGCGTCAGCCGCAACCACATGGCGATCGTGGTCGACGAGTATGGCGGCATCGCGGGCTTGCTGACCATCGAAGACGTGCTGGAGGAAATCGTCGGCGATATCGGCGACGAGCATGACCCCCGCGAAGCAGACCCGATTCAGCCGCAACCGGACGGGCGGTATCACGTCCGGGCCCTGGCCCGCATCGAGGACTTCAACGAGTTCTTCGACAGCGACTTCAGCGACGAAGACTACGACACGGTGGGCGGTCTCATCATTCACGAGCTTGGCCAGTTGCCGCGCCGGGGTGAAGCACTGCGCCTGAAAGGTTTCCTGTTCAAGGTCATGCAGGCGGACCGGCGACGAGTGCACCTGCTGGAAGTCAGCCGCGAAGTGCCGGCCGACTGAGGCCAGGCCCTGTTGCGCTCGCCAGCCATATTCAACCGGGCCAATGGCCTCGCCGCCGTGGCTGGTGCGCTGCTGCCACTCGGCTTCGCGCCATTCGGCGCTTGGTGGCTGGTCCCGTTCCTGCTGGCGGCCCTGTTTGCGCTGTGGGACGGGCAGACGCCGCGCGACGCTGCGATGCGCGGCCTGGCATTCGGGATCGCCGCCTTCGCCGGTGGCACCTATTGGACCTATATCAGCGTGCACGGCTTCGCCGGCACGCCGGCGTGGCTGGCCGTGCTGCTGTCGGCGGCACTGGTCCTGGCATCGGCTGCTCACGTGGCCGCGGCCGGCTGGCTCGCCGGCCTCTGTCGTGTCCCGGACGCATTGCGCTACGGTTTTTGCTGGCCGGCGGCCTACGTGGCAACGGAGTGGATACGGGGCTGGATCTTCACCGGCTTTCCGTGGCTGAGCCTGGGCTACGGGCAGATCGACGGTCCGCTCAGCGCCTGGGCGCCGGTACTCGGCATCTACGGCGTGTCGCTGCTGGTTGCGGTGACTGGCGGTTTGTTGCTGATCCTGCTGCGCGGCACGCGGCGCGAACGCGCGGCGGGCCTTGCCGCGGCGGTAGCCCTTGCCGCGGGCACCTGGGCCCTGGCAGGCCGGGACTGGACATCGCCTGCCGGGTCACCGGTGTCCGCCGCGCTCGTCCAGGGGTCCATCACGCAGGATCGCAAGTGGTTGCCGGAGCAGCGCCTGCCGACCATGGCCCTGTACCGGGACCTGACCCTCGCATTGCCGGATGCAGACCTGGTGGTCTGGCCCGAGGTGGCCGTGCCGTCTTCAGCCGACCGTGTCGAGGACTATCTGCGGGACCTTAAGGCGGCGGCGGAAGAACGCGGCACGCAGATACTGCTCGGCATCATCGTCAACGATTTCGAGCGCGATCGCTTTCACAACTCGCTGTTGTCCGTCGGCGCAGCCACCGGTGTCTATCACAAGCGTCACCTGGTGCCGTTCGGCGAGTTTTTCCCGGTGCCGGACTTCGTGCGCCAGTGGATGCGGATGATGGACCTGCCCTACCGCGACGTGGCCCCGGGCAGCGATGACCAGCCACCACTGATAGCCGGCGACGTCCGGCTTGCACCCAGCATCTGTTACGAAGACGCATTCGGCGCGGAACAACTCGATTTTCTGCCGGAATCCGGCCTGTTGGTCAACGTCAGCAACGATGCGTGGTTTGGTGATTCCATCGCGGCGCACCAGCACCTGGAAATGGCGCGCATGCGGTCCCTGGAAACCGGCCGCGCGATGCTGCGCTCGACGAACACCGGCATTACCGCCCTGATCGATGCCGACGGCACCGTGATGGACCGGCTCCCGCAATTCGAAACGGGCGTGCTGAAAGGCCAGATTCAGCCGCGCAGCGGTTCCACGCCCTTTGTCCGCGCCGGTAACGTCCCGGTGGTACTGCTCGCATTGCTGGGCCTGTGGCTCGGCATTGCCGCCACCCGGCGTCCGGCTGCCCGGCCTTAGCTGTTGTATCCTTGCGGCTCCGCCGCCAAAACCAATAACAGTGAGCGAACAGCCCTACGATCCCGCCACCGTTGAGCGCACCGCGCAGGAGTACTGGGAAACCCGTGCCAGCTTCCGGGCCGAAGAAGACCCGGCACGGGAGAAATTCTACTGCCTGAGCATGTTTCCGTATCCCAGTGGTCGCCTGCACATGGGGCACGTGCGCAACTACACCATTGGCGACGTGATCACGCGTTACCAGCGCATGCATGGCAAGAACGTGTTGCAGCCCATGGGCTGGGATGCCTTCGGACTGCCGGCGGAAAACGCGGCCATGGCCAATGCGGTGGCGCCCGCGCAGTGGACCTACGACAACATCGCGTACATGAAAAAGCAGCTGTGCTCGCTGGGTTTCGCGATCGACTGGAGCCGCGAACTGGCGACCTGCCAACCGGACTACTACCGCTGGAACCAGTGGCTGTTCCTGCGCATGCTGGAAAAGGGCATCGCTTACCTGCAGACCGGGACCGTGAACTGGGATCCGGTGGACCAGACCGTGCTGGCCAATGAACAGGTGATCGACGGCAAGGGCTGGCGCACCGGCGCGCCGGTGGAAAAGCGCGAAATCCCAATGTACTACCTGCGCATCACCGACCACGCGGACGAACTGCTGGAAGCGCTGGACAGCTTGCCGGACTGGCCCGAGAGGGTGCGCACGATGCAGGCCAACTGGATCGGCAAGAGTACCGGTGTGCGTTTTGCCTTTCCGTACGAGCTGGACGGTCGGGCGCAGCAGCTCTGGGTGTTTACGACTCGCGCCGACACCATCATGGGCGTGACATTCTGCGCGGTGGCCGCCGAGCACCCCTTGGCGGAGCATGCCGCGCGGAACAATCCCGAGCTGGCGGCTTTTATCACCGAGTGCAAAGCCGGGGCCGTCATGGAGGCGGATCTTGCCACCGTGGAAAAGAAGGGCATGCCGACGGGGATCAGCGTAACGCACCCGCTGAGCGGCGCGCAGGTGCCGGTCTGGGTCGGCAACTACGTGCTGATGGGTTACGGTGAAGGCGCAGTCATGGCCGTGCCGGCCCACGACGAGCGCGACTTCCATTTCGCGCAGGCGTACGGGCTGCCGATCAGGCAGGTCATCGGCGTGGAAGGCGAAGACTTTTCCGTCGACGGGTGGCAGGACTGGTACGCGGACAAGCAACGCGGCGTGTGTGTCAATTCCGGCCAGTACGACGGCCTGGGCTACGAGGCGGCCGTGGACGCCATCGCGGCAGACCTGGGCGCTAAGGGCCTGGGGGAGAAAAAGGTCCAGTTCCGGCTGCGTGACTGGGGCATCTCGCGCCAGCGGTACTGGGGTTGCCCGATCCCGATCATTCACTGCGAGGCCTGCGGTGCCGTGCCCGTACCGGACGACCAGTTGCCGGTGGTGCTGCCCGAGGACTGTGTTCCGGACGGCAGCGGCAATCCGCTCGGCAAGCGCGAGGATTTCCTCAACGTGGCTTGTCCGCAGTGCAGCCAGCCGGCCCGGCGCGAGACGGACACGATGGATACCTTCGTCGACTCGTCCTGGTACTACGTGCGTTATGCCTGTGCCGACAATCAACAGGCTATGGTGGACGAGCGTGCCGACTACTGGATGCCGGTCGACCAGTACATCGGCGGTATCGAGCACGCGATCCTGCACCTGCTGTATTCCCGGTTCTGGAGCAAGGTGATGCGGGACTTGCAGCTGGTGAATTACGACGAACCCTTCAGCAAGCTGCTGACCCAGGGCATGGTGCTGAACGAGATCTACTATCGTCACCCCGAGGGCGGCAGGCGGGAGTACTACAACCCGGCAGAGGTGACCAGGCAGTTGGACGCCGACGGCAGGATTATCGGCGCCACGCTCGACGCGGACGGCGAAGCTGTGGTGTACGACGGCATCGGCACCATGTCCAAGTCCAGGCATAACGGCGTCGATCCACAGGCGCTGATCGAGCAGTACGGCGCCGATACCGCGCGGCTGTTCGTGATGTTCGCGGCGCCGCCGGAGCAGGCCCTGGAGTGGTCTGACGAAGGTGTCAACGGGGCGTACCGCTTCCTGCGCCGGCTGTGGCGCACCGTACAGCAGCACACCGCGGGCGGCCCGGCACCGGCAGGCTGCGAAACCGGCGAGCGCCAGCGGCCGCTGCGCCGGGCCGTACACCAGACGATTGCAAAGGTCAGCGACGACATCGGCAGGCGTTATACCTTCAACACAGCGATTGCGGCGGTGATGGAGTTGCTGAACCATGTGACGCGCTTCGACGTGCAACAGGACGCCGACCGGGCCGCCGTGCAGGAGGCCCTCGAAGCCGCAGTGCTGATGATGTCGCCCATCGTGCCCCACATCTGCCATCAGCTCTGGCACGAGCTGGGCCGGGAAACGGCCGTGGTCGACGAGAGCTGGCCTGTGGTCGACGAGTCGGCGCTGGCCGCGGACACGGTTCAGATCGTCGTCCAGGTCAACGGCAAGCTGCGCGCGCGCATGGAAATCGCCGCGGGGCTGGACGACGAGTCGATCAAATCGGCGGCGCTGGAAGAGGACAACGTGCAGCGTTTCATTGGTGACAAGTCCGTCCGCAAGGTGATTTATGTTCCGGGCAAACTCGTCAATGTGGTTGTCTAGGCGCCACCTGCTGCTCGGTCTTGCGCTGCTGCTGTCGGCCTGCGGCTTTCAGCCCCGTGGCCAGGCCCAGTTGCCGCCGTCCGTGCAGTCCGTGCACGTGAGCACGGGCGACCGCTATTCGCCGTTCTACCGCGAACTCACCGCCGCATTGCGTGCCAAGGGGGCAACCCTGATCGATGACGGGGAAAAGGCCGACGCGGTCATCAGGATTACGCGTGACGAGACCGGGCAGCGGGTGCTGGCGGTGTCGACCCGCAACGTGCCGACCGAGTACGACGTGTACTACACCATTCGCTACGACATCGCGGTGAACGGCGGGATTGCGTTCGAGCCGCAGACCCTGACGCTGAATCGCGACTACACCTACGATGAGACGCAGGTGCTCGGCAAGTCGCGCGAAGAAACTGTCTTGCGCGAGGCGCTGGCCGCCGACCTGGCCGGCCTGGTGACGCGGCGGCTGAACGCGGTGAACTGACGGCGGTGAGCCATGAGCACGCGTGCAGGTATATTCCGGTTTCTTGCCTACGCCGTGCTGGTGGGCGCGGTCAGCCTGTTTACCGTGGAGGTTGCGGTCCGGCTGCCGGCCGACGCACGTAACACCATCGATGACCTGGTCGCAGAGATCCAGCTCGCACTGCTCCTGGTCTGCGCCGCGGTCTTTAGCTGGGTCGCGTTGCGTGATCGCCTGCGCCGGCCCCTCGCGCTGGCCTTCGTCGCGTTGTTCGGCTTTGGCCTGATTCGCGAGTTGCAGGACTTCCTGGACCGGCTGGTCACCGACAACTTCTGGCAGGCGTCTGCTGCGCTGCTGCTGACCGTTGCTAGCGTCTACCTTTTCCGGCACCGTGCCCGGCTCGTCGCCGGCTGGCAGCGCAGCTGGCCCTCCGCCGGGCTTGCCATCCTGCTGGCCGGCCTGATGCTCGCTATCCTGTTCGTGCAGATCCTGTTCACACCCGCGCTCTGGCAGGCGGTGCTGGGCGATGACTACACGCGGCGCGCGGTGCGGTTTTTCGAAGAGGCGACCTCCCTGGGTGCCTACCTGGTGATCCTGATCGGCAGCCTGGAGTTCCTTTACGCGTGGTCACGCTTGCCGCAGACCCGCGAAATGGACCGGCCGCGGCGACGGCATCGAGCCTGACGCCGCGTCGTCAAAGCCGGGTGGGATTCTCCGCGCCGGGGTAGACCTCGTCGGGGTCGAAGACCTTCTCGGTCTCGGTGAACTCGAGCTGCAGCGGCGCGTCGCTTTGCCCGGCTCCGGTGGGTACCCGGCGGTAGAAACACGATCGGTAGCCAACGTGGCAACTGGCGCCATTGCCGCCGACATCCACGCGCAGCCACACGCAGTCCTGGTCGTCGTCGATCAGGAGTTGGCGAATTTTCTGCACCAGCCCGCTGGTGGCACCCTTGTGCCACAGGACCTGGCGACTGCGGCTGTAGTAATGGGCTTCCCCTGTCTCGATACTGCGCGCGAGGGCTTCCGCGTTCATGTAGCCGTGCATCAGCAGTTCGCCGGTCCGGTAGTCCGTGGTGACGGCCGGTATGAGGCCGTCGGCGTCGAATTTCGGCGCCAGCTCGTGGCCTTCCTCCACCTGTTCGACGGTCTTCCGCGCGCCGAAGATCTTCCCGGGGTCCACTGTGCTTCTCCTGTCCGCAGCCGGCAGGCCCGGACGTTTCAGGGGCAAACAGCTATTATAGCGGGCTTGCCTGACGCCCCCTAAGCACGTGAGCCTGTCCCTCTACAATACGTTAACCCGCAGCAAAGAGCCCTTTGAACCCGCCGCCGACGGCCAGGTGACGATGTACGTCTGCGGGCCCACGGTTTACAGCTTCCCGCACATCGGCAATGCCCGTCCCGCGGTGGTGTTTGACGTGCTCTCCCGGGTGCTGCGCCGGCGCTATGCGCTGACCTATGCGCGCAACATCACGGATATCGACGACAAGATCAACGCCGCTGCCGCCGAAGAAGGTGTGTCGATCGACGTAATCGCCGCGCGCTATACCGAGGCCTATCACCAGGACATGGCGGCCCTCGGTGCACTGCCCCCGGATGTCGAGCCGCGGGCGACGGACCACGTCGAGGCCATGATTGCGATGATCCAGGCCCTGATCGACACCGGCCACGCCTACCCGGCCGAGGGTCACGTGATGTTTCGCGTCGCGTCTTACGCGGACTACGGCCGCTTGTCGCGCCGGGACCAGCGCGAACTGCTGGCTGGCGCGCGGGTCGAGGTGGCCCCCTACAAGGAAGCCCCAGGCGATTTCGTGCTGTGGAAACCCTCCACCGACGATCTGCCCGGCTGGGACAGCCCCTGGGGACGAGGCCGGCCCGGCTGGCACATCGAGTGCTCGGTGATGGCCGACCGGCATCTCGGTCGCACCATCGACATTCACGGTGGCGGCAACGATCTGATTTTCCCGCACCACGAAAACGAAATTGCCCAGAGCACCTGTGCCCATGGCGGCGCAGAATTTGCGCGGGTGTGGGTGCACAACGGTTTCGTCAATGTCGATCACACGAAGATGTCGAAGTCCCTGGGTAACGTGATCCTCGTGCGCGACCTGCTGGGCCAGGCACCCGGCGAGGCGGTGCGCCTGGCGCTGCTGAGCGCACATTATCGTCAGCCGCTGGACTGGACCGGCGACGTGCTGGTGGAAGCGCGCCGCAAGCTCGACCGCCTGTACCGCGCATTGCGCGATGCAGACGGGTGGCAGTCGACATGGCAGCAAGCCGCGCCCGACGACGCTTTCCTGGACGCGCTGGAAGACGACCTGAACACGCCGCGGGCCCTGGCGGCGCTGTTCGATCTCGCCCGTGACCTGAATCGCTGCGACGACCCGGAGCGGCGGGCCGACATTGCCGCGCGGCTGCGGGCCAGCGCCGAACTGCTGGGGCTGTTGTCGGCGGACCCGGAGGCCTGGTGCCGCGGCGGCGCCGAATCGGCCGGTGAAGATGCGGAAATCGAGGCGCTGGTCGCTGCCCGCCAGGCAGCGCGCGAGCAGCGCGACTTCGCGGAAGCCGACCGGATTCGTGACGAGCTGACCGGGCGCGGGATACTGATCGAAGACGGTCCGGACGGGGCGCGCTGGCGCCGGGCTGCAGCGGGTGAGTGATTACGGCGTGGGCGACATCGAGCAGGCACAGCGGGAACTGATTGACGAATTCAGTTTCTTCGACAACTGGGTCGATCGATACCAGTACATCATCGACATGGGACGCAAACTGCCGGAATTCCCGGCCGACTGGCGCACGGAAGACAAGCTGCTGAAGGGCTGCCAGTCGCGGGTCTGGCTGCACACAGAGCCCAGTGACGGGCGACTCAATTTCCAGGCGATCAGCGATTCGGCCATCGTGTCCGGCCTGATCGCGATCCTGATGCGGGTGTATAACGGCAGAAATGCCCGCGAAATCGTCACGACGCCACCGGGTTTCATTGCCGAGATCGGCCTGGACGCACACCTGAGCCCGACGCGCAGCAACGGACTGAACGCGATGGTCCAGGCGATCAAGGCCGCCGCGGAGGAGGTGGCCGCTGCCGGAGCCGGCTAAACCGCTGCGCGGCGGTGCGCAGCCATCGGGACGTGCCGCGGCGGTGGCCGGGTGGCTGATCGGCGTTTACCAGCGCTACGTCTCGCCGCTGCTCGGGTCACGGTGTCGTTTTCAGCCCACCTGCTCGGCCTACGCCCGCGAGGCCATCGACCGCTTCGGGCTGGTGCGCGGCGGCTGGCTGAGCCTGCGCCGGCTCGCCCGTTGCCATCCCTTTGCCCCCGGTGGGTACGATCCGGTCCCCGAGCGGCCTGCCGCATCGCGGCGGAAGGGGCCCTGAAGGCCTTGTGCTATATTGATTTCGAGTGTCGCTGCCACGCTGATGGATAAGAATCTGCTGGACATCATCTGCTGCCCCGTTACCCGTCTCCCCCTCGAGATACTGGATGCTGCGCGTCTCGATACTCTCAACGCAGCCATCCGCAACGGTGCGGTCAAGAATGCGTCGGACGAAGCGGTCGAGGAAGACTTTGGCGAAGCCCTGATCAGCCGTGACGGCCGCCTGGTCTACCCGGTTCGCGACGGTATTCCGATCCTGCTGGCCGAGGAAAGCATTCAGTGGAGCCAGGTGGCCGGCTGATCGCGTGCGGCTAACCCTCCGTCAATTACCCGCCAAGCTTCGCGCCGGTCTGGCCCCGATTTACCTGTTGTCGGGTGACGAGCCGTTGCTGGTGGAAGAGGCCCTCGATGCGATTCGCGCCGCGGCCAGGAAAGCCGGTTTTGGCGGCCGCGAGCGCTACGTCGCCGAGCGTGGTTTCGACTGGGACGTGTTGCAGCGCAATCTCGACAACCTGTCCCTGTTCGCTGAATCACAGCTGGTGGAATTGCGCCTGCCCACGGGCAAGCCGGGTGATGTCGGTGCACGGCGTCTCGTTGCGCTGGCGGCCGATCCGCCGCCGGACAAGGTGGTCGTGATCATGACGCCGGCGCTGAGCAGCAGAGCAGCGAAAGCCAAGTGGGTGAAATGCCTGGCAGAGGCCGGCATGTGGGTGCCACTCCGCCCGCCGGACGCAGGTGAACTGCCCGGTTGGCTCGCGGCACGCTTGCGGGCGGCCGGGCTGGAATGCGACCCGCCGGCGGTGGAGCTGCTCGCCGCGCGAGTGGAAGGTAACCTGCTGGCGGCGAAGCAGGAGATCGACAAGCTCGTGCTGCTTGCCGGCGGGAAATGCGTGGATGTGGATGCCGTTCGCGCCGCCGTCGCCGATGGTGCCCGTTACGATGTTTTTCAGTTCGCTGATGCTGCGCTGGCCGGCGACAGCGAACGCGCCACGCGCGTACTCAGGCACCTGGAACAGGAAGGTGTGGCACCGACGCTGGTGCTCTGGAGCCTCGTACGGGAGCTCACCACGTTGCGCACGGTAACCCACCACGCCGGACAAGGCGCACCGCTGTCGCGCGCCCTGTCGGCGGCCGGTGTCTGGAGTTCGCGCGAATCGCTCGTCGGGAGCGCAGCGCGGCGCGTCGGTGTGGCAGGTGCCCGGCGCCTGTTACGCCAGGCGGCGGCCGCGGACCGCGTCGTGAAGGGGGCGCGCAAAGGTCAGCCCTGGAATGCGTTACTGGAACTGACGCTGGCGCTGGCGGGTGGCGCGACCCTGCAGGCGGAGACTGCGTGAGCGCAGCGACGGATGCCGCGAGTGGGCCGGTCGGTCTGTACGGGGGCAGCTTCGATCCGGTTCATCTTGGCCACTTGCGCACAGCACTGGAAGCCTGCGAACTCCTGGATCTTGCTGGCTTGCGCTTTTTGCCCTCGCACCTGCCCCCCCATCGCGAGGCGCCGCGCGCCGCTTCCAACCTGCGGGTGCAGATGCTGGAGGCGGCTATCGGTGACGTGAGTTTGTTCAGTGTCGATGATCGCGAACTGCGTCGCGGCGGTGCCTCCTACACCATCGACACGCTGCGGTCCCTGCGCGAGGAGCTGCCCGGCCAGAGCTTCGTGCTGATCCTCGGCATGGATGCGTTCCTGGGGCTTCCCGACTGGCACCGGTCCGAGGAACTGCCGGATTACACGCATTTCATGGTGGCCCACCGGCCCGGGTGGGAGCCACCCACGACCGGTTTGCTCGGCGACTGGCTGGCGGCCCGCCGGACGGACGAGCCGGGTGACCTGAGGGCCGGCGCAGGGCGCGTTTACGTGCACCCGGTCACCGCGCTGGATATTTCCTCCACAGCCATCCGCGAACTCGTGGCCCGCGGTGGCGACCCCCGTTTCCTGGTGCCGGAATCGGTGCGAGCCATTCTGGAGCAGACCCAATGTTATGCATGACGGAGTGAAGCCAAACGATGAAACATGACCTGACGAGCAGGAGATGCGAGTGACTGACAGCAGTGCACTGGTAGCGATGGCACAGCAGGTGCTCGATGATATGAAAGCGCGAGACATTCGCGTGCTGGACGTGTCGGGCATGACGCCCATAACGGACTACATGGTGATTGCCAGCGGGACATCTCGCCGGCACGTAAAGTCCATCGCCGAGCGGCTTGTCGAGCGCGCGAAAGCGGACGGTCACCCGCCGATCGGCGTGGAGGGCACCGATGCCGCCGAATGGGTCCTGGTGGACCTGCAGGACGTGGTCGTGCACGTGATGCAGACGCAAGTCAGGGATTTCTACAAGCTGGAAAAACTCTGGGAGCTGGGCGGAGACTCCACTGGCTCCACGGCAGGGGCGGGCGCCTGACCAGCGCGCCCGGCTTTCGGCATGCGTATCTCTTTGCTCGCGGTGGGCACCCGGTTGCCCGCGTGGATCGGCGACGGTTTCGAGACCTATCGAAAACGCTTGCCCGGGCATATTCAGCTTGAATTACAGGAGATTCCCAGTGGCGCGCGCAGCGGTCGCGATCGCGTGAGCAGCGCGCGGGCCGAGGAGGCCGAGCGAATCCTGCGCCGGGTCGATGACAGTGACTTGTTGATCGCGCTGGACGAACGCGGCCGCGAGTGGAGCACCATGGAACTGGCCAGTGAACTGGAAAGGTGGATGGCCGAGTATCCCCGCGTCGCGCTGGCCGTCGGCGGTGCCGACGGCCTGGACCAGGCCTGTCGCAAACGGGCGCAACGGCTCTGGTCGCTGTCCCGCCTCACGCTGCCCCACGGCATGGTGCGGGTGGTGGTGGCCGAGCAGCTGTACCGCGCCTGGAGCCTGCTCGCAGGCCACCCTTACCATCGCGCGTGATGCAGCCCCCGGTATACCTGGCATCGGCATCGCCGCGCCGCCGCGAGCTCCTGCAGCAGCTGGGTGTCGCCTGCGTCGTCTGTCCGGCCGACGTGGACGAATCGAGCCGGCGCGGGGAACGGCCTGAAGAATATGTGCGCCGCGTGGCCGTCGACAAGGCGCAAGCCGTGGCAGCATCGGTTGCGGAGCCGGCCGCCCTGGTGCTGGCAGCGGATACCGCAGTGGTGCAAGACGGCAAGATTTTCGGCAAGCCCACCGACCGCGCGGACGCGCTACAGATGCTGGCGGCCCTCAGCGGTGCAACACACGAGGTCTTTTCCGGGGTGGCCGTCGTCAGCGGGACAGACTGCCGACATGCGGTAAGTCGCTCCGCAGTGCGATTTCGTGCGATCAGTCCGGGCGAAGCGGGGGCCTACTGGCATACGGGTGAGCCGGCCGACAAGGCTGGCGCTTATGCCATCCAGGGCCTGGGTGCGATGTTTGTCGAGGCACTTCAGGGCAGCTACTCCGGTGTGATGGGCCTGCCGTTGTTCGATACGGCGCGGTTGCTCGAGTCTTTCGGGTATCGTTTGCTCGGCAACGAAACATGAATACGATGGGCGAAGAAGTCCTGATCAACGTGACTCCCAGGGAAGTGCGGGCCGCCGTGGTGGAGAACGGCGTGCTGCAGGAACTCCTGGTCGAACGGGCGTCACGCCGGGGCCTGGCCGGCAATATTTACAAGGGTCATGTGTCGCGCGCGCTGCCGGGTATGCAGGCCGCATTCATCGACATGGGCCTGGAGCGGACGGGCTTTTTGCACGTGTCGGATATTCGGGCGACGGGGCGGCGCAACGGCGACCAGGAACGGGAGCCGGCCATTCGCGAGCTGCTGCGCGAAGGGGACCACGTGCTCGTGCAGGTGCTGAAAGACCCCATCGGCACGAAGGGCGCGCGGCTCACCACCCAGGTGACCATTCCGTCCCGCTATCTCGTGTTGTTGCCCGGTAGTGAGGGTGTCGGTGTGTCGGCACGCATCGAGGACGAAGCGGAACGCACGCGCCTGAGGGAAGCGGTCGAGATGCAAATGCCTCAGGATGCGAACCACGGGTATATCGTTCGCACCGCTGCCGAAGGTGCGGCGCTGGAGGCATTGCGTGCGGACATGCTGTTTCTCGGCCGGCTGTGGGATTCGGTGCACCAGCAGTCAGAACAGGCAACGCCCGGCCAGCTCGTCCACGAAGACCTGCCCCTGGAGCTCCGCGTCGTGCGTGACCTGGTCAGTTCCGGCATTCAGCGCGTGCGCGTGGACTCGGAAAAAGCCTATGCACGCATCCGGGGCTTCACCAGGAGTTTCATGCCGGATATTGCTGAGTCTGTCGAGCTCTACGCGGGTCGGCGGCCGATTCTCGACATGTATGGCATCGAGGACGAGATTCAGCGCGCGCTGGAACGCTCCGTGCCGCTGAAGTCCGGCGGGCACATCGTGATCGATCAGACCGAAGCCATGACGACGGTGGATGTGAACACGGGCGCCTACGTTGGGCACCGCAACCTGGAGGAGACCATCTTTCGCACCAATCTCGAGGCGGCCGTGGCGATTGCCCGGCAGCTGCGCCTGCGCAACCTGGGTGGCATCATCATTATCGATTTCATCGACATGGAAGAAGACTCGCACCGGGAGCAGGTCCTGGAAGCGCTGGACAACGCGCTGGCGGGCGATCACGCGCGCACCCAGGTGACCCAGGTTTCGCCGCTGGGTCTGGTGGAGATGACCCGCAAGCGCACGCGCGAGAGCCTCGAACATATCCTTTGCGAACCTTGCCAGACTTGCCACAACACCGGTTACGTGAAGACCGCGCAGACCGTCTGCTATGAGATCTTTCGCGAGGTGCTGCGCCAGCATCGCCAGTTCAGTTTCAAGGAACTGATTGTCCTGGCCCACCAGGATGTCGTGGAAATGCTGCTCGACGAGGAATCCGCGAGCCTGGCAGAACTGGAAGAGTTCACCGGCAAACCCATCCGACTGCAGAGCGAGTCCATGTATACCCAGGACCGCTTCGACGTCGTGCTGGTCTGAGACGAAAGGCCATGGTCGGGGTCATGGGCAAACTGCTGCGCGGGCTGGTCTACACGGCGGCCTCTGTCGTGATTGCGCTGGCGCTGCTGGTGGGACTCATACGGTTGCTGTTGCCGCAGCTGACCCAGTATCAACAGGAAGTTCGCGCGGCCGCTGCTGCGGCCACCGGGTTCGAGGTGCAGTTCGACCGGCTCAGCGCCAGTTGGCCGCTGCGGGGTCCGGAGCTGGTCCTGTACGACGTCCGGATCCTCGACCCGGGTACGGCTGACATCATCGCGCGGGCCGACGAGGTGTCGGTCGGCATCGACGTGGTGACCCTGCTGGTGGACCGGCGGGTGGTGCCGGCGTCCTTCGGCCTGTCGGGCACACGGCTGGCCGTGGAACGCACGGCGGATGGTGTGGTCAGGCTGCAGGGCCTGCCGCTGGACGAGTGGTTGCCGCCCGAGGATGAAGACCGGCCGGCGCTGGAAAAGCTCAACGTACGGCTCAACGACATCGACATCAGCTACAGCGATTCGCTGGCGTCCGGCGAACCGTTCCTCGCGCAGCTGAAGGCGCTGGAACTCGAGCTGCGTGAAGATCAGCTGGTGGCCGAAGGCAGGGCGGATGTCAGTGGCGGGCAGAGCGGCCGGATCGAGATATCCGCCGATGCTACTGGCCGGCTGCTGGGCCCGGATGCCGATCCCGTGGCGGCTGAGTGGCGGGTCTCGCTGACTGCCGAAGATATCGATCTGCCGCCGCTGGCCCAGTTGGTCGCCGGCATGCCGACGCCGCTGACGGCGGCAACGGGTGAGATCACCCTGGTGGCACGTTTTGTTGGGCGCCAACCACTGGCGGCTTACGCCGACCTCGATTTGCGCGGCATGGAGTTTCGTCATGACGGCGACCTGGTCGAGCGCATCGACCTGCTGGCCGGGCGCTTCGAGTGGGAACAAAGGGACCCCGGCTGGTTATTCGCGGCCTCCGATCTGCGCATCGGCCGCGAGGGCCGCATCTGGCCCCGCACCGAGGCAACGCTCAGTTGCAGCCACGGGTCTGATGGTCGCGGGCGGGCCTGCGACGCCAGCGCAGATTTTCTGCGGCTGGAAGATCTGTACGCCGTGTTCCGGGGCATCGCGAGTCGCGACGCGCGAAACCAGCTGCTGCCGGAAGACCTGCGCGGCGAGGTCAGCGACATTCGCCTGGCCCTTCGCCAGCCCGCCGAGCTGGCGCCGCGCTTTCAGCTCAGCCTGAAGTTCGCCGACCTGGGCCTGGTTAATCTGCCCGGCGATGTCACCGCCGCGGGACTTGCGGGGGAGCTGGTGGCCGACCAGGCCGGTGGTCGGCTCGAGCTCGCCAGTGAGGCGACCGAGTGGCAATGGCCGGAACTGTTCGCGGCCCCCCTGCAACTGGACACGCTGTCTGCACTGATGGTCTGGCGTGTCACCGACGATGGCCTGCGCGTGCTCAGCGACAGCGTTCAGGTTCAGGCCGGGGAGCTGTCTGGCACTTCGCGTTTCGAGTTGCTGGTGCCCGCCGACGGACGCAGCCCGTTCATGGATCTCGACGCGCAAGTGCGCTCGTCGACCGCCGTCGCGCTGCTGGACTATTTGCCGCTGCGGCGCTTCCCGCCGAAAGTCGGTGAGTGGCTGCGACGGGCCATCCTGGCCGGTCGCGTCGAGGACAGCAGCATTCGCTGGCGCGGACCGCTGCGCGCCTTTCCCTACGACCACGGTGAAGGTGTGTTCCGGGCCGAGCTGGCCCTGGCAGACGCCGAACTGGATTTCGCCGACCGCTGGCCGCCGCTGCAGTCGTTGACGGCCACCGTGATCTTCGACGGCGTGGGCATGTCGACGACGCGCAATCGAGGCCGTTTCGCCAACGTGGAAATCGAAGACCAGGTCGTCGGTTTCGAGGACCTGCGCAAGGGTCTGCTAGCGCTCGATATCGTGCAACCCACCGCGGTGAACGAACTGCGCGAGTTGCTGCTCGCGATGCCGATCGCCGATTCGCTGGGTGCGGTCCTGACACGCATGAACGGCCAGGGCGACATCGACGCGCGCATGACCCTGAGATTGCCGGTCATGAGCCCGAGCGACTATCGGCTGAATGCCATCTTCGACGCACGCACCTGCGATCTTGGCTTCCAGGGCCTGGCTTTTCAGCTGGACGGCATCCGCGGCATCTTCGAACTCGAGAATACGCGCCTGTCGGCGGATCGCCTGGACGCGACCCTGCTCGGCGAGCCAGTACAGGTCACGCTGCGGCCGGCCGGTGATGGCAATCGGCGCCACAGCCATTTTGCGCTGCTGACGAGCCGCACGCCGTTGCGGCGGTGGATGGAGACGCTGGAACTCCCGCAGCCAGACAAGTTTTCGGGGGCTGCCGACTGGCGCGCCATGGTTGCGCTGCCGCGCGGTGGTCCCGACAGCGGTACGCTGCAGCTCGCCGTGCAGGCCGATTTGACCGCGGTAGAAAGTCGGCTGCCTCCCCCCTTCGCGCAACAACCGGGACAGCCGGCACCGCTCGCGCTGCGGCTCGATTTTCAGGACGAAGTGCTGGCCGTGGACGGCCGGCTGCGCGACAACCTGGCGTGGGTGTTCCGGATGGAGCGGGGCGAGAGTGGCTGGGCCATAGAACGGGGCGCACTGCATTCCGGGTATGGCCCGGCCCTGTTGCCCATGCTCCCGGGGATCGAGTTGTCGGGAAACCTGGATACGCTGCGGCTCGCGGACTGGATCGCGCTGGCGGATGGCGATGCAACCCAACGCTGGCTCGAGCTGTACCGTGAAGTGGCGTTTTCCGTGGAAGACCTGGTGGTCTTCGGTCAGCATTTCCGCGACGCCGAGGTTTTCGCCACGCGCCAGCCCGGGGCCTGGCGAATCGCGCTCGACGCGCCGTGGGCGCTGGGCACCGTCATCGTGCCGGACGTGCCTGCCCCGCAACGACCCCTGCGGGTGGACATGGAGCGGCTGTGGCTGCGCGAAGCCGAGACGGGTGACGGCGAACCCACCGATCCGCGCACGGCACCGCCCATGGCGGTCCAGGTGGGCGACTTCCGCCTGGGTGAGCTGAACTTCGGCACCCTGAACGCGCGGGTAGACAGTAATGCGGACGGCCTCGTTGCGAGCCCGATACAGACCGCCGCGAACAGTTTCGAGATTGCCGGTGACGCGGCGTGGCTGGTGCTGGACGGTGACGTGGCCCGGCAGCGCACCCGGCTGCGTGGGGAGTTGCGCACGGACGATGTGAAGCAAACGCTGGTGAGCCTGGCCTATCAACCGCTGATCCAGAGCAAGTCCGGACGGGTTACCGCCGACGTGAGCTGGCCCGGGCCACCGGCGGCAGACTTTCTTGCCGCGGCTTCCGGGCAGGTGCAAATCCGCATCGAGGAAGGCGCGCTGCTGGACGTGGAGCCGGGCGGGGGCCGTGTGCTTGGCATGCTGAGTGTCGCGGCGTTGCCGCGGCGCCTGGCGCTGGATTTCCGCGACGTTTTCGACGAGGGCCTGAGCTTTAACGTGTTGGAAGGGAATTTCACGCTGGAGTCCGGTGAAGCCTACACCTGCAACCTCGGCCTGGAAGGTGGGGTGGCCGATGTCGGTATCGTCGGGCGCACCAGCATGAGCGAAGAGACCTATGACCAGCTCGCGGTGGTGCGTCCCCATGTATCGAATGTGCTTGCACTCGGCGGTGCGGTGGTGGGTGGTCCCGGTGTGGGTGCGGCCATGCTGTTGATCTCGAGAATATTTCGCAAGCCGTTGAGTCAGATCGGCGAGTCTTACTACGAGATCCAGGGCAGTTGGGAGCAGCCGAATATCAGCAAGACTCAGCGCATCGACGTGGACACGACGCGTTTTAGTAACTGCGAGGCGTTGCTGCCGGAAGTGTTGCCTGAAGTCGTGTTGGTGCCACTGCCGGAAACCCAGCCGGTTCAGCCGGAGCCGGTGCCCGACACAGAGGGAGGCGATTCCACGTGAGCGGTTCGCGGCAGCTGGTGCTGGCCCTGGTGCAGATGGAAAGCGGCGATGATGTCGGTGCAAACCTGGCCGCGGCCGATGACTGGCTGCGGGAAGCCGCAGACGGCGGCGCCTCCCTGGCAGTGCTGCCGGAGAACTTTGCCGGCATGGCGGCGGCCGAAACCTGGCGTCGCGGGATCGCCGAGCCGGACGGCAACGGGCCCATTCAGGACACACTGGCGGACATGGCACGGCGCCACGGGCTGTGGCTCGTGGGCGGGACGGTGCCGATCGCAGATGCCGGTGAATCGCTACCGGCTGCGGCGTGTCTGGTCTACGACGACCACGGTGCGCGGCGGGGGCGTTACGACAAGATGCACCTGTTCGACGTGCAGATCCCGGACGCCGACGAAGCCTATCGGGAATCCGCGAATACCGCGCCCGGCCGCCGGACGCTGACGGTCGACCTGCCGTGGGGCCGGCTCGGGGTGGCCGTGTGCTACGATCTTCGGTTCCCCGAACTGTTCAGTCGCCTGGCCCACGAAGGGGCCGAAATAGTCGCAGTACCGGCTGCGTTTACGCGACCTACCGGCAGCGCGCACTGGGAAGTGCTGATCAGGGCTCGGGCGATCGATATGCTGGGCTACGTGGCAGCTGCCGCGCAGACCGGTGCGCACCCGGGAGGGCGCCAGACCTGGGGCCATTCCATGCTCGCGGGGCCCTGGGGGGAAGTGTTGCTGGATGCCGGCGAACGGCCGGGGGTGCATCTGGTTGGCGTGGACCTGGCCAGGCCTGCGCACCTGCGCGACAGTTTCCCGGTCCTGGAGCACCGGCGGGCACGCATCGATATGCCGACTGACAGTGGAGACGAGGACAGGTGAGCAATAACACAGCCAACCCGCTGCAGCTGGCCGAAGAACGCCTCCTCGCCCCGGCAGAGCTCAAGGACAAGCACCTGGACGACGCGCTCAATGCGCTGTTGCGCGGCGGGGTGGATACGGCCGAACTGTACTTCCAGGTGGCCCGTCACGAATCCTGGTCGCTGGAAGACGGTATCGTGAAGGAGGGCTCGCACAGCGTCGAACGCGGAGTCGGTGTGCGCGCGGTAGCCGGTGAAAAGACGGGTTTTGCCTACTCGGACGAAATCATCGCGCCGGCGCTGATGTCGGCGTCCCAGGCAGCGAGTGCCATCGTCCGCCACGGTCAGCAGGGCGCCGTGCAGTCGTGGTCACCCGCGGGCGAACAACGGCTGTATGCGGCCTTCGACCCGACCGCCTCCCTGCCCGACAGCGACAAGGTTGCGCTGTTACAGGAAGTCGACCGGGCCACGCGGGCCATCGACCCGCGGGTGAAACAGGTCATGGCGAGCATCGCCGGCGTGCAGGAGATCGTGCTGGTGTGTTCCAGTGACGGCGTGTACTCCGCTGACGTGCGGCCGCTGGTGCGACTCAACGTTGCAGTGATCGTCGAGGACGGCGGGCGTCGGGAGCAGGGATACACGGGTGGCGGCGGTCGTGTTGCCTACGACTATTTCCTGGATGCCGAGCGGGCCATTGGTTACGGCCGCGAAGCGGTGCGCCAGGCGCTGGTCAACCTCGAGGCGGTGCCCGCGCCGGCGGGCGAGACAGTGGTCGTGCTGGGCCCTGGCTGGCCCGGCGTGTTGTTGCACGAGGCGATCGGCCACGGCTTGGAAGGTGACTTCAATCGCAAGGGTACGTCGGCCTTCGCGGGCCGCATGGGCGAACGCGTGGCATCGGAACTTTGCACCGTGGTGGACGACGGCACGCTGCCGGAACGCCGCGGTTCACTGAACATGGACGACGAGGGGACGCCGACCCGGCGTACGACCCTGATCGAAAATGGCCGGCTCGTCGGCTACATGCAGGACCGGCTGAATGCGCGGCTGATGGGCGCCGAGCCGACGGGCAATGGGCGTCGTGAATCTTTCGCCCACCTGCCCCTGCCGCGAATGACGAACACCTACATGTTGCCGGGCCCGCACGAACACGACGAAATCATTGCGTCGGTCGATCGCGGCATTTACGCGCACAACTTCGGCGGCGGCCAGGTCGATATCACGTCCGGAAAGTTCGTGTTTTCCGCGAGCGAGGCCTACCTGATAGAAGGTGGCAAGCTCGGTTCGCCGATACGCGATGCGACATTGATCGGCGACGGGCCTTCCGTCCTGCAGAAGGTCTCCATGGTGGGCAACAACCTAAAGCTCGACGAGGGCGTCGGGGTTTGCGGCAAGGAAGGCCAGTCGGTCCCGGTGGGAGTCGGCCAGCCTACGTTGCGCGTGGACGGGCTGACCGTCGGCGGGACGGGCGGCGGTTGACCCCAGCGCGATATGCACATCTGGCTGTCAAAACCCGTCTACGAGTTGCTGCCTTATTTCTACCTGGTGGCCGGGCTCGCGTCGCTTGGTGCATCCATGTACCTGAATTACTGGCACTGGCCGACCATCTGCCTCGTGGCGGGTATCACGCTGATCATGGCCGGGCTGGTGATCTGGCTGAAACGCCGGGATTTCCGCCAGAACCGTCGCCCGCCCGGCATCGAAGACCTGGACTAGGCCCCGCCTCAGCCGTCGCGGGGATCGCCCAGGTCCAGCACCGCCTGCGTCTGGCGAGCCCGGTAAGCATCGAGCGCGTCGGCGATTGCCGGGTGCGACAGGGCCAGGATCGACGCGGCCAGCACCGCGGCGTTTACCGCCCCCGGTTTGCCGATTGCCAGCGTGCCGACCGGCACGCCGCCCGGCATTTGCGACATTGCCAGCAGCGCGTCCATGCCGCCGGTCGCCTTCGAGTAAAGGGGCACACCGAGCACGGGCAGCGGTGTCAGGGCCGCTACGGCCCCGGGCAGCGCGGCGGCGAGACCCGCACCGCAGATCAGGACCTCCAGGCCCCGGTCTTTCGCGCTCTCGCAATACTCCGTCAGCCGGTGGGGGCTGCGGTGCGCGGAGATCACGTTGACCTCGTGTTCGATACCAAAGCCGTCGAGGGCGGCCGATGTGTGGGTGATGATCTCCCAGTCATTCGGGGAACCCATCAGGATGCCGACCAGTTTGCTCATGATTGAAGCCTATCCGTTTCTGCAGGTAACAGGCCAAAATGTGCGGGGTAGACTACCCGCTGCAGGCCACGATTACACGAGCCATGAATAACACGACGCAAAGCGATATTGCCACCCTGAGCGAGCGCGTGAGCGCGGCGCTGGCGACGGCCCGGGATCTCGGGGCGAGCCAGGCCGAGGCCAGCGCCAGCCGCGGCGCCGGCTTGTCGGCCACCGTGCGTATGCGCGAGGTGGAGACGCTCGAATACCACCGCGACCAGGGCCTCGCGGTGACCGTGTTTTTCGAGCATCGCAAGGGTAGTGCCAGCACCTCAGACCTGGATCCGGACGCGGTCGCGGAGGCGGTGCAGAAAGCCTGCTCGCTGGCCCAGTACGCGGCCGAAGATGAGTTCGCCGGTCTTGCCGCGGCCGAGCGAATGGCGCGCGACATTCCGGATCTCGATCTCTATCACCCGTGGGACCTGGAGCCCGCGGCGGCGATCGAACTGGCCACCGAGTGCGAGGCCGCCGGCCTGGCCGCAGACGCCCGGATCACCAATTCCGAGGGTGCCACCCTGTCGACGCATTCGGGTGCTCGCGTGTATGGCAATACCCACGGCTTCCTGGCCGGGTATCCGAGCAGTCAGCACAGCCTGTCATGCGCGGTGCTCGCGAGCGAGAACGGCGCAATGGAACGCGACTTCGACTATTCTGTGTCCCGTTCACCTGAATTACTGGAAAGCGCCGGGGCCATCGGCCGCGAAGCCGCCGTGCGCGCGGTTCGCCGGCTGGGTGCCCGCAAACTCGACACGGCGACAGTCCCGGTGCTCTATCCTGCGCGCCTTGCGCGCAGCCTGTTCGGGCACTTCGTGGGGGCGATCAGCGGTGGCAACCTGTATCGCAAATCCACCTTCCTCGCCGACGCGCTGAACCAGACGGTGTTTGCAGACCGGGTCAACGTGGCCGAGCAATCCCATATTCCCGGCGGGCTGGCGAGCGCACCTTTCGACGCCGAAGGCGTCGCCACCGCCGACCGTCCGTTGATAGACGCCGGCGTGTTACGCGGCTACGTGCTGGGCAGCTACTACGCGCGCAAGCTGGGCCTCGAAACCACGGGCAACGCCGGTGGCATCCACAACCTGGTCGTCGACAGTACCGGTGAGAGTTACGACGATCTGCTGGCCGGGATGGACCGCGGCCTGCTGCTGACGGAGCTGATGGGGCAGGGCGTGAACACGGTGACCGGCGACTATTCACGCGGCGCGGCCGGCTTCTGGGTGGAGCATGGCGAACTCTGTTATCCCGTCAACGAGATCACGGTCGCCGGCAACCTGGCCGACATGTACAAGCAGATCGAAGCAGTCGGGACGGACGTCGATCTGCGGGGCGGGATTCGGACGGGGTCAGTGTTGGTTGGGGGGATGACGATTGCGGGGAACTGATGGCTGGTTGGCTTGATGTTGTGGTTGTGAAGATGGTGTTACGTTGGTGCCAGCCGCGCAGCGCAAAGCTTTTTCTGGCTCCAGTTTTGTAGTCGCCTGAAAAAGCTTTCCCCTGCACGGCCTTGCAGCTTGGCGGACCATCAATCGGGTGCCGCCTTTTCAAGCACTTTCTCTGACGGCGTCGTGCCGATTATCTCGCCCCCGTCATTGGGAGGAGGGCGATGGTGGCTTCCTGATTGGCGTGCCGCTGTCGCGACCTGGCCTCAGTGTCGTCCCTGATGACAATCTCACCAGGTTGCCAAGGTTTTCTTATCACGCCTGAATTCACCATCAGCATTAGCGGCCGGCTCGGCCCCCCCACCGCACTGTCACGCCGACGTCGCGGGGCGCGCGCTCTTCCGGGCGTCGTCCCGGAGGAGCGGAGCCAGGGATGGCGGGAGCGACGGAGGGCCGATCCGAACCCGGACAGGGATGTCCGGGTGAGGTTAAGCCAGGAAGAGCGCGTGCCCCGCGGCGGCGGCAGTCCACCACATCCGCAGGGTAAGCCAGCGTGACGGCCGGACACCCGGACCCGCCAGCGAAGTCGAAGGCGAGACGACGGGGTTCTTCTAGGTCTCGGCGCGGGAGGTGTCGATGATGTCGTACAGGGACTGGGCGCCGAGGCTTTGGTCGATTGCGCCGCGGACTTGACTGGCGACGCGTTTCACACCCTGGGGCCAGTTGCCTTCCGGGAACATGTCCATCATCTGCGGTTCGCGAACTGCATCGAGGATCTCGCTGAGGCGAATCTGGCCCGGGTCGCGGCCGGGCAGCAGCTCGTCTTTCTGGGTGCGGGTGAGCAGGCCCGCCGATTCCAGCCGCTGGCCGACGGCACCGATCACCAGGCTGGGCAATGCCAGTTGTTCCGCGACGTCCTGCATCTGCAGACGCTGGGCACCGTCGCGGAAACGCTGCGCGATCAGGCTCATCAGGCTCAGCGCGATTTCTTCACGCCGGCGCCCGCCGAGCGTAACCCGCCGGAAACCGAGCCGGATGTGTTCGGGATGTTGCACGTAGAACGCGACCTGTGCGCCGACCAGCAGGATCAGCCAGCAGAGATAGAGCCAGATCAGCGCAATGATCACGACGGCAAAGGTTGCATAGATGCTGAGCGTACGGACGGAATTCACGACAAATATCGCGAACAGCGAGCCGGACGCGGCCCACAGCATCCCGCCTGCCAGGCCGCCCACGAGCGCCGCGCTCAGGTGCACCCGCGTGTTGGGCAGGAACCAGTACACGAAGCTGAAGCCGGCGATGACAATCAGGTAGGGCACCAGTTTTCCTGCGAACAGCAGTGTCTGGCCGATGGCCTCGATGCCCTGAAGTTCCTGGACCACAGTGGTGCTCTCGGCCGCTGCGATCAGGCTGATCGTGGTGACCATGACGACCGGGCCCAGCAGGATCACGCTGAGGAACTCGCTGAGGCGCCGGGCAATGTTGCGTGAGCGTTCCACGCGCCACACGAAGTTCATGCTGTCTTCCACTTTCTCCGCCATGGACAGCGTGGTGTAGATCAACAGCACCAGCGCCCCGACGGCCGCCCCGACGTAGCCCTGCACGTTGTCGACAAAGCCGACGACCTGGTTCGTTAATTCCACGCCCTTCTCGCCCAGGGGCGCCAGGAACTCATAGAGCAAAGGCTCCATCTGCTTGTGGAAGCCAAAGCCGCGCAGCACGGAAAAACTGATGGCCAGCAATGGCACGATGGACAGGATCGTGATGTACACGAGCCCCATGGCCCGCATCGGCAGGTTGCCGACCACCGCGTCGCGCAGCACGGCGTAGGTGAAGCGCACCAGCCTGATGGCCATGCGGGCCACACCGGGCAGCTCGTCGACCCTGGGTGCCCATAGCAGGGCCTCTACCTTGTCCGTCAACGTGGCGATGGCTGTGTGTTTCCCGGGCCGGCAGGGTGGGCCCCAGCGCCGCATTCTACCCCGCGGTATCGGCGGTCAGGCTGAACTGGTTAACAGCTCCAGCGCCTGCCGGTACTTTTCGCTCGTGACCTTGATGACTTGTGCGGGCAAATGCGGGCCGGGTGCTTTCTTGTCCCAGTCCAGGGTCTCCAGGTAGTCGCGCACGTACTGCTTGTCAAAGCTTGGCGGGCTGATGCCGGTGGCGTACTCGGCGGCCGGCCAGAAGCGGGAGGAGTCCGGCGTCAGGACTTCGTCTATCAGGTACAGCTCGCCCGAATCATCGAGGCCGAACTCGAACTTGGTGTCGGCGATGATGATGCCCCGCTCGGCGGCATAGGCGGCACCTTCGAGGTAGATGCGGATGCTCAGTTCGCGCACGCGCGCTGCGAGTTCCTGGCCCACCAGCTCGGCGGCCTGGTCGAAGCTGATGTTCTCGTCGTGGTCGCCGACGGCGGCTTTCGTGGCCGGTGTGAAGATCGGTTCCGGCAGTTGCTGGGCCTGTTCCAGACGCGGTGGCAATGCAATGCCACAGACCTGCCCCGTCGCCCGATAGTCTTTCCAGCCGGAGCCGATCAGGTATCCCCGCACCACGGCTTCGATCGGCAGCGGCTTGAGGCGCCGGCAAACCATTGCGCGACCGCCCAGCTCTTCCCGCTCGGCCGCGTCGGTTACTACCTCTTCCAGTTTTAGCGCCGCCATGTGGTTGCGCACGATCCCGGCCGTGCGGCCGAACCAGAATTCGGACAGGCGCGTCAGCACCTCGCCCTTGCCCGGGATCGGATCCGGCAGCACGACGTCGAAGGCCGACAGCCGGTCTGTCGTGACGATCAGCAGGTGCTCGTCGTCCACCGCGTAGATATCCCGGACCTTGCCTTGACTGATTCGCGACAGCCCGGTCACTCTCGACTCGTACAATGCCTGCGCCATGGTGAATTTGCTCGCTGGTCCCGTGAAAAAAACCGCCATCTTAGCTGCTGTCCGCTGGCCGTGCGACGGGGATTGCCCTCGTTGAACGGCTGGCTGGGCAAAATCGGGGGCGGGCTGCTCGGTTTCATGGCCGGCGGCTACGTCGGCGCCTTCGTCGGTGCCCTGCTGGGCCACCAGTTCGACCGGGGTCTGGCGGGGCAGCGCCTGCGGGACGCCGGTGGCGGGATGCATGGGGAAGAACGCCGTCGGGTGTTCTTCGAAACCACCTTCCTGGTAATGGGGCGCCTCGCCAAGGCCGACGGCCGGGTTTCGGAGGAGGAAATCCAGGCAGCGCGGGCGGTCATGCACCGCATGCACCTGACCCCGGAGGCCGTGCGCCAGGCCATTGCGCTGTTCACGCGCGGCAAGCAGAGCGGCTTCGACGTCGACGAGCAGGTGCGGGCGTTACGGCGAGCCTGCGGACATCAGCCGGACCTGGTCCGGGCATTCCTGGAGATTCAGCTGGAACTCGGGCTGAGCAAGGGGGCCATCAAGCCACGCGAGCGCGAGTTGCTGTGGCGTGTCGCCGGCGGCCTGGGCGTGAGCCGCGTGGAGCTCGCGCAACTCGAGGCGGTGTTGCACGCACAGCGCAGCTTCCGCGGCCGTGTCAGGCGTCCCGGGGGTGAAAACGAGCTGGTCCAGGCTTACAAGGCCCTGGGCCTGGAGCCCAATGCCACGGATCGCGATGTCAAGCTGGCATACCGGCGGCTCATGAATCAGCATCATCCCGACAAGCTCGCAGCCCGCGGCCTGCCCGATGCGATGCTCGAGGTCGCGAAGGAGCGCACCAGCGAGATCGGCAAGGCCTACGACGTGATCAAGGCCCGGCGCGGCTTGAAGTGATAGCATTTCTGTCCGCAACGAGGATCTCAACGTGGCCGATTTCCTGATCGCACCCTCCGTTTTGTCTGCCGACTTCGCGCGCCTCGGCGCCGAGGTGGATGCGGTGCTGGATGCGGGTGCGGATGTCGTGCACTTCGATGTGATGGACAATCACTATGTGCCGAACCTCACGGTTGGCCCGCTGGTCTGTGATGCGCTGCGCAGGTACGGGGTGCAGGCGCCCATCGACGTGCACTTGATGGTCAAGCCGGTGGACCGGCTGGTCGAGGAATTTGCGGCGGCCGGGGCCAGCTGGATCAGCTTTCACCCGGAGGCTTCCGAGCATGCGCACCGGACCATTTCCCTGATCCGGGAAGTGGGCTGCCGGCCCGGGCTGGTGCTCAATCCGGCGACGCCTCTGTCCTGCCTCGATCACGTCCTGGACGACCTGGACCTGGTGCTGGTGATGTCCGTGAACCCGGGCTTCGGCGGCCAGGCGTTTATCCCGTCCAGCCTGGACAAGTTGCGGGCGGTGCGGGAGCGAATTACGGCAAGTGGCCGCGCCATTCGGCTGGAGGTCGACGGCGGTATCAAGCCGACCAACATCGGCGCCGTGGCTGCTGCCGGTGCGGATACTTTCGTGGCGGGTTCGGCAATTTTCGGCAGCGCCGATTACGCGGC
Organism: Chromatiales bacterium; assembly: GCA_020351875.1. GTDB lineage: Bacteria > Pseudomonadota > Gammaproteobacteria > Steroidobacterales > J054. The sequence goes on along the minus strand of CP070671.1, from coordinate 3,305,936 downwards.
CACGATTGCCAGCATGCGCAAAGAACTGGCGGCCGCAGCGCCGTCCGCTGCGGTCGCCGGCCTGTCTTAACGGACGCTAGCTTGCCACGGTTGCAGTGGCGCTGACGGTGCGCTCCGGCCGGGCGTTATAGACCACGATGGTCTTGCCGCTGGCCGACACCAGGCCCTGTTCTTCCAGGACCTTCAGCACCCGTCCCGCCATTTCCCGAGAACAGCCGACCAGGCGGCTCAGTTCCTGGCGGCTGACCTTGATCTGCATGCCGTCCGGGTGCGTCATCGCATCCGGTTCGTTGCACAGATCCATGATCGCGTGGGCCACACGGCCGGTGACGTCCACGAAGGCCAGGTCACCGAGCTTGCGGTTCGTGCGATCCAGCCGGGTCGCCAGCTGCGTCGCGAGCTCGAACACGAGCCCCGGGCTTTCGCTGGCAATCTGCCGGAACCGGGTGTAAGTCATCTCGGCGATTTCCGACCCGACCCGGGTACGGACCCAGGCGCTGCGGGCGGGCTGTTCGTGAAACAGGCCCATCTCCCCGAAGAACTGTCCCTTGTTCAGGTAGGACAGCACCATTTCGTTGCCGTCCTCGTCCTCGATCATTACCTCGACGGAGCCGCTGATGATGTAGTACAGGCTGTCGGGCGTATCCCCAGCATGAATCATCACGGTCTTCGCCGGTACGGTGCGCACGCGACAGTAGGTCAGAAACCGGTTGATGGCCGGTATGTCACTCAACGCCTTGCCGTTGGTGTTCATGAAGTCTCTCCCCAATAACCCGGAGCCGATTTAACCTGCGTTCAACATAAGATTCAATGCGTTGTGCCGGTTTTGTGACACAAGTCCCAAAGAAAGCCTGCAGGGATCAGATCCGGTGGGCGAGGGTGGTCATGATCCTGGCTGTTGCGCGCATCAGGCCGCGCATGGGCGCCGGCAAATCGGTCCCTCCCCGCGCCCGGGCCTCTTCGCCATGGGCGATTTCTTCTTCCTGCATCGCGGCGACGATCCGGCGGCTGGGCGCATCCGCCGCGGGCAGACGCTGCAGATGGCTGCCCAGGTGATCGGTCACCTGCCGTTCGGTTTCCGCGAGAAAACCGAGACTGAGCCGGTCGCCGGCCAGGCCGGCAAGGGCACCGATCGCGAAGGAGCCCGCGTACCACACCGGGGCCAGCACGCTGGTGCGCTCGCCGAGCTGGTGGACCCGCGTCTCGCACCAGGCCAGGTGTTCATATTCCTCCTGGCCGGCGTGCAGCAGCGCATCACGCTGCGCCGGGTCCCGCGCGACAGCCGCCTGGCCCCGGTACAGGGCCTGCGCGGCAATCTCCCCGGCGTGGTTCACGCGCATCAGGGCCGCTGACCGGCGCCGCTCCGCGGGGCTCAGTTCGGGCTCCGGCATCCCTTCCGCCGGGTTCGGCGTGGCGCCCCGGGCCGGGCCACTGACCACGCGCAGGGCGGTGTCCAGTTCGCCAATCAGGCGGTCCAGCAGGTCAGATCCCGGGGTGGCCATGGGCGGATTATAGGGGTCACGGGCCGGTTTCAGGCCACCGCGGGCAGCCAGATCCATTGAAAAAGGCGGGTTCGGCCCGTAAAATCGCGCCCCTTTCGTCGCGGGCCCATCCGGCCCCCTCAGGTTCATATTTGAATATGGCTACGTTTTCGGCAAAGCCCCACGAGGTACGCCGCGACTGGTATGTCGTGGACGCCAACGGCCGCACGCTCGGCCGGCTGGCAACCGCAATTGCCACCCGTCTGCGGGGCAAGCACAAGCCCGAGTACACGCCGCACGTGGACACGGGTGACTATATTGTCGTGGTGAATGCAAAGCAGATTCGCGTCACCGGCAACAAGCTGAACGACAAGATCTACCATCATCACACCGGCTATATCGGCAACCTGAAGTCGATAAGCCTGGGCACGATGCTGGAAGAGCACCCGGAGCGGGTGCTGATCAATGCGGTGAAGGGCATGTTGCCGAAAAACAAACTCGGTGCGGCGATGCTGAAGAAGCTCAAGGTCTATCCGGGCGCCGAGCATCAGCACACGGCCCAGCAGCCACAACCCCTGGAAATTTGATCGAGGCCCAGACAGGCATGTCTACAGAATTTTATTACGGCACCGGCCGCAGGAAGACCTCCACCGCCCGGGTATTTGTGCGCCCCGGCACTGGCCAGATCACGGTCAACGACAAGGAGCTGGATCGCTTCTTTGGTCGGAAGACGGCCCGGATGATCGTCCGCCAACCTCTCGAACTGACGGATAACGTCGGCAAGTTCGACGTGCAGGTGAACGTCGAGGGTGGTGGCATGACCGGCCAGGCAGGCGCGATCCGGCACGGCCTGACTCGTGCGCTGATCGCCTACGACGAGAGTCTGCGCTCCCCGCTGCGGAAGGCCGGCTACGTGACGCGCGATGCGCGTGAAGTGGAACGCAAGAAAGTGGGCCTGCGCAAAGCCCGTCGAGCCACCCAGTACTCCAAGCGCTGAGCCGCGACACGATCCCCTGGGGGATCGTCTAATGGTAGGACTACGGACTCTGACTCCGTCAATCCAGGTTCGAATCCTGGTCCCCCAGCCACCCATAAGAAAACCCGCCAATGGCGGGTTTTTTTTGGGCTGCAAGAAACCTTGTTGGAGCTTTATTCCACTAACCTCGATCGCGCCTGTCGACCCCGCTGTCCCCGGCGATCAGCAGTATGTCCGCCGGCCGCTGCGCAAAGATGCCCACGGTCACGATGCCCGGTACCTGGTTGAAGCGCTGTTCCATCTCCGGCGGGTTGGTGATGTTGAGATCGTGGACATCGATAATCGCGTTGCCGTTATCCGTGACGAAATCTTTCCGCAGGATGGGTTGGCCACGCACCTTGACGAATTGTCGGGCCACATAGGCCTGGGCCATCGGTATCACCTCGACGGGCAGTGGAAAGCCGCCCAGGACCCCCACGCGCTTCGACTCGTCGACAATGCAAACGAAGCGCCGGGCGGCACTGGCCAGGACCTTCTCACGGGTCAGGGCGCCGCCGCCGCCCTTGATCAGGTGGAACTGCTTGTTCACCTCGTCGGCGCCGTCTATATAGAGATCGAGCTCACCGGCTTCCGACAGTTCCGCTACCTCGAATCCGGCAGCCCGCAACCGCCTTTCGGTGGCCACTGAGCTGGCGACGAAGACCTCGATATCCTTCGCTACCCGGGGTAGCGCGTCGATCAGGAAATTGACGGTGGATCCGGTGCCGACCCCCAGGCGGGTCCCGGGGCCGATGAACTCCAGCGCCGCCTCCGCGGCCAAGCGCTTCTTCTCGTTCTGGTCCATTTGCTGCCCCGCGTCATGCCCCCTGCCCGGGCGGCGCCGATTATACCGGCCTGCGGCCTGGGTCCCCGTGCCGGCGTCCCATAAAAAAATGCCCGCCAGTGGCGGGCATTTTCCTGGGAGTGCCGGGCCCCGCATTTCGAGGCCCGGCGCTCACGGTCTACCTCTTCTTGGACACCTTGCGCCTGCTGGTCTTGCGCTTGGCTACCTTGCGCTTCGTCTTGCGCTTGGCTTTCTTCTTGGTCTTACGCTTCGTCTTACGCTTGGCTACCTTGCGCTTCGTCTTGCGCTTGGCTTTCTTCTTGGTCTTACGCTTCGTCTTACGCTTCGTCTTACGCTTGGCTACCTTGCGCTTCGTCTTGCGCTTGGCTTTCTTCTTGGTCTTACGCTTCGTCTTACGCTTGGCTACCTTGCGCTTCGTCTTGCGCTTGGCCTTTTTCTTGGTCTTACGCTTGGTCGTCTTCCGCTTAGCGGTTTTACGCTTAGCGGTCTTCCGCTTAGTCGTCTTCCGCTTAGCAGTCTTGCGCTTGGCTACCTTTTTACGGGAAGCCTTCTTGCGCGTCGTCTTCTTCCTAACAGCCATTTCAGTCTCCGTGTCGGGGATAACCGTCGCCGAGTATATATAAAGTGGTTAAAAATACCAGCAAATCAAGGGTGACGCCGTTATCGCTTCCGTCCATCAAGAATCGGCTGAATCAGCCCTTCAAACGGCAAAAATGTAGTTCGCGGACTCCGTCACCACGGCGTCGAGTGGCACGTCCCAGGGTTGCCTGTCTATTTTGGTTAAGCGTTGCAGGTCGTATGCGAGGCCAACGAGGCGCGGGTGACGCCAGCGTGTTCTTTGCAGGAGGAAGTGGAAGCTCCGGTCGTAGAAGCCACCGCCCATGCCCAGGCGGTTACCTGCGGAATCGAAGCCCACAAGTGGTGTAATTGCGACATCCATCGCGGTCGCTGGCAGTTCTGCGCCGCTAACCGGCTCGGGAATTCGAAAGCGATTCGGCGCCACTCGAGTTGCGGCAGTATAGGGCCGGAATCGCAAGCGATTGCCGTGCAGTATCGGCAGGTACACGTCGCGTCCGCGGGCCCAGGCTTGTTCGATCAACGCGCGACAGTCGAGTTCGCCACCCATGGGGAAGTACGCTGCAATGCGCGTTGCACGCTGCAAAATCTGCAGCTTCCAGGCTTGTTGTGACGCTTGCAGACCTGCCCGGTGGGCCGCGCCTGGTGCAATGCCTTTGCGCGCGGCAACCAGTTGCTGGCGCAATTCCCGCCGGTTCATGTGCCGGTTCCTGGGCTGGGGGGGAGGCGGTTCCTCCCGCCTGTGCCGTGACGAATCATCGCTCTCGAACCAGAGCGATAGGTGGGGTCAGCCGTGACAGCGCAGGCTTTCCGCTCGCGGCGGATCTGCACAAAACTGTCTACAGACGACGACCCCAAGGTCATGATTTAGGGTCGAAAGACTTAGACCCGCCTCGAACACTGCAGGAGGAACCTGTAGGGATTATATCGTCTCCGGGGAGCAGTCGGATTCCGACTGCGTCTCGTCCGGGAAACGCCGGGTCTATCAGAGCTCGAGCTGGCGGCCTTGCTGCAGGGCTGACTCCACCCGTTCGCGCATCTCGATGATCTTGCCCTTCGCACCGGACTCGATGACCTCGCCCCGGCTGTGCGCGGCCAGCAGGTCGTGAGCCATGTTCAGGGCCGCCATCACCGCGATGCGATCCAGCCCCACGACCTTGCCGCCATCCCGGATCTCGCGCATTTTGGCGTTCAGGATTTCCGCTGATTCCAGCAGTGACTTGCGTTCATCTGCGGGGCACGAGAACTGGTATTCCTTCTCCAGGATCTTCACGTTCACGTGGGCGTACATCTCCGTCATGAGCTGTGCTCCATGGCTTTCAGGCGAACGATCATGGCCTCGACCCGCGCCCGCACCTGCTCATTCTTCTGCAGCAGGTTGGCGCGCTCGGCAATCAGGTTGTCCTGGCGCTGTTTCAGGGACCGATTCTCATCCTTGAGCTGGTTGGTAATGACCACCAGCTCGTCGAGACGGCGTTCGAGCCTCTGCAGCTCTTTGAGGAAATTTTGTTCTGGTGTATCTGCCATATCAAAAATATAGGTGTGCAGGGCTCCCCGGTCAATTTAACGGCCCAGGCACCGCGGTGCTAGCATAGCCGCCCCACCATGCCAGCAAGCCATTATCTAGCCATGACCGAGGCGCTGAGCCATGCCGGAGCCCTCGGGGAGGCCGCCGAGCTGCACGGCCAGCTGTGCGGTCTCGCCTGCCTGTTGGGCGTCGAGGCCGGCCCGCCGTGGGTGGCGGAATCCCTGCAGGATTGCCACGGTGACGCGGCGGCCCGCGAAACTGCGGCACAGACCCTGGCGGCCGTTGCCGCCAGCACGCTGGAGGCTCTCGACCTGGGTGACATGAGTCTGGCCCTGCTGCTGCCGGATGACGAGACGCCGGTAGACTCGCGCGCCAGTGCACTGGGCTTGTGGTGCCAGGGATTCATGCACGGGCTGAGCCAGGGCGCGGCAACACCCGAATCCCTGGAAACGGGCGTTACCGGCGAAATTATTCGCGACTTCAGCGAGATCAGTCGCGCGACCCTGGGCGCGGAAGAAACCCTGACAGAGGCCGAGGAGGCCTACGCTGAACTGGTGGAATTCGTTCGCGTCAGCGCGCAGCTTGTGTTCGAAGAGCTGCATGCCCAGCGCCGCGGCGGCGGCGGCGGCGGCGGCGAGCCAGAGCACTGAGCCGACCATGAGCCCAAAAGAGTTTGCCAGGCGTCGTCGTCAGCTCATGCGCATTCTGGGCAAGGGCAGTGTTGCGCTGTTGCCCGCGGCGCCGGCCAAGATTCGTAATCGTGATGTCGAGTACTACTACCGGCAGGACAGCGACTTCTTTTATCTCAGCGGTTTCGCGGAGCCGGAGGCGGTAATGGCGCTGGTCCCCGGACGCGGGGCGGGTGAGTACCTGTTGTTCTGCCGTGACCGTGACCCGGAGCGGGAAACCTGGGACGGTGCTCGTGCTGGACCGGACGGCGCCGTTGCCGACTATGACGCCGACGATGCATTTCCGATTTCGGACATGGATGACATCCTGCCCGGCATCATCGAGCAGTGTGAGAAGGTCTACTACAACCTCGGCATGCACCCGGAATTCGATCAGCGTCTGATCGGCTGGGTGAACGCGCTGCGCGAAAGAGGGGGCGCGCACACGCCGGACGAGTTCATTGCCCTGGACCACCAGCTGCACGACTTGCGGCTCTACAAGAGCCGGGCCGAGCTGACCGCGTTGCGCCGGGCTGCGCGCATCGCGGTAGGGGCGCACAGGCGCGGCATGGCGCTATGCCGGCCCGGTATGCACGAATACGAGATCGAGGCGGAGTTCGTGCACGAGTTCCGCAGCCGCGGCGCCCGGCTCTCTTACCTCCCCATTGTCGGATCGGGGCCCAACAGTTGCACCTTGCACTACCACGCCAACAATCGGCAGCTGGAAGATGGTGACTTGTTGCTGGTAGACGCGGGTTGCGAGTACGACTACTACGCGTCGGATATCACGCGCACCTATCCGGTCAACGGCCGCTTCACGGCCGAGCAACGGATAATTTATGACATCGTGCTCGAGGCGCAGGAGGCCGCGCTGGCCCAGATCGCGCCCGGCAAACACTGGAACGATCCCCATGTCGCCGCGGTTCGCGCCATCACGCGCGGCCTGCGGGATGCCGGCCTGCTGAAGGGCAATTTGCGCACGCTGATCCGGGAGCGCGCCTACCGCCCGTTCTTCATGCATCGAACCGGTCACTGGCTGGGGATGGACGTGCACGACGTCGGCGACTACAAAGTGTCGGACCACTGGCGACTGCTGGAGCCTGGCATGGTCCTGACCGTCGAACCCGGCATCTACATCGCGCCGGGCACGCGCAAGGTGCCGAAGCGCTGGTGGGGCATCGGCGTGCGTATCGAAGACGATGTCGCAGTGACCCGCGATGGCCACGAACTGTTGACGCGCGGCTTGCCGCGCACGGCCAGCGAAGTCGAGGCTGTGGTCGGCAGTGCCGCACACTGAGGGCGGGGAGTCGATGACACCAACTGTCGACATTGCGATCGCGGGCGGCGGCATGGTGGGTGCCAGCCTCGCCTGTGCGCTGGCCCAGTTGCCGCTGCGCGTGGCCGTTGTCGAGCGGGTCCCGTTCGACAATGACGCACAGCCGAGTTTCGATCTGCGCACCACGGCGCTGTCGCGCACGAGCCAGTGCATCCTCGATTCGCTGGGCATCTGGGGCGACGTTGCCGATTGCGCCGCCCCGATACGCCGGATTCATGTGTCCGAACGGGGGCGCTTCGGCACCACGGTCATCGAGGCAGCCCGTGAAGGCCTGCCCGCACTGGGCTACGTGCTCGAGAATCGTCGTCTCGGCAAGGTGCTGTGGGAACGTCTGGCAGCCGCAGACAATGTGCAGCTGCTGGCGCCCGCGGGCATCGACGACGCAACTCCTGCGGCAGATCACATTGCGGTTCACGTGGCTGCCGACGGCGGCGACCAGGAACTCGCAGCGCGCCTGCTGGTCGTGGCAGATGGCGCCCGGTCGCAACTGCGTGCGGTCCTCGGTATCGCCGCCGATACCCGTCCTTACGGTCAGACCGCCATCATCGGCACCACGGAGGTCACGAAGGCCAGTGATGGCGAGACGGCCTACGAACGCTTTACGCCCGATGGCCCGATGGCGGTGCTGCCCGCCGGTGACGGGCGTTACGTGTTCGTGCTGACCCAGGCCGACGCGGCCGTCGACGAGACCCTCGCACTGGACGACCAGGCATTCTGTGAGCTGCTGCAACGACGCTTCGGCCACCGTCTCGGCAGGTTCCAGCGTGTCGGGCAGCGGGTTGCCTATCCGCTGGCACTCACGCAGTCGCGCGAGCTGACCGCACAGCGCGCGGCAATCGTCGGCAATGCGGCCCACGGGCTGCACCCGGTGGCCGGGCAGGGCTATAACCTTGGGTTGCGGGATGCAGCCACGCTCGCGGAATTGATTGCCGACGATTTGCGCGACGGTGCCGGCGACCCGGGCGCACCCGCGCTGCTGCAGGCCTACGTCGACTGGCGGCACCGGGATCAGCGCAACGTTGTTGCCTTTACCGATGGACTGATCCGGCTGTTCGACTTGCCGGCGGGTGCGCTGGGCGGTCTGCGCGGACTCGGGTTGGCTGCCTTCGACATGGTGCCCGGCGCAAAGAGCGCGCTGGCGCGAACGACGATGGGCCTCGGTGGCCGTCTCACGCGCCTGGCCCGGGGCCTGCCGTTGTGAAGCGAGCCGACACAGCCGAGATCATCGTCGTCGGCGGCGGCATGGTGGGCCTGAGCTTCGTCAACCTGCTGGCGACACGCTGGCCGAAACGAGCGACCGACGTGGTCGTTATAGAACGCACTCCGCCGCCCGACTGGCAGAGTGAGGTCGGCCTCCGGGTCTCCGCGCTGTCGCCGCGCTCCACGAACATCCTCAGCGCCTGCGGTGTGTGGCAGGGGCTCCCCGCCGAGCGCTGTGGTCCTTACCGTCGCATGGTCGTGTGGCGAAACGGGGGCCCGGGTGGCAACGACACGATTGAGTTCGATGCGGCCGAACAGGGTATCGCCGCGCTCGGCCACATCGTCGAGAACGATCTCGTGTGCCGGTTGCTGTGGGATCGGGCCGAGGCAGCCGGCGTGCGCCTGCTGACCGGGGCCGCACCGGTGACGCTGGAACGGTCGCGCGACGGCGTGCAGCTGGCCCTGGACGATGGGCTGGAGTTGAGCGCGAGACTGCTGGTGGGCGCGGACGGCGCGGCGTCCTGGGTCCGGCAGACAGGCGGGTTGGCGCGGCGGCAGTGGTTGTACCGGCAGCAGGGCGTGGTCACTCACGCGCAACCCGAGTTGCCCCACCAGGCCACGGCCTGGCAGCGCTTTCTGCCGCGAGGGCCACTCGCGTTGCTGCCGCTGGCCGACGGTCGCGTGTCTGTTGTCTGGTCGTGTCCGGACGAACGCGCCGCAGAACTGATTGGCGGCGGCCAGGCGGCATTGGGTGATGCCCTGACCACGGCCTCGGAAGGGGTGCTTGGACAGTTGCAGCCGACGCTCCCGGCCCGCGCGTTCCCGCTGGTCGCGGCTCACGCCAGCACCTACACGGGCGACCGAGTGGTCCTGATCGGCGATGCCGCTCACCAGGTGCACCCGCTGGCGGGGCAGGGCGCCAACCTGGGTTTGAAAGATGCGGCCGAGCTGGCGCAGGTGATCGGTGAGTTCCTGGACCGCCCGGCAGCCGATCCCGGTGACCGGCGCGTGCTGCGGCGTTACGAGCGGGCGCGCAAGACCGACAACCTGGCCACCCTGATGACGATGGACCTGATGAACCGCGCCTTCAGCGGCGGCCACCCGGCCCTTGCCGCCCTCGCCGGTGGCGGGCTGGGCCTGGTGAACCGTGTGACGCCCCTGAAGCGGGCCTTCGCCGCCTACGCATCGGGCGGCACGGACCGGACGTGATGCAGCGCCGTGAACTCCAGGTCTGGTTAGTGGCACTGCTGCTGATCGTCGCTGGCGTATCGCTTACTTATTACAAGCACAAGACCCTTGGTTTTCCACTGTTTCCCGACAGCGACGCCGAGGTCTGGACCGTGGAGGCGACGCTGAACTTCGAAGCCGGGCAGGGCCCGATCAAGGCGCGCATGTTTATTCCGGGCCTGACCCCTGGTTATGCAATCCTGGATGAGAATTTCGTCTCCCGCGGCTTTGGCGCCACACCCCGCTACGTCACCGGCGGGCGGGAAGTGCAGTGGGCCAGGCGGCGTGCTGAAGGCCCCCAGGCGCTGTATTACCGGGCAGTCGTTTACGAAGACCCGGGCCGGCGCGGCGAAGACACGACGCCGCCGTTGCCGTCTTCGCCTCTGCTCGCGGAGCCGTTCAACACCGCCGCCCAGATGATCGTGGAAGATGTCGGCCGCAAGTCCGCCGACCCTGGCAGCTTTACCGGAGAGTTGCTCCGCCGGCTGGCCACACCCGAAGCGGACCAGAACGTAGACCTGCTGCTCGACGGTGAGACAGAGCCGGTGGCGATCGCCGAGACCGCAACGTCGCTGCTTGCGGCGGCCCTGATTCCGTCACGGATGGTGCGCGGCATTTACCTGCAGGACCAGTCCCGGCGTTCGGCCGTCGCGCCGCGGTTGATGGTTCATGACGGCACCACCTGGCTGTACTTCGACCCCGCCACCGGCGAACAGGGCCTGCCCGATGATTTCCTGCTGTGGTGGAGCGGCACGGACGACCTCGCCAGCGTAGACGGCGGGCGCGACGTCGACGTGCGCATCGCCGTCAGCAGTAATGTGGTCGACCCGGTGAACCTCGCGCGGCGCCGGTCGGAAGTGCGCGAAGGGCCGATCGCCGAACTGTCGTTGCTCGCGTTGCCGATACAGACGCAGGCGGTCTACGCGATCCTGCTGCTGGTGCCCATCGGGGCGCTGGTGGTGGCCATACTGCGCAACTTCGTCGGCGTGCAGACCTTCGGCACGTTCATGCCGGTGCTGATCGCGCTCGCGTTCCGCGAGACGCAACTGCTGTGGGGCATCGCGCTGTTCTCCACGCTCGTTGCCCTCGGCCTGGCTTTCCGCTTCTATCTCGAGCGCCTGCGGCTGCTCGCCATCGCACGCCTCGGCGCCGTGCTCACAATCGTGGTCCTGCTGATGCTGGGCGTCAGCGTCGTCGGCAACCAGCTGGAACTGGAGTCGGGTTTGTCCGTCGCGCTGTTTCCGATGGTGATCCTCGCGATGACCATTGAAAGAATGTCTACCGTGTGGGAGGAGCGCGGGGCAGGTGATGCCGTGCAGCAGGGCCTGGGTTCCCTGGCGGTCGCGGCGGTTTGTTATGCCGTCATGGACCTGCAGGTCGTGCGGCACCTGGTGCTCGTGTTCCCGGAGACACTCCTGATCGTTCTCGCCCTGATGTTCCTGATTGGACGCTACACGGGTTACAGGCTCACGGAGCTGCGCCGCTTTCGTGAATTCGTGAAGCAGGAGGGTGGTGACTGATGCTGGCCCTGCCCCGACAGTTGCGCGCTCGCGGAGTGCTCGGCATCAACGCCCGCAACACCGACTACGTCCAGCTGTACAACTCGCGACACCTCTATCCGCTGGTGGACGACAAGCTGCAGACCAAGCGCCTGGCGCTGGATGCCGGCATCGCGGTCCCGGCCCTGTACGGCACCATGGTCACGCCCGGTGAGACCAAGCATTTTGCGGAGCTGGTCGCATCCCACGACGAGTTCGTGCTGAAACCCGCCCACGGATCGGGTGGTGACGGGATCCTGGTGTTCACCGGGCGCAGCGCGCGGCGGCGGGGCCAGTACCGGCTGATCGACGGCAGCTTCATGACCGAAGCGGAGATCCGCTTTCATGCCACCAACATCATCAGTGGCCGCTATAGCCTGGGCGGCAACCGCGACTGCGCGATGCTCGAATACTGCGTGCGCGCCGACCCGGTTTTCGAACACGTCAGTTATCGGGGGATCCCGGACATACGGGTGCTGGTCTTCCGCGGTTATCCCGCCGCGGCGATGGTGCGTCTGCCGACCCGCGCATCTCACGGCAAGGCGAACCTGCACCAGGGCGCGGTGGGTGTCGGCATAGACCTGATAACAGGGCAAACGGTCCACGGGGTCCTGAGCAGCGCCGCAACGGATGAACATCCCGACACCGGCGAACTCATCGCCGGGATCCAGGTGCCGAACTGGGCCAAGCTGCTGGAACTCGCTGCCCGCTGCTATGAACTCACGGGTCTCGGCTATCTGGGTGTCGACATTGTGCTCGATCGCTATCACGGGCCGCTGATACTGGAGCTGAATGCCCGCCCCGGCCTCGCGATCCAGATCGCGAACCGGATCGGGTTGGCGGAGCGCTTGCGCCGCATTGAAGCAAAGCCGGCGAGTGCATCCGTCGCAGATCGTCTCACCTGGGTCAGGGCTGCATTTAACGAAAGTTGATGGCGGTCGCGGTGGCGATCCGCTAGGATCATCACTTCAATCAAACGGGTCCGCGGGAGAGAGTCGCCACACCGGCGGCCGCCGAAGGCGCAACTCGCCCGGAAACGCTCAGGCAAACGGACGGCAGACCCGGATTGACTCTGGAGAGCGGCCCCGTTCAGGGCCCACCGAAGGGGTGCGGTAGCGCGTTCTGCGTTGCCCGATCTCTCAGGTTTCAGGACAGAGGGGCGGCAGGCCAGGGCCTGCCGTTGCCATGTGACTGATAGACAGAGAGCGATGAGCAAGACAACCCCGCTTTACACCAGGCACCAGGACGCTGGCGCCAAGCTGGTCGACTTCGGCGGTTGGCAAATGCCCCTGCACTATGGATCCCAGCTCGACGAGCACCACGCGGTGCGCAACAGGGCCGGCATCTTCGATGTGTCGCACATGACCGTAGTCGACGTGCACGGTGCCGACGCCCGGGCGTTCCTGCGCAACTTGCTGGCTAACGATGTTGCGAAGTTAAAAGCACCGGGTCGCGGCCTGTACGGCTGCATGCTGCAGGAAAGCGGCGGCGTGATAGACGACCTGATCGTTTACCGGACAGGGGCCGACGACTATCGGCTGGTGGTGAACGCCGCGACCCGCGACAAGGATCTGGCCTGGATCACCGCCCGCGCGAATGGACGTGAGCTGAGCGTGACGGAACGGGACTCGGCCGTGATGCTGGCGGTGCAGGGGCCGGAAGCTATCGCGATGTGCGTCCCGCTATTGCCTGCTGAGTTACGGTCATCTGTTGAGGGGCTGCGAAATTTTCAATGCGTCGCGTCCGGTGGGTGGTTCGTTGCGCGCACCGGTTATACCGGCGAATCCGGCCTGGAACTGATCATCGATGATTCGCGGGTTGCCCTTGACCTTTGGGATGCACTAAACGTTGCCGGTTGCAAACCATGCGGGCTGGGTGCGCGTGACACGCTGCGCCTGGAAGCGGGCCTGTGCCTGTATGGCCAGGATCTCGACGAAGCCCATAGCCCCCTGGTCAGCGGCCTGGACTGGACCGTGGCCTGGGAGCCCGCCGAGCGCCACTTTGTCGGCCGGGCCGCCCTGGAAGAACAACGTCGCCAGGGACCGACAGAGAAGCTGACAGGCCTGTTGCTGGAAGACCGCGGCATCATGCGGCACGGCCAGCCGGTATCCACCGCGCAGGGCGACGGCGTCGTGACCAGCGGCAGTTTCTCGCCCACCCTCGGTCGTTCCATTGCACTGGCCAGGGTGCCGGCGGGCGCGCAAGGTGACTGCACTGTGCAGATTCGTAATGCGGCGCGGCGCGCCCGCCTCGTGCCGCCCGCTTTCGTTCGTAACGGCGAGGTCCTGGTGGACCTCGGCGATGGTTGACCGAGACCCTGGAGGAGCCTCGATGACTGAAGTGCCAGAAAATCTCAAATACACGTCCGACCACGAGTGGCTGCGGTTGGAAGACGACGGCACGGTGACGCTCGGCATCACCGAACACGCCCAGCAGGCCCTCGGCGAACTGGTGTACGTGGAATTGCCCGAGGCCGATCGCGAACTCGAGCCAGGGGAAGCCTGCGCGGTGGTCGAGTCCGTGAAGGCTGCGTCCGACGTCTACAGCCCGCTGGCGGGTGTGGTCGCCGCGGCCAACGACGCACTGGCGGATACGCCGGAGCTGGTGAATGACAGCCCGTATGCGGATGGCTGGCTGCTGCAGCTGCGGCCTGCCGATCCACAAACCCTGGAAGAACTCATGGACGCCGACGCCTACACGCGTTTCTTGGCCGAATCCGAGGACTGACACCGGAGCCACCATGCCTTTTATCCCGCACACAGATGATGAAGTTCGCGACATGCTCGGCGTGATTGGCGCGGGCAGCATCGACGAGTTGTTCGACGAAATACCCGCCGCCCTGCGCATTGACGGCCTGGATGGCATGTTGCCCGCCATAAACGAAGCAGGGGTCAAGCGACTCATGACCACGCGTGCCGCCGCCGACACCGGCAGCGTCTGTTTCATCGGGGCCGGCGCCTACGATCATTACGTGCCCGCCGCGGTGTGGGCCGTGGCCAGTCGAGGCGAGTTCTACAGCGCGTACACGCCTTACCAGGCCGAGGCGAGCCAGGGCACGCTGCAGGTCATCTACGAGTACCAGTCCATGATGGCTGAGCTGACCGGACTCGACGTGTCGAATGCGAGCCTGTATGACGGCGCGACGGCCTTTGCCGAGGCCTGCCTGATGGCCGTGCGGGCCAATCGCAAGAGCAAGTCCAACCGGATCCTGACCACCCGCGGCATGAGTCCCGCGTATCGAGCCGCGGCCAAGGCGCTGTTGCGCGGGCAGGGCCTGGAGCTCGTCGAGTTGCCGCTGTCGAACGGGGTAACGGATCTGCAGGCCATGGAATGGCTGGCCGACCAGGACTTTGCAGCACTGGCTATTCAGCAGCCAGGTTTTCTCGGCACGCTGGAGGCGGCAGACGCGCTCACTGACTTCGCACATGCAAACAACATGCTGGTGATCGGCGTTTGCAATATCACGAGCCTCGCCTTGCTGAAGCCTCCCGGTCAGTGGGGTGAGACCGGGGCAGATATCGCCTGCGGTGAAGGTCAGCCGCTGGGCATTCCGCTGTCCTCAGGCGGGCCTTACTTCGGTTACATGGTCTGTCGTCAATCCCTCGTGCGGCAGATGCCCGGCCGCATTGCGGGTCGCACGGTAGACCTGGACGGCAAGCCCGGTTTCACGCTGACCTTGCAGGCACGCGAACAACACATACGCCGCGCGAAGGCCACGTCAAACATTTGCACGAACCAGGGCCTGATGGTCACCGCGGCAACGATCTACATGGCTTTGCTGGGTGGCGACGGCCTGCGCCGCGTCGCGCTGCAGAGTCATGCCAATACGCGGGTGCTGGTCGATGGTCTCATCGCGCTGGACGGCGTCAGCGTGGCCTTCGCCGACTATTTCCACGAAGCCGTCATCGTACTGGATCGTCCCGTGGCTCCCGTCCTGGCCGCGCTCACGCGGCAGGGCGTGCTCGGCGGGTACGACCTGAGTGCCGATTACCCGGAACTCGGTCACGCGCTGCTGGTTTGTGCGACGGAACAGCGCACGCCCGCCGACATCGACAATTACGTGCGCAGTCTCAGGGACGCCCTGGCTGGCAGCCGCGCCGCCTGAAGGAGAGCATGATGGATGGCCTGATATTCGAACGCGCCCGGCCGGGCCGTGGTTCCCCGGGGCTCGCGCCAGTCGACCCGCCGCCATCCGGCTTGCCGGCCGACCGGTTGCGCGATGCCACGCCCCGCCTGCCGGAGGTGTCGGAGCTGCAGGTGGTGCGCCACTACACGCGCCTGTCGCAGCAGAATTTTTCCATCGACACGCATTTTTATCCCCTCGGCTCTTGCACGATGAAGTACAACCCGAAGGTCTGTAACGCGCTGGCCATGTTGCCGGGCTTTGCCGACCGGCATCCCCATGCACCGGAGTCGCACGGGCAGGGTTTCCTCGAGTGCATGCACGAACTGCAGGAGATGCTGAAGGGGGCCACCGGCATGCAGACCTTCTCGCTGACACCAATGGCGGGTGCCCAGGGCGAGTTCGCGGGTGTCGCGATGATCATGGCTTATCACCAGTCGCGCGGAGATGCTGAACGACGGGAAATTATCGTGCCCGATGCGGCCCACGGCACGAACCCGGCCACTGCGAACATGTGTGGCTGCACCGTGCGCGAAATCCCCACCGGGGCGGACGGCGATGTGGATCTCGATGCGTTACGCAACGCCGTCGGCCCGCAAACCGCGGGCATCATGCTGACCAATCCATCCACGCTCGGTGTCTTCGAACGGCAGATACCGGAGGTGGCGGCCATCGTGCATGAGGCCGGCGGCCTGCTGTACTACGACGGCGCGAACCTGAACGCCGTTCTCGGCCGGGCCCTGCCGGCGGCAATGGGCTTCGACGTGATGCACATCAACCTGCACAAGACTTTTTCCACGCCCCACGGCGGTGGCGGCCCGGGTTCCGGTGCGGTGGGTGCGAACGCGCGACTGGCGCCCTTCCTGCCAGTGCCCATGGTCGGCCGGGGCGAAGACGGCTACCGGTGGCTGACGGAAGCCGACTGCCCGCAGAGTATCGGCCGGTTGTCGGCGTTTATGGGCAATGCGGGCATCCTGTTGCGGGCCTACGTCTACATGCGGTTACTCGGTCCCGAAGGCATGCGGCGGGTCGCCGACTACGCCACGTTGAATGCGAATTACCTGATGGCCCGGCTGGCCGCTGCCGGTTTCAGGCTGGCCTACCCTGAACGGCGGGCGAGCCATGAGTTCATCGTCTCGCTGAAAGATCTCACGAAGGCCACGGGAGTCACGGCCATGGACATCGCAAAGGGGTTGCTGGATCGTGGCTTCCATGCGCCGACAACCTATTTCCCGTTGCTCGTGCCGGAGTGCCTGCTGATCGAACCCACCGAGACCGAAGCCCGTGAAGACCTGGATGCTTTCGCCGATGCGCTGATCGCGCTGCGCGACGAAGCGCGTCGTGATCCCGACAGCGTGAAGGCGGCGCCGCTGACGATGCCGGTACGGCGCCTGGACGATGTGCGCGCGGCCAAACAGCTCGACCTGGCCTGGCGGCCGGCAGATTGAGGACCCTGCAATGTCGATACTGATCTGCGGGTCCATGGCCTACGACAACATCATGGTGTTTCCCGGGCGGTTCCAGGACCAGATCCTGCCGGACCAGATTCACATTCTGAACGTGGCTTTCCTGGTGCCCGAGATGCGCCAGGAATTCGGCGGGTGCGCCGGCAACGTTGCGTATAACCTCCGCCTGCTGGAAGAAGATCCGCTGATCATGGCCACGGTGGGACGTGACTTCGATGCGTACCGCACGTGGCTCGAACGGCAGGGGCTCGAGCGCCGGTACATCCAGCAGGTCGACGAAACGCGGACGGCCCAGGCCTATATCACGACGGATCTGGACGACAACCAGCTCACGGCTTTCCATCCCGGTGCCATGGATCACGCCCACCTGAACGAGGTGCCCCGTGACGCCGGCATCCGGATCGGGATGGTCTCGCCGGATGGCCGCCAGGGCATGCTCGATCACGCGGCCCAGTTTGCCGCGGCCGGCATTCCCTTCATATTCGATCCCGGCCAGGGCCTGCCGATGTTCGACGGCGAGGAGCTGACGCAATTCGTCGACCAGGCCACCTGGATCGCAGTGAACGACTATGAAGGCCAGATGCTGAAGGACCGCACCGGCCTGGACTTCGACGAACTGGCCGGGCGCGTTTCGGCGCTGGTGGTGACTCGCGGCGGCGAAGGTTCGGTCATCTATGCCGACGGTGACCGGCTGGAAATACCGGCGGTCGAAGCAAGACGCATCAGCGACCCCACCGGTTGTGGCGATGCCTACCGCGCCGGGCTGCTATACGGTCTGAGTCGCAGCTGGCCGTGGGCCGACACGGGTCGCCTCGCCGCGTTGATCGGTGCGCGCAAGATCGAACACCAGGGTACGCAGAACCATCGATTTTCCCGGGAATCCCTGGCCCAGGAATTTGTCCAAGCTTTCGGTTATGCAGTGGAGCTCTAGAATTCGGTCGCTCTGTGGCCTGCTGATCCTGTGGTTACCGCTGCTCGCCGGCGCGCAGGCGCCGTCGGGCAAGTGGCGCGACACGCTGGAACGGATTTCCACCGGCGTGGTGTCCATCAAGGTCGACAGCACGCGGGCCTTCGACACCGAGTGGAACCAGTCCGGGCAGGCAACGGGTTTTGTCGTCGACGCTGAGCGCGGACTGATCCTGACCAACCGGCACGTGGTGACTTCCGGTCCGGTGCGAGCCGAAGCCCTGTTCCTGAACCAGGAAGAAGTGGAACTGACGCCGGTCTACCGTGACCCGGTGCACGACTTCGGTTTCTTTCGCTACGACCCGGCCAAGCTGCGCTACATACAACCCGCCGAACTGCAGCTGAACCCGGCCGGCGCCGAGGTCGGCCGCGAAATACGGGTGGTCGGCAACGATGCCGGCGAACAGCTGTCGATCCTGTCGGGCACGATTGCCAGGTTGCGCCGACAGGCGCCGGAATACGGTGCCGGCAAGTACAACGACTTCAACACGTTCTACCTGCAGGCTGCATCGGGCACTTCCGGTGGTTCGTCCGGGTCGCCGGTGATCGATATTCGCGGCGAAGTCGTCGCCCTGAATGCCGGCGGGGCATCCAAGGCCGCGTCGAGTTTCTTCCTGCCCCTGGACCGGGTGCAACGCACCCTGGAACTGCTGCAGCAGGGCGTGCCGGTCAGTCGTGGCACCCTGACCACGGTATTCGTGCACAAGGCCTTCGACGAACTGCGTCGGCTTGGCCTGGACGAGGCGATAGAAGCCGAGGTGCGCGGCGCGATCCCGGACCAGACCGGCATGCTCGTGGTAGACCAGGTGATTCCCGGCAGTCCCGCGGAAGGCCGCCTGCAGGTGGGCGACATTCTGGTGCGGGTGAACGGCAAATTGATTAACGATTTTGTGCCGCTGGCCAGCGTCCTGGACAAACAGGTCGGGCAACGCGTCACGGTGGAACTGCAGCGCAACGGTGTGCTGGTGCTCGAGGCGCTCGAGGTGAGCGATCTGCACCGCGTGACCCCGGGCGAATACCTGCAGTTTGCCGACGCGCTGGTTCACGATTTGTCGTACCAGCAGGCTCGGCATCTGAATCGCGAAATTGCCGGGGTTTACGTGGCGAATCCCGGCTATGCGCTGGGATCGGCGGCCATTCCCCGCGGCAGCGTCATCGTGGCAATCGATGAGCAACCGGTGGCCAACCTCGACGAATTCGAGGCGGTGCTCGCCGGCCTGGCGGACGGCGAGCGGACCTCGGTGCGGTTTTTTACGTTCGAAGACCCGTCCGCGAGCAAACTCCGGGTCATGCGCATGGACCGTCGCTGGTTTCCCGCCCAGCGGTGCCAGCGCAACGATGTGACGGGCCTGTGGCCCTGCAGGCCGCTTGTTGACGGGCCGCCGCCGGCCCAACCGGAAGGCGGTTCCGCGCGGCTGTTCCGCAGCAAGGATGCGCAGGTGCGTGCGGTGGAGAAAGGCCTGGTGCTGGCAACCTTCGACATGCCCTATACCGTGTCCGGCGTCTCGGACCGCCACTATTACGGCACCGGGGCGATCGTGGATGCAGAAGGCGGTTACGTGGTCGTCGACCGCAACACCGTGCCGGAAGCCATGGGTAACGTATACCTGACGTTCGGCGGTGAACTGGAGATTCCGGCGCGTGTGGCCTACGTGCACCCGACGCATAACCTGACCATGCTCCAGTACGATCCTGCACTGATCGGCGACACGCCGGTGCGCGCCGTGCGCCTGGAGCCGCGTGTGCCGGCGCCTGGTGAAGAACTGTGCGTGGTGGGGCTGCGGGGCGACAGCAAGCTGGTCTACCAGACCACGGAGGTGGCGGCCGTGGATCCGATCGCGCTGCCCCTGTCGCGCACGATGCGCTTTCGCGACACGAACCTCGAAACCCTGTCGCTGGTCAACGGGCCGACGGATGTCGATGGTGTGATCGTCGACCGCAAGGGTCGCGTCGTGTCCCTGTGGTCGAGTTTTGCGTACCAGGGCGGCGGCGAGCTCAGCCAGGAGAACAAGGGCGTGCCGGCGGAGCTGGTGCTCGAATTGCTGAGCCTGGCACGCGACGACCTCGGGCTCTATTCGCTGGAAGTCGAATGGCGGCAGATGCCGCTATCGGCGGCGCGCAAGTTCGGCATGACCGACGAACAGGTGCGCCGTCTTGCCGACCACGATCCGGCGCGTCGGCAGGCACTGGCGGTGGTGCGCACTGTGGCCGGCACGCCCGCCGACCGGCTGCTGCAACCCGGGGATATTCTGCTCACGGTGAACGGCACAGCGGTGACCCGCTTCCGCGAAGTAGAAAGGGCAGTGCAACAAACGCAGGTCACGCTCGAAATACTGCGCAACGGTGAACTCACGAGTTTTGACATCGACACGGTCCTGCTCGACGGTACCGGTGTCAGGCGCGCGGTGCTTTGGGCCGGGGCCTTGCTGCAGGCGCCCTACCGCGACATGGCCGCCCAGCGCGGCGTATCACCGGAGGGTGTCTACGTCGCCTATTTCGCCTACGGGTCACCGGCGTCACGTTACGGTTTGTATGCTGGCCGGCGTATCGTTGCGGTGGACGGCGAAGCCACGCCAGACCTGGATGCATTTCTCGGCCAGGTGGCCCAACGGCAGGATCGCGATGCGGTCCGGCTCACGACGGTGAGCTGGAATGACACCCGCGAAGTGCTGACGCTGAAACTCGACCAGACCTACTGGCCGGCCTACGAAATTCGCTACCAGGACGGCGAATGGCGGCGCCTCGACGCACCCTGACGGCTCTTTTTGCCACCGTGGCCCTCGGCCTGGCTGCCGGGCCGGTCCTGGCGGACGTCTTCCGCTACCAGGACAAGCAGGGCAACTGGGTCTTTACCGATCGCGCGCCACCCGCCGAACAGGCCCACGAGCGGGTTGAGCTGGACAGCCGTGGTGCGGACATGCCGGTGGTGGAGGTGCGTCGCGACCCGGTGCCGGGTGGTGCCCAGATCATCGCGCGCAACGAGTGCTTGTGCCCGGCGCAGGTGGCGGTCTGGCTCACGGCCGCCGACAACCTGCAGGGCGAACTGGCGGCGCAGCGTGCGCTGGCCGTCCTGCCGCCCGGCGCGGAACAAACGGTCATGGTGCTGCGCGCACGGCAGACCGGCGCGCCGATGGCCTTCGAATTGCAGCATGGTTTCATACTGGGGGATCCCGCGGCTGAACACCGTCCGGATGTCCCTTACCTGCCGCCCATTGGCCCGGCATCGGAGTTCCTGGTGACCCAGGCTGCACCGGACCGCATCACGCATGTCACGCCCGACAGCCAGCATGCAATCGATATTGCGATGCCGGAAGGCAGCGGCGTGTTCGCGGCCCGCGAAGGCACGGTCGTGGCCGTGGCGTACGCGAACTTTCTCGGCGGCGTGGATGCCGCCAAATTCGTGAGTAAGGCGAACCAGGTGCGTATCCTGCACGACGACGGCACTTTCGCGGTTTACGCGCACCTGGCCTGGGACTCCATTCGCGTACGCCCGGGCCAGCGGGTCGCGCGCGGCGAGCGTATCGCGGCGTCGGGCAACACCGGCTTCACCACCGGGCCGCACCTGCACTTCGTGGTGTTGCGTAATGAAGGACTGAAAAGCGTGTCGATCCCGGTGCGCTTCAGCAACGGACGCGGCGGGGTGGTGACGCCGCGCACCGGCCAGCCACTCGTCAATCCCTGATTCGTCGTTCCGGCAGTCGCGAATCATTCGCGTGAGCGGCGCAACTTCCGCGACCATCCTTGATTTGTGCAGACGCAACAAAGTATGTTGAGCACCGCCACAAGGCATCAACTTCATTTTTGATCCACCGTTGAACACTTGCGTGCTGCCGCTGACCCAGGCCCCGATGCTGCCCGACGAACGGCAGTGGGGCGTGCGCGTGAACTACCGCTTCCGTGGCGAGTAGTCGCCGGCAACTGCTAAGAGTCCTGGGTGCCGCAGCCGTTTCGGCTGCGGCACCGTCCGTTCTGCGCTTGACCGGCTGCGCGCGTGCACCCGACGCCGACGTGATCGTCATCGGCGCGGGCCTGTCCGGCCTCGAAGCTGCGCTGTTACTGCAGGACGCCGGGCTCGACGTGCTGGTGCTCGAGGCCGACGATCGGCTCGGCGGGCGCATCTGGACGCTGGACGGCGTGCCGGGCCGCCCCGAGGCCGGCGGCACAGAAATCGCGAAGGGTTACGCCCGCGTGCGCGACATGATCACGCGCCTGGGCCTGCAAACCGGCAACTGGCTGGAGTCCGCCGACCTGAATTTTGCGCTGAACGTGGATGGCACGACGATGCCGATCAGCGGCTGGCCCGAATCGGAGTTGAACAAGCTGGTCGGCAAGGAACGCAACACCGGGCCGTTCGGACCCTTCGCGCTGCCGATGATCTACGCGCCGCGCCCGTCACCGTTGTCGGAACTCGACTCGTGGCTTGCGCCCGACGCCCAACAGTTCGACATCGCCTACGGCGACTACCTGCGCGAAATCGGCGCGAGCGAAGAGGCGCGCCGGCTGATCGCGACGCAGGTGCCGGCCGACAGCCTCGACGGCGTATCGGCACTGTGGCAAATGCGCCTGGCCCGCTTTCAGCAAGAGATGGGCGGTCTGGACGGTTTGGTGCGGCTCAGCGACGGTTCCAGCCGCCTGCCGGAAGGCATGGCCGCGATGCTGAAGCGTGAAGTGCGCTTCGGCATCCAGGTGGCAGGCGTCGACACGACCGACACCGGCGTGACGGTTCAGGATGCCGCCGGCCGCAGCTACCGGGCGCGCTTCTGCGTGTGCAGCGCGCCGCTCGGCGTCCTCGGCAAGATCAGCTTCAACCCGGCCCTGCCAGGCCTGCACGCGGCAGCCGTGAGCCGCATCCCGCCGGGCGACAACACCAGCGTGTACTTCCACGTGAAGGAGCCCTACTGGGAGCAGGACGGGTTGCCGGGTGCCGTGTGGTCGACGACGACGATGGGCCGCGTGATGAAGTACAGCGGCGCAGACGGCTACTACCTGTGGATGAACAAGAGCGGCGCCGCGAACCGCGAGTTCCGCAACCTCGGCAACGCAGAGATCCGCGAGCGCGCGATGGCGGAACTGGTGGCCGCGCGGCCAAGCACGGCAGGCCGCGTGGAGATCACCGCGGTGATGAACTGGTATCGCCAGCCGTTCCAGCAGGGCCACATCCCGTTCCGCGCGCCCGGCGACATCACGAAGTTCGGCAACGTGCTGGCGGCGCCGCACGGGCGGGTGCACTTTGCGGGTGACTACACGGCGGTGCTGAACGTTGGGCTGGAAGGGGCAATGGAGTCGGGGGAGCGGGCGGCTTTAGAAATCCTCAATCGGATTTAGTGCGTCTGTTCAGGAAGGTTGATTCCCGCGCTGGTGGCAGGGCCGCGCGGGGGAATTCTTCCCTCGCTCAGAGTGAAGAATTCGCTCGGTAAGATTTCCCCCGCGCGACCCCTCCGCGTTGTGCCGGGTTCCCTTTGTCGGTGTTGACGCTTCCTGTGTCGTTGAGCGTTCGTGGTTTGGTGACGCGCCTCGCCCTCGGGGAGGGGGCGATGGCGGGTCATCGATTGGCGTGGCGCTGTCGCGAACGATGAACCGCGGGCCATCGGACGGTACCTGCCTTTCCGTTACGCCTGCGGCGTTCTTCCGGCCTGGTTACCCGTTGCGCATTCACGTGCGGCGGGTCCGGGCAGGACACTCTGCGAGGCGTCGTCCCGGCGGAGTGGAGCCATGGATGGCGGGAGCGACGGAGGGCCGATCCGACTGAGGACAGGGATGTCCGAAGGAGGTTTAGCCTGGCAGAGTGTCCTGCCCGGACCCGCCGGGCGACCACCGGCCTTCAGGTGCCGTCAGGCTCCAGCGCCGCGAAGAAGCCATTCCAATCGCTGACGGATTCGCCTTCTTCGGTGAAAACCTCCAGCGTCTTGTTTTGTGCAGCCGGCGACTTCAGGGCTTCTATGCAGACCTGGGCGACGTCGGCGCGGGGGATCCTCGCGTTGTCCATTAGCGGGTCGCCCTGGATCGCCACCACCCGCAGATTACCGCCGGGTTCGTTGATCAGGCCGCCGGGCCTGACGATCGTGTAGGGCACGCCGCTGTCGCGCAGGGCCTGTTCACCTTGCGCTTTCCAGATCAGCACCTTGCCGAAAAACCGGTTCAGCTGGTGGTCCTCGTGAGTGACGCCCATCGAAGAGACCAGGACGAAATGCTTCACGCCGGCCGCGGCCGCGGCGTCGGCAAGGTGCTTGACGCCTTCGTAGTCGACCTTCTCCGGCCGGTTGTTGCCCGACGCAGCGGTGGCACCGACCGCAGAAATCACGTAGTCGATGCCGTTGAAGGCAGGTTCGATGGTGGCCGGAATCGTGACATCGCCGGTCACCAGCGACACTTTCTTGCCCAGTGTCTTACGGCCCTTCACCGCGTCCCGCACGAAGGCTTTTACCGTATAGCCCTCGTCCACCAGCCTGGCGACGACCAGCTTGCCGGTCTCGCCCGTGGCGCCGATGACCAGTACCGTGCCGCCGTTCGAGTGGCTGCCGGCCCAGCTAATGGTGCAACACAGGCTCGCCAGCAGCGCGGGAAAGAGTCGACGACTCAGGTTCATGGGCTTCTCCATTCGGGTTCGGGCCGGCCGCTAGGATAGCAATGAAGCTTTGCTCGGGGCACGCCACACGCCAATCGCGACCAGCAGCCAGGACAGCATGAACAGTGTGCCGCCGGTCGGCACGATCTCGCCAATGGATTCCGGCGCGCCGAGCGTTTCCGCGTAGATCAGCCCCGAAAAGATCAGGATGCCGGCCAGCATGGCGGCACCCGCCAGCCGCAGCGGCCAGGACGGCCCGATACGCCCGCCCAGCAACCCGACCAGCACCATCCCGAGGGCGTGGTAGAACTGCATGTCGACGGCCCAGTGCCACGATTCCTGCTTGGCGGGGCTGATCGAGTCCGCGAGGCCGTGAAAGCCATACGCACTGAGCGCACCAGCTGCCGTCAGCAATATGCAGCCGGTGACGATAATGACGCGCTCGACGGTCTGCATGACCGAATCCTCCCCATTGTGAGCCGGGTGCTATTCTAGGCGCCATTCGGAGCAGGGGGATCGCTGTGGAGCAGCGCGAACTGAATAACACGGGTATTAGCGTGTCAGCACTCGGCCTGGGCTGCATGGGACTGGTGGGCTGGTACGGCGAACGCGACGATCGCGAGGCGCGGGCGACCATCGAGCGGGCCTTATCCCTTGGCGTCACACACTTCGATACCGCTGCCGTGTACCAGGACGGGGCCAACGAGAGTTTCGTCGGCGACTGCCTCCGCGGTCAGCTTGACAAAGTCTTTCTCGCGACCAAGTGCGGCGTGGAGCGCAGCCCGGAAGGCAAGCTCGTGTCGGACAATCGGCCCGAGACCATTCGCGAATCCTGTGATGCGAGCCTGAAGCGCCTGGGCGTAGAACGGATTGACCTGTTCTACCTGCATCGCATCGACCCGACGGTGCGGCTGGAAGAGTCTGTCGGCACGATGGCTGACCTGGTGGCGGCCGGCAAGGTGCGTTTCGTCGGCCTGTCTGAAGCCAGCGTCGACACGCTGCGCCGGGCCCACGAGATCTATCCGGTGGCAGCCCTGCAAAGCGAGTTGTCCCTGTGGACCCGCCAAGCGGCGCAGCCGGCCCTGGATGCGTGCCGCGAACTGGGCGTGGCTTTCGTGGCCTACAGCCCGCTGGGGCGCGGTTTCCTGACGGGCGCGATTCGCAGCCGCGACGACCTGACGGCCGACGACACCCGGCGCCTGTTTCCGCGCTTTGACGATGACAACCTGCGCCGCAACCTGCCGGTGGCCGAGCGCGTGGAGGTGCTGGCGCAGCGATTCGACTGCACGCCGGCCCAGCTGGCCCTGGCCTGGGTGCTGGCCCAGTGGCGTGGCGTGTTGCCGATTCCGGGCATGAAGACGCGCGAGCATCTCGAGGAGAATCTCGGAGCGCTGGAGCTGGACATGTCGGCCGTCGACCTGGATTTCATTGCCAATGCGCTGCCGGAGAACCTGGTCTACGGGGACCGCTATCCCGAAAGCATGATGCAGACGGTGAATGTCTAGACTGGCCTGGGCCTGGCCCGCTGTTTTCATCCTGCTCCTGGCCGCCTGCACCGCGCCCCGGGCGCCGACCAAAGTTCCGGATATACGCGTGGCGGCCATCGATCCCGAGAGCATCGGGATCAATCAGCAGGTGTTCCTGCTGCGCCTGTCTTTGGTCAATCCCAACGACGTGCCGTTACGCGTGGCCGCTGCGCGCCTGCGCCTGGATCTCGAGGATCTGAGTGCCGGCACTGGCGAACTGGTGGACGGGTTTTCGTTGCCCGCTGGCGAACAGGGTACGGCCACGGTGCGCATCGAGACGGACCTGGTGAGCCAGGCACCCCAGTTCCTGTCCTGGCTGATGTCCGGTGACGCGACGCTGGACTACCGGGTCACCGGCTACGTGGACATGATCGGCCTCGGGCTGGGGCGAGTCCCCGTTGACGATCGCGGCATCGTGCCGTTGCGGCCCGGGCCGCGCAGTAGCAAGCGCGACGACACCGTTGCGCTGTAGACTGGCTGTCCCATGGTCATCCGGGAGCACAGATCGTGAGTACCTTGCAGGAACGCATCGCCGGCGAGCGGCGCCGCTTGCGCACGGTGCGCCAGAAACTGTCGGCGGCCGTCGCCCAGACCGCCCAGGGCAATCCCGACTGGGCGCCGTTCTATGCAGCGGTGGGCGATTACATGGAAGCGTCGATGGCACGCCTGCACGCGCAGGACGTGAAGATGGGCAACATGATTCGCGAGAAAGTCGAGCGCGTCGATGACAAGGTGCAGCAGGCGCTGGACGAACTCGACGAGCGGCTGGCGGGGAATCAACAGCGCCTCGACGAGTTGCTCGGGGCCCGGGATGCGCTGAAGGCGCAGGGTGCGGCAGCGATCGAGAAATTCGAGACTGCTGCACGCGAATTCACGGACTTCATCGTGCGTAACATGGGCCATCATGGCGGGACGACGGACCTGGCCGGCAAGCTGTTCAAACCGGCTGACTGGGAGTTCATGGCCGGCATTACGGACGAGGCCATGGCCCGGGAGGTGGCGCTGTTCGAGAAAGTGCAGGCCACCACGCCGGCCGAACTCGAGCTGCCGGAGGACGCCTGACGGCTCAGGCGCGCTCGTCGAGCAGCAGGTCCACGAACGCGGTGAATTCCCGCTTGTAGTTCTCGTGCTCCTGGCCGGTAGCCGGGCCGGGGAACGCGGTGTGGATGCGCCGGACCTTGCCGCGGCGATCGATGAAGATCGTGGTTGGAAAGGCGATCACGTCGTTCAGCATCGGCAGCTTCTCGGCGCGGGTCTCGCGGCTGGAATCCCCCACGAACAGTATCGGGTGTTCGATTGCATAACGGTCGCGGTAGGCCAGCAGCTGCGCCCTGGAATCCGCAAAGTCCGGCGAGTATTCGAACATCAGGTACAGCGCCTCCAGTCCCCGGTCGCGCCGTGATGCCAGGAACGGCACCAGGAACTGCGCCTCATCGTGGCAGGTGGAGCACCACGAACCGCCGAGTATCACGAGCACGACTTTGTTGTCGAAGCGTGGGCCGGGCAGCGTCACTGGCGCGCCGTCGAGATCGGGAAACGTGAAGCGCACCTCGTCGTAACCGTCTTGCAGATAGGTCAGCGCAGTCGGATCTTCCAGCTGGAAGTCCGGGTTGCGCTGCGCGGTCCACTCCGCCCGCTTGTAGGTCACGGAATCGAAACTGCCACTGAGCTGGCCGTCGGCATCGAGTTCCGCGAGCCACAGCTGAGTGCCGCTGCCGTCAAAGGTGGACAGGTACAGCGCGTTGTCCCGTGCCTCACCGTACAGGTAGCGGTAATCCCCCACCTGGGTCCACACGGTGCCACCGACGTAGGGCCCGTCCTGCGTGAACGACGCGATCGCCGGTTGCCTGAAATCGAAGGCCGGTACATAGATTTCCACCTCCCAGCGCCCGCTGAAATCCGCATAGGTGGTGGCCGGTTCGGGAAAGAAACGCCAGGTCTCGCCCCGTGTCGCGCGAAAGGGCAGCCGGTTGATTTCGTCGCGGCGCTTCAGGCTGATTTCGCCGCGCATTTGTTCACCGTCGACCCGGGCGCTGAGCCCGGACGCGTAAGACGGAAAGTTCAGTGTCAGGCCACCGGCGCCGTCCGTCAGTACCTGTTCCACGGGCATTCTTTCAGGCCCGTTCAGGTAGAAGGCCTGCAGACCGTCTGGGCCGGCAACGAGTTCGAAGTTGAACGGGAGGGTGCGACCGAAGTGTTCCACTTCAGCGCGCCACGGACCCACGGCGATCGCGGGCTCAGAGTCGGCGACGGGCGAGTCAGCCGGCGGTTCGCAGCCGGCGACCAGCACCGGCAGCAAAACCATGATCCACTTCCGCATGCCCGGATTCTACACGCGCCTCCAGTTGCTCGTTGTATTCGGCGAGCCAGTCCGGGAACTGCTCCGCTGGCATCGGCCGGGCAATCAGGAAGCCCTGGGCACGCTCGCAGCCATGGGCCGCCAGCCAGCGCATCGTGGCGCGGCTTTCGACGCCTTCGGCCAGCACGTCCAGCCCGAGGCTGTGGGCGAGTTCGATGGCCGCGCGCACGATGGCGACGTCGGCCCGGTTGCCGGGCAGGTCCGTCACGAAGGCCCGGTCGATCTTCACCTCGTCCACGGGCAGGTTCTTGATCTGCACCAGCGACGAATAGCCGGTGCCGAAATCATCGATCGCAATTTTCGCGCCAAGATCACGCAGGCATTCCAGCACGCGCCGCGCATCGTCGATGTCCCGCACCAGGGCCTGTTCGGTAATTTCCAGCACCAGTTTGCGGGCGTCGAGATCGTGATCCCGGAGCAATTCGGAAACCGCGCAGGGCAGGTCGGTGTTCTGCAGGTCCCGGCCGGACAGGTTCACGGACACGTTCAGCTCCAGCCCGTCCTCCTGCCACAGGCGGCATTCGCGAATCGCCGCCGTCAACGCCCAGCGTGAAATTATCGAGATGTTGCCGGACTGCTCGGCCAGTGGAATGAATTCGTTCGGTGGCAGGAAGCCCAGCGTGGGATGATCCCAGCGCACCAGAGCCTCGGCGCCGCAAATGCGGCCGTCGGCCAGGTTGACTTTCGGCTGCATGAATACTTTGAGCTCGTCCTCGCGCACGGCACGGGCCAGGTCGCCCAGGATTGCTACGTGGCGAACGTGCAAGTCTTCGCGTCCGTCCTCGTAGACGCCGATGTTGGTCTGCGCATCCTTGGCGTCGTTTTTCGCGACGGTGGCCCGGAGCAGCAGTTTTTCTTCGTTGTCGCCGTGGTCCGGGAAACAGCTGATGCCAACACTGGCGTCCAGGCTGACGTTCAGGTCCCGAACGGCCAGGCCGGCGCTCAGTAGCCGCCGAAGCTCCTCCGCGTAAACCACGGCGCCGCTGTGATCGACGCCCGGCAATACGGCCAGGAATGCATCGACCTCCAGGCGTGCCAGCACAAAGCGCGAGTCGAGGCTCGCACGCAACCGCTCGGCGGCCTGGCCCAGTAATGCGTCACCTATTTCCTGGCCGAGGGACGAACCGATGTCGGTCAAGCTGTTCAGGTCTATCATCAGCACGCTGACCGACTCGTTCGTCTGCGCAGCGCTGTCGATAGCAGCCGCCAGCCGTTCGAGGCCCAGGAAACGGTTCGGCAGGCCCGTGAGCTCGTCGTATTGCGCCTGGTAAGTGATGCGCTCCTCGCGGTCGGCGATGCCTTCCTGCATGGCATTGAAACTCACCGCGAGTTCGGCCAGTTCGTCCTCGCTGGTCACGGTCACCGGCGTCGAGTAGTCGCCTTCACGAATTCGTCGCGCGGCGCTGACCAGCTCGTACATCGGCTCGCCGATGCGACGGGCGAGAAAGGCCGCGCCGAGCAAGGCCAGCATGGCGGCAAGGGCGGCGACGGCCACCGCGTGCAACCGCAATTGTCGATAGGGCGCGGCGATGTCGCGCACCGATTCTTTCAACATGATCGTCACTGCCGACGACTGGGGCAGGAAGTTGCGCTGCACGGCCATCAAGTGGCTGTTCGGCAGATCCAGCTTCAGGATGTCATTATCGACGAAGCGACCGGACCGGAGACCTTGCATCAGCGGACCGAGCGTCTCGGCGTCCAGGGTCGAACCGAGGATCGCGTCGGCAGACCCGTCCGTGCGGTAGACCGTCGTGTATAGCCCGGTCAGGGACTGAATGGTCTGCGCGAGCTCTTCGTCGATCACATACCCCACGGCCAGCCAGCCGACGGGCAGCGGCGCGCGCACGGGCACGGTGACCATTTCGAAGGTCTGCCCGTTGGCCGTGAGTGGCGATCGCGACAACCCGAGCTCGCCGGCCCGGCTCACGATGCCGGGCAGCGTCAGGCGGGGCGGGTCCAGTGGCTCACTCGCAGCCAGCACCTTGCCGTCCAGGTCCAGCAGCAAGGCCAGGTCACCAGTGGCGGCTTCGCCGCGTTCGGCAAGGAGCGCGGGCAGTGCGTCGAGATCGGCGTTGCCCACCGCCGCCGCGAACGCCGGGTCCTGGCTCGCCAGCCGGACGGTCTGCTGCATCTGCTGCGCGCGGGCCCGCATCAGCTCGTCGAAGACCCCACGCCTCACCGTCAGCGACTTCTCGATGCGCGCGTCGCTGTCCCGCAGTGCCCAGACGAACACCGGTGCCACGGTCAACGTCACCGTGAACGCCACCATCAAGGTGGCCAGGATCTGGATTTTCGTACGGATCTTGCGCATGGACGGGCGGCGGCCAGGCCCTCGTCGGAACCTTTCGGACCAAACACTCTATAGATTTGGGCCGGCAGACTATGTGTAACGGGTCACGGACCCGCTGCACCACGGCACGACGCGTGGCTCCGCATTATGGAAAATCGGCGGGGCCGCTGTGGAAATCCGCGATGGTTCGAAGGGCGCCCGAGCCCCAGGATGGCGGCCAGCCCACCGTTGGAGCCACCGTGACCAAAGTCTCGACGATGAAGCCATTTGCGCCCGGGGACATCTTCCTCGGTTGCACCTATCTCTGTGATCCGGACGACGATCATGCCGGCGACGGACGAATCCTCCAGTTCAGCCGTGACCTGGTGCCGAAGGGCACGCTGTACACCGAAGGCACGACCCACCTGGTCGTGAACCTGCGATTCGGCCCGGATGGGACACTGTGGGCCTTCGACCCCTTCGCGCGCACGGTGGTGCGGGTGGGGCCGGAGGGCGTGCAGCTGCCCCCGGGTGACTTTGATGACCGCGCCTGGGGCAGCGTCGCATTCTCCGGTGACGGATCGTTCGTACTCTGCGAGTACCTGTGCGGTGACCAGCCTTACCAGGGCGGAATGATGCGCCGCTTGCCGGGCACTGAAGTCGTTGGTTACGGCCGGCTGGCGAAGTTCGCGGCCGATGGGCGCAAAGTCGGTGAATTCGACAACGACCTGTCGCCGTCGCGCACTGGTT
This sequence comes from Chromatiales bacterium, assembly GCA_020351875.1. Taxonomy (GTDB): domain Bacteria; phylum Pseudomonadota; class Gammaproteobacteria; order Steroidobacterales; genus J054. Next base: position 3,274,538 of record CP070671.1, on the reverse strand, counting down.
TCCACGGCGTGACTCACTGTGCGATGCACCCGGACGGTCGCACGCTGGCCTACATGACGGACCTGGGTGCCCGCGTGATGCGTTTCGACGTCCACGCGGGGGAGCAGCTGGCGGATCTGTTGCAGGTACCCGAAGACGAACTGGCCCAGCGACTGTGGACTACCGGCGTGGATTACCTGAGCGACGGCACGCTGTTGCTGTTGCGGGGCAGCCGGATCGACTGCATCGACGGCGACAGCAACAAGACGCGCCAGATACCACTCGATGAATACGGCTACGCGATGATTACCGTCGCGCCGGATGAAGCCACTGTACTCGCCACGAACATCTTCACCGGTGTGATGTCCCGCGTCGATCTCGCCAGCGGCGCTATTACCGGGCAGATCGACACCGGTATGGCCAAGCCCTGCCGCAGCCTGGCCGGCGTGGCGCAGTATCCGGGCTGAACGCTGCCCGGCAGCCGATCGGCACGGAGCGGTTGGCCAGGTCGCGGCAACGGGTGACAATGACACCATGAACCTCGTCGCCGCCGCCCTGGAGCGATTCGCGCTGGACCGCTCGCGCCTGCTGCTGCTCGTCGTGCTCGCGCTTTGCGTCGGTGTCGGCGGCTTCGCGCTGCGGCTCCACCTGGACGCGTCCGGTGACTCCCTGCTGTTGGAGCAGGACCCGGACCTGCAGTACTACCGGGGCATCCGGGCCCGTTACGGTTCCGACGATTACCTGCTCCTCACCTACACACCCGCCGCGGACCTGTTTGCCGACACGACGCTGACCCGGATCGGCGCGCTACGCGATGAACTGGCCCAGGTGGCAACCGTGGCTTCGGTCACCACTATTCTCGACGTGCCCCTGGTGGCAAGCCCACCGCTGCCGCTGGAGGAGCTCGAGAAGGGCGCGCCGACGTTGCTGAGCGACGGCACGGATCGGGCCCTGGCCCGCGCCGAACTGATCGGCGGCGCGCTCTACCGGGAATTGCTGGTCAGCCCGGACGGGCGGACCACCGCTTTGTTGATGACCCTGCGCCAGGATCCGGGCTATGAAGCCCTGCTCGGCGAGCGAGACGCCCTGCGCGAGCGCCTGATTGGCGCCGGGCTCACGCGCGAGGAGCGCGTGGAGCTCGACCGGCTTGAAGCGGATATCCGCGTCTGGCGCCAGCGCGTGGTGGCGGAGCAGAGCGAGGGCATCGCCGAAATTCGGGCGATCCTGGATCACTACCGTGATGACGCGAAGCTGCTGCTCGGCGGCGTGCCGATGATCGTGGCGGACAGTCTGGATTTCATCATTAACGACGTCGTGGTCTTCGGCACCGGCATCCTGTTATTCCTGGTTGCGTTACTGACCTTCATCTTCGTCCGGCCGCGCTGGGTGATCGTGGCGATGCTGAGCTGCCTGGTGTCGGCGATCATCGTGTCCGGGGCGCTCGGCATGCTGGACTGGCCGATCACCGTGGTCTCTGCCAACTATGTTGCGTTGTTGCTGATTTTTTCGCTATCGCTGACCGTGCACCTGACGGTGCGATACATGGAGTTGCACCGCGAGCAGCCGGACGCGGCGCAGCGCATGCTGTTGTCCCGGACCCTGCGTGACAAATTTACCCCTTGCCTGTTTAACGCACTGACGACCATGGTCGCCTTCGCGTCGCTGACCGTCAGCGGTATTCGCCCGGTGATGGATTTCGGCTGGATGATGGTGATCGGGATGGCGACAATTATGGTTATCGCCTTCGCCCTGTTTCCGGCTGCCCTGATGCAGGTATCACCCGGGCCGCCGCTCGCCCGCCGACGTGTTACTGCGGCCATCACCGACTTCTTTGCGCGGGTAGTGACCGGCAGACCAAGCCTGGTGGTGGGACTTTACCTGGCCATCGCCGCAATCAGTCTCTTCGGTCTTACCCGTGTGGAGGTGGAAAACCGTTTCATCAACAACTTCAAGGACAGTACCGAGATCTACCGCGGCCTGGTGGCCATCGACCGGGAACTCGGCGGCACCATGCCGCTGGACGTGATCATCGATGCGGATCCGGCATTCTTCGACCGGGCCAGCGCGGAGGGTGCCGCGCCAGCCGAAGACGCGGCGGTTGCCGGGGAGGAAAGCTTCGAGGAAGAGTTCGACGATGAGTTCAGCGATGAGTTCGACGATGACTTCGAGGATGACTTCGAGGACGAACTCGATGCCGGGCTGGGGGATGATGACAGGAGCGATCTCGGTTCCACCAGCTACTGGTACAACACCTTCCGGCTGGGCCAGGTGGAAGAAGTGCACGACTACCTGGAGAGTCTCCCGGAGGTCGGCAAGGTACTGTCCATGGCCACCACTCTGGACGTGTTCGCCGCCACCAACGACGGCAAACCGCTGGATACGTTCTTTCTGTCGGTGCTCTACAATCGGGTGCCGCCACTGGTGAAGAGCACCCTGTTCGACCCCTACCTGGCCCGCGATGGCAACCAGGTGCGCGTGTCGGCGCGGATTCTCGAATCCGACCCCGAGTTGCGGCGCGCGGAATTACTGGAGCGCATTCACACGCACCTGACTGGAGAACTGGGTCTGAAGCCGGCGCAGGTTCGCCTGACGGGCCTGCTGGTGCTGTACAACAACGTGCTGCAGAGCCTGTACCAGTCGCAGATCCTGACCCTGGGCTTCGTGTTCCTGGCGATTCTGGGCATGTTCCTGCTGCTGTTCCGTTCGCTGAAGATCGCGCTGATCGGTCTGACCCCCAACCTGCTGGCCGCCGGCGCCGTGCTGGGCCTGATGGGGCTGGCCGGCATTCCGCTCGACATCATGACCATCACCATTGCTGCGATTACGGTGGGTATCGGCGTGGACGATTCCATCCACTACCTGCACCGCTTCATCGCCGAGTTCCGCGAGCACGGGAACTACCACCACGCGATGCAGCGCTCCCACGCCGGGATCGGCTCGGCGATGTACTACACGTCGATCGTGATTGCGGCGGGTTTCTCGATCCTGGTGCTGTCGAATTTCATCCCGACGATCTATTTCGGGTTGCTGACCGGATTCGCGATGTTGTTCGCGATGGTCGCCAACCTGACGCTGCTGCCGTTGCTGCTGGTCTGGCTGCAGCCGCTCGGTAAAGGCAGGGAAGTGGCGCCGTCAGCCGTGGCGTAGGCGCAGCGCGGGCACGCGCTCGTCGCCCGAAGGCTGGTACACCACGCTGAATCCACCGATTGCATCTTCGTAGTCGGCAACCGGATCATTGCTGTCGATTTCGAATGCATCGAAGCCCACCCGCTGCATGTACAGCAACTGGTCCGGCAGCACGTCGCCCACCGCGCGCAGCTCACCCGTGTAGCCGAAACGGTCGCGCAGCAACCGCGCATAGGAATAGGCACGCCCGTCCCGGAAGCTCGGAAACTCCAGTGCAATCAGGCTGAGGTGGTTCGTATCGGCGGCCAGCGCCTCCGGGTGCTCATCGCTCGCCAGGCGCACGCCAACCGGGGTGCCCCGCTCGATCAGTTCGGTACGCCACGCCTGCCATTGCGGCAGCGTCAGCAGCAGCGGGCCAGTTGCTGGGAGGGGCGCGTCTGCAGGCACCGGCGAGTACCCGTCCGCGGCGAGAAAGCCGTTCCTGATCAGTGCCATCAGGCCACCCGCCTCACCGGTTCTTCGCCGTAGACCGCGGTCTTGAACGGGTCGATGCCGACGCGCCGGTAGGTGGCGAGGAAGGTCTCCTGCTCGCTCTCGCGCTGCGCCAGGTAGGTATCGACGATGGCTTCGATGGCGCCGGGCACCTCGGCCTGCGGCAGTCCCGGCCCGAGGCGGTCGCCCAGCGTGGCGTTCTGGTCCGACGCACCGCCGAGCGTAATCTGGAAGAACTCCTTGCCCTTCTTGTCCACGCCCAGAATGCCGATGTTGCCCACGTGGTGATGACCGCAGGCGTTCATGCAGCCGGAGATGTTGATGGACAGCGCACCGATTTCCTGCAGCTTGTCCACAGCGGTGAAATGGCGACTGATGTCCTGGGCCACGGGGATCGAGCGGGCATTCGCCAGTGCGCAGTAGTCCAGCCCGGGGCACGCGATCATGTCCGTCAGCAGGCCGATGTTCGGGGTGGCCAGTTCCAGGCTGACCAGCTCGCGGAAGAGTTCCTTGAGGTCGGCCTGGCGCACGTCCGGCAGCACCAGGTTCTGCCGGTGCGTGACCCGGAGTTCACCCAGGCTGTAGAGGTCGGCCAGCGTCGCCACCGCGTCCATCTTGTCGGCCGACAGGTCGCCCGGTTCGCGCCCGGGGGCCTTCAGCGACAGGCTCACGATCGCATAGCCGGGTGCCTTGTGCGCGCTGACGTTGCTGTTCAGCCATGCACCGAAGGCCGGGTCGGCGGTCGCCTGCAGCTCGAGCTCGGCGTCGATGTCCCGCAGTGAAGCCCAGGCCGGCGGCCTGAAGTACTGCGCGATTCGCGCCTGCTCCGCCTCTGGCACCGTCAGGCCCTGCCCGCGGATGGCTTCCCACTCTGCGTCCACCATCTCGCGGAACTTGTCGATGCCCAGCGCGTTGACCAGGATCTTGATGCGGGCCTTGTACAGGTTGTCCCGGCGCCCGTGCAGGTTGTACACGCGCAGGATGGCCTCGATGTAGGCCAGGATTTCTTCCGGCTCGATCCAGTCGCGGATGGTCTTGCCGATCACCGGCGTGCGACCCTGGCCACCGCCCACCAGCACTTCGAAGCCGGGGCGCCCGTCCGCATCGTGATGCATGCGCAGGCCAATGTCGTGCACGCCCACTGCCGCGCGGTCGTTCGGTGCGCCGGTCACCGCGATCTTGAACTTGCGTGGCAGGTACGCGAACTCCGGGTTCAGAATGGAGTACTGGCGAATCAACTCGCACCAGACCCGTGGGTCTTCGATTTCGTCGCGCGCGCGGCCGGCAAATGGATCCGCCGTGATGTTCCTCACGCAGTTGCCGGACGACTGCATCGCGTTCATCTCGACGGTCGCGAGATCGGCAAGAATGTCCGGTGTGTCTGCCAGGCTGACCCAGTTGTACTGGATGTTCTGGCGTGTGGTGAAGTGTCCGTAGCCGCGGTCATAGCGACGCGCAATGTCCGCCAGCTTGCGCAGCTGCCTGGCCGACAGCACGCCATAAGGCACGTTGACCCGCAGCATGTAGGCGTGCAGCTGCAGATACAGGCCGTTCATCAGCCGCAGCGGTTTGAACTGGTCTTCCGTCAGCTTGCCGGCCAGGCGCCGGTCTACCTGCTTGCGGAACTGCTCGACACGCTCGGTGACGAGCTGGTGATCGAATTCGTCGTAACGATACATGGCAACCTCAGAACTGGCCGGCCTGCACGGTGGGTCCCGCGGCGCGAATCGCTTCACGAATGGCGGCGGCCTGGAGCTGGCCTTCGTCCTCGAGGACCTCGATCAGGTACGGGCCAATCACGGTGCAGGCGGCCTCGGCGAGGGCGCCCACTGCGCTGAGCTCCTGGGCTGCATCGTCATCGCTGACGGTGCAGGCATCGTTCAGGTCCGGTGACCAGTCACCGGTGGGAGTGAGGAACACCACCCGACCGTCGTCCAGGCGGTTGGCTGTCAGCACTTGGGTCATGAGCACCATCCGTTTTGCCACAGGGCAGAACGGGGGCCGTCGACCCCCGCTGGAACAGAAGGTTACGGGCTCCGGCGCCCGGCCAAAAAACGGATTGCTTAATTGATCATGCCGGGCGGTTATATGCCCGGCGGAAAGGCCCGGGAATCAGGCGGCGGAGCGCCCGCTCTTGCGTTTCGGGTGGAAGGCTTCCGGCGCGTCGCCGCGGGCCACAGCCTTCATGGCTTCCAGCTCGTCATCCGGGTTGAGTTCGCCCCCGGCCGCCCGGGCGCGGTCCCAGTCGCACACGCTCTCGAGAATCTTGCGCATCTGGCGCACCTGCCAGCGCCGTTCCGCCTTGCCGGTATCGGTTTGCCCCAGCATGCGCCGCCGGCGGTCCTGGGGGTCGATGGTTTCCGTGATCAGGTCCTGCTCCATCTGCGCGGAGATGTAACGGGAGATGGACGATTTCGGCAGGCCCGTCGCTTCACAGAGCTCCGTGACGGTGGGCGCCCGGCCCAGTTCGTTCAGCACAGTCGTGGTCATCGACACCAGCATCTGGCCCAGCGGCACGCTGCCGTAACGGGACAGAAACATCTGCATGACTCGCCAGACGATGATCTGCTGCGCTTCCGGACTGGGCGTCCAGCCTTCCAGACTGTCACTGATCAGGTTCGCTGCGCGACTATGCATCTGTGCATCTCCTACCCAACTGGATTAGATTCCGCTTTGCTGTGTCGGGCTTGGTTTGGCAATTCCGGCCCCTTGGTGCCATCGGTGCCACCGCTAACGGATTCTTCTCGCCCGAATGGATGAGATGATACCAAAACTGTTCCAAGAGCGTTTGTAGTTTCTCAACGGGCGTTGCTCCCACGACTCCGCGTGCGACCGCATGGTGGATAGCCCTGGCCGGTCAGGCGGGGCATGAAGCCGCAGCGCGGCGGGCGTCGAATATGTGATCATTACTCGTTATGCCTCCACACGGACCAGACATAGACCGCCCGAAGAGCCGCTCGCTGACACCGCTGCGGTCGCTGTGGCCCTTCATCCGGCCCTACAGCGCCACGCTGTGGCTGGCGCTCGGGGCCCTGCTCGTCGCGTCCGGCGCGTTTCTCGCGGTGCCGGTGGCCGTGCGGTATGTCATCGACTATGGCTTTACCGCCGCCGACGCGGAGGCCATCGACCGCTATTTCCTGTATTTCTTCGGTGTTGCGCTGTTGCTCGGGCTGTTCGCCGCGGCCCGGGCCTACCTGGTGAACTGGCTGGGCGAACGCGTGGTGGCCGACATCCGCGATGCGGTCTACCGCCACGTGATCCGCCAGGACCCGGCGTTTTTCGAGGTGACTAAAACCGGCGAGGTATTGTCGCGACTGACGGCCGATACCACCTTGATTCAGTCCATCTCCGGCGTCGGGCTGTCCATCATCCTGCGCTCGCTGATCCAGTTCTTCGGCGCCTTGATCCTGCTGGCGGTAACCAACCTGAAACTGATGGGACTGATTGTCGTGCTGCTGCCGGTGGTGCTGGTGCCGATCATCGCCATCGGCCGCTGGGTGCGCCGCTTGTCGCGCGCGTCCCAGGACCGGATTGCGGATGCCAGCGGCATGGCTGGTGAAACCCTGAATGCGGCACAAACCGTGCAGGCCTTCACCGCCGAAGAGGCCGAGAGCCGTCGCTTTGGCGACAGCGTGGAGCTGAGTTTCGTCACGGCGATACGCCGGGCCCGGGCCCGGGCGCTGTTCTCGACGGTGTCGACCACGTCGTTGTTCGGCGCGCTGATCGTCGTGTTGTGGGTGGGTGCGCGCTCGGTGCTGTCGGGTGAGCTGACCGGCGGTGAACTCGGCCAGTTCGTGCTGTACGCGATGTTCGTGGCGATGTCTGCCGCGATGCTGAGCGAGGTCTGGGGCGAGCTCCAGCGCGCCGCCGGTGCGATGGAGCGCATCCTGGAACTATTGGATACCGAGCCCGACATTCGGGCGCCGGAGGCGCCGGTGGCCTTACCGCCGGTGCGCGAAGGCAGCATCCGTTTCGACTCGGTGAGTTTTCATTACCCGTCGCGGCCGGAGACCCAGGCGCTGGACGACGTGTCCTTCGAGGTCGCGCCCGGCGAGAAAGTCGCCTTGGTCGGCCCGTCCGGTGCCGGCAAGAGCACCGCGTTCCAGCTGTTGATGCGCTTTTACAATCTCCAGTCCGGGCGCATCCTGGTCGACGGCGTGGACATCGCGCAGGCCGATCCGCAGGTGGTGCGCGAACGCATCGGCATCGTGCCGCAGGAAACCGTGATCTTCGGTGCCACTGCGCGGGAGAACATCCGCTTTGGCCGGCCGGACGCGACGGACGCAGAAATCGAAGCCGCGGCAAAGGCGGCTGCCGCCCACGAGTTCATCACCGAGATGCCCGAGGGCTATGACACCTTCCTGGGCGAGCGCGGCACCCGGCTGTCGGGCGGGCAGAAACAGCGTATCGCGATTGCCCGGGCGATCCTGAGGGATCCGCCGATCCTGCTGCTGGACGAGGCCACCAGTTCGCTGGACGCGCAGAGCGAACGCCTGGTGCAGGAAGCCCTGGAATACCTGGAAAAAGATCGCACCACGCTGGTAATCGCGCACCGACTGGCCACCGTGCTGAAGGCAGACCGCATCCTCGTGATGGACCAGGGCCGGATCGTGGCCGCCGGACGCCACGAGGAACTGGTGCGCAAAGATCCCCTCTACGCCCGGCTGGCGGAGCTGCAGTTTGGCGAGGCCGAGCCGCAAGGCGCGCTGGCGCAGGTGGCCGGCGCGTAACAGCCGCGTCGTTCGCGGCGGCTGCCGGTCAGACCAGCCGCGGGTTCGGCGGTTCCGAGTCGTCTTCCGAGTCTTCCGTCAACTCGTTCATCGTACGCACGGCATGGTCGAGTTTCGGCACGGCACTGGCGAGCATGGGTTCCAGGTGTCGGGCCTGCACGATGCCGCCGCCACCCAGTTCAACACACAGCGCGCTCAGCAGTTCGTGGACCTCGGTGAGTTCGCCGGCAATGCCCCGCAATTTGTGGCTGTTCTTCTCAGGAGTTGATGGCTGCAGGTTATCGTTATTCATTGGCAGATCCTCTGGTTTTCAGAATACTGCCCATCAGCCCCACCAGGCTCTTAAGCTTACATAATCACGGCCAGTGGCTGAGGTTCGCGCCAGTACCCCGCCCATCGGCGACCGGAAGCGCTGGCCGACCCGCCAGCGTTGCTCGTATCCCGGTCAGAAACCCAGCTCGGCCTCCAGCGCGTCGGCCTCTTCGTTGAAGCTCTTTTTCTCGGCTTCGGTCTTCTGCATGTCGTCGACAGCCTGCTGAACCGCCTCGGCCTTCTTCTCCATGTCCGCTGCGGCCTGCTCCATCTGTTCTTCGCGTCGCTCCCGCTCGGCTTGCAACGCGGGCTGGATCGCTGCGCGCTGCAACTTGGCCGTGCGCGCCAGGTCGTCGAATTCGCCGAACTCGTAATACCACTCCGCATCTTCGTAGTAGTTATCGCGCACCTCCAAGCCTTGTGTCGTGTCGTTTGCTTTGGCAAGCATGGTATCGCCTCGCTGGCGGGCGCGCTGTGACGACGGCAACGCAGACACGTCGGAATATTGATCGAGATTCCAGTCGCGTGCGTCGCCCAGAAATTGCTGGGATTCGCCGACCCGGATACCGGTCAGGATGGCTTCTCTCTCCATCGCGGTGTCCAATTCAACGCCGGCGACGGCTTTGGCCAGCATCTCTGCCGAGCCGACGGATCCGGCGGCAGCGAACTCCTGCTCCGTGGGCGCTCGATGGAAGGCCTGATCTTCTGCGTTCAGGGCGTCGCGATGTTGCTGGTTCGCGAACTGTAGAAGCGGGCCGTTGGCGTCGCGGAATGCCGTGGCAATCGCGTCTTCTTCAGCCAGGATAAAGGCGCCGTATTCGCGCTCGTTCGTGACCCGTTCGATAAATCCCTCGAGCGCGCGCAACGAGCTTCTGAAATCGCCGGCACGCTGGTCGCTCACCAGGCTCACGACCGCCGCACTGCCGCCGCGGTCCGCCGCGGTGAACAATTGGGGTGCCCTGGCGCGTTCGTTGCTCGCCTGCTGGGTCTGCAAACGATACAGGTCGAGGCGCATGGCGAGCCAACGGCGCGCGGTCGGCTGGCCTAAGCACTTGACCGGGACATCGCTCTCCTCGCTGCCGCCCCGGTAGACCGCACCGAGAGCCTCGTACATGGCCGCCTCCGCGTCGCCGGGGTTGCCGGCCGCTATCGCGCGCTCAGCTTTGTCCCTTTCCGCATAGAATTTTTCTTTCCGATCCGCCGACAGCTCGCCCGCGCAGTATTCGGCGAAATTCCGCGGGCCCACGTCACCACCGATCGCGCGGCCCGTCACCGGATCGATATCCGCCTTGGCACCGATGAACAGGCTCAGCGCAACGGCCGACGCCGCAAGTGCTCGTAAATTGCTTGCTCTACCCATGACCTTCCCCCGATAGATAGCTTTGTAAAATGTTGAGCTTCAGGGTTTTTCTCAGCATGCCCTGCCGCGTGAGCAGTCGGTGTGTGAATTGTCTGTATACGCTCCGGCTGCTATTGTGTAAACCGCTGTAAACGTGGGGGGAATTCGGTGAACAACAAGCTCATCAAAGCATTCGTCTTCGCCCTCTGCCTGGCTGCGGGCAACACTGCTCAGGCATTCGTCGGCGGGATCGCAGTAGGTCTTGGGCAGATGAACGAAGAAGTGGGCGACGTCGAGACGTCGTTCGCGGCCGATGCGACCCTGGAGACCGAAGAGATGACGGCGAATACGCGCATCTACTACCAGCCGGGCATGGTGCGCGACGAGATGGACGTGGGCGGCCAGCAAATGGTCACGATCCGGCGCTTCGACCTGCAAAAGGTCTGGACGATCATGGGCCAGGGCATGTACATGGAGAACGAAGCCGCCGAGGGCAGCCAACAGTCGCCCGAGTACCGTTTGATTTCCCGGGAGCTGATCGGCCCGGAGATCGTCAACGGCATGGCAACGATCAAGTACAAGTCCGTCTACGAGTCCAAGGACGGCAAGTTCGGTGGCTTCACCTGGTTCACCGACGACAATATTGCTGTGAAAGGTTTCATGATCCATGAGACCAAGGGCGAGAAGCAAAGGTTCAAGTTCGAGTTCACGAGTCTGGACCGCGGCCCGCAGGAAGATTCCCTGTTTGAAATTCCGCCCGGCTACCAGAAATTCGACATGCGCGGCTTTGCCGGCATGCAGGGCATGGGGCAGGGGGGCAGCGCTGGCGGCTATGGTGCGCCGCCTTCGGGGGCCGCGTCCCCGCCGACGGGCACGGCCGCCCCGCCGCCTGCGCCAGCGAGCGCCGAGGGCAGCGCGGACGGTGGTGCAGAAGATGACAGTCTGGCCGGCGTCGTTGTGGATGAGGCGAAGCAGTCGGCCGAAGATTCCGCCCGCCAGGAAACCCGGCGGGGGGTCCGGGAGTCCATCAGCAAGGGTTTCGGGAAGATCTTCGGCCGCTAGAGTCCGGGCCGGGATCGCCGATGGGAGACATGCTCAAAGACGAGGCGAGCGCCCGCGACGAGATGCCCTTCGTAGCGCCCTGCCGGCAGCTCGACCCGTCCGCCCCGTTCGGCTGGCTTCGGCAGGGCTGGGCAGACGTGCGCGCGGCACCGCTCCAGAGCGCTGCCTACGGTTTGTTCTGCGCCGGCATCAGCCTGCTGGCGAGCTACGTGGCCTTCCAGTGGGGCAGCTACTGGCTGCTGTACGCGGCCCTGTCCGGTTTCGTATTCATCGCGCCGGTGCTGTGCCTCGGCCTGTATGCGATCAGCGCGCAGATCGAGCGCGGCCAGCGCCCCGAGCAGCTCGTGTCGCTGCGCGAGGCCGGCGTCCGCCGGCTGGGGACCGAAATGGTGTTCGCACTGTTCCTGCTGGTGGTGTTCCTGATCTGGGCGCGGGCCGGTTCCATGGTGCACGTGTTCTTCCCGATGGAGGTTGATCCGGATCTGTCGGATCTTGCCACCTACCTTGGGATCGGTTCCGCCGTGGGCGCTATATTCGCAGCAATCACCTTTGCGGCGAGTGCGTTTTCGCTCCCGATGCTGCTGCACCGGGACGTGGATGCAATTACAGCGGTCGTAACGAGCATTAATGCGGTGTTGCGCAACAAGCCGGCGATGCTGGTCTGGGTGCTGTGCATCGTCGGGCTGCTCGCGGTCGGCGCGGCCACCGCGTTCATCGGCTTCGTGGTGGTGATCCCGCTGCTGGGCTACGCCACCTGGCACGGTTACCTGGAAACCATCGATGCCAGCGAGTTCCCCAGACACGCCGAGGGAGTGACAGCCAAGCCGCGGCCCGACCGCCTGGATTTCGACGTCTAGCGCGCGAAGGCGACCCGCTCGTTCGCTGACAATGCCTCCGGCACTTTATCCACGTCTACAATAATTTCGTTGCGCCGGAAAAAGCTCGGCATGAACGGCGCGTTGTAGCGCGCGAACTCCGGTGCCGTCTGCGGCTGGACACCCGTGGCTTCCAGCTCGCTCAGCAGGCGCTGTTCTTCTTTCAGGTAGCGCCGCTGGCTCCAGCCGCCGGAATAGCGCAGCACGGCTACCGTGCGCGCCGGGATCAGTTTCAGCTCGATGCGCGGGTCCCGGGGCGCCGGCAGGGTGTCCAGCGTGTAGCCCGACGGCATCACGAAGCTGACCGCCCAGTCAGCACCGGTCGACGCCTGGCTGACCGGCGCCGTCATCGCGATTTTCTCACCACGGCTCTGGGCCACGGGGGCGGTCATCGCGATCTTGCCGCGCGCGTCGTTATTGCCACTGATGTACTGCACCAGGCGCCGAAAGCCCTCGTTGCCGGCACTGTTGGCAGACCAGTCGCCGGGAATGCGCGTCTCGGCAACGATGTACGGGGCGTACTGTCGGTACTCGATGTCGCCGACGGTGCCGATGACGGTGTAATTTGGTTTTTCGATGGCCATAACCTGCCCTCCGATAAAGGTCAATGCTGCGATCAGCAGCAGACTCGCAATTGCTCTAAACATCAGATTCCTCGCGCACTCTGTTTGCGGATTAGCTAGATATTCGACCGTTCCGGCCGCAGGGATTCGCGATGGCTCGATGCGTCGCAGCGGGATCGCTGCATCCGGAGGCCCGGATCATGCGAAACCTTTATCACTTGCCGGCATCGGGCTTGGCCGGGAACAGGAGGAAGGTATGAACGGTTCAACGGAATCTACGACCACACTGCTGGCACTGGTGGAAACGGTCAGTGACTATTCACGCAACGATGTTGAAACCATCGCCGTCGTGAACCGGATCCTGAGCCGGCACCGCTTCATGGTGTCGGGCGACGATCAGCGCACGGAGCGTTTCTCTAGCCAGTTGGCGAGTCTGCCGGCAGTCGCGTAGGGCCCGCGCCTGTGACGACGGCTGGCGCCGAGTGGTCCCGCGCCAGCACGAGGTACATGGCCGGCACCACGAACACCGTGAACAGGGTGCCGATGATCATGCCGGTGAAGATCACCAGGCCGATGTCGAAGCGCGCCTCAGCGCCGGCCCCCGCTGCCAGCAGTAACGGCACGACACCCAGGGACATCGCTGCGGTGGTCATCAGGATGGGCCGCAGCCTGATGCCCGCTGCTTTTTCCACAGCGGCCCGTTTTTCCAGTCCTTCTTCAGCCTGCAATTGATTCGCAAACTGCACGATCAGGATACCGTGTTTGCTGATCAGGCCGATCAGCGTAATCAGCCCGACCTGGGTATAGATGTTGACGGTCGCAAAGCCCAGCGTCAGGAACAACAGCGCCCCGGCGATGGACATCGGGACGCTCACGAGCATGATCAACGGGTCGCGGAAAGATTCGAACTGCGCGGCCAGCACCAGGTAGATCACGAGCAGCGCAAAGAAAAAGGTCACGATCAGCGTGCCGCGCTCCTGCACGTACTGGCGCGATGCGCCTGCATAGTCCAGCTTGTAGCCGCGCGGGAATATTTCCGCGGCTTGCCCTTCCAGGAAGGCCAGCGCGTCGCCCAGGGAGACGCCGGGCACAGGCACCGCCGACAACTTCGCGGAGTTCCTCTGCTGGAAGCGCTGCAACCGCTGCGGTTGCACGCTTTCCGAGACCGACACGATGGCTTCCAGTGGCACGAGCTCGCCGTTGCGCGTGGCAACGCGGAACTCGCTGAGCTGTTGCGGGTTCAGCCGGTAGCGGCGTTGCACCTGCGGGATCACCTTGTAACTGCGGCCCTCGAGGCTGAAACGGTTCACGTAGTTGCCACCGAGCATGGTGGCGAGATCCGCGCCGAGCTGTTCCATGTCGATGCCCAGCGCAGCCGCCTTGTTGCGGTCTATCGTGATTTCACCCTGCGCGCGGTCGTACTTCATGTCCACGTCGACGAACGCGAACATGCCGCTCTGCCACGCCCGGCCGAGCAGCTCCTGTGCGACCCGGTAAACAGCATCGGGGGGGTCCGCGCTACCGATGACCACCTGCACTGGCAGGCCGCCACCCGCGCCGGGCAGGGCGGGCAGGGCAAACGCGGCCGACTGCAGTCCGGCAACCGTGTTGACGCGCTCCTGGGTCAGCGGCAGCAGCTCCTGCAGCGTGCGCTCGCGCTCGCTCCACGGTTTCAGCACCATGCCGGCCAGCGCGAGGTTGTTGGCGGCGGGTCCCCGCCCGGGACTGCCGTTGAACAGGAAGGTGCCACTCACCTCTGGAAATGTTCGCAGGTCTTCGTCCATGGCCCTGGTGTAGTGGGCCAGCTGGTCAGTGGAGGTGTTGGCGGTGGCGGTGGCCGAGATCAGCAGGATGCCCTGGTCCTCCATCGGTGCCAGTTCCTGGGGGGCGGTCACGAACATGAAGTAGATGCTGCCGAGCACGGCGGCCGAAAACACCAGCGTCACCGGCACATAGTCGAGTGTGCTTTTCAGCCGCCGGATATAGCGTACGCGCAGCGCGTCGAACAGACGGTTCAGGCGTTGCTCGAGCCAGCTGCTGCCGGCCTTGTCGTGCAGTAACCGCGCGCACATCGACGGTGACAGGGTCAGGGCCACGATACCCGAAATCAGCACTGCGCCCGCCAGCGTGAAGGCGAATTCGCTGAACAGGCTGCCGGTGAGGCCGGTTGAAAACCCGATTGGCGCGTACACCGCGACCAGGGTAATCGTCATCGCGATCACGGGCGTGAACAGTTCCCGGGCGCCGCGCAGGGCCGCAGCCATGGGCTGCATGCCGTTTTCGATGTGGCGCTGGATGTTTTCCACGACGATGATTGCATCGTCCACCACCAGGCCGATCGCGATCACCAGCGCCAGCAGCGTCAGCAGGTTGATGGAGTAGCCGAGGACCAGCATCAGGGCGGCGGCGCCAATCAGCGACACCGGGATCGTGACGATGGGTATAAACACCGAGCGCGCGTTGCCGAGGAACAGGAAGATCACGAGCGACACGATCAATGCCGCCTCGATGAGCGTCTTCACCACTTCGCGAATGGCATCCTCGATATACAGCGTGCGGTCGTAAGGAATGTGCCCCAGCACGCCTGGTGGCAGGTCGGCAACGATGTCCGGGAACAGCTCGCGTATCTCCCGGATTACCGTCAGCGCGTTCGCATCCGGCAGCGTGTAGATGCCGACCGACACCGACACGTCGCCGTTGAAAGATGTCGACACGTCGTAGTCTTCCGCGCCCAGCACCACGTCTGCCACGTCGCGCAGGCGAACGATCGCGCCGGTGTCTTCGCGGATGACCAGGTCGCGGAACTGCTCCACGTCGTTCAGGTCCGTCGCCGCCTTCAGGTTGACGGTCATTCCCTGGCCCTTGGTCCGGCCCACGGCCGCCTGGTAGTTGTTCGTCTGCAGGGCCCGGCGCACATCACCCGGCGTCACGTTCAATGCCGTCATCCGCACCGGGTCCAGCCACACGCGCATGGCGAAGAACCGGCCGCCGATGATCTCGGCTTCCTGTACGCCTTCGACCGCCTCCACCCGGGGCAGCACCACGCGCACGAGGTAGTCGGTAATCTGGTTTTGCGGCAGCGTGACGCTGTCGAAACTCAGGTACATGTCGGCGGTGGTTTCACCGATCGCAATGTCGATGGTGGGGTCCTCGCTGCCCGCCGGCAGGTCGTCCCTGACCCGGTTCACTTTCGACGTGATCTGGGTCAGCGCATCCCACGGGTCGTAGTCCAGCTGCAGGTGAGCGGTAATCACGCTGATGCCCTGCAGGCTGCTCGATGCCAGGTAGTCGATGCCGTCGGCGGCGGCAATTTCGCGCTCCAGCGGCGTCGTGATGAAGCCCTGGACGAGGTCCGAATCGGCCCCCGTATAGACCGTGGTCACGCTGACAATCGCGCTCTTGCTTTCCGGGTACTGGCTCACGGTCAGTACCTGCAGCGAACGCAGTCCGGCCAGCAGGATCAGCAGGCTGACCACAGAGGCCAGCACCGGTCGCTGGATGAAGATATCGGTGAAGCGCACGCCGGGCCTCAGGACTCCGGCGGATTCGGTGCCGTGCTGGCGCTGACCGCGACGCTGTTGTCCACGAGTACCGGCGCGCCATCGCGCAGCTTCATCTGTCCGGATGTCACGATCTGTTGCCCGGCGTCCAGGCCGTCGAGCACTTCCACGAGGTCGCCCCGGGTCTGGCCGACATTCACGTAAACGTTGCGCACGACGGCGTCCGGGTCGGCGCCTTCCACGATGTACACTGAATTACCGAAGGGGCTGAAGCTGATGGCGGTCTGGGGCACGAGCAACACGTTGCGCCGCTCCGGCATCGCCACCCGGATGTCGGCAAACATGCCCGGGCGCAGCCGCCCGTCCGAGTTCACGATCTCCGCCCGCAGGGACACGTTGCGGGTCGCCGCGTCCACAGCTGGTTCGATGGCGCTGATCACGCCGGCAAAGTTTTTACCAGGCCAGGCATCCACCGAAATCTGCACCGCCTGGCCGACATCCACCCGGGGCAGCGCCTGCTGGGGCAATTTGAAGTCGGCGTACAGCCGGTCCAGGGATTCCAGTCGCACGATCGAGTCGCCCGGTTCAATGAACTGCCCGAGGTTCACCTGGCGAATCCCCAGCCGGCCGGCAAAGGGCGCGCGGATCGATTTCTTGCCAATCGCGACCTCCAGGCTTTCCACTTCCGCGCGCACGCGGTCGAGGCGGCTGGTGGCGGCGTCCAGGTCACTTTGCGGGACCAGTTTCTCGAGCACCAGCTTTTCGATGCGGGCCAGCTCGATTTCCGCCAGCCGCAGGTCTGCCTGCAGTGCTTTCAGCGTTGCCTGGTCGTCCGCCACGTACTGCTGCAGCAACGGCGTGCCGCGCTGGACCTCATCGCCGCTGTCGAAGTAGAGCTTCGTTACCTGGCCTTCGACCTGCGCGGTGACGTCGACGGATTGCGCAGAGCGCAGGGTTGCCACAGATCGCAGCGTCGGCGCCCAGTCGCCGGTGCTGACCAGGGTTGTCGACACCGTCGCGACCGGCGGACCTTTCTCGGCAATGGCCTGGCGAATCTTGCCGCCGACAAACGCCTTCCACCCGAACACGCCGCCGAAGAACAGGCCGACGACGAGCAGCATTGCCACCATACGCTTGGCCATCGTTTCAGTCTCCGGCGTCCGTCGCCTGCGTGCGCGCGACGCCCTGTGTCACCAACTCCATCATTGCGTCGACAAACGGTCGCGGTTCCATCGGTTGCGGGTCGTGCTCGCCCAGCGAGTGATACAGAACCGGCTGGTGTTCCAGCGCGGCCATGATGGCCCTGGCCGTGTTATGCACGTCCATGGCTCTGAATTCTCCTTCGTCCACGCCCCGTTGCAGGATGCGCTCCATCAGTTCGCGAGCCCGCAGACTCACCGACTCGAAGTAGTCCCGGGCCAGTTCCGGAAATGCGCGCGCTTCGGCAATCATGAGCTTCGGGATACCGCTGGACGGGCTGCCCCAGAAGTCCAGCAGCACGCCGTGCATCAGCCTGTCGAGCAGGTCGCGCGCACTGCCGCGATGCGCCGCCACGGTCGCTTCGGCTTCTTCCACCCGCGCCACGACGCCTTCGCGGATCACCGCGTGAAACAGCGCCTCCTTGTTCGGGAAGTACAGGTAGATGGCGCCCTTGCTGACGCCCGCGGCGCGGGCCACGTCTTCCATCCGCGTCGAGGCGTAGCCGCGGGCGAGGAACAGCTCGAGGGCCGCGGCCGTGAGCTGCTGCGGGCAGACCTCGCGGCGAATCCGACGGGCTGTGCTGGTTTGGGGCATTTGACGAACTGCTGACTGACCGGTCAGTCAGTGTATGCTCCCAGGTGGCCCGAGGGCAATATCCGGGCCTGTTTCTGTGACACAGGCCGGCATGAGCAGGCACCATGCGGCCCGATCAGCCACCCACCGTCGATACTCGAGATGAGCTCACCCCTGATTGCGCCCCTGGCCGCCGGTCCGCTGGACATCGTTGGCGACGTGCATGGCGAGATCGATGCGCTGGACGCGCTGCTGGCGGAACTGGGCTATGCGGGCGACGGCCAGCATCCCGACGGTCGCCAGCTGGTCTTCCTGGGCGACCTGGTGGACCGGGGCCCCGACAGTCCGGCCGTGCTCGAGCGAGTATCGCGCCTGGTGGCGGCCGGCCGGGCCCAGTGCGTGCTGGGCAACCACGAACTGAACCTGCTGCGCGACGTCGAGAAACACGGCAATGGCTGGTGGGTGGCGCCGGACAAACCGCTGGAGTACCCGGCCCGGCCGATATCGCCAGCTGATAAACCGCGCTTTACGGCCTTTCTGCAGACCCTGCCACTGATCCTGGAGCGCGCTGACCTGCGCGTGGTGCACGCCTGCTGGCACCCGGATGCCGTCGCCCGGATTCGCGCCGCGGACGGCGACGGCAGCGGGGCGCTGGCGCTCTTTAATCATTTCCAGGGACAGCTGCGCGAGCAGTGGCAAGCCTCCGGGCTGTGGGCACAGTTCATGGACGAGTGGCGACAGTTCGGTCGCCTGTTGAAGTCACGCGACTGGGAACCCGTGCGGCTCGACGCAATGGCGACGGTCGATTCCCAGAACCAGATGGCCAACCCGGTGGCAGTGCTGACATCGGGCGCGGAGCGGCCGGCACCGACGCCTCTGTGGGCCGGCGGGCGATGGCGAATGGTCGAACGTGAAACCTGGTGGGATGAGTACGAGGCTGCCACCCCGGTGGTCATCGGCCACTACTGGCGGCGCTACAGCGAGACCGGCAAGACGTTGATGGACCAGTACGGCCCGGATGTGTTCGCCGGTGTCGAACCCCACCAGTGGATGGGTCGGCGGCGCAACGTGTATTGCGTGGACTTCTCGGTCGGCGGGCGCTACGTGGAGCGGATAGCCGGCGGACCGGAATTCCAGTGCCGTCTCGCCGCGTTGCGGATGCCCGAGTGGACCGTGGTCCACGACGACGGTATCGCGTGGGACATCGGCCCGCCGGGCTGACGCTCAGGCGTGGTCGGAGACGAATGCGCCGCGCGTGCGCGCCAGTCGCAACGTGAAGAATTCCACTCCCACCTGCCTGCGCCCGTTGCCTGGGCGGCAGTGCACGACACGGGCAACCGCCTGCAGCAATTCGCTTTCCAGTTTCAGGAACTGATCGCGGGCGAGGCCTTCGTCGGTCACGAAGCCGAGACCGCTCAGCGACACGTTGGTGACCGTGCCCTGCCCGGGTTGTTCCTGCGGCCAGTGCTGCCAGTACCGAATCGGCATCTCGCGGGGCATGCGCTCCAGCGCGCGTAACCAGTCGGCGTTGGAACGCGGGTTCTTCAGGCGCAGCAGCGGGCTGCCACACTCAGTGCAAAGACTGTTGGCGGTGACCTGCTTGCCGTGCGCCTCGTGGCAGAACGGGCACTGGTGAGGCCCGCCGCCGCCCGCCGATGGTCGCGGCCGTCGCGAACCTGTCTGCTCGGCCTCCGGAGTCGCCGATGGGCTCGCCGCAGCCGCTGGCCGACTTTGCTGTTGCGGGCGTTCAGTTTTGCAGGTAACGGCGGTCGTCGAAGGTCCAGACCCAGCCGGGCCGGGTGGCCACGAGCACCGCGATGGCCGCGCCGTTGATGAAGCCCTCGGACAGCAACATCATCGGCAGGAAAGGCAGGTAGTCGCGCCACAGATAACCCGCCTCCACGATGCCCGTCGTGAGCAGCACACTGCTCATGCCGAGCGTCGCGCCCGCCATGGCCAGCACCGCGGCCAGGTAACAGTTGATGAACACGTACACGAAGAAATTGTGCGGCAGGTGGCGCGATGCGAGCCCGTGAACCGCCCAGGTCAGGGCGGCCGGCAGCACGAACAGCAGCAACGCGTTCAGTCCCAGGCCCCCGAGATCACCGTGCCCGGTGAAAACCCCGGCCAGCAGCACGGGCACCGCGGCGAGACAGGCGAACTGCCAGCCGAACATCAGGGTCAGCGCGGTGACGCCAAAGAAGTGAAACCCGAGGCCCGGCAGGATGCCGGCCCGGATCCACCACAGCACGGCCAGTGCGACGATGCCGCCGAACAGCGCGTGCTGCATTTCGGAGTCCTGCAAGCGGCGCCACGGCGCTGTCACCGTGGCAGCGGCCAGCACGCCAAACAGCAGGCCCCAGCCGGCGAACAGCCAGGTGAACGGGAGCAGCTTGGCGGTGACTTCCATCGGCCGGCGCGCGGTCTAGTCGAAGTAGGGTCGCACGTCGCGATTCGACACCCGGTAGCAGTTCACCAGCAACCACTGCAGGTTCAGTCCGATGCGCTCGGCGCGCGGTTCGGTCCAGCCGTAGGTGTGCGTGCGCACGCCGCTCTCTTCGCGCTCCAGGACATACATCACCAGCGAGTTGCGAGTGAACGCGCCACGCTCGTTGTTCATCGGCCAGCGCACGTGACGAAGGGTAATGCCGATTTCCCGTTCGTCCTTGGTCGTGATCCACTGCAGGCCGCCCTGGTCGTGCAGCGTATCGATGACGTAGCGGTCGAAGGCTTCGTCGCGGCCGCCGGCCACGCCGGGGATGTCCACGTAGCAGCTGAACTCGCGGGCACGCAGCAGGCGGTTCGGTCGTTTCCCGTCCCAGCTCACCCACAGACCGCTGGGATCCAGCTGCATTTCGAGCCCGCACTCGCCCGTGCCGGTGAACTGACCGGCGTCCCGGTGCCAGTTCACGATGCAGTCGTCGCGTGCCGCGTCGTCGAAGCGGATTGCCATGGCCACCAGTTCCGGGTCGGCCGAGGCGGCGAGTCGCGTGGTCCAGGTTTGTTCCTCATCGCCTTTACGCCAGCGGTAGACGAAGGTGTTCGGGTCGCCGCCCGGATCCGGCGCCACGCGCAGGCTCGCGCGCCCGTGACGCCGGTCCTCCGGCAGTTTCAGCCGCTGGTCGAAGTAGGCCTGGTTCGCGTTGTCATAGAGTCCGGGCAACAGCTCGGCGATGACCTGCAGGTTGCGTTCGGCAGGGGTGCCGTCCTGGCCCTGTCCCAGGACCAGACCCGGGATCAGCAGCATCAACAGGGTTATGGCACGCATGTCAGTTCCCGGTGGCTTCGATGGTTTTCTTGAACACGGTCCAGCTGGTTTCATTCGGCCGGTCGTCATCGAGCGGCGGCGGTTCGAAATACTTGGCGTAGCGAGCCTCGAGAATCGACCGCAGGGGTTCCGGGATCGAATCCCGGTCGAAAGTGCTGCTGCCCGTGGCGTTGAACACCATCAGGCCCGGGTGGCTGCCCATTTCCATCCACGGCAACCACTGGGCCACGCGCACCCAAGCGATCCACGAGCGTTCCAGGCGGCGCGTCGCGTCCAGCAGCTCGTCGGCTGGGTAGAAAGTGTCGAAAATCTCCATCGCGTGATAGGTGCCGCCCACGTACTGCTGGAAGTCGCCGCCCAGCGGGTTGTCGTAGAACAACGGCACTTCGCTGGCCGAGACCATCAGGTCGCCGTAGCTGCGCAGCGTGATGTCTCGCGCGTCGGCCTCGAAACGTGGTGCGCGCATGTTCACCGGGTCGTTCGCGACGTGTACCACGGTGACGCGCTCCCCGGTCCACGGGTTCTCCCACTGGTCCAGCAGCTCGTTGGTCTGCGGGTCGAGGTACAACATGACTTCGCGCGACACGCTGCGATAGCCGTCACCACGAGCCTCGTCGTCCACGCTGGCACACTGGCGGGTGTTCACGCCGATCAGGTTGAACAGGTGGCGGTCTTTCTCCCCGGGTACGCGGCTGTAGGCTTTGCCCTGCCACACGCCGTAGCGGGTCACGCCGGCCTGCAGCGTGCCGCAGGTGGTCTTGCGGCCGATCTCCCAGGCTTGGCGGCCCGTGAAGCTCTGGTCGGCCGCGGGCGCGACGCCGGACAGCAGCAGGCTGCCGAGCACCGCGGCAAAGATTCTCTGGGTCATTCCTGGTCTCCCGTCGGGTCGTGTTGCCCATTGTAAGATGTGCCACTCATACCATGTGGCGCGGCCCATGGGCACGGTGGCAATGGAGGCATTCGGGCATGAGCAAGTTGCAGGATTACAGCATCGCCGGCATTGACGGTGGTGAAGATCCGATCCCCGGCCTGGCAGGGCAGGTGGTGTTACTGGTCAACGTGGCCAGCCAGTGCGGGCTGACCCCCCAGTACAGTGGGCTGCAGCAACTCTACGCGGACCTGAAAGACCAGGGATTCGCGGTCCTGGGCCTGCCCTGCAACCAGTTCGGGGCCCAGGAGCCCGGCAGCGAAGATGAAATCGTCCAGTTCTGCGAGACCCGGTTCGGCGTCGAGTTTCCGATGACCGCAAAGCTCGACGTGAACGGCGATGACCGGCACCCGCTCTACGCGTGGCTGACGGAAAACTTTCCCGGGGATATCGAGTGGAATTTCGAGAAGTTTCTGGTGAACCGGGAGGGCGACGTGGTGAAACGCTACCCGCCGGCTACCCCGCCCGACGACAAGGGCCTGCTGCAGGACATCGCCGACCTGTTGTAGACAGCCAGCCGTGAACGGCTAGAGGGGTTCCTTCGCCGCCTGGCCCGCCTGGTACGTGGTGTAGATGATCACCGGGATCCCCAGGGTGCCCAGGTGGGCCTCGAGTTCCGGTCGCACCAGGTCCCAGTCCAGGCCGCCCACGCCGGTGGCGAGCCTGGGCAGCGCGAGGCTTTCCAGGCTTTCCTTCTCCGCCCACGCGCGCAGTGCCTTCAGGCAATGCCCGAGGTTTTTCAGGGAAGCCCGGCCCGGGTGTCCGCCTTTCGACTTCGGCGGGTCCTGGGTGAACAGGTTCACCACGCGCGTGCCGTCGGCGCCCATCCAAGCCCACAGTCCGCCCGCCGGGGGGTTGTGCACGTGACAATAGTGCTTGAAGTCCTTGTACATGGCCGGCCAGCGTTCCCGCAGGGACAGCGCCAGGCCCTGGGCAAAGTTGTCGTGTGGCCCGACGCCGTGGGCGATGGCCTGGGCGCCCGTCAGCAGGATGTCGCCGGAAACTTCGTGCAGCACGGTGGTTTCTCCTTTGTGACGGGGGATTGAGCCACGCCGCCGGGTACCGGGCTATCGTGGAAAATGCGGAGTGTCTCCACCTCAGGCAGAATGCGCACCCCATGCATGCCGTTACCCCCATCGAGGACAACGTCGACCGGCTGGAGATCGACGGGCGGTCCATCTATCTCGTCGGCACCGCGCACGTGAGCCCGGCGAGTGCCCTGCTGGTCGACCGGGTGATTCGCGACAAGCGCCCGGACACCGTGTGCCTGGAACTGTGCAATTCGCGGTACGAGACCCTGACCAACCCGGAGCGATGGAAAGAAACGGACCTGTATTCGGTGATCCGCGACGGTCGCGCCTACGTGCTGATGGCGCAACTGGCTCTCGCGGCCTTTCAGCGCAAGCTGGCGCGTGAATTCAAGATCCGCCCTGGCGAGGAAATGCACCGGGCGATGCGCGCGGCAACGGCCACGGGAGCCGAGATCGTGCTGGTCGATCGTGAAATTCGCACCACGCTGAAGCGCGCCTGGGCCGGCGCCGGTTTCGGCTCGATGGTACGCATGGTCTGGTCGCTGTTGGTGTCCTTGTTCAACAGGGAAACCGTCACCGCAGAAGAGGTAGAAAAACTCAAGGGCAACGACGAGCTGACGGTCATGCTGGAAGAGTTCTCCGGCGCGCTGCCCGGTGTGAAGACCGCGCTGATCGACGAACGCGACCAGTACCTGGCGGCAAAAATTCGCAAGGCGCCGGGCCAGCGTGTCGTGGCAGTGGTCGGCGCCGGCCACGTGCCTGGCATCAAGCGCATTTTCAGCGACGACATCGACCTCGTGGCACTGGAGGAACTGCCGCCGCCAAAGCCCATTTTCCGCATCATCGGCTGGGGCGTGCCGTTGCTGCTGTTCGCGCTGGTGGCTGCCGGGTTCGCCTTTTCCGGTCGGGAAACCGGCGAGCAGATGATCATCGCGTGGGTGCTCGCCAACGGCATCGCCGCGGCGGCCGGTACCGCCATCGCGCTGGCGCACCCCGTCACGATAGTCACGGCTTTTGTCGCCGCGCCGCTGACTTCACTGAATCCCACCATCGCGGCCGGCTGGGTTTGCGGGCTGGTCGAAGCCTGGCTGCGCAAGCCCCGGGTGCTGGACCTGGAGCGCGTCGGCGACGACGTGTCTACCGTGCCCGGCATCTGGCGCAACCGCGTCACCCGCGTCTTGCTGGTGGTGATCCTGGCGAACCTCGGCAGTTCGCTGGGCACCTTCATTGGCGTGGGCTGGATCCTGAGCCTGTTCGGGGGTTGAGCCGTGACGGCGCTGCAGATCGAAATCGTGTCCGACCCGGTGTGCCCGTGGTGCTACATCGGCAAGCGGCGGCTCGAGGCGGCGCTGGCCCGCCACCCAGACGTGGCGGCCGAAATTCGCTGGTCGCCGTTTCAACTCTCGCCCGACATGCCCCGCGAGGGCCGCGACCGGGCCGAACACTACGCAGCGATTTTCGGCGACGAGCGGGCGGCGACGATTCGCGACAGCATGGCTGAGACGGCTCGCCAGGAGGGCCTCGAGTTTCAGTGGCTGGACGGTGCCCGATCCCCCAATACGCTGGGTGCCCATGTCCTGATGGACCTCGCGACCGACACGCCGGGCGGCGACACGTCGGCGCTGGCCGAGGCGCTGTTCCACGCGCATCACGTGGACTGTGCCGACCTGGGCGATCCGAACCTGCTGATCCGCCTGGGCGCCGATGCCGGGATCGACGCCGAGACCGTGGGGGCGGCGCTGGCTGACGCCGAGCGGGGGAACCGTGTGCGTGCGCAGATTCAGCAGGCGGCGGCGCGCGGCGTCAGTGGCGTGCCGTTCTTCGTATTCAACGACCGCTACGCCGTGTCCGGCGCGCAGCCGGCCGACGCCTTGGCCGACTTGATCAGCCGCCTAACTGCCTGAGTCCGCGGCCGGCGGCTGGTTCGTATCCACCACCCGACCAATGCTGATGCCCGGTTGCGCGCGGCCGGCCAGCAGCTCGCCGAGATAGCCGGGTGCGACGAAGTGGCAGTAGTGAATGCCGCGAAAACGCGCCGGCGCCGCGGCAAAACGCTCGTCGGTGAAATCCACCTGGAAACCCTTGGCCTTGATGTGCAGCGCGCCATCATCATCGGTCCACGTTGGCTGGTAGGGCGCGAGCCAGTCCGGCCCGGTCATGCCCGGCTCTTCTTCATTGCTCACGGTTTCCAGCGGGTCGAAGATCACGGTGGTGTAGGCCGGGCGCAGGTTGCCGCGCGTGAGTTTTTCGAACACCGCCCGGTTCATGTCCTGGCAGGCGCCGTCCGGCCCGGCGGTGCCGTCACCGAACACCAGGTTCAGGTGATCTGCGCTCTTCAGCTTGCAGGAAATCCCGATGGCCATGCCCTTGGCATCGCGCCACACGTACTGCTGGATCGTCGGGCCGTCGATCACCGCCTTGGATTTCACGAACGCGTCGAAGTCCTCGTGAACCTTCACCCGCACGGGATGCGCGGTGCGCGTGACCAGTCGCTGGGCCGCCTCGCAGTAGTCATCGACCGACGGCGTCTCACGCAGTGCGAACTCTTCGGCGCCGCTGCACGCAGTCAGCGCCAATGCCAACGTCACTGTTACCGAGCTAGTCTGGCGCATTGCCGGCCTTCCACTTGATGTTGCAGCCAATGCTCGGCCTTTGTTCTGTCGGCACGGGCTCACCGCTGAGCACGGCATCTGTTGCGGCGCGCAGGTCGGCGCCGGTGATGGGCAGGTCGTTGCCAGGGCGACTATCGTCGAACTGGCCGCGGTAGACCAGCCGCCGGTCCGCGTCGTACAGGAAGAAATCCGGTGTGCAGGCCGCCCGGTAGGCTTTCGCGACCGCCTGGCTCTCGTCGTACAGATAAGGAAACGCGTATTCGAACTGCGTGGCCACCTCCCGCATTCGCGCCGGTGCATCGGCCGGATGGGTCGCTGCGTCGTTGGCGTTGATCGCGACCACCGCGAGTTGCCGGTCCTGGTACTCGCGCGCGAAAGCCACAAAGGCCTCGCGGACGTGCTTCACGTACGGGCAGTGGTTGCACCAGAAGGCCACCAGCAGTGCCGGCTGTCCCGCAAAATCCTCGAGGCCCACGGTTCGCCCGTCCACGTCCGGCAGCGCGAAATCCGGTGCCGGCAGGCCCAGCTCGGGCATGTTGGACGGCGTCAAGGTCATGGTTGCGGGCTCCCCGGTGAAAGCTGATACGGTAGCCGAAGCGAAATGTCGCAGCCAGCGGGGAGTATTTCGGCGGCGGGCGGGTCAAACTTGTTATGCGAAGCATTTTCACAGTGCTGCTGTTGCTGAGTGCCGTGGCCGTTGCCGAAGAGCACGGTGACGAGGCTGATGAGGCCGAGACCCTGGAAGTGCCCGGTACGCGGGAGTGCGTGAGCCTGGCACGTATCGATCGCACCCGGGTCGTGGACGATCAGACGATCCTGTTCTACATGCTGGGACCGGACGTGTACGTGAACTACCTGCCGCGCCGGTGCAACGGGCTGAAGCGCACCGACGCCTTCAGTTACGCCACTTCCCTGTCGCAGCTGTGCCACCTGGATGTGATTCGGGGCCTGCGCAATCTCGGCGGTACGTTGTCGCCCACAGTGGCGTGCGGGCTCGGCAAGTTCGTGCCCATCACCGAAGAACAGATCGAGTTGTTACTGGCCGAACCGGAACTGGAGCCGGAACCGGTGGAGCCCGAAGTCGAGCCGGTGGAGCCCGAGATCGAGTCGCCGGACGGTGCCGCGGCCGACGAATCTCCGCAAGGCTAAAGGTTTGCGCGCCGGTCTCTCGCCGTCGATGACCAACATGGCGATTGCTAGCGCGTGCCACGGCGTTTGGCTATAGTCTTTCACAATCTGTTTGTCTGCCTGTAGCCCGGTTAACCCGTGACATTACATCTGACCTTACGGAACGTTCTGATTGGCTTGGTGGTGGCCGTCCCGGTGCTCTTGCTGCTCGCGTCAGCCGGGATCGCTACCTGGGAGTACACGAACAGCGACGCGTTCTGTGCCGATGCGTGTCATGCTGTCCATCCGGAGAATTCGTTCTCCCATCAGCAGTCCTTTCACGCGCAGGTCAGTTGCGTGGAGTGTCACATCGGCCGGATGTCCTTCTTTCCGGCGGTGGTCAAGAAATCCGGTCACATCACGCATGCGTGGGACATGCTGGTCGGTTACGAACGCCCGGTGATCTCGCCTTCCATGCCGGCTGCCAGCGTTGCCTGCGAAGGCTGTCATACCTTAACGACCCATCGGGCCAACACGGTGCGCGTCAACCGGCGTTTCGCGCCGGATGAGAACAACACGGAAAGCAAGCTGACGCTGGCCGTGCGTACCGTGGGCCGGAACTTCGGCCGGGAGCCGCCCAGGGACGTCAACTGGCACGCGAGTGGCGCGGTGCGCTTCGTCGCGACGGATCCACAACGGCTCGATGTCAAATGGGTAGAGGCGACGCGACGGGATGGCTCCAAAGTTGTCTACGAGCATGTCGGCTCGCCTCTGAGCGAAGCGGACAGGGACGAAGCTGCCAAGGAGGTGATGGATTGCATCGATTGTCACAATCGCGCCGGTCACTATTTCCGCGATCCCGAGTTGTTGGTCGACGAAGCGATAGCGCGTGGTGATCTGAACCCGGACCTGCCGTACGTAAAGGCCCGGGTGATGAAACTCGTGACCACACCCTTCGATACTGAAGAGGAAATACGCGCGGCGGTGCATGAGGCCTGGGCAGACTACCAGGCCGATTTTGCCGACCTGGAGAAGACGCAGCCCGAAGCCTGGCAGGAAGCAGTAGACGCCCAGCAGCGCCGGGAAGACTTTGCGGTTGAACTGGTCAAGAGCACACAGTTCCTCGGTGCGGAGGACGTATCTTGGCGGTCTTTCCCGGACCACAATGGCCACAAGTACTCGCCCGGGTGTTTCCGCTGCCACAACGGCGAGCTGCAGAACGAAGCAGGCGAGCCGGTACCCGTGAACTGTACGAACTGTCACGCCATTCCGCTGGTGACCCGCAACGATCAGATTCCGGACAGCTACCTGGACCTGGTGGACCGCCGCAAGCCGGGCAACCATGCGGCGCCGGATTTCATGGCCAACCACATGACCCAGGTGAACCAGAGCTGCGCCTTCTGTCACGGTGAGGTGATCCAGTTCGGTAAGGACGACAAGACCTTCTGCGCCAATTCCGGTTGCCACGATGGCGATTGGCAATATCTGGGCTGGGACGCCCTGCGAGCCGGGCGCCAGGCCGCGGCCGAGTGATGAAGTTCAGAGCCCCCCGCAGCGTGTTGAGAGGGCGCGGCACAGGTCTTGCGATCAGCGCCGTTCTGCTGTCAGGCGCAGCATTGACATGGTCCACCGTCACCCGCGCCGACGGTTGCGAGGACTGCCACGGGAATCCGCAGTTTTTTGTGCAGGCGCCGCACATCAATGAGTATTACCAGGACTGGCTGGGTTCGCCGCACAAGGTGGCGGGCGTCACCTGCAGCCAATGCCACGGTGGGCAACCCGATGCCAGCGATGCCCGCGAGGCCCACGCCGGGGTGATCACGCCGACGAGTGCCGCCAGCCCGCTGTTCTACCGGCGCCAGCCGGACACCTGCGGGGCCTGTCACCGCGCGAACGCGGAACAGTTCGTCAACAGCCGGCACTTCGAAGCACTAATGGGTACGGAAAACGCGCCCACCTGCACGACGTGTCACAGTTCCATGAGCCGCCGGCCGTACTCGCGCGATATCGTCGCCGGTGCTTGCGAAGTCTGCCATGCGGAAGGCACGGAGCAGGCGAAGCCGGGCGCTGTGGCCAGCGCCCGGGAAATCTTGCATCGACTCGGCATGGCCAAGGCCTACCTGGGCTGGAGTCGTCTACATTACGAGACACTGGGTTGGCCCGGCGACAGCAAGCGCACTCTCGACGGCTTTCAGTCAGCGTACGACCGCAGCGTCGACGGCATTCACCGCTTCGACCTGCCCAGGTCGAGTGACGAATCCGTCCAGCTGCTGACTGAACTCCGCGCTTATTTCGACAAGGCCTGGGAGCAACTGCAGGCCGAGCGGGACGCCGCGGCTGCGGGCGACTAGCTGATCATCTCTCCGGGCACGGCTGTGCCTGAACTGTGGCGCAGGTGGCCCATCTCGATCGCGATCACGGCCTTCGCGAGCAGCGTGAATACCAGGGCACCAAAGGCCCAGATCGCAATCGACACGGTAATTTCGATCAGGGTCGGCTGATATTCAAAGACTTCTCCCAGCGGTGTCGGCACGAAGCCGGGGATGACCAGCCCCATCCCCTTCTCGATCCAGATGCCGATGAAGGCCAGCACGCAGGCCAGGTTCAGAAGCCGTATCTGTTTGCGCAGCGGGTGCACCGACAGGATGATCACCGCGATGATGTTCATGCCCAGCGCGGTCCAGATCCACGGTCGCAGTGAATGCGACTCCCCGAGACCGAGGAACAGGTAGTGGATCGACGCCGCATGCGCACCCTCGTTGTAGAAGTCGGTGAACAGTTCGACGCCGACGAAAAACAGGTTGATCTGCAGCGCGACTGCCATGATCAGTGCCAGCAGGTCGATTACCGTCTGCTTGACCGGGTAGCTCGTCACCGCGCGGACGATTTGCAGGATGATGATGATCAGCGCCGGACCAGAGGCGAAGGCCGACGCGATAAATCGCGGTCCCAGCAGCGCCGTGTGCCAGAACGGGCGCGAAGCATTCGCCGAGAACAGGAACGCGGTCACCGTGTGGATCGATATCGCCCAGAACATCGCGATGACCACCATCGTGAAATACAGGCCGAAATGCGGTTCGCGTCCGCGGTAGCGATGGAACAGCACGTAGAAAGGAATCGCGAGATTCAGCAGCAGGTAGCCGCTGAGCACAATCACATCCCAGGCCAGCAGCGACATCGGCCAGTTGAACTCGCCGAGGTAGGGAATCATGTGCCAGAGGCGTTCCGGGCGGCCGAGGTCGATGACGACGAAGGTGATCGCCATCACGACCGCAGCAACGGCCATGCCTTCGCCCACCAGCACGACGTCCTTCACGTCTTCGCGATGGAAAATGTACGCCGGGATCACGAGCAGTACCGCCGCGGCAGCGATGCCGACCAGGAAGGCGAAATTCGCGATATACAGGCCCCAGGACACCTGGTCGCTCATGCCCGTCACGACGAGTCCTTCCTGCAGCTGGGTGAGGTAGCTCCAGGCGCCGAGCGCGATCAGGAACAGCAGCAACCCGAGCCACCACCAGTACAGCCTGGGTCCGCGGCACATCGCTCGCAGCCCGTCGAACACGAAAGCGATCAGTGCGCCCATCGCCTCAGCCGTCCGTGTAGTACCAGAACTTCGGCTCGGTCCCGAGGTCTTCCTTCAGGCGGAACACGGTCTTGTTCTCAAGGACATAGCGAATCTCGCTGTCGGGATCGAGCAGGTTGCCAAATACCCGGGCCCCGGTCGGACACGCTTCCATGCAGGCCGGCTGGCGACCTTCGCGGGTTCGCTGCACGCAGAAATGGCATTTTTCCACGACGCCCTTCGGCCGCGGTCGGTTGCCGAGATAGTGGGTGTCCAGATTGATTTCTTCGGCGGGAATCTCGGGCTCGGACCAGTTGAAATGCCTGGCCCAGTATGGGCAGGCGGTCATGCAGTAGCGGCAGCCGATACACCAGTCATAGTCGACCACGACGATGCCGTCCGGCTCCATCCACGTGGCGTTTACCGGGCAGGCCTTAACGCAAGGCGGGTCGTCGCACTGCATGCACTGCACCGGCAGGTAGAACTTGCCTTCCTGGGGCACGGTTTCGGGGGCGTAATAATGGTCGCCGTTTTCCAGGTTCATCGTGCCCTGGTCCATCTCCAGGACCCGGATGTACTGCACCTGGGAATCCCGGCCCAGGTTGTTTTCCTTTACGCAGGCCGACACGCAGTCCCGGTAGCCCTTGCACTTGGAGATGTTGATCGCGTAGCCGAACACCACGCCCGCTTGTGCCGGCGTGTTCTTCACGTTGATGTCGACTCCGAAACGGTCCTGGGCTCGCCGCTGGATCCGTTCGATCGCCGCCTGGACCTCGTCCGGCGACATGCGCAGGTAATGTTTCTGGAAAAAGTCACCCATCGCATCCTGGAAAGTCCGGCCACCCCAAGCGGGCGTTGCGGCGGCCGCTGCGCCGGCCATCGCGATTCCCTTCAGGAACGCCCGTCGTGCCGAGCGGCTCTTCACGTCATTGCCACCTGTCGCTTTCTTCCCGGCACTCATGGCTGTTCCTCGGTGCTGTCGGTTTGCGTCTCCCAGGGGAACCCGGGCGCATGTGCACCGCCTTCCGGGCGCGCCAGGCCCTTGCGCACGGGCGGCATCGGCTCGGGCGCACGCGGCTCCAGCGCCGGTTCGTGGGGGTCGTGGCAGTGCGCACAGTTGTATACGCGTCGTTCCCCCTGCCAGTTATCCGCCCGCTTGCCGTGGGCACCAAAATACCAGTCACGATGACGGTTCGCATGGCATCCGCCGCAGACGAGATGCGAATCGTTATATTCGATGCGTTCGCCGAGTAGCGTGACCAGGTAATCGCGATCCTCGCCCTCGTGGCAATTCAGACACCAGAGCCGGCCCTCGCCATGATCCAGCTCGTTGGTGTGGGGGGAAGAAAGTTCGCGTACCTGCGATTCCGTTTCCAGGAACTTGTGGCATTGCTCGCACGGAAAGAAACGCATTTCGTCCTGGCGCGGCACGACGCTGAGTGCCGGGGCGTCGGGGTAGCCCGCAAAGCCGACCGTCGTTTCCGCGGCCGGTGCAACCGGCTCCTGTGCACCAGCGAGCCCCGCGCAGCCAAAGGCGAGCAGCATTGCCAGGCAGGTCACGCGCAGTCTGGCAAGTGCGACCTTAGGTAGGAAACGCGCCGGTATCAGGCTGGAATTCACGTGGGTTCGCCCCGGTCAAACACCGCTAACAGAGCCGCAACGCCTGGCATTAAGGCTGCTGGCACGGTAGCCGGTGCAGTTTTTGTCCGCAAGCAAGACGGCCGTCGCGTAAGGGAAATTACGGATGCCTGCTCCCACCTGGCGGTGCGCCGGGCGATCTCGACGGCCTGTGTCGGTCCGGGTCACTCCGCCGCCTTCCGTGTCTCCAGGTAGGCCTCGAATTCCTCCGGCACCTGGTCTTCGAGCATACGCCGCACCATGGTGGCCGGCGCCATCGGCGCTTCCGCATAGGCCACCAGCTTCCACTCGCCATCCTTCTGGCGCAGCACCGCCATCACCCGGTCCCAGCTGGACATGGCTTTCTGGCGCTTCACCTTGATGTCGAAGCGCAGGTGATAGGTCGCCACCGCGAGGTCATCGGCCAGGTAGCTCGCGCGCACGTCGGAATACTCGTTGTAGATGCCGTCGAGTATTTCTACGCCCGGAATCGGATTGAAGTACTTGTCGATGCGGTCCCAGCCGTGCATTGGCGGGTCCACCTCTTCAGCCATGTAGATTGCGCCGCCGAAATCGCGGTCCCACATCGACAGCAGGGTGTCATAGTCCTGCCGGTTGTAGACCTCGGCGTATTCGTCGAGGAAAGCCTGGATCTCGGCTGCCAGTTCCGGGTCGAAGTGTTCCGGGACCTGCGAGAAATTATCGTGGGCGCCGGACAGCGCGGCGGACGCATACAGACAGGCCAGCGTGCCCGTGACCAGCTTGTGCATGGTTGTTCTCCAGCCGGGTAAGGATTCCGATTATGCGCGGCGCGGGCGCGGGCTCCGCTACGATCCCGCTTCCCGCCACCCAATGGACGCACCATGACAGAAATCGGCATCGTGATGGAGGCCTCGCCGGGCTATACCGCCCGCCTTGCCGGGGACATCGAGGACATGGGCTTCGACGTGTTGTTGTGCCCGGACACCCAGAACCTGAGCCCGGATCCGTTCGGCCAGCTGTCGTTGGCCGCGCAAACGACCCGCCGGCTGAAGTTGGGCACCGGGGTCACGAACCCGCTGACGCGCGACGTCGCCGTGACCGCCGGCGCACTGGCAACTCTGCAGGCCGAGTCGGATGGTCGCGTGATCTGCGGCATCGGCCGCGGCGACTCATCGGCCGAGCACATCGGCCGGCGCAACGCGACCACGGCGCAGTTGCAGACCTTCGTGAAACGCCTGCAGGCCTATACCCGCGGCGAGACAGTCGACCGGGACGGCACGCCGTCTGCGATGCGCTGGTTCGATTCGGTCGACGTCGACCCGGTGCCGGTGGATATCGCCTGCACCGGCCCGAAAACCATTCGCATGGCGGTGGATACCGGTGACCGCATCAGTTTCGCCGTCGGCAGCGCGCCGGAGCGGCTGGAATGGGCCCTGCAGGTGGCGCTGGACCGGCTCGCCGAGACCGGTCGGCCGCGCGACGGGCTGAGCATTGGCGCCTACGTGAACCTGGTGTGCGATGCGGATGAGGCCCGGGCCATTGAACTGGGCCGCATGATCTCCGGCATGGTGGCGCACTTTGCCGGCATGCGGAACGCGCCGCTGGATCACCTGCCGCCGCAGCTGCGACCGCTGGCCGAGATGATGCAGACCCGCTACGACATGGCGCACCATGCCCAGGAAGAAGGCACCCACCTCGGCGCGGTCACGGACGACTTTGTCGACTGGTTTTCCATTTGCGGCCCGCCGGACAAATGCCGCGAACGCCTGCAGACCCTGGTCGACCTTGGCCTCGATCACGTGTACCTGCTCGGCGGCTCGCCGGTGGCCCATCCCCATGGCGCACGACAGGCAGCCATGGTGGAACAGGTGCGGCTATTCGCCGAAAAAGTGTTGCCGATCTTCCATAACGCCTGATCGCCGCAGCGCCGCGTGAATCCAGTCACGGGCGCTTGGTACGTTTGCGCGTAGGCTCCGTGCGTGGACCTCTACTATCTCCCAGCCTTCGCGGTTTACGCGGCCGTTGCAACCGCCACCGCGCTTGCCTATCTCGGTGCCGCCACCGTCGCGGCCTGGGGCTTTTCGCTGTACCGGCGGCGGCGCCTTCGCGCGCGCCCGTCGCAGCCCGGCGCGGCTGTGCGCAGCGTGGTGGTCGATGCGGACGGCCGGCTGCGCCGCCACACCACCGCGATGTTGCTGTTCGTCACCGGCGCACTGTTGCTGTCGGTATTCGGTGAACGAGGCTGGTGGGCCGATTTGCCGGTGCGCCTGTGGGCGGTGCTGGTTGCCGGGCTGGTGATCCTGCACGGCTACGGCGTGGTGCGACTCGTGCAGCTGCTGCGTTACCGGGCCCGCCTGCTGCGCCTGCTGGACCTGCAGCAGGACGTGCACGCACGCCTGCATGAGGCCCAGGCGCGCGGTTACCGCCTGCACCATGGGGTGCCGGCCGGAGATTTCTGCATCGACACGGTCGTGACGGGGGAGAATGGTATCTATGCGTTGCGCATCCTGTTGCCACCGGCGGGCGCCCAGACGGCCACGTTGCGCGACGGGCGTCTGACCTTCGGTCCGGACAAGCAGAAAGTGAACATCGTGCCGACACTGGCCGGCGCCCGCGTGCTGGCTCGCGATTTGCAGGAGGCCACCGGGCACGCGGTCCCGGTGCAGACCGTGCTGATTGTGCCGGGCTGCCGTACCGAGTCCGGTGAAGACCAGAACTGCCTGCTGGTGAACCTCGACACCTGCGGGAGCTTCATCGGTTGGCGAAACGGCACAGGTTTCCTGATGGCTGACGATCGCCGGCGCATCGACGACTGGCTGGCCAAGCGCGCCAGCCGGCCCGACCGGGCCGCGCGGCGCGCGGTGCGCGAGACCCTGGGGGAAGCGATCCCGCCGCCGGTGCTAGTCTGACCCCGCAGCCTGCCGGCGGCTGTCGATGACTTTCTTGAACTCCCCGGCCGAGCTCGTCATCACCGGCCCCAGCCACTCTTTCGGTGCTTCCAGGTATTTCGGGAAGTTCTTCTCGGTGTAGTCCAGGAAATAGCGGGGCAGATCAGTGACGCCGCCCAGCAGCTTCATGCTGTGGCTGTGAAACACCATGGTGCCGGGATTCGCACCCATCTGCATCCATGGCAGCCAGTCGGCCACCCGCGACCAGGACATCACGCAACTGGCGGAGGTCATGTCCGGGTTCTGCAGCTCGCTGCGCCGGCCGGTAATGCCCCACAGCTCGGCATGCTGGTCCTTGTCGCCCGAGGAATAAATTGGGTACTCCGACCGGGACATGGCCGCTGGCTTGAAGATGTAGAAATTCCACTGGAAGACCACATCGTCGCCGTAGGCCACGTAGGGGTAGGGCGGTGACAGCACCGGGTGGCCCTGGCGCGTGAACACGCCATTCACCGGGTCGTTCGCGATGTGGAAGACCTCGACCTCGCGGCCGTCGAGCCACGGGTTCTTCCAGGTCTCGAGGATTTTCCCGGTATCCGGGTCCAGGTAGTACAGCACTTCGCGGCTGTAGATACGCCAGCCCTCGTCCACTTCCTCGATGCGCGACGCGCCGATACCGAAGGTCTTGAACAGCCGTCGGTTGCTCTCCTGGTCGACCATCGCCCACGCCTCGCCGGGAAAGGCGAAGAAGCAGTCTTGCTCCGCGAGATCGGCCCGTAGCTTCAGCATCGCCATGAAGTTCGTTTCCGGGTCGTCCAGGTCGAACGCGGGGTCGCGCGGGATGTCCAGCACCGACGTGCGGGTCATCTGCAGCGGGCCGGGCGCGCGACCCTGGTGCGCGCCGGCAAAGGCGCCACCGGCGGCGCCCGCGGCGGCCAGGCTGGTGCCGGCGCTCAGCAACTGCCGGCGGGACAAACAGGGCTCGCGGGAAGGTTTTTCATGGTCGGACATCGGCTCAGCCTCCGGACGTTGGCGATGAGCCGATTGTTCCTGTCGTGGCCGCCGGAACCTACCGGCGGCGCGACGGATATCCGCAGGCCGATCAGGACCAGAGGTGCGTGTCTTTCTCGATGACCTGGTGTGGGGTGCCGACGATCAGGGGATCGGGGCCGTGCACGACATGCGTGTCCTTGTCCGGATAGTCCAGG
The DNA here is from genome assembly GCA_020351875.1 of Chromatiales bacterium. Taxonomy (GTDB): domain Bacteria; phylum Pseudomonadota; class Gammaproteobacteria; order Steroidobacterales; genus J054. The sequence continues at coordinate 3,238,581 of CP070671.1, read as the reverse complement.
CTGGCCAGGAAATGCTGCATGCAGTTCAGCCGCGCGCGCTTCTTGTCGTCGGACTTGATGATCGTCCATGGCGCATCGGCGGTGTCCGTGTAGAAGAACATCGCCTCCTTGGCTTTCGTGTACTCGTCCCACTTGGTCTGGGACACGCGGTCGATGGGGCTCAGCTTCCACTGCTTCAGCGGGTCGTGCTCGCGCGATGCGAAGCGGCGGTGCTGTTCGTCCTGGGTCACGGAGAACCAGTACTTGTAGAAGCGAATGCCGGCACGCACCAGCATGCGCTCCAGTTCCGGCACCTGGCGCATGAACTCCAGGTATTCCATGGACGAACAAAAACCCATCACGCGTTCCACGCCGGCCCGGTTGTACCAGGAGCGGTCGAAGAACACCATTTCGCCCGCCGTGGGCATGTGCTGGACATAGCGCTGGAAATACCACTGGCCCGCTTCCACTTCCGACGGTTTCTCCAGGGCCACCACGCGTGCCGCACGCGGGTTCAGATGTTCCATGAAACGCTTGATCGTGCCGCCCTTGCCGGCCGCATCGCGGCCTTCGCACAACACCACGATGCGCTGGCCAGTCAGCTTGACCCAGTTCTGGACCTTCAGCAGTTCCGCCTGCAGTTCCTGCTTGTGCAGCTCGTAGGGGGAACGGCGGATCTTGGTCTTGTAGGGGTAGACCCCCTTGCGGAACAGCTCGCGAATTTCTTCCGGGCTGTGCCGGAGCTCGCCGAGCAGCATGGGTTTGCGCCGGCGCCGCTTTTTCTTCGGCGGTGCAGCAAGGGCACTGTCTGCCTCCGTGGCTGGCTGTGCGGCCGGCTCCGCGGGCGCGATGCTGACCGTCTTGAGGGTGTCCTGGCTCATTTTCCTGCTCGCCATTGTTTGAGATTCAAGCACTTACAAGTCTGCCGCAGCCCTTTATAGCCGGGAATACGTAGATGCCGCGCGGAAGTATTCCGCAAAACTGCGAAACGGGCCCGGAATTCCTGGCAACCAGCGTCAGGTCAAAGGGGTAGACCACGCAATCGGCCGCTTTCGGCGCCGAATGTCCGTCGTCCTGCGCGGGTCGCCCGGGCCAAGCCGTCGACCACAGCAAGCGGTATGACTTCGACGGGCGCCGCTGCGCCTAGCTCATCCAGCCCCGCAGCAGGTCCATGTACTCCGCGTTGACCTCGGCGAAGGCGTCCGGCGCGCCTTCCTCCAGCAGCGAGCGGTTCGTCCGCGGGAAGACCGCCTTGCCGCCCTCTTCGGGGAACTGGCGCGTCGCATCGATCACGATCTTGCTGGTGCGCCCGTAGCTCGGCTGGCTCGGGTCGGTGAATAGGCCGGGTCCCTCGTCGACGATGTAGTGCGCGTTTTTCGGCTGCCAGCGCGCCCCGACGGCCGCCAGCACTTCCGTGTGGTTCAGGATGTTGATGTCCTTGTCCACCACGATTACGACCTTCGCGATGCCGAATCCCGAGACCACCTTCTTGCCGGCTTCCAGGCCCTGGCCGGCCTCCGTCTTGTCGATGCTCATGAAGATGCAGCCCATGGCGTACTGCGGCGTGTGATAGGCCACCAGGTTCGGGATCCGCCGGCGCAGGAACAGGTCGTACTGCGCTTCCTGCGGTGCGGTCACCATGCCCTTCTGCATGCCGGTGAAGGCATTCATGAACCAGGGGTTCTTCCGGTGCGTGACCGTTGTGATCGTCATCCAGAAGTTCTCCTCCTTGTACTGGCCGAGGTAACTGTACATCTCACCGAATGGGCCTTCGGGTTTCATCGGCTCCTGCAGGGGCACGAGCCCTTCGATGATCATCTCGGCGTGGGCCGGCACCATCACGTCGCTGTCTTCGGACTTGACGACTTCGACGGGTTTCCCGCGCATGCCGCCGGCGATGGCCACTTCGTCCACCGGCTTCGGGTTCGGCCCGAAGCGCAGTGCCACCCGGGTGCCGCTGATCATCCAGATCACCGGGTCCTGGCCGACTACGATGGACAGCTTCGCGTATTCCTCGCCGCGCTCCTTCGCCGCCATCAGCATCTTGTAGTTGGTCTGGTTCGGTTCCGGGTTTACACCCAGCTCCCGCGGCCCCTTGATCTGACAACGGTAGGTGCCGAAGTTCGGGCCCATCTCGCTGTCGACCAGGAAGTGCGAACCGGTATTGACGTAGCGCCCGCCGTCGGCCGGGTTGGTCTGGATGAACGGGAACTGCGTGATGTCGATTTCGTCACCCTTCAGCACCACTTCCTTGCAGGGTGCCTCACTGCGCTTGACCTCGACCGGTGGGATCTCCGGATAGCGGCCTCCGTTGGCCTGGCACATCTCGGTCAGGTAGGCCTTCGCTTTCCAGTAGGTGTCGTGATAACTGTTCCAATCGGGCTCCAGGCCCCAGATCAGGGCCTCGCAGAACCAGTGCGCCTGCACGTTCGCGATGACCGGGCCCTTCATCCACTCACCATTCACCTTGATTTGCTCGAAGATCACGGCGGGCGAGGCGTACTTCCCGAACATATCGGTCATGCGATAGAACAGCGCGGTGGCGTGGTACCTGTCCTGGTCAATGCGCGGTACCCGCATCACCAGGCCGTTGTTCTCCATCATTTCCATGTAGTCGCGGATGGAGTCGAAGGGTGCCTTTGGGCCCTTCATGAATTTCTTGCGCGCTTTCCCGGCCCCGCGGTGGCCGATGGCCGATGCGGTGCCCGTCACACCCAGCGCCGCCAGGCCCGAGGTGGCGGCCAGCAGGTCCCGTCGGGAGAAGGAGTTCAGGATGTCGTCGAGTGGGTCTTTTTCTGACATGGTGTTGCCTCGGATGGGGGCCAGGTTGCCGCGAATATTCTCGCTCGGCGCAGCGGGCAAGGGAAAACGGGATTTGGCCCTGTCCGGTGGGTGGGAAAAACGGCGCCAGATACCAACCCCTGAGGTCGATGGACGGGGTTGGTATCTGGCGCCGTTTTTCTCCAGAATCGGGCGATGGCTGGTCTTGTCGTCCGCACCCTGATCATCGCGCTCGGCATTGGTCTCGCATCAAAGCTGATTCCGGGCGTGGAGGTCGAAGGTGCAGGCACGGTGCTCGTCGCGGCATTGCTGCTGGGCCTGGTGAACGCACTGATCCGGCCACTACTGGTGATTCTGACCTTCCCGATCACGATCCTGACCCTGGGATTGTTCCTGCTGGTGATTCACGCCGGGATGTTCGGTTTTGTCGCCTGGCTGCTCGGCGGCTTTCACGTCAGCGGCTTTTTTTCCGCGCTGTTCGGTGCGCTGATCGTGAGCCTGACCAGCACGATGGCGTCCTGGTTCATCGGCCCGGACGGGCGCTACCAGGTGCTGATCATTGAGCGCCGCGAAGGCTAAAACCGGATTAACGGATCGCGGCTAAAGCCGCTCCCACGTGCCACCACCCGGTGGGAGCGGCTTTAGCCGCGATCTGCCTGAGCTTCCCCCGCAGCGGCGTTGCACTCCGCGAGATAGCGCCGTCGCGCGTAGCCGGTGAACAGCAGCACGGGTATGCCAAACAGGGCGGGCACCAGTGCGGTGGCGTATTGAATGCCCGATTCTCCAAACACGTAGTCAGACAGCAGCCCGACGGCCGTCGGACCGATCAGCAGGCCGCCCAGGCTCGTGATCATGTAGAACAGGGCCGCACCCTGGCCACGCATCGTGGCGGGCACGATGTTCAGCAACGCAATCGGGGCGGCCGCAGACACCGTGGACATGCCGACCAGGTTGAACAACCAGACGCTGAAGGCCAGTTCACCCGTGGGCATCAGCGGTGATACCGCGCCCATCACGATCAGCAGCAGGCTGCCCGCAAGCATTACCTGGACCGGGCCGTCGGGCCGGCCATTCTTGTAGAGCCGGTCCGACAGCCAGCCGGCCACGTTCACGGTAATGGGCCCGATGATCACCAGCGCGAGGCCGCTCCACAGCGCGAAACGTTCGATCGGCCAGTTCCAGGTCCGCATGTACAGGGCAGCGAAAAACGTCTGGCTGTAAGCGACGGTGGTCATCACCAGCGGAAAAGCGACGAAACTCAGGTAGGCAGCTCGGCGCCGCCACAGGTAATCCAGGGTTTCGCCAATGCTGGCGCCCGTTTGTGTCGCGGCACGTTCCTGCCGCGCAGGCTCGCGCGACAGGAGCAACAGCAGCGCCACGAAGAGGCCGGGCAGGCCGACCACGATGAATGTGAATTGCCAGGGTTTGACCTCGCCCAGCACCGGCACCTGCAGCTGGTCGACGGAGTTGGCCCAGCCCAGCACGGCGGCGCCGCCCAGTGCGGCGAGGCCCGCGCCGAGTGACTGCGCGGCGGTATAGAACGCGATCGGGCGTCCGCGCCGTTCGGGAGGAAAACTGTCGGAAATCATCGACAGCGCACACGGGGCCAGCGTGGCCTCGCCGACGCCCACGCCGACGCGCGCCAGGAACAGCTGGCTGAAGTTGCGGGCCAGCGACGACGCCGCGGTGGCCAGCGACCAGAGCGCCACACCGCAACCGAGAATCAGCGTGCGCCGCGTGCGGTCGGCCAGCCAGCCCAGCGGGAGGCCCGCCGCGGCATAGAGCACCGCGAAGGCGGGCCCGATCAGCAGGCCCATCTGGGTGTCGGACAACCCGAGGTCCGCCTTGATGGGCTCTACCAGCAGCCCGAGGATGTAGCGGTCCACGAAGTTGAACACGTAGGCCACGGTGAGCAGGATCACCGTGTACCACGCGTAGCCCGCCGCGGGGTAACGCGGGGCGCTAATCTTCCCCGTCCCAGTAGTCGGCCAGCTCGCCGTCGCGGGACATGAAGCCGGCAAAACCTTTCTCGGTCACGTGAAACGCGCCGGTCTTCTGTGAATCGGGGTAGTAGCAGATTTCCGGGCTGTCGTTGGTGCTCAGTGCGAGGTATTTAAGCTCCGCGTCGGAGTCGTTCACGATCTGGTGCGCCCGGTCCGGGCCGGGTGGGGTGAAAATCACGTCGCCGGTCCTGACCGGGAATTCGCCGTCGGCGTAGCGGATCATTCCCCGGCCTGCCAGGATGATGAAGGCCTCTTCCTGCGCATAGTGACCGTGAAAGGGCCAGGCCCGTTTCCCTGGCGCCAGCACGACCAGCCCGCAGCCCATTTTCTGCATGCCCAGCGTGCGGCCTATCCGACCGAGCCTCGCGGCGAACTTCTCGCCATGGCCGAAGTCGTCCAGTGGTATGTCGTCAAGATTGACGATGGGGGGTGCGTCACTCATGGATCTGCTTTCCGTGTGGCGGTGCCTGCGTTGAGTCGGGGGACCTTAGCAGCCGCGTTGCGCCCGGCGCTACGCGGGGTCAGTCCTTCGGCGACGGCGGTTCTTCCGTCGAATCGCGTCGCCGGTCCTGCTCCTTGGCCCGTTTGCGGTCGTACTTGCTGCGATCCTTCTGTGGACCGGACTTGCGGAGGATTTCCGGCGGTGGCGGTGTCTTTCTCTTGCCCATCACGCAGATTCTACGCGCCGTGGCATCATCGCTTCGATGGGCACTGAATCTGCAAGCGCATGACGACCGACCAGCTGATCCTGTTCACGCTGCTCGGCCTGGTATTCGTGTTCCTGGTCTGGGGGCGCTGGCGCTACGACCTGGTGGCCTTCATCGCGCTGCTGGCCGCCCTGCTGACCGGCATCGTACCCGTGGACCGGGCTTTCTCCGGCTTTGGCCACCCGGCCACCGTGATCATCGCGCTGGTACTGATCGTGAGCCGCGGCCTGTCCAACTCCGGCGCGATCGAACTGCTGGCGCGCTTCGTGGTGGACCGCGGCCGCAGCCTGGGCGCACACATCGGCATCATGGGGGCGCTGGCCGCGGCCCTGTCCGCCGTGATGAACAACGTCGCTGCGCTGGCTATGCTGATGCCGCTGGAGCTGCAGGCGGCGGAAAAGTCCGGGCGCAGCCCGTCGCTGAGCCTGATGCCGATTTCTTTTGCGTCGATACTCGGCGGCATGATTACGCTGATCGGCACGCCGCCGAACATCGTAATCGCGGAATACCGTTCGGAGGCTCTCGGTTCGCCGTTCCGGATGTTCGACTTCACGCCGGTCGGCCTCGCGTGCGCGGTGGCCGGTATCCTGTTCGTGACGCTGATCGGCTGGCGCCTGTTACCGGCGCCGCGCCGGGTGCCGGATGGCGGCAAGGCGCTGTTCGATCTCGCCGATTACATTGCCGAAGTGCGGGTCCCGAAGGACTCGAGCATCATCGGCAAGCGCGTGGCGGAACTGGATGCCGCGGCGGCGGACGCGGACGTGGAAATCGTCGGCCTGATCCGGCGCGGCCAGCGCATGCCGGGGCTTGCGCGGCGGGTCGAGATCCGGGCCGGTGACGTGCTGGTGCTCGAAGCCCGGCCGGAAGAAATCGAGGAACTCATCGGCGCCATCGGCCTGGAATACGTCAGCGCCGGCAGCAGCGCCCTGGAGGCGGAAGACCTCGCACTGGTGGAAGCGGTGGTGCCCGAATCGTCACGCCTGGCCGGCCGCGCGGCGCGGTCCGTGCGAATGTTGTACCGCTATGGTGTCGCGCTGGTGGGTGTATCGCGGGAAGGCCAGCGTTTTCGCGAGCGGGTGCGCGAACTGGAACTGCGGCCCGGCGACGTACTGCTGCTGCTCGGCAGCGAAGAGCGTCTGACCGATGCAATCACCCGGCTGCGCTGCCTGCCGCTGCGCGACCGCGGGCAGCGCGTGATCCAGCGCCACAAGGTCTGGCTAGCGGTCGGTATCTTCGCCGGCGCAATCCTGCTGGCTGCATCCGGCCTGGTGTATTTGCCGGTGGCCCTTGGCTGTGTCGTCGCGCTGATGGCGCTGACCAACATCGTGCCGTTGCGCGAGGTCTACGAGTCCATCGAATGGCCGGTGATCGTGCTTTTGGGCAGCATGATCCCGATCGGTGGTGCGCTGGAAGCAACGGGCGGGACCGCGTTGATAGCGACCGGGCTGGTGGACATCGCGAGCGGTTATTCGCCGGTGGTCGTGCTGACCCTGCTGATCGTTGTGACGATGACCTTATCGGACGTGATGAACAACACCGCGACCGCGGTCATTGCCGCGCCCATCGCGGTGGAAATCGCGAACCTCCTTAAGGTGAACCCGGACCCGTTCCTGATGGGTGTGGCCGTCGCCGCGTCCTGCGCGTTCCTGACCCCGATCGGCCACAAGAACAACACGCTGATCCTGGGGCCTGGCGGTTACCGCTTCGGCGACTACTGGCGCATGGGGCTGCCGCTGGAGATCCTGATCATCGTCGTATCGGTGCCGGCCATCCTGACTTTCTGGCCGCTCTGAAGCTCCGCATGTGGGTACCGGCCAGGCGTATCATGGGGTCCGACAGCTGACACGGACTCGCGCCCCGGGGGCAGGCCATGACAACCTACAACGACGTTCTAGAGACCATCGGGCGCACGCCGGTGATCCGTATTCACGCGCTCGCGCCCGACCACGTGGACCTTTACGTGAAGGCCGAGGCCTTCAACCCGATGGGTTCCGTCAAGGATCGCCTCGCGCTCGGGGTGATCGAGGCGGCCGAGCAGAGCGGCGAACTGAAACCGGGGCAGACGGTGGTCGAGGCCACCAGCGGCAACACGGGCATTGGCCTGGCCATGGTCTGCGCGCGCAAGGGTTACCCGCTGGTGGTCACGATGGCCGAGAACTTCAGCGTGGAACGGCGCAAGATGATGCGCTTCCTCGGCGCCCGCGTGGTGCTGACGCCGGCTGCTCAGAAAGGCAGCGGGATGCTGGCCAAGGCACGGGAACTCGCAGAAACGCACGGCTGGTTCCTCGCCCGCCAGTTCGAAAACGAGGCGAATGCGGACATGCATTCCCGCACCACGGCGCCGGAGATCCTCGAAGACTTCGCCGACACCGGTCTGGACTACTGGGTCACGGGTTTTGGCACCGGCGGCACGCTGAAAGGTGTCGCGAGAGTCCTGAAACGGGAAAGCCCGCAGACGCGCATCGTCGTGTGCGAGCCGGACAACTCACAGATGCTGGGCAGCGGGATTGCCCAGGCCAGGGACGAGGCCGGACAGCCAGCCGCCAGCCACCCGAACTTTCGTCCCCACCTGATGCAGGGCTGGGCACCGGATTTCATTCCGCGGTTGACCGAAGACGCGGTCGCCGCTGAATGGATCGACGACATCGTGCCGGTGGCCGGCGCCGATGCGCTGGACTGCGCCCGCGCGCTGGCCCGGCGCGAAGGCATATTTACCGGGATATCCGGCGGCGCGACCTTCGCGGGCGCGATGAAAGTCGCGGCGGGGGCCGGCGAGGGGGCAAGCATCCTGTGCATGCTGCCCGACACCGGCGAACGCTATCTCAGCACGACCTTGTTCGACGAAGTGTCCGCCGACATGAGCGAAGATGAGTGGGCCATTTCCCGTTCCACGCCCGGTGCCCGCTTTGACGTGGCGCCGCCGCCGCCGAGTCCGCGGGAGCAACCGGCCGCCGTCGCGCCGACACCGGAAGCCGAAGCCTTCGTCACGGAGGCGCTCGGCAGTACCCAGGATCCCGTGGTGATGTTCGCCCTGGAGTGGTGCGAGTTCTGCTGGTCGGTGCGGAAGATGTTTGCGGCGGCCGGCATCCCCTACCGGGCGGTGGAACTGGATTCCGTCGAGTTCCAGAAAGACGGGCGCGGTGGCCAGGTGCGCGCCGTGCTAAAGGAGCGCACCGGCTGGGATACGATTCCGCAGATCTTCATCGGCGGCGAGTTCATTGGTGGCTGTACGGATGCTTTCGACGCGTGGAAAGACCAGAGCCTGCAGGCGCAACTGGAGAAAAACGGTGTCAGCTTCGACGCAAACTTCGACCGCGATCCTTACTCCTTCCTGCCCACCTGGCTGCAGCCTCGCTGAGGACCGCTGCGTTGAGTTTTGCCGGGCCGCGGGTCAACGTCAGCGGGTGGCTAAAAGCGGAATTGGCCAACATCGACGTTGCGGGGACGCTATCGCTGCTACCGCCGCAGCCCGAATTTTCGGATGTAGTCCTTTTCTGAAAACGGCACTTCTTCAATCAATTCGAATCCGGCATCGCGAAATTCATCGGTAAAGGTTCCCTTGCCGGCACGAACCATGTTCAAGACGAATTTCGGCGAGACGCCTTCGACTCGTTCGAATTCAACCAGCACGACAATGCCATCGGGTCGCAAGGCACGGTGGATCGACTCCAGCATCTTGAACGGGTACTCGAAGTGGTGATAGGTGTGCGCGAGAAAGACAGCATCGACGCTGTCTGGGGCCAGCCCGGTGGAATCTGCGGGATTGACGAGACCCCTGACGTTGGTTAGCCCCGCCTCATTTGCTCTATCCCTGATGTGGGCAACAAAACTCTCGGAAATGTCGAGCGCATAAACAACACCATCTGGCCCCACCTTTTCGGCGAACAGCAGCGTGAAAAAGCCGGTACCAGCGCCGATATCGGCGACATCCATGCCAGGTTGAAGACCGAGTACGGAAACGATTTCATCCCGTCGCGTGTAGATTTCGCGATTATCTCTTTCAAATCGGCTGACCCAGTCGCCGGCATTTGCGTCCATGAAGCGATCATTTATGCCAGGATTTACGCTGTCTTCCTGAGCAAAGGCATTAGTAGCGATACCAGAGATCGCAAAAACGACTACCAGAAGCAGCGTTCCGGCAAACGGGAGCATCAGTCGTTCATTCCGCATCCCAATCTCCTGCGTTGTCTATTTGCCCGCAGACCAACATATGGGCGACGCCGTGAGGTTCCAGTGTACTTCCAAACTGCTGAGGAGCGATGCCAAACCGAGGACGACGGGAGTTCTAAAGGCTATATTCTGTCCTGACTGGACTCCAAGCTTTCCGAAATGGCAGCCAACTATATTCTCGACATCGTAATCCTGCTAGCCGCGGCAGTGGTCGCGGTGCCCCTGTTCCGAGTCGTCGGGTTTGGCGCGGTTCCGGGCTTTCTCGTGGCCGGTGTTGTGGTCGGGCCAGCGGGGTTGGCGCTGATCGATAATGTTACCGAGATTAGCCGGCTGTCGGAATTGGGTGTTGTGTTCCTCCTGTTCGTCGTCGGCATCGAACTCAAGCCGTCGAGACTTTGGCTGATGCGGCGCCAGGTATTCGGGCTCGGCACCTTGCAAGTGTTGTTAACGGGAGTCCTGATCACTGCTGCCGTTTACCTGTTGCTGGATGTTGCGTTTCCCGCCGCCGCTGTGATTGGTCCCGCGCTGGCTTTATCCTCAACGGCTTTCGTCCTGCAGCTCCTTGCCGAGCGGCGGTCATTGCACTCTGAGTATGGCCGTACATCGCTGGCCGTGTTGCTACTCCAAGACCTTGCCGTTGTGCCGCTGCTGGCCCTGGTGCCGCTGCTCGCAATGCAGCAATTCTCCATCGGTACGGATATCACGATTGCTCTGGTCGAGGCCTTCGTTATTCTGCTGGCCGTCGTCGTCGGTGGCCGGTACCTGTTGCAGCCGATACTGCATCGCGTGGCGCACACCCGCAGCAAGGAGATATTTACGGCGGTGACGGTCCTGCTCGTACTGGGCAGCGCAGTGTTGACCGAGCGCCTGGGTCTCTCAATGGCGATGGGCGCGTTTATTGCGGGCTTGCTAATCGCCGACTCACCTTTTCGTCATGAAGTCATCGCTGAAATAGAGCCTTTTCGGGGCCTGCTGCTGGGTTTGTTTTTCATGTCCATGGGCATGTCTCTTGAGATCAGCCAGTTTGTCGCAGAACCAATCCTGACGCTTGGCCTGCTTTGCGCTCTAATCGTCGTCAAGTTTAGTGTCTTATGGGTGTTGGCTCTGGCGTTTGGCCTCGGTGTGAGGACCGGGGCCGCCGTGGCCATGTTGCTCGCCCAAAGTGGGGAGTTCGGCCTCGTTCTCTTTGGCTATGCTTTTCAAGCTGAGCTGCTCGACACTGGCCTGTTCCAGCAGCTGCTGCTTGTCGTGGTGCTGAGCATGCTCGTGACGCCGCTGCTCGCAAACCTGGCACAGCGCCAAGCATCGGCGGCCATACGACCGGCGGCTGAGCACCATGAAGAACCGGCCAAGGCCCCTGTGGTTCTAGCCGGTTTTGGCCGCGGCGGACGGCGCATCGGCGAAATCTTGACGTCGGCAAGCGTGCCGTACGTCGCGATCGATCAAGATTCATCGCTGGTTCTGCGGGAACGCGCCAACGGACATCCGGTGTTCTACGGCGATGGTCGAAAGCCCGACGTGCTCCGCTCGTTAGGCGTGGCTGATGCGAGCCTCGTCATTGTTACCGTCAATGACTTCGAGGCGACTGAGGACATCGTAGCAGCGCTGCACAGAGCACATCCCGACGTCACAATTCTGGCCCGAGGACACAATGCGAGCCAATGCCAGGCGCTGCGACAACTGGGCGCCAGACTGGCTATATCGGAGAACCTGGAGGCAAGCTTGGACCTGGCGCGTGAAGCACTTGTCCATGAACTCGTCGGTGCGGACCAAACCGAGGCATTGCTGCGTCGCTTTCGCGAGGACTATTACGGCAATTTTGATGTCACGTCCGCGCAAGAGCCGCCAAACGCACCGCGGTCGTGAAGAATGAATCCCCGGTTACAGACTCGCGGACTCTGTGGTCCGCTTTGGGTCGAAAGCGGACATCGGGCTGCATTGCGGTGTTATTCGTTGGGCCTGACTAGCGGTACTGGTTCGGGAACCTGGGTGCTGGTGGCTCCGGGTTAATTCTCAGGGGCCAATAATGGCACTGGGTCTAAGACCCAGTTGCCTGAAGCGCGGCGGTCAGGACACGGAATCGCGTAGGCCACATCGCCGTGCTTGTCGTGCATCGCGTGCCGGTCGATCTGCCAGCCGCGCGACTGCCACTGCGCCAGCTGTTCGCGGAAGCGCACCACCACCTGGTCTGACGGGGTCATAATTTCTCGTGTGAGGGTGGGGGGCGTACGCACCGGCCAAAGGGCTTCCAGGATCCCGATGTCTTCTTTCACGATGCGCAGGTTCGTCTGCATGATCCGCTCGTCCTTGTCGGGTTCCAGCAGCCAGTTGCGCATATTCAAAAAGTAGATGCGCGTGTGCGAATCGTTGACCGGTGCTTCGAAGAAGTACTGCACCAGGTTGCTGTCCCTGTTGACGAAGATCGACGTGACGAGCCCGTTCGGGCCGTGGAACCATGAACCGGCGCGGAGTTCGCCGGTGCGGTTGCGGTCTTTCGCAAACTCGGTCAGCTCCAGGACCGGGTCGCCGAAATCGGCCCAGAAGCGTGCGCCCCACGGGTCATCCTGCATCTCGAAGGTGTCCTCCAGCATCGGCGGAAAGCCCTGCCGGGGATGCACGAACTCGTTGTGGGCCGGGTCGAGCCCGTTCTCCATGGAGCGCTCGTAGTAGCAGTCGATGTCCAGCACCACAATCTCGCTGGCCCGCCAACCGTCCTGCCCGTATTCCGGTACCGGGCACACGGGCGGCCGTTCATCGGCCGGCAGATCGCCGAGAAAGGCGAACACCACGCCGTAGCGTTCCTCGACCGGGTAACTGTCCACCTTCGCGCGGGCCGGGGGCGTGGTGTCGGGCAGCGACGGGATGTGCACGCAGCGGCCGTCGCCGCCGAACTGCCAGCCGTGATACGGGCACTGCACGCGACCGTCCACCAGCTGGCCCAGCCCCAGCGCGCCGCCGCGGTGCACGCAGGTATCGCTCAGCACGTGCGCCGCGCCGCCGTCGTCGCGAAAGGCCACGAAGTTAAGGCCCAGCAATTCCACGCGCCGTGGCGCGTCGGGCGTCAGTTCGCCGGTCTTGCAGACCGGGTACCAGAAGTTGATGTACACGGCGGGTCTCCGGCGAACAGTTTACGTCGTGGCTGGAAATTGCGGGGGATTTCGCCCCGTCACCACGACGGATCCGCGTCAGCCTTGTGGGGGCAACAACGTTCGAATTATGTGCCCCGTTGGCCTCGTGGATCCGCGTCAGCCTTGTGGGGGCAACAACGGCACTGGGTCTAATACCCAATTCCCCGAAGTACGCCGCTCGGGGCAGGGGATTGCGTAGGCCACGTCGCCCTGCTTGTCGCGCATCTCCTTCAGGTCGATACGCCAGCCGTTGTCGTCCCACTTCTTCAGCCACTCGCGGTAGCGCAGCACCGCGCCGTCGGACGGCACCAACACTTCTTTCGTGGTGCTGTCGGGCGTGCGGATCGGGTCCAGCTCCTCGAGAATCTCGATGTCTTCCTTCGCGACGATCAGGTTGACCTTCGCGATGCGCTCGTCGTTTTCGGGTTCCAGCAGGAAGGCCCGCATGTTCACGAAGAAGATTCGCGTGCGGCTCTCGTTTACCGGCGCCTCGAAGAAGTACTGCGAGAAACGATTGGTCTCGGAGAAATTGATCCACGTGATCATCGAGTTCGGGCCGATGTGCCCGGAGCCGGCTTCCACCTCCGGCACCAGCGTGGATTTTTCGCCGAGGGCCTCGGTGCCTTTCTCTTCGTTCTCGAAACGCACCAGGAACTTGCTGCCCCACGGGACGTCCTGCACGTCCAGCGGCTTGCGGCGCAGGTCCTGGTTCATATTCGGCGAGCCCTGAGCCGGATGCACGAACTCATTGTGGGACGGGTCCAGACCGTTTTCCATCGACCGCTCATAAAACGCGCCGACTTCGAACACGGTCAGCGAGTTGGCACGCCAGCCTGCCTGGTCCCACTCGGGTATCTCCGGCTTGGGCGGGCGTTCCGCTTCCGGCAGGTCGCCGAGAAACGCAAACACGATGCCGTAGCGTTCCGTCGTCGGGTAGCTGTCGACCTTGGCCCGGGCCGGTGGCTTGTCTGCGGGCAGCGTCGGGATCTTCGTGCACTTGCCGTCGCCGCCGAATTGCCAGCCGTGGTACGGGCACACGACCTGGCCGTCGCGCACCCAGCCTTTGCCGAGGGAGCCCCCTCGATGCACGCACACGTCTCGAAGTACGCGAGCGGTGCCCTTGTCGTCGCGGAACGCCACGTAGCGCAGGCCCATGACTTCCATGCGCAACGGCTTGTCTTCGCGCACGTCGTCGGCGGCCGCGATCGGGTACCAGAAATTGATATACATCGGCTGCTCCCCCGGGTTGTTCTGATTCGCCGGCGAGCATGATCCCGCACTGCCGCGGCACCGCGGCACTGCGGAAAACCGAAAGCGCCACTAGGTGGCGCGTCGCAGGCGCCACGCGAGCCAGCCGCTCCAGACCAGGTACACCGGCAGGTACAGGGGCACGTACACCACGGCGAACAGCAGTGCGGTGGCTGCGGCCAGGTAGCCGCAGCCCACCTGCCACCGGGACATGGCCCCGGTTCGCGAGGCTGCCCAGCTGACCTGCGCGGCAAACCACCCGAAGGACACGATCGCAAAGCCGTTCAGCACCACGCGCACCAGGCTGTCCGCCAGGTAGATCTCGTCGGCATAGGCGGGGTTCGCGCCGGCGAACAGGCTCGCCGAATGGCTGCCCAGCAGGTCCGTAATGCCCCCGAGCAGGAAGCCGGCGCCGGCGAACAGCCCGGCCACCAGGGCAAACGCGCCCGCGACCGGCGTGCTGCGGCGAAAGGCGTGCAAGGCCCACAGCGCCAGCGGCACGCACGCGAAGCCGCTCAGAAAGTGGCCGAGCCCGCTGGCTCGCCACGGCCAGCTGCCAATGGCTCTGCGCAACATTTCGACTCGCGCATAGTCCCGCGCAGGGTCTTCGAAGCCGAGCACCTGCGGTTCGACATAGGCGCCGTTCACGTTGTGCACGACAAATGCCACGCAGATCACCAGCGCGCCGATTGCCGCGCTGCGGGTGAAATCGTTCTGCAACTCGGGCGGCTGGATCATGCCGGGCCGCTAGCGCATCGAGGCCGGTCGCAACTCACCGTCCAGGTGCCGGCCCATGCGTGCGACGATGTCGGGGATCGCATCGATGTCGTCAGCGGTCGTGCGGAAATTCACGACACAGGCCCGCAACCAGTAATCGCCGTCGACGACCGCGTTGGAGACGAAGATCCTGCCGTCTCGCTGCAGATCGACGAGCAGCCGGCGGTTCAGCCGATCGAGGTAGCCGTCCGGATCCGGGCCCGCGGTCAATGACGCCGGCCGGTAGCGAAAAGTCGCGATGCTGAGGCTCTGGGTGCCGGCCTCGAGTTCCGGGTGCTTTTCGGCCTGTTCGTACAGGCGGCGGCTCAGCGCGATGTCTTTGCGCACCGCCGCCACTACCCCCTGGCGGCCCGCAGCCCGCAGCCCGAGCCAGACTTTCAGCGCACGAAAGCCGCGGGAGTTTTGCATCCCGAGGTTGTAGTAGTTGACCCCGGGTGCTTCGCCGTCGACGCGCTCGTCCAGCTTGTAGTAGGACGGCAGGAAACTGAAGGCAGCCGGCAGCGCATCCGCGTCGCGCACCAGCGTGCAGCCCGCCTCCAGCGGCGCGTAGAGCCACTTGTGTGGATCGATGGCCACCGAATCGGCGCGCTCGAGCGACTGCAGTTCGACAGGCGCTTCCGGCAAGGCTGCCGCCGGCGCGCCGTAGGCGCCGTCGACATGAAACCACAGGCCTTCCGCGGCAGCGATGTTGGCCAGTTCGGGCAACGGGTCGATCGCGCCCGTCCCTGTCGTGCCGGCCGTGCCAACCACCATGAACGGCAGACAGCCGGCCGCTTTATCGGCCGCGATCAGGCGGGTGAGCTCATCCGGGCACAGGCGTTGTTTGTCATCGGTCGCGACCCAGCGAATGGCCTGTGCGCCGAGTCCGGCCACATCGGCGGCCTTGTCGACCCAGGTGTGGGCTTCCGCCGACACGTAGGCCGTCAGCGCCTGTGTACCGCCGGCCAGGCCCTGCTCGCGCACGTCCCAGGTGGCCATGGCTTTCCGCGCCGCGACGAAGGCGAGGAAATTCGCCATGTTCCCCCCGCTGGTCATCAGGCCGCCGCAGTCGGGCGGGTAGCCAATCAGCTCCGCCAGCCAGCGAATGACCTGGCCTTCGATCTCGGTGGCCATCGGGCCGCAGTCCCAGCGGCCGAGGTTCGGATTCACCGCGGCCGCGAGCAGGTCCGCCAGCGCCCCCAGCGGTGAGCCGGACGAGGTGATGTAGGCCATGAAACGCGGATGGCCGTTGTGGACGCTGTGGTCGAACAGCAGCGGGCCCACCTCGGCGAGCAATTCGTCTACCGGCTGTCCGGATTCCGGCAAACCGTTTGCGGGTAGCAGGGCGCGCAGCTCGGACGGTTTCTCGCCCGGGGTCACCCGCCGGGTCGGCAGGGAGGCGTAGAAATCCGCGATCTGGTCCACCAGCGTGTGGGCGGCGGCCCGGAATTCCTCACTGTCGAGATCGGCCATCGGTGAATGATACCGGCGCGGGCGGTGCGTTGGCGGTCAGCCCTGCGGCCAGCCGCGCAGCGCGAGCAGCGCCGCGGTCGCGGTCACGAAGATCATCAGGCCGGTCAGCAGCAGCGCGACCGGGGGCAGGCTTGCCATGTCCGTGGGTCCGAGCAGCAGTTCGCCCACCGGCTCGACCACGTTCATCGCGACGTGGGCCGTCAGCGCCGGCAGCAGCGACTGGCTGCGCCACGTGATGTAGCCCCATACGCCATTCAGGCTCAGGAATCGCAGCCATTGCTGCATCTGGTCGGGGTCGTAGAAATGCATCAGGCCGTTGATCACAGCCACGAAGAGCAGCACGAGCCAGATGGGCCAGGTCTTTTCCAGCAAGGTTTGAATAATGCCGCGGAATGCGACCTCCGCCATCACCGCGGCAACGAACGGCAGCGTGATCAGAAACGCGAGGTTGAATGCGGCGGTATCGACACCGGGCCACGCGGGCGCGCTGCGCGTCAGGCCGTTGAACGAAGCTTCGAGCACGCTGACGCCGACCGCGGCGACGGTGCCCAGCAAGGCAAAGGCGTAGGCCTTCCGCCAGGGTACGCCGGGTGGATGCGTCAGGCGCAGGTCCCAGCGGCTGTGCGCGAACCACACCCCGGCGGCCAGCAATGCCAGAGCGGGCAGCGGGAACCACGGCAGCGTCGGCGACCAGCGCGCGTTGGCCGCCGCGAGTCCCTGGCACAGTCCGATGATTGCCGCGAACAGTACGAGCGCGGCCACGACATTCGCGAGCAGCTTGCCCGTTCCCATGGTCACCTGTAGTCCCGCCCCTGCGTCCAACCTCTGTTATCGTCGCAATCCATGAGCACGCACGAAAAAGAAACCTTTATACAGACCTATCAGTGGGCAAAGGACTGGAGCCAGCTGCCCTGGGCGCACGATGAACCCACACTGTTTCTCGCCGAACTCTGCAAGCAGCGCGGCACCAGCGGCAAGGCGCTGGACATCGGCTGCGGGGCGGGCACCGATTCTGTCTACCTGGCACAGCGGGGCTGGGACGTTACGGCGCTGGACTTCGTGCCAAAAGCACTGGAGTTCACGCAGGCCCGTGCCGAGGCCGCCGGCGTCAGGGTGACGCCTGTCGAAGCGGACATCACGACCTGGGAGGTGCCGCAGGCTTTCGACCTGGTATTGGACCATGGCCTGCTGCACAACATGGACCCGGTGCGCTACCCGGCCTATCGCGAACGGCTGCTCGAGGCCGTCGCGCCGGACGGCGACTTCGTGTTGTTGCACTGGCACCCGCTGTATCCGGGGCAGGCCAACGGCGAGGTCGGTCCCACCCGGCGCAGTCGCGAAGAGATCAAGGACTTCTTCGCACCGGAGTTCCAGGAACGTTATTACGGGCAGGAGCTGTTCGAGGATCTGCCCGACATGGTCGGCGGCGGCATGGCCCAGGCCTACTACTGGTTTCGCCGCAACCAGGCCTGCTGGCAGCCGGCCGAACTGATCGCCCAGGTGCGTCGCACCTTCGAGCGCCACGACTACGAGCCGGAGCCGGGTGCCACGCCGGAGTTGCCGGCCGAGCTGCTGGCCAGGCTGGTGGGTCCGGGCCGGCTCGGTATCACGCACGTGGTACCCGACCCGGCTGATGCCGAACGGATCCTTGCCGACTGGGCCGTGAATGCCGGGGACGATGCCGTGAGCCTGCTGCACCAGTTCGCGAGCGAAGCGCACTCGAACCTGTGCGCCGCCGTGCCGAAGTGCGGCGAGTGCGAGGTCAGCTTCTGCAAGCGGCTGCGCTACCGCTGATCGGCGGCGTCAGCTCGGCGTGACCTGATCGTTGCGAGCAACGCGGCGCCGGCCGCGTATAGCAGCACCAGGTGCGCCATCGCCAGCGTGGTCCACTTCGCGCTGGTCAGGCTCGTCGCGAACCAGGCCAGTGCATCCAGCCGCGTGTCCGCATTGGCCACCAGCACGATACCGACGGCATTCTCAGCCAGGTCGAGCAGACCCGGTATCAGCGCCGGCAGGTTCAGCAGTCGTCGTGGGTGCGCGGCCGGGTACGCGCGGCGCAGGCTCAGGCTCGTCGCGATGACCAGGAACGCGGTGTAGATGAACGCCCAGCCAATGTCCCAGCCCAGCCGGAACCGGATGTAGTCGCTGCGCCCGGCGGCCGGCCAGGCGGGAATGTGCTCGTAGAGTTCGCCGGGTGTGTAGAAGAAATGCTGGTCGGGGCCACCCCAGTCGCCCGCGTAGGCCCGGCTGTCGCGGGCCTGCCCGGGCATCACGGTGGACAGGAAAAAGCCGTATAGCGCGACGGCGGCCAGCAGCGTCCAGCCGCTGGATATCCGGTCGAGGCCGCTGGACAGTCGGGTCAGGAACATCGGCGTGGCTCCGCGGGGGCCTGGCTTAAGATTAACCTGCACCAGCGGAGCCCTTCCTGATGGCCACCACCGACGCAACACAATTTCTTCCCGCCCAGTCCCACGGCCATCTCGAGTCGCTGGGCAACGACGTGTGGTGGGTGCCGGGCACCATGCGCATGAACTGGTACATGGGTATCAGCCGCAACATGGTGGTGGTGCGCAGCGGCGATGAACTCACGTTGCTGAACCCGATCCGCCTGGACGACACGGGTGAAGCGGCGCTGGCAGAGCTGGGTCGCGTGCGCCACCTGGTGCGGCTCGGTTGTTTGCACGGCTGTGACGATGCGTATTTGAAGCAGCGTTTCGATGCGGCGTTCTGGTGCCAGGCCGATTCGCGCCATTATCCGGAGCCGCCCGTGGATCACGCGCTGCAGGAGGGCGGTGCGCTGCCGTTTGCCGACGCGCAACTGTTTGCGTTCCGCGAGGTCAAACGCCCGGAGTGCGCTTTGCTGATCCGGCGCGGTAAGGGGATACTGGTGACCTGTGACAGCCTGCAGTACTACCCGAACTGGGAGCGCCACTCGCTGGCGGCACGCTTGCTGATGCCGCGTCTCGGCTTTTCCAAACGCCTGCTGGTCGGGCCGCTGTGGAAAAAATTCCAGACGCGGAAGGGCGGCTCGCTGCAACCGGACTTCGAGCGCCTGCTGGCCCTGGACTTCGACGCGATTGTCAGTGCCCACGGCGCACCACTGATGCAGGGGGCAAGAGCGGCCGCGCGGGCGGCGGTGGATGACGCATACGCTGGGTGAGGATGACTGGATGGACAAGCTGAAGAAAAACAAGACCGACTGGCAGGCAGAGCTGGAACCTGCGCGGTATGCGATCCTGTTCGAGGAAGACACCGAACGCGCGTGGACCAGCCCCTTGAACGACGAGAAGCGCGCCGGCACGTTTATCTGCGCCGCGTGCAAGCTGCCGCTGTTCGCGAGTACCGGCAAGTTCGACAGTGGCACCGGCTGGCCGAGCTTTTTTCAGCCCATCGATGACGACAACATCGCCACCAAGCGCGACTTCAAGCTGATCCTGCCGCGCACCGAGTACCACTGCGGGCGTTGCGGCGGCCACCACGGGCACGTGTTCAACGACGGCCCACAGCCGACCGGCCTGCGCTACTGCAACAACGGTCTGGCGCTGGAATTCGTGATCGAAGGCGAAGAGCTCCCACCGCTGCGGGACGAATGATGCCGGTCCGACAAGGCCCCGTCCGTCTTTCTAGTTCAGGTTCTCCACTTCCACGATCTTCACGCCGCCGAGACCGGCCGCGACGAACAGGCAGTCGCCCTTGTAAGCGACGTGGTTCGCCGATTGCAGGTTGTCGAACTGCAGGTGGCCGAGCATCGTGATCTGTTGCGGTGCGTTGCAAGCGGTGCTGCCGAAGTCGGCGTCCGCCTGGGCCACGTAAACGCCCGCCTCGCGGTTGGAAATGAACATCAGGTCCCGGTCGACGGTCACCGCGTTCGAGACGACCACCGACGGATCCAGTCCCAGCGCAGTCAGGTCGTTCGATGCAAACGCGAATACTTCGCCGGTGTTCCCGAGGTCGCATAGACCGCGTTGTTCGTCGTCATCGTGCTCGTGGCGGCAAAACTGGTCAGTGCCAGTCGTGCGTTGTCCTGCAATACGAGGTTGTTGCCCTGGACCTGGGAGCGTTCGAGCACCGACGGGAAGGGATAGGCGGGGTCGTTCGTCGCCTCAGCGGCGTAGACCCAGTCACCGTCCGTAGACACCGCGCTGATGTCCGAGTCACTGAATGCAATGGACGAGCTCAGCTTCGGGTTCTTCTGGTTGATGCTGGTGATGTAGTCGATGGCGCCCAGCCGCGGTGCGCCCACCATGTTGTAGCTGACCACGGCCTGGCTCGCGCTCCGGAGCCAGATGGCCGTTGCCTGCACGACTTCACCCTCGACGACGGGCGGATCGATTTTCCGCACCAGTGTCAGCGATACGCCTGACGCATTGAGCGCGGGCGGCGAGTCGCCGGCCATCACCGCCGCCACCGCAGGCTGACAGCAGCCCGGCAGCAGCGCCTACCAGGGAATCTTCGAGCCCCTGTGCGACATGAAGGTGCCGCTCAGTTCCATACCGTACTGATCGATCACGTTGATCACGGCTTCCGCGCTGTCGGCCGGCGTCAGCAGCCGCATCGGGAAATTCGTGCCGGCCAGCGCGGTGCGCATCATGTCGGTGTCCACCGCACCCGGTGAGATTAGTGCGACGGTAATACCGCGGTCCTTCACCGCTGCTGATACCGCCCGCATGTTCATGTTCAGCGCTGACTTGCTGGAGTTGTAGAACTGGATCGTGTCACTGCGGATCAGGGTAATGGAGCCCTGTACGCTGGTAATCGCAACGATCTTTTTCTGGTCACTGGCGGCGACGTTTTCCAGGAAGGCCTGGGTCATTCGCAGCGGTCCCGCCACGTTCGTGTTCATCACGCGCAGGAACAGGTCCATGTCGTAGTTGCCGAGCGTCTGGGGTTCCTTCGCGCCGAGGATTGCCGCGTTGTTCAGCAACACGTCGATGGGCTGGCCCTTGTATTTCTCCGCAAGGGCATCGACCTGCCCCTGCTCCAGCACGTCCAGGCGCTCGACGCTGACTTTGCGATTGGCCTTCGCGATGGCATTCAGCTCATCCGCTTTGTCGGGTTTGCGCGCCGTGGCGATCACTGCCCAGCCGCGCGCCGCGTAATTGCGCGCGAGTTCCAGGCCAATGCCCCGATTCGCGCCGGTGATCAGCACCGTGCCGGAAATGTCGGTCCGCTTGGCCGGATCCACCAGCAGGTCTTCCGGCCGCGGTGCGCGGCCGTGGCCGCCGGCCAGCGCCTCGCCGACCAGGCCAATCAGCGCAAACACCAGTGCGAGGATGGGCAGCGGGTGAAGAGATCTCGTGCGGGTCATTTTCAAGCTCCAGTTGGTCTCATTGGTCGCCTCGACGGACCCGGGTGCGGTGGCCGGGAAAGGGCCGCTAAGCTAGCAGAGGCGGGCCCCGCGTGCCCACCGCGGGCCGGGCAGGCTGGCGGGCAGACCGACAGTCGGCCATTGGAGCGCTAAAATGGACGCCAGGAGGAGGGAACATCATGAGTAATCCGACTGGAGATCGGCCCGAGTTGGACCCCCACATCGCCTACTGCGGTCTCGACTGTTCGGGCTGCGACGTGTATCGCGCCACCGCCTTTGACGATGACGACCTGCGGCAGGTCTATGCCGAGAAGGTCTTTGCGCAGTTCAAGATCGAGGTGGAGCCGGCCAGCGTGAATTGCCACGGCTGCCGCGATGAACGGCCCAAGAGCGGTTATTGCGCGTGGTGCCAGGTGCGGACCTGTGCCATCGACCGCGGCTACGAAAACTGCGCTTACTGCCCCGACTACGCGTGCGAGAAACTCGACAAGGTACACGCGGCGATGATCAACGTCGGCAAGGCCGTGGACGGGGTGGCCAGCGCGAAGATCAACCTCGAGGCGATTCGCCGCGAGCGGGGCCTGGGCTGAGTCGACGATGGCGGAAGCAACGAAGCCAGGCGCGTGGAAAATGCCGGACGGCGAATACGCCGGTGACGTCTCTGCTGCTGACGCGTGGGCGGCGCTTGCTGCTGACGTGGCCGCGGTGCTAGTGGACGTCCGCACCGAAGTCGAGTGGAACCTGATTGGCAAACCGGATCTCACGAGCCTGGACAAGGAACCGGTGTTCCTGCAGTGGGTGAAGATGGGCGGCGTGAACAAGAACTTTGTCCCGGAGCTGCAGGCCGCGCTGCAGGAGCGGGGCGTGGCGAAAGACGCACCGGTCTATTTCATGTGCCAGTCGGGCGGGCGGTCGAAGATGGCGGCCATGCAGTGCACCGAGGTCGGCTACACACGTTGCTACAACATCGCGGACGGCTTCGAGGGCGACCTGGACGAGAATCGCCATCGCAACAGCGTGACCGGCTGGAAGGTCGCCGGCCTGCCCTGGTACCAGACCTGATCGCCTGAACCGTCGCGGCCAGGCTATGACCGTGCCTCAGTCGCGGCGCGCGAATTCAAGCTGCTGTATTTAATACAAAAATGGATCGCTCGCATCGGCGATCCCGCCCCGGGCGCGTTGGCAGGAATAATTCTGAATGCCTTGAAATATTAAAATTATTCACTAGAATAATCAGCATCGAGCCTGGATGAAGCCATGCCGCAGCCTGTTTCCCAGCCCGAAGATGACCGCGCCCGGGTGCTGACCCAGGCGGTGGCAGAAGCCGCGCGGCGGCTGGGACTGAAGTCCACGCAGCTGAAAGCCATTATCGGTACGAGTCAGCCCACCGCGTCGCGGTTGCTGAACGGCAAGTACCAGCTGGTGGCCGAGACCAAGGCCTGGGAGCTCAGTGCGCACCTGGTGCGCTTGTACCGGTCGCTGTCCGCACTGGTGGGCGGGGACGATGCGCTGGCCCGCGACTGGCTCACATCGGCCAATGCCGCGTTCAATGACGACCCGCCGCTCGCCGTGATTCAGCGTATCGACGGGTTGGTGCATGCCTGCGACTACCTGGACGCCCACCGCGCTCGCGTCTGAAGCGCGGCCGTGGCGCGGCAGTGCGTGGCGCGCAGTAGAAGCCCAGCACCAGGTGGCAACCATGCGCCTGGCGCGTGGCCGGCTTTCCGACCAGGCCGTGCTGGAAGACATCCTGGAGACCGTGAAGCCACCGCAACCCGGTGACGCCCGGCGTTTGCACTGGCTGCTGGCCACGCCATTTCGCTATCCGCCACCGCCGCATGGCTCACGCTTTCGCCGCCCCTTTGAGCCCGGCGTGTTCTACGCGGCGGAAGACCGCCGCACCGCTTGCGCCGAAGCGGGTTACTGGCGGTGGCGCTTCTGGCGCGACAGCGCGGGTCTGCGCGAGCGTTCCGCCGTGGTGACCCTGACCCTGTTTCAGTGTCACGCGGCCACCGAGCGCGCCATTGACCTCACGCTGCCGCCCCTGGCAACTGACAGGGACATGTGGATTCACAAGAATGACTACTCCGCGACCCAGGCCCTGGCCGAACAGGCCCGCGCGGCAGATCTGGACTGCCTGCGCTACGAGTCGGCCCGCCGGCCCGCCGGCCACTGCATCGCATGCTTGCACCCGCGAGTCTTTCGCGGCGTGCGCCGGCCGTTCCGCGACCGTCAGCAGACCTGGTCGCTGCTGATCGTACCGCCGAACCGCACCGTCTGGCAGCGCCCGCTGGCGCGGGAGCAGTGGGCCTTCGACTGGGACGGGTGATCCAGCCTCGCGGCAGGGCGGGTTACACTAACCGTGCCCCGCCATGCGACGCAGCGAGCCGTCGCGTTCACGGCTGGCAGGAGAATCGTGATGCTGCTCTACACCTTCACCATTACACCGAACAACCGGAAGGCCGAGGCTTTCGTGAAGCACTTCGACCTGCCGGTGGATATCCACCACGTGAGCTTCAAGGACCGGGAAACCCAGAGCCCGGAGTTTCTGGTGATCAACCCGATGGCCAAGGTGCCAGCGCTGGTGGATGACGAGCTGAAGCTGTGGGAGTCGAACGCGATACTGACCTACCTCGCCACCGTGTTTCCGCAAACCCACGCGCTGCCGATGGATCCCAAGGGCAGGGCCGATGCCGACCGCTGGCTGCACTGGCAAAGCTGCCACTTGATGCCGGCCATGGGCGCGCTGAAGCAGTCGGACGAGAAAGACCTCGACTCGCTCACGCCGCTGCTGAAGATTCTCGAAGGCCAGCTTGCCGATGGCCGCGACTACATCCTGGGTGAGTTGAGCGTCGTGGATTTCGCTATCGCCGCTTACCTGATTACCAAGCTGGGCCGCAAGCTCGACTACTCGGCGTGCCCGCACGTGCTGGCCTGGCGCGACCGCGTGGAAGGGCTGAAGGGCTTCGTCGAGACCCAGGTGAAAATGCCGCCTGCGCCGGCGCAGGCTGCGGGTTGAGCGTTGGCCACACTGGAGCAGCTGCGCGAACGGCAGCGCGAACTGGAAGAGCGGCTCGCGGACGGCGACCTGTCGGCAGAAGCTGAGCTCGAGCGTGTCGACCGCGCGATTCGCGCGCGCAGCCTCGACGTTGACTACGCGCGCAAGCGCCACGCCGCAGTAAAGACCGCGGTGAAAGCCGGTGTGCCGCTGGCAGACACCCGCAAGCGACGCACCCAGGCGGATGTCGATCGGCTGGCCAAAGCGCGCGCGAAGCGCCCCCTGAACCGTTTTTGATTCCCGGCTCTGCGATTCACGCGGCACCGGAAGACTGGGCCGCGCAATTGCGCGACAGGGCCCTTGCGGGGCCGCGCGCGCATGATCTGCCCGCAATCCTCGACGCGTTTCGCCAGCACAGCGACTACTACCGCGCCCGCATCGGTGACGCCGACTGGCCCGGGGTGCCCGTGCTCGAGAAAGCCGACGTCGCCGACGTGCCGGTAGGCGATGCGCCTGACCTGAAGGCTTCGCGCACGTCCGGCACCAGTGGGTTCCAGGTGACCATCCGCAATACGGCGCGCGAACGCGAGTTCCGACGCGCGCTGTTATACCGCCCGCAACTGTTTTACGGCCTGCCCGCCGAGGTCAACCAGGTGGTGTTCGTCGACGGCGCGTGGTGTGCCGGTCCCGCAGATGCGCCGAAGTGGTTCAGCTATGGCGGCACGACTTATCGCACCTGGTTCTGCGGCGTGGCCGGAGACCCGCGCGAGATCTGGCAGCTGCTCATCACGCTGCGGCCACAACTCGTGCGCGGCATTGCGAGCGGTATCGTGCGCTTCGTGGAAACGGTCGACGCACCGTTGAAGGACATCGGCGTGCGCATCGTCGCGCCCGGCGGAGAAAGCCTGCTGCCGGAGTGGCGGCGGACCATCGAAGCGGCTTTTCGGGCCCGGGTCCTGGACCGGTATGGCTCGACCGAAACCGGTGCCATCGCGTGGCAGTGCCCCGACTGCGGCAGATACCACGCCAATGCAGACGAGATCGTGCTGGAAGATGCTGCGGACGGGCTGGTCGCGACGCCGCTGTTCGTGAGTTCACAGCCGTTGCTGCGCTACCGGCTTGGCGATCGCGTGCGCTTCGATGCGGGTATCTCTGACTGCCCGATAGGGTTGCCAACGCTGACCATCGCGCAGGCGCGCCGGGACGACTGGCTGGTCGACGGCAACGGCCAGCGCGTGTCGCCGCTGGCCTTTCAGTTCGAGCAGGTGCCCGGTTTGCGGGCCTGGCGCCTGCACCAGCGGAGTGACGGCGTGCTGACCCTGTACTTCGATGCCGACGCGCCATCAGAGGCGGCGCCGGCCTTGCTTGCAGCGGTGCAGGCCACGGTGCCGGGTCGCCGGTGCGAACTGGTCCAGGGCCTTTGGCAGGTGCCGGCCACTGACGGGTTCAGCAGCAAGTTCAAGCGAGTCAGCTCCGAATTAGCGGGTAGGACGAATCCTTCAGCGTGAAGCTATCCGTGGTCATTCCTGCCTGGAACGAAGAGCGCCTGCTGCCGGTGTGTGTCGCCAGCGTGCGCGAGACCCTCGCCAATCATCCTCGTGTCGATGTCGAAGTTATCGTGGTGGACAACAATTCCACCGATCGCACCGCCGCGGTCGCACAGGCGGCCGGCGCGCGCGTGGTGTACGAGGGCCGGAACCAGATCGCGCGGGCCCGGAACGCGGGCGCTGGGGTCGCAACAGGCGACTGGCTGCTGTTCCTGGACGCCGACAGCCGGCTGAACCCGGGCCTCGCCGGGCAGTTGCGGCGAATCATCGCGGGTGGTCGGCACGTGGGCTGCGGCTGCACCATGCAAATGGCCGGCCTGCCCTGGTGGGCCCTGGCCATGATGCGCACGTGGAACGGCGTGTCGCGGCTGTGTCACTGGGCCGCGGGTTCCTTCCTGCTTTGTCGAACGGCGGCCTTTCGTGATGTGGGCGGTTTCGATGAGCGCTTGTACGCAGCCGAGGAGATCGACCTCAGCCGGCGGCTGAAGCGCTGGGGCCGCGCGCGGGGCGAGGGCTTCCGGATTCTGCATCGCTATCCATTACAGACCTCGGCGCGCAAGTTGCAGCTCTATTCCGGGCGCGAGATCGTCGCGCAAGTCGGCCGGCTCGTGTCGCACCCGTGGCGCTCGCTGCGCAGTCGCGACGCCCTGGCCCTGTGGTACGACGGCAGACGTTAACCCGCACCGGTAGAGTGCGGCCTGGCAAGGGTGGCCTGTTGGCGGGCCTGGCGGCCTGACCGCCGGCAGGCTACATCAGCGGCACCGTGTCCAGGATCCAGTTGCCGGTCGTGCGCCGTTCCGGGCACGGAATCGCATAGGCCACGTCGGTGCGGGTCTCGCGCAGCTCGCGCACGTCGATACGCCAGCCGCGACCCTGCCAGTCCTCCAGGAACTTGCGATAGGCCACGATGGGTCCGTCCGCCGGCACCAGCAGCTCCTTCGTGGTGGAGTGGGGCGTGCGTACCGGGTTCAGGTCTACCAGGATATCGATGTCTTCCTGGGCGATTTCCATGTTCACGTCCATGATGCCCTTGTCCATGGCCGGGTCCATCATGAAGTGGCGCATGTTCACGAAAAAGATGCGTGTGTGGAATTCGTCGATGGGTGCTTCGAAGAAGTACTGGTGAAAGATATTGTCCTTGGAGAATTGCAGCCACGTGATCAGTTGGTTCGGGCCGAGGTGGCCGGAGCCGCCGCGCAGGTACTCCGTGTCGCGGTGAATCTTGTCCGACATCAATCCCTGGTCGGCTTTTTCGTGTACGAAGGGAATGATGAACTTGCTGCCCCAGTCGGTCATCGGCTGCACGTCGATGGGCTTGCTGCGAAAGTCCTGGCGCATGCCCGGGGCGCCCTGCTTCGGGTGCACGAACTCGTTGTGCGCCGGGTCCAGGCCGTTCTCCACAGACCGTTCGTAGTAGTAGTCCACGTCGAAGACCACCAGCTCGTTTGCGCGCCAGTCCGGCTCCTCGAACTCGGTGATGTCGTAGATGGGGGGACGTTCGTCTTCCGGCAGATCGCCGAGAAACGCGAACAGGATGCCGTAGCGTTCCTCCACGGGATAGGTGTCCACCTTCGCGCGGGCCGGCGGGTGCTGGTCGTCACCCAGCGACGGGATCACGGTGCAGTGCCCCGCGCCGTTGAACTGCCAGCCGTGGTAGGGGCACTCCACGCAGTCGCCCTGCACCTTGCCGTGCCCGAGCGCGCCGCCGCGGTGGATGCAGGTGTCGCTCAGCACGTGGGCCTGGCCGTCGGTGTCGCGAAAGGCGACGAAGTCCAGCCCGAGGATGCGCGCGCGCACCGGCGCGTCATTCGTGACGTCGTCGCTGCGGGCCACCGGGTACCAGAAGTTGATATACATGACGTTCGCCTCCCTACCAGGGCAGTTCCCGGCCGTCGTGGGCCATGAAGGTGCCGGTCTTCTCCAGATCGTAGTCGTCGATAACCGCAATGACCATGCTGGCGCTCTGCTCCGGGCTGATCATGGCCGGGTGGTCCAGCCCCGGGGTGAAGTTCGTGCGCACGAAGCCGGGTGAGATCAGGCCCACCGTGATGCCCTGGCGCTTCAGTTCCAGCGACAGGTTACGGCTGACCATGTTCAACGATGCCTTGCTGGACCGGTAGAACGTGCAGCAGCCCCACGTGTCCGCAATCGACCCCTGGCCGCTGGTGATGTTGATGATCTTTTTCTGGTCGCTCTGCGCGATGCTGGGCAGCAGGGCTTCCGCCATCTTCGTGGGGCCGATCACGTTCACCGCGTGCACCTGGTAATAGGTGTCGTAGTTCATCTGCCCGAATTTCGCATTCTCGTGGCCACCGGAAATGCCGGCATTGTTGATCAGGATGTCGATCGGGCGGTCTTGCCATTGTGCTGCCAGCGCGTCGATGCGCGCGTGATCGGTGACGTCCAGCTGCACGATTTCCAGGCGCGGGTGTTCGGCCTGGATCGCTTTCAGGTCGTCCGCCGCATCCGGCCGCCGGGCCGTGGCGATCACGAACCAGTCGCGTTCGGCATACTGGCGCGCCAGTTCCAGGCCGATGCCGCGATTGGCGCCGGTGATCAGCACCGTCGGGTCATCCGCGGCCCAGCCGGGCGAGGCCAGCAACGCGACCAGTAACAGCGCAACGCGAATCCATCGAGCTAAAGGGATGTGGTGGTGAAGCATAGGGGTGTCTCCGCGGATGATTTTCACTAGCTTAAGGCTTCCCGGGGCGTCGGCTCGCCCGGTGGCCGCGATCGCGCGACAGATAACGCGGCTTGCTAACGGGTTTTGCTTCATTCACTTGGGACCATTCGTTGTCAGCGCGATGCAAATTCGGCCCGCAAGATCTTGTAAACATCGATCCGCTTCAAAGGCTTTAACTCGCAGGACTTAATGTGCTAGCTTTCGTCGGCCGGCAAATCCGATGACGCAAATTCGAATCGCCGGACATTAAGAACCACAGAAAGCTGTAACGCAGTGGGAAGATCCAGCAAGGCTATCTTGCTGTGCTGCGACAATGCTGACTGGCTTAAAGGGAACTCAGAAGTGAATACCTTGCGTTGTCTCGCGCAGGCTTGACCCGCGACGAGGCACTTGGCCGCGAATTTGTACGCAACTCCCGTGTACAGCATATGAGCCCGGCGCCTGGCGACCGGGCTTTTTTTTGGCCGGGACTGATTGGTGTATAAGAGTCGATCACGGCCACGGGAACCGGAGATCGGTCATGTACAGGAACGCAAAACGTCCACTGGCTATTGCCACCCTGCTGCTGTACGCGGCGGGCTGCGCCCCCGAACCGACCCAGGAGGCCACACCGGCCCCCGCGACCGAGCCGCAGCCCTGGGAGGCGGCGGCGCTCGCCACGGCCCTGGCGGAAGCCGGGCGGTCTGAGGCCGACACCGCCCGGGATGCCGATCGCAAACCCGCCGAGGTGCTGGCCTTCGCCGGTGTGGCACCGGGCATGACCGTGATGGACGTGATGGCGGCCAGCGGCTGGTATACGGAAGTGCTGGCCGTGGCAGTGGGACCGGACGGGACGGCGTACGCCGAGAACCCCCGCTGGCTCCTGGAGGCCATGAACGGCGCCCCGGACAAGGCGCTCACGAAGCGGCTCGAAGGCGATCGCCTGCCAAATGTGCAGCGCAAGGACGCCGGGCTGGAGGAGGGCACCGTGCCGGCCGACAGCGTGGACGTGGCGCTGACCGCGCTGAACTTTCACGACACGGTGGATCGCTTCGGTGAGGAAGCTGGTGTGGCGCAGCTGAACCAGATCTATGCGGCGCTGAAGCCGGGCGGGGTGCTCATCCTGATTGACCACAGCGGCAAAGCCGGCGAGGACAACAAGAAGCTGCACCGGATTGAAGAGGCCGCGGTCGAAGCGCTGGTCAGGCAGACGCCCTTCCAGATGGAAGAAGAGGGCGGCATGTTGCGTCACCCGGAAGACGACCAGACGGCGATGGTGTTCGGCAAGGACATTCGCGGCAAGACCGACCGTTTTGTGCTGAAACTCAGGAAGCCCGGCTAGAGTTGGATTGTCCGCCTGGCGGTTAATTGGCCGGCGGTTTATGGGCGGGTCGTCTGCCGCCGCTCTCCAGATTATGTAAAATCTTGTCCCGGAACGGGACTGGCAG
This sequence comes from Chromatiales bacterium, assembly GCA_020351875.1. Lineage (GTDB taxonomy): Bacteria > Pseudomonadota > Gammaproteobacteria > Steroidobacterales > J054. The sequence goes on along the minus strand of CP070671.1, from coordinate 3,208,373 downwards.
CCCCATTCAGTGCAGTGAGCCCGGAGCGCCACGGCTGGCGATCCGCCGCGGGAGGGTTCGGCACCCCCGGGGCAGGCCAGACTTGGCGTCTGGTGCTTGCGTGCGAGGTCCCCCTGGTCCGATCCTGGGGTCCCGGGCCAAATGTGTGCGCTGCGTCTCATTTTGGGGCACCAGTTACCGACGTTGAGGCCGTCCTGAATTAAAATCGGAGCCGGAGTTGGCCTACACGGACAAAGTCCCGGAGCAGCGCGCCGGCCAGCCGGCCCGTTTCCTCGGTGACATGATTATGGGTTTAGGTCCGGGACATATTATCCTGAAATCATTACAATTACAGATGTAGATATCCGATCAATTGTGACCGTGCCAGCTGTTAACCGGCCCGCACTCTCGGCGATAACGAAAAGAACATGTACGAGAAGTATTTCGGACTAACCGAACGCCCATTTGATCTGGCACCGGATCCCCGGTTCCTGTTTCTGACCGACGCCCACGCGCGAGCGGTGGCGAACCTGAAGTTCGCGCTGACCAATCACGACACTTTCGTGATCCTGTCCGGCGAAATCGGTATCGGCAAGACGACGGTCCTGAATACGGTCCTCGACGAGCTTGGGGGCGGGTACGAGACCGCCCGGCTGACGCACACGACCCTGGACAACATCGAACTCCTGCAGGCACTCCTGTCCGAGTTTGGCAAGCCGATGTATACCCGCAAGAGGGTACTGTTGCTGGATACCCTGCGCGATGTCTTCCTGGAGAAGCATCGGCAGCGCAGTCACGTCGTCATCATCGTCGACGAAGCGCAGAAACTGAGTGCCGAGGCCCTCGAGGAACTGCGCCTGTTGTCCTGCATCGACAGCCACGACCGGCGCATCGTCACGATCCTGCTCACCGGCAGCACCGAGCTGGACGACGTCGTCGATTCGCCGAATCTCGTGCAGCTGCGCCAGCGTGTGCGGTTGCGCCAGCGCCTCGAGTGCCTGAACGAGGAAGAAACCGATGCCTACATCCGGCATCGTCTCGAAATCGTGGGCGGCGATATGGACGCAATTTTCGAGCCGGAGGCAATTCGCGAGATACACCGACTGGCCACGGGCACGCCGCGCCTGATCAACACGCTTTGCGACACCGCGTTAATGGCCTGCTGTGTCGAAGAAAAACCCACCGTCACCACGGAAATCATCGATGAGACCGTGCGTGAGCTGGGTTGGGAATGGTTCGAAGAGGGCGGCCCCAACCGCGAGGTTAACCAGTCAGTGCCGCAGCTGAACCAACCATCTCAGACGCCGACGCTGATCGTTTACCGCGGTGGCCGTTTGATTGACCAGATCGAGGTATCGCAATTCCCATTCCTGATCGGGCGCAGCCATGCCAATGACCTGGTGGTTATCGACAAGAACGTCAGCCGCCGGCATGCGCTGATCGACCATGTAGGCGGCGTCTACATCATCGAAGACCTGCACAGCAAGAACGGAATCATTCTTAACGGAATACGCCAGACGCGCGGTTTGCTGCGCGACGGAGATGTGTTCACGCTGGGGCAAATTGACATTGCGTTCTCGAGCAAGCCCGAAAGTGGCGACTCGACAGGGCCAGGTCAGGACGACGCCGAAACGCTGGATGAGACCAGCGACCCCGGGGAAACCCGGGCGGACCTGGCGGATATCCTCGAAGGCGCGGAAGACGAACTCATTGAAGCGGCGGAAGACTTTGAAGAACAGGAGCGAAAGTATGTTTAGGGCAGCCAACTCTACGAGAAGGCCGAGACCGGTCGGTCGTTATGTTGGCTGTTTCCGCTGTCTTTCGGATTATGCATAGCCCGGCAACCTGGGGCCTGATTTTGCGTTATAAAGCTTAGATAACACCTAAGAACCGCACAAGAGAATACGACTCGCTGACAAGGGCGCATCGGCCCGCAATGATCCACGATTCCACATAAACGGAGCGAACGAAAAAGATAATGTACGAGCGGATTTCTCAGAAGTTTAGATCGACTGCACGACTCGTTGGCGCTAGCTCGGCCGCTTTGCTGAGGGTTTTGGCGCTGTTGGTCATCTGCGGACTATCGCTGCCTGTGTCTGCCAAAGCGCAGGTCACCGCAGATTCTTACCAGCTTGGTCCGGGTGACCAGATCATCATCAATGTATTCGGCGAAGACGACCTCAGCATGGAGGTCCGATTGAGTGACTCGGGCAAATTGAACTATCCGTTGCTGGGCGTCCTTCAGGTGGAAGGATTAACAGTCAACGAACTTGAAGACCGCATCACAGACGGTCTCGAGGGCGACTACCTGATCGACCCTGACGTGACGGTTACCATGAAGGAGTACCGTCGGATTTACCTGAACGGCGAAGTCAGGAAGCCTGGAGGTTATCCCTATGAGCCAGGGCTGACGTTGGAAAGAGCCATCGCTTTAGCCGGCGGGTTTACGGAGTTCGCTTCCAGAAAGAAGATCGAGGTCAAGCGGTCATCCGGTGCCTCCGAGCAATCGATGCGGATGGATCTGGCGGACGCAGTGTACCCGGGCGACGTGATTACCGTTCCCGAGACCGGTTTGTTCTAACGTGCCGTGTCAACGGGATTTTCTCTACACACGCAAACATTAAGGTCGTCGATCAAGGACAACGGACAAAGCAGGCATGGATAGTAAAAAGAACGAAAACGAGATCGATCTTCGGCAGGTGTGGGGCGCTGTGACTCGGCGACAGTGGGCGATTCTCGGCGCTGCTGTTGTCGCGAGTCTGATCGCAGCGCTAGTTTTGTCCACCATCACACCAGTCTACAGGGCATCAACTACGTTGTTGATTGAATCCGACCAGAAGAACATCGTGTCTATCGACGAAGTCTACGGCGTCGATACACGAAGTGAGCAGTATTACGAGACGCAGTTCGAGATACTCCGATCCCGATCGATAATAGAAGCGGTGATCGATGAGTTGGATCTGGTCAGGAACGCTAGCTTTCGTGGCAGCGCGGATGACAGCAAAGGCTTAATGGGATTAGTCCGAGAAGACACATCCCAGAAAACTACGGATCCCACGCAGGACACGGTAGAGAATTACGCCAGGAACTTGCTGGTTGATCCGGTTCCCAAGACACAACTGGTGCACGTTCACTTTGATTCAGAAGATCCTGAAATGGCGGCGAGCATAGCGAATGCGCATGCGCAAGCCTACATTGGCAGCATTCTCAGCGCTCGCGAGGACGTCACGCAGTCCGCCGCTAGCTGGATGACGGAGCGGCTGGAAGGGCTCAAGCAGCAATTGTTGGAGTCTGAGGCCAGGCTCCAGGAATTTCGCGAACAGGAACAGCTTATTGATGCCGATGGCGTGAAGTCATTGCCAGCCAGAGAAATCAATGATCTGACGGCTCGCCTTGTTGACGCGAGACGCAAGTATTCTGTTGCCAGGATCGCGTACTTACAGGTTTTTCCAGACAGTGGAGCCGCCCCGGATAACCTGAGCAGTGTTCCCGCAGTTCAGGACGACAGTGTCGTGCAGCGTTTCCAGGAAGACGAGGCTGAGGCCGCGCAAACCGTCGCGGAGTTGGGGAACCGTTACGGTCCCAAGCATCCGAAGATGATTGCGGCGCAAGAGCAATTGGCTAAAACACGTGAAAATCTCAACAGACAGCAATCGAGCGTGGCTGACAGGATTCGCCGGGACTACGAGGCGGCGCGTTCCGAGGTTGTGGCTTTGGAACAAGCGCTCGACACAGCCAAGGCACAATATCAAGACATTGGCCGGAAGGAATCGAAGCTCGCAGATCTCCAGCAAGAGGTTGACACGAATCGTGAGCTCTACGAGATCTTCTACAGCAGAATCAAGGAAACCGTGCAAACGTTAGATCTTGAAGCCGCTAATGTTCGCGTGCTAACCGCAGCAATAGTTCCAAATGAGCCTTACAAGCCCAGGAAATCACTAATCGTTGCAATGGTGTTTGTTGTTGTGTTTGGCTTTGGCGTAATCGCGGCATTCTTTCTGGAAGGCTTGGACAATACGGTGCGCAATGCGTCGGATGTATCTGCGGCTTTCGACGTACCACCCCTCGCCGCCGTTCCTTATATAAGGAACCAGCGGGATATATTCAGGCACCGCGTCATTGTCGGTACCTATACATGTAGCCTGTTACTAGTTGCAGCATCGACTATCTTCGTTGTTGCCCAGTAGCAGCGGCTAGTCAAATACTCAGAGAACAAACCATGAGCCTGATCGAAAAAGCCGTCAACCAGCAGCGTCTGGCCGAGAAAATTGAGGAGGTGAGCAAGGGGGATCACGCTCAATCCCTGCTTAAGTCGAAGTCATCACTGGATCTGAGCGATGTGAAGCGGGTAACAATAGACCCGAGCCACGCCTTTGAATACAGGCTTGCGGCAACGAGGGACGACGACTCTGTAGCATCTGCATACAAGATGCTGAGGACGCGAGCTGCGCAGCGGGCAAAGGCGAATGGTTGGACCTCCATTGCGGTGACGGCGATGCGAGCCGGTGAGGGCAAATCTGTCACTTCGATTAACCTGGCACTTAGTCTGGCTGCTCAGCCGGATCAAAAAGTCTTCCTGGTAGATCTCGATTTTCACAACCATTCGGTCGTCAAGTACCTGGGCCTCTCGGGTCATGCGCATCTGATGGATTTCGTGCGCGGTAACCGGGGACTCGCAGAAGCGCTTGTACAGATCGACAATAACGGGCTCTACTGTCTCTTGAACGAGGAGCATATTGGCGATTCCTCAGAATTGTTGATGAGCCCCCAGATGGCAGATTTGGCAAAGGTATTCGGCAGCATCGGTGGGACGGTGATTTACGACCTGCCGCCATTACTAGAGGCAGATGACTTTCTTGCCTTTTCGGATCGGGTTGATTGTTCACTGCTGGTCGTATCTGAAGGCCAAACGACGAGGCATGACATGCGAACGGCCGCCGAGAGACTGAAGGGCCGCGAGCTTCTCGGAGTGGTCCTCAACAAATCCCGCGGGGACGTGCCGAAATATTATTGACCTCGAGTTCGGCGCACCGCCCTCTGGAATGGCGGTTAATCCAGCGGGGAGACTCACGGATTCGGCAGAACGCGAAAACTCATCAGTACACCGTCTGCGACTGATATCGAGCAACCGCGTTCGGAGAGGAAAGTCGCCAAGGAAATGGCGCTTGGAGGTGGTGGTGGCCAGGTTAGACCTAACCGTCTTTGCATCTGCCGCTGCGACCGAGTCGATAAACAATATTCGTTGGGATACGGAGCACAACAGACTCACTTCGATCACGTTGCGTTGGCCCCCCCGGCCAGCGATCGGATGTTGGTCTGCCCGGCGTTGCAGGCGCGGTGCAACAACGCCAAGAGGACAGGGATAGTCTCACCATGCGTTCTTGCATCGAAAGTAGAGTGATTGACGGGACCTTTCGGGGCATGGCAGTCCGAGCCTTTGTGCGGCCGATATGTGCGGCATAGCCGGAACCTGGGGCGCAGCCGATCTCGATCGCGTCGCCAGCATGGCCGCGCTGATCGGGCACCGCGGTCCCGATGACAGCGGAGTGGCGTCCGTAGGTACGGCAAATACGCCGGTTGCGCTGGCACACAAGCGACTGAGCATTATCGACCTCAGTGAGGCTGGACAACAGCCGATGTGCAACGAAGATGGCGCCATATGGGTTACTTACAATGGCGAGATCTACAATTTTCAGACCTTAAGGGCTGAACTCCTGGATAGCGGCCACCGTTTCAAGTCCAATACCGATACCGAAATACTGGTCCATGCCTACGAAGAGTGGGGGATGGACTTTGTGGCGCGCCTGAACGGCATATTCGCTTTCGCTCTTTGGGATGCCAACCGGGAGACGCTGTACCTGTGCCGCGACCGGCTCGGTGTCAAACCGCTCTACTACCATCTGGGGCGGCGGACGATCAGCTTTGCATCCGAGATCAAATCGTTGCTCGTTGGTGGCGACATCTCGAAGGAACTTGACCCGCTGGCAGTACTCAGCTGCGCGGCATACCGCTACTGCCCAGAGCCAATGACGCTCCTGGCAGACGTCCGGAAACTGTCGCCTGGCACCTGGCTGCAGGTGCAGAAAGACGGCGCGACAGCTGAGCACCGATTTCACACGATCCTGTTTGACCCTGACGAATCTCTCGGTGAAGAGCAAACTGCCGAACAACTTCGCGGCGAACTGACGGCGGCGACACGCCGGCAAATGATCAGCGACGTCCCCGTGGGCATGTTTCTCAGTGGTGGACTCGACTCCAGTGGGTTGCTTGCATTGGCGAGAGAGTTCACCGACGAGCGCTTTAAGAGTTTCACCATCGGGTTCCGTCAGCAGGATTCCAAGGGGGAAGGTCAACCAGATGACCTGGGATATGCGAGGCTCGTCGCCAAGACCTTCGGCACGGATCATCACGAGATCATCCTGGATCCGAAGATCGTCGAGCTGCTGCCGAAAGTTGTCTATCATCTGGATGAGCCCATTGCCGACCCGGCGGCCATTACCAGCTATCTGATTTGTGAACAGGCGAGGCAGCAGGACATCAAAGTCTTGCTCAGTGGCCAGGGTGCGGATGAGGTCTTCTGCGGGTATCCGTGGCATCTCGGCGGTAAGCTTGCGCGAGACTACGCACGCATACCGGCTGTCCTGCGAAGTCTTGTGCAGGGAGTGGTACAGAAACTTCCGGCTCACGGGGCGCCGCTGTTCCCCGGCGCATCGCGGCGGCTACGAAAATTTGTTGGCAATGTATCCGACGGTTTTGAATCGTCGATGCTCGGCTTCCTGACCTATGCTGGCGATGATGTGCTCAACTCACTCTTCACAGCGGAATTTTCAGAGCTCCTGCGAACCGGAGAGCAACACTGGAAACATCGGGAATGTCTCGAGCAGTCGACGGGTCAGCACTACATCAACCGCATGCTTGACCTGGACCTCAAGACTTTCTTGCCGTCACTCAATCTGACCTATACAGACAAGACGAGCATGGCCCATGGCGTCGAGGTTCGGGTTCCTTACATTGATAATGAAATCATAGACTTCGCAGCCCACATGCCGCCGAGACTGAAGCTGCGGGGGAACACTCGGAAATGGATCCTGAAGAAAGCGCTGGAACCGTTGTTGCCGAGGGACGTAGTACATCGCCGCAAGGCGGGCTTTGGCGCCCCGATACGTACCTGGGTTGCACGCGATTTGCAGCCCATGATTGCAGATCTTTTGTCTGCGGAGCGTCTGCGGAAACGCGGTGTGTTCAGCCCGAAGGGCGTACAGGAAGTCCTGCGACGTAACGCAAGTGGCAGCGACGACTTCGCCTACCTCATCTACTTTTTGATCAGTTTCGAGCTCTGGTGTGAGTCGTTCCTGGAACCGTCAGGCTAGCGGCTGCCAACCAAGAGACTTTGAATTCTTATGTCAAACTGCCTGCCCCGTTGAGTCAATAAAGCCAATGAAACAGATAGCGCAATACCAGGATGGACGCCTCGAGATTCAGGAGGTTCCGGCACCCCAGGTGCCGCCGGGCGGCATCCTCGTGCGAACAACACATTCCGTGATCAGTCCCGGCACGGAAAAGATGAAGGTCGAGCAGGCCAAGATGAATCTCCTGCAGAAAGCTCGGGCCAGGCCGGATCAGGTCAAAAAGGTGCTGGACACCGCCCGCACACTGAGCTGGAAAGCCGCGTACGAGAAGGTCAGGAACCGGCTGGAAACACCGACGCCGCTGGGCTACAGCGCCGCTGGGGAGGTCATTGCAGTCGATGGGGCCAATACCCGGTTCCGTGTGGGTGACCGGGTGGCAGTCGGCGGCGCCGAGTGTGCGCATCACGCCGAGGTGCTGGGAGTGCCCGATCTGCTGGCAGTCAAGGTCCCGGACGAGGTAGACAATCGGCATGCCGCTTTCACGACGCTGGCATCAATTGCAATGCAAGGCGTGCGCCAGGCCGGGGTTGGTCTGGGCGATCGGGTGCTCGTCGTGGGCCAGGGGCTGGTCGGTCTGCTAGCAACTGCGATTCTGCGCGGCGCGGGCGCCCGCGTGCTGGCGGTAGACCTGGACGATAGTCGCCTGGAGACGGCGAAGACCATGGGCGCCGAGCTCGTGCTGAACCCGCGGGTGGGTAAACTGAGTGAACAAGTGCGCGCCTGGACGGGGGGCTTTGGCGTAGACGCAGCGTTGGTATGCACCGCCGGCAGCAACGCACCGGTGGAACAGTCTGTGGATGCGTTGCGGGACCGCGGAGTCATGGTGATCGTTGGCATCACCGATGCCCATCTCGAGTGGAAGGAGCTCTACCACAAAGAAATCGAGGTTCGATATTCCCGGTCCTACGGGCCCGGGCGCTACGATCCGGCCTATGAATGGGGTGGCGGCGATTATCCGATCGGGTACGTGCGTTGGACCGAGCAGCGTAATTTCGAATCCTGTCTGCAACTGATGCGCAATGGTGATCTCGATCTAGGCCCTCTGATCAGTCGTGATGTCTCCTTCACGGACTCTCTTGCGGCCTATCAGGCATTGATGGAGCCGGGCTGTGCCGATATCGGTGTAGTGCTTCACTACGATCCGGCTGTTCACGCAGCGCAGGCACAACCAGACGAGACGCCAACAGAACAACACCCGGTCCCTAAACTGCCGGCGACTCTTGATCAGAGGGTCGACCAGATTGATGTGGCCGGTGCCGGAAACTTCGTCAAGACTATGCTGCTGCCACACCTCAAGGACCGTGTGTCGTTGGGCTCGGTGGTGACACAGACAGCGCTTAGCGCGGGCCACGTCAAAGAGAAATTTGGTTTCGCGAACGCGACAACTGATTTCCAGCAAGTGGCTGGTGAATCGGGGAATCGGGGATTATTGATTGGCACACGGCATCATCTCCACGCGCCGATGGTCGTCGAGGGCCTCCGGAACGATCGCCATGTGTTTGTCGAAAAGCCCTTGTGCCTGAATCGAGAAGAGCTGAAGGATATAGATGAAGCCTTGGGCAGCAGCAACGGCAGCGTCATGGTGGGTTTCAATCGTCGTTTCGCGCCGGCCTCGGTGAAAGTGCGCGAGGCGCTTCAGGGTATTCCCGGTCCCAAGACAGTTGCCTATCACGTCTACGCCGGGCCATTGGATCCGGAGAGCTGGTATGCCAACTATGAGGAGAGCGGGGGACGAATCCTGGGCGAGGCGTGTCACTTCCTGGACTTTTTCTGTTTCCTGTTCGCCAGCCAGCCGGTGCGTGTTTTCGCGCAGCCAATCTGGCCAGCCGAGGGCCGGCTTCCGTTTGTGGACTCGCTAACGGCGCAGGTCGAGTTTGCGGATGGTTCGTGCGGGCAACTCATCTATACCGCTCAGGGAGATCCTTCGTACCCGAAGGAAGTGTTTACTGCGTATGGTGCAGGCCTGATCGCACGCTGCGAGAACTTCCAAAAACTGTGGTTGCATCAAAATCGGAAAGTGACCAAGTCCTCATATGGCTCAAAGGGGCATCCTGAGGAGATGGTCGCCTGGGGCTCGTTCCTGCAAGGCCAGTCGGTGCACCCGATGCCATACGAGGAAATTCGGCAGTCAATGAACCTGACATTCGCTGTG
>CP070671.1:3195808-3198733 GCA_020351875.1 Chromatiales bacterium | reverse complement strand
GAGCGGCGGCTGGCGGGGCTGTGGGCGGAATTGCTGGGGCTGGAGCGGGTGGCGGTGCACGAGGACTTCTTTGCGCTGGGCGGGCACTCGCTGCTGGCCACCCGGCTGATCGCCCGCATCCGCGATCAGCTCGGCGTGGAAGTCCCGCTGGCCACGCTGTTCGCTCATCCCCAGCTGGCCGACTTTGCCGCTGCGCTTGCGACGGGTAACGAAGCACCCCAACCGCCGGCGATTCGCCGCCAGCCGCGCGGTGGCCGAAGGACCGCGGTGTAGTCGCCAATGGATGTCATGGTGCAAAAAGCCTTAGCGCCACCGGAACACGATGTGTTCCCGGTGTCGTTCGCGCAGCGCCGGTTGTGGTTTCTGGATCAGCTCGAAGGACCGGGTTCAGCCTATAACGTGCGCCTGCCGGTGCGTTTGAACGGGCCACTGAACCTGGCAGCGCTGGAACAGGCTGTTGCGGCGGTCGTCGCCAGGCACGAGAGCCTGCGGACCGTGTTCGCGGTGGAGCAGGGCGAACCCGTGCAGGTCATTCAGGCGCAGGTGCGGGTGCTGGTGCAACTGATCGACATGCCGCAGGCCGATGAAGACACCCTGCGCAGCAAGTCTGCCGAGCTGGCGAGTGAAGCATTCGACCTGCAACACGGCCCGCTGTTGCGCGTGTACCTGCTCCGCGAAGCCGAGCAGCGACACCAGTTGTTATTGGTTAGTCACCACATCGTGTCCGACGCCTGGTCCTCCGGCGTGCTGTTCCGTGACCTGATGGCGACGTATGCCGCGATCCTGCGCGAGGAACCACCGACGTTGCCGGAATTGCCGGTGCAGTATGCGGACTATTCCGTCTGGCAGCGCGACTGGCTCGCCGGACCGGAGCTCGAACGGCAGCTCGGGTACTGGCGGGATGCGCTGCAGGACGCGCCGGCGCTGCTGGAGTTACCCACCGACCGGCCGCGGCCCGCGAACCAGAGTTTCCGCGGGCATCGCTGGGCGCACTTCCTTGAGCCGGGTCTCACCGCCGCGTTAAAGGATTTCGCGCAGACCGAGTCGGCGACCCTGTTCATGGTGTTGCTGGCCGCATTTCAGGCACTGCTCGCGCGCTACTCGGGCCAGCCGGACGTGCTCGTCGGTTCGCCGGTCGCCGGCCGGCGACGCTCTGAACTGGAAGACCTCGTGGGGTTCTTCGCCAATACACTGGTCCTGCGCGCGCGTTGTCAGCCGGACCTGCCGTTTCGCGAGTTGCTCGCCCAGATACGGGCCACGTCGCTGGCCGCTTTTGCGCACCAGGAACTGCCGTTCGAGCGCCTGGTGGAAGCCCTGCAACCGGAGCGCCAGCTCAGTTACTCGCCGGTCTTCCAGGTGATGTTCGTTCTGCAGAACGTGCCGTGGAATGCACCAGCCATGAGCGGCCTTGACGTCGAGCCCGGCGTGATTGCGCCGGTGGACGCGGCGAAGTTCGACCTGACGCTGTCCGTGGCCGAGGGCGACGACGGTCTCTGGGCAAGCTTTGAATACAACACGGACCTGTTCGATGCAGCGACCGTTGAACGCATCGCGCGGTCCTTCGAGACCCTGTTGCGGGCCATCGTCTGCGACGCGACGCGCACGCTCAGTGAACTCCCGCTGCAGGCCGAGTCAGACCGGCGTGCAGAACAGGGTGCATGGCACGGTGCGCCGACGGATTACCCGCGCGACCGGACCGTCGCGCAGCTCGTGCAGGACCAGGGCCTGCTGACACCGGACGCGATCGCGGTGCGCGGTGACGGTGCCGCGTGGCGCTATTGCGAGCTCGTGGATAAAGCCGGGGCCATCGCCGGCGAGTTACGGGACGCGGGCGCTGCGCAAAACGTGCCGGTAGCCGTGTGTGTCGGCCGATCCCCTGCAATGCTGGCTGCCGTGCTCGGGATCCTGGAAAGCGGTGCGGCATACCTGCCGCTGGATCCCGCTTATCCGCGCGAACGTCTGCGCTTCATGCTGGCCGACTCTGGCGCGGCGTTACTGGTCACGGACACGCCTGATGAGTTTCCTTATTTCCCGGGCACCGTGCTGACACTGGACTCGCGCGCACGGGTTGTCGATGTCAAACCTGGCGAGACGTCACCGCAACCCGTCGCGGCGCCCGAAGCGCTCGCTTACCTGATCTACACCTCCGGTTCCACCGGTCAGCCGAAGGGAGTGAAGGTGCCGCACCGCGCGGTCGTGAATTTCCTGCACAGCATGGCGCGGGTACCGGGACTTGGCAGCCGTGACCGCTTGCTCGCAGTCACCACGCTGAGTTTCGACATATCGGTACTCGAACTGTTGTTACCGCTGACCGTGGGTGCGGAAGTCGTCGTCGCGCCCGCGGCAACGACAGCGGACGGGCCGGCCCTCGCACGACTGCTGGAAGACAGCGGTGCGACCGTGATGCAGGCGACGCCGGCGACCTGGCGCATGCTGATCGAGTCGGGCTGGTCTGGTGACAGCCGGCTGCGGATTCTTTGCGGCGGCGAAGCCCTCGACCCGGGCCTCGCCAGGTCGTTACTCGGCGCCGGTGCCGAAGTCTGGAACCTGTATGGACCCACCGAGACCACGATCTGGTCAACCTGTGCGCGCGTGGGTGAAGCCGATGGTCCGATTTCGGTCGGTCGGCCCATCGCGAATACCCGCGCCTGGATCGTCGATGAAGCCTTGCGGCCACTGCCCGTCGGCGTCCCGGGCGAATTACTGATCGGTGGGGACGGGGTGACGTGCGGCTACCACGCGCGCGACGCACTCACCGCAGAACGTTTTTTGAGCTGGCCCGCCACGGGCGAGCGCGTGTATCGCACCGGCGACCGGGCGCGGTGGCGGCGGGACGGGCAGCTGGAGCTGCTGGGGCGGACGGACGACCAGGTGAAGCTGCGCGGGTTCCGGATCGAGCTGGGCGAGATCGAGGCGGCGCTGCAG
>CP070671.1:3172689-3195708 GCA_020351875.1 Chromatiales bacterium | reverse complement strand
CTGCAGCGCCGCCTCGATCTCGCCCAGCTCGATCCGGAACCCGCGCAGCTTCACCTGGTCGTCCGTCCGCCCCAGCAGCTCCAGCTGCCCGTCCCGCCGCCACCGCGCCCGGTCGCCGGTGCGATACACGCGCTCGCCCGTCGCCGGCAGCGACAGGAACTTCGCAACCGTCAGTTCCGCATCACCGACATAGCCGGCAGCGACGGCCGGTCCGCTGATGCAGAGTTCACCGGGCACGCCGGCGGGCACCGGCTGTAACTCTGCGTCCAGCACGCGTACGGAACAGTTCGGAAACGCGCGACCTGCCGGCACCGAACTGTCTTCAGGCAACACGTTGCGGGTTTCGAACCACGTGGAATCGACGGTGGCCTCGGCGACACCATAGGAATTCACGATGCGTGCAGCCGGTGGTGCCAAAGCGCGCAGCGCGTTGTACTCGCCACCGGTCCACGCTTCGGAACCGACGATGAGCAACCGCATTGCGTGCAGGTGTTCGCCGGATTGCTGGAGGTGGGCAAGCAGCGGGCGCATCACGGCCGGGACGAACTCAGCGCAGGTAATGCGCTGCTCGCGCAGCAAGCCCGACAGCTCCGCCGGTTCCAGCAGCACCTTGCGGGGACAGATCACCAGTGCACCACCGGTGCTCAGCGCACGCACCCAGTCGCCGGTAAATACGTCGAAACTCACCGCGGCCATCTGCAGGTGCCGATCCGATTCGCGCAGTGCATAGACCTCGGCCCAGGCACTGGCCGCGCTGGCGAGGCTGCCGTGGCTGACTTCGATGCCCTTCGGCGTGCCGGTGGAGCCTGACGTGTAAACCAGGTAGGCAGGGTCTGCCGATCTGATCGCAACCGGTAACGCGGCATCGGCCGGTGCAATCTCTGTTGGGTTCAATACGGCGACGCCCGGCGCCCAGGCTAACGACGCACCGTCAGAGACGATGCCAGCCAACCGGGCCTCGCGCGCAATGCGGGCCAGGCGTGCCGACGGCAGCGCCGGATCGAGCAACAGGTAGGCACCACCGGCCTTCAGCACGCCGAGCAATGCCCCCACCAGTTCCGGGCCGCGTGGCAGCGCGATCCCCACTACGCGTTCGCTGGTCAGGCCTGCTTCCAGCAAGGCCTGAGCAATGCCGTTGGCCCGGGCATCCAGCTGCGCATAGCTCAGCGCCTCGTCCCCGGCGATCACGGCCGGCGCGTCCGGCGCGCGCCGGGCCCATTCCGCCACGCGTTCATGCACGAGCCGTTCCGTCGTGGAGATGCGCGGTGCCGGCTGCCAGGCCTGCAACTGCGCCTCGTCTGCAGGCGTCAGCACCGGCAAGCGGCCCAGGCGTGCTTGCGGCGTCTCGCGCATCCGGTCGAGCAACAACAGGTAGCGGTCTGCCAGGCTCTCGATCGTGGGAGCGTCGAACAGTTCGCTGTCGTATTCGAAGATCAGCGTCGCGCCGTCGGCGTGTTCCCCGATGTTAAGGCTCAGGTCGAAGTTGGACACGCCGTGTTCGATCAGCCCGCCCAGTCGCAGCGTGACCGGCCCGGCCTGCTGCAACCGCTCGGGGATCGGCGTCAGGTTGAACATCACCTGGAACACCGGGGCCCGGCTGAGGCTCCGGCCTGGCTGCAGGCTGTCCACCAGCGCCTCGAAGGGCAGGTCCTGGTGCGCGAAAGCGTCGAGGGTCGCAGCCCGGGTCGTTGCCAGGAGCTCGGTCACGCGCGCACCTGGCTGCAGCTGCGTGCGAACGACCACGGTGTTGATGAACAGACCCAGCAGCGCTTCCAGTTCGGGCAACGGCCGGCCCGCCACCGGTGTGCCGATCAACAGGTCACGCTGCCCCGACCAGCGGTGCAAGAGCAGCTGAAAGCCGGCCAGCAGCACCATGAACAAGGTGCAGTTTTCCGTCCGACCGAAGTCGCGCAACTCACCCAGCGTCTGTTGATCCAGGTGCCTGGTGATCCAGCCGCCACGAAAACTCTGCTCCGCGGGCCGCGGCCGATCGGTGGGCAACTCCAGCAGCGGCGGGGCACCGTGCAGGCTTTGTTGCCAGTGTGCCCGTTGCGCGTCAATGTCCGGCGAGCTCAGGCGCTGCTGCAGCCACAGGCTGTAGTCGGCATATTGAAATGGCAGGGTTCTGGGTGTCCAGCTTCGGCCGTCCATGCGGGCTGCACAGGCAGCAGCCAGCTCGCGGAACAGGATGGAATTCGAATGCCCGTCAGCCACCAGGTGATGCATGACCACCAGCAAGGTGCTGCGTTGTTCGGACTGCCGGTAGAGACGCAGCCGCCACAGCGGCCCCTGCCGGATATCGAAAGCTCGTGCCGCTGCGGCCGCCAGTGAATCGGGGGTCGCCGCAGCGTCGACGACGAGAAAGTCCGGCGAAAGCGCCGCGTGTATCTGCTGGTGCGGCACGCCGCCCCGATCGGGAAAACTGGTTCGCAAGGCTTCGTGGCGGGCACTCACATCTCCCGCTGCGGCCTGCACGCAGTGGCTGTCCAGTGGTCCGTCGAGTTCGAGCGTAAACGCAATGTGATACGCGGGACTGCCCGGATCCAGCTGCTCGAGGAACCACAGGCGCTGCTGCGCCGGGGACAACGGCAGCTCTGCCGGCCGTGGCAACCCGCCGGGCAGCGCCGCGGTAGCCAAAGGCGCACGGTCGATGGCAGCTGCGAGGCCGGCGAGTGTCGGTTCGGCGAAAAACTCCCGCATCGGTACTGCGGTGGCACACGCCGCGTTGGCACGGGCGAGCAGCCGCGTGGCCAGCATCGAGTCACCGCCGTGACCGAAAAAGTCGTCGTGGATAGCGGCCGGGTCGGCGCCGAGCAGTTCCCGCCAGATTTCCGCAACCGTTTGCTCGGTCGCAGTACGCGGCGCTACCCGTTCGGCAGACCCTGGCTCGCGAGGCTCGGGCAGCGCGTTGCGGTCGATCTTGCCGCTGGGTGTCAGGGGCCAGTGCGTCACGCCATCGATCGTGGCCGGCACGAGCGGCGCCGGCAGGCGGGCCCGCAGCTCCCGACTGATGGACGTGACATCGGGTTCGCAGCCGGGTTCTGCTTCAATCCATGCGCACAAGCGCGCGGGTTCGCCGCGCAGCGCGGCCGCCGCTTGCCGGATGTCGGGACGCGCGGTCAACGCGGCTTCCAGTTCGCCGGGTTCGATACGGTGGCCACGAAGTTTCAGTTGCTGGTCGATGCGCCCGAGGCATTCCAGCTGCCCGTCTGCCCGCCACCTGGCGAGGTCACCGGTGCGATACAGGAGTTGCCGCGGATCGACGGGATCGGGCCGATAACACGCTGCGGTCAAATCATCGCGTTGCCAGTAGCCCGGCCCCACGCCGGCACCGCTCACGCACAGCTCGCCGATGACGCCCGGCGGCAGCAATGCGCCCGACGGGTCCAGCACATGCGCCTGCACACCCGCAATCGGCCGGCCGACCGGGACTCGTGACGGCGTGTCGTGAGCCTGCACTTCTGCGCAGGTCACATCCCACACTTCGGACGTGCCGTAGACATTCAGCAGTTGCACACCCGGTGCGGCCGCGCGAAACGCAGCACATAAGTCCGGGGCCAGCGGTTCACCGCTGGTGATGCATGAGCGGAGACCCGGCAGTGTTGCGCCGAGACTCGCATGTGCATCGAGCACCGCGCGGAGCAGTGCCGGCACGAAGACCAGGTGCGTGACGCCGGCACGCGCGCAGGCTGCGACCAGTGCGCGCGGCTCCCGCACGACATCGTCCGGCACGATCACCAACCGCGCACCGCAACCCAGCGCGCCGAAGATTTCCCACACGGAATCGACAAAGTTCAGGCTGGTGCGCAAAGCGAACACGTCTTCCGGTCCGATACCCCGGTCGCGCCAGAACCACTCGCAGCGGTTCACCGCGCCTCGATGCAGACCCACCGCGCCCTTCGGCCGCCCGGTGGAACCGGACGTGTACAGCACGTAGGCCGGCGCGTCGGGCCGCGCATCGACGGGACGAAATTCACCGGCAGAAACGACGGCGCTTGCCGGATCGATCACGCGCAGGTTGCCAGGCAGCGCCGCCCGCCCCGC
The DNA here is from genome assembly GCA_020351875.1 of Chromatiales bacterium. Classification (GTDB taxonomy): domain Bacteria; phylum Pseudomonadota; class Gammaproteobacteria; order Steroidobacterales; genus J054. The sequence goes on along the minus strand of CP070671.1, from coordinate 3,191,664 downwards.
CGCATCGGCCAGCACGATGCATACCCCGGCGTCGGCGGCGATCATGCGTAACCGTTCCGTCGGGTACTCGGGATCCAGGGGCAGGTAGGCTGCACCCGCTTTCAACACGGCGAGTGTCGCGGCAACCAGCGCGGTGCTGCGCTCACAAGCGATGCCGACGAGATCACCGGGCCCGACTCCATCTTGTTGCAACGCGGTCGCGAGTGCCTGGGCGTGCTGCGCCAGCGCACCGTAGCTCACCGTCCCGTCTGGTGTGACCAGCGCAACGCGTTGCGGGGTACTCGCCGCCTGCTCATCAAAAAATTCATGCAGGGTCACCGCGGTCGGCGGCGGCGGCGTCGCACCACGGCCGAGCGCGATCACGGCCTGCTGTTCACCGGGCAACCACAGATCCAGGGCCGAGAGCGGTGCCGCCGGATCCGCCACGGCGGACTCGAGCAGCGCCCGGAAACGCATCGGCAATGCAGCGGCGAACGCGCGATCGAAGCACTCCACGCCCCACCCGATGTAACCGTCTACGACTGCGCCCGGGCCCCGGTCCGTCAGCGAGCATTCCAGGTGCCAGAAACTGTCGCGGTCGACGCGCAACGTTCGCAGGTGAAACTCGACACCGGCGCCCACGGGCGGGGCGCCGGTGTCCTGCTCATAGAGAAACAGGACCTGGAACAACGGGTGCACGCCCGCCGTGCGCCGCGGCGCGAGTTCGGCGACGATACGCTCGAACGGCACCGCGCGACGTGAGAAGGCTTCGAGTGCCGTGTTGCGCTCGCGGCGCAGTAGTTCCACAAACGGCGGGTCACCGGCTGCATCGGTTCGGTAGACGAGGTTGTTCGCGAAGCAACCGACGGTGCGCTGGAAGTCTTCCGTGTCACGCAGCGTGGCCGGCGCACCGATCGGCACGTCGGTCTGCGCCGATAAACGCACCAGCAACGCGCGCCATGCGGCCAGCAGCACGGTGAACGGCGTCGTGCGTTCGGCGCGGGCGAGTGCCCGCACGCGGTCGGCGACAGCTGCGGGCAGTTGCAGCGGCAGGCGCTCCTGCGCGGCGCCGGCCCTGCTGCTCACGTACGGCAGGCTGACCGCTGGCGGCAGTTCGGCAAGCTGATCGCACCACCAGCTCAGGTCGCCCGCGGCGGCCTCGCCCGCGTTCCCACGCACGAAATCCGTGTACGCCCGCACTGGCGGCAAGTCCGTCGTGGCGTCATTCATGGCGGCTGTATAAAGCGCGCACAGCTCGTCGCGGATGATGCGCACCGATGGCCCATCCGCCACCGCGTGGTGCGCCGTCACCAGCAGCGCGTGGTGTTCGGCCTGCAGGCGAAACAGCTGCACTTTTACGAGCGGACCGTTCGCCACGTCGAAACCTGCGGCAAGGGCCTGTCGTGCATAGACATCAATGCCTGACGGGTCGTCCAGGTCGATCACCACCGCGTCGAGTTCGGTGGGCACACCGTCGGGCCCGCAACGCTGCTGCACGTCGCCGTCAACTTCCACGAACCGGGCCGTCAGCACCGCGTGACGATCGAGCAACAAAGACCATGCGCGCTGCAGGGACGGCACGCGCAGCGGACCGCGCAACTCCAGCAGGAATTGTTCACCGGCCCCGCGGTGACCCGGGTTCAGCTGTTCCAGCAGCCAGAAACTGCGCTGCGGCGCAGACAGCGGCGCGCGCACCCCTTCCCGGCGCAGGTGCCGGATAACCGCATCGCGTTCACGGGCCAGCTCAGCGCGAGCGGCATCGTCGAGGGCGCCGGCCGGCGCACGAAAACGCAGCGCATCACCTTCCAGCCAGAGTTCGGCGCCGGCTGCGCGCAGCGACCCGAGCAAGGCAGGCTCGCTCACAATATGCCTTCCTCGACGGCGGCCGGTTTGAAGCCCTTACCCTGGTCGCGCAGCCTCGCCGCCAGCGTCGCCACGGTCGGGGCATCGAACAACGCCGCGAGGCCGACCGGCGCATCGAGTTCGCGTTGCACCATGCTGATCACACGCACCGCGGCGATGGAATCACCGCCCAGGTCGAAGAAATTGTCGTCGACGCCGACGCCGTCGAGCGCCAGGGCCGTGCACCAGATGCCGGCGAGCTGCTCCTCGAGCGGGTCACGCGGCGGCACGGCGGGCGCCGCCAGAGAGGGACGCGCGCGCCCGGGTGCTGGCAGCTGGTCACGATCGAGCTTGCCGTTCGCGTTCAGCGGCAGTGCGGGTAACGGTATCCAGGCGGTGGGCACCATGTAGGCAGGCACGCGTGCCGTGAGCCACGCCCGCAACTGATCCGGCCCGGTCACGCCTGCAGACGCATGCAGGCGGCGGTGCAGCGCGGTGCCGTTCAGCTCGGTTTCCTGGTGGCGCGTTATATAGGTGTATTGCTCGCCACGCACCCGCGCGTCAATGCGGTAGTCGGGACATGGACCGCTCGCATCGTCACGCGCCCAGGCCACGTCGATGACCTCGCGCGCAGCCACGGCCACGCCACCTTCCGGCAGCGGGAAAAACACCGGCAGCCAGGCCTGCTGATTGTCCAGGTAGTCCAGGCTTGACCCTGCACCGGTATCGACTTCGGTCCACAGCAGGAAACCGTCGAGCCGGCCAGCGCGTCGTGTGACGAATCCTGCCTCGCCGGTCACGGGCGGGGCCAGCACGTCACTGAAGTCGAGGTCTTCGAATGCATGTGCGTCGGCCAGCAAACCGTCGGCCGGAAAATTTCTGACACACAGGCGGATGTCGAACGGACCGCCCACCTGATCGTAGGCGAGTGCCGCATAACGCTGCGCGAGCGGCGAAAAGGCAGGCTGCGCCGCGAGGCCGGCGGGCAACTCCGCGGGTGCGATCCATGTACGGCAGCGCGCAGGCACCGGAATACAGTCGGTCGCAAAAGCGTGCCGGGCCGCATTCCAGATCGGGATGATGCCGTCCGCGCTGCCGATGTTGCCGATGATGCCCTGGGTCGCAACCTCGGCCGGCTCCGGCAGTTGCACAGACGCCATGTCGCCGGCGATCACGGTAATACGCCCGGCAAGCCCGAGCCGGGCCACCGTCTCCTGCGCGCGTTCGGCCGCCTCAGGCAACACCTCGACCGCATACACGTGCCGGGCACCCGCCTCCGCGCACAGCCGCGCGAGCAGCGCGTGCTCGCCGGTGCCAATGTCCAGGACCACGCGTCCCGGCGCCGCCTGCATGTACGCCTCGCGAAACCGGGCCAGGCGCTCGTCGTCGGTACTCATCAGGTCGTACAGGAACTGGTCGTACACCTGGTAGGGACCCACCGCGGGCCAGAACTCGGGTTCATGGTCGGCTGGCGCCACGTCGCCGGTGACGTAGTAGCCCACCAGCCTGGCCTGGTCGCCGTCACCGCGCACGGCCAGCGCTGCCTCGCGCACGGCGGGGTGCGCCTGCAACGCGGCTTCGACCTCCGCTGCCTCGATGCGGTAGCCGCGCCACTTGAACTGCGAATCGACACGGCCGGTGAACACCAGCGAGCCATTCGCAACCCGCCGGGCAAGATCACCGGTGCGATAGAAACGTCGTGCGCCCGTCGTTGTCGGCAGCTTCACAAAACGCTCCGCGGCCAGCGCAGCGTCTCCCAGGTAGCCCTGGGCAATGCCGGGGCCACCGACGTAGAGCTCCCCGACCGCCCCCGCTTCGACTTCGTCACCGGACGAATCGAGCAGCCTGACCTCGACGCCGGGCAGCGGCGCACCCACATCGCCGGGCTCACCACTATTGGCATCGTGTTGCTCGTACACCTTGCAGGTGGCCTGGCCACCGGTCTCCGTCACCGCGTAGGTGTTGATCAATTGCGGCCGGGGCCGGCCCCGGATCCCAAACCACCGGCGCAGGTCAGCCGCAGGCAAGGCTTCACCGCTCAGTGCGACCAGGCGCAGGTCCGGCAATTCGGGCAGCGCAAAGTCTTCGTGCAGCACGGTCTGGCGGAATGCCGACGGTGTCTGGCTCAGCACGGTGACCCGTTGCTGCGCCAGCAGCGCGTGTAACTGCAGCGGGTCCGCACGCATTGCCAACGGCACGGGCACCAGGCAGGCACCGCTGGTCAGCGCGCCCCAGGTTTCCCAGACCGAGTAGCCAAAACCGTAGCTGTGATAGAGCGTCCACACATCGTCCGGGCTCCAGCGGAAGCGTGCGTGGAACGGCGCGAACAAACCGGCAATGTTGCCGTGACTCACCATGACGCCCTTCGGCTTCCCGGTGGTACCGGATGTGTACATCACGTAAGCAAGCGCGGCCGGATCGATGGGCGTTGCTGTGCGCCTGTTCCGGCCGGCAGCCAGCAGCTCTGCGGGCGCGACGACCCGCTGCTTCGTTGCATCGAAAGTGCTTTGCCAGTGTGGCGGCGCAATCACCGCTGCGGGACGCGCACTGTCAGTGATGCCGGTCAGGCGCGCGGCGGGCAACGCCGGGTCGAGGGGCACGTAGGCCGCACCCACCTGCCAGGTACCGATCAGCGCCGCGAGCAAATCCGGCGTCCAGTCCAGGCACAAGCCAACGATGTCGCCTGCGCCGATGCCCTGCGCCTGCAGGCCAGCGGCAATCTGGCTCGCCCGGTGCTCGAGTTCGCCGTAACAGATCGCGCCGCCCGGTCCTGCCACGGCCGGTTGCCCCGGACGCACGCGCGCGTGCTCTGCAAACTGGTGAACGAGCAGATCCACGATCAGCGTCGGCGACAACTGAGCCCGATCACAGGCGGGTGGGCCAGGTAGGCATCGAAGTAGTCGGCATCGACACCATCGGCAGCGGCCCGATCGACGACCAGGTCGTGCCATTGCACGGCACCGAAACCTGCGTCGTGTAACACCGCTTCGTAGGTCTCCCGGCAGTAGTAACAGGCTTCGAAACCGAAGCTCTCCCGACCTGCCAGCATCCGGTAACGAATGGTGGCGCCGTCCGCCAACGGACCGTCCAGCGACTTGGTGAAACCGTAGCGGGCGTAGGCGCCCGCGGGCTCGTCGGACTGCGCGGGGTTTTCATTCAACGTCACAAAATCACCGCCCGTGCCGAGGCAACGTGCAATGCTGCTGCACATTGCCGACAACACACTGCGATCTGGCGCGTAGTGCAGCAGGTAGGCCGCCACCACCCGGTCGAAACGGCCCAGATCCGGCAATGCGGCCGCATCTGCACAGACGTACTCGACGCCGAGTGGCGATGCCTGTTCATTCTGTGTTGCCAACGCAATCATGGCCGGAGATATGTCCACGCCCACGACTTCGGTGGCGCCCGCCTGTTTCAGCGCCCGGGTGTAAAAGCCATCACCACAGGCCAGGTCCAGCACGCGCAGGCCGCGCACATCGCCCGCCAGCCCGAGGAAGCTCGGCTGCTCGACCCAACGGCGCAGCGGCGAGTGCCTGGTGCGCGCATATTGCTCGGCAATTTCGTCGTACTGGGCGTTCATGCGGTGGCCGCCCGCCTCGCCGCCCACGTGCGCAGGAGTTCCCGGCTCTCTTCGCGCCGGCAACCACCCGTCAGCAAGGCCCCGGATGCCAGGGGTGTCAGCAGTTCGTCGCCGGTGATCTCGTGGAAGTCGGCGAGACTGGCCGCGTACACGATTTCCCTGATACCAGCGTAGTGGCAGGCGGCAATACACATCGGACACGGTTCTACCGTCACGTACAGTCGCGACGCACCCGGATCCCAGTGCCGCCACAGCCTCGTTGCTTCACGGATCGCCTGGATTTCTGCATGGGCCGTCGGATCCCGATCGGACACCACGCGGTTATGCACCACCACCGTGTCGGTATCGGTGACCAGGCAGGCACCAATGGGTGCTTCTCCGGCCAGCAACGCGCGTCGCGCCGCATCCAGGGCGGCGCCCATATGTTCTTCGTCAGGCGTCGTCATCCTCGCCCCGGTAGATGCAACCGGAGGTGCAGGTTTCATTGATCACCACTCGCGACAGCTGCGGCAGCCGGGGCTTGAGAGCCCGCCATATCCACCGCGCCAGGACTTCGCTGGTGGGATTTTCCAGCCCCGGAATTTCATTCATGTAGTTATGGTCCAGCTGCTCGTAGATGGGTGCGAACGCACTCTTGATATCCGCGTAGTCCATGATCCAGCCGAGCGCAGGGTCGAGGTCGCCGCTCACGTAGATCGTGCCCTTCCAGGAATGCCCGTGCAGCCGCGCGCACTTGTGCCCTTCCGGCACATTCGGCAGGCGGTGGGCAGCCTCGAAGACAAACTCCTTGTAGATCTCCATGGATGGGCCTCGATCCGGCGGACGGCTATTCTGCATTAACCCCTGCGCGCGCTGCCAGCGGCCGTGGACGCTACGCGGCGCGGCCGTTAGCATGGCGCAGCCGGTACCGCGACGATGAGCCGATGAAAACCGCCCCATTCTCGATGCCGCCCTGCCCGGGAGTCGGAGCTCCCGGCGCCGGGACACCGCCGAATCCGCCTTACAGCTGCTAATTCCACCGCATGGGCTCACCTGACCTGGCCTTTTTCCGCCTCGGCGGCATTCCGCTGGTTGCCAGCGGCGATGACCTCGCCGGCATCGTGCTGGCGAGTCTCGCGGATGCCGGCATGCGGCTGCAGCAGGGCGATGTGCTGGCGATCGCGCAAAAAATCGTCTCCAAAGCCGAGGGGCGGTCGCTGCATCTGGCGACGGTGGAACCCTCCGCTGCCGCCACGCGCCTCGCCAACGAAACGGACAAGGATCCGCGCATGGTGGAGCTGATCCTCCGCGATTCGAAGCGCGTGGTGCGCAAGCGGCCGGGGCTGATCATCGTGGAGCACCGCCTTGGTGTCATCCTGGCCAACGCCGGCATAGACCGGTCCAACGTGACGGGCGATGAAGACGACGTGCTGTTGTTGCCGGCCGATCCCGATGCTTCCGCCCGCAAACTGCGCGACACGCTGGCCGAGCGGACCGGCGTTGCCCCGGGCGTGCTGGTTGTCGACAGCATCGGCCGACCGTGGCGACTCGGCACCACCGGGGTGGCAATCGGTGCGGCCGGCGTCACCGTCGTGGCAGACCTGCGGGGCACGGAAGACCTGTTCGGGCGACCGATGCAGGTCGCCGAAATCGCACCGGCCGATTCCATCGCCGCGGCGGCCGTCCTGTTGATGGGCGAAGGGGCCGAGGGCACGCCGGTGGTCCTGATCCGGGGTTGGCCGGCGACCGCGGACGGGCAGCCCGCGACTGCGGTGCTGCGCGCCCCGGACGAGGATCTGTTCCAGTGAGCGTGCACTGCGTAGCGTTATCCGGCGGCGTGGGCGGCGCAAAACTCGCCCTGGGGCTGAGCCATGTCGTGCCCGCTGACGCGCTGGCCGTGGTGGTCAACACCGCCGACGATTTTCGCCACCTGGGCCTTGCGATCAGCCCGGACCTGGATACCTTGCTGTACACGCTGGCCGCACGGGTCAATCCCGACACCGGCTGGGGGCGCAGTGACGAACACTGGCACTGCATGGAAGCGCTGGAAGAACTGGGTGGCGAGACCTGGTTTCGCCTGGGCGACCGCGATATCGCCACCCACCTCGTGCGCACCGCGCGCCTGGCCGACGGCGCCCGGCTGACGGAAGTCACCGCGGAGTTGCGCGCGGCCCTCGGCGTCAAGACACGCGTGCTGCCGGTGAGTGACGACGCGATCGCCACCCAGGTGCACACCGATACCGGCGTGCTGCCCTTCCAGGAATACTTCGTCCGGCGGCGCGCAGAGCCCCGGGTGCAGGCCGTGGAGTTTGCCGGGGCCGGCGACGCACAGCCCAGCCCCGAGGTGCTTGCGGCGTTGCAGGATGCCAGGCTGCAGGCAATCCTGGTCGCGCCGTCCAACCCCTGGCTGAGCATCGATCCGCTGCTGGCCGTGCCTGGCTTTGCCGCAGCGCTGCGCGAGGCGCTGGTGCCGGTGGTGGCGGTGTCCCCGATCGTCGGCGGACGGGCCCTGAAGGGCCCGACGGCCAAGATCATGGGCGAGCTGGGCCTGACCCAGTCGGCCCTGGCCGTGGCTCGCCACTACCAGCCGTGGATCGATGGATTCATACTGGATACGGTGGACAAAGACCTGCGACCCGACGTGGAGGCCCTCGGCATCACGGTGCATTGCAGCAACACAATCATGCAAACCCTGGACGACCGGATCGAACTGGCGCGAACCGCGCTGGATTTCGCCCGGGACTGCGGGAAAGCGGCGCGATGACCACGCGAACACCAACCACGCGGGTTGCGCTGGTGCCGGTCAAAGCCTTCGCGCTGGCCAAGGGCCGCCTGGCCCCGGTCCTGAACGCGGACGAACGCGCCGGGCTCGCAGAAGCAATGCTGCGGGACGTCATCGCGGCAGTCACCGGCGCCGGGGCCGTCGACCGGCTGATCCTGCTCGGTGGCGACGACGCGCGGCGCGTTGCAGATGACCTGGGGCTGAGCTGGGTCGACGACAACGGCGATCCGGAGCTGAACCGGGTGCTGGACCGCGCTGCCGACGCGCTCGCCACGCAGCGGGTTCAAACCTTACTCGTCCTGCCCGGCGACCTGCCCACCCTGCAAAGCCCGGACGTGGCCGCGCTGCTAGCCTGTCATCGCAATGGTTTGACCATCAGCCCGGCTCGCAGTGATGGCGGGACCAACGCGCTGGTGGTCAGCCCACCCGGTGCGATGGCCTTCGGTTTCGGGCCGGGCAGCGCCCGCCGGCATCTCGCGCATGCACTCACAGCGGGGCTGCCCGCACAAAACCTTGCGCTGGAGGCCTTCGCACGCGATATAGACAGGCCCGCAGACCTGCACTGGCTTTGCGGCCAGGCAAGCGGCGAGAATACCGCGCGCTGGCTGCAGACCCACGACATAGAACAGCGGCTCGGCGATTCCGGGCAAACCGCGTTACAAGCATGAAGCCAGACTGGACCCCACCCGGGCGCGACGCGCTGTCGACCGGCGAGACATTGCCCGCGCTGATGCGCGAAGCCGCCGCGCTGCGCGATGCGGGCAAAGGCCAGCTCGTCACCTACTCGCGCAAGGTGTTCATCCCGCTGACGGAACTCTGCCGCGACGTCTGTCACTACTGCACCTACGCCAAGACGCCACGACGCCTGGATCACGCCTACCTGGCACCAGAGCAAGTGCTGGCCATTGCGCAGGCGGGCCGCGACGCGGGCTGCCGCGAAGCGCTGTTCACCCTGGGCGACAAGCCGGAACTGCGCTACCGGGCGGCGCGTGATGCACTGGCGGCCCTGGGCTACGAATCCACCCTGCAGTACGTGGGCGCAATGGCGCGACTGGTGCTGGAGGAAACCGGCCTGCTGCCGCATTTGAACCCCGGTGTGATGAGTGTGGACGACTACCGACGGCTGCGGCCCGTGGCGCCGTCCATGGGCATCATGCTGGAGTCGGCGTCGGCGCGGCTGGCCGAACGTGGCGGCCCGCATTTCGGTTCGCCGGACAAGCAGCCTGCCGCACGCCTCGCCGCCATCGCCGCAGCGGGCGAAGCCGATGTGGCGCTCACCTCGGGATTGCTGATTGGCATCGGCGAAACGCGCGACGAACGGCTGGACAGCCTGTACGCGCTCCGAAAGCTGCACGAACGCCACGGCCATATCCAGGAAATAATCCTGCAGAACTTCGTCCCGAAGCCAGGCACGAAGATGGCGCAGGCGCCCGCGCCACCGCTGGAAGAACTGCTGTGGACGATCGCCGTGACCCGGCTGGTCTTCGGTCCGGACATGAACATCCAGGCGCCGCCAAACCTGAACGCGGGCCGGCTCGACGAACTGGTCGCGGCCGGTATCAACGACTGGGGCGGCGTGTCGCCGGTCACACCCGATCACGTGAACCCGGAGTCGCCATGGCCACAGCTCGAGGCGCTGGCCAGCGACACCCGCGCAGCCGGCAAGACGCTGACCGAGCGACTGACCCTGTACCCGGAATACATCGCCGCGGGCACGCGCTGGGTAGACCCGTCGCTGATGCCCGCGCTGTTGCGCCACTGCGATGCGGGCGGACTGGCCCGCGAGGATGACTGGGCCGCCGGCATCAGCCCGGTACCGCCACCGGAGCCCGCCGCTGCGGCATCGAGACAGTGTGCGCCGGGCCTGCCCGCCTTGCTGGACAAGGCCACCGCGGGCACCCGGCTCGACGAGCGCGAGGTGACGCGGCTGTTCGACGCGCGCGGCGACGACGCGCTGCAGGTGATCGACGCAGCCGACGCACTGCGCGAACGCGTGAACGGCGACACGGTGACCTTCGTCGTCACTCGCAACATCAATTACACGAACCTGTGCCAGTACAAGTGCCGCTTCTGCGCGTTCTCCAAGGGCAAGACCAGTGAAGATCTGCGCGGTGCGCCCTACGTGCTGAATCTTGCCGAAATCGAACGACGCACGGCCGAAGCCTGGGACCGCGGCGCCACGGAAGTCTGCCTGCAGGGCGGGATCCACCCGGACTTCACGGGCCAGACCTACCTGGACGTTTGTCGTGCCGTGAAACGCGCGGCGCCGGATATCCACGTGCACGCGTTTTCTGCACTGGAAATCAGCCATGGCGCCGAGACCCTGGGTATCCCGGTGGCAGGGTTCCTCGAGCAGTTACAGGCCGCCGGCCTGTCGAGCCTGCCCGGCACCGCCGCGGAGATACTGGACGAGGAGGTGCGGCGCGAAATCTGCCCGGACAAGCTGAGCACCGGCGAGTGGCTGCACGTAATACGCACCGCGCACGAAGCGGGTTTGCGAACGACCAGTACGATCATGTTCGGGCATCGCGAACGTCCGGTGCACTGGGCCAGACACCTGCTCGCGCTGCGCGACCTGCAGGCGCAGACGGGCGGCATTACCGAGTTCGTCCCCCTGCCCTTCGTGCACACCGAGGCGCCGATGTTCCGGCGCGGCGAGGCCCGCCCGGGCCCGACGTGGCGCGAGGCGCTGCTGATGCATGCTGTCGCGCGCCTGGTGCTGCATCCGCAGATCACTAACGTGCAGGCGTCCTGGGTGAAACTGGGTGCCGAGGGCGCGCACCGTGTGCTGCGGGCGGGCGCCAACGACCTCGGTGGCACGCTGATGAACGAGTCCATTTCCCGCGCGGCCGGCGCGAGCCATGGCCAGGAACTGGCACCGGAGCAGATGGAAGCCCTGATCGAGGCCGCCGGACGCACGCCCCGGCAACGCACCACGCTTTACGGCACACCGACGGATGAGCGCATTCGCGCCGGGCGCGCGGCGGCGCCGCTGGAGGCGCTGCAATTCCAGCCCGCGAAACAGTACCGCGCCGCATCCTGAACTCCTGGCGGCTGCCCAGCCACGCAGCCGACCCCCGCAACGTCGATGCAGATGCACAGAGGTGAACCCATGATTCGCGCTTATCTCCCCGCGCTGGCTGCGCTCCTGCTGCTCGGTTGTTCCGGCCCCGCCGACGACGACCAGGAAAACCCGGTGGAAGACACCGTGTTCGACGACCAGGTGCAGACGATGGATCGCGCCCGCGATGTGGAAGACCAGTTGATGGATTCGGCAGACGCCCGACGCCGTGCGCTGGAAGACCAGGAACGCTAGCTAGCCCCGATAATCGCGCGTGAACTCCTGGCTCACGTCCCAAAGACGCGCTGCCATGGCCGTGTCTTCCGTGTGCCCGCCGACGCTGATCGGGTTGCAGTCCTGGAAGTAGCGCCCACTGACACCGGCCACGAACGGATGGGCAGCCAGGTAGCACTGGGTAGCGGCGCCCTGGTCCGGCTGCTTCATGAACAGCGGTCCGAGCAGGTTGCCCAGCGTGACCAGCCACCCGGGGGCATGGCGGCCGACGTTCGTCAACACCGGCCCGGGATTCAGGGCATTACACGTTGCCGCGGTGCCTTCCAGACGCCGGGCCAGTTCCAGGGAAAACAGCACATTTGCCAGCTTCGACTGCCCGTAGGCACGGCGCGCATCGTAATCGCGCTCGCCCGACAGGTTGTCCCACTCGATGCCTTCGGGCGCGGCCCATTTCAATGCGCTGCTCGACACCACCACCACGCGCCCCTGCGGCGCAGACTGCACGCGATCCAGCAGCAGGTTCACGAGCAGGAAATGGCCGAGATGATTCGTGACGAACTGTTTTTCCAGCCCGTAAACCTGCTCGAGTTGCGGTAGCGCCATCACTCCGGCATTGCACATCAGCACGTCGACGGGTTGATCCAGTGCCTGCACCGTGGCGGCACAACGCATGACGGAATCGAAATCCGTCAGTTCCAGCGCCACTGGTGTCGTGCTGCCGGCAACGGACGCGCAGGCCCGTTCCGCCTTGTCGAGCGTGCGCCCGGTGCCGATCACGTGTGCACCACGCATGGCGAGCACACGCATGGACTCCAGCCCGAGCCCGGAGGTCGCACCGGTGATCAGCACGGTGCGACCCGCCAGGTCGACGCCTTCAGTCACGTCTTCAGTCGTGGACGTGGCGTCGAAGGGCCCGAGTGGCACGCCGGCGGGCCGCGCAGGCGGCGGCTTTTTGCGGCCCATCGTCACCGCCGCGATACCGACCGCAGCCAGCGCGGCCGTACCGAGGAGCACCTGGCGTCGACTGGCCAACGGCATTTCAACCGGCGTCCCGCAGGGACGGCACGACCCGCTCGCCGAGCAGCCGCACCGATGCCGCCGGGTCGGCATAAAGGCGCAGGGAAATCGCGCCGAGTCCCGCCGCCGCATACGCGCGCAGCTTGTCGATCTTTTGCTCCAGGTCGTCGGTGGAACCGCACAGCGTGACGTTGTCCACCAGCTTGTCGAGTATCGCTTCCGGCACGCCGCGCACGTCACTGCTGCCATTGCGAAACGCGTCGATAAACGCGTCGCGATGCTCCATCACCAATTGGACTTCATCCGGTTCCAGGAATTCCGCCAACAACCACGGGCGAAAGATGCCGCGCAATAACAACCAGTGCCGCCCCTCGTTGCGCGCCTGCCGTTCATCGGCGTAAACGTGCCAGGCCGTGAACGCGTTGGTCGTGAAGGCCGGCCTGGCGCGGTCGTGGGCGGCCAGACCCGCATCGAGTGCCTTGATGGCTGCCGCCGACAGCGCCACGGGCATATCGCTCATCATGATGCCGTCGGCGACCCGCGCCGCCATGTTCAGCATCTGCGCCTGGCTGGCACCCACGTACACGGGTGGTGCCGGCGCGCTGAGCCAGCCCAGGCGCAAATGCCGGACCTGGTAAAGCTCGCCCGCATAGCTCACGGCCTCTCCCGTCGCCGCGGCGCGCACGATGTCGACACACTCCGCGACGGCGCGCACCCGTCGTGCGGGCTCGATGCCAAGGGCTTCCAGTGCTTCGCCGCCGCCCCCGATGACCAGGCGCGCGCGGCCGCCCGCCAGCTCGTTCAGCGTCAGGAAACTCGACGCAATACGCACCGGGTGGGTATCGAAAGGATTCACGGCCACGGGTCCCAGCAGGAGCTGCGAGGTCTCGCGCGCGAGCACGCTCAGGTTCGTGAACGGGTCACGGGAATCCAGCAGGCTGGACACCCACACGCCGCGGATCCCATGGGTTTCCGCCAGTCGGCCGAGCTCGGCCAATTCGTCGGCGCTGGCGCGGGTATCCAGTATCAGGTCGACGTGCATCGGCGTTCAGCGCAGCTGCGGAATGACCTCTTCGGCGAGAACTTCCATTTGTTCGACGAAATCCCACAGGGGATTCAGGACGATCATGCTTGCGCCCGCATCCAGCACCTGCCTCAAGCCGTCGGCCACCTGTTCCGGAGCACCCCACGCACAAATGTCGGCGACGAAGTTCGGGTTCGCCTCCACCATCCACGGGTAGCGCGCCTCGAAGAATTCGTCGAGCCCGCGTTTCGCGCGTTGCGCATCGCGGTCCACTGCCAGGTAGACGCGCTTGGACAACGGGAAGCTTGCCGGGTCGCGCTGTTCCTTGTCGAGGAAGCGCCTTAGATGCGCGACGTTTGCCGCGAAATCCCGGGTCGTGGTGGGCCCGGCGCCCATATATCCGTCGGCCACGCGTACCGCGCGGTGCAGCGCCTTGGGATGCTGGCCACCAAACCAGACGGGCAACGGCTTCTGCACGGGCTTGGGTTCCATGGCGGCGTCGTTCAGCGTGTAGTACTTGCCGTGGTACGTCACCTTGGGCTGCGTCCACAGTGCCCGCATGACTTCCAGGCCTTCATTGAAGCGCTGCAAGGCTTCATCGGCACGCGTCCCGAAGATGGCGAAGTAATTGTCGCCGGCGAACACCGGGCCCAGGCCGATACCGAGTATCGCCCGGCCGTTGCTCATGTTGTCGAGCGTGCTGAAATCCTTCGCGAGCTGTGGCGCGTTGCGAATGGGAAACACGATGACCGACACACCCAGCCGGATACGCTCGGTGACGGCAGCGGCATAGCAGAGCAGGCTGACGGACTCCATCAGGGGCACGTCGCCGGCCACCTGGTCCTGCACCCACGCACTCTCGAAACCCAGCTCTTCCGCGCGGTGCAGTGCGTCCTTGACCAGACCCATGTCGGCCCGGCCGTTCATGAACACCTGTGGCACCGGAATCCCGAAGGTGGGCACAGCGGTCACAGTAATTCCTCGGCCAGTAATCGCATCGCGTCAATCGACGCACCACCCACCAGCAGCGAACCCACCTCACCGCGCGCGCCCGCGTCGCGCCAGCGTTGCAGGTGGTCACGAATGCGGTCGGCCGGGCCGACGAGCGCACAGTCATCGATCAGCCGTGCCGGTACCGCGGCCGCGGCCTCGACTTTGCGGCCGGACAGGAACAGGTCCTGGATCTGCGCCGCTTCCGCCTCGTATCCCATCCGCGCCGCGTACATGGCATAGAAGTTTTTCGCCTTCGGGCCCATGCCGCCGATGTACAGCGCCAGGTGCTGGCGCACCGGCTGCCGACAGGCTTCGACATCGTCGCCGAGAACCACGTAGACCAACGGTGCGACGTCGAAATCTGCCAGGCTCTTGTCACCATCGGCCTTTGCAAAGCCCTCTTCGAGGAATGGACCGAGTAACTCGAAACGTTCGGGGTTCATCCAGATCGGGAACACGCCGTCGGCCAGTTCGCCGGCGGCCCTTAACCCGTTCGGCGTGATCGCTGCGGTGTAGATCGGCAGCGCCGGGTTGCCGCGCAGCACGCCTTTCATCGGCGCGCCGAGACCCGTTGCCCCATCGCCGGTATACGGGATCTGGTAGTGAAAGCCCTCGTGTTCCAGCGGCGCCTTGCGGGCGAGGATCTGGCGAATGATCGCAATGTATTCGCGGGTGCGCGTGAGCGGTCGGCCATAGGGCACGCCGTACCAGCCTTCGACCACGCGCGGCCCCGACGGGCCGAGCCCGAGCAGAAAACGCCCGCCGGACAGCGCATCGAGGGTCATCGCGGTCATCGCCGCGCAGGTGGGCGTGCGAGCCGGCATCTGCATGATCGCGGTGCCGACCTTGATGCGCTCGGTGCGCGCGAGTATCCACGCAGCCGGCGTTACTGCATCAGTGCTGTAGGCTTCGGAGGTCCATACCGAATCGAAGCCGAGACGCTCGGCCTCGAGGACGAGGTCCATGGGCAGACTGACCTGTGCCGGTGAATAACCGGCCATGAATGCGAGTTTCAAGGGATGCGGCCTCCGTAACCGGGCCGCACCAGTTTAGCCGATCAACCGTGTCAGCCGTCGACCGCCAGGTCGGTGCGGCGGCGGTGCGGGTGCTCGTCGTCCACGCGGTGCTCGTGGCGGCGCCGCGGGTGTGCCTTCTCGGCAGGTTGGTCGCCGGCCATGGCTTCCTGCAGGCTCTGCAGCTCCGCCAGGCGCTCTTCGAGCTGCTCGCGTTCGGCTGCCAGTTGGCTGATTTCGTCGTTGACCGCATCGCTGCCCGCCTGGGCAAGGCTGAGTTCGGTTTCGATGTCGCGCAACTGCACCTGGGTGCGAATACCCTCTTCAGCCCGGCTGCTCAGTTCGCTGCGCAGACTCTGCGTTTTCTCGCACTCATCCTTCAACTGTTGCCGCAGGTCCTCGAGTATGCCCGTTGCGTCGAGCAGTTCCCCGCCGCGCTCATCCAGCTCGGCCTGCAACTCGCCCCGCTCCTGCTTCGCCATGGCAAGATCCGCTTCGGCCTGCTCGAGCTGCTTGCGCGCCACGCGCAGGTCCGCTTCCATCGCCCGGAACTGCCGGTCCCGCTCGGGATCGTGCTTCGTGTCCACCTTCTCTTTGCGCGCAACCAGCGCGCCGAGCTTCGCCAACACGTAACCGGCCACAAAGGCCAGTGCCGCGAGTACCAGGGGCATTTCCAGCAAATTAGACATAAGCCGAGGCTCATCGTCTCCAGCACATCGCCAAATTACTGGATCGGTGCGAAGTCGGGCTACGTGGCAGTTCTCATTTCGCTCGGCGACCTTAGGCGGGAAAAGGCGGGCTATTGCCGCCAGGCCCTGACGGAGACCTCACTCGGACGAACGCGGGTCATTCAGGCCGTGGCCTGGCGGAATCCTTACTGGGTGGAAGGCGGGTCAGTGACGCCGTGGCCTGGCGGTTACCTTAGCGGGAGGAAGGCCTCGCCGTGAGCTTGTCGGGATAGTGTTGCTCCACGAAATCGAGCAGCTCCCGCGGATACTGCTCGATGCTGTCGAGCTTTCGCGCCGGTCCCACCCACAGCGCATGGCCACCCAGATCGTCCATGGCCATCCATGGCAGGTACGGCGAGACATACGTGGGTGTGGCGGTCGTGTAGACCTTGGGCAGATCGGGGTCGTGGAGTTCGCGGAGCAGGCCGCGAATCAGCTGGTGTTCGCCGCGCGGCTGACCCGGCGGATAGGCACGGCGCATGGTCAGCCAGACGTGCTCACCCGATTCGCGCCACTCCAGCAAGCGCTGAATCTGCGGCTCGTCGGGCAGCGGGCGTTCGTCGTCGGACCGCTTGAAGCCGTATTTCGAATAAATGTAGTACGCCTTCACGTTAATGGTATTGCCGACGACCTCCCGGCGCTCGCCGTTGAACGGATTGGTAAACGCCTGGAGGCGTTTACCGGTGTCGCGATCGCGGAAAAAGCTGGCCGTGGCTGCGTAGGCGTGATAGCTGCCATCCGGCTGGCGCTCATAGTAGTCGATCTCCGAGCCTTCAAAGTCCACCAGCGGGATCGGGCCCTGGCCGGGCAGCACGGCGTAAATCGTGCCGTAGTACCAGTGCGGCACGTCCTCGGCGATGAGACTGCCGCGCATCTTGATCATGGCCGTGAGTGCATCGTCCGGATCGTCGAGATCCAGCGTACGGCGCACGTTGGCCCGCGCCGATGCCGGCAGCCATGCGCCGGCACCGGTCGCAGCAGCCAGGCCGAAGAAGCGTCGTCGTGTGAAAGGCTGGCGCGAAAACACGCACATCACTCCGGCAATGCGTAGGCGAGCAGGTAATCGTCGATGCCCTGCGCGTAGTACCAGCTGTGGCCGCCCGCCGCGAAGACCACGAACTGGCGTCCGTTCACCGCATAAGTCATTGGCGTGGCCTGCGCCGAGGTCGGCGCCTTCACTTGCCACAGTTCTTCACCGGTATCGATGTCGTAGGCACGAATCCGGGAATCAGACGTCGCGCCGATAAAGATCAGTCCGCCCGCAGTCACGATGGGACCGCCGGCCGACGGCGTGCCGAATTTCAGCGGGATCGGCACCGGCATCAGCTTGTCGAGCACCCCGAACGGCACTTTCCACTTGATTTCACCGACCGCCATGTCGACGGCCACGAGCAGGTTCCACGGCGGCGCAGTGCACGGGCTGAACGACGGCGAGAACAGCGGACCCTGTTCCACCGCGTACGGGGTCCCGCCGATGTAACCCGGCCCCTGCATCGGCGCGCCCGCACCCGGCCTGCTCGCCTGTTCCGGATCCACGTCTTCGCGCGGCAGCAGCTTCACGTAGTAAGGGATCTGCGACACGGGCGTGATCAGCAGGTTGCGCTGCGGGTCGAAAGCGCCACCCCCCCAGTTACTGCCGCCCCCGGGTTGCGGGAACATCAGCGTGCCGGTGCTCACCATCATCGGTTCGTAGTGACTGCCATGTCGCAGCGATTCGATCTTCCGGCGACACGCCATGCGGTCGAACACGGTGAAGCCCCACGCGTCGTCCGGCGAAATTTCATTGCGCACCAGCACCGGCGGCTTGACCGGGAAGGGCTGGGTCGGCGACAGGATCTCGCCGGGCACGTCAGTGTCCGTGGGCACCGGCCGCTCTTCGATCGGGAACAGCGGCTCGCCGGTCTCGCGGTTGAAGATGAACACCATGCCGGTCTTTACCAGCTGGATGACCGCGGGAATCGTTTCGCCGTTGCGGCGAACGTCCACCACGATGGGTGGTGAACCCACGTCCCGATCCCACACGTCGTGGTGCAGGGTCTGGAAATGCCACACCACCTCGCCGGTGGCGCCACGCAACGCGATAATGGAATTGGCGTAGCGATTGTCGCCCGGGCGATGCACGCCCCAGTAGTTCGGCGCCGGGCTGGCGGTCGGAATGAACAGCAGGTCGCGCTCGTTGTCGACCGACATCGGTGTCCAGTTGTTGCCGCCGCCCACCTCTGGCGGCGTGGGCTCCAGGCCCGTGGCCGCATCGCGCACCAGCGGGTCGAAACTCCAGCGCAGCTCGCCGGTACGCGCGTCGAAACCGCGAATCGCGCCGTTGACCGAACTGGCGCTTTCGAACTTGTTCGACGTGGAACTCACGGCCACCACGTCGCCGACCACCGCCGGCGGCGAGAGCAGCTGGGTCGCCTCGACGCCTTCGGCAGGAAAAGTCGCGCGAATCAACACGTCGACGTCAACGGAGCCGGCGTCACCGAAATCCGTGCACGCAGCACCCGTCGCGGCATCCATGGCCATCAGGCGTTTGTCCGCCGTCGCGATAAATAGCCTGGACGTACAGGCGCGTTCGGGATCCGGCTCTGGCGACTGCCACAGCGCTACCCCCTTGCACTTGAAACGACCCGCGAGGGGCCGCTTGTCGATGTCGGGATCGAAGCGCCAGCGCTCCTCCCCGGTCGCCGGATCGAGAGCCATCACGCGCGTGAACGGATCACAGACCACGAGGTGCCCGCCGGCATTG
>CP070671.1:3148387-3172589 GCA_020351875.1 Chromatiales bacterium | reverse complement strand
GCGCGAGGGGCGGGCAATGCTCAGTCGAGCTCGCGGTACTCCTGGAGGTTGCGCTTCTCGATTGCGGCTTCATAGGCCGTCTGCCCGGAGATCGCGCCCTTGTCGGCGAGTGTCTTGAGCGTGGAGTCCATCGTGCACATGCCCTGCTGGCGACCGCTCTGCATCGCGTTCTCGAGCTGGTCCAGCTTGCCCTGGCGGATCAGATTTGCGACGGCCGGCGTGTTGATCAGTATTTCCAGTGCGGCCACCCGGCCAGACTGGTCCCGGCGCTTCAGCAATTGCTGGGAGATTACGCCGCGCAGGGAGGTGGACAGCATCGTGCGCACGTGGGGCTGTTTGTCGGTCGGGAAGGAGTTCACGATCCGGTCTACGGTGGCGGCCGCGCCGTTCGTATGCAGTGTGCCCATCACGAGGATGCCCATTTCCGCGGCCGTTACCGCGATGCTGATGGTTTCCAGGTCACGCATTTCGCCCACCAGGATGACGTCGGGGTCTTCACGCAGGGCCGAGTGCAGGGCACTGGCGAAGCTGTCGCTGTGCCGGCCGACTTCCCGTTGCGAGATCAGGCACTTCTTGCGCTGGTGCACGAATTCTATGGGGTCTTCAATGGTCAGGATGTGGCCGTTGATCCGGTCGTTCAGCGCATCGATCATGGCCGCCAGTGTGGTGGACTTGCCCGACCCGGTCTTGCCGGTCACTAGGATCATGCCCTGGGAAACCTTGCAGAGATTGTCGACCACCGGCGGCATGTCCAGCTCGTCCAGCGTCTTCGCCTGCGACGGGATGGCCCGGAATACGGCGCCCATGCCACCCAGGTGCTGAAACACGTTCACGCGAAAGCGCGCCACGTCTTCCACGGCATAGGCGAAGTCGGCGGCATCGTGGGCCGCGAAATCCTTCTGCACCTGCGACGACATCAGCGGCACCAGCATCTCACGCGCGTGTTCGGCAGACAGCACGTCGGGATTCACGGGTTGCAGGTCGCCGAAGATGCGCATGCGGATCGGCTGGCCGGCTATCAGGTGCAGATCGGAGCCCTGCTTCGTGATCAGCTGCTTCAGATGCTCGTCGATCGCGTTCATCCGGCGAGTTCAATCTTCGGCAGCAACGAGGTGTCGGTGACATGCTTCTGGAAGGCCGCCTTGTCGGTGGCGAAGCGATAGGCGTCGTCCGGGTCGATCTGCTTCGCCACGATGGCGTCCATCAGCGCCTGGTCCATGGTCTGCATGCCGTATTCCTTACCGGTCTGCAGCTGGGCGGGCAGCTGGTGGGTCCGGTCGGTCATGATCAGCTTGCCGATCGCGCGGGTCATCACCATGATTTCCAGGCAGGCGCGCCGGGCACGGCCGTCCGGAGTCTTTACCAGGTTCTGCGTGATGACGGCGTTCAGGCCCTGGGCCAGGAAGCTCTTGGTCTGTTCACGCATGTCGCCGGGCAGCGCGTCGATCACCCGGTCGATGGTCTTGGCGGCGCCGGTGGTGTGCAGCGTGCCGAGCACCAGGTGACCCGTCTCGGCGGCCGTCATGGCCATGGAAATCGTTTCTGCGTCGCGCAGTTCGCCCACCAGGATCACGTCCGGGTCTTCGCGCAGCGACGCGCGGATGCCGTCGGCGAAACTGTGCAGGTGCGTGCCGAGTTCGCGCTGGATCACCTGGGCGCGACGGCTTTCGTGCACGAACTCGATGGGGTCCTCCAGGCTGATGATGTTGGTGCTGCGCGTGTTGTTCAGATAATCGATCATCGCCGCCAGCGTGGTCGATTTGCCGGTGCCGGTGGAGCCGGTGACCAGCACCATGCCTTGGTGGTGGTCGCAGAAGCGCGCCAGCGTCTCGGGCAGGCCGAGTTTTTCGAGGCTCGGGACCTCGTTCGGGATGAAGCGAAAAGTGGCGCCGATACCCGTATCCTTCCGGAACACGTTCACGCGAAAGCGCCCGCCGTCCTCCGATACGTACGAAAAATCGATGTCGTGACCACCGAGAAACCGGTCGCGCAGGCTGGCCGACAGGATTTCGTTCACGTAGGCCTCGAGTTCCTGGTCGCCCAGTTCCCGGAACTTGATCGGCATCAGGTCACCGTGCATGCGCAGCATGGGCGGTACGCCCACGGCCAGGTGCACGTCCGAACAGCCCTGCGCCAGGCCCAGCTTCAGAAACGCGTCGATTCTTGCCATCGGTATACCCGCGCGCCGCGTCAGGCGACCTGGTCGAGGGCTTCGCAGATCTCGTCCATGGATGCGAAGCGCTTGGTCTTGTCCACTGCCATCGCGGTGCCGACGATTTTGGCGAGATCCGGCGGGATGTTCGGGTTCAGGGCTTCACACGGCTCGCACTTGCCCTGCACGTGCTGGTACATCACGGCCATGTGGTCACCCTTGGAATAGGGCGGATGCCCGGTCAGCATTTCGTAGATGATCACGCCCAGGCTGTAGATGTCGGCGCGCGTGTCCACTTTCTTGCCGAGAATCTGTTCCGGCGCCATGTACTTGGGTGACCCGATCACGTAGCCGGTCTTCGTCAGCTGCGTATCGCCGCTGCTGGCGGCGGCCGCGACCCCGAAGTCCACGATCTTCAGCAGGCCGTTGTCGTCGATCAGGATGTTGGCCGGTTTCAGGTCGCGATGCACGATGCCGACGGAATGCGCCACCGTCATGCCTGTGGCGATGTCCTTGGCCCAGCCGATGGCCTTGTCGAAGGGCAGGGGCTGCTTGCCCGTGAGTTCGGCGCTCAGGGTGTGCGACGGGAAGTACTCCATGGAGATCGCATAGTTCCCGCCCAGGCTGACGAAATCGTAGATGCGGATGACGTTTTCGTGGGTGATCTTTCGCGAGTAACGCAATTCGTGCACGAACCGCTTCATCATCTCTTCATCGGAGCTGACATTCGCATTCAGGAATTTCAGAATCAGGCGTTCTTCGACCACGATGTCTTCGACCAGCAGCACGGTACCAAAGGCACCTTTGCCGATCTGCTCGATGAACTTGTAGCGGGTTTCGATCACGTCGCCGGGGCTCAGCTTCGTGATATCCAGGCGCGCGCCGGGGATATCGCTCGGGGCGATGACCTCGGTCTTGGTGGCCACCTCCTCGAGCAGCGTGGCGCCTTCCTTCATGCGCTGGGCCAGGCTGTCGCTGCTGCTTCCGGGGCCGGTGGCCTTCGCGTCTGTGTCCGTCATCGTCCCGGAGAAGCGATTGTCGATGCGCACCACTGCGTCCGCAGCCACGCGCGCAATGGTTTCGTCGCCGCCACTCATCAGGGGCTGCAGCTTGGCCTTGATCGTGTCGGCGGTCTGTTGAGAGGTCAGCTTGGCGATCGCGTTGACCGCCTCCACGCGTATTTCCTTTTCCGGGCTGTCGAGCAGCGGCAGGACGTTGGCGAGCACCTGTTCGCTGCCGAGCTTGCCCAGCGCGCGCAAGGCCGCGGGCACCGACCGCACGTCTTCGGTGAGCATGGTCGACAGCGCAGCGACGGCCTTGCGATCGCCGATTTCACCCAGCGCGTCGGCGGCCCGTTCACGGACCCACCAGTCGTCGTCGTGGGTGGCTTCGATCAGGTGGTTGACCGCCCGCTCATCCTTGGTCTGGTTCAGGATCTCGATCGCGGAGCGGCGAATGTTCTCGTTCTGGTCACGGATGAGCTGCAGCACGGCGTCCATGACTTTCGGGCCGCCGATCGTGGCCAGCGCGTCGGCGGCGCGGGAGCGCACCCACCAGTCGTCGTCCTCGATTGCATTGAGCAGGTGGCGGATGGTGTTCGGTTCGGCGATTTCGTTCAGGACTTCGACAGCAGAACGGCGCGCGTACTCGTTCTCGTCCTTCAGCACCTTGACCAGGTACTTCATGGTGTCCGGGTGGCGCATCTTGACCAGCAGGTCCACCGCCTTGCCCTGCACCTCGAGGTCGGGATCCAGCAGCATTCCGCAGACGAGCTTCACATCCTTTTCGCCGTCCTGGTTCATCAGCGCGGCCAGCGCAGCCTGGCGCACGCTCTTGTTCTGGTCTTTCAGCTGGCCCTGCATCGCGCCCGCGACGTCCGGCCGGTTGAAGCGCGACAGGATGTGAATCAGGTGGATGCGGACCGCCAGGTCTTTGCCGGTCAGCCGGGACACCAGGTCCGGCACGTGGCAGTCGTCGGCGATTTCACCAATGATCTTGAACAGCGCGGCCTTTTCGCGGGGTTCCAGCGCGTAGGCCTTGCGCAGCAGGCCCGACACGCCGAGCCGTTCTTTCTTGGTGCGCAACACGTCGATCAGGGCCGGCACGGACACGCCTTCGGTGCCCAGCAGGTCCAGCAGCTTGTTGGCGTTGTAGCCGCCCGAGGTGGACAACGCCCACGAGACGCCCTGCACGCAACGCGGGTTGGAGTGCTGCAGGCCGTCCGCGTAGGCCGGGAAGGTCTTGTCGTTCAGCTGGCTGCCGAGGGCGTCTATCAGCACGTTGGTCTGCTGCTTGTCGGCCACCGCGAGGGCGTCGATGATCTTGGGCACCGCGTTGACGCCAATTGTCTTTAGCGATTCCGCGGCTTTGCGCGACGTCGGCGAGTCGACGTCGTGCTCCTCCAGCAACTTGGCAATGGAGCGTTCTGCTTTAAATGTGCTGAGGAACTTCATCCAGACCGCACGTCTTTACGCCACCCCGTGAACGCGGGAAGTTTATGTCAAGGAGGGAACACGGACACACGCCAACAACCGCCGGCGATTATGCCACACGGATGCCGTCCGCCCCGGCCGCCAACCGGGCCCGGAGGCCAAGTGGCGGCAGTATTTGCCGGCCAAATCCGGCATCGAGGAACGCCCTCTCGCTGCTGTTAGAATGTCGCGCCTCATGGCCCCCGGATACTGTTAAACCCGTCACGGATCGTGGCTCCGCCCGGCGCTGGCGGGCGGCGGGCGGCCAGCCCCGGGGGCCAGGGAGACAGGATGAGCATCAAGTCAGACCGCTGGATTCGCCGCATGGCGAAAGAGCACGGCATGATCGAGCCCTTCGAATCCGGCCAGGTTCGCGAGGGCGAGGGCGGCCGGCTGGTGTCCTTCGGCACGTCGAGCTACGGCTACGATGTGCGCTGCGCAGCAGACTTCAAGGTCTTCACGAACATCAACTCGGCCATCGTCGACCCGAAGGCCTTCGACGAGACCAGCTTCGTGGACAAGCAGGAAGACATCTGCATCATCCCGCCAAATTCCTTCGCCCTGGCGCGCACGGTGGAGTATTTCCGGATTCCGCGCAACGTGCTCACCATCTGTCTCGGCAAGTCCACGTATGCCCGTTGCGGCATCATCGTCAATGTCACCCCGCTGGAGCCCGAGTGGGAGGGGCATGTAACCCTGGAGTTCTCCAATACCACGCCGTTGCCGGCCAAGATCTACGCGAACGAGGGTGTGGCGCAGATGCTGTTTTTCGAATCGGATGAAGTCTGCGAAACGTCTTACAAGGATCGCCGCGGCAAGTACCAGGGCCAGCGCGGAGTGACCTTGCCCCGCGCCTGAGCGTCAGTGCGCCTCGTCAACCTGAACGGGGGCGGCCAGGGGATTGTCGTCCAGCCAGGCCTGACCGTCCCGCAACGTGAGCCGGCCGCTGGCCAGCCAGCCGATGGCCTGCGGATACACCAGGTATTCGCCGCGCTGCACGCGCTCGCGCAGGCTGGCGATGTCCTCAGTCGGCTTCACGGCCACGCGGTACTGGATGATCGCCGGGCCGGCGTCCAGCTCCGGCACGACAAAGTGCACGGTCGTGCCGTGCCACGCATCACCCGCTTCCAGCACGCGCTCGTAGGTGTGCAGGCCGCGAAACCGGGGCAGCAGGGACGGATGCACATTGAGCATGCGGCCCTGGTAAGCCTGGACAATTGCGTCCGGCAGAATGCGCATGAAACCGGCCAGCACGACAATAGCCGGATCGATCGCGGCCAGTTCGGCCGCCAGTGCGCGCTCGGCGGACGGCCGGTCGGGGTACGCCTTGTAGTTGACGGTGACGGTCGGAATGCCGGCGGCCTGCGCCCGTTGCAGGCCATAGGCATCGGGCACGTCGCTCAGCACCGCGACCAGGCGCACGCGCAGGTGGCCCTGCTGCACCTGGTCGATGATGGCCTGCAGGTTGGTGCCGCTGCCGGACACCAGCACGACGGTGGCCGGTCCGGCCCCGAGACCTTTGCTCACGAGGCCAGCCGCACCTGGCCGGAGCCCGCTACGATTTCCCCGATCAAGTGCACCGTTTCGCCTTCGGCGGCCAGCGTGTCGCGCAGCTCGTTCGCCTGGGCCGCGGGGGCCGTCAGTACCAGGCCGATGCCGCAGTTGAAGGTGCGCTGCATCTCCGCGTCGGGCACCTGGCCGGTTTGTTGCAGCCAGTCGAATACCGGCGGCCGCGGCCAGCTCGCCGGATCGATCCGGGCATCCACGCCGGCCGGCAGAACGCGGGCCAGGTTCTCGGCGAGGCCGCCCCCGGTCACGTGGGCGATGCCGGTGACGGTGTGCTGCATGAGCGCCGCCAGCACGGCAGGCACGTAGATCCGGGTTGGTGTCAGGAGCAGCTCGCCGACCGGCGAACCGTCGACTCGCGTATCCGCCCCGTCGGGGGCGCGTTCCAGGACGCGGCGAATGAGCGAATAGCCGTTGGAATGCGGGCCCGTCGACGCGAGGCCCAGGACCTGGTCGCCGGGCTGAATGGCCTGGCCGTCGAGCAACCGGTCCCGGTCCACGACGCCCACGCAGAACCCTGCCAGGTCGAGATCGCCCGGCGCATACATGCCCGGCATTTCCGCGGTCTCGCCGCCCAGCAGAGCGCAGCCCGCCTGGCGACAGCCTTCGGCCACGCCGGCGATGACGGCTGCGCCGGCATCCACGTCCAGCTTCCCCGTCGCGTAGTAGTCCAGGAAGAACAGCGGTTCGGCACCCTGCACTAGGACGTCGTTCACGCACATCGCCACCAGGTCGATGCCCACCGTGTCCAGGCGTCCGAGATCGATGGCCAGCCGCAGTTTCGTGCCCACGCCATCGGTACCCGCCACCAGGACCGGTTGCCGGTAGGCGCCGGTGTCCAGTTCGAACAGGCCACCAAAGCCACCGAGGTTGCCGAGCACGCCCGGCCGGTGGGTGGCAGCAACCAGTGGTTTGATGCGGTTTACCAGTTCGTTGCCGGCATCGATGTCGACACCGGCATCGCGGTAAGTGAGGGGTTTCTTGGCGGGCATCTTCATCCCAAAGGGGGGAGGCCGCCGGTATGATAGTGCAAATGCCACGGACTAAGACATGGACGGCCGCGGTCGCACCGCTGGCCGCGTTGATCCTCTGCGTGCTGGTACCACCGGCCGGGGCACCGCTGCGCGCGGCAACGGTACTCGACCTGTACAGCGCGGAGGTGGCGGCGCCAGGTGACGACCTGGGTGACGTCTTTCGTGCCGCCCTGGCCGCCGTGGCCGTGCGCGTGTCGGGTACGCGAGCGGCCGCCGCGCCGGAGGCCCTGGCAGCCATGGGCGATCCCGCGGTCCTGGTGCTGCAATATCGCGCGACGGAACCCGGCCGATGGCAGGTCGGCTTCGACCCGGTTGCCCTGCGCAGCCGACTCGATGCGGCCGGGCTGCCGATATGGTCCGAAGAAAGGCCGGCGACCCTGCTGTGGTTTGCCGTGGACTCCGGCCGCGGACAACGCGACATCCTGGCCGCAGCGGCCCAGGATCCAACGGGCGCAGCGAACTTGCCAGGTGCCCGGAAGAACGCGCTCAATGCCGCCCGTGAGACCCTGACCACCGCGGCCGCCGCGCGCGGCATGCCGATGTTGCTGCCCTTGGTCGACACCCAGGACCTGCAGACCGTCACGTTCGCCGAGTTATGGGGCGATTTCAGCGCGCCGGTGCTGGAAGCCTCCGCCCGCTATCGCGCCGACGCGGTCCTGATCGGGCGCACGCAAACCCTCGATCCCGCCGCGCAACGCGTGCGCTGGACCCTGCTGTTCGGGGGCGAACGGTGGGATTGGCAGGGCACGCTGACGGACGGGCCCGAGCGGGCCGCCGACCGTTTCGCCGAGCGGCTGGCCAGTGCCGCGGACAGTCTGCGCGAGCTGCGGGTCGAAGTGCGCAACGTCGGCGACCTCGATGCCTACGGTCGCGCCTACAGCTACCTGCGAGAACTGAGTTCAGTGGAGCGGTGCGATGTTGAACGGGTGACAGCCGATCGCGCGGTATTCCGGCTCAGCCTGCGTGGCGACCCGGATCAGCTGCTGCGAGTCGTCGCGCTGCGCCGGGTGCTGGTGCCCGTCGACGAACCCACGGCCGATACTGACTTGCAGTTTGCCCTCGTCACCGGTCCATGAGCCTGGGTTTGCACCATTTGCCCAACGCGATCTGCATCGTGCGGATCGTGCTGATTGTCCCCATCGTGATGCTGATGCTCGCAGGCGACTACCAGCTGGCGCTGGGCCTGGTGATGGTTGCCGGTGCGTCCGATGCGCTGGACGGCTGGCTGGCCAAACACTTTGGCTGGCAAACGCGCATCGGCGGGCTGCTGGACCCGGCGGCCGACAAGCTCCTGCTTGTGTCCCTGTTCCTGACCCTGACCTGGCTCGGGTTGACGCCCCTGTGGTTGACCATCGTGGTGCTGGGCCGTGACCTGGTGATCGTGAGTGGGGCGGTGGCTTTCAATTTTTTGATCAGAAAAGTTCAGCCGGAACCCAGTAATATCAGTAAGTTAAATAGTTTTCTTCAACTAACATATGGAGTGTCGGTTCTGGCCGCGGAGGCCTTTGGCTGGCCGCCCGCCATGCTGATACTCATCACCGGTGCCGCGGTGCTGGTGACCAGCGTCGTCAGTGGTCTGGACTATGTGCTGACCTGGGGCCACCGCGCCCGGGTGGCGTGACGGCCGGGGTGCGGGCGGTGATTGAGGGCATGCAGCAATTACCTTTGCACGTGGGGCCTGCCGACCAGGCTGCATTCGACAATTTCTATGCCGGTGAGAACGGCGCGCTGCTGCACGCGTTGCGCGAGATCGCCGAGGTCGCCCAGCGGGCCGTGCTCTGGGTCTGGGGTCCCCCGGACAGCGGGCGCACTCACCTGTTGCAGGCCACGGCCGGCGCCGCCGATGCAGCCGGTTTTCGTGCGGCATTCGTGCCGGCCGCCGAGACGAGCGTTGCGCCCGACGCGCTGGATGGCCTGGGTGAACTGGATGTGGTCTGCGTCGATGACATCGATCACGTGGCAGGTCACGCGGGGTGGGAGCGAGCCCTGTTCGTGCTGTTCGAGGATCTGCGGCAGGCTGGCGCCCGGCTGGTGTTGTCGGCCAGGTGTGCACCGTTGCATGCGAACTTCGACCTGCCCGACCTGGCATCGCGACTCACCTCGGGCGCCACCTTTCGGCTGCAGGCCCTGGACGACGACCAGAAGCGGGCTGCGCTGCAGAGTCGCGCGGCCTGGCGCGGCTTGGAGTTGCCCGACGACGTGGCTCAGTACCTGCTGACGCGGGCCGACCGCAGCACCGCCGCGCTGTTTCGTCTGCTCGATCGCCTCGATACCGAATCCCTTGCCGCGCAAAAACGCCTGACCGTGCCCTTCGTGCGGGGGGTGCTCGACTCGGCCCGACGGGGCGGTTAGCCCTTTAGCGTGGCGCCCGTGCTGCGCGTCCAGCCAAGGCCGGCGATGAATCCCAGCGCAGTGGCCACACCCAGCACGATCGCCGGTGCGCGCGGCATCGGCCCGGCCAGGATGTTCATGGCTGCCACTGCCAGGTACGGGATCATCAGGGCCGCGACCCAGCCGCCCCAGCGACGGCCCGGTCGGAGCCCGGCAGCCAGCACAGCGGTGACGGGCACCGCCGCGACGATGCCGAGCGGACTTCGCGGCGGCCACAAGAGCACGCCCAGCGCGGCCAGCAGGCAGGCGATCGTGAGCCCCCGCAGCGTGTCGGGGGTCACCGGCTCTCCCAGTTACCCAGGGCCAATGCGGCGCTGGCCACCCGGGCACCCAGCGCACGGGCAATGATTTTTTCTTCCTTTGTCAGGTCCACGTCGCGCTGCTCGTAGGCCACGTGGCTGGCACCGTAAGGTGTCCCCCCGCTGCGCGTCGTGCTCAGTGCCGCTTCGGTGAACGGCACGCCGACCAGCAGCATCCCGTGGTGCATCAACGGCAGGGCCATCGACAACAGCGTGCTTTCCTGGCCGCCGTGCAGACTGCCTGTCGACGTGAACAAGCCGGCCGGTTTCCCGCGCAGCGTGCCGGCGAGCCAGTCGGCACTGGTGCCGTCCAGAAAGTATTTCAGCGGTGCTGCCATGTTGCCGAAACGGGTCGGGCTGCCGAGTACCAGCCCCGCACAATCTGCGAGGTCGGCGACGGTGGCGTAGGGCGCGCCTTCGGCCGGGATCTCCGGCGCGATCGCTTGCGTGTCGGGTGACACCGGGGGCACCGTGCGCAGCCGCGCGTTCGCGCCGTCGATCCCGTTAACGCCCCGCGCCACCTGCGCCGCCAGTTGTGCCGTGGATCCGTGCCGGGAGTAATAGAGCACCAGGATTTCGATCATCAGTGTTGCGACTCCTCTTGCCTGGCCGCGGCGCAAGCTCGCGCGGCCGGCGGTGTGTTGACGCGCGGCGTGGCTCGCGTCCGAACTGTGTCTGTATGTCGCGCGCGCGGCACGATCGTTACCTGACCGGGGTTTTTCTGTTGTGTTGGCGCCGCATGCTGATCGACTGACAGGGTCCAGCCCGTTGTAATGCGCGGGTTTCTTGACGCTTGCGGCTACGCGTTGCTAGTTTGCCAGCCGCCGCCTGTTCTGTCGCTACCCATGCTTGCCAACATTGCAAAACGTTCCCTGTTCGCGTCGCTCCTGGCGATTGCGATGGCCGGTTGTGCGACGGCACCACCGGTGCAGGAAATGAGCGACGCGCGGCAGGCCATTGCCGCGGCGCGCGAGGCGGGCGCCGAGCAGCGTGTGCCCGCGATGCTGCAGGAAGCGGAAAGCCACCTGAGCAGCGCCGAGGATTACCTGAGCCGCGGAGACAATTCGCCGAACTGGTCCTTTGCGCGCCGGGAAGCCCGCGCGGCCAAGGAGATCGCGCTGGATGCGCTGCTGCGCAGCCGGGAAGCCGGAGAGCCAAAGGGCAGCACGTCGCAGTGAGCGCAGTCGGGCGGAGCTGCCAGCGGTTCTTCGTCGCCGGCAAAGTCCAGGGTGTCTGGTTTCGGGCCAGTACCGCCCGCGAAGCCACCCGGCTCGGTCTCGTGGGCTGGGCTCGTAATCTCGCTGACGGCCGCGTCGAAGTTCTCGCCGCCGGCAGCCGCGACGCGCTCGACGCGCTCGACGGCTGGCTTCATGTTGGACCACCCGCAGCCACTGTCCACACCGTCGAAGCCGCCGCTGCAGATTGCACAGAGTGCGGCGACCTCACGGACTTTCGCACCGGGTGACCGTCCCGCGATTTGCCCGACCGGGCAAGGGTTATTGCCGAAACCACCTGGAACGCAGGCGTTCGAGCACCTTCTCCGGGTAGCGGCGACTGCCGAGGCTGCCGTTGTAACGGCCCAGTGCGCGAATCCAGTCGCCTTTCTCCATGTCGTAGTAGTACTTCAGGATCGTGCAGCCCATGCGCAGGTTCGTATCAATGTCCACCAGCCTGTCGTTCGGGCGGCCAATCTCGTCGAGCCAGAATGGCATTACCTGCATCAGGCCCTGCGCGCCGGCCACGGACACTGCGTAAGGATCAAAAGCGCTCTCGATGTCGATGACCGCCAGGATCATTTCGGGCGGCAGTGCCACGCGGCTCGCTTCCCAGTGGGCCTGCTTCAGAATGTGCACCCGTTCCTGCGGATCGCGCACCTGGTTCCCGAGCCTCAGGGCCATGTCCGTGAGCCAGACCTGTGCATCGAAGCGGTCCGGAAAGCTGGTGCTTGCATGCATGGCTTCGCGCAGGCGTTCGCGCAGTTCGGGGTCGGGTGCGTCTTCCGCCCGGGCGCCGGGCAGCGCTGTCGAGAGTATGGCGGCCGCCACGGGCAGCCAGCGCGTGTCAGGCCGGCGCGGGCCCGAGTTTTGCCTGGATGAACTTGACCACATCATCGAGCGCAAGCTTTTCCTCGGCGCCGCTGCGGCGCTCCCGGTATTCCACCTGTCCTGCGGCCAGCCCCCGTTCGCCGACGGTGAGACGGTGCGGCATGCCCAGCAAGTCGGCATCGGCAAACTTTACGCCAGGCCGGGCTTTGCGGTCATCGACCAGCACCTCGACGCCGGCGTTTTGCAGATCGTCGTAGAGCGCGTCGGCCGCTGCTGTGACGGATTCGGATTTCTTGGGATTCAGCACCACGATCACCACCTGGAAGGGCGCCATGGGCTCGGGCCAGATGATGCCATTGTCGTCGTGGTTCTGTTCAATGGCAGCGGCCACGATGCGCGACACGCCGATACCGTAGCAGCCCATCAGCATGGGTGATTCCTTACCGTCCTGATCCAGCACCGAGGCGTTCATGGCCCGGCTGTACTTGTCGCCCAGTTCGAAGATATGACCGACTTCGATGCCGCGTGCGATCCGGACCGGGCCGCCGCCGCCCGGGCTCGGATCACCGGCCACCACGTTGCGCAGGTCGGCAGTTTCGGGTTCGGGGATA
Organism: Chromatiales bacterium; assembly: GCA_020351875.1. Lineage (GTDB taxonomy): Bacteria > Pseudomonadota > Gammaproteobacteria > Steroidobacterales > J054. Next base: position 3,160,020 of record CP070671.1, on the reverse strand, counting down.
TCGCGGCCCCAGTTGGCGCCGGCCAGGTGAAAACCGTCTTCGTTGGCACCGCACACGAAGTCTGCGAGCACCGCGGCACTGTGGTCGGCGATGACCGGGAGCGTCACACCCACCGGGCCGATGAAGCCGGGCGGGCAACCCGCCGCCGCCTGCACTTCGGCCGCGTCGGCGAGGCGCAGGGGTGCGGCGACGCCCGGCAGTGCGGCTGCCTTGATCGGGTTGAGTTCGTGATCGCCGCGCAGCACGAGGGCGATGAGTCCACCGTCTGCAGCCGCCACGACGAGTGTCTTCAGGCACTGCTGCGCCGGGATGTCCAGCAGGTCGCAAACTTCGTCGATGGTGCGCTGGTTCGGCGTGCTGACTTTGTCCAGTCTCTGTGTTGCCGCGCTCCGCGGAGTCGCCGGCGCCAGGGCCGGGGCCATTTCCAGGTTGGCGGCAAAGTCGTCCGCGTCGCAGTAAACGATTGCATCTTCGCCGGAGTCCGCCAACACGTGGAATTCCTGGGAGCGCGCGCCGCCGATCTCGCCGGAGTCGGCTTCCACCGGGCGGAAGCGCAGGCCCAGGCGCGTGAATATTGTTGCGTACGCGTCGGCCATTGCCTCGTAGGTCTTCTGCAGCGACGCGTGGTCCAGGTGAAACGAGTACGCATCCTTCATCAGGAACTCACGGGCGCGCATCAACCCGAAGCGCGGCCGAATCTCGTCGCGAAACTTCGTCTGGATCTGGTAGTAGTTCACGGGCAGCTGGCGGTAACTTTTCAGTTCGCGTCTGGCGATATCCGTTATGACCTCTTCGTGGGTCGGGCCAAAACAGAATTCGCGTTCGTGCCGATCGCGCATCCGCAGCAGCAGGTTGCCGTATAAGTCCCAGCGGCCGGTTTCCTGCCACAGTTCCGCGGGCTGCACGGCGGGCATCAGCAGTTCCAGGGCGCCGGCGCGGTCCATCTCTTCGCGCACTACCTGCTCGACCTTGCGGAGCACCCGCAGTCCGAGGGGCATCCACGTGAACAGGCCCGATGCGAGTCGGCGCAGCATGCCTGCCCGGAGCATCAACTGGTGGCTGATGACCTCGGCTTCAGCAGGGACTTCCTTGAAAGTCGTCAGGGGTAATTGGCTCAGGCGCATCGGTGGTCAGCGGAAACTCGTGGAGTGCTGGCGCGGCATTCTAGCGGGAAGCCGGCAGGGCGGCCATTGACCTCGCCACGCGTGCAGGAAATAGTGTCATATGAATGACGAACACGATCGGGTATCGCGCAGCCGTGCCGTCATCGCATACGAAGGCTGGCTCTGGTTGCTGCTGTCGCTGGTGGTTTGCGTGGTCGCCGCGCGCCTGGGCTATACGGCGGTGGCTGGCGCGATGGTGGTCGTCATGGTCTTCCAGGTGCTGCTGTTCCGCGATCCCGCGCGCGTTGTCCCGCCCTTGCCGGCTGCCGTATACGCGCCGGTCGACGGCCGGGTGACCGCGGTGGAGGAGGTGGACAGTGCGGAAGGTGGCCCGGGCTGGTGGCGGGTGCAGATACGCGCCAGCCGCCTGGGCGCCTACACGGTGAGGGCACCTATCGAGGGAACCATCCAGGAGATTGCGGACGCGGCGATTGAAGGTGAGCGCCCCGCGGGTCTGTGCATTCGCAGCGAAGAGGGCGACGATATCCTGCTGAGCTTTCCCGGCCGCGGTGTCTGGCAGTCACCCCGGGCTTTCGTGCGTTATGGCGAACGCCTGGGCCAGGGCGAGCGCTTCGCCTACCTGCGGCTGGCGCCGTCAGCGGCGGTCTACCTGCCGCGTTCCTGTCGCGTGTGCGTGGCGGTTGGCGACTTCGTGCGGGCAGGCGACACCGTGCTGGGTGAGCTGCTCGAGGCCTGAGCGCGCGTGTGATCGGCCGGGGACCGTGGCAAACTCTCCCTGTATGTCGAACGAGGTCAGGCAGGACGAGCCGGCCGGCCGCTCCCCGCGCGGCCGCGGCATCTATTTGCTGCCCAACCTGCTGACCACCGGCGCGTTGTTCGCCGGTTTTTACGCCATCGTCGGCGCCATTGACGGCAACTACCAGCGGAGCGCGATCGCGCTGTTGACCGCCCAGTTGCTCGACGGCCTGGACGGGCGCGTGGCCCGGCTGACCGGCACGGAATCCGAGTTCGGCCGCGAATACGACAGCATGTCCGACCTGGTCGCCTTCGGCATTGCGCCGGCCATCATCGTGTACCAGTGGGGGCTCATCCGGCTCGCCGATTACGGCTGGGTCTGGGGCAAGATTGGCTGGCTGGCCGCATTCCTGTTCGCGGTGGCCGCAGCGTTGCGCCTGGCACGTTTTAATGTGCATGCACAGTCGGTGGACCGGCGTTTTTTCGAGGGCCTGCCAAGCCCGCCGGCCGCCGCACTGATCTGGTCACTGGTCTGGCTCGGTGACAAGCTCGAGTGGAGCGGCGGCGGTGCCGTATTCCTGTGTTGTGCCATGACGGTGTTTGCGGGCCTGATGATGGTCTCACGCGTGCCGTACTACAGTTTCAAGGACGTGAGCCCGCGTGGCCGGGTTTCCTTTACCCGCTTTTTTGTCATTCCGTTGTGTTTCGTACTGATTGCACTGGATCCGCCGACGGTGCTGTTTGCAATGGCATCCACGTATGCGGCATCGGGGCCGGCGCTGAGCCTGTGGCGCCTGCGTCGTCGCAGCCGGCGCCGTCAGCAGGAAGGTAAACCGAGTCGGAACTGAGGCGATGCAAGCCACGCCCGTTCGCCCCAACCCAGGCCAGCGACGCGCGCTGGCGGAGATGGGTATTGATGTCTGGGTCTCGGCGCGACCCGCGACCGGTCAGGCCGACGCGCCCGCGGAACCAGGCTGGCTCGCCTTGCAGGCCGAGGTCAGCAACTGCCGCGCCTGTGCGCTGGCGGAGTCGCGCACGCAGACGGTGTTCGGCGTGGGCGACGTCAATGCCGACTGGATGATCATCGGCGAAGCGCCGGGCGCGGAGGAAGACCGGCGCGGCGAACCTTTCGTCGGTCGCGCCGGGCAGTTGCTGAACGAGATGCTGCTGGCCGTCGGCCTCACGCGCGACCGGGTCTTCATTGCCAACATCCTGAAGTGTCGTCCGCCCGCCAATCGCGACCCGCGCCCGGAAGAGATCGCCGCCTGCGCGGGCCATTTGCAGCGGCAGATCGAAATCATTCAGCCGCGCCTGATTCTCGTCGTCGGGCGCATTGCCGCCCAGAGCCTGCTGCAAACCACGGCACCCGTTGGCCGGCTGCGGGGCAAGGTGCACGAGTACGGTCCGGCAGGACTGCCGCTGGTGGTCACCTACCATCCTGCCTACCTGTTGCGCAGTCCCGGCCAGAAAAGCCGGTCCTGGGACGACCTTTGCCTGGCCCGCGCGACCGTGGCTCCGGTGATTGCATGAGCGCCGCGGTCGAAGACCTGCCGCCTCAACTCCGGCCCATGCGCCAGGAGGATGTGCCGGCCGTGGCGGCGCTGGAGCAGGCCGCCTACGAATTTCCGTGGAGCGCCGGCATTTTTCGTGACTGCCTGCTGGCGGGCTACACCGCGGTCACACTGGAAACGGACCACGAGATTGTTGGCTATGCCGTCATGTCCGTGGCCGCAGGAGAGGCCCACCTGCTGAACATCTGTATCGCACCCCACCTGCGCCGTCGCGGCATCGCGCGGCGGCTCCTGCAGCACATGCTCGAACTGGCCATGCAGTCGGGCGCCGAGCGCCTGTTTCTCGAAGTCCGGCCATCCAACCGGGACGCGATGCGTTTGTACCGCGCGGCGGGTTTCGACGTGATCGGTGTCCGGCGGGGTTATTACCGGGCCGTGGGCGGCAACGAAGACGCCGTCGTGCTCGTGCGCCGTATTCCAGACCAGGCCTGATCCAGGCACGGCATTGACTGCAATCTGGTTCAAGCGGCCGATCCTGGCCTGGGCCCTCTACGACTGGGCCAATTCCGCCTTCGCGCTGAGCGTGATGACGAGTTTCGTCCCGGTGTTGCTCGCCGGGTTCTGGAACGACGGCGCCGAATCCGCCGTGACCACTTTTCGTCTCGGCGTGGCGAACGGGCTGGCCAGTCTGGTGGTCGCGGTGAGCGCGCCGGCGATCGGGGCGCTCGCCGACCGTGCCGGGCGCCGCAAGCGCGGCGTGCTGATTTTCACGGCTCTCGGCATCGTGATGAGCGGTGCAATGTATCTCGTGGCCCAGGGAGAGTGGGGCTGGGGCCTGGCGTGCTATGTGCTCGCATCGATCGGTTTCGCCGCGGGCAACTCGCTGTACGACTCGTTGCTGGTCGACATCGCGTCACCGAATCTCTACGACCGGGTGTCGGCCTACGGGTTCGGTCTCGGTTACCTGGGCAGCGCGCTGCTATTCACACTGAACGTGATGATGGTTGGGTCACCGGAACGTTTCGGCTTTGCCGATCAGGCCGAGGCGGTGCGGATGACCTTCCTGATGGTGGCGGCCTGGTGGGCGGTGTTTACACTGCCCCTGGCCCTCTGGGTGCACGAACCGGCAGGACCCCCGATTCAGCGCGGTGCCATACGCGCGGCCTTTGCGGAACTCATCGGCACGCTGCGCTCGGTGCGCGCGCAACGTAACCTCTGGTTGTTTTTGCTGGCGTACTGGCTGTACATCGACGGCGTCTACACCATCATCAAGATGGCGGTGGACTTCGGCCTGTCGCAAGGCCTCGTGATGCAGGACCTGATTACCGCAATCCTGGTGACGAATTTCATTGGTTTTCCGGCGGCAATCGTTTTCGGTTACCTGGGCGAGCGTTTCGGCGCCCGCCGCGGCATCTACCTCGCGCTTGGCGTGTACGTGATCACCACGATGGCCGCCGTGTTCATCGATACGTCTGCCGAGTTTTATGCGCTCGCAGTCACCATTGGCCTGGTGCAGGGTGGTGTGCAGAGCCTGAGCCGGTCGCTGTTCGCGCGGCTGGTGCCGGAAGGCAAGACCGGCGAGTACTTCGGTTTCTACAACATGCTCGGCAAGTTCGCGTCGATCCTCGGCCCGGTGCTGGCTGGCGTGGTGGCGTTGATCACGGGCAGCCAGCGCGTCGGCATTCTGTCGATACTGATCCTGCTGGTGCTGGGATTGTGGTTGCTCAGGCAGGTTGACTTGCCGGACGGCGCGCGGGGCGAAAGCGCCTGACCGCCGCCGCGAAGCGGGCCACGCGCTGATCACTGGCCGCACCGTCGTAGCGCAGGCGCGCGTATGCGCCGAACAGGGACTTCAGGTCGGCCTGCAACTCCGGACGCAAACCGGCAACCGCCGTCGCATATTCTTCCGGTCCTTCCGCCGGTTGTCGCGCCCTGGCCGCGCGGGCGGTGCGCGCGCAGAGCTCGCGATAGGCGCGGGCCAGCGGATCGAGCCCGCGACGACCGCGCAGGTACTGCCAGCTGGCGAACAGCGCGAGGAACAGGCTCATGCCGGTGGCCAGGCCCACGACGAGGTGCCGGAGCGTGGGTTTGGCAATGCCAGTCCAGCGCAACAGCTGGGTCTGGCTGTCGGGGCCGAAGCCCAATACCCAGCGGTTCCACGCCGCGTTCAGGGCATCCCAGCTCATGTACAGGCCGCTGCCCAGCAGTCCGCGCCGCAGTTGTTCTGCTCCCGCAAGGCTGCCGCTGTTGATCGCGCGGTCGATGCCCCATTGAATTCGCTCCGGGGCGACCGCGGCAGTGGGGTCGTAACGCACCCAGTGTTCGCCGAGCCAGACTTCGGCCCATGCGTGCGCGTCGGCCTGGCGTACGGTCAGGTGGTTCGCCAGCGGGTTGAGTTCGCCGCCCTGGTAGCCCGTTACGACACGGGCGGGAATCCCCGCCGCGCGTGCGAGCACCACGAAGGCCGACGCGTAGTGACCGCAGAATCCCTCGCGCGTGTTGAACACGAAATCATCCACGCTCTGGGCGCCCAGCAGCGCCGGCGTCAGGCTGTAGAAGAACGGCTCGTCGCGGAACATCTGCAGGATGCTCGCGAGGTAGTCCTGGTCGCTGGCCGCCGCGGCCCGCGCCTTCGTGGCCCAGGCCATGCTGCGCGGGTTGCTGCCAGCCGGCAGACGGGTGTCCGCTTGCCGTCCACGGTCCGTCATCCAGCCCGGGGTAGAGCCGGTCAGTGTCGAGCGCGCCCAGTAAGTCGTGCGCTGTTCGACCGGCCGAAAACGCACCAGTTGATAAGGTGCCGTGGCCACTGCCTTGGGCGCGTCCCAGAAGACCGGGGTTTCCAGGGCAAGCAGCCAGCGCCGGCCGTGGGGTTCCAGCGTGACTTCGTAGCTCACCAGCTCGCCGTTGCGGTTGACTTTTTCCTGCAACGACGGAAAGAAGCTGAAGTCGCGCATGCGCCAGTTGCGGCCGTCGAAATCGCTGAGCACGGGGCCGCGCCAGTACAGTTGGCTCGGAGCCGGTGGCTCGCCGTCGAAGCGCACTCGAAACGCCGCGGCGTCGGATAACGCGAGTTCAGTGATGTCACCCGGACTCATACTTTCCGCGAGGCCGGCCTTCGCCTGCGCGCCCCGTTGCGGCAATGCCCAGAAGGGCCCGGGCACCCGCGGAAAGAGTAGAAAGAGCAATATTGCCAGCGGTGCTGCCTGCAACAGCAGGCGGCCGGCCGTGGCGAATGCGGGCCCGGCAGCAATGGCGTCTCGCTGGCGCGATACCTGCAACAGGGCAGTGTTCACGAACAACACACCGCTGAACAGGTAAACCGGGCCCCACAGCGCCTGCTCCCGCAGGAACGCGGCGAACAGCAGGAAAAAGCACAGGAACACGACGACCGCCCGGTCCCGGTGCCCGCGAGTTTCCAGCAGCTTCATCGCGGCCATGACCATCAACAGTGCGGAGCCTGCGTCTACGCCGGTGATTTGCCGGTAGGTAATGAACACGCCGGCGAAACCCACTACCGCGAGGGGGACTCGCACCCAGGCCGACGGTAGCGGCCGCCGGCGGCGTGCGGCCTGCAGACGCCACGCGCTGATGAGCACGATCAGCAACGGGATCCACGGCGCGACGTGCGGCACGTGCGGCACTACCGCGACGCCGAGCGCGGCGATCAGCCACAGCAGCTGGCCGGCCGAGCCGGTCGTGGCCTCGATGCGGCGCTCGTGGTCCAGTGGCGCCGTCATGGCGCTGCCGCGGAAGTCGTGTGCAACAGGGCCAGGGCCCGCAAACAGCGATGCCGCTGCTCCATGCCCTGGTCCGGCGGCACGATCACGCCCGGTACCCGCAAACCGAAATCGGTACCGGTCGCGGTGGCGTCCAGCACGCGTCGGGTCAGTCGTGCGATGCGGCGCTCGTCATCGCCGTCGGGTTCGGAGTCCCAGTCAATCCAGACCGGCGCGCCGGCGCCGCCACGGTATTCGTGCACCAGTTTCTGGCCCGTGCGGGCGAGGGCTTTCCACGCGATGCGGCGCGGGGAATCTCCGGGGCGCCACTGGCGCATGCCGGCGTAGTCGTCTTCGCCGGTCGCATCGAGCCCGTCGCGCGCCGGATCGCCGGCGGCCAGGCCGTCGGCACGTGCTGCAGGCCGCGGGTAGGCAAGGCCGTTGAGATCGAGGTTGAGCCAGCTCCAGGATGCGAACAGGCCGAGCGGATAGCAGGTCGCGACTCGCAGGCGCGGCACCGCGTGCAGGCCGCGGCCGGGAGAATCCAGGGGCAGCTCCACGACGACATGGTTGGCGGCGTCCAGGTCGACGCAGGCGTCGTGCGAATCGCCGTCCCAGTTCAGTCGAATCTGCCAGCGGGTGTCCGGGCGCTGGTTTTGCAGGCGAAAACGGAATTGCCAGGTCTCGCCGGCAAACACCGGTTCGGCACCCAGTGCCGAAACCCTGAGCAGGGCCAGGTTGTGGTGGCAGTGGTGAATGCTGACGATGCCCACCGCCGCGAGCAGGAAAGTCAGCGCGAAGCCCAGGTTGTTGTTGTAGTTCATTGCGCCGAGCATCATCACGAAGGCGATGACCGCGAAGATCATGCCCGCACGCGTGGGCAGGATGTAGATGCGCCGCGTTTGCAGTTCGACGTCCGGCGGGTCGATACCCTGCCGACGCTTGGCCCAGGCGCGCAGGGCCTGGCCGAACCGGTTGTTTAGAGCGGCAAGCCCGGCAGCCATCGGTTAGCCGGGCAGGGGCACCCGCTCCAGCGTCTGCTCGGCGAGGCTTTCGATACCCTGCTCGCCCGCATCACGGCTGCGCAGGCGATGCGCGACCACCGGGGTGAATACCGCTTTCAGGTCTTCCGGGCGCACGCCACGATGACCGTTGAGCATGGCCCATGCGCGGGCGGCGGCGAGCAGGTCGACCGCGCCGCGTGGTGACAGTCCGTATTCGAATTCCGGCGCTTCGCGCGTGTGCGCGACGAGGGCCTGCGCATAGTCCAGCAACGTCTCGGCCACGTGCACGGTTGCCGCTGCCGACTGCAATTCCGCCAGGTCCGCAGCGGTGATGACCGGGTCGATGTCCTTGAGCAGGCGACGGCGGTCGCCACCGCGCAGCAGTTCACGTTCCAGTTCCGGCGACGGGTAGCCGAGGCCGAGCCGAACCAGGAACCGGTCGAGCTGCGATTCCGGCAGCGGAAAGGTGCCGACCTGGTGCACCGGGTTCTGTGTGGCGATCACGAAGAACGGCTCGGGCAGGTCGTAGGTGACGCCTTCCGCGGTCACCTGGTGTTCTTCCATGGCCTCGAGCAACGCACTCTGCGCTTTCGGCGTGGCGCGGTTCACTTCGTCGGCCAGCACGACCTGGGCAAACAGCGGGCCGGGGTGAAAGCGAAACTCACCGGCAGCCTGTTCGAACACCGAGACGCCGATGACATCGGCCGGTAACAGGTCACTGGTGAACTGAATGCGGCGGAAATCCAGGCCAAGGGCAGTGGCCAGCGTCCGCGCGAGCAGGGTCTTGCCCACACCCGGCAGATCTTCGATCAGCAGGTGGCCCCGGGCCAGCAGGCAGGTCATGGCCAGGCGCACTTCCCGGTCCTTGTCCAGCAATACGTGGCTGATGCACTCAATGACCCGCTCGGCCTTGTCCCTGGCTCGGGACAGCCGGTCGTGGTCCGCCATCAGTGCGACTTGATCGCTCATGCGTCTCGCAGGGTAACACCGGCCGGGCGCCAGGCGCGCCAGGCATCAGCCGCTTATGTTAGTCGCTGGCATGCGGGACGCAGTGCGAACTGGTGCCCAGATCCGGTGTCGGGGGCACCCGCAGGCCCCGGGTTGCTGATTCAGGCGAATTCCTCGAGCCGGGCCAGCTGTTCGTCGAGCTGGGTGAGTTCCCGTTGCAGATCCGCCTTGCGCTCGCGCTCTTTGGCGACGACTGCCGCCGGCGCCTTGCCCGTGAAGCTGTCGTTCCCGAGCTTCGCGACACAGCGCTGCAGGTCGGCCGCGGCGCGCTCGCGCAGCTTGGCAAGCCGGCTGCGTTCGGCCGCCACGTCGATCAGCCCGGCCATTGGCACCAGGATGCCCAGGTTGCCGAGCAGGGCCGTTGCAGAGGCCGGCGCCTGCGTGCCGGGGGCAATCAATTCGATGCTGTCGAGCCGGGCGAGGTCCTTCAGGTAGCGGCCGTAGGCGCTGACCCTTTGCTGGTCCGTGTTGCCGGCGTTTTCCAGCAGCACAGGCAGCCGCTTGCCCGGCGCGATGTCCATTTCGCCGCGAATCTGTCGTACGCCCAGGATGAACCCCTGCAGCCAGTCGACTTCGGCTTCCGCTGCCGGATCCTGCGGCCAGGCCGCCGCAGCCGGGAATGGTTGCCGCATGATCGTGTCACCGCTGACACCGGCCAGCGGCGCGAGCTTGCCCCAGATTTCTTCCGTGATGAACGGCATGATTGGGTGCAGGCAACGCAGCAGGGTCTCGAGGACGGTCACGAGCGTCCGTCGCGTTGCTGCCTGTTCGCCGGGTGTCGCGTTACCCTGCAGGACGGGCTTGCTGAGTTCCAGGTACCAGTCGCAGTACTCGTGCCACGTGAACTCGTAGAGATCCTGGGCGGCCAGGTCCAGGCGATAGTTTTCCAGGTGCTGGCGAAATTCGGTGATCATCCTGCCGAGCCGCGAGCGAATCCAGCGGTCAGCGACCGTGAATTCCGCACTGTCTGCCGCGGGCGCTTCCGTGACGTTCATCATCACGTAGCGCGTCGCATTCCACAGCTTGTTGCAGAAGTTCCGGTAGCCTTCGATGCGGCCGAGGTCGAAACGAATGTCGCGGCCCGTGCTTGCGAGGGCCGCAAACGTGAAGCGCAGCGCGTCGGTACCGAATTCGGGAATGCCCTGCGGAAACTGCTTGCGGGTTGCCGTCTCGATCTTCGGCTTGAGGTGTGGCTGCATCAGGCCGCTGGTGCGCTTGTCGATCAGTGTGTCCAGGTCGCAGCCGTCGATCAGGTCCAGCGGGTCGAGAATGTTGCCTTTCGACTTCGACATCTTCTGCCCGTCGTGATCGCGGATCAGGCCGGTGATGTAGATGTCGCGGAAGGGTACGTCGCCGGCGAACTTCAGGCCCATCATGATCATCCGGGCAACCCAGAAGAAAATGATGTCGAAACCGGTGACGAGCACACTGGTCGGGTAGTAACTGGCCAGCGCGGGCGTCGGTTCGGGCCAGCCCAAGGTGGAGAAGGGCCAGAGCGCCGACGAGAACCAGGTATCGAGCACGTCTTCGTCCTGGCGCAAGGGCGCGTCTTGGTCCAGGCCGGCGCGCGCCCTGGCTTCGGCTTCGTTGCGGCCCACCCAGATGTTGCCGGCATCGTCGTACCAGGCAGGAATGCGATGTCCCCACCAGAGCTGGCGGCTGATGCACCAGTCCTGGATGTTGCGCATCCAGTCATAGTAGGTCTTCGACCAGTTCGCCGGCACAAAGCGAATCGCGCCCGATTCCACCGCCGCGATCGCCGGCTCGGCGAGCGGGGCGATCTTCACGAACCATTGGTCCGTGAGGAAGGGTTCCACGACGGCGCCGCTGCGGTCACCGCGAGGCACCATCAACCGATGGTCCTGGATACCGTCGAGCAGGCCCTGGGCGTCGAGGTCGGCGACCACGCGCTTGCGTGCCTCGAAGCGGTCCAGGCCACGGTAGATTTCGGGCGCGTTGTCATTGATGACCGCGTCTATCGTGAAGATGTTGATCAGCTCGAGGTTGTGGCGCTGGCCGACTTCGTAGTCGTTGAAATCGTGGGCCGGCGTGATCTTCACGCAGCCGGTGCCGAACCCGGGATCGACATAGTCGTCCGCGATAACGGGGATTTCCCGGCCGGTCAGCGGCAGGGTGACGGTCTTGCCGACCAGCGAGGCATAGCGCTCGTCTTCGGGGTGTACCGCAACCGCGGTGTCACCCAGCATGGTCTCCGGGCGGGTGGTGGCGACCACCAGCTGCCCGCTGCCGTCGCTCAGCGGGTAGCGCATATGCCAGAGATGCCCGGCTTCCTCCTCGGAGATGACCTCGAGGTCGGAGACGGCCGTGTGCAGGATCGGGTCCCAGTTCACCAGCCGCTTGCCGCGGTAGATCAGGCCTTCCTCGTAGAGCCGCACAAAGGTCTCGCGCACGGCCTCGGACAGGCCGGTGTCCATGGTGAAGCGCTCGCGGCTCCAGTCGACGGAGGATCCCATACGGCGCAGCTGCCGGGTGATGGTGCCACCGGATTCGTGTTTCCATTGCCAGATCCGCTCG
>CP070671.1:3116121-3148287 GCA_020351875.1 Chromatiales bacterium | reverse complement strand
GGGGGGCAGCTACGACGCGTGGCTCGACGGCACCTACGATCTCCTCGACGAGGTCGGCAACGACGCCATCGTCGTGTTAGCCCAGGCCAAGGCGGACCAGAACGGCGTGAACCAGTGGGATTACGACGTCGACTTCCAGTACTTCGAAGACGTGCTGGCCGACGTGGACAACAAGGTCTCCTACGACCAGTGGAAAATCTTCATCACGGGCCACAGCAGCGGGGCGGGCATGGCCCACGAGCTGGGCTGCAACTACGGCGACGTGGTGCGCGGTATTGCCCCGCACTCGGGCATCCTGCGCAGCACGCGCTGCATGGGCGCGGTGGCCGTGCTGCAGAGCCATGGCAGCAAAGACACGCTGGTACCGGCCGGCACCGGTGAAGCCGGCCACCAGTTCTGGGTGCTCTACAACGGGCTCCAGGCAGACGTGTCGGGGCCGGGCATCGACCCGGTGTGCATCGACCATTCCCTGGGAGGATCACCCTACGCGGTGCAGTGGTGCCTGCACGATGAACAGGCTGGGCCGCTGGGCCACGACTGGCCCAGTTTTGCCTCCGAGGCCACCTGGGATTTCTTCACGGGACTGGCGAGGCTCGCGCCGAGCGAAGCGCCGCCCGCCGGCGGTGGCAACGACGCGGTGGGCAACCTGGCCGACACCACCCTGTCCTTCGCGCTGGCGTATCCCCCGGGCATCGTCGATCCCGAGCAGGGTGCGGTCTCTATCTACCCGGCGGGCACACAACAGCCGTTGACCGGCGGACCGTCGTCAATCCTGAACCTGAGCTTCGATCCGGGTGATGTGGGGCCGGGCTCCGTGCAGAGCTACGTCGTGCCCATCCGGTACGTGAATGAGACCTTTCCGGGCACCTACGCGTTCGGCATCGTGATGTACGTGGCTGACGGCGGCAATCCGATCCCGTTCCCGGGCCGCGATCACATCGTGCTGAAGGACGTGGACCTGGTGGATCGGAACACGCCCGTGTTCATCGACGAAGTGCTGGTACTCGAGCCGATCACTTTCTAGCTGCGCGCCGCATGTGGTATTTCACAACCTGCACAATTCACCGCGAGTCGATTCACCGCGACCGGTAGTCTGCGGAGACAACCTGGTGATCCTGCCCGAGCCGCAGTACGACATCCGCCCGCTGCGGCAGCACGGCGAGATTGTGCAACGTAATGCGCTCGAAATACTGCACGAACTCGGCGACCTGGGCATCGTTCATGCCCTGCCCGCGCGCAGTGTTGCCGGCGGCGATGAGTTGATGTTCCTGCTCGGTTCGCCAGCGACGCACACAGTCGAAGTTTGGCACCGCCATGAACACGAGCGCATCGAGCAATTCGAACAGCGCCTGGTAGCCCGCGCCTAACTGGCGATTCACATACCGCCGCCAGTCGCCGCTGGCATCCTGGGCTTGCTCCAGGTCGTTCACTGGTTCCTGCAATTCCTGTTCGGAAACCGGCTGCGAGCCGACACACCAGCCCTCGAAAAGAATCACATCCACCGGGCCAGTAACTACCGGCCACTCGTCCGCGGGCAGGCGATCGTCCTGCAGCTTGTCGAAACGGGGCAGCCGCAGCCCTTCGCCTTCACCGGGCGCCTGCAATTTCTTTATCGTCGCCTGGCCCAACTCGGTGTCGTGCGTGCCCGGCACACCGCGGGTAGCAAGTAGAGGGTGCACCGTCCGGGCGAGCGCCTCCCGGTCCGCCCTGGGCAAATAGATGTCGTCGATAGATAGGGTCGCCACGTTGAAATCGCATTGGGCCCGCAGGTAGTCGGCCAGGAACGCGGCCAGCGTCGACTTGCCGGCGCCCTGCGCCGCATTGACGCCCAGCACGAAGCCGCGCCCGCGCCGGGCGCTGACTTGCCGGTGCACCCATGCCGCGAGGGGCTGGAAATAGTCGACAGCTGTCGCCCTGAAGGCCGCCGGCAGCTGATGCTGTCCGATGAAGCCGCTTAGCGCGAAACCTGCAGGGTCGCTGATGGCGGACATATAGGCTATTTGCTGTTTACCGATCCGTGACCCCGAACGCTGGATTCGTGGCCACCTCTTCGGTCAGCCGCAGAATGAACTCTTCAATATTCTCCCGCACAGCACCTTCATTGGCGAGCCGGAGCCTGTCACCTTCGGGATCATCGCCGTATCTCGCCGTATAAGTATTTTCGATCTGGCGATCGAAGCTCACCTCGGCGGTCGCAACATTCACCAGTGAATACTGGATAGTCGCAGCCACGACTGTGGCAAAACGCGATCCGGACCGTTTGTTCAGGGTCAACGCCGCGCGCAGCTGGAAACTCGCCGGGTCTTCTTTCGCCAGCAAAGCATTCGCGGCAAGGGAGTTTTCCAACGCGCGACGGAAGTCCTCATCGGGCACCTTCAAACCTTCGGAGCGGCGCTTGTCCTCGCCGACACTGGCTTGCGTCACGACAATGCCGTGATATAGAAGCGAGCCCTCGTCAATGGGCGGCTCCTCGGGCACAAAAACCGTCATCCCCGACGTTCGCGCACCCCCTGCACAACCGCCGAGCACCAGGCTCAGTGCGGCCAACGTCAAGACTCTCCGCAAGATGGGATCTCCTGTCAGCGCTGGAATCCGGCTACCGCTCGCCACCAGACCTGGACGCTACCCGTTGGCCCTCTATGACGAGCCTGCGGCCTCTGTCGACATCTATCTGCCCGACAGTCGCGTTGACCTGTGCATCGCTACCCCGAACCCTGCCTTGCAACTCTACTTCTGCGAAGTGGAGGCCACCGTCTTCGACTTCTATCGTGATCGAGTGAACATTCTGGACGCTGACCGAGGCCAGGTTGTATTGGCCGGGTGGCAGGTAAAAAAGCAAGTAGGTCCCCGCGTGAATTTCCCCCCGGTTCCGGCCGTTAATCATGACATCAACCGGTATCTCGTATTGCTTGCTCGACATGCCCAGTGATGCCCAGTCACGATCCGCAGCGTCACGCACTACGTACAGGCTTCCGGTGCCCGGCGTGGTCTCGAAGCGCTCGGCTTGTGCATCGGCTTCGTCAGGCATCACCGGTGTTTCAGCACAGCCCGCCGCCAATCCAGTCACGACCAACCAAACACAGGCTGCGCCCAGGCCTCTTTGCAGGGCCGGCCGCTTGCCCCTGCTTCCTGTACCCCGACGCGTTCTGTCGAGCCTGGCTTCTACCGCCATCACTTCGACCCCAGCGGTAGTTGCGAAGGATCGACCACTCGCTTCGAGTCCTTGAAAATTCGAACGGCCAGCCGCGCGGCACCGTCCGGAACGTTATTAACCTGGTACAGCGACTCAGTATCGGGCTCACCCTCCGCCTCGAGGTGCAGCCGGTAATACCCGTGGGTGCGCAGGAATACCGTGCGGCCCATCCCCGCCTTACGCTCGGGCACCGGGAAACTCAGCGCTAATTGATCACCTACGCGCAGCATTTCGTGATATTCACCGTCTGCCTCCAGCAGGCTGCTCTTTGCACTGGCGCCAGTATGGTCTTTGGCAGCGCCGACCGGCACGGTTGTCACTGAAAGCTCGATTTCCGGACTGAAGTCGACGGCAAACCAGTTCAGCGCCCAGAAGCCGGAGGGAGGCTCGACACGCAGCCGCAATTCATCACCAACCACCTTGCTAATGTCGAGCGTCAACAGTTGATCTTCGACCACGAATGGCCCGGCGCCATGCAGAATACCGCGGCGCTTCCAGCCGGTAGACTCTTTGACATACACCTTCAGCACATACAGTTCTTCGCGCAGGTTCCAGGCCCGAACCAACTCCGGGAAAAGCGGAACATAGTCAACCTGCCAGTACCAGCTGTCGAGATCACGCCCGCGTAATTCAAGCATCTCCTTGACCATGATTGCCCCCCACGGCGCAGTGCCTGCGCTGGCCACGAGCTTTGCCGTCGTTGCGTCCGGAGGCTTCGGGAAGGTCAGCTCTATGCTACGGCGCACGTTGCCGTCAGCATCGAGCTCCGGGGGCGGCGCCCAGATCACTCGATCTTTGTCGACAAACCACCGGCGCAGATCCTTGCCCGATTGGTCCGTCGCGTCAACGGGTGCAACTAGTTTGCTAACCGTATGGAACCCGCCGGAATTGTTCACTACGACGCGCCTGTCGATTGGATGGTCGACCACGTGCAACTCTACGAGGTCGAGGTACTGGCTCTCTTCCAGCAAGTTCTTCATCTGCAGTCGATAGACATCACCGTCTGCCACCAGGTATCCGAGTTCGGAATAATCGGAGCGCTCGAGACCCCGGGTGGTCGCCCCGGCAATGGGTTCTGCATCGAGGACGAATTCATTACCGTCCCATGAGTAAACGAGCGGGCAAGAAGTCGATACAACACGCTGCACGGTAATCAGCTCTACATCATCGATGTTGATTTCGTACGGCTCACCATCGACAGTGGCCTGAATAAAGGCATATTCCCCTCGACCCTCCGCTTCGGCAATCTGCACCTGCACGGGTGAGTCGAACCGAACCGCCTCACCGTCTTCCGTAAGGACTGCGACGATTTTCTCCCGGGACAGCTCTTCCATTACCCGCGGGGGATTCTTGACAACCTCCACCGTGGCACACGCAACCAGCTGCGTCACAAGCCACATCGTCACCGCACAGACAACGATTCTTTTCACCATGTGCTGCCACCGGGTCCCGTCGGCGACCCTCCCGTTGCATTGATCAGAAACACTCGCACTACTGCCCTGCCCCCGCCCTTCTAGCTCAGCGAAAGGCCACCATCGGCTACCAGCGTTTGCCCGCATATCCACCGCGACTCAGAGCTGATCAGGAACATCGCTATGTCCGCAATGTCTTCTGGTTGACCGATGCGACCTGCCGGCGTTCTTTTTACCGTTTCTTCGATCAACGTCTCGCTGTCCGGAAAGTTCCTGATTGACTCAGTATCTATGAGCCCGCCACTGATCGCATTCACCCTGATGCCCTTGGGCGCCAGCTCCGCTGCCAGATATCGCACCGTCGACTCCAGCGCCGCCTTCGCGATACCCATCGCTCCATAGTTCGGAATCACGCGGCCCCCACCGAGACTGGAGAGCGCAACTATTGCCCCCTCCCGCATCAACGGGACACAACGTTTCACGCACAGGAGGAATGACCTGGTGCTGGCATTCATCGTCAGATCCCACTGGTTCGGCCGCAGCGCCAACGTCGGTTTCATGCTGGTCAGCGCAGCACAGTGGATGAACACATCCAGGTGATCCACTGTTTGTTCGATCTGATCGAAAAGTTGCCCAATCTGGTTCGGATACGCGAGATTGGCCCTCACGAGATGCGCCTGGCAATCGTGTTGCTCCACAAGCTCCCGCGTCTTCTCCGCTTCGACATCGTTCTGCAGATAGTTGACAAAAACAGTGTCCGCACCCTCTGCGGCCAACTGCAGGGAAATGGCGCGCCCGATACCCCTGGAACCGCCGCTGACCAGTGCTACCCGGCCAAGAGCTGCCGATTTCATTCCTCCACCTTCTCAGCCGCCTGCAATTCCTCGCAAATAAAGTCGACACACCACCCAATGGTGAATCTCGCGTCGATGTCCTGCGCCGTTGGCTCCTCTCCGAGCCCCTCGGCGAGCCGCTCACCAAAGTCGTCGCGATTAATCTTGAGCCCGAACTCGTCCTCAATTCGGAACTGGATATCCAGGATGTCGATCGATTCTGCCGCCAAGTCGCTGAAGACCCTGGCTTCGGGCACGACTTCCGATATATCGACACTTAACGCGTCAGCCACAATCTCCTGAAACTTGCTGAGTATCTCTTCGTTGGTATAGCTCATGTTGTCTTCCGGAATATCAGGCTGGCGTTCTGTCCACCAAAGCCGAAGGAGTTCGACATGACCGTTCGAAGTTGGGCTTCCCGCGCTTCATTCGGTACATAGTCAAGGTCACAATCCGGGTCCGGATGTTGATAATTGATGGTTGGCGGAATCACCTGTTTCTCGAGCGCCTGCACGGAAGCAACGGCCTCTACTGCACCAGCCGCCGCCACCAGGTGCCCGATCATGGACTTGGTCGAGCTGATCGGAGGCACTGGCGCTTGCTGCATCACGCTTTTTATCGCGAAGGTTTCCGTTCTATCGTTCAACTTCGTACCGGTGCCGTGCGCGTTGATGTAGTCCAGCTCGGACGCATCTATGCCGGCGTCCGCCAGCGCCAGCCGCATTGCCTCGATAGATCCCCAAGCCTCCGCCGGCTCGTCGGTGAGACGGAAGGCATCGCAGGTGTTGGCATAGCCAATGATCTCCGCGTAAGGCACTGCACCCCGTTTTTTGCAGTTGTCATAGTCCTCGAGAACAAAGACTGCACCGCCCTCACCCAGCATGAACCCGTCGCGGGTCTTATCGAAGGGCCGCGCCGCGGTAAGGTACTCTTCATTATTCCTCGAAATCACTCCAAGTGCGCTGAACGCAACCAGCGCGTTGGGATTGGTCATCGAATCGCTGCCACCGGCCAGCATTGCATCAGCCAGGCCAAGCTTGATGTAGCGGTATGCCTCGCCAATGGCTTGTGTTGCCGAGATACAGGCCGACGCCAGCGTCAGACAGGCCCCCCTGGCGTTGTATTCAATGGCGATGTGACCAGCCATCATGTTCGGCAGGGCTTTCAGCGGGGTCAGGGGATTCACCCGCTCGAGGGTCCTTTGCCAAACCTTGGCTGCATCGACCTTCATGTTTCCCGGATTGGTGCACGCGGCTACAATCGCGAAGCTTTGCAGGCTTTGTTCGAGCTCGGCGGAACCAAGACCACCCGCGCCCATCGACGTGCCGACGCGGTTCGGATCCAACTGGTCAAACTCGATACCCGAATCTTCCACCGCTTCCCGGGCCGCCAGGAAGGCCATTTTAGTGGCCCGCGACATCGTCTTGACGGCTTTTCGCTTAATTGCGCTATTCAGTTCTGCGTCGCCAATCGGTACCTGGGCAACAAACCGGGTGGGCAGTGTCGAAGCATCGAACTGGGTAATTAGGCGTGCGGCCGTCTGCCCGGCTTCAATGTTCTCCCAGAACTGCTGAGACCCTGCGCCGAAAGGCGTTACTGTACCGAGCCCTGTTATGACCACGCGTCGTGTCACTGCCTGACCATTCCTCCCGCGCTCAGTCGAAATCCACCAGTTCCGCGTGACGCAACCAGCATTCGTAAACGCTCTTCACGACGTGCATTGATTCCGGCGGATAGAATTGGTCGGGCTCGCGCAATCCCATCGCGAGCCTCCCATCCATGACCAATTTCTCGCCCACCCGAGCCTCAATGCCCACGCGGGCCAGACTGTCGTCGAGACTGAGCATGGTGCCGGTTATCTGTAGCTGGTCGCCCGGGGTCACCATCGCCCGAAATTTCGCTCGTTCCACCATCACCAGGATAGCCTTCTTTTTGTAGTCCAGCGAGACTTCCAACAAGGCTGTGCCGGCCTGTGCGGCGGCTTCAATCATGAGGGCACCGGGCATCACCGGAAAACCCATGAAATGGTCAGCGAAGACGTCTTCGGACAGGGCGACGTTCTTCAGTGCACTGATCTTCTGATGTCTCTGCAAGAACAGGATTCGATCAATCAGCAAATACCGCATTGATACTCACGAGAACGGCAAGATTGTTGAC
Organism: Chromatiales bacterium; assembly: GCA_020351875.1. Taxonomy (GTDB): domain Bacteria; phylum Pseudomonadota; class Gammaproteobacteria; order Steroidobacterales; genus J054. The sequence continues at coordinate 3,140,692 of CP070671.1, read as the reverse complement.
ATTGTTGGAAATCCGGGACGTTTTAACGAGGCTACGCGGATCATCCTCAGGGGGACATACGCAGTGATACTTACGATCCTGCCCCCCAGCCTGCCCGCCGAAACCCGGCGCGCACCCGGCAGCGCGGTCCGCCAGGGCAACGCTCGTTCGTTCGACGACTTTAACCATAAAGGCTGGCACATCACCGACACGGCGTTCGACCCCCGGGCCTGTGTGCCATAATTTCGCCAATAAGAAGCGGCCCCAAAGCCGCGAAGGAATGGCCATGCGTTTCGTCACCACCACCACCGGCCAGGCTGCCTGGCCCTGCCGCCTGATTGCAGCCTTCGTGCTGACGGCCTGCGTCGTCGCCACCCCGGCCCTGGCCCAGCCCGCGCCGGAAGAGCCGGCGAGTCCGGCTGCCGAAGTCAGCTCGGGCCTGCCCGCCGACGTGCGCGAAGCCCTGGATGCCGACCTGGCGCGCATGGAAGCCCTGGGCGACGGCATCAAGCGCCTGGATGCGGAGCTGGAAGGTGCCGAAGACCTGCGCCTGCAGGTGCTCGAAGCCCGCCTCGCCCGCTACTGGAACGACCTGGTGGACATGGCCCACGCATTCGCGCAGCGCATCCTGCAACTGACCGACGAAGGCCAGGACGTCGCAGAATTTCGTGCGATTGTCGAGTCGGTGCTGAGCAGGGCGCCGGCGGCCCTGTTCGCGGAGATCGACCGCACCGCCGCCAGCATCGCGCTGCCCGCCGCCGATCAGAGTCCCGCCGAACAGGCGGCCATCGACGCCAGGGCCGGCATCGCCACCCGGCGTGCCACCAGCCTGTACCGCGCCCTGCTGAAGAACAACGAACTGGCGAAGGAGTTGGGGTTGCCAACCGACGCGGTGGAAATCGAGCTCAATGCGCGGCTCGAAGAGCAGGCCGCCAGCCTGTCAGCTTTCCTGGACATTGCGCTCGACGATAGCGACGCGGCCCGCGCCCAGCTCGCGGCATTGCCCGGCGATACCGACATCGCCGCGCGGCTCGCAGTCGCCGACGCCCGCGTGAAGCTGAGCGCCGACACGCTGCAGAGCGTGAGCACGCTCATGGTGCAGCAGGGCCTGGACACCTCGGTGTACGACGCCCAGCTCATTGCCACCACCGGCGCGATTACCACCGACATCTTCGACATCTCGGTGTTGCGCGACCTGCTGGGCAACTGGGTGGGCTCGATGTTTGACTGGTTCGCGGAAAACGGCGGCAGCCTGGTCTTCAGCATCCTGGTGTTCCTGGTCATCGTGTATGCGTCGTTCAAGCTGGCCAACGTGGTGCAGCGGCTGATCAACCGCGCCCTGTCGTCGTCGCGCGTGCAGATCTCCCAGCTCCTGCAACGCATGGTGGTCTCGGCGGCCCGCGGCACCATCATTGCGGTGGGCCTGCTCATTGCGCTGAGCCAGATCGGCATCTCCCTCGGCCCGCTGCTCGCCGGCCTGGGTATCGCCGGCTTTGTCATCGGCTTTGCGCTGCAAGACTCGCTGTCGAATTTCGCGTCCGGCATGATGATCCTGCTCTACCGGCCCTTCGACGTGGGTGACCTCGTTGAGGTGGGCGGTGGAGTGTTCGGCACCGTCAGCGCGATGAGCCTGGTGAACACCACGGTGCTCACGGTCGACAACCAGACCCTGGTGGTGCCCAACAACAGCATCTGGCAGAACGTGATCAAGAACGTCACTGCGCAGCGCACCCGGCGCATCGACCTGGTGTTCGGCATCGGCTACAGCGACGACATTCCCAAGGCCGAACAGATCCTGACGGACATCGTGACGAGCCACGAGCTGGTGCTGACGGACCCCGAGCCGGTGGTCCGGCTGCACGAACTGGGCGAGTCGTCGGTCAACTTCGTGGTGCGGCCGTGGGTGAAGACCGACGATTACTGGCCCGTGTACTGGGACATCACCCGGGCGGTGAAGATGCGCTTTGATGAGGCAGGGGTATCGATTCCGTTTCCGCAGCGCGACGTGCACTTGTTTGCCGAGGCACCACTGGTGGCGGCCACCGCCGGGCCCGCCGGTGCGGCGCCGGGTTCAGCGGCCGGGCATCGCCGTGAGTTCGAGACGGCCGGCAGTGCGGTGGATGACGACTGAAACACGCACGTTTATCTGCTGTTCTCCCAATCAGTAAACTGTCCCCGGAGTTTGAGGCACGGACATGTTATCGATCGGCTTTCTCGTCATTGCGGTGGTGGACTTCGCCGTCCTGGTCTGGGCGCTGCGGCTCAACCGGCGATACCCGAGCACGGCACTGAAGCTCGCCACCGTGCCGCTGCTCCTGCTGTGGTACGACAATGTGGTGATCGGCCTGGGCAGCACGATTGGCGAAGGCGATCTGCTCATCGGCATGAATACGGTGCGCTTCGTCGCCCATTACGTCTTCCTGCCGTTTACGTTCATCGCAATCGGCTCCATGGCGAAGCAGGCCGGCTTCAAGTGGGCCCAGCCGAAGTACGTGACGGGGGCATTCTGCGTGCTGGCCACCTATTTCATCCTGCACGACCTGTGGCTGTTCTATAACGCGACCTTCTACCCATCCTGTTTCGCCGACACGCTGCGCTATACCACGCGCGTCGCCGAATTCACCGCGTGCGGCCCAGACGCTCCCATCGGCGCCGGCAAAGCCATCCCGCCGGTCCCGGCGATTACGCTGAGCAACATGATGCTCCTGTTCGGCGCGTACCTGTGGTGGAAGGTGGGCTACAAGTGGCTGTTCCTGGGTTCGCTGGGCGCGCTGGTGTTCTTCGCCATTCCCTACAGCCAGACCGGCGGCATTTTCAGCAACACGGGAGAGCCGATCATCTGTGCGGTGATCGTGCTGGCCGCCGTGCATATCACGAAACACCGCGACAGCTGGCAGGCCGCGCTGCAAAACGGTGGCCGGGCCCTGCCTACAGCCAGTTAACTTATTCCCGCCATCGGCATATTTAGTTATCAAGACCACATGGGCACTGGCCCGATGGGCTATAAAGTGAGCACGGCCCAAATAATAAGAACCGGCACCAGGGACGATGCCCAAAACCCGCCGCGACGCCCGCCTGAGCGCCAATGAGATCCAGGAATTCTTCGAGGTTGGCTGGATCACCCGACCGGCGCTGTTCAGCACCGGGGAAGTTTCCCGGATGCGGGCCTGCTTCGATGAACTCGAGGCCATCGCCAGCCAGCTGACCGAGACCGGCCTGCACCGGGGCGCGCACTTCGTGCTCGGCGCAAAGAACGGCGAGCAGGTGATCAAGCGCGTCGTCTGGGCCGGCGGGTGCAAACGCTACCTGCTGGCAATCGGCAATGACCCCCGCCTGACCGCGCCCTGTGCGCAGCTGCTGCACAGTGATGTGATGGATCACTTGCTGAACCAGGCGCACTTCAAGCGCCCCCGCGACGGGGTCGTGTTCGACTGGCACCAGGATATCCAGCATCGCGACAAGGGCAATGGCACCTGGACCGATGTGAACGGTCGCGGCAGTTTCGTGCAGACCTTGATCGTACTCGACGAGATGGTGCCCGACAGTGGCCCGCTGCTGTTCATGCCGGGGAGTTCGAAATGGGGCCGCGTGGGCTTCGGGGACCACGCCTGCCGCCACCCGTACCTGGCAAGGCGCAGGCAGGCAAAATGCCGCAGCGATAATGCCGTGATGATCGCCGCGCAACCCGGTGACACGCTGTTCTTCGGCCCGTACACGGCACACGCGAGCTTCGAGAACACCTCCCCCCGCTATCGCCGTGTGCTGATCAACGGTTACGCCAGCCCCGGCGCGAACGGGCGTGACTATCCCGGCTCGGGTGCCGGGCGCCGATTAGTGGCGCCGGCGGGGCTTTCCGGCGCGCTTTCCTAACCGGCGGGCTGCAGCGCACCGCGGCGCTCTGCAGATACCGCAATCAGCACGGTGGCGATGAACGCCATCACCGCGGCCAGCAGCAGGGGCGCGGCATCCTGGCCGGTCAGGTCATAGAGCCAGCCCGCGACAGCCGGGGCGGTGGAATACAGGAGTGCCGCGACGGAAGCCATCGCGCCGATCACGGTGCCGAGGTGCGAACTGTCGGCATAGCGCTGGCCGAGTATCAGCGACGACAGGAACAAGAAGCCGCCGTAGCACAAGCCGAACAGCACGGCGTAGACCAGCGGCACCACCGCAATGTCGGGCACCAGCAGCATCAGGATCAGCGCGGTCATTAAAATGCCCTGCACGGTGCCCACACGCGCCGGCGCAAAGCGGTCGTACAGCGGGCCGAACACGAAGCGCCCGCCTATGCCCATGCCGTAATAAAGCGTCAACAACAGCGCGGCCTCGCCGGCCGGCATGCCGCGCCCGGTTTGCATCAGCACCCAGTGCTGCGCCACTGCGATCACCGCGTAGAGCATGGCCGCAAATGCCAGGGTCGGCAGCCAGAACTCGCGGGAGCGCAGGATGCTGCCCAAGGCCGGGCCGGTGGACTTGTCATTCGGCGTTGCCGCTTGCGGTGGCTCGCGCAGTTGCCACCAGATGATCGGCAGGATGCCGAGCGCCACGCCCGCGTAAAACAGGTAAGCCCCGCGCCAGCTCGTCTGCGCCGCGAGTGTATTGGTGAGCACCGGCCCCAGTACGCCGCCCACGTTCAGGCCCACGGTGGCCAGACCCATCGCCAGGCCCTGGCGGATTTGAAAGCGGCGCGACACCACCACCTGCGCGGGCACGAAGCCGCAGGCCGGCTGGGCAATGGCCAGGCACAGCGCAAACGCGTACAACAGCAACAGGCTCTGCGCGTTCGCGGCCAGCGCGCAGCCGCCGGCCACCGCCAGCGTGCCGACCACCACGACATTGCGCGTGCCGAAACGGTCTACTGCAAGCCCCGCCAGCAGACCGAGCAGGCCCGCCACGAACAGCATGATCGAACCAATGGAGCCCAGTGCGGCGCGCGACCAGCCGAAGTCGTTCGCCAGATAACGGTACAGCACGCTCAGGCTGCCCTGGCTGGCCGCCAGGTAAATTGCGGAGTTCGCGACCGCGAGCGTGGCTGCGGCACCCCACGCGGTGTTGTTGGTCTGCTCCGGCCTCTTGTTGTTGTCGTTATCAGCCATTTGGTAGCACGATGACTTTACCGTCTCGGGCGGCACCAGTCAGCATTTCGTGCGCCAGCGCTTCGCGGATGTCGCGCAGCGGGTACGTGGCCGCGATCTTGGCGTGCAGCTCACCATCGGCCACCCAGCCGGCTAGCCGCTGCAGCATGGCGGTGGACTCGGCCGGGCTCAGGTGGGTTTCGTAGTGCGGGGTCAGAAAGCCCTGCAGGCGCAGGTTGTTGATGAACAAGAGCTCCGCCGGGATCGTGCAGGGCTCACCCGACAGCAGGCCGTAGTTCGCGATTACGCCACCGGTGGCCAGGCAGTGCGCCAGCCGCGTGACAGCGGCGCCGGCAACCGCATCGATCGCGTAGCGTATTGCGGCACCATCGGTGGCTGCGCGTACGCGGTCAGCGAGATCCTCACCGTCCAGCAATACCACGTCGCCGCCGGCTTCCTCGAGTTCGTCAATGAGCGATTCGCGCCGCACCACGTTCACGCTGTGCAGGCCGAGGCGTTTGGCGATCTGAATATTGAATCGGCCGCACGACGAATTGGCCGCGTTCTGGATGAACCACTCGCCGGGTTCCAGGTGCACCACGCCGGTGAGCAGCAGGTAAGAGGTCGCGACATTGATCGGCACCAGCGACAGCTGCACCGGGTCGCCATGGTCGGCAACTGGCACCAAACGGTCAGCGTCGAGCCGCAGTTGCTGGGTGAAGGTGCCGCAGCGCCGGGGCAGCAACACGCGCTGTCCGGATTCCAGGCCGGTGACGCCGGGCCCGGTTGCGACCACGCGCCCGACCCCTTCGATGCCGGCAATGGCCGGCGGCGGCGGCGCGAGTTCCAGGCGGCCCTCTATATAAAGGAGATCGGCGATGTGTACCGGCGCCGCTTCCACCGCCACCAGCGCCTCCCCCGCGCCCGGCTTGCCCGGCTCCACCTCGACCAGTTCGATCGTTTCAACCGGAGGACCGTTGCGTCGATAGGCAGCCGCAAGCATGCAGGCAGTCTAGCAGTCAAACCTGGCTTCACGCTCAGCAACTCGCGCCACACTTCGCAAACGGGAACTCGGCAGCACGTGCTATTGCAGTGAGTGGCCGTCTGGCCTGATCATGTCGACCAACCGCACGACCGGGGAGGCAAGTGACAGCGCTGATTTTTCGCCAGTTGCATGACCTGGCCTCGGGAACCTACAGCTACCTGCTCGGCGATCCGGCGACCCGCGAAGCCGTGCTTATCGATCCCGTGTTCGAACAGGCGCGGCGAGATTCCGCGTTGCTGCGCGAGCTTGACCTGAAGCTGGACTGGACCATCGACACGCACGTGCACGCCGATCATGTCACCGGCGCGTGGATGCTGAAGATGCTCGACGGCAGCCGCATTGCGCTGTCCGCCGCCGCGCAGGCCGAGGGCACTGACCGGCCACTGCAACACGGCGACCGCCTGGAGTTCGGCTCACGCTGGCTGCAGGCGCGCGCCACGCCGGGGCACACCGACGGCTGCATGAGCTTCGTGCTCGACGATAACAGCATGGTCTTTACGGGCGACGCGTTGTTGATTCGTGGCGCGGGGCGCACCGACTTTCAGCAGGGCAACGCGCATACCTTGTATCACTCGATTCACGAACAGATATTTACGCTGCCGGACGATTGCCTGATCTACCCGGCCCACGATTACCGCGGCCTCACCTGCAGCAGCGTCGCCGAAGAAAAGGCCTTCAATCCGCGTATTGGCGCGGAGCGCAGCGAGCACGACTTCGTCGGCTACATGGAAAACCTGGGGCTGCCGCATCCCAAGCAGATCGAGATTGCGGTGCCGGCCAACGTGAAGTGCGGCCACACAAAGCTCGCCGACCAGGCGCAGGCCCCGGACTGGGCACCGCTGCGATACACCTACGCGGGCATCAACGAGGTCGACCCGCAATGGGTCGCCGACCACGTCTGGGAACTGCAGATCGTCGATGTGCGCGACAGCAACGAGTTCACGGGCGTGCTGGGCCATATCCCCTCTGCCACCCTGATCCCGCTGGCGCATCTAAAAGAAAAGCTCGAGACCCTCGACAAGGAGGCGCCAACCGTTACCGTTTGCCGCTCAGGCGCCCGCTCGGCCCAGGCCGTCACGATGCTGGAGAAGGCCGAGTTCACGCACGTTGCCAATCTCGCGGGCGGCATGATCAACTGGAACCATCACGGGCTGCCGGTTGTCAGCGAGGCCTGAAGAGGCGCCCCAACCCCACCCCGGCCGGCTGGTTACACTACCTGCCCGCGACGAGGAACGACAACATGCACCTGGAACTGACGGCCGACGAAGTGCTCACCACGACACGCGCGGTGCGCAAACGTCTGGACCTGGACAAACCGGTAGAACCGGAGGTCATCCGCGAGTGCACGGACATTGCGCTGCAGGGACCGACCGGCGGCAATACCCAGGGCTGGCGTTTCCTGGTGGTGTACAACGCAGACAAACGCGCGGCGCTGGCCGAGCTCTACCGTCGCGGCTGGGCACGCTACAAGCAGGCGCCCGGTTCGGTCTTCGACCTGAGCGACCGCGAGGCGCCCGGCCCGAGCCGCCAGCAATTCGTGCGTGTGGCGCGTTCCGCAGACTACCTGGCCGAGCACCTGGAACGCGTGCCGGTGCACGTGATCCCGTGCATCAAGAGTCGCGTGGAAGGCATGGCCGCCAACAGCGCAGCGCTGGCCAGCGTTTACGGTTCAATCCTGCCGGCCACCTGGAGTTTCATGCTCGCCGCGCGCAACCGCGGCCTGGGCACCTGCTGGACCACGGTCCACCTGCTCTACGAACAGGAAGCCGCCGAGCTGCTGGGCATTCCCTACGAAGAAGTTACGCAGGTCGCGCTGATTCCAACGGCCTATACCCTCGGTACCGACTTCAAAGCCGCACAGCGCCGGCCGCTGGATGACATCCTGTACACGGACAGCTGGGGGTAACCGCGCAAGAGTTAGCGGTCACTTCGCTACCAGCCGCCGCCCCCGCCGCCACCACCACCGCCGCCTGACGAGCCACCGCCGCCGCTGCCGGAAGACGAGCCGGGCGCGGTGGACGCTGCGCTGATCGCCGAGGTCAGCGAACCGGTCATGTCAGAAGTGAAACGGCTGAAACTGGTCACGGGCCGGTCGCCCACGTACCAGCCCGGCCGGTAGCCGGTGCCTTGCTCGGCGGCGATACGCGCGAACAGGCGCTCGAACTGCTCGGCCCACGGTTGTTCCACGCCCAGCGCCACGGCGAAGGGTAGCAAGCGCTCGAACAGTGCGGGCGTTTTCTGCGGGCTCGGCCCCGCGATGCCTTCGATGCGCTTCAGGTCGTCGGCCTCGGCAACGGTCAGGTACATCCTGAACCCGTCGATCCGGTCCATCGTCTTGCGGCCCAGCACGGTGGGGGCTTTCATCAGCCAGGCGAACCAGAAAACCAGCGGCAGGGCAAGCAACAAGATCACGATGGTCAGCGGCGTGAATTCCGCCAGCACGGCTACCAGCACCACGGTCACCAAACCAATCAGCAGCGCCGGCAGCAGCAGGCCGCCGTTGGTGAGGAAATAGATGCGCTGGTAGTACTTTTTCAGTGCGGCGGCATGGGCCTTGATCGCCGTGCTGACGGTGGCGTGATTCTTGTTGGTGAGAATGAGGTATTCGCCCGAATCGAACATTTTTTCCAGCAAAGCTTTCTCGCCGGGCCCCAGCTCGGGCCGGCCCGGTGCGGCGGCGTTTTTCTGCAGCACGAAGGTGTCCCTGGCGCTGGCCACCATGGCTTTCTCGGCCAGCTGCATCAACGGCCCAAAGAGCTTTTTCTGCATCGGCGACAGTTGTTCCAGGGCCTTGTCCAGAGCGGAACGGCCGGCGGCTGCCGCCAGCGCAGCGGTGGGGCCTTCGTGAATCCTGAGGTAACCCTTCGCCGCCAGGCTCAGGACCGCGGCGGAAAAAGCCTGGTGGTCGTGGGACATCTGCTGGATATATCGGCACGCGCCGGGCGACAGTTTCGCCGGCGGCTCGTAGTGCGGAAACACCGGGCCCGCCTCGGGGTCCCGCCCGTAGCGCGACCACGCAAAAAACAGGTAGCCGGCCATCAGCCCGAGACCGCCCAGCGCAATCACGAGCCCGAGATTGTCCGCGAGCAGGAAGCCCGCGCGAGCGATCGCCGACGGTTCCGCGACCACGCCCTTCGGCCAGCTCACCACGACTGTCAGGCCTTCGTTGGGCCGCAGCCCCCGGCTGGTGGCAATGAAGGCTTCCGCGTCGATGCCGATGTGCGCGGTGTAGTCGTGGCCCCTGGCCCCGAAGGGGCCGGTGTAGCCCTCGATGGCCATGTCCGCCGCCGCGACGCCGCCCGGCAGCCGGATGCTCGCGCTGGCCGCCTGGATCGGAAAACCCCAGCCGTTGCCGGTCACGTTCCAGTAGAGCTCGTCGTGATCGTCGAAATAGCCCAGCTGCCGGTTGGTCTCGTACGTTATCGCGTATTCGTACTCGCCAGGTGGCAGGTACCGGTCGGCGCTGCCCACATAGATGCGCACGCCGTTGGCGTATTTCTCGGTAAAGAAGGGTTCGCTCAGGCTGTCGCGCGTGACGTCAAGCACCTCAAAGTGCAGCTGCACCTGGTTGTTGAAGCGATCGCGATAGTCCGTGGGCAATTCACGGTAGATGCCGCGCCGGATCTGGTTGCCCTCGGCGCGCACGCGAATGGTTTCCGTGACCGTCATCGAGCTGTCGGTCAGCACCCGGATGTCGCTGTGAAACCTGAGGATTTCTTCGCGCGCGTGGGCGACCGGCAACGCCAGCAGGCAGGCAACCAGCGCCGGCAGCAGGCTGTGCCGCCGACATTTCACAGGCTGACCTGTGGTGCCGCGCGGTCGTCGGTGCCAAAAAACTCCGCGGGCTGAAACTGCAACAGCTTCGCCACCACCACATCGGGCACCGTCTCGATCCGGGTGTTGAATATGCGCACCGCGCCGTTATAGAAACGCCGGGCATATTGCAGATGATCTTCGATCTCCACGAGCTCGGCCTGCAATTCGAGGAAATTCCGGTTCGCCTTCAGGTCGGGGTAGGCCTCGGCCAGCAGGATGAGCTTGTGCACGCCGGCCTCCAGCTGGTCCTCGACCTCCGCCTTGTCGGCCAGGCGCCGGGCCGCCTCGGATTGATTGCGCAGCTCGGTGACCGCAGCCAGCGTGGCCCGCTCGTGAGCGGCATAGGCCTTCACGGCCTCCACCAGGCGCGGCACCAGCTCGTGGCGACGGATCAGCTGCACGTCGATGTCGCTCCAGGCCGCGCGCACCCGGTTGCGGTCTTTCACTAGCCGGTTGAACAGGAACACGGCCCCGACAATGAGGGCAAGGCCAATGATCAGGACAACCCCGGACATGAGATCAGAGCCGCGAATCGAACAGTTGTTGCAACTTGTCTTTCGCAAAGCGAACGACTAGCCGAGGGTCCCTGACAGCCTTCGCAATCTTCCCGCCCAGGGGAATGTACGCTTCGCCATGCTTGCCGTGAAACTCGAACACTATGTAGTCGGCCACCTGGTCGCCGATATTCTTCATGCCGTGCATCTCTCCCGCGGCGTAGTACACGAATGCGGGCGCTTCAACTTCCTGTCCCAGTGTCTCCACTTTCCCTTGAAACAGCACGATGCCTATATCGTAAGCGTCGGCGTGTGACGCGTAACCCTGCCCCGGGGCGATAAGCGTTCTATGCGCGTGCAGTTTGCGGAGGTAGTGGGTTTGGTCCTCCAGCAGGATTTTCATTCCAAGGCCAGTACGCTTACGCACCTGCGGGCGACGGCCGTCTGCCAGGCCCTCGATCAGGACATTCTGCAGCGTCTTTTTCGATTGGCTTTCGTCGGTCAACCACTTGAACATCAGGTAGGTAACCGGCCTGTCCCCGGGATTCGTCAGGGTGTGCCGCCAGTTTGAGGGGTAATAGATGATGGCTCCCGGCCTGGCCCGGAGTTTGCGGAACTGGTCCGAACCCGCTGCAGCCTCCACTACCAGCTCTGCCTCACCGTCTACTACGACCAGGATTTCTTCCTGGCTGTGGCCGTGGGGCCTGTGTGGTGACGCCCCGGGAGCGAGAGCGGAATAGTGCGATTCCATATATCTCAGGTCGGGCGTGGCGCCTTCGATCAGCCCGTAAGACCTGAAGCCACGACTCCCCAGGTTCGGATGATCCGTTTGTACCGCGGATATCCTGGTGCTGACGGACTGGGGGCTTTTCTGGCGCATGACAACAGGCCCGGGAAGAATTCTGTTCGTTTCGCTGTCGGCTTCGCCTGACACGACCAGGCACTGCGGCCGGCGATTAGCTCGATACTCCCAGGGCCACGAATAATCGTTGTCCGGAACGCGCACGGGCACGTCGGCCCGCGCATATTGCAGGAGCAAGCAAGTCCGGAATCGAGCCAGGGTGGTGTTATCGGAGCCGTGCCAGAGCCGGCCGTCGAAAATCAGCGCATCGCCGTTGCCCAGATCCGTTTGCGCGATCTGGCTTCGAGGACCGTAAGTCGTTGACCAATCGGCTATGACTTGATCCGTAATATCCTCACGGGCAACGTTGTTTTCTGTCGCCAATTGCTGGATGGGCGCACCAAATTTGTGCGAACCGGGAACCAGTTTCAGTGACGTGTCCCGAGTTGTCCCCGTTAGCCCCACCCAGACGCTCGCAAAGCCGCTGCTGCTCGCGGATTCGGCATCGCTATGCCAGGGGTGAACGCCTTTCGGCCTGCGGATGATCAGTCTGGCGCCCCATAGAATGATGTCTGGACCCAGGACCCTTGCAAGCTCCTCGACAATTCGGTCACTGCGCGCGACGCAGAAAATACCCGGATTACTGAGCGCGCCCTCTTTGTACCAGCCAGACGGCATGGCGCCGCGATTCCAGAAAATGCTGGCCAGGGCTTTCAGGCATTCAGCACGAGTGAACAGCCCTCTCACTATCGTGTAGCCCTGCTCGCCGAACTCTGTCTGAATCCCCGGGCGAGAATCGCCCTGGTCTGACCGCGAACTCACTTCAGGCCCCCGAGACAATGCGGATACATCTGCCCCCAGATTACACTGCATTTCGCCGCGCAGAATAACTACCGGTTCGCGGATGCTGCGCCAGCAGGTCCGTGATGGTGGGCAGGCCTGCTCCCACTTCCGGGGCCGGGTAGTAGCGCAGGTTCGGGCCATTGCACTTGGCCACAATGTCGTGCGTCCACACCTCGGCGCGCTGCTGCGCCAGTTTCTTGAGCAGCGAACCGAGTCTTGGGGTTGTGATGTCCGGCGTAATGTGGGCTTGCGCCCATGCCCTTGGCTCAAAATCCTGCCAGTGTTCGCGAAAGTATCTCAGTTCATCTGCTAACTGGTGCTCTTCGATCAGCTTGCCGGTCTGGCCGTTAAAGTAGCTCTTCGGCAGGCCGATGTTGTTGTTGAAAGCCAATCCGGGCGTGTTGGCAAAGAACCCTTCAAACAGAGAACGGTTGCTGCCTTCCTGTCGAGACAGGAGCAGATTGACTTTTGATCGATTGAATATCTCGTTGACCTCTACCGGCGTCAGGTCGTCGAAGACCGTGACCTGCTTTGTCACGCCATAGAAATTCATCAGGCCTTCGATCGACCGGCGATCGGTATCAGCAGACCAGTACGGTGCGAGCAATGCCACCCGGAACGACCCATCTCCCAGCTTGCGCAACGCGCGAAACAGGACATGGTGGCGTTTCACGATGCTCCACCTAGCCACCATGACGGCGTCGTAATGTTTGTCTCGCGCCTCGAGCGGATGGAATACTGATGGATCAACCCAGTCGCTCGCGCCAAACGACACGGGTACCAGGTTAGTCTCCAGCCGATCCAGGAAGCGATAGTCCTGCTCGTCCGTCGCCATCACCACGACTGGGTGATGGGCGAAACGCGTGAAGTACAGGATGTCAGCCTGCGCATAACCCGACCAACTGGGCTCGAGAACCAGGACGTATTCCCGGAGGACGGACGCGACATCCGCGAACTGGCGAAAAGCTCGAAATTGTTGCGTGTTCTTCAGCAACAGGACGCCTTTTTCAACGACGCGGCCGCTTTCAAGGTGGGGCCCCTTTAGAACCAGACCACCGGGCAGGGTGGTGAGAGCTTGCCGGGCGTCACTCGCCTGGAGCCGGCCTGGCATGACACCAGGCTCGCCTGGCTGCGCCAGAGACCGCTTCAGGGCCGCCTCGATGAGACGATTCAGCGGCGAGTTCGCCAGTTCAAGGGAGCCGGTCCTGAACAACAGATAGTGGGCCTTCTGCAGCAGCAAGACCGCGCGGCCGTGCACCCATTGCAACGCCAGGAATGCCAGGAAGAAGGCACATGCCAAACCCCAGCCCACTATGGGAGCAAATGACCAGTCGAATAGCCGGCTCTTGATCTCATAGGCAATCGCGCGGACATAGCGCATCGTAGCTTCCCATGTCACCAGGTCGCGGGCGCCTCTCGGGTGCCGGCAAGAACTCCAGACCAGGCACCAAGGGACGGTTTCCCCATTGTTCACCCCGGGATAGAGTTCAGGGCCTTCTCGCGAAGTGCGCTATCACCTCGCCGCTGCGCGACATCGGCGATCAATTCGAAGTAGCGCTTCATCGCCCATGTTTCGCTCCACACTGATTGTGCAACGCGGGCCGCCGCTGCGCCGAGCCTTGCGCGCAGTTCGTCCGAACCCAGCAATTTTTCCAGTGCCTGTTCCAGGCCCGTCGCGTCGTCGAACAGCAGACCACCGCCGGACTGGTCGATGATCTCCGGAAACGGCCCCAGGCGCCGCGCCACGACCGGTGTGCCCTCCCGAAATGCCTCGAGAATGACTAGTGCGAACACCTCGTAACAGATCGACGGCACGATCAACGCAACGGCACCCCGATACAACTCGCGCAATTGCGCCCGACTTTGTTTGCCGAGAAAGCGCACTCGCGGCGCATCGGCGGCCAGTTTGCGCAATTGATTTTCGTAAATGCCCGACCCCGCAACCCGCAGCTCCGCCGTGCCTGCTTTCCGGAATAGCGGGATCACGTCCTGCAGGCCCTTGATCGCTTCCAGGCGGCCGACGAACAGGAAATACGGCGGGTCTTCCGGGTCGCGTGCGCTGCCCGGCTCCTGCTCCGGTGCTTCTGCGTTCGGCAGAAATGGCGGCGTCACCGACATCGGCCGGGTAAAACCGAACTCGCGATGTTTGTCTGCGCAAAACTGACTGTAGGTTGTGAATGCGTCCACATGTCTGACCTGCTGCTCCAGCATCGTTCCGTGGCGCCAGAGCTGGGGTGGTCGCCGGTAATGCGCGATGCAAAGCAGACATTCGCGGGCGTTGCAGATTTCCCGGTTGTGCCGCCATAAAGTGTGGCTGGGACACACCAGCCAATGCTCGTGTGCGGTGTAAAGCTTGATGCCGGTTCCGTATTCGAGGATGCCGGGCCCGCCCACGAGGGAAATGTTGTGGAAGTGGATCACGTCAAAGCCTTGCCCGAGGATCGCCCTTATCTTCCTGCCATGTACGACGGGGCGCCCGAACTGGTGGGTAGCGAGGCATGACAAAGTGCCAAACGGGCTTTCGAGCCCGTGCACCCTGACGTTCTCCGGTTCCGGCTCGCTGGTGAGTTCTACGCTGCCGCCCAACGCTCTGAACGCATCGATGTCGTGGATCACATCGACCTGGTGACCGCGCCTTGCCAGTGCATGCGCCAGGCGGCGAACCGCGTAGGCGTCGCCGCCGAAATGGTACGGCGGATAAAACGTCGTCACCATCGCGAAGCGCAAGCCCGCGCTTTCGCTTACCGCTCTGTTCACGACGCCGAGCCCGCTCGACCCAAGGTTGCCTGCATTTCCCTGATACGCCTTGTCAGTTGTTCTTGTGGTTGTTTGACCCGTACGCGGGAAGCCCGGACCAAAGACAAATCGCGTGGTACCCGGCGACTTGCCCACCCTGGGCCACCTTGAATCGCAAGCAGGACAGGATTGCGTTTCAAGCGCTGTGTCAGTCTGTCAGAATACCATCACATTGAATCCGCCCGGCCAGCATCGCAGCGTATGACTCAGGTGGCAACACGTCCCAAAAGCCCACGATGCGCCTCCTGGACCGGTGGCGCGTCCTGTGCCGTCAAAACCCGCCAATCATCCTGTGGCTGTGCTCAGTCATGAGCGTGGTCACCGACCGTATCAACGTGCTGACCTACCACGCGATCGCGGACGGACCTGGTCCAACCAACATTCCGGCCGACACCTTTCGCGGCCAGATGCTCGTGCTCCGGGAGTGCGGTTACACCGCGATATCGCTGGCTGAGTTCGCGGCCTGGCATGCCGGGGAAGTCAATCTTGCGCCGCGTTCTGTCGTCATTACCTTCGACGATGGCTTCGCCAGCTTCGCCAAACACGCATTTCCCGAACTCGCCGCGAATAACTGGACCGCTACGGTTTTTCTGCCGGTGGCCTATCTGGGTACGGAGGAGAGCTGGTTGGGTGCCGACCCGGTACCCCGGCGATTGCTCACGTGGGACCAGGTGGCAGAGCTCGCCAGTGCGGGTATCGATTTCGGCAGCCACAGCAGGACTCATCGTGACCTGCGCAGGCTCGGCACCGACGAGTTGCGCCTGGAGCTGGCCGGGTCTCGCGACGAGATAGAGCATCGCCTCAAAAAGACACCGCTGAGCTTTGCGCCACCGTATGGCCGAACGAATCGTCACGTGCGCGAAGCGATCGGAGAGCTTTATCGAATGTCGGTAGGGACGCGTCTGCAGCGGGCCGGTCGAACGTGCAACCTGCTGGACGTACCGCGAATCGAGATGCATTACTTTCGGGACCTGCGCCGGTGGCGTGCTTACCTTGAAGGGCGTGCGGAATGGTTCTTTCTCGCGCGCCGCTCGCTGCGTGGTATTCGGGCTCTGGCGGCAAGCGCGGTGGGCGCCTAACCACCCCGACCGATCCCATTGTGAGTTCGCGCGCGACGTCGTGCAGGCGTCGTGCACAGTGAATTATGTCGCCTTTGGCCACGCAGCCCGATCGTAAGGTTTTCCGGCACCCGTGCGCCGGACCAGACTAGAGACGTGACGGGGCTTCGAGCGCGGGTCGCGGCGCAAGGCCTCGATGGTATTCGCCTGAATCAGCTTCTATACTGATTCTATAAGCGACCCACAAGAAGTCGCAACAGACAGAATCTTGATCCTGATTCGTGTAATGCTCCTGGCCTGCCTCACCGGCGCGGCCACGATAACCGTTGCCGAGGACGCGCAACCGGAGGCTGGTGATGTGCCGCCTTTCCCGTTACCGGAAGTGCTGGTAACGGCGAAGCAGGTCGATGCGCCCCGCTCCGTCATCGTGCGCGAGGCAACCAGGCAGGATTTCAGTGCCTGGAATGCCCGGACTGCCGGTGACGCCCTGACCTACGTGCCCGGTGTGAACGTGCTGTACGGTGGTACGTCCGGTGACGCGCGCCTCTGGATCCGGGGCTTTCGCGAGCGTGATCTGTTGATCCTGTTCGACGGCGTACCCATCGCGCAGAATTTCGAGGGCGGCTTGGATCTGAACGAGATCGCGCTGAAAAGCGTGTCGACAATCCGGATCATCAAGAGCGCACCGTCGGTGATTTACGGCACCAACGCCCAGGGCGGCGTGGTCGATATCCTGCCGAACACCGGCGTCGTCGATAAGCTCTTTTCCGGGCGGCTGGAAACGGGCAGCGACGACCAGCGTCTCTACGCCGGGCGTTTCGCCGCCGGCAATGACAACGTCAGCTTCAGCCTGTCGGGCCAGCACCAGGAGGCCGACGACTACTCACTGTCCGACAGCTACGATGGCCGACTGAACCAGCCTTCCGGCGACCGGGTGAACAGCGATTTCGAACGCGACAGCGTGCTGTTCCACGTGGATGCTCAGACAACGCCGATCGGACACACGTCAATGTTTTTCAGCTGGGCCGATGCAGAGAAAGGCCTGCCGGTTGAAGCCGGCGTGGATGACCCGGACTTCGAGCGACTGACGAAATCCCGGCGCACGACGGTGGGCCTGTCGAATCATTTCTCCGTGATACCCCTGTCCATGACCGTTTTCTATAACGACTACGACAGCAAGCTCACCATTTACACCGACGAAAGCTATTCCGTGATCGACGAAGTCGAGAAGGCGGACGACTATTCCTACGGCGGCCGCTTGTATTCCACGATCGAGACTTCGGACACCAATTCGCTCGTGCTTGCCGGCGGCGCGCAAACCGACGTCTTTAAGGCCGACGGCGTGCTGGACTCCGGCGACAAGGCGGAGCTGACCACCTATACGCTCGCGGTGGAAGACCAGTTCTGGGTCACCGAACGCCTGTCGCTGGCGGCAGGTCTGATCTACAGCTATTTCGACCCGACGGAATCCGGCGGGTCGACCGACGAACTGAACCCGCAGGCAGCGCTGGCCTGGCAGGCAACGCCGGACCTGCGTTTCCACGCGTCCGCTGCGCAGCGCACGCGCTATCCAAAAATGCGCGAACTGTACCGCCGGCGGTGGGGCAACCCTGACCTGGAACCACAGAGCACCAACAACTACGAAGTGGGCCTTGCCTATTCGTTTACATCGGGCATCAGCGGTGACGTTTCCCTGTTTCGCAGCGACGTGGATGACCTGATCGAACGGCCGAACCGGCAATCGCCCTATACGAACCTCGACACAGTGACGTTCCAGGGCGTGGAGATGGCGGCCGGCGGCTGGTTCACCGACACGGTGTTTGCGCGCCTGTCCTACAACTTCCTCGACGCCGACGAAGAACTGCCCACCGGCGGCAGCCGCCAGTTGCGCAGCCGGCCGAAGCACACCACGCAGACCGAGTTTCGCTACCGGCTGCCATTCAACGTCCTGTTGTCGTTCAACGGCATCTTTATCACCGGGTTGTACGACCTCGATCCGGACGGCGAGTACCAGCAAGTCTCCAGCTTCTTCGTCGCGAACGCGAAGGCGCAGGTGGCATTCTCGGACAACTACCAAGCCTATGTCGCCGTGTCGAACCTGGATGACACCAACTACGAGCACCGGCTGGGTTTCCCCCGGGAAGGCCGGTCGATCAATGTCGGTCTGAATCTAGAGTTCTGACCGTGCGGGGTCCCTGGCACCTGCGTGCAATGCGGTCGCTGTGCTTACTGGCCGCCCTGCTGTCCCTGCTCCCGATCACGCCCCGAGCGGCACCATCGCCCGCAGCCGACTGCGCCGGGCTGTCCGGGCTGTCCGGGCACACGATCCGGTGGATTCTGCCGTCCAAGCCTGGCGGCTCCTTCGATGCCTATTCCCGGTTGCTGCAGCCCTTCATTGAAGCACGGCTCGACGCCCGACTGGTGATCGACAACCGGCCCGAGGCCGGCGGCATCGTGGCCGCACTGACCATTCGTGACGCACCGCCGGATGGCAAATCCATCGGCATCATCAACGCACCCGGGCTGCTGACCGCGAAGATTATCGGCAACGGTGCGGTACCGGATCCGGCGACAGACTTCACTACCCTGGGACGCGTGGTGGCCAGCGACTACGTCATGTTCACCGGTGATGGGTCAGGCTTTACCGATATCGATGCCCTGCTGCGATCTTCGGACAACACACCCGTGCTGGTCGGTGTGCGTGACGCCGGGTCGTCCAGCTTTCTCGCAGTGCCGGTGACCGCATCGCTGATCGGCCTTCGTGTCGCGCTGGTGACCGGGTATGTCGGTAATGCGATGCGCACGCTGGCGACGATCCGCGGCGAAGTGGACATCGTGATCCACAACGTCGATACCGCCCGGCGCTACATGGAGTCCGGCGAGTTGCTCCCCCTGCTGCAGGTCAACGGCTCGCCCGGTGCTGCCGGGCGGGGGATCCCGTTGCTGGGCGGGCCGGACGGCCTGGCACGACAGCGTGCCGCGGCGACTGGCAGAACCGCGGCAGAGGCCGAGCGCGACGCGCAGGCCCTGGGCAACATCCTGCGCAGCGGCCGACTCGTTGTCGCACCGGCGGGATTACCGGAACCGATGAGTGCCTGCCTGGGCACAGTGCTGTTTGACGTCCTGAGCAGCGCGGAACTGCTCGCGGCCGCCGAACGGGCCGAATTGAAACTCGGTCCCGCCGACCGGCAGACCGCCCACCAGGACCTGTTGATGGCCGCCCGGCAACTCGCGCAATTCCAGCCACTGCTCGAAGCGGCGATCGAACAGATTCGCCAGTAGGCGAAGCCGCGGATGGACACTGCCGTACTTGACGCCGCCCTGGAAGCTTTGAGGCTGGTCTTCTCGTGGCCCTACCTCCTGTATCCACTGGCCGCGACCATCCTCGCGATGCTGTTTTCGGCCAGTCCCGGCCTGAACAGCTCGACCCTGATGGCGCTGGCCATTCCGCTGACGATCAGCTGGGACCCGCTGCACGTGATGCTGATCTTTGGTGCCTTTGTCGGCGGGGCCACGTTCATGGGTTCGGTCACCGCCATCCTGTTCAACATACCGGGCAAGGCGCAAAACGCGGCAACGCTGCTGGACGGCTACCCGTTGACGCAGCAGGGCAAGGCCCGCACGGCCATCGGTTGCGCGGCCACTGCCTCCGCACTGGGCTCGACCTTCGGCGTGTTGATGCTGGTCGGGCTGATTCCGGTGATGCGCTATGCGGCCATCGCACTGGGACCCCCCGAGTACCTGTTACTGGCTATCTGGGGGCTGACCATGCTGGCGGCACTGGCAGGCAACTCCCTGGTCAAGGGTCTGGCGGCAGCCGGCCTGGGCCTGCAGCTGGCCTTCATCGGTTATGACCCGCGGACCGCCGAACTGCGCTTTACCTTTGGCATCGACTACCTGGCAGATGGCCTGAGCCTGGTGCCGGTGTTCCTGGGCTTGTTTGCGCTCGCCGAAGTCATCGACCTGATCATGAGCCGCAGAGAGACCTTGTCGGGCCAGTTGCGGACACAGGATCTGCGCGGCAGTGTCGGCGAAGGCATTCGTTCGGTGGGCCGGCATTTCGGCCTGTTCCTGCGCAGTTCGGTGATCGGCACGGTGATCGGGGCGATACCCGGCATCGGCAGCTCCGTGGCGGGTTTCATCGCCTACGGTCACGCCGGGCAATCCGCAGGCGATCGCTCGCGCTTCGGCCAGGGCGACATTCGCGGTGTGCTGGCGCCGGAAGCCGCCAATGACGCCAAAGACGGCGGTGCGCTGGTACCGACACTTGCGCTGGGCATTCCCGGTGGCACCGGTACCGCGGTGCTGCTCGGCGCGCTGGCGTTGCACGGCCTGGCGCCCGGCCGTGAAATGTTGAACGACAACCTGGTGCTCGTGTTCGTGCTGATCTGGTCGCTGTTTCTGTCCAACTGGGTCACCTCCCTGCTGGGACTGACGCTCGTGAACCCGATGGCCCGGCTGGGGACCATCCGGACGACGCGACTGATTCCGGTTATCCTGGTCCTCGCGGTGATCGCGTCCCAGCAGTACCGTGGCCTGCTGGCCGACGTTGCCTGCGCGCTGGTCTTCGGTGTGCTGGGCTACCTGATGAAGCGGTATGCCTGGCCCCGGATACCACTGGTGATTGCGATCGCGCTGGCGCCACTGTTCGAGACCAACCTGCACCTGACACTGCGGCTGCAGGAACTGGGCCGCATCGACTTCTTTTCGCGCCCCGGCGTGTTGTTGCTGCTCGCGCTGACGCTGGGCAATCTCTTGCTGCCCGCCTTCCTGGGCCGCATCAGGGAAATTCGGCGCCAGCGATGAAAAAAGGACACAGCCTGCTGACCGTTGTCTTCGTCCTGGTCACATCCGGCTGCTTATGGGCGTCCGTCGAGTTGAGCACGCGTTCGGCCTGGATTGCGCAGGCAGTGTTGGCAGTGACCCTGCTGTTGCTGCTGCTGCAACTGGCGATCGAACAGCTGCCGCTCAGGTGGCCACGCGGGGCTGGGCACACTGCCCCTCAGCCCGGCGGCAGTGGCGAGACTGGCGGGAATGGCAACGGCTCGCTAAGCCCCGCCCTGGCGTGGATCGCTGCGTTGCCATTGGCCGTGTGGCTCTTCGGCACCGCGCCCGGCTCCGCCCTGTTCTGCCTGGCCTGGCTGCGCTGGCATAGCGGCGAGCGTTGGGTGTTCAGCAGCCTATTCGCGCTTGCCCTTGGCATCGCCGTGCACTTGCTGTTCGGCATTCTGTTCCGGGCCGAGCTGCCACAAGGCGTGCTGTTGGAGCTCATCAATTAGCCGACTTCGGCTGCGTCGGCTCGCGAACGGTGCGCCGAACTAACTCGGGCAGCGCCCGGAGCTCATCGACCGTGACGCCCCCGGTGAGCAATACGGCGGCCACGTAAATGACCACCGCCAGCGGCAGACTCAGCAGAATCGGCCAGTCGGCAGCCAGCCAGTAGGCCAGCGCCGCCGCGGCGCCGGCGACTATGGGCCCCGCACAACGCAGGTTCAACGGCAAGCCCCCGGTAGCCTCACGCACCACGAAGAGCAGCATGGCCATCGCGGCGATCTCGCTGCCGACGTATGCCATCGCCGCACCCGGCATGCCGGCCCTCGGTATCAGCACGACTGCCAGCGGCAACAGGACAACTGCACCAACGATGCGGGTGATCAACACCCAGCGTGGTCGGGGCAGAGCTCGCAGCAAAAAGAGCTGGAAATGATTGAGGGCCAGGAAAGGCAGCGCGACGAGCAGGACAATCAACGTGAGACCGGTGCCGGCGTATTCTGCACCGAACAGCCACACCAGGAACGGCTCGGCGAAAAAGGCGATCAGCACGAACATTGGCGCAATCATGACCAGGTAGTAGCGCAGCAGATTTGCCAGCAGTGCCAGCGCATCCGCGCTGTCGCCGGTCAGTAGCCGGCTGGTCGACGGGAACGCCGCGCGATTAATCACGATGACCAGCGCGGCAAAAGTCAGCATCACTTTTTGTGCGACCAGGAACCCCGCGGCCGATTCCGCGGTGCTCAGCCAGCCCAGCAACAGGACCGGACCATGCAGGGACAGCGACGCCATCAAAGCCGCAAGGCCCAGGGGCATGGCTTCACGGGCGATATCCGGCCAATCGTGCGTGCGAAATTCAATGGCCAGGCCCGGGTAAACATGGCTGAGCCGCCTGCGGAGCCACACCACCATTAACAGGCCGGCTGCCACCTCGACGACCGGGGCCCACAGCACGTCGTTCCCCTGCCCCCGGACGAGCAGCACGACCCCGAGCAACGTCAACACCTTTTCGATCATGTCGGCGATGGCGGTCACGTGCATCTGGTCCAGTCCGCGAAATGCCCACACGACCGTCAAGGCGGGTCGCAGGAGCAGCAAGGCGCAAAGCCCCAGCAGGACAGTCGGAAAGGACAACAACTCCGACAGCAGCGGGGCCATCGCGAGCAGGACCACGATTGCCACGGCCGCGACGGTGATCCGGAACCCGATGAGCTGGGCGTGGATGTCGGGCACGGCGCCAGGATTCAGCGCCGTCTGGCGAGTGGCCCGTGACCCGGTGCCCGCCTGCACCTGCGTAGTGGCGATGGCGACGATCGCGAGCGCGAGACCCAGCTCACCGTAGGACGCGGGGCTCAGCGTGCGGGCGAGATACACCGCCAGCACCAGGCCGACAATCCGGATCACCGCCTCTTGCAGCGACAGCCAGGTGAAATTGCGGGCAACGCGCTGCGCCTGCGACGAGGGCGAACTCATCGCGCGCGCCTGATCAACGCCTCGGCAACGGTCTTGATGATTCGGACGATCGGCGGCAGGGGATCCGTGAGCAGATCGCGGTTGAGCGGGCTCGTCACCCGTGGGCGGCGGGTGAAGTACTCCGCCCGGTAGTCCCTTAGCAATTCACGGATGGATTCCTTTTCCAGCGCACCGCTGTCTTGCTCAGCCCCGCGAAACAGCGCACGGATCCTCGCGAAGGACTGGTCGACCACCTGACCCAGCAGGTGCAGGAAATCCCATAACGGATCGAGCAGGAGGACACCCTCCCTGAACGCGGGTAGCTGACCCGGATCCTGTCCCCGCGCCAGGCGCACGGCAATCAGCGGCTCGTTGAGGCCAAGCACGGTCCGATACCACAGGTTGTGGCCCACGCGGGGGTTGATCTCCATGAGTTTCGGGGTGCCGTCCCGATCGTCAATCACGGTTTGCAGGGTCATCGTGCCCCAGACGCCCAGCTCGCGCAGCAGCGCCTGCACTTTATCGACAAACGGTATCTCCGTCGTCGAGATGACAGCTGCACAGGGTTTGACGACACCGACTTTACGAGTTCGCTGCACCTCTGGTGAAAACAGGGAAACGATTTCAGAATCACGGTTGACGACCAGGTAGAAGTTTCGTTTCGTCGTCGATGGCACGTATTCCTGCACGATTGGCCGCGCCTGTGCCTGGCTCAGTTTCCGGAAAGCAGAGGCCAGTTCCTCCTGATCGCTGGCAAACACAATATTAACGCCGTGAGCGTTCAACCTCGGCTTCAGCACCCAGGGGGGATCGCTCTGTTCCATGACCGCGGCAAGCGCCTCGCGATCAGCGGGCACGAAAGTCCGTGGGATCGGGAACCCGACTTTCTCCGCTGCCGCGAGGGTCAGGGACTTGTCGAGGATCGACGTCAGCGACTCATAGTCCTGCACCACCGCGACAATGCCCTGCGCGGCCAGCCGCTCCTTGTTCTTCGCGAAGACGTAGACCTCCGCGTCGTACGACGGAAAGATCACGTCGATGGCTTCTGCCTTGCAGATTTCCTCGATGCGCTGGATGTACCGCGCCTCGGCCGGTGTGTTTTCCGGCTGGATCAGGCCCGACCGCCAGTCCGCTGCGCAATCAGGCACCCGGTAACGCTTGCTGACGAAGCGCGACCACTGGGACATGCCGGCCCAGCGCTGGAACAGGCTATCGCCGGAGATCGTCACCACGACCCGGTCGGCCTCTTCGACCAAGCTTCGTAGTATTAAGTAAGGCTGTTCCTCCTGGGTGTTTGTGATCAGCAGGTTCATCATTGTTGCTGCCCGGCGAGTTCCTGCTGCCACTCTGCCCTGACCTCGGGCAGGTCACTTTCGAGCTGGTCCTCGAATCGCAAACCCAGGTCCTGCAGCAGGTAGGTCGCATTGATGGCCAGGTACCGAGCCGCTGTGGTGCCAGTATTGAGATGCTGGTGGTACCAGTAGGTGGGCGGCACAAAGAGCGTCCCGGGCCGCCAGTCCACGCGCTGGCGCTTGTTGTAGAACCCTTCCGGCCAGGTCACCGAAAAACCGGTCCCCGACAGCAGCAAGATGAATGCGTCGGTGCTGTGACGGTGCGCCTTCTTGTACCTTCCCGGGGGTATGTCGGCGATGTGCAGTTTGATCATGCTGTTGCCGGCCATCGCCCAGCCCTGGTAGCCACTGCCTTTGCCACGGATATCGAATATCTCGGTCTCCACGCGTCGCACATCGTCCACGAAGTTTGTCGCGTAACGGCCTCCCCCCAAGGCATCCTTGCGGCTCAAGAACGCTGCATCGCCCGCGTACCGGTCAGCAAAGCCGAACGGATTGTCGGCAACGAAACGCTCGCTGTTGAACGAGTTCAGCACCAGCGGAAAACTGCTG
>CP070671.1:3040805-3116021 GCA_020351875.1 Chromatiales bacterium | reverse complement strand
TGGTGCCGGGAGAGGGAATCGAACCCTCACTCCCTCGCGGGAACCGGATTTTGAGTCCGGCGCGTCTACCAGTTCCGCCATCCCGGCCGGGGGCGCAATGCTAGCAAAAGGCTGGCCGCCCGTCGGGATTGATTGCGGCGCTAGGCGCGACTAGTCTACCCGTCCGCTGACTGACGGGTGCCCCGATGAGTCCGACCGCCCACGGCGAACCTGACATCGTCTACCTGTACGCGACCTTCTGGCGCATGGTGTCGCTGGCTGTGCACCGCTACGGCAGTGCGCCATCCGGGCAACTGCTGGTCGCGATCACGATGGTCATCCTGGATCGCTACGATTACGAGCCCACGGTAACCGAGCTGGCCGACATCACGCAGCTGCCGAAGTCGAGCATTTCCCGCTACGTCGCGGCCGAGATGAATTCGGGCATGCTGGAGGAATTCATCGACCCGAATGATCGCCGCCGCCGCCGCCTGCGCCCGACCGCACTGGCCCGGGAGGAGCAGAAGTGGCATGAACGGAACTCCTTGAAGATTCACGAGCAGATGCGGGAAATCGGCCTCAGCGGGGACTCGCGACAGGCCTCGGGGACAGAGCTGGTGAAAATGCTGAAGAATCTGAACCTGGACCTGCTGAGAGAGGGCCCGGCTGATAGCAGCAGCGACGCATAGCCCCCCGTCCGGCGAATTTTTTGCCTGTCCAGGCGACCTTTTTCCGTCCGCGCGCATCTAAGTCTCCAGATGTCCGGTTTTGCCAACAAGTCGGTCCCGCGTGACGTTCTCGATCGGGCTCAGCGCGGCGACATGCGCGCTCACGCGGAGATTTTCCGCGCCTTCAGCCGGCCCGTTTACACGCTGGCTGCCCGCATGACGGGTTCCACGGCCGTCGCCGACGACATCCTCCAGGAGACCTTCCTGGAGGTGATCCGCAGCCTCGGGCAGTTCCGCGCCGAAGCGTCCCTGGCCACCTGGGTGCGCCGCATCGCGGTCAGCAAGAGCCTGATGCACCTGCGGTCGGCCTGGCAGCGCCGCGCGACGCTGTTCCGCGACCTTGGCGAAGCTGAAGCCACGGCCATCGAACCCGCCACGCCGGGCGAGGCGCGCGCGGTGCAATTGAATATGGACCTGGAGCGCGCCCTGGCGCGTCTGCCCGACGTCAGTCGCGTGGTCGTTTTGCTGTACGACGTGGAGGGGTACAGCCACGCGGAGATTGCCCGGCAAATGGGCATGAGCGTGAGCTTTTCGAAATCGCAATTGTCGCGCGCGCACGCGCGCCTGCGGGAGATGCTGGGCGAACAACGGGCGGGAGGCAGCGATGAACGCGCCGGTTGAACAGCAGCTGCGCCAGTTGCCCGAACTCGACCCGCCCGTCGACGCCTGGCAGCGGGTGCGCCGCGTCGCCCGGCGTGAACGGTGGCACGCACGCTGGCGGCAGTTTTGGCCGCTGGTCGTCGCCGGCGGATTAACCGCCACGGCGGCGGTGCTGGTGATGGCCATCGTGCTGGTTGGCGCGCGGGAGCCTGCGGTTGTCGCGCCGTCGCCCGAGTGGATCCGGGTGCAGGCGCCCGCACCCGAGCTTGATCGCCTGCAGGCCCAGTCGCGGGCGCTGGAAACCATGTTGCGGGGTCTGCCGCGCCGGCCGGAGTTGATGCGGGCCGAGAACGCGGCGGCCATCACGTCGCTGGAAGACCGGATTGCGGAACTCGACTGGGCGCTCAGCCGGTCACGGGCAAGGGCCGGTGTCGCCGACGCCGAGCCCGCGATGTGGCGTGAGCGGGTGGGGCTGATGGGCCAGCTCGTGAGGGCCCGTTATACCGAGGCTGGCGTGGCGGCTTACTAGGAGCGGTTGCATGGTCCGAAACATTTTTATCGTGTTGCTGTGCCTGGGTGCGTCGGTTGCGAACGCGGCTGCGGTACTGGGCATCAATATAGCGTCCGGCGATGCCGACAGCGGGCCGGTAGAAGGCGTGCCCGTCGTGGGCGTGTCGCCGGGCGGCCCGGCAGAGGCCGCGGGCCTGGAAACGGGCGATGTACTCGTGGGGATCGGTGGCGAAGTCCTGACCGCTGACTCTGCGGCTGCTGCCAGTGCGGCGCTGATCGCGTTCATGGAGGCCGTGAACCCGGGCGACCGGATCGACGTGGATTACCTGCGCGAGGGCCGGTCAGCGCAGGTGACGGTCGTGGCCGGCGAGTTCGACCCGTCAATCATGCGGCCCGGCTTTCCGTTTCGGCGCTCGCTGGAACAGCTGGGTGACGACATCCAGGCGCACGTGGTGCAGCCACTCGTCCGGCAGTGGCGCAGCGGCGTGTTCGCCGGCATGGAACTGGTGGCACTTACGCCGGACCTCGGGCGCTATTTCGGCACGGAGGAGGGCACCCTGGTGGTGCGGGCACCGGACAGCGATCTCATTCCGCTGCGGGATGGCGACGTGATCAAGAAGATCGGCGGGCGCACCGCCCAGAGTCCGTCCCACGCCATGCGAATTCTCCGGTCCTACGAGGTGGGCGAAGAGCTCGTGTTCGAGATCTACCGCGACCAGCGCAAGCAGACGGTGGAAGTCGTGATGCCTGAGGCCCCGGCGCGGGGCTCTTTCCGGTTCTCGCGGCCCCACGGCCCCCGGGCCTAGCAACGTACAATCGCCGGCCATGCAGCCGGCCGACTACACCTTTGAACTGCCCGAGGCGCTCATCGCCCAGGTGCCCCTGCCCGAGCGGGCCGCCAGCCGGCTGCTGCACCTGACACCTGCCGGTGAGCTGGAAGACCTGCAGTTCAAGGACTTTTCGCGCCTGGTGAATCCTGGGGACTTGCTCGTGTTGAACGACACCCGCGTGGTACCGGCGCGGCTGCTGGGCCGGAAAGCCACTGGCGGCAAAGTGGAGATCCTGCTGGAGCGCGAACTCGAGCCCGACCTTGCCGTGGTGCAATTGCGTGCCAGCAAGACGCCGCCCGACGGCAGTCGCATCGAGATTGCCGACGCGTTCGGTGCCACGGTCACCGGCCGGCAGGGCAACTTCTTCGTGCTGCGTTTCGACGCCCCGGTGCAGGACATCCTGGACGCGCACGGGCATGTGCCATTGCCGCCCTATATAAAGCGTGAGGATGACGACCAGGATCGTGAACGCTACCAGACGGTATTCGCGCGTGAGCCCGGCGCGGTGGCGGCACCGACCGCGGGTCTGCATTTCGACAAGGGCCAGCTGAACCGGCTGCGGTCCATCGGCGTGGAACTGGGCTACCTGACACTGCACGTGGGCGCCGGCACGTTTCAGCCGCTGCGCGAAGATCAGCTGACCCGTGGCGAGCTGCATGCAGAGCGCCTGCAGGTCTCCGAGCGCCTGTGTCGGCAGGTCGCGGACACGCGCGAGCTCGGCGGCCGGGTCATCGCGGTGGGCACGACCGTGGTGCGTGGCCTGGAAACCGCCGCCGCGGGTGGTGAGCTGCAACCCTGCGACAGCGATACGCGCCTGTTCATTCGCCCGGGTTACGCTTTCCGGGTGGTGGACGCCTTGCTCACGAATTTCCATCTCCCCGAATCGTCGCTGCTCATGCTGGTTTCTGCGTTCGCCGGAACGGCGGCCGTGAAGGCCGCCTATGCGCATGCCGTTGCCGAGCGCTACCGGTTCTTCAGCTAC
Source organism: Chromatiales bacterium (assembly GCA_020351875.1). Lineage (GTDB taxonomy): Bacteria > Pseudomonadota > Gammaproteobacteria > Steroidobacterales > J054. The sequence goes on along the minus strand of CP070671.1, from coordinate 3,112,392 downwards.
GGCGACGCGATGTTCTGTCATCGCGCGGCGGCCTGAGCCGATGGACTACCAGCTGCTTGCCACAGACGGCGATGCGCGCCGCGGGCAGATCACGCTGGCACGCGGCGTGGTGGATACACCGGCGTTCATGCCCGTGGGTACCTACGGGTCGGTGAAGGCCGTCACCCCGGAGGAGGTGCGCGCAAGCGGGGCGCAGATTCTGCTGGGCAATACCTTTCACCTGATGCTGCGCCCGGGGGCCGAGCGCATGCAGCGGCTCGGTGGCCTGCACCGTTTCATGCACTGGGATGGGCCGATACTGACGGACTCCGGGGGCTTCCAGGTCTGGAGCCTGGCCGAGCGCCGCAAGCTCACCGAAGAAGGCGTGGCGTTCCAGGCACCGACGGACGGCAGCCGGGTCTTCCTGTCGCCGGAGATCTCCATGCAGGTGCAGGCGCAACTCGGGTCCGACATCCAGATGATTTTCGACGAGTGCACGGACTACCCGGCCACGGCCGACCAGGCCCGCGAGTCGATGGCCCTGTCCCTGCGCTGGGCCCGCCGCAGCCGCGACGCCTTCGACGCCGACGGTGCCGTCGAGCGGGGCGCGGCCGTGTTCGGCATCGTGCAGGGTGGCATGTACCCGGAGCTGCGCGCGGAGTCGGTGGCCGGCCTGGTCGAGATCGGTTTCGACGGCCTGGCGGTGGGCGGCCTGTCCGTCGGCGAACCGGAAGCCGAGCGCATCGCAATGCTGGAGGCGACTGTACCGGCCATGCCGGCCGGGCAGCCGCGCTACCTGATGGGCGTCGGCACGCCCGCGGACATCCTGGCGGCAGTGGCCCGGGGCATCGATATGTTCGACTGCGTGCTGCCCACCCGTAATGCCCGCAACGGACATTTGTTTACCGCTGACGGCGTGATTCGCATTCGCAACGCGCGCTACCGTGACGACCCCGAGCCGCTGCAGGCGGACTGTGCCTGTTACACCTGCCAGCACTACAGCCGGGCCTACCTGCGGCACCTGAACCAGTGTGGCGAGATACTCGGTGCGCGCCTGAACACCATCCACAACCTGCACTACTACCAGGCGCTGATGGCGGGCATCCGCGAGGCCATTGGGGCCGGGGCCTTCGCCGGGTTCGCCCGGGAGACCTTGGCAAGGCTTCAATCCGGGCCGAATATGCAATAATACGCCGCCTTTCCGCGGCACACCGACACGATGAACTGGTTCATACAAGACGCTTGGGCACAGGCCGAAGGCCAGCCCGACCCGCTGGTCAGCTTTTTGCCGCTGATCCTGATTTTCGTGGTCTTCTACTTTTTCCTGATTCGGCCACAGAATAAGCGCCAGAAAGAACATCGCGAAATGGTGTCGAACCTCAGTGTCGATGACGAAGTCGTGACCTCCGGCGGCGTACTCGGCAAGGTCACCGAGGTGAGCGAGCAGTTCCTGACCGTCGAAGTGGCGGATGGTGTGCAGCTCAAGGTGCAGCGCCACACCATCGGCGCGGTGATGCCGAAGGGCACAATCAAGGGCGTCTGAAGATTCCGCTGCCGCGATGAACCGATATCCCTTGTGGAAGAATTTGCTGGTGCTCGGCGTTATCACGCTGGGCCTGCTGATCGCGTTGCCGAATGTTTTCGGCGAAGACCCGGCGTTGCAGATCAGCCGCGACGACGGCACGCCGATGGAGCCGCTGGAAAAGGACTCCGTCGAGAACGTGCTGCGGGCGGCCGGCATCGACTGGAACACCCTGTACCTGGAAGAGGGCCGGGCACTGGTGCGCTTCGATACCGTCGAAGACCAGCTGAAGGCCAACGATGAACTGAAGGGCGAACTCGACCGCAGTTATGTCGTCGCACTCACGCTCGCACCGCGCACGCCGGACTGGTTGCGCGCGGCCGGCCTGCAGCCGATGAGCCTGGGCCTGGATCTGCGGGGCGGCGTGCATTTCCTGTTCGAGGTGGACATCGAGGCGGCAGTCAGGCAGCGCTTGCAGGCCTTTGCGAACGATTTCAGCAAGCTGCTGCGCGAAGAACGCATTCGGCGCAACGTCGAGGTCGACGGTGACACCGTGCGCATCCGGCTGAACGATGTGAATGACCTCGACCGGGCAGAGGCAATCGTGCGCGAAGCCGATGCGAATGTCCTGATCGAAGCACGGCGTGACGGTGACACTGGTGTGCTGACGGTGCGCATGACCGAAGACCAGGTGCGGGAGCGCCGCGACTTCGCGATCCAGCAGAACACGGTCACCCTGCGCAACCGGGTCAACGAACTCGGGGTCGCCGAACCGGTGGTGCAGCGCCAGGGGCTGGACCGCATCGTCGTGCAGCTGCCGGGCGTGCAGGATCCGGCGCAGGCCGAGCGCGTGCTCGGCGCCACCGCCACGCTGGAATTCCGGCTGGTCTGTGACGGCGAGAATCCGCTGGAAGCCGAGCGGCGCGGCCGCGCACCGCTGGGCTGCGAACTGTTTTATGACCGCACGGGGCAGCCGGTCCTGTTGAAGCGGCGCACGATCGTGACCGGCGATCAGCTCGTGGACGCGACGTCGGGTTTCTCCGAAGGCATGCCCGCAGTGTTCGTGAAGCTCGACAGCAAGGGCGCCCGGTCGATGCTCGAGACCACGAAAGAAAACCTGAACAAGCCGATGGCCGTGGTTTTCGTCGAGCAGAAGCGCGACGAGGTGGAGCGCAACGGCGAAATCATCGAGGTCCCGCGGGAAGAAAAGGAAGTCATCAACGTCGCGACCATCCGCGGTGTGTTCAGCAGTAATTTCCAGATCACCGGCCTGCAGGTACTCGAGGCCCGCGACCTGTCGCTGCTGCTGCGGGCGGGCGCCCTGGCCGCGCCGATCTTCAAGGTCGAAGAACGGACCGTCGGCCCGAGCCTCGGCAAGGACAATATCGAGAAGGGCTTCCAGGCCATCGTGATCGGCCTCGGCCTCGTGATGGTGTTCATGGTCGTGTACTACCGCGTGTTCGGTCTGTTCGCCTGCCTCGCGCTGGTGACGAACCTGGTGCTTCTCGTGGCCCTGCTGTCGATGCTGCAGGCCTCCCTGACGCTGCCGGGCATCGCCGGCATCGTGCTGACCGTCGGCATGGCGGTGGATGCGAACGTGCTGATCTTCGAGCGCATCCGTGAAGAGATACGCAACGGCAACTCGCCGCAGGCAAGTATTCACGCCGGTTATGAAAAGGCGCTGTCGACCATTGCCGATGCGAACATCACGACGCTGATCGCCGCGGTGGTGTTGTTTGCCTTCGGTACCGGGCCGATCAAGGGTTTTGCCGTGACCTTGTCCCTGGGCATCGTGACTTCGATGTTCACGGCCATTCTCGGCACGCGCGCGCTGGCCAATGCGATTTATGGCGGGCGCACCCTCGAACGCCTGACGATCTAGGACCAATTCATGGCACTGCTTGGGCAAAAAACCGACATCAATTTCCTGGGCGCACGGCGGATTACCACCGTGCTGTCGGCACTGCTGATCCTGGTGTCCATCGGCGCGCTGGCCACTCGTGGTCTGAACTTCGGTATCGACTTCACCGGCGGCATCTTGCTGGAAGTCGGCTATGACGGGCCCGCCGAGCTCGAGGATGTCCGCAGCCGCCTGACGGCCGGCGGATTCGGCGACGCCCAGGTGCAGAACTTCGGCGCCGCATCGGACGTGCTGATCCGCGTGCTGCCGCGTGAAGGCGCCAACAGTGGTGAAGTGGGGCGCAACATCCTGTCGCTGCTCCGTGGCGGAACGCAGGCAGTGGAATTGCGCCGCGAAGAATTCGTCGGGCCACAGGTCGGCGAAGAACTGACGGAGCGCGGCGGCCTGGCCATGATTTTCGCGTTGTTGATGATCCTCGCCTACATCATGCTGCGCTTCCAGTGGAAATTCGCCGTGGGTTCGGTGGCCGCGCTGGTACACGATGTTACGCTGACCCTCGGTTTTTTCTCGTTGCTGCAGATTCCCTTCGACCTGGCAGTCCTGGCCGCCGTGCTGGCGGTGATCGGTTATTCGCTGAACGACACCATCGTGGTGTTCGATCGCATCCGCGAGAATTTCCGGCGAGTCCGCAAGGAAGGCGCGGAAGAGCTGATGAACACGTCCGTGAACCAGATGCTCGGCCGCACCGTAATCACCAGTTTCACCACGCTGCTGGTGTTGCTGGCGCTGTTGTTCCTGGGCGGTGAAGCGGTGCGGGGTTTCTCCATCGCGTTGATTGTCGGCGTCGTCGTCGGTACCTACTCGTCCATCTTCATCGCCAGCGCCACGGCGCTCGTGCTGAACGTCACGCCTACGGACCTGCTGCCACCCAAAGTCGACGAGGAAGTCGCCGAGACTCCGTAGAGGGTAGCTGCGCGCGCTAAGTGCTCTTCGCTTAGTCTGTGAAGAGCAAGAGCCATTGAGGTTGGCGGCCTGCCGCCGCCGCGGGGTGATAGCTCTTCCGGGCTTAACCTCCTTCGGACATCCCTGTCCTCAGTCGGATCGGCCCTCCGTCGCTCCCGCCATCCCTGGCTCCGCTCCTCCGGGACGACGCCCGGAAGAGCGATCACCCCACGACGACGACGCGAATCGCGGGCGGGCTTTTCGCGTCCTCAACCAAACCGTGTCGGTTTCCAGAATGCCTGGAGGCTTGCAGCCCATGGGAAAACCTGCCACCAGCGTCAGCGGGTGGGCCGGTATGTCTGCCCGTCACAGTCAGCCGGCTTGCCGAGCAGCGGAGCGAACGAGGGAACAGCCCGAAGGGGCCGCGCAGGGATGCGCGGCTCCGGGACCCGGGGCCAGGGACGGCCCCGTGTCCCGGACCCCGACGTGAGTGAGCAGCGCAGGGCACCCGAAGGGCAAGCCGGCGTGACGGGCAGACATACCGGCCCGCACGCGGGAATAGCGGCATCGCGCCTGGTCGCTCTCGCACATCCCCGTGCTTCGCGACATCAGATCGTCCTGACCAAGCAAGCCGCTCCCACCGTCCTGCGATGGTCAGTTCGAGGCGGTGAGGAGCTTCTTGAGTGCGTCGTGGACCTTGGGGTTGCCGGCGCAGACATTGCCGGTGTCCATGAAGTCGCCTTCGTCGTTCAGTTCACTGATGATGCCGCCCGCTTCGCGGATCAGCAGGGTGCCGGCGGCCAGGTCCCAGGGTTTCAGGCCGAATTCCCAGAAGCCGTCCAGGCGACCGGCAGCGAGGTAGGCGAGGTCGAGCGCGGCGGCGCCGGGGCGGCGGATGCCGGCGGTGTGTTCCAGTACCCGGCGCAGCATGTCGAGGTACGTGTCCATCCACTTTGCATTGGCGCGGTAGGGAAACCCGGTGCCCATCAGTGCACCTTCGAGCGAGCTGCGGCTGGCGACACGAATGCGCCGGCCGTCGAGCTGCGCGCCGGCCCCGCGTATCGCGGTGAACAGCTCCTGGCGCATCGGGTCGTACACAACGCCCACTTCCAGCTGACCCCGCACCTGCAGTGCGATGGAGACGGCAAAGACCGGGAAGCCGTGCACGAAGTTCGTCGTGCCGTCGAGGGGGTCGACGACCCAGACGTGGTCGCTGTCACCTTCTGCGCCGCGCTCTTCGGCGAGGAATGCGTGGTCGGGGTAGCGCTGGCGGATGGTGTCGATGATCAGCTGTTCGGCGGCTTCGTCCACCTGGGTCACGAACTCGTTGCGGGCCTTCGTGCGGATGTCGAGCCGGTCCGCGCGGTTGAAATACCCGGCGGCCGCATCACCGGCGCGGCGTGCGGCTTGCACGGCTGTGTTGAGTAGGGCCTGCATGAAGAGGGTCGCGCCTGCTCGGCGGAAGGGGCCGACATTGTACGGCCTGAATTGGGCGCCGGCACCCTTGGTTACAATATCAATTTGCAGCGCGAGCCCGTCCCCGTGAGCCCTGGATCCGTGCGATTTGTCCTGTGCGAACCGAGCCACCCCGGCAATGTCGGGGCCGTCGCGCGGGCGATGAAAACCATGGGCTTCAGTGAACTGGTGCTGGTGAATCCGGCCTGTGAGATCGACGGCCAGGCCCGCGCCCGCTCTGCGGGAGCCCTCGACGTGCTGGCGGGCGCCAGGACCTGCGGCTCGCTGGCCGAGGCGGTGGCTGACTGTGGTTACGTCGTCGGTGCCAGCGCCCGGCGTCGAAGATTGAACTGGCCCGAACTCGACCCGCGGGAATGCGCGGCAAGCATCGCCCGCCGGTCGGCAGCGGAGCGGGTTGCCATCGCGTTTGGAAACGAGCGAGCCGGGCTGACCAATGAACAACTCGATTTGTGCGGCGCACTGGTCTACATACCGAGTAACCCCGAGTACAACTCGCTGAACCTGGCGGCGGCGGTGCAGCTCATTGCTTATGAACTGCGCCTGGCCCTGGTGACGGAAGAACCGGCGCCGGCGCCTGATTACCCGCCGGCTACCGCTGAGGAAATGGTGTTGTTCTACGAGCACCTGGAACGCGCGCTGCTCGCCACGGAGTTCCTGGACGCCGGTAACCCGCGCCACCTGATGCGGCGCTTGCGGCGGCTGTTCAACCGCTCCCAGCTCGACCAGAACGAATTGAATATCCTGCGCGGCATGCTCAGCGCACTGGCGCCGGGCTCGGGTGACCGCAAACGCACCGACGGCGATCGCGAATGACGGCGACCCTCTACATGGATTACGCGGCGAGCACGCCGGTGGACCCGGCGGTGGCCAAGGCAATGGCCGATGTGCTCGCGGGCGAAGCTGGCACCGGCAACCCGGCCGCCACGCACTGGGCCGGGCAGGCCGCCGGGCAGGTGGTGGAGCAGGCCCGCGTGCGGGTCGCCGCGCTCATCGGTGCGTCGCCGGGAGAAATCGTGTTTACGTCCGGGGCCACCGAAGCGGACAACCTGGCAGTCATCGGCGCGGCCCGTTTCCGGCGCCAGCTGGGCCGCCACATCGTGACGACGCTGATTGAACATCCGGCCGTGCTCGAAAGCTGCCGCGCGCTGGAGGCCGAAGGTTTCGAGGTCAGTTACCTGCCGCCTGACAACCAGGGCATCCTCGCCGCCGAGCTCGTGGCCGCAGCATTGCGCCCCGACACGATCCTGGTGTCGGTTGCTCACGTGAACAATGAATTGGGCGTGGTGCAGCCGGTGGCGGCCATCGGCGAGGTCTGTCGGCGCCATGGCGCGCTGCTGCACGTGGATGCGGCCCAGAGCGCCGGGCGCTTGCCCGTGGACGTCCGGGCGCAATGCATCGACCTGTTGGCGTTGTCGGCGCACAAGATGTATGGCCCGAAAGGTGTCGGTGCGCTGTTCCTGGACCGGGAGCGTTGTCGCCGCGTGGAGCCACTGTTCCATGGTGGTGGCCAGGAGCGGGGGCTGCGTCCCGGCACTCTGCCCACGCACCAGCTGGCCGGCCTCGGGGTTGCCGCAGAACTTGCACTGCAGCGGCTGGACAGCGACGTGCCAGCCATCCTGGCGCTGCGCGAACGACTGGAACAGGGCCTGCTCCAGGTGCCCGGCGTGCAGTTGAACGGCCACGTCACGCAACGCAGTTGCCACATCGTGAACGTCAGCGTCGACGGTGTCGAAGGTGAGAGCCTGCGATGTGGCCTGCGCGACATTGCGCTGTCCAGCGGTTCGGCCTGCGCGGCGGAAAGCGGGGAACCGTCACCGGTATTGCGGACGCTGGGCCGGCCCGATCACGTGGCGCAGGCGTCGCTGCGCTTCAGCCTCGGGCGCACGAGCACGATGGCCGATGTCGAGGCCAGCGTGGCCGCCTTTACGGCGACCGTTGCCCGCCTGCGCGCGCTGGCCCCGGCCTGACATGGGCTATCCCGCGGCCGTCCTCGCGCGTTTCGATGCGCCACCCAATGCCGGCGCCGTTGCGCCCGGCCCGGGCACCGTCCTCCGCGGCCAGGCCGGTGGGACCGGGGAAGGCGTGAGTGTGGCCTTCGAGTTCCGGGTGGCCGATGGCCGGATCGTGGCAGGGGCTTTTCGGGCCTTCGGCTGCCCCTACACCATTGCGGCCTGCAGCCTGGTGGCCGAGCGGCTGGCGGGCCGGGAGGCCCGCGCGCTGGCCGAATTCAAGCCCCTGGGCCTGGCCGACGAGCTGGAATTGCCGGCGGCCAGGCGCGGCCGGCTGCTGACGATCGAGGACGCCTTGCGGAGCTGCTGGCGGGCTTGGGACAATAAGGGGTTAGCCGCATCGAATGTGTCAAGGAGCGACCCATGATTACCCTGACCGAGCGCGCAGCTCGTCACGTGCAGCAATATCTGGGGGCCAGCGGAAACGCGGTCGGCCTGCGCCTGGGCGTGAAGCGCACAGGCTGCTCCGGGCTGGCCTACGTCGTGAACGTGGCCGACAGAATTGCGGCCAACGATACCGTGTTCGATTCGGGCGGGATCAGGGTCGTGGTCGACCGGGACAGTTTGCAATACATCGACGGCACGGAAGTGGACTACGTACAGCAAGGTCTGAACGAGGCATTTCAGTTTCGCAACCCGAACGCGGCGGGCGAATGCGGCTGCGGCGAAAGTTTCAATATTTGACTATCCAGCAATTCACTTTTTCAAGGAGTCTTCATGGCTACGGAACGTACGCTCTCCATTATCAAACCGGACGGAGTGCAAAAGAATCTGATCGGCGAGGTCTATCGTCGCTTCGAGCAGGCGGGGCTGCAGATTGTCGCCGCGCGCATGCTGCACCTGTCACGGGAGCAGGCCGAAGGCTTCTACGCCGTGCACAAGGAGCGCCCGTTCTACAACGACCTGGTGAGCTACATGATGTCCGGGCCGGTGGTCGTGCAGGTGCTCGAGGGTGAGGACGCCATTAACAAGAACCGCGAGATCATGGGGGCCACGAATCCGGCGGAAGCCGACCCCGGCACGATCCGCGCGGACTTCGCCGCCAGCATCGAAGAAAACGTGGTGCATGGCTCCGACGGGCCGGACACTGCGCGCACGGAAATCGCCTTCTTCTTTGCCGAAGACCAGATCTGCCCGCGCACCCGCTGAACAAGTATGACTGACGCTGCCGTCAACCTGGTCGGTAAGTCCCGCACCGAGCTCGAACGCCTGTTCGTCGCGATGGGCGAGAAGCCGTTTCGTGCCCGGCAGGTCATGCGCTGGTTATATACCCGCCGCGTGCTCGATCCGCAGGCGATGACCGACCTCAGCCTGGCGCTTCGCGAGCGACTCACGGCGTCGGCGGATTTCCGGTTGCCGGAGGTGCTCGCCCGTGAGCGCGCGGCGGACGGTGTCATCAAGTGGCAGCTCGCCGCCGGGCATGGCCAGGCCATCGAAACGGTGTTCATTCCGGAAGACAGTCGCGGCACGCTGTGCGTGTCGTCGCAGGTCGGTTGCGCGATGAACTGCAGTTTCTGCGCCACCGGGCACCAGGGCTTCAACCGGAACCTGGATGCCGGGGAGATCGTGGGCCAGGTGATCCTGGCAGCCCGCGAACTGGCTGCGGAAGACCACGAGCGGGCGGTGACCAACGTCGTGTTCATGGGTATGGGCGAGCCGCTCGCCAATCTCCGGCCCCTGCTGGAGGCCGTGGACGTGCTGACCGACGACCTGGCCTTTGGCCTGTCCCGGCGGCGGGTCACGGTCAGCACCTCGGGCCTCGTCCCGCAGATTCGCAAGCTCGCGGATGCCGCCCGGGTCGCGCTGGCCGTGTCGCTGCACGCGCCGGACGACGACTTGCGCAACGAACTGGTGCCCATCAATCGGCGCCACCCGATTGCGGAACTGCTGCCGGCCTGCTGGGAGTACGTAAGAAAGACCAACACCAAGGACGTGACCTTCGAGTACGTTATGCTGCAGGGTGTGAATGACGACTTGTCGCACGCGCGCAAGCTCGCGCGCCTGCTGCGTAACCGGCCGGCGAAGGTGAACCTGATCCCGTTCAATCCATTTCCGGGCAGCGATTACCGGCGTTCATCAGCGGCGCAGGTCGATGCGTTTCGCGACATACTGATGCGTGCGGGCGTGATGACCATCACCCGCAGGACCCGCGGCGATGACATCGCCGCAGCCTGCGGCCAGTTGGCGGGGCGGGTGAACAACCGGGTCAGTGCGCCACTGGGCAGCAAGACGCTGGGGGAACGACTGTCATGAAGTTACGGGCATGGTTAGTCCTCGTCTCGGCCCTCGCCGTGAGTGCCTGCGTGACGACGGTGTCAGGCCGGCAGCAGCCGGAAGCGGACCCCGAGGCAGCCGCCGAGAGCAACATGCAGCTGGGCGTTGGCTACCTCCGCCAGGGCAATCTCCAGGCGGCCCAGGAGAAACTCGAGCGCGCGGTAGAACAGAATCCGAAGCTGGTCGAAGCCCACCTGGCCCTGGGCCTGGTCTACGAGCGGCTGGATGATCCACAGGAAGCCGAGGCCAGCTACAAGCGCGGCGTGCAGATGGCCGGTGACGATCCCGATGCGCTGAACGCTTATGCCGCCTTCCTGTGCCGGGTCGATGGCCGGCGCGACGACGCACTGGAGTATTTTGATCGCGCCGCCGACATTCCGCTGTCCCAGAAGTTCGTGAACCGGGCCGTGATCTACACGAACGCCGGTGTCTGCGTGAAGCCCGTGGACCTTCAGCGCGCCGAGAACTACCTGCGCCTGGCGCTGCGCACGGATCCCCGTTACCGCGAGGCCTTGTTGCAAATGGCCGATGTGGCCCACCAGCAGGAGAACAATCTCCAGGCGCGCGCGTTCCTCGAGCGTTACATGGCGGTGGGACGGCCGACGCCGGCCGTGTTGTGGCTTGGTGTGCAGATCGAAGAGTCCAACGGTGACCTGGGTGCCGCCGCCGACTATGCGGAACGCCTGAAGAAAGACTTCCCGGCGTCGGTAGAAACGCGCTTGCTGCTCGAGAAGGAACGGAATGCCGGGTGAAGTAGCCAGCGGCGAGTCCGCGGCGCCGGAATCGCAGCAGACGGGGCCAGGCGAGCTGCTGCGGGACCGCCGCAAGGACCGTGGCCTGTCCGTCGAGCAGGTGGCCGACGAGCTGCACCTGGGCCCGCATATCGTCGCCGCCCTTGAAGCCGAGCAGTTTGCCGACATCGGGGCCCCGGTCTTCGTCCGCGGGCATCTCAAGGCCTACGCACGAGTGCTGCGCCTGGACGAGGGGACCGTACTGGATGCGTACCGGGCCTCGCAGCCGGACGAGTCACTGGAACCCGTGCTGGCGCGGCCCACGCCCGAACGTCGCGTCACCATCAATCCCGGCCCGTGGTCCATGGGTGCGCTGGGCTTGTTGCTCATGATCGCGCTGGCCTTCTACGTGTTGCAGGACGAATCTCCCGAGACGGCTGCCGTTGAGCCAGAGCCCGAGACCAGGCCGCCGGCCGCCGCGCGACTGTTGCCCCCGCCCGAGCCGGACGAGCCGGCCGTCGAGGCCCCGGTGGTGGCAGCGCCTCCGGTCGAAGTCGCAGCGGTGCCACCGGTGCCCGATGAGGCCCCGGTGCCCGAGGCGCCGGTCGCCGATGCACTGCCGGCAGAACCGGCAGCCGTCGTCGCGCCACCGCCGGCCGCGCCGGAGCCTGAAATCGAAACGCCCGCGGTTGCCCAGGGCATCGAACTGGAATTCTATTTCCGCGAGGAGTCCTGGGTAGAAATCTCCAACCCCGAGCGGCGCATCCTGTTCGGTTTGCAGCGGGAGGGCATGCGCCGTCAACTGACCGGTGAACCACCCATCAACATCCTGCTCGGCAACGCCCCGGGTGTGGACGTGTACCTGAACAAGCAACTGTACGAAGTGCCCGCGCGCAACATCAACGGCAAGGTCGCACGCTTTGTGATCGACGCGTCGGCAGAGACCAGCCCGTGAGCGAGGCATTTCAGGCGATACGCGGCATGGCCGACGTGCTGCCTGCCGACAGCGGCACGTGGCAGTTGCTCGAAGCCACGTTGCGCGACATTGCCGAGGCCTATGGCTATCGCGAGCTGCGGATTCCGGTCGTGGAGCGTACCGAGTTGTTCAAGCGGTCGATCGGCGAAGTCACCGACATCGTCGAGAAGGAAATGTATACCTTCGAAGACCGCAACGGTGCGAGCCTGACACTGCGCCCGGAGGCGACCGCCGGCATCGTGCGCGCCGGCATCAGTCACGGCCTGCTGCACAACCAGCGCCAGAAGGTCTGGTTTACCGGGCCGATGTTCCGTTACGAACGCCCGCAGAAAGGCCGCTATCGTCAGTTCCACCAGTTCGACGTGGAAGCCCTGGGCTTCGACGGCCCGGACGTCGATGCCGAGATGATCCTGATGACGGCGCGCCTGTGGCGGCAGCTGGGCATCGACGCGGTGACACTGGAACTGAATTCCCTGGGCACGGCCGAAAGCCGGCAAGACTACCGGCACGTACTGGTCGAATATTTCGCCGGGCACGAGTCGGCACTGGATGAAGACAGTCGCCAGCGCCTGCATCGCAACCCGATGCGCATTCTCGACAGCAAGAACCCGGAGATGCAGCCCGTCGTCGCCGGCGCCCCGGTGCTAACGGAATTCCTGGACGCAGAGTCCGCAGAGCACTTCGCGCAGCTGCGGGAGATCCTCGATGACGCCGGCATCGGCTATCGGCTCAATCCCCGGCTGGTGCGCGGCCTGGACTATTACTGCCGAACCGTCTTCGAGTGGGTCACCGATCGCCTGGGTGCCCAGGGTACGGTCTGTGCCGGGGGCCGCTACGACGGGCTCGTGGAGCAGCTCGGTGGGCGGCCCACGCCTGCCATCGGCTGGGCCCTGGGCCTGGAACGCCTGCTGGAGCTGTATCGCGTGTGCGGCGGCGCCGACGCGCGGCAGGCGCCGGACCTCTATCTCGTGGCCGCCGGACCGGGTACCCTCGCTCCCGCCTTCCGGCTGGCAGAGCAGCTGCGGGAAGAGCGGCCGCAAATCAAGGTCGAGATCAACCTGGGCGGCGGCAGTTTTAAGGTGCAGATGAAACGCGCCGACAAGAGCGGCGCGCGCTTTGCGCTGCTGCTCGGCGAGGACGAGCTCGCCGCCGGCACCATTGGGCTGAAGCCGCTGCGCGAGTCGGGTGAGCAACGCACGGTGCCGTGGGCGGAGTTGATTACGACCCTCGATCCGCTGCTGCCGGCGCGTGATTGAGAGAGAAGGAAGGACGGAACGGAATCGTGGATGAACTGCTGACAGATCAACAACAGGCGGAGATAGTCCGCAACTGGCTGCGCGAGAACGGGTGGGTCATTCTCGTTGGCCTGGTGCTCGGGCTCGGCGGCCTGTTCGGCCTGAACGAGTGGCGCGACTACCAAGCCAGCCGCAACAGCCTCGCATCACAGGTCTACGAAGAACTCGTGAATGCTGTGCTCGATTCACGCCCCGTGCGTGCCGCGGAGCTCGAAGCGCAACTCGTGGGCGAGTTTGCGCGTTCGCCGTACGTCGACCAGGGGCGCCTGGCGATGGCCAAGATGCACATGGACCGGAATGAAGCCGAGGAGGCGGCCGGGTACCTGCAGCGCCTGATCGACGACACCGATGATGAAGGTATGCAGCGCATCGGCAGCCTGCGCCTGGCGCGCGTGCGCATTCAGCAGCAGAAATACGACGAGGCCATCGCCGCGCTGAGCGGTATCGACGAGAATTCCGCGTTCGCCGGGCGCTATCACGAGGTGCGAGGCGATGCGTATTACGCCCAGGGCCAGGTAGAAGACGCTCGCCGCGAGTACGAAGCCGCACTCGGTACGGTGAGTTCTGAAACGCTGAACCGCGGCCTCGTGCAGGTGAAGCTCGACAGCCTCGGCGAAGCGCGCCCGGCGGAGCCGGCCACGGCCGAATCCGGCGAGCCTGCCGGCACCGCCGGTGACGCTCCGCCGGCCGAATAGACCCCACCCGTTTCATCATGCGCGCCTTACTCCGCCTGTGCTGGTTGTCGCTGCTGACCGTTGCGATCAGCAGTTGCGGCATCTTCGGTGGTGAAGAAGAGGCCAATCCGCCCGCAGAACTGGTGAAATTCAAGGCGACGCTGAAAGTCAGAAAAGCGTGGAGTGCCGGTGTGGGCGAAAAGACCGAGTACCTGCGCCTGGCCCTGGTGCCGGCCAGTGACGGGGCCCGGGTTTTCGCTGCCGGGCACGATGGCCGGGTCAGTGCCTTTGAGGTCGAGCGCGGCAAGCGGTTGTGGACCCGGAAGACCAAGCTTCCATTGTCCGCGGGACCGGCGGTGGGCGGCGAATGGGTTGTCGTGGGCACCAGCGACGGCGACGTGCTGGCACTGAACGCTGATGACGGCAACGAACGCTGGAAGGTGTCCGTGTCCAGCGAGGTGCTCGCGGCGCCGGTGGTGGCCCAAGCCCGCGATCTCGTGCTGGTCAGGACCGTGGACGGCAAGCTCATTGCGCTGGACGCGTTCACGGGCAATGAAATCTGGTTTGTCCAGCAGTCCGTGCCGCGGCTGTCCGTGCGCGGCACCGGGTCGCCGATCATCGCCGGCGAGACCGTCATTTGCGGTTTCGACAACGGCAAGGTGGCGGCGTACGCGCTGGCCGACGGTTCGCTGCTCTGGGAGGCCTTGATTAACCCGCCCAGCGGGCGCACCGAGGTAGAACGGCTGGCCGACCTGAACGCCGCCGTGCGCGTGGCGGGTGAGAATGTCTATGTCACCGGTTACCAGGGCACCGTCGCGGCCGTCGATCTGCAGCAGGGCCAGGTCGTGTGGGCGCAGGAAGTCTCCAGCTACGACGCACCTGCGGTCGATCTCACCCAGATCTATGTCGCCGCCGCGAGCGGCGAGCTGCACACCCTCGCCCGGGGCACCGGCCAGGAGCTGTGGCGCGACGGCACCCTGCTGAATCGCAGCCTGACCGGCCCCGCCGCCTTCGGTAACTCCGTGGTCGTCGGGGATTTCGACGGTTACCTGCACTGGTTCGACGCCGCAACGGGTCAGTTGCAGGCCCGGACTCGCGCCGGGTCCCATGCCATCGTCGCGGCCCCGCTGGTCGTCAACGACCTGCTGCTGGTGTTGAACGACGGCGGCAAGCTGTACGCTTTCCGGGAGTCCGGAAGCAAGTAGGAGACCTGGCCATGTTGCCGGTGGTCGCCCTGGTGGGTCGCCCGAACGTCGGGAAGTCCACGCTTTTCAATCAACTGACCGGGACGCGCGATGCCCTCGTCGCCGATTACCCGGGGCTCACGCGCGACCGCCTGTACGGCTATGCGCAGCTGGGCGACAGTGGTGCGCTGGTGATCGACACCGGCGGGCTCACCGGTGAACGCGCCGAACTCGACGAGAGCATGGCGCGACAGGTCGACCTGGCCGTCGCAGAAGCGCAGGTGGTGGTGCTGATCGTCGAAGGGCCGGTGGGTGTGACGACTGGTGACGAGGCGATCGCCCGGCAGCTGCACCGCGCCGGCAAGTCGGTGGTCGTGGCGGTCAACAAGACCGAAGGGCAGTCGCCCGACGTGGCGGTGGCGGAATTCCACGCGCTGGGTTTCGGTGACCCGGTGGCAATCGCTGCCGTATCGGGCCAGCGCGTGAATGCGTTGGTGCAACGCATCACGGCGTTGTGTCCCGAGGGCGAAGCCGACGAGGCGCCGGCGACGGAAGGCAAACGCATTGCAGTGGTGGGTCGCCCGAACGTCGGCAAGTCGACACTGATCAACCGCTATCTCGGCGAAGACCGGCTGGTCACCCAGGACCAGGCGGGGACGACGCGCGACAGCATCGCCATCCCGTTCCAGGTGGACGATCACGACTACGTGCTCGTCGACACCGCCGGCATCCGCCGCAAGGCCAGGGTGACGGACACGATAGAGAAGTTCAGTGTCGTGAAGTCCCTGCAGGCGGTGGAAGAGTCCGACGCGGTTATCGTGTTGCTCGACGCTCAGGAGGGTGTGACCGAGCAGGACGTGTCGCTGATCGGCCTGATCCTGGAGCGCGGGCGCGCGCTCGCGCTCGGCGTGAACAAGTGGGACGGGCTGTCCGAATCACAGCGCAGTCAAGTCCGGCGCGAGCTCGACCGGCGGCTGCCGTTCCTCGACTTCGTCGCGCAACATTTCATCAGCGCGAAGCACGGCAGCCACATACACGACCTGCTGCGCAGCGCGGCGAAGGCCGCCGACGCGGCCGTGCGTGACCTGCCTACGCCACGACTGAACGACGTGCTGCAGGCCGCCGTGCAGGCCCACCCGCCGCCCATCGTGCGCCGCTCGCGCGCCAAGCTCAGCTATGCGCACCAGGGCGGCAAGCGCCCGCCCGTGGTGGTGGTTCACGGGAACCAGACCCAGCGTCTGCCGGGCACCTACCGCCGCTATCTGGTGAACTGTTTCCGCAAGGCCTTCAAGCTGCGCGGCACGCCGCTGCGCCTGGAGTTGCGCTCGTCGGACAACCCTTTTGCAGGGCGGCGCAATCGCCTCACGCCCCGCCAGCAAAGGCGCCGGGCGAGGGTACGCCGCCAGCGCAAGCGCTGACGGGCGCCGTGCCGCGAATATTGATATAACTATTTCGTCGCCCCGGGCCCCGCCGGAGGGCGATAATTGCGGTCCGCCATCATTGCGGCCACCACCATGACTGAAGCACGGCAATATCTGACCCTGCCCGGCGCCTTCGAGATGCGCCACGGCGGCGTGCTTGAATCCCCGACCGTCGCCTACGAGACCTGGGGCGAACTGAACGAGAACCGCGACAACGTGGTGCTGATCTTCACCGGCATGTCGCCTTCCGCGCACGCGGCGTCGTCGCGCCTGGATCCCGCGCCCGGCTGGTGGGAGGAAATGATCGGCCCGTCGCGCCCGCTGGACACGCGCCGCTACTTCGTGATCTGCGTGAATTCCCTCGGCAGCTGCTACGGGTCGACCGGACCGGCCTCCATTGACCCGGCCTCCGGCGAACTTTACCGCCTGAACTTCCCCGTGCTCACGCTCGAAGACGTCGCCGCGGCGGGCAAGGCGTTGCTCGACCATCTTGGCATCACTTCGCTTTACAGCCTGGTGGGGCCGTCCATGGGCGGCATGACCAGCCTGGCCTTCGCCGTGATGTACCCGGACGTGGCGCGCAGCCTGGTGCTCATCTCCTGCGGGGCTCGCTCGCTGCCCTTCGCGACCGCGCTGCGCTCGCTGCAGCGGGAAATGATTCGCAAGGACCCGGCCTGGCAGGACGGGCAGTACGCTGCCGATGCGCCGCCGCTCACCGGCATGCGCCTGGCCCGCAAGCTCGGCATGATCACCTACCGCTCCGCGCAGGAGTGGACGCAGCGCTTCGGTCGTGAACGCACCGCCCAGGAACACGAAACGGGGGACATGTTCGGCCCGGATTTCTCAGTGGAGTCCTACCTCGAGCACCACGCGCAGAAATTCACCGGCCAGTTCGACGCGAACTGCTACCTGTACCTGTCGCGCGCATCAGACCTCTTCGACCTGGCAGACCACGGCGGGTCCATCGACGCTGCACTGAAAAACGTGACGGCGGGACGGGTACTGGTCATCGGCGTGGAGACCGATTTCCTGTTCCCGATCGAGCAGCAGAGACAAATCGCGAAAGCCTTCGAGAAAGCAGGGCGCCGGGTGAACCTGGTAGAGCTGCCGTCGATCCAGGGGCATGATTCGTTCCTGGTCGACATGGATGCGTTTCGGCCGGTGCTGTGCAGCTTCTTTAACGGCGACTGGCAGGCCATCAGTAATATCTGTTCGGCATTGTAGGAGCGCCGGCGGACCGGCAATGCGGCTGTCGAGAGCCTGTGACGTTGGTGGACTGCCGCCGCCACTGGGCGTTATCTCTTCCGGGCTTAACCTCCATCGCACATCCCTGTGCTCAGTCGGATCGGCCCTCCGTCGCTCCCGCCATCCCTGGCTCCGCTCCTCCGGGACGACGCCCGGAAGAGATAACGCCCCGCGGCGACGGCGTGATTCGATAGCGGTGCGTTTTAAGGCGCCCGACGCAACCATCGGGGCTTGAAAATAAACACGGGGGCGTGCTGGCCGCGCAAGAACTGACCACCAACGTCAGCGGGTGGGCCGGTGCGCTGTGCCCGTCACAGTCAGCCGGCTTGCCGAGCAGTGGAGCGAACGAGGGAATAGCCCGAAGGGGCCGCGCAGGGATGCGCGGCTCCGGGACCCGGGGCCAGGGACGGCCCCGTGTCCCGGACCCCGACGTGAGTGAGCAGCGCAGGGCACCCGAAGGGCAAGCCGGCGTGACGGGCACAGCGCACCGGCCCACTCGCGGATTCGCGCCACGGATCTCGCTTCTTTCTTTTCCCGGATCAGGTGTCGTTGTCGAGAGTCTTCGTCACCTTGGAGGTGAAGCGACCAGCGGCCAGGCGGGTCTCGACCGTCTGGTCGATCTTCAGTTGGCTCGCGTTGGTGACCGCGGCGCCGGTTTCGTCTGTCACGATCGCGTAACCACGTTCCAGTGTGGCCAGCGGGCTGGCGACCTGCAGGCCGGCGGCCAGGGCGCCGAGGCGCGCGCGAGTGTTGCCGAGTTGCACGCGGATTGCAGCGATCATCCGGAGGCGCTGGCCGTCCAGCCGGTGGCGCGTGTCGCGGCAGTGGGCCGCGGGGGACGCGCCCACCAGCCTCGCCCGGGCATGCAGCAGCCGGGCGCGTTCCCGGTTGACTCGTTGCAGGGCCGCGCGGCGCAGGCGGGTGGCCAGTTCGTCAATGCGTTGTGCGTGTTGTCGCAGCAGGTAGCGGGGATTGCGTCGTCGCAGGCGGCCGGCCAGGTTCGCGTGGGCGTGACTGCGATTGCGCAGGTCGCGTCGCATGGTGGCTACCGCGCGGCGGGTGGCTGACGATACCTGTTGCTGCCAGGCCTGGGCATCGGGCACCACCAGCTCCGCCGCGGCGGACGGTGTGGGCGCGCGCAGATCGGCGACCAGATCTGCCAGGGTGACGTCGGACTCATGCCCGACCGCCGACACCACCGGGACCGGGCAATCGAAGATCGCCCGCACGACCTGCTCTTCGTTGAAACTCCACAGGTCTTCCAGCGATCCGCCGCCGCGTCCGCAGATCAGCACATCGCACTCGTCACGGCGGGCAGCGGTGGCTAACGCGGCAGCAATCTCGCCTTTCGCGCGCTCACCCTGCACCTGGGTCGGGTAGATGATGACCGGCACGGCAGGAAAGCGTCGGCGCAGCACCTTCAGGATGTCGCGAACCGCGGCGCCGGTGGGCGAGGTGATCACCCCCACGCACCGGGGCAGGGCAGGCAGCGATTGCTTGTGTTCCGTCGCGAACAGGCCTTCGGCCTGCAGTTTCGCCTTCAGGGCTTCCAGCCGGCGGCGCAGCAGACCCTCGCCGGCGGGCTCCATCTGCTCGGCCACCACCTGGTAGCTGCCGCGGGGCTCGTAGATCGTGACGCGGCCCCGCAGCAATACCTGCAGGCCGTTCTCCGGCCGGAAGCTCAGGCTGCGGTTCGCGCTGCGGAACATCGCACAGCGTACCTGCGCCTGGTCATCCTTCAGGTCGAAGTACATGTGGCCGGAGCCGTGGTGGATGAAGTTCGAGATCTCGCCCTCCACCCAGAGCCCGGGCAGGGCCGATTCCAGCAGTTCCCGCGCCTCACGGTTCAGTTCCGACACGGTCAGGATGGGTTCGTCAGGGCGCGGCTGCATGCTGGGCCTAGTTTACGCCTATTCGCCCGACGCGTAAGATTGCCGGTTTTACCCAAGCCCGCGCCCGGAGGCCTGATGCGCATCATCCATGAAGCCCTGACCTTCGACGACGTGCTGCTGCAGCCCGACTACTCCGAGGTGCTGCCGCGCGAGGTAGACCTGCGCACCCGCGTGGCTCGCGGCATCACGCTGAATATCCCGATGCTGTCCGCCGCGATGGACACGGTGACCGAAGGCCGCCTGGCCATTGTGCTGGCGCAGGAAGGCGGCATGGGCATCGTGCACAAGAATATGAGCCCTGCCGAGCAGGCCCGGCAGGTGACCATGGTGAAGAAATACGAGAGCGGCATCGTCAGCCGCCCGATCACCGTGAGTCCGGATATGACGATTCGCGAGGTGCTCGACATCACGCGGGCAAACGACATTTCCGGCGTCCCGGTGGTGGACCACGGCGAAACCGTTGGCATCGTGACGAACCGCGACCTGCGTTTCGAGACGCAGCTCGATGCGCCGGTCTCTACCGTGATGACCCCGAAGGAGAAACTCGTCACGGTGCAGGAAGGTGCGAGCGAAGACGAAGTGCTGACACTGCTGCACCGTCATCGCATCGAGAAGGTGCTGGTCGTGAACGACCTGTTCGAGCTGAAGGGCCTGATCACCGCCAAGGATTTCCAGAAGGCCTCCGACTTCCCGCTGGCCTGCAAAGACCACCTCGGCGCGCTGCGCGTGGGTGCGGCGGTCGGCACCGGTGGCGACACGGAGGAACGGGTCGAGGCGCTGGTGGCGGCCGGCGTGGACATGCTCGTCGTGGACACCGCCCACGGCCACTCGCGGGGTGTACTGGACCGCGTGAAAGCTATCAAGACCGCGCACCCGGAACTGAGCGTGGTGGGCGGCAACATCGTGAGCGCCGAAGCTGCGCGGGCGCTGGTGGATGCCGGCGCGGACGGCGTGAAGGTGGGCGTTGGGCCGGGCTCGATTTGTACCACGCGGGTCGTGGCCGGGGTCGGCGTGCCGCAGATCACCGCGGTGGCCAACGTGGCGGCGGAACTGGCGAAAGACGACGTGCCGCTGATTGCCGACGGCGGTATTCGCTATTCGGGCGATATCGCGAAGGCGCTGGTGGCCGGGGCCCATTCCGTGATGATCGGCAGCCTGTTCGCGGGTACCGAAGAGTCACCTGGCGAGGTGGAGCTGTACCAGGGACGGTCGTACAAGAGCTATCGCGGCATGGGCTCGGTGGGCGCGATGGCGCAGACCCACGGCTCGTCCGATCGGTACTTCCAGGATTCGACGGAACAGCTCGAGAAGCTGGTGCCGGAAGGTATCGAAGGCCGCGTGCCGTACAAGGGCAGCCTGACGGCCATCGTGCATCAGCTGATCGGTGGCGTGCGCGGGGCGATGGGCTATACGGGCTGCGCGAACATCGACGAGATGCGCACCAAGCCCGGCTTTGTGCGCATTACCGGCGCCGGCATGCGTGAGAGCCACGTGCACGACGTGACCATCACCAAGGAACCGCCAAACTACCGCACCGAGATCTGAGCCTGATGAGTGCCCGGCCCGCTGAAACCATCGCCCCCGATGCGCTGGGTGCCGACCGCATCCTGATTCTCGACTTCGGCTCGCAGTACACGCAGCTGATTGCGCGGCGGGTGCGCGAGGCCGGTGTCTACAGCGAGATCCTGCCCTGGGATACGGACGAGCAGCGGATTCGGGACATGGCGCCGGCCGGCATCGTGCTGTCCGGTGGTCCGGAAAGCGTGGTCCTGGACGAGCCGCCGCGCGCGCCGGCACTGGTCTTTGAGCTCGGTGTGCCGGTGCTTGGCATCTGTTACGGCATGCAGACCATGGCCGCGCAACTCGGCGGTCGCGTGGCACCGTCGCAGCACCGCGAGTTCGGCTACGCGATGGTGCGCCCGGCGCCCGACACCGGGCTGCTCGACGGGCTGGTCGATACCCATGAGGCAGACGGGTCGCCGGTGCTGCACGTCTGGATGAGCCACGGCGACCGCGTGGACGAACTGCCGCCGGGCTTTGCGGCCATCGCCAGCACCGACAACGCGCCGCTGGCCGGCATGGCGGACACGGCCCGGCATTTCTATGGTTTGCAGTTCCACCCGGAGGTCACTCACACCGACCAGGGCCAGCACATCATCGAGCGCTTCGTGCTGGAGATCTGCAGCTGCCGCGCAGACTGGAATCCCGGCAATATCGTGGCCCGCGATATCGTGCAAGTGCGTGAACAGGTCGGAAGCGACAAGGTCCTGCTCGGGCTGTCCGGCGGGGTGGATTCGTCTGTCGTCGCCGCGTTGTTGCACGAAGCCCTGGGCGACCAGCTGGTCTGCGTGTTCGTCGATCACGGCCTGCTGCGGCTGGAAGAGGGCGACCAGGTAATGCGCGTATTCGCGGAACACCTCGGCGTGCACGTGATTCGCGTGAATGCGGAAGACCGCTTCCTGGCTGCGCTGGCCGGTGTGGAAGACCCCGAACAGAAGCGCAAGATCATTGGTCGGCTGTTCGTCGAGGTCTTCGATGAAGAAGCCGCGAAGCTGGAGGACATCCGCTGGCTGGCCCAGGGCACCATCTACCCGGACGTGATCGAGTCGGCCGGTGCGGCCAGCGGCAAGGCCCACGTGATCAAGTCACACCACAATGTCGGCGGG
The DNA here is from genome assembly GCA_020351875.1 of Chromatiales bacterium. Lineage (GTDB taxonomy): Bacteria > Pseudomonadota > Gammaproteobacteria > Steroidobacterales > J054. The sequence continues at coordinate 3,090,245 of CP070671.1, read as the reverse complement.
CTGCCGGAAGACATGAACCTCAGGCTCGTCGAACCGCTGCGGGACCTGTTCAAGGACGAAGTGCGGCGCATCGGCGTGGAGCTGGGCCTGCCGCCCGAGATGGTCTATCGGCACCCATTCCCCGGCCCCGGTCTCGGCGTTCGGATCCTCGGCGAGGTGCGCAAGGAATACGCGGACCTGCTGCGCCGTGCGGACGCCATCTTCATCGACGAGCTGCACATGGCCGGTCTGTACGAGCAGACCAGCCAGGCCTTCGCGGTGTTCCTGCCGGTGCGCTCGGTGGGAGTGATGGGCGATGCCCGGCGTTACGACTACGTGGTCGCGCTGCGCGCGGTGGAGACGGTGGACTTCATGACAGCCCGCTGGGCGCACCTGCCGTACGATTTCCTGGACCACGTGTCGCGCCGGATCATCAACGAGGTGCCGGGTATCTCGCGGGTGACCTACGACATTTCCGGCAAACCGCCCGCGACTATCGAGTGGGAGTGAGCGCCGAAGACCAGCGCTTCATGGGACAGGCGCTGGAACTGGCCCGCACGGCCGAAGCGGCGGGCGAGGTTCCGGTGGGTGCGGTGCTGGTCAGGGACGGGCAGGTGATCGCGGCCGCCCACAACCGTCCCATCGGCCAGCACGACCCGACTGCGCATGCAGAGATCCAGGTGCTGCGCGAAGCGGGGCAGCGGCTGGGCAACTATCGCCTGCCGGGTACCACCCTGTATGTCACGCTGGAACCGTGCCCGATGTGCGCCGGTGCGCTGGTGCACGCGCGGGTCGAGCGGCTGGTGTATGGCGCGCCGGATCCGCGCGCCGGCGCAGCCGGGACCGTCTTCGATATCGTGCGGTCGCCGGCGCTGAATCACCGGTTGGCAGTGGAGGCCGGGGTATGCGGCGCTGAAGCCGCGCTTCTGCTACAGGACTTTTTCCGGGCCCGGCGGGACTAGCCGGTCGCGCTGGTCCCCGCACGCCACGCGCCGGCCACGGTCAGCGGCTCGTCGCCGTCAGGCTCGGTCTCCGGTTCGCCCGCTTCCTCCAGCGTGAGCCACACCAGGATGTCGTAGTAGTTGCGCACGTTCTCCACGTAACGCACCGGTTCCCAGCCTGGCGCATAGCCGTGGCGGGTCTGCCGGTACCAGCGGGCCTGGCTGAGCTTTTCGAAGTGCTCACGCACGTGCACCCAGGTGTCGGCGTTCAATCCCTGGTCGCGCGCCAGCGCGCGGGCATCCTGCACGTGCGCATAGCCGATGTTGTAGGCGGCCAGCGCGAACCAGGTGCGATCCGGTTCGCGCACCTCCGCGAATCGCGCCTTCATGCGGCTGATGTAGTCGGCCCCGCCCGCAATGCTCTGGGCCGGGTCCACCCGGTCGTCCACGCCAATGTAGTTCGCGGTCTTTTCCGTCAGCATCATGATGCCGCGCACGCCGGTGGGTGACACCGCGTCCGGGTCCCACAACGATTCCTGGTAACCGATCGCGGCCAGCAGGCGCCAGTCCATGCCGATTTTCTCGGCCGCCTCCTCGAACATCGGCCGGTATTCCGGCAGCTTCGCTTCGTAGTCGCGGATCAGCCGGCGCGTGCCGACATAGTCGAAGCGCCCGGTGTGGCCGTAGTACCGGTCGAGAATCCGCTTCAGTTCGCCGCTTTCGTTGATGAATGCAATGTACCGCGCGGCCTCGCGAATCAGGCTGTGGTCTCGGCGCGGGAAGGCCCAGGCCAGGTCGTCGCGATCGGCCAGCAACAGCCCGGGCCGGATTTCCGGTGCCAGGTTGCGGTAAATCTCGAACTGGTTCGAGTCCGCCACCGTGTAGTCGATTTTTCGTTCATTGACCGCGACGAGCAGTTCGGCCACGTCTGCCGCCGGGTTTTCGGTGAAGACAAACTCTTTGGTGTCTTGTTGCAGCGCGCGCAGCCGTTCGGCAAAACTGCTGGCGGCAATCACTTCTATTTTCTTGCCCACCAGGTCGGCGACGGACCGCGGTCGCCGTGTGCCGCGGCGATAGACCACGTGCTGGGTGACGGTCTGGTAGGCCGGGCCGAAGATCACACGCCGGCTGCGTTCTTCCGTCACGGTCAGTCCTGCGGCGGCCATGTGTGCACGGCCGATCTCCACACGCGGCAGCAGTTCATGGAATTTTTCTACGCTGACCATGCTCAGCTGCACGCCCAGGAACTGGGCAAAGCCGCGCGCCAACTCGAACTCCGGTCCCATCGGGCCGCGCGGCCCCTGGTAATAAGTGGTGGGGCTTTCACTGGTGAGCACGCGCAGCTCGCCGAGCAGGCGCACTTCCTCGAGCAGAGTCGGGGCCTGGCTGCAGGTGGCCAGCGCCGCGCACAGCATCATCACCAGCACGAACCTGGTCACGAACCGCTCCGGCACCGCGGTCGCCCGCGGCCTGTCAAGGCACTGGAAAGCATCGAATTACGCTAGCACGGGCCCGCGCCCGGCGCCACGTTGACAGTGTTCAAACACCGGTCAGTGCGCATCTTTTGTAACATCATAATCAATAACTTAAGTCAACTAATTGAGAATTTGCTAGAGATAGATGGCGGATGCGCCCGTCCCCCAAGGGCTATACCATTGCTGCAATTTCGACCCGAGATTCCCGGCAGATGCCTGACCTTCCTGCCCCGGACTGGCGCGATCTCGCCCGCCAGCACCGGATTGATCCCGACGAGGTGCGCCTGGTTTACGCGCGCTATGACGCCCAACGGCAGTTCCATGCCCGGGGGCGAGGCGAGCCGATCGCGCTGGCAAAGTGGTTCCAGTTCTATCGCCTGGAGAAATCCTCGGAAGGCCGCCAGGCCGGCCCGGCGGCCAGCGGGTGCTCGGTGGACAGCGATGCGGTGAACGACGCATGTATCGAACGCCCCGCCGAGTTCCTGGTGGTGCTCGAGGCCTACGCGGCGGGCGAGGCCGACTGACAGCGCTACTCGGCGGTCAGCTCCTGGACCACGACAATTTCCACGCGCCGGTTCTTCGCCCGGTCTTCGGGGGTGTCGTTCGGTGCAGTGGGCTTCGTGTCACCGTAGCCGACGGCCTGGAGCCGGTTGGCCGGAATGTCGCTGACCTCCAACATCCGGTGCACGACCGATACGGCACGGTCCGTGGACAGCTCCAAGTTCGACCCGAACTGCGCTGACTTGATCGGCACGTCATCCGGGTGACCCACCACCATGATCGTGCCCGGGGCCTCGGTGAGCTTCCTGCTGACACGGGCGATGATCGGATCGATCGCATCCACCAGGCTGTCGCTGCCGGGCGGGATGGAGCTACAAGCCCCTGTTGTAAATTGACTTATTAGATATATCGGCCGGAATCCAGCGAGCTTGACGGTCGGCGCGCCCGTTCAGCACCAGCCGGCGGCGCCTGCCGCGGGCTCCTGCATCAGCTCACGAATATTGGCGTCCAGCACCCGGTAGCCGACGTTGCCGAACAGCACCTGGCGGCCCTCGTTCAGCACGAAGGTGGGGCTGCCCTGCCCCCGGTGGGTCTGCCGGTCACGCTCGTCGGCCGCTAGCGCGGCGTGGGCTCGCCCTTTGCGGATCTCTGCCTCCAGCGCGCCCGGGTCCAGCCCCGCCTCCCGGGCCACCCCTGCCTGGGTGGCCCAGTCGGCGATGTCGCGGCCGTCCCGGAAGAAGGCCAGCCTGAGCGCCCACGCGTAGCGATCGGCCAGCATCCCGTCGCCTTGGGGCCCACCGAGCGCCTGGGCTGCTTTCACCGCCAGGTGGGGGCCGGCAGAGGAGGCCGGGCGAACGGTGGTCCACAGCTCGGCATGCAACTCGATGTGTTCGAATCGGGCGCCGACGTCATGCAGGTGCTGGCCGAAGCCCGCGTAGCCGCCGCGATTGGCCCAGCCCTTGCCGATCTTGTAATCGGTATCCCCGAACAGGCTGAAGTAGCGGTAGCGGATGACCACCTGGCCGTCGAAGGCCGACCGCAATTCATCGACCCGGGCCTGGGCCAGCTAGGCCCAGACGCACAGCAGGTCGGAAAAGTAGTCAATCTCGATCGCGCCCTCTGCTTTCACTCCAGAGTCTCCTGATGAGGGCAAGTTGTCGCGCTCGCGCCATGGCCTTTTGACTAAAGATGCCAAACCGCGCGGCAAAGTCTAGAATCCGCTGAGCTTTTGCTAACACGAACGCTAGGGGCCCGCCAAGAGCCCCAAGAATAAACACGGCAATTCAACAAGGAGCTCCCATGATTGTGTCGAGTTTCGGCAGGCAGGCATGTTTTCCATTGACTGGCACCTTGCTGGCCTTGGTGGCCACGTCGTCCCTCGCAGCGACGGACGTGATCTACCTCAAGAACGGAGATCGCATCACGGGGGAGATCGCCAAGATCTGGGATGCGGAGATCTATATCGAGCCCGATTACGCCGATGAGTTCACTGTGGACGTCGAGGCCGTGGACTACATCGAGTCGGAGCGTGATTTCGAGCTCAGGGTGTCGATGAAGCAAGACGATGTCTTCAAGTTCGTGGGCCGCAGCCCCGAGGGCGAGCAGCTGATCGAGCGGGACGGTGAATTCATCGCCGTGCCGTTGCTGTCGCTGGAAGAAGTCAACGAGCCGGAGGATTACTTCGACTGGGAGATCAATGTTGACCTCAGTCTTAACTTCGAGCGCGGCAATACAGACACGGACACTAACCAGTTGCGCGCTGACGGTGTGCTTAAGCTAGGCGACCACCGTCACTTTTTGGAAGGCAGGATCATTCGCGAGCGCACTGACAACGACAGCACGAAGAGGCAGGACCTGCTCAACTACGATTACAACTGGTCGTTCAACAGACCGTGGTTCCTGGGTCTGAATGGAAGCTATGAGCGTGATCCGATCAAGGATCTGGACGCACGGTATATCGCGGGCGTTAATCTGGGCCGGGATATCTGGGATTCAGCCAAGCGCTTCTGGTCTATCCAGGCTGGACCTGGTGTTCAGTATGAGGACCGGGGCGGCAACAACGAAACCCAGGCCGTGGCCCAGTACCTGATGCGGATTACCCACAAATTCTTCAGCAGCGACATGGATGCCTTCCACCGCCAGAGCGTGACCCACAACCTGAGCGGCGAAGACAATACCGTGTTCAAGTCCAGTACCGGTTTCGAGTGGGAGTTCGTCGATGACGCCTACTGGCGAATCTCCTATGACTATGACTGGGAATCGGACCCTGCGGACGACGCCGTAAGCACTGACCAACGCTTAGTATTCGGCGTGGGCCTGGAGTTCGACTGACGGTTCAGGATCGGCAGGCCCGCTTTGCGTGCCTGCCGGCCCTTTCGGGCCTATAATGCGCCGCTGCCCGCGGAGAGGTGCCGGAGTGGTCGAACGGGCTTGACTCGAAATCAAGTGATGGCGCAAGCCATCCGTGGGTTCGAATCCCACCCTCTCCGCCATACCAAGAAGGCCCCGAAAGGGGCCTTCTTGGTATGGCGGAGAGGGTGTGTGGACGAGCGCACCGGTCCGGCAAAAATGCAGGAACGCATTTTTGGACGCTTGAGCGCAGCGAAAGCGCCCGAAGGGCGTCGGGCCAGGGATGGCCCGACGTCAATCCCACCAGTTCGCATCCACCATCGTCACTGGCAGCACCTGCCGGCAGATTCGAACCCACGGATTAGACACTCAGGGTTCGGCGTCGCTCCCGGTCATCCCTGGCCGCCGCGACACTAGTCCGTCCATGCATGTCGTCGGGTCCAGCAGGCGGCGCGCGCAGCGCGACGCGCCGACCCAATCCGCGGTTAGACTGGCACCTTCGCCAGGCTGCACCTACGTACTGGATGCCAAGCACCGGAAACAACGACGTCCCCTTCGTCCTGTTCGGCACGGAGCACCTGCTCACCATCGCCACCATCTTGCTGGCCGGCGTGCTGTTGCCGCTGGCGATCCGGCGCGTTGGGCCGGGGACAGTGGAACGCAGGGTTGCCGTTACCCTGGCGGTCGCGCTTGTCGCCCAGGAGCTGATCAAGATCTGGGTGCGCATCAACATCTACGGTCAACCAGGAATCGAGTTGCTGCCGCTGCACTTGTGCGGCGTCTCGGTCTTTCTCGTGGCCTACGTATTGATCTGGCGGAGCTACGCAGTTTTCGAGGTGGCGTATTTCTGGGGCTTGATCGGTACAGTTCAGGCAATCCTGACACCGGACATTCCTTTCGGCTTCCCGAGCCTGGTGTTCCTCACGTTCTTTCTCGGCCATGGGCTGGTGATTGTCGGGGTCGTCTATGGAATCGCCGTCTTCGGTTTCCGGCCGACGCTGCGCTCGGTGTGGAAAACGATCTGGGTGACGCTGGTCTACATGGCCGCCGTCGCGCCGATCAACTTTCTGCTGGGCACCAACTACCTGTATCTGCGCCACAAGCCGAAGCAGGCTTCGCTGCTCGATTACTTCGGGCCCTGGCCGTGGTACATCCTGACACTGATCGCAGTTGGAACGCTGTTGATCTTCATCTACTACGCGCCCTTCGCCGTGCTGGCGCGGCGGGGCGCGACTCCATCACCCTCTGCGCATGACTCTCAGTCGCAGGCCTAGAACTCATAGCCTATTGAGGTCTTGATGCCGTAGTCCGAATTCGATGCGTCCTCGTCCGCCACATCGCTGTCGTACTGGTGGCAGAAACTCAGGTCCCAGAACAGATCACTGATGAATTCCTGGCGAAAAGTTATGTCGAACACGGACCGGTACTCGCCCGCTTCCGTGATACCGGGGAACAACGCGAGCGTTGTGTCCCGGGTTCGCTTCGGGCTGTCATAAATGTAGATCTGCCAGTTGGCCCGCAGCAATGCCTCCAGCTCGGTGTCCGAGCTGCCGTCACCGTTTTCCGTGTAATTGACAATCGGGGCTGCCTCGGCAGCAAACTGCGACCGGTTGTTCTGCCATAGGCGGCGGCCCAGGCCAGCGCCGGCGATGACCCGGAGATCGATGCCCAGTTCATCGTTCTGTTCTGCGCCCCCGGTAGCTAGCCAGTAGTTCCGATTCTCGCGCCAGCGCCGCAAAAATCGGTGTAGGCCAGCCATTGCGTGGTGGTGTCCTCACCGTCGTCGGTGCTGCGGCCGCTGGCTCCGAAGTCGAGCCGGTAGCGGTCGGTGATCAGTGTGCCGTCGTAGCCGAGCGTGAATTCTTTGACGTCGCTGGCCTTTGTGTATCGGTAACCGACGGCGATTTCGCTGTCGATTATGTCCCGCCAGCCTTCCTTGATCCGTGTGATCCGGAAGACATCGACGATTTTGACTGGTTTTGCTTGTCCGTTAGCTACGACGACAAGCACGCCATCCTCTGTCCCCGCATCGATAGAGCCGAAACGCAGCGCGCCATCGGTCGTCTCAATGCGGTAGCGGGCCTTGCCCGTGAGCTGCGTGATTTCATTGCACTCGATATACACGGTGCCCATCGAGTCCGTGCTGTACTTGAGTTTGCCCTGGCGCAGTTCCTTGATCTCGCCGGTCACCAGGTTGCCGTTTTCAAGTTCCACCGTGTCTACTTTCGCGGCGAAGGCCGCCGAGGCCCAGAGCGTTGGCGCAAGCAGAAGTGCCGCAATAATTCCTGCTCGTTCAGCGGTCGAGCGACACCAGATTTCGTGTTTGGTAGTCATGATTCAGGAACAGAGCCAGGTTAAGTGGCAGTTCGCCTGCCCGATTAATTCGAGTTTGCGCAAGGTTCGGAGGTCTAGGACAGCGTTTCCAGCACCCGCCCGGGATTCAGGATGTTGCCCGGATCCAGGCTTCGTTTCACCAGGCGCATGACTTCGATCTCTGCCGGGCTGCGGCTGTGCGGCAGCCAGCGCAGCTTCTCGGTACCGATGCCGTGTTCCGCCGACACCGAGCCGCCAATACTACGCAGCGGGTCGTAGACGATTTCGTCACTCGCGGTGTGCAGGTCGCCCTGCACGTTAGGTTGCACGAACAGGTGCAGGTTGCCGTCGGCCATGTGGCCGAGCACATAGCACTGGCCGTCCGGCCACCGTTGTCCGACGGCCCGCTTCACGATGTCGACATATTCGGCCATTTTCGCGATCGGCAGGCTGACGTCATAGAGGTAAACAGGTTGGGGTTCGAGTATCGCTTCGAAGTTCTCACGTATCTCCCAGATGTTCGCGCTCTCGGCCTCGGATTTTGGGATCACCGCATCGGCGATCAGTTCCTCATCCATCGCTCGGTTCAGCACGGCCTCGAAGCGCTGCGCATCCGCATCAGGCTCGGCGCCTTCACTCTGCACGACCACGTACAAGGGGTGATCCCGGTTGAGCGGTGCCCGGTGGCCGCCGTAGTCGGTGACCGCCCGGTAATAGTCACCCCACATGACCTCGAAGGCGCTCAGTGAGCCTGCCAGCTGGTGCTGCAGTGAGCGCAACAGCGCGCGGACCGAAGCGAAGTTCGGTGCGGCCACCAGCGCGTTCTGCCGCGCGGCCGGTTGCGGGAACAGGCGCACCACGACCCTCGTTACTACGCCCAGTGTCCCCTCGCTGCCGATGAATAACTGTTTCAGGTCGTAACCCGCATTGTTCTTCAGCATGCGGTTCATCGATGACAGCACGGTGCCGTCCGCGAGGACGGCCTCCAAGCCAAGCACGAGATTCCGCGTCATCCCGTAGCGCAACACGTTGATGCCGCCGGCGTTGGTCGCGACATTGCCGCCCAGCGTGCAACTCCCGCGCGCGCCAAGGTCGAGGGGAAAATACAGGCCTTCATTCGCCACCGCTTCCTGGAAACTTTGGAGTACGGCGCCGGCCTCGACGACGGCCGTGCCGCCCGCCGGGTCGATTTCCAGGATGCCGGGCATCTTCTCCAGTGACAGCACGATGTCATCCGGACCCGACTCCGCGCCGGCCACGCATCCGGTGCGGCCGCCGTGCGTGACGACGCTCTGCCCGGTTGCATGGCAGCAGCGCAGGACTTCTGCCACTTCGTCCGTCGATCTCGGCAGCAGCACCGCGAGGGCCTGCATCGGCGCGCTGTTCCAGTAGCTCGTGGCACGCTGGCTTACCGCATCGGCCCGCAGTATCCGGTCCGGGGTGAGTTCGCTGCGAAGTGTGGTTAGCGCGTCGGTCATCTGTGCCCGGTGCCACGGTGTTATTGGCTGCATTGGGAGCTACACCTTATATCACCGGCCAGCTTGGCCGGCACCCGGGCGTTCAGATCCGGGCCGGCAGGTTGTCGGCGAGGAAGCCCACGAAGGTGGTGATCTTTGCCGGCACGAAACGCCGCGACGCGTACACGGCGTACACGTTGTGGGTGACGGCATAGTCGTTGGTGAACAGGCGCACCAGCCTGCCGTTGGCGACACTGTCCTGGGTGCAAAAGTCCGGCAGCATCGCGATGCCCTGGTCCTGCTCCGCCAGGTCCCGGCACAGCGTGATGGAATCCGACGAATACCGGTAATTCATCTGCACGGTGGTGACTGAGTCGCCGTCGCGGAACTGCCATGGTCTGGGCGACCTCGCATGGTCGATTTCGACGATGCAATCGTGTTGCGTCAGCTCAGCGGGCGAGGCGGGTTCGCCGTGGCGGGCGAGGTAGGCCGGGCTCGCATAGCAGTTGGTGGTGGCCCTGGTGATGCGTCGTGCGATTGACGAGGAGTCTTCCGGCTCGTCGACATGCACCACCACGTCGATGTTGTCCTCGAGCAGGTGCGGTTTTACCGCGCCGGACAGGAACTCCACCCGCAACAGTGGATAGCGCTCGGTGAACTTCTCGGTGAGCGCGTTCACGAAGTAACAGAACAGTTCCGCCGGGGCGTACACGCGGATGTGGCCTTCCGGCGAGTCGCGCTGGTCGCGAATCTGCCCGGTGACCGACTCCAGTTGCCCCAGCGTCGCCTGGCACTGCTGATAGAAGAGCTCGCCGGCCGACGTGATTTGCTGGCTGCGCGTGGTGCGATCCAGGAGCCGCACGCCGAGGCATTCCTCGATCTTCTTCAGGCGCCGGCTCACCGTGGACGACGTGGTTGCCAGGTGCTCGGCGGCCTCCGCGATGCTGGGCGATTCCACCACGGCCAGAAAGAGCTGCAGGTCTTCGACTTTCAGGGAGGACAGGGGCATGGAGGGACATTATCACGGAAATTGCAAGAATCAATTGCTCCGGCCGGTCTTTATCCGGGTGCCGGGGCCCTGCTAACTTGAGCCCGAACGATCCGGCTGGGGCTTCGGTCAATACTGTCGTCGGGATGCACACACGGGACGGGTCGTTCGCCGTTCAGCCACTCACCCGGGAGCCATAGCGATGGGCCAGATTGTTGTATTTTCCAAAAGTCAGTGTCCCCACTGCGTCGAGGCCAAGGGCCTGCTGGCCGAACTCGATATCCCGTTCACCGAAATCGATATCGGTACCGACGTGCAGAGCAGCATGCTGATGTCGCTGGCGAGCCAACGGCACACCGTGCCGCAGATCTTTTTCAACGATGAGCACATTGGCGGCGCCGATGACCTGAAGCGGCTGGATCACGACACCATCCGGCAGCGGGCGCAGCAAGCCCTGAGTGCTGCCAGCGCCCCGGCTTTCCTGTCGGCTGCTTATTCGCCGGAAGAACTGCAGGCGGCCATCGTCCCCATCAAGGACATTCTCGATCCGCACCTGCCCGCCGATACCACCGCGCTGCCCGAGTACAACGCGGTGCGCATCTGGTATCGCAGCATGTTCGGTTTCCTGTGCAACCTGTATGACCAGATGTCGCTGGCGCCGGAACCCATGGCGCTCTTTATCGGTGCGCTGAGTTCCATGATGTCGCTGGTGGAGAAGCAAATCGGCCAGTACTTCGGGATGAGCTGTCTGTCGACGGCTTTCGCCGCGAATTGTTCCTATTGCTCGGCGCACGGTGCCGACCTGTCGATGAAGTACGGTGGCCAGGCACCGGAAAATATCCAGGCCCTGTTCGACTTCCTGCAGGGGCGCAAGACGCTCGACGAACTGCCTTTCGATGGCCGGCTGAAAACTATCGCGAACCTGTCGTCGAAGATGACCACACAGGCGATCACCCGGGCGGACATCCAGCAGGCGCGCGACGCGATCGGCGTGGAGCAACTGCAGGACATGATCCACAGCGTCGGCAGCATGGGCTGCATCATGGGTTTCCTGAACCGCTTCAATGACCTGGTGGGCGTGGAAATCGAGGCTTCCATCAAGGAGACCATCGACAACTCGCCACTGGCTGGGGACTGGGACTGGGGCACGCACGACACGCCCGACCATGCCAATCGCCACGACTACCGCGACCAGCAGCCGCAGCCGGAAGGCCCGCCCAGTCCGGAGCAATTCACCGCAATCGTCGGCCACGTGCTGGGTGAAGTCTTCGCAGAACTGACGCCCTTGCACGACAAGTATGGCGCCTTCGACCAGCAGCTCATGCCCGTGTGGATCAGCAGTTTCCCTGAAGCGCACGCGATCAGGAGCGTGGGCGCGTTGTATCAGGCGGCATTCAACGCCGGCACGCTGGCGCCGGAAACCAAGCACCTGGCGGCGTGCGTGTTGGCCCTGGGCACGCATCACCCGGTGATGGCAGAGGACGAGCGGCGCATCGCTTTCCTGGTGACCGAGGATGCGGCGCTGCTGCAGCGAAAACTCGACGAACTGGAAACCTATGCGTTGAGTGGGGATTTGCCGGCCAACAGTGTGCTGTCGCCCGCAGAGATTGCCGCGATGCGCCTGGCCCGCGTGTCGCAGAGCTTCCCGCACGAAGTGCGCGGTGAACTGGTGATGGAGCTCGACCGGACGCTGCAGCCCGCGCAGATCGTGGAACTGGTGGTCGCGCTGTCCGTCGCGGGCATGGGACAGCGGTGGGTTAACATCCACAAGGCTTACTCGGAATACGCCTTTGGGTGATTCGGCGGGAGTTCGGCGATGAGCGTGAAGTTCAGTATCGGCCTGCAGGGCAGCTACCCCATCAGGGATTACATCCGGATGGCGCAGCGCATCGAGTCTTATGACTTCGACGAGGTGCACGTTTACGACGACCTGATGTTCAAGCCGACCTGGCCCATCCTGACGCTGATGGGCGAACACACCGAGCGCATCAAGATCGGTCCCGGCATCATCACGCCGCAGATCGTGCACCCGTGTTACCACGCCGGCAACCTGGCCGAGCTGGACGAGCTCAGCGGCGGCCGTGCGGTGTGCGGCATTGCGCGCGGTGCGTTCTGGGAGCTGCTGGGCATCGACAGGCAGGACAAGCCCATCACGATGGTCCGCGAGGCTATCGAGATCATTCGCCGGCTGCTATCCGGCGACCGCAAGCCTTACCACGGCCAGGTGTTCACGGCGACCGAAGAAATGTTTTTCCGCTTCGAGCCGGTGCGCAAGGAAGTACCGATCTTCATCGGCACCTGGGGCCCGAAAATGTGCCAGCTCGCCGGCGAGGTAGCTTCGGGCGTGAAATCCGACGGCCTGTGGAACCCGGACTACGTGAAGATCCTGAAAGACAACATCGAGATCGGCGCGGCCAAGGCTGGCCGCGACGCGTCCGAAGTGGAGATCATCGCCGGGCCGCTGAGTGCCATCTCGGCCGACGGCGACAAGGCGCGGGAGACCGCAAGGCGCGTACTGGCGGTGTACCTGCCGTACCTGCGGCCGATGACGGATGTGGCCGGCATTCCGGAAGCAGAGGTCAATGCGGTGCGCGAAGCGGCTGCAGTGGGCGACTTTGCCAAGGGCGCCAGCCACGTGTCCGATCTCGCCGTCGCGAAGTGTTCCGTTGCCGGCACGCCGGACGACGTGATTCCGCAAATCGAGGCGATGGTCGAGGCCGGCGTCACTCACGTCGCGTTCGGCCACTGCCTGGGGCCGGACTTCAACGAGGCCCTGGACCTGCTCGGCAAGGAAGTCCTGCCCCACTTCCGCCGGTAACCCGCCAGCACGCGACCCGGCATCCGGCAATCGTGGCAAGTCACGACGCTACAGGGTGGCCACCCCAGGCGGCACGACGCATCATGGGTTGTGGGCGACTTTTGCATCCCCAGTCTGAACCCTGACCCGCACGCACTCGCCGACGTGATTGGCGATGACGACCGGGTATTGCTGTTTGGTGCCCCGGGCGCCGGCAAATCCACACTGGCAAGGGCCCTGGCCGGCGCACTGACGGCCCGGCAGGACGCGTGCCTGTGCCTGAACGCCGACCCGGGTTCGCCGGCCTTCGGCCCGCCGGGCGCGCTGTGCCTGGGGCGTTGGTCGGCAGCTGGCTGGGAAACTATCGACCTGGAGCCGCTTTGCACACTGGATGCGGGTCGGTTCCGGTTGCCGCTGGTCGACGCGGTTCGTCGGTTGCTGGCGCGGTCTCCCCCGGGCGTGTTGCTGATCGACGGGCCCGGCGTGGTGCGTGGCGTCGCGGGCGCCGAACTGCTCGACGCGCTGCTCGGCAGCGCGGGGATCGACCTGGTCCTCGCATTACAGCGGGAAGGGCAGGCTCTCCCGCTGGCGGATGAGCTTGGCGGTCTCGGAGCGGCGGTCAAGGTCGTGCCCACGGCCTCGGCAGCGGTCGCTGCCGGGAAGCGGGCCCGGGCGCGGGCGCGCACCGCGCGCTGGGATCAATACCTGGCAGCCGCAGAGTCCCGTGACATTAATCTCAGCGCGGTGAACTGCCTGGGGACACCGCCGCCTCGCGACAGGCCCAACGCGTGGCTTGGCCGCCAAGTCGCGCTGCTGCGAGATGCAAAATGCATCGCGTTCGGCGAGGTGACCCGGGTGGACGGCGACTCAATTCGTGCGCAACTCGTCGGCGAAGGGGGCGAGGCCGACGCCTTGCTGGTCCGCGACGCGATGCGTGATGCGAACGGCCTGCTGGGCACGGCCAAGCCTTTCGGCGCCCGCCTGGTTGGTTTCGTGCCGCCGCCGGACACGCTTCACACTGTGGCCGACGACACCAGCGGCCCAAGGCCCATCGCCCGGGTCGGCCCGGTGACCGCGATACTGGTCAACGGCGTGTTCGGCGACCCGCTGTTGCACGTGCGCTTCCGTCACCAGCGTCGCAGCCTGCTGTTCGACCTTGGTGACGGCGCGCGACTGCCGGCCCGCATCGCGCACCAGGTCACGGACGTCTTCATCAGTCATGCCCACATCGATCACGTGGCAGGTTTCCTGTGGCTGCTGCGCTCGCGAATCGGCGAAACCGGCGTCTGCCGGCTGTTTGGTCCGCCGGGCATCAGCGCGAACATTGAGGGCCTGGTGGCCGGTATTCATTGGGACCGAATTGGTGCGCGGGGGCCGCGTTTCGAAATCGGTGAATTGCACGGTGAGGTTTTGCGGCGTTTCTCGATCCAGGCCGGGCAGCCGGCCGCGATCAGCCTGGGCGAGGCGGACGTCACCGATGGCCTGCTGATCGAGGAGCCAGGCTTCGTGGTCCGCGCGATGACGCTCGATCACCGTACGCCGGTGCTGGCTTTCTCACTGGAACCCGCCCTGGACATCAAGGTGCGCAAGGAACGGCTCGACGCACACAACCTCACACCGGGCCGGTGGCTGACGGCACTGAAGACAGCGGTTGCGGCCGGCCAGAACGAGCTGCCGCTGGAATTGCCGGACGGCAGCACGCGCACGGCCGCCGAGCTGACCAAAGACCTGTTGTTGATTCGACCGGGCAAGAAGCTGGTCTATGCAACCGACCTGGCTGATACCGTCGATAATCGGTCATGCTTGGCCAGGCTGGCGCGGCAGGCCCATACCCTGTTTTGCGAGGCCGCTTTTTGCGAAGCCGACACCGAACAGGCAACCCGCACGGGTCACCTGACAGCGCGCGCCTGTGGCGAGATTGCGGTGAGCGCAGCCGTCGAGCATTTAATTCCGTTTCATTTTTCCCGCCGCTACTCCGATGACCCGGGGCAGGTGTACCGGGAAGCCAGAGCCGTGTGCGCGGCGACAGTCGTGCCGCCCACGGCCGGCGGCGGCGAGTAGGTCGCGGGGGCTGCCAATGAATCGCCGGCAATTCCTGGTGGGTATAACGGCTCCGATGCTGACCGGTGGCGCGATTACGATGACGGCGGCGGAGGGCAAACCAGCGACTCACGACGGCAAAGGCATTCGGCTGTTCCTTGGCGGCGATGTGATGACTGGCCGGGGCATCGATCAGATTCTGCCGCGGCCGGGCGACCCGCGGCTCTACGAGTCCTACGTGAAGAATGCGGCCGATTACGTGGAGCTGGCGGAGGCGGTGAACGGTCCCATCCCGCGCCCGGTGGACGTGATGTACCCGTGGGGCGATGCGTTACAGGCGCTCGATGAGTTCGCACCCGACGTGCGCATCGTGAATCTCGAGACCAGCGTGACCCGCAGCAACGATTACTGGCCCAACAAGCGGGTGCTCTATCGCATGCACCCGGCGAACATCGGCTGTCTCACGGCCGCGAAACTGGATTGCTGTGTGCTCGCCAACAATCATGTGCTGGACTGGGGCTACCCGGGCCTGGAAGAGACACTGGCGACACTGGAGATCGACGGGCTCAATAGTGCGGGGGCCGGCCGGAGCCTCCCTGCGGCGGCGGCACCGGTGATCCTGCCGGTGCCCGGCAAGGGCAGGGTGGTGATCTACGCCTGGGGCTCACCGACCAGCGGGATCCCGCGCGCGTGGGCGGCGACTGACCAGCGCGCCGGCGTGAACCTGCTGGTGGATGTCTCCATCGCGAAAATGCGAGAGATTGCCGCGACGATTGAACAGCAGCGGCAGCCGCGCGATCTCGTGGTCGCGTCGATTCACTGGGGCAGTAACTGGGGCTACGAGATTCGCGAAGACTTCCAGGATTTCGCGCATCATCTGGTCGACGACGCGGGCGTCGACCTGGTGTACGGCCATTCGTCGCACCACCCGAAGGCGATCGAGGTGTATCGGAACCGGCCGGTCCTGTATGGCTGCGGTGACCTGTTGAACGATTACGAAGGCATCCGCGGCCATGAAGAATTCCGCGGTGACCTGGCGCTGATGTACTTAGTCGACATGGACCCTGAGACCGGCAAGCTGTTGCAGCTCACGATGCTTCCCGTTCAGGCTCGCCGTTTCCGGTTGCGCCATGCACTGGCGGCGGATGTGCAGTGGTTACGCGACCGTATGCACCGGGAATGTGCGAAATTCGGGCATCGCATCGAGTCTGTACCGGGCGATGCCAGCAGGCTGCGCTTGATCGAGGCGTGAGAACGTGATCGCTGCCAGGCAGCCACAGCTGGAGATTGCCGGTGGCCCCTGAGTCGGAACATGACCGGGGCCTTGAAGTGACCTGCTATGCCGGCTACCGGGGGGAAGAAGAGCCGCGCGAGTTCCGGCTCGGTGACCGCACCGTACAGGTCGTCGAGGTACTGGATCGCTGGCTCGATCCGGCACACCGCTACTTCAAGTGCCGAGGGTCCGATGGAGATACCTACATCCTGCGCCACGATGTGCGCAGGCATCGCTGGGAGCTGACGATGTACACGAAGGGCTAGAAACGGGCGTGCCGGTGGTCCAGCCGTGCCAGGCCCAGTTCCTTCGCCCATTGCAAGGCCTGGCGAAATTCGCCGGACGTAATTCGCCGGTCGAGCGGCGGATTGTCTTCGGCGCGGTAACACGGGTGATACTGGTCCATCAGGTTCAGGTAGGTATTCCGCGATACCTGCGTGGCCAGGAATTCCAGTACCTGGTCCGTGCCGGACACGTTTTGCGGCAGCACCAGGTGGCGCACCAGTAAGCCGCGCTGCGCGATGCCCTGGTCGTCCAGCACCAGGTCGCCGACCTGGCGGTGCATTTCCAGGACGGCCGCCTGGTTGTATTTCACGTAGTCCCTGACATGCGAATACCGGTGGGCTTTCTCCGTATCACCGTACTTCATGTCGGGCATGTAGATATCGATGATGCCGTCCAGCAGCTGCAGTGCCTCGAGACTGTCGTAACCGCCCGTGTTGTAGACCAGCGGCAGTACCAGGCCCTGCCGGGCCGCGATGTCCACGGCCGCGATGATCTGCGCGACGACGTGGCTGGGTGAGACCAGATTGATGTTGTGGCAGCCCTGGTTCTGCAGCTCGAGCATCATCGTGGCCAGCTCTGCGGCCTCGCTTTCCCGCCCCAGGCCTTTCTGGTTGATGTCCCAGTTCTGACAGAACACGCAGCGCAGGTTGCACCAGCTGAAAAAGATGGTTCCGGACCCACAGCTGCCGCGCAGCGGGTTTTCTTCGCCGTGGTGCGGCCCATAGCTGTGCACGACCGCGCGCTCACCCGTTCGGCACACGGCGCCGCGAATCGACTCACGACGGTTCACGTGGCAGTAACGCGCGCAGAGATCGCAGTCTTCCATCTGCCGGTAGGCCCGCTCGACACGCTCGGCGAGCCGTCCCGGTTCCGCGAGGTCCAGGTAGCGCGCTCGGAAATGCTGAACAGTGGTTGCCATTAGCGCCTCGGTCGGGCTGATAGCGCCATCATCCGGCGCCGGGCAGCGCTCGCAATCCGGAGACCTACCTAGGTCCCGATTGCCAGGCTGGGAAGTCCCCCGGGTGCGGCCCGGCCTTTGCTAAGGTAGCGGCCACAGCGTCAAATTGAGGTCAGCCGCCCATGTCTTTTCTGCCCTCCAGCCCTGGCCCCACGAACCTGACCGAGGTGATGCAGCAGCACCCGGTGCGGGCAACGCTGATGCTGCGCCTGATCGACGACATCATGCGCGGGGATTCGCCGCTCAGCGTCGCCGAGCGGGAACTCATCTTTGCCTACGGTTCAGCGCAGAATGCCTGTAACTTCTGCTACCACTCCCACCGACCGGTGGCGGCCGCCTTCGGTATCGACGAAGCCGTGTTTGATGAGTTGATGATCGGTATCGACAGCGCCAGCGTCGATGATCGCCTCAAGCCAATCCTCCGCTACGTGCAGAAGCTGACGCTGACCCCCAGCCGCATGACGCAGGCTGACGCCGATGCAATCCTGGCGGCCGGCTGGGATGAACAGGCGCTGGTGGACGTGGTCAGTATCTGCGCCGTGCAGAACTTCTTCAATCGCTTCGTCGACGGTGTGGGTGTCGATGTTGACGATTCAACTGCACGCCAGACGGGCGCGGCGGTGTTGCCGACAATCGGTTACGCGGGACTCGCCGATCGGCTGGAGCAGGGCGAGGGCAACTAGCCACCTCGCCCCAGCTCCAGTCATCCAGTAGACTGGGAGAGCCTATTTCTCCCAGGCCTTGACTTTGCTGTAGGTCGCGGTCCCGACGATCGTGCGGATGTCTTCGACATCGTCACTGAACTTCTTGTAGTCGTCACTCGCGAACATCATGTCTAGGTGTTCATTCAGCGAGGCGAAGCTCGGTGCCGACATCACCACGTAGTGTGTGGGTGCCTGGCCTGCGGAACGGTTCTCCATCAACCGCGTAATGCCCGGCGCCTTCTTGCCGGTCTCGGAGTTGGCGAGCTTGTCGAACGCCTTCGCATAAGCGGCCGAGTCCGTCACGTTGATGGAATACACCATGACAAAGTTGTCGCGCTCGGGCCAGCCCTCGCCGTAGTCGGCGCGGATAATGCCGAAACCGTTTCGAATGGGTGTCCCGGCAGCGAGCACGGCGCCCATTGCGTTACCCCAAGCGTCGGAGCTGTAGCGCTTGCCCACCATGTCTTCGTACGCGGCATAGCTGTCGTACTCGCTGACCAGGAAATGGCTGGCGGGATCCGCGCCGTCGAATACCGAGCGCACCAGGAAGACCTTGTAGCCTTTGGCCGCGTCGGTCGAGAAGAAACGATCGATCGCAGCCACGACATCGCCGGGACTGCGCGCGTTGATGCCAACGTAGGTTTCCATCACGTCGGCCAGTGCTGCCGTGCTGCCCAGGCTCAGGGCGAGGAGAGATGCGGACGCAAGAAGCGTTTTTCGGTCCATGACCTTTCTCCCGTTGTTGGTGTTGTTGCGGAAGCAAAGTTAACATAATATGGTTGAAAAATCAAGGGCTTACCGCATCCTTGGCCAAACGGCGCTGGGGTTCGGGCGCAGCGGCCCGGGCCGCCGCGCCGGCTTCATACGGTAGGCTTGGCCGATGCTGCGCAGACCCTTACTTGGCGTGCTTGTCCTGATCGTGACCGTTGCCGGTCAGCCCCTGGTGCGCACCGTGAACCGGATCGTGTTGAACGTTGGCGGCGACTGGGCCTTCTGGGGTTTCGTGCTGATGGGGCTGGCCGGGGCCGTGCTGGTGGCCGCGGCCCTGCAGTGGGGCGAACTGGCGGCGTCCATTGCCGGCTACACCGGCGGCATGCTCATGTGGCACGGACTGGCGGAAGGCTGCCTGCGTTTCTTTGCCGACCAGTTCCAGGTGCCTTCCGTTGACTTTGGCGGCTTTCCGCTGGATGGGCGTTACGCGCTGCTGATGTCCACCACGACCATCCTGTTGGGTGTGTTTTTGGTCTACGGCCTCATGAACCGCGAGACCCGCTGCAACTTCATGCGCTGGATTCTGCGCCGGCTGCACTGGTCGCCCGGCGAGCCGACACCCGGCATGCGGCGCAGCTATGCCCGCATCACCGCGATGGAAACGCTGTTCGTGCAATGGTGCATCTTTGTCCTGTTCCTGTATCTCGGCGGTTGGCTAGGCACGGCGTTTTATACCGGAATGCTCGCGTGGAGCGCGTATCTGCTGTGGCGCCTGTTCAGGATCCCGCGCCCGGGCATGGCCTTTCGCTATGCCATCCCGGTTGGGGTCGTCCTGTTTTCCCTCGCCGAGGTGGGCGCGTTCTTCGGGGCCTACCCGGAATACTGGAAGGACGTGCTCGCCTATCCACTGGCGAACCTGACGACCCTGCTGCTGTTCGGTGCCGCACTGACGGTGGTCATCCGGGGGCAAGAAACATGAAACTCATTTTCTTGCGGGTGCACGGGCCTGGCCCGTGGTAAAAGAGATCACAGACCGCTAGCGTCGAGCGGCACCGGGTCTGATCCCGGCTGTCGGGGGGGGAGTTGGCATGTCCTCAGTTGCCGGGAACGGGTTCGGTTCCGGACGTTGGAACGCCCTGCGCATGAGTCTGCACGTGCTGTTGTTTGCGGCGCTGTGGGCGGTTCTCAGTGGCGGCAGGGGCTGGGCCTTTGGTATCCCGGTTATCGTTCTTGCCGCCATCGCGAGCTGCGCACTGATGCCCGTGATGCGCCTGTCGCTCGGCGGGCTCGCCCGTTTCGTGCCTTACTTCGCGTGGAACTCATTGCTGGGCGGCATCGACGTGGCCTCGCGTGCCGTGCATCCGCGCATGCCAATCGAGCCAGCGTTGCTGCACTACGAGTTGCAGCTCGAGGATGCCGTGGCCCGGGTCGCGATGGCGAATGTGGTGACACTGCTCCCGGGAACGCTCAGTGCAGACCTGAGAGGCCACACGCTGTTCGTGCATGTGCTGAATGCGCGCGGGCCGTTCCCGGAAGCCTTCCAGCGCCTGGAAAGACGGGTGGCTGATCTGTTCGGCTTGCCGAATACGGGCGGGGCGGAATGACCACCTTCTACCTGGCAGTCGCGGTCGTGCTGCTCGCGTCCCTGTGCGGGGGGATGTACCGGGTGCTTCGCGGCCCGACGCCCGGGGACCGCATGCTGGCCGGCCAGCTGTTCGGTACGGCCGCGGTCGCGGTATTGCTCCTGGTCGACCGGGCCAGCGACACCTCTGTACTGGTCGATGTCGCGCTGGTGTTTGCATTGCTGGCGGCAGTCACCGTGGTGGCGTTTGTCCGCCGGGCGTGGCGAGAGAGCGAAGACGATGGCCCTCGTGCTTGACGGCATTACCGTCGCGTTACTGACGGCCGGCGCGCTGTTCTTCGTCGCGGGCACCATCGGCCTGCTGCGCTTTCCCGATCTCTATACCCGCCTGCACGCCCTGACGAAGGCCGACAACGTCGGCCTGGGCCTGGTCGTATTGGGACTCGCCGCGCAGGCAACTTCACTGGCGGCAGCGCTGAAGCTCATTGTGATCTGGTTGCTCGTGTTGCTGGCTTCGTCCTCGGTCGGCCACCTGATCGCGAGGACGGCGCTGCGCAACGGTGTTCGACCGTGGAGGGTGCGTTGATGGATGTCGCATTCCTGTTCGACCTGTTGCTGGCGGCCCTGATCGTCTGGCTTGGCTGGCGCGCACTGACGAGCGAATCCCTGTTCCGGGCCATCGTGCTGTTCGTCGCATTCGGTCTGGCCATGGGCCTGGCCTGGGTACGGCTGGATGCGATCGATGTTGCGCTTGCGGAAGTCGCGGTCAGCGCCGGTCTGACCGGCGCGCTGCTGCTCGCTGCCTTTGGCGGCGTTCAGCGTTCCGGAGATGACGATGACGAACCCTGAGCGCGACACGCTCGCGCGGCTCGCGCGCTTTGGGAGCACGTTGGCTGTCGCGCTGGTGTTTGCGGGACTTGCGTTCGCAATGCTGTCCCTGCCGGCCGAACCGACCGGTCTGGCCGCAGCCGTGCGCGCCGAACTGCCCGGGACCGGGGCAGCGAATCCGGTCACGGCGGTGCTGCTGAACTTCCGTGGCTACGACACCTTGCTGGAAATTGCGGTGCTGTTGCTGGCGCTACTGGCCATCTGGACCATGCGTCGTGGCCAGCTGCGCCCACAGCGCGACCCCGGCGACGTACTGGAGTCTCTGGCCAGCATCCAGGCCCCGGTGATGCTGGTCGTCGCGGGCTACCTGTTGTGGGCCGGCGGCAGCGCCCCGGGCGGGGCATTCCAGGCTGGCGGCATCCTGGCCGCCGCTGGCGTCATGCTGGTCCTGGCCGGCAGCGGCTGGCCGCAGCGCCTGTCCGGCTGGCCACTGCGCGTAGCGCTGGTCCTGGGACTCTCGGCATTCATCTGCGTGGGTGTGGCAGTCGTGCTGGGCGGCCAAGAGTTTCTTGCTTATCCGGCAAGCGGGGCGGCCACGATCATCCTGGTGCTCGAAATCTGCGCCACGGTGTCGATCGCCGTGATATTGCTCGACATGTTTCTCAGCGTACTGCGCGGTCGCGCGAGCAGGACTGACACCACAGCGAGCATTGACCAGCCGTGAGCGTGCCGGTGCTCTACAGCCTGGCCGGTATCGCGCTTTTTTGCATTGCGCTGCGCGCGGTCATCCTGGCGACGGCACCGTTGCGGGCCATCCTGGCGGTGAACGTGATGAGCAGCGGGGTGTTCCTGGTGCTGGTGGCGCTCGCGCGCAGAACGCCCGGCCTGGTGGCGGACCCCGTACCCCATGCCATGGTGATTACCGGAATCGTGGTGGCGGTCTCCGCGACCGCGATGGCAATCGTGCTCACGCAACGCCTGCGGGCCAATGTCAGCGCGCCCACAGTCGAAGACACTCCTGGAGCCGGCCCGTGACCGCGTTGGAACCAGGGTCAACGTGGGTCGTCTGGCTGATCGTGTCGCCGCTTGCGGCCGCCCTCATCGCGTTCCTGCTGCCGCGCGTGGCTGCGGCCATCGCGCTCGCGAATGCGCTGTTCATGGGCGTGGCGGCTCTGGCGCTGCTCGATCTGGTGACCGAACAGGGGCCGCACCGCTATTCACTTGGGGGCTGGGGGGCGCCCCTTGGCATCGATCTGTACGCAGATCCGTTGAGCGGCGTATTGCTCGTGGTTGCGGCTGTCGTCGTGCTGGCCACGTTGTTCTACTCGCGCGATTACCTGGCGCGCACGGCCATCGGGCCGCTGTTCTGGCCAATCAGCCTGTTCCTGCACGCCGCCCTGAACGCCTTGTTGCTGTCGGCCGATGCGTTCAATCTCTACGTCACGCTCGAGCTGCTATCCCTGTCGGCCGTGGCACTGGTTGCACTCGCGGACGAACAACGTGCGGTGGCCGCCGCACTGCGTTACCTGCTGGCCAGCATCGTCGCATCGCTGGCCTACCTGCTGGGCGTGGCCCTGCTGTATCACACCGCGGGCGTGCTGGATCTGGCCGCCTTGGCTGAACGTGCCACCTGGACGCCTGCAACCTGGGCGGCACTCGGCCTGATGACCGCCGGACTGGCCGTCAAGGGCGCGCTGTTCCCGGTGCATTTCTGGTTGCCGGGTGCGCACTCGTATGCGCCCTCGCCGGTCAGCGCGCTGTTGTCCGCGCTGGTCGTGAAGGCGCCGTTCTACGTGCTGTTGCGGCTGTGGTATGCGCCTTTCGCCGGTGCGCCGGAAGCGGTTGGCACCTTGCTGGGCCTGCTCGGCGCACTCGCGATCGTGTGGGGTTCGCTCCAGGCTCTGCGCCAGGCGCGGCTGAAGCTGCTCATTGCGTATTCCACCGTGGCCCAGATCGGTTACCTGTTCCTGTTCTTTCCGCTGGCTCAGTCCCGCAGTGCTTTGCAGGGCGTCACGGTGTTCATTCTCGGGCACGCGCTGGCCAAAGCGGCCATGTTCCTGGCGGCCGGCAACATGCACAAATGTCTTGGCCACGACCGCATCCAGGATCTGCATCGCGTCGCCCGGGAATTGCCGGTGACACTGGCCGCGTTCGCGGTCGGCGGAGTCTGCATCATGGGGCTGCCGCCCAGCGGCAACTTCATCGGCAAGTGGCTGCTCATCGAAGCCGCGTTTGCACAGGGCGAGTGGGGCTGGGCAGTGGTCGTCGTTGCCGGCGGCCTGTTGTCCGCCGCCTATGTGTTCCGTGTACTGGGCCACGCCTTTACCGTCGATGACAAACCGGTCGATGCCTCCGGCGCCCCGGCGTCAATGGCCTGGGCCGCGTTCGCGCTGGCCCTGCTGGCATTGACGCTCGGGGTGTTCGCGGCGCCGCTTATCGATCTGATCGGCGGCCCCGGTGAAACGGCTGTCGCGCACCTGTCGAGCCGGGAACCATGACCTGGCAAGCCGCGCTGCCGCTCCTGGTACTCGCCAGTTCCTTGTTGCCGGGGCTCGTGATTTTTGCGTTGCCCGAACGTAGCCGGACCTTGCGCACGGCGCTGAATCTCAGCGGCGCGGTCGTGAAACTGTTCCTGGTGGTATGGATGCTTTGGCAGAGTGGGCAAGGCGTTCACTACGAGTTGCGAGCCGCATTGCTGCCGGGACTCGACCTGGTCCTGCGCAGTAGTGAACTGGGGCTGTTCTTCGTTGTGCTTTCTGCGTTGCTGTGGCTGGTCACCACGATCTACGCGGTCGGCTACCTGGAAGACTCGCCGAATCGCAGTCGCTTCTTCGGCTTTTTCAGTCTCTGCGTCACCGCGACCGCGGGCGCGGCCCTCGCGGGCAACCTGATTACGTTTCTTGCCTTCTACGAGATGCTGACCCTGGCCACTTATCCGCTGGTGGTGCATCGTGGTACGGCAGCGGCACGGCGCGCAGGCCGCATGTATCTTGCCTACACCATTGGCGGCGGCGGCGTGCTGACGCTCGGGACACTCTGGCTCTACAGCATCACCGGCACGCTGGAGTTTGTGCCGGGCGGCATCGTCGCACCGTTCGTCGACCGCAACGCGACGGCGCTGAGCGCGGCCTTCGTGGTCCTTGTGGCCGGAATCGGCGTCAAGGCGGCACTGGTACCGCTGCACAGCTGGCTGCCGACCGCGATGGTGGCGCCGGCGCCGGTGTCCGCATTGCTGCACGCGGTCGCGGTCGTGAAAGTGGGCGCCTTCGGCCTGATGCGCCTCGTGTTCAGTACCTACGGCGTCGAGGCAGCCAGCGGCCTGGGCCTCGCGCAGGGGCTTGCGGTCGTTGCCGCCGTCACTATCGTCTATGGCTCCCTGCGGGCGCTCGCGCAGACCAACCTGAAGCGGCTGCTCGCTTATTCCACGGTGAGTCAGCTGTCCTATATCGCGTTGGGCATCGCGCTTGGCGGCGCGGTCGCGGCGACCGGCGGCATCGTTCACCTGGTCCACCAGGGGTTGATGAAGATCACGCTGTTCTTTGCGGCCGGCAACCTGGCCGAAACGCTTGGCGTCCACGAGATTCGCGACATGCGGGGTGCCGGACGGCGCATGCCGTGGTCTATGGCGGCATTCACGCTGTGCGCGTTCGGCATGATCGGGACACCACCGATGGCGGGTTTCATCAGCAAGTGGTACCTCGGAATCGGGGCGGTGGACAGTGATGCGGCCTGGGTCGTCTGGCTGCTCGCGGGTTCCAGCATCCTGAACGCGGCCTACTTCCTGCCGATCGTGTGGGCGATCTGGTTCGAGCCACCGCCCGAACAGTGGCCGCACGACAAGCGTTCGGGCCGGGCCGAGACCTCACTGATGTTGCTCGTCCCGACGCTGTTCACGGCGGCCATGGCACTGGCGGTGGGGCTGTTTGCCGCCACGCCCTACAGCCCGCTGGAGTGGGCGCGGCTGATCGCGGCAAGGCAGTACGCGCCATGAATGCCGCGGCCTGGTTGTTGCTGCTCGTGCCGCTGTGGCCGGGGCTGCTCGCGCTGATCTTCCACCGGCGAATCCCGGGCAGGCTCGTGACGATGACGGCCGCGGTGCCGGCTGTCGCGGTGTGTCTCTACCCGCCGGCGGCTGCGGAGGTCGTCTACCCCTGGCTGCTGCTCGGCACCCGGCTGGGTGCGAGTGATGCGGATGCGATGTTCCTGCTGTTCACCGCGCTGGTGTGGCTGATCGCTGCCGGCTTCGCGCACTCGTGGATAAAGGGGGCCGGGCGCGAGCGATTCTTCGTGTTCTTCCTGTTTGCGATGGCGGGCAACCTGGGCGCGCTGATCGCGCAGGACATGCCGGCGTTTTACGCGTGTTTTGCACTGATGAGCTTCTCCGCCTACGGACTCATCGTGCACAAGACCAGTGAGAAGACCCGTCACGCTGGCCGCGTCTACATCGTGCTCGTGCTGATCGGTGAGGCGGCGCTCGCGCTGGCGATGATTCTCGCGGCCGGCACGCTCGGGACGACCGAGTTCGCGGCGGTACGCGACGGCCTGGGGACATCGTCGTCCCGGGACCTGATCATTGGCCTTGCGGTCCTGGGTTTTGGCATCAAGGCCGGCGCGCCGATCCTGCATGTGTGGTTACCCCTGGCGCACCCGGTGGCCCCGGCCCCGGCCAGCGCAGTGCTGTCCGGCACGATGATCGTGACCGGCCTCGTGGGCTGGCTGCGTTTTCTGCCGGTGGGTGAACTGGCGTTGCCGGGCTGGGGTAGCGCCTTTGTCATCGTCGGCCTCGCGGCTGCGTTCTACGGCGCGTTCGTCGGCCTGGATCAGCGCGACCCGAAAGTGGTCCTCGCTTATTCGAGCGTGAGCCAGATGGGCATCATGACGGTGGGCGTCGGCACGATCCTGCTGGAAGCGACGCTGGTGACGCCGGTCAGCCTGGCGATCGCGTTCTTCGCCCTGCATCACGGTCTGGCGAAAAGTGCGTTGTTCCTCGGCGCCGGGCTGGCCAGGTCTGCCATCAGTACCGACCGGCGCCGCACCCTGCTGATTGGCCTTGCGCTGCCGTCGCTCGCACTGGCCGGTGCACCGCTGACCAGTGGCATGCTGGCGAAGTCAGCGCTGGTCGCCAGCGATGCGGCGCTACCCGATCGTTGGGCTACGCTCTTGCAGGTTGCTTTACCGCTGGCATCGATAGCGACGGCGTTGCTGATGGCCAGGTTCCTGCTGCTGGTTTACCAGGGTGCCTCCGCGGCCGGACCGCGCGTGGGCAAAGCCCCTTGGGTGCTCTGGGGCTTGTCGTTGCTACTCGTTGTCGTGCTGCCGTGGTGGGTCGGTCCGGCAGGCCTGGCCCCGATGACCGCGCCGGACGTGTTGGCGGGCCTGTGGCCCCTCGGCGCGGCGCTGGGCCTGGCCGTGGTTGCCGTGTGGGTGTGGCGGCAAGCGGGCAGACCGTCCATCCCGGCGCTTCCCGAAGGCGATGTGCTGTTACCGCTGGAGTGGCTGTTCATCAACACCGGCCGGTTCTTCGGCCGGTCCAGCGCGGGCGCGGCCGCGTTCCGCAAGCGGCTGCTGAACGGCGCGGCCGGCGAGCGCCGCCGGGCGTGGGCTCTGGTTCAGCGCAGCGGTCATGCCGAAGCATGGCTCACGCGTTGGCAGGTCGCACTGGTCCTGGCGCTGCTGCTGGGCGTGGCCATTGGCCTCGCCGCGATGGGTTAGCGCGCACGCGCTGGACAGCGGGCCTCTGTCAACGCTGGTACTTCTCTTTCCACTCGCTGTACGGCATGCCGTAAACGCGTTCGCGGGCGGCCAGCTTGTCCATTTCAATGCCGCGTTTTTCGGCGGCCTCGCGATACCAGCCCGCCAGGCAGTTCCGGCAGAAGCCAGCCAGGTTCATCAGGTCGATGTTCTGGACTTCCTTGTGGGCGTCCAGGTGTGCGAGCAGCCGGCGAAAGGCCTCGGCATCCAGCTTGTCCTGCAGCTCCTGGTCCATGGTTCCTCCTGTCGAATGTTCGCGCTGGGTGAGCATAATAGTCCGGGCCGGGAGCCAGGGAGAAGATTGCTGAACGCGGGCGAGTACACAGGCACGGAACTCTGGCGGCCGGGTCGCGAGCGCGCCGAGGCCAGCCGGATGTGGCAGTTCATGGCCTTTGCGCAGGCCCGCGGTGCCCCGGCGGGTGACGACTACGACCGGCTGCACAGGTGGTCCGTGGATGAACCCGCCGCATTCTGGGGCTTGCTCGCCGAATTCCTGGAGATCGAATTCACTGCACCCCCGCGCGCCGTGCTGGAGCATGGCGACAGGATGCCGGGCGCAAAGTGGTTTCCGGGCGCCGAGCTGAATTTCGCCGCGCAGCTGCTGCGTGGCGATGACGAGCGGCCGGCGATCGTGTTTCGCGACGAGGCCGGGCGGCGGTGCGAGTTGAGCTTTCGTGAACTCCGGCGCGACGTGGCGGCGATTGCCGAAGGGCTGCGCCGGGCCGGTGTGCGCCCGGGTGACCGCGTTGCCGGCTACCTGCCGAACTGCCCGGAAGCCGTGATCGCGATGCTGGCCACCACAAGCCTCGGCGCGGTGTGGTCTTCCGCATCACCGGATTTCGGGGTCAACGGTGCAGTGGACCGTTTTGGCCAGATTGGACCGCGGGTGCTGTTCACTGCCGACGGTTATCGCTACGCGGGCAAGGTGTTTGATTGTCTGGATGTCGCGGCGGGCCTGGAAACGCGCGTCGCGTCCATCGAGCAGGTGGTGGTCGTGCCATTTCTTGCCGACGCGCCCGACCTGTCGGCACTCAACGCCGCGGTGGCCTGGCAGGCTTTTGGTGTGCCGGGCGCAACGCCGCAGTTCAAGCCGATGCCGTTCGACCATCCCGTCTACATCCTGTATTCGTCCGGCACCACCGGGCGGCCGAAGTGCATCGTGCACGGCGCGGGCGGCACGCTGTTGCAGCACCGCAAGGAACACGCCCTGCACACGGACATCGGGCCGGATGACCGGCTGTTCTTCTTCACGACCTGCGGGTGGATGATGTGGAACTGGCTGGTCAGCGGGCTGGCAAGCGGTGCCGCTATCGTGCTGTACGACGGCTCGCCCTTCGAAGCCGGGGCGGGCGTGCTGTGGCGAATGGCGGAAGAAGAGGGCGTTACCGTCTTCGGCGTGAGTGCGAAGTATCTGTCCGCACTGGAGAAGTCGGGTTATCGGCCGAAAGACAAGTGCCGGCTGCAGTCATTGCGCACGGTGCTGTCCACCGGTTCGCCGCTGGCACCGGCCGGCTTCGATTTCGTCTACGAGGCCGTGGCCGACGACGTGCAGCTGTCGTCCATCTCCGGCGGCACCGACCTGATTGCATGTTTTGCGCTGGGCAACCCGATGCTGCCGGTGCGCCGGGGCGAGTTGCAGTGCCTGGCCCTCGGCATGGCGGTGGACATCTACGACGACGACGGGACACCGTTGCCGCGCGGTTGCGGCGAACTCGTTTGCACCCGACCCTTTCCGTCGATGCCGGTGGGTTTCTGGGGCGACGAGACTGGCGCACATTACCGGGCCGCGTACTTCGAGCGCTTCCCGGGCGTCTGGGCGCACGGTGACTTCGCCGAGTTCACCGAACATCGCGGGCTGATCATTCACGGCCGGTCCGACGCGGTGCTGAATCCCGGCGGTGTGCGCATCGGTACCGCGGAAATTTACCGGCAGGTGGAACAGCTCGACGCGGTGCTGGAATCCCTCGCGGTCTGCCAGGACTGGGACGGCGACCAGCGTATCGTGCTGTTCGTCGTGCTGCGGGCGGGCGCGCAGCTGGACGATGCGCTGCGTGGTGCTATCAGTAACAGCATTCGATCGGGCGCATCGCCCCGCCATGTGCCGGCAAAGATCATTGCGGTGCCCGACCTGCCGAGAACGAAGTCGGGCAAGATTACCGAGCTGGCAGTACGGGACGTGATTCACGACCGCGAGGTCACGAATACGGACGCGCTGGCTAACCCCGGCGCGCTGGCGCATTTTCGGGGTCTGCCGGAGCTCGAGCGCTAGTTTTCCCGGATGTTGGTGGCTTCGGCGCCTATCAAGCGCCGTGCGAGCACGCACCACACACCGCCACATATCACGGCAAATCCGATGACGTGGTACACGCGTGGCTGTTCGCCGAGGAACACGACGGCCATCAGCATGCCGAACACCGGAATCAGGTTGATGAAAATGCTGGCCTTGTTCGGTCCCAGGACCTGGTTGCCGATGTTCCACATCAGGTTTCCGGCCAGCGAACCGATCGTGCCCATGGCCAGCACGGCGCCGACGGTGGCGGTTGTCAGCGGCATAGGCCGGAACATGGCCAGCTCGGCCACGTAGAGTGGAAGAA
This sequence comes from Chromatiales bacterium, assembly GCA_020351875.1. GTDB lineage: Bacteria > Pseudomonadota > Gammaproteobacteria > Steroidobacterales > J054. The sequence goes on along the minus strand of CP070671.1, from coordinate 3,060,719 downwards.
TAGCCACGCAGCCCCCCACGATGATGCCGAAAGTCGCATCCAGCGGGTGCATCCCCGGCGGCAGCCAGCGCAGGCAAATCGAATAGCCGGCAAGCCCCACGACACTGACCAGGGCCCCGACGTCACCACGGTTGAAGTCCAGGCTCGTCAGCATCTGCCAGTTGCCCTGGGACACCATCGCCACCACGCCCACGAAACCGAGCAAAATGCCAAAGCCCTGCAGCCCGGTCAGCCGGTGGCTCAGCAACAGAAAGGTCAGCAACACGGTCATTGTCGGTTGCAGCGAGTTGATCAGCGACACGTTAATTGCAGTCGTGAACTGCAGCGTCCACAGGATCAGGGTGGTGCTGCCGACCATCATCGCGCCGAGGAACACAAACAGCATCCAGTGGCGGCGATAGAGCGGCAACTTGGCCGCAAAGCCACGCCTGATAAAGAAGACGAGCAGAACGGCGGCCACAGACCATCGCCAGAACGACAGGCCAACGGGCGGAGCTACCTCGTGCACCGCGCGGCCGACCACGTGATTCATTGCCAGGCAGGCCATTGTCGCGATCAGCATCACGGAGGCGATCGCCGGGCTCACTCGGGCGGGATCAAAGTGCATGCCGCATGGTAGCCGGCACGTTGATCCAGTGTCTTTGACCTTTCAATACTCATCACAGGCTGCACGGACAGGCCATCGGGGTGCGCCAAGCGCGCCTTGCGAGAACCGGCAACGCGCCGCTAGGATTTCTCATCGCGGTGGCGTGCCGCGCCAGTCAAGGCCTGGGCCATGGCCCATAGCGGAAACGGGGACCCGGTTCCCACAGAGATCAAGCTGAATGCGTCGCGCAGTCTGCTGACCGTGGTGTTCGACGACGGTCAGTCGTACTCCATGACCAGCGAGTACCTGCGCGTGTACTCGCCGTCGGCGGAGGTTCGCGGCCACGGCGGGGGCGGCACGCTGCAGGTGGGCAAGGAGGAGGTCACGATCACCGACATCCTGCCGGTGGGCAACTACGCGGTCCGCCTCGTCTTCAGTGACGGCCACAACTCCGGGCTATTCACGTGGAAGGTCCTGCTGGAGCTCGGGTGCCACCAGGAAGCGTTCTGGCAGGATTATCTCGAGCGACTCGCCGCAGCGGGCCACGCCCGGAAAGAAGACGGGTAACGGGCGCCAGACACGATTCCTGGTGGGAGCGGCTTCAGCCGCGATGGGTGGCCGCCAGGCGCAGAATAGCGGCTGAAGCCGCTCCTACAGGGGTCAGGGAGCTGGAAAGGGTTGCTGCCCCGCGCGGTTCAGCCGCCCTCGATTGTGATCTTCGGGAACAGGCTGCTGTAGTCGCGCGCGGTTGCGGCCAGCCTGGCCGCCGCGCGGCGGGCGATCTCTCGGTAGGCCTCGCTGACCGGGCTGTCCGGCTTGGCCGCCACCGTGGGATAACCGCTGTCGGCTTCGGTGCGAATCTGGATATCCAGTGGCAGTGAGCCGAGCAGCGGCACTTCGTACTGCGCGGCCATGCGTTCGCCGCCGCCGGCGCCGAAAATCGGCTCTTCGTGACCGCAGTTCGAGCAGATGTGAGTGCTCATGTTTTCGACGATGCCGAGTATCGACACGTTGACCTTCTCGAACATGCGCAGGCCCTTGCGCGCGTCCAGCAGGGCGATGTCCTGTGGTGTGGTCACGATGATGGCGCCGCTGACCGGCACCTGCTGGGAGAGCGTCAGCGCGATGTCACCGGTGCCGGGCGGCATGTCGACGATCAGGTAGTCCAGGTTGTCCCAGTTGGTCTGGGTCATCAGCTGGTTGAAGGCCTGCGTGGCCATCGGGCCGCGCCAGATCATCGCCTCTTCTTCGTTGACCAGGAAGCCGACCGACATGCACTGAATGCCGTAGGCACTGAGCGGCGTCATCGTCTTGCCGTCCGCCGACTGCGGTCGCTGCCCGCTGATTCCCAGCATGCGCGGCTGGCTCGGCCCGTAGATGTCGGCATCCAGCAGCCCGACGCTGGCGCCTTCCGCCTGCAATGCCAGCGCCAGGTTCACGGCCGTGGTCGACTTGCCGACCCCACCTTTGCCCGAGGCCACTGCGATCACGTTCTTGATGTTGGCAAGCGGCTTCAGGTTGGTCTGCACCGCGTGCGACGCAATCTTGCTGTCGATGTTGATGTCGGCGTTCTCTACTCCCGGCACTTCGAGGAGCTTCGCCGTGAGCGCGTTGCGCAGTTCGTCTTCGTAACCTTTTGCCGGGAAGCCCAGTTCGATCGCCACACGGGCGGTATTGCCGTCAACGGTCGCCGACTTCAGCATGCCCGCCGAGACGAGATCCTGGTCGAGGTAGGGATCGTGGTAAACGGCGATGGCCGCTTCCAGCGCTGGCTCGGACGCGTCTGTCATGTTGCGAACCCGGGATTGATTAGTTCTTTTGACCGCCGCAGCCGGCGGTGGTCTCAGGAGAATTCTGGGCGAAGGGCAGGGATTCCGCAATCCGGATGCATGGCCGTTCGGGCAGTGGCTTTGGCCCGGCGTGCAGGGCGGGCGAGTTGCCGGGACCGCCGGCCCCGGTGCCTAGGCGGGTTTCGCGCGCGTGGCGAGCCACAGGTAGACCACGCAGCTCGCAAGGATCAACCCGAGTCCCAGGAATTCGCGCGTCAGTTCCACGTAGGGGCGCTCCGGGCTCATGCCGGTGAACAGCAAGCCCATGTCGCCCTGGGCCAGGAAATCGCGCACGCCGTGGGCCAGCGCGCCCATCCAGAACAGGATGCCCGCGCCGAGCAGCAGCAGGGCAGGGGCGTAAAACCGGCCCACCGCCGCCAGTCCGGCCATCAGGGCACCAGCCAGGTAAACCGCGACCCACAGTGCCGGGTCCGGGTCGTTGTACTGCACGATGGCGCACCACGCGAGGACCGCGGCCACCGCAATGTTGATCCAGCGTCCCATCGACTCAACCCCCAAAACGATATCGCGCCGAGAATCGTGCCCGAATATCGGCCGCCGGGAAACCCACCGCCTCTTCGTAGTCTTCGTCCAGCAGGTTGTCGACGGCCAGCGCGAAGCCGAGACGGTCCGTCGCCTGCCAGCGCAGGTTCGCGTCGACACGGTGATAGCTGTCTAGTGTTATGCCACCCGTAGGAATGGCCGAGTCGAAGGTCTCGTCGACATACAGCCAGCTCACGTTCACCAGCCACGCGCTGGCCAGTTGCCAGCGCAGGTTGGCACCGCCGCGCCAGTCCGGCCTTTGCCGCAGCTTCGCGTTGCTGTTCTTTATGTCAATGTCGGTGTACGTCGCATGCCCCGACAGGCTTACGCGGTCATTGACCTGGTAGTCCAGCCCGACTTCCACGCCCTGGGTCTCCACCGAGTCGCGGTTCACGTTCGTGAACAGGTCGAAGTCGAAATCGATCAGGTTGTCGAAATCGTTGTGGAACAGGGTAAGGTTCAGCGCAACGCTGTCGCCGAACAGGCGCTGGCGCACGCCGACATCGATGCTTTCGCTTTCTTCTGGCAGCAGGTCGGGATTGCCCACCAGGGAATTGCCGAGCGCGAAAAAGCTGGGCAGCTTGAAGCCTTTGCCCCAATTGGCCTGCAGCGTGGTGCGGCCGTCGTTCAGCGACCACAGGGTGCCGATCTTGCCCTTCGTTTCGCTGGACGCATCGTTGGGGTCGTCGTACCGCAGGCTGCCGTGCAGCAGCCAGTTGTCGAGCACGTTGTAGCGAACTTCTCCAAACACGCCGACAATGTCGCGGTCGAGGTCGAAAGTGGTCGGCAGTTGGACGCCCGGTGCTACCTCGACGAAACCGTCGGCTTTGCCGTCCTCGCGTTCAAAATCCAGTCCCACGGTCGTTGCGAATTTACCCGCCGGCACGTAGCTCGCGTGCAGGGACACGTTCGTGCGCTCGAGGTCGGAGTCGGTGCCGTTCGGCGGCACGCCGTCGCGTACGCCGGGCGCAACGCCGGGAGACAGGAAGTCGTCGTCGCGATCGTAGTAGCTGGCAATACCCCCGAACTCCCACGCGCCCGACAAGCGCCAGGAAAAACTGGCGCCCAGGCTGTAGTCCGTCGCTTCTTTCTGGTCGACCGCGCGAATCACGGCCAGTTCGGGGCCACCGCTGTCTTCCGGGTAGGCCCGGGCATCACTGTCGGCGTAGCGGCCGAATACGCTCAGGTCCAGGCCATCCATGCCCTGCCACGTGAACTTGCCCGCGATCGAGTCCAGGTCGTAGTTGCTGCCTTCCACCGGGTCGCCGTCGTCGAGGGATACCGCCTGGACAGAAAAGCCGCCGTCCTTGCCAACGGGCCCGGACAGTTCCAGCAGGCCGTGCTGGTATTCGTCGCCACCGAACTCGCCCTCGACAGTGGCCGACAGCGCGTCGCCGCCGCCCTTGGTGATGACATTCACCACGCCGCTCAGGGCATCGGATCCGTAGATGGCGGACTGTGGGCCACGCACGATCTCGATGCGTTGCACGGCGTCCAGGCTCAGCGTGGCGAGATCGAAAGAACCGCCCCGGGTGTTGTTCGGGTCGTTGACCTCGACACCGTCGATCATGAACACCGTGAAATTCGCTTCTCCGCCGCGCAGGAACAGCGAGGCCACGCCCCCGCGGCCTCCGGGCTGCGTGACCTGCAGGCCCGGCACGCCGCGCAGCAGGTCCGTCACGCTCGCATTGTTGCGCGCCTCGATATCGGCGAGATCGAGCACGGAGATGCTGTTGGGTAACCGATCCGGTGTGTCGGACAAGCGGGTGCCGGTGACGACGAGGACTTCCGCATCGGGACGGGCCAGCTCGCTCTCGGCTGCAGCGAGGTTGCCTGCCATGAGGAGCAACAGACTCAGGATTGCGGTGGAGGTTCGCATCGGCTGGCCACGCGGCATCACAAGCGCGTACGAATACCACAATCAGGCGCTCGCCGGGCCAGTCGGGATCACAATTCGCCCGGCGTGCTGGCACCTGCCGGGTCGCGCCAAGGAAATGGCGGCAGGGGCCGCCATGCGGGGCGGGCGGGGCGTCGACCGGGTCAAGGCTTCGGTTCTTTCTGCCATGCGGGGCAAGGGCCGCGGCTGCTAAGCTGAAAGCCTTAGAGCCCGCCGTGTAAGACCCGGTCAATGATCCAGCCGATCCGCAGCCTGCTCGTTGCCAACCGCAGCGAAATTGCCATTCGCATCTTCCGCGCCGCGACGGAGCTCGGCATGCGCACGGTGGCCGTGTACACGGAAGAAGACCGCTTCGCGCTGCACCGCTTCAAGGCCGACGAGTCCTATCGCATCGGCAAGGGTGGCGACCCGATCGGCGCCTATCTCGACATCGATGGGGTGCTGAAGGTGGCAAAACGGGCCGGCGTGGACGCGATCCACCCGGGCTACGGGTTCCTGGCCGAGAACCCGGAGTTCGCAGACGCGTGTCGTAACGCGGGCATTATCTTCGTCGGCCCGTCCGGTGACGTGATGCGCCGGCTCGGTAACAAGGTGGAAGCCCGCGCACTGGCGGAGAGCGCCGGCGTGCCGGTGATGCCGGCCACCGGCCCGTTGCCGCGAGACCTGGGGCAGGCCAAGAAGCTCGCGGTGGACATCGGCTACCCGGTCATGCTGAAGGCCAGCTGGGGCGGCGGCGGGCGCGGCATGCGCGTGCTGGAAAAGGAAGCCGACCTGGTTGCGCAGCTCGACCTGGCGCGGCGGGAGGCGGCCAGCGCCTTCGGCAACGACGAGGTCTACTTGGAAAAACTGGTGCGCCGTGCGCGCCATGTCGAGGTGCAGATACTCGGTGACGAGGCCGGTGAACTGGTGCACCTGTTCGAGCGCGACTGCACGGTGCAGCGACGCCACCAGAAGGTCGTGGAACGGGCACCGGCGCCGTACTTCGACCAGCCGCAGCGCGACGCGCTGTGCGATGCGGCGCTGAGCCTGGCGCGCGCGGCGGGCTACTCGAACGCCGGTACCGTGGAATTCCTGCAGGACGTGGATTCCGGCGATTTCTACTTCATTGAAGTGAACCCGCGGATCCAGGTAGAGCATACGGTGACCGAGGAAGTCACCGGCGTAGACATCGTGCAGGCGCAGTTGCGAGTGGCCGCCGGGCAGACAATTGGCAGCGATCCGGGCCTGCCCGCGCAACAGGACATCAAGCTGCAGGGGCACGCGCTGCAGTGCCGGATTACCACCGAAGATCCGGAAAACAATTTCACGCCGGACTACGGGCGCATCAGCACCTATCGCAGCGCGTCGGGGGCGGGCATACGCCTGGACGGCGGCACCGCGTTCGTCGGCGCGCGCGTGACACCGTACTACGACTCCCTGCTCGTGAAGGTCACCGCCCGGGGGCCCACCGCGGAGGCTGCCGCGCGGCGCATGGACCGGGCGCTGCGCGAATTCCGCGTGCGCGGCGTCAGCACGAATCTCGCCTTTCTCGAGAACCTGATCGGCCATCCGACCTTTAAGTCGGCCGAATACACCACCCGGTTCATCGACGACACGCCGGGGCTGTTCGACTTCGAGAAGAAACGCGACCGGGCAACCCGGATGCTCACCTTCATCGGCAACGTGATCGTGAACGGCAACCCGGACATGCAAGGGCGGGAAGCGCAGCCGCGCTGGCAGCCCGCGCCGGTGCCGGACCTGGAGCCCGGCGCCGTGCCGGATGGCTTCCGTCAGCAACTGGACCAGATGGGCGCCGAGGCGTTTGCCAGGTGGGTGCACGACGAGCCCCGCGCCCTGCTCACCGACACCACCATGCGCGACGCGCACCAGTCGTTGCTGGCCACGCGCATGCGCACGCACGACCTGCTGGGTATCGCCCCGGCCTATGCGCGCCTGTTGCCGCAGCTGTTTTCCATCGAATGCTGGGGCGGCGCGACCTTCGATGTGGCGATGCGCTTCCTGAAGGAAGACCCGTGGGCCCGGCTCGAACGCCTGCGGGCCGCTATGCCGAACATGCTGCTGCAGATGCTGCTGCGCGGGGCGAACGCGGTGGGCTACACCAGTTATCCCGACAACGTGGTGCGCTACTTCATCAAGCAGGCGGCGGCGACCGGCATCGACGTGTTTCGGGTGTTCGACTCGCTGAACTGGGTGGAGAACATGCGCGTCTCGATGGACACGGTGCTGGAGACGGGCAAGCTTTGCGAAGGCACGATCTGCTACACCGGCGACATGCTGCACGACCAGGCCGGCAAGTACACGCTGGACTACTACCTGGGCCTGGCCCGGGAACTCCAGGCAGCGGGCGTGCACATGCTTGGCATCAAGGACATGGCCGGCGTGTGCCGGCCGGCCGCGATCACGCAACTCGTGACGGCCCTGCGCGACGAGACGGGCCTGCCGGTGCATTTCCATACGCACGACACCAGCGGGGTGGCGGCCGCGACGGTCATCGCAGCCGTGGAAGCAGGCGCGGACATCGTCGACGGCGCGGTAGACTCGATGAGCGGGCTCACGTCGCAGCCGAACCTGAGCTCCATCATCGAGGTGCTGGCAGATACCGAACGCGACCCGGGTATCAATACCGCCGCGCTGCGCGAGGTGTCCCACTACTGGGAGTCGGTACGCCAGTTCTACGCGCCCTTCGAGAGCGAGATTCGCTCCGGTACCGCCGACATCTACCGCCACGCGATGCCGGGCGGGCAATACACGAACCTGCGCGAGCAGGCGCGCGCGCTGGGCATTGAGCACCGCTGGCCGGAGGTTGCGGAAACCTACGCGAAGGTCAACGAGCTATTCGGTGACATTGTGAAGGTCACACCGACCTCGAAGGTCGTCGGGGATATGGCGCTGTACATGGTGACCAGCGGCGTGAGCGCGGAAGACGTGATGGACCCGGAACGAGAGGTGGATTTCCCGGAGTCCGTGGTCGGCCTGTTCCGCGGCGACCTGGGCCAGCCCCACGGGGGTTTTCCGCCAGCGCTGCAACAGAAGATCCTGAAGGGTGCCAGGCCGCTGAACGGGCGACCCGGCGCGAGCCTGACCGCTCTGGACCTCGACGAGGCCCGCGCGGCGGCCGCAAAAGGCACCGGCTGGCAGCTGACGAACACGGAGCTCGCGTCGTACACCCTGTATCCAAAAGTGTTTCGCGAGTACGCGCAGCACCGCTCCGATTACGGCGATGTCAGCCTGTTGCCGACCACCGTGTTTTTCTACGGCATGGACGAACAACACGAGGTGGAAGTCGAGATCGAACAGGGCAAGCGCCTGATCATTCGATATTTTACGACCAGTGAGCCCAATGCGGATGGCAGGCGCCGGGTGTTCTTCGAGCTCAACGGCCAGCCGCGCAGCGTGTCGATTCGGGACGAAGGCGCGTCGTCCACCCGCGAAGCCCGGCCGCAGGCCGAGCCAGGCAACCCGGCGCACGTCGGCGCACCAATGCCGGGCGTGGTGAGCACCGTGATCGCGAAAGAAGGCCGGAAGGTGGCGAAGGGCGATGCGCTACTCGCGATCGAGGCGATGAAGATGGAAACTCAACTGCACGCGGAGCACGCGGGCCGTGTGAAGCAAGTACTGATAGAGCCCGGTGCACAGGTAGATGCGGGGGACCTGCTGGTGGTGCTGGAGTAGAACGATAGCGGGACTGCAGGTCTGCTGAGTCCTTGCCGGACGTTGCGATGAAACGAACAAGAAACAGCAACCCGGCTGAAGCCAGGGTCTACCTGGTAGGTAGCGGTATCGCGTCGCTGGCCAGCGCGGTCTATCTGATCGAGGATGCCGGGGTGCCCGCGGCGAATATCCGCATCCTCGAGCAGGATGAGACCGTGGGCGGGGCGCTCGATGGCGCCGGGGATCCGGAACAGGGGTTTGTCGTGCGCGGTGGGCGCATGCAGGAGGCGCATTTCACCTGTTACTGGGACCTGCTGTCGCGAATCCCGTCGCTCGAAGATCCTGAGGTGAGCATCAGGGACGAGTGTTTCGACTTCAGCGAGCGATTCGTCAGCAACGCGAAGGCACGCCTGGTGCGCGACGGCCAGATCGTTGACGTGGCGTCTTTCCAGGTGCCGGCCGCCGACCAGGCGCGGATGCTGCAACTGATGTTTGCGTCGGAGAGATTGCTCGGCAAGACGCGAATCGAAGAATGGTTCTCGCACGAGTTTTTCGCGAGCAACTTCTGGTTCATCTTCCAGACGACGTTCGCATTCCAGAAATGGAGTTCCCTGGTGGAGATGAAGCGCTACATGGAACGCTTTATCCACCTGTTACCCGGCCTGGAGGGGCTCGAGGGCGTGATGCGCACCAGGTACAACCAGTATCATTCCGTCGCGCTGCCCGTCGAGCAGTATCTGCGTAAACAGGGCGTGCGTTTTGATATGCGCGTTAACGTCGTGGATATCGATTTCTCGTTGTCCAGGGACCTGAAGACGGCAACACTGATCCAGGTGCGCGATCAGGACGGCGTGGCCGACGAGATCGTGCTGGGCGAGAACGACTACGTGTTCATCACGAACGGGTCAATCGTCGAGGCGACGAACAACGGGGCCTGGGACCGGCCGGCGGTGCTGCACGAAAAACCCGAATTCGGCTCCTGGGCCCTGTGGGAGCGCGTTGCCGAGCGGGACGATGCATTTGGTAAGCCCGGCGTCTTTTGCGACAACATCGACCTGCAGAAGTGGCACTCGTTCTCCGTCACCCTCGCAGACAGCACATTCCACGATTACATGGAGCGCTTCACCGGCAACGCCCACGGCACGGGTGGGCTGGTCACCATCACCGACAGCAACTGGCTGATGTCCATCGTGATTGCCCGGCAGCCGCATTTTCCAAACCAGCCGGAGCACATCAAGTTTCACTGGGGCTATGCGTTGTACCCGGATCGGCTCGGCAACCACGTGAAGAAAAGGATGGCCGATTGCACCGGTGCGGAAATCGCCGAGGAACTCTGGGCTCACCTGGGGGTGCAGGAGCTGATGCATCCTGTCGTCGACGCTGGCAAGGTGGTGAACTGCATCCCGACCGCCATGCCGTTCATCGACAGCCTGTTCATGCCTCGGGAACGCGGAGACCGTCCGGACGTATTGCCGAAAGATGCGCGAAATTTCGCCTTCCTCGGGCAGTTCGCGGAAGTGGAGGACGACTGCGTGTTTACCGTCGAATACTCGGTGCGGTGCGCGCAGATGGCCGTCTACGGCTTGTTCGAAACCGACCGGGAAGTGCTGCCTGTATACCCGTCACGGTATATGCCGAAACACCTGATTGCAGCCGTGCAGGCGATCAGCCGCTGACCTGCGCCGTACCACTGACAACAGGCCCAGCGCGGAGGCGAACAGGTAGGCGGCGGCGGGAATGGGGACTGCGCTGAATAACGCGTAGTTGATGGACGGATCGCCCGGGCTGCCGGCGAAGTCGCTCCCCTGCCACTCACCCGACTGGTAAATCGGACCAACTGCGCGGTTTTCGACCCCGCCGCCGGACCCCGCCACTTGCTGGTAGACGATCCAAGCCTCGTTACTGTCACCGACGCTCAGTGCGGGACTGTCGTTGAGCAATGCGACCAGCTTGTCCCGGGCCTCGGTAGCGCCGGCCAGGTCGCCAAACGGAAACAGGAACGGGAACAGTTCGGGCTGGTAGACGTCGTCAAAAGTCCCGGTTTGAAAAGTGACGTTGTACAGCTGACCGCTGACATCCAGGCCGAGTACCGCAACCGCTTTCGACCCATCCAGTTTGACGGTTGCGGCATTGGCGGCAGAAAACAGGCAAGCCAGCGCAAAGGTGGCGCACAGGCTGCGGGCCCACCCGTTCATCTCACCGCGCGGTGCGCTGGGGTCAGCCCAGTCTCCGCCTCAAGAACCCCAGCAGCCCGAGTGCGGAACCGAACAGCCAGGCGGCGGCGGGCAGTGGTACGACGGAGAACTCGACCCCGGACAGGCTCAGCGAATACGGGCCCGTCTGGAACGGGAACGGGAACCGATCCCAGCCAGACAATGGCAGCCCAGAGCCAACCACCGGATCCGTCGCATACAGGCTGAAGCCGAGATAATAGATCCCGGTCGCCCCGCCCGCGAAATCCCCAGGGAAGAATTCCGGCAAGCATGGCGAACTCGGCAGCTCGCAATCGCCGTCTGCGCGGTCGTCGAAGCCCGGGAAGATATCCGGGAAGTTTGCGCCGCCAACGATAAAGCCGTTCGAGTCGAACAGCCACATGGCGGCGTCATTATCCTCGCTGAGATCCGCTGTGACGGAAACCGCAAAGGCGGTCGTATCGACGATCGAAATCCGGTACAGGTCAACGTCGTCGGTCTGGCCACCCAGGTCGATCAGCGTGGCATCGATGGTGGTCAGGCTGCCGACGCCCATGGTCATATCCGCCGTCCCGAGCGACTCGCCGGCATCGCCGACCTCAGTCCATGTCGCCGCCTGCACGACAGGCATCGCACACAGAGTTGCGACGGCGCCAAGAAGAGGAATAAGTCGACGCGCCGAAAAGCGCGCAGGGGTGGCAGTTCTCATCACAACCTCCGATGTCTTGTTCTTACAAGCGCGGGATCTGCCCCTGGGCCGACCCCGTTTGCGTCATCGGGAGTTGTTAAGTAGACATTTGTACGCCGATATCTGGCCCTTGTCATGCCGCAGAGCAACATCCCAGTTTCTCCTGGCGGGGTCTGAAACCGCAGTGGTGCGCCGGATGGATCCGACCGGACCACTTGGGGTAAAAGGAAACGACAAAGTCGGCACTCCCGACGCCTTTGCCAGGAAGCACAAGTCACGGTGAGAACATGCTTTTTCCGCTTCGCGATGGGGCTCCTGCTGTTGACCGGCTGCGCTGTCGTCAGCCCGTCGGCAGCGGTGGCCGAGTCCGGCACGGTGATTGAGCTGCCGCAGCCGCAGTCGGGCGGGACGGTTGCGGTGGAGGAGGCCCTGCGAGCCAGGCGGTCGAACCGGACCTTCAGCCCGGAGCCGTTGAGCCTGGCGGAAGTCTCCCAGCTGCTGTGGGCCGCCCAGGGCATCAAGGCCGGTGTGTTTCGGACCGCGCCGTCTGCTGGCGCGCTGTACCCGCTGGAAGTGTATGTAGCCGCAGGTAACGTCGACGGGTTGCCCGCAGGCGTGTACCACTATGATCCCGCGACGCACACCATGCGGGAAATTCTGCAGGGTGACGTACGCAAATCGCTCTCCAGGGCCGCGCACGGGCAAAAGTGGGCCGGCGGCGGCATGATTACGTTGGTAATTGCCGCCGTCTATGAAAGGACCACGAAGAAATACGGGGAGCGTGGCATTCGTTACGTGCACATGGAGGCCGGGCACGCCGCGCAGAATGTCTACCTGCAGGCGCACGCGCTGGGCTTGGGAACGGTGCTCGTCGGCGCCTTCCGGGACAGCCGGGTCAAGAAGGTACTGCAGCTGCCGGACGAGCAGCAGCCCCTGGCCATCATGCCGGTGGGCAAACCGCCGGGTTAGGGGCGCGCGGTATTGCGACGGTTGAACCTGCATCGACCGTGGCGTCGCGGCGTTGCCCGTGGCCTGGCTGGTGCATTGCTCATCCTCCCGTTAGCCGCGCCTGGCGAAACGCCAGAGGTTTCCCTCGATGAACGGCTCGCGCCGCTGTTCAGCCGCTGGGACCAGCCCGGTTCGCCGGGCGCCGCGGTGGCGGTCGCCCGGGGTGAACAGATGCTGCACGCGGGCGGCTTCGGCCTCGCGAGCCTCGAGTTCCGGCTGCCCATTTCCGCTCGCACGCCCTTCAATGCCGGGTCGATCGCAAAGCAGTTCACCGCGACCGCCATCCTGATGCTGGCGGCAGAAGGTGAGCTGTCGCTCGATGACCGGATTCGAAAGTACGTGCCCGAGCTGCCGCGCATCGCTGATCGCATCACCTTGAGCCAGCTTCTGCATCACACCAGCGGTTTGCGGGACATCTGGGCACTAACTGACCTGGCGGGCTGGATGCCTGCCGACGTGCGCACACAGCGGCAGGCGCTGCGACTGTTGAGCCGCCAGCGGGCACTGAACTTCGAGCCGGGCCGCAGTTTTGGTTACTCGAACAGTGGCTACCTGCTGCTCGCAGAAGTCGTGGCACGTACCAGCCGGCAGGACTTTCCAGCTTGGACCGAAGAGCATCTCTTCGCGCCGTTGGGAATGGCGGAGACCTATTTCTACGAGGACCACACCGGCGTACTGCCGAATGTCGCAAGTTCCTACCGCTCTTTAGGTCGCGAGAAAGGTTTCGCAAGGGAGGTACTCAACAGCGGTCTCGTGGGCGGCGGCAACCTCGTCACTACGGTCACTGACCTGGCCCGCTGGGCGCGCTATCTGCTCGCCGCCGAGATCGGCGGAAAGCCGTTGCTGGCACGATTGACCGAGCAACCGACGCTGGCCGGCGGACTCCAGACCGGCTACGGCATGGGGCTGTTTGTGGAGTCCTACCGGGGCTTACCGGTCGTCCACCATGGCGGGGCCAGCGCCGGTTTCCGGAGTCACCTGCTGGTGTTTGTCGATGAGCCGCTGTCGATCGTCATCCTCGGCAACGTGAATAGCGTGCGGGCCAATCCGCTGGCGCGACGGGTTGCCGACGCGGTGCTGGCAGAGCGGTTCACTGGCTCGCGCTTTGCTGCGCCTCCAGAGCCCATCGAGCCAGAGCTGCCGCCGCACGCATACACTGGGCTGTACGCCATTGGCCCCGAGTTGCTGCTGGACGTCCGGGAGGCAAATGGTCAGCTGTACTTCTTGTTCGGCGGTACGACCCCGCGGGAAATGCGCCCCAGCGGTCCGCACACCTTCAATACCTCGGAGGAGGGGGTGCGCCTGACCTTCACCGCCGACGATGACGGCACGGTCAACGAAGTCCAGCTTCAGGTCCCTGGCCGGACGCTGAGAGGGCAACGGTTAGCGCCAATCACGCTGACAGCCGCGCAGGCCCGTGCCTACGAGGGCAAGTACTTCAGTGACGAACTGGAGACTTATTACACGATTGTGCGTGCGGATGACGGCTTGACTGCCCGGCGGCTCCGGGGTGAAGACATCGGGCTAAAACCGATTGACGCGGACCGGTTTATCGAAGCTGTGGGCGGCGATCTCACCGTGCGCTTCCTGCGTAAACGTTCCGGGCGGATAAAAGGTTTTGAAATCTCGGTGGAACGTGCCCGTGGTATCCAATTCAAAAAGCAATAGGGTCTCACGCACCTGGGCTTCAAAGTCTTTGCGTGCTCAGGTGAATCTGCATATTCAGGGCGTCATGTTGATGTGATACTTGGGCAGCGTCAGGAGATTCCTTTGTTTCATCTCTGCCGGTACTTTCGTCGCCTGTCTGGCCACATTGCCGCAACGGCCTTCGCGACATCTCTCGCAACAGCGGCGATGGCCGATGCAGAGCCTCCATTGTTCCAGTCGCACGAGACCCTGGTGCTGACCCTGGAAGCCGAGTTCTCCAGCCTGCGGCAAGACCGCAACGAATCAACGAGTCCATACAGGCCGGCAGTCCTCAGCTACCTGAGCGAAGATGGCGAGACCCGATCCCTGTCCCTGCAGGTCAAGACACGTGGCACTTCTCGGCTTACAAGGGGGGTGGACAAGTGCAGCATGCTGCTCCTGATGCTCAACTTTCGCGGTAGCGACACCGCTGGCACGCCGTTCGCCGCGCAGCGGGATGTGCCGCTTGTGACCCATTGCCGGGACCGCGGCAATTTCGAGCAGTACGTGATACGGGAATATCTGGCGTACAGATCTTTTAACCTGGTAACGGACAAGAGCCTGCGCGTCCGGCCAGTTCGCATCAGTTACGTTGAAGCCGGTGGCAAGCCGCTCACGACAAGACACGCTTTCGTCGTTGAGCACTTTGAATCCATGGCATTACGGCTTGGCGCAGAAAACGCGAGCGGCAAGGCGGCTGCCATCAACGTAAAGAAGGATTTCGATCTTGGCGTCTTTTATGTGTTCCAGTTCCTGATTGGCAACACCGACTTTTCTGTAAGAGGGCCGCATAATGTCTTGCTGCTAAGTGAGCCAGATGGCCGGACTATTGCAGTGCCTTACGATCTCGACTCATCCGGCGCGGTCAACGCGCGTTACGCAGTCCCGGACGCGCGCCTTAAACTGCCTGGCGTGAGGATGCGACGATATAGAGGCTTTTGTGAACCAACCGATGTGCTGCAACAGGTATTCGATCACTACCTGGAGCGAAAAGATCAATTCTATGCGCTATACGATGAACAGGAGGGACTGACGGATTACTCGCAAAAAAAGGGTCTGAACTATCTCGACAGCTTTTTCAGGATGCTGGAAGACTCCCGCAAGATTCGAGAAAAGATCAGCTATAGTTGTTGGTGAGGGGCACAGGCCGCCAGCGGATACCGCGGGTCAGGTAAAGATTGAACTCGAGGCTATGGACATGGAAGTTCTCACAGCGCGCGACATCTTTCTGCTGAGGTACGGGCCGAGCTAGCGTCACACCTTGAGGCACCGCGCTGCTCACGGTGCGGCATTCTTGATGAGTGCGTCCCGCCTGCGAAGCAGCGCCTTGATTCGCTTGGCGTCCAGTACGCCACTCATTGTCATTTTGAGGCCGTCGCTGTCGAGGGCCGTCAATTGCTCAACCCATTTATTACTGAGCAATAGGTCGACATTGGCAAGATGTTGCGGGCGGCCCCGCTTTGTTCCGAACGAGCGCTCGTGGCTGACCAGAATCAGCTGCCAGTTGTTGACATCGTAAAGCATGGCATCCATCGTTCTACCCTCGTTGAACACCAGGGCATCGAAGACGTACATCGCCTGAAATTGATCGCTGAGCGGACACCAGGCTGATGCACCGCGCCGCTCCGTGCTACGCACCGTTTCGGTGATAGTGTCGCGCGGCGCAAACCGCAGCGCGCCAGTTTTCCCGTCGACTTCCCGGACGACTGCGACCGGCACCATGTCCAAGCCAAGCACACGGTCGAGACGATAGGCCGCCACGTCAGGATAGAAGCCGCGGCCAGAACGTTGCGACGGCGTAAAGACCACCTGTACGCGGATGTCACCCTGTTGCAGGGTCAGCAGCATTTCCCGCTCGCCATCGACACGGTCGACGATGCTGGCGTTCTGGAGAAACTCTTCGAGCGCTGTGGCAGTCAGGTTCGCCGGTCGCCTCCCGACGCGTCGCGGCTGCCGCGTTGGTTGAGTCGGCCCCATGTCACCTTCGTAGAGGACTTCGACCGTGTCGCCCGCGAGCACGAGGGCAGCACCACGGCCGCCGTAGTAAGCGTTTAACATCCCGGTATCGATGCGTAATACGCGACCCTCCATGCGCGAGAGGATTCGTGCCCGCGCGGTGGGTGTGTGGCCTAAGACCACCCTGTTGGCAGGCATTGCGCCGAGCGCCGTCTCGAGACGCTGGCGTTCGAGCAGGGGAGTGCATCCCACCGTGCCGCGGTACCACAGGGGACTCTCCTGGTCGAATACGCGGGCTGCGTTCAGCTTCGTCAATCGTTCGGCCGCTGCTTCCAGGCCCTCGGGCCAGGCAGCCTCATCGGCCGCGACTCGCTGCGCGTAGCTATTGAGCGCTTCGGGATGATCGTAGAAATTTGTGCTGGGCGACAGCACCCCCTGTGTCTGCAGGCGGTACATGAGCTGTGCATACTCCTGGATTTGGGCGCGGAGCTCGCCGTTAATCCCGTCGCCACCCAGTCTGCCTGCCGCCGCGGACAGCCCGCCGTGCACGAATGCGGTCTCGTTGATGACGATTAGCAGGGGCCGTTCCAGTAGCCATGCACCGTAGACGCCATCCGGTGCAAAAGCGGCGCGGTGGGCAAGAAAACCGGGCGGGTAGCGACTTTCAAACTCGTTTCGGGCAACGGCCGGGTCCGCAATCTCCGGGTGCTCGGCCACGAAACGATCGAAAAGTTGCTCCCGCTCATCCTCAGGATCGTCGGCCTCGAAGGCCATGAATTCCTCTCGCGAAACGTAGCGGAGATCTCCGGTCAGGTTCATGACCTCGTGATTGCCGAGGGTCATGTGAACCCTGCCGCCGGCGGCCGCCGCCAGGGGCTCGAGGCGCATCAACAGGTCCAGCACCCGCCGTGAGTCCGGACCACGGTCGAGTACATCGCCAACGACGACCAGGTGGGCTGCACCACCTGTCCACTCGAGATCGTCATCGACGACCTTGGCCTGGCGCAGCACGGTCACAAACGCGTCGTAGTCGCCGTGGATGTCGGCGACGGCTACCACAGAATCCACGTCCGACCAGCGCCACTGCAGCGGCCCGGTCGACCAAGCGGCGGCCGCGTAGAACGCACCGATCAGAGTCAGGACCGACCCGGCGAAAAGCCGGATCTTTTCAGATATCCGGCGCGTGGAAGACCTGTCCCTGCGCATGATCAGCCTCGTTGCGAAATTTTTCGGTAGCTGAAGTTTATTCCGATGGTGGCCGATCGGGCTGGCTCCAGGTCACCAGGTATTCGACCGCCGCCGCAACTGCTTCTTCGGACAATTCTGTATGGCCGCCCTTCGCGGGCATCTGCAAGAACCCTTTTTGCGCGTGCTCCGCCAGGACCGACTCCCACAACGGCGAACGGGCTGACCACGCCGCAGGGTTACCGAGTTCGGGTGCCCCATCTCGGCCCTCATCGTGACAGTCTGCACAGGCTGCGATGTACGTATCCCGGCCCAGCGAGAGTCGCTCATTGACGGATGGCCCGGCATCCGCCACGTCCGCAGCAACGTCGTCTTGCGGCAACACCTCTGGCTCTTCGGTTGGCGCGCAGCCAGCCACACACAATATGCTACAAATAATCGTGGTGGTGCGATTCATAACCGTATCTTGCAAACCTTGGGCTTACACCCAAAGAATAATTCTAACCCATGCCAATTCCCGGAATAGCCGGAATCAGGATACGAACATCGCCCACGAACCGTAGGCCAGGATGTAGAGCGTGATCGCTTCGCTAAGCATCGACGGAATCTGCTTGTGCATGATGTGCAGCGGGACGGTGGCGATGAACGTCAGGCCGAAGGCCGCGGCCCAGAACGCCCAGGTCGTGCCGAAGCCCTCGATGATGACGGCGATGCCGACCAGCAGCGCGAGCGCCAGGTAGGCTCGCCGGGCCCAGAATATCGTGCGCGTGTAACGGTGCGCCTTGTCCAGCGTGAACTCCACTGCACCCGCATGGGTGAACGGGCGATACCGGGCGAATAGGAACAGGCTGCCGAATGCCAGCGACGCAAGCAGGATTGGCCACCAATAGGCGACGACTTGGGCGTTGATGCCGTCGGGCGCCACGGAGGCAATGACGAACGAGCCGGCCAGTGCTGTGAACGGGATGCCGAAGCACAATGCGGCAAAGTTGATGCGCGCGTACCAGCGCAGGAACTCCTCATGGCGCGAGAAGTAGCGGCCAAGGACATGGCTCAGGAAATCGAACGCGGTACCGAAGGTGACCCAGCCGAGCAGCAGCAGGACAATGGCTCCGCTCTGGCTATACCAGTAGAAGCAAACCCCCGCCAGCCCGAACGTCGTGAACGTGAGGAACTCAACGAGTGCTGCGCTGATACGCGATTGCGCTGGTTCGCCGCTGTACGCTGTTTCGGTCAAAGTGCTGGGCGCTCGGTTTCGAAGTCCAACGGAGGCAATGACGTCAATTATTGGCTTTTCAAGTCATTTGGGATTTTGCGGCCATAGATTCGACTTCGATACGTTGCTCTTCGAGCTGTTTGTCCAAGGGCCGAATCTTGAATATAAAGATAGATATAACACCTGAGCCCCAACCCAGGAAGCAACCCCAGAACACAGCCGGGTTAGATTCGATGTTGGTAATAAACAGCACAATATTAACCACGAAATAAATCGTCAAATGAATATAGAATTCCTTGAGTTTCTCTTTTTTGAGAACCTTTTTATAGGCGTCCGTCAACGGTTTGTAATCTATTGTTGTCACAATGTTCCTACCATGGGTACGGGTATAGTTTGCTGCCTGAAGAGTAAGGGCAATCATAGTCGTATATCGCTCAGCAACGCCAAATGGCCGCTTCGGAGCGAAAGCAATCCCTAGGGGTACTGACACTGTTTGCCTGGCTTTGCCGCAACCTGAACGTCTGCTTCCGGCCAGCAGCGGCCGTTGGCGGGTACGCCGGTCAATCTTGAAGGCGCAGGCCCATTTTGCGCATGAAATTAGCCATCATCAGCATGGCAATGCCCATCACAATGAGCGCAATCGCCACCAGCCATGCAAGGATTTGCGGCTCGATCAACACCACCACAACGCGGTTTTTCCATCATTCCCTTGCATGCCCCTGCCATCGGGCACATCGCCATTGGACTCGTCTCTGCCATCTCTGCCTCCGTTTACTAAACGACCTTGCTGAAGTCAGTCTTGAATTGCCGTTTCGCCAAGCAGTTGACGGGCTTTCTTGCGGATGGCGTTCTCGGCCCCACGGTTCACCATTAAGCCAACCTTTACTGCCACACTGACTTCGTCGCGGTCAATGCCTAGTTCGTCACACTTGGCCAAGTGGAAGTCCATACAGGGGTGGCAATTGGCCGCCGCTGCTGCACCCATCGCTACTAGCTCTTTAGTTTGTTTATCCACTTTCACCCTCGCATCTAACCCGCAACATGCAGGCCGTGATCGCACCCAAATAGATAGTGACAGATCGGTATTACATCGTGAAAAGTACAGGACGATGCAAAAAACAAGACTACGAAAGCGAGTGAGAAGATAATTGGTCTGTGGTACTTCTCTATCGATGCGTTAAGTAGATTCATTGCTTTCACTCTTTTCTCAAGTCAGACAGCGTTCTGATATCCCTTCCAAATGCGGGCCCGCAATGCGGGATTTCCGAAACCAGCAATGTGAATCAGAGTCGCTAAAGAACACTGAGTCCGAATGTCCGCTTTGGGTTGCGGTCTCAATGGGTCGACGCAACACCCGTATTCAACCGTGCCGCTCGGGATTCGAGCCAGAGGGTCTTACGGGGCTGTCCGAGGCGCAGGCACAGCAATGGCTTCCCGTGAACGCGCACAGAGCTCGAAAAGACGATCGGAGCCGGGA
>CP070671.1:3030300-3040705 GCA_020351875.1 Chromatiales bacterium | reverse complement strand
CCCCGTGCTGCTGATCACGGCGGTCAAAGACCCGGTGGAGGCGAATCTCGACCGCATCCAGGTAATCAAGGGCTGGTTGAACGCCGATGGTTTCCCGGAGGAACGCATTTACGACGTCGCGTGGTCGGACGGTCGCGAACTGGGTGAAGACGGCACGCTGCCCGCCGTCGGCAACACCGTGGATCTGGCGACCGCCACCTACACCAATACCATCGGGGCGGCCCAACTCGCCGCGGCGTGGACCGACCAGGAGTTCGATCCCCGGCAACGCGCTTTCTACTACGTGCGCGTGCTGCAGATTCCGACCCCGCGCCACACACTGCTGGACGCGTTGGCACTGGGTATAGACCCGGCCGCGACCGGCCAGCCGGCGACCCTCCAGGAACGTGCTTACACGTCCCCGGTCTGGTATTCCCCCTGACGGCAGGGCGGGAACAGGGCAACGCGCGCGGCGCGGCCTGTGTGTGTGGCTCAGCAGGTTGCCGCTGTCAGCACAGACCGGCTTCGCAGAGCTTCATGAAACGGTCGACAGTGGCAGTCACGTGCCGGCGGCGCTCATCCGCGCTCATGTCGACCGGGTCGCCCAGCAGGGCCCGCAGGACGAAGTGACCCCGGACCAGTGCGGTGAAAACCTGGGCTGCGTCACGCGCATCCTGCACGGTGATCTCGCCATGGCGCTCGAGCTTCAGCAACAGCTCCGCGATGAATTCCACCGCCTGGTCGGGCCCCTCGGCCAGGAACGTGCGGGAGATATCCGGCTGCCCCAGCTCACCGATCATCACCCGCATCATTGCGATGACTTCGGGGTCCTGCAGTAACTCGACCATCCGCGCCGCGACCTCCGTCAACGCAGTGCGCGCATCCGTTGCGACGGGCAGATCGTCCGGCAGTACCTGGTGGTCCCGCATTTTGTTGTTCACGCAGGCACGCAGCAGCTCGTCCTTGCTGCCGAAATGCGAGTAGACCGTCTGCTTCGATACCCCGGCCTCGGCGGCCACGGCATCCATCGTGGCGTGCTGAAAACCGGCTTGCAGAATCAGCTCGCCAGCGGCGGTCACGATGGCGGCGCGCTTTTCGGGGCTCTTCGGCCGCCCGGGTCGTTTACTCAGAAGTGCGGAAATCAAACTAGACAGTTCCGTTTGGTGGGAGTAGTATCCGAACTGTACCGTCCAGTCCAGTAAGTTGCAAGCGCATGACCATCGCCATTGCGGCATCGATTCGGCGTGGTCGGGGCGCCAGATTCTCCTCGCTGCTCCGTTGGAAATCGGACCTATTTATTTTTATTTAACAAATGCTTAACCGTCATTCCCCAATCATTGGTTTAAGTCTGGCGGTGGCTGGAATCGGGATCGTCGCCGCGCTGCGAATCAGCTCGGGCGCCGGTGAGGAAATCGCCGGTCAGCCGCTGCCCGTGCGGGCGGCCGCACTGGAGGCGAACGGCAGCTTCCAGGTGGAAAAGCGGTTCATTGGCCAGGTGGAGGCCCGCCGGTCCAGTGACGTCGGTTTCGAACTCAGCGGGCGGCTCGCCGCCGTGTCGGTCGAGGAGGGCGATACCGTGGCCGCGGGCGACCTGCTGGCCCAGCTGGATACCGCCCGGCTCGCGGCGGCTCGCCTGGAAGCCGAGGCCAGCCGCAACGGCGTGACCGCGGATCTTGCCCTGGCGCGGGCGACACTCCGTCGTTTCGAGGACGCGTTGCAGTTCGAGGGCGTGTCTGCGCAGGAACTCGATGAAGCCAGGCAACGAGTCCAGACGCTCGAAGCGCAGGTGGCCCTGGCAGAAGCGCGGATCAACAGCATCGACGTCGATATCCGGAAGTCGCGGCTCACAGCCCCGTACGCGGCACAGGTCAGTCGCCGCAGTTTCGACGAAGGCCAGGTGGTGACGGCCGGGCAGCCGGTGATTTCCCTGGTGGAAACGGCTGCGCCGGAAGTGCGGGCCGGGGTGACCGGGCCGCTCCTGGCCGAGCTGCAGGCCGATGACGAAGTCACCGTGCAGGTTGCCGGGCAGCGGTGGGTCGGGCAGCTGGTGCGGGTGTTGCCGCGACGTGAACAGGCCACGCGCACCGTCGACGTGATCGTGAGGTTGCCCGAAAACGCCCGCGGAGTTTACCCGGGCGACGTGGCGGAGTTGCTGATTCCACAAACGGTCGACTCGCAAGGTTTCCGGGTGCCATTGGCCGCGTTGGCCGAAGGTGAGCGAGGCACCTGGACCCTGACAATCGCGGTGCCTGGATCGCAAGACGGTGAGTACGTGGTCAGTCGCCGCCTTGTGGAAGTGTTGCACCAGGACGGCGACCAGGCCTATGTGCGAGGCCCGCTGACTGCGGGTGAGTGGTACCTGCCGGCCGGGCTGCAGCGCCTCGTACCCGGCCAGCTGGTGGCAGTGACCAACCGCGACACCTTGTCGTTAGCGCAACGCCGCGGCCGCCGGTGAATACGCCGGCGCAGACTCTCGCGGGCCGTGCTGCACTGGCCGCGTTCCGGAATCCGTACCTGCTCTGGTTGATTATTGCCGTCCTGGTCGTGGCCGGGGCTTCCGCGCTGCTGAACCTGCCGCGAATCGAAGACCCGCGGATTACGGAGCGCGTCGCACTCGTCCTCACCTTCCTGCCGGGCGCCACGGCGGAGCGGGTCGAAGCGCTGGTGACCGAGAAGCTCGAGGACGCACTCGACGAGATTTCGGAAATCAAGCACCTGGAGTCGACGTCGCGCAACAACGTGTCGCTGATCACCATCGAACTGGAAGACCGCGTCGGCCCGGACGACAACGAAAACGTTTTTTCCAAGATCCGCGACAAGCTCGGCGAAGCTGAACGATTGCTGCCGGAGGAGGCCTCGCGGCCACTGTTCGACGACAAGCGCGGCGCCGTTGCGTACAGCCTCATCGTCGCGCTGAATCCGAACCAGGCCGACGGTCCGTCCATTGGACAAATGGCGCGCCATGGCGAGGTGCTGGCTGACCGGCTGCGCGCGATTCCCGGCACGGAACTGGTGCGGCTGTATGGCGCGCCGGAAGAGGAAATCTCGGTCCGGGTCGATCCGGCTGAACTCGCTGCCGTGGGTTTGTCCGCCCCGGAACTCGCACGTCGGCTGGCCGCTGCAGATGCCAAGCAGCCTGCCGGCACGCTGCGCAGCGACTCTCGGGATCTCGCGATGGAAGTTGCCGGGGAGTTCGACTCCGTCGCCCGTGTTGCCAGCATTCCGATTGCGATTGGCGAAGGTGGCGGGCAGCTGCGCCTGGGCGACCTGGGGGCAGTGGTGCGAGCGTGGCGCGAACCGCCTGATGACCTCGCTTATCACGACGGCAAGCGCGCGGTTTTTGTCGCTGCCCGCGTGGAACCGGAGTCCAGGGTCGACGAGTGGGCCGTTGCTGCCGCGGACAGTCTGAATGCTTTCCGGGTCGGCACCGGTGCCGCCATCGACGCGGAAATCGTTTTCAACCAGAGTTTTTACACGCAGCAGCGACTCTCGGTCCTGAGTTCGAACCTGCTGGCCGGCGCGGCGTTGGTGGTGCTGGTCGTCTTGCTGGGCATGGGCTGGCGTTCGGCGCTGATCGTGGGCGCAGCGCTGCCACTGAGCGCCGCCTCGACACTGTTCGGCCTCACGCTGATCGACGAGCCGATTCACCAGATGTCGATCTTCGGCATGATCATTGCGATCGGCCTGCTGATCGACAATGCGATCGTCGTGACCGACGAGGTGCAGCAGCGATTAGGCGAGGGCGACTCACGCGCGGCTGCGGTTGCGCACGCGGTCGATCACCTGTCGGTGCCGCTGGCAGCGTCTACCTTTACCACCATTCTGGCGTTCATGCCCATCTTCCTGCTGCCGGGTAATGTCGGGGATTTCGTTGCGCCTATCGCGCAAAGCGTCGTACTGGCGCTCACCGCCTCTTTCTGCCTGTCCGTGACGGTCATCGCGGCGCTGGCGGGCCGATACGCGAACCGGCGCAAGCCGGGTAACGGCGACAACTTCTGGCGCCAGGGCATCGGCATGCCGCGCGCTGCGAAGGGCTTCAGGGAGCTGTTGCATGGCCTGGTGGAACGCCCGGGCCGGGCCATTGCCATGAGCGTCGTGCTGCCCGTGCTGGGCTTCGTGCTGGCCGGCACCCTGGGCAACGAGTTCTTTCCCCCGGCGGAGCGCGACCATTTCGAAATCGAGGTGTTCATGCCGGCAGACAGCGCCGTGACGAACACCGCCGCAATCGCGACGCGCATCGAAGCGCAACTCCGCTCGCACCCGGAAATACGCCAGGTAGACTGGCTGATCGGCGGCAGCTTCCCGCAGGTCTATTACAACAAGATCATGCGCCAGGACCGCAACGCCGCCTATGCGCAGGCCGTGGTCCGGGCGGACAGCCTGGAGGCGGCCGAGGACCTGTTGCCTGAACTGCAGCAGGCACTCGACGTGGCTGTCCCCGAAGCCCAGGTACTGGTGCGTGCCTTTGGCCAGGGGC
Organism: Chromatiales bacterium; assembly: GCA_020351875.1. Taxonomy (GTDB): domain Bacteria; phylum Pseudomonadota; class Gammaproteobacteria; order Steroidobacterales; genus J054. The sequence goes on along the minus strand of CP070671.1, from coordinate 3,036,249 downwards.
CACCGGTCCGCGCCCCCGTCGCGTATCGAATTTTTGGTCCCGACCCGCGCACCTTGCGCGAACTCGGGGAGGCTTTGCGTCGGGTGATGCACGAGGTGCCCGGCATACTGCATACGCAAACGTCCATCGACGGTGGTCTGCCGAAACTGGTGCTCGATGCATCAGAGCCTGCCGCGCAGCTGGCCGGCCTGACCCTGAACGATGTCGCCGCCCAGTTGCAGGGCAACCTCGAAGGCTTTTCCGGCGGCTCGGTGCTGGAAGATCTCGAAGAACTGCCGGTGCGCGTGCGCTATCCGGACGAACGCCGCGACGCGCTGCAGGATGTTGCCGGTGCGCTGGTTGTCACGCGCGACGGCTGGCTGCCCGCCGAGGCGCTCGGTGCGGTGCGCCTGGAACCCGAACTGGATGCGATTACCCGCCGCGACGGCCAACGCTACAACGACGTGCTCGGTTTCATTCGCCACGGCCAACTCGCGATCGATGTCAGTCGGGCGGTCCTGGCCCAGGTTGCCGACAGCGACTTCGAGCTGCCGCCGGGATACCGCCTGGAAGTGGCTGGCGACACGGACGAGCAGGGGAAAGCCATCCGGCTGTTGACGACTTACCTGCCGGTGCTGTGCACCCTGATGGCGGCAACGTTGATCCTGTCCTTCCGCAGCCTGTTGCTCGGCCTGTCCATCGTCGCGGTAGCGACCCTGTCGGCCGGTCTCGGCATGCTGTCGCTGTGGTTTGCGGGTTTCCCGATTGGCTTCAACCCGATCATCGGCAGCACCGGATTAATCGGGGTGGCGATCAACGGATCCATCGTGGTGCTGGCGGCAATCCGTGCCAACCGGGATGCCCGGGCCGGGCATCCCGACGCGATCGTGGCGCAAACCATGAGCAGTACCCGGCACATTCTGTCCACGACCATTACCACCGTGGGCGGCTTCATTCCGCTGCTGGTCTTCACGGGCGGGGATTTCTGGCCGCCGCTGGCGGTCGTTATCGCCGGTGGCGTTGCGTTCTCCGTCACCTTGTCACTTGGTTTTACGCCCGCCGTGTACCGCTGGCTGACCCTGCGCGGCCTGGTGGGCCAGGGCGCGTCGCCTTACACGCCCGTGACCGAAGGCGCCCGCGCATGAGGTCGCCGGCGGTGGTCGCCTGGTCGGCGATGGTGATGGCGCTGGCCGGGTGCGCGGTGGGCCCGGACTACCAGGCCCCGGCGCTGGAGGACGACAGCGGGTGGGTCGCAGAACAAAACGCCGCGACCGGCCCGCGGGCCGCAAGGCCCGGCTGGTGGCAAAGCCTCGACGATCCGCTGCTCGATGAACTGGTCGCCGCAGCGCTTGCCGAAAACCTCGACCTGGCGGCGGCCGCCGCCAGGGTGCGGGAATCCGAGGCCCTGGTGCGCGTCGCCGGTGCGGCCCTCTACCCGCAGGTGGATGTGGGCGCATCCGGTACCCGTTTTCGTCTCAGCGAAAGCTCACCGCGTGCCGGCTCGAGCCTGGTGAACGCCGGCCTGACGCCGTCGCCCGATTCCGTTTACGACGTGGGCGCGAGTTTTGCGTGGGAGCTGGACCTGTTTGGCGGCATCCGCCGTCGCCGCGAGTCCGCGCTGGCCGGATATGACGGCGCGCTGGCCGAATCGCAGGCCGTGAAGCTCGCCATCACTGCGGCGGTGGTCAGCACTTACGGCCAGCTGCGGGGGCGCCAGCGCGAACTGGCGGTGACCCGTCGGAATGCGGAACTGCAGAGACAGTTCGCGGACCTGGTCGCGCGCAAGGTCAAGACCGGCATTGCGCGCAAGCTGGAACAGCGACGGGCGGAAGCCGAAGCCGAAGCCACGGCAGCCCGCTTGCCGGCGCTGGAAGGCCTCGTGCGGGATTCCATCTACACGCTGTCAGTACTCACCGGCCAGCCCCCGGAAGCCTGGTTGCCGCGACTCGCAGACGTGCAGCCACCTCCGGCGCCACCCGAACGTCTGAACCTCGGTACGCGCCTGGCCGTGTTGCAGGGTCGACCGGACGTCCTGATCGCGGAACGCCGCCTCGCGTCGGCGACGGCCGACGTGGGAGTCGCGGTAGCTGACCTGTATCCGAAAATCGGCCTGGTCGGTGACGGTGGTTGGGAAGCCGGCAGCACCGGTGACCTGTTTTCGTCCGCGGCCCGCAGCTGGACGCTGACGCCGGCCGTGACCTGGTCCGTGTTTCGCGGTGGCGAACTGCGCGGGCGCGAGGCCGCGGCCCGCGCCCGGATGGAAGCGGCCGAGATCGCTTACCGGCAGACCGTGCTCACGGCCCTGCAGGAAGCCGAGTCCGCTGCCTACGGTTACGGTCGCTTGCTGGAAACCCGCGATCACCTGCGCGAATCGGCCGCTGCCATCGGCGAGACGGCCAGCATTGCCCGCGGACTCTACGAGCGGGGCCTGGCCGATTTCCTCACGGTGATTCAGGCAGAGCAGCGGCAGCGCGAAGTCGAAGCGGAGCTTGCGCGGGCCGAAACCCTGACACTGGTTGGCTTCGCAACACTGCAGCGGGCCCTGGGCGGCTGCCGCTGCTAGGACCTTGCACGCGGGTCGGCCGCCGTGCGCAGAATGGGCAGCAAAGCGCCCGGGGCGCCTGCTCACCGCCCGTCTCTCCTAAGGTCTGAAAGCTGAACCAATCAACACGGGGGGATCATGATGCTGCGACTGGCCACGGCGCGGCGTGTCGGCGCGTTGTTCGTTGCGACCGGCCTGACAGGCGTCGCGGCCGACGAACGCCTGGCGCGCCTGCAACCGGAACAGCAAGTCCTGGCCCGCGACTACAACCGTTTCGTCCAGGCGATGGACGACAAGTATTTTGCCCGTGTCGCGTCGCTGAACGGCGGGGCGGAATATGAAACCCTGCTGCTGAACAACGAGTACTCGGACTACGACATCCGGGTGACCCGCGGGCCGACGGTCGAAAAGTTCGGCCGCATGCTCGCGTTGGGCAACAAGACCAGCCCCGGGCGCGGGGACCGCGTCCTGTCCTGGGGCCGCTTCTATTCCCTGGACGCGCATCCGAAGACCCCCCTGGTGGGCATGCTCCATGCGACCATCGTGCTGCAGTTCTTCGAGAACGGCGACGCATCGACCGGGGGCTGGCTGGGCGTCATGCCGGCCACGCGCGTCGCGGAAGATCTGCAGGCGCTGAAGGCACTGACGGACGAACACTTCGCCCGCCACGACAAGAGCCCCGATCTTTACCGCCGCCTCATTTGCAAGGGCACGGAGGACACCGTGGCCCGCTGGCGACGTCGACCGGCCTGCGTGGGCGTCAGTTTTTACGGCCCACCGGTCTTCCCGGGCGACGCGCGACAATCTTTCGAGTTCATCGCAGCATTGTTCGACGACTTTGTTGGGCTGTACATCGACCAGGTGGAACAGCGCCACGGGCAGGCAGTCACCGCGAGCGATCTGCAGGCACAGGACACGATGCGACGGCAATGGCTGCTGGACCAGCTGTTCTCCGATCCTTATTCGAGCACGAGCGTACCGTTCGAAGCCTGGTCGCTGGCGAACATGCCGCCGGAGGTGAAGTTCTGATCAGGTCTTGACGGGGCAGGGCAGTCGCGTCAAGTCATGAGTCGATTGCCGGAAACGGGGGAAACGGGATGATCGAGAAATTGCGGCATTGGTGGAGCTGGGACCCGGAGCACGAACGGGCGAGCGCAGACAACCCGATCGCGCCGCTGTCCAACGAACAGCGGCGCGGCACCGGACCGCTGCTCACGCTCGCCTTTGGCTGGGGCTTCCTGGTTACCGGATTGTTCACCGGCGGCATCCTGGGCGCCGGCCAGACATTCTGGCCGGACATCATCATCGCAACCTTCGCGGGCAACTTCGCGAACTTCCTGATCGGTGCGATCGTTGGCTACATCGGTTACCGGACGGCATGCAATAGCGGTTTGCTGTACCGCCTGGTTTACGGGCGCATCGGCGCGTATATCCCGGTGCTGATCATCGCGATACTACTGATCGGCTGGCAGGGCATCGTGGTGGGTGCCTTCGGCTCCGCATGGGCCGGGAATACCGACAGTGCGACTTTCTACGCGGTGGCGATCTTCGCCGGATTACTGTTCACGATTACCACGTACTTCGGCGTCAAGGGCCTCGAATACGTGAGCATTCCGGCGGTCGCCGTGCTCGTGCTGGTCGGCCTTTACGCCGCCTGGTTGAACATCGACCGCGCCGGCGGCTGGGCAGGCTTTCTGGAGCTGTCCGCCGCCAGCGCGGCCGCATCGCCGGATCCGCTATCGCCGCTGCGGGCGGTGAACCTGGTGATCGGCTCGTGGATCGTCGGTGCCATCGTGATGGCGGAGTACACGCGTTTCGCGCGCCGTGCGTGGGTCGCGATCGCCATACCATTCATCGTGCTGATCATCGCTCAGTGGTTCCTGCAGATCGTCGGGGCACTGGGCGGCGTGGTCTCCGGTACCTTCGATTTCACCGCTTACCTGCGCACGGAAGGTGCGCTGCTGATGTACATCGGGATCGTCGGCATGAGTCTTGCCCTGTGGACGACCGGGGACGCCAACCTGTACTTGCCGGTGATCCAGACCTCCGCGGTGTTTCGCCGGCCCCAGCGGGTGATGACTTTGCTATGCGGCGTCATTGGCACAATCGTTGGTCTGGGTATCTACCAGCGCTTCGGGCAGTGGATCGAATTGCTGGCCAGTATCGTGCCACCGCTGATCGGCCCGGTCATCGCGCACTACTATGTCGTGATGCGCCTGCGGTTTAGCGAGTCGCAACTGGAGCACGCGCCGGTATGGAACCCGGCAGCGGTGATCGCCTATGCCACCGGCGCGGGCACGGCCGTTCTGAACGCGAACGACATATTGATCAGCCCGGAAACGATCGTTCCGGCCCTGTCCGGACTGCTGGCGTCAATGGCGGCCTATCTTCTCGCCTACGCCGTGTTGCCGAAAAAGCACCCGGATCCCGACCCGGTGCTGTCGTGACGCGGACCTAGCGCCCGCGCCGGCCGTGCATATCCCGCCGCGGTTCGCGGGGGCGAGCCTCGTTCACTGTCAGTTGCCGGCCGTCGACTTCTTTGCCGTTCAGCGCATCGATAGCGGTCTGCGCGTCCGCGTCGCTGTTCATCTCAACGAAGCCAAAGCCACGGCTGCGGCCTGTATCCCGATCGGTGACGATGCTGGCTGACGCCACTTCCCCGATCTCGGCGAAGACGTCGCGCAGCGCAGACTCGTCGATGCTGTAGGGCAAATTGCCCACGAATAGTTTCTTGGCCACGGAACCTCCTGACATTGACCCGCTGCCGCAGAGGTTGCGAGTCACCCGCCCGAACCCTCAATCTGCGCAGCACCGTCTTTATCCTAGCCCAACAATCCACCCCTGTCTTGCGTCGCCCGATGGACCGCGTCCGCAGCAGGGTGGCCGCGTCGCGAGCGTCTCGTCGGCCTTCGCAGGCCGTGCGAGACTGCACCCATGATAGCAATCCTGCGCCGCTATCCCGTCGCGAGTTTCTACACGCTGGCCTATGCGTTCACGTGGTCACTGGGGATCCCGCTGTTGTTGTCGCGGCGGGGCCTGATTCCTGCGGATGTGCCGCATTGGCTGGAGCCGCTCGCAGCCTTCGGGCCGTTCGTTGCAGCGATGCTGGTGAGTCGCGCGCTGACAGGGCGCGACGGGCCGAGGGAGATATTGACCAGCCTGCGCCATTGGCGGATAGGCTCCGCCTGGCTGTTCGTATCGCTGCTGAGTCCGGTCATGTTGCTGCTGCTGGCCCTGCTGCTCGCTCGATTGCTCGGCAGCGAGTCGTCATTCACCACGCCGGCGGTCGGCGAACTGACCACGCTGGCGGGCCTGCTGGACCTGGTGGTGGTGGGCGGCCTGTTGCAGGCCTGGGGCGAGGAGCCGGGCTGGCGGGGGTTCGCGTTGCCTCGCCTGCGCGCGCGCTTCGGGCCGCTGGCCGCCACGCT
>CP070671.1:3025082-3030200 GCA_020351875.1 Chromatiales bacterium | reverse complement strand
TCGCGGCTGAAGCCGCTCCCACAGTGACCGCATTTTTGTGGGAGCGGCTTCAGCCGCGACTCTTCCAACCGCCAATCAGGACGCCGGCACACCGATCGCAATCGGCCGCACCGGTGAGCCGGTGCCACCTTCGACCCGCAGCGGCAGGATCATGGTGCAGGACAACCAGACTTTGTCGTCAGCCATTGCCCGCAGGTTGGCATTCTGAATGTTGTGTATGCCGGCCTTGGTCAGGTTGTAGTAGTGGACCGGCGTGTAAATGTTTGGCGGCCCACCCGGTGGTGGCTTTGATCTCCCGGCAAACTGGCCGCGATTCACCGCATCCGTAAACGGGTTGTCGAGCGCGACCAGCACGATTCTCTTGTCGGCGAGGTACACCGCGGAGTCGTAAGACAGTCCCGGCCCGCCCTCGTAGTAGAAGCCCTCGTCCCAGTGGTCACTCCAGCCGGTGTAGATGTAGACCACATCACCCGGCAGAATGCCCCGCCAGGCCAGGCCCTGGGCTTCGATCATCGCATCGATATCCGCGGGCTGAATCTGTCGCCCGGCCGCGAGGACTTCCCCGCCGCCGAGGTACGTACGCGCATCCAGCAACACCGCCGTGGTCACAATTGGCGGTGCCTTGTCGATGCCGAGCCTGCGCAGCGGTGACTCAGGTGCCGGCTTGACCTCGGCCTGCGTGTAACCCCCGTAATAGGTCACCTGCTCCACCGGAAACGGGAGTTCTCCATCCCACGGTGTCGCGAGTGTGCCCCAGTGACCGAAGGCGTCCATCTGCGTGCCCTGCGCCCCCGGTTCACCCGACACCAGCTCACCGGCATGCCACGCATCGAGTGTCCCCGGCACGCCGGCTGTCGCCCGGAACTGGAAAGTCAGTGGTGGACCCCATGGCGTCTGCGGCATGTCATCGGAACGCAGGTGCGAGAGCTCATAGACGCGCGCGCCCGGCTGGCTCATATGGTGCGCGCAGCGCAGCCAGGTGCCAGGGCCAATCGCGTTGGCCATGCCACGTTCATCACCAGCGGGCCAGGGTGGACCAGGAATCAAAGCCTCCGATCGAGCGATCAGCGCTTCGTGGGCGGCCAGTGCATCAACGGGCGCTTCGGCAAGCGGGCCGGGTGAAGGACTACAACCACCCAACGCAACAGCGGACAGAACAATGCCAAACAGCCAACGTGCAGTCATCGTTGCCTCCGGACATGTCCGCAACGCCGAGGTTCAGGATAGCCGATCGAAATGCCTACCTGTCAGCTTTTTGCCTGGCGATGTGTGCGGCCGTGGCGACGATCGAGCCAATGAAGATCGGCTCACCCACGTTGGCCACGATGCCACCCGTCGCGTCCATGGGTACTGCAAAGAACGGCATGGACCCAATCGCCAGCACGGCCAGCCACTTCCAGCCCGTTTTCACCCACAGGTAGATCCCGAATACGATGACCGTGACCGTCAGTATGATCGCGGGTGCCGGGCTGATCAGCTTGCCGGCGCCGATGTCCGCAGTCGGGGTGCAGGCAGTAGCCTCGGTGATCTGCGTCGTGTAGCGAAGCGTGTCCGCGAAGCACGCCGGGTACAGCGTCGCGGTCGAGAACTGCCAGAGATCGTGCACCATGAAATACGTGGCGACGAGGCAGAACAGGCCCATGATCCACTTCGGTTGGGCCCAGTTGAAGCCGGCTTCGCGCGCCATCGCGCCCACGGCGATAAAGCCCATCGGCAACGAAATGTAGTGCGCGATGAAGCGCATCGCGTTCATGCCACGCAACAGATCACCCTCCCCTAACGTGCTGCCGAGGCCGAGCGTCAGGTTATCGGTCCAGACCAGCAGCAGCGGAAACGAGGCAAAGATGATCCCATTGGTCCGATAGCGGAAACAGAGCCGTGCCGCCCACGCCAGCACCGCAATGTCGATGACGGCAATCAGCAGGTACCCGATCGAGAACACTTGGTCGCTCCAGCAATTGTCAGGCGTCGCCGGTGACGCGAGTCCGCCGAGGCGCATGGCCCCGGCCCGCTGCACGATCCAGTGTGACGACCGGCCTGAATTCAGGCCGCTTCGTTCAGATTCTTCAACACCGCGCGGGCCTCATCCAGGCCCGTAAATGTCACGCCGGTATCGTCGGCGGCGTCGACCGCAATTTGCAGTTCCTGCCGCGCGCCCACCGGGTTGCCATTCTCCCGATAAGCCATGCCGAGGTAATAACGCAGCTGCGGCACCTGCTGGGCGCTGGCCACGGCCTGCTCGAGGTAGCGCGTAGCCTTCACATAGTCGCCGTTGCGGTAATAGGCCCAGCCCAGCACCGCGGTGTTGAGCGGGTGCCTGTCCGTGCGTCGCTCGAAACGTGACGCCAGTTGCAAGGCCCGCTGAAAACTCTCGTCATCGTTTCGGAAGTCCAGCAGCAGCGCGGCAAGGTTGTTCGCAATCACGTCGTTGTCTGAAGTTTTCAGCGCCCTATCGTAGGCGCGAATGGCCCCTTCATAGTCCTGACGCTTTTCATAGGTTGAACCGAGTGCCAAACCGAGTTGCGGATCAGCGGGAAATTTTTCGCTGCCCTCCTCCAACACGGCCAGGCGCTCATCCGACGCTGGTGCGTACAGGCCAGCCAGGCCAACGTATGCCCCTACGACCTCGGGCCGTTCTGCTAGAACACCCCGATAAACGTTTTCCGCATCCGTCACCCGCCCCTGGCTCGCGTAAACCTCGGCCAGCAGGAATCGGCCCTGCAGGTGTTCGGGATAGGTCTCGACGTGCGGTTCCAGGTAGGCCGCGGCCTGTCCCGCCCGACCATCGTCCAGGAGCAGCCGGACCAGGCTGGCCAGCGGCGCATCAGCAGTCGGCGCCTTGGCCAGCGCCGCCCGGTAAGCCGCTTCAGCCCTTGCCTTGTCCTGCTGCGCCTCCAGCGCCTGGCCCAGCTGAAAATCCGCCACCCCGGCGGCAGCGCCCTGGGTAATCATGCGCCGCGCTTCCGCCTCGGCGGCCTCGAAGTCCTGCTGGATCATCAGGGCCCGAACCAGGTTGCGGGACGCGTCGGGATCACCGGGCTCCACGCGCAGTGCCTGGCGCAACAGTGTCTCCGCCTCTTCCGTCTCGCCACGGTTCCCCACGAGCACTGCCAGTTCGCGCGTTGCCGACGCGTTGGCCGGATCAACCGCCAGCACCTGGCGATAGGCCTCTTCCGCAAGCGTCACGTTGCCGTTCAACAATTGCGCGCGCGCGAGGCCGAGCAGAGCCCGAACCGACGTCGGTCGCTTCACCAATGCCAGGCGCAGGTCTGCGATCGCTTCGTCAACCTGCTGGTCGCTGATTCGCAGAGCCGCGCGCAGCAGCAAAGCGTCGGCATTGTCCGGCGCGTCGGCAAGAATACCGGCAACCGTGGCCCTGGCTTGTTCTTCATCCCTGTCTACCTGCAAGGCTGCAATGCGGTTGCGCGCCACCAAGCCGTCGTCAGAACGCGGCTGGGCGTCGGCAATGCCCTGGTAAGCAGACAAGGCGTCGTCCACCCGACCCGCCTGTTCGTAGAAACCGCCCAGCGCCAGGCGCAGGCCCATCGCATTGGGCCGGTCTTTTACAGCCTGCAACAGGCTGGCCTCCGCATCACCGGCGCGTTCCTGGCGAACCAGGATCTGGGCCAAGCGAATGCGCCACTCGGCGTTGTCCGGGTCGCGCGCGACCAGGTCACGAATCAGCGCTTCGGCCTCTTCGCCGCGCCCTGTCCCCAGGTAGAGCTCCGCCAGTGCCATCTGGTAGCTGAGCGTGTCCGGGTAATCGGCCACGAGTGCTTCCAGTTCGGCGAGTCCCCTCTCGCGCTCGCCCACTTCCGCCAGGATGCTCACACGGCTCTGGCGCAGGGATTCGACATCCGCCACGCTGACCGCGTCGAGCCCCTGGTCGATAATCGCCATGGATCGATCGATGTCACCGGCGCGGGCGTGCAGCAACGCTGCAAGACTGATTGCCTCTCGCTGATCGGGGCCAAGAGATAGCGCGAGGTCGGCTTCTTCCAGCGCCGCATCCGGCTTGCCTTCCAGCAATAGCACCCGTGCGTTCAGCACGTGCACTTGCGGGTTTTCCGGTGCCAATTCCAGTGCCTTGTCGGCAAACTCCCGGGCCTCCGCTGGACGTCGGCCCACCACGTAGTACGAACCCAGCTTGATGCGAGCCTTCAAGTAATTCGGGTCCGCGTCTACAGCGAGCTGCAAATTCCCGAGCGTGCCTTTCGCATCCTGTTCGCGCTCGCTGATCAGCGCTAGCAGGTAACGCGCCTCTGCATTCCTGGGCTGCAGTTGTACCGCGTTGCGCAGCTCCAGCCGTGCCTTGATCAGGTCACCTTCGGCAAAGAGTTGCCGCGCGGCTTCCAGGTGACGGGCGGCGCTGTCTTCCCGCGACTCGCAGCCTGCGAGACACAGGCTCGCAACCAAAAGAACTAACGCGAACTTGTTTGTCATGAGGGCCCGGGAGAATATTCAACAGAACGTGACCGACTCAGCGTCATGATCGGCAGCGCGGCGATTATCCGCATACAAAGTAGAGCGGTCCAGAAGAAACCGCCCGACTGAGAGGTTCATAAGCCAACGCCAGTCGTTAATGATCGCGGAGTCGCAGTGTCTCGCTTCTCGGCACCGCCAACACGTTGGAAACTGCCCCGACTCGAATCGCCTCGCTGCGCTACAGCATCCGGCCCAGCCTACACGGCAGCAGTCTCCATCGCTGCTGCCCCTTAACGGGCGCCAACGGCCGCATCCGAAGGAACGGCGTCGTGCATTATGGAAAGAACAACAATTTTCGCGCTGCGCGAACCCCAACTGGTGCACCACAAGGGATTTCCCGAGAATTTCCAGAAAGTTTGGTGTAGTCTTAGCTTGCCTTCCGGAGGACGTTCGGTATTATTCTGGATGTCTGAAAAGACACGACCGGAAGGTCGAACCGGGTGCAAACCTGGAGCGGGAAGGCACGGAACACAGCCGTGCCGCTACCTCCCGATGACGCATAAAAGAAAACTGTCCGGACGGGCGTCGCCCCGATGGAACAGAAAAAGAATTGCGACATCCAGGAGGACACCTCGCCATGAAGAGGCACATCGCAGGGTTAGCGCTCTGCCTACTCGCGACCACTTCGTACGC
>CP070671.1:3007655-3024982 GCA_020351875.1 Chromatiales bacterium | reverse complement strand
CGCCGAGATAGTGGTCGAAGGCGAAGTCCCGCTGCAGGCGCCGCTCGAAAGAGAAGGCCCGTTCGGCGAGATGTTCGGTTACCAGGGCCCGCAGAAAGAGGCCGTGTTCACGCTGAACGTCACGCGCGTCACACACCGGCAAAACCCGTGGATCCTGAACAGCTACACCGGCATGCACCGCGGCTACATCACGTCGCCCATAGAGGCCTTGTACGACCAGTTGATGCGGCGCATGGTGCCGAACCTGGTCGAGTTCCACTACCCGCAGGACATGATGGGCGTGGCCTTCGTCAGCATCGACAAAACCGAACCGGGCCAGGGCCTGGAGGCCGGCCGCAAGATCGCCCAGCGCATCCCGATCGTGAAAGTGATTGTGGTGGTGGACAAAGACCTCGACGTGCTCGACCGTACCCAGATGCTGTTCGCAATGGGATCACGCTGGCAGCCGCACCCGGCAGCAGAAATCATGGAAGACGCGCCGGGCATCATCACCGACCCCAGTGCGCCGGTGTACGGCCGCTCGAGCAAGATCGTGGTGGATGCTACCCGGCAATGGCCCGAGGAGGGCGGGCCGAAGGTCTACGCAAAGACCAATCGTGAAACCCTGGACAACGGCGCGCCCTACGCGATGGCCGAGGCCCGTGCGGCATTTGCCGAACTGCTAACGGACTGGCAGCGGCAGCGTCTTGGCGGCTGATACCGCGACAGCGGTGTGCGGGGCGCATCAGGCAGGTCGATCCCCGTCTATCGCAGGGTGCACGACGCTATGCCCATCTCCGCGCGAACAGTCAGGCGTCACGCCGCGGCGATGGCGCGCTGACCAAACAGCGTTTCGACAAATGTCTTAAAAAGCCGCAGCTGTTGCACGATGATGTCGGGCTCGTCGAAGGCTTTCGACATGATGAAGGCGCCCTCAAACGTCGACAGGAACATGTCGGCCAGTGCCACCGGGTCCACCTGGCTCTGCGCCGGGTAGCGCTGCGCAGTCTTCCTGATCAGTGCCGCCATCTCCTCGCGCATCAGCAGGAATTCCGCATTGATAATCGGCTTTACCTCATCGTCGAACAGCTGCATCTCGTAGACGTAAGCAGCCAGCAGGCAGCCGGGATAAGGCTCGGCGAGGTTTTCGAACAGTTCGCTGTAAAGCCCGACGATGATCAGCAGCTGCTGCAGCGGATCGTCACTCAGTTTTTCTGCGCGGGCCTTCGTCTCCTGCCAGAGTTGAATGCCTTCGTCTGAGAAGCGCTGCACCAGGTGCCGCGCGAGGTCGCTCTTCGTGTCGAAGTGGTGGAAGAACGCGCCCTTCGTGAGCCCGAGGCTCTTGATCAGGCCGTCCAGTGAAGTGCCGGCGTAGCCGCGGGACAGGATCATGGCCTCCGCCGCGTCGAGTATCCGCTGCCGGGTTGCGTCGCCTTTCTTGCTCATGCTTGGATTAGAGCAGACTTATCGGTAGGTTTCCATATTCTGGTGGCTTCGAGAGGAGGGATATTCATAAGTTATTGTATTGATTTTATAAAACGAGTTATTTAAAAAAATACCGTTAGGTATGTAAATGTAATGACGGAATCCCTATGCTTTGCAACCTACCATTTGGTAGGTAATCGCAACGAGGGGAGACCAAGATGTACGAGACTATTGGAACCTGGATACCCATCCTGATCCCGGCGTTCCTGCTACTGGACTTCGTCGTGCAGCGGCGCCGTTATGTCAAAACCCGCTTCTGGCGCGTCCGGGCCCTGGCCGTGACCGCGGCCATTTTCGTCTTCGCCGGCGAAGTGGCGGCCTTCTGGGCCTGGCTGCTGGGTGACTACCACCTGTTCGACCTGAGCGGGCTGGGCGCCTTTACCGGCGCGGCCGTCGGGATCGTGGTGTACGAACTCTTTCACTACCTGTATCACCGGGCCGTGCACGAGTCGTCGTGGCTGTGGCGGTACGTCGGGCACCAGGTGCACCACAGTGCCGAAAGCGTGGACGCGTGGGGCGCTTACTACCTGCACCCGTTCGATGCGGCGATGTTCACCACCGGCGCGAGCTTGGTGTTCGTGCCGCTGCTGGGCCTGTCGGTGGAGGCGACCATCCTCGGCGCGTTGTTCCTGACCTTCAACGCGATGTTCCAGCACGCGAACATTGAGACCCCGCACTGGCTCGGCTACCTGATCCAGCGTCCGGAGAGTCACAACATTCACCACGCGCGGAGTGTGCACCGGTGGAACTATTCGGACCTGCCGATCATCGACATGCTGTTTGCGACCTACTGGAACCCGCGCACTGCCGATGACATGCCGTGTGGGTTTTACGAAGGCGCATCGAGCCGGCTGGTCGACATGCTGATCGGGCGTGACGTGTCGGCGCCGGCAGACGCCGCGCCACTCGACGCGGCGCCGGAATCGGCCTGATGCCGGGCGCCGCAGTACGGCACCGGCCCCGGTTCACGACGAACCGGGGCCGGTGCCATCAGGCACCGTCGGCCAACGCCTGCACCAATCTTCGCGATACCGTGCCCCGTCTAGGCGAAAGCACGGATTTACAGGCCTTGCGGCGCGCCGTATTTGATAGTTACCAGGCTTGGGCCAGGCACCAGTGACCAGCAGCGGGGAGGCGTGTGCACCATCATGATTGACGACCTGAAACCGGCAGAGATCGAGGCACTATTGAAGTCGGAACTCGTGGCCCGCATCGGCTGCCACGCCGGCGACACGACGTACGTGGTGCCCATCACCTATGCCTACGACGGCGAAGGCATCATCGGCCACTCCTTCGTCGGCATGAAGGTGAACATGATGCGCGAGAACCCGCGCGTGTGCGTGGAGATCGACCACATGGACGACCCGTCCAACTGGCAAAGCGTCATCGCGTGGGGCGATTACGAAGAGTTGACCGGCGACGATGCGAAGCGGGCCATGAGCATCATGATGGAACGGTTCGCGTCGCTGATGACCAGCGCCACGAGCCAGCCGGGCGATGCCGCCCACGGCGTGGACGAGGCCACACTGGCCAGCGGCGAAATGCCCGAGGCCGTGATCTACCGCATCCGGCTCACGGCAAAGACCGGGCGCTTCGAGCGACCTTAGCGGCCACGTCGCGTGTCGCGCGGGGGTCGGGGCTGCGGGTCAGCGCATATTGCTCATCGCCCGCGTCCACGCATCGGCCAGGACCGGGTACTGGGCCAGTTTCATCATCTGTGCGGCGGTCTTGTTCTGGAATTCCCGCCCCTGCTCGCGCTGCTGCTGGCCGATGGCTTCCAGTTCCTCTCTCGAAGGCCGCGGCAGATCCGGGATCAGCGCCGCAATCTCGGCCATCTCGGTGCCCAGCGCCTCGATCTTGCCGGCGGCCTTCTCAGCCGAGGCTTCGTCCGTTACGCCCTCTAGCACGCTCACCATCTCCTGCATGATCTCGGCCTGCGCGTCGACCGCGTCGGCGTAAGAATCGATGCCGCCGCCGCATGAAAGCAGCAGCGCGCCCAGACCCGCCGCCATCAGAGTTCGCCACATATCGTGTCCTCCTTCCTAAAACTGGTATCCGATCTCATTATTCCCGGAATGTGGTAGAAGGTGTGGTCCGACAGGAACCAGGTAGCCCACCGTGAACCGTCGCGACCTGCTGAGAACCGGTATCTCTCTCGCCCTGGCCGGCGCGCCGACGCTGGCGGGCGCCGGGGCGCATGTGCGTCCCGGCAAGGCGCCGCCGGTGCCGCCGCCCGGGCCCGACCCGCTGATCATCGAAGACGTCGAGATCTTCTGGCTGCACGACGGGACGAAGATGGGCGCTGCCTTCCCGCGCCTGTTCGTGCGCGTGATGACGCAACAGGGCGTGGTGGGGGAGGCCTACACATTTTTCTGGCACAGCTGGGACAAGGTACCCGCGCTCATTCAGGAAGGCATCACGCCGCTGTTGAAAGGCATGGACGCGATGCAGGTGGAACGTTGCTGGCAACGCGCGTGGCTGGTGCTCGACCGGGAGTTTGCCGGCGGTGTCGGCAATTCCGTGATGCCGCAGTTCACCCGCGCGCTGGCGGCAGTGGACGCTGCAGTCTGGGATGCCGTCGGCAAGGCGCTGAACGCACCCTGCTACAAGCTGTGGGGCGCATTCAGTAACCAGTTGCCGGTCGTGACCTTCGACCAGCGTTACCGGCATCCCGGGCCCCGGTACGACCCGGCCAGGTTCGCCCGGCGCATGGCCAAACTGGTCGACATGGGTTTCGCCGGTGTGAAGTTGAAACCGGGGCGCCGGCCGTACACGCCCGCGCAGGACGCAGAGTGGGTGCGCGGTGCGCGCGAGGCCGTGGGGCCGGACTTCCTGTTGCAGGCCGATGCGAACACCCGCTGGTCGGTGGCCGAGGCGGTGGAGTTCGGCCGCGGCGTGCAGGACATCAACCTGCGCTGGCTCGAAGAACCCTGCCGCACACGCCGCGACATCGCTGCCGTGCGCGCTGCCACGGGCCTGCCCATCTGTGCCGGCCAGTCGGAACTCGAACCGGAAGGCGCGCGTTACCTGATGACCGAGAAGGCCGTCGACATCTGCAATTACGACCCGGGCTACGCCTGCGGCCCGACGGCCTGGCGCAAGGTTTACGGCCTGGCCCAGGCTTTCCGCGTGGAGATGGCCGTGCACCAGCAACCCCAGGTGGCCGGGCACCTGATGGCCGCGACACCGGATGGCGTGAAGCACGGCATCGAGGTGTACATGCGCGACATGGACCCGTTCTTTTACGAGATGATCGAAAACCAGGGGCCGATAGCAAACGGCATCTACACGCTGCCCGAAGGCCCGGGCTTCGGCTTTGTATACGACCAGAAACTGGTGAAAAAGTACCGCCACAACGTCTAGGCGCAGGCACCCCAGATTATGTCAACTCACCTGGACCGGCCTATGGTATCGTGGGTTAATGGATGACGCGCGGCACCCGCATTCGGGGCAGCGCGTTTTTTTGGCACGCAGGACGCACCGCCACAATAACAATAAGAAAGGTGCCTGTATGTCGATGCGCAAGCTCCTGGACCTGGTCGCCATTCTCGCCCTCTGCCTGGCGGCCTTTGTCGTGCAGAAATCGAATGCGGCCGGGCTGCCCGCGACTGGTTGCTATGGCCTGAACACGCTCAGCGCAACGATGCCGGTGATCAGCGCGCACAGTGCGATGAGTAACATGGTGGCCTCCCAGTAGCGTTTTAGCACGTCGCTTTCGATCGCTTCGGTCGATCCCTGCCGGGCGATGTCGCGCCCCGTCCTGTACCTCGGATCAAGGCTGCTCTCGGGCCCGGCAAGTGAGTAAAATGTCCGCGGCGACCAGACCCGGACTCCAAGCACAGCAATGGGCAATCGGGCCAGTACTGCACGAAAACTTCACCACGGCCTCGCGGCGGCAGGCCTGTTGTTGCTGGTGAGCGGTTGCGCCAGCGTCAATTTCGACTACCCGAAGACCGAGTCCACGTACGTCCCCGATACCGGCGATACCTATCTCGGCCAGCGCATCGGTGGGATCGTGGCCGAGAACCCCGGCGAGTCGGCCTTCCTGATGCAGAACGACGGGGTGGACGCGCTGGCGGCCCGCGTGCTCGGCGCCTTTCACGCCGAGAAGTCCATCGACGTGCAGTACTACCTGATCAAGGCCGACCCGTTCGGCTTTCTGTTCATCGAGGCGCTGCTGGATGCCGCCGATCGCGGCGTCCGCGTGCGGGTGCTGCTCGATGACGTGTTCACCGAGGGCTATGACGAAGGCATGGCGGCGCTCGACGAACATCCGCAGGTCGAGATTCGCATCTGGAACCCGGTGGCCCGCGGGGGTTCACGCCTCCTGAACGGTCTGTCGGAAGCCAGCCGCGTGAACCGGCGCATGCACAACAAGACTTTCATCGTGGACAACCAGGTGGCCATCATCGGCGGGCGCAACGTGGCGGCGGAGTACTTTGCCGGCCGCGACGACCGCAACTTCGGCGACCTGGACGTGGTGACTTTCGGCCCCATCGTGCAGCAGTTGTCGGCCATGTACGACGACTACTGGAACGACCGCCAGGCCGTGCCGATCGATGCGCTGCTCGACCCACCGGAGAACCTCGATGAAATCCTGGCCCGCCTGCGCAAGCGAATTGACGAGTCGCGGGAGGAGCTGAACCAGACGCACTACGCCGACGTGCTGCTGGGCCGTGTGTGGCAGCTGGAGACGGTGGAGTCGGAGCAGTTCGACTGGGCACCCTGGGAGCTGGTCTACGACAAACCCGAAAAAAGCCGCGATGAGAAACTCGCGCCGGACGAAACCATTCTCACTCCGCTGCGGGAAACGCTGGCGAACGCGCAGCGAGAAGTGCTGATCCTGACCCCTTACTTCGTGCCGCGCAAAGAAGGCATGGCTCTGCTGGGCCAACTCAGGGAACGCGGCGTTGAAGTGCGGGTCATCACCAACTCGCTGGCCTCCAACAACCAGAAGCTGGTGCACTCGGGCTACGCACCGGTGCGCAAGAGGTTGCTGGATATGGGCGTGAAGCTCTACGAGGTTCGGCCTGACGTGCAGCCCATCGGGGTAAAGCGCCTGGATGACGAGGAGAACGACGATTCCACCGGCACGATGCACATCAAGGCGTTCATCGTCGACCGCAAGACCTTCTTCCTGGGCTCATTCAATTTCGACCCGCGTTCTGCGTACATCAATACCGAATCGGGTGTGATCATCGACTCGCCCGAACTCGGCAAATGGGGTGTGACCCGCGTGATGGCGGCCCTGCCCACCAAGACCTACGAACTGAGACTCACGGACAACTACGAGCTGCGCTGGCACACCATCGTCGACGGGGAAGAAGTGATATACACGAAAGATCCCGAGACCACCGGCTGGCAGCGCTTCAAGATCAAGCTCTGGGGCCTGTTGCCCATCAAGGGGCAGCTCTGATCCGGCGTGAGTCCTGCGCCCTTACCCACCGACCTGAATGGGATCCGGCGCCTCGACCGGGACGATCGCCTTGCCGGGTTCCGTGCCGAGTTCGAGTTGCCCGCCGACGTGATCTATCTCGACGGCAACTCGCTGGGCGCACTGCCGAAAGCGGCGAAAGCCATCGCGCGGCGCACGGTCGAACAGGAGTGGTCGCAAGGGCTGGTTCGCAGCTGGAACGATGCCGGCTGGTACGACATGCCTCGCCGGCTCGGCGCCAAGGTCGCCGCGCTGGTGGGTGCCGGGCCTGACGAGGTGGTGATGACCGACGCCACCGGCATCGACCTGTTCAAGGTCGTTGCAGCCGCCCTGGCGCTGCGCCCGGACCGCGACGTGGTGGTCATGGAGGGCAGCAACTTCCCGACCAATAACTACAGCGTACAGGGTTTGATCCGCCTGCTGGGCGACCGGCACCAGGTGCGCTTTGTCGAGGCCGCCAGGCTGATCGACGCGATTACCGATGACGTCGCGGTCGTGTGCCTCACGCACGTGCACTACAAGTTCGGCCATATACACGACATGGCAGCGATCACCGAACGCGCTCACACGGTGGGCGCACTGACCGCCTGGGACGTCTGTCACAGCGCCGGCGCACTGCCGGTGGACTTGAACGGGTGCGGCGCCGACTTCGCCGTGGGTTGCACGTACAAGTATCTGAACGGCGGCCCGGGCGCGCCGGCGTTTCTGTTCGCCGCCAGTCGTCACCACGGGCAGGCGTGGCAACCCCTCACCGGGTGGTGGAGTCACGCGGAACCCTTCGCTTTCGAACGCGACTACCGCCCGGCACCGGGTATTGCCCAGATGCTGAGCGGTACCCAACCGGTGCTCAGCATGGCCGTGGCGGAAGCCGGTCTCGACATCGCGGCGCGCGCACCGATCGAACAGGTACGGCAGAAGTCCATGCGCCTGGGCGATTTGTTTCTCGCGCTGGTCGCGGACAGCTGCGAGGAACATGGTTTTCGCGTCGCGTGCCCGCAGGACGCACAGCAACGCGGTAGCCAGGTATCACTCAGTCACCCGCACGCCTATTCCATCATGCGCGCACTGATCGACTGCGGCGTGATCGGCGATTTCCGCGCGCCGGACGTGATGCGCTTTGGGTTGACGCCGCTCTACCTGCGCTACGAAGACATCTACGACGCAGTGCAGGTGCTGCAGGAAGTCATGGACACCGAAACCTGGCGTCGCCCGGAGTATGCCCAGCGTCTGGCGGTTACCTGAGTCGGGGACCGTTCGCCTGCCTCGCCACTCGGCCTGGGATCAGCAAGCCGCCCCCGGGAGTTCAGTGACAGACTCCGCCGGTACTGCACCCGCAATCCGCGACGGTTAGCGACAGCATGCGGGTACTGGTGTGATTCAACGCGGCTGTTACCTGCACCGTGAACGACCAGGGCGACAAGACGTCAGTGCCGTTAATAGGCGTCCCGCTGAGCAGCCCCTCGCTGGTCATTGTGATGTTTGGAGGCAGGGTTCCGTTTACCAGGGACCACGAGTAAGGTGGCACGCCGCCTTCTGCCTGTAGCGCGAAGGTGTAGAAATCTTTCTCCTCGGCATCGGGCAGCGCTGTTGTGGCGACATTTAGCGGCTGAATGAGGCTATCCAAGGCCAGGCCCGCGTGGATCAGCCCGTAGCCCGAGTCGAAATCGATGCCCGGCGCCTCCATGTCAATAGCTGTGTCTTCCAGCCCCGAATAGATATCTGCTGGCGTCGCGCCGGGATCCCGGCTTTGCATCAGGGCGGCGACACCCGCCGCGTGTGGCGCGGCGGCCGAGGTGCCGAAGAAATTCGGCCAGCCATTGCCTTCGTAGTCATTGCCAAAGAAGGTGTTGTCGCCGCCGTTCGGGGCCACGATGTCGGGTTTTAGCCGCAGGTCGAAGGTCGGGGTACCGCCGGGATTGAAAAGTATTGGTGTGCCGCCGGCCGAAGAGAAGTACTCCAGCTGCGGTGGGTTCACCCCGTAGGCTGGCGTGTGTGAGTAACGCGCAGCGCCCACCGCCATCGCGCCCGCTGCCGTTGGGTGCCCGTAGACGGTACTGGAATTTGTCGCGTACTCGTTCACCGTCATATCGCCGATGTACACATACTTCAGCCTGCCGGGCGGTGGCCCCGCATACAGTTCGATGCCAAGTTGATAAGTCCGCGACCTGCCCGACGAGTTGGTGTAGGCGAAAACCTCGACCGCATCGCCGCCCAGGTTGTTGTCGACCCCACCTGCCAGCGCAATAGAGCCCCGCCGGTTGTACAGGATGATGTCCACGTCGCTGGCCGCACCCGGGCTGCCGCTGACCGAGTAAAAGGGCTGGTCCCACTGCAGCACGAAAATGACCTGGGTCCGCGCGGGGATGGTGATCTGTTGCCGGGTATCCACGCCGCCGCCCGGGTTGAAGTCATGCCAGGTGTCCCCGCTTACGACCTCGGGATCGAAGTCTGCTTCGTACGACTGCCGTGCGTCGTTGCCGGCGGCTGAAAAATAGGCGACGCCCGCGGCATTTACGCGGTCGATCGCCTGCGCGATCACGCCGTCCTGGAACATCGGTTCGGCGAAGTAGCCCACGTCGTCATTGATCACTGTGGCACCCGCCGCAGCCAGTTCCTCGATGCCGCTCGCGAAATCCGCGATGCCGCCAAAAGCCGTGTGAAAGGCCTGTGAGGCGCCCGGCGCCACGTCCCTGACGATCTGCATCATCGCGCGCCCTTCGTCGGAACCGGAACTGCAGCCGGGCTCTTCGGCCAGCACGCCAATGCCGGCGGGCAGGTCGCCGCTGCTCACGTCACCGGCCGCGCCGCCCCGGCAGTTGTAGCTATCGGACAGGGAGCCCACCAATATGCCAGTGCCGTCCACACCGTAGGTCGCGCGGGCTGCGTCCGCCCCCAGGGCTTCATCGCCCTGGCTGGTGACGGCACCCGCGCGCACGTGCGCGTAGGCCGGCCGCGCCAAGCGCAGCTCCGCCAGGTCGGCTGCCGAAGGCAGCGCCCGAATCGGCAATACGCCCGACACGTATCGTCCGTACACGGCCGCGTGTGTCATGCCCAGTGCCACCAGCTCGTCGCGCAGCGCATTCGGGTCCGTCGTCGCGACGGCGTCGATCACCACGTCCGGCCCGCGGGTGCGCAGCAGGCGATTGGAAGGCGAGAATGGCTTTCCGGGCTGCCGCGCCAGGTGGTCCTTGTGTTCGAAATGCAGTTGCGCCAGGTCCAGCCCCACCCGGCGCATCGGGCCGACCTTCTTGCTCAGGTCCGGACCGGAGAAGGCTTCGCGCGCGCGGCGATTGGCGCTCTGCTGCGGGCCGGATCCGGCATCGTTGGCGCCGAACTCGGCGGCCTCGATGCCTGGTATGACAGCCAAGCCGATGGCTACGGCAGCGACGGCGAGCCGGCGACAGTGCTGCGAGACCCATGAATGCTTCATTTACGCCCCGGCCGGCGCCTTCCAACTTGGCACCGGCTGTTGCGCCGGATCCAGGGGCAACCTGGCCTTGGGGCCCGGCGTGTGATCTGCGCCTCGGAGACTAGCATAGATGCCGCCGGTGTCGGCCAGGCGCGCCCGGCGGAATAGTCGCAACGCGCAGGCGGCGTTTATGTTAAACACAAATTGCCGGTAACGATGCCGGGATTCAGGAAGGTGCCGCCCATTCCCGCCGACTCGCCACACTACCGCTGCACGGGACTGTGTTACGTCAAGTTCCGCTACTCGTCAGGCACATCGCCCCGTATGATGACAACAGGAGCCAGTAATAAGAAAAATAAAGAGGACTCCATCAATGCTGACCAAAGCGATTCCGGTGCGCGCATTTTGTGCCGCCATTGTGTTCGGCGTCAGCGCACTGGGGGTGGCCACGGCCAACGCCGCCAGCTTCATCGTCAGTGCCGACATCAGTCTGTTCACGCAAAGTATCGTGTCGTCTTCCGGCTCGCTGGCCGGGCTGCACGTGGAAGGTTTCAGTGAAACCTCAAACCAGCAGTTCGCTGAAGGAGAGGCTTTCTCCGAAGGTGATGGCGACACCACGTTCCTTTTTTCCGACGGTGGCGGTACACCCGGCTCCGCGTTCTACGACATGACCGTATTCTCGAACGCAGATGGCTCTGCGAGCATTCCGTTCGGTTCCGCTGTGATCGAATCCACTGCAGAACGTACGGTGGCATCCGTGGGCTTCCTGGTACTGGAGAACACGTCTGCGACTGATACTTACGAGATCACCTACGACATCTTCGGTTTTCTCGGTGCATCGGTGGCTGACATGTCTGGCGGGATCAGTGACGCAGCTGCCGAGGCCATCGTGGAGTTCTGGGTGAACGGCTCGCTTGTCGACTCCGTATCGCTGTTTGCCGATCTGACGTTTGGCCCACCTGACGACTTCTTTGACGTCATGGACGACTTTTCCATTACGCTGAATCCCCAGGAGTCAGTTGAACTCGAGTTACGGGCCGGCGCCAGCGGCTTTGCGTCTGCCATCATCCCCGTGCCGGCCGCGCTGCCGCTCATGAGCTCTGCGCTGCTGGGCCTAGTAGGGCTTGCGCGCCGCCGGGCCACTCTTGGCTGACAGCTGGATCCGAAGCGTTGACCAAAGCGGCGGCCTTTGAGGCCGCCGTTTTTTTGTGGGCCAGGCCAAACACTTGTCGGCTGCTCCCGACCAGAGTCAGAATGAGGGCCAGGAACGCTGGGGTCAGGGTCGGGCCGTCATCATTATGGGTTACACACTGCATCAACGTGGCCGGACACCCAGCATCGACGAAATCTGGTACCCGGACATCGACCACGGCCTGGCGGGGGTGGAAAGGCAGACCGCCGACGATCTTAGCGCGTGGTTAAAGAAAATCGGCATGCTATGAACGAGTGTCAGACAGCAAAGCGTCAGTCATGAACTGGGCAGTCGCAAGCAGGAACGGGGACAGCTGGCACAGCACGGCGTGCATCCTGTGCTCGATCAACTGCGGCCTGAAGGTGCAGACCGACGGTGAACGGCACATCACGAAAGTCATCGGTGATAAGCAACACCCGGTGTCGCAGGGCTATGTGTGCGAAAAGGCGCAGCGCCTCGATTACTATCAGAATGGTGCCGACCGCCTGACGTCGCCCATGCGCCGCAAAGCCGACGGGACGTATGAGCCCGTCGACTGGGATACCGCCATCCGCGAAATCTCCGCACGCATGACCGCCGTGCGTGACCATTACGGCGGCGACAAGATCCTGTTCTACGGCGGGGGCGGGCAGGGCAACCACCTCGGCGGTGCCTACATGGATGCGTGGCTGAAGGCGCTCGGCGTGAAATACCGCTCCAACGCGCTGGCCCAGGAAAAGACCGGCGAGTTCTGGGTCGCGGGCAAGATGTTCGGTGTCGGTACCCACGGTGATTTCGAGCACTGCGAAGTGGGCGTATTCCTCGGCAAGAATCCATGGCAGTCACACGGCTTCGCCCGGGCACGCAGCGTGATCCAGCAGATAGCGAAGGACCCGAATCGTTGCCTGGTCGTGATCGACCCGCGGCGCAGCGAAACCGCGCAGAAGGCCGACTACCACCTGGCCGTGAAACCGGGTACCGACGCGTGGCTGGTGGCGGCGATGGCCGCCCTGATCGTGCAAAAAGGCTGGGTGGACCAGGAATGGGTGAAGTATCACACCACCGGGTTCGAAGACATCGTGCCGGCCCTGATGTGGGTGCAGGTGAGCGATTGTGCTGCGATCTGCGGCGTCGACGAGAAGCTGATCCGCGAAGTCACCCAGCGCATCGCCGAGGCCGACAGCGTGTCGTTTTTCGAAGACCTCGGTGTGCAGATGTCCGTGCATTCCACGCTGGTGAGTTACCTGCAGCGGCTGATCTGGCTGACCACCGGGCACTACGGCCGAGAAGGCACAGCGAACGCGTTCGTGCCGTTCCTGTCACTGGGCAAGGCCAGCAAGGGTGAAGTGGGGGGCAGCGAGGGCAGGGTGGCGCGCGTGAGCCCCGTGGCGGGCGCGAAGATCATCATCGGGCTGATCCCCTGCAACGTGATCCCGGAAGAGATACTCACGGACCACCCGGACCGTTACCGTGCGATGATCATCCAGAGCGGCAACCCGGTGCACTCACTGGCCGACAGCCAGCGCATGCGCGAGGCCCTGCGGGCGCTGGAGTTTTCGGTCGCGATCGACGTGGCGATGACCGAAACCGCCCGCGAAGTCGATTACGTGTTGCCGACGCCGAGCCAGTTCGAGAAAGCCGAGGCTACGTTTTTCAATCTCGAGTTTCCCGACAACGCGTTTCACCTGCGCCAGCCGCTGTTCCCGCCGTTGGCAGGCACGCTGGATGAGGGTGAAATCACCGCCCGGCTGCTGGAAGAGATGGGCGAGCTCGGCGACGAAGACTACGAGGCATTACAAGTGGCCGCGAAGGCGGGACGGACTGCCTTCACGTTGACCTTCCTGGCGCAGATGGCCATGAAGCCGAAATTGATGAAGTACGTGACGTCCATTCTGTACCGCACGCTCGGGTCCACCTTGCCCCCCGGCATGGCGATGGCTGCCGTGGTCTGGGGCCTGTGCCCGCTGTTCGTGCAAAAGTTTCCGCACGCAGCGAAGCGCGCGGGTTTCGGCGGGCCCGCACCCATCGCCGCGAACCGCTTGTTCAAGGCAATCCTGAATTCGCCGTCCGGTGTGGTATTTGCGCGCAGTGACTTCGACGACAGCTGGCGGGCGATTCGCCGCCCGGATAACCGGATCAACCTGGCGATCCCGGAACTGCTGGCTGAACTGAAAAGGATGCTGCGCGAGCCGCCGCGTGCAGACACCGACTATCCCTTCATCCTGTCGGCCGGCGAGCGGCGCAGCGACACGGCGAACACCGTGGTGCGGGATACCGCCTGGCACAAGAAAGACCTGTATGCGAGCCTGCGCATCAGCCCGCAGGATGCCGCTGCGCTCGGCTGCGAAACCGGCGACACGCTGCGCCTGGCCACCCGGCGCGCCAGCGCGGCAGTCACCGTGGAGGTCAGCGACATGATGGCGCCGGGGCACATTTCCCTGCCGAACGGCACCGGCATTCGTTACACGGATGCCAGCGGCACGACCCGACAACGGGGTGTGGCCCCGAACGAGTTCACCGATGCCGCCAGCCGCGATTTCCTGGCCGGCACGCCGTGGCACAAGCACGTGCCGGCAAGGCTGGAGAAACCGGCCTGACCGTCTGTGGTGGGAGCGGCTTCAGCCGCGAGAGGTCGGCCGCCAGTCGCGAATGGCCTGACCCCACTGGTCGTCCACCCGCGCAAAGGCTTGCGGCGCACCGGTTTCCAGCAGCGTGCGGTTCATGGCCGGGAAAACCGCCGGGCCGTCTTCTTCCGGCCACTGGCGGGTGGCGTCGATGGCGATCTTGCTGGTGCGGCCGCGTTGCGGGGCGCTGGGGTCCAGCGGCAATCCCCGCTGGGCGGCAAAGATGTGGGTGTTGCCGTCCGGTTGCCAGCGCGCGCCCAGGGCCGCGAGCATCTGCTCCTGGTTGGTGACGTCGAGATCGTCGTCCACCACGACCACCACCTTGGAATTGAACTTGCTCGCCGCAATCTGCTTTGCAACCGCCAGGCCCTGGCCGGGCTCGGTCTTGCGAATGCTGACGAAAGTCACCCCCACCGCGCGGCCGTCGGCGTAGAAGTCCACCACCTCGGGCAGCTCCGCCTTCAACTCCATGAAGGGTTTCGCGTGACCCGCGGCCATCAGCGAGCCGGCCTGAAGGCCGGTGAAGTTGTTCATGATCCACGGGTTCTGCCGGTGGGTGACGCGCGTGACACGCAGCCAGAACTGCTGGTCCTTGCGCAGACCCTGGTAGCCCACCATCTCGCCGTAGGGGCCTTCGGCGCGCATCTCCTGCAGCGGCACTTCGCCTTCGATGATCATCTCGGCATAAGCCGGCACCAGGAAGTCGTTGGTCTCGCTCCGTACCACTTTCAGCGGCCGGCCCGCGAGTCCGCCGGCCATGGCCAGTTCGTTCACCCGTCCGCTGCCGCGACGGCGACTGGCCAGCTTGTTGCTGCTCAAGATCCACACGTAGGGGTCGGGGCTGAGCGCAATGGAGACCTTCGCCACCTCGTCCCCGGCATCCCGCGCGGCCATCAGGTGCCGGTAGCCCGTCTGCCCCGGCTCGGAATTCAGGCCCAGTTCCCGCGGCCCGCGCAGGTGACAGCGATAGGTGCCGATGTTCAGCCCCTGTTCGGGGTCGCGGGTGAAGACCACGCCGGTGTTGATGTAGCGCCCGGCATCGGCGGGGTTGCACTGGATGAACGGGAAGCGCGTCAGATCGATCGCGTCGCCCTCGAGCCCGACTTCCTTGCATGGTGCGTCCGCGGCTGACACCTCCACCGGGTCGATGGTGGGATACTCGCCGCCGTTCGCGCGCAGCATCGCCTCCACGTGCGCGCGCGCCTTGCGGTAGCTTGCATAGGACTCCCGGATCACCGGCTCGTCGGCCACGGGTTCCAGGCCGAAGACCACGCACTCGGAATACAGGTTGCCGCTCTCGTTGATAATCAGCGGTCCCTGCCGCCACTGCCCGCCGATGCGCACCTGCTCGCAGAAGAGCGCCGGCCCGCCACGCATCCCGTGCTGGTCGCGAATGCGATACATGAGCGCGCTGGCCTCGTAGTCGTCCTGGTTGACTCGCGGAATGCGCAACACCAGGCCGCGCGCGTCCAGCGCAGCAATGTAATCGCGCAGGCTGTCGAACGGGGCGCTGGGCACCGCCTGGGAATCGTGCTGTGCGGCCTCACCCGGTGTTGTGAATCCCAGGGCCGCCAGCCCCAGGCTAGTGCCCAGCAGTTCACGTCGTGACCAGGCCGTGGCCGTTGCAGGGCCGGGCGTTTTGTCGCTCATGGTTCGTCACCTCCCTTGGCGCGGGTATCCAGGAAGTCGTGTCTGACACCCTTTCCTAGAGCATCTGTTTTTGCAGGTCGACCAGGTAGTCGATGTCTTCTTCGGTGTTGAAAAAATGGGTACACACGCGCAGGTTGCCGATGTTTCCGAGTCTGCGCATCGAGATCTTAATCGGCTTTTGACACCGGCCCGGCGCGGCACAGCGCTGAAAGAAGGCTTTGTCCTTATCGTAGTCGCCGGTGGTATAGGTAATCAGGCCGTGGCGTTTCGCCGGGTCCAGCGGTGTCGTGACCTGGCAACCGATTTCCTGCAGGCGTTCCACCGCGTAAGTGCCCAGCCGGCGTACCCGCTCCTCGACGTTCGCGATGCCGATCCGCTCGTAGAATTTCAGCGTCGCATTCCAGCCGAATAAAGACGGGCCGATCACCACGTCCTGAGAAAATTTGTTGGCCGTGTTGACCGGGGGGTGCTGCCAGGATGCCATGTTGTCGTGATCCGGGTCGCCGAACGGAATCCCGCCCGGGATGTCCGCCCAGATGTAGTTGCGGAATCGCGGGTTGATGCGGTCGATCAGCTCGCGCCGGATATAGAAAAAGCCGGCGCCCTCCGGGCCGCACTGCCACTTGTAGGAACCGGTTACCAGCATGTCGACCCCGTCGTCCTTCACGTCGACGTCAATCGCGCCAACGCTCTGCATGGCATCGTCGAGCACCAGCGCACCTTCCGCGTGCGCGATCCGGCACACCTCCTTCACGTCGAAGGTGAATCCCGAAAACGCCGCGGTGCGATCGATGACCACTAGCTTCGTCTGCTCATCGACGGTGGCTTCCAGGTCCTCCATGCGGATTTCACCGTCGACGTTTTTGATGATGCGCAGTTCAATCCCGTACCGCTCGCGAAGGTCCGAGAGAATGTAAGGAAAAGACGGGTAGGACAGGTCGGTGAACACCACGTTGTCACCTGCCGACCAGTCGAGCATGTCGTAGAGAATGAGGTTCGCGGTAATGCAGGGCCGATACGCGTTGGTGACTTCGTCCTTGTCCGCGTTAATCAGCCGCGCGGCGCGCTCGATGCATTCGTCCCAGGCCGTCATCAGGAAGGGGTGCGTGGCGATGTCCGCCGTCGGGATATCTTCCAGGCGGCCGGCTTCCTGGAAGTCATAAAAGTCCCGCGCCGCCTGTAACCAGTAGTTGCCGGGAATCATCAGGTCGCCGGCATTCAGGTAGACCCAGTGATCCAGCAGTTTGAACTCGGCCCGAATCTGCTCGATGTGGTCGTCGATGTAGTTGGTGCTGATGACAGATGCTCCCAAGGCGTTGGAATAAGGGGACAGTTTACTTAATTCTCGGCAGTTCGCTTGGTGTCGCTGGCCTATGTACCGGTACAATAAGAGCGACGACGGCGCAGGGATAAGAATAAGAAGGAGCCGCATGTCATTTCGCGTGAAAGCCCTGACCTTTATCGCTGCATTGCTGCTGGCAGCCGTGATCGCGGTGCAAACCGGTTTTGCCCGCCTGGTGTTCTACGAACTGTTTGCGCGGGTGAAAGGTGTGGACGTGTTGGGTCCGACCATCG
>CP070671.1:2996064-3007555 GCA_020351875.1 Chromatiales bacterium | reverse complement strand
GCGCGCAACCTGATCCAGGCCATCGCCACGGCACCACCCGACGTGGAAAAGCCACACGAACCGCTGCAGCGGAACGTCGACTTCATTCACGACCTGGTGCTCGAGTGCCTGCCCGAACAGCGACGATTCCTGTTCCAGGATTCGACCGTGTCTTACCTCGCGTGGATGGCCTTCGACGGTTTCGCGCTGAATCTCGGCAAGGAAGCAGACCAGGACTACGATCACATGGTCGAACACTTTGCCGACATGTTGCTGGGCCCCGAGATTCCCTGAACGACCCGTGCGCGCCGGTCGGGGGGACGCGGTCGCGGCTGAAGCCGCTCCTACCGCAAGGGGCATGGTGACTTTGGAGGCCAGCAGGCTTTTTCTGGAGAAATGGAGAATGCCCTCTTTTCTGCACCTGCTATCCTCGCTCCGGTGACCTTCCCCGCCCACCAGATCCTCCCCGACGTCTTCGGCTACGACGAATTCCGCGGCCAGCAGCTTGCGGCCATCGAGGCGGTGCTGGCCATGCGCGAGTGGCTGGGCGATGTGCCGCTGTCACTCAGTTGTCTGTAGACCCATGGTTGCGGTTCGCTACGTGCTGCCGAACCTGCTCACGGGTACCAGTTTCCTGCTGGGCCTGGCGGCCATCGTGACGGCGGAGCTGGGGCAGTTCGAGCGTGCGGGCTGGTTCATTATGTGGTGTGTGCTGCTCGACGTGGCAGATGGCGTCGCCGCGCGATTGTTGAAGGCGACGTCGTCGTTTGGCGCGGAGTTCGATTCCTTTGCCGACCTGGTGGCCTTTGGCCTCGCCCCGGCGGCGCTGGTGCTACATTTCGTGTGGCAGACTTTCCCCGGCGCTGCCAGCGGCTGGATCGTCGTGGCCTGCGCGGGCTACGCATTGCTCGCGGCGCTGCGGCTCGCGCGCTTCAACACCGCGACGCCCGTGCAGGCGGGCTGGTTCCGCGGCGTGCCGACCACCGTGTGTGGCGGGCTGCTGGCCGTCGGTATCATCCTGCTGGAGCGCCACGACGCGCTCGGCGCATTGAACTGGCTCGTGTACCTGCCGCTGATCCTCGCCGTGTTTGGCGTGGCGATGGTTTCGAACCTGCGGTTTCCCAAACTCTCCCTGGCGCGCAGCCGATTACTGAACGTTCCGCACGTGGCGAACATAGTCGGTGTCTACATTTGCGGGGCTTTGCGTATCTGGCCGGAGTACTTGTTCGCGTCGGCGCTGCTGATGGTCGCGCTGGGGCTCACCATGGGCGTCGTGCGCCGGCCGCCGGACTAGCTCGTCGCTGAGCCGGTAGAGCGCCGCCCAGTTGCGAATCACCCGCGGCAGGAAAGCCTGCGGTCTGAACCGGTGCATCAGGGTGTAGAGCGGCAGGCGATGGAGCATGAGATAGCGCAGCGAGAGCCCGAAACCCTCGAACCACTCGTCACGATCGATGGCGACGCCCGCGGCCGACTGCAAGGCCCGCCGGTGCTGCTCGAGGATGGCCGCCAGCGTCGGCAACTCGCAGTCAGGGGGCAAGACGAAGCACAAGAGCTCGGCCAGGTCGTGCTGTGGCACGTTCACGGTGGCCAGCTCCCAGTCCAGGATGCTGGGCACCGGGCCCGTCTCCGTCCTGCGCAACACCAGGTTGCGGGGATTGAAGTCATTGTGAACCAGGGTCTGCGGCAGCGCCCGCAGCGCCGGCCACCAGTCGCCGAGACTGGCAATCAGCCGCTCCTGTAACGGCCGCAACGGCGCCGCGAGCCACGGCGTAAAGAAGCGTTCGCTGTGCGTTGCGAGCGCCTGCCACAACGGTGTCATGTCCAGCATCCGCTCGGTCGTGGGTGGCGGCACCAGCCATGGCAGGGCCCGCAGTTCCGCGTCGCGCTGGTACCAGGTGGCGTGCACATCCGCGAGGGCGCCAAGCACGGCGCCCAGCTGCGCGGGTGAGTACACGGTGGCGGCCGCGTCGACCGCTGCCGCGTCGGGCAGATACTCCATAGCCACCGACCAGGTGCCGCCGCTGGGGTCGCGCTGGGTGCCAAAGGCCATTGGCGTGTGCCGGCGCAGCCGCGGCTCCGGCAGCTCGTACAGGGCCAGCTCCCGTTCGTGACAGCCGGCCAGCCCCAGGTCCTGCCGGAAGATGGCGCAGGCCGCTCCCAGGCGGGCATCGCAAAGCGTCGCGACTTCCACCAGCACGTCTGCCATCAGCGTGTCAGCGGGCTTGGTTTTCCACAGCACGCGCAGGGTCTGCGGTGCACGACTGTCTGCTGCACGCACGGTGACGTCGTAACGCCGGATGCCAATGGGCCCGCCCACGCGGGCGGAACTGATTTCGTTGAAGATGCCATTGCGCGACGCAAAGGGCTGTTCATTAACGTCCAGGATCCTGAGCCCGCGGGCGCGGAGTCCGGCGCCGATGATCTCTCGCAGTTTGGTGCAGGCCACTTGCGACTGGTTGCCGGCCGCCCGCTTGCGCGCGGGCCGGGGCACCAGGCCGGCGGACACGTAATGCTCGAGGTATCGCTCCATCAGCGTCACGTCCAGGGGCGGTGTCTTCAGATCCAGCGCGCGGAGCGCCCGCCGCGTGATCTTGTTGTGCACGCGCGCCTGGGCGTCGCCCAGGTAGGCTTCATAGGGTGCCGGGCCGCGGAAGCGCGTGGACGCCGCGCCGAAGAACCGCCGGTAACCGAACAGCACCTTCGGCGACGTCGCGCGGGCAAAGGTCCGGTGAAGCCACTCCTGGTGCGGCACCAACTGCACCGGATAGCCGTACAGGTTCATCCACAACACCACTTCGCGCCAGTGGCGGCTCTGTTCGTTGAAGAGATTCAGCACCTCCCACTGCGGGCGGCCGGCGGCACCGAGCGTTGCGAGCACGCGGGCAACGTAATCGACCGGCACACAATCCATCAGCCAGTCGGAATCGATGGCCGAACCAGAAGCCACACACCCCTGGATCAGCGCACTGATCAGGTCGTCGGCATTCGCATCACCACTGCTGCTGTCACCGGAAATCAGCGCCGGGCGAATCACGGACACGGGTAGGCCGCGGTCAGCCGCGGCTTTAAGCAGGCTCTCCGCCACGCACTTCGACTGCGCATAGGGCAGCGGCATCTGCTCCAGGTAGGGCAGCATGTCCGTGCCCTCCTCGATGGCCGCGGGGCCGGACCGCGCAAAACACACGGCAATGGTCGACGAAAAGTACACGCGCTTGACCGGGCCGCTGCACGCAAAGCGAATCAACTCGAGCGTGCCGAGCACGTTGCTCGTGCGCAGCCGCCGGTAACTCCGGGCCCAGTTGACCTCGGCGGCGCAGTGATAGATCGCGCCGACCCGCGCGGCCAACTCGCGGTAGGCCTGCGCGCCCAGGCCGAGCCGGGGTCGATCGACGGCGCCGGCCAGCACCTGCAGCCGGTGCGCGCAGCGTGCCCAGTCAACGCGCGCCCCGGCCAGGGATATCCGCAGCCGCTCACGCGCCTGCGCCACGTCGGCCGCGCGCACTAGGCAGACGATCTCCAGGCCCGGCCGCGCCAGCAACTCGCGCACCAGGTAGCGACCGAGGAAGCCGGTGGCCCCGGTTACCAGCACCGCCTCGCCCGCGGTCGCACCCGGCCGCCCGGGCTCGACGCCTGCGGGCAGCGCTGCATCGCCGCGCATCAGGTCAGCCATCAAGTGGGTGGTGGCCAGGTCAATCGCCATGGTGTTCATCGTGCCAGGCGACAAACCGGTCGCGGACGGCCTCTTTGTTCGCCACCAGGTCGGCCAGTTGCCAGTCGCTGGTCTCGATGGCGGGTTTGAAATACACGTCCACCTGGCCCGGTTGCGCGGCGTAGCTCATGCCGGGGTCGATCGCCGGTGGAATGTAGATATAGAACGGCACGATGGGCGCGCCGAGATTGGTGGCCAGGTGAAAGGCGCCTTTGTTAAACGCCCCCACCTCGCCTGTCGCCACCCGCTTGCCCTCGGGACTCAGGTACACCGACTCGCCCGTGCGGCGCAGGATACGCTCGGCACGCGTGAAGATGGCCACCCGCTTCACGGGAAACTCCTGGGGCACGGTCCAGATGACCCCGGTCAGGTAGCCGATCAGGCCCAGCGGCAGCAGCTTGCGCAGGAAACCCGCCAGGAAGAAGCGCGTGTTCGGCAAGCCGAGGCCGATGAGCACGAACAGGTCCAGGGTCGAGGTGTGGTTCGAGATATAGATGCGCTGCTCACCGGTATCCGGCGGCTGATCGTGCACGACCACCCGGATACCCAGCCGGCGCAGAATCCACCGGCCCATCGGACTGGCCATGCGCTCGGTGTAAAACCGGCGCGCCTGGAAGGCGGTGACCAGCGCGACCGCCAGCATGACCACGGAACCGACGGTCAGCAACGCAAACCCGAGGGCGAGCTTCAGCCGGTAACTCCACCTTGTTTGCGCCGTGCCGTTCATGCGCGCTCCGGCCGGCGGCAGACCACGGTCTGCATGGCCAGGTTGAGCCGCCGCTCGAACAACAGCACCGGCAACAACAACAACTGCCCCAGGAAATAGGGATAGATCGCCCGGGACAGGTTCAGGCCGCGGCCCTTCAGCCACTTGAAGGCCGTGCCGGCGAACAAATAGAAATAGGCGGGAAAGGCGCCGTAGGGCAGATAGTCGACCACTTCCAGGCCGGCTTTCGCCACCATGTCCAGCAGTGACTGGCGGCTGTAGAGCACAGTGTGTTGCGGCGCCTGCAGCCCCGGCCAGCGTTCCTTGAACAGCCGGTACGAGACGCTGTCCAGGCGCGGCACCTCGATGATCAGTCGGCCGTCCGCCACGAGCAGCTCCCGGGCGTGGCGCAGCGTGCGGCCGGGGTCGTAATCGTGCTCCAGGAAATGCCACATGGTGATCAGGTCGAAACTGCCGGGCGCGAACGGCTGGTCGTAGAACAGGCCCAGGTGGAAATCGACATGGGCGAAGGCCGGCAGATGACCCAGGTCCTTGAAGTCCACACCGCTGACAGTTGCGCCGCTGGCGTTGTGCAAATGCTCGAGGAAGGTACCGGCGCCGCAGCCGACGTCGAGCACGCGGGTGTCGGGACGCAGGGCGACGTAGCGTTCGACCAGCGCCAGTTTGTCGCGATCGTGCTTGCCCATGGCCCATTCGTACAGCGGCGTCAGCGGGCCCCAATCGGTTTTCTTGCGATGCGCGATGTACTCGTCGTCGTAATAAGCGCCGATGAACGGCAGTTTCAGGCGCGGGTTCTGATAGGCGAGCCCGCAGTCCTCGCAGGCGACGAACGTGAAGCGACCGGGCTTGCCGGTCAGGTCGTCTTCGCCGACGACCAGCGCCCGGGCCCGCGTCGAACCACAGCTGTAACAGGCCACGGTTTCGAACTGGTCCAGGCTGGGTGCAGGCAAGTTCGTCATCACGGTGCGCCCCCGACGAGAAACAGCCACGCGATGAGCGCCATGCCAACCCCGCCGCCCAGCAACACCTGCGGCCAGGGCGCGGCGCGCAACTCGGGGTCGTCGCGCCAGTCGTAGACCAGCAGCGCGACATAAAGGGCCAGGCCGGCCACGCACGCCTGGCGCGACGGCCCAGCCCCGGCCAGGAACACCAGCACCGGGTATTTGATCAGCACCAGGCCGGCGCGCACGGCGCGCGGCACCCGCGTGCGCAACCCGCTGTGGTAGAGCAGCCCCAGCGAGGCGAGCAGCGTGCCGTACACGGCCACGCGCCGGCCGTCTTCCAGCAACGCCACCACCATAAGCAGCAGCCCGAGCGCGACCACCACCGCGAACGAGCGCCGGTTGGCGCTTTGCACCAGCACGCGCTGCGGGTGCTGTGCGCGGTCGTGCTCGAGGTCGGCCAGGTCATCCCACAGGCGCAGCAACACCAGCGCCAGGGCCAGGAACAGGGCCGGCGCCACGACACTGGCCGCGCCCGGCAGCGGCGCGGCGACCAGTCGGGTAGCAACGAGCAGCGCCCACAAGGCAACGATGCGCCAGCGCAAAAGGCGGCTGCGCGAGTACTGGACGGCGTCAGCGACCGTTGAGCTCGACAACACCGTGATCTCCGTCCACCCGGACCTGGTCGCCGTCGTGGATCAATTGCGTGGCTTGCGGTACCCCTACCACCGCGGGAATGCCGTATTCGCGGGCGATGATGGCGCCATGCGACAGCATGCCGCCGCGCTCGATCACCAGGCCGCGCACCAGGAAAAACACCGTGGCCCAGCCGGGATCGGTCTGCCGCGTCACCAGGATCTGCCCGGCCTGCACGCGGTCGGCGTGCGCCACGTCCAGCACCACGGCGGCGGCACCGGTGGCCGAGCCGCCGCAGGCGCCGTGGCCCGCCAGCCGCTGCGCCGGTGCCGCGCCGGCGGGATCGGCTCGCGTCGTCGGCGCGGGTTGCCACTGCTCACCGGCGGCCAGCACCAGCCGGTCCGGTGGCTGTTGTGCGTGAAAGCCCGCCTGCGCTTCGCGGCGTGGCGCGATCAGCGCGGCCACGTCGGTAATGCCACCGGCCACCAGCGTCTGCACTTCGTCCACGGTGAGCAGAAACACGTCGTCGCGTCGGTCCAGCAGACCGCGCGCCACCCACCGCTCGCCCAGCTGCAACGCGATGTGCCGCAGGCGCGTATACAAGAGTGCCTGCTTCATGCGCGCGCGTTCGCGCAACTTGATTGCACCCTGGGTGGCGGCGAGCAGCATGCGGAAGCGACTGGCCCGGCTCAACAGCGGCACCCAACGCCACCAGGCCGGCGACAGGCGCGCGGCGACGGCGGCCGTCGCCGTTTCCCGCTCGCGGCCCTGGCCGCGGGTCAGTTCGTCGGGGTTAGGCGCGCGGGTGCGGACATAGGTTTGCAGCAGGCGCAACACCGGCAGCGGATCCTCCTGGGGGGTGGGCGTGGTCAACATCAGTTCACCGGAGGAACGGAAGCCCCAGTTTTTGAGGTAATGGCTAAAGGCGCGCCGGAAGTCCGCGAAGCTCGGCTCTTGGAGCTGCGCGAGAATTTCCTCGGCGCTGGCGTTGTCAAAGAGCGCGCGAAGTGCTGCGTCCTGCTCGATCCGGCGCGACAGTTCCCACAACCGCGTGACGGGCTCGGCGCTCGCCAGGTTCGGCAGGCCTTTCAGCAGGTCGTTGTGCAGTGCCGACTGGTCGGCGTCTGCCAACGCCCGCGCGAGCTGCGCTTTCAGGAGCCCATAGCAGACCATGGCCGCGGTGTCGGCGAGGGCCGCATCGTTCCACTGTTCGAGACGGATGGTCAGAAACCCGCGCAGGTCTGCGGCGAGCGCCCCGGCGGATTTCCCGGCGAGCTGTGGCGGCCGGGTGGCGGCGGCGAACTCGTCCACGCGTTGTTCGAAGCGGCGAATGTGCCGTTCGATGAACAGGTATTGCCACAGGATGGAAACGGCAATACGCGCGGTTTCCACCACCCTGGCGAACGGTCCGAGCGGCGCGCGCGGCGGCGCCGGGATCGCGTCGGCGCCCACGAACAGGTTGAAGTACTCCACCAGCTGGCGGCCGGCCGGCATCATCTGCAGCAGCGCGTGAATGTTGCTCAAGTTGTAGTACAGGTGCCCGCCCTGCAGGCCAACCACGTCTTCCAGCGGCCTGGCCATCGTCGCGAGGCGCCGCCGGGACACCCCGAACCCGAGCCCCAGGTTGCGAAAATAGGCGCTGTAACCCGGTTTGACGAGCGAGAACAGAAATGGCGATACGGGGTCCGGAAAGTTCTCGGCGATGTTGGCGTTGGTCCAGTGCACTGGCGGACGGTCTGCCGCTGCTGCCAGCCGGGTGGCCGGCCGGGCCTGCACGATGACCGCCTCGCCGGCACCGTCGATGCACCACTCCATGTCCTGGGCCACGCCGGCGTCTGCTTCCAGCTCGAGTCCCAGTCTCGCGATGGCCTGGACGGTACGCCGCGCGTCTTCATCGAGGGCCGGCGTATCTTCACCGGGATGGTCCACGGTCACTGCCAGGTCGTCGCGTTGCACGTGCAGGCGAGCGGGCGTGACCCGGCCCGCCACCACGTTCTCGCCCAGGCCCGCGCAGTATTCGACGAGCATGGCCTCGGGGTGCCGGCCCGACGGATCGCGCGTGAACAGCACGCCGGACAGCCGCGCATCCACCTGCGGCTGCACGATGACACCCATCTGTCGCAACCGCAGCCGGTGGTGGCGCGCATAGAGCAGGACGCGTAGCGAGAACAGTGAACTCCAGGTGGCTTTGACCGCGGTCTCGAGCGCGGCGCTATCGTCGATGTTCAGGTAGCTGTCGAGCTGCCCGGCAAAAGATGCGCGGGCGCCATCCTCGCCGACGGCCGAGCTGCGCACCGCGAGCGGCCGGCGCTGCCACTCGCGCTGCCACGTCTCGGTCAGGGCGCGCAACAGTTCGGGCTCGACTTCGGTGGCGGTGATGCGCGCGCGGATTGCGGCGCTGGCTGTTTTGATCTCGCTGTCCGGCAGTTCGTCCAGGTGCGCGCACAGGTCGTCGATGGCCGCGGTGAGCTCGGCGCGTGCCAGGTGCCGCTGAAAGACAGTGTCCGGGATCACGGCACCCGCCGGCGTGGGCCAGCCGCGTTGCTCGAGCTGACCGAGATTGAACGCCTTGCTGCCGACGTCGGCCGCGGTGTTCACCCGCCCGAGCGCGAGCAACATGTCAGGCGTCGTGGTCACAACGCGCGCGCCTTCACACCGAGCCGGTGGAGCAATGCACTGAACAGTGCGTGGACCCCGGGGCCGATAAGCAGCACCCACAGCCAGGTCATCGCGGGCGTGGGGACGAGCAGGCTGATCACGATCAGCACCCCGAGCACGGAGTCGAAGCGGTCCAGCAGTGCACACAGCAGCCGGGGCCAGCCGGCGGCGGGCGAAGCGCCGGGCGCGATACCGAGCTGCCGCTTGAGGAACGAGTTCGGCAGCTCGGCGAGCATGAAGGCGAGCCCGGCCACCAGCCCGAGCAATGCGTACTGGCTGGCCGGCAGCGCCCACATGCCGCCGGCGAGCCATTGGGGCAGCTCGGGGCGCAGCGCACCGAGCAGCGCAAAGGTCGCGGCGGTGGCCAGCGGCATGACCACCAGACCGCGCACGCGCTTGTTGTCGCCAAAGATGCGCCGGCCGCGCACGGTGTGCCCGAAGTCCAGTGGCTGCATGAACACGCCCGCGGTCACCGACTTCAGCCACCAGACGTGCACCAGGCCGGCAGCGCTCATCGCCAGCAGCAGAAAGACCGCGGTCGCGAACGCGTCCAGGTTTGCGCTGGCGTGACTCAAACCCGGACCCCCGTGTCATCCCAGTTGCTGAACAGGAAATCTGTGCCGGACAGACCGCGCGCGGCCTTGAGCCACGTCCACCAGTTGACCTCGTGCATGGGCCGGTAGTCGATGTGGCGCAGCTGGTAGCCGGGCACGTACGGGTAGATGTGATGCAGCTCGTGGGCATCGAAATGCATGAGCAGCGCCGACAGCCAGGCGGGCAGGCGCAATGACCGCGTAAACGGCTCCTGCTCCGCCGGCGTGAAGGGCTTGACCGGCTGGCCGTCGCTCAGGCGCTGGGGCACGTGGGTGTGCTGGCTCAGGATCAGCGACTCCTGGAAGACCAGGCTCAACAGGAATGCCGGCCCGAGCAGTTGCAGAATCACCAGCGGCCCTGCCCACACCAGCACGATGACGTAACCGATCACCAACGCCAGCGTGTTAAGCCGAATGCGACGCATGTTGGTCGGGTTGGTGATGTACTGCGCTACACGCGGCAGGTTCCAGAAATTCTGGATGCGGTAAGTGAGCGCAAAGAGCGGCAGCCAGGTGGCCCAGGCGAAGTTGATGATGCGGCGCTCCCAGCTTGCCATCGGGCGGGGCACCAGCGATGCGGTAGTCGCGTCGAGATCCTGCCAGCCGGCGTAGTGGTGGTGACGGGCGTGGATGCGTTGCCAGTTCCAGAACGGAATCAGGCAAAGAAACCCGGCGACGTGGCCGACCAGGCGATTGAGAGCGCGCTGTTTGAATAAGGTGTCGTGGCCCGCCTCGTGAAGCAGCACAAAGGCATGCACGAAGGCCAATGCCAGCACCAGCTGGCCCACGGTATAGGCGAGCGGCCCGCCGCGCGCGGCGAGGCCGAGGCCCGCGGCGAAGCCGGCCAGGGACACGCCCGTATGGATCACCCCGCCGAGCAAAGTGGGCTGCAAATGCGCCACTTCGCCGGGTGCGGGTGCGCTGCGTCGCACGTCAGTCTTGTTATCCATGAGATGCCCCCGACACGATCCCGAGGCATGGCTCACCATGCGGTCTAGGCCATATTAGGGCCGGTTCGGCGCCCTTGTCAGCTTACAGGTGACTTACAAATAGCCGCCGCAAGGCAGCTGCAAGCCCCCGGACTGGCACCGGTGCTTTGCTGAAGCGCGTCGCCGGCGGCCTGGCGAGCAAGGCGTGACACATGCCAATTACCTCCGCATCACTCGGCAACTGGCGTAGCGGTGCACAACCCCTCTGCTATCCTCCCCGCGTGCCCACCCCCGCCCACCAGATCCTCCGCGACGTCTTCGGCTATGACGAATTCCGCGGCCAGCAGCTGGCGGCCATCGAGGCGGTGCTGGCCGGGCGCGACGCCCTGGTGCTGATGCCCACCGGCGGCGGCAAGAGCGTGTGTTACCAGGTGCCGGCGCTGCTGGGCGACGGCACCACGCTGGTGGTCTCCCCGCTCATCGCGCTGATGCAGGACCAGGTCAGCGCGCTGCATGAGCTGGGGGTGGAAGCGGCCTTCCTGAATTCTTCCCTGGCCTGGGAAGACCAGGAGGCCATCATCCGGCTGGTGCGGCGCGGGGACCTGAAGCTCCTTTATATAGCGCCCGAACGGCTGGTGCAGCCGGCCACGCGCGAGTGGCTGGGCGATGTGCCCCTGTCGCTCATCGCCATCGACGAGGCCCACTGTGTGTCGCAATGGGGCCACGATTTCCGGCAGGACTACCTGGGGCTCGATGCGTTGCGCGAGTGGTTTCCCGGCGTGCCGCGCATGGCGCTCACGGCCACGGCCACCGCGCTGACCCGCGCGGAGATCATCGAGCGCCTGGCCCTGGACGACCCCGCGGTGCTGGTCGCGGGCTTCGACCGGCCGAACATCCGCTACCGGGTGCAGCCGAAGACCGACGCGCGCAGCCAGCTCGCGCGTTTTCTCGAACCCCACCGCGGCGAGGCCGGCATCGTGTACTGCCTGTCGCGCAAGAAGACCGAGAGCATTGCCGAGTGGCTGAACGCGCAGGGCTACAACGCCCTGCCCTACCACGCGGGCTTGAGCAGCGAGGAACGCGCGCGGCATCAGAAGCAGTTCGTGACCGAAGACGGGCTGATCATCGTCGCCACCATTGCCTTTGGCATGGGCATCGACAAACCCGACGTGCGCTTCGTCGCCCACCTGGACCTGCCCAAGAGCCTGGAGGCCTATTACCAGGAAACCGGCCGCGCCGGGCGCGACGGGCTGCCCGCCGAGGCCTGGATGGTCTACGGCCTGCAGGACGTGGTGCGCCTGCGCCAGATGGCCGACGAG
>CP070671.1:2967356-2995964 GCA_020351875.1 Chromatiales bacterium | reverse complement strand
GCCCGCGGTGCTTCGGGCGTGCGCTCACAGCAGTTGTTCTGCGTGCGCGGCTGCAGCGTCACCGGGAAATGCCCGTCGTCCGTGGACTGCCAGCCCAGCTTGCCGGTAATTGTGAGCGTGGGACTGGCAGCCCAGACGAGCTTGCCGGTGAGATCCGTCTGCTCTTCGTCACCGACCTTGTCGTCGTCGCGGGTGTTGTCGTATTCGCCCCCGTACTCGGCATAGCCGCCGGCAAGAAAGAATTTCAGACCATCCGCCACCGGTCCGGATGCCCACGCGTTGAAACCGAAGCTGTCGTGCTCCGCGCCGGTAGCGCGAAACTCGCCACGCAGCTGCTCGCCCGGCGCGCGGGTCACGTAGTTGATCGCACCTGCGTATGTACCGCGGCCGTACTGGGCGGCCTGCGGCCCGCGCATAATTTCCACGCGCTGCAGGTTGTACAGCTCCGACGGCTGCACCGAGCCGCCCACGTACACGCCGTCGATGAAGGTCGTGGCGGCCGATGTGTTGGCAATACCGTTGCGAATCGTGGTCAGCCCGCGAATCGCCGGCCGGTAAGAGGACGGCTGACGACCCTTGTCAGACTCGAAGGAGAAACCCGGCGTAAACCGCGCCACGTCTTCCAGCCGTACCAGGCCAAGATCGGCGATCGTCGTGCTGTCGAACACCGACACCGCCACCGGCACTTTCAGCAGGGATTCTTCCTGCTTGCGCGCCGTCACCACGATCTCTTCGATGTCGATGCGATCGATCTGGGCAGCGACGGCGGGTGCTGCGAGCAGGGCAGCGATAAAAACTGAGTAGCGGCAAATCACGACAGGATGAACTCAGGCGTCCGGGCGAGGCCCGGTCAGAATGGGCCAGTACACCCAGCTGAACAATGCGAAGCTCACCACCCAGCCCAGGGCGGCCACGTCGATCCAGGTGAGATACGCGCCAGCCGAAAACGGGCCGAGTACCCGGGCAACGACCGCCAAGGTAAAGACCCCGTAAGCGAGCACCGTCAGCGGCGCCGCGCGCAGTGGCCGCCCGGTATGCCCGAGAGCCACCCGCGTGGTCACGGCCAGGATCATGCTGCCAATCACCCCCATCGCCAGCGCGTGGATCGCGGCGGTGGAAGGTAACCAGGCGGTGAAAGACGCCGCCGCGAGCAGCGCATAGCCCACCGGGAACCAGGCGTAGGCCAGGTGCAGGACCAGCACCAGTGGCTCTGACGTGGTGGCCAAACCCCGCCACCGCGCGAGGCGCAGGCCGTGCAGGACCGCCGCCACCAGCGCCAGCCCGCCGGCCCCGGATGACCCCGGCGCGAGGCTCGCCGCAATCCCGGTCCCGAGCGTGGCGAGTATCACCAGGGGTTCGACAATACCGCCGGGCGTGGGCAGGCGCTCCTCGCCCTGCGCCCGCAACCAGTTCGCTGTGAAGCTCGGCACGATGCGCCCGGCAATCACCGTGATCAATAGCAGGATCACGTGCATCGCAAGATAGATCGCCGGCTGCGCGAAACCCGGCAATAGGTGCAGCGCGCCCAGGTGATAGCCGAGGTTCAGCATCGCCAGCAGGCCGACGATTGCGACCACCGGCAGGTTGCGCCGACTCCCGCCGGCGATCACCTCGCGAGCAAACACCAGCGTGAGCAACACCGGGAACAGCAGGTCGAGCGACACGCGCAGCCCTGTGGGCAACGCCATGGCCCACAACATCGCGGCACGCCCGGCCAGCCACGCCAGCAGCAACCACGCGAGAGACGGACCGTGAACCGGCGGTCGCCCGGTCCAGGTTGCGACCGCGGTCAACGCGAAACCGGCAATCGCCGCCATCACGAAGCCGAACAGCATTTCGTGCGCGTGCCACAGCGGATCCGTGCTGCCCATGCCGGCCGTACTGATGCCGTGCAGCCCCAGCACCCACAGGACCATGATGCCCATTGCGAACCAGCCGTTGCACAGGAAGAACGGGCGAAATGCGTAGCTGAGCAGGCTGGGGTGCGCGCGGGCCATATCGTGCCGAGATGATAAGTCATCGCCCGGGCTGCGAGGTTAAGATACGCGCATCGATATCCCGACGGCGGCGCGTATTGGCTTGTCGGGATACGTCGCCAGGCAAGGGGAGCGGCCAGCCGGTGTACAAGGAAATGATGGAAGTCCTGCGTTACCGCATGGAGCGCTTGTTCGTCCGCGAGACGGCAGGGCAGCTGGTCATCATCCTCTCGCTGATCCTGCTGGCCACCTTAATTGGCGTCAGCGCCCAGTTCTTCGGCCTGTTTGCCGAAGAAAACATGGATGTCACGAGTATCCCACGGGAAATCGACAGCGGTTTCTGGGATGCCCTGTGGTGGACGCTGCAGCGCGTGCTGTACCTGAGCCGCCTGGAAACGATCTACGGCGGTACCGTCGTCATCGTCATCTATGCCGTGTTCCTGACGCTGATCGGCATGGTGGTCTTTGCGACGGTCCTGTCGCTCGTCACCACCGTAATCGCGAACACGACGGAGTCGCTGCGCAAGGGCGATACCATCGTCAAGGAACGCGGCCATGTGGCCGTGCTGGGCTGGAACAACAAGATATTCGGGGTGCTGCGCCAGCTGGCCCAGCTGAAGCCCGGCTGTCGCGTCGTGCTGCTGTCGACGCTGGAAGTCGACGAGATGCAGGACGCGCTGCGGGTCGCGGGCATCGACAAGGAACCGCTGACCGTCATCCTGCGTTCCGGCGACCCGAGCCGGCTGGCCGAACTGGAACGGGTGGCCTTCAACCAGGCTGCCAGCATCATCGTGATGTCACCCGCGGCAACCGCGGACGGCGTCAGCGGCGACAGCGAGGTCATCAAGATCATCCTGCAGCTCGTGAACTACACCCGGTGGGCGCGCCCCGAGGTGGCGCTGGTGGCCGAGATTGCACAGGAACGCAACTACGAACTCGCCGAAATTGCCAGCAAGGGCCGGGTGCAGCTGGTGTCTTCCAGCACGGTCATCAGCAAGGTCATCGTGCAATCCATGCGCAATCCGGGCCTGGTCGACGTGTACCGGGAGCTGCTGGACCGGACCGGCAACACGATCACCGTCGCAAACATCAAGATGTGTGCCGACCAGGAACTCGGCAAGGTCAGCTACGGATTCAGTAACGCGGTGCCGATTGGTGTGGCATGGGACGAAAAGCGCGATGGCCGAATCGTGCACAAGACGGGATTGAACCCCGAGCCCGACTACCCGATTGCGGATGACGAGAAACTCGTATTGCTGAGCCGGGGCCTGAACGCAGTTTTCAAGCTACCGAGCGAGAGCTATCAGTCGACCGCAGCGCGCGACGGCACGCCCCGTGTCCGGCTGCCGGAAAAAGTGCTGCTGATCGGCTGGAACGACAACATCTTCGACATCCTGATGGAGCTGGACGCGCACTCGGAACGGGGCACGGAAGTCACGGTGCTGTCCGCCGTAGCCGAACGGGATGCCCGGCACCGTGTCGAGGAGGCGATCGAGCGTCACCTGGACAACCTGCGACTGCACTTTATCGAAGGCGACAGCGTGCAGGCCAGCGCTTACAAGGAACTGTCGCTCGGCGACTTCCAGAGCATCGCGGTGCTGGCAGACGTGTCGGCGGGTGAAACTGACGTCGACGCCCGCACGCTGCGGACCATGTTGCGCTTGGACGACCAGCTGAAGAACGCCGGCAAGCGACCGCACCTGGTGCTGGAACTGCTGGTCAGGACGGCGCAGGAACTGGTCAGCCAGCTTAGCGTGGACGATGTGATCATCAGCTCCGTCGCCGTCAGCGCGCAGCTCGCGCAGATTTCCCAGCAGGTGGAACTCGGGCCAATCTACCGCGAACTGCTCAGCGCCGGGGGTGTGGAGATCAGCCTGCGCCCGGCCGACGACTACGTGGAAGCGGGGAGCCCTTGCCGATTCGCCGACCTGATGTTCGCCGCCCAGCAAAAGCAGGAAATCGCGCTGGGTCTGCGAACCGGCGATGAAAGCAGCGGCAAGTTGTGGTTAAACCCGGATCGGGCCCAGACTTGGGAGCTCACGGACCAGGACCGCGTGGTCGTACTGGCGCAGCAGGTCTACCGCTAGGCCAGGTGTTTCTCGATCTTTTCTAGCAGCCGCTTGAAGTTCACGGGCTTGGTGTCGTAATCGTCGCAACCCGCAGCGAGGGCCTTTTCCTCATCACCCTGCATCGCGTGCGCGGTGAGTGCGATGACCGGCACCGCCGACGTGTCGGGGTTGTCCTTGA
The DNA here is from genome assembly GCA_020351875.1 of Chromatiales bacterium. Classification (GTDB taxonomy): domain Bacteria; phylum Pseudomonadota; class Gammaproteobacteria; order Steroidobacterales; genus J054. The sequence goes on along the minus strand of CP070671.1, from coordinate 2,991,741 downwards.
TCTTGCGAGTGGCTGCCCAGCCGTCCATCACGGGCAGACTCAGGTCCATCAGGATCAGGTCCGGCGACTCGCTGGCAGCCAGGCTGACGCCAGCCTCGCCGTCCTCGGCCATCACCACGTCGAAACCTTTGCGTAACAAGCGTCGGGACAGCATGTCCCGGTTCATCTCGTTATCTTCCACTAACAGTATCTTGGCCATTTGCACTCGCGGTAATCGTCCATTCACGTGTCGACGGCGGTTCCGGATGCAGCCACCAGCCGCCGGATATTCTGAATCAGTTGCTCGCGTCCGTAAGAACCCTTCGCCAGGATCTGTTCGACACTGCCGTTCAGCTTTCGTTGATCTTCGGGAGTCAGATCCTTGGCCGTGACCACGATCACCGGGATATTCTGCCACGCCTCGTGCTCGCGCATCTCGTGCAGGAACTGGAAGCCGTCCATCACCGGCATCATCAGGTCCAGCAGGATCAGTCCCGGGGCTTCTTGCTCCATCGCGTCGAGGGCCTCCCGGCCATTGGCCGCCTCGGTCACGGCCCAGCCGTCCTTCTGCAGAGTCCGGGCCAGCAGCCGGCGGGTGTCGGCATCGTCTTCCACCACCATCACCGGGCAGGAACCGCGCTCACAACGGTAGCGCTGCAGGGCTTTGACCAGCGCAACTCGCTCCACGGGCTTGGTCAGGTAATCGGTGGCGCCCAGGGAATACCCGCGGCTCTTGTCATCCACCATGGTCACCATCACCACCGGGATCTCGGCCAGGTGCGGGTCGGCCTTCACTGCGCGCAAAACTGACCAGCCGTCCATGTCCGGCATCATCACGTCGAGCGTAATCGCGGCCGGCTGCAGTTCATGGGCGAGGCGCAGGCCCTCTTCGCCAGTGGTGGCCGTAACCACATCGAAACCATCGCGAACCAGAAAACGCTCGATGATTTCGCAGGCTTCCGGGTCGTCATCGATTACCAGGATCGTCTGGCCTGGAACTGGCGCCGCGCCCTCCTCTGGAGCTGCCGCCGGGGCAACCGGCGCTTCCGCCGGATGCTCGGGAGCCTCGACACCCGGCAGCGTCGCCGGAACCGTGATCGTGAACTCCGAACCGTGTCCCGGCTCGCTGCGCACGGTGATGTCGCCGCCGAGCATCCGGCAGAAGCGCCGGGAAATTGCCAGGCCCAGCCCGGTGCCGCCGTATTTCCGTGTCGTGGACACGTCCGCCTGCGTGAACTCTTCGAACAGCGACTCCAGCTTGTCGGCCGGAATGCCGATGCCGGTATCCGCCACGCTCAGGACCAGCATGTCCCGGCCGGGATTGCTGGCCCGGCTGGCGCGCAGCGTCACTTCCCCATCGTGGGTGAACTTGGCAGCATTGCTGAGCAGATTCAGCAGGCACTGCTTCAGCTTCGTCAGGTCCTGGAAAACTGTGCCGAGGTCACCCTGCCGTTCCAGCTTCAGGCGGTTGCCGTTTTTCGCCACCAGGGGGCCGACCGTGGCGGTCACCTCGTCCAGCAGTTCGGCAACCTCAATATCTTCGCCGAACAGCTCCGCTTTACCCGCTTCGATCTTCGACAGGTCGAGTACGTCGTTGATCAGCGCCAGCAAGTGGCTGCCAGCCTGCTTGATTTTCTTCAGGTCGGGCAGGAATGTCTCCTGCTCGAGATCTTCGGCCTCCTCCATCAGCATTTCGCTGTAGCCGAGAATGGCATTCAGTGGCGTGCGCAGTTCGTGGCTCATGTTGGCCAGGAACGCGCTCTTCGCGATGTTGGCCTGCTCGGCCGCCGCCTGAGCCGCTCTGAGGGCCAGCTCCGCCTCCTTGCGCTCGGTGATATCGAACAGCGTGCCGTCAACGATGCTGTGGCCGGTGGTTTGATCCTTGCTGCATCGGCCCCGGGAGTTGACCCATCGCAGGTGGCCGTCCGTGTGAATCACCTGGTATTCGATGTCGAAGGCGTCGCCCGCCTGCATCGCGGCCAGCACGGTCTGTTGCACCCGTTCCCGATCATTGGGGCAGATGAGTTTTGCAATCCGGCCGCCGCCCTGGTTCACGAAGTGCTCGGGCGGCAAGCCGCAGATCGACTCGATCTCCTCGGTCATCAGTTCGGTGATGTGGCCACCGCCCTCTGCACCATGATCGGTGTAGCGATACACAGCACCTGGCACATTCTGGATCATGGATTCGATGAGATGCTCGCGGTGCGCGATTTCGCGCTGGGTTTTCGAACGCTCGAACACCCGGCCGAGTTGCTCGCCGACCTTGCCCATGATCGCGACGAAATCGTCGTCCCGGGGCAGCACTTCCCCGGCAAAGAACTCCAGCACGCCCTCGACTTCACCGCCAAGGGACACCGGGATCGCAAAAGCAGAATGCACACCGGCTGCCTTGGCCGCCTCGCTGCGGGTGAAGTTGTCGTCCTGGTCGATGTCTTCGATCCACGCGACCTCGCCCGATTCCAGCACCCTGCCCGGCAGCCCTTCACCGCGGCAAAACACCCGGGCTTTGCCCAGATCACGAAACTTGCGGTAGGCATCACCTTCACCCAGGCACCAGTGGTCGCCCGGCAGCAGCGTATCCGGGCGCTTCGGGCAGACCGTGTAGGCATGGCCGATGGGCCAGCCGGTGGCCTCGCATACGGCGTCGATCACACCCTGCAGCGCGTCTTCTACAGTTTCGGCTTCGGCGGCAATCTCGGCCGCACGCAGCAGCAAAGTCGATTCCAGGTTGCTGCGGCGGAGTTCGGCGGCCTCCCTGGCCTGCACCGTCAGATCGCGGACCGTCGCGAGCACGACCTGCCTGGCGCCGGCGTCGACGACGCTGAGGCTGATGGACACCGGCAGCGCGGTGCCGTCCTTGCAAAGCCCGCTGAGGATTCGCCCGCCCGCCATGCCCCGGGCCCGGGACTCCTGCATGTAGCCGTCGCGCAGACCGGGATGACCTTGCCGGAATTGCCGCGGCACCAGCATTTCCACCGGCTGGCCGATCAACTCCTCATTGCTGTAGCCGAACAGGGCTTCCATTTCCTGGTTCGCCAGCAGGATGCGGCCGTCGGTTTCCACCAGCACCATGCCGTCCGGCGCGGCGTCGAGAATCGCGCGAAAATCCAGACCTGCGGCTCGGCTGGGGTCATCCATCGGGACAAGGATACCGCTTGGAAGAGTCGGCGGCACAACCAGGCACCGCATCACCGCGGCGCGGTGGGTCCGAATGGTTTAAAGCCGCTGGCAGGGCCGCGGCTGGCAGGGTCAGAAGCGCCCGGCGCCGACGAAATGCTCCCGGTAGTGCGCGTCCGTCAGGCTTGCTACCGACACGTGCTTGCCACTCGACGGCGCATGCACAAAACGCTGGTCGCCCAGGTAGATCCCGACGTGGGATACCTTGCGTTCATAGCGGAAGAACAGCAGGTCGCCGGCCCGGGCCGCGGTGATCGGAATCGGCTTGGCTGCCCGGAACTGCTGCGTGGACGTGCGCGGCACGCTCAGGCCGGCGGCCCGGTAGGCGTAATACACCAGCCCGCTGCAATCGAAGCCGTCAGGGCTATGCCCGCCGTACCGGTAAGGCGAGCCCACGAGGGACGATGCGGTGCGCGCCGCGTGCTCGCCCACCGCGCTGACCGGGGCCCTGCGTAACTGGTAGGATTCGGCCTGCTCCGGCGCGGCGGCCCTGTGGGAGGAGCAGCCGCCCAGGACCGCGCAAGCCAGCGCCGCGACGCAAAATTGCCGTGCCGAACCACCCATGCTGCGTTCCGTATAGCCAGCTTTTACCGACTGTAAACCACGCATCACTATGGCTAAACGGCAGATTGATTGCGAATGAGCAGGTCACGAAAACGACGCCGGACCGTTCGCCGGCGCCCGTGGTTGCGGCTGTCGGCATTATTGCTACTGGTGATCGCCGGCTGGCTGCTTTACCTCGACATCACCGTCACGCACAAATTCGACGGGCGCCGGTGGGACCTGCCCGCACAGGTCTATTCCCGGCCGCTGGAACTTTACGCCGGCCTGCAAATGCCACCGGCGCGACTCGAACGGGAGTTGTTACGCCTGGGCTATAGACCAGTCAGGCAGGCGCCTCGCCAGCCAGGCAGTTTCCGCCGCACGCGCCGCGGCATCGAGTTGATGAGCCGGGAGTTTCGGTTCTGGGATGAACTGCGCCCGCCGTCACCGCTGGCCATCGAGTTCGCTGGCGCCAAGATCTCGCGGCTAGCCAGCGGCTCGACGCAATTTGCGGTGGCGCGACTCGACCCGCTGCTGGTCGGCAGTATTTTTCCGACGCACGGCGAAGACCGGCTGATCATCGCCCCGGACCAGACGCCGGACGTGCTCGTCGCGGCGTTGAAGGCCGTTGAGGACCGGCGCTTCGACGAGCATCACGGCGTTGATCCGCGCGCGCTGTTGCGGGCCGTCATCGTGAACCTGCGCAGCGGCGAGCTGCAACAGGGCGGCAGCACACTGACGCAGCAGCTGGTCAAGAACTATTTCCTGGATAACCGGCGCACGCTGTGGCGAAAACTCCGCGAAGCGGCGATGGCGATAATTCTGGAGTGGCACTACGACAAGAGCGACCTGCTGAACGCGTATATCAACGAGATCTACATGGGTCAGGATGGCGACCGCGCGATTCACGGCTTCGGCCTGGCCAGCCAGTTCTACTTCAGCCGGCCGCTGAACGAACTGGAACTGCACCAGCTCGCCCTGCTGGTGGCGATGGTCAAAGGCCCGGCCTACTACAATCCCGACCGCCATCCGCAGCGCACACTGGAACGCCGCAACCTGGTGCTGCGGGTCCTGGCGGATAACGACGCGGTCACACCGGCCGAGGCAGCGGCTGCGCAGGCACGCGAACTCGATACCTGGGACCGGCAACAGGGCGGCGCGACCTACTATCCGGCCTTCCTGCAGCTGGTGCGCGCGCAGCTGGCCGAGCAATACCGCGACGAGGATCTGACCAGTCAGGGCTTACGCGTGTTCACCGGACTCGATCCGCTGGTGCAGGTGACTGCCGAGGCCAGACTCAGCGCCGGACTCGCGAACCTGGACCGGCAAGATGGTGAGGCCGCGGACCAACTGGCCGGGGCGGTCGTCATCACCAGCGCGCAGTCGGGCGAAGTCATCGCCGTGGTCGGTGACCGGCAGGCCGACTTCGCCGGCTTCAATCGCGCGCTGGACGCGCGCCGGCCCATCGGGTCGCTGGTGAAACCCGCGGTGTACCTGGACGCGCTGCAGTCCGGCCACTATCACCTGGCGAGCCCGGTCGACGACGAGCCGATCACCGTAGCGCTCGACAACGGCGACACGTGGTCGCCGCAGAACTACAGCGGCGAAACCCACGGCACGGTGACCCTGCTGCGCGCACTGGCGGAGTCTTTCAATCTCGCCACGGTGCGCCTCGGCATGGCGGTCGGCCCGGTGCAAGTGGCCGACACGCTCACCGCGATGGGCGGTCCGGCAGACATCCGGCCCTACCCGTCGCTGCTGCTCGGGGCGGTGGAAATGACGCCGCTGGAAGTCGCCCAGGTCTACGGGACGCTGGCGAACGGCGGTTTTCGCACGCCACTGCGCGCCGTGCGCTCGGTGGTCAACGCCGACGGCGAACCGTTGCAGCGCTTTCCGATTGCGATCGAGCAGATTGCCGATCCGGACGCCGTCTACCAGCTGAACCAGGCGCTCGTGCAGGTCCTGCGCCGGGGTACCGGGCGCAGCGCCCGTGGCAAAATGCCCGCCGATCTCGTTGCCGCGGGGAAGACCGGTACCTCCGATGAATATCGCGACAGCTGGTTCGCCGGTTTTACCGGCGAGCACGTGATGGTGGTCTGGCTCGGTTACGACGACAATCGCCCGACGGGGCTCACCGGGGCCACCGGTGCGTTGCAGATCTGGGCGGCGATCATGAATGAACTGGACAGTGCTTCGTATTCCCCGCTGCCACCGGCCGGACTCGAGAACCTGTGGGTCGATTACGAGACCGGGCTGATGGCCAGGCCGGCCTGCGCCGACGTCGTGGAGCTAGCACTGCCCGCCGATGCCCGGCTCGGCAGCAAACCGGGCTGTGGTCCGGGCCTGCGCATGCTGGGTCGGCGCGCGCGTGACTGGCTCGACGAGGCGCTGAACTGATGCGCGTATTGCTGGCCATCGCGATGCTCGCGCTCGCCGGCTGCACGGCCCCCTATGTGCAGACCGCCCCACCCGCATCGCCGACCACTGCCCCAACCGGCACCACCGACGGCAGCGGACAGGGTGCTGTCGTCGGCCGCAGTATCTCGACGGCCGGCGAAGCGCTGCTGGAACAAAGTCGCCGCCAGCGCCGCGCGGGCGAATTCGCCCAGGCCTCCGCGTCCGTCGAACGGGCCATTCGCATCGAGCCGGATCACCCGGCCGTGTGGCTCGAACTGGGGCAGCTGCGTTTCGAGCAGGGGGACTACGCCCAGGCCGAACAGATGGGGCGCAAGTCAATGAGCCTGGCCAGCCAGGGCAGCGTCGCGCAGTCGCAGGCGGCACAATTGATCGCCGACGCCCAGCGCGCGGGGAAATGACCTTGAACCCGCCAAGTTTGACGCAGAGGCACGTGGCCGCGAGGACCGCTCGGTGTCTGCTGTTCTTATTGACCCTGGGCACAGCCTTGTCCGCAAATGCGCAGATGAACGATCCGAAGTACGCCGACTACTTCCTGTTCGGGCGCTTCGGCGAGATCTGCACGATGTGCGAGGTGGTCGTGCTCTGCGAAGTCACCGACGCTGACACCGCGCGCGAAACCATTCCAGAGTCCGGCAGCTTCACCATCTACCACATTCGGACCCGGACCTTCTGGTCGCAGATTGCGACGATCTGGGAATGGTTCATCCGCAATTTCGACGACACGGCTGCCGACGGTCACGAGCGGCCCGTGCTGGTGTACGAAGTCGTCGACGGCAAGTGGCCCCGGCCGCGAACCGTGCGGGCGCAGGTGTCGCTGGAGCCACCCGTGATCGCCCTGCACGGTCATGAAATCGATCGCACCAACCGGCGCTGGCACCGGAGTCCGGAGCTGGAACCCGTCGGTTACTGCCAGCGCCTGCCGCTGTGGGAGTCGATCGAAATCATCGACGCCCGGCGACCGTCGGAGTTTCCGCTGTGACCGACGCACTGACGACGGCCGCAGGTCTGTGGCAGCTGCAGTGGATACGCGGGCACCTGCTGCGGACCTTCGGCGTGGTGCTGCACCTGTTGCTGCGCACGCTGTTCGGCGTCTTCTGGCTGGCCGCCGGCGTCAACAAGATCCGCAAGGACTGGCTCACGACGGACATACTGAATGAAATCTTCCTGGACCGACTGACGGAACTGCCGCCCGACAGTTTTGCGGTGATGTACCTGCAGCTGTTCGCGATTCCGCTGTACAAGCTGGTGGCCTGGGTCGTGACCGTCGGCGAACTCTACGCGGCCATCGGCCTGCTGCTGGGCCTGACCACGCGCTGGGCGGCCGGCGTGAGCCTGTTCATCCTGGTGAACCTGGCGATCGGTGGCTACTACGATGCGTCCCTGATCCCGTTTTTCATTCTGAACATCCTGTTCCTGAGCAAGCGCTCAGGACAGTGGCTCGGGCTGGATCGCTGGCTGGCAAGGCGCTTCCCGGGCTCGCGCTGGTTCCGCTGACCGGCGCCTGCCGGGGCGCCGGAACTTGCCGGTTCTGACCTACAATAGGGCCAGACGAGCCGGGCTCTGCCCTGTTGAACCATGAATAACGCTGCCACCGCCAACAACCTGGAGCACAACGACAAGGCGCGGCTGATGAAGCTTGCGACCGGCGCGTCAGTGCTGGTGGCCACGGCGCTGATCGCCATCAAGAGCGTTGCGTGGTGGCAGACCGGCTCCGTGGCAATGCTCGGCTCACTGCTGGACTCGGTGCTGGATGGCGTGGCCGCAGGGCTGAACCTGTTCTTCGTGCGCCGCGCCCTGCAACCGGCCAGCGAGCAATACCGCTTCGGGCACGGCAAGGCGGAACCCATCGGCGGCATGTTCCAGGCCATCATCATTGGCGCGTCCGCGCTGTTCCTGATCGCGGAGTGCGTGCGGCGCATGATCGAACCCGCGATGCCGACGAACAGCCAGCTCGGTATCGTCATCATGATCGTGGCGTCCGTGCTGGTCGGCGTACTGGTCGTGTTTCAGCGCTTTGTCGTCAAACGGACCGGGTCACTGATCGTGTCGGCCGATGCCTTGCACGGCCTGGGCGACGTGGGCATCAATGTCGGCGTGATCGTTGCCCTGCTGGTCTCGACACGGTTTGACGCGCCATTCGTCGACCCGGTGATCGGTATCCTGTTGGCCTTCGTGCTGATCCGCGGCGCATGGGAGATCGGCAGCAATGCGATCCGGCAGCTGATGGACGTGGAGTTTTCCGAAGCCGAGCGCCAGCGGATCCGCGAGATCGCGCTGGAGCACCCGGAAGTTGCCAGCATTCACGACCTGCGCACGCGCCGGGCCGGCCTGTCGGCCTTCATCCAGTTTCACATCGAGATGGACGGCAGCATGCCGCTGTCACAGGCCCACGAAATCGCCGACGAAGTGGAACTGGCCGTCAGGGACGCGTTCCCGGACGCCGAAGTGCTGATTCACGAAGACCCGGAAGGGGCCGAAAGCATTCCGCAGTTCCTGCGGGCCTGACGCCCGCAGACCAAAACGTCTTCGCGCGATCAGCGTCGTACGGCTCGAATCGGCAAACCCAGGCGTGCCTGTTCTTCCCGAACAGCCCTGTCGACATTCTCAAGACGCAAGTAACCCCATTGTTCGAGCTCACCGGCGATGTACTCCGCCACGATCCGGTTGCCGACCGGTGAGTAATGCCCCCAGTCCCTTGTCAGCTCTTTGATCGAATATTGGGATTCATAGGCTTCGAGCGCAGTCATTGTGTCGATGACGGGGTATCCCCTCCCCTCCAAATCGACCAGTAGCGGGCTGTAGCGACGCTCTCGCTTCTTGCGGCTCCTTCGCTGATCGTGAAGGTCCGGGAATATGACGACGATCGGCAGCGCCCCGTTCTCGAGAACCTCCCGGTAAAAGGCGTCGAAGATGGCGACCGTCACGTCGTAGGCCTCAGACTCTGCGCTGTACATACCATCGAGCCTGATAATCGGATCCAGTATTTTCAGTCTGAGCACGTACGCGACAATCTTCATCAGGCGAACGGAGGGGAGAAAGTCGAAGCGACCCCGCCGATAGTTGATCTGGTAGTGATAATCGTTTCGGCCCAGCTCTGCCAACACGCGCCTGTCGTTCGCCAGCAGATCCCGATGATCCTCAAGGCTGGCGATCGGATTATCCAGAAGTGTCAGCTGGCCATCTTGAAGAATGAAACGCGGCTTCGTGAAAATGACGTTCCGGTACGACCGCGTATAGAATGCGCGGAACACGTTGACATGACGAGCAATGTTCTCCGTCATGAACCCAATCAGAACGATGTCTGGATTGTATTCCGCTCCAAGCTTGCGATAACGCAGGTAGGCCTGATCCAGACCGTACGCACCGTTGCCATAGTTCAGCGTTTCGATCGCGGGCACGATCGTGGTCAGTTGCTTCGCCCACGTCTCCTGAAGCTCGACATCGCTGCCATACGTGAAGGAATCGCCAAACGCCGAGACCCGGATCGTGCCCGGTGCGGGTCGCTTCTCGTACTCGCGATCATCCCTCATCCCCGCCGAGTTGCCGATCCTGTACCAGCCCAACACCGGATCCTGCTCGACTCTCTGGCCTCGTCCCTGCTCAAGGAATTGGCTCAAGCGAGTCCTCTGGGTCTCGGACAGGACCTCGACTACCGGGTCGTAGACGACGTTCACGCTCGACTCCAGAACCCAGAGCCCAAGAAGAGACAGTCCTTCCATCAGCGCATAGAGGATCAGGACAAACGCAATTGTGATTCGGACGCGACTCTTCACAGGCTCTTTCATCTCACTTTGGCGGCAACCCGCAGCGGCAAGACCTTGCCCCGCGAGGTTGCCATCGGACTTTCTCGCCGAATCCGGAATGTCCCCGAGTCCCGCCACACGCCTGCCATAAAGCCCTTGCTACGCGACCCCGCCGCCAATTCTTCAGTCAGGAAATCCTGCAGTGAGGATTCGCGGATCGGACCAACGCTCGGGTCAACCAATAGCGTGACATGCGTTCGGCCGCTCATGCCTTCTTCCTCGACCAACTGGTAGTCTCCAACGCCACCGCCAAACTTGTCAGGCAGTGTCGTGTCGAGTAGCTCATAAAGATCATCGAAGGGAAACGCCAGGCCTTCGCTGGTGAATTTCTCGAAACTACCAACATTGTGGGCATGCAGCGTCAAGCCAGCCTCATGCATTGGGCACCCGCAGTTTCTTTCCGACAACACGGCGTGGTCGCCGTTGGCAACGTTGATCTCCAGTTGAGCCGCGGAGGGATAAAGCGTCGTGAAAAGCAGGGGATGAATCGGTTCACCGATGGCGTGGGTGATCGGCTCAGGGTGTTCAATCACGGCCAGGCTGTGACGCATTACGTGCATTTCGTCACCGTAAGCGGGCCGGCCGCAACCCACGCCAACAGTGCCTGTGGGCCAGTAGCCCCACAGGACGGTAACGGCTCCACCAACTTTTTCAATGACACGTCGCGTCGCCCTGGTAACCGGTTCACCGGACGCGATGAACGTACACCCTTCGAGTGATGCGCCCATTTCATCAGCGACCTGCGCGATACGGGCTGCGTTGCTGGCAACTGTCCAAATGCATGTGGTGAAGCCTTCTTTCCGGCTTCTTTCTACCCATCGGACGATCCGGTCGATGTCGCCGGCCGGTGTCAATTCGGGGCGTGCAAAGCCGGGACCGAACCATTGTCCCGCCAGTGCAATCTCGTGAGACGGGAGACGGAAATACAACTCTTCCAGCCAGTTGTTCACGCGCACCGGCCGGGCGAACCAGCGATCGAGAGGAACACCCAGTCGCGCGGTCATCAGGAAGAACGTGATACCTGCAGCAAGGCTGCCGAGCATGGGCTCATAAGCCGCCATACGGCTCGACAGGAGTCCGTGCGCATCCAGGAAAAGCGCCATCGCCGGTGATTCCTCGCGCCACCAATCGAACGACGAAACGCTGCTGCGGGGCTCATTGGTAGTTCCGCTGCTTCGGCTCGCGCCCAACGCGGCGCCATAACGCCTGGGCGGCACCAGGTCTTCTGTGCGCACTCGAAACGAAAGGCTCCCACGCTCCACGTCTTGCCGCCCTTTATGTTCCCCCGGCGTGAGGTAGACCCCCGAGCGGGCAAGCTCCTTCAAGGTCTCCTCCAACCCCGTCCTATTGAGACACGATTCGATATCACCCAGCTCACAACCGGCATAGTCCAACAACTTTTTGTATGGGCTTCCCGGCACGGCATAGACCCGCGCCCGAATGAGCTCCAGGAAGCGTTGTTCACGGTTTTCCAGCTGACTCTTCAACCGCGATCTGACACTGACGGGCGAGAGGCGCTCTCGCAAGAATCGGCGCACCGCGAAAGGCAGGGTAAACGGTAAGAACAGCATGTGCTGAACATGGCGGTCGCCAAGTACAGACATTATGTTACGGACAGTTGACCCGATCGACATCCGTTAGAATCTTCCGTTAAAGTGCCTTTGCAACGCAAGCAACGACCGGAATGGCAAGATGTTCGCGTGGCATCAGACGCCGCGATGAACGCTGAGCCGGCGCGACCGGCCACGCATAAGAAGCCGATAACATTCCAGATGAGTGATAGGGACGTCAGGATCGATCTCGCAGCAGCGCATCGCCTCGCGTTTCGTTTGGGCTTGAACGAAGGAATAGCCAATCACTTTTCCGCTCGCCTGACGAGTGAACCCGACCGGTTTCTCATCACGCCGCATGGTCTGCACTGGTCGGAGGTGTGCGCCAGTCGCCTCCTCGTTGTCGATTTTGAAGGAAGGATTTACGAAGGTGATGGCGAGGTCGAATCATCGGCATTCTTCATTCACTCACATATCCTGAGAGCCCGAGGCGATGTCGCGTGTGTCCTTCACACACATCAACCCTACGCGACGTCAATTACGATGCTCGAAGGAGGGCGACTGCTTCCCGTGAGCCAGACCGCCCTTCGCTTCCACTCACGTGTTGCCTATGAGCCGGACTACGCTGGTGCCGCGGACCAGGCTCAGGAGGGAGAACGGCTTGCAAAGGCCATCGGCGACAAGGCTGTGCTCTTTCATGCTCATCACGGCGTCATCGTGGCGGGAGAATCCGTGGCGCGTGCCTTCGACGATTTGTATTACCTGGAGAGGGCGAGCCAGCTGCAGCTTGTTGCCCAGTCTACCGGTGGAGAGCTTCGCGTCATTTCTGACAACGTCGCGGAGCGATATGTGAGCGACGCGCGGCCGAACAACCTCAAGAAGCAAGCCATCATTCATTTCGCTGCGCTCAAACGCGTCCTCGACCACGAGGAGCCCGAGTACGCGCAGTGAAACTCATGCCTATATTCACCACCCCTGCGATCGTGCCTGCATGTGCGCAATCGGGGCCAGCAAAGCGGGGTGACTAGACTATCCGAGACGAGATTCTCAGGAAGTACGACAGGTTTGCCGCGAATCTGACCGGCGCGGCTCCGACGGCCTTCGTTCTTGGAGCTGAACGGGCACACGGGCTGGCCGTGACTCGCAGTCTCGGCCGCCGCGACATTCCCGTCGTCACACTGGGCGCCTCAGGAACACCCGGCATGAAGTCCCGCTTTGGTTTCCCGGTGTCGATTGACGGTCTCGATGACGCCCAGCTGATCGCCCTGCTTTCACGGCTCGGCGAAAAGCTCCCAACGCGTGGGGTTCTGCTTCCGACCAGTGACGGGCACGTGCTGCTGGTGTCGCGTTACAAAGAGACGCTGACCCGGTGGTTCCGGTTCGCACTCGCCGGACGCGACACGCTCGAGATGCTGGCTGACAAGCGGCGGCAGTACGACCTGGCGGCGCGCTGCGGGGTCGCTATTCCGCGCACCCTGGTGCCCGAGAGCGTCGATGACCTCAGCCGGGTTCCGGAAGAGATTGGCTTCCCGTGTGTGATCAAGCCGGCGTATTCGCCCCAGTGGCAGCAGCAATCCAACCAGCGACCCGGAGAACTGACCAAACTCGCCTTGGTCGAGACTCCCGCCGAGTTGTCGCCTGAGTACGTCCGCATGAGCGCAGGAAATGGGAGCGTCATCGTCCAGGAGCAGATTGACGGCGAAGCTGACCAACTGTATGCGGTGTACGCGTACTGCTCGACCGACGGTAACCGGTCAGCCTTGTTCATCCGCAGGGAACTCCGAGATTGGCCGGTGGACTGCGGAAACGGCAGTTACTCGACCGGGGTTTTCGATCCGGAGGTCGAGAGCCTGGGGCGCGAGTTTCTCACTCGCCTGGAATATCGAGGGCTCGCGAACATCGAATTCAAGCGCGATGCGCATGATGGCCAGCTGAAGCTGATCGAGTTCAACGTCCGGGGTGCGTCACAGCTGGCGCTCGCGATCGACTCCGGTGTCGACCTGCCCTTCCTCGCATACTCGGACCTCATTGGCGGAGCAGGCAGTAACGGACGTGAGCAGCCGGCACGCGAGGGCGTGAGGTGGATCGATCTGGGTCTGGACACCCTGTCCGGCCGCGAACATCGCCGCCGCGGGGATCTGCGGCTCAGCAGCTGGGTCCGTGACGTGCTGCGTGCCCGAAGCTTCGCCTACCTGGCCGCTGATGACCTTCGCCCGGGTATCGCGCGGGTGGCCGAGCTGTTGCGCGGCATCTCCGCGGCCGTCACCCGCCCGGCAGACGACGAGGACGCTCTGTCGTGATGCCAAGTGCGCGAGTCGAGTTGCGGAGCGATTGACTGGATCGCTGCGAGAAGGTCCGAAAATTAGTCACGAGCGCTGATCTGCGGCCTGGTCGATCGCAATGCCTGAACGGCTTGATCCGTTTGCAGACCAGCCGTGCCGGTATACGTAGTCAGATCGAAAATCTCGTCGAGCTCCGCCTTCGTAAAAAGCTGCCCCATCTCCGCGTGTTCAGAAACAATGTCCTGCAACGATCGGCCTTCTGCCCGGCATCTCCGTGCGCAATCATGCAGAATTGTATGCGCCCAGTCGCGTTTCCCCGTCTTTTGGTACGCGCGAATCATGAGCCGCTCGCCCGCCGCCTGGCCGAGAAAATTCTGATGCTCGAGATTGGCGCGCATCCGATCCTCGTGCACGATGAGATCTCTTATGTTCGCCGTGATGGTGTCTAACGCTCGCGCTGTCATCATGTAGCTGAGCGGCAAGGCAGTAAAGTGAACCGGTATTCGCGTTGAATCTCGCTGGTCCTGCATCAGGATGTCCTGCATTGCAGAAGCCAGAGAACGCACTATTTTTGCCAGGCCATCCACTTGTTCACTTGGCTCAGGATTGAGTTTGTTTGGCATCGTGCTGCTGCCGTAGCTGGTTTCCGCACTCGGCTCCTCGGCTTCCATGACCTCTGTCCGCTGCCAGGATGCGATTTGCAGCCCCATCTTGCCGAGGGAGCTGCAAAGAGCGGACAGGTTGCCGACCACTTCCGCGAATCGGTCCGGGCGAGCGTGGAGTGCGATGAGCGGAGATCGCAAACCAAGCATGCCGCAGGCCTTTTCTTCCAAGGTTCGCGCCATCTCCTCCCCCACCAGCTCCACGTAGGCACTCTGGGTTCCCACGCCTCCGGCGAAACTTGCAAAATGATGGCGTTTTTCACTTTCTCTGGCTCGCTCGATGTGATCTCGGACCTCGTTAGCCCAGCCTGCGAGAATGAAGCCGAAGGTAAGAGGCAGAGCATGTTGCTGATGGGTCCGCCCCATCATGACGCTATGTCGGTATCTCATTGCCTGATCGCAGAGAACCTCTTCCAGAGATAGCAACTGCCCCAAAACATGTTGTTCCGCCTCACGTATCTGCAGCGTTAAGCCCGTATCCAGGATGTCCTGCGTGGTGGCTCCAACATGGAAGTATTCAGCCGCAGGACCACACACCTCGCGAAATGCCTTGAGAAACGACACCATGAGGTGACCGTGCAGCTGTTTCTTGGCGCAGATCCTCTCAATCGGGAAGCGCTCAAGGGTCAGGTTCGCGACGATTTCGTGGCCGGCGTCCCGGGGGATCATATTGAGTTCCATCTGCGCCCGGGTTATTGCGGCCTCTACGTCCATCCATTTCTGTACCGTATTCTGTTCGCTCCATATTGTTCGCATCCCGGGGGTGCTCACCATCTCCTGAAACAGCAGGGAGCTGAAAGGTACTAACGTATCCATACAAAATTTTCGCTGCGTTGGTCGATGCGAAATGCACGTCCAGAAAAGACCCCGACTGCCCCCGCCAGGGGCGGCGAATCACGGTTTTTGGCCGCCGTTCTCGTAGAGTTCGCTGCCGCGGATTGCCTTCAGCACGCGAATCGGGGTCATCGGCATTTCGGGAATCAGCGTGCCGCCCAGCGCGTCCGACACCGCGGCGATGATGGCCGCGCCGGTGACCACCACCGGGCCCTCCCCCACTTCCTTTGCGCCGAACGGACCGTAAGGATCGTGGGTCTCGATCATGTGGTGGGAGATTTCCGGCATCTCGTAGGTGCGCGGCATCTTGTATTCCAGGCGCGACGGGTTCAGGAACAGGCCGTCGTCCGTTACCAGTTCCTCGTAGATCACCTGGCTCATCGCCGAGAACACCTGCCCGTCGATCTGGCCTTCCACCGCCAGCGGATTGATGGTGCGCCCGAGGTCGTGGGCCACGGTGACTTTCAGCACCTGGATCTGGCCGGTCTCCGGGTCCACCTTCACTTCGGCCACCTGCGCGTCGAACGACCACGCCATCGTGCCGTAGGGCAGCGGTGAGTTGAAGAAACCCCGGCCCATCACGCACCGCCCCTCCATGCCGTGCAGGGTGGCGTAGGCCACTTCCTTGAAGGACAGCGACTGGTCCGGGTCATCCGCCCGTATCACGCGACCGTTACGGAACACCAGGTTGTGCTGTTCCGTTGCCAGTTTCTCCGCCGCGTGCTTCGCCAGCTGGTTGCGCGCGTCGATGGCCGCGTTGCGGGTGGCGTTGCCGGTGGTAATGGTGCCGCGCTGGGCAAAGGCGCCAACATCGACCGGCGTGAGGTCCGTATCGCCGGCGATCAACTGCACGTCGTTCGCGTCGATGCCGAGCACCTCCGCAGCGATCATCGCCATGGTCGTGTGTGTGCCCTGGCCCATGTCGGGTATGCCGGTGTAGACCGTCACGAGACCGTCTTCGCCCACTCGCACCATCGCGGCTGAGGTGTCGTGCTTGAACGCGCCCTTCGCGCCAGAGGCCATTGCGCCGATGGCCACGCCGATGCCATGGAACGGCGGCAGCTTGCCGTACTTGTCGTCCCAGCCGGATTCCCTGCGCACCGTCTCGATGCATTCCTTCAGGCCGCAGCTGGCAAAGACCTCACCGGATAAACCCGTGTGCCCGGGCTCCACCGCGTTCTTCAGCAGCAGGTCCATCGGGTCCATATCCAGCGATTTCGCGACCTTGGCCACCAGCTGCGCCACCGCGCAGTTCGACGACACCATCATGCCGCCGTGGCCGAGGAAGTTCGGCCGCTGGTGTGTGAGGATCACCTTGCGGCGGAAGCGGTTGCCTTCCAGGTCGAACACCCACGCGTTACAGAGCCCGGCCATCCAGCCAAAATAGCCCACCTCGTTGCCGACGGCACCGCCGTCCATCTCGCAACTCATGTCGAAGGCTTTCAGCGTGCCGTCCTTGTTCGCCGCGATGCGCGTCTTGTAGCGATTCTTGCCCAGCGCGCGGCCGATCAGGAACTCTTCGTCGCCGGCGGAGAAGACCTTCACCGGGCGCCGCGTTTCCCGCGACAACAACGCAGCCACGTAATGATGAGGCCGCACCGCGCCGCGCCCGGAAAAGGCGCCGCCCGTATTCAGGTGGATGATCTGCACCTGGTTGAGCGACAGTCCGAAGGCTGGCGCCAGCGAATGCTGCATCAGGTAGCTGGTCTGCGTCGGTGTCCAGACCTTCAGCTTGTCCGGGCGCGAGAAGTCCACTACCGCCACGTGGAACTCGGCGTACAGGTTGTGCGTGACGCCCGCCTCGAACTTGCCTTCCACCACGAAGTCCGCGGACTCGAAAGCCTCGTCGGGCTTACCGTAGTTGTCGATGTCTTCCGACCACACGTTGCCCGGGAACTCGGGATTGACCTGGGGCGCACCGGGCTTCACGGCACGGCGCGAATCCATGGTCGCCGGCAGCGGTTCGTACTCCACCTCGATCAGTTCCAGTGCCTTTTCCGCCGTCGCCTCGTCCAGCGCGGCCACCGCGGCGATCTCTTCGCCGATGTAGGTGACGACCTGGTCGGCGAATACCGACTCACCGGTCTTCAGCTTGATGGCTCTACCGGTGCGGCGCCTGGAGGCTTCGCCCGCGGATTCAGTGGAACTGGCCGCCATACCCATGGCGTGTGCCGCTGTAATGACCGCCTTCACGCCGGGCAGCGCCTCCGCCCTGGAGGTATCCAGGCGCACGATGCGAGCGTGTGCGTGCTGGCTGCGCAGGATTTTCCCGGCCAGCATGCCGGGCAGCACGACATCGTCGGTGAACACCGACCGCCCGGTGACCTTCTGCGGACCGTCGAGCCGCGGCTGGCGCTTGCCGACGACCGAGAGTTCGGCCTCCTGGGCCGGGATGGCTTGCGGGTCAGTCGGTGGCGGCATGGCTCGATGCCTCCCGGATGCGGTGCGCGTTGCGGATCGCTTCCTTCACCTTCACGTGACCGGTGCAGCGGCACAGCACACCGGACATCGCCTCGTTGATCTGTTCTTCGGTGGGCTGGGGATGGGCGTTCAGCAGCGCCTTGGCCGACATGATGACCCCCGGCGTGCAGCTGCCGCACTGCACGGCCCCGTACTCGATGAAGGCCCGTTGTATCGCGTCCAGTTCGCCATTGGACTCCAGCCCCTCGATGGTCGTGATGGACTCGCAGTCCCATTCCAGTACGTGGGTCATGCACGACAGGATCGCCCGGCCTTTTGAATCGTTGATCGTGCACACGCCGCAGGCACCGGTGGTACAACCGCGCTTCGTGCCCTTCAGCCCGATGTCACCGCGGATCACGTCCAGCAGCGTCTGTGTATCGGACACCACCAGGTCGTAGGTGTCACCGTTGATCGTGAGCGAGATCATGTGTTTCGCCATGATTACATCTCCCGGAGCGCTTTCAGCGCCCGCCGCACCAGCACTTTGGCCAAGTGTGACTTATATGACGCGCGTGCATACAGGCTGGTGAGCTCACCGAGTTCCGCGCGCACCTGCGCCACCGCCTGTTCGATGGCCTCGTCCGACAGGCCCTGCGCCTCCACCGTGCGCGCGGGCTGGTCCAGCTGGATCGGGGCCATGGATATCGACCCCAGCACCAGGCTCACCTGAGGCGCGTCCGCACCCGTGCCAGCGGCGCGCGCGGCGATCGCCGCCTGGGAGAAGTCCATGCCCTGGCGGGCCGCGATCTTCAGGAACACGGTGCGGTCTGCGACCGGAGGCAGCGTCACGTGCGTGACCAGTTCGTCGGGCGCCAGCACCGTATGGTCCATGCCGTCCTTCCGGTAGAACTCCGCGATCGGCACCTCGCGACGCTGATCCGCATTCTGCAGCGTCAGCACTGCGCCGAGCGTGATCAGCGGCAGCGGCGTATCGGCGTTGTTGATCGCGTGGCAAAGCGACGAACTCTTGATCACGTGGCACAGCTCGCCGTCGGTCTTGAAACACTCCTTCACGCCCTGGCGCCACTGCTCGGAGTTGTTGGTGTACCAGCAGCGCGTCTTCAGGCAAATGTTGCCGCCCAACGTGGCGATGTTGCGGATATGTGCCGAAGCCACCGCACGCACCGCGTCGGCAAAGGCCGGGTAGCGTTCGTTCACAAGCGGGTGTTCGACCAGGTCCACCAGCCGGCAGCCGGCACCGATACGCAGGCCGCCGTCCGGCAGTTCTTCCACCTGCTGCAGTTCCGCGACACGCCGGATGCTCAGAGCGACGTCCGGCTCGAAGAGCTTCAGCCGCATGTTGAAGATCACGTCCGTGCCGCCGGCCACGACCTGCGCCCGCTCGCCGTTCTCCCGGAGCGCCTTCAGGCAGTCGCTCAGGCTGTCGACGGTCAGGTACTGATGATCGGGTAGCAGCACGGTTCAGTTGCCGAAACGGTATTGAAGCTCCAGGCCATAGTCCCGCTCGCGCTGGGGGATGACCGAATACAGACGAGGATAAACGTTGGCCGCGGTGCTGTCATTCGGGGCTCCGGGGCTAGTGAATATCGGGTCTGCAGCGTAGTTGAAGAAGCGCAGCGCGGAGATCGGCGTGTCGTCATCGAGCAGGTTTCTGACATAAAACGTCAGGGTCCAGTCCTCGGACTCCAGCCCGAGCCGCAGGTTCACGATCTCACGGCTGCTGACCCAGTTCAGGTTCGACGCGTTCACGTAACGCTTGCTCTCGTAGAGATAGTCGCCCCGCAGGAACCCATTCACCGATTGCGTCAGCCGACCGTCCACCGCGAAGCCGGCCACCACCGAATGCTTCGGACTGTCCGGAATCTGATTGCCGGAAACGTCGCCGTCTGTGCCCGTCGTGGTGGCGAAATCCGGCAGCGAGCCCTCGTCGAACTCGCCGTCGGCCAGGCCATAGTTGAAGAACACGCTCAGGTTGTCGGTCACGAGCCAGTTGGTTTCGAGCTCCAGGCCCAGCACCTCGGACTTACCCACGTTTCTCTGCACCTGCACCGCGGTGATCGCGCCGGACGACGTGGGCACTTCGGCAACTTCCGTCAGGGCCTGGTTGTCCCAGTCGATATAGAACGCGGCGAGGTTTGCAGTGACCCGGTTGCCGAACCACGTGGTCTTCACGCCGAGTTCGTAGGTCCACTGCTCTTCTTCCTTGACCTCGATGTCCTGCTTCAGCTGCGCGGTGCACTCTGTAGGCGGGATGCCCGGTACCAGCAGGATGTCGCCGATCACGCAGTTGATCTGGAACTCGGTGAACTCGGCGGGGATGTCCGAACGGAACAGGTCCTTGTTGAAATCACCCGGCTTGTTGCCCTTGGCCACCAACCCGTACGCCAGCAGATCGTCCGTCGGCTTCCAGCTCAGCGTGAAGCGCGGGGTGAAGTTGTCGAAATCCAGGTCCGTTTCGACCGGCTTGCTGCTGTTGTCGATGATGGACCGCTGACCGCTGGTGATTTCCTTGTCGTCCTCCGCGTAGCGCGCTTCCATATCCAGCGTCCACCGGGTACTGAGATCTATGCTCACCGACCCGAACACAGAGATGTTTTCGGTGTCCACCTCGCGTGGATCGCCGAAGCCCGCGCCTGGCGCTACGCCGAACACCGGCGCCGGGCCGGTGAAGCTGCGGTCCTGGCGGTTTTCTTCACGATTGAAGTAGTAGCCGCCCAGTTTGCCGCGAATCCAGTAGTCCACCGGCGACGACACGCTGAACTCGAATGAGTAGTCCTCGATCTCCTCCTCGATGTCGAGCGCGAACAGGCCCCAGACCGCGCGGACCTCCTGCTGGTCGAAATCGATCACGTTCGAGAAGTCGTCCTCGCTGTAGGAAGCGCGGAACACCGCGGTCCATTCACGCAGGTCCTGGATCCATTCGCCCATTACCCGATGCGTGTCCCGTTCCAGGCCAGGATCTGCCGGGGCCGAGGTCCGCTGGGCATCGGTCAGGTTACCCACCGGCGAGTCTGCAAACAGGCCGTTGCGCAGATCGGGCAGGTTCTTGCGGTTCTCGGTGCCTTCGATGGAGAAGGACCCGCAAAACTCGCCCCGCGAGGACTCGTACCAGGGCTCGGACGGATCGTCGGGGATGTAGCAGTTCAGGTTCGGAAACTCGCTGGCGGTGTTCGGCAGCACATTGGTCGGGTATAGCGAATCGTCCCCCTCGGTGTAGCTGTACTTCAGGTTGACGACCGTCGACTCGCCCGGCGTCCACGTGAGCTTGGTCAGGACCTCGGTGGTTTCTTCATCGCCGAGCTCGGACCGGTCGCCTTCGGTGTTCTGGCCGTCGAACACGAAGTTCAGCGCGCTGCCGTTTACAAAGGCGGAGTCGGGCTGCAGGTTGTTGCGCCACTGGCCGCCGTACTCGTCGTAACTGGCAGACACCAGGAACAGCAGCCGATCCTCCACGACAGGACCGCTGATCCAGCCGGCGATTTGCCGCTCCTCGTTGGAGCCATACCGGACATTGATGTCTCCCGCGAACTGGTTGGTCGGGGTGCGCGTGATGTAGTTCACCGCGCCGGAAAAAGTGGCGCGACCAAACTGCGCGGACTGCGGGCCGCGCAGAATCTCCACCCGTTCCATGGAATTGGCGGTGGCGGTGGAAATCGTGCCGGACACGAATACCCCATCGATGAAATAGGACGCGTTCGCTTCGCCCTGGTTCGGATCCGGCGGGTTGGCCATGCCCCGAATCACCGGCCGGTCCCCGGCCCGCCCGATACGCTTCACCGTGTTGAAGTTCGGCGTGAAGGCCGCGACATCGAAGTTGTTGCGAAGCCCGAGGTCGCGCATCTGCTGGCTGGTAAACGCGGCCACCGAGATCGGCACGTCCTGCAGGCTCTCTTCCTGCTTGCGCGCTGTAACCACGATTTCTTCGATCGAGCGATCCTGAACCGACTGCGCCAAGCTGGAGCCTGACAGTGTCAGCAAGGCCGCGGCTGCTGCCAGCAGCGCGGTCCCGTGGATGGGATGCCTAGCTGCCCACATGTCTGGCCCCCGGTTCCAGCCGCCTTGATTAAACGCTTTAGTCCTCGGGTGTATAGGGTTCTGCCAGGTTCTCACCGGGCGCCACCAGGGTCTTCTCGTAGTCGGATTGTTCGAAAGGCTTGGCAATGCGCTGGTAGTCCGGGGTCACCGTCTTGCGGTACAGGTGCTCGAGATAAGTCAGCGGCGCCATCGGTGCTTCCGCATAATGAATGAATTTCCAGCCGTCGGGCTTTTTCCGAAACACCGCGTTCACCCGATAGTTGTCGTTCACCGCCGGTCTGCCGCGCACTTTCAGATCCAGTCGGTTTTCCCAGATGGCGATCGCGATGTTGTCGCTGACCAGTCGCACCCGTAACCGGTACGGCAAAACGTAGACGCTTTCCATCAGGCTGCGTATGAAGGCGGGCGGGTTGAAGTAGCTCTTCACACCTTCTTTGCCGATCAGCCAGTAGTCACGCTCCTCGCCGAGGTAGTACGGCGCTTCTTCGTCCGGGTCCCACATCGTCTCGATCCGCAACCAGTCGCTGTCGTTCCAGTTCACCGCCCAGGCAAACACGATGGACTCGATAGCCTGAGCTACCTCTTCAGGCGCGGTACTTTCCGCGTCGATTATCGACGGGTTGGCGGACTGGGCTGCACCGCTCAATAAGGCGATCAGAAATACAACCGTCATGCATGGTCTCATTGGGCCGACTCCTCCGCCTGTCCTTGCGAACGCCGTTTCTCGAGCGATTCCAGGAATTCCGGACTGGCTTCCTTGCGATACAGCCGCTCGAAATACATGATCGCGGACATCGGTGCTTCGGCGTAGTGAATGAATTTCCAGCCGCCCGGGGTGTTTCTGAATATCGCATTCGCCTTGAACGACTCGCCCTTCGCCGGCATGAATGGCGGCTTGTAGTCGAAGTCCACGTACCACGCCGCCAGCGCCAGATCATCATCGATCTCCCGCACGCGGATCGACTTCGCGGTGTACAGCATCGCGCGAAGTTCCTTCTCCGAGCGGTACTCGTAATGCACCAGCTCGATTTGCTGCATGCCGGCCGGTGCCTGCGCCGGAATCTCCTTGGTCGGAACCGTCGGTTTGCGAGCGAAGTACCCGTCGAGCTGATCCCAACCAATCAGCCAGTCGGGCTGGTGGGACAGCAGCAAATACGGCGCGGCCTCGTTGCGATCCCACAGGTCCAGCACAGTGCGCCATTCCTCGCGGGTCCAGCGTCGCGCGAATTCCTGCACCAGCGCCTCGATATCGCGAGTGACTTCGGGCCGGGCCGTGCTTCCCGCATCGTATTCCGGGTACATAGACTGGGCAGATACGGACGCCGCGAAAAGCGCGGCGGCAATCATGCCCGCGACTCTGCCTCTTCTCATTCTCAACCCCCCGGCTGCCGGCGGCATCCCCATGAACTCAATCATAGGTGGTGGCCTGAATTAGGAAAAGTTGATATTTTAGTGATTTGAAATCAGTTTTTCCTATATGAATTATCGGCATCTGCAATTCTTCATCAAGGTCGTCCAGCAGGGCTCCATCAAGGCCGCCGCGGACCAGCTGGGCGTGTCACAGCCCACGATCAGTGCAGCCATTCGCAATCTCGAGAAGGAGTTCGACGCGAAGCTGCTGGATCGCCGCCGGGAAGGCAGCGTGCCGACGGTTTATGGCCGCGCCCTGTATGACAGCGCCATCACTCTGAACACCGTCGTACAGAACGCCCACGAAAAGATCGCCGATCTCCGGGACCCGGCCCGTTCGCATCTACGCATCGGCACCGGGCCATCGGTATCGATCGACCACGTGTCTGAAGCCCTTGCAGAGGTTGCACGCCACTACCCCGACATGCGCATCAGTCATGTGGGTCGCAACAGCTACCAAACCCTCGAACAGCTCCTGATTGTCGATGACATCGACGTGGCCCTGTGCCACGTGCCCGCGCATCGGCTACCGGAAACGCTTGACTATCGCCTCGTGAGCCCGAATCCCATCGTGGCGGTCACCGCGGCATCGCATCTGCCGGCGGGTAAAGAATCGCTGTCGACCCTGAATATGCTGGCCGACTTTCGCTGGATTACGCCCAGGGACGATGAAATTCGGCGGCCCAAGGGCGTCCCCCTGTCGCAGTACGCGCAGCAACACGGCCCACCAATCTCGTTGATCGCCCAAGACCTTCAGCTCATCAAGAATATGACCTTGGCGACCAAGAGCATCAGCTTTCTGCCGCGACAGATGGTGGAGGCAGAGCTGACGGCCGGGCAGCTCGTCGAGCTTGTCATTGACGGCATCGAGACAACGCGACCGATCTATGCGCTGACGCGGCAGGTCCGGGACCAGCCTCCGGTTGTGCAGAGCCTGCTGGATGCGGCAGTGCGGGCCTTCGATATCAGCGCCCACGCTGTGCGGCGGCACCGAGTGGTCAGCCTGGTTCGGGAACCTGCTGCTTAGCCTGTTCAATCGCCTGGCGGCGTTCTTCGATCAGGCGCTCGAGCGTGGCGATCTGCTCGGCCGTCATGATCGAGTTGATCGCGCTGCGCATTTCGCTGAGCAGCCGGATAATCTCCGCCGCGGTCTCGGCCGCGGCCTGCGCGGCGCGCTCGGTGTCCAGGCTGTAGTCCGGATCTTTCGGCGCGACGCTCATGATCGACCACGCAGTGTCCGCGCCCCGCTCAAACAGCGGCCGCAGCCG
>CP070671.1:2932409-2967256 GCA_020351875.1 Chromatiales bacterium | reverse complement strand
GATGTTGTCGGCGATGTCCAACTGGATCTGGCGCAGCAGGTTCAACAGATTGAATACCTGGATGCCATCTCCAAGCTCGGCAGGCAGTCTTTGTTCGCATGGGTCACCGGTGGGAGCCGTCTCAAGTCCTACACCAGTCACCAGGCGTGTGCAGACATTGATGTCTCGCTGCAAGCGCTAGATGACCTCCAGTATCCGTCCGCGGAAGGGATTGAGAGGCGGGAACGGGCTGCTCGCCGGTACGGCACCCAGCAGCTCTCCTGGTGTGTCGATAATGTCGTGTTGATATCCGTATCGAGTTACCAGTGGGCCAGTTGCCTCCAGGCCTTGGGACAGGCCGCGCCGTATGACTTTTTCCAGATAGGCTTCTTTCGTGACGTCGAGCCATTTGTAGCGGTATTCGACCAGTGGCTCGCCCCGGTACTTGATGCTTGTCAGGCGACGGCGCCTGATCGTATTCGAACTCGTTTCCGGGAACGATTGATACTCGAACTCAAATACGCGCCCGTATGAATCGACGACCCTGGCCAGCTCGTAGCGAGCAAACAGGCTTCGTCGCTGGCGGAAATTCAGTTCTGTCTGGCCAGCGCCATCGAACGCGATGCCGAACGACTCGGTAACCTGATCGAGCAGGCTGCCGAACCCGTAGCGGAAGGGATTCCCGTCGCGATCTACCTCGCTCCAGTCCCTCACACGCCAGGTCAAATCGAGGCCGTAGCCCTCCGCATCGGTGATTTTTTCAAGCCGGCCCACCCAATTGTAGGCACGAATCGTGCCGCCAGGCTCGAGCAGTTTGTAGCCGCGCTCGGTAACTCGAATGAGTTCAAACCCACCGGGCTGGGGAGCGAACACGCCGGTGCCCCGGTCGAGAACATAGAGTGTCTGACCGCCATACTCAGAGTAGCGGTACAGGCACTGCACCTTGGGCAGTTTCTCGGTACAGTACTTGGGCGCGTCCTGCCGGTTGAATCGATCTCCAACGGGCTCGATGTAGTCCTCGTATTCGTGAATCCAGCCTGGGCCTAGGGCGCCGCTCCGAATGGCACTTGATCCATATCGTCGGACAAAATCAAAGCCTATTCCACGGGCCGGAAAGCTGACGTCTGAATCAACAAACGACAGCTCTCCGGAGGCGAGACTGATTGGATCTTTCTTATTTGTCTTCCTGTCGCTGTCATCTTTTCCTTTATCGTCGCCGGATTTCCCTTTGTCGCCGGCTGGTGTCTCTCCTCCAGAATTCGAATCAGTACCGCTACTGTTCTTTTTCTTCTTATTTTTTGCCTCGTCCTCGACTTCCTCCCACTCAAATGGTGCAACTTGTTTATATTTTGTGCCGCCGACTTCATCCACTTCCTCTGTCCCATCTTCCTCATCTTTGGGATCCGGAGCGGGTTTTGGTTTTTCCTCAGGAGGGGGTTCCGGCTTTTCGTCTTTTTTGGTCTCGGCGTCAGCTTTCGGCTGTGCAGTTGCCGACTCAGGCTCTCCTTCGCCCTCGCCTTCGCCGCTTCCCTCGCCTCCGGTTTCCGCCTCACCAGCGCCGCCACCGTCTGCAAACTGAACGCTCGGGTCGGGTCCTGTCGGGACACATGTGTAATTTGTCGCAGGCCCGCACACCATGCAGGAGTTCTGTCCGCAGAACTTGTAGGTTTGCTCCGTCGCGTCCTGAATGTCGGCGCAGGTCTGCGGCGCACCTGTCGGGCAGATGTCGATCGCTGCCTGCCGGGCGGCTTCACATATCGCGAGGCCTGGCGACATCAGACATCCGATGTATTTGAACTGGGCTTCCAAACCGGGCGCCCCGGCAGCCAATTGGGCGATGATCTCGTCCTTATTCGGGATGTTTTCGCACTGCTGCGGGATTTCTCCGGGCGCATAGTCCGCAATAGAACAGGTTGGATCGCCCAGCATCCCCAACCCGGACCCACTATCGGGCGTGTAACTAATTGGTCCGCGCCCGTCCGTGCATAGAGCATCGAGAATGCCAGCTCCCGTCCCGCCGAACTGCTGACACACTTTGCTAATCGACGACGGTGCAGCGGAGCACGTTACCTGCCCAAAGGGCAGGTCTGGTTTTTCAGGGAGAGGGGGTGGATCAACGCACTGGGCTACGGACGGACAGAACCCGTCGCAATCCACATTGGTATTCCCGACATTTGCGACATTCTGCTCATCAGACGGCGGAAAGAAGCTGTACGCTTGCTGAACTTGCCAGTCGATGTCACCGCCACCCGGACCCCCGAGATCGGGAAAATCAGGCGCTTCGCAAGCATTCTGCTGCGGGAATCCCTGGCATGACGTACCACAATTCCCGCCGCCAAGACCACTAGAGCCAAAATGCGGATCATCCAGCACGTACGTTCCAGGCTCCAGGAAGTATTCCCCTGCCGGCATGGGGGCGAAGCGGTCTGCATTGCCGAACCGTATCGGTTTGGTACCCAGTGAGCTGACCCCCTGATCATCGAAAAGCATTGGGTTCCGGACAGCCATGCCATCCGGGCCAACTTGCCTCAACCGGCCTACGACGATCTCCGCGCCGTTGCGCGCCGACGTGATTGCCTGCACAGCCTGGGCATCGGACGCGGTCGTGCCAGGCCGCAGGGTCGCCTTTGTGATATCAGAAGAGAGAACAACAACGGTGCCCGGGACGGGGCTGGATCTAAGTTCGTGAGATGCGATGACCGGTGCGGCGGCCGGGGCATCTGCCACTGCTGGCCGCTGCGCCGCCATGGCCGCGATCTGTGGATTGGTCAGCGTTCCCGCCGCCGGCAGCATGTCCGCCTTCGCCAGCGTCCACCCGTTGAGCTGCGTACCGTGGGGCTTGAGTGTCAGGCTGTTCAAGGTGTCGCCGGCGAGGGTCAGGATGCCGACGCCCCAGCCGCTGCTGATGACAAAGTCAGCGCGGCCGTTGCCGTCGAAGTCATCGACCTCGCCAATCGTGTTGGCCGGATCGTAGAGCCAGCCACCGAAGCGCGTGCCCTTCGGTTTCAGCATCAGGCTGTTGAAGGTGTCACCGGCGAGGGTGAGCACGCCAATGCCCCAGCCGGAGGTGATGACGAAGTCGTCGCGGCCATTGCCGTCGAAGTCACCAACACCGCGGATCGGGTTGCCTTTGGAGTCGTACAGCCAGCCGCCAAAGCGCGTACCGTTGGGCTTGAGCATCAGGCTGTTGAAGGTGTCACGGTCCAGCGTCAACACGCCGATGCCCCAGCCGGACGTGATCAGGAAGTCATCGCGACCGTTGCCATCGAAGTCGCCGATCCCCTGGATCGGGTTGCCGCGCGAGTCATAGAGCCAGCCACCGAAGCGGGTGCCGTTGGGCTTGAGCATGATCGAGGTGAGATTGCTGCCCGACAGGGTCAGCACGCCGATGCCCCAGCCCGAGGTGATCAGGATGTCAGCTGTGTTGTTGCCGTCAAAGTCGCCGAGTCCCTCGATGCGGTTCTTCGGCGTATCGATGATCCAGCCGCCCAAACGCGTCCCGTTGACGTGCATGGCGAGCGTCGTGAGCCCTTCATTACCCAGAGTCAGCACGCCAATGGCATTGGGTCCGGTCAGCAGCAGGTCATCGCGCCCATCGCCGTTGAAATCACCGGTCCCGTGCAGGATCTGCCGGTCGGTACCGATCTGCCAGCCGCCGGCGCGCACGCCGTTGTTGACCGCGGTCAACAATTGCCAGCCGCCGAGCTGGCCGGCGCGGCTGGGCGGGCTGGGGCTGACCAGTGCCAGGCCGGTGGGGGTCCAGATGACCAGGTCTTCCCGGCCGTCGCCATTGAAATCGCCAGTGGGAGTCAAGACCTGCGCATCAGCCGGCAGGGTCCAGGTGCCAATCTGGCTGCCGGCGCCCAGCGTGGCCTGGGTGACCAGTTCGCCGCTGGCATAGCCGAGCAGGCCGATGCCGGCCTGGCCATCAGCCACCGGCGTGGAGGCACCCGCTGCGAGAATGGCCGTGATCGGCGCTACCGAACCGACTACCGGTAACGGGCTGGTGCTCGTCGTCGGCGCGGGTTCAAGTGCCACTGCCTCCACACTGGTGCTGACGCTGGGTCCTTTCCAGCTCATGCCGGACAGGCTCACCCACGTGTTGCGCCCGCCGCTCATATACCGGACCTGGCCGTCGGCCAGCACGTCGATGCGGGCGGGCGTAGCGTCATTCGCATGCTGCAGGAACATCACCCGCTTCGGTGGCCGGCACTCCTCCGGCACGGTAGCCAGCTGGGTCCACTCGCTGCCGCGGATCAGACCGCTGAGTTCGCATAGGTCGCCATTGCGGGTGACCCGCGCAGGCCGCCAGTCGCCGCCGTAGTTTCGCCAGTCGCTGGCCAGCGGGAGCGCGTCGCCGCTGCCCACCGAGAAGGTGATGCCACCGAGGCTAATCCAGTTGCGCTTGCCGCCGCTCCGGAACACAATGCGCCCGCTGGGATAGACATCCACGCGCGCCGGTGTCGCCTGGTTGGCGTGCAGGCTGAAGATCAGGTTCTTGTCCGGCCGGCACTCCGGGGGGAGGGTGGCGAGGTCGGCCCAGTTGGTGCCCTTGATCAGCCCGCTGACCACGCACAGGTTGTCCTGGCGCGTGACTGCGGCACCGCGGTAGGTGCCGGTGTCGCCACTGTAGTTCTGCCAGCCACTCGCGAGGGCGAGCGGCGTGCCACGATCCACGGCGAAACTCAGGCCATCCAGCGATAGCCAGCGCAGCCCGACCCAGCGCCACATGCGGCCTTTGCTGTTGACTTGCCAGGCGACCCCGGCCTTGCCGACCGCCACCTGGCGCGCTGAGCCGTCGACCCGTTGCCAGCGGTCACCCAGGCGTTTATAGATTCGGTCGCTGGCATTCGTGCCCCAGACCGTGCCGTCGGCGGCCACGGACAGGTTCTTCAGCCGGCCATTCACCGTTGCCCAGCCCGAGCCGTTCCAGCGGTGGATCCCATCGTTCAGGTCCACTCCCCAGACGTTCGACGCGTTGCCGATATCCAGGTATTTCAGCTGCGGCGCGCCGTCGATCCGGGTCCAGGTGGCCGGCAGTTTGCGACGTGGCGGGCTCCAGCGATACACCTCACCACTTTTGCCCAGGCCCCAGACGCTGCCGTCCGCCCCGGCCGACACCATGGTCAGCGACACGTCCGCAGGCACCTTCTCCCAGGTTCTGACATTCCACCGGTAGACGTTGTTGTCAGGGCCGATGCCCCAGATGACCGTCGTACTGCCCACAGTGATCTGTCGGAGCCCGCCCGGCATCTCAATCCACTTTCTGCCATCCCAGCGGAAAATCTTGTCGGCTGTCGTGACGCCCCAGATCGCGCCATCCTCGGCCACGTCCAGTTGCTTGAGCACCCCGGGCATGCTTCGCCACAGCGACTGCGACATCGTGATCTGACCGCCAGGATAGACATCCACGCGCACCGGTCGGTGATTGATGGTATTGGCCTGGAAGATCAGTCGCTGGTTCGGCCGGCACCAGCTCGGCAGGGTCGCTAAGTGGCGGCGGTACCCGCGATCGATGATGCCGGCCAGTTTGCAGATCCCGCCCTGGCGAAACACTTCGACCGGCGTGAAGTCTCGATTGCGCGTGTAGTTCTGCCAGGCGTTTGCCAGCCGCAGGTCTTCACGTTGAACCGACTGGGCTGCGACCCATCCGTCCGGAAGGAAAACCGCGAGAGTAAGCAGACCCACGATCAGGGTCGTGCTAACAAAAGAGAGCAATCCGGTTGTAGCCCGGCCACCCGCGGAGAGACTCCGCTCAGGCAATGTGCCTGTGACTAGTCCAAGGCTCGCCACGGCGCAACCGCATCAGGGCGCTGGCGACGAACAGGTCCCTTGTTCCGCGCGGCAGCCACTGTCTTGACCATCCCCTCGTCCTCCCGAAGGCGCGGGCGACAGCCGGCGGTGCCAGAGTCTTCTTCTTGGCGCCGGCTGACTCCCCCGTTGGTAACCGGCTTTGTTGTAAACAAAATATACCTGCTGCGATGCAAAGTCCAATTGCGCCAGCCTTGGCCTGACCCCATTGTGATCGACCTGCAGCCGATTGGGTTGCTAACTCAAACTGGATAAAAACTTCGTAACTTTATGAGAATATTTGTATTTGGTTTACTGCATTTGTGCTTGGCTTCCAACAATTACAATGGCATCCAATGACTCGCGGTTGTCCAATGCCGGGAGCGCCACGTCAGGCCCGGCCTGCTGGAGTTCTATGTTCTCGCATCGAACTTGCCTGAAAGGGCATATACGCTGGCGGCTGCCTTGCCGCCTCGCGTGGCGCTACTGCCTTGTGCTTCTGGTCGCGTTGCACCCAATCCCGCAGCTCTCCGCGGCGGATCAAGCAGACAACACCGGCAACGACCTGCTGGTAGTGGACTGCCTGTTGCCCGGGCAAATCCGCAAACTCGGCCGGCGCACGACTTACGTCAGCGCGCGCCGCGCGATCAAAACCACGGCACGGGACTGCCGCATTCGTGGCGGCGAGTACGTGGCCTACGACCGGGCAAACTACCGGAGCGCGTTAAAAGTCTGGTTGCCGCTCGCGCAGGACGGGGACGCAGAAGCGGCCCTGTATGTCGGCGAGATTTATGAACGCGGTGTCGGTGGCGCGGCGGACTATGCAACGGCGGCGCAGTGGTACCGGCGGGCGGCGGAGGCGGGCGACGTCCGGGCGCAGATCAGCCTGGCCTATCTCTACGAGCGCGGTCTCGGCGTGCCGCAGGATCCGGCGCGGGCCATCGAATGGTATCGCCGCGCATCCGGACTGAACGACATCCAGCTTGACACCGCAACGCTCACGCGTGACGTCTTGGCTGAGAATCCCGACCCGGCGGAAATGACTGCCCTGCGTGAGGAAGTCGGCCGCGTGCAGGGCGAGAGTGAAGCGCTGCGGGAGGAGCTGAGTGCGACCAGGGCTCTGCTGGACGAAACGAGGTCTGCGTTGCAGCTGTCGGTCCAGCGCGAGGCGGACGTCAGGGAGCAGGCCGAGCGGTCCACACAGGCAGAGGCTGGCGCGGCCACGGCGCGGCGGGAGGCCGAGGCCGGACAGCTGGCCATGCGCGAGGTGCTGCGGCGGCGAGAGGATGAGATCGCCGCGTTGACCGACGTCCTGGCTGCGACCCGCGCCGAGCTTAACAGCGCCGTCGCGGAACTGGACGAGAAGGATGCGCAGCTGAGGGAGCAAGGTCTGCAGACCGAGCAAAGCGCCGCGGCGCGCCGGGACGAACTGGCGGGGCTCGCGGCCGACCTGGAGCGGCGCGAGGCGGAACTGACCACGCAGCAGGCTGAGGTGGTGCGTTTACGTGACCAGATTGAGCGGCTGGAGGCCGAAACCAGTGAGCAGGCCCGGCAGGTCGCAGAGGCCGAAGCCCGTCAGGCGGCCCAGGAGCGATTGTTGGCCGGGCCCGAGATCGCCCTGGTCGAGCCGCAGTTACAGGTCAGCCGAGGGGTGCAAGTCGTCGCGAGTGCCCAGGTGGCGGTGGTGGCGGCCGGCATCGACACCCGCAGCGTGATCGGCCGCGTGACCGCGCCGGCAGGCCTGTTGACGCTGACGGTGAATGACCGGGCGGCGCCGGTCAACGAGATGGGCGTGTTCAATGCGACGATCGAACTCGCCGGCGACCGGACGCCGGTGTCCATCGTGGCGGTGGATCAACAGGGCAAGCGCGCGGATCTGTTTTTCGACCTCGTGGCGCCGGCAACGGCCACAGCAGAATCGCGAGCAGAGGAAGCGGAAGCGACCGCGAGGGTCCCGGATGTCGACTTCGGCAACTATCACGCGCTGATCATCGGCAACAACCGTTACCAGTCGCTGCCGAGCCTGAACACGGCCATCGCCGACGCCGAAGACCTCGACCGGATGCTGCGGGAAAAATACGGTTTTCGCACTACGTTGCTGATCGATGCGACACGCTACCAGATTCTCTCCGCGCTGAACGAGCTGCGCGAGCGTCTGACCTCCGAGGACAACCTGCTGCTTTACTACGCGGGCCACGGCGAGCTGGACGAGGTCAACATGCGCGGCCACTGGCTGCCGGTGGATGCGGAAATCGGCAGCACGGCGAACTGGTTGTCCAACGTGGCGATTACCGACATCCTGAACGTGATCGCGGCCAAGCAGATTCTCGTGATTGCCGACTCCTGTTATTCCGGGTCCCTGACCCGGTCGGCCGTCGGGCGGATGCGCACCGGCATGACGGTCGAAGAGCGACTAAACTGGCTGCGCACCATGCTGGACAAACGGGCGCGTATGGTCTTCACGTCTGGTGGTTTGCAGCCAGTGCTCGATGCCGGCGGCGGGCGGCATTCCGTGTTCAGCCAGGCGCTGCTCGACACCCTCGCGAACAACGAAGAACTGATTGAGGGCCAGCGCCTCTATCAGCAGGTGGCGGCCAGGGTTGCGTATGCAGCCGCTAGCGTGCAGTTCGACCAGGTACCCGAATACGCGCCGCTGCGCTTCGCCGGTCACGAGACCGGGGATTTCTTCTTCGTGCCGGCCCGTTGACGCGGGAGCCGGTCCTGTCTCAGAACTCCTTGCGAAGGCCGCCGGTCAGGCGATACCGGTCGAAATCCTCGTAGCCCAGCAGGATTTCACCGTCGATGAACGGAATCCAGCCGTTGGGCAGTATCCCGACCAGGCCGAGACCGAGGTTGAAATAATCGTCGTCCGGATCATTCCCTTCCAGTGGATAGAGCGTCTGGGCCGTATCCAGAGCGTAGGTCGTATCGACGTCCAGCGGGTCATTGTCGAAATCGTAGTTCCATTCGGCGCGGAACTGCGGCACCCACACGCCGCTGCCCGTGCTGATGGCATAGCTGGCCCGGAAACCGAGGTGCGTCAGCACGGAATCCCGGTCCGTGTCATCAACCCGCATGTTCAGGCCGGAACCGTTCTGATCCTTTTCCAGGTAGCTGTCGATGTCGGATGTGGCGTAGGTAATGCCGCCATAAGGCCCGAAACTCCAGGCACCGCGTTGCCAGTCGTAGCCCAGGTTCAGGCTGCCCCACCACTCGTCACCGTCGGGTTCGCCCTCCGTCAGCACGGGGATCTGCGAACTGCGGCCGCTCTCCTGGAAGACTGAACTCCGCTCGAAGGTATAGTCGGACGAGCGATAACCGGCAGCCGCGTCCACGTAAAAGCTGTCTGTAACGTTGTAAACGCCGAACAGCGTAATCCCCCAGCTATCCGCTTCCATCGACCCGGCATCGGAAGCCGGCACGAACGGGGTGCCTTGCTGCAGATCACGGTCGAAGTCGGAATCCATCTCCTCGTAGGTCAGTATCCCGCCGATCACAAAACGGTCGGTGGCACGGTAATCGAGGCCGAACTCGATTGCCCACAGGTCGCCGTCGTAGCCGCGTTCCGGATCGCCACCGTCAGGACGATCCGTTTCGAACCACTCGCCGCGGGCGTGGGCCAGCAGGCTCAGCCGGCCGAAGGACTGGCTGGCCGCGCCATCGCCCAGGGCCGATTCGCCTTCGCGCAGTCGCTCGCCTCGTTCCCTGGTTTCCTGGCTGCGGCTGCGGGCCGCGGCGAGCGCCACATCGTTACTGCTCAGCGTCTGGCTGGGATTCAGTGAAGATTCGCTATCGCCCGACAGGTCGCCGTCGCCACTGCCGTTGCCGGTTTCCGCGCAGCGCGTGGCGAGGTCGCCGGTCGGAATGCCGGTTCCCGCACAGAGGTCCGTAAAAAAACTCTGGAAATCGGCATTTGATGCCATTGCAGTGCCGGCGCTCATGCTCAGAAATGCGGCGGCCGAGATGAGACCGGGCCGAACTGACAGTGTGATGCGCATGCGTGTTACCTCCCCGATGCAAGCGCTACCCGGAGCGAGGTATCACAGTCCTGGCGGCCGACAGTGATGAACCTGCTCTGCGGTCTAATGGACGCATCCCTGTCCGGCCGGTTCGTGCGGCAAGGTCGAAATCGCAGGCCCCAAACCGTGCCAGTTCCATCGACGCTCGATGATAGCAGACGGGTTAACGAATTCACGTGCGGCTGGGGCCCCAGGTAGCTGGTGGCGTCTCGCGCCACGCTACCCGCCGCTGCCGAGCAGATGACCGGGATTGACGGTGGTAGGCTGGAGATTGTCGTCTTTACCTTTGGCGGTTTCGTGTCGGTGGGATCCTGCCTGCTGCGCGGTGGCCGAGCCGGCTAATGGCATTGGACATTGCTCGACCGTTGCGGATGGTTTCAAATTGGCCAGCTCAGTTTTATGTTGTTCTGGATAAGCCAATCGATAGGATTGGCACGGCGACCGATGACGATGGAGCGGATGATCAAACAGACCATTTTTCTGGCGGCGTTGCTCAGTATCGCCGACGTGGGCTTGAGCGCCGATTGCACGCCCACCCGCCGGGCGTTACTTATCGGGATCAACGACTATGTCGCGCGCTCGCTGCCGGATCTGCGTGGTGCCGTCAACGACGTGAAGCTGCTCCAGCGGATCCTGGTCACGCGCTTCGGTTTTCCGGAAGAGAACATTGTCCTGTTGACCGATGCGCAGGCGACCCGGTCCAGGGTGATGGCGGCCATTGACAGCTTTGTCGAGCGCGATTGCCCGGGGGATGTCGTCTATTTTCATTACTCGGGCCATGGCTCGCAGGTCAAGGACATCAGCGGCGATGAGGACGACGGGATGGACGAGACCATCCTGCCACGCGACGGTCGCACCGCGGGTATCCCGGACATCCGGGATGACGAACTCGAGCAGCGATTCGCGAAGCTGCAGGCACGAAACGCCCTGATCGTGTTTGACTCCTGCAATTCAGGCACCGTCACGCGAGCCGCGACGCCGGTGCAGGCGCGCTTCGTGCCCCCGGACGATCGGCTGGAACTCTACCGGGCGCTCGATGCGCGGACTCGCGCCATCGTTCCGGTGGCGGAATTGCCGCACGTGCTGATGACGAGCGCGCCGGCTGACAAAGAGGCGCTCGATGGGCCGTTGGACGAGGGATTCTACGGCCTGTTTTCGTACTCGCTGGCCCGCAGCCTGGATACCCGGGGACCAACCGCTACCCCGGCACAGATTCTGGAAGGGACGAAAAGCGAACTGCGCCGCATCCAGGAACAGCTTTACACGCGGCCGCCCGAGCCCCAACTCGAGGGGCCGCCGGAAAAACTAGGCCAGCCGATCCTTCGCGGTAGCGATTCGGGATCGGGGGGTAACGGGTCTGCGCCGGCCCGGCGAGCCTGGCTCGACGTGCAGCCGGTGTCCAGGGAGGAGGTGCGCCTGATCGATGGCGTTGCGTTGAACGCGCGTCCCGGATCCCAGTGGGCAATCTATCCGGCTGGCGAGTTGCGTTTTCAGTATGGCGACGCCCAGGCGATTGGAATCGTCACGCGGTTGTCTGGCGACGACGCGATCCTCAGACTGCGCATGATTCGCTCCCCTGTGGTGCCGGGTGCCCGGGCGATTGCGCTAGCGCCGCCTGACGTGTCGGCGCAGCAGCCTGTCAGTATTACGGGTGTCCCCAAAGCCCGGTTGCAGGCAATCATGCAACGGGCGAAGGCGGATGTACCGTCGATCCAATGGGTTGCGCCGGGAGAGTTTGCCCGCCTGATCGTGCGTTTCGACGGTCGGCGGTGGGAGGTTCTGGATGCGGCCGGACTGCAGCTGGCGTTGACCTTCGACGACATGCCAGATGCCGAGGTGGGAGCCCGGCTGGCGCAGGTCATCGCCTGGTCTTCGCGGGCGAATTCCCTGCTATCACTGGATAACCCGGCATCCGACATCAGGCTTTGGGTTGGCGTTCGCACCGCGTTTACGACCACATCACCGCCAGCCAAGCGCGGCCTCACGCTGGTGACCGAGGACCCCGCGCCGGTCTATGTCGTCCGGCGCGCCGAAGAACCCAGGTCACCGGCGAACAGCCTGACGCTGGAAATTCGTGCTGATCGCCCGGTTTTCATCACGATTGCCAGCGTCGACACCGAGGGACAGATCCAGCTGCTGTTTCCCAACAGCTACCAGCGACCGGACTTCCTGCCGGACGGGCGGATCCCGGGTCGAGTCACGGTCCGGATACCCGACTCGCTGCAGTCCGGTAACGGCGCAGGATTTCACTGGGACTACAGTCCACCGGTGGGTAAGGACACGATTCGCGTGTTCGCCAGCGAAGATTTGAACACCGCGCAGCGAATCCGTGAGTTCATCGCGCGCTCAGGCGCAGATCCGGGTGTGTTGCCGGAGCTGCGGTCAGCGCTGACTGCAACTGCAGTCCGAGGTATCCGGGTTGTCGCTGATCGGCAGGACCCCGCGCCAGCGGAGCCTGAGCAGCCGCAACTGGCGCAGGGCCAGTGGGCCGCAGCGTCGGTGACCATTCAAGTCACTGAGTAACCCGGCGCAGCGGAGAGTTGCGGATCTTCTCAACGGTGTTCGAACCAGCGCGTGATCGCCAGATCGATGCCGGGTGCGGTGGTCAGGAACGCGGTCGGCGTAACTTCCTGGGCATCATTGGCTGCCGACT
Organism: Chromatiales bacterium; assembly: GCA_020351875.1. Lineage (GTDB taxonomy): Bacteria > Pseudomonadota > Gammaproteobacteria > Steroidobacterales > J054. Next base: position 2,954,815 of record CP070671.1, on the reverse strand, counting down.
GGATCCGGACCGGCTGGGCATCTGACACTTTCACGAGCCCGCGGGTATCGGGAATGATCGCGGGTTCAGTGACGGCCTGGTAGTCGTCCGGCACGTCGCGCGGCTGTTGTGCAAGCCGCGCGATGACCTCTTCTATGTCTGGCCTGGGTCGAAACGATGCGAGAAAGTGTATCTGTTCCACACCGCGTTGCTCGTCCAGCCCCCACCAGTCCGTGCCCTCGGGCAGCAGGTATTCACGGCCAGGCTGCACCGGGTTCGTGAGGACGGTATCGGGATCGGGAAAGATCCGAGTGACGTAGCCCGTCGCATCGGTTCCGATAATGTAGACGTGACAGGCACAATTGACCCGGAAAAACACCTTGATCTTGTCGCCGGCCACGGGGTCACCGCGTCCGTCCTGGAGCACGGCACCGTCTTCGACAGGCTCCAGGCGAATGCTGCCATCGGGATTCCGCCGCTGAGCGAGCAGGGCTACGTCCATTGCGATCGACGGTGGCGGCGCGCCACGATATGCGTATGTGCCCCCTTGCGCCTGTTGATAAGGGTCCTGCGCTGCGTAGGGATCCTGCGGGGCCGGTTGCCGGTAAGGGTCTTGCCGATACGGATCCTGCGCAGCGCTGGACTGCTGTTGTTGATAGGGATCCTGGCTGGCGTACGGGTCCTGCGACTGCTGATAGGGATCCTGCGGGGCCGGTTGCCGGTAAGGGTCTTGCCGATACGGATCCTGCGCAGCGCTGGACTGCTGTTGTTGATAGGGATCCTGGCTGGCGTACGGGTCCTGCGGCTGCTGATAGGGATCCTGCGGGTAGGCACCCGGTTGCCGGTAGGGGTCCCGGCTGGGGTACGGTTGTCCGCCATAGCCGGGTTGAGGCTGTCCCGGGTAGGCAGCCTGTTGCCGCTGCCTTTCCAGGCCCGACTTGTCGACGAAGTAATCGGCTGCGATCAGCGCCAGCAGCGTTTGGACGTCACTGCCGTACTCCGCGTTGTAATTTCGGGAAGCTGCGTTCACGACATTCTGGTAGAAACCGGAAGCCACGTTCGTGAGCGTGGGCGCGACGCCGGCGCATCCCGCGATGCCCAGGCCCATAGCCACGGCTGTCACGGCGTTGAACTGCCGGGTCCGGTGAGGCCGCTGACCGCCGGAGTTCGAGTTTGTCATAGGCATCGAGATTCCCCACGTAAGTAACTGATATTTATTGTTTTTATATGGGTCCTTCTGTTTGTCGGTAGAGCAATCGTAGTGTCTCACGATTCCGCGCGCAGAGCACCTGGTTGGCCTACCGGGGACTACTGCTTGGCCGGGCGGGCGCTCAACCCGGGATCGGGTCTGGCAGCCAATGGGTTTCCAGCGGCTGGCTCTTTGGATCGTTGGGTTGCGCTACTCAATTCGAGTCGCGCTTGTAGAAATGCACCGTCTGCTCTTCAGGCTCAGACGCCGAATTTTCCGAACAGCAGGCTGATTCCTGGCGCTTGCCCTTGCGCCAGCGTCGATACAGGCCAAAGCCCACCACCAGCACGACGATGGCCAGCGCGATCGCTTCCTGGATTCCGGGCGTCATGTTGTTAGCCTAACAGCTGAAAGCAGACCAGGGCGCCAACGTAGCCCAGTCCCGTCATATAAAGCCACGCGGCCACGGGCCACTGCCAGCTGCGGGTTTCCCTGGCCATCACGGCCACCGTCGCCAGGCATTGCAGGCAGAAGGCATAGAACACGAGCAGGCCGATCACCATCGGCAGCGTGAACACCGGCTCGCCGTTCGCGTGGGTCGCACCCCGCAGGCGGCTCACCAGCGCATTCTCGTTGGCTTCGGGGTCGCCCACCGCGTAGATGGTGCCGAGTACCGCGATGACTACCTCGCGGGCCGGGAAACTCGCGATCACGGCCGCGGTGACTTTCCAGTCCCAGCCCAGCGGGCGGAATACCGGCGCGACCACCTGGCCCATGCGGCCCAGCGCGCTCTGCTCGAGATACGCGGCGCTTTCCAGTTCTTCCAGTTCGATCAGCGCGGCATCGAGTTCGTCGCCCGCGAGCTGTGTCGTCACCGCTGCGCGCTGCTCGGCGAACTCGAGCCCGATGGCTTCCGGGCGGGGGAAATAGGCCAGCGCCCAGATGAACACGGCCACGGTAAAGATCACCGTGCCCGCGCGCACCAGGAAGATCTTGGCCCGCGCCAGCAGTTTCATGCCGAGCGTGCGGAGGTTCGGCAGTCGGTAGGGTGGCAGTTCGATCAGGAAGGTGGGTGTCGGGCCGCTCAGCACCGTGCGCTTCAGCAGCAATGCGGTCAGGATGCCGCCGAAAATGCCGAGCATGTATAAGCCGAACAGTACCAGCCCCTGCAGGTTGACCAGGCCGCCGAGATACGTTTCGCGCGGCACGAAGGCCGCGATCAGCAGCGCGTACACGGGCAGGCGGGCGGAGCAGGTCATGAACGGCGCGGCGAATATGGTCGCAAGGCGGTCGCGTTCTTCCGGTATGACCCGCGTGGCGAGAATGCCCGGTACCGCGCACGCAAAGCTCGACAGCATCGGGATGAAGGACTGGCCCGATAGGCCCACGCTGCGCATCACGCGGTCCATCATGAAGGCCGCGCGCGGCATGTAGCCGGAATCTTCCAGGAAGATAATGAACGCAAACAGGATCAGTATCTGCGGCAGGAAAATGACGACGCTGCCGACACCGGCAATCACGCCGTCAACGAGCAGGCTGGTCAGCGCACCGGGCGGCAGTCGCGCGAGCAGGGACTGGCTCAGCCCGGCCGCGGCCCCGTCGATCAGGTCCATCATCGGCGTGGCCCAGGAGAACACGGCCTGGAACACGGTGGCCATCACCAGCAGGAACAGCAGCGACCCGATTAACGGCTGATTGGTAATGCGGTCGAGCCGGTCGGCAAAGCGGGGTGCCCGCTCATCGCGTTCGGCAAAGCGATCGACCACGTCGTGAATGCGCGCGTAACGAGCTTTTGCTTCCATGGCTGCCAGCGACCCGCCGGCTGCAAGCCGTGTGCGCAGGTCTTCCAGTTCAGTGATCAGTGCCGGCGGGGCGGTGTAGCCGAAACGGGTTTCGGCCAGTCCGCCGGCATCGATCATGGCTCGCTCCACCTCGTAGGCGGTCAGGTGCGAGCCGCTCGCGTGCAGTCTGGCCCAAAGTTCGCCGGCGGCCGCGTGCACTTCGGGGAGCAGGGGCGGGTGTTCCGGCGGCGTTGCGTCCAGCGCCTCGAAGACCGCGGCCCGCAACTTGTCGAGGTTTTCGCCCTTCGCCGCCGCCACGGGCACGACCGTGACGCCGAGGCCCTGGCCCAGCGCCGCATGGTCGATGCGTATGCCTTCGCGCTCGGCCAGGTCGCTCATGTTCAGCGCCAGCACGACCGGCTGACCGAGTTCGGCCAGCTGGGTCACCAGGAACAGGTTACGTCGCAGGTTCGTGCAATCCGCCACCGCGACGATCACGCTGGGCCGGCGCAGGTCTTCGACGTGCCCGAGCAGTACGTCCACCGCGATCATTTCATCGGGCGAATGGGCGGCGAGGGAATACACGCCGGGCAGGTCTACCAGCTGTGCACTCTGGCCGTCATGTTCCAGGGTGCCGGTGTGACGTTCGACGGTGACGCCCGGGTAATTCGCAGTTTTTTGCTTCAGGCCGGTCAGCGCATTGAACAGCGTGCTCTTGCCCGTGTTCGGGTTGCCGATCAGCGCGACGACCCGCTCGTCGTGCACGGCGGCTGTCGCCGGGCTAGCCATCGGGCGGCGCGACCGAGATCCGGCGCGCTTCCTCTCTCCGCAGTGACAGCGTGGACCCCCAGATTGTGATCTCGATGGGGTCGCCACCGAGCGCGCGGCGCGTGACCTCGACTTCGGTCCCCTCCAGCAGGCCAAGGGCCATCAGGCGCTGGGCGAGAGGGTCGTGTCCGGAGATGCCGGTCACCCTGGCGCGGTGGCCATTTTTCAGTTCGTCGAGGGTCATGACATCCCGCTTCAGCAAGCAGCGGGATGGTAGGTGAGAACGATTTGCAAGTACAGCGCGCGGCGCGGGGAAAATGGGCGCTAGCCGGCGCGCCGCTTGGGTTTCTGGTTTTTGATCTCGGCTTCGTAGGCGCGCGCAAACTCTTCGTTGAAGGACTCCGGCAGACTACCTTCTTCGTGATAGGTGAGCACGTGGTAGGTCTCTTCGTAGAGCTCCCAGTATTTGAGCTTATTGGCGCCGGCGAGCAGGCCATTGCGTTTCAGGCCCTTGTCGAAGCGCGAGCGCAATTCGTCGGGATCCAGCCGTTCGACGTAGTCCAGCACCGCCTGCCCCATGGCCTTGACGGTGGCGGTTTCGTGCTGGCGAAGGTCTTCGAAGCTGCGTGCAATCGCATCTTCCGCCGGCAGGTAGGATTCGCTGCGGTCACCGAGCAGGTACTTCAGCGCTTCGGGAACACCGGGCGAGAATTTCAGCGGATTGTTCTGTTCGCGCTTGATCAGCGTTTGCGAGATCCGGAAGGTTTCTTTGGTGGCAGAACGCGTTTGCAGCAGCTGCATCAACCCGCCGGTCAGCAGCTGCAGCAGCTTGCCGGCGCTGCGCAGCACTTCCGACGGCGGCGTGCCGGCGAGATCCTTCGGCTTCAGGCCGGCCGCTTCCAGCAGCAACGCCGCGGCCTCTTCCTGGGCCGGAAGGCCGAGGCCGGGCATTGGCAGCACTTCGCTGAGCTGGCTGACTTTGGCTGAGCCTTCCACCACGCTGAGATGGCGTTCCAGCGCGTCGGCATCCACCATCCGGTCCGCGTCCATGAGCTGTAGCTCCACGGACGGATCCTCGGATACCTGCTGCGAACGCACGACGGAGTCGCCCATGCCATCGTCCTGGGCCCCGTCGTCAGCGGTGATTTCCGCCAGCATTTGGAACTCGCCGATGGAGATGCGGTCGCCGTCGAACAGCCGTTGTGGATGACCGCTGCCCACCGGCGTGTCGGCACCATTCACGAACACGCCGTTGCGGCTGGTATCCACGAGGTAATAGCAGCCACCCTGGAAGTCGATCAGCGCGTGCCGGCCGGAGACGTAGCGTTTCGGGTCGGGCAGCACCCAGTCGTTGTCCAGGCTGCGCCCGATCGTGCCGCCGCAGGCCGCAAACTCGCGCGCGTGCTCGTCCCCGAGCAGCTCGGCATTCTTGCTAATGACGCGCAGGCGTAGCGGCATCCTGGTTCTCCGTGACAAAATCTGTGGGTACGGCCGGGTCCGGTGGACAGACAGCCTTCCGCGAACCATGATGCCGGGCCGCCGGCAACGCGGCGCGGCCCTGGTTCACAGAATCTCACCCGCCGCGGGGCGGCGCGAAGGTAGGCTATACTTGGGTTTGTGGGTGCCTGTCCGGCTCTTCGTTTAACTTAATCCCGGGAATTACCAGCGATGGCGACACGTCGTCTCTACAAGGTCGTGTTTTTGAACCAGGGCAAGATCTACGAGATTTATGCCCGCAGCGTGTCCCACGGCGAGCTGTTCGGCTTCATCGAGGTCGAAGAACTTGTGTTCGGTGAGCGCTCGCAATTGGTGATCGACCCGGGGGAAGAGCGGATTCAGTCGGAGTTCGCCGGCGTGAAGCGGACCTACATCCCGGTACACGCGGTGGTGCGGATCGACGAAGTGGAAAAACAGGGCGTCAGCAAGATCAGTGATGCGTCAGACAGTAATGTGACCCAGTTCCCCGTGCCCGTGTATACCCCAGGCGGGCAGGGCAGCGATTCGGGCAGCTAGTCGGACCCGGCGCGTGTCCCAAATCTCAGCAGCGGCGGATTCTCCCCAGCTGTTACACCTGCGCGGCCCGGCCGCACTCACCGATTTCCAGCGCGTGCGCGTTGCGGAAGAATTGCGAGCCGTCGCGCCGGCGGTAACCGGCGTGTATGCGCAGTTCCTGCACCTGGTGCACCTGCGCGCGGTCCTGACCGGCAAACAACTGGATGTGCTCGACGCGCTACTCGACTACGGGGCGCCGATGCCCGACGTGCCAGAAGGCGCGCTGGACGTGCTGGTCGTGCCGCGCATCGGCACAATTTCTCCATGGTCGAGCAAGGCCACGGACATCGTGCACACCTGCGGGCTGCAAGCGGTGGACCGGGTCGAACGGGGGGTTCACTACACGCTCACCGCGGATGCGGAGCTGCAGGACGTGGCTCGCCTGCAGGCGCTGCTGCACGATCGGATGACGGAGACCCTGTTGAGCGGGCCGGCGGAGGCCGCCCGGCTGTTTGCGGCGCACGAACCGGCAGAGCTCGGGCGGATTCCGCTGCTGAGCAAGGGCCGCGAGGCGCTGGTGCGCGCGAATGCCGACTACGGGCTCGCGTTGTCGGGCGACGAGGTCGATTACCTGGTCGAGAAGTTCCTGGCGCTGGATCGCGATCCGACGGACACCGAGTTGATGATGTTCGCGCAGGCGAACTCGGAGCATTGCCGGCACAAGATATTCAATGCGCGCTGGTTCGTCGACGGCGAGCAGCAGCCGCACAGCCTGTTCGACCTGATCCGCGCCACGCACGCGGCGCGTCCGGACGGTGTGTTGAGCGCGTACAAAGACAACGCCGCGGTCATCGAGGGTGGACCGGCCCGGCGCTTCGTGGCCGACACGGACGACGGCGTGTATCGACACCACGGTGAACCGGTACACACCCTGATGAAGGTGGAGACCCACAATCATCCCACCGCCATTTCGCCGTTCCCCGGTGCGGCCACCGGCAGCGGCGGCGAGATTCGCGACGAAGGCGCCACCGGTCGCGGCGCCCGGCCAAAAGCCGGGCTCACGGGTTTCTCTGTTTCCCACCTGCGGCTGCCGGGGCAGCCAGAGCCCTGGGAATCGCCGGCAGCACGGCCGGACCGCATCGCATCGCCGTTGCAGATCATGCTGGAAGGGCCCATCGGCGGTGCGGCCTTTAATAATGAGTTCGGCCGGCCCAATATTCTCGGCTACTTCCGCACCCTGGAGCAGGCCGGGGCGGGCGGCACCGTCTGGGGCTATCACAAGCCGATCATGATCGCTGGCGGGCTCGGTGCGATACGCGCCCCGGACGTGCACAAGCTCGAGGCCCCGCCGAATTCCCTGATCGTGGTACTGGGCGGTCCGGCGATGCTGATCGGCCTGGGCGGCGGCGCGGCGTCATCCATGGGCAGTGGCACGAGTTCGGCGGAACTCGATTTCGCGTCCGTGCAGCGCGGTAACCCGGAAATGCAGCGCCGTGCGCAACAGGTTATCGACGCGTGCTGGGCGGCCGGGTTGCAGCCGGCCGGCAATCCGATCCTGCTGGTGCACGACGTCGGTGCCGGCGGCCTGTCGAATGCGGTGCCGGAACTCATCGACCAGAGCCGCCGTGGCGGACAGGTGGAGTTGCGCGAAATTCCGAGCGCCGAGGCGGGCATGTCACCGCTGGAAATCTGGTGCAACGAGGCGCAGGAACGCTATGTGCTCTCGATCGACGCGCGGCGACTCGAGTGGTTCGACGCACAGTGCCGGCGCGAGTGCTGCCCGTACGCAGTGATCGGCATCATGGACGACAGCGGTGATCTGGTCGTGCGCGATCGCCGCGCGGAGAATCGCCCGGTGGACATGCCGCTGGATGTATTGCTCGGCAAGGCACCGCGCACCGTCAAGGAAATCCAGCGCCGGTCACGACCGGTGCCACCTGCAGGCCTGAACGTCGACCTGGGCGAGGCCTGTCGCCGGGTATTGCACATGCCGGCGGTGGCCGACAAGTCTTTCCTGGTCCACATCGGCGATCGCACGGTCGGCGGCCTGGTGGCGCAGGATCAGCTGGTCGGCCCGTGGCAGGTGCCGGTCAGCAACGTGGCGGTCACCGCACGCGACTTCCAGGGTTATGCCGGTGAGGCGATGGCCATGGGCGAACGCACGCCGGTGGCGGTGCTGCAACCCGCCGCAGCGGGCCGGCTAGCCGTTGCAGAAGCCGTGACGAACATCCTGTCGGCCGACATCCGGCGGCTCACGGACATTCGCTTGTCCGCCAACTGGATGGCGGCCAGCGGGGCCGGCGACGAAGACCAGGCCTTGTTCGATACCGTGAACGCGGTCAGCGAACTGTGCTGCGAACTGGGACTCGCAATCCCGGTGGGCAAGGATTCACTGTCGATGCAAACGCGCTGGCAGGACGACAGCGGTGAGCATGCAGTCGTTGCGCCGGTGTCGCTGATCGTGTCAGCGTTTGCACCGGTGGGCGACATCCGGCGCACGCTGACCCCGCAGCTGTCGCCGGTGCCCGGCTCGGTGCTGTACCTGGTTGACCTGGGTAGTGGCCACAATCGCCTCGGTGGGTCCTGCCTGGCCCAGGCGTTTGCGGCGGACGGCGGTGACGCACCGGATCTCGCTGACCCCCGCATGTTGTTGCAGTTGTTCAATGCGGTGCGTCAGCTGCACGACGCCGACATGTTGATCGCCTGTCACGATCGCGCCGACGGTGGCCTGTATGCAACGCTTTGCGAAATGGCCTTTGCCGGGCGCATGGGACTGCATGTCGACCTGGACGTTGCCGGCGACGAGCTGAGCGCGGCGCTGTTCGCCGAAGAGCTCGGTGTCGTGTTGCAGGTAGCGGCAGAGGACTCGGCGCGCGTCCGGGAAGTCTTCGAGTTGCACGGCCTGGGCGACCAGCTGCAGCGTGTGGCGGCCGTTACCGACGAAGATCGTATTGCGCTCGCAGCCCGCGGGCAGGCGGTCACATCGTTCACGCGCACGGAATTACATCGCGAGTGGTCACGCCTGACAGCCAACATGCAGGCGCTGCGCGACGATCCGGCCTGCGCGGCAGAAGCCTACGCGGCGGCAACCGACCCGGAAGATCCCGGCCTGTCACCACAAGTGGACTTCGACCCTGCGCAACCGGCCGCACCGCCGGGCCGCGCCGATGACCGCCCGCGGGTGGCCGTGTTGCGCGAGCAAGGCGTCAACAGCCACGTCGAGATGGCTGCCGCGTTCGACCGCGCCGGCTTCCAGGCAGTGGACGTGCACATGACCGACCTGCTGAAGGGTCGGCGAAGCCTGGGCGAGTTTCGGGGCCTGGTGGCCTGCGGCGGCTTTTCATACGGCGACGTGCTGGGCGCCGGTGGCGGCTGGGCGAAGAGCATCCTGTTCAGCGAGCGCGGTCGCGAACTGTTCGCCGAGTATTTCGCCCGCGACGATACCTTCACGCTGGGGGTGTGCAACGGGTGCCAGATGCTCGCCCAGCTGGCACCCATCATTCCGGGCGCCGATCACTGGCCGCGTTTCGTCGCCAACCGTTCCGGGCAATTCGAGGCGCGCCTGAGCCTGGTCGAGATTACTGAATCACCGTCGGTCCTGTTGCGCGAAATGGCCGGCAGCCGGTTGCTGATAGCCACCTCCCATGGCGAAGGCCGGGCGAAGTTCGGCGCGGCGGGTGATCTCGAAGCCTTGCAGACCGCCGGCCGCGTCGCGCTGCGCTACGTGGACAATCACGGCGCACCCACGGAGCACTACCCGCAAAACCCCAACGGTTCGCCAGGCGGCCTTGCGGGACTGTGCTCGGCCGACGGCCGCGTGACGCTGATGATGCCGCACCCGGAACGGGTCTATCGCACCGTGCAGCACTCCTGGCACCCGGTGGGGTGGGGTGAAGACGGGCCGTGGATGCGCCTGTTCAGGAACGCGCGCGCCTGGATTAGCTGAAGAACCAGATTGCAAGAATCGCTGGGCTAGATCCGGAGCACCGGTTCGTAAGTCGGTGAAAATCCTGTTCGCCGGCCGCATTCCTACCTAAATCAATTCGGCATCATCTGATTGCGCTCGCGCGCGCCGCTGGTAATTTGGCACTCTGGGGTGCGAAGTAGATTCCAATGCTGGGTTTTAGCCAATGACACCGATGTTTTTGCCTCTCGCGGTCAGCCTGGCTGCTGTCGGTATCGATGCAGCAAGCTTCAGGGGTGCAGACGATCTCGCCTTCGCTTCGGCCCCCGCGGGCTATTTTTCCAGCCAGGACCCGGTGGAAGCTGCGATAGCCGGTTCTTCGTACCCTGACGCATACCGATGGCAGGGCAGTGGTGATTCGGCTGAATTGGGCGATTTCGGGGCACCACGCGCGCAAGGCTACGCTGTGTTAGCCGACAGTGACGTCGTGAGTTTTGCCGACCCTGTTGACGCCTCAGACGAGGCGTTTAACTGGACCAACGGCGGCGGGATGGTCGGTATTGGCTTCCGCTGGCGTTTCCGTTAGCCGTCGCCGCTTGCCCGGCGATCTATGGAGGGCCACGTCCGGACGCGCACTCAGATCTGGGCGCGGTGATAAATGTGTAATTCTGGAATGATGGTGTCGGCATCCTGCTGAACGCAGAACAGGACCGCGTTGGACACGTGTTTCGGGTCCAGCCAGTCCAGGTCCAGGTGTGCCACTTCTGATTCTTCGGCCATCGGGGTCCAGATCATCCCCGGCGCAATCGTGGTCACCCGGATCCTGGTGTCTTTTAAATCCTTCGCAACCGATTCCGCCAGGCCCACGCCGCCGAACTTGGAGGCGCAATAGGTCGCACTGTTCTTTTCGCCGCGCCTGCCGGAGCCCGACGAGATGAAAATAATCGTGCCCTCGTTGTGCGCCAGCATGCCCTGTTTCAGTACTTCCCTTGTGAACAGGAACTGCCCGCGAAGATTCACCGAATGAATCTCGTCCCACATCGCGGTGTCGATTTCTGCAATCGGCGCGACTTTCCGGATGCCGGCATTGTTGATCAGGATGTCGATGCGCCCCCAGTCGCGGAAGACCTGTCCCACCGCGTCGGCGACCTGCTGCTCGACTGCCGCATCTGCCTCGATGGCCAGGGTCTGTACGCCATGCGCATCACTGATGCGCTGCATCTCCTGTAACAGCAGTTCTGACCTGACGTCGACACCGGCCACGTGAACGCCCAGGCGGGCGAGGTCCTCGGCAATGATCAGCCCGAGCCCGCGGGCGGCGCCCGTGACGAGTGCAAACTTGCCGTGCAATTCTGTCGCCATGCTCTGACTCGCCAGGAAGCCCGCGCTTAGCCGCTGGAAGTCGCGCTGCCGGCTTCCGTGGCGGAGAACAGGCGTTTCATGCTGAGCGCGCGGCGCAGTTTGCCGCCGCGTACGTAGGCCTGGTACAGCAGGTCTTTCAGGGTTTCCAGCAGCACCGTTGCCTGGATGCGGTCCAGCGTGGGCGGCATCGCAGTGTCGCGGTCGAACAGCACGCCGCGCACCAGGTGGAACATCGGGTCGTCGAGGCTGGCTAGTTCACGAATCTCTTCCAGCTCATCGTAGAGTTTCAGGCGCGCCTTATCGCCCAGGTCTTCGAATACCGCCTCGGCGGTCAGGCGGCACATGGCGGGAAAGGCCACCCACAGGCTGTGGTGAAAACAGCCGAGCGTATCGCGGAAGGCCGCGGCGACGGACTGGGGCAGGTACTCGAAACCGAAGGGGTCTTCCGTCCTGTCCTGTGTAAACGTTTCCATGCCCGTGTTGCTCAGGAAGCCAGTGGCTTGTAGCGAATTCTGTGCGGGCTGTCGGCCTGGTCGCCGAGGCGTCGGTGGCGGTCCTTCTCGTAGTCTTCGTAGTTGCCTTCGAACCACGTGACCTGGCTGTCGCCCTCAAAGGCCAGTATATGGGTCGCGATCCGGTCAAGGAACCAGCGATCGTGGGAAATCACGATGGCGCAGCCCGGGAAGTCGAGCAGGGCCTCTTCCAGCGCGCGCAGGGTTTCCACGTCGAGATCGTTGGTGGGTTCGTCCAGCAACAACAGGTTGCCGCCGCTGCGGAGCACCTTGGCCAGGTGCACCCGGTTTCTCTCACCGCCGGACAGCTGCCCGATGGGTTGCTGCTGCTGCGGGCCCTTGAAGTTGAAACGCCCGACGTAAGCGCGCGACGGGGTCTCGTATTTGCCCACACGGATCAGGTCTTCACCACCGGAAATTTCTTCCCACACGGTCTTCTTGTCCTCCAGGGCCTGGCGCGACTGGTCCACGTAGGCCATGTTCACCGTGTCGCCGATCCGGATGTCGCCGCTGTCCGGCTGTTCCTGCCCGGTCAGCATGCGGAACAGGGTGGTCTTGCCGGCCCCGTTCGGGCCGATGACGCCCACTATGGCGCCCGGCGGCACCTGGAAGCTCAGATCCTCGATCAACAGCCGGTCGCCGAAGCCCTTGCGCAGATGGTTCACCTCGATGACCAGGTCACCGAGGCGCGGCCCGGGCGGAATGTAGATCTCCTTGGTTTCCTGGCGCGTTTGATAGGCCTGTGACGACAGTTCCTCGAAACGTTTGAGCCGGGCCTTGCTCTTGGCCTGGCGGGCTTTCGGGTTGGCCCGCACCCATTCCAGTTCTGCCTTGATGGATTTCTGGCGGGCGGCCTCCTGTTTCTCTTCGATTTCCAGCCGCTTTTCCTTCTGGTCGAGCCACGAAGAGTAGTTGCCCTGCCACGGGATGCCGTGGCCGCGGTCCAGTTCCAGGATCCAGCCGGCCACGTTGTCCAGGAAGTAACGATCGTGGGTCACCGCAATGACGGTACCCCCGTAGCGTTCCAGGAAACGCTCCAGCCACGCGACGGACTCGGCATCCAGGTGATTGGTGGGCTCGTCGAGCAGCAACATGTCCGGTTCCGACAACAGCAGCCTGCACAGCGCCACGCGGCGGCGTTCGCCGCCCGACAGGCTGCCGACCTTCGCGTCCCAGTCCGGCAGCCGCAGCGCATCCGATGCGATATCCAGTTGCCGTTCGATTTCCCAGCCGTTGCACGCGTCGATCGCGTCCTGCAACTTGCCCTGTTCTTCGAGCAGCGCATTCATCTCGTCGTCATCCATCGGCTCGGCGAAACGCTCACTGATCTCGTTGAAGCGGGTAATCAGGCCGAAGGTGTCGGCCACGCCTTCTTCCACCGCTTCACGCACGGTCGCGCTTTCTTTCAGTTCCGGTTCCTGCGGCAGGAAGCCGATGCGGATGCCGGGTTGCGGGCGGGCCTCGCCGTCGAAATCCGTATCGACCCCGCCCATGATGCGCAGCAGGCTGGACTTGCCGGCGCCGTTCAGCCCCAGCACGCCGATTTTCGCGCCCGGAAAGAAGCTCAGGGAAATGTCGCGCAGGATGTGCCGTTTCGGGGGCACCACCTTCGCAACCTGGTTCATGGTATAGACGTACTGCGCCACGGTGATTCGGGGTCCGGTCAAAAAGGAGCCGGGATTATCCGGCAAGGTCGGCAGCAATTAAAGGCAGAAGCGGGATGAACGCGAACGGCAGGGTGCTGGTGCTGAAGGGCGAGAACATCGCGGCCTATGGCTTCGGCGACGGGCACCCCTTCGGCCCGGACCGCCACGACGTCTTCCATGCGGCGCTGGCGGCCAGCGGCCTGGACGTAGAGCTGGCCATGGCCGGCGACGCGACACGCGAGGAACTGGAAGCCTTTCACGCGCCCGGTTACCTGGACTTTGTCGCCGAGGCCTGCGCCGTCGGCAGCGGCTTTCTGGACGGCGGCGACACCCCGGCGCTGGGCGGTATAGACATTGCGGCGACGGCGGTCGTCGGCGCCACGCTGTTTGCCGTTAACGCGGTGATGGAAGGCCGGGCACCCCGGGCCTTTGTGCCCATCGCCGGACTGCACCATGCCGGGCGCAGCCATGCATCCGGGTTCTGCGTGTTCAACGACTGCGGCGTGGCCCTGGAGATGCTGCGCAATCAATACGGTCTGCGCCGCGTGGCCTACGTGGATATCGATGCCCACCACGGCGACGGCGTGTACTACGCGTTCGAGGCCGACCCCGATGTCACCGTGGTCGATATTCACGAAGACGGACGTTTCCTGTTCCCGGGCACGGGCCACGCGCACGAAAGCGGCGCGGGTGGGGCGGCGGGCACCAAACTGAACATCCCGCTGCCGCCCGGCGCGGGCGATCGCGACTTCCTGGCCGCGTGGGAGCGAGCCGAGGCCTTCCTGGAGGCGGCGGCGCCGGAGTTCATCCTGCTGCAGTGCGGGGCCGACAGTCTCGCGGGCGATCCCATCACCCACCTGCAGTTGACGGCCGAAGCCCACGGCGAGGTGGCGGCGCGCCTGGCCCGGCTCGCGGACCGGCATTGCGCAGGGCGCATGGTCGGCACCGGGGGCGGTGGTTACAACCGTGACAACCTGGCCCGGGGCTGGACCGCGGTGGTGCAGGCGCTCGTCGCAACCACATGAGCCGGCCTTTGCGCCGGCCCGGCCTCGGTTACAATTGCGCTCTTTTTTCCGCCGGAGAGGCCGCATGTTCACAGCGGACTGGAAAATCGCCGACTTCGACCCGGAGCTCGCTGCTGCCATGGCCGCAGAGCGGCGGCGCCAGGAAGAAAACGCCGAGCTGATCGCGTCAGAGAACTACGCGAGCCCGCGCGTGCTGGAAGCCCAGGGTTCGGTGCTGACGAACAAGTACGCCGAAGGTTATCCCGGCAAGCGTTACTACGGTGGTTGCGAGCACGTCGACGTGGCCGAGGAACTGGCGCGCGTGAGGGCGTGCGAGCTCTTTGCCGCCGATTATGCGAACGTGCAGCCACATTCCGGTTCGCAGGCCAATGCGGCCGTCTACATGGCGCTGCTGGAACCCGGCGACACGGTGCTGGGTATGAGCCTCGCCCACGGCGGGCACCTGACCCACGGCTCGCCGGTGAATTTCTCCGGTCGGCTGTACAACGTGGTGGCCTACGGGCTTGACGAGAGCACGGGTGAGATCGACTACGGCCAGGTGGAGTCCCTCGCCCGCGAGCACCGCCCCCGCATGATCATTGCCGGCTTTTCCGCGTATTCCAGGGTCGTGGACTGGGCCCGGTTCCGCACCATTGCCGACGACGTGGAGGCGTACCTGATGGTGGACATGGCACACGTGTCCGGGCTGTGCGCGGTGGGCGTGTACCCGAATCCGGTGCCGATCGCCGACGTGACGACGTCCACCACGCACAAGACTCTTCGCGGCCCGCGTGGCGGCATCATCCTGGCCCGCGACAACCCGGAGCTGACCAGGAAATTCAATTCGCTGGTTTTCCCGGGCACGCAGGGCGGGCCGCTCATGCACGTGATCGCAGCCAAAGCCGTGGCTTTTCTCGAAGCACTGCAACCCGAGTTCCGCGATTACCAGGAGCAGGTGGTGGCCAACGCGCGTGCCCTGGCCAGCGCGCTGCAGGACCGCGGTTATGACATCGTGTCCGGCGGGACCGACAATCACATGTTCCTGGTCGACCTGGTCAAGCAGGACATGACGGGTAAGGATGCGGATGCGGCGCTCGATGCCGCGCACATCACCGTGAACAAGAACGCGGTGCCGAACGACCCGCGCTCGCCCTTCGTGACCAGCGGTGTGCGCATGGGGACACCCGCCGTCACCACCCGGGGTTTTGGCGAGGCCGAGATCCGTAGCCTGGGCGGCTGGATTGCCGACGTATTGGACGACATCGAAGACCCGCAACGCATCGAGAAGGCGCGTGCGCAGGTGATGGAGCTCTGCGCGGCGTTCCCCGTCTACGGTTGAGCGCCCCGGGCTGCCGTGCACTGCCCCTTCTGCAATAACCCGGAGACCAAGGTCAACGACTCGCGCCTGGCGGGCGAGGGCCGGCAGGTGCGCCGCCGGCGGGAATGCCTGGCGTGCGGTGAACGTTTCACGACCTTCGAGAGCCCGGAGCTGGTGATGCCCCGCATCATCAAGCGCGACGACAACCGGGAACCTTTTGACGAAGCGAAACTGCGCGGCGGCATTGTGCGGTCGCTCGACAAGCGCCCGGTGAGCATGGAGTCCGTGGAGGGCGCGGTGGAGCGGGTGATCCACGCGCTGCAGACTGCGGGGGAGCGCGAAATCCCGTCGCGGCTGGTGGGCGAAATGGTGATGGAGGAGTTACGCGGTCTCGACGAAGTGGCTTACGTGCGCTACGCGTCGGTTTACCGGAGCTTCGAAGACGTGACCGATTTCCAGGACGAAGTGAATCGCCTGCGGGAACTGTCTGACCGCGAATCCCGGCGTAACCAGATGTCGCTGCTGCCCGATGATGACAAATGATCATGCACTGATGGCTCGTGCGCTGCGGCTGGCGGCGCGCGGGCTGTACACCGCGCACCCGAATCCCCGGGTGGGCTGCGTGATCTTGAATGACGGCCAGGTGGTGGGGGAGGGCTACCACGCGCGCACCGGCGGTCCGCACGCAGAAGTCGTCGCCCTGCAAACCGCCGGTGACGCCGCGGCGGGAGCCACTGCCTATGTCACCTTGGAGCCCTGTTGTCACCAGGGCCGCACACCACCGTGCACCGACGCGTTGATCCGGGCCGGTGTTGGCGCCGTGGTCATCGGTGCGCGCGACCCGAACCCGTCGGTGGATGGCGGCGGCGTCGCACAACTGGAAGCCGCCGGCATCGAGGTGACGACCGGCGTGCTGCAGGCGGAATGCGAAGCACTCAATGCGGGCTTCAACAGTCGCATGCAACGGCGGCGGCCACTGGTGCGTGTGAAACAGGCCCTGAGCCTGGACGGTCGAACGGCGCTGGCGAATGGTGCCAGCGAGTGGATCAGTGGTGAGGCTTCGCGCGCCGACGTGCAGCGCTGGCGCGCGCGCAGCTCGGCGATACTGACTGGTATCGGCACCGTGCTGGCGGACGACCCGTCGCTGAACGTCCGCGACGAGGCCCTCGGTGTGCGCACCCAGCCCGACCGGCTCATCGTCGACAGCCAATTGCGCACGCCGCCGACTGCGCGGTTGCTGAGCCTGCCCGGGCAGACCCGGATTGTTTGCGCGGCAGACGATCAGCAGCGTGCGCGCGCCTTGAGCGATGTGGGCGCCACCGTGGAGGTGCTGCCCGGCGACGGCGGCCGGGTAGATCTGCAGGCGTTGATGCACCGGCTCGGCGAGCTGGAAATCAACGAACTCCTGGTAGAGGCCGGGCCGGCGCTGAATGGTGCGTTGCTGCAGGCAGGGCTCGTGGATGAGCTGCTGATTTACCAGGCGGCGAGCGTGCTGGGCGCAGGTGCGCGCGGTGCGTTCGCGGTGAGCGATTTGGAAGCAATGGCCGACCGTTACACGTTTGACCTGCAGGAAGTCCGGCGCACGGGTGACGATTTGCGCCTGCGATATACAAGGAGCTGAAGATGTTCACCGGAATCGTGCAGGCCCTCGGCGAGATTCAGGCCATAGAAGAACACGGCGGCGACCGACGCCTGGTAATTGGCGCCGGTGGTCTGCACCTGGGCGGGGCAGGGCTCGGCGACAGTATTGCCGTGAACGGGGTGTGCCTGACGGCGGTGGACATCGAAGCGTCGCGCTTTGCGGCCGACGTGTCGCGGGAAAGCCTCGATCTGACGACCCTTGGGGCGGCCGAGGTTGGCCAGCCCGTGAACCTGGAGCCGGCGCTGACATTGTCCACGCCCCTCGGGGGGCACCTGGTGTCCGGTCATGTCGACGGGGTCGGCCAGCTCGTCTCCCGGCATCCCGAGGCGCGCTCCACGCGCATGGTCTTCGAGGTACCTGCCGAGCTGTCGCGTTATGTGGCGCGCAAGGGTTCCATTGCGATTGACGGCACCAGCCTGACCGTCAACGAAGTCGAGGATTGTCGTTTCGGCGTGAACATCGTGCCCCACACCCTTGAACGAACTATCATGGGCGATTACGAGCCGGGCTCGCGGGTGAATATCGAAGTGGACCTGGTAGCCCGCTACCTGGAACGGCTGTTACCGCCGGCTGATTGACAGACAGTAACGGATGAACGACGAGCCCAAGTTGCAGTTCACTCCTATCGAGGACATCGTCGCCGACCTGCGCGAAGGGCGCATGGTCATTATCGTGGATGATGAGGATCGCGAGAATGAAGGCGACCTGATCATGGCTGCGAGCCGCGTGCGTCCCGACGACATCAACTTCATGGCGCGTTACGGCCGTGGCCTGATTTGCCTGACCCTGACCCGTGATCGCTGCGGCCAGTTGCGACTGCCGTTGATGGTATCCGACACGAACGAAAAGAAATCGACGAACTTCACCGTGTCGATCGAAGCGGCGGAGGGCATCACCACCGGGATTTCCGCCTATGACCGCTCTCGCACCATTCGTACTGCGGTAGCCCCCGGCGCAACCGCCACGGACCTGCGCCAGCCCGGACACGTGTTCCCGCTGATGGCGCAGCCGGGCGGGGTACTCAGTCGCGCCGGCCACACGGAAGCCGGCTGTGATCTCGCGCGCCTGGCCGGCCTGGAGCCCGCGGCGGTCATCGTCGAAATCCTGAACGATGACGGCACGATGGCCCGACGGCCGCAGCTGGAAGTTTTCGCCCGCGAACACGGGTTGAAGATTGGCAGCATTGCCGACCTGATCAGCTATCGACTGCAGCACGAAGAGTCGGTGGAGCGGATCTCCGACGACCCGGTCAGGACCGAGTTCGGTGACTTCAGGCTGCTCTGTTACGAAGATCACGTGAACCGCAACGTGCACCTCGCCCTGGTGCACGGTGAAGTCGGCGGGGACGAGCCGCCGCTGGTGCGTGTGCATGTCCAGGACACACTGGGCGATGTGCTCGGCATCCGGCACCCGGGCCTCGGCTGGCCCTTCCGCTCGGCCATCGAGCGAATCGCGGCCGAGGACAACGGCATTCTGCTGCTGTTGCGCTACGACGAATCGCCACGGCAGGTGGCGCGTGACGTACGCAATCTGGCCGAGCCGATCGACGCCGAAGAGATTGCGGACGGCACCGCCGTCCTGCGCACCTTCGGCACCGGTGCCCAGATTCTTCGCGACCTGGGCGTGACCCGCATGCGGGTATTGAGCGCACCGAAGCAGATGCACGGTATTTCGGGATTCGGGCTCGAGGTTGTAGAGTACGTCGACGATCCGCACCCGAACAGGCAGCCCGATGCGTAGCATTGAAGGCAATCTCATCGTCGGCGATGCGCGCTTTTGTGTGATTGCTGCGCGTTTCAACGAAGCCATCGTGACCCGGCTGCTGGACGGTGCGGTCGATACCCTGCGCCGGCACGGCGCCGACGACTCCCAGTTGCACGTCGTGCGTGTACCCGGTGCTTTCGAGTTACCGCTGGCGGCGCGCGAAGCAGCGCGCGGTCGCCAGTACGACGGCATCATTGCGCTGGGTGCAGTCATACGCGGTGCGACGCCGCACTTCGACTACGTGTGCGCCGAGGCCGCCGGCGGCCTAGGCCGTGTGAGTACGGAATTCGGGATTCCGGTGGCCTTCGGCCTGCTCACCTGTGACACCATCGAGCAGGCCATGGAACGTTCCGGTACGAAAGCCGGCAACAAGGGTGTCGACGCAGCGCTCGCCGCCATTGAAATGGTCAACCTGCTCCGCCAGCTCAACGCCTGACATCCGATGGCTGTTCGCGGTCGCCACGGAGCACGCCGAATGCTCCTGCAGGCCCTGTACCAGTGGCAGCTGGCAGGGCACGAACTAGCAGAGTTGCGCCACCAGTTTGCCGGGCAACCGGCTTACGAGGGCATCGACACCGAGTATTTCGACACGCAGCTGGCGTGCATCCTGGAAGGTGCCGAGGCCTTCGATGCCACTATCGCGGAGGCCGCCGACCGGCCGGTGGCGCAGCTCGACCCGGTAGAGCACGCGGTACTGTGGATCGGTCTGGCAGAGTTGACCGGGCGGGCCGATGTGCCGCCGAAAGTCGCAATCAACGAAGCGGTGGAGCTGGCTAAGGAGTTCGGTGCCAGTGACAGCCATCGCTACATCAATGCAATTCTCGACGCGGTGGCAGGCAGCCGCGACTGACACGCCAGGCCGTGGACGAATTCGAAGTCATCCAGCGCTATTTCGCGACGGGATTTCCGGCGCGCGATGACGTGGTGCTGGGTGTTGGTGACGATGGCGCACTGACGCGGCTGGCTCCCGGGGAAGAGCTGGTCACCGTGAGCGACGCGCTGGTTGCCGGTACCCACTTTCCAGCGCAACTGGCTGCCGGGGCCATCGCCCACCGCGCACTGGCTGCGAACCTGAGTGACCTCGCTGCAATGGGTGCGGGGCCGCGCTGGTTTACGTTGGCTCTCGCCCTGCCGGAAGCGAAAGAAGCGTGGCTCGCAGCTTTCGCCGCTGGCCTGCGGCGGCTGGCCGACCGCTTCGGGCTCGCGCTCATCGGGGGTGACACCGTGCGCGGGCCGCTGGCGGTCACCATCACGGCCATGGGCACCGTGGCCGCGGGTACCGCCCTGCGCCGGGACGGTGCCCGCAGCGGCGACCGGATCTTCGTCACGGGCACACCGGGCGATGCCGGCTGGGCGTGGCAGGCGTTCGCCGACGGGCGGGGCCTTTCCGCTGACGACCCGTTATACCAGCGCTTTGCCTTTCCGGACCCGCGCGTGGCCGAGGGCGCGGCGCTGCGTGGTATCGCGACGGCGGCGATCGACTTGTCCGATGGTTTGCACGTCGATCTTGCCCGGTTGCTGGCCGCGAGCGGCGTGGGCGGGGAGGCTGACGTCGACGCCGTACCCCGGTCTGCCGCGCTAACAGAACGTGCCGGGGAGACACGCGCGACGGAACTGGCGCTGACCGGCGGCGACGACTACGAACTGTGTTTCACCATACCGGCCGAGAAAGAATCGGCGCTGGCAGCGCTGGCCGCCTCCTGGCCGTGCAGGTTGACGCAGATTGGCCGCGTGGTCGCAGAACCGGGGCTCCGCTGGCGTCGCAACGGCGAGTATCTGCCGACCCCCGACGTCTCGTTTCGGCATTTCTGATCGCATTATGTCGCCCGATAACAAGCCCTCGGTCACGCGACAGGTCATCGCCGACCCGGTGCACTGGCTGGCATTTGGTTTCGGGGCCGGTTTGGCGCCGGTCGCGCCCGGCACCTGGGGCTCCGCCCTGGCGGTGGCGATTTACTGGGTGCTTGCGCCGGTCCCGATGACCACGTTCGCCGCAGCGCTCGTGATTATGTTCATCGGGGGTATCTGGATTTGCGGCGTCAGTGCCAGGCGCCTGGGTGTGCACGATCACTCGGGCATCGTCTGGGATGAAATCGTCGGCATGTTGTTCGTGTTGCTGTGGTTGCCACCCGAACCCCTGTGGATCGGCGCGGCATTTCTCGCTTTCCGGCTGTTCGATATCTGGAAACCCTGGCCGATTCGGGACCTGGATCACAGCGTCCCCGGCGGCCTCGGAATTATGCTCGATGACCTATTGGCGGCTGCCTATGCCGTGCTGTTGACAGTTCCGTTGCAGCGCATATTCGCCGCCCCGTAGTCCGAAAGGGGGCCAGCGGATGGCCGATTCAGCGTTTGCGACACAGAAGATCGTTCTGCCGTCGCTGCCGGAAAAAATTGGCAAGTACCCCATTATCAGGCGCGTCGGCCAGGGTAGCACCGGCGTGGTCTACCTGTCGCACGATCCGTTTTTCGGCCGCGACGTCGCCATCAAGCTCTACGACATCGACCCCGGCGCAGACCCTGCCGAGACCAAGGTCGCGCGCAAGATGTTTTTCAACGAAGCCCACATGGTGGGCATGCTCCAGCACCCCAACATCCTGCCGATGTACGACGCGGGTGAAGAGGACGGTAAGTATTACGTCGTGATGGAACACGTGCAGGGGGCGCGCACCCTGGGTTCATACTGCCGCCCCGAACACCTCTTGCCGATCGACGACGTGGTGAAGATCGTCTACACCTGCGCGAAGGCGCTGCACTACGCCCACAAGCGCGGCGTGATTCACCGCGACATCAAGCCCAGCAACCTGATGCTGACGCGTGACAACGAAGTCCGCGTCATCGATTTTGGCATCGCGATTCTGCGCGACGCGGAAATATCCCGGATCGAAGGTATTGCGGGTTCGCCGAGCTATATGGCACCGGAACAGATCCAGTCGTCGGAGATCACCCCGGCTTCGGATATCTACTCGCTGGGCGCCGTGATGTACGAACTGCTGACGGGTTTTCGGCCGTTCCGGGCGTCGACCCTGTCGCGGCTGCTGAACCAGATCGTGTTTGCGACCCCGCCGCCGATACACCGGCTGCGACCCGAGATACCGGAAGACCTCGAGGAGGTCTGTGCCATCGCGATGCAGAAAGACCCGGTCCGGCGTTTCGAGAACGCCGGCGACCTGGCCGCTCGCCTCACGCGCGTGTACCAGGGCCTGCGGGACCAGGAAGAGGTCATCGACGACCAGCAGCAGTTCGATCTGCTCCGCCGGCTGAGCTTTTTCCACGATTTCTCGGTGGCCGAAATTCGCGAACTGCGTCGCGCGAGCGAGTGGCGGCAATATCAGCCGGGTGCGGAGATCGTCCGCGAAGGTGAAATCGACGACCGCTTCTTCGTGATCGTCCGCGGTCACGTGACGGTCGAGCGTAAGGGCAAGGCGGTCGGCAGCCTCGATCCGGGTGACTGCTTTGGTGAAACCAGTTACGTATCGGACGTGAAGCGCAATGCCACGATTCGTGCCGGCGACGGCGTCGAACTGCTCAGCGTCAGCGCCACG
>CP070671.1:2910430-2932309 GCA_020351875.1 Chromatiales bacterium | reverse complement strand
GGCGAGCTCACGGTCTGCCTGCGATGACTGGGAGCTGCAGGCCGAAAGCAACAAGTACGCCAGGACAGCGGCCGGCCGGAAAATTCGTCGCCCACCCGTCACCGGTCGCCCTCGATGTACAGATCACAGGCACGGTTCATCATCGCGTTCGGCCCGTCCGCCACCTGCCACAGCACCTCGTCCGTTTCGTTGCAGTGGAAAACGCAGGTCCCCGCGATGGCCGGTGCATCCGCTCGTGCCGCGCAGCCCTCAGGGCTGTAGATACCGCCGGCGCCCTCGTAACGATTGCGGGCTGCCTGCAACGCGGTCCGGCTCGCATGTCGCTTGCCGCATTCCGCGCGGGCCGTCGTGTCGCTCCACCCGGTGCCACTGAAGTCGGTGCAGAACATCGCGTTCGCCGGCGCAAAATAGAACAGGCAGCTGCCGGCCCGGGCCGTCATGGCCGACGGTGCCACGCAGGCCGCCTTCCCGGCAGGCAACAAGGGTGCATCCGTTGCAACAGCCGCGCGCGTCATCCAGCGGCGCATGGCGGCCAGCGAAATCAGCTTGCAGTGATGCGTGCCCTGGAAGAACCCCCGCTCACTGCTGTTCCACGGCACCTGCACGGACGGGGCACTGACTTCGACAACGGCCCCGTTGTCGGAAGAGCTGATATAGCTGGCCGCGGCGGCGGGCAGCCACTCCCCACCGGTGGGCACGATGGTGTCGTCCGCGAACAGCAGGGTCCTGCCCTGCGCCACGTAGCGCTCACGCGCTGCATCGCTCAAGAGCGCCCACGCGAGCTGATAGGTATGCTCGTTCACGTCGCGGCAACTGTGCCGGGGCCCGTCGAGTTGCATGTCCAGCTGATCGTTCACACGGTCCCGGTTCACCATCTTGCAGGCCACGTACGTGGGCGAAGCCTTCCCTCGATCTTTCATCTCGCCGGTGGTCATCGCCACCACGAGTTCGCGACGCGCTTCGTCCACGCTCATCTGGATGGTGTGAAAGCCGTTGCCTTCGCCCCGCTGCACGCGTACCGGGATGTCGGGATCGTTGACCAGGATGCGCTGGGCCGTCACGCAGAGGTCATGGTCATAACCGGCCACCGGCAGGCCCGGCGCGGCAACACCTGTTCCAAACCAGACGATCGACATTGCACCGATCGCCAGCGCGAAAATTCTCGTGTCAGGCTGCAATCTGCCCAATCGTCCTGCCGACTGATCGCCCGCAGCGACCGTTGAAAATGATCATGCGCCGAGCCGCGCGCCGGTGACAAGCCGTGCCCGGTGCCGGCACGGCTCCGAGCCACAGCGTGGACCCGCGCCAGCCGCTTGCCGGGACGCGGCGAAACCCCAATGATGCAGGCAACGAACAGATGGGATGCCAGCCATGAGATACCTGTTGCTCGGCTTCGCAATGGTGGCTGCGGGAGCAGTCGCGGAAACCGGGGCCGACAAACCCACGGTGTTGATCACGGGCTCGAACCGGGGCATCGGTTTGGAGTTCGTGCGGCAGCTGTCGGCCCGCGACTGGCGGGTCATCGCCACCGCGCGAAACCCGGAAGCGGCCACAGAACTGCAGGCGCTGGCAGGGACGGACCCCGACATCCTGATCGAGTACCTGGACGTGACGGACCACCCGGGTATCGACGCGCTCGCGAAAAAATATCGGGACCAGGCTATCGACATATTGCTGTTGAACGCTGCGATGGGCCCAACGTCGCAAACCGCCGGCCGCCGCCTGGCAAAGCTGGACTTCGACGTCGCGCGGCAAAGCTTCGAGGTGAATAGCATTGGCCCGATGAAAGTCGCGCAGGCCTTCATGCCGAACGTCGAGGCGTCACAGAAGAAGCTGGTGCTCGCGATGTCCAGCGACTCCGGCTCGTTCGTCGCGGGCTCCAAGGTCGCGGCGCTCTATCATTACAAGGCCAGCAAGGCAGCGCTGAACATGTACTTTCACACGCTGCACTTTGAAACGGGCCGCAAGGGGGTCACGGCGGTGATGCTGCACCCGGGCATGGTGGGCACAAACCCGCAACTGATGCGCTTCCCGGGCGCGTTGAAGACCAGCGACAGCGTGGCCCAGCTGCTCGTCGTGATCGATGGGCTTACCCCGGCGGACAACGGGCGCTTCGTGGACTACCGCGGCGAGACCATGCCCTGGTAATTCGAACCGGTTGCCCGCACACCATCTGACGGTGGCAGGTGAGCACGGGCTAGTGTGCTCTGCTACACCGTTTCGCGGACCAGTTACCATTCGCCCATGACGACCATCGCGACACTGCTGGAAAACGGCGCGGCCGATGCCCCGGCAATCTGTGCCCCGGGGCGGCAGCCGCTGAGCTACGCCGGCCTGCGCGAGCAGGTCACGCGAACGATCGCTGAACTGAACGGCCTGGGCGCCGGGCGTGGCGACCCCGTTGCGATCGTGCTGCCGAACGGGCCCGAGATGGCGACCGCGTTCGTCGCCATTGCTGCAGGCGCGACCACCGCACCGCTGAACCCGGCCTATACGGCCGACGAGTTCCGGTTCTACCTGGAGGACCTCGGCGCCAGGCTGCTGGTGGTGCAGGCCGGTGACGACAGCCCGGCCATCCAGGTGGCCGCGCGCCTCGGCATTCCCGTCGCCCGGCTCGAATTCGATCCCGCCGGGCCAGCCGGTGCCTTCCGCCTGACCGGAGAGGCGGGCACCGCAGCGCAAAAGGGTCCCGCGGCCGGGTCGGAAGTCGCACTGGTGCTGCACACATCCGGCACCACCGCCCGACCAAAGATCGTGCCGCTGAGCCAGGACAACGTGTGTGCGTCGGCGCGGAACATTGCAGCGAGTCTGGAGCTGGGCCCCGCGGATCACTGCCTGAACGTGATGCCGCTGTTTCACATACACGGGCTGATTGCCGCAGTGCTCGCGTCCCTGCACACCGGCGCGCAGATCACCTGCACACCCGGGTTCAATGCGCTGAAGTTTTTCGCGTGGCTCGATGAGGCGAAGCCAACCTGGTACACCGCCGTGCCGACCATGCACCAGGCCATTCTCGGCCGTGCGCAACGTAACCCTGACAGCGTCGCGGCAGCCCGGTTGCGGCTGATTCGCTCGTCGTCCGCGTCGCTGCCGCCACAGGTGATGGCGGAACTGGAGTCCACCTTCAATGCGCCGGTGATCGAGTCCTATGGCATGACGGAAGCGGCCCACCAGATGGCAAGCAACCGCCTGCCGCCGGGCACCCGCAAGCCTGGCAGCGTCGGCGTCGCGGCCGGTCCCGAGATCGCGATCATGGATGCACAGGGACGGTTGCTCGGCGCCGGCGAAACGGGCGAAGTCGTAATCCGCGGGCCGAATGTCACCAGCGGTTACCAGAACAACCCCGATGCGAACGCCAGCGCCTTCACGAACGGCTGGTTTCGCACCGGTGACCAGGGCGTGATGGACGACGAGGGTTACCTGCGCATTACCGGCCGGTTGAAGGAAATCATCAACCGGGGCGGCGAAAAGATTTCGCCGCGCGAAGTGGACGAAGTCCTGATGGACCACCCCGCCGTCGCCCAGGCCGTCACCTTCGCGGTGCCCCACCCGAAGCTCGGCGAAGACGTTGCCGCCGCGATCGTACTGAAAGACGGCGCGAACGCTACCGAAAGCGATCTCCGTACCTTCGCCGGCGAGCGATTGATGGACGGCAAGGTACCGCGCAAGATCGTGCTGCTGGAAGAGATTCCGAAGGGCGCGACCGGCAAGCTGCAGCGCATCGGCCTGGCCGAGAAGCTGGGGCTGGGCTGAAGCGCAGTGAAGATCTGTATCTACGGCGCCGGCGCGATCGGCGGTTACCTGGGCGCGGAACTCGCGGACGCCGGTCACGACGTGAGCCTGATCGCCCGCGGCCCGCACCTCGCGACGATGCAGGCCAATGGCCTGACGCTGGAAATCGGCGGCGCACGCAAGACGGTGCAGGTGTGTTGCACGGACAGCCCGGCCGAACTGGGCCCGCAGGATTACGTCATTCTGACGCTGAAGGCGCATTCGGTGTTCCCGATAGTCGAGCAGATGCGCCCGCTGCTCGGGCCAGACACCGCGGTGGTTACCGCACAAAACGGCGTGCTGTGGTGGTACTTCTACGGGCTGCCGGGGCCGCTGGAGAACCACCGGCTGGAAATTGCCGATCCCGGCGGCACGATCTGGGACACGATCGGGCCTGAGCGCGCGATCGGTTGTGTCGTGTACCCGTCCTGCGAAATCGTCGCGCCCGGCATCGTCAAACACCTGGAAGGCAATCGCTTCATGCTCGGCGAACCCGACGGCTCGAAGTCAGACCGGGTGCACCGGCTCAGCGAAGCACTGACCGGCGCCGGCTTCAAAGCCCCCGTGCGCAAAAAGATCCGCGACGACATCTGGTTCAAACTGCTGGGTAACGCGACCTTCAACCCGGTCAGTGTGCTGACAGGGGCGACGCTCGAGCAGATGGGCAACAACCCGGCGATACGCGACCTGATCCGGCAGATGATGACGGAGGCGACGGCGGTCGCCACCAAACTGGGCGTGCGCTTCGCCATGGATATAGACAAGCGCATCGCCGGCGCGGTGGCAGTGGGCGCGCACAAGACCTCGATGTTGCAGGACCTGGAAGCCGGTCGGCCGCTGGAACTCGACGCACTGGTGGCCACGGTCACGGAGCTGGGGCGCCTGGTCGGCGTCGCGACGCCTACCATCGACCTGGTGTTATCGCTCGCGCGGCTGCGCGCGGCGACCGCACGGTAATCGGCGAAGCAGGCTAAGCGTGACTGGCGTAGGTGGCCTGGGCCGCCGCGACCGCTTCACCGGCATCCACCGGGACACCCTGCTGCGCGAGCACCGACTCCAGCGCGCCAAGGCACAGCAACACGTTCTTCTGGTTCGACGCGTAGCCCATCAGCCCGATGCGCCAGACCTTGCCGGCCAGCGGACCGAGTCCCGCGCCAATCTCCAGCTGAAAGTCTTGCAGCAACTGCCTGCGCACCGCCGCGTCGTCCACGCCGGCCGGGAAGCGCACACAGTTCAATTGGGGCAGGCGGTGCGCCGCATCCACGACGAACTCGATGTTCAGGGACTCCAGCCCCGCGGCCAGTGCCTCGTGGTTGAGCCGGTGGCGCGCCCACGCATTCTGCAGGCCCTCCTCTTCCAGGATCACCAGCGCTTCATGCAGCCCATACAGCGCATTAATCGGCGCGGTGTGGTGATAGGCACGTTGCGCGCCTTCACCCCAGTAGGCCATCACCAGGTCCAGGTCCATGAACCAGCTCTGCGCGCGGTGCTCGCGCGCACTGATCGCCGCGGCCGCGCGCTCGCTGAAAGTGACCGGTGACAGGCCCGGCACACAGGACAGGCATTTCTGCGTGCCGGAATACACCGCGTCCGCTCCCCAGCCGTCCACGTCCACTTCGATACCCCCGAGTCCGGTCACCGTGTCCACGATGGACAGGCAGTCGTGCTGCTGAGCCAACCGGCAGAGCTCCGCCGCGTCCGAACGGGCACCGGTGGACGTTTCCGCATGTACGAAGGCCAGCACTTTTGCCTCCGGGTTGGCCTTCAGCGCATCGTCGACCTTCTGCGGATCGACCGCGTGACCCCAGTCATCCTGCACCATGACCGCCACGCCGCCGCAGCGCTCCACGTTTTCTTTCATCCGGCCGCCGAACACGCCGTTCTGGGCCACTACTACCTTGTCCCCGGCACTTACAAGGTTCACGAAGCAGGTTTCCATGCCGGCGGAGCCAGGTGCGGACACGGGCAAGGTCAGCGCGTTGCGGGTCTGGAACGCGAACTGCAGCAGCGCCTTGATTTCGTCCATCAGCCCCACGAAGGCCGGGTCGAGATGGCCGATGGTGGGCCGCGACAGCGCTTCGAGGATGCGCGGGTTCACGTCGGACGGTCCGGGTCCCATCAGTGTGCGGACGGGTGGGTGGAAAGACTGGGTCATCTGGGAACTCTCTTGCCTGTTGTTCTGCCAAATGGGCACTTCGTGACAAGCGGCGCAGTTTACACTGGCCGACTCATGGTTAACGTCCTCATCCTGGCCATTGCCCAATTCTTCAGCGCGATCGGCCAGGTCACGCTGGTGGTGCTGGCCGGGCTGATCGGTACCGTACTGGCACCGGATCCGCGCTTCGCGACCGTGCCGGTCACCTGTGGCGTGCTGGGTGTAGCGGCCGCATCGGTACCGGCGGCCCTGGCGATGAAGCGCTTCGGCCGCCAACGCGTCTTTATTACCGGCTCAGTACTGGCCGCCATCGGCGCACTGATTGCGGCGGTTGCCGTGCAGAACGACAACTTCTGGTGGTACTGCATCGCGAACCTGCTGATCGGTGCCAACTTCGCCTTCGCAGCCCAGTTTCGCTTCGCTGCCGCCGAGAGCGTTGAGCCGACTTTGGCAAGCCGGGTAATCGCGTGGGTCATGCTCGGCACGATCGGCGCAGCGGCCATCGGCCCGCGGCTGGTCGTGGCCGTTCGCGGCTGGACCGATACCGAGTATGTCGCGTCCTTCCTGCTGCTCGCGGCCGTATTCCTGATGAGTGCGGCCACTTTGACGCGTTTTCGTAACCCGGTGATCTTCGACCACACAACCGGCGACGGCGCGCGTCCCCTGGGCACCATCGCGCGCCAGCCCGTCTTCCTGGTCGCGGTGCTGGGTGCCGCGGTGGGTTTCGGAATCATGGCGCTGATCATGACAGCGACCCCGCTGAGCATGCACTTCATCGACGGGCACACGGTGGAGCAAACCGCGTGGGTCATCCAGGGCCACTCGTTGGCGATGTACATACCGTCGCTGTTCAGCGGCTGGCTCGTCGCCCGATGGGGCGCCTATCGCATGCTGGCCCTCGGCGCGCTGCTGGAGGCGGGCTGCGTGGCCTTCGCACTGGCGGGGCGTGAGGTGATGCACTACGCGTGGGCGCTAATCGCGCTCGGCGTCGGCTGGAACCTGATGTACGTCGCGAGCACGACGCTGTTGATCCGCGCCTACAGGCCGGCCGAGCGTTTCCGCGTGCAAGCCCTGAACGACTTCAGCATGTTCGGCGTGATGGCAGTGGCATCCCTGCTGGCCGGCGTGCTGATCAACACCAGCGGATGGGCGGTCATGAACGCGGTCGCCCTCGTACCGTTGATCCTTGTGCTGGTCGGCACGACATTGATGGGCCGGCGGACGGCGCCGGAGACTCCTGCAGCCACCGGCTGAACCGATTGCGGCTAATCGTCGTAGCTAGAAACCCGGGCGGTCGTAGTCGACTGTCATGTTGGTGCCCTGACGCTCTACGGGCGCGCGTGACGCTCCCGACGCTGGCCCCGGTTCATCAGGTTCACGACGTCGAACAGTTGCTCGGCCACAATTTCGAGGATGTCGTCCAGCGTGATGATACCGACCAGGCCACCGTGTTGGTTCACGACCGGGGCGCGGCGGATACCCCGCTCGCGCATGCGCCGGAGGCCGTCCAGCAGGCCCTCGGACTCAGTCAGTACCAGCAGGTCCTGGCTCATCGCATCGCCCACGGTCACCGCGTCCGGCGCCACGTCCCGGGCGACGATCTCGATAGCCACGTCACGATCCGTCAGCATGCCGAGGGGCTCGCGCTCGCCGTCCGGCTTGTCCGCGACGATGATGCTGCCAACGTGGTGTTCGCGCATCAGCCGCGCCGCATCGACGACCGACTCCTTCGGCGTCATCACGATCACGTCCCGATTACAGATTTCGCCAATCAGCATGGTTCAGCCAACGATATGGTGTTTGCCAACGAGATGCACGGTGGTTGCCTTCGGCCCTTCGTCGCCGAGCTCTTCGCTAAAACGCACCTCCATGCCTTCCTCGAGCCGGTCGAAATCCGCATCCACCACGCTGTTGCGATGAAAATAGATCTCCCGGCCGTCCGGTGTCCCGATCTGGCCGTAGTCCATTTCCGGGAACAGGGCCAGGATCCGGCCATGCGGCGGAACTTCGTGCGCTTTCACCTTGCCACGGCGTTTTCGGGCATAGTCCTCGAGCTGCCGTCGCGCCGCGTTGAACGCGTCGCGCACCGCAACGTACACGTCTTCGTGAGCGTGGTGCTGGTCCGGGGCGCGGTTCACGATCAACTCGCCGTCCGGCACGCTGATATCGAGTTTCACCCGGTACAGGCCACCCTTGTGGTGATGTTGGTGTGGCGCCTCGACGATGACGCGACAGCCGATAATGTGCTCGTGAAAGCGTTCCAATTTCGCCGCCCGCTCGCGGACGTTCTGCTCGACCGCGTCCGAGTGATCAAGACCGCGAAAGCTGATCTGTAAAGGTATATCCATGGTCATTAATGTAGTCCGCCGCCGCGGCTGCAAGGATCAGGACTATTACGTATGCGCACCGGCAGCCGGTCCCACGCGCTGCCCCACCCTGTCCGCAAGCTGCGCCGGGGGTAGAATCGGGCTATCAACGGAGGCGCGATCATGAATCCGAATCAGCCATGGAAACGGCTTGCGCAGTGCCTGTCTGCGGGTGCCTGGGCCTTGTGCCTGCTGTGGAGCTGGGACGCCGCCATCGCCGGCCAGCACCACGCCGGCCACGGGCACGCCCATCACCAGATGACCGACGAGCAGTTCGCGGAGTTGCGGGCGAAGGTGCCTCTGTACCGGGAACTCACCGACGAGCAGATCATGCAGAACATGGGGCGCATGGGGCCGAACTTCCAGGTCTACCTGAGCGACACGGCACTGGTCGGCAAGGTCGGTGTGCTCGCGATGGGGCACGGCTACGAGCCGAGCGGCAACGAAGCGTTCAAGAACGCGTACCGACCGACGGCCGCACAGCGCCCCACTGCGGTGGCCTTCGGGATGGCGATGATGACCTCCGACCACATCCAGGCTGCCGTCGACGAACTGACAGACGCGGGCGCGGACACGCTGCTGATCATGCCCATCACGACCCTGAAAGTCGGCGGCCTGATCGGGCAGTGGCGCTATATCTTCGGACTGCGCGACGACGCGCCGTGGATGTCGGTCCCCCGCGTACAGACGGATGCACGCGTCGTATTCGGGCCCACGCCGACCACGGACCCGGCCATCTCGGCGATCCTGCTGGACTACGCAATCCAGCTCAGCAGCGATCCACCCGCAGAAGTGGTCGCGCTGGTCGCACATGGCCCGGATGACGCAGAACGCAACGCCCAGGAACTCGCGATACTGGAACAGCACGCCGCAATCATTCGCGACGGCCGGCCGTTCGCGGAAGTGCGCGGATTCACGCTGCAGGACGACGCACCATCGGCCGTGCGCAAGGCCAACGTCAGGCGGATACGCGAATGGGTCACGGTCGCGATGGAGACCGACCACCGCGTCATTGTGCTGACCACGCTGCCAGTGAAGGGCAGCGTGCACAAGAAGATCCGGCGCGACCTGGATGGCCTGGACTACGAGCTGGGAGAAAAGGGCATCGTCGAACACCCGATGTTCAGCGACTGGATAGACTCCGTGATTGCGTCGGCAACGCCCTGACTGCAAGCCGTTCAGAGTTCGCCACCAGGCGCGTGCATATCGGCACCAGCGGCTGGTCGTACGACGCGTGGCGCGATGATTTCTACCGGGGGGTGCCGCGCCGCGCGTGGCTGGAGCACTACGCCGCCAATTTCAGCGCGGTCGAAATCAACGCCAGCTACTACCGGCTGCAGCAGACCAGTACGTACCGGAAATGGCGCGACGCGACGCCCACCGGCTTCCGCTTTGCAATCAAGGCGAACCGCTACCTGACCGCGTACCGCCGGTTGCGCCAACCCGCCCGCAGCATTGCGCTGGAACGCGGCCGCGCCCAGGCGCTCGGCGCCAAGCTCGCGGCCGTGCTCTGGCAGTGTCCCGCCAACTTCCAGAAAGACCTGCAACGCCTGGCGCGATTTGCCGCAGCCCTGGACAAGTGGCCGGGTGTGCGCCACGTGCTCGAGTTCCGGCACCCGTCCTGGTTCGATTCGAGCGTACAAAGCTGCCTGCACGAACACCGTATCGCGATCTGCCAGTCCGATGCGGCGGACTGGCCGCTTTGGGATGCGGTGAGCACGGACCTGGTCTACGTGCGGCTGCACGGACACACGCGCACGTACGTGTCAGCGTATCGCGCCGATACCTTGCGACGCTGGGCACGGCGCGTGCGCGCCTGGCTGGGCGCCGGGCGCACCGTGCACGTGTATTTCGACAATACCGATGCCGGCGCGGCGGTCCGGGATGCGGCACGCCTTGCCGCAATGCTGAACGAAATCGCGTAATCCGTGGCGCCCTTGGTGCCGGTCCTCAGGGCCGATGGCGGCTTTCGCCGTCAACGAGCGCACCGGCAACCAGGTGCGCGGTGCGCAGCGGTTCCGGCAATTTGGAATTGATCGCGAAGCGATCGACCAGTGCGACTGCGGTACGCCAGTCGATATTCGCGCGCTGGAGATAGACACCACCGTGTCGACGCGGCGGCTCCAGCTGTGCCACCAGCTGCCACTTGCGCGCACCTCCCGGCACCGACCCCAGCAGTGCGCGCCGTATCTTCGCCAAGTCAGGCTTGCGCCGAGAAACCGCGACCACGGGCAGGCCCACGCGCTCACTCAAGCCCTGCACGTCCACCACGTTGAAGCCGGCCAGCGTCACGCCCTGCAACAGCACGGCCTGCAGGCTTGGGGCGAAGCGTGACCCCCCGATCAGTTCAGCGAGTTTCTGCGTCGCGTTGGCCCCGTCGCGGCGCACCTTGCCGAGCAGCACGCCTTCCAGGCGCGGGCCGTTGAACACCGCCCCGACGACCGGGACATCGCCGCGATGATTGCGATCAAAAGGCGCATCGTCAAAACCGACCACGTAGGAAGGAATACGCGACATCCTGGTGGGACTTCTGATCCAGGCCCGGCTTACTGCGCTGCCGCGGCCTCGCGGTCCTTTTTCGCCTGCTCGGCGAGCTTCTCGAAATCGGCGTTCTCGCCCCACTGCAGCTTGCGGTCGCTGTACAGGCCGACGGTCGTATTGAGGTACTGATCACCCTCAACCTGGTCGAGCACGAAAGCGGCGAAGTCGGCGAAGGTCAGCATCGTCTGCTTCGGCGAATCGGTGTTCACGGAAACCTTCAGATCGCCACGGGCTGGCTCTTCCACCAGGAACGGTGGACGCAGGATCACGTAGCCCAAACCGCTATCACGCACCAGCACTTCCATTTCCTGCATGTCGCGATACAGACGTCGCGCGTTCCAGATCCACATCGTGCCGAGGTCATCGAGGGCGGGCTTTTCGGTCGGCAGTTCATTTTCCACCGCCAGGGAACTGGCCACCAGTAGCCGCTCGTCGCCCGCCGCGCGCATCGCCTGCATGATATTCGCGGTGCCCACCGTGTAGAGATCCATGAACTCGACCTCTTTCATCGGGTCCACGCGCGGGCCCACCATCGAGATCACGACCTCGTCGCCACGCATCGCAGCAATGAGCGAATCCACGTCGTAGACGTCACCCTTCACCACGGTCAGCCGCTCGTGTTCGAAGCCGACGGCGTCCGGGCGGCGGGCCAGGGCCGTGACCTCGTGGCCGCGTTCCAGGGCCTGCGGAATCAGCTCCGCGGCGCTGCGCGAGGTCGCACCGATGATGAGCACGCGGTCCGCCGCCAGAGCGGCTGCCTGGCCCAGGGCCAGCCACGCGCAGATCAGCGTCAGCGCGAAAAATCGCCTTGAAGGTCTGCTCACAGGCATCGTGAATCTCCCGCTGGCCATGGCGGGATGCTACCGTCTTTCGGGATGTACGGATAACGTGACGGGCGCGCCGCATTACTATGGTGTAGGAGACAGGCATGGCGACTGGAACGACAACACTCACGAGATCCGCGTGGGGCCTGGCCGGGGCACTCCTGATTGGAATCGCCGGCGGCTTCGCGCTGGCCAAGACGGAAGATTTCGCCGACATCCCGCCGGACATGCTGGCGCTGATCGAGAAGGCCGAGGTCGCTTTCGTCGACCAGGACGCCGCGGCGGTGGGGCCGTATCTCGCCGAGGACTATTCGTGGTACCAGGTGAACGACGAGGGTGCGAAGCTGATGATCCAGGGTCGCGATCAGACCGTCGCGCTGCTGGAAGGTTTTTTCGGTAACAACGACTGGACGGACTCCGACGTGCAGCGGCTGGGCATGCTCGACAACATCCTGGTGCAGGTGGAGATCGACCACTTCGGAGAGGGCGACACCCAGCGAACGATACGTTCGTTGAACATTTATGAATTCAAGGACGGGCTACGCTGGCGCGAATGGAAGTTCTATCCAGCGGTGACGGACTAGCGCCGGCGGTCGTTATTGCGACCCGCCGATCAAACAGGAGCGAAGCCATGGCAGAAGAAAGAGAACTGGATCTGAACCGGGAAACGGTTCGCTTCATCATCGACAAGGCGCACGAATTTCACGTGAAGGAAGCTGTGACGATCCCGGAAGAGTCCCTGAGTCCGTCGGACGACTGGGCCATGCAGGTGCTCGCCGACCATGGCGACGACCCGAGTTTCCAGGAACTGCATTCGACCATCAACGACCTGGAACCGGACCAGCAGGTCCTGCTGGTGGCCCTGATGTGGGTGGGCCGCGGCGATTTCACCCTCGATGAATGGGATGACGCGCTCGAACGAGCGAAGGACGCGTGGAACACCCGCACCGCGGAATACCTGATCGGCACACCGCTGGTGGCGGACTACCTGGCCGAGGGCCTGGAACAGTTCCCGAACGCGGAGGACTGATCCCGGCAGCCGGCGGGCAGACGCGAGCTGGGAATCGTGGCAAAAATCCCCCCGGAAGCAGCACAGGCCAGCGTCACCCTGGCAGACATTCGCGCCGCCGCGAGCCGGCTCGAGGGGCATACGGTGCGCACGCCGTGCCGCAAGTCGGTCACGCTGTCTGCGATCACCGGCATCGAGACCTGGCTGAAGTTTGAGAACCTGCAGTTCACCGCATCATTCAAGGAACGCGGGTCATTCAACAAGCTCGCGAACCTCGCCGCAGAAGAAACGCAGCGCGGCGTCATCGCGGTGTCGGCCGGCAACCACGCGCAGGCCGTCGCGTATCACGCCCACCAGCTCGGCATCCCGGCCACGATCGTGATGCCCACCAACACGCCCTTCGTGAAGGTCGAAAACACGCGGGCTCACGAGGCGCGGGTGCTGCTGGAAGGCGAGTCCCTGAAAGCGGCGGCGGAATTCGCCCGCGAACTGGGGCGCCGCGAAGGACTGACCTTCATCCACCCTTTCGACGACCCGCTGATCATCGCCGGCCAGGGCACGGCGGGGCTGGAGATGCTGGAGGATGTGCCGGAGCTCGATTGCCTGGTGGTCCCGGTTGGCGGCGGCGGACTGATCAGCGGGATCGCCGTGGCCGCCAAGGGCCTGAAACCGGACATCGAGATCGTCGGCGTCGAGGCCGAGATGTTCCCGTCACTGAAGTCGGCGCTGGACGGCCAGGCGCGGGAGATTGGCGGCGACACGCTGGCCGAGGGCATCGCGGTGGCCGAGGTTGGGCAACACACGCTCCCGCTGGTCCGGCAATACGTCGACGAGATCCTGCTGGTCGAGGAGCAGTCCCTCGAGCAGGCGGTGGCGCTGCTGCTGAACATCGAAAAGACCCTGGTGGAGGGTGCGGGCGCAGCCGGGTTCGCCGCGCTCCTCGCCTGCCCCAGGCGTTTCGAGGACAAACGTGTCGGTGTGGTGCTATCCGGCGGCAATATCGATTCGCGGCTGCTGGCCTCGATCCTGATGCGCGAACTGGTTCGCGAGGGCCGGATCACGCGCCTGCGCCTCAGTATTTCCGACGTACCTGGCGAAATGGCCCGGATCTCGGAGATCGTCGCGCGCCTGGGGGGCAATTTCATCGAAATCCAGCACCACCGCATCTTCACCACCCTGCCGGCGAAGGACACTTACCTGGACCTGATCCTGGAAACCCGCGACCGGGGCCACCTGGAGCAGATCCTCGCGGAACTGCACGACGCGGGCTACGAGGTCCGCACCCTCGACGTGGACGTGCCGGGCTAGCCGGTAGGTACATTCCAAGATTCCGTGCCCCGTTGCGGTACTGTTATGAACGACAAGAACAAAGGGCAACACCACATGTCCGATCCTTTCGACTTCGCGGATGATCTCGGCCCCGCCAAGATCATCCATGTGCACGAACCGACCGTAGACCTGCGAGGGATCGTGGTAGTCGATAACGTCGCGACCGGACCGTCGATCGGCGGCCTGCGCATGGCCAGCGACGTGAGCCTGGCTGAATGCTTTCGCCTCGCCCGAGCCATGACGATGAAGAACGCCGCGGCCGGGCTGGCCCACGGCGGTGGCAAATCGGTGATCTTCGCCGACCCGCGCACACCGGACGAGCAGAAAGAGCGGCTGCTGCGCACCTTCGCGTCCGCGCTGCGCTTTGATTCCGACTACATCTTCGGCCCGGATATGGGCACCAACGAGGAGTGCATGGCCTGGGTCCGCGACGAAATCGGCCGCGCGGTGGGTCTGCCGCGCGAGGTGGGCGGCATCCCGCTGGACGAGATCGGTGCGACTGGCTGGGGCCTTGTGCATGCGACGGAAATCGCGGCCGACCATTGCGGTCTCGACCTGAACGGCGCGCGCGTCGCGATCCAGGGTTTCGGCGCCGTCGGCAAGCACGCGGCGCGCTTTCTCGAGTCGCGCGGCGCGGTCGTGGTGGCAGCGAACGACTCGAAGGGCGCGATTCAAAATCCGGAAGGGCTGGACGTCGCGGCACTGACGGCGATCAAGGCTGAGGGTGGCAGCGTAGTGGATCACGGCGACGGCGAAAAACTGGATCGCGACGCGCTGATTGGAGTGGAGTGCGAGGTATGGGTGCCGGCCGCGCGGCCCGACGCCATTAACGACGACAACATGCAACAACTGCGTGCGCGGCTTGTCGTGCCCGGCGCGAATATTGCGGTGACTGCGACTGCCGAGCAGTACCTGCACGAACACGATGTGCTGTGCGTCCCCGATTTCATTGCGAACGCAGGCGGCGTGATCTGCGCAGCGATGGAATATCACGGCGCGACGGAAGCTTCGGCGATGCAAAGCATTGAAGAGAAAATCCGCAGCAATACGAAAGCGGTGCTGAAACGCTCGCGCTCGGAGGAGATTCTGCCCCGCCAGGCTGCGGTGGAACTGGCCACGGAACGGGTGCGGCGCGCGATGAGCTTCCGCCGCCACGGCCTGTTTTCGTCGGCCCCGGACTTCATCTGACGGGGCTGACGATGTACCGCATTCGCTTTCACGGCCGCGGCGGCCAGGGCATGAAAACTGCCAGCCGCATTCTCGGCTCGGCTTTTTTCCGCGCCGGCTACGAAGTGCAGGATGCGCCACGCTACGGGGCGGAACGCCGCGGCGCACCGATCTTTGCCTACGTGCGCGCCGCGCGGGAACCGATCAACGAGCGCGGCGTCATCGCCGAGCCCGATCTCGTGATCGTGGCCGACGAGTCCCTGGTGGGTATTGCGGCGGCCGGCGTTTGCCAGGGGCTCAGCGAGCGCAGCGTGCTGCTGATCAACAGCCACGAGGATGTGGCCACCTGGACCCACCGCCTGAACCTGGCCGGCCCGGTGCTGGTTCTGCCGGCCCGGGAAGCGGTTGCCGATCGTGCGGAGCTGCCCTTTGCCGGCACCGCGTGCGCGGGCGCGGCCGCGGTGCTGGTCGGTGTGATCCCACGCGACGGGCTCGAAGCAGCCGTTCGCGAAGAACTCGGCTCGCTACCGCAGCAGGTCATCGACCAGAACGTTGCGGTGGCGCTGCACGCCTATGACGAAATGCGGGACCACGCGGGCCTCGTCCGTGAGGCGCCGACGCGATCCGCGAAGGATTACGAACCGCCGGCGTGGCTGGAACCAGTCTTCGAAGATGCGCGTCATTCGGCCCCCGCCATTCATGCCGCAGCGACCAGCGTGCAGGTGCGCACCGGGCTCTGGCGCACGTTGCGGCCGGTCATCGATTACGACCGCTGCAACAAGTGCTGGTGGGTCTGCAGCACCTTCTGTCCCGACAGCTGCATCAGCGTCACCGACGACGGCGTGCCGGAAATCGACTACGACCACTGCAAGGGCTGCATGATCTGTGTGGCGAAGTGCCCGCCGCATGCGATCGGCGCGATCCCTGAGACCGACGCCCGCGATGCCGCGCTAACGGGCGAGCCCTCGTGAGCAGGGAACTGCTGACCGGTAATGGTGCGGCCGCGTGGGGGGCACGGCTGGCGCGCGCGGACTACGTGCCCGCCTTCCCGATCACGCCGCAGACCGAAATCATCGAGACGCTCGGGCAGTGGATCGATGCCGGCGATATGCCCGGCCGCATGGTCACGCTGGAATCCGAGCACTCTGTGCTGACGGCTGCCGGCGCCGCCGCGGCGACCGGCGTTCGCGTGTTCACCGCCACGTCCAGCCAGGGGCTGCTGTACGCGATGGAGATGCTGTACACGGTGGCTGGCTGGCGCGTGCCCTTCGTACTGGTCAACGTATCCCGCGGCCTGGCCGCCCCGGTCACGCTGGAGTCCGACCACAACGACATCATGGCGGCGCGCGACTCCGGCTTCCTGCAGATTCACTGCGCGACCTGCCAGGAGGTCCTCGACGGGGTGCTGATGGCTTACCGGCTGGCCGAAGACGAACGGGTGCGCCTGCCCGCGATCGTGAACCTGGACGGCTTTTACCTGTCGTTTACGCGCGAGCCCGTCGACATCCCCGATCCGGCAGCCGTCGATCGTTTCCTGCCCGGCTTCGACCCCGAGAACCTCGCCTTTCGCGCGAGCCAGCCCATCAGCCAGGCCGTCGCAGTCCTCGGCGGCTCCCCGTACTCCTATTTCCGTTACGAGACGCATCTGGCAGCGTTGAACGCGCTGCACACCTATGCGGATATCGCGCAAGACTTCGCCGCGGAATTCGGCCGTAGCTACGAGGCCGTCGAGAACTATCACGCCGACGATGCGGACATCGTGTTCGTGATGCTCGGCTCCTTCGCCACGAAGGCGCGCGACGCGGTGGACCGGCTCCGCGCGAGCGGTGAACGCGTCGGGCTGCTGCGGCCGCGCGTGTACCGGCCCTTCCCCGCGGACGACATGCGGCGGTTGCTCGCCGGCAAGCGTGCGGCCATCGTGGTCGACCAGAACCTGTCCGTCGGCAAAGGCGGGGTACTGCACGCGGAACTTGCGTCAGTGCTGTACGGCATCCCGAAGGCCCCCGCCGCACTGCTGAGTTTCGTCGGCGGCCTGGGCGGCCGCGACATCAGCGCGGAAGAGTTCTTCGAAATGGTCACGGTGGCGCGGCAGGCCATCGCCGACGGCGTAACCCCGCCACCGCGCCTGCTCTACACCGAAGACGAACTGCGCGAACTGCGCAAGCTGCAGGCGGTGGCCGAGGTCGAGCGGCGTGAACTCGGGGGCAAGCGATGAAAGAAAGCGTGCTGAAGCGCATGAAGGATCTACCGTCGAGCCACCTGCTCGGTGCCGGCACGCCGATGTGCGCGGGTTGCGGCGGGCTCGAAGCGCTGCACGAGATCTATGACCAGGTCGGCGCGAAGAGCGTGTTCGTGAACGCGGCCGGCTGCATGACGCTGCTCGCGACCTACCCGTTCACACCATTTCGTGGTTCGTGGCTGTACACCGCGATGGCCTCGGCGCCCGCCGGTGCCCAGGGCGTGCGCGACGCACTGGATATCCTGATCGACAGCGGCCGGCTGCCGCCCGACGAAGACCTGGCGACCGTCGTGCTGACCGGCGACGGCGCGGCTTACGGCATGGGCCTGTCGGCAACTTCCGGGGCCATCGAAAGGGGCCTGGACTTCCTGTACATCTGCTACGACAACGAGGGCTACGCGAACACCGGCCAGCAGGCCTCCGCCGCCACGCCCCACGGCGCGCAGACGTCGACCACCACCCTCGGTTACGCGGGTTACAAAAAAGACCTGTTCGGTATCTGGGCCGCGCATCGTCCCACCTACGTGGCCACGGTCATCGGCGCAGAACCCCTGGACCTGGCGCGCAAGGTGCAGAAAGCGATGAGCCTGGCCGGGCCGCGACTGATTCTCGCGCTGGCCCCCTGCCCGACCGGCTGGGATTTCGATCCACAGTACACCGCCGACGTCGGCCGGCTCGCGGTGCAGACGGGCATCTGGCCGCTGAAGGAGTACGTGGGCGGCGAGGTGGTGCATACGAAAGCGCCGAAACAGCGCTTACCTGTCGAGGAATACCTGCGCCTGCAGGGCCGCTACGCACACCTGTTCGAAGCGGGAGGACAGGCCGGGCTCATCGACGAGATCCAGGCGCGGGTGGACGCGTACTGGGACGGCGTGGAGCGCTAAGGCGTGAGCGGCCAGGCCG
Source organism: Chromatiales bacterium (assembly GCA_020351875.1). Taxonomy (GTDB): domain Bacteria; phylum Pseudomonadota; class Gammaproteobacteria; order Steroidobacterales; genus J054. The sequence goes on along the minus strand of CP070671.1, from coordinate 2,914,005 downwards.
GACTGACAGATAGCTACTGTCATCGCGGCGGTGACGTGCCGTTGCTCGGCGCGACCATCGCCGCGCATTTCGATGCGGTAGCGCGGCAGCACGCGGAGAGTGAAGCTGTCGTCTGCGTGCCGCAGCAGCGCCGCCTGAGCTATGGGGAACTCCGCGAGGCCGTTGACCAGCTGGCCCGCGGCCTGCTGGGTCTCGGCTTTGGCCGGGGCGACCGTGTCGGTATCTGGTCCACGAACAATATCGAGTGGCTATTGTTGCAGATGGCCACCGCGCGCATCGGTGTGGTGCTGGTGAACATCAACCCGGGCTACCGGGTGAAGGAGCTCGGCTACGCGCTGGAGCGTTCCGAGGTGCAGGGTTTGTTCGTGATCCCGGCCTTCCGCACCAGCGACTACGTCGCGATGCTGCAGGAACTGGTGCCGGAACTCGCCGCCGGCGAGCCCGGGCAATTGCAGTCAGCGCGCCTGCCGCATCTCAGGCGAGTCGTGATCTACGACCCCGCCGCACCACTGGCCACTGAGCGCCCCGCGCCCGGCTTTAGCACTTGGCAGGAAGCCCTGGCGGCCGGCAGCAGCATCGATAAGGCAGCGTTGAACGCGGCGACGGCTGCGCTGGACCGTGACGACCCGATCAACATCCAGTACACGTCCGGCACCACCGGCTTCCCGAAAGCGGTGGTACTGACCCACCACAACATTCTGAACAACGCCTACTTCACCGCACTGGCGATGCACTTCGGCCCGGACGACCGGCTGGCCGTGTCCGTGCCCTTCTACCACTGCTTCGGCATGGTGCTCGCGAACCTGCTGTGCCTGTCCGTCGGCGCGTGCGTGGTCGTGCCCTGCGAGCACTTCGATCCCGAGCTCGTGCTGCGGGCCATCCAGGACGAACGCTGTTCTGCCGTGCACGGCGTACCGACCATGTTCATCGCGATGCTGGATCACCCGGAATTTGCCGGCTTCGATCTTGCGAGCCTGCGCACCGGCATCATGGCAGGCGCGCCATGCCCGCCCGAGCTGATGCGCCGGGTCATGGGGGAGATGCACTGCCCGGAGATCCTGATCGGCTACGGCGAAACGGAGGCCTCGCCGCTCACCCACCTGACCACGCGCGACGACAGCCTGGAGCGGCGCATCGAGACCGTGGGCACGAACCTGCCGCACCAGGAAGTGAAAGTCGTGAACGTAGAGACACGGGCAACCGTCCCGATCGGCGAGGTCGGCGAGGTGTGCTTCCGTGGTCACCACATCATGCGTGGCTACTACGGCGACTCGGAGGCCACTGCGAAGGCCGTCGACGCAGGCGGCTGGCTCGCGTCCGGCGATCTCGGCACGATGGATGCCGACGGCTACGTGCGGATTACCGGCCGGCTGAAGGAGATGATTATCCGCGGCGGCGAGAACATCTACCCGCGGGAAATCGAGGACCTGCTGTACACGCACGACAAGATCGCGGAAGCCGCCGTCTTCGGCATCCCGGACGAGTACTACGGGGAAGAGATCGCGGCCTGGATCCAGTTACAGGACGGCGAGGACATGACGGTGGACGAACTCCAGGACTTCTGCCGCGCGCACCTGGCCCACTTCAAGGTGCCGAAACGCGTGCGCTTCGTCACCGAGTTCCCGATGACGATCACCGGCAAGCTGCAGAAATTCCGGATGCAGAAACTCGAGACCAAGGGCAACACGCCACCGGCGTGAATTCAGGCGCCGACAGCGTTCGGCACATGCAGCGGCGACAAGCCTAGGTCTGAGATACCACGTAACTGACGATGTCCGTCGACGTCACGATACCGACCAGCTCGCCGTCGTCTTTGACCACGGGCACGGCGTGCAGGGTTCCAGTTGCGAGTGCGTCGGCCGCATCGCGAATGGTGCTGTTACTCGGGATGGTGACGGGCCACGACTGCATTACCTGTTCGATGCTGAAGTGCTCGTCCAGGTAGTCGTCCACGTTCTCGTGGGTGTCGCGCGGTGCGAAACCGAACTCGAGCAGGTCCGTGGTGCTGATGATGCCGACCAGCAACTTGCCGTCCAGCACCGGCAGGTGGTGCATGCGGCCATCTGCCAGCGCGGCGCGCACGTCGCTGATCTTGTCGCCCAACTGCACCGCGCGGGGATGCGGGGTCATCACTTCTTTCACCGGGAGATCGACATTCATCGGGGCTGTCTCGCTAATGCCAAGGCCTTCAGCCTCGCACACGGGCATCGGAGCTGCCTATCGGTAAAAGAACCTACCCGGCCTGCGGAAATCGGCCTGAAGTTGGGCCAGGCCCGCCCTCAGTCCGGGTTCCTGGCCGTCACGATCCATGCGCTGCTGCGCATCTGCACGCCCGCTGCCGTTCGGTGGCTTTCGAACACGTCGCGCACCGCGGCCGTGACCTCGCGGGTGATTGCCTCGTCGTTGGCCTCGCGCAGCAGCGCACCGGCCGGTCCCATCTGCAGCAGGTAGCTCACCGCAGTCTCGACATCCGGCCACGACATCTCGTGGTCTATCGCCTCGTGGCCGACATCAGCAAAGCCCGCCTGCTCCAGGATGCCACGGGTTCGCGCCTCGTCCGCAAAGGCAAAGGGCCCGGGGGCCTCCGGGTCGGGCGGTTCCGGCGGCGGCAGTATCTCGAAGGCCGCGGCGGCGGGCGCAGCGAGCCACGGGTTCTCGTCCATTGCCCGCCAGCAAAGGAACGTGCTGCGCGCACCCGGCTTCAGGCTCCGCCGCAGGTTGGTGAAAGCCACGACCGGCTCGTCAAAGAACATCACGCCGAAGCGGGAAAACAGCAGGTCGAAGCGCCCCGCCCCGAGGTCGGCGGCGGCGGCATCGGCCAGCTCGAACTGCAGGTTATCGGCCGCGACCGCCCGGTCCCGCGCGACCGCGAGTATGGGGTCGGACACGTCCACGCCCACCACCTCGCCGCCCGGCCGGACGGTGGCGGCCAGGTCGAGGCTCGTCCGGCCACCCCCGCAGCCCACGTCCAGCACCGTTTCGCCCGGCTGAGCCGCCGCGCGGTCCAGCACCCGCTGGCTCAACGCTTCCAGCAAGGCCTCGGTCGCCTCGATATTGGCGACCCAGTTGCGGCCGCCGTCTTCATTCCAGTATTCCGTATTGTCTTGCATGGTTTCCCGGTCTCCTGCCCACCATGGTTTCAGGAAAGCGGGTTCCGGACAAGGCAGGGTTGCCGGCCCGCCCTGGTCAGGCTGAACGGCCGACCGCCGAGGCTGCTACGATCAGCAGGGTTCGGACGCTGTTCGAACGACAGGCCGGCGGATAACAACCACACCGTGTTTCACGACGCCACGCAGCGCTGGTTCCAGGACAACTTCCGCGCGCCCACGGAGGTGCAGCGGCGCGGCTGGGAATGCATCCGGCGTGGCCAGCATTCCCTGCTGGTGGCGCCCACCGGCAGCGGCAAGACGCTCGCCGCGTTCCTGGCCGGTATAGACGCGCTGGGGCAACTCCCGGCCGACGCGCCGCCCGGCGTGCGCGTGCTGTATATCTCGCCGCTGAAGGCCCTGGTCTACGACATCGAGCGCAACCTGCGCGCGCCGCTGGTGGGCATCACCCGCTTGGCCGAACAACTC
>CP070671.1:2869904-2910330 GCA_020351875.1 Chromatiales bacterium | reverse complement strand
GCGCCGCAATCAATCCCGACGGGCGGCCAGCCTTTTGCTAGCATTGCGCCCCCGGCCGGGATGGCGGAACTGGTAGACGCGCCGGACTCAAAATCCGGTTCCCGCGAGGGAGTGAGGGTTCGATTCCCTCTCCCGGCACCATCGGAGTAGGGACGTTTCGTCTTGTAGCGAAAGCATCCTGAGACCATCGCAGGTCACGTCCCGGTCCGAAGTTTCCTTGTCTTTGATCAGGGACGTTTCGTGTCGCAGCGAAAGCGTTTCGTCGTGTATCGGGACCATCCCGATCAACCCGCGCCCAGCACTTCCCCATGCTCCCGCGTCGCCAGGAAAGCCACGTCCGGCCACCGCTCTTCCGTGAGCTCCAGGTTGTACTTGTTCGTCGCCAGAAACACCGGGTTGCCGTCTACATCAGAGGCCAACGCTGCGTTTTCCTTGCGCTCGAAGTCAGCGCGCGTCGCAGCGTCGGGGAACACCAGCCAGCGGGCGGTGTGCATGGAGACCGGTTCGTACACCGCATCCACGTTGTATTCGCCCTTCAGCCGGTGCGCCACGATGTCGAACTGCAGGCGCCCGACCGCGCCGAGCACGATGCGCCCGCCGGCCAGCGTGAACACCTGCACGGCGCCCTCCTCGCCCAGTTCCTGCAGGCCTTTCTGCAGCTGCTTGGCCTTGAACGGGTCCTTCGGCCGCGCACTGACGAACAACTCCGGGGCAAAGTACGGTATGCCCTTGAAGCTAAGCGCCTCCCCGTCCGACAACGTGTCGCCGATCTGCAGCTGGCCGTGATTGTGGATGCCGATGATGTCGCCGCCCACCGCATCTTCACTCCGGACCCGTTCGTTGGCCATGAACGTGGTCGCGTTGCCGATGCGCATCTCGCGGTCGAGGCGCAGGTGCCGGACCTTCATGCCCGGCTGGTAACGACCCGAGCACACGCGGAAAAACGCAATGCGGTCGCGGTGCTTCGGGTCCATGTTGGCCTGGATCTTGAATACGAAACCGGTAAAAGGTGCCTCTACGGGATCCACCGAACGCTGACCCGCATCGCGCGGCTGCGGCGGTGGTGCCCAGTCCAGCAGGGCCTGCAACACGTCCTGCACACCGAAGTTGTTGATGGCCGAACCGAAGAAGACGGGCGTCTGCATGCCAGCCTGGAATAACTCCAGGTCGAAAGGCGAACTCGCCTCGCGGATCAGTTCCACTTCGTCGCGCAACGTGTCCACTTCATTCGGGAACAGCTCGTCCAGGCGCGAATTGTCGAGCCCGCTGATGAGTTCGGCATCGGTGCTGGCCCTCTGCTCGCCGGCCGTGAAGCGCAGCAGCCGATCTTCCAGCAGGTGATAGACCCCACGGAAGGTCTTGCCCATGCCCACCGGCCAGGTCACGGGCGCACAGTCGATCTTCAGCGTTTCTTCGACCTCTTCCAGGATCTCCAGCGGCCCGCGCACCTCGCGGTCGAGCTTGTTGATAAAAGTGATGATCGGCGTGTTGCGCAGCCGGCAGACTTCCAGCAGCTTGATGGTCTGGGCCTCGACGCCCTTCGCCGCGTCGATGACCATGACTGCTGCATCTACCGCGGTCAGCACGCGGTACGTGTCCTCGGAGAAATCCTGGTGACCGGGGGTGTCGAGCAGGTTGATCGTATGTCCCGCGTAGTCGAACTGCATGACGGAGCTGGTCACGGAAATGCCCCGTTGCTTTTCGATCTCCATCCAGTCCGACGTCGCGTGCCGCGCCGCCCGCCGAGCCTTCACCGCACCGGCGAGCTGAATTGCCCCACCGTACAGCAGCAGCTTCTCCGTCAGCGTGGTCTTGCCGGCGTCCGGGTGAGAAATGATCCCGAAGGTGCGGCGCGCCGCGACCTCCCGCTGCAGATCGGGCTTAGCCGAAGTTTTTTTCGCTGCTTCACTCACTGGCTCAGGCGCTCTTGCGGGACGCGCGCTTGCGGTCGGATTCTGTCAATATTTTCTTGCGAATCCGGATTTGCCCCGGCGTGACTTCCACCAGCTCATCGTCATCGATGAATTCCAGCGCCTGTTCCAGGCTGAAACGCACCGGCGGCGTGAGCACCAGGTTCTCGTCCGAGCCCGCGGCGCGAATGTTGGTCAGCTGCTTGGCCTTGGTGGGATTCACGATCAGGTCGTTGCCACGGCTGTGAATGCCAACCACCATACCCTCGTACACCTCGTCGCCGTGGCCAATTAACAGCCGACCCCGCTCCTGCAGATTGAACAAGGCGTACGCGAGCGCCTTGCCGTGCACTGTCGAAATCATTACCCCGTTGATCCGCTGCGCAATCGCGCCCGGCACCCGCCGATCGTAGCGGTCGAACACATGGTAGAGCAGCCCGGTGCCGGCGGTCGCGGTCAGGTATTCGGTGCGAAAGCCAATGAGCCCGCGAGCCGGGATCCGGTAGTCCAGGCGCATGCGGCCCTTGCCGTCGGCCTGCATGTTCTGCAGGTCGCCCTTGCGCTGGGCCAGCCGCTCCATGACCGCGCCCTGGTACTGCTCGTCGAAGTCCACGGTGAGCTGTTCCCACGGCTCGCGCAGCTGCCCGTCGATCTCCTGCTCGATGACCTCGGGTCGCGAGACCGCCAGTTCATAGCCCTCCCGGCGCATGGTCTCGATGAGCACGGACAGGTGCAGTTCACCGCGCCCGGATACCCGGAACTTGTCCGGGTCTTCCGTTGCTTCCACGCGCAGGGCCACGTTGTGCTGGCGCTCGCGATCGAGACGCTCACCGATCTGCCGGCTGGTCAGGAACTTGCCGTCGCGCCCGGCGAACGGTGACTTGTTGACCTGGAAGGTCATGCTGATGGTCGGCTCGTCGACCGTGAGTGGCGGCAACGCTTCAGCCTGGTCACGATCGCACAGCGTGTCGGAGATGCCGAGATCATCGACACCGCTGAACGCCACGATGTCGCCCGCCGTCGCCTGTTCCACGCGCACGCGTTCCAGGCCCAGGAAACCGTACAGTTCGCCGATGCGAGCACCGCGTTCGCGACCGTCGGCGTCGATGACGGTCACTGGCAGATTGGCCGCCGCCGTGCCGCGCGTGACCCGGCCGATGCCGAGCTGGCCCACGTAGGTGTCGTAGTCCAGGCTCGACACCTGGAGCTGCAGCGCGCCTGCCGGGTCAACGGCCGGCGGCGGTACCTGCTCGACGATGGCCTGGAGCAACGGCGTCATGTCGCCGGATCGCGCGTCTGCGTCCGTCGCGGCGAAACCGTGCAACGCCGATGCGTAGATCACCGGAAAATCCAGCTGCTCATCACTGGCACCCAGGCGGTCGAACAGGTCAAAGGTCTGGTCCAGCACCCAGTGCGGCCGCGCACCGTCGCGATCGATCTTGTTGATCACGACCAGCGGCGTGAGACCCTGGTCGAACGCCTTCTGCGTGACGAACCGCGTCTGCGGCATCGGTCCTTCGACCGCGTCGACCAGCAACAGCACGCCGTCGACCATCGACAACACGCGCTCCACTTCGCCGCCAAAATCCGCATGACCCGGCGTATCGACGATGTTGATACGCCAGTCACGCCAGGTGATCGCGGTGTTCTTCGACAGGATCGTGATGCCCCGCTCGCGCTCCAGGTCACCCGAGTCCATCACCCGCTCCGGCAGCGCGGCCCGCTCATCCAGCGTGCCGGACTGGCGCAGGAGCTGGTCCACGAGCGTGGTCTTGCCGTGGTCTACGTGCGCGATGATCGCGATGTTTCGCAATTGTTCAGGGCTGGACATATCAACAAGCCGTTGGCGTCACGAGGTTCCGGGTCATGGTGCGGCGCGACTTGCGCGGCCCCGGCCGCGGCGGCGCCTGGCCTGGCCGGGCTGCGGCCGGTTACCAGCAGTTCTCCCCCGGTTCGCGGCCACCCGCGCCAGCGGCGCCTCCGGTTCATAGCCGGCGACGACCTCTCGCGGGAGTTCGCGTTTCAGCAGCTTCTCGATACCGGCCAGGTAGTCATGTTCTTCTGCACACACCAGTGACACCGCCTGGCCCTCGCGACCGGCGCGGCCGGTGCGCCCGATACGGTGCACGTAGTCTTCCGGGACATTGGGCAGTTCATAGTTCACCACGTGCGGCAGCTGGTCGATGTCCAGCCCGCGCGCGGCGATATCGGTGGCGACGAGCACGCGGACCGAGCCGTTCTTGAAACCGTGCAGCGCCCGGGTGCGTGCACCCTGGCTCTTGTTGCCGTGAATTGCCGTGGCGCTGAGCCCGTCGCGCTCCAGTTGCTGGGCCAAGCGGTTCGCGCCGTGTTTCGTGCGCGTGAACACCAGCACCTGGCGCCAGTTGCGCTGCCCGATCATGTGCGACAGAAACTCGCGCTTGCGGCGCTTGTCCAGCGGAAAGACCAGCTGGTCGACCCGCTCGGCCGTGGCGTTGCGCGGTGCGACCTGCACCTGTGCGGGATTGTCCAGCAGCTTGTCAGCGAGTTGCCGGATCTCCTTTGCATAGGTCGCCGAGAACAGCAGGTTCTGGCGACGCGCGGGCAGCAACGCCAGGATGCGGCGGATATCCCGCAGAAAGCCCATGTCGAGCATGCGGTCAGCTTCATCGAGGACCAGCACCTCGACCTTGGACAGGTCGACGGTGTGCTGGCCCGCATGGTCCAGCAAACGCCCGGGCGTCGCGACCACGACGTCTACACCGCGGCGCAGCGCTGCAATCTGTGGATTGATGCCGACGCCACCGAAAATTACGGTGGCACGTAAGTCCAGGTGCCGGCCATAGATTCGGAAACTCTCGCCAACCTGGGCGGCGAGTTCGCGGGTCGGTGTCAGCACCAGCGCGCGGACAGGCCGGAATTTTCCGTGCTGGGAACTGGCAGCCAGGCCCTGCAGGACCGGCAAAGCAAAGGCAGCGGTCTTGCCGGTGCCCGTCTGGGCGCCTGCCAGCAGATCGCGGCCGGCCAGTACGGCGGGAATCGCCTCCCGCTGCACCGGTGTGGGTTCGTTGTAGCCCTGGTCGCGCACAGCACGCACCAGGTCGGCCTCGAGGCCGAGTGATTCAAAAGACATTCTTTGTTTAGCTCCGTGATCCGCCTGTCCCATCGCCATAAAGCGCGGGTACGGTCGGGGCAAGATCGTTGAAAAATCGTCGCTGGCGGGTTCGCCAGGATTTCGGACACAGACCGAAGTGCGTCCGGGCGCGGCGACTATAGCAGAATACCGGCCAGCGCAATGGGCTATTTACCCGGTTTTGCCACACCACCGGCGTGAATACCCGAATGCGGTGTCAGCAACCCGCTCGTCCGGGCAGCAAAGGCAGCGACTCGCGCCCCCCGAATCGATCCTTTAACCTTGAATCATGCAGTTTTGTACCCAGTGCGCGTCACCGGTGGAGTCCCGGGTTCCGGCCGGGGACAACCGGCCGCGCTTCGTCTGCACGAGCTGCGGGTCGATTCACTACCAGAACCCGCGGATGGTGGTGGGCTGCGTCCCGGAGTACGACGGCGAGATTCTGCTTTGCAAGCGGTCCATCGAGCCACGCTACGGCTTCTGGACGGTGCCGGCCGGCTTCATGGAGCTGGGCGAGACCGTGGCGGCGGCGGCCCTGCGCGAGACCTGGGAAGAGGCCATGGCCAGGGTTGAGCTGGGACCCATGTTCGCCCTGGTGGACGTGGTCCACGCCGGGCAGGTACACGCGTTTTTTACCGCCACCCTGCCCGCCCCGGAGTTCGGCGCCGGCGAAGAAACGCTGGAAACGCGGCTGTTTGCGCCGGACGAGATTCCGTGGGAGGAGCTGGCCTTCCCGTCGGTCCGGCTGGCCCTGGAGTGCTATCTCGCGAACCGGGATGCCGGCACGGACGCCCTGCACCTGCTCGACGCCCCGCGAATTCGAATCTCCTGAGGCCAGGGGCCCTGCCGGGACTTTGCATCCGGCCCGCAATTCAATAGAGTAGCGCTGCCCCACGCGGGCGGATGGAGAAGAAAATGACCTTCGTCGTTACGGAAAAATGCATTCGCTGCAAGTACATGGACTGCGTGGAAGTCTGCCCGGTGGACTGTTTCCACGAAGGCCCGAACATGCTCGTGATCGACCCGGACGAGTGCATCGACTGCACGCTGTGCGAGCCCGAGTGCCCGATTGAAGCCATCTACTCGGAAGACGAGATCCCGAAGGGCCAGGAGCAGTTCCTGGAGCTCAATGCGGAGCTGTCCCAGCAGTGGCCGGTGATCACGGAGGCAGGCACACCGCCGGACGATGCCGACGATTGGAAAGAGGTGGAAGACAAGCTCCAGCACCTGGAGCGCTAGTCACCCGCCGGTGAAACTCGTTGACGACGGCCCGGCCGGGCCGTCGCCCCATCGAAACTTCAGATCTCGCCGTTCTCGAGGCGCTGCTTGAGTTCGTCGGCCGGCAGGTAGCCCGGCACCAGCACGCCGTTGTCGGTCACGATGGCCGGCGTACCGCGGATCCCGAACGACCCGCCCAGGCGATAGTGCTGATCCACGGGCGTGGTGCCGCAATCCTCCGAATCAATTTTCTCGCCACGCTTGGCGCGCGTGAGCGCATCGTTGCGGTCGTCGGCACACCACACGTTGTCGGCCTTCGCCCAGCTCTCGGTATTCGGCCCGCTGCGTGGGAAAAACAGGTAACGCACGCGAAAACCCTGTTCATTGTAGTCGGCGATTTCCCGGTGCAGCTTGCGGCAGTAACCGCAATCGATATCCGTAAACACGGTGATCGTGTGCTGCGTCGGGCCGTCGGGCTCGAAGACGATCATACTCGTTTCCCCCACCGCGTCGATCGCGTCCAGGCGCGCATCCGCCCGCCGTTGTTCGGTGAGGTTCTCTTCCGTGCCCAGGTCGTAGATATCGCCCTGGAACATGTACTTCGCATCTGCCGTCACGTACGCGACTCGCTCGCCGATCAGGATCTCGTAGATGCCCGGGATCGGCGACGGCCTGACATTTTCGGGGCTCAGCTCCGGAAATTGCTCGGCGATCCACGCCGCCGTCTCGTCGTCTTTGTCGGAAGCCGCTACCGCAAAAGGCAGCGCCATGGCCAGCGCCAGGGCCGGCGCGAACATTGTTAACCGTGGCATGGGGAGGTCCTGTCTGTCCCTGCGTATGACTATTGACCACCGGCAGGCACTGCGGTTCCGCAGATCGCTGGTGGGGTCAAAATACTAGCACGGGGGCCGACTGGCGCCGGGCAGCCTCAGCCGCGCGGATGGTGCCGGGCATGCAGGTCCTTCATCCGCTCCCGGGCCACGTGCGTGTAGATCTGTGTGGTGGACAGATCGCTGTGGCCCAGCAACATCTGCACGACGCGGAGGTCAGCGCCGTGGTTCAGCAGGTGGGTCGCAAACGCGTGCCGCAGGGTGTGCGGCGACAGCTTGCCGCTGATCTCGGCCTTCTTGGCATAACGCTTGATGATGTGCCAGAACGCCTGGCGGGTCATGCGATCGCCGCGGCGCGTCGGGAACAGGTAGTCGGTGTGGCGCTCGAGCAGAATTTCCGCGCGCGGGCCGCTCATGAATTCACGCAGCCAGCGCTGGGCTTCTTCGCCGATCGGGATCAGGCGTTCCCGGTCGCCCTTGCCCTGGATCCGCAGCACGCCCTGGTTCAGGTTCACCTGGCTCTGCTGCAGGTTGATCAATTCGGACACCCGCAGGCCGGTGGCATACAGCAGTTCCAGCATCGCGCGGTCGCGGTGGCCCAGGGGATCGCGCGTCTCCGGCGCGGCCAGCAGGGCCTCGACCTCGCCCTCGCTCAGCGACCTCGGCAGCGAGCGGCCAACCTTCGGCATCTCGATTTTCAGCGTCGGGTCCTCGCCGATCGCGCCTTCGCGCAGCAGGAACCGGTAAAAACGGCGGAAGCTGGACAGCTGGCGGGCCGTCGACCGGGGCTTCGCACCGGATTCGGTCCGCCACGCGATGAATGCGAGCAGATCGGCCCGCGTCGCATAGATGAGGCTCACGTCCCGCTGCGCCAGCCAGCGCTGCAGGGCGACGAGGTCGGCCCGGTAGGCGCCCAGCGTGTTCGTGGACAGCCCACGTTCCATCCAGATCGCATCAAGGAACTTGTCGATGATGGCCTCGTGGTTGGCCGCCTTATCGCTGGATGCGTCCGGCCTGTTTGCAGATGCGCTCGACATTACGTTAGTTCGCAACTCCCAGCAATCCCGCTCTAGTGGGATTGATCCATGCTCATGCGCGCGCCGATAATGCTGTGGCCGCGTCGCACGTCCCTGCGCTTCAATCGATACCGCTCTGGAGCATCGACACCGCTTCCATGCTGCGGTTTGAGCACGGACGCAGTATGCGGCGGGGTAAAGGGGGATCGCCGTGATTGGTTTCACAAAAAATATCAAGGGATTACATAAACGAATGTCGGCGGATGCGGGGGCGTGACGCGGGTCACGACCCGCATGGGCCATGCCATCTGGGGTGCGGCCGCCTGGGCGGTCTTCGTGGTGGCCTGCCTGGGCGTGATTGTCGGGCTCGCTGTGGTCCCGGGCCTGGACCGGCGCCGGCGGGTAGCCAGGGGGGGCTGTCGGCTGGTCTTTCGCCTGGCAGGCATTCCATTGCAGGTCACCGGCCTGAAGCATCTGCCGCCCGGGCCCTGCATCGTGGTGTCTAACCACGCCAGTTACCTGGATGGCGTCATCATGATGGCCGCGCTGCCGGCCCGCTTCAGTTATGTCATCAAGCGGGAGATGACCCAGGTGCCCATGGCCAATTTCCTGCTGCGGCGCGTCGGCTCGGAGTTCGTCGAACGCGAGCAGAGCTCGCAGGGCTCGCGTGACGCGCGTCGCATTCTGCAGCAGGCAGGCGTCGGCAATTCCCTGGTGTTTTTTCCCGAGGGCACGTTCCGCGAGGAACCCGGCCTGCGCCGGTTTCGCCAGGGCGCGTTCAACGCGGCGCGCCGCGGTGAGGTGCCGGTCGTGCCAGCCGCCATACTGGGCAGCCGGGCGATGTTACGGGCCCATACCTGGTTACCCCAGCCCGGGCGACTCGAAGTGCACATCCTGCCGCCCGTTGAGACAAAACATGGCGCCACCGCGCCTGAAATCGCTGCGCAATGCCGGGCGATAATGCTGCCGGTGCTGGGGGAGCCGGACCTGGATCGCTAGCACCCGAGCGCTTGGCGCAATTGGGCCGGGTCCGCATAATCGCTCGTTGCGCCCGCTGCCCGGGCAGGTCCAGGGCCACAGTTAAGGAGTCACCGTGAGCCAGGAACAGGTTGTCATCGTCGCCGCCCGCCGCACGCCGATCGGCGCACTCCAGGGGGCGCTGGCGACGGTCAGCTCACCGCAATTGTCGGCCACTGCGACCCGCGCCTGCCTCGCCGACACCGGGATCGACGGCGCCCACATCAGCCACGCACTGGTCGGCTGTGTGTTGCAGGCAGGGCTCGGCCAGGCGCCGGCCCGCCAGGCCGCACTGGCGGCCGGCCTGCCCGACAGCGTTGACTGCACCACGGTGAACAAGGTCTGTGGTTCGGGCATGCGCGCGATCACCTTCGGCGCCGGCCTGCTGCAAACGGGCACCGCCAGCGTGGTGCTGGCGGGCGGGATGGAGTCGATGACGGGTGCACCGTACCTGTTACCGAAGGCCCGCGGCGGCTACCGCATGGGCCACGGCGAAATCATCGATCACATGTTTTTCGACGGCCTGCAGAATCCCTACGACGGGGAAATGATGGGCCACTTCGGCGAGGCGACGGCCCGGCGTTACGAATTCACCCGCGAACAGCAGGATGAATTCGCGATCAGTTCCGTGCAGCGTGCCAGCGCGGCGACGGAGTCGGGCGTGTTTCGCCGCGAAATCACGCCGGTCACCGTGACGAGCCGCAAGGGCGACACCATCGTGGCAGAGGACGAGGTGCCATCCACATTGAACGTCGACCGCATCCCGAGCTTGCGACCGGCCTTCGCCAGGGACGGCACCGTGACCGCAGCGAGTTCGTCCGGCATCGCCGACGGGGCCGCCTCGGTGCTGCTGATGACTGCGTCTGAAGCCAGCCGCCGCGGCTTGCCCGTGCTGGCGCGGTTGGCCGGGCACAGCAGCCATTCCCACGCACCGGAATGGTTCACCACAGCCCCCGTCGACGCGATTCGCAAGCTGCACGAGCAGCTGGGCTGGACGCCCGCGAACGTGGACCTCTACGAGATCAACGAGGCATTCGCCTGCGTCACCATGGCGGCCATGCAGGAGCTCGGCCTGGATCACGACCGCGTGAACGTGAACGGGGGTTCCTGCGCCCTTGGCCACCCGATCGGTGCGACCGGCGCCCGCATCGTGACGACCCTGGTGCATGCGCTGCGCGAGCGCGGCGGCAACCGCGGCGTGGCGGCGCTGTGTATCGGTGGCGGTGAAGCGCTGGCCGTGGGTGTCGAAATCGACTGACGGGCCCGCGCGGCTACATGCCCGAGTAGTTCGGCCCGCCGCTGCCTTCCGGCACCACCCAGTTGATGTTCTGCGCCGGATCCTTGATGTCGCAGGTCTTGCAGTGCACGCAGTTCTGCGCATTGATCTGGAAGCGCTGGCCGCCATTGCCGTCGTCCACCACTTCATAGACGCCAGCCGGGCAGTAGCGCTGCGCGGGCTCCGCGTAGCGCGGCAGATTGTCCCGCACCGGTACCTCCGGATCAGCCAGCTGCAAATGACAGGGCTGGTCTTCTTCGTGGTTGGTGCTGGACAGGAAAACCGATGACAGGCGGTCGAAGCTGATCACGCCGTCGGGCTTCGGATACTCGATCCGTTGGGCTGTCTCTGCAGGCGCCAGGCACGCGTGATCCGGCTCCTTCGAACGCAGTGTGACTGGCAGCCGGCCGCCGAACAGGTTCTGGTCGACCCAGGTAAACGCAGAGCCGGCCAGCGTGCCCAGTTTCTTTTGCGCCGGCCCGAAATTCCGCGCGCGGTGCAGCTCTTGATAGACCCACGATGCGCGCACCGCCTCCGGATAGTCATTCAGCACCGCAGGCGCGGTTTCACCGTCCGCCAGGGCGGCAAACACGGAGTCGGCGGCAATCATTCCCGTCTTCAGTGCGGTGTGCGAACCCTTGATCTTCGCGCCGTTCAGAAACCCGGCCTCGCAGCCCGCCAGCAGACCACCCGGGAACACCAGTTTCGGCAAGGACTGCAAACCGCCCTTGTTCACGCACCGCGCACCGTAAGAAATGCGCTTGCCACCTTCGAGCACGCGGCGAATGCGCGGGTGCTGTTTCCAGCGCTGGAACTCTTCGAAGGGACTGAGCCACGGGTTGCGATAGTTCAGCGCGACGATCAGCCCGAGCGACACCAGGTTGTTCTTCGCGTGGTAGAGAAAGCCGCCACCCTCGGTGCTGTAGTCCAGCGGCCACCCCAGCGTGTGCATCACCCGGCCTTGGTCGTGTTTCCCGGGCTCAATTTCCCAGATTTCCTTCACGCCGAGTCCGTAGTGCTGGGGGTCGGCGCCGGCGCGCAAATCGAAGCGTTCCATCAACTGCTTGCCCAGGCTGCCATGGCAACCTTCGGAAAAAATCGTGTACTGCGCACGCAGCTCGTAGCCCGGCTCGAAACTGCCTTTCGGCGCACCTTCCCGGTTACGCCCCATGTCGCCGGTCGCAACACCGACGACACGGTCGCCTTCGTACAGCACCTCCGCCGCGGCGAACCCGGGAAACAGGTTCGCCCCCATGGCCTCGGCCTGCTCAGCCAGCCAGCGGCACAGTTCACCCAGGCTGATGATGTAGTTGCCGTGATTGCGCGCCGGTTTCGGTACCAGCAGGTCGGGAACCCGCATGCCCCCGTTGCCACTCGTCAGCAGGTAGAAATCGTCGCCGGTCACCGGCACGGTCACCGGTGCACCCCGGTCGCGCCAGTCCGGGAACAGCTCGTCGAGCGGGCGCGGCTCGAACACGGCCCCGGACATGATGTGTGCACCGATTTCCGAGCCCTTCTCCACCACGCAGACATTCAGCTCGCGGCCCGTCTCCTCCGCCAGTTGCAGCAACCGGCACGCCGCACCCAGCCCGCAAGGCCCGGCCCCGACGATGACCACGTCAAAATCCATGGATTCGCGCTCTGTCATGGCGACTCTCTATATTCTTGTCGAGAAAAGCTGGCTCAGCGTCGAATTCTAGAGCCTAGCCGATCCCCGCGCTTGCCCGCCAAGGACATCCAGTTGCCAGTAGGAGCGGCTTTAGCCGCGATCCGCACAAGCACTCACCTTGTCGGTAGCGAGACGAAAAGACTCGCGGCTAAAGCCGCTCCCACTGGAAGCTTGAAAAACATTGCATCGCCACCGCTGAAGGCCCCTCTCGCCCACCCCACCCGCGCAAGCCGCCGCAGAAACCGCGTTCCCCAACAGGCCCGGGCCCCTGCGGCCGCGCAGGCGATTTTTTCCCGAGGTAGTTTTTCCGACCGTGGTAATAAATTCGCCGAAAGCGGCCGCGAAATCGAAGGGAACGCCCGAAGCTTGCGCCACCACCCCAAACCGATACCCTTGGCGCCCCGCGAAGATGAACCGCCGTCCATGAACCTCGAAAGCCGTTACCGACAGGCGCTGGACCAGCACGGCTATGCGCCCGACCAGGCGCAGCTCGACGCGGTGACGACCCTGCAGCGGGTGGCCGACGAGCTCGCGCGGCGGCAGCCGGCGGATGGGCGCCTGGCGCGCCTGCGCCGGCGGATGCTCGGCAACAGCAGCAGCCGGCCCGCGCCGCGCGGCGCGTACCTGTGGGGCGGGGTCGGCCGCGGCAAGACTTTCCTGATGGACCTGTTCTTCGAGGCCCTGCCCTTCGAAGACAAGCTGCGCTACCACTTTCATCGCATCATGTACCGCGTGCACCGGCGCCTGAAGGAGCTGGGCCACCTGCGCGATCCGCTCGACGTGGTTGCGGAAGAACTCGCTGGCCAGTCACGACTGATCTGTTTCGACGAGTTTTTCGTCAGCGATATCGCCGATGCGATGATCCTGGCGCGACTCCTGGACGCCCTGTTCGAGCGCGGCGTCGCGCTGGTCGCGACGTCGAATATTCCGCCGGACGAGCTGTACCAGGACGGGCTGCAACGGCAGAAATTTCTGCCCGCCATTGAATTGCTGAAATCCCATACCGAAGTGCTACAGGTGGACGGTGACACCGACTACCGCCTGCGCGTGCTGGAGCAGGCAGAGATTTATCACTCGCCGCTCGATGCACAGGCCGAGCTGAATCTCGCCGATTACTTCACTGGCATCGCGCCCGATGCCGGCACGGTGGGACAGAACATCGAAGTGCTCGGCCGCAATATCCGCACGGTGCGTCGTGCGGACGGCATCGGCTGGTTCGACTTTGCAGAGCTCTGCAAAGGGCCGCGCAGCCAGGACGACTACATCGAGATTGCCCGCACCTTTCAGACCGTCATACTGGCCGCAGTGCCATTGCTGGACGAGCTGCGTGAGAACGAAGCGCGGCGCTTCATTGCCCTGGTGGATGAGTTCTACGACCGACGCGTGAAGCTCATCATCTCCGCCGCCGAGTGCATCGACGACCTGTACAAGGGCCGGCGCCTGCAGCGCGAGTTCGAGCGCACGCGCAGCCGCCTGAAAGAGATGCAGTCGCACCACTACCTGGCGGCCCGGCACGTCCCCTGACGGGCCTGCGCGGGGCGGTTACACTATCAATACAAGACCGGAGGACAACCACCATGGCGGGAAAACTCGTGCTGTGCCGGCACGGCCAGAGCATCTGGAACCTGGAGAACCTGTTCACCGGCTGGACCGATGTGGACCTGACGGACAAGGGCGTCCAGGAGGCGCGCACCGCGGGACAGCAGCTGAAAGAACTGGGTTTCCAGTTCGACATTGCCTACACGTCGGTGCTGAAGCGCGCGATTCGGACCCTGTGGCTGATCCTGGACGAGATGGACCAGATGTGGATTCCGGTTGAACGCGCGTGGGAACTCAACGAGCGCCACTACGGCGCGCTGCAGGGCCTGGACAAGGCGGAAACCGCGGCGAAGTACGGCGACGAACAAGTGCACATCTGGCGGCGCAGTTACGACACACCGCCCCCGGCGCTGGACGAAAGCGACGAGCGCCACCCGTGCCACGACCCGCGTTACGCGAGCGTGCCGAACCCGCCCGGCACCGAATCGCTGAAGATCACGCTGGAGCGGGTGGAACCCTACTGGCGCGAACGCATCGCGCCCCAGTTGCAGGCCGGCAAAGACGTGCTGATCTCTGCCCACGGCAACAGCCTGCGCGCACTGGTGAAAATGCTGGATGGCATTTCCGACGAGGAGATCACGGGGCTGAACATCCCCACCGGCATTCCGCTGGTCTACGACCTGAATGACGACCTCACCCCACGCAGCCGCGAATATGTCGGTGATCCCGAAGCCGCCCGCAAGGCCGCCGAGGCCGTGGCAAAGCAGGCGAGCGGCGGCTGATGCTCTACGCGCTGGGTGATCGCAAGCCGTACACGGCGGGCGATTACTATGTGGCACCCGGCGCGGCGGTCATCGGCGACGTCAACCTCGGTCCCGACACCAGCGTGTGGTTCGGCGCAGTCGTGCGCGGCGACGTGGAACCCATCACCATCGGCCGCGGCACCAACATCCAGGATGGCTCGGTGCTGCATGCGGACCCGGGCTGCCCCCTGGTGCTGGATGAATACGTCACGGTGGGTCACCAGGTCATGCTGCACGGCTGCCGCATTGGCAAATTCAGCCTGATCGGCATCGGCAGCCGGATTCTGAACGGCGCGGTGATCGGTGCGAACTGCATCGTCGGCGCGCACGCGCTGGTGACCGAGGGCAAGACATTCCCCGATGGGGTCCTGATCATCGGTGCGCCCGCGAAGGTGGCCCGCGACCTGACCGACGACGAGATGGCCCAGCTGCCCACCAGCGCGCAGCGCTATATCGACCGGGCCAGGCTTTACCGCAAGCAACTCAGCGTAGTCTGATCAGGCCTTCCTGCGCGGTGGATATCACCAGCTGCCCGTCCTGCGTGAACAGCTGCCCGCGCGCCAGGCCCCGCGCGCCGGACGACGTCGGGCTGTCGAAGGCATAGAGCAGCCATTCGTCGGCACGGCACGGCCGGTGGAACCACATGGCGTGATCCAGGCTCGCCATCTGCAGTTCGCCGCGCAACACCCGCTCGCGGCCGTGCGGCAGCGTGACGGTACCGAGCAGTTCGTAGTCGGACACGTAGGCCAGCATGGCCTGGTGCAAACGCGGGTCGTCCGGCAGTTTGTCCAGCGCCTTGATCCACACGTGCTTGACCGGCTGCATCCCGCCGATGCCCTCGACGTTGATGTCTTCGACCATGCGAAAGTGAAACGGGCGGCGGTGGCTGAGAAACTCCCGTACCTTGGGCGGCAGGTGCGTCAAGTCATCGCGCCGGAAATCGGCGATGTCGCGCAGGCCCTCCGGCCCCGGCACGTCCGGCGCCGCCACCGCGTGCTCCAGCCCCGTTTCCGCAACCTGGTACGACGCCGCCATGTTGAAGATCTGCCGGCCGTGCTGAATCGCAACGACGCGGCGACTGCTGAAGCTGCCGCCGTCGCGCGCGCGGTCCACCTCGTAGACGATCGGCGCATTGACATCCCCGCGGCGCAGGACATACGCGTGCAGCGAATGCACGGTGCGGGCTTCATCCACCGTACGATTCGCCGCGATCAGCGCCTGCCCGAGTACCTGGCCGCCAAATACCTGGGGGCTGCCGATGTCGCGGCTCGGACCACGAAATATGTTGGTCTCGATGGCCTCGAGGTCGAGCACCGAGATGAGGTCGGCAAGTACGGCGTCCATTGCGAGAGTGTCCCGAAAAATTGCGGCAGGAGCAAAGTTTGCGCGGCCGAGTGCCAGGCTCGAGCTGGCGCAGTCGTTTCCTGACACCGGCCCGGCGCCATGGGTGATAATAGGGTCCATACCAATCAGACTCAGGGGACGACATCATGATCGACGACAAGCCAACCAAGCTGCCGCGGGGCAGCCGCTGGTGTGCCATTGGCAGCGTCCTGGCCGGGTTCGGAATACTGCTGGTTGTCATCGGCCCGATCACGGCGCGGCTTGGCATGTTGTCGCCGATCGGTGCGTTTTCCGCCTTCGGTATCGGCTTGTTGCTGCTCCTGGTGTCCCTGTTCGTGCTCGCGATTGGACTGTTGCTCAGCAAGGGCACTGGCGGCGACGTGGCTGCCGGTCGGGCGTGGGGCTCGCTGATTGCCGGCGCCGTGGTGCTGGTCCCGTTACTTGCCAGCTACCCGTCCGGTGAACCGGCGCCGGCCATTCACGACCTGACGACCGACGTCAGCGACCCACCCCAGTTCGTCGCGATCGTGGCCGTGCGTGAAGCCGACGATGCGCAGAACCCGCCCGAATACGCGGGCGACGAAACCGCGCAGCTGCAGCAGGCGGCCTTTCCCGACCTGCAGACGCTGCAACTGAACGCATCGCCCGATGCCGTCTTTGCCGCCGCCGCCCAGGTGGTCGCCGAACTTGGCTGGGAAGTGGTGGCGGCAGACCCGGCAGCCGGCCTCGTGGAGGCCACCGACACCACCCGATGGTTCCGGTTCAAGGATGACGTGGTGATTCGCGTGCAGGCATCGGCTGGCGGCACCGAGGTGGACGTGCGCTCGAAATCACGTGTGGGCCGCGGCGACATGGGCGCCAACGCCGCGCGCATTCGCCTGTTCCTGGAGCAGTTGCAGGCGGCCGTCGGCTAAACCCGTGACGCCCGCCGACGTCGACGCGCTGGTTGACTACTACCTGCCGGTGCTGATCGCCGCCGGCGACTACGCCCGAGCGATCCAGGCGGGCGTGCAGGGCCCCGCCCCGAAAACCGGTGCCAATGCCTGGACCGAGGCGCTCACTGACGCCGATATCGCGGTGCAGACCTACGTCGAAGTGGCGACCATCGCCCGGGACCCGGCGCTGGGCTTTTTTGGCGAAGAGTGGGCACAGTCGGTGAACCACAAGTACTTCGACCCGGCTGCGCCCACGGTCGTGCACCTGGACCCGGTGAACGGAACTTTTCTATACAGGAACCAGCGCGACGGCTGGGACATCATCCTGAGCATTGCCCACGAGGGCCAGCTGGTGGCGGCCGTGAGCTACATGCCGGCCCGTGGCCTGTTCTACCTGGCGTTGCGCCACCGTGGCGCACTGACCGGCACCCGGGATGCACCGAATGTCGCGGCCATGCAGAGACTGGGCACCCAGAGCGGCAGCCGCGTGTGCCTGACTTACCAGGCACCCGACGTAAAACAGGCGGTGAGCGAACAGTATGACGCGTTCGATATCGTCGAGGACTATGATCCGGCGCGGGGCTTCGACAACCTGAACGACTTGTTCACCGGGCGCCTCGATGCGTTTGCGTGCCGCGGCGGCGAACTACTCGACTGGGGCGCCATGGCATTCATCGTCCACCACGCTGGCGGCATCGTGTCGACTCTCGACGGTTCGCCGCTGTCGGGTCTGAACGCCTTCAAACCCCAGGCGCAGGCCGACATGCTGGTCGCCGCCAGCCCCGCGGTGCACCGCGAGATCCTGGCACTGATCGGCAACGGGTGAGCGCAGCGGCGGTCAGTCGTCGCTGAAGAAATACATGGAGATCGTTTCCGCCACGCAGGCGGCCTTGGTCTCGCCCTCGATCTCCATCGTGTGCTCGAGTATGGCCTGCAGTGCGCCGGCGCGCTTGCGTGCTGACATCAGCTTGCTGCGAATTCGCACCCGGCTGCCGGACGGCACCATGTTCTTGAAGCGCACCTTGTTCAGGCCGTAGTTGATAGCCCGGTCGAGGTTCTTCCAGACGACGAACTGGTCCACCGCCGCCGGGATCAGCGAAATCAGCAGAAAGCCATGGGCAATGGTCGAGCCGATGGGCAATTCGGCTTTCGCCCGCTCGGGGTCGACGTGGATCCACTGAAAATCGTCCGTGGACTTCGCGAAGCGGTCGATGCGCTCCTGGTCGACGAAAATCCAGTTGGAAACCCCGAGTTCCTCACCCTCGCGCGCCTGCGCGTCTGCGATGCTGCCGATGGTCACGCTCATGGCGCGATGTTAACGCATGCACGCGCGCGTGGGCAGGCGCGCGGCAACGGGTTCAGCCCGGGTTACCGATGGAGTTGAGAAATTCGGTGCGGATGCGGTCGTTGTCGGCGAACGCGCCGAGCATCTCGTTCGTCACCATGCTGACCTGCGTTTTGTTGACCCCCCGCGTGGTCATGCACTGGTGCTTGGCCTCCACCACCACGGCCACACCGCGCGGCTCCAGGGCCTGGTTGATGCACTGGGCAATTTCGGAGGTGAAGCGCTCCTGCACCTGCAGCCGCCGGGCGAGGGTTTCGACCACCCGCACCAGCTTGCTGATGCCCGCCAGCCGCTTGTCCGGCAGGTAGGCCAGGTGCACCTTGCCGAGGATCGGCGCCATGTGATGCTCGCAGTGCGACGCAATCTCGATATCGCGCAACGTCACCACCCGATTGTAATCCTTCACGGTCTGGTACGAGGACCCGAGCAGGCTCATCGGGTCGTGCAGGTAACCTTCGTACCAGTCGTCGAACGACTTGATGACCCTGCCCGGTGTGTTCTTCAGGCCGGGGCGGTCCGGGTCTTCGCCAATCCAGCGCAACAGGACCCGCACCGCGGCTTCCGCGTCTTCACGGCTGGGTTTGTCGACCTTGCTCATTCACTCAGTCCTCGGTTCTGCAGGCGCTCCAGATCGCCAGGTTCATTCACGTTGGCCAGGGCCTCGGCCCGCTCGGCCTGCAACAGTGCCGTGTCGCCCGCGGCCAGCAGATCGCGCGGCGACAGGCTGCCGCCGGTTCCTGCGCGTGCCGCCAACCTGGCCAGCGCGGCAGGCTCATATATCGCACACAGTGGCTCCGGTTTGCCATCGACGGGGCTCGAATAAGCCGTGGCATCGCGTTTTTCGTCGCGGGCCGCCACCAGTCGGCCGAGCGTGTCGGCATCCAGCAGGGGCAGGTCGCACGCGGTCACGAGCCAGGCGGCATCGGGCGCAAAGTCGTGCGCAGCCAGCAGGCCCGCCGCCGGGCCGCCATTGTCGAGCGAGTCGGGCAATAACTCGAACCCGGCACGCAGTGGCTCGGTGCGTTGCTCCGGGCGCACGCTGACGCGCAGGATCTGCACAAAGGGCGTGAGCAGCGCCACCGTGCGGGCCAGCAGCGGGTTGCCGTCGACTTCTACCGCGGCCTTGTCGCGCCCGAAGCGAAGGCTGCGGCCGCCGGCCAGCACCAGCCCGTTCAGCGGGGCAGTCGCCATCGTTACGTGCCGGCGCGATAGTCGCTCTTGCCGCCGGTCTTCTCCACCAGCGCGACATCGGTGATCACGATATCGTGCGACAACGCCTTGCACATGTCGTACACCGTCAACGCCGCGACCGTGGCACCGGTCAGGGCTTCCATTTCGACACCGGTCTTGTGCGTAACCTTCACCCGGCAGTCGATGACTGCGTCGCCCGCCGCGTTCAGGGCAATCTGTATGTTGCAGCCCTCGATGCCAAGTGGATGGCAGAAAGGCACCAGCTCGTGGGTGCGCTTGGCCGCCTGCGTGCCGGCGATGATTGCAGTCTGAAAGACCGGCCCTTTCGGTGCCCGGATCTCGTTGCCGTCGATCGCGCTGCGCACCGGCGCGGGCAGCTTCACCCGCGCGCGCGCATGCGCGGTGCGCTGGGTCACGGCCTTGTCCGCCACGTCGACCATGGTCGGCTGGTTCTGTTCGTCGACGTGCGACAAACCGGGCTTGCTGTGCTTGGCGCTCATGATAGGTGTGGAGTGAACTGGTATGCTCTCTGGCTCGCCGCGGCCCGCTGCGAAGCAAAGGCCGGTCGAGCGTTGCTCTCCGGCGGTAGTTTTCAGTGTACCCGCCGCCACGGAGAATCACTACATGGGCCGCAGCATCATCGAAAAGATCTGGGACGAGCACGCCGTTGCAGACCTCGGTGACGGCAGCTGGCTCGTGTACATCGACCGGGTCTTCCTGCACGAGCGCACCGGCAGCATCGCGCTGAAGGGTCTCGAGGCAGCCGGGCGCGAGGTGCGCAACCCCGAGCAGGTGTTCTGCGTGATGGACCACATCGTCGACACCCTGCCCGGGCGCACGGACGACACGATGATGCCCGGGGGCAAGGATTTCATTCAGACCACCCGACAGGCCGCGAAAGCGGCCGGCATTACGCTCTTTGACCTGGGCGACGACCGCCAGGGCATCGTGCACGTGGTCTCCCCGGAGCAGGGCATCGCCTACCCCGGCCTCACGCTGGTGTGCCCCGACAGTCACACCTGCACCCAGGGCGCGCTCGGCGCACTGGCCTGGGGTATCGGCTCGACCGAGGCCGAGCACGCGATGGCGACGAAAACGCTGGTGGTAAAAAAGCCGAAGCTCATGGAAGTGAGATTCGACGGCGGCCCCGCCTATGGAGTCACTGCGAAGGACCTGGTCTTGCACCTGATCGGCAAACACGGCGCCGGCGCGGGGGTGGGCTACGCGATCGAGTTCACCGGCGAAGGCGTGCGCAGCCTCCCCCAGGAAGCCCGCTTCACCCTGTGCAACATGGCCGTGGAGTTCGGCGCGTGGACCGGCCTGGTGAGTCCGGACGACACCACCTTCGACTACGTGCGCGGCCGACCGTACGCGCCGGGGGATGCGCACCGGGACCAGGCCGTTGCCCACTGGCGCGCGCTGGCCACCGATGCCGATGCGTGCTACGACAAGCAGATCGTGATCGACTGTGCCGAGATCGTCCCGCAGGTCACCTGGGGCACGAGCCCGCAACATGCCGCGGCCATCGACAGCGCCGTGCCCGACCCGGCGGCCGAAACCCACCACACCCGCCGCCAGCTGATGGAACGAGCGCTGGAGTACATGGACCTGGAGCCCGGCACGAAGCTGACCGACATCCCGATTGACGCGGCCTTCATCGGCAGCTGCACGAACAGCCGGCTCAGCGACCTGCGGGCCGCCGCGAAGATCCTGGCGGGCCGCAAGGTGGCTGACGGGGTGAAGGCCATCTGCGTGCCCGGCTCCGGGCAGGTGAAGAAAGCTGCCGAAGCGGAAGGTATCGACGAGATCTTTCGCGGGGCCGGTTTCGAGTGGCGGGAAGCGGGCTGCTCGATGTGTTTTTATGCCGGTGGCGAAAACTTCGGTTTACAGACACGCGTGGTCAGCAGCACGAA
The DNA here is from genome assembly GCA_020351875.1 of Chromatiales bacterium. Classification (GTDB taxonomy): domain Bacteria; phylum Pseudomonadota; class Gammaproteobacteria; order Steroidobacterales; genus J054. The sequence continues at coordinate 2,889,212 of CP070671.1, read as the reverse complement.
CCGCAATTTCGAAAACCGGCAGGGTCCGCGCACCCGCACGCACCTGGCCAGCCCCACCACGGTGGCCGCGTCCGCCGTCACCGGCCGGCTCACAGACGTGCGCGAGCTGGCGCCCGACAGCGAGGCGGCGAACTGATGGAAAAGTTCACCGAGCTCACGGCGATTGCGGCGCCTTTATTGCGCATCAACATCGACACCGATGTGATCATTCCGAGCCGGGAAATGAAACGGGTGTCGAAGCAGGGCCTGAGCGACGGCCTGTTTGCGAACTGGCGCTACACCGAACCGGGCGGACGCGACGAAAACCCGGAGTTCATCCTGAACCAGGCGCCCTACCGCGATGCCCGGATCATCCTGACCGGAGAAAACTTCGGCTGCGGGTCGTCGCGCGAGCACGCGGTGTGGGCGCTGGCCGAATGGGGCATTCGCTGTATCGTCGCACCCAGCTTCGGTGCAATCTTCCAGGGCAACTGCGTGCGCAACGGCATTCTGCCCGTGGTGCTGGACAACGCGCTGGTCGAGTCGCTGGCCGCGCAGGTGCAGGCCGACCCGGCGCAGAACCGCATCAGCGTGAGCCTGGAAAGCTGCGAACTCACCGCGCCGGACGGCACTCGCCACGGCTTCGACATCAGCCCGGCCGACCGGGAAATGCTGATGGAAGGCCTCGATGCGATTGCGGTCACGCAGAAGCGCGACGACGAAATCCTCGCCTTCCAGGCCCGCGACCGCCTGAAGCGGCCCTGGGTGTATCTGTAAGTGCGTAACCGCCGGCTATTGGCCGCGGCGCTGGTCGTGGCCCTCGCGGCCGGGCCGGTCGGCGCGCAGGGCTGGGGCCATTACGGCGGTGATGCCGGCGGCCAGCGCTATTCCCCCGCGGACCAGCTCACGCGCAAGACCGTGCGCATGCTCGAACCCGCCTGGACCTACCGCACCAGCGAACTGCCGCCCGCCGTGAACGAGCGGGCGTTTTTCGGTTTGCATGCCACCCCGATACTGGCACCACCGGCGGCGGGTGGTTCGCTGTTGTTCTGCTCGGCTTTCAACAAGCTGATTGCGCTGGACCCGGCCACCGGTGAAGAACGCTGGCGTTACGACCCGGAACTGAAGTCGCGGCCGTTCAACTCCTACAAGTGCCGGGGCGTCACGTTGTGGCGCGACTCACGCGCGCGCGCCGGCAGTGCGTGCGAATGGCGCGTGTTCATGGGCACCACGCACCGTCGGCTCGTGGCGGTGGATGCGCGTACCGGTGACCTGTGCGCAGGCTTCGGCGACGGCGGGGTGGTGAACGTCGACCCGATGGTGAAAGCGCTACCGCAGAACGCGAACGCGAACGGCGTGAACTTCTGGTCGCCGCCGGCGGTGGTGCGGGACGTGGTCGTGCTGGGTTCGGCCGTGAACGGCAAGCAGCGGCGGGCGAAGTCAGCCAGCGGCATGCTGCGCGCCTTCGATGCCCGCACCGGGGCACTGAAGTGGACCTTCGACCCGGTGCCGCGCAATGAGAATGACCCGCAGGCCAGGAACTGGGACGAAACGGCCCTGCAGAACACCGGCGGTGCAAACGCGTGGAGCCTGCTGTCCGTGGACGAAAAGCGCGGGCTCGTGTTTGCACCAACGGCCAGCGCGTCGCCCGATTTTTTCGGCGGCACGCGCCCGGGCGACAACCGCTATGCGAACTCGGTCGTGGCACTGCAGGCCGACACCGGCAAAGTCGCGTGGCACTTCCAGGTAACGCACCACGACGTGTGGAATTTCGACCTGCCGGCGCAACCGATACTGACCACCTTGCGCACCGAGCGCGGCGATATCCCTGCGGTGATCCAGCTGACGAAGCAGGGCTTCGTGTTTGCGCTGAACCGCGATACCGGTGAGCCCATCTACCCGGTGTTCGAGCGCGAGGTGCCCACCGACGGGGTGCCCGGTGAAACGCTGTCGGCCACGCAGCCCTTCCCCACCGTGCTGCCGCCGCTGGTGCCGCAGACCATCGGCCCGGAAGACGCCTGGGGCGTGAGTTTTTACGACGAGACCAAGTGCCGCGAGGCCATCGAGCGCATGCGCTACGGGCCGATCTACACGCCGCCCAGCCTTGAGGGCACGGTGATGTACCCGCAGATGGGCGGCGGGGTGAACTGGAACGGCGGCGCGATTGCGGCCGATCGCGGCTGGCTGATCACCAACGTGGTGCGCATCCCCTACTTCCTCCGCCTGTTAAAGGCCGACGAACAGGACGCGAAGGAAATCAATGCACCGGGGGCCGGCCGCCCCGGCGGCCCGCCGGGAGCCATCAAGGACACGCCATATGCCGCCGAACAGGGCCCGTTGCTGTCGCCGCTCGGCGCGCCGTGCACGGCACCCCCCTGGCACACGCTGCTGGCCATGGACCTGACCAACGGTGAAGTGCAATGGGAAGTGCCGCTGGGCTCGGTGGAACAGCTGGCGCCGTTACCGCTGCCGGTCACGCTGGGCGCACCCGGCGCCGGGGGCGCAATCGTCACGGCCGGCGGCGTGGTCTTCGTGGCCGGCACGCCGGATGAAAAGATCCGCGCCTTCGACCTGCGCAACGGCAAGACGCTGTGGACCTGGAAACTGCCCACCGCGGCGATGGCCACGCCGATGACCTACCAGCTCGACGGGTTCCAGTACGTGGTGGTGGCTGCCGGCGGCCACCAGTTCCTGTACCCGGACAAGCCGGGCGACTGGATCATGGCGTTTCGCCTGCCCGAAGACGAGGCGGCGGCCGCTAACGACCGCTGACGCGCCGCAACCAGCCGAGCAAGCCGAGGGCCGACCCGAACAGCCACACCGCAGCCGGCACCGGCACCACCTGGAATTCCAGCGAGTAGCTCGTGGGGTCAGACGCGGTCTGCTGAATCAGGTAGCTGTAGGTGCCCTCGCCGAGTGGTATCGCGAAACCAGCGCCCACCAGCGGTGTCGTGGCCAGGCCCGGCAACACATCGGTGCCCGCCTCAAACGCATTCAGGTGGTTGCCGCCAAGGAAATTGTCCTGGGTCGCAGGGCTGGGAATGAAACTGGTGGGGCCCTCGTTGATGCCATGGAAGCCCCGCTCGTCGCCCATCTGACTGGCGAATTCCAGCAGTACGAGCCCGGTGAGCCCCTGGCCGGGTCCGAACGTGAAGGTAATGTAGTCGCCAACGTTGCCCGGTCCGCCCATCGTGCCGGTGATGATGTTGCTGCCGGCCTGGAATTGCACGGGTGTGGGTGCATTCGGGTCGGTGGACAGGTCGCCGTCTACGCTTTCGTCCCAGACCGTGGTTGCACCCGCCACGCCAGATAGTCCAATCGCCAACAAGAACGTTGCGCAAGCCCAATGTGTGCCGGTCTTCATCGTCTTCTCCTCGCGTTCGCGCTGCCCTCGCGCGTATCCCCAGTGAACCCGAGACTCTGGCCCTTCCCTCAGCTCAGCACCTGCCCATGGCGCTGAAAAAGAAGCCGCCCAAAAAGGGCGGCTATGGGGCTAGATCCTCAGCCAAATCAGTTCTTCTGCCGGCGACGTGCCAGCCCGCCCAGCCCGAGCAGGGCCGAGCCGAACAGGTACACGGCCGCCGGTACCGGAATGATCTCCGTTGCAATCTTCTCGGCAATCGCGCTCCCGAAAGCCTCGAAGCTTTCGGCAACCAGCACGAAGCTGCCGTCACCCGTGATGACGTGATCAGCGAAATAGCCTTCGAGCAACGGCGATTCCGTCGTGATCGCCAGACCGTTGATCGTGATGCCAGCGGCACCTGCAGCATCCCGCTGGCCTTCGACCACATCAAAGCAAACCTGTGAAATTTGCGTGAATATGTCGCCATTGCAACCGTCATCAGGCTGCGTACCGTCCAGTTCGGTGTTCTGGGCGCCATCGCCCGACACGTCGATCACCATCCGGCCTTCGAAACCATTGTTCAGCATCGAATTGGCTGCCGCCTGCACGCCATCGGCGATGTTCGTATCCCCCTTGGGATCAGAGGGATCAGCAGTGGGTCGCGCGATGTTGCCAATGGCCGTTGCGAAGGCCGATGCGTCCGCTGCGTCTTGCAGCAGTGTCCAGTCGAGAATCGGCGCGCTCCAGCTGACGTAATCAGGATCTGACGAGTCCGTCCGGGTGGCAGTGGCCAGTGTGCTGAAATAGAACACCGCGACCGCGACGCCGTTCGGCGAGTTGCTGATCAGCGACTGAATGGCGGGGTTGTTGAACGCGTCCACGTAACCCTGCCGCTGCAGGTTGTACTCGGTGTCGTCGACGCTGCCGGAAATATCCACGACCAGGCCTAGCTGGGTGGATACCTGCACCGCATTGGCCGGACTCATCGCGAGGGCAACGCCCAGTGCCGCGATCGAGGTGACGGCACGACTTATAAACTTCCGCATGGCCCGAATCCCCACTGTTTTTGTTCTGTTTTGATCGGCCAAAAAAAAGACGCAGCCGCGCTCACGCGCGGTGCGTCATCTTGTTAACAGTTTAGGAGCCTGTCAGGCTGGAGGCAAGCGAGGTGCTGTCTCGGCGAAGCCTGCACTCGACATCACATAGGCTTCATAACTCTCTATTTTTATTCGTTTATCGGACAAGCTCGTCGCGTAATAGTGTTATGTCAAACCGCATCCACGAGCACCAGCCAGCCATTCCGTTCGAGTTGAAAGCGAAGTTTTTCCTCCCCTAGTTGCTCACCACTGTCGTCGGTAACGAAGAAGGTCAGGCCCCAGGGCGGTTCGCTGTCGCAATTTGGCGACCAGCCGAACTGGAGTCGCGCCGGATCGGCTGGATCCGGGTACCACGCGCCGCAAAAGATCGGCGCGGGCGGGACCTCTGCATCTGCGGGCACCAGCCGCAGGTCCGCGGAGTCGATGCTCAGTTCGATCGCTGGCAGGTAACTGCCTTCGGGAACCATTATTTCCACCGCGTATCCGGGCCGGCGCAACTCGTATCGCACCGGCATGTCGCCGGCGAAATACAGTCCCGAGAGTTCTGGCTGCCGAGCTTCAACCTGCTGCAGTCCGGGGGTATCGGCCAGACTGATATAGCGATACGGCTCGACATATGGCCCGCAACCGCCGAGCATCGCCGGCGCCATCAACAGAAGCATTCGGGCAGCATTCGGGTACCACGCGTTCATCAACGTAACCACTTACAGCAAGATCCTTCAGTAGCCAAAATACGCCGGTGGCAGAGGCTTGTTCCCGCCCACCAGGCTCGAGGGATTGAAATCGGTGCGGCCACCGGTCGCCTGAATCAGCCCAATCGTGTAGCTATTCGAGTTGTACCCGTCGGCGGGATCAGGAAAGAGATCGTAGTCGGCACAGTTGCAGTAAGCCGATGCCCCTGATCGCAATCGCTCGAAATAGTCCTGTGACGTGAGGCCGGGCGGCGGCTGCACTTCTGCGAGCACCGCATTGTTGGCCGGCACATCTGTTGGCCGCACCCCATTTGTGTAGGTTCCGACACCGCCCGCCAGTACCTGGAAGCCTTCTACGCTCCAACCCTCCGGGCCGGCACTTATCCAGAACACGCCGTACTCGTCGCGATATTCGATAGCGGTATGCAAAGGGCCAACTGCCTGAACGGGGTGCCCAACCAGGTAAACCTGGCCCGGGCGCCGGGTGTCATCCTTGTCGGCAGACGGCTGAACCAGGTCGCCGATTCGGTTCGCCGCCTCGCCTGCCGGGTCGGGAACAGGCCCCACACCATCCCGCTTCGTCCGGGCAGCCCCCGCCGCATGATGCCAACCTCGCAGACCGAACTGCACGCGCATGTGGGTCAGCGTGGCCGTCGATTCGCGGGTCACTGACTCGGCGTCGGCCAGCGACAGAGCAATCCCGCGTGGCTGGCCCAGGCCCATCGTGCCGGTGTAACCGGGACCTGCAGTTGCCGTTACCGGGGCGCGGCCCCGGCCAGCCTGGCCACGGTAACCCGTAACCGAGAGTGACAGTGACAAACCCGCGGTTTCCCATGGGCCCCAACCCAGTGCGCCGCCAATGCCGCCGCCTAACACGAAAGTCGGCGCGGCGAAGAACAATCTCTTCCCCAGGTCCTCGACCCAGTCTCCGACCGACAGACCGTAGGGATCGACAAAGGTGGCGGGGCGATTCAACGCATAGGCATAGCGGTTCAGGCCATGGGGTGACAGCGGGAACTGGGTAACCGGGTCCGGGGACAAAAAGCGGCCGGTGACCGCATCGAGTACCCGGCCGCCCATGTGCACGAAACCGTTGGCAGCCAGGTGCCGGTGCCCGGTAAATCCGATGCCTGGACCGTCAGACTGCAAATAGTCTGGCACAGTGTCGGGATTTCCCGCCCCCGTGGCTTGCCTGTCGTACGGTTCGCCCCAGCTGCGGTAGCCGATAGCCTGCAGCCCGCCGCCGTCGGCAACACCAACGATGGAGCCCAGTGCGTCGCGATATAGATAGGCGCTGTCGTTTACACCGGTACCCGGGGCACTGACGATAGCAACCAGTTCGCCCGCAGCCCTGAGCCGGTGCTGCACTCCATGGGCCGTGCCATTAGTGAAAATAATCGAGAAATCCGGCCCGGCATGGAGCACTCGGCGGGACAGTCCGGGTTCCAGGTGCGACTGGCGGTAGACGCGGCCGGCGTGGTCGTAGTCGAACCGAGTTTCCCGACCACCACTGCGCACCGCGGCCAATTGATTGGATGGTGTCCACTCGAAGACGTCCGCGCCACGCGCCAGGACATTACCGTTCTCGTCGTAGACGTAGTCTTGAGGTAGTGCGGCGCCTTCGCGTTGCACCTGCCTCACGGCCTGCGGCCGCGACGGATCGTAACTGAAACTTACACCTGCGCCGGCTGCATCGACGATATTGCCGGCGCTGTCATAGCGAAACGTGTCCTCGTGCAGGACCCTGTCTCCCGCCTCCTGGACGACGCCGGCCAGGCGCCCCAGGGCGTCGTAGTCAAGCCGGTCTTGCGTATCCCTGACCGCGTCTTCGGCATACTGCAGGTCGCCGTTACCTGACCAGTGGTAGAACTGTTGCTGCTGCCAGGTCCAGCCACGACGAGCGGATGTGCTGACCAGCCGGCCGCTGGCCACGTCGCGCGTACGCCGTATGTTGACTGCGCCATTGTCCAGCAAGAACTCAGCATAGGCGCCGTTTGCATCGGCTCCGAGGGACTCCCAGTGAACCACGTCATCGGAATCCCTCACCCGCTTGAGGTAGACGCGGCCGTCGTAGCTATAAGACAGTGACAAGCGCTGGCCTCCGGCCAGGCTCTCGTCGCCATCGAGTGCAGCTGACGGGTAGATCAGTTCCGCCAGCCGACCGTGCTCATCATAGGCTCGGTCCCACCAGGCATAGATCAGCTGCCCCGCATCGTTCAGACGATGCACTTCCCGGGTCGGCTGACCGAAGGCGTCATAGTGCCAACGGACCTCCTGCCCTGCTTCGTCAGGTCCCGAGCCGAGGCGATAGGGACCAACCGCTTTGGCCAGCCGCCCCGCGCCAGCGCCGGGTGCCGTGTCGAACACCCACTCGGTGACTAACTGTTCCGGGTCGTTGCCATCCAGATAGTTGTAGCGCTGAATGCGTTTGGTCAGACGGGAAAGACCATCGTACTGGTAGCCGGTGAGCTGGCCGTTCCCGTCAATCTCCCAGGTGACTTCACCCAACGCGTTGCGGACATAGATGCGTTGTCCAAGATGGGGGTCGGCAACGACGTTGAGATGGCCGAGACTGTCGTAGGTCATCGACGTGACGGTTCCGTCAGGCCCACTGACCTCGGCCAGGTTACCGTCAGCGAACCACTGGTAGGTTGCGGTTGCTGTCGCACCAGTGCCGACCTCTGTCACCCGCACGGGACGATCCATCACGTCATGCGCCAGTTCGGTTGTGGTCGGGACCGTGCCGGGCTCACCGGGAAAGCGTCTTTCCCGCTGCACGGCAATCCCATCTGCGGCCACGAGATCGTAGATCGAGATTTCCTGGCGTCCTGCCGCAGGCGGCCGCGCAGCCGGTCCGGGCGGGGTACTGCCGATGCAGTCGACGGCACCGGTGGGCGCTTGCTCGAAGATCACGCGATTGAGCGCGTCAAACTCGCGAAACCGATAGCACCAGTTAGCCTGTCCGTCAGCATACGGACGCGACGTCAGATATTCCCGACCGAGCGCATCGAAGCGCCGGTCAACATGGATACGCCCCGCGCCGAAGGCCAGGCGATGCGCGTGCACCGTCCGGCCGAGGGAATCGAACTCCTGCACGAACTCCTGGCCGTCGGCACGCAGGCTGAGAACCCTGGTCACCGCCGACGGTGCGTCACAATCTGCGGATGAACACCACTGGTGTAGCCATTCCTCACGGATCCCGGGCTGCGGGCCGCGGCGACTGATCATGCGCCCGAAGTTATCGTAGCGGAACAACGTCTCGGCTCGGGAAGAATCGCCGCCGATCGTTGGCAACGACTGCGCGCTGCGTAGTCCGAAGCGAGGGTCCCACCGAATGGCGACGGAGTGTCCTGCAGGATTACTTTCGCTGGTGACGAATCGCCCGTGGTAGCGGGCGCCATAATTCCAACGCGAGCTTCGCGGGGCCTCGGAGGCGGCTGCGACCATGTCTTCGACACGGTTGCCAAGCTCATCGTACGCAAAGCTTTGCGTCACCCGGGCCGCTGCCAAGCCTGGCTGGGTGACAGCCTGAACCAGCGCACATCGCGAATCGTGCTGGAAGGTCTCTTCGCGCGTTACCGGCGGCATCCCGGGTGCGGTTCGCGTGGTTACCGAGCGCTTCAGCAGGCCCGGGCACCAGTCGTCGGTGCGATTCTGCCAGGTATTAGTGACCGTCAGCCCGTGCAGGGAACCGCCGCTGCCATCATCGGCTTCCACGAGTATTCGGCTTGGGTTACCCCACTGGTCAACCGGATGCGCCGGCGAATGGTAGGTTGTCGTCACGCGCTTCTGCAGGCGTGGCGTGGCCTCATCAGCCGGCGACAGGCTGTACTGATAATCCGTGATTTGCTGTACGAAAGGCAGGCGGCTGATCCCGTTTTCGCCCGTTGCCGTGACAATGGCCGAAAGCCGGCTCTCACTGCGGCTGATCACGCGTTCTTCAGGGGCAGAGCCCGCCGCGCCGCTCCCGGGGCTGATGAAAGACTGGCAAGCGGGCGCAGTCACATCCTCGTCACAGATCGCCGGATAGCTGAATGTAATGCCGGGCAGGTGCACGGTCTTCATCTCGGCGCTCGCGGCGTCATCCGGCAGCCGCACCAGAGACCGCGCCAGCATGCCCCGGAACGGGAAACGCTGCGCGAAGTGGTTCTCGGTCACGACACCCCGGTTCTCGTTACGAGCGATCATTCGGGCGAAACCCAGCAAGCCGCGCCCCTGCCCGTGATACTTGGCGCCCTCGTACGAGTAATGCGTCAGGACAGCGCTGTCTCCGACCGCGGTCGCATCACCCACGGCGGATTCCTGCACGACGTAAACGGGCGCGGAATAGTGTCGATACGGGAACGTGACGGGATTGTTGTCCTGCACGAACACGGATTGTCCGAGGTATACCGCCGGATCGGTCATCAATCCATAGCGCACCCGGGTTTGATGGCCGGTGCCATCTTCGATGCTGGTAACGAGGCCCCGATGCGGGCCACGCCCGTGATACAGCAGGTAATTGCCACCCATCTGCGGCCATAACAGGTCACGCGCACCGTCACCGCCCGCATCCACCACGCGCAACCTCGCTCGCTCGCTCGATGCTGGGGCTGGGACACCCGTATCAATCAACGCGACCACGAAGCTTTCCTCACCATCGCCCACCAGGACCTGAAGGTTCGCCTGCCCGGGCAGTGCCAGCAGCAGCTCGTCGCGACCGTCGCGGTCATAGTCGATGACCCGCGCGTCTTCCAGCACACTCGCGTTGAGTTCTGCAGCAACCTGGGGCTTGCCGGCCCAGGCGCGGGCGTCAGCATTGAGCTGGCCGCTGGAATACTCGGCATCGGAGTGTTGGGGCAAAGACACGGCCGAACCGAACCACGCCAGTCTGAACCGCTGTCCATCGCTGACATGCAATTCCCAGCGATGATTCTGTGCATGGTGAAACAGCAGGTCGGTCAGGCCGTCACCGTTGGCGTCCAGTAGTCGCGGGAAGCGAACGTAGTCACCGGCAGGAAAGCTGAAGACGATATCGAGACGCTCGACCGAATCATCGAGCCATGCATAGACCACCCACTGATGACTTTGGCAGACATAGCCGACATAGGGAGCCTGTTCGCAGTCAGCCACCATCGTCAGGAGATCCGTGCGGCCGTCGCCGTTGAAGTTCAGCGGCCTCAGTACGCCGCCTGTCGGGCCAGTCGCGCCGCGATCCGGCAGCGACCCTGGCACGTTCCCGCGAATGCTGCGGCCGCCGAGATCGTTGCCATCGCTGATGAAGGCTTCCACCCATGGCCCATGCGCACTGACCAGGTCGTCCAGGCCGTCACCGTTCACATCGGCCCCGACGCCACTTGCCCAGAAGCCCCGGCCTTCGCTGGGGAGGCTGGTATCGCGAATGTCGAATCCGTCATCGCCGCCGGCGAGCAGCTGGATCCTGGTGCCCGCGTCGTCCCGATCATCCGTGGCCTGCGCCAGGTCGGTATGACCGTCACCGTTGAAGTCCAACGCGATGCCGCGGAAGCCAACCGGAAAGGCAATGTGGCGGTCCCAGTCCGTGGCGAGAGCGGCCCGCGGCAACTGCGGACCGTTCAAGCCGTCCGCCCTGACATTCCATGCCTGCTTGCCGTCGCTCAGTGCCAGCAGGTAGACATAGTCGGGAATCCCGTTGTTATTGATGTCCAACGCCTGCAAGCCCGGAAGGTTCTGTTCACCGGCACCGGTGACCTCTGGTTGCTGCAGGAACCCGCGCTCGCCAGTCTGAACGCCGAAACGGGTCGCACCCAGGCATGACCCGGCGGTGAGCTCGCATTCGGTCAGCTGCACCAGGTGACTGAGGTCATTGATGGAGCTATAGGCGTAATCCAGGTGGTAAGCGCGCACCGGAATATTTGCCGCCGCACCGTCCACCCCGCGCGTGTAGCTGCGTAACTCTGTGAGACGCCACGGATGGGACCAACGCTGCCCGACTCGCCAGCCTCGTCCGGTGTCAGTGCGAGGGGAATAGCCAAACTCCAGCCGCCCAAGCTCCTCGCCGAACGCATCGTGCCAACTGATCGCATCCGGGCGAAAAGCCAGCGAGTCGCCGTCCTGCCCCCATTCGTAACGCACGTGGTTGCCGTAGCGATCTTCGGCCCTGGTCGCCAGGTAGACCAGCGCATCGCCAAGTTCGCCTGCCGCAACGCGACCGCTCGGTCCGCCCAAGCTCCAAGTCACGCCATCGCGGTCCTCGACCAGGAAGGTGCCAGGCCCGCTGCCGGCCTGCCCAACTGCTCGCACGCGTTGCAACGAGTCAACTTCGGTTCGGTACTCGCTACCATCGCCGACCGCGACAAGGCGCTGACCGTCGAGGCAGAACCGGTCGTTACCATCCAGGTCAACGCCGTCGGTGAAACCATCCAGCTGCGGGTCGGCAATGGCCGAACAGCGCTCGATCTCGGGCAGCCCAGCCAGCCGCCAACCGACACCCAGCAGGCCATTGCCGAGACTGCTGTCGTATTGCAGTGACAATTCGGGCTGCATGCCCCGAACGCCCGGCGGCACCTGGATCGGAACGGTATACGTGGCCACCCCCAGGTCATTGACCGCGAACTGCCCGGGGGTTGCGCCGACAGCGGTGCCGGGCACTGGCGATTGGGACCCGCCGTCGGTATCCAGCACCGGCACGGGCGAAGATTTCACGGACAGTTCCGCCCGGCCCTCCGCACTCACACTTGCAACCGTGACCAGTTGGCCGGCCCCGCCTCCACTCACCGGTACCCGGTACAACTGGGTGCGACCGTCGCCGTTAAAGTCGCCGGTCCACAACTGCGCAGCGTCAACCGACCAAACCAGCCCCTGCTGCCCATCGACAAGCGTTGCAACCGTCCAGGTGGCCATATCGGCTGCCGGGCCGAAGAACACGATGTAGGCGTCGCCGCCGGCTAACGGCTGCAGCAGGACGTCGTCGTAGCGGTCGTTGTTGAAGTTACCCACATGCAGCGCGTAGTGCTCCGGAGACCAGTCGGGCGCGAAGAAATCGCGCCGGGCCCACGTCAGCCACGGCGACGGTTCCGCACCGTTCTCTGGCACGAAGCCCCCCTGGACCTGGCCGGCGAGAATGCCGAACTGGCCGGGCGCGTAGGGATCGCCCGGTGCCGTTCGCCCCTGGACCAGCAGGTCGTCAATCCCATCGCCAGTGAAATCGCCTGAGTGCACGATCGCATCCGCGACGGACCAGTCGAAACCCGCCCATCGGTTCGGCCAGGACTGAGCCGGCTGGCCTGGATCGTCGAAACCACTCAGTGTGGTAGAGAAGACCACGTAATTCTCATCCGCCGGACTGACCGCCTGCAGAAACAGGTCGTGGTAATTGTCCCGGTCAAGGTGGGCGGCCAGCGCATGGTGCCGGTTGGCGGACCAGTCAACTGACAGGTGAGGATCGATGAACTGCTGCTGGATCGCATCCAGCGTCACGGACGTGTGATCGGTGAACAACAGCGAGTGCACTCCACCGTCGCGCGATTGCAGGTAGACATCTTCCGGATAATTGCAGCTCGTGCCCATGTGGCCCGCCGTGCACTTCCCGGCGCTGAAGCTGCCCACGATGGGCACCGCGCGATTCCCCGCCCAGTCAATTCCAAGGTGGTCCGAGCGCCACACCTGCTGAACACGCGTGAGCTGCCCCGTCGCATCGGCCAGCACGAGCCCACTTTTGCGCCACGGGTCACGCGCAATCACCAACAGGTCATCCCGGTGATCGCCATTGAAATCACCAACGGCCAGCGTATGAGTTTCCGGAGTCCAGTCCATGGCCTGTAGAGCGGGCGCCGGCAGAACCTGTAGCAGTGTCGTGAAAGTAGAAATGAGCAGCAAACACTGCGTGCGCGACATGGCCAACCTCCTTGTTTGGCAGACCTGAAGACAGGTCTGTTGTGAGGCTGATCAAGCTAGAGAGATGGTCGCGCAGCGGCATTCGGAGAAATGGGTTCGTTGAACCCAAAACTTCTTAAGGGAGTTGTTACTCCTCAAAGCGGGGAATTTTTCCTGAACCGCCAAGAACTGATTGGATATCAGCGTCGTGACCAATAAGCGCAAGCTGAAGCTTGCCTGGCGTTAACTCTCGCCGAGGCTTGTAGGCGCCGCGCCTGCCGCACACCGGGCGTCTGCTGCTAACCTTTTCGGATCATCGGCTGCCCAGCGGAATCGCCGTGCCGCGCACCGTCAGCAGGCCATCAGCGTAGTCGAAGTCCGACTTCAACAATTGACCCGTTCGCTCGAGCATCCCCTGCTGCACCAGGGCCTCGATGGTCATCGCAGCCTGGGCCGACGCAGCCTGGGCAATCTGCGCGTCGGTGAGTTCGGAGTCCGGCGGCAGGTTCTGGGCCAGCTGGTCCTGCAGCGCACTGGAAACAATTTGTGTGGCGATCGCCTCTGACACAGACACGTTGCCGTCGCCCGACAACGCCGCCAGGGCCAGGGCGGGGTTCGCGCCCAGTTGCTCGAGTTCGGCTTCACCCAGCACGCTGGCATCGAAATTCATGCGCATGTCGGCTTCGAAGGGCTGGCCGTTCCACGTCAGATGCAGCGGCGCCAGCTCCATGCCCGGCGACCCGCGGAGCAGCTCCGTGAACAGCGGCGCCAGGTCCTTTAGTGCAGCCTGGCTGGCCTCCGGCGACGACGTGTCCATGCTTTGTGCCTGCTGCACCAGCTGCTCGTAGGCCCAGACATCAAAATCATTGAACCGCATACCCAGGCGCAGGTCTGCAAGCTCGGCGCCGGGCACGCCCGTCATGCTGTCGATCGAGTACTCGCCCCATAAAGACAGTCGGTCGCCAGCCTCGTTCAGCTGGCTGGTTGCAGCCAGCGCGATATTCTGTACCTCGACGTTCATGGGTATTTCGCCAACCGCCGAACCGAAAGCCATTTCCCGCAAGGCGACGTTCGTATCACCAAGCCAAATGAACTGGCTGAATAGGCTGAGATCGGCCTGCCCCTGCATGCCCCCGACCCGGAACGCCTGCCCTGCTTCCCCGACGGCCAGCGACTCGCTGGCGAAGGTCATTTGCATCGAGCGGGTACCGGTCTGGAAATTGCCGTCGAAGTTCAGTCCCGAGAACTCAAAGCTGTAGTTGCCGTTCACCTCCGACATGGGCGGCGCCTTGCCGGTGAATTGCACGTTGCCGTCAAAGCCCACGATTGCATCACCCTGCAACAGGTAAGGCACGTTCATGCGGGCCTGGAAATCCGCCAGTTCACCACTGTCCGGGGTCCAGGTGGTGCGGACGAACGCCAGCGCCATCTCCGGGCCGTCATGCATTGTCACCGGGCCGTGCTGCACCTCGAAGTCGATGCTCAGCGCCCCACCCAGTGCTTTCAATATACCGTCCACAGCAGCCTGCGCCTCGGCGTCGCGCGGCTTACCATCTGCCGGGGCCTGGCTCGACGTGCGAAGGTTGGCAAGATACTGCTCTGTGAGCGCGATACTGAATGTACCAGTGCTCCGCAGCAGGCCGCGCTGATAGTCCGTGAGCTGTACCGCCACGATCGGGTGCTCTGGTGCCTGGTCGAATTCCGCGCGCACCTGGCGCTCGTAAACCATGCCCAGGACCGGCGGCAACGCCGCCACGCCGACCACCAGGATCACCAACACCAGCGCCAGACGCTTACCCACGGTCCGCTCCCGTCCTTCAAGCCAACATGACCTGCCCAAACCCCACGGCAAGCATCGCGTGACTATAACCGCCGCGTGGATGCAGTGAATCGACTGCCTCTCGTTTCCACCGTGCAGTCTTAGCCTGTCCCGCTACCTCGAGTCGCAAACCGGCAGCTTTTGCGACCCATTGCGGGGACTCCGAAAGCCGGCGTTCGCAGTCAATTATGCGTTAGGTAACTGTCGCCGCGGACGAGTAATTTCGTCGCATGCATTCGCTCTCCCCAATTCATGACGACTGCTCGGAAACTCTCTTGATATATGTATTTTATGCATATAAGGTGACCACTTGAGAGTCACTTGGGACCCGGCGAAGGCGCGAGCCAACCAGCGGAAGCATGGGATCCACTTCGCCGATGCCGAGATTGCGCTGCGTGATCCACTTGCACTGACGCTGGTGGACAACGACGCGGTCGAAGGGGACCGGCGATTCGTCAGCATCGGCAAGGATGCACTCGACCGCCTTGTTGTGCTGGTCTACAGCTATGAAGCGGAGACAATCCGGCTCATTTCAGCGAGAAACGCGACCAAGCGAGAGCGACGATTCTATGAAGAGCGAGTACGATTTTTCACGCGCGAAGCGCGGCCCGATTATTCGGCAGGGAAAGAAATCCAGGATCACCATCTACCTGGATGATGACGTCATCGACGCATTCCGATCCAAGGCCGAAGCCCAAGGTAAGGGTTATCAAACAATGATCAACGACGCACTGCGGGAGTATCTGAATACAGCAGGTAAGCCGTTAAATGCCAGGTCACTGCGCCAGATTCTGCGGGAAGAACTGAATCGGGCTGGCAACAGCGGCAACTGACCTGCGCCGCTACACAGCCCGCAGCACCTCCACCTCGGGCGGGTCCTCGCACAGCGCGAACAGCTGCTTGGCTATCGCGCCGAGGAACAGGCCGGAGTTGTGCTCTTCCATCGCCGCGTTGTCCCGGAAGTGCGCGACGATCTTGTAGAGGCGAGAATTTTCGGCCGCACAGTACAGCTGAAAGCCCACGGTGCCGGACTCGCCGGCAATCACCTGCTGCTGCAGCTGCGCGAAAGCGGTTTCGAAGCTTTGCTCCATGCCTTCGGCGACCCGGTAGGTGGTGACTGCACTGATCATGGTCTTACCGACTCCACCGACCTACACCGCCACGCTCAGGGCGTGGACGACGCCGGCCAGCTCGCATGGTGATCGTCGATCACGAAGCTGTGGGCATGGCGCACGGGCTCGTGGCGATGTTCGTGCACGTGGTCCTCTTCCGCCTCGACACCCTCGTGGGCATGCTCGTGATGTTCATCGTGACTATGTGCGTGGGTGTGCACGACGGCAGCGTGTTCGTGAACCACGATTTGCGCGTCGGCTTTCGGCCACAGGCGGGCTGCCAGCAACGTGAACAGCGCGATGCTGCCAGCCAGCCATAGCGCGGTGGTCTCCACGCCCAGGCGCGTCCCGAGTTGCCCGGCCACCGGATAGAAAATCAGCCAGCACGCGTGCGACAGCGCAAATTGGGCCGAGAAGAACGCCGAGCGATCGGACGGTGCCGACGAGCGGTTCACCACCCGGCCCGCCGGTGTCTGTACAACGGACCAGCCAATTCCCACCAGGAACCACATCGGCAACATTTGCAGGAAGCCCGGCCCGGTACCAATCAGCGCGACGCCGATGGCCATCAGGACCCCGCCCAGCAGCATCACCGGCCGGTCCGCCACCTTGTCGAGAAGCTTCGGCAAACTCAGCGCCGCGATCATGGAACCACCGCCGGCCGCCGCCAGCGCCGCAGCCACGTCCGTCGACGTGAGCCCCAGTGTGTCCTTCACGTAGATGACGGTATTCACAATCACCATCGCGCTGGCGGCCGACACGCCGAGATAAAGCGCGAACAGCGCGCGCAGCCGCGGCGTCTTGAAATAGGCCACGGTGCCGAAGCTGATCTCGTGCCAGATGTTGCCCAGGCGGGCAACCTGCTGGCTCGGGGGCAACGTGGTGATGATGATCAGCGCGGCCGAAACCAGGAAGGCCACGGAGTTCGTTACAAACAACCCGGTGTAGGTCGTGAACAGCAGCGCGATGCCGGCCAAGGTCGGGCTGAGCAGGTTTTCCAGGTCGTAGGCCAGGCGCGACATGGATAACGCGCGCGTGTAAGTGCGGTCGTCCGGCAGGATGTCCGGGATCGTGGCCGCGAACACCGGTTTGAACCCGGCGGAGAACAGGTTCAACAGGAAGATCAGCAGGTAGATCTGCCAGACCTCGGTCACGAAGGGCATCAGCAGCACGATGCCGGCGCGCACCACGTCCATCAGGATCAGGAAGGGTTTGCGCGCAAAACGGTGGGCCAGGCCGCCGACGATCGGCGCGAAGACCACGTAGGCCACCATCTTGAAAGCCAGCGCAGTGCCCAGGACCGCGGCCGCGTTGCCGCCCACCAGGTCGTAGGCCAGCAGCGTCAGCGCCACGGTCGACAGGCCGGTCCCGACCAGCGCGATGACCTGGGCGGAAAACAGCTTGCGAAACTGGGGGTTACGCAGCGGGTTCGGTGATTCGGCGATGTCTGCGGCAGCGGTCATTCAGCAGGGTCCGGGGCCCATGTAGGGGTTATTTTGCCTGATCCCTGCCGCTCCCACCGAGGTGTCCCTGTCGCCGCAGTTACTACTGCGGCAGGTCGGGCACGTTCTCTTCAATGAAGCGCCGCACGGCCGCGATGTCGGTGTAAACGGCGATACCACCCCCGGTGGAACACAGGTTGCCGTCGGTCACGCTGGCCACGCCAACGAGTACCCGTTTGCGATCCAGCCCTTCCACCACCAGCGGCCCGCCGCTGTCGCCGCCGCAGGGTGCGCCACGATCTTCATACATCAGCTGCGTGCCACGCACGCCGAGCCTGTGCAGGTTAATGGGCGCCAGCACCAGCCGGTCGGAAAAATGGGAGCCCGGGCGCTTGCCCCAGCCCAGCACCGCGGCCGGCGCGTGCTCCTCGACCAGCAGCAGGTACTCGGACTCGGAGATGAGTGCGATGGGCGGGATGTCCACCGGTTCCACCAGCCGGATCAGGCCTACGTCGAACTGGTGCGTGTCGCGGCTGTAACCGGGGTGCTTGATGGCATCGGCAATGGCAACGCTGTTCGCTCGTCGGCGCGACGTGTTGCCGACCAGCAGCCGTTTTTTCGCCGAGGTGCAGTGCGCAGCGGTCAACACGTGCGTCGGTGAAATCAGCACGGCGGAACACACACCACCGGTCACCGGGTTTT
Organism: Chromatiales bacterium; assembly: GCA_020351875.1. Classification (GTDB taxonomy): domain Bacteria; phylum Pseudomonadota; class Gammaproteobacteria; order Steroidobacterales; genus J054. The sequence continues at coordinate 2,871,193 of CP070671.1, read as the reverse complement.
CCAGTGCCACGGCCCACGGAAACTCGTCGAGAAAACGCGGCTGGTTCACCGCTTTGCCATGCACGATGGCCAGCGTGGAGGTCCACACCAGGAGCCCGGCTGCCAGGGCCAGCCACCCGGTCAGGCGCCGCATGAGACTACTCCGACTCGCCGCTGGCCTGGAACACGCGCCCCATATAATCGGCCAGGTCGCCGGCGATCTCGTCGGCCGTGTCGGGCGCAATGCCGGCGAGGGTCTTGGCCAGCGCCTTCTTGAAGCCCAGCTGCGCCTGGCGCGCAATCTGGATGCGCTGCGCCTGCGGCGAACCGGCGCCGTGCATCGACTCGGTGAGATAACCCACCGCGTTGCGGCCCAGTGTCATGTTCTCGATCAATCGCATGATGCGCATGCGGTCTTCGGTGGCGATTTCCGGGCGGCCCTGCAGGTACTTCTTGATCAGGTCGCCGAGCTCCGGGTGCTCCAGCTCTTTTTGCGAGGGCATGGTCACCATCAGACCGCCGGCCAGGTCCTGCGCGAGACGGCCGATTTCATACGGTAGCTTCGTCACGTGGTGCTTGCACACGTTCGCAATCATGTCATCGCACAGGTACACACCCGACTTCATCTCCTCGGCCTGGTAGCTCGCCGCAATGCCAGTGGAGTAGATGGTCTCGTTCAGGTGGGTCATCTCCACCAGCTTGTCGCGGATGTGCGAGGCCTTGTCCACGCCGTTGTAATCCGCCACGGTGGCCGCGGCGCCAATCAGCACGTCGCCCACGCCGGATTTGCACACGTAGCTGCGCCGGTGGTAACACGTGAAACGCTCCACCAGCATGGCAGCGAACTCGTGCTCGCCGTCCATGAAGATCAGTTCGTTCGGAATGAACACGTCGTCGAAGACGATCATCGCTTCCTGGCCGGCGAACTTCGCATTGCCGGCATCGAGATCGCCGTCCATGCTGCGCGTGTCGCAGGACTGGCGGCCGTATATATAAGTGATGCCGTCGGCATCCACCGGCAGTGCGCCCACAATGGCGTAATCCTTGTCGGCCTCGCCGAGCCGCATGGTGGGCATCACAATCAGCCAGTGCGAGTTCAGGCAACCGGTCTGGTGGGCCTTCGCGCCGCTGACGTACACGCCGTCGTCCGTGCGCCGGGTCACATGCACGAACATGTCCGGGTCGGTCTGCTGGTGCGGCGCCTTGCTGCGGTCGCCCTTCACGTCTGTCATCGCCCCGCCGATCACGCAGCCGCGCGACTGCATGTCGCGCACGAAATCCAGGAAGAGCTGGTGATAGCCGGTACCGTG
>CP070671.1:2864927-2869804 GCA_020351875.1 Chromatiales bacterium | reverse complement strand
CGCGGTGCCGGCCCACAGGTCGTCGTTCGTGTTCTGGCTGTAACCGCCCGTGGGGGTCGGTCCAATGATCACGCCAGGGATGAGCCCGCCGGCGCCGTCGCCAACCACCGGCGGACCTTGCGCGATCTTGCGGGCGCTGAACGACTGGAAGAAGGCCTGCGTGAACTCGTATTCCTTGTCCTCGATGATGCCGCGCAGGCCGCCAATCAGGGTCCAGTTGTCGTTCAGGTCGTATTCCACCTGGCCGAACAGCGAGTAGGAGTTGGTCTGCAGTGTGGCCGCCGAGTTCACGTCGAAGGGTACGCCCGGGCCGAGGGGCCCGCCGCCCAGCGCCACGCTGTTGGTCGGGAATTTCAGGCCATTATTCGTCTTGGAATCGATGTACAGGTAGTAGAACCCGCCGACCCAGCGCCAGCGGTCGTAGTTGCCGTTGATGCGGAACTCCTGCGTGAAACTTTCCGTGTCCATCCCGGCGTAATTGGCCGACTGGTTGACCGGCGCGGAGTCCACGTCGATGAACAGCAGCTTCTCGTATTCCTTGTAGTCGGATATGGATACGAAATCCATCTTCTCGGCGAAGTCCCATTCCACTCGTACCTGGCTGCCCCAGGTGTCCGTATTACCCTGCGTGCCGAGTGCGAAGTCGCCGTAGGTGTCCCAGCCTTCCTGGTCCGGGTCCAGGTAGCCGAAGAAGTCAGTACCCGTGCCCGGGCCAAACGTGTTCGTGATTCGGCCAACGTCGGCGGTGCCGTCACCGCCGAAATCATCGGGAAGACCGTTGTTGTCCTGGTCGGAGCCGCAATCCGTAATCCCGTCGCCGCAGATACTGGTACGCGAATCGTTACGCGCGATGTCCACCACGTTGACGATTTCGCCAATGGATTCCGGGTAGAACTGCGTTGGATCCGGCACGGTGCCCGGACCGCTGAATACGGTTGTTGTGGGCTTCGACTGGTAGGGACCCGTGGCCACGTCCGTCTCTGTGTAGTTGTTCAACCACGTGAACCGCAGGTCGTCCGTCGGCTCGAAATGCAGCGTGCCGCGGAAGGCGGTGGTCTCGTTGTCGCCCATGTTCGCGCCGGCCTTGGTATCCGGTTCGTTGGCCGCCAGGCTGTTGTCGCCGCCGAAGGTGCCACCGCCGAAAACAAACCGCGGGCTGCCCGAGTTGCCGTCCTGCCGGTAGAAGTTGCGCAGGTACGGATCCTGGTCGATGTACAGGCCGGACAGCCGCACACCCAGCACGTCGTTAACCGGGCCGCCGAAGCCGGCTTCCAGGCGCAGCGAGTTCGGGTCGGAATCCACGTCATAGGTCCCATACTGGGCGTCTGCGAAACCTTCCCAGGTGTCCATGTTGGGCTTGCGTGTGATGTAGTGAATCAGGCCGCCGGTCGCGTTGCGGCCGAACAGGGTGCCCTGCGGCCCCTTCAGGATTTCCACCCGCTCCACGTCGAACACACCGAAGGTCTGCGCCTGGGCCACCGGGATGTAGCCCTCGTCCACGTAGACCGCGTTCGGGGCTTCGATGATGTCGTTGAAGTCGTTCTGCGTGACGCCGCGAATGGTGAACTGCGTGTTCTGCCCGGCCAGGTTGCCGCTGATGTGCACACCGGGGACGAAGGTCGCGATGTCGTAACTCTCCTTCACACCGAGATCCCGCATCTGGTCGCCGGTGAAGGCGGAGATGGAGATGCCGACGTCCTGTAGACTCTCCTCACGTTTCTGCGCGGTCACGAGGATGTCTTCCAGGACATCGGCGCCCGCAGGCAACGCGACCGCGGCCGCGGCCACGGCAAGCAGCCACCGCATTGTGGAACGGTATGGATCACGCATCTTCAACCCCCTCTCGGTCTATGCGCTGCTGAATTGATCGAACCAACCCCCGGTCGATCAGTGCAATCCCGACGCTAACAACCCCAACATCCATTGCCTTCACAAAACTGGTATTTGTGTTGGCGGTGCGGCCAAGCAACAGCCGGTAACGGATGCGATGTTCAGGAAACCTTCGCAGGCTTCCCCCAAGCCTCAGAATCGCAAACAATTTAACAGTATCTCGCCGGAGCGCAAGGCGAACCGGCGATGACGTTGTGGATTCTCCACGCGTGGGCGCCCGTCGAGTCGGCGCCGAGGGCGATTGTTGCGCAGGAGCAACAGCGGGTCCGCGTGGCCCTTAGGCTATGCTCCGGCCCATGAAGCACCCGATCTGGCTGCCGGGCGTCGGCGCGTTACTGGCTCTGGCGCTGGCCCTGCAGGTCTCGCCAGCGGCGGATTTCCGCCTGAAACTGCACCACACGCTGCCGCCGGTCGCCCCGGCACACAGCACCATGCTGGTGCCGTGGGCGCGCCAGGTGGAGGCCGATTCGGGTGGCCGGCTGGCCATCGATATCTATCCGGCAGGCCAGCTCGGCGGCCAGATACCGCAGCTGGTGGACCAGGCCCGCGACGGTGTCGTCGACATCGTCTGGACCCTTACCGGTGCAACCCCCGGGCGCTTTCCCCGCATCGAGGTCTTCGAGATGCCGTTCCTCAATGCCCATCCGGTGGCGATGAACCTGGCGCTGTATGACTTTGTGCAGCGGCATCCCGAGGAGTTTGCCGAATACAAGCTGATCGCAAGCTTTGTGCACACCGGGCAGGCGCTGCACACCAGGGTGCCGGTGCGCCGCGCCGCCGATCTCCAGGGGTTGAAGGTCCGGATACCGAGCCGGGTCTCCGGCTGGATGGTGGAGGCCATGGGCGGTGTGCCGCTGGGCGCGCCCATTTCCAAGACCCCGGAACTCTTGTCCAAGGGCGTGGTGGACGGCGCGTTCCTGCCGTTTGAAGTGGTGCCGGCCGTGAAGGTGGACGAGCTCGTGGACTATCACGTCACGCTGGACAATCCGCGCTCGGACCGTTTCAACACCCAGGTCTTTGTCATCGCGATGAATCTTGCCGCCTACGAGCGCCTGCCGCCGGATATGCGGGCCGCTATCGACCGGAACGCGGGTGAAGACACGGCGCGCTGGCTCGGCCAGGTTTGGGTCGACAACGAACAGCCCGGCTACGAACTGGCGGCGGCGTCGGGCGAGGTGTCGCAACTGCCACCCGAGGAGGTCCAACGTCTGCGCGACGCGGTGGAAGCTGAAGTCCTGGCACGCTGGTTCGAGCTGGTGTCCCGCAAAGGCCTCGATGGCCCCGCATTGCTGGCCGAAGCGAGAGCCCTGATCGACGCAAGGCTGAGTGCCACCGAGTCGGTCGCGGCGGACTGACAGCACCGATGCCGGCTTTTGCTACCGCGGTTCAGCGACTCGCCCGCGCATTTGCGTTGACTGGCGGCGGGGTGCTCGGGGCACTGGCTTTGCTGGTGGTCGTGAGCGTGGTGGGTCGCGTGGCCTTCGGCCGACCGGTGCCCGGCGACTTCGAGATCGTCGCGACGGGCACGGCCGTGGCCGTGTTTCTGTGCCTGCCTTACTGCCAGCTGCAGCGGGGCAACCTGCTGGTCGACCTGTTCCTGTCGCGCTGGTCGCCGCGAGTCGTGATGTGGCTGGACGTGGTGTCGGCGTGCCTGCTCGCACTGCTCGGCTTGCTGTTTGCGTGGCGCATGAGCCTCGGCCTGCGCGATGCTTTCGTGTACGAAGACGTGTCCATCATTCTCGGCTACCCGCTGTGGTGGGCCTATCCGTTCGCGGTGGCCTCCTTCCTGCTGCTGGCCTGCGCCTGCATCGTGACCGCGGCTGATGATCTGCAGGGGCGCAAGCCATGAGCCCGAGCGCGGCAGCACTCACCGGTCTGGCTGCGTTGCTGGTGCTGCTCGTCCTGCGCGTGCCGCTGGGACCGGCAATGATGCTGGTGGGGATGAGTGGCTACGTCGCTCTGTCTGGCGTCGAGCCGTTACTGAATTACCTGAAATCCGGCGCGTACTGGCGTTTCGCGTCGTACGATTTTTCCGTGATCCCGATGTTCCTGCTGATGGGCCAGCTTGCGGCGCGGTCCGGGCTCAGCACGCGCTTGTTCGATGCGGCCAACGCGTTTCTCGGCCACCGGCGGGGCGGGGTCGCGATGGCGTCGGTCGGCGGGTGCGCCGCGTTCGGCGCGATCTGCGGTTCGTCGCTGGCAACAGCCGGCACGATGGCACGGGTCGCGTTGCCGGAACTCGAGCGCTATCGCTATTCGGGTGCGCTGGCTACCGGTTCACTGGCCGCGGGCGGCACGCTGGGTATCCTGATTCCGCCGTCGGTTGTGCTGATCGTGTACGCAGTGGCGGTGCAGGCGAACATCGTCACGATGTTCGAGGCCGCGCTGATTCCCGGCCTGATCGCGCTGTTCGGTTACCTGGTCACGATTGCGATCTATGTGCGCGTGGTACCGGCGGCCGGGCCCGTCGGCCGGCGCGTGGCGGCGGCGGAGCGCTGGCGGGCGCTGCTCGACACCTGGCCAACGATTGCGCTGTTCCTGCTGGTCATCGGCGGCATCTATGTCGGCTGGTTCAATCCAACGGAGGCCGCGGCGATCGGCGTGTTTGGTGCGGCAGTGCTGGCGTGGCTCGGCGGCGGGCTCGACCGGGGAGGCGTCGTGGGAGCGCTACTCGAGGTCGCACGCTCCACCGCGATGATCTTCATGATTCTGCTCGGCGCCGACTTCCTGAACATCTTTCTCGCACTCGCCGGCTTCCCGGCCTGGATCGCTGAACTGGCGGCCACCAGCGGGCTGAGCCCGTACCTGATCCTGTCGCTGATGATCCTGTTCTATTTCGTGCTCGGTTGTTTCATGGACAGCCTGGCGATGATTTTCCTGACCGTGCCGGTGTTCTGGCCCATCGTGGCCGGCCTGGATTTCGGCATGCCGCCGGCGGATCTGCAGATCTGGTTCGGCATCATCGTGCTGGTGGTGGTCGAGCTGGG
>CP070671.1:2784785-2864827 GCA_020351875.1 Chromatiales bacterium | reverse complement strand
GCCCGTGACGCCGGCTTGCCCTTCGGGTGCCCTGCGCTGCTCACTCGCATCGGGGTCCGGGAGACGGGCCATCCCTGGCCCCTCTCCCGGAGCCGCGCGTCCCTGCGCGGCCCCTTCGGGCTGATCCCTCACTCGCTCCGCTGCTCGGCAAGCCGGCTGACCGTCACGGGCCAGACTGGCCGCCCCACCCGCTGGCGCTGGTGGCAGGTTCCCCATGGCCTGTAAGCCTCGTGGCATTCTGAAAACCGGCACGGCTTGATCAAGAGCGCGAAGAGCGCCGCTGGGAATTCACCCCGCGGCGGCGGCAGGCCACCGGCCTCAAGGGCTCTCCATTATTCTGCAGGGGCCAAGCCAAAGCACCACGTCATCGCGGCTAAAGCCGCTCCCACAGAGCTCTATGCCCGATCGCACGCGAGATTCTTGCCCCGCACGATGCGCGGGACAGCGATCCGGCGTCAGCGCTTCATGGATTCGAAGAACAGGGCGTTGGTCTTCGTGTCCTGCATCTTGCCGAGCAGGAACTCCACCGCGGCCAGCTCATCCATCGGATGGAGCACTTTCCTCAGCACCCACATCTTCTGCAGCTCGTCGTCTTCGGTCAGCAGGTCCTCGCGGCGGGTGCCGGAGCGGTTGATGTTGATGGCGGGATAGACGCGCTTCTCGGCGATCCGGCGGTCCAGGTGGATTTCCGAATTACCGGTGCCCTTGAACTCCTCGTAGATCACGTCGTCCATCTTCGAGCCCGTGTCGATCAGCGCAGTGGCCAGGATCGTCAGGCTGCCGCCTTCTTCGATGTTGCGCGCGGCGCCGAAGAAACGCTTCGGGCGGTGCAGCGCATTGGCGTCCACACCACCGGTCAGCACCTTGCCGGATGACGGCACCACCGTGTTGTAGGCCCGTGCCAGGCGGGTGATGGAGTCGAGCAGGATCACCACGTCGCGCTTGTGCTCGGCCAGCCGCTTCGCCTTCTCGATGACCATTTCGGCCACCTGCACGTGCCGGCTCGCCGGCTCGTCGAAGGTACTGGACACCACCTCGCCGCGCACGGTGCGCTGCATCTCCGTGACTTCTTCCGGCCGCTCGTCGATCAGCAACACGATCATGTAGGTCTCGGGATGATTCGCGGTGATGGACAGCGCGATGTTCTGCAGCAGCATCGTCTTACCGGCCTTCGGCGGCGATACGATCAGCCCGCGCTGGCCTTTGCCGATGGGTGCCACCAGGTCGATGATGCGGGCCGTCAGGTCCTCGGTGCTGCCGTTGCCCTGCTCCAGCTGCAGCCGTTCTTTCGGGAACAGCGGGGTCAGGTTCTCGAACAGCACCTTGTTGCGCGCGTTCTCCGGCGCATCCAGGTTGATCTCGCAGACCTTCAGCAGCGCGAAGTAACGCTCGCCGTCCTTCGGCGGGCGAATCAGGCCGGAAACCGTGTCGCCGGTACGCAGGTTGAAGCGGCGAATCTGGCTGGGCGACACGTAAATGTCGTCGGGCCCGGCCAGGTAGGAGCCGTCGGCGGAGCGCAGGAAGCCGAAGCCGTCCTGCAGGATCTCCAGCACGCCGTCACCGTAGATGTCGTTGCCGCTCTGCGCGTGCGCTTTCAGCACCGAGAAGATGATGTCCTGCTTCCGCGACCGGGCCAGGTTCTCCAGCCCCATGGACTCGGCCAGCGCTACCAGTTCTGACGCGGGCTGAGTTTTCAGCTCCGTCAGGTTCATCAGGTTTTCGCCTTTCTCGAGTTCGCTGCGGCGAATTACCTCGTCTTCGGTGAAAGTGACGTGTTCGTCGTGATCACTGCGACGCCGACGCGACTTCTTTTTCGCGCCCTGCTCGCCCCTGTTGCCCCGCGAACTTGATTTCGCGCGGCCTCGTGCTGCATTACCCAAGTATCCCCTCACAGTTTCTCATCCAGCAGCTGACTCAGCTGCTCTTTTGACAACATGCCGACATGCTGAGCCTGGACCACGCCGTCACGGAACAGCATCAGAGTCGGGATGCTGCGGATTCCGAACTTCATCGCGGTGCCCTGGCTGGCCTCGACATCGACTTTAGCTACCTGCAACCGGTCGGCATATTCGCCGGCAACCTGCTCGAGCAGGGGTGCGATCATCTTGCAGGGACCGCACCACTCGGCCCAGAAATCCACCAGGACAGGCTTGCCTGACTGCAGAACTTCGGCCTCGAACGTGTCATCGCTGACGTGAACTATGCTCATTTGCTTCTTTCCAGCGGGTGTTACGGATTTGATGTTGGATTGAACTCGCGGCCGCGTGACTGGCGCAACGACGGCAACTGATGTCATCATGTCGCCCCGGCCCCATCACATGGGCGACTGAACGCATTACTCAGAAGCTCTAGCTAAAGCTTCCTTCCGACATGATCCGGTGCGGGTATTGATCTTGGCGCGGACGGCAGCGACCGCAGCGAGTAGACCCATTTTGACTCCGACCCGCCGCGTTTTGCAAGTTTTCGAGCGCACCCGGCCCCCCTGAGGCACCCTAACCTATGGCCGATGAATCCGAAGTCCTGTTCACCGAACTGAATCTCCCCGCCGAACTGCAGGCCGGCGTGGACGCTGCGGGGTTCAAGACCTGCACGCCGATCCAGGCCGCGACCCTGCCCCGGGCCCTGCAGGGGCAGGATGTGGCCGGCCAGGCCCAGACGGGCACGGGCAAGACGGCAGCCTTCCTGCTGGCCACCTTCAACCACCTGCTGAAGAACGCGCCCGAGCAGGCACCGAAAATCAGCAGTCCCCGGGCGGTGATCATGGCGCCAACGCGCGAACTGGCGGTGCAGATTCACGCCGATGCGCTGGTGCTGGGCGGGGAGACGGGGCTGCGCGCCAAGCTCGTGTACGGCGGCGCGGATTATGACAAGCAGCGCGAGGACATAGCCGCCGGCGTGGATGTGCTGATCGGGACACCCGGGCGGCTGATCGACTACTTCAAGCAGGGCATATTCCGGCTCGACCGCACGCAGGTGGTCGTGCTGGACGAGGCCGACCGGATGTTCGACCTCGGTTTCATCAAGGACATCCGCTACGTGCTGCGCCGCCTGCCACCGCCCGAGCAGCGGCTGAACATGCTGTACTCGGCCACGCTCAGCATGCGCGTGCTGGAACTGGCCTACGAACACATGAACGACCCGGAACTGATCCAGATCGAGCCGGACAAGATGACGGTGGACCGGGTCACCCAGGTGGTCTATTTCCCGGCGAACGAAGACAAGGCCGGCCTGCTGGTGCACCTGCTGAAAGACATGGACGCCACCCGCACCATGGTATTCGTGAACATGAAACGCGATGCGGACTACCTCGCACGCCTGCTGCAAAAGAACGGCGTCGCGGCAGAGGCGATCTCCGGCGACGTGCCGCAGCGCAAGCGCCTGCGGATGCTGCGGGACTTCCAGGCCGGTGACCTGCCGGTGCTGGTAGCGACGGACGTCGCGTCGCGTGGCCTGCACGTGCCGGACGTGAGCCACGTGATCAACTACGACCTGCCCCAGGACGCCGAAGACTACGTGCACCGTATCGGCCGCACGGCCCGGGCCGGTGCCTCCGGCGACTCGGTCAGTTTCGCCTGCGAGACCTACGCGTTCACGCTGCCGGAAATCGAGACCTACATCGGCCACCGCATCCCGACCGGCAGCTACGACCCGGGCGAACTGCCGCAACTGGAACGCCCGCCGCCGGCGCCGCGGCGCCGCGGTGGTGGACCGCGCGGCGGCCCGCGCCGTGGCGGTCCACCGAAAGGCGACGGTGGCCGCCGGCGACGACGCAAAGGCGGAAAGCCGGCGACCCAGTCTTGAGGCTGGGAGGCGGACCGCTGCGTTGACGGCCTGGGCGATCCACTGCCCTGGCCCCTGGGACGGGCGACGGTGGTGTTGTTTTCCGGCCAGGGCTAACGCAGCGGTGGTGGTTTCAACAGCTCCCGAATCCCGTCCACCGCGGCGTGTTCTGACACGGCCGCAGCGGGCTGACGCGTGTCGGGCCGGCGCACGGCGATCACGTGGCGAATGCCGAAACCGGACGCGGTGGCCAGCACCGGGAGACTGTCATCCACGAACACCGTCTTCGCCGGGTCGAAGTCCAGACGCTCACGCAGCAACGGCCAGAATGCCGCGTGTTCTTTTGCATGCCCGAAGTCGTGAGATGTCACGCAGGTGTCGAAGAACCGGTCGAGCCCCGCCACGCCACGCTTGATTTCGAGGGTCACGCCGTGGGCGTTAGTCACCAGCACCACGCGCTTGTCACTGCCCGCCACAGCCTGCAGGAATTCGCGGGCGCCGGGCAGAAAACGGATCCGGTGACTGGCAGCTTCTTTCAGGGCTTTCAGGTCCAGGCCCAGGGCTGATGTCCAGTAGTCCAGGCAATACCAGTCCAGCGTGCCCTGCTTGCCCGCGTACAACGCAAACAGCTCCTCGCGAACCTGGGCATGCGGGCGGCCCCGCTCGCGCGACAGGCAGCGTGGCACCAGCTCCCGCCAGAAATAGTTGTCGAAAGACAGGTCCAGCACGGTGCCGTCCATGTCCAGCAGGAGGGTGTCGCAGGCCGACCAGTCCGTGGCCGGCAACTTCTGTGGGCAAGCTGCCATGGCTCCCCTATACTCCGCCCCCCGCCCGCGGCGCAAGGGGCCCGCGGCCCAACAAGGACCCACCATGGACAGAGACCTCCGCGACCTGCTGGACCCGGTCGTGCAGATCGCCCGGGACGCCGGCAGGGAAATCCTCGAGATTTACGAATCTGCAGACTTCGGTGTCGAGACCAAGGACGACCACTCACCGTTGACGGCCGCAGACCGCGCGTCCCACCTGCTGATCGTGCGCGAACTGCAGGCGCTGACGCCGGACATCCCGGTCATGTCCGAGGAGTCGGCGGCGATCCCGTTCGAAGAACGCGCAGGCTGGTCAGAATTCTGGCTGGTGGATCCGCTGGATGGCACCAAGGAGTTCATCAAGCGCAACGGCGAGTTCACGGTGAACATCGCGCTGATCCGCGATCACGACCCGGTGCTCGGTGTCGTGCACGTGCCGGCCCGCGACGAGGACTATTACGGCGCGCGTGGCCACGGCGCGTTTCTGCGCCGCGCCGGCGGCGCCGCCGAGGCCATCACCGCGCGGGCCGAATCTGCGGACCCGGTGCGGGTCGTGGGCAGCCGCTCCCACCGCGGTGCATCCCTCGAAGCGTTCCTCGACCGCGTCGGGCCCCACGAAATGGTGCCGATGGGCAGTTCGCTGAAGATTTGCCTGGTGGCCAGCGGCGCCGCCGACGTCTACCCCAGGCTGGGCCCCACGTCGGAATGGGACACCGCGGCCGCCCAGGCCGTGGTGGAATGCGCCGGCGGCCGGGTGGTCGACCTGGAAGGCCGGCCGATTCGCTATAACACCCGGGCGGAGGTCCTGAACCCGTATTTTCTCGTTTACGCGGATACCGGCCGGGACTGGCTGGATTATGCAAAGGGGGCATGAACGCGGGCCCGTGTTAAGATAGTCGTCCGTCGAGTCAGGCTGCGAAATGACCGACAATATTGAAAACAACCTGTTTAGCGACCGCGCCCGCCTGAAGGACCTTCGCGTCCAGCATCGTGACCTGGACGTGGCGATTGTCGAGCTTTCCAAGAATCCCACGGCAGACCAGCTTCGGGTCCGCCGGCTGAAAAAGCAGAAGTTGCAGCTGCGTGACCAGATCACGCGCCTGGAAAGCCAGATGATCCCCGACCTGAACGCCTGAGGCGGGCGGGTTTAGGCGGTCGCTCCGGGGGCTCCGGCCCCAGCCACGGACGCACACCAGCGCCCGACAGTGTCCCTCGTGCCGTGCCTGGCGGGTGTCGACTCTCCTTACAACCGGGAACTTCCCGCAAGTTGTTGAATCGCTGACGCTGTACCCACCCGGTGTGACGCGGCTCACACCCGCACGACCCTCGGGTTGTCGCATAAGTTGACAGGCTTGCCGCACGCCACGTTTTGCCCCCGTCGTGGTGTCATCCACCGCCGCCGTCAATCGCAGCGATTCTCGTGACGCAGATCACAGTTGCAAACTGCTTCGCGATGTTTTGTCAAACGGCACGAACTGCCGGGCATGGCTGGCACGATTGCTGCAACTAATACAGCGACACCCAACAGTCTGATTCTTCTCAGACGACGCAATAGCCCAAATCGCTCAAGCCGCATAAAGAAAACAACAAGCAGGCATAACAACAACAAGAGCGAACAATCCGCGCCCATCCCGCCGCCCTCGCCCAGGGCGGCTTTTTTTTGCGTTGCATTCGCCCTGATACCGGGTATGGTCAGAGCATGCTGCCCAGTCCGCCGCCGGCACCCGAACGCCCCATTGCGCTGTTCCTGGACTTCGACGGAACGCTCGTGGAGATCGCACCTCGGCCCGGTGATGTCGTCGTCGGCGACTCGCTGCGGGCGCTGCTGGAATCCCTGCACGTGGCGCTGGGTGGCGCGCTGGCTGTGGTCAGTGGCCGGCGCCTGTCCGACCTGCTGGCGCACCTGGCACCGCTGCGCGTGCCGGCCACCGGCAGCCACGGTCTCGAATACCAGCTGCGGCCCGGCCACAGCCAATCGACCACCGACGCCCGGCTGCCGGAGTGCGCGTGGCGGGAACTCGAGGCCTTCGTCGCCGCCCACCCGGCATTGCTGCTGGAACACAAGGGCCACGGTGCCGCGGTGCATTTCCGCCAGGCCCCGGAACTTGCCGATGCGGTGGCTGCCACGCTCGGCACGCTGCGTGACCGGGACGCCCCGGACTTCATGTTGCAGGCCGGTAAGATGGTCTGGGAACTGCGCCCGCAAGGCATTACCAAGGCCACCGCGATCGAACGATTCATGGCCACGCCGCCCTTTGCCGGCCGGCTGCCGGTATTCGTGGGCGACGACGTCACCGATGAAGACGGGTTCCGGGCCGTGAACGCGCTGGGCGGCTGGGCAATCTACGTGGGTGAGGACGCGGGCGACACCGTTGCCGGCATGGCGCTGCCCGACGTGACCGCCGTGCATCGCTGGCTGCGCGATATGGACAGCAAACTGTCGAGGCACTGCGCATGAACAACCTGGAACTCGCCGCGATCGGCAACTGCCAGATCAGCGCGCTGCTCGACAGCCGCGCGCGGGTCGTCTGGTGCTGCATGCCAAGGGCGGATGCGAACCCGGTATTCTGCAGCCTGCTGGAACCGAAGGCCGATCCGAACCTGGGCGTCTACGAAATCGAACTGCTCGATTTTTCGCACTCGGAACAGGCATACATCCGCAACACCCCGATCGTGCAGACCACCCTGTACGACACCAGTGGCAACGCGATCCGCATCACCGATTTCGCGCCGCGCTTCGAACTGTATGGACGCGTCTACCACCCGGTGATGCTGATACGCACGGTCAACCCGGTGCAGGGCTGGCCCCGCATTCGCGTGCGCGTGCGGCCGGCCGCCGAATACGGTACGAAGGAAGCCGATGTCACGCACGGCAGCAACCACATTCGTTACCTGTTGCCGGACATGCGGATTCGCCTGACCACCGACATCCCGCTAACGGCCATCATGGAAGAACACCCGTTCGTCCTCACGCGCCCGCACCACCTGGTGCTGGCCAGCGACGAAAGCATCCCGCAAGCAACGGACGAGATTGCGCGGGACCACTTCGGCCAGACCAAGGCTTACTGGGAAGCCTGGGTGCGCGGGCTCGCGATTCCGTTCGACTGGCAGGAAGCGGTCATACGGGCGGCCATCACGCTGAAACTCTGCACCTTCGAAGACACTGGCGCCGTGATGGCGGCCATCACCACGTCGCTGCCGGAAGCCGCTGACAGCGGTCGCAACTGGGACTACCGTTTCTGCTGGCTGCGCGACAGTTACTTCGTGGTGAAGGCACTGAACAGCCTGGGCGCCACGCGCACGATGGAGGCCTACCTCGAGTACATCCTGAACGTGTCTTTCGAAAATGGCGGGCAGCTGCAACCGGTCTACAGCATCACCGGCCAGGCGGACCTGACGGAACGCACGGTAGACAGCCTGGCGGGCTACCGCGGCATGGGCCCCGTGCGGGTCGGGAACCAGGCTTACGAGCAGGTGCAAAACGATGTGTACGGCGCCGTGGTCCTGGCCGCCACCCAGTACTTCTTCGACCATCGGCTGGAGCGGCCGGGCAACGAGGCCAGCCTGCAGAGAATGGAACTGCTGGGCGAGATGGCCGTTGACCTCTACAACGAGCCCGACGCGGGCATCTGGGAATACCGCGGCCGCCAGCGCGTGCACACGTTCTCCACCCTGATGTGCTGGGCCGGCTGTGACCGGTTGGCGCGGATATCCGCGCGACTGAACCTCGCCGATCGCAGCCGCCACTGGCAGCAGAAAGCCGAGGAAATACGGGCGGCGATATTCGCGAACGCGTGGGACGACAAGCGCAAGACCTTCACGGACACCGCGGGGCGACCGGAACTCGATGCCAGCCTGTTGCTGATGCCGAGCCTGGGATTCATCCCCGGCTACGACCCGCGCTTTCTCAGTACGCTGGCCGCGATCGAAAAGGAACTGCGCCGCGGCGACCACATGATGCGCTACCACGCCGCGGACGATTTCGGCGATCCGGAAAACGCTTTCAATATCTGCACCTTCTGGTACATCGACGCGCTGGCTGCGGTCGGCCGCGAGGGCGAGGCCCGGGAACTGTTCGAGAACATGCTCACCCATCGCAACAGCCTGGGCCTGCTGTCCGAAGACCTGGACCCGCAAACCGGCGAACTGTGGGGCAACTTCCCGCAAACCTACAGCATGGTTGGCATCATCAATGCTGCCCGGCGCCTGAGCCGCAACTGGGAAGACGAACTGTGACCCGCCTGGTCAACGTGTCGAACCGGGTCGCGCAGCCACGGGGCGATACGCCGGCCGGGGGGCTGGCCGTGGGCGTGCTGGCCGCACTGCGCGAGCATGGCGGAGTCTGGTTCGGCTGGAACGGCCGGGTGGTAAGCGGGGAACCCGCGGGGCCAAAGCTCGAAGAAGACGGCAACGTGACCTATGCCACCATCGAGCTCAGCGAGCGCGCCTTCGAACTCTATTACAACGGGTTCTCGAACACGTCGCTCTGGCCCATCAACCACTACCTGCTCGGTTTCTTCCGCTACGAGCGCCGGGAATTCGACGAGTACCGGCGGGTCAATTCCCTGTTCGCGCGCAAGCTGATTCCGCTGCTGCAACCCGACGACCTGATCTGGGTGCACGACTACCACCTGATTCCGCTGGCCTCCGAACTGCGCCGCGCCGGTGTCGAAAACCCCATCGGTTTCTTCCTGCACACGCCTTTCCCGGCAGTGGAAGCACTGCGCGTGCTGCCGGTATACGAGCAACTGCTGCGCGCCATGGGCGCCTATGACGTAGTGGGCTTTCATACACCGCGCGATCTGCGCTGCTTCAATGACGCCCTGGAAAGTATCGGTGGTGCCGACCACGCAGCCGTCGATCGGCGTGCGCCCGGGAAACCGCATCCGCTGCATACCGACGTGTTTCCGATCGGCATCGATGTGGAAGGCTGCCAACAGCTGGCGATGCAAACGGGAGAACAGGACAACGTGCAGCGCATGGTGCACCACCTGCACGGCCGGCAACTGCTGATCGGGGTCGACCGCCTGGACTACAGCAAGGGACTGGAAGAACGCTTCAGGGCCTTTTCGCGACTGCTGGAGGATTACCCGGCGATTCGCAACCAGGTGTCGTACATCCAGATCGCGCCCACGTCGCGCGCGGGCGTGCGTGCCTACGATGACATTCGCGAAGCGCTGGAGCGGTCGGCGGGCATGATCAACGGCCGTTTCGCCGACATCGACTGGGTCCCGATCCGGTACCTGAACCGCGGCTTCGACCGCGGCACGCTCATGGCCTTTTTTCGCGAGACGGCCGTGGGCCTCGTCACTCCGCTGCGCGACGGTATGAACCTGGTGGCAAAGGAATTCGTCGCGGCCCAGGATCCCGAAGATCCGGGCATGCTGGTGCTGTCGCGTCTTGCCGGCGCCGCCCATGAACTGACCGACGCCGTGCTGGTGAATCCCTACGACATTGACGGCGTGGCCGAAGCCATGCATCAGGCTTTGAACATGCCGCTGGGCGAACGCCAGGAGCGGCACCAGAGCATGCTCGACGTGCTCCGGCGCAACGACATCACGGCGTGGCGCACCCGGTTCGTCGATGCGCTGCTGAGCGCGCGCGAGCAGCGAAAGGCCGGCTGAATGACCACGCTGATCGCCGACATCGGCGGTACCAACACGCGTTGCGCGGTGACCGGAACGGACGGCCCCGAATGCGTGGCGCGTTTTCGCAACGCGAAGTACCCGGGCATTGCGCCGCTGCTGACTGATTATCTCGCCGAATTACCCGCTGGCCTGCGCCCCGTTTCAGCCGCCCTGGCCGTCGCCGCACCGGTGCACGGCGACCGGGTACAGATGACGAACCTGGGCTGGACTTTCAGCGTTGCCGCGCTGCGCGACGAACTCGGGCTCGAAGCCCTGCGGGTGCTGAATGATTTCGAAGCCCAGGCCTACGCGCTGCCCATGCTGGCATCGACCGAGCTGCTGAAAATCGGCGGCGGCCAGGCCGAAGCCCGGGCCCCCAAAGGCGTACTCGGCCCGGGCACGGGCCTGGGCGTGGCGACACTGCTACCCGTGGGTGAGGGCTGGCTGGCACTGCCCGGTGAGGGCGGCCACGTGACCCTGGCTGCCAGCGATGCCGACGAGACCGACTTGATCCGGGCGGTGCGCCAGCGCTTCGGCCACTGCTCTGCGGAACGCCTGATTTCCGGACCGGGGCTCTCGCTCGTGCACGAAGTGCTGCACGACGAACACGACGTGACGCCGGAAGAGATTGCCCGGCGCATGGAAGCGGGCGACAACGCCACGCTGCAAAGCTTCGACACCTGCTGCAAGCTGCTCGGCACCGTCGCCGCGAACCTCGCGCTGACCGTCGGTGCATTCGGTGGTATCTATGTCGCGGGCGGGATCCTGCCGCAGCACACCGAGCGCTTTGTCGCGTCGGGCTTCCGCGACCGCTTCGAAGCCAAGGGACGCTACGGCGACTACCTGAAGAACATCCCCACTTACCTGGTAACGGCCGACGAACCTGCGCTGAAGGGGCTCTGGGCCCGCACCAACCAGGCGGACAGGCTACCCGGCTAGCCTGTCGCCAGTTCGCGCAGGAAATCCGCGAAATGCGGCCGGATGACATCCAGCTGCGCGGTCAGCCGGTGATCACCGTTTACCAGCATCAGGTTTGCGCCGGTCTCGGCCCCGAAGCGCACGCTGCCCTGCCACGGCACCACATCGTCTCCCCAACCGTGCACGATCCGGGTCGGGCATCCGGGCCTGTCAGTCGGCAGGTGTTCTTCGTAACCCGGCAGATAGAGTGCTGGCGCCAGCAGGAACAGGCCGCAGACGGGTACGCTCGCCGCCGCGCGCAGCGCCACGAAGCCGCCCATGCTGCTGCCCACCAGCAGCGGCGGCCCGTCCAGGCCCCGGCAATAGTCCACCAGTCGTGTCGCCCGTTCGCGAGCGTCGGGCACGCCCTGGTAATCCAGGGATTCCACGGACCAGCCAGCGTCGCGGGCGACGTCTGCCAGCGCGCGAATTTTCGTGCCCCACGGGCCGCTCTCCTGGCCGTGGGAAAAACAAACGTGTCGAAACTGCATCTGATCGCCCGACGAGCCGCCCAGGCGCGCCATGCTACATTAGCCGCGATGACCGCAACGGGTTGGCAGTTCTGGATCGACCGCGGCGGCACCTTCACCGACATCATTGGCCAGGCCCCCGACGGGCACCTGCACACGCGCAAGCTCCTGTCGGATAACCCGGCGCAATATGCCGACGCCGCAGTGGCCGGCATCTGTGCAGTGCTGGCAGACAAGGATCCCGGCGCGACCGTCGACGCGGTGAAGATGGGGACCACCGTCGCCACGAACGCGCTGCTCGAACACAGCGGAACCCCCACGGCACTGGTCATCACCGCCGGTTTCGGCGACGCGCTGCGCATCGGCTACCAGGACCGGCCGGAACTGTTCGCACTCGACGTGCACAGGCCCGAACCGTTGCACCGGGATGTCGTCGAAGTCGCCGAAAGGGTGAATGCAACGGGCGACGTGTTGACCCCGATCGACGAACGACAACTCCGGCAGGCGCTGCAGGCGCTCCGCGCGCAGGGACTGGACAGCGTCGCGATCTGTTTCCTGCATGGTCATCGCTTTCCAGAACACGAGCGCCGGGCCGGTGCCGTGGCAGCGGCACTGGGTTTTCGGCAGGTTTCCCTGTCACACGAAACCAGCCCGTTGCCGAAACTGGTCAGTCGCGGTGACACGACGGTGGCCGATGCCTACCTGTCACCCCTGCTGCGTGGCTATCTCGACGGCTTTCGCCAAGCGCTGGAGACGGAGGGCATCCACCCGCGGCAGGTGCTGTTCATGCAAAGCAACGGCGGGCTGGCAGACGGCGCGGCGTTTCGCGGCAAGGACAGCGTGCTGTCCGGCCCGGCCGGCGGCGTGGTGGGCATGGTGGCGGCGTGCCGTGCAGCCGGCGGTGACCGGCTGATCGGTTTCGATATGGGCGGCACGTCGACGGACGTGTCGCTATATGACGGCGGCTACGAACTCGTGAACGACAACCGGGTAGCGGGCGTGCGCCTGCGTGCGCCGATGATCCGCATACACACCGTCGCGGCGGGCGGTGGCTCCATGCTGCGCTTTGCGCAGGGTCGCTTCCAGGCCGGACCGGCCTCAGCGGGCGCCAACCCCGGACCGGCCAGCTACGGTCTCGGCGGGCCGCTGGCCGTTACCGACGCGAACCTGGTACTCGGGCGCCTGCTGCCGGAGCGCTTCCCACGAGTCTTCGGGCCCGGCGCCGACCAGCCGCTGAACCGCGAAGCGGCGCACGCGGCGATGCTGGCCGTTGCGAGCCGGGTGCGCCAGGACACGGGTGCGGACATGGCTGTGGAGTCGGTCGCCGAGGGTTTCCTGCACATCGCCGTAGACAACATGGCGAATGCAATCAAGACCGTGTCCACGCAACGCGGCCACGATCCGGCGGACTTTACGCTGTGCTGCTTTGGTGGCGCCGGCGGGCAACATGCCTGTGAGGTCGCCGCTGCCCTCGGCATTCAGCGCATCCTGATTCACCCGCTGGCCGGACTGCTGTCTGCCTACGGCATGGGCGCCGCGCCGCTGCGGGCCTATCGCCAGCGCACGATAGGCGAAGCCCTGGAAAACCCGCTTCCCGAACGACTCGATGCGCTGGTCGAAGCACTCGGTAACGACTGTCGCGCCGACCTGGTGCAGCAAGGCGTCGCCAATGGCGACAGCAACGTGACGGCAACGCTGTTGCTGCGCGTACCGGGGTCCGACACGACGCTGCCGATACCGTGGCAGGGCGATGCGGAAGCTGCGCGCGCAGCTTTCCAGCTCACCCACCGGCAACGGTACGGCTTTGCGCCGGAGCAGGCGGCGCCCGTGGTCGAGTCCCTGCGCGTGACGGCGGCGGGCGGTGGGCGTACTGCGCCGGCCAGGGTCGCGACCGGTGCCCGGCAAGCGGCGATCGGGCCCGGCACGACGAAGATGTATTGCGCCGGCGAATGGCATCCGGCCACGGTCTGCGACCGCGCCACGCTGCAGCCTGGCGCAGCCATCGCGGGACCGGCAATCGTGGCAGACGACAATTCCACGACGGTCGTGATGCCCGGCTGGACGCTGACGGCCGACGCGGACGGTTTGCTGATCCTCGACCGCGGACCAGCCGCGACAGACGGCCGCGAGCAGGACACCAGCGCAAACCCGGTGCTGCTCGAACTCTTCAACAATCACTGCATGAACATTGCCGAGCAGATGGGCGCGGTGCTGGAGAATACGGCGCACTCGGTGAACATCAAGGAACGGCGAGACTTCTCCTGCGCGCTGTTCGACGGCCAGGGGCAACTGGTCGCGAACGCCCCGCACATCCCGGTGCACCTCGGCTCCATGAGCGACAGCGTGCGCGCGGTGCTCGATGGCGCAACCCTGCGCCCGGGCGACAGCTGGATGCTCAATGACCCGTATCAGGGCGGCACCCACCTGCCCGACATCACGGTGGTGACGCCGTTTTTCGTTGCGCCGGACGAGCCGCCCCTGTTCCTGTTGGCGAGCCGGGCACACCATGCGGACATCGGCGGCCTGACGCCGGGCTCGATGCCCGCGACGAGTCGCAGCATCGAGGAAGAAGGCGTTCGCTTCGAACCGTTCCTGCTCGTGCACGACGGCCGGTTGCGCGCTGCCGAGCTGCTGGCCGAACTCGCATCCGGCCCGTTCCCGGCGCGCAACCCGCAGCAGAACCTGGCCGACCTGCAGGCGCAACTGGCCGCGAACGAAAAGGGCCTGGCCGGTGTCGGTGCCATGCTGGAACACTTCGGCCTGGCGGTAACGCGGGCGTACCTGCAACACGTGCAGGACAACGCCGAAGCCGCGGTCTGCGCCGCGGTGCGCGGGCTCGACGGCGGCACGGGCGAAGCGCAACTGGACGACGGCACCCGGATTCGCGTGCGGGTGACGAGCGACCCGCGCACCGGCCAGGCCGTGGTGGACTTCGGCGGCACGAGCAACGCATCGCCCGGCAACCTGAACGCACCGCGCGGGGTTGCCCACGCGGCGGTGTTGTACGCGTTCCGGTGCCTGGTGACGGCCGACATCCCGTTGAACGAAGGCTGCCTGCGCCCGCTGGACATCCGGATACCTGCCGGCAGCGTGCTCGCGCCGGAGTATCCGGCGGCCGTGGCAGCCGGCAATGTCGAAACGTCGCAGTGCATCGCGAACGCGCTGTTCCAGGCCCTCGGGGTGCTGGCCGCGGGACAGGGCACCATGAACAACCTGAGCTTCGGCGACGATCGCTACCAGTACTACGAAACCATCGGCGGTGGCGCGGGCGCAGGCGCGGACTTCCCGGGCGCCAGTGGGGTGCACACCCACATGACCAACTCCCGGATCACGGACCCGGAAATTCTGGAAGAACGCTTCCCGGTGCTGGTGCGGGAATTCGCGCTCCGGCGCGACAGTGGCGGCGCCGGCGCGCAGCCTGGCGGCGACGGGCTCGTGCGCGCCATCGAGTTCCTCGAGCCCATGCATGCCGCCATCGTCGCCAATCATCGGGCGGCCGGGCCCCCGGGTCTGGCGGGCGGTGAACCGGGCAAGGCGGGCATCAACATGATCGTGCGCGCCGACGACACCGTGGAACACCTGGGCGCCATCGCGGAGGCCGAGCTGCAACCGGGCGACATGCTGGTGATCGCAACGCCCGGGGGCGGCGGTTACGGAACAGCCGTGTAACCGGCCCCGCCGGGGACTGACCCACGCCGGCATATCGCGATGGCCGGCACCCTTTGGCACAGGGCGGCTCTCGTTTGAGAAATGGGGCCGGGCGCCCATTTCGCCGACACGAAGTCTTGTAAGCTTGATTTCGGTGCAGCGAACCGGGTGTCCGACCCTGCGTTGCTGGCCTCCGCTGCTAGACGAACTGGGCGAACGTGAACATCGAAATCGCATTGGTGTTGATCATACTCGGCGTTGCGCTGGTGCTGTTCATTACCGAGATGATCCGGATGGACCTGGTGGCCCTGCTGGTCATGGGGGCACTGGCGCTGACGAACCTCGTATCGCCCAGCGAAGCCCTGTCCGGGTTCAGCAACGCAGCGGTGGTCACGGTCTGGGCCATGTTCATTCTCAGCGAGGGCCTGACGCGCACCGGCATCGCGAACGTGCTGGGGCGCCAGGTCATGCGGGTGGCCGGGCGAAACGAGGTCTCGCTGATCATCGTCATCATGACTTTCGCGGGCGGCCTGTCAGCCTTCATGAACAACATCGGCGTCGCGGCGCTGATGCTGCCCGTGGCCATCGACATTGCCCGGCGCACCGACACGCCGCCGTCGCGCCTGCTGATGCCGATGGCCTACGGTACGCTCCTGGGCGGCTTGACCACGCTCGTCGGCACGCCGCCCAACCTGCTGATCAGCGGCGCACTGGCGCAGGCCGGTGAACGGCCGTTCCAGCTCTTCGACTACTCCGGTGTCGGCATCGGCGCGATGGGTATCGGCATCCTGTTCACCGCGCTGTTCGGCCGGCTGATGCTGCCGCGTAAGGAACCCGCGGCGCAGTCCCAGCGCAGCCAGCGCAACCTGCGCGCGCAGTACGGCCTGCAGGAAAGCACCTTCACGGTCACCGTGCCGGCCATGTCCGTGCTGGTGGGCAAGACGCTGCAGGAAAGCCGAATTGGCTCAGCCGCCGGCTTGCTGGTCATGGCCCTCGAAAGACGGGGGCAGGTGGAAACATTGCCATCACGCACCACGGTACTCGTGGGCGGCGACCGCCTCCTCGTGCAGGGTCGCCTGGACCGCTTCGAAGAGCTGCGGCGCTGGAGCGACCTGGTGATCGAACGCGAAGCGCCGCTGATGGACGAGTTCCTGAGCGGGCGCATTCAGCTGGTCGAGGCCACGGTGGCCGAAGATTCCAGCCTGGTTAAGGAACTGCTGCACCACACGGACTTTCGCCGCCGTTTCGGCGCCAGCGTTGTCGCCATTCGCCGCAAGGATCTCGTGCGTCGTGTCAATCTCGCTTACGTGCCGCTGCGAGCCGGCGACCAGTTGCTGTTGCAGGGTGCCGACGACGTGGTCGAAAGCCTGAATAAAAGTGCCGAGTTCGGCGACATCCGGGTGGCCACCGAAGACGACCTGACACAAACCTACCGGCTGCAGGAGCGCACTTTCGTCGTGCGCATTCCAAAAGACTCCGAACTCGGTGGCTCTACGCTCGCGAAGAGCCGCATTGGTGACGCCTTCGACTTCCGGCTGCTGGCCCTGTTTCGCGAGGGTGAACTGGCGTACATGCCCGACCCGGATGAAGTGTTGCTCGGCGGCGACCTGCTGCTGATCCAGGGCCGTCCGGAAGACCTGGACGTGCTGCGCGGCCTGCAGGAACTCGAAATCGGCGGCAGCGTGCCGCGCACGCTGAACGTATTCGACTCCGACCGACTGGCCACGGTGGAAACCACCATTGCGCCGCAATCGCCGCTGGCTGGGATGCGGGTGTCGGATGTGAACTTCCGCGACAAGTACGGCCTGGAACTGTCGGCCATTTTGCGTTCGGGCAAGACCTACCGTTCTGAACTGAATGAAAAGGAACTCCAGTTCGGCGACGCACTGTTGCTGGTGGGGCCGCGCCAGAAACTCGTGCTGCTGAACGACGATCCGGACCTGCTGGTCCTGACCCCGATCACCATCACCGTCACGGATACGAAACGCGGCCCGGTCGCCGCGTCCATCATGCTGGCCGTGGTGATTGCTGTGCTGCTGGGCTGGCTGCCGATTTCCATCGCTGCTGTCGTTGGTGCCAGCGTGATGGTGCTGTCCGGTTGCCTCAGCATGGAACAGGCGTATCGCGCGATTGACTGGCGCGCGGTGTTCCTGATCGCCGGCATGCTGCCGCTGGGCATTGCGATGCAGGAAACCGGCACTGCGGAATTCCTGGCCCGCGGAGTCATGGACGCGCTGGGCGGCCTCGGCCCGTGGCCGGTGATCATGGGCCTGTACGGGGTCACGGCACTGGCGACGATGATCGTGCCCACCGCCGCACTGGTGGTGCTGATGTCACCCATCGTGCTGTCGGCGTGCGCGGAGATGGGCATCATGCCGCAGACCGCGATGATGGCCGTGGCAATGGCAGCGTCGGCCAGTTTTACCAGCCCCATCTCGCACCCGGCCAACATCCTGGTCATGGGACCGGGCGGTTATCGCTTCACCGACTACATCAAGGTGGGCGTGCCACTGACCGTCGTGATCTTCATCGCCGTCATGCTGCTGTTGCCGATCATGTGGCCGCTGACCCCGCTGGATGCCGTGCCGGTGGCCTCAGGGCAGTAACAGCGTGGAACCGGTCGTGCGGCGCGCCTCCAGGTCGATGTGTGCCTGCGCCGCATCGCGCAGCGGGTAACGCTGGTTCACGTCCACCCGGACCGCACCCGATTGCATCGCGCTGAACAGCGCCGTCGTGGCAGCTTCCAGCTCTTCCCGCGTGCGGATGAAGTCGAAGACCGCCGGCCGCGTCAGGAACAGTGAGCCCCGCCGGGCAAGTTCCATGGGCGAAAACGGCTCCACCGCACCCGTGGCATTGCCGTAACTCACCATGGTGCCGTGCATGCGCAGGCAATCCAGCGACTGAAAAAAGGTGTCGCGGCCCACTGAGTCATAGACCGCGGCCACGCCTTCGTCGCCGGTGAGGGCGCGCACCTGCGCGACGAAATCATCCGCGTCGGCGAGCACCACGGCCTCACAGCCATTCTCCCGAGCCTGTGCCGCCTTTGCCGCGGATCCGGCCACGCCGATCACGCGCACGTCTTTCGCGGCTGCCCAGCGCGCGGCAATCGAACCCACCCCGCCCGCGGCAGCGTACAGCAACACCCAGTCTCCGGGCTGGGCCGGGTAAGAACGATGCAGCAGGTACCAGGCCGTGAGCCCCTTCAGCAGTCCCCCTGCTGCCGTTTCGTCGCTGATGTCCTGCGGCAACCGCACCAACCGCTCGGCCGGGTACACGCGTTGTTCCGCGTAAGCGCCGGGAGGCAGCCCCAGCCACGCGACTCGGTCTCCGGGGGCCAACTGATCGACGCCGTTGCCGAGGGCCTCGACCACGCCGGCGGCCTCTGTCCCGAGGCCGGTTGGCAATTCCAGCGGGTACAGTCCGGAACGATGATAGGTATCGATAAAGTTGAGGCCAACGGCCGTGTGTCGCACCAGGACTTCGCCGGCACCCGGCGCGGGTAGCGCAACTTCTCGCCACCTCAGGACCTCCGGGCCACCGAATTCGTCGATCTGAATCGCGTTGCTCATACCCATGCTCCAGGAAAGAATGACCGCGCGGCGCGTGAGTATAATCGTCGCGCAGTTCGGTCCCGACACGCCAACACCGGAACCAGCAGAAAAGGACAACAGATGCCTGACACAATCGTGATTGCCGGTGCGGGCCACGCCGCGGGCCAGACCGCGGTCTCGCTGCGCCAGGGTAAATACGACGGGCGCATCGTCATCGTCGGTGAGGAGCCGTACCCGCCTTACCAGCGCCCGCCGCTGTCAAAAAAATTCCTGGCCGGAGAACTGGAACTCGAACGCCTGTACCTGCGCCCGGAACGCTACTACGGCGAACACGATGTGGAATTGCGTGCGAACACCCGCGTGACTGCCATTGACCGTGCAGCCAAGGCCGTGCAGCTGGACGATGGCAGCGAACTGCCCTACTCCAAGCTGGTACTGGCCACCGGCACCAAGGTGCGAAGACTGGGCATCGACGGTGAAGAACTCGCCGGCGTGCATTACCTGCGCACGGTCGACGACGTGCTCGCGATCCGCGACGACTTCCGGCCCGGCGCACGGCTGATCGTGGTGGGTGCCGGGTACATCGGCCTGGAAGTGGCGGCCGTTGCCGTGCAGGCCGGACTCAAGGTCAGTGTTCAGGAAATCGCCGACCGGGTGCTGGCACGGGTCGCGTCGCCGGAACTGTCAGCTTTCTACGAACGGGTGCACGCCGAAGCCGGCGTCGAGCTCCTGCTGGGCCTGCCGCCGATGGGCAGCATTTGCGGCGAAGGTCGCGTGCAGGCCGTGATCGACGGCCACAATCAGGAAGTGCCGGCCGATATCGTCCTGATCGGGATCGGCGTGGTGCCGGTGACCGATATCGCGGAGGCGGCCGGCCTGCCCTGCGATGATGGCATCCTGGTGGACGAGTATTGCCAGACCGACGACCCGGACATACTCGCGATCGGCGATTGCACGAACCATCCCAACAGCCTGCTCGGCAGGCGTGTGCGCCTGGAATCGGTGCACAACGCGCAGGAACAGGCGAAGACCGCTGCGGCCACGCTGTTGGGCAAACCCAAGGCCTATTCACAGGTGCCATGGTTCTGGTCGGATCAGTACGACCTGAAACTGCAGATTGCGGGCCTGGCCGATCCTGGCTGTGCGAGGGTCTTGCGCGGCGATCCCGCCGGGCGCTCGCTCGCCGTATTTCACCTGGACGACGGCCGGCTGCAGGCGGTCGAAGCGGTGAACAGCGCCCGCGAGTTCATGCTAGGCAAGAAACTGATTGCGGCAAAGGCCTGCCTGGATCCGGGCGAGCTTGCAGACGCATCCGTGTCTTTCAAGGAAATCGCCGCAGCGGCGCTGGCCTGAAGCCTCAGTCGTCGACCAGGCCCAGTTCCAGCTCAACCCGGGAATCCGGATTCCAGTACTCACGGTAGGTGCCGGCCGCCGCGGCCAGGCGACCACCGCTGCCAAGCAGGCGCGGCGCAATTGTCATCAGCTGAGGTCGCTCGGTGCCCTGCAAACCCTTGCCGCTGGCGGCGTTCAGCAAGTGGTCCGCGAGCAGCGGACGATAATCGTCGCGACCCGCGAGAAACAGGCTGCCATGTCCCGGCCAGATTACGTTCCACGCGCTGTCCGTCACCAGCCGGCCGCGCACCAGGCTGTTGTCGCCGCGGGGTGCGGACAGTTTCACCGCCAGCGCCCGGGCACCGCCGTCCCCGCTGTCCAGCAGTGCCAGCTCCAGCCGCGCATAGCGCAGCGCCGGGTCCGCAAAGGGCTCAACCTGGGCATCCTCGAAACCCAGAATGCCCACCGGGTAAAAAGTCAGGCCACGGCCAATCGCGCTGCTGGTGACGAGCTGGGCCGGTGCGTCGATCGGCGTGTCCGTTGCAGATTCAAACAGGGAGAACGGGTCCTGCAGCAACGCGAAGCCGGTGACCACCATGCCGGTGAGCAGACCCAGGATCGCCACGAGTATCGGCATCAGCGTTGCCTCGCCGTCACGGTGTTCAGCAGGATCGTGCCCTGGCTGCGTTGATTGGCCGCGAGCTCTTCCAGTTCCCAGACCTCCGAGTACTCGCCGGTCAGAGACCGAAATTCCCCCGTGCCGGCGAGCACGCGGCCGCGGCCGCCCGGCGCCGGTCCCGCGCTGATCCGGTAACGACTGCCAGTGGCCCAGAAACCGGGAGAATCGACAGCTGCCAGCCAGCGGCCACCGACTCGCACCGGGCCGACATTGGCACCGTTATTCTGGGTCAGCATCAGGATTCCGCGACTGGGAATCATCAGCGTCCAGCTGCTGGCAGAGCGTTCGCGCCCACGCCGGCCGGGCATCCGTCCCGTCAGTCGGGTGGCGATGCCGATCACCCGGTCCTCGACGTCACGCAGGCGAAATACCTCGGCGGAGACCGGCGGCCGCCGCCGCGGCGCCAGCACGGCCACACCGTCGGCCTGGTTCACCGCGGCACCGTCCAGTTCACCGGTCAGCTGCAGGCGATCTTCGGGCCAATGAATGACGAACGACTCGCTTCGCCCGCCATTGGTCAGCACCTCGATCCGGGACGGGAAGCGCTCGTGCACCGGCAACGGGAATATGGCCGCGGCCGCGAGAATGAGAGCGCCTCCGGCTAGGAAGCTGAAGAGGAACGTGCGTGTCACGACCCACCGGTGTCCGGAGTCAGAGGCGATACTAAACGGGTGTTGCGGCCCGCCACAACCAATGCCGTCAAGGCTCAGCCGAAGAAACGGGCCAGGTAAGTGTCGAAATCGATGTCGTCAGTCGCCTCGATTTCGCGCTGCCGGTCAACAGAGGCCCGACTCTCCGCTGCGAACTCTGCAGCATGGACATTGAAATCGGGTGACAGCGACTGGAAATAATCGTTGTAGCCGCGGGCCAACTCCATGGCGTACACGAAGAGCGGCTGCCCGGTCTGGTGCAATTCCTCCAGCAGGCGACCCGATGGGGTCTGCGCGGTATCTTCCAG
Source organism: Chromatiales bacterium (assembly GCA_020351875.1). Classification (GTDB taxonomy): domain Bacteria; phylum Pseudomonadota; class Gammaproteobacteria; order Steroidobacterales; genus J054. The sequence goes on along the minus strand of CP070671.1, from coordinate 2,843,019 downwards.
CCCGGCGGTGCATTCGCGCACCGCATCGGCACACCCCAGTTCGCCGTCAGGATCGAAGACTTCGCAGGCTTCCAGCAGCTGGTCACGCAGCTCCCTGCCCCAGTCACGCAGCGCGACTTCCCGACCGCCGCGGCGCAGCTTCAGGCCCGGTTCTCTTCCGCGCTTTGCCGCGGCGCCATGGTTGCTGACATTGGCAACGTACTCGTCGCGATCGATGGGCGGACTGTCCAGCAACAGGCAGTTCAGCAGGAACATCTCGAGGAACCTGGCCTGCCGCTGGTTGATGCCCACCGGGTCGAAAGGGCTGACGTCCAGTGCGCGCAATTCCACGTACTCGATGCCGCCCCGGCGCAGGGCTGCCGTGGGTCGCTCGCCGCTGCGGGCCACGCGCTTCGGTCGGATCGTGCTGTAGTACTCGTTCTCGATCTGCAGCACGTTGGCATTCAGCTGCCGGCGTTCACCGTCCTGGTTCGCCTGCCGTTTCTGCCATTGCGCACTGGGGGTGCGTATCGCGCGGTCGAGGGCGGCAATGTAGGCGTCGAGACTGTTCGCAGACACCCGCAGCCCGGCCTGCTGCGCGTTCTGATACCCGATGTCGCTCATGCGCAGCGACGTTGCATGGGGACCGTAAAACGTGCCGCGATCGAAGTCTTCCAGGTTGGTATCGCGGCCTGCCAGAAAGCTCTTGCAGACCGCAGGCGACGCGCCCAGTGAGTACAAGAGGAACCAGTCCAGCCGCCTGACGTTGCGCACCAGTCCGAGATACATGGATGACCGGAATGCTTGCAGGGGCAGATCCGTGCCTTCGATATCGCGGAACCGGGGCCAGAACTCCTCGGGCAACGAGTAGTTATAATGAATGCCGGAGATGGCCTGCATATAGCGCCCGTAGCGTAACGACAGCCCCTTGCGATAAAGCGTCTTCATCCGCCCCACGTTCGACGAGCCGTAGAAGGCGATCGGAATGTCGTCTTCGGAGCGAATCATGCACGGCATGCTCATCGGCCACAGCAACTCACCGTCCAGGTGCTCGCCGGTGTACTGGTGCAGGTCACAAAGGAATTGCACCGCTTCCCAGCACTCGCCGAGCGGCGGCGTGATGAACTCGAGCAGGGCCTCGGAGAAGTCGGTCGTGATGTACCGGTTTGTGAGCGCCGAGCCGAGCCCGGGCGGATGCGGGCGACGGGAAATATAGCCCTCACTCGTGACGCGCAGGCTCTCCTTCTCGATGCCCCGGCGCGTGCCGGCGAGGAGCCCGGCAGGCCCGGCCAGGGCTGCGAGCCTGGCTTCCCGGCGATTCGTCACGGTCGGCGCACCGCTGCGCGGACGCGGGCCGGACATAATCGACCGGGGGTCGGCGAGGCCCTCATCGGCTGGGACGCCGGTCCGGCGGACAAGCGCCCGGGAACCCGTCGGTGTAGACTGAGGTCACAATAAGAGTCCGTTCTGCGGTCACTCGCCGCCGGGACGGGAGGATAAAACAATGCAGAGTGGGCGTCTGCTTTTGCTGCTCCTCGCCATCGGCTTCACGGAGCCGGCACTGGCCCTGAGGTGTGGAAACAAGTTGGTCCAGCGCGGCGATCCGATGCCGAAGGTCCTGAAGTACTGCGGCGAACCTGTCGCGACCCAGACCCGCAGCATCGTGCGCCGGGGCATTCCCCGCAGCCGGGTGTTTCGCGATCGTGACCTGCGCGGCTTCTCCGACGAGGAGTTGCTGATCAACGACCGTTCCTACGTGGAGGTGCTGGTAGACGAATGGACCTACAACTTCGGTCCCCGGAAACTGATGCGCATCATTCGCTTCGAAAATGGCCTGGTCGCCGACGTGACGGAACTGGGCTACGGGTACCGCGACTGATCCGCCCGACCCTTAGACAGACAGTGAACCCGAAGACCTGACCCGTGCGCCAAGTTCGCCTCGTTCCCAAGTACCTGGTCATCAGCGTCGTGCTCGCGGCGCTGATGGTCGGGGTAACGGCGACGATTCTGTCAATCGTGTATCGCGATGCGCTGTCCGACATCATGGCGGCGGCCATCGACACCAATCGCGCCGTGCTGACCAACCGCGTGGACGGGCGGTCGCCGGAAGTGATCGAAAGCCTTGCCAGCGCGCTGGCACCGGCGGTGGCAGCGGGCAACCTGGCACAACTCGAAAAGCTGCTGAACGACGCAATCACTGAATCCGGCGCGGGCCTGGTCCTGGTGCGCGATACGGAAGGCCTGCTGCTGCAACATGCCGGTGACCTTGGCCTGGAGGCCGGCATCGGTGGCGGGGGACCGGAACGCGGTGGCGAACGTCTGACAGTCACGACACCGCTGATCGATTCGGACGCACCCGTGGGCACACTGGTGCAGGTCTTCGATGCGGGCGGTTTGCTGGCCACCAACGCGCAGCTGGGCCAGCAACTGGCCACTATTCGCGAAGAGGCGCGCCGCACCGGCAGCGTGAAATTGCTGGGTTATGGCGCCATTGCCCTGCTGTTGATCGGCGTGCTGGCCACGGTCGTCGCGTGGCGCCAGTCGCGCACGATTGGCAGCCTCGTGGCCGGGGCCGAACGGCTCGCCACGGGAGACTTCGGCGCCCGGTTGCCTACCGAACGCACCGACGAACTTGGCCAGCTGGCGCGCGCCTTCGAAGAGATGCGCGACAAGCTTCGCAACACGACGGTGTCACGCGACTACCTGGACCAGATGATCGGCAACATGGCCGATGCGATCATTCTGGCGTCAGTCGACCAGGAGATTCTGCGCGCGAACGCCGCTGCCGAAGCCCTGCTGGGTTACCGGGAAGAAGAGCTCATCGGGCGCTCGGTGCAGGACCTGCTGCCGAACAACCGCCGCGACACGTTTCAGCTCGACGCCGGCCCGCGCCGCGACCACGAGACCACCCTGCTGAAGAGTTCCGGGAAAACCGTCCCGGTGTCGCTCAGTTCGTCGGCCCTGCCGGGCACGGCGGAACACCCGTCCGGCTTCGTGGTCTCGGCCCGCGACATCTCGGAACGCAAGGCCGCGGAGCGGCGGATCCGATACCTCGCGCGCACGGATTCGCTGACCAAGGTACCGAATCGTCTGCAGTTCCAGCACCTGCTGCAGCGATCCATCGCACGGACGCGCCGCTCGGGCCGGCGGCTCGCGCTGTTATATCTCGACGTGGATCGCTTCAAGGACATCAACGACACCTTCGGACACAGCGCCGGCGACTCCAGTCTCGAGACCCTGACCCAGAGGGTGATCAAGCTGCTGCCCGACGGCGGCTTCATCGGCCGGCTTGCCGGAGATGAATTCGGCGTAGTGCTGGAAGTCGACGAGCCGGTTGCCGGCGAGCGGGCATGGCTGCAATCCGTCGCGCGACGCGTGTTGAAGGAAATCGCTGACGTTCTGATCGTGCAGGGCCACGAGCTGTACATCACGGCCAGCATGGGCATCGCCTGTTTCCCGGCGGACGCAGACAACGTGCCCGACCTGATCCGCAATGCCGACGCAGCCCTGTACCACGCAAAGCGCGCGGGCGGTAACCGGCTGGAGTTCTACAACCCCGACATGAACGCCGCGGCGGTAGAACGGCTGATGATCAAGAGCAAGCTGCGCCGCTCCTACGAGCTGGACGAGCTGCTGGTGAACTACCAGCCGAAGATCGAACTCACCACCGGTGAGGTGGCCGGCGCAGAAGCCCTGGTGCGCTGGGAACTGTCCGACCACGGCCTCGTGCTGCCGTCGGAATTCATCCCGCTGGCCGAGGAAACCGGGCTCATACTCGAGATCGGCGAATGGGTGCTGAAACGCGTGTGCACCGACCTGGCCGAGTGGCAGCGCCAGACCGTGGTGCCAGGGCAGATCTCGGTCAATCTGTCGCTCAAGCAACTGGCGCAACCCAACTTCGTGCGGCGGACGAACCGCATCTTCCGGCGCAAAGGCATCACGCCCGATTCCCTGGAACTTGAAATCACGGAGTCAACTTTGATGGAAAATCCGGAGCGTACCGTGCGCGTGTTGCGAGAACTCCGCCAGACGGGTCTGCACATGGCGATCGACGACTTCGGTACCGGCTACTCGTCGCTGAGTGCCCTCCAGCAGTTCCCGATCGGCACGCTGAAGATCGACCGGTCGTTCGTCGAGAACCTGGTCAGCAACCCGGACGATGCAACCATCGTGGCAACGATTATTGAAATGGCCCACAACCTGAACATGAAAGTGGTTGCCGAGGGCGTGGAGTCTGGCCAGCAACTGGACTTTCTACGCCGCATGGGCTGCGACTATGCCCAGGGCCTGCTGTTCGGCTCGCCGATGAGCGGCGACGACTACCTGGAGCTGCTGCTGCGGGAACGTGGCGGCGAAACCGCCTACCGGGGCCTGTTTGCCGGCGGTCGCCGGTAGCCCGTGAGTTCCATGTAGCCCCTGCCCAGGCGGGCCCCGCCGCCGGCCGGAAAAATATCCACGGCACCTTCCCAGTAGCGCACCGCCACGTCCTGCTCCTGGTCGTCCAGCGCCGCACGCACGTCCAGCTCGAGACCGTGGTCGGGCACCCGTACCCGCCATTCCGTCGGCCAGCTGACGCCGGTCGCGGGGCTGCGCCAGGCCTTCGTTGGCGCCACCGAGAAATCATCGCGCCAGATGGCCCGTCGCGAACCATCTGTGCCGACGAGGCTGCCGGCCGACTGGGGTGCGAGGCTGCCGTCCCGGTGACGCAGCGCGTACAGCATCAGGTCCCGGCCATCTTCCAGCTGCAAACCGAACCAGTCCCAACCAACCACGTCGGCAGCGAGACTGCTGGTGCTCCATTCGCGGTCCAGCCAGGCCAGGCCCGTGACCTCGAAGTTCACGCCATCCACTGCGACGACGCCAGCGGCGGGCAGCCGCGTATAGCTGTAGTACCAGGACGCATTGCCCGGTTCGGCGCCCTTGGCGCTGAGCCCCCGGTCGCCCTGCAACACCGGCGGCTTACCCGGTTGCAGACGCAGCGACAGAGCAATGCCCGTGGCCGTGTCGCGGGCCGACAACTGCAACGGCAGGAACTCCGCCGTCGTGCTGGCTGCTGACCAGTCGTCGAGCCAGACGTTGAAGGGTTTGCCGGTGATCCCGGCCAGGCCCGCTGCACCGCGCGCAAAGCGTTCGGCGACCCGGTGGTCGTCGGCTGTCCTGTCCGCCACGGCGAAGTGCGCCATGTACACCTGGTTCGTGGCCCAACCGGATTCGCGCGGCTGCGGTGGCGCCAGCGCGAAGCGGAAGAAGGTCAGCTGGAAACCGAACTCGCGCGCGTCCGCGCTTGTCAGGTTGCCGGTGAAGTACCACCACTCGCTGCGATAGTCGTCGTGCGATCCATGGTCGCGCGGCAGCCGTATGTCGCCTGGCCGTGCCGCGCGCCGAAAGCCGTCGTCGTCACCACTGCCCAGCAACGACACCACGGTCGCAGTATCGGCCGGCGGTGCAGCCTCGTGGCCGCCCCGCAACCAGAACACCCCCGCCGCCAGAGCAGCGAAGACCACTGCCATTGCCAGCAGCGTGCGGCGCATCAGTCTTCCCGCAGCGCAACGGCGGGCATGTCCCGCAGCGCACGGCGGTTGGGCAACCAGCCGGCCGCGAGACCGGCCACGGCGGCCAGCGCCACTGCTTGGCCGAGTAGCGCCCAGTCGATATCGAACACCATGCTCCAGCCGAACGCGATCCGGTTCACCACCACGATCAACAGCCAGGCCAGCAACACGCCCACCGGGACCGCCAGCAGACCCGCCGCGGCACCGAGCAGCAGCGTCTGCAATTCACCGAGCCGCAGCAATTGTCCGGGAGACAAGCCAAGCGCACGCAGCGTGGCGAGCTCGCGACGGCTGTCCAGGCGCTGGGCCTGCAGCGCGTTGACCACCGCGATCACGGCCACCAGGCCGGCGATCAGTCGCAACACCTGCGTGATCGTGAACGTGCGGTCGAAGATCTCCAGGCTCAGTTCCCGCACCCAGGCGCTGGTGGTAACGCTCAGGTCACCGCGGGCCGCGGCCAGCTCTTGCGCCGCTTCGAGCACTTCGTCCTCGCGTCCGGGCTCGGCGAACAGGCCGATACTGTCGAGCTGCCGGTCGTCGAAATGACTTCGGTAACGCGGCAGGTGCATGGCGACCAGGCCAAGATCCGTGGTGTAGTCGGTGAAGATCGCGTCGATCTCGAAACGCCGTTCACCCGCTGCGGTCAGCAAGTTCACGGCATCGCCCGGCCCGAGTTCGCGCTTGCGGGCAAAAGACTCCGACACGAGTACGCGGTCGGCCGCGGCCAGCCGCTCAAGGATCGCATCGCGCGCGCCTTCCGCCTGGGGCCAGCGCCCGGAGGGGGCCGGGTCCACTGCCAGCAGCCCGCCGAGCCCCGTCCCGTCAGGCAAGGCTACCCGCCGGCTCCGGCTCACGTCCGCCACGCCCGGCAATGCGCGCAAGGCCTGCAACAACTCCGCTTCGCGGGCCCCTGTGGCGAGCGCCGCCGGTTGATCGGGCCGCACCAGCACGTCGGCGTCCAGGCTGTAGCCGAGCCAGTCGCTGACGCTGATGCGAAAACTGCCGATCATCAGGCCGACACCGCTGAATGTTGCGACGGCGAGCATCAGCGCAGCCACGGCGGGGCCGGTGCGGCTCAGGTTGGCCGCGACCGAGCGCGCCGCGTAAGACAGCGGTAGCCAAGGCACCGTGCCGGCCAGCCAGTGCATGACACCATAGACTAGGACCGGTGCCGCCAGCGCTGCCGCCGTCAGCGCGGCAAAGATGCCTGCAAAGGCCGGCTCCAGCCGCGCGGTCCCGACCAGGATACCCGCTGCCACAACCCCCAGTCCGGCGGCTGCGAGCAGGCGGGGCAGCAATTGGCGGCGGCGGCGGCGCTCCAGCGCCGAACGGTTCATCGCGATCCGCGGCCGGGCGCGGGCCGCTTCCAGCGCAGGTATCGCGGCCGCTGCGAAACTGGCGCCAAAGCCAATGGCAGTGGCTTTTGCCAGCAGCAAAGCGGACACGCCGTAGTAGTCGACGGAAGACGACAGGTACAAATCGCCGATGGTGCGCAGGACCAGGCGAACCAGACCCGCACCGAGCACGATGCCGCTCAGCAGGCCCAGGACCACTCCAGCCGCGCTCAGCACCAGGATCTCCGCCAGGACCAGCGCGAAGACCTGCCGGCGCTGCGTCCCGAGGCTGCGAAACAAGCCGAAACTCTCGCGCCGGCGCACCACCGCGAACGCCACGGTGCTGTAAACCAGGAACGCACCCACCAGCATTGCGAGCAGGCTCAGCGCCTGCAGGTTGATGCGAAAAGACCGCGTGATGGAATCGATCTGGCCCAATCTGGCCGCGACCGGTCGCAGCCGCCAGCCCCGTCGAGCCAGTTCCGGGGCGAGCTGGTCCGCCTGCCCGGCCTCCAGGCGCAGGTCGATGCGGCTGAGACCGACGCTGCGTCGGGGCAGCGACTGCACCGTGGCAATGTCTGCCAGCACATAACGCTCGTCGTCGTTGCCGGACAGCAGCCCGGTCACCAGCAACTCACCGGCACCGGGTGGTTCCAGCAGGGCCAGCCGGTCGCCTGGCGCCGCGTCGAGTTCCGCCGCAAGTGCCGAAGACAGCAGGACAGCGCCCGGCTCGGTCATTAACCGTGTGAAGCTGTCACCGGTGGGCGGCCCGCCGAGCCAGGTGGTCTGCAATCGCCCCGCAGAAAACGGATCGATGCCGAGCAGCGTCACGGCGCGCTCGACTTGAGCGGCGAATCGCAGCCGCGTCTCGATGACCGGCGCGGAGTTCGTGGCCCCGAGTTCGCGCCGCAGCAACGCGACGGCACTGTCGGGTATCGGGCTGCCCGCCGGGGTCACTTCGTGAGTGGCCTGGCCACGGAACAGCCGCGTTGAGGCGGCGAACGCCTGTCGCGAGCTGTACGCAGCCAGGTCGATGGCGACAATCGCCGCCACGCCGAGTGCGATGCCGGCAATCGTCAGCGCCAACTGGCCGGGGTGGCGAACATAGAACCGCAGGCCCGCCTGCAGCAGCAGCGGAGGCAAGAGCCTGCCGGTGATCATCGTGACTGCCCCCGGGTGTCCACCTCGTACAACCGGCCGGCGCGAATCTCCAGCACGCGCCGCGCCCGGCCCATGACCTCCTGGCTGTGGGTTGCCATGACCAGGCTCCTGTCGGCCTTGCCGGCAAAGGACTCGAGCAATTCCAGCGTCTGCCGCGCCGTGGCGAGGTCGAGGTTGCCCGTGGGTTCATCGGCAATCACGACGTCGGGCTCGTGGACAATGGCCCGCAACACGGCTACCCGCTGTTGCTCACCGCCCGACAACTCTTCGGGAAAGCGGGCCTGCAGACCCGCCATGCCCGCGTCGTGCAGCACGCGCCCGACCCGCGCCGACGCGGCACGGCGGTCGACCCCGTTCAATTGCAGCGGCACGAGCAGGTTTTCTTCCACTGTCAATGTCGGAATCAAGTTGAACGCCTGGAACACGAAGCCGATCTGGCAGCGCCGCAGCGTCGCCAGCTCGCGCTCCGACATCGCACCCAGGTTCCGCTCGTCCACCAGCACTGCGCCGCTGCTCGGCCTGTCCAGGCCACCCAGCAGGTTCAGCAGAGTCGACTTGCCGGAGCCGCTGCGACCGATGACCACGACATAATCTCCGGCCGACACGCGCAGATCGATGTCATCCAGCACGATGCCGGTGCCCGCACCGCCGCTGTAACGCTTGCTGACCGCCCTGAGGGCCAGATCGACGCCGCGCCGCGTCACGCCTGCGCCCCGGGCAGCCGTGGTCGCATCGCAGCGCGCCGGCCGCGCCCTGCGCCCGGACCCGACGTTGACCCGCGTGGCACTGCGTGAGGCATAATCGGCGCCTGAGCGGGCCGGCCGGCCCGCGACGTTGGCAAGGCAACCAGGAGGAAGAACGGGATGTTGAAGCTTCGCACTGTCATTTTGACCAGCGTGGCGACTTTCTGGGCGACATCCGGTTTTGCGGCCTGCGTGTCACCGGTCGAAGTCAAGGTACCGGATGGTTCGCAGGCTTCCATGGATGAGATGCTCGCAGCCCAGACGGCGGTGAAGTCTTACATGGCCGACATGGAAGACTACCTGAAGTGCCTGGACGACGAGTCCGCGAGCCAGAGCGATACACAGACCGAAGAGCAAAAAGTTGCGCACGTTCAGCAACACAATTCCGCCGTCGACGCGATGGAACGTGTGGCCAACAGTTTCAACGAGCAGATCCGCGCCTACAAGGCGCTGAACGACTAGGCGCACCCGCGCCGCAAGACCACGGGCTGGTGGTAGAATCCCGGCCGCCCGCGGGCCGGTTCTCGGCCGCGCGCGCCCTCCGAATAAAGACAGGTAACAGCCATGACGAACCCCGCACGAGTCACCATTACCGGCGCCGCCGGCCAAATCGGCTACCAGCTGGCCTTCCGCATTGCGTCGGGACAGATGCTGGGCGCCAACCAGCCGGTGATCCTCCAGTTGCTGGAGATACCGCCGGCGCTGGACGCGCTGAAGGGCGTGGCCATGGAACTCGACGACTGTGCGTTTCCAACGCTGCATGGCATCGTGGCAACGGATCAGGCCGACGAGGCCTTCAAGGACTCGGACTATGCGCTGCTGGTGGGCGCCAAACCCCGCGGCCCGGGCATGGAGCGCAGTGACCTGCTGATGGGTAACGCGGCTATTTTCTCCGCCCAGGGCAAAGCCATGAACGAGCATGCCAGGCCTGATATCAAGGTACTGGTGGTCGGCAACCCTGCCAACACGAACGCGTTGATCGCCCAGGCGAATGCCCCGGACCTGAACCCGGCCAACTTCACCGCCATGACGCGACTGGATCACAACCGCGCGCTCGCGCAACTGGCCGCGAAAACCGATTCGCACGTGAGCCAGATTCGCCACATGACCATCTGGGGCAACCACTCGGCCACGCAGTACCCCGACATCAGCCATGCCGTCGTCGGCGAGCGGCCGGCGACAGAACTCGTCGAGCGCGACTGGCTCGTCGCCGACTTCATTCCCACCGTGCAGCAGCGCGGCGCGGCCATCATCAAGGCGCGCGGCCTGTCGAGCGCGGCCTCGGCCGCCTCGTCGGCCATCGACCACGTGCGCGACTGGGCGCTGGGTACGCCGGGTGATGACTGGGTCAGCATGGCGGTGCCGGCGGATGGTAGCTACGGCATCGAACCGGGCGTCATTTATTCCTTCCCGTGTCGGTGCAGCCAGGGCCGCTATGAAATCGTGCAGGGCCTGGACATCGACGATTTCAGCCACGAGCGCATGACGACCACCGACCAGGAGCTGCGCGAGGAACGCGCCGCGGTGGCAGAATTGCTCTGACCCGGCCCCCGGCCCCCGTGCCCCGGGCCGGCGGCTCCGTTTCAGCCCCGTCTCCGAATAGATACACAGGCACGGGGCACCACTGATGCGCTGCGCTATAGTCCGGCCATTCCCCTACCCCCACCTGTTTGAGCAAGGTACAGACATTTGACAGGCTTTATTTACTGGCTGGTCGTGACCGGAGTGCTGTTCGGCGTGGCCCTGGCCCTCGCGTACCGGCGCGAAGACCTGCGCACCTCGACCCTGACGTTCGGCGTGGCACTGTTCGTCTACTCACTGATCAGCGGGTCCTGGCTGCTGTGGCTGGTAATCCTGTGGTTACTGCTGGCCGGCATGATCGCGCTGAACTTCGAAGACTTTCGCCGGGAGCGCGTCACTGCGCCGCTGCTGCGCCGCTACCGCACGATGGTTCCGGAGATGTCTACCACCGAGCGCGAAGCGCTGGATGCGGGCACCGTCTGGTGGGAGGGCGAACTGTTCACGGGCCGCCCGGACTGGAGCCGGCTGACCTCGCTGCCGGCGTCGGGACTCACGGAACAGGAACAGGCCTTCCTGGACGGTCCGACGGAAGAACTCTGCCGGCTGCTGAACGACTGGGAGCTCACCCACGAATTGGGCGATATGTCCAAGGCCGCGTGGGATTACATTCTCAAGGAACGGTTCTTCGGCATGATCATTCCGGAGGAGTACGGCGGCCTCGGCTTTTCGCCGTTTGCCATCGCGTCCGTCCTGACGAAACTGTCGGGCCACAGCACGGTGGCGGCATCCACCATTGGGGTACCGAACTCGCTCGGGCCGGCAGAACTGCTGATTCATTACGGCACCGACGAGCAGAAAAAGCGCTACCTGCCGCGACTCGCCAGCGGTAAGGAAATTCCGTGTTTCGCGCTGACGTCCACCCGGGTGGGCTCCGACGCATCGGCCATTGCCGACAGCGGCGTGGTCTGCAAAGGCGAATGGGAAGGCGAAGAAGTCATCGGCATCCGGCTGAACTGGGAGAAGCGTTACATCACGCTGGCACCCATCGCGACGGTGCTGGGCCTGGCCTTCAAGCTGTATGACCCCGACCACCTGATCGGTGACCAGGACGAGTACGGCGTCACGGCCGCGCTGATTCCGACCAACCTGCCGGGCGTCGAAACCGGCCGCAGGCACTTCCCGTTGAACATCCCGTTCCAGAACGGCCCCACGAAGGGCACCGACGTATTCGTGCCGCTGGACGCCATCATCGGGGGCCCCGAACGCGCCGGCCAGGGCTGGAAAATGCTGGTGGAACAGCTATCGGCCGGTCGCGCCATCGTGCTGCCGGCGAACAGCATGGGCGGCGCCCAGGCAGCCGTCTGGAATTCCGGTGCGTACACGCGGGTGCGGCGGCAATTCGGCCTGCCAATCTGTCGCTTCGAAGGTGTCGGCGAGGCCCTGGGCCGGATGGCCGGCAACACCTACATCATCAATGCAGCTGTCAGCGTGACGAACACGGCCATCGGCCGCGGCGAGAAACCCGCCGTAGCGTCGGCCATCCTGAAGTACCACTGCACCGAACTGGCCCGCAAGATCGGCACAGATGCCATGGACGTGCAGGGCGGCAAGGGCATCATGCTCGGCCCGAAGAATTACCTCGGCCGTGCCTACCAGGCCATGCCGATTGCAATTACGGTCGAGGGCGCGAACATCCTGACGCGCAGCCTGATCATCTTCGGCCAGGGTGCCGTCAGGTGCCATCCTTTCGTGCTGAAGGAAATGGCGGCGGCCAACGAAGCCGATTTCGAACAGGCACTGCGTGATTTCGATCAGCAACTGTTCGGGCATATCGGCTTTGCGGTCAGCAACGCAGCCCGTGCCTTCGTGCTGGCGCTGACCCACGCGCGCGTCACACCGGCACCGGTCACCGGGCCCACGGCACGCTACTACCAGCACATCAACCGGTACAGCGCAGCCTTCGCTTTTGCTGCTGACATGGCGATGCTGACGCTGGGCGGTGCACTGAAACGCAAGGAGCAACTGTCGGCCCGCCTGGGCGACGTTCTGAGCAGCATTTACCTCGCCAGCATGGTGCTGAAGCACTACCAGGACGAGGGCAACCCGCCAGAGGACCTGCCGCTGGTCGAGTGGGCCTGCCGATCGCTGCTGTACCGCGCGCAGGAGCAGTTGCACGGATTGTTGCGCAACCTGCCGAGCCGGGTTGCAGCCGGCGCACTCCGGCTGCTGATTTTTCCGCGGGGCCGGACCTACTTCGCGCCCGGTGACGACCTGGGCCAGAGGATCGTCGACCTCGTGACCTATCCCACCGAGTCGCGCGCCCGCCTTTGCCGGCAAACGTACGTGACGGCCCATCCCGACAATGCGATGGCGAAACTCCACCAGGCCATGGTGGAAGCCACCGCCGCCGCACCCCTGTACGACAAGCTGCGCAACGCGACGCGCGCCGGCCTGATCGCGACGGACGATCCCGTCGCCCAGATCGACGCGGCGCAAAAGGAAGGCGTGCTGGACGCCGCCGAGGCCGACCAGCTGCGCGCGCTGGATGCGCTGGTGCTGGACGTGGTCGGCGTCGACGATTTCGACAGCAGCGAACTCGGCACGAAGGCCAAAAAGCCCCGGCGGCCCCGGAAGAAGACCACCCGCGCGCGGAAACCCCGGGCCACGAATGGCCGGGATGCCGCAAGCCCTTCATGACACCCGGATGCCACTGCGCTACCATCGTTGCATAGGGGCAACGCACGCACACCCATGAACCAGCCCGCCCGCTTCACCCTCATCCTGATCGTCGCACTCGCGCTGCAATCCTGCGGCCAGGAGCAGGATGGCGCCGGCACCGACACCGCGGCCACTCCACCCACGCCAGCTGCACCGGCGACCCTGCCACGCTCGCCGGCACCGCCGGGCGCGGCCGTGTTCTTCATTACGCCGATGAATGGTCAGACGGTCAGTTCGCCGGTGACGGTGAAGTTCGGCATCAGCGGCATGGCGGTCGCACCCGCCGGCGACACGACGCCGAATACCGGCCACCACCACCTGCTGGTGGACGTGGAACTGGCCGATGCGACGGCCCCGGTCCCCAGCGATTCGAATCACCTGCATTTCGGCAAGGGCCAGACCGAGACCGAGCTGGAACTGGCACCGGGTGAACATCGGTTGCAGATGGTGCTGGGCGATGCGAACCACGTGCCCCATGACCCACCCGTCGTATCCACACCCATCACGATCACGGTTGAATAGCGCCTAAGCGCAAATCGATGAGCGTTCCGGCCACAGGCATCAGCGGATTAGCCGTTTACCTTCCCCCGTACCGGGTCGACCTGCGCGCGTGGTGCAAGTGGACCGGCGCCGACTGGGACAAGATCCGCAAGGTCGTGGGCACCGGCTTCCGGCTGGTGGGCCCGGACCAGAGCGTGTACACGATGGCTGCGAACGCGGTGCTGCGGCTGATCCACAACTACGACATCGACCCGGCACGGGTCCGCTACCTAGCGCTCGGCACAGAATCCAGCACGGACAATTCCGCCGGTGCGGTCATCATCAAGGGCATGGTCGACAGTGCACTGCAGGCGGAGGGCTACGCGCCACTGTCGCGACATTGCGAAGTGCCGGAGTTCAAACACGCCTGTCTCGGCGGCGTTTATGCCATCAAGAACGCGCTGCGGTTTCTCGCGACTGACGGCAACGATTCGCTGGCCATCGTCGTGAGCACCGACAAGGCGCTTTACTCGCTCGGCAGCAGCGGCGAACCGACCCAGGGCGCCGGCGCGGTGGCCGTGCTGCTCGAGCAAAACCCGACTATCGGCGTACTCGACCCGGCCCAGTCGGGCACGGCGTCCGACTACCGCGGCGTGGATTTTCGCAAGCCACTGATCAACCGCAACGGCACCGGGGCCAGCCCGGAGTTCGTGGACATTCCAGTGTTCAACGGCAAGTACTCAACCAGCTGTTACGTGGACGAAATGCAGCGTGCGCTAGAGGACATGTATGCGCGGCGCGGCCTGCAGCCCGTGGAGTACCTGCGCTCCTTGCGTGCGGTGTTCATGCACCGGCCTTATCATCGCATGCCGGAAACCGGCTGGGCGATGGCCTACCTGTTCGCGCTGGCCCACGGTAACGACAATGACGTGGAAGAGCTGAAAGACTATTGCCACCATGCCAACGTGCCGTGCGCCGATGTACTGGAAGAGCTGCGGCGCCAGCCGAAGCTCATGGACTTCGCGGTGCGCGACCGGATCACGGAAGAAATCTTCCCGTTGTCACTGAGTGTGCTACGTGCGTTCCGGCATACGGAGGCCTTCCACGAATTTGTGCTCGGGCGCATGCAGCTTGGCGCCAAGGCCATGTTCGAACTTGGCAACCTCTACACTGCGGCCCTCCCTGCATGGCTGGCGGCTGGCCTGGCAGAGGCGGCCGACCGCAAGGAAGAACTCGCCGGCACCGAGGTGCTGCTGGTGGGCTATGGCAGCGGAGACGCCGCGGAAGTGCTGCCGATGACGGTCGTGCCCGGCTGGGAACAGGCAGCCCGCGCCATCGACTTCGACAGCGCATTGTCGCCGAGCGTCGATCTCAGCTTCGAACAGTACCTGGAACTGCGGGGTGAGCGCCCGCGCAACGAGTTCGTGCCCTTCGCTCCCCGCGCGGAGTTCGTTGTCGAGCGTGTCGGCCAGGAGTCTGCCGACGCATTCCAGGACGCCGGCATCGAGTACTACCGCTACATCCAGTAGCTCAGCTTCCGGTCACGCGCAGCCCGCGCAGCCCGGGCGACAGTTCCAGAACCCGCCCGCCTGCCGCCGCCACGGCCTCGCGGTACGTATCTGCCACATCCATGGAATCGGTGAGCGCGTAGCCGAGATCACCGCCACCCGCACCGGAAGTCTTGTAAACCGCGCCCGCCGCCGCGGCGAGGTCCGCGAATCTGTCGTGTGCCGCCGTCCAGATGCCGATGTCACCGGCGCCGTCGATCGCCCGCAGCGCGGCCGCGTAGTTCGTCACGCTATCCAGCACGCCCGCGACGGCGCCGGCGCGCCATGCGTTGGCCGCAGCCTCCGCCGCGGCACGAAGTCGTGCAGCGTGCTGTTCGAATACGCTGGGGCGCTGCGCCCGGAATTCATCGTAGCGGGAAATCAGTGCAGGTGTCGAAGCGGATTGCCCGGTCCAGGCCACCACCAGGTGCAGGGCGGAAGGCCATTGCAACGGCTCCGCCTGCAGATCGCCAGTCTGCGGTGTGCAAATCAGCAAACCGCCGTGAATGGCCGTCAATACGTCCACTCCGCTGCCGCGCCCGCCCTGAAACCGGCGATGGGCTGCCAGGCAGAGCGAGCGCAATGCCGTCGCTTCCGCCGCGATCCCGCACGCGGCCAGCAGGGCGCCCGCCAGGGCCGCCACCAGGGCGGCACTGGAACCCAGGCCCAGTTTCACCGGCTTGCCGGCCACCTGATGTACGAAGGCCGTCGTGTCGAGGCGCAGCTCGCGAGGCCCCGCCAGGAGTTCACCGGGCCAGTGCCGCAAGACTTCGGCCAGCACGGCTGCGGGCAGATCGACGACTTCGCTTGGGGGCGATCCGCGCCAGACGACGCGGGCCGGCATCTCGAGGTCGAAGGTCCAGCTGCCGCCTGCCGCCGAAGTCTCCAGCCCCCAGTGTGCCGAATCCCGCACGCTGGCCGCGGCCGGCCCGCCCAGGGCCACCGTCACGGCCGGTGCGCCGCCGAGCACGGCGTACTCCCCGGTCAACAGCAATTTGCCAGGCGCGAAGGCTTCAACCATTGCCGTCAACGATGCGTGCGCCGGTCCCCAGACCGCCGGTCAACAGGCGCAGCACGCCGGGCACCTGCCGTAGCGCAGCGGCAACCGTGTCGGCGGCCTCCGGCAAGCAGACGGCCTTCACCTGCGGACCCGCATCGATGGTGTAGAAGACCGGTACGCCGTCGCGGCGCAGCGCGCCGATGACCTCTATGCAGGCCAGCGTGACCGGCAACCAGTACACGAGCGGCGGGCGCGTGGTCAGCATGACTGCATGCATTTTCAGGCAATTGTGTTCGGCCAGCTGCGCCAGGCCGGCGAAATCCCGCGCGCGGACTAACTGCCGACCCTGCGCCAGGTCAGCGGCATGCGATGCCACCCACGGTTCGTAGTAAGGCGAGGTGCGCCGGCTGTCCGCCATCCCGTCGCGTGAACTCGTCGACTTGCCGGACTCACTGGTTACCGCCACCACCACGTGCAATGGCCAGTCGGCCGGCGCCAGCAGCGGCTCGCAGCGGGTACCCGTCGCGGTGTTCTCGAGCAACACGAATCCCCCGTGCAGCGAGCGCGGCGCCGAACCCGAGCCGATTCGCGCCACGGCTTCCAGGCGCGAATCCCGGACATCGATACCGAGGGCTGCCGCGCCGGCCACCGTCAATGCCGCATAACCTGACGCCGACGACGCCAGGCCCGCACCGGTGGGGAAATCATTCTCGCTGTCGACCCGGGCGTGGTCGTTGCACTGCGCCAGCGCCCGCAGCGCGTCGAGGCAGCGGGTCAGACGGGGGTGCTCCGCCGCAGCCACCACACCGTTCAGTGTCAGTTCATCGCGCCCCAGGCCCGGCTCGAAACTCACGGTCGTGCGGGTGCGCAACGCGTCCAGCGTCACGGACAGTGAACCGACCGCGGGCAAATTGTCGTCCTCGTCGCGTTTGCCCCAGTACTTGATCAGGGCGATGTTCGGGTGGGCGAGAGCGGTCGCGCTCGGCATCGGCAGGGGAATCTCGCAGCGGCGGGAGCGGCATTATAGACGCCTGCAGCCCGCCGGTTTGGTAGCCGGCGCAACAGCGACTATGCTTTGCGCCGCATGCGCAAACAGGTTCAGGATGGACGAAACCGACAAAACGGAGCACTACCAGGCGCGCATCGAAGCGGCGCTGGACCGCTGGCTGCCTGATCTTGATACGGCACCGCGTCGCCTGCACGAAGCGATGCGCTACTCGGTGCTGGGCGGCGGCAAACGCATCCGGCCCCTGCTCGTGTACGCGACCGGCGAGGCGCTGGGGACCGACCCGGAGATGCTCGATGCCCCCTCCGTCGCCATCGAACTGATGCACGCGTTTTCCCTGGTCCACGACGACCTGCCGGCAATGGACGACGATGATCTGCGCCGCGGCCGGCCCACCGTGCACAAGGCCTTCGATGAAGCCACCGCGATACTCGCCGCGGATGCAATGCAACCGCTGGCCTTTCACGTGCTGAGCAGCGACCCGGCCCTGACTGCCCACCCGGGCGCGCAGGTCACGCTGGTCCGCCTGCTGGCCGATGCCTGCGGCTCCGAAGGCATGACCGGGGGTCAGGCCATCGACCTGGCGTCGGAAGGCACGCGACTGGATGCCGCCGAACTGGAGCACATGTACCGGCTGAAGACCGGCCGCCTGATCCGCGTCAGTATTCTGTCGGCGGCGGCCTGCCCGCCACAGCCCGACATCGAGCGGGAGCACGCGCTGGAACGCTTCGCCGATGCGCTGGGCCTGGCCTTCCAGATCCGTGACGACATCCTGGATGTCGAGGGCGAAACGGACGTTATCGGCAAGCAGCAAGGCGCCGATGAAGCCCGCAACAAGGCCACCTATCCCGCCCTGTTCGGCATGGAGCATGCCCGGGCCCGGGTGGCGGAATTGCTGGAGACCGCGCTGGCACAGCTGGAGCCCTTCGGCGCCGGTGCCAATTACTTGGCATACCTGGCCCGGGTCATCGCCGAGCGCGACCACTGACGGGTGCCAGGCCGCGCGAAGCGGGTGCTGCTGGTAGAATAGCGGTTCCACCTTCGGTAAAGGCGAGATGTACACCAGCTTCTTCGGTCTGAACGAGAAGCCATTCTCGATAACGCCCGATCCGCGTTACCTGTTCATGAGCGAGCGCCACACCGAGGGCCTCGCTCACCTGCTGTACGGCGTGAACGAGAGCGGCGGCTTTATCCAGTTGACGGGCGAGGTGGGCACCGGCAAGACCACGTTGGTGCGCAGCCTGCTGCAACAGCTGCCGGACAGCGCGGACGTGGCGCTGATTCTGAATCCGCAGTTGTCCCGCACGGAATTCCTGAACGCGATCTGCGAAGAACTCGGCATCGCGCTGCCGAAGCAGCGTGACAGCATCAAGGCGCTGACGACGGCCCTGAATGCGTTCCTGCTGGGCAACCATGGCCGCGGGCGACGCACCATCCTGATCGTGGACGAAGCCCAGAACCTGCGTGTCGATGTGCTGGAGCAGGTGCGCCTGCTGACCAATCTCGAAACCACCAAGCAGAAATTGCTGCAGATCATCCTGATCGGGCAGCCAGAGCTGCGCGACCTGCTGGCGCGCAACGACATGCGCCAGCTCGCGCAACGCATCACTGGCCGGTATCACCTGGAACCGCTGAACCGTGAAGAGACGATCGAGTACGTCGATCATCGTCTGCGCGTCGCCGGGGCCGTGGGCGAGATCTTTACCGGTCCCGCCAAGCGCGACCTGTACCGCCGTTCCGGCGGCGTGCCGCGAATGATTAACGTGATTGCAGACCGCGCGCTGCTCGGCGCGTTCACGCGGGACTCGCGCACCGTGACACCCGCGCTGGTGAGCGGCGCGGCGGGCGAAGTGTATGGCGGCGGACACCGGCGCCGGGGCTGGCAGCGGCCGGCCTGGATCGGGGCAACGGTGGCGCTGGCAATCGTGGCGGGCGCCTGGTTCCTGAACCAGGGTCGGGCACCCGACGCGGCACCGCCGGTCGCAACCGTGACGCCGCCATCCGCAACCCTGCCTGATCCGGCTCCACCAGCCGCCGAGCCGATACCGGCCCCCACTGAAGTCCTCCGTGCACCGGCCGGCCCGGTGCTGACGGACGAACTGCAGACAGATGAGCCGCTGGTGGCCCTGGGCGCGGTGCTGACGGCGAATGCCGAGCGCACCAGCACAGACCGGGCTTTCCAAACCCTGCTGGGTTTGTGGAACGTGAAGTACGAACGCGGGACGAAGCAGGCCTGCAAGCAGGCCGAGAGCAATCAGCTCTACTGCCTGTTCCAGCGAGGCTCGCTGTCCCAGGTGCGGGGCCTGGACCGGCCGGTGATCCTGACGCTGCGCGGTGATGACGGCCTGCAACACCAGGTGGTGCTGTCGGGCCTCAGCGACGAGAACGCGGTGCTGACCATCGGCAAGGACCAGCACCGGGTGCCCACTGCCCAGCTCAACGATTACTGGTTTGGCGAATACCTGCTGCTCTGGCGCCCCCAGATCGGGGTCGTGAAGTCCTTTTTCCCGGGTATGCGCGATCCCGACGTCCTGTGGATCAGGGCATCACTGAACGCGATTCACGGCACGCCCGTCGTCGCGGAAGATTCGGACCTGTTCGACGAAAGCCTGGAAGCGCAGGTGCGCGAGTATCAGAAAGAGCGCCGCCTGACAGTCGACGGCCTGGTAGGCCAGCAGACGCAGATCGCAATGAACACGGACCTCGGAGCCGAAAACCGGCCACGGCTGGCACGAGCCAACTAACCCCATGTCTTTCATCCTCGACGCGCTGCGCAAAAGCGAACGGGAGCGCCAGCAACAAGCTACGCCGGGCATCGGGGACGCGGGTTACCGGCCGCCAAAAAAAACCACCCATCGCTGGCTGCTGACGGTGATCGCGATATTGGGCATTAACGCAGTGCTGATCGCTGCGCTCCTGATGCGCGGGGACGACACGCCACCGCGTGCGCGCACGGTGCAACCGGCCCCGGTGCCCAGGGCCACACCTGCGCCGTCGCGCCGGCCGGCCCTGACGGCGCCGAAGCGCGAAGACATCCGGCCGCTGGCGGAAGAAGTGGCGGACCCTGCCGAAGCCGAAGCGGCAGCCACGGTTGCGATGGCAACGTCAGAACGGCCGGCGGCAGGCATGGTCGCGGCGCCGCCGCCACCAGTGCCAGCCCCATCAACCCCGGCGGGCAGCGCGGACGCCGGGCTGCCGACCATGGAAGCGCTGGTTCTGGAAGGGCGTCTGGAAATGCAGCCTTTGCGCCTGGACATTCATGTTTACAGCGAGGTGCCGAACGAGCGCTTCGTGTTCATCAACATGAGCAAATATCGGGAAGGCCAAACCCTGAAGGAAGGCCCGCGCGTGCTGAACATCACCACGGACGGCGTGGTATTGAACCACCAGGGCAACGAGTTCGTGCTGACCCGCTGACGCAGCGCTGCCAACGACGTCTCCATCACGCGCCGCTGATCGGCCGGATCAGGTCTGCGCCTTCGTGGGCCGGGCTGTTCACGGCGCGGCTGACCGGCTGCATGCGCAGCTCGATATTTCCCAGACTGTCCAGCACCTCCAGAGCCCCGTCGCTGCCCGCCGCCGTCAGCCAGGGCTCGAGGGCCTGCCGCGGCAGGATCACGGGCATGCGGCCGTGGACCTGGCGCATGTCCCCGGTGGCCTCCGTCGTCAGCAGCGTGCAGCTCTGCATCGGTGCGACGCCCTTGTCCCAGTGCTCCCACAAACCTGCCATCAGGAAGGGCCCACCGCCGGCCGTCGTAATGAACCAGGGCTGCTTCGGGCCATCCGGCTGCACTTGCCACTCGTAGAAACCGTCGGCGAGTACCGCGCAACGCCGGCGCCGGAATGCGGTCCGGAATGCGGGCTTGTCCGCGGCTGTTTCCAGCCGCGCGTTGATCAGCCGATTGCCGATAGCCGGGTCCTTCGCCCAGCCCGGCACCAGTCCCCAGCGCAGCATGGCGAACTCGGGGGTTGCCGCTTCACCCGCCCGCAAAGCCGCCACCGGCTGCGTCGGCGCAATGTTGTAACGCGGTTCCAGTTCGCCGGGACACTCAACGCCGAACAGTTCCTGCACGGCTTCGCGCGGGGAAAAAAAGGCGAAGCGGCCACACATTTACCCGGCAGCCTCAGTCGCGTATGCCGACGCCGCGATGGATCAAGACGAGGCTCAGCGTGAACAGGCCGACCAGGAAGGCCAGGATGATCAGGTAGGCAGTCCCGATGCTGATATCCGACACACCGAGCACCCCGAAACGAAACGCATTGACCATGTACAGGATCGGATTCAGCAACGACAACTGCTGGGCGAAATCCGGCAACAGGGACACAGAGTAGAACACACCGCCGAGGTAGGTCAGCGGCGCCAATACGAAGGACGGAATGATGGACACGTCGTCGAACTTGCGCGCGAAGATCGCATTGATCAGGCCGCCGAGGGAAAACACGGCCGACGTCAGGATAATGACACTGACGGCAACGAACGCGTTGTAGACCGGGAGGCGGGTAAAGAACAGCGCAACCACTGTCACGACCATGCCGACGAGCAGGCCGCGAACCATGCCACCGAGCATGTGGCCGACCA
Organism: Chromatiales bacterium; assembly: GCA_020351875.1. Classification (GTDB taxonomy): domain Bacteria; phylum Pseudomonadota; class Gammaproteobacteria; order Steroidobacterales; genus J054. Next base: position 2,821,399 of record CP070671.1, on the reverse strand, counting down.
CGATGGCCCAGTTCGGCATCGGCGACACCAGCATCTCCTCGAGATGGCGGTTGTACTTCGCGCTGAAAAACGACGACACCACGTTGCCGTAGGAATTCGTGATCACGGACATCAGGATCAGGCCCGGGGCGATGTACTCCATGTAGTTGAAGCCCGACATCTGGCCGATACGCCGGCCGATCAGCGTGCCGAAGATCAGGAAGTACAGCGTCATCGTGATGGCCGGCGGTACCAGTGTCTGGACCCAGATTCGCATCACGCGCTGGAACTCCTTGTTGCCCAGCGTGCCGAGGCTGATGAGCTGGCCCTGCAGGTTCACGACGCCCTCGCGGCGGCCGGCTGCAACTCTTCTTCGTCGCCACTGCGTTCGGTAAGGCGAAAGAAGACTTCCTCCAGGCGGTTGGATTTGTTGCGCATGCTGATCACGTTGATGCCCGCACTGCTCAACACGCGGAACAGCCCGTTCAGGTCCTGGTTGCGGGTAATCTCGACCTGCAGCTCGCGCTCGTTCAACAGCCTCACGTCGAACGCGTCGAACAACGGCAAGGCCACCACGGGCTCGCGCGTGGTCAACACGAATATCTCCCGGTGCAGCCGCATCAGGATCGACGTCATTCGGTCGTTCGCAACGATCTTGCCCTGGTCGATGATGCCGACGTGCCGGCATAGATTTTCCGCTTCTTCCAGGTAGTGCGTGGTCAGGATGATCGTGGTGCCCTGCTCGTTGATTTCGCGCAGGAATTGCCACATCGAGCGCCGGATTTCGATGTCCACACCGGCCGTCGGTTCATCGAGTATCAATAATCGCGGCCCGTGGACCAGCGCCCGCGCAATCATCAGTCGGCGTTTCATGCCGCCGGACAGGTTGCGCGCGATGTCGTCGCGCCGGTCCCAGAGCTGCATCTGTTCGAGCACTTCCTGCGCCCGGCGGCGCGCCTCTGGCCGTGGCACACCGTAAAAGCCCGCCTGGTTCACCACAATGTTGTCGAGCCGGTCGAACTGGTTCAGGTTGATTTCCTGGGGCACCACTCCCAGGCAGCTCTTCGCAGCGGCAAGGTCGGAGTCGAGACTGTGGCCGAACACCGCGACCTCGCCGGAGGTCTTGTTCACTAGCGAGGTAACGATGCCGATGGCGGTGGTTTTGCCGGCGCCGTTCGGGCCGAGCAGCGCAAAAAAGTCGCCCTCTTCCACGGCCAGGTCGATCCCGTCCAGCGCGCGCACGCCGTTCGCGTAGGTCTTGGTCAGCTGGCGAATCTCGAGAGCGTGCATGACCGCCCATTCTGCCCGTCCAGGGAACAACAGGCCAAGGGCGATTCGGACCGCGGCGGTTATGTCATGGGCGCTGCCGATGGTGACGGGGCGGCCGCAGGCCCGCCAGGCCCAGCGGAATCAGGTCGAGTCCGACCGGGCGCCAGCCGTCGGCCCGGGTGCACACGTCCTGCAGCAACGGCGAGAGCAGTTCGGGACTAAAGATGCGGCGTGCGCGCAATTGCGCAGCGGCCAGCGGCGCACAGTGCTGGATCGTGTCGAAACTCAGCGCGGCCAAGCGCTGCACCCGCCCCTGTCCCGGACCGACACACAGGGCCGCGGCCACGGGCTGGTGCCGCGCCAGTTGCCACAGGTAGGTCAGCAGGCCGGCGGCAAAGGAACTGGCCGCCAGCCACCAGCCCGGCTCCAGGGTCCCGGGCAACGGCGCCTGGTCTGCAACCGCGGCGGGCAGCGGCAAGGTCCGCAGGCCCGCCAGCGGCACGGGCACCGTGGCCAGCCGCCGGCGTTCCGCGGTATCCAGTGCCGCGAGCGCCTGGGCGCTCTGCGGGTCGAGGTCCAGCATTTCGAGGCCCACCTCGCCGGCCCTCGGGTCGGCCAGCAGGCGCAGGAACGCGACGTTCAGGTCCCGAACCTCGGTAAAAAAGTGCTTATCCAGAGCTTCACACCGCATTAGCCAACTCCCCGATTCTGAGCACTGGATTACTATATATGGGAATTTTCGACCATAAAAGGTAAAAACAGCTTCGATTTGGGCCTCACGCCCGTTTCCGGTGAAAGGGAGAAGAATCACGATGCGAGTGACAGACGACCGATATGCGGGTGAGATGGAAAAGTTCGACCTCGCGATGCGAATGATCCGCCACGAGGCCCGGACCGGCACCATCCGGGCATGCACCGGGTTCACCGAAGACCGGGTGCGCAAGCTGGTTGCGAGCTACTGCCGGGACACGGGACGGCCACCGCTACGGCGGCGCCGCGGCAAATCGCCCCGCCAGGTCGCGCCCTTCGTCAGCAGCGCGGAGCGCCAGGCGGAGACGACCCGGCTGGCGACGCTCTACGTCTATTGCCGGGCAGCCCGGGTGACGGGCGAAGGACAGATCACCGGGGGCGATGCCGCTTCCCAGGTCGAGATCGCGCAGCGGGTCTGCCAGGCCTACGAGCTCTACCAGTTACTCGAATCCCGGCCGACGCTGTCCTTCGAATGGGCCTGGAACCTCTATCATGCGTTGCTGGTCACAGGGGAGCTGTACTTCGCGTGGTGCGCGGGGTGCGATGCGCCCTACGTTCAGGATCGCTATGCGCTGGATTACGAACACTGCCCGGCTTGCGAGCTGCGCGAACAACAGGGACGGCGTGCCACCGGATCCCCGTAGCTGGCCCGGCGGCGGTCGCCGATGACTGACGTCGACATCCCCTTCGCCGGCAGCAATCTCGATCGGGCGACGGCGGTACGTGTCGACCCCGATGCGCTGGCCGCGGCGCTGGCGTCCGCGCAGGCGCGCTTCGTCCCGGTCTGGCGACAGCGCTGCCTCGTGGACAAAACCGGTGCATGCCTGCCGACCGCTGCCGAGCTGGGCACTGCGTCGCCCGGGGCAGACGACGCGATCCTGCTGGGCCGGCGCGACGACCAGTGGCTGTTCGCCGCCGAACTCGAAGCCTCACACGAACCGGTTCTGGCGCCGGGCCAGGTCTTTGCCGAACTGCGCGAGGTCATGGGCGAACTGCCGGCCGCTGACGCAGCCCTGGTGGCCTATGCGCGGGCGATGGTGAACTGGCGCGGCCACCACCGGCACTGCGGCGTGTGCGGCGCGCCCAACCAGGCACAGGAGGCCGGCTTCGTGATGGCCTGCACCAGCAGCGCTTGCGGACATCGCAGCTTTCCGCGCCTGGATCCGGCGGTGATCGTGCTCGTGCATCGGGGCGATGAATGCCTGCTGGGGCGCCAGCCCACCTGGCCGGACGGTCGTTACTCCACCATCGCCGGCTTCATCGAGCCGGGCGAAAGCCTGGAAGACGCGGTGCGGCGCGAGGTCGCCGAAGAGACCAACGTGCGCGTCGGCGCGTGCCGCTACTTCGCGTCGCAACCGTGGCCGTTTCCGGCCGCGCTGATGATTGGCTTCCATGCGGAAGCCAGCACCAGTGAGATCCGGTTGAATGACGGCGAGCTGGCAGACGCCCGCTGGCTGACGCGCGAACAAATCGGGGCGCGCGAAGTCACGCTGCCGCCTCGGACTTCCGTGGCCTTCCGGCTGATTGAAACCTGGTTCGACGCAGGCGGAACGACGCTGCGCGAACTGGGTATCGAAGGCCCGCCACTCAAACTGCGCCGGTGATGGGAGGCAGGCAGCGGTCCAGGAACGCGCGCACGTCCGCCAGCTCCTCGGGGATCACCGCGTGCGGAATCGGATAGGTACGCCAGGCGGCGTCACAGCCCGCCGCGACCAGCTGTTCGTGGGAACTTCGCCCGATCCATTCCGGCACCACCGGGTCGGCTTCACCGTGTCCCTGAAACACCGGCGTTGACCGGTTGGCCGCGCTGATCTCCTCCGCCAGGGTCCTGGCTAACGGCAGGTAACACGACAACCCGACTGCACCGGCCAGGCGCTGCGGAAAACGCAGCGCGGTGAACAGGGCGGTCGCGCCACCCTGGGAAAAGCCGCCCAACACGATCCGCCCGGCGGGGATGCCCGCCGCGATCTGGACCTGCAGCAGATTGCCCACGCTCGCCGCAGCCTGGCGAATCCCGGCTTCGTCTTCCGGGTGGCCGTCCGGGTCCAGGTCACCGATGTCGTACCAGGCCCGCATTTGCATGCCTGCATTGAGCGTCACCGGGCGCACCGGCGCGTTCGGAAACACGAAGCGCAGCGGCCGTCCCGTGCCCAGCGCCAGCATGGGGACCACCGGCTCGAAATCGTATGCGTCAGCCCCCAGCCCGTGCAGCCAGATGACCGCAGCATCGGGCTGCGGCCCCGTTTCCCGCACCACTGTGGTCAGTTCGTCCATGCCCGTTCCGCCCGTCTTCCGGCACCGATGGTAAGCGTGTGCCACCGTCCATTGACAGCCGCTGCCAGAATGATAATATGCGCATCCTTTTATTGTTATGCGCATATATTGATGCCCATCGACCAGGCAGCACGTTCGACCAGGCAGCAGGCCATTCTCGACATCCTGCGGGAACAGACCGTCACCCGGCAGGCAGAAGTCGTGGCGGCCTTGCAGGCACGCGGCATCCCGGCGACCCAGTCGAGCGTGAGCCGCGACCTGCGCCAGCTCGGCATCGCGAAGCTGGACAACGGTTACGGCGAAGCCCGCCAGGCACCTGCCGGCGACAATCCGCGTCCGCCCGGCGACTTTGTGCGGGGCACGGCGGCGGCCGGTTCCAACCTGCTGGTGATCCGCACCGCTGTCGGCGCCGCGGCGCGCGTGGCCGTGTACCTGGACCGGTCGGGCTGGCCGGAAATTGTCGGCACCATCTCCGGTGACGACACGGTGTTTGTCGCGACTGCCAGCACCGCGACGCAACGACGCCTGCAGGCACGGTTGCGCGCAGAATTCGAAATTGAAGACAACTCGGGACACAACGGATGAACAACCCAAACCCCACCGACGCCCCCATCGTGCTGGCTTTTTCCGGCGGCCTGGACACGTCATTCTGCGTGCCGTGGCTGCAGGAAACCTACGGTCGGCCCGTGGTGACGGTGACGATCAACACCGGGGGCCTGGACGCCGCCGCCGCGGCCGATCTCGAAGCGCGCGCGCTGGCCCTGGGCGCCCGGGAACACGTGCTGGTGGAGGCGCGGCCCAGGTTCTTCGACCAGGTACTGCGCTACCTGATCGCGGGTAATGTCCGCCGCGGTCACCTGTATCCGCTGTGCGTCGGCGCCGAGCGGGGCATCCAGGCCGCACTGATGGCCGAGGTCGCGGGCGAACGGGGCAGCGATACCGTTGCGCACGGCTGCACGGCTGCGGGCAACGACCAGGTGCGCTTCGAGATTGCGCTGCGCACGATCAACCCCGGGCTCGAAGTGCTCGCGCCGGTGCGCGATCACGCGTTTCAGCGCGACGCCCAGGTGCGCTTTCTCGAAGAGCGGCAACTGCCCGTGCCGTCCAAGGGCTCGGCGTATTCGATCAATCGCGGGCTCTGGGGCGTGACGATCGGGGGCACGGAAACTCTGGACTCCAAAGGCTGCATCCCGGAAAGCGCCTGGGTCCTGTCCGCCAACGCCATGGACGAGCCGCAGGTCCCGGCAACCCATACCGTCGAGTTCCGGCAAGGCATCCCGGTGAGCCTCGACGGCACCGCGATGGAACCCGTTGCGCTGATCGAAGCGGTGGAAGCCCTGGCCGCGCCGTTTGGCATCGGGCGGGGCATCCATCTTGGCGACACGGTACTCGGTACCAAGGGCCGGGTGGCTTTCGAGGCGCCCGCAGCCGAGGTACTGCTGACCGCGCACAGGGAACTCGAGAAACTTGTGCTGAGCGGGCTGCAACAGCGCATCAAGGATACGGTCGCGGCCAGCTATGGCGACTTCATCCACGAAGGTAAACAGCTCGACCCGGTGTGCCGGGATATAGAGGCGCTGCTCGAGTCTTCCCAGGCACGCGTGACGGGCGAGGTCAGGCTGCGCCTGCAACCGGGCAGCCTGTTTGTCGAAGGCGCGGAATCGCCCCACTCGCTGATGGCGGCGACCAAAGGGAAGTACGGTGAAGCGGCCGGCGAATGGACCGCGCAGGATGCGCTGGGTTACTCGAAGATCCTGGCCCTGACGGGCATGCTGCAAACCCGGGCGGCGGGGAAAGGCGAATGAAGACAGTCATCGCCGACAAGATCGCGTCCGTCACACAGGACGTCGCGCTGAAAAGAGAGCTGCGGGTCGCGCCGGATATTCCCTGCGAGGAAGGCGTGCTGATCGCGGCCGAGATTCTCAGCAGCAAGACCAGCTACAACACGCTGGAGCTGGTCAGCGGTCGCATGGCAAAGCTGCGTCCCGGCGACGTCATCGTCGGCGCACTCGGCCAGCGCAAGGCGCTGTTCGGCTACTCCGGTCACCTGCCCGAAAAGCTGGTGCCGGGGGATACCGTGCAGGTGCTGAACATGGGCGGTGTGCTCGGTATTTGTGACTCCATCAATGCGAACTTCGGCGCGCCCTTCGACGCCAGGGTGCTCGGCGCGGTGCTCGATTTCCCGTACCTGGGCGAACGCATCGGCGTGCCTGCGCGCGTCGGCAAGGTGCCGCTGGACAAGGATGCCGTTGCCGACACGGGCGGCGTGCCCGTGGTTGCCATCGCCGGTACCTGCATGAACTCGGGCAAGACCGCGGCAGCCTGTGCGCTGATCAGCCGGCTGCGGCACCTGGGCCTGACCGTCGACGCGTTCAAGGCCACGGGCGTGTCTTTGCGTCGGGACATTCTCGCGATGGAAGACGCAGGCGCCCGCAATACGTCGATTTTCACGGACTTCGGCGTGGTGAGCACCACCGCGGACAACGGCCCGCCGGTCACGCGCATGATGCTGAACCAGCTCGCCGCGGAATCACCGGACGTGATCGTGTACGAGCTGGGCGACGGCATACTCGGCGCTTACGGTGTCGAAGCCATCCTGCGGGACCCGGCCATTCGGGACACGCTGACCTACCTGGCACTGTGCGCGAACGACCCGGTGGCCGCGTGGGGCGGCGTGAAACTGCTGCGCGACGAATTCGACCTGGAGCCGCACGTGGTCACGGGACCGGCCACCGACAACGTGGTGGGCCGCCAGATCATCGCCGACCGGCTCGGCGTCGCGGCGATCAACGCGGTGACCGACGGCGCGGCGCTGGGCGACGCGGTAGCGGCCAGCCTCGGGCTGGGTGACCGGGCGAACTGAGGAGCGCAAGCCATGACTGCAATCCCGACCTTTGTGCTCGGCGGCACCGGCTACGTGGCCGGCGAACTGCTGCGCCTGCTCGCCCAGCACCCGCACCTGGAGGTGGCCGGTGTGCTGTCGGAAAGCCAGGCGGGTACGCCCATAAGCAGCGTCTTTCCACAGCTGCAGGACAGCTACGGCGACGCGGCGTTCTGCGACCGGGAACACCTTTACGAGCGTTTCACCGCCGGCAGGGCGGCATTGTTCTCGGCGGCACCGCACGGGGCGAGCGCGGCCCTCGTCGCCGACTGCCTCGCGCGGGCTACGCAGGCGGGTACGGAACTGACGATAGTCGATGTGTCGGCGGATTTTCGGTACGCCGACGCCGCGGCTTACGAAGCGGTCTACGGACAAGCCCACGGGGCGCCGGAATTGCTGGCGAGTTTTCACTGCGCGGTACCCGAACACCTGGCGGTGAGTGACCGGCCACATGTTGCGCACCCCGGCTGTTTCGCCACGGCGCTGCTGCTGGCCTCGGTACCGCTGGTCGCACTGGACCTGGCGGCGGGCGACCTGCACGCGGTCGGCATTACAGGCAGCACCGGCTCCGGGCGCACGCCCGGGCCAGGCACCCACCACCCGGAACGACACGGCAACCTCTACGCTTATAAAGCGCTCGAACACCGGCACGCACCGGAAGTCACGGGCCTGTGCGCAGCCGCGACGGGCACGCGGCCCACGCTGCACTTCGTGCCGCACTCCGGTCCCTTCGCCCGTGGCATTCACGTCACGGTGCAGGCTGCACTGCGCGAGCCCGTGCACGCGGATGAATTGCGGACGTCGCTGGCGGAATTTTATGCGGACAATGAGTTCATCCAGGTGCACGACGGCACGCCGCGGGTCAAGGCCGTCACCGGCAGCAATTACTGCCATCTCGGCGTGGCCACGGATGCCGACGGCGTCGCCGTGTTCGCGGTCATCGACAACCTCGTGAAAGGTGCAGCCGGCGGTGCTCTGCAATGGATGAACCGGCAGCTCGGCTGGCCGGAGTCCACCGGGCTTCGCACGCCGGCGGTCGGGTGGGTCTGAATCGATGAACCAGTACGCGACACCCGCCCAGGCGGCGGAAGCCCGGCACCTGCTGCAGGTCTACCCCCAGCTTGGCATCGAGCCCACGGGTGCGGACGGTGTGTACCTGCAATGCGGTGACCGCCGGGTGCTCGACCTGTACGGCGGGCACGCGGTTGCCGCGCTGGGCTACCGGCACCCAGAGCTGCTGGCCGCCCTGGATGAACAGGCGAAAGACTTGTTTTTCCAGAGCAACGCGGTCGCCCTGGATGTCCGGGCACGGGCCGCCGATGCGCTGATCGACTTTGCGCCCGACAACCTGGAGCGGGTGTTTTTCGCGAACAGCGGCGCCGAAGCCAACGAAAACGCGCTGCGCCTGGCGTGCCGGTTGACAGGGCGCCGGCGGGTTATCGCCATCGAACATGGCTTTCACGGGCGCACGGCCGGTGCCGGTGCCGTGACCTGGGGCGCGGCCGACAGCTGGTATGGCTTCCCGGCGCAGCCGTTCGATGTGGACTACATCGCTCGCGACGTTGCGGACGACGTCGCCGACAAGGTCACTAGCGACACAGCCGCCGTGATCCTGGAGCTGGTGCAGGGCGTGGCTGGTGCCTACGATCTCGACCCCGCTTTTGTGCGCGCCATTGCGGATGCGTGCCACGCTACCGGTGCGCTGCTGATCGTCGATGAAGTGCAGTCGGGCGTCGGCCGCTGCGGCGCGCCCTTTGCGAGTCACCTGTATGACATCCGGCCCGATTTGCTCACGGCGGCGAAATCCCTGGGCGGCGGCTTCCCGTGCGCCGCGTTGCTGACGACGGCGACGGTCGCGTCCGAACTGCGCGCCGGCGATCTCGGCACCACCTTCGGCGGCGGGCCACTGGCCTGCGCGCTGATCGAGACCGTGCTGCGGGTGATCCGGCGCGACGGGCTGGCGGACAGGGCCGGGAAACTGCACGAACAGCTGCGTGCCGCGCTGCCGTTGGGACCGGTGACGGGCTTGCAGGGCAAGGGCCTGCTGGCCGGGCTGCGCTGCTCGCGGCGCGCCCGCGACGTGCAGCGGGAATTGCTGGCAGCCGACATACTCACCGGCTCCAGCGCCGATCCCGCCGTGGTCCGGCTGCTGCCGCCCCTGATCCTCGAGTCCCGACACATCGACCAGTTACTGAACGCGCTGGCAGCACTGCCAGCTGAATGAGAGAACGAACCATGAAAGAGTTTTATGACCTCGCGGACTTTTCAGTCGAAGAAATCGATGCGCTGATCGCGCTGGCCAACCGGCTGCAACGAAAACCCGACCCCCAGGCACTGGCGGGCAAGGTGCTGTCGCTGTTGTTCCTGAGCCCGTCGCTGCGCACTCTCGCTTCCTTCCAGGCGGCAATGGTGCGTCTCGGCGGCGGCGCCTTCGTGATTTCGCCCGACATGTCCATTCACGGCATCGAAACGCGGCCCGGTATCGTGATGGACGGCATGGCGGCCGAGCACATTCGCGAAGCGGTGCCGGTCATCGCGTCCTATGGCGACGCAATGGGCATCCGCGCCTTCGCGGAAAGGCGCAGCCTCGACGACGATCTTGCCGACCGTGAATACAACGCGCTGCGCGACCTGGTCTCGACGCCGCTGATCAACATGGAGTCGGCCATCGGCCACCCGTGCCAGAGCCTGGCCGACTGGAAGACGCTGGACGAACTCGGCGTGCCGCGGCAGGGCGGGCGGTTCGTGCTGAGCTGGGCTTATCACCCGCGGGCCCTGCCGCTGGCCGTGCCGGCGGCGACGGTGCAGATGGCAGCCATGCGCGGCATGGATGTCACGGTGTTGCGCCCTGAGGGCTTCGAAATGCCCGCCTCGATCATGGATCGCGCCGCACAGGCGGCGGCAGCGGCCGGTGGCTCGGTGCGGGAGACAGACGACCGCAACGAGGCACTCGATGGCGCCCACGTGATCTACGCGAAATCCTGGTCGTCGACCCGGCACTACGGGGACAAGGTGGCGGACGGCGACCTGCGGCGAGATTTTGACGACTGGTGCGTTGACGATCCGTGGTTCGACACCGCGGCCCCGGACTGCCGCTTCATGCACTGCCTGCCCGTGCGGCGCGGTGTGGTGGTGGCCGATCGCGTGCTCGACGGGCCACGCAGCGTCGTCATCCAGGAAGCGCAGAACCGCATGTACGCCCAGATGGCCGTACTGCACGAGATGCTCGGCAACGGAGGCCTGTGATGCAGAACCAGAGTGACCGCGACATCGTAGTGGGCGCGCTGAAACACGCGGCGCCCTACGTGCGCATGTACAAGAACAAGGTCTTCGTACTGAAAGCCGGTGGCGAGATTTTCGCCACCGCCGAAGGCACGCGCGCCTTTGTGGAGCAGATCGCGATCCTGCACCAGGTCGGGATGCGCATCGTGCTCGTTCACGGGGGCGGCCGGCAATCGACGGAACTGTCCGAAGCACTGGGCATGCCCACCCAGTTCGTGCAGGGCCGGCGGGTCACCGACGAGCACGCGCTGGAAGTCGCGGCCATGGTGCTGAACGGCCAGATCAACACGCGCATTCTCGCCGCGTGCCGTGATCTCGACGTACCCGCAGTGGGTATCAGCGGCGTGGACGCCGGCATGATTCGTGCCCACAAACGTCCGCCGGTGAAAGTCGACGACCACGAGACCGATCACGTGGACTACGGCTACGTTGGCGATATCGAGTCGGTGGACGTCGACGTGTTGCGCATGCAGCTGGACAGCGGCCTGATGCCGGTCATCAGCCCGTTGTCGGCCGACCACGCCGGCACGCTGCTGAACATCAACGCCGACACGGTTGCCGCAGCACTGGCCAGCGCACTCGGCGCGGAGAAGCTGATCCTGGTCACCGGCGCACCCGGCATACTCGAAGACCGGAACGACAAAACCTCGATCGTGTCTTACCTCGACCTGGCCGGTTTACGGGATCTGCGCGAGGGTGGCTCGATGGCGGATGGCATGCTGCCGAAAGCGGCGGCCATCGAGACCGCCATCAAGGGTGGCGTTGCCAGGGTGCACATGATCTCTTACAAGATTCCGGACAGCCTGCTGCTGGAAGTGTTCACGAACGAAGGCACCGGCACGTTGGTGGTCGCCAACACGAACACGCTGTCGCCGGAAGAACAGGCGCCAGGGCAGGACTAGCGGGAGCGCAATATGAGCAGGCTGTGGGACAAGGGCGAACCGCTGGACGAGCGGATACTGCGCTATACGGCCGGCGAAGATCACTTGCTGGACGGCCGGCTCGTTCCCTATGACGTGCGCGCCTCCGTGGCGCACGCGCGGATGCTGAATGCGCAGGGCCTGCTGGCTGACGCCGATCTGCAGGCCATCGTGTCCGGTCTGGAAGCGCTGGGCGAAGAGCATGCCCGGGGCGAGTGGCAAATCGAGCTCGCCGACGAAGACGTGCATACCGCGCTGGAACGGCGGCTGACGGAACGCGCCGGCGAGGCGGGTAAAAGGGTGCACCTCGGCCGGTCCCGCAATGACCAGGTGCTCGCGGCCCTGCGCCTGTACCTGCTGGATGCTGCCGATGCTGCGGCCCACGAAGCCATCGCGGTGGCCGACGCCCTCGACGCGCTGGCAAAGCGGCAGGGCGATGTCGAGTTGCCCGGCTATACCCACATGCAGCAGGCCATGCCGAGTTCCGTTGCGCTGTGGGCCGGCGGTTTCGCGGCTGAGCTCCGCGACGATGCGGGCGGCCTGACCGCGAGCCGGAGACGGCTGGCCCGCAATCCGCTGGGCAGCGCGGCCGGCTACGGCGTGCCCGGCCTGCCGCTCGACCGGGAACACACGCGCGCCGCGCTGGGCTTCGCCGAAATCCAGCAGCCCGTCACCGCCGTGCAGCTGTCGCGGGGCAAGGGCGAAGCGGGGCTGGTGTTCGAACTGTGCCTGCTGGTGCAGGACCTCGGACGCGTGGCGGCCGACCTGATGCTGTTTTGCACGCAGGAATTCGCGTACGTGCAGCTGCCCGATGCGATGACGACGGGCTCGTCCATCATGCCGCAGAAGCGCAACCCCGACGTGCTGGAACTGGTGCGCGGTGCGACCGCGACGCTGCAGGCCAGCCTGGTTGAAATACTTGCTCTGCCTGCAAAACTCAGTTCGGGTTACCAGCGCGACATGCAGCGGCTGAAGGCGCCGCTGTTCCGGGCCGTCGACCTGGCGCTGGATTCGTGCGCGATCATGGCGCATCTGCTCGGCGGCGTACGTTTCCTGCCCGACAACATCCGGCTCGATCCGGGTATCCATGCCGCAGCCCGCGCGAACCAGCTGGTGCAGGAAGAAGGCCTGAGCTTCCGCGACGCGTACCGGCGCGTCGCCCAGGAACTGTCGGGAGACAAGGACTGATGCGAGCACTTGCCGTGGTGCTCTGTCTTGTTGCGACCGGCTGCGGGTTGAGAGGCGACCTGTTCCTCCCGCCGGAGCCTTTGGACCCATCAGCGCCAAATGCTGACGGAGGCAATACCGAAATCACCGGCCCATCGGCGACGCCAGGGACCGGCGACAACGTTGGCGAAATCAGCACCGTAACAACTGGCGACCCGACTTCCGGAATTGACGCCGCAAGTCGTCCCGACGAACCGTCTGTCGAAGAACAGACCGAGACGCGCGGCGGGACGACCACCGCGCCCGGCGAGGACCCCCGCCAGTGACAACACGCCCGCGGCTGATCCTGGTCGACGGCTCGTCCTATTTGTACCGGGCTTTTCACGCACTGCCGGAACTCAGCAATTCGGCGGGTGAACCCACCGGGGCGGTGCATGGCGTGCTAAACATGCTGAACAAGCTGCAACGCGACCTGGCACCCACCCACGTTGCCGTGGTCTTCGACGCGCCGGGCAAGACCTTTCGCGACGAACTGTACGCCGACTACAAGGCGAACCGCCCACCGATGCCGGACGACCTGCGCGCGCAGATCGACCCGGTGCTGGAAGCGATACAGGCCGGCGGGCTGCCGATGCTGCGCATTGCCGGGGTGGAAGCCGACGACGTGATCGGCACGCTCGCGCAACGCGCGGTGGCCGCCGACATGGACGTCACGATCGTCACGGGTGACAAGGACATGGCCCAGCTGGTCAGCCCTCATGTCGAGCTGCTGGACACGATGCCGCGAGGGCCCAGCCGCGAACCGCGAGCGACGGACACCGACGGGGTGGTTGAGCGCTTTGGCGTGCGTGCCGAACAAATTACCGACTACCTGGCACTGGTCGGTGACAGCTCCGACAACATCCCCGGCGTACCGAAAATCGGCGCGAAGACGGCCGCCGCCCTGCTGCAGCACTACGACCACGTAGAAGACATGCTGGCGGATCTCGACGGCGTCGCCACGCTGTCTGTACGCGGCGCAAAGGGCCTCGCCGAACGCCTGGAAGAGCATCGCGACACCGTCACGATGTCGAAGGACCTGGCAACGATCCGCTGCGAGCTGGACCTGGACGTGGAACTGGCCTCGCTGCGGCCAGGAGAACCCGAACTCGAACGCTTGCGATCTCTGTACGAACGCCTGGAGCTGCGCAGGCTGCTGGATGCGCTGCCGAAGGCGCCAGACGCTCAGAAACCGGACAACGACGCGACCGCATATACCGTCATCCAGGACCAGGCAACACTCGAGAGCTGGCTGGCAAAGCTGGCCAGGACGAATCCGGTCGCTTTCGATACCGAAACGGACAGCCTCAACTACATGCAGGCATCCATTGTCGGCGTGTCCTTCGCGGTTGCGAAGGGCGAAGCCGCCTACCTGCCCCTGGCGCACACCGGCCCGGACCAGCCGGAACAACTCGACCGGGACGACACGCTGCAGAAACTTCGCCCGTGGCTCGAGGACAAGGCGCACGACAAAGTCGGGCATCACCTGAAATACGACGCCCACGTGCTGCGCAATCACGGCATCAGCCTGGCGGGCATCACCTGGGACACGATGCTGGAATCCTATGTGCTGAACAGCGCGAGCAATCGCCATGACCTGGACTCCGTCGCGCGCCAGTACCTGGGTGTGGAGACGATTCATTTCGAAGACGTCGCGGGCAAGGGCGCGAAGCAAATCACGTTCGACCAGGTACCGCTGGAACAGGCCGCACCCTACGCGGCAGAGGACGCAGACATCGCGCTGCAACTGCATGAAACCCTGTGGCCGCAGCTGCGCGATACGGGTGAGCTGGCAAAGGTTTACGAAACGATAGAGCGACCGCTGGTACCCGTATTGCTCGCGATGGAAGAGACTGGCGTGCTGGTCGACCGCGACCTGCTGGCCACACTGAGCCGGGAATTTACCGAGCAGATGGCCACGCTGGAGGCTGCCGCGCACGAGCGGGCCGGCCACCCGTTCAATCTCGGCTCGCCGAAGCAGTTGCAGGAAATCCTGTACACCGAACTGGGCCTGCCGGTGCTGCGCAAGACGCCCAAGGGCCAGCCATCCACGGCCGAAGACGTGCTCGCCGAACTCAGTGAAGAACACGAGTTGCCGGGACTGATCCTGGACTATCGCGGGCTCAGTAAGCTGAAGTCCACCTACACGGACAAGCTGCCCGCCCAGGTCAACCCGCGCACGGGCCGCATTCACACGTCCTATCACCAGGCCGTCGCGTCCACGGGCCGCCTGTCGTCTTCGGATCCGAACCTGCAGAACATTCCGATTCGCAACGCCGAGGGCCGGCGCATCCGGCAGGCCTTTGTTGCGCCCGAAGGTCACCAGTTGCTGGCAGCGGACTATTCGCAGATCGAACTCAGGATCATGGCGCACATCTCCGGCGACAAGGGCCTGCTGAAAGCCTTCGCGCAGGACCTGGACATTCACCAGGCCACCGCGGCGGAAGTTTTCGGCGTGGCGCCGGATGAGGTCACCGCCGACCAGCGACGCAACGCGAAAGCGATCAACTTCGGGCTGATCTACGGTATGTCCGCATTCGGGCTGGCGCGCCAGCTGTCGATTGCTCGCGACGAGGCCCAGGGTTACGTCGACCTGTACTTCGACCGCTATCCCGGCGTCAAGGCGTACATGGACGAAACGCGCGCCCGCGCGCACGAGCAGGGCTACGTGGAAACGGTGTTTGGTCGGCGCCTCTACCTGCCGGAAATCTCCGCGCGACAGGCCCAGCGCCGCCAGGCTGCGGAACGAGCCGCCATCAACGCACCGATGCAGGGCACCGCCGCCGACATCATCAAGCGCGCCATGCTGAGCGTCGCCGACTGGCTCGCGACGCAACGAAACGGCGCGCGCCTGATCATGCAGGTGCACGACGAGCTGGTGCTGGAGGTGCCGGACGGGGAAATCGACGCGGTACAGGCGCGCGTTTGCGACCTGATGGCGGGCGCGGCCGAACTCGAGGTACCACTGAAGGTAGCCGCGGGCACGGGTCGCAACTGGGACGAAGCCCACTGACCGGGGAATTGCTGTGGTGTCCGCGGCGAATTTCGCTGACAGTCTGTTTACTGCACGACAGCAAACCAGCTTGCCCGCGGCCGGGAACTTTTAGACCGGTTCTAAGCTCAAAGTCACCGGGCGCCAGGCGCGCCCCCCGCTAACCTCCCTGAGCGGGCAATAACAACCGGTCACCCCAAACCGGTTGACTTGGCCTCGGTCGCTCCCCTGTACTCCGCGCCCGAGGCCTTTTTTTGTTTGCCGGCCAGCAGCGCGGCGAGACTGCTCCGGGCGCTGTCCAGCCCCAGGTCCTTCACGGCCGAAAACAGCTGCACCTCGGCCTGTTCCCCGAGCTCCTTGCGCACCTGTTGCAGGGTCCTGTTGGCGGCTTCGCGCTTCAGCTTGTCGGCCTTGGTCAGCAGTACGTGCACCGGGCAGCCAATATCCCGGCACCAGTCCAGCATCTGCCAGTCGAAATCACCGAGCTGGCGACGAATGTCCACCACCAGCATCAGGCCGCTGAGCGACTGCCGATGCTCGAAATACTCCACCAGCAGGCCGCGCCAATGCTCCCGCAGCGCGCGGCTGACCCGGGCGTAGCCGTAGCCGGGCAGGTCCACCAGCCGGCGCCCGTCGCCAAGATCGAAAAAATTGATCAGCTGGGTGCGCCCGGGCTGCTTGCTGGTGCGCGCGAAGCCCCGCCGGTTGACGATGCGGTTGATTGCGCTGGACTTCCCGGCATTGGAACGGCCGGCGAAGGCGACTTCCGTGCCGGTATCGGGCACGAACTGCTCCGGGCGAAACGCACTGACCAGGAATCGGGCATCGGGATACTGGGACATAAGACTCCGGCGCCGGTGGTCTCCGGCCTGCACCGTTGGTGTAGAATGCGCGCCTCCCATCAGTCTAGCAAGCTCCGGAAACGGGGCCGCTCCGCCGTGATGCAAATTTCAGCACTGAAGCAGCTTGCCGCATTCCTGATCTTCGCCCTCGTTGGCGCACAGACCGCCATGGCAGAGGGCTCGGCAGACGCCGGCCAGAAAAAGGCGGCCACCTGCGCGGCGTGCCACGGTCAGGATGGCAACAGCCTGAACCCGGAATGGCCCAGCCTGGCGGGTCAGCACGAGCAGTACATCGTCAGGGCCTTGAAGGCCTACCGTCCTGGCGGCAGTCGCAACAACGTGCTGATGATGGGCCAGGTTGCCGCGCTGTCCGAGCAGGATATGGCCGACCTGGGGGCTTATTTCGCCGGACAGAAGCGGGCGCCGCTCACGGCTGACCCGGCGCTGGTCGCGGCCGGCGAACGGCTGTACCGCGGCGGCAACAAGGCCAGGGGCATCAGCGCCTGCATCGCGTGTCATGGCCCACGCGGCCTCGGTAACCCCGCCGCGGCCTACCCCGCGGTGGCCGGGCAACACGCCACGTACACGGCCAGCAGCCTGCGTGCCTACGCCAGCCAGGAACGGGAATCCGATCCCAACCAGATGATGCGCACGATCTCTTCCCTGCTCAGCGAAGAGGACATCGTCGCCGTGTCGTCATATATCCAGGGCCTGGAATAAACCAGCCGCCACCCGCGCCGCCCGAAGGATCTCCACGATGAAAAATCACCGTCTGTTTGTCTGTCTGCTCCTCGCCTTTGTCGTGAGCGCCTGCGGCACTGAAGACAACGCGACGGGGACACCCCCCGCTGCCGCAGAGGCAGAACGCGCTGCGCCACCGCCGCCGGCACCCGCCCCCGTGCCGGCAACCGCGCCCGTCGAAGACGACGAGCCGCCGGCCAGCGACGAAGACACCCCAGACGTGGTCGCCGAGACCACCCAGGAAAAGCCGCAGGAACCCGCCGCACCTGTCAATACCAATTGGCAGTACGAGACCGGCAAGCACTATTCGCAGCTGACCTCGGCCCAGGGCACCACCGGCGGCCCGGGCGGCGTCGAGGTGACCGAGGTGTTCTGGTACGGCTGCCCGCACTGCTTCAGCTTCGATCCGATCATCACGCGCTGGGAAGACGAGCAGCCCGCAGACGTGCGCTTTGTCAGGTTGCCGGTCATGTGGAACCCGACGAACGAGATCCACGCGCGCATGTACTACACCGCAGAAGCGCTGGGCAAGCTCGATGAAATGCACCAGGCTTTTTTCACCGCGCTGCACCGCGACGGTAAAACGCTGACCCGGGAAGACGACATCCGGAAGATCTTTGCGGACTTCGGTGTCAGCAAGGATGAGTTCGACAACACCTTCCGGTCCTTCGCGGTGGAGAGCAAGCTGAACCGGGCGAAGAGCCTGACGCAGCGTTACCGCATTCGCAGCGTCCCGGTGATCGTCGTGGACGGCAAGTACGTCGTGGACGGGCCGGAGGTGAAGAGTTACAGCGACATGCTCGCAGTGACCGACGAACTGGTGGCCAAGGAGCGCATCGAAAGATAGCTCGCCGCGATGGCTAGCCGCCGGAGACCGATGCCGGCGGTGACCGGGTCGCTGCGCTCGCGCAGGCTTCGCAGTTGACCCAGCCGGAATCACCGTCGGTGTAGTGCTCTTTCTTCCAGATCGGCACGCGGTGCTTCACTTCGTCGATGATGTAGCGACACGCACCAAAGGCCGCATCCCGGTGGTGTGAGCTGACGCCAACCCAGACCGCCATGTCACCCAGCGCCAGGTCGCCAAGTGCATGCACGCACACCGCATGCTCGATCTGAAAGCGCTCCAGCGCCTCGTCGATGATGCGTTCACCCTCTTTTACACCCAGGTTTTCGTAGGCCTCGTATTCCAGCCGCTGCACCTGGTGGCCGTCATTGTGGTTGCGCACCCAGCCTTCGAAACTGACATAACCCCCGCAGGCCTGATCGCGCAGCGAGCCCAGGTGGTCGGTCGGAGACACCGAGCCGCGAACGAAACGAAACGTGCTCATCCGCCAGCCACCGGCGGGATGAACACCACCAAGTCACCATCTGCCAGGCCCGACTGCCAGTCGCCAAACTCATCGTTCACGGCCACCTTGAGCTGGCCCAGCGCCGGGAATTCGTGACGGCCGTCGAGCTCGGCGTAGAGTTGATCGACGGTCTGCGCGTCGGTCGCGATTTCCTCGCTGCTCAGACCCGTGTGTTCCCGCAGCGCGGCAAAGTATTCGATGCGTATGGTTTTCATGATCGTCGGGACGTTACACGGCACGCCCGCGCACTGACAAGACGATTCAGGCCGGCCCTTTGCCCAGGTCGGCAGGCTGGTCCACGTCCCAGGCCGCCGCCGGCATCGGGACCCGGGTCAGGGCCGGCGCAGCGCGTAACAGCGACCGTGCGCCCCGGTCGCCCTGCAACGCACTGAGCCGCGGCCAGTCCGCACGGGCGAAGATGGCGGGAACGCCGGGCGCGCCGGAATAGAAGGCGGCAGCGGGCCGCTCCGGCGCCCCTCGCCACGCGCAGACCAGTGCCTGGTAATCCTGCGTGGTCAGTCCCGGCTGGTCGGCCAGCGCCAGGAGCACCGCGCCTGCGCCCGGGTCCGTGGCGGCGATGCCCTGGCGAATGGATGCCCCCATGCCCTCGCGCCAGGCAGGATTGTAAACGCACCGGGCGGATTCGCCCGCCAGCGCGGCCGCGACTTCATCCTGGTAGGCACCCGTGACGACCAGCACCCCGGCGTCGCATACCGGTGCGACGGCCCTGACGGTGCTCACAACCATGGCCACGCCATCGACCGGCACCAGCTGTTTCGGTTCGCCGTAACGGGTCGCGGCGCCGGCAGCCAGCACCAGGCCCGCGATGGTGGCTGGCGAGTCAGCGGTCATCCGCCAAGGCTAGTGCCCGTATCGCAGCACGTCCAACCTTCGACCGGCGTCGGGTGCCCCGTCACCGGCCGTGCCTGCCGACCCGCCGTGCTTTGCATACAATAGGCACAGGTAACGGCAGCGGACGAATGCAAAAAGAGCGAATACTGGTGGTCGTCGACCCCACCGCGGCAGATCAGCCGGCCGCGGCCCGGGGCCTGCAGCTGGCCGCGGCGCTGGACTGCGACCTGGAACTGCTGATTTGCCACCACGACCGCCGGATCAACGCGCGGCGTCTGTTTGCCGCCGATGAGCGGGAGGCCTTGCGCGAACAAAGCCTGCGCCACCAGCTGGGCTACCTGAAATCGCTCCGCGATGAACTGGGTGCCGACGATGTGCAGGTCATTACCCGCGTGGTCTGGGATTCGCCCCTGGCTGAAGGCATCGTGCGTGCCACGCTGCGCGACGAACCGCGCCTGGTGCTGAAAGACACGCATCACCACACGGCAATCGAGCGCACGCTGTTCACGAGCACCGACTGGCATCTGATCCGCGACTGCCCGGCACCCCTGTGGCTGGTGAAACCCGTGTCGATGCACCGACCGCTGATACTGGCAGCGGTCGATCCCACGCATGAACACGAGAAACCGGCCGCCCTGGACGAAACGGTGCTCGCCCTGGCTGCGGCAATGGCCAACGCACTCGATGGCGAGCTGCACGTGTATCACGGCTACGATGCGCTCAGCGACATTACGAGCGCCGGCGCGCTGGCCATGTCGCCCACCCCGATCGCCGTCGAGGAAATCAGCGCCCGGCTCAAAGCCGAACACGCGGCGGCCTTCGCCGAATTGATGGGCGCGCACGATGTCGCGAAAGACCACCAGCACCTGGTGGCCGGCAACCCGTCGGTCGTGTTGCCCGACCTGGCTCGCCAACTGGGTGCCGGACTCCTGGTCATGGGCGCCGTGGCCCGCGGCCGGCTGCAGCAGGCCGTCATCGGCAGCACCGCCGAGCGGGTCCTGGATCACCTGCCCTGCGACGTGCTTATCGTCAAACCACCCGGCTTCGACAGCAGTGTGACCTACAAGGCGCAAGCGCCGGACTTCATGGAACTGCGCGGGTCAGACGAATAGCGCCCGGACCGGCTGGCCGCCGGCGCAGCGGTCGTTTATCGTTGGCCATGCTATGGACACGCGTCACGGCTATCAGCCGTTAAAGATGGAGGACCCGGGCCAACGTATCGATACCGAGTTCAGCGCGGCGGAGTTCGATGCGCTGCTGAATGCCGCGGTCGACGGCATCATCGTCACGGACCGGCAGGGCCGGTTGCTGCGCATGAACGCCGCGGCAGAACGCATGTTCGGCTACCAGGAAACTGAAATCACCGGACAGGCCATCGACATCATCATGAATCCGCGCGATGCCCGTCAGCACGGGCGATACATGGACAACTACCTGCGCACCGGCGAGCGCAAGATCATCGGTATCGGCCGCGAAGTGGTGGCACGCCATCGCAGCGGACGCGAATTCCCCGTGGATCTGGCCATCGGCGAAGCCAGCGTGGGTGACGAAATGCGTTTCGTGGGGCTGATTCGCGACCTGACCGAGCAGAAGCTGGCCGAAGAAGAAGCGCTGCGACAACGTGAACAGATGAACCATGCGAGCCGGCTCACCACCATGGGTGAGATGGCCGCGGCCATGGCCCACGAACTCAACCAGCCGCTGAGTGCGATCGCCAACTACACGGCCGCCTGCCAGCGACTGCTGCAGCAGGAAGGCCAGGCGCAGGCCAGCCCGGACGTCGATCGCGCACTGGACCAGATCAGCGTGCAGGCCCACCGCGCCGCAGAGATCATCCAGCGGATTCGCGACTTTGCGCGCAGCCGCGAGGCCGCCCGCGAACCCATTGACCTGCGCGACCTGATCGCGCAGATCCTGCCCCTGGCGCGCATGGATGCCCGGGCCCATCACACCGATTTGCGCGTGCGCCTGGAGAAAGACCTGCCGGTCGTGATGGCCGATCCGATTCAGATCCAGCAGGTACTCCTGAACCTGATACGCAACGGCATCGATGCCATGGAAGCGGTCCCGGCACGCGATCGGCGACTGGACCTGCGGGCCTGGCTGGAAGACGCGGAGCACGTTCGCGTGACCGTGACCGACCGTGGCCCCGGGGTGCCGGAAGACGCGAAAGACGGCCT
This sequence comes from Chromatiales bacterium, assembly GCA_020351875.1. Taxonomy (GTDB): domain Bacteria; phylum Pseudomonadota; class Gammaproteobacteria; order Steroidobacterales; genus J054. The sequence goes on along the minus strand of CP070671.1, from coordinate 2,799,882 downwards.
GTTCACCCCGTTTTTCACCACCAAGGCCTCCGGAATGGGGCTGGGGCTGGCCATCAGCCGTTCCATCGCCACCGCCCACGGCGGTACACTATCTCACTTCAACAATCCGGTAGCGGGTGCAACCTTCTACCTGATTCTGCCCACCAAGATTGAACCAGAAGAAGACGAAGGGCATGACTGACACGACCGTTTTCGTAGTCGACGACGACCAGGCCGTCCTGGATTCCCTGGGTATGCTGCTGAGGTCGATGCAGATCGGCTGCCAGCTCTTCCCGTCCGCCCAGGATTTTCTCGACGCCTTCCAGCCCGACTGGCAGGGCTGTATCGTGCTGGACATCCGCATGCCCGGCATGAGCGGCATGGAACTGCACCGTCACCTGGTAGAAAATCACTCGACGATGCCGGTGATCTTCGTCACCGGGCACGGTGACGTACCGATGGCCGTGGAAGCCATGCACAACGGCGCTTTCGATTTCATACAGAAACCCTATCGCGACCAGGATCTGCTCGACCGGATCAACCAGGCGCTGACCTGGGACGAGGAGCACCGATCGCAGGAAGACCGCAAGCGGGAACTGACGGAACGCCACCAGAGCCTGACTCCCCGGGAACGGGAAGTGATGGAATGTGTGGTTCGCGGTCTCGCCAACAAGGTCATTGCAATGGACCTCGACCTGAGTCAGCGTACGGTGGAAATCCACCGGGCACGGGTCATGGAAAAAATGCACGCTCGCTCGCTGGCAGAGCTGGTGCGCATGTCCATGGTGATCCAGGAAGCCGCCTGACAACTGAGACGTAGCAATGGAGATGAGCCCGGCCGAACAAGAGCGGTTCCGCGAGATACTGACAGCGCACAAGCGGGAACTGGAAAAACGGGTGGACCGAATTCACGAGCACGCGCGTGAACCCCTGGAAGCCGATTCCTCCGAACAGGCCGCCCAGCTCGGCAACGTCCAGGTGGTATCAGCACTGGAAAACGAAGCGGTGCAAGAAATTACCCAAATCGATGCCGCGCTGCGCCGACTGGAAGACGGCCGCTACGGTGTTTGCATCACCTGCGGCGAAGACATCAGCCCGAAGCGGCTGGAAGCCTGGCCGGCCTCTGCCGAATGCGTCGACTGCGCTGAAACCAGCGGGCCCCGTTGAGCCCTCAGCCCGGCCAGTCGTAGGGATCCCACGCCACAGGCGCGGATTCGAGGTAAGCACAAACCCGTTCGACAAATTCCCGTTCGGGAATGCCCGAAGCCTCGACGCCGTCGAGATACAGGCGGGGCGCCACCTCCATGACACCTTCAGCGCACCAGGTGCCCGGCGCACTTTCCCGGTCGTTCAACTCATCGGCGAGCCCTTGCAGGTTCACCCGCAATGCCGGTCGGTGGGAGTGCACCTGCACCCAGCTCTCGTAACGATACTGCAGCTCGTAGCGCTGGCCCTGGATCCTGAGCAACCGGTTGCGCTGGGTGCGCTGGTGAATGGCAAAGGGGTGTAACGGCGCCCGCTCCGTGTGCAGGTATCGGCGCGCATGACATTCCGGCAGCGCCAGCGGTATGCGCACCACGGCAAGGTCCTGTGCCGGGCGCTCTTCAATCCCGACCGTCCCGTCGCCCAGCCACGCCAGGCTCTGCTCCAGGTGGTCATCCTGTTCCCGCCACCATTTCGCGTGCCCGTCCAGGTCGGCGAGTATCGCGGGCAGGCGTTCGAGCATGGCCGCATACAGGTGTGCAGTGCGGCGACGTTCACAAACCGCAAAGGTCGACCTCGGCAGCGGCGAGATTTCGGGGTCGGTAAAGGCTTCGACGGTGAAGGCCAGCCGGGCCGCGTCACGGTGCGCGAACACGCCGAAATCGCCGGCACGGGATGCGTCCACCAGTAGTTCACGATACCGCGTGGCCAGGGCCGGATTCACCAGGGCAAACATGCTGAACAGCCCGTCTTCATCGAAATGGCTGTTGGACACGATGGTTTGCTCACGATGCAGGGCCGGTGTGTCGAGATACGCAAATGCGATGGCGGTGGAGGTATCGCGCTTCAGCTCTGCCGGCGTGTCGTTGTTGGGCCAGTGAGACAGGGTTAGCACGGTCGCCTTCTGCGGCGGCCCGTCGACGATCACATTAGGCTGAGTGCCCAGCTCGCCATACGGCACGAAACGCGCCGGCTCCGGCAAGCTGGCCGGGAGATTTTGGGCGGCGTTGGCCGGCACGACGGCGGGTCAGCCGGAATTGTTGCCGGCGCGCGCCACGCGGCAACCCGCCCACGCGATGATGCTGAGAGCCAGGACTCCCAGCAGCAGATACTGTGGTGCGGCCAGGTATTCCCGGCCCGGCGCGACCTCTTCCGGCAACACCGCCCGCCACAGGTACCACACCGCGCCCAGCAGTGCGGGAATCAGGGTCGGCCACAGCGCGATGAGCTGCCCGGCCCGGGCCCGGTTCGCGCCCCGCAACAGCAGCGCCGACACCAGGCCACCCAGGACCATGGGGATGCAGTTGATCAGGAAGACGGCCAGCATCGTATCGGTGCGTGGCCCGAAGGAGATCAGCGCACCCACCACCGCCGCCAGGGGCAGTGTCATCATGCCGGCGAGGTTGAGCTTTCCGTAACCTGTCATTGTTTTTCTGCTGCCTCCGACGGGCTCGACAGCCTTATTCTAGCGGCCCTTTGCGACCAGGCTGAACCCCGCCTCGTCCCCGGGCCACATCCCCTCGTAGCAATAAGCCTCGAGACTGTGCAGGCGCCCGGCCCGGAGTTCCACCAGGAACTCAGCGGCGGCGGGAATCCACGGATGCCGGCCCAGCACGACGCCTGGTGCGACCGTCGTCGCCGCAGCGGGTGCATCGGCCGGCACCCGGAACTTGGTGACGAATCCCACACCGCTGTAAGTGCGCGACACGACCCCAGCACGCGCAACCTGCTCGCGTGCCGCCGCCAGGTCATCACCAGCCAGGGCCACGTCCAGTACGGCCCGTTCCAGGTCACTCAGCTCGGGTGTCGCGGGCACGTCGCCGGTGACCGACACTTTCATTGCGGCATCCCTTTCCTCCCGGGGCCGGCGGAGTCTAGCAGCCCGGCGAGCGTGGCGTAGAACAGGTCGGGATTATCGTGCATGGGAAAGTGCGCGGCGCCCGGGATAGCGACGGTCTGGTGCGGCGGCAGGTGCCGCAGTTCGGCCAGGTGCCGGTTGTCTGCCCCGTAGACAAACCACGCCGGACAGGGCAACCGGGCGAAGCGTGACAGCATCTCGCCGCTGCCTGCCCAGCGAACCAGCGAATTCGCGCTGCGCTGAAAAGCCAGCGGGTCCGCGTGCTCCGCGTCGAATGCCACGCGGGGATCCGACCTCACGCGCCGGCGAAACCCCTGCATGAACTGCGAATCGAAATCTTCTTCCGGGTACCGGCTCGCCTCCGCCGCCACACTGCAGCTCTCCGCCAGCAGTCGCGGCTCCACCAGGACCAGGGCTTCCAGGCGCGACAGGATACGGTCGGGCAGCAGCAGCGCCAGTGTGCCGCCCATGCTGTGCGCGACCAGGCGCACGCGGCGGGACGCGCGCTGGTCCAGCAACGATGCAACCACCCGCGCTTGCTGTTGCAGGTCATAACTGAAGTCGGCCGGCTTCGGCGCCCGGCCAAAGCCCGGCAAATCCGGCGCGAGCAGTGACCAGTCGCGAAACCCGGTCTGCGACCACGCGCCGGCGAAGCTCTGCTTGCTGCAGCCAAGCCCGTGAATCATGACCAGCAGCGCCTCGCTGCCGGTGTCGCGCTGCCACGCGGTCAGCCGAAAATCGTGACCTGGTGCCGCTGCCGGCACCACCGTCTCCGGTATGCCCGTCATCCGGAACCGCTGTCAGTGATCCACGTGGCCGAGATCGCGATCGGGCGCGATGCGGTCGCGCAGGCGCTGCTTCAGTTCCTTCGCGTCCGGGAAGCGACCTTCAGCCGCCCGCGACCACAGCGTCTCGCCGTTCAGGCGCACTTCGAAAATGCCCCCTTCACTGCCGGGCTTGAGCGCCACCTCGCCGAGCTCTTTCTCGAAAGTGCTGAGCAGCTCCTGGGCCACCCAGGCTGCTCGCAGCAGCCAGCGACACCCGGTGCAATATTCGATTTCAACTCTGTCGCTCACTGTGTGCCCCCCGGTTCCTCCACCTTGCGCATTGCCTGATCGCCCTGCTCCTTGATCCACACTGGCGTCGTGATGTTGACCTCGGGCGGCCCGGCCAGCAGATGGCCGATACGCCCCATGTACTCTGCGAAGCGTCGCGACTCGGCCGCGCGTTCAAAGGTCGCCCTGTCACTGTAGATCTCGAACAGGCAAAAGACGTTCGGGTCGTCATTGTCTTCACAGAAAAAATACACCGGCTGACGCGCGTTGCCGTCGACCCCCGGTTTCATCAGCTCTTCCCAGGCGCGGCGTGCCAGGTCGCGCTGGCCCGGCCGGGTGCGGGTGCGCACGAACAATGCAAGGCTCATGGCGCCGCCGCCGTGACGACGGACCGGCCGGCCGAATGCCATTCCGCCATGTCACCCTGCAGGTGCTGAATGCCCGTATAGCCTTCGTCAATCAGGAGCTTCTCCGCAGTCGCTGCGCGGCGGCCGCTCTGGCAGTGCACGACGATTTCGATGTCGCGATCGTTACCCAGTTCGGCAAGACGCCCGCCCAGTACGTCGTGCGGAATGTTCACCGCACCGGGGATATGCCCGGCCGCGTACTCTTCGGGCGTGCGCACGTCCAGGATCAGCGGCGCATTACCGGCGTCGAGGCGGGCCATCAGCTCCTCGCCGCTCAGCTCGCCGACTACATTGTTGTCGGGGGCCGGGCCACAGCCCGTGAGCATCACAGCAAGAAACAGCAGTGTCAGTCGTTGTTGCAGGCGCATGATCGTCTACCGTGAAATGCCTCGCTGGATGATAGCGCAGCGCATCAGTCACCATGGCGGCGCAGGCGCGCCTGCACCAGCTGTCGATCGGCGCCCACGAGCGCCGCGTCGTCGATTGCCTGCTGCAGTGTTGCTCGCGCTTCCGCCGTATCGAGATCGCGCAGTAACAGCAGGGCCAGGGCGGGATTGCGTTCCGCCAGCGTCGTGGTCGGCCAGTGCCGCGCGGCGAGTTCAGTGTCGAGCTGTTTGCGCTGCGCCGCAGTCAACAGTTCGTCGGCCGCGATCCAGGTGACGAGCTGCTGCAGCAGCCTGGCCCGCGCTGGACCGCTATCGCTCAACGACAGCTGGCCAAGCAGCTTCTGTTCGAAGTACCGGTGCGGGTCGAGCATTTGCGCGGCAACGAAGCGAATCACCCGCTCGCAGTACTCGGCCACGGGATCATCACCAAAGGGACTCATCGCACTCAGGCAAACCTGGCGAGCGCGAAGATGCCCACCATCATGAACGCCACGGCGATCTTCAGCGCCGCGCCCAGCACCAGGCCGATGGCAGCGCCCACCCCGGCACGCCCGGCGGCCATCAGGTCGGGCACGGTACTCAACTGGCCGATGCACGCGCCGATCAGCGGCCCCAGCACGACGCCGACCAGGCCGAAAAACAACCCGATCAGGCCGCCGATGCCGGCGCCGATCATTGCCCGGGGTGACGCACCGAAGCGCTTGGCCCCGAGCAGGCCCGCGACCACGTCGATCAGGTAGGTGAGCGCCGCCAGCGCAGCGAGCGCGCCGAGTGTCCAGCCGCCGACGTAGGCGAAGTCTTCTGCCCACGCGATGAGCACCAGGCCGAGGAAAAGCAGCGGGGCCCCGGGCAGGGCTGGTAACAGCAAGCCGGCGAAACCGGCCAGCCCCAGCAGCACGCCGCAAACCATGAGCGCCGCGGCTGCGATGTCCATTAACCGCTCCGGGTCAGGCGCCCGCGCGCAGCGGCACATTTTTCGCTGGCTTCACCCTCGCTGGACGCGCGTATCCCCAGGTCCTGCAGCAGGCCGTCTGCAATATCGTAGATCAGCCCGTGGACCTGCAACGGCTGGCCCGCGTCCCAGGCCCGCTGCACGACCAGCGTGCGGCTCAGGTTCAGTACCTGCTCGACCACATTCAGTTCGCACAGGCGAGCGTGCTGGGTGACTTCGTCGGGCAGCGCGTCCAGAGCTGCCTGCTCTCGATCGCGCAGCGCGCGAACGCCGGTGAGCCAGTAGTCGACGAGGCCGACGCGTTCGTCGCGCAATGCTGCCAGCACGCCACCACAGCCGTAGTGGCCGCAAACGATGATGTGGCGCACTTTCAATGCCTCGACGGCGTACTGAATCACGGAGTGGCTGTTCAGATCTTCACCGGGCACCAGGTTGGCGACGTTGCGGTGCACGAACACGTTGCCCGGCAGCAGCCCGGTGATCTGGTTGGCCGGCACGCGACTGTCCGAACAGCCAATCCACAGGAACTGGGGCTGTTGCTGCGCCGCGAGTCGCGAGAAGAACTCCGGATCCTGGCCGAGCATTTCCCGGGCCCAGGTGCGGTTGTTCGCCAGCAGTTCGTCAACGGTGTTCAACTGTCTACTCCGGGTCCGCTGGACACTGCGCCGCGAGTTCACGAAGTTCGGCAGCGCGAGCCGGGGCCGCGCTGGCGCCGAGCTCGCCGCGCTCGTAGACCTCGGCCAGGCGGAGGAGCGCAAGCCGGTGCGATTGTGCCGCGGCGGCTTCATACCAGCGCCGCGCTTCGGCGGGGTCGTTCGGCAACAGCGGTCCCGAATCGAGCTGCCACGCAAGCCAGTACTGCGCCTCCGGCACCCCGGCTTCGGCGGCCTCCCGGATCAGCGGCGTGGCTTGCTCCGGGTGCCACCCGGCCGGCCCGAGGTCCAGCAAGCCGAGATGATAGGTGGCGATCGCGTCGCCGGCCTGGCTGGCAGTCGAGCACAGACGCCGGGCCGCCGCCACACTGTCGGGAGCAGGCTGGGATTGCACCAGTAGCGCGCGAACCTCCGTTCTGCAGTCGGCCGCGACGGCAGGCTGCATCAATAAGGTTGGCAGTAGTGCCAGTAAGACAAGACGGGCAAGGATCACTGACTGACTTTTTTCAAGCCGCGGTAATCGCAAAGTTTAGCGGATTAGCGTCGGCTTCACGGCGCCGCCGGGCCGGCGCGAAAACGGCCGGCCAGCCAATAGAGCGCGGCGATGGCCAGGGTGGTCTCCAGGGCGATCACGAAAACGATGCGCCACCACACGGGCGACACCAGCCCCGTTTCGGCGGCGCGCTCGGCGCCGGCGATCACAAAGTCGGCGAGCAGCGCGTGGGCGCAAAAGATCACCGTGTAACTCAGCGGAATCGCAAAGTGCACGAAGCGGTCCGGGGTGCTGATTCGGGTCCAGCGCAGCCGGGTGAAGCCCAGTGCGACGAGGCCCGGCCAGGCCAGGCTGCCGGCGAGGCCGGCCGCCCACAACAAACTGCCAAATCCGGAGAGCCCCATGATCGAGGCCGGTTACTCGGTACCGCCCCACTTTTCGCGGTGGGCCTGCTCCGCCTGGCTTTGCACCCGGGCGTGGCGGTTGCTGAGCAGGAGCTTCGACGGGGAACAAACCTGTGCGCGCAGCAAACCGAGGTCCACCGCGGCATCAAAAAGGCTCGGGTACCAGGACTGCCAGTTCGGCAGCCGCTGCTCGACCCTGTCCTTCAGGCTTAGTCCGTCATCCATGCACCCGCTCCATGTCCGGGCCAGGTCGTTTCGATACTAACAGCCCGGCGTCGGCGCACACGTGAACTCGCGCAGGTCGCCGCTCAATCTTCCGGAACGCCACTGGCCAGAATACGTTGCATTGCAGCATGCAGGACTTCCCGATTGCCCTCGTCCAGCACCTCGGCAGAGATTTCGTCCCAGCCGCCGCCGCGGTTTGGGACATCCAGGCTGAGCCGGCTGGCCTGACCGTTCCAGATCAGCCGCTGGACCTGCTCATGGCGCTGCAATTCCAGCATCCAGCTGCCGAACTCACCTCGCGCGGCAACATACCGATGGACCGGGCAACCCGCCAACTCGCAGGCCTTGCGCAGGGCCCCTTCGAAGCCCGGCTCCTCTGTAGGCAATGTGCGTCCCGGGTCCTCGGCCGCCTGGCGGCCGATCCACATAATCTCGTGCTCCGTCATCCCGCCCTCCTGTGGGACCCGTTTGCCAGTGGCTGCGGCGATCGGCAATCATACGCGGCCCCGTAAAACGTGATGCGGATCACAGTCGAATGGATGGGTCTGACTGTGATGCAGTCGGGATCTGCCCGGCGGGGGGGTCCCTATAGTTAATAACTCATAAAGAGCAAGGAAGCTGGTGATGGAAGCGGGCAAAGACGACATGGCCGCGCAGGAAAAACCCCTCGACGGTCTGGAAGAAGCGACTGCCGGGTGGGATCCCTACGTGTCAGACCTGCTGCAGGAAAAACAGTCGGTGCAACGCGAAGAACGGCGACGCCAGCCGCGCGACAACACACCGGCCAGACGCCGGGCCATTCTGGCCAGCCGCGAAAAAGAATCGAAGTCATCCACTTAGCTGCGCTACGCGCCGCCCGACTCGTCGGCAACTGTCGCGTTGCCATGCGTTGCAGCTCAGGTGCATTGCCTATACTTTGATTCCGCAGACGCAGTGACGAGGAGCCGCGTATCTTCGGCCCGATGGTTTTTCCGCTGTTTGCGGCAATTCACCTGCTGCTGGCCATAGTCAGTCTCGCGGTGCTATCGGTTGAACCCATAGCAGCCATCAGCCTCGCGACCGTCGAGTTCATTACCTTTTTCGACAATGCCATCGTCGCGATCGGCAACCGGCTTGGCGTCAGCCCGCGCCTGTATCGCCTGAACCGCTTGCGGTTCTTCCTGCACGCGGTACTCATCTCATGGCTGATACCGGCATACGCCGGTATCGGGCACGCACTGGGGATTGCCGCCTTCGATACACGGATCTTCCAGGCACTGATTATTTTGCTGACCGCGGGCGTTAGCGCATTCGGTTACTTTTTTGGCTATCGACGGTTGCAACGAATCATGCCGGTGAACTACTACGGGTGCCTGCGTTATGCGCAGACGGTATCCCCGGCGAGTCGCCGCGATGATTACGACTACAGCGCGGCAGAACTGGAGAACAAAGGCTTCCCGCCATTCGCGTCGATCCTGACGGTATTGATCGGGCTGGTATTGTCCGTCTGGATCGGACTGGCGACAGGATTCTGGATCCCGGCGATCGTCACTGGCCTGATGATGCTGGCCGGACGGTTCCCGCCAACGGCCTTCGGCGCGCTGGCGACCTCGGGCCTGGAGGTCATATTCAGTGCCGGGCTGGTGTTTAGCCTGCTGCGGGCGGTCGGCCTCTGAATGACCCGGTGCTTGAACCGGGATTCCGGCCAGGCTCGCGAAAACCGCAACTCAGCCCGGGAACCCGGGAATATTCTGGCGGATAATTGCGTCCAAAGATTGGACACGGAGCCTGCTGCCTGATCCACAGGGCGGCTATCCGACGGCCAACTGAACCCCTGAAATTCTGCTCTGGCTCTGGCCCCGACCCCCCGGCTGCAACCCGGACGCCCACAATAAGAACCACTTCACATAACGACCGGCGCCCCCTCTTTAACATTATGTATTACTTAGACTTAGGCAACCTGAATGGCCCTTTCAGGCAGGCCAGAAAACGCCGCGCGGCGGATGGTGCAAGCGCGGCGCGCCCGCGTGCTTCGCATCGTCGCCCTGGCGATGTTCGCGGCCGCGCCTGCCTGGGGTGACGCCTCGAGCCCCACACCTGCTTCCGATCAAGGCACGGATGCAAACCCGCCCAATGAGTTATCCGTAATCGGGGCACCAGCAGAGACCAAGGCAGAAGCAACCGATGCCGAACAGCCGCCGTATGAGGATCAGTATTTGTTTGAAGGTGAGCTGCCTGTCTACGACGATGGCTCAACGACAGACAACGAACCCTTCGGTCAGCGACTGTTCGTCGCGGAGCTTGCCTACTATCGCAACGATGACGATTTGCTGGGCGATGAAGTCGAACAGGGAGGCCGCGCACTGTGGCGGCGTGAAACTCTGCACTGGGGGATCATCGATGCGGAACTCCAGTTTTCCGAAATCGACAGCGATTACCTCGACCGGAGCGCCAGCGGGACGGATTTGCTGTTCACTTTTCGCCAGTCCGCCATGCCGGTTTCCGACAACCTGACACTGGACAACACCGTCGGCCACCATCGAACACGGATTAGCTCGCTGCTCCACAGCGGTTTCCGCTATCGCCTGCCCAGCTCACCCATACTGGGGACCAGCTCGACTCTGGTGGGCACCGACAGCAGCTTCCGGTTTACAACCGGCAAGACCGGCACCTACCGGGGCGTCGCACTGCCGCACTTTGAGGAGACTGGAGGAAACCTGACCACACTGGCCTATGAGACCCGGCTCAACGAAGATGTTGACGTTGGTGGCGAAGTAGCCGTGGTGGATGGTGAATCAGATGTTCGTGACCACACCAGCCTGTTGCTGGCCGGCCGCTACACCCTGCCCGAAGGCGCTCAGGAACACGCGGCCCGGTTGCTGGCAGATGACGACGGTAACCTCGGGGTATGGACAGACAGCTACCAGGAACTGCGTGCCGGTCCCACGGTTCGCTATGGCGGCTTCTACTTCGCGCCGGATCTCGCCTGGACCGATGAGCCAATCTCATCAGATCAGATGGGCCTGTATTTACGCGGGGATATAGACAGTTACCGCTACACCCTATCGGGCGGCTATGACTATCTGGAAACAGGCCTCGGCTCGGACGGCGTGGGATCCAGTAATGCCCATTCGACTTTCTTCACCAGTAACCTGCGGGCCAGTCGTGACCTCGGGCTCGGCCTGAACGGGAATCTGGCCTTTCGCCAGTTCTCTGGTGGTTTGATCAATGATGATCAGGTCGGTTGGCGGGTGAATAGCTTTGTCAGCCTGATGACGAATAGGGGCCAAGCGCGCCTCGAAGTTTTTAACGCCGAACTGAACAGTGATATCCAATCTAATGAACGCAGCCAGCGAGGCTTCTGGACCAGCTTTGACTGGCGGCTGCCTCAGGATCTCCGGCTGACGAACGAAGTCCGGGTCGAATGGAACGAGGATCTGCGCGGCGATACCCGACGTGATGAATTCTCCACGCTGATGCGTTATGACCCGTCCGACAACATATCGCTGAGCCTCAACGGCTCGCTATACCGTACTGAAGGCGACACATTCAGCGCTGACAATGGCTACAGTTTCAACGCCGATGCGCGGTGGGCTTTTCTCCGAAACTGGTTTGCCAGCCTGAGCGTAAATTACAACGCAGCAACCTATGACATCGATGATGCCGGCCTGCTGATTCGCAACCGAACGAGCGCCAGTAACAGTATCTGGCTTAATTTTGGATATGCGAAAAAGTCTGGTCGACCCCACCAGACCTTTGGCCGGACCAATGGCCGAGCAGGCACCGGACGCATCAGCGGCCAGGTATTCTTCGATGAGAACCGGGATTCGATCCGCCAGCCGACAGAGCGCGCAGCAGCAGGTGTCGTCGTTCTGCTCGATGGCCGCTATGAAACTCGCACCGATGCCCAGGGACGTTTCTCATTTGTCCCGGTACCGACGGGCCGGCACGAGATTCGCTTGCTGACCGAAGACGTGCCGCTGCCTTGGGGCCTCGACGATGAGCGCGCCCGCCCAGTGGAGATCGGCTTCCGCCGCGAATCGAGATTGGATTTTCCGCTGCAGCGGATCAACTGATCGACTGGTAGCGGCTTCAACCGGCCACGGCCAGCGACCTAATCGAAGGTTTCTTCGACCTTGATGGTCTTACCGCCGATTTCGATCTTGCCCTTTAGCTGCAGCGGGTACTGGAAGCTGACGGAGCTTTCTCCCGGCGCCGGGGCCCTTGGCGCCAACGCGATCTCCTCGGTACGATCCGGCAACACCGGGAAGGTTGAGGCGATGAGAATAATTTTCTGGCCGTTGGGGTCCGTGGCCGTCACTTCGCCAAAAGCTCGATCGTAAGTATTACCCTGATTTCGCAACTTCAATGTGGGCAAGCGTTGATCGCTGATGAACGTCTGTCCCATGCCGAGATAATCGATCTCGGCCTTCGCGTCGCCCACTGTCACATAGGTGATGACGGCGTATCGGCCAACGATCGGGAAGCGAATCTGTCCATCCGCGCCCAAGCTGGAAACCAGTTCGTCGGACGGTTCAATCATGATGGCAAAGCGACACAGGCCCGGCGGTGCATCTTCGGGTACATGGACCTCGAAGCGATATTTCTTCTGTCCGCCGGGGCGAATCTTGACTGCCTTGCGCTCGAGCCGGACCCAGGGACGACAACTGCCTTCGGGCAACTCGCCTTCGATATAGTCCACACCTTTTGTATCATTCAGGCGCCAGTCGACGGTGCGAAACTGAAACTCGCTGGGCTCTTCACTGGCATTCAGAACCGTCAACGTATCGCGCAAAACCTGGCCCGGCTTGGCTCGCAGCTCAAACTTGCTCGGCGATACGCCGGCACCCAGGGTCGCGGCAAAACTCTGCGCCGGCAGCCAGAGTCCGGCCACGGCGAGCAAGCCGAGACTATGGAAGCAATTCGATCTCATATACGGGCTCCAGAGAAAAACCGTCGGCCGCGCCACCGTTTTCCAGCGCCAAGACAAAGTCCATGACGAAGCCCGTCACCGGCTCGTCCACCACACCTTCGAATATCAGTGTCGACTGCCCCGGGCGCACAGCGCCCGGCAAGAATTCGCCGCTGGCATCCCATCGGAGTTCCAGATCGGAGGGGCTGTCCAAGCCGCTGATCAGGATCGGCAGCGCGAGAAAAATCCTGGCCCGCTTGCCAAGGTAAGCTCGCGTGTCGAGCCGGACCTCGACGCCGTCTACCCGGCCAACCAGTGGCGGCATCGCTGACGCCTCCCCGGCAATCATCGCGTTCAGCGCTCGCTTGATTTCCGAGGCATTCCATTGCAAATCCAGCGCGTAGGTCTGATTCGGCGACAGATAATCATCCACCCTGACTCGCTGGGCGAATGCGGTCGCTGTCACCAGCATCATTAACAGGCAGGGAAAAATCGTAATCGACCGGATCATAATTCTGTAATGGTGAAAAATACCCGCCCGGTATAGACGCCCGCGGGGTAGATCTGTGTATTGGCGTAGCTGAAGGACAGATAGTCGACGATGCCTCGGGCGCGGCGGCGCCCTCTCTGGCTGTACTGGAACAACAACTGGTTCGGAGAATTATTGAACTGCCCGGCCGGGATGTCGCCATCCTGAGTTACCCAACTGAACTCGGAAAAAGGCATGCTGTCGCCATTGATGTTCGTCAGCCCGGCAGACGAGTCGATCGTGATCCTGTAGATGCTTCGGTTTCTGCCGCTGTAGCCAAGGAATGCGATCGGTATCACCGGCGTACCGGCGACCGGTGTGCCGTCCCCGGATTGCACACCGGCTGGAAAGGTGAACGCCACCTCATCGATAAGACTGGCAGGCGGGCCCAGCAGGCCATAGCTGCTCAGATCCCCATGCCCGATCTGCACATACACGAAGGGAGTTGTGGCGCGCACGGAAAACCGCAACGCGTGGGCCGTCGAGAACCACAGACTGGCAAACAGCAGTATGAAAAAGGCTTTTCGGCCCATAAAAAAACCCCCGGGCGTGCCAATGCTAATAGATATTGGCAGCCCGGGGGCCGGTTTTGCGGAAACGATTGCGCGTGATTAGAGCGTCGTCACCGTGTAGGTCACCTGGCCGGTGTAGACATCGGGCGCATAGACACTCGTGTTGTCGTAGCTGTAGTCCCAGGTGTCCGTCAGGTTGTAAGGACCGGCCGGCAGGTTAATGGTCGTGCCAAAATCCGGCACCTGAATATCGCCGACAGATTCCGTGGCAGTGATCTCGGCAAAGGGAATCGTCCCGAGGAGGACGGCACCAGTCAGGTTGCCGCCGGACGCGCCCAGTGAGACGTTGTCAGCATTGGATCGCAGCACCACGTTCAGGCCGCCACCGACCGAAGCCACGGGATTGCTGTCACCGGACTCCAGACCCGCCATGTCAAAGTCGACCAGGTCGACGTCGCCCGTGCCGAGCGTGCCCACCTGGAAGAATACAAAGTCGGGAATCGTAATGCGGAAATCGACGCTGGCCTGGGCCTGCGTGCCCGTGCCGCCAATCGAGAGCTGGGAATCCGCGACAGCCGATGCCGAGAAACCAAATGTGGCCGTGATCGCTGAGGCCAGTATCAGTTTTCTGAGGTCCATGATTACACTCCATCCAGTGAATTAGCCAAGTCAATTTCTGACAAGGGCCTGGCGCATCACGTGATGGGAGTGCGTTCAGGTTAAGCCTGATGCAATCCCGCTGTCATAGAGCCATAGCCCCTTAGACCGGTGACTTTGCGCCACCACCTTTCGGTGGTTTTGCCCTCTCAAACTGTCGACCTGGATGCTGGATCCGTTACCGTCCGATGCATCGAACATCGAACAGATCGCCCCAGACGACGGCGTGACTTTAGTGAAACCGACCGTAGAGGGCTGTGACTTATGTTCGGAAACTACAAATCCGGGAGCAGGATCAGCGCGTTGCGACTTCGGTCACACGGCGGCGAAGGGCTGCCGTTAGGCAGGTTTTTACATAATTGTGGCCGCGTTCCGAACCGGGCTTTTTTCGCCTGGCCTGTTGGCTGCCGCAATGGCTCGGCACCGGGATGGGTGCGGAGCAGGTCGCGCAACATTAAAGGCGCGTAATGTTTAGGAAAGCCCCCTGAAAGGCGCCGCCAGCTAAAGTACACCGCATATCCAAGGGGTCTTCCTCCAGCCCCTTAAATATCACCAACCCCGCTTCCCCTGGCGGGGTTTTTCTTTGCCTGGCAGCCCGAAAGCGGACATTCAGCAGCGGCCTGGCTGTTCGGCTTGGCGCTGGCGTCGCTGGGCGAGCAGAAGCCGCCGCCACCTCGCCAGAAAGGTAGCTATTTGCTGGCCATTTTTCGCTGAATTGGAGCCCCCGTTGGAGCCCCCAGAGCCTGATGCGCTGACCTACCCGAGAGACAGGTGACACCTCCTTCCGGAGACATGGGTAACACTTTTCCCCTTTGGCGGGGAGAGTGCGATGCCCTGGAAGGAGCGCAAGATTGTGGAAGAACGTCTCCGATTCATCGCCCGCCTGCTGGATG
>CP070671.1:2667765-2784685 GCA_020351875.1 Chromatiales bacterium | reverse complement strand
GGCAGCTCAGCTGCCCCGGCCCGCCCGCTGACGTTGGCGTTGGCGACAAGATCGGTGCGTCGCCTCCTGTTTCGCCTCCCTCCGAATTGCAGGTGCCGGCAAAACGGAGCGGTCCTGTGTGGCCCACCACGCAGGCTGTGCGCGGGGAATCTCTTACCGACCGACTACAAAACTGGAGGGAGGGAAGAGATTCCCCGCGCGCAGCCTGCACGTTGCTTAATGGAAATCCCGACTCCGCGCCTGCAGTTCCCCCAGCAGGGCGCTGTGATCCACCAGCTCCCGGGCAACCAGGTGCAGCACCTCGCCTTCGCGCTGCACCGTACCCCGCACGCCCATCAGTGAGGCACCGAGCAATGCCTTTCGCTGTACGCGGGCCACACGCCGCCAGACCACCAGGTTCAGGTAGCCCGTTTCGTCTTCCAGGGTCACGAATACCACGCCCGCCGCGCTGGCTGGCCGCTGGCGGTTGATGACCAGCCCGGCCGCATAAACCAGTTCATCGTCGGCACACGACTGCACGTCGGCGGCACTCAGCATGCCACGCCGGCACAGCACGGGCCGCAGCACTTCGAGCGGGTGACGGCGCAGGGTCAGGCCGACGCGGTTGTAGTCGGCGGCAATCTCCTGGCCTTCCCGCGGCCGGCGCAACAGCGGCACGCCCTCGACGGGACTGGTGCCCGCCAGCAACGGCAACGGGCGCTCCGCACCGGCCACCTGCCAACGCGCCCGGTGACGATGCCCGGCGATGCCGCGCAATGCATCGGCGGCCGCCAGCGCGCCCAGGTCTCCCTGGTCGAGGCCGGCCCGCTCAAAGAGATCCTGCACGCTGTCGAAGGGCCGCTGGCCCCGCGCGCTGACCACGCGCTCCGCACCCGCGGCAGACAGCCCCTTGACCAGGCGCAGCCCGAGGCGCAACGCCAGTTCGCCCGCAGCGCCAGGTTCCAGCGTGCAGTCCCAGTTGCTGTGGCAAACGTCTACCGGGCGCACCTCGACACCGTGGCGCGCCGCACACTGCACCAGCTGGGATGGCGCGTAGAAACCCATGGGCTGGCTGTTCAGCAGCGCACAGGTAAACGCTGCCGGTTCATGGCATTTGAGCCAGGCCGATACGTAGACCAGCAGCGCGAAACTCGCCGCGTGGGATTCCGGGAACCCGTACTCGCCGAAGCCACAGATCTGGTTGAAGATTTGCTGGGCAAACTCGGCGGAATAACCGCGACTGCGCATCCCGTCGATCAGGCGATCTTCGAAATGCCCCAGGCTGCCGCGCTTGCGCCATACGGCCATGGCCCGGCGCAGCTGGTCGGCTTCACCGGGCGTAAAGCCGGCCGCCACGACGGCGAGCTGCATCACCTGCTCCTGGAATATCGGCACACCCAGGGTGCGTTCCAGGGTCTGGCGTACCTCGTCACTGGGATAGCTCACCGGCTCCAGCCCGTTACGCCGGCGCAGGAACGGGTGCACCATGTCACCCTGGATTGGCCCCGGGCGAATGATCGCCACCTCGATCACCAGGTCGTAGTAAGAGCGCGGGCGCAATCGCGGCAGCATGGACATCTGGGCACGCGATTCGATCTGGAACACCCCCATGGTGTCGGCGCGACAGATCATGTCGTACACGGCCGGGTCCTCTGCGGGAACGCTGGCAAGGCCCAGGTCCCGGCCACGATGCGTCTTCAGCAGTTCAAAACACCGACGAATCGCGCTCAGCATGCCGAGACCCAGCACGTCCACTTTCAACAGGCCCAGCGCGTCGAGGTCGTCCTTGTCCCACTGGATCACGGTGCGCTCCGGCATCGCCGCGTTTTCTACCGGCACCAGTTGCGACAGTGCCCCTGCGGAAATCACGAAACCGCCCACGTGTTGCGACAGGTGGCGTGGAAAGCCAATCAGCTCTGTCACCAGCCGGAGCAGCCGGCGCAGCACCGGCCGCTCCGGGTCGAGCCCCGCTTCGCGAACCCGGTCGGGATGCACGGCCTTGCCATCCCACCACTGCATGGCCCGGGCCATGCGGTCCACCTGCAAGTCCGCCAGCCCCAGGGCCTTGCCGAAGTCCCGCAACGCACTGCGCGGGCAGTAGCTAATGACCGTGGCGGTCAGTGCGGCGCGTTCCCGACCATATTTCCGGTAGATGTACTGAATGACCTCTTCGCGCCGCTCGTGCTCGAAATCCACATCGATATCCGGCGGCTCGTTGCGTTCCCTGGAGATGAAACGCTCCACCAGCATGGACATGCGTGCCGGGTCCACTGCGGTGATCCCGAGACAGAAGCACACCGCTGAATTCGCCGCCGAGCCGCGACCCTGGCACAGGATGCCGCGCTCGCGGGCAAAGCAGACGATATCGTGCACCGTCAGGAAATAGGCCTCGTAGCGCAGCTCCTCGATCAGCGCCAGCTCGTGGTCAATCATGCGTTGCACGTGTGCAGGCGTGCCAGCCGGCCAGCGGTGCCGCGCACCGTCCATCGTGAGCCGGCGCAGGTGACTGGCGGGTGTCTCGTTGCCGGGTACCAGTTCCCGCGGGTATTCGTAACGCAGCTCTTCCAGGGAGAAATTCACGCGACCGGCAATTTCCAGCGTGGCTGCCAGCAGTTCGGGCGGATAGATACTGGCCAGCGCGGCGCGCGTGCGCAGGTGGCGCTCGCCGTTCGGATAGAGATAACCGCTGGCCTGCTCCACCGTCATACGCAAGCGCACGGCCGTCAACGCATCCTGCAGGGCCCGGCGACCCCGCCGGTGCATGTGCACGCCGCCCGCCGCCACAGCCGGCAGCCTGGCCGCGGCGGACAACTGCAGCAACTGCCGCAGGCGCTCCGCATCGTCCGGGCCTGCCAGCAGTTCAACACCGAGCCAGCTGCGACGGGGAAAATGCCGGGCAACCCAGTGGGCGTCTGCCAACGATGCTTCGCCACCGGGCAACCAGATAGCCAGGCAGTGTTCCAGGCCTTCGTACAGGGCTTCCCGCGCCAGCCGATAGTCACCTTTCGGTGCCGCGCGGCGGGCACGTGTAATGAGTGCGCAGAGTTGCCCGTAACCCTGGCGGTCAACTGCCAGCAACACGCAGCGCAACCCGTCGTCCAGCTCGAACTCGCTGCCGATCATCAGCTTGAGCGGTAATTCACGTGCGGCCAGGTGGGCGCGCACGACGCCGGCAACAGAACACTCGTCGGTCAGGGCCAGCGCGCGATAGCCCAGTTCGGCGGCACGCTGGCAGAGTTCTTCCGGATGCGATGCGCCGCGCAGGAAGCTGAAGTTGCTGATGCAGTGAAGCTCTGCATAGCCGGGTAACGAACCGGCACTCATCTGCATGTGCTCATCCAAAGAGGCCATGCAGATACCAGCGCGTCTCACGCAGGTCGCGGTAGATCCACAACTGCACGCCGCGTTGATTCTGCGCCACGTAGTAGTCACGACGAACATCGCCACCGTCCCACCAACCCGTTTCAATACGCTCCGGGCCACGGGAAATCTGCAGGGCACCCTGAAATACCGGCCGACCTTGCGCTTCACGTAACCTGATTGGCACGGGCAGCATCCACAGTGGTCGCTGGCCGGCTGCCGGCATGGACGCCTCGCCGCTACCGGGCGCGACGCCCGGTTCTCGAACCGCCTGCCACGCACGCTCCGGGCGATATTCTGCACGGGTTTGTAAACCGTGCACCGACTCTGCACCCAGTCGCGCGCGCAGGCGTTCGACAAAGGCCAGGGCATCCTCTGCCGTGGTCACCTCGCTGTTCAGCAAGTCACCAGGCAAGGGCGTCAGTGTCGCGTCGAGAGCGGCCTGCAGACTGACCGCTGTCACCGGCGCCGGCACGGTCGCGGCAGCCAGCTGCACCCGCCCCAGCTCTCGCAAGCGGGCGGGCTCGGCCGTGGCCCGCAGTAAACCGATGCGAATGCGCGTGGCCGGTCCGTCTCGATGCTCGCAGTGCAGCCAGACCCGGTGCACGCTGCGCTGGCGCGACCGCATTTGCGTGACCAGGCGATCTACCAGGATGTCCAGCGCAGCGATCAGCTGCCGGGTATCTGCGCTCTCCTGCTCCAGTTCCACACGGTCGTGAAAGTGCTGCTCGGGCCGATACCAGTCCAGTGCCTCCGGACGGCGAGCGTAAGCCTGGTCCAGCTCTTCGAGCAGCCTGGCGCCGAGCCGGCGGGCCAGGCCGTCCCGGGGCAGGCGCACACAGTCCGATAAAGTCTCAACACCCATCTCCCGCAAGGTGCGCCGCCGCGCTTCGGGCCACGGCAACCCGGCGATTGGCAATACCCCGAGCTGACCGGCAAGCATGGCCCGGTCCAGGACCCGCGCCCCGGTCTGCGCGCAGGCCAGCCAGCCGGCAGCGCGGGCCGTCGGGGCAACCGCGGTTTCGACCGCATGGCCTCGCGCGCGCAGTGACTGCAGGATCAGTGCGCGCAACTGGTCGGCATCGCCGAACAACCGCAGGCTGCCACCGATCTCCAGTACTAAAGTTGCCGACCTGACGATGCTGACACAGGGAGTGAAAACCGTTGCGAGATCGGCCAGTTTTGATAACAAGCGGTGCTCACGCTGCAAATCGCGCGGTAACAATTCGAGTTCCGGTAATAGCGCCAGCGCAGCGTTGGCCGGCAACCCGGGACGCACCCCGTGACGGCTGGCGGTCAGATCACAGCAATGCACCCGTGCCTGCCGGCCGACCTGGCTCAATATGGCCCGGGGCTGAAGACCATCGCCCGGCAATGCGGCCAGTGGCAGGTCCGGAAAATACAGGCCAAGCCACAAGCGCCGCCCGGCGTGGCGGGCTGCCGGGGACTCGCAGTCCAGTGCGCGCAGCGGCGTGGCTGCTGCCAAAGGTGGCGAATCGGCCTCGAATAAACCAGGTTGCCGGGGTGCGCGCGCCATGGGCAAACCGCTCAGGCATGCAGGACCAGGTGACGGGGACATCCGCCCCGGTACTTGAAGATATTCACGCTGATGCCGCGACCCTGCGCCGGGCGCAGATGCATGCGCAGCGCGGCGGGGGAATGCTGGTGCCGGAAACGCGCCGGTCGGAACAACACCGCCCATGCACGACTCGCCTCGGCCGCCAGCTGCAAACGACGCAGACAGCGAGGGTCAGCCGCCTCACACCAGCCCAGCATCGCGGCACAGTGACCGGAATGCAACGCCTGCTCCATCGCCCAGTAAACGTCACGCTGCCGGGTGCAGCGGATCACCAGCAGGCGTGACAGCCCGATACCTGCGCCCACCAGGGCGGGCGCATACGGCAGGTAAGGCGGATTCACCAGCGTGGTCCAGCGTGCCTCCCCGGCGCCGGAACACGCCGTCAACGTGCGCAGCGCCGGGAGCAGCAGCCGAAATTCGCCGATGCCCCAGGTGTCGACGCACAGTTCATTGAGACTGGCAGCAGGCCAGCCACCGGCCAGCGCCCGGTCCAGTGCCTGGTAACCGGTGCCCAGCGCCTGGCGAAACGGCCGGGGCCGGGAACCGGCCCGCCAGATGCGCGGGTGCCGGAGCAGGGACTGGAGACGATGCCTTGACGACATTTCTTGTTCTGAATGTCGGGAAGAATCAGTTCAGCATCGGCATTCCGTTGCGCAACAGGCCCACCACGACGCCTTCGATCATCATCGGCTGCTCGCGCAGATCCACCTTGATGGGCTCGAACTCGTCGTTTTCGGGCAGCAGCCAGCAAACATGCTGATCATTCTGGCGATAGCGCTTGACCGTGACCTCGTCTTCCAGGCGCGCGACGATGATCTGACCGTTGCGAACCTCGGGCGTGCGGTGCACCGCGACCAGGTCACCATCCAGGATGCCGGCATTGCGCATGCTCATGCCCTGCACGCGCAGCAGGAAATGCGGACGGGGATGGAACAGCGAGGTATCGATGCGGTATCGCCCCTCGATATGCTCTTCGGCAAGAATCGGGTTGCCGGCGGCAACCCGCCCCACCAGCGGCAGGCCCAACTGGTCACGCAGAAAATCCTTCAGCTGTATGCCCCGGGAAGTCCCTGGAATCAGCTCCAGCACGCCCTTGCGCTGCAGGGCCCGCAGGTGGTCTTCCGCCGCGTTGGCCGACCGGAAACCCAGCTCCCGGGCGATCTCCGCGCGCGTGGGCGGCATACCGGTTTCGTCGATAAATGTCTGAATTAGCTCAAGAATCTCGGATTGCCGGGGGGTGAGCTCCGCCATGATTGCATACCTGTTTATATAACCAGTACTGTAATCATATACAGACTCGCCCGGCTTGCAAGTCCTGCCGGCCCAAAATCGCGGCAATGAACGCCGGCCCTCCCCGCTGCCTCGCGCCGTCGCCCGTACCGGCAATGTGCCAAACCACGCGGCTACGGCAACATCTATCGTGGAGGTCACTGATTGCGATTTAACAATGTTTACGCCATCATTGCGCCGTCTAGGGAGGACAACCGTTTCCAGGTTCCCTCTGCTTGCTAGCAATTTTTAACTTCAAGTGAGGACTTGTTGATGAATAAGACACTGCAGATTGCAGTCAGGGGGAGCGTTGTCGCGCTCGCAGTATTCATGCTGAGTGGCTGCTATTCAGAGCTTCAGAAGCAGGTTGACGAGCTGAACGCGAAAGTTCAGACCGCGTCGGCGACGGCCAACCAGGCCAATTCCACGGCTGACGCTGCCAACGCCACCGCCAAAGAAGCCAAGCAGATGGCTTCCGGTGCGCAGAGCACTGCCAACCAGGCCCTGAACGTGGGCAACCAGAGCCAGTCCTGCTGTGACGCGACCAACGAGAAGATTGATCGTATGTTCCAGCGGAGCCAGTCCAAGTAAGGACCAGCGCCTCTGACAAAAAAGCCGCGGCACCTGCCGCGGCTTTTTTTTGCCTGCGCGTGACGGACTACCGGCGCTAGTCGCCAAGCCTTGCCGCCACCGCCGGCGCTACATCTGTCGCCTGCCCCACCACGACCGGGATACCACGCTGCTCCTGGTACACCTGCTCAACCAGGTCCCAGTCGACCGTCGCCGGTCGCTCCCGCGTGAGTTCAACATAGCGCTCGGTAATGAAAGTCATGCCGCCTTCACGGCCGGCCTCGTCCTCATCCAGTGCCGGGTGTACCTCGAGCAGCAGCGACTCACCGGACCACCCGAGCTTGACGGGCTCATTGATCAGCCGCACCGGGGTCTTGACGCCCACCTGCGGAAATAACCATTCGATGTCTTCCGGAAACATGCGAATACACCCGTGGGTGACCCGCATACCCACGCCAGCCGGACGGTTGGTGCCGTGTATCAGGTAACCCGGCACGCTGAGCCTGAGGGCATATTCGCCCAACGGATTGTCGGGCCCGGCGGGCACGATGTTCGGCAGGTCGCGGCCTTCGGCCGCATATTCCTCGCGAATCGAAGCCGGTGGATACCAGGCCGGATTGCGCGTCTTGGCGACAATCGCCGCCCGGCCGAGCGGCGTTTTCCAATCCATGCGACCGATGCTGATCGGAAAGGTCGAGACCCGCGCGACACCGTCGACCTTGTGGTAGTAGTACATGCGGTATTCGGCCAGATTCACGACCACACCACGGCGCGGCGCATTCGGCAATACAAAGCGAGTGGGCAACACCACCGCGGTGCCTTCCCCGGGCAGCCACGGATCGACGGCGGGGTTCGCACGACGGATTTCCTCGTAGCCTATGCCATGCCGCCGACCGATGTCCGTCAGCGTGTCTTCGTAGGCCGCCGCCACCTGCCCTTCCGCGCCCACGACCTGCTCACCTGCCGGCAAAATAAAGACCTCGGCCTGGGCCGTCGCGCCCCACAGGCAGATCGGGGCCAGCAGGCACTGGAGCAAACGCCGGATCATGTGGTCATCCTTAACACCGGGAGGATCACAGCATAAGCCAGGCCGGTGATCAGCACTATCCCGAGCACGTTCAGCCGCAGGCCCGCCCGGCTCATCTGGGCGATGGTCAGGCGCCCGGAGCCGAACACGATGGCGTTGGGTGGCGTTGCGACGGGCAGCATGAACGCGCAGCTCGCGGCAATGCCGGCGGGCACCACGAGCAGGAAGGGATCCAGGCCCAGGCCGGCGGCCACCGCGAACAGGACCGGGATCAGCGTGGCAGTCGTGGCGGTGTTGCTGGTGAGCTCCGTCAAGAAAATCATCAGCGCGACGACCAGGCCCACCAGCAGCACTTCCGGCAACATGCCCAGCGCGCTGACCTGGCTGCCCAGGAACGCACTGAAGCCGCTGCCATCCAGCGCGGCCGCCAGGCTGAGGCCGCCGCCAAACAGGATCAACAGACCCCAGGGCAACCGGACCGCCGTCTGCCAGTCCATCAGGAACCGCCGCTTTCTCAGGCTGACCGGTGTCACGAACAGGGCCAGTGCCCCCAGGATCGCGATCCCGGGGTCCGTAAGCCTGGCCAGGGGCTGCCAGCCCGCAATCGCCAGTTCGTTCAGAAAGGGCCGCGTAACCCACGCCAAGGCCGTCAGGCAGAAGATCAGCACCGTGCGGCGGGCGCCGGTGTCCATCGGCCCCTGTTGCTCACGCTGTCGCCCCAGTTCTTCCGCAAGGCCACGGAAAGTGCCCACCGGCAGACTGAAAGTGCGGCGCACGAGCATCCACCATGTCAGCGGAACGAACACGACGACCAGCGGCACGCCAGCGGCCATCCAGCGCAGAAAGCTGATCTCCACGCCGGTTTGCGCCTGGATAAATGACACGACGAACAGGTTGGGGGCCGTACCGATGATCGTGCCGATGCCACCGATAGACGCCGCATAGGCAATGCCGAGTAACAGGCAGATTGCGAAATTGTTCTGCCTCGCGCTGTCGCCCCCCTCTACCTGGGTCAGCGACAGCACACTGGTCGCAACCGGCAACAGCATGATTGTCGTGGCGGTGTTCGTGACCCACATGCTGATGAAAGCGGCAATCAACATGAACGCACCGATCACGCGCGAGGGTTCGGTGCCAACCCGGCCGAGCACGGCAAGCGCCAGGCGACGGTGCACGCCCCAACGCTCGAGCGCCAGCGCCAGGATGAAGCCACCCAGGAACAGGTAGATCAGCGGATGCGCATAACCATCGGCCGCTGCAGCCATCGTCGTCGCGCCGGTCAGCGGGAACATCGCTAACGGCAACAGGGCCGTGGCATAGATCGGGATGGCTTCGCTGAGCCACCAGATCGCCATCCACAGGCCCACACCGGCGGCCGCCCGGGCGGCACTGGTCAGCGGCAACAGCTCCCCGGACGGCGTGAGATAGCTCGCCGGCAGCAGCAGGTAGAGCACCAGCGCCGCCACCGGGCCGGCAATGAGAGCAACGGCGCGCAGCCGGTCAGTCATCAATAACGGATCAGTGCTGATCCCCAGGTCAGGCCACCGCCGAAAGCCTCAAGCAACACCAGGTCACCGCGCTGGATACGCCCGTCGCGAACCGCCGTGTCGAGAGCCATCGGGACGGATGCCGCCGAGGTATTACCGTGGTCTTCCAGCGTCAGCACGACCTTTTCCATCGGCATGGCCAGGCGCTTGGCAGTGGCCTGGATGATGCGGATGTTTGCCTGGTGCGGCACGAGCCAGTCGATGGCTTCACGAGGCAGGTCGTTGGCCTCGAGCGTCT
Source organism: Chromatiales bacterium (assembly GCA_020351875.1). Taxonomy (GTDB): domain Bacteria; phylum Pseudomonadota; class Gammaproteobacteria; order Steroidobacterales; genus J054. Next base: position 2,775,116 of record CP070671.1, on the reverse strand, counting down.
CGTCGACGATGTTCTCCAGCGTCTTGACCGCCACCTTGAATATTTCGTTGCCGCGCATCTGGATGAACGGACCTTCCGTGTCTTCCGGACGCTGCTTACGCGACGTGCCGTACGGATGGTACAGGAGATCCTGGTATCGCCCGTCCGCACCGAGGTGGCAGGAAATCACGCCCGGTACTTCGGCCGGGCCGAGTACGACAGCACCTGCACCATCGCCGAACAGCACGCAGGTGGTGCGGTCGGACCAGTCAGTCATTCGCGACAGGGTTTCGGCACCGATAACGAGCGCGCACTTCGCCGTGCCGTTCGCAACAAAGCGGTCCGCCACGCTCAGACCGTAGATGAAGCCGCTGCAGGCCGCCTCGAGACCGAAGGCCGGGCACCCGTGTATGCCCAGGCGTTCCTGCACCAGGCAGCCAACATTGGGGAATACCTGGTCGGGCGTGGTCGTGCCGACCATGATCAGGTCGATGTCGCCGGGTTCGGCACCCGCTGCTGCCATCGCATCGCGCGCGGCCGCCTCGGCGAGATCGGCGGTCGTCTGATCGTCGGCCGCAATATGGCGCCGCTTGATACCGGTGCGGGCCTGGATCCATTCGTCCGTAGTGTCGACCATCTGCTCCAGATCGGCATTGGTCAGCACCCGTTCCGGGAGGAAGCGCCCGGTACCGAGAATCTTCGAATAGATTTGCGTCACGCGTCAGTGAACCTGTCGTTCGAGCAGCTCGCGAATCTGGTCTGGCACACGCTTTTCGACTTCCAGCGTTGCGACCTTGATTGCCTGGGCCATGGCCAGCGCATCGGCCCCGCCATGACTCTTCACGACGATACCTTTCAGGCCCACCAGCGACGCGCCATTGTAACGCCTTGGATCCAGGCGCTTGCGCAACGATCGCAGCAGGGGCAACGCGACCAGGCCGGCGAACCAGCCATAGGGACTGCTCCGGAACTCGCGTTCGAGGAAGTGTGCGACCAGTTTCGCCGTGCCCTCCATGCTCTTCAGCGCGATGTTGCCGGAGAAACCGTCGCATACCACCACGTCGGCCTTGTGATCGGCAATGGAATTGCCTTCGATAAAGCCCACGTAGTTCAGAGAAGTCTCCGACAGCATGCGCGCAGCTTCGCGAATCGTGTCGTTACCCTTGATGTCTTCTTCGCCGATGTTCAGCAGGGCTACCGTCGGATCATGGTCAATATCTTCGAGACCACCGACCACGACCGCACCCATCACGGCAAACTGAAACAGGTGCTCGGCCGTGCACTCGGAGTTCGCGCCCAGGTCGAGCATGTAAGTGCGTCCAGTCATGGTCGGCACAATGGCCATGATCGCCGGCCGATCGATACCTGGCAGGGTTTTCAGCACGAAACGCCCGGTGGCCATCAGTGCCCCGGTGTTGCCTGCACTGACACAGGCATCTGCAACTCCCTCTTTCACCAGGTTGACGGCCACGCGCATCGAGGAATCCTTCTTCTTGCGCAGCGCATCGGCGGGTGGTTCATCCATACCCACCACCTGGCTGGCTTCATGAATGTGTAAACGCTCGTGCGTGTCGCCGTCCAGGACCTCGTCGATAGCGTCGCGCTGACCGACGAGCAAGATTTCCAGGGCAGAATGCTTGCGCAGCATCCACAACGCGGCGGGGACTGCCACAGACACACCATGGTCGCCACCCATCGCATCCAGGGCAATGGTTACCGTCTTGGACAAGCTCGCACCCGTTCCCCCGAATGCCTGGCAGGCTGAGCGTTGATTATCACGCGATGGGCACCCGAAACACCAGTTGCCTGATGGCAACGGCTAGCAAGTGCCGGGGGTCGTTGCCTATTCGAAATCGTCGGCGGGCGTATCGACGATCTTCTTACCGCGATAGAAGCCGTCCGGGCTCACGTGATGGCGCCGGTGCGTCTCGCCGGTGGTCGGCTCCGCGGACAGCGCCGGCGTGCCCAGCGAGTCGTGAGCGCGACGCATGCCACGCTTGGACGGTGTCTTGCGATTCTTTTGAACAGCCATGAAAAATCTCCAAAAAAATGTCAATCGCTTCGCCGCTGCCCGGTTTTCAGCATCGCTGCCAGGTCGGCAAACGGACGGCTCGCGCCGCCCGGTTCGTCCCGTTCGTCGGCGCCGAGCTGCGCCGGCCCGCTACAGGCCGCGTCGGGCCCATGTCTCGGCGCCAGCGGCACTGCCGCCAGGACTTCATCCTCTGCAAGCTGGTCCAGGTGCAGCCCGTCTGCCGGCAGCACCACGCTCTCAAACGGATCTTCCAGCCGCCCGGTGTCGCTTTCGTCGGCCACCACCGTCAGGCTCACATCCAATGCGACCGCCCAGTCCAGCGGCCCCAGGCAACGCTGGCAGACCAACTGCACGTGCCCGCGCAACGACAGGTTGATTTGTGCCAGCCCGCTCTCTACCGGCGCGAACCTGACTGTCGCTTCGAGCGCCGGTGCCGCGCCTTCGGCGAGCAACGAGGCCAGCCGGGGCAATTCACTGCGGCCGAGCTGCCCTGTCCAGGTTGCCTGACGCATCGCCAGTTCCTCGAGCCGGGCCCTGTCGATACGGTCCGCGAACATAAGCGGGCAAGTGTAGGCCGGCCTCCGAGATGTGTCAAAATATCCCGTTCGTTGAAGACCTTAGGCCACTGCTAGTGAGCCAAGACAAGTTACCGGTCGTACTGGCCTCGACATCGCGCTACCGGCGGGCGCTGCTGGAACGCCTGCTGACGGATTTCAGCTGCCGTTCGCCCAATGTCGACGAGATTCCACAGGCCGGGGAAACGCCCCGCGCGCTGGCCGCGCGCCTTGCCCGGCTGAAAGCGGAGTCTGCGGCCGGTGGCGCCGAGATTGTGATCGGCAGCGACCAGGTGGCCGCCCTGGGCGACCGGGTCCTGTCGAAGCCCGGCGCGCTGGAGCCCGCCATCGAGCAGCTGACCGCCTGCTCCGGTCAGAGTGTGAATTTCTACACGGCAGTGTGCGTCATCAGCCCGGATGTCGATGTGCCGCGCACGCACGTGGACCTGACCACGGTGGTTTTTCGTTCGCTGTCGGCGGCGGAAATCCGCCGTTACCTGGAGTGTGAGCAACCCTTCGATTGTGCCGGCAGTTTCAAGGCCGAAGGTCTGGGTGTGTCACTGATGCAACGCATCGACAACCAGGACCCTACCGCTATCCAGGGATTGCCCTTGATCTGGCTCGCCGACTGCCTGCGGGCCCTGGGAATCACCCTGCCGTAATGGGCGTCATGACCGGCCGCGCAACTTTTCGAGCACCTGCTCCAGCTCTGCGGGCAACGCGCACTGCACATTAATGACCCGCTCGCCTGACGGGCTGTCGAAACTCAGGCTCGACGCGTGCAGAAACAGTCGCTGCAGCTTGCCCTTGCGGACCGCGGGGTCCACGCCGGTGCCATAACGATCATCCCCCGCCACCGGGTGACCGATATGCGCAGCATGCACGCGAATCTGGTGCGTGCGACCGGTGTCGATCTGCACGTCGCACAGAGTGCACCGGGACAGCACCTCGCGGGGTCGAAAGCGACTGCGCGCCGGTTTGCCACCTGCCGCCACCGTGACGTAACGCTCGCCGCCGCGGCGCTGCGTGGTCAACAGCGGATCGTCCACGATGCGCTCCGGCCCGCGCAGCTGGCCAACCAGCAGCGCGACATAGAGCTTGCGCACGGTGCCGTCGCGCAACTGCGCGTGCAGTCGACGCAGTGCCGGGCGCCGCTTCGCAATTAACAGGCAACCGCTGGTCTCCCGGTCCAGGCGATGCACCAGTTCCAGGTTGTCGTCCTGGCGTGTAGCCCGCAGCAGCTCGATGGCGCCCAAGCTGATGCCGCTGCCACCGTGCACGGCCAGACCGGCGGGCTTGTCGATGACCAGCAGATCACGATCCTCGTACAGCACGCGATCGGCGAGCCACCGCCCGCGTTCGGGAGCATCCGGGGGTGGCGAGCGCGGCGGCGCAAGGCGCACCGGTGGCAGGCGCAGTTCATCACCGGCCTGAAGCCGGCGGTCCGGCCGGGCGCGACCGCCGTTCACGCGCACCTCACCCCCACGGATCATCCGGTAGACGCGGCTGCGCGGCAGGCCCTTGAACCGGCTCAGCAGGAAATTGTCCAGGCGGCGGCCGGCGTCATCTTCGTCGACGCGGATCCGCTGCACGCCGCCCGTGGCCGGCCCGTCGCTCATCAACCCCCCGACTGGTTACATTGCCGCAGTTGCAAGTGCCTGTTATATTAAATTTTTGTTGGACCCGCGATGCGTTCGCCAGGACCAACGATTTTGAATACACCCCGGACGCCAGAAGCGACCGGTTCCGGTCGGCCTGCGACGCAGACCGACGACTGGCTACCAGGTGACGGGAAACCAAGTGGTCTCCCGACACACCTTGAACAAGGGTTTCGCTGGATCAGCTGTATGCACACGGCCGATCGATACGATCACAGCCTTTCTGAGACCGTCTCCCAGGACGGGCGAATGGCCATGACCGCGCGCAGACGCGGCGGCAGCGCTGTGCATCCCCAGCAGTCACCTGGAGCCCCCGAACTGTTTATTGCAGGGGCTTATGAAGAGAATGCTCGTCAACGCAACTCAGGAAGAAGAGTTGCGCGTGGCCATGGTCGATGGCCAGAAACTCATCGATCTCGATATCGAGATCGCCTCCCGCGCCCAGAAAAAGGCCAACATATACAAGGGTAAGATCACCCGGGTCGAGCCCAGTCTCGACGCTGCCTTTGTCAACTACGGCGCCGAACGTCACGGCTTCCTGCCGCTGAAGGAAATCTCGCGCGAGTATTTCCTGAAGGAGCCCGAGCCGGGCCAGCGGCTCAATATCCGCGACGTGCTGAAAGAAGGCCAGGACATCGTCGTCCAGGTCGAGAAAGAAGAGCGCGGCAACAAGGGTGCAGCGCTGACGACTTTCATCAGCCTTGCCGGCCGCTTCATCGTACTGATGCCGAACAACCCGCGGGCCGGCGGGGTATCCCGCCGGATTACCGGCGAAGACCGGGACGTGGTGAAGGATGCGCTCCAGGGCATCGAGATTCCGTCGGGCATGGGCGTCATCGTGCGCACGGCCGGCGTGGGCCGGGCCGAGGAAGAGCTGCGGTGGGATCTGGATTACCTGCTGGGTATCTGGGAAGCCATACTGCAGGTCGTCCAACCTCGTGAAGCGCCGTGCCTGCTGTTCCAGGACAGCAATGCGATGGTCCGCGCGCTGCGCGATCACCTGTCCGCGGACATTGGTGAAATCCTGGTCGACGATGCGACGACCTTCGAAGAGGCCCGCGAGTTCATGGAACACGCGATGCCCCAGAACACGCGCAAGCTGCGTCACTACGAAGACCCGGTGCCGCTGTTCACGCGCTTCCAGATCGAGAGCCAGATCGAATCGGCCTTCGCCCACACCGTGCACCTGCCTTCGGGCGGCAGCATCGTGATCGACCACACCGAGGCCCTGATTTCCATTGACATCAACTCGGCGCGCGCGACCAAGGGCGGCGACATCGAGGCCACCGCCCTGGCCACCAACCTCGAGGCGGCCGACGAAGTGGCCCGGCAGTGCCGGTTGCGCGACTTGGGTGGCCTGCTGGTCATCGACTTCATCGACATGGGCCCGTCCCGGAACCAGCGCGATGTGGAAAACCGCCTGCGCGAGGCGGTGCGGGCCGATCGCGCCCGGGTGCAGATCGGGCGCATTTCCCGCTTTGGCCTGCTCGAGATGTCCCGCCAACGGCTGCGGCCGTCTCTCGGCGAATCCGCGCACCAGGTGTGCCCCCGCTGCAACGGGATCGGCCACGTGCGCAGTGTCGAGTCCCTCGCGCTGTCGATACTCCGCCTGATTGGTGAGGAAGCCCGCAAGGAACGCACGGCGAAAGTTATCGCCCAGCTGCCGATCGATGTGGCGACGTACCTGCTGAATGAGAAGCGTGACTGGATCAGCCGCATTGAACAGCGCGACGATCTGCAGGTCATCCTGATCGCCAACCCCGAACTGGAAACCCCGAATTATTCGATACGCCGGGTTCGCGACGACCAGACCGTGCTGCCGGAAAACACCGGGGCAAGTTACGACCTCCGCGAGACCGGTGACGAGGATGCGGCACTGGCGCTGGCGAGCACACCGCGGCCAAAAGCCGAGGCACCCGCGGTGAAAGTGGTGGTGCCGGAAAAACCGGCCACGCCGCCGCCCACCGTGACGAGTCCCGACAGCGGCAAGCCGCAGCCGGGTCTGCTGACGCGCTTGAAACAAGCGCTGCTGGGCACGCCGGAGCCCGAAGAACTGCCCGAAAAGACGCCGCGCCGCGGCCGGCGCGACCAGGGTCGCGGTGATCGTGGCCGCCGCGGCGGGCAGGGCCGAGGGGGCGCCCGCGGCCGTGGGCAGCAGGGACGGGCGCGCTCGCGCAGCGACGACCGCAGCGGCGGGCGCCGGGACAAGCCGGAGCGCGGTCGCAAAGACAAGCCGGGCCGCGATACCGCCGCCCGCGATACGCAGGCCGCCAAGGCAACGGACAATCGGAAAGCGGACAGCCAGGAGAAGGAAGCCCGCAGTGGCAACCAGCGCTCACGGCGGGGCCGGCGGCGGCGCTCAGGTGGCGGCGGCGTCGGCAAAGGCGGTCAGCAGGGGCAACAGGCCACCGGAAACAAGGCGGAAACGGCCCCGGAGCGCCAGCGGGATTCGACACCGGAGCACCGCGATTCGGCAACCGCTGCCGAATCCCGTCAGCCTGTGCAGCCCGAGCCGGTCAGGACAGCGCCAGCTGAACCGACAAAGGCCGTTGAGCAGCCCAAACAACCCCCGGGTGAAAGCGACACCATGCCAGCGCGGCCGCTGCAAGCCGCGGGGCCGTCCGCTGCGAAGGCCCCGCCCGCGCCGCCGCCCCCACCCGCCGAGCCTCGCCAGGAGCCTGCAGCGAAAAAGCAACCTGAGACGAGCCAGCAGACGGCGCCGGAACGAGCGCCTGCACCTGAGTCAAAACCGGCCGGTGAACAAAAACCTGCAGCAGAAAAGAAAGCCGACCGCGACCGGCTGTTGCCCTGGGAAGAAGCGGCCAAGAGCGACAGTTCGCGCAGCTACAAGGTGTGGTCTTCGAAAAGCGGCGACCCGCGGGACCGCCAGGACAGGTAAAGCCCGTCAGCGCCTGCGACGCGATGCCGCCCGGGCATCGAGTTCGGGCAGCAAACCTTCGACCGCGGCTTCGACGAGGTCGAGCACTCGCTCGAACCCGGTGTCGCCGCCGTAATACGGATCCGGTACATCCGTAATGCCTGCGGTCGGGGCAAAGTCGAGTAAGCGCCTGAGCTCAGCGCGCCGCGTATCCGGCGCAAGGCGAGTGAGAAATTCCAGGTTGTCGGTGTCCATGGCGAGCAGCAGGTCGAAGCGTTCGAAGTCTTCCACGACCACCTGGCGTGCCTGGAGGTGGCCGATATGAAATCCTCGTCGCGCAGTGGCCGCCTGCGCCCGCGGATCGGGCGAAGAGCCGGCGTGGTAACCGTGGGTGCCTGCCGAATCCACGTAAACTTTGGGGCCGCGCGACCAATTGCCGAGCCTGTGGCTCAGCCACCCTTCCGCCATGGGCGAACGACAGATGTTGCCCATGCACACCAGCAGAACGCTGACATCGGCATCATCCGGATCGTGCTCAGCCATCGTCTCTTCCGGCGGTGAGGTAGGCTGCCGCCGCAGCAAGGTCTTCAGGCGTGTCCACATCCGGACCATGCTTCTCCGTCGCGACTGCAACCCGGATTTCCATACCGAGCCACAATGCGCGCAACTGCTCCAGCTTTTCGCAGCTTTCAAGATAGCACGCGGGCGTTGCGGACAAACGCTGCAGGGCGCCCACGCGATACGCGTAGATCCCGAGATGGCGCCACACCTGCTCGGGCTTTCGCTCGCCGCCGTGTCCGCTTGCCGGGATCGGGCTGCGACTGAAATACAGCGCCCGCCCCTCGCGGTCCATCACGACCTTCACCACGTGCGGGCTCTGGTACTCGGCCAGGCCGTTAATCGGGACGCAAAGCGTGGCCATGTCGGCAGCCGGGTGATTGTTGAGCAACTCCGCCACCAGGCCGACACTGGATGGTGGAATCGTCGGCGCATCACCCTGCAGGTTGACGACGATGTCTTCCGCCTGCCACCCGTGTTGCGTCGCCACCTCTGCCACCCGGTCAGTGCCCGACTCGTGGGTGTCGCTGGTCATTGTCACGGGCGCGTCAAACTCAGCCGCAGCGTCCGCAACGCGCGCGTCGTCCGTGGCAATGATGACTTCAGCCGCGTAACTGGCGACCGCCCGCTCATAAACGTGCTGAATCATCGGCCTGCCGAGCAGTTCGGCGACGGCCTTTCCGGGAAATCTTGTCGACGCGTAACGCGCTGGAATGACCACGCGAAACATGCCCGCGCTAGCTGCCATCGCCGGCGCTGTCTCCCGGTGCGCGGACCGTGGCGATGGAAATCTCGCTGAATCCCAGGCGCCCGGCGATATCCATTGCCGTCACCACCGACTGGTGACTGGCCTCGGCATCGGCGCTGATCGTCACGGATGGCACCTCTTCGAGCTCATCCGTCACCTGGCGTATCGCCGCGGCGAGTGTCGCCGGCCGGTTGTCTACCAATGCCCGGCCGTTGACACGGTAATCACCACCAGCGGAAACCGAAATCTCGACCGGTGGCGCCGACGCCGGCGCGGCCGACGTGTCAGCCTCCGGCAACCGTATCGCAATTTGTGATTCCCGAACGAAACTGGTGGTCACCATGAAGAACACGAGCAATAGCAGCACGACGTCGATCAGCGACGTGAGATTGACATCGGGTTCTTCAGGTTCAGCCGTGCGCAGCTTCATTGCGCTGTTTTCCCAGAGTGTCGAAGAATTGTTTGCGATGCAGAGCTTCGACCAGGGTGATGGCTTCTTTTTCCATCTGCACCACGATCGAATTCACTTTGCCACGCAGGTACCGGTACGCGATCAGGGATGGAATCGCGACCGTCAGGCCGGCAGCCGTGGTAATCAGGGCTTCCGAAATACCCCCGGCCAACACGGCCGGGTCGCCGACACCAAACTCCGTGATCGCGGCAAAGACCTTGACCATGCCCACGACCGTGCCCAGCAGCCCAAGTAACGGCGACACACCGGCGATCGTGCCCAGCGTGTTCAGGTAGCGCTCCAGATCGTGCACCACGTGGCGTCCGGTGTCCTCGACGCGCTCTTTCATGATCTCGCGGTCACGCTGCCGGTTCGTCAGCGCCACCGCCAGAATTTCGCCGAGCGGCGAACTGTCGCGCAGCGACTTGATGTGCTCGAGTGACAGCTGGTTCTTGCTGACCCATTCCCAGACCTGGCGAGTCAGGTCCTTGGGCAGGACTCGGCGCTGCTGCAGGGTCCAGAAGCGCTCCAGCATGATGGCCGCAGCGATCACTGAACACAGAATGATGGGCAGCATCATCCAGCCGCCCGATTTCACGATCTCCAGCATGCCCAGATAGCGCCAACAAAGAAAAAACTATAACCGCGGCCCGGCGCAGTTTACAGCGTTGTGTCGCCGGCGCCACACCACGCTGCCCCTGGCGGTCGCGTCCAGGCGCGGGCTGATGCCCGGCGGTGGCGCCTTCGCAGCGCCAGCCGGCCATCACGCATGTCAAACAACAGGGCGCCTTCATGCGCCGTATTCAGCAGGCAGGCGCCGGTTCGACGCCAGCGGGCGGCGACATCGGGCCGCGGAAAGCCCCAGCGATTGCGGTACCCGGCCGTAAACACGACGTAGCGAGGGCGACTCCGCGTGACAAAAGACGCTGACGAGGACGTGGCGCTGCCATGATGGGGGGCCACGACCAGGTCGATGCCTGTTGCCGGCAGCTGGGGAGCCAGTGATGCTTCACCGCGTTGACTGACATCGCCCGGCAACAACACAGATACCCGTGGACCCTGCACCAGCAGCACGCAAGAGCGGTCGTTGCGCGACCCACGCAGGAATGCGGGCGCGGGATGCAGGAAACGAAACTCGATCCCATCCCACACCCATTGCTGATCCCGCCGGCAATTCACCGCGGGCACGTCGAGGGAAGCCACATCCGGTGCGAGGACAACAGCGGCCGGATACGCAGCGTGAAGGCTCGTCACGCCGCCCGCATGATCGAGATCGGCATGCGACACGACGATCGCATCGACACGACGTGCACCGGACCGGCGCAGTGCCGGCAGCACGACGGCGCGGCCGGCGTCGCCGGCACCGAACGCAGGCCCGGTGTCGTACACGAGGGTGTGGCTGCGCGTGCGCAGGATGACCGCGAGTCCCTGGCCGACATCCAGGATCTGCACCCTCAACTGTCCAGGGGGCGGCGGACGCGGCTCCAGCAGGAGGACCGCCGGCAACAATGAGACGGCCAGCCAGCGCGCGGGCAGCGGCCGGGGCCACAACAACGCGACGGTGCCGATCGCGGCCAGCGGCAGGTACCAGAAAGGAAGAACCGGCGTTGCCCATGCACCCAGGTCGAGCCAGTCGAGCCATTCGAGCAGCCAGCCAAGCAGCTCCGCGGCCCAACGAAGCGGCGCTGCCGGTCCGTTCAATGCCACGAGCGTGACCCCGAGCATTGCGAGCGGCAAGATCGCAATCCCGAATAACGGCACGGCGACGAGATTGGCAATCGGTGACACCAACGGCAGTTCGCCGAAACTCAGCGCGGCAATCGGCGCCAGGCCCACGAACACACGCCACTGCGCATCGCCCAGTGACCGGAGTCGCTGCACCAGCGAGCTTCGGGTTTCGTCGCGGCCACTGGCGAGCGTCGCGGTCAACAACACGGCCACGGCCCCGAACGACAACCAGAAGCCGGTTGTGAGCACGGCCAGGCCATCCGTGACCAATACCAGCCACAGCGCGGCGGTCAGCGTGCCCCAGGCCCCCACACCGCGACTTGCCAGGCTGAGGACAGACCACACGCACAGCATCAACAGCGCCCGCCGGGTCGGCAGTGCGAAGCCAGCCAGCGCCGCGTAACTGCAAGCGGCCAGCAACGCCGCGACCAGCGCAAACGGGCGCGGTGAAAGCGGGCACCGAAAGCGGACCAGGCTGTAGCCGACGCCGCGCGCGACCAGCAGGGCGACACCGGCCAGCAAACCAATGTGCAGGCCGGAGATCGCCATCAGGTGGGCCGTGCCGGTGCGACGCAACCGATCCCAGTCATGCGTGCCGAGCTGGTGGCGTGCGCCGACGGTCAGGGCCAGGAGGTAGCCAGCCCCCCGCTGCGCCCCGGTCGCCGCCGCAACCCGGCCCGCAACCCAGCGCCGCAACAACAGGGTCGGGCAGTCCCAGCCCGTGTCCGCCAAGCGGCGATTCAGCACCGACTTGCGAACGTAGCCACGGGCGCCGGTGGCCGTCACCAGCGCCGCACGCTCACCATCAAAGGCGCCCGGGCTCGCCAGCGTCCGTGGTGGGCGCAGGCGCACCAGGAGCTGCCAGCGCTCCCCCGGCTGCGGCGCGTCGGCCAGGTCGTACCACGCGAGCTGCACGCGGTCTGGCAGCCCCGGCGTGCTGTGACGCGGATCGAGGATGACGGGAAAGCGCAGCGCCCGCCCGCTGCGCCGGGGAAAATCACAAACCTGTCCCTGCAGGAGAAAATCCTGCCCGGCCACCGATTCGGGCAGGCGATCTGCGAGCTGGCGCTCTGCCTGCAACAGCGTGCAGGCCAGGGGCAACAGCAGGACGAAGGCGCGACGGCCACCCAACAGGCTGCCACCCAGGACCGACAGGGCGAGGAATTCCGGCGCCAGGGGGCCCGGCCAGCCGCCCGGCCACCACAGCAGGACACTCAGCAGCGCGAGGGACAGCCACGGGACAAGTGCCATGTTATTTCGCGCGCCCAATGCATGATAATCAGGCCTCGACCACCTCGCACCAGGCGTGCGAACAAAGGTGGCCCAGCGTGTCGCGAAAAATTAAGCCATGCCCAGACGTTTTTTCAGGCGCATTTCCGCCGAGTTTCCGCGGGATCGCGAGTACCCCTGGTACCTGCGCCCGTTCGAGGTGCTGCTCCGGCACCCGAGCTTTTTTGCGGTCAGCCGTCGCAGCATTACCGGTGCGGTGTGGCTGGGCCTGTTCATCGCCTTGCTGCCGATACCCCTGCAGACAGTCATCGCCACGCTGGCTGCGATCCTGTTCCGGGTCAACCTGCCGGTGGCCGTCGCCGCCGTCTTCGTCACCAATCCACTGACGTGGGTGCCCGTTTATATCTTCGAATATCAGCTCGGTATCCTGATGCTGGAATTACCGCGTGAGGCCTTCAGCATCGAGATGTCATGGCGCTGGGTGCTCGAAGAACTGCCGCGTTACTGGCGCCCGCTGCTGCTCGGCTCACTGGTGACGGCGACACTCGTCGCATCCACTGCCTACGTGTTCGTCAGCGTTGCCTGGCGCCTGGCAGTCGCGGCGCGATACCGGCGGCGGCAGCGCAAACTGGCGATCGTGGATCGCCCCGAACGTCAGGCGCGGTAGTCGGCAGTCACGTCCTGCAGCCGGCCGTCCTGCAGCTGCAGCACGCGTTGCATTCGCCCGGCGATGGCCGCATCGTGAGTCACCAGCACCAGGCTGGCGCCGCTTTCGCGATTCAGGGCCAGCATCAGTTTCAGGACCCGTTCACCGGTATGCGGATCGAGATTGCCGGTGGGCTCGTCCGCAAGGACGACAGCGGGGTCGGTGACGAGAGCCCGGGCCACCGCGACGCGCTGGCGCTCACCGCCCGACAGTTCACCAGGACGATGATCCAGGCGGTCTCCCAGTCCGACCCGCTCGAGCAGCCCTGCCGCCTTGTCCTGCACCTCGCGTAGCGGCAGGCGCCGCAGCAGCAGCGGCATCGCGACGTTCTCCACGGCATTGAATTCCGGCAGCAGGTGATGGAACTGGTACACGAAACCCAGCGCCCTGTTCCGCACCTGGCCCCTCGCGGTGGGTGACAGTGTCGCCAGGTCTTCGCCGAAAATTTTCACGCTGCCGGCCGTTGGCCGGTCCAGGCCACCCAGCAGTTGCAGCAGCGTGGTCTTGCCCGCCCCCGACGCGCCGACGATTGCCAGCGTTTCGCCGGGCTGCACCACCAGCTCCGCGCCCTGCAGCACATGCAACTCCGCGTTGCCCTCGGCGAAACTCTTGCGCAGACCTTCGCAGACCAGCGGCAGTGCCGCGCGTTCCGTTTCGCTCACCGGTACCATCATGGTCGGTCCTTACTCGTGGCGCAGCGCCTGCGCCGGCGCGGTCCGCGCACCCTGCCACGCCGGGTACAGTGTCGACAGCAAAGACAGCAGCAGCGCTATGCCCCCGACGCGCAGCACGTCGCCCGCCTGGATCCGGCTCGGAAAATCACTGATGAAATAGACATCGGGTGCCAGGAACTTCATGCCGAACAATCTTTCTATGAACGCGACGATGCTGTCCATGTTGGCCGCGATCAGCAAACCGAGCAGCACGCCGAGCAACGTCCCCACCAGGCCAATCATCGCCCCCTGGGTCATGAAGATGCGCAGAATACCCGTCGGGGCGGCGCCCAGCGTCCGGAGTATCGCAATGTCAGCGCGCTTCTCCCGAACCACCATGACCAGGGTCGACACGATATTGAACGCGGCGACCGCAACCACGAGCAGCAAGATGACAAAAATAATGGTCTTGGTCAGCTGAATGGAACGAAAGAAATTCGCGTGTTGCCGGGTCCAGTCGGTGATGTAAACGTCCCGGCCAAGGGACTGCGCAATATCGCGAATCACGACAGGCGCACGCATCGCATCGTCGAGCGCGACGCGGACCCCGGACACCGCATCACCCAGCCGCAACAGGCGCCTGGCGTCCTGCACGTGCACGAACACCAGGCCGCGGTCGTATTCGTACATGCCGGCGTAGAAGATACCGCGCACCTCGAAGCGCCGCATACGCGGTGCGAGGCCGGCGGGCGTCGTCACCCCTTCGGCCACCATCAGGATCAACCGGTCACCAACGTCGGCCCCCAGTTCTTCAGCCAGGCTGCGGCCAATCACGATACCGTAGGTGCCGGGCTCCAGGCTTTCCAGGCTCCCCGCCTCCATCAGCGCCGGCATCTCCGACACGCGCGCTTCGCGCTCCGGGTCAATGCCGCGAATCTCCACACCGCGAATGTTCTCGGCGCCGACCAGCATCCCCTGCCCGCTGACGAACCGGGCCACGGCCCGCGTCTCGGGATTCGCGGCTGCGATGTCGCGCACCACGGCCCAGTCATCCATGCGCCCGTCCCAGCCGGTAATCGAGCCATGCGACACCACGCTCAAAATGCGCGCGCGAACCTCGTATTCGAAACCGTTCATCACCGACAGCACCACGATCAACACCGCCACCGCCAGGGCGATGCCGAGTACCGAAATCAGGGAGATGAAGGACACAAAGCGATTGCGGCTGCGCGAGCGCAGGTAACGGGTACCCACCAGCAGTTCATAGGACTTCAATACGCTGGCCATCGAGTTACCGCTTACTCGTAGCGCAGGACTTCGGCCGGCGCGACGCTGGCCGCCCGCAGCGCCGGGTAAACCGTCGCCAAGGCGGTCATTACCAGCGCGATCACCGCGATCCAGGCCACATCGGCGACACGCAAATCAGCGGGCAGTGAGGTCAGGTAATACACCTCCGCCGGCATGAACTCGAAGCCGAACAACCGTTCCAGGGCCGGTGCCAGCGTGTCGACATTCAGGGCCAGCAGCACACCCAGCGTGACGCCGATCAGCACACCAAACCAGCCGACGATTACGCCCTGCACCGCGAAGACCGACATGACCGAGCGGCGCGAATAACCCAGGGTTCGCAGAATCGCGATCCCGGAACGCTTGTCGGTCACGACCATCACGAGGGTGGCTACGATGTTGAAGGCTGCCACCGCAACAATCAGCGACAGCAGCAGGGTCATCATCAGTTTCTCAATCCGGACTGCGCGAAAGTAGGTCGCATTGTCCTGGGTCCAGTCACGCACGGCCGGCGAGCTGCCGGTGCGTCCCGCCCAGTCGCCGGCCCAGGCCCGGATGATCTGCGGCGCGGCCAGCACGTCATCGGTACGAACCCGTATACCACCACCAACGCCGGCCTCACCGACCACCCGCCTCGCATCCTCGATGTGCACCAGCGCGCGCACGCTGTCGTGGTCACGCAGGCCGAGTTCGAAGACCCCGGCCAGCCAAAACTCGCGCAGGGCAGTCCGCAACCGGCCGTCGCTGCCGCGACCGGGTACCATCACCGTCACCGGATCACCGACCTGCACGCCAAGCCGCAAAGCCAGTGCGCGGCCAAGGATCATTGCTCGCGAACCTGCCACCAGGTCGTCCAGCTCGCCGGCCCGCAGGTGATTTTCCAAGCCCGACATGGACCGCTCTGCCACCGGGTCGATGCCGCTGAGCACCCCGCCGGCCAGGCTGCCGCCAGACGACAGCATCGCCTCCAGATCGACAAAGGGTGCGGCCGCGGTGATCCCCGGCCAGCGGCGCAGATCAGCCAGCACGTCCGCCTCGCTGGTCTCGACCGTGGCATGCCCGGCCATGCTCAGCAGGCGATCGCGCAATTCGTTCTCGAAGCCGTTCATGACTGACAGCACGACGATCAGCGCAGCAACGCCGAGGGCGACACCGATCACCGACGCAACCGTGACGAACGATGCAAAGGAATTCTCGCGGTGCTCGCGCAGGTAGCGCAGCGCCACGAAGATGGTCACGGGTCGCATCATGCCGGCGACAGACCCTCGGACCACGGCACGTCAGAGAGAACGCGCGGCTCGCGGCGCCGCAGGCAGGCTGCGGCCAGCGTCCGGGTGAATCTCACGGCTGCCACCGGCTGGCCGCCGTCAGCGGTCGCCGCGTTACACCATTCCGCCTGCCATGTCCATAGACCATTCTGTTTTTTGCGCCCGGAGCCAGTGATATCCTGCACGCAGTATAGCTTGGGGTAAGTACCATGTTCCGCCGATTACCGGCCCTGTTGATCTCGGCCCTGGCCGCCGCGCCCATGCTGCCTGCGGCGGCAGAGACGTTGCTGCTTGACGGCGTCGAGCAGGCCAGCACGTCGGCTTCCCAGCGCCCGTCGCGCGGGATGACCATGGACAAAGTGGCGTCCACCTGGGGCCAGCCGGCGACCAAAAACTCGGCCGTCGGTGACCCGCCGATCTCGCGCTGGGAGTACCCGAATTTCATCGTGTACTTCGAATACTCCCGGGTCATTCACGCGGTTCACAAGAACTGATCCTGTCAACTCCGGCCCCGCCAGCGCAGGTCGCCGCGAGCTGCGCTGTGAAATAATGCCCGTTTAACCGGCCGGAGATCCTGCCTGATGCCTGAGCCCGTGCTTCTGCGCACCGGACTGCCCCTGCCCGGTCCAGACGCCCGCACCGTGCACTGGGCCGGTGCCCGCGGGTGCGCAACGGCCCTGTGCCTCGCCGAGTTCGCGTGCCTGCGGAACGGGCCGTTGCTAGTGCTGACCCCGAACGTCGCCGACGCAGAGGCACTGGCGGCCGAACTCCGGTTCTTCAGTCCCGCCGAACTCGACGTGCTGCTGTTCCCAGATCTCGAAGTCCTGCCATACGACAGTTTCAGCCCTCACCAGGACCTGGTAGCCGAACGCCTGCGTGTGCTGCGCGATCTCATGCAAGGGGGCCGGCGCGTAGTGCTCGCCGCGGCGCCGACGCTGTTGCCTCACCTGCCCCCGCCGACGTACCTGCGCGCGCGGGGCATCGAGCTGCATGCCGGCCAGCGGCTGGACCCGGCCGAGTTCCGCCGGCAACTGGATGACGCCGGTTACCAGCGCGTGTCACAGGTGAGCACCCACGGCGAGTACGCGGTGCGTGGTTCGCTGGTCGACCTGTATCCGACCGGCAGCAACAGACCGGTCCGGGTCGACTTCCTGGACGACGATGTGGAGTCTATTCGAGAATTCGACCCGGACTCGCAGCTCACGACGGGCCGGGTAGATACCCTGGACACGTTGCCCGCGCGCGAGATCCCAATTGATGCCGAAGCGGTAAAGGCTTTCCGGCTGCGTTACCGGGCCCGCTTCGAAGGCAACCCGGCCAATTCGGTCATCTATCGCGAGGTCAGTGAACAGCGGCTGCCCGCGGGTGTGGAAAACTACCTGCCGCTGTTCTTCGAGCAGGCCGCGACCTTCTGGGACTACCTGCCCGCCGACACGTGCGCGGTGTGCGTGGGCGACCCGGCAAGCGCGTTGGAGGTTGCCTGGCAGCAGGTCAACGAACGCTACGAGCAGTGTCGCCAAGACACCGAGCGCCCGGCCCTGGCGCCGGCGGAACTGTACGTTGCCCCGGCGCAGCACCTGGACGCACTGCAGGCGCGCGAGCAGTTGCTGCTGGACACCGCCAAGCTGCCTGCGGAAATGCTGACCGCCACCAGCACAAACCTCGCGGTGCAGCCGGCCCCGACGCTGCTGGTGAACCGGCGCGACGAAGATCCCAGCAGCCGCCTGCGTGAATTCCTGGCGGGCTTCGACGGCCGGCTGCTGATCAGCGCCGAATCGCCAGGGCGCCGGGAATTGTTGCTGGAAGCCCTGCGCCCGGCCGGGCTGAACCCCGCGGAGCTGGGTTCCTGGACCGATTTTGCCGCCGGTGAACATCGCGCCGCCATCGTGGTCGCCCCGCTCCACCAGGGCTTTTTGATTGCCGACCACGAGCTGGCCGTGCTCACCGAGACAGAGTTCTTCGGCGAACAGCCCCGCCGCCGCCGCCGGCGGCGGGTGCAGGACCCGGAAAGCCTGATCAACGACCTGACGGACCTGCGCCCGGGCGCGCCGGTGGTGCACGCCGAACATGGTGTCGGTCGATACGTGGGGCTGAGCCGGCTGGATATCGACAACTCCCCGGCCGAGTTCGTCACGCTGGAGTATGCCGGTGGCGACCGGCTGCACGTTCCGGTGGGATCGTTGAACCTGATTTCCCGCTATACCGGCGCGGCTCCGGAACACGCCCCGCTGCACCGGCTGGGCACCGACCAGTGGCTGCGCGCGCGCAAGAAGGCGGCAGACAAGGTCCGCGACGCCGCCGCGGAATTGCTGGAGATCTACGCGCAGCGCGCATCGCGCGGCGGGCAGTCGGCCCGTATAGACCCGGGCGAATACCGCGCCTTCGCCGCCGGGTTTGCTTTTGAACCGACGGACGACCAGGGCAAGGCCATCGATGACGTGCTGGCCGATCTGGCCGGTTCAGCGCCGATGGACCGGCTCGTCTGCGGCGACGTAGGCTTCGGCAAAACGGAGGTCGCGCTGCGGGCGGCCTTCGTCGCCGTCAACAACGGCAGGCAGGTGGCAATCCTGGTGCCTACCACGCTGCTCGCCCAGCAGCACTACCAGACCTTCACCGACCGTTTCGCCGACACCCCGGTCACGGTCGCCGGGCTCAGCCGTTTCCAGGGCACCAAGGCCAGCCGCGAAGTCGTTGCCGGTCTGGCGGCAGGCAGCGTGGACATCGTGGTCGGCACACACCGGCTGTTGCAGAAGGGTATCGAGTTCAAGCAGCTGGGCCTGGTCATCATCGATGAAGAACACCGCTTCGGTGTACGGCACAAGGAACGATTGAAGGCGTTGCGCACCCAGGCCGACTTCCTGACCCTGACGGCCACACCGATTCCACGTACGCTGAACATGGCACTGGGCGGGCTGCGTGACCTGTCGCTGATCACGACACCACCCGAGTCGCGGCTATCCATCAAGACCTTCGTCACGCAGTGGCGCGACCAGGTCATCCGGGAGGCCTGTCAACGCGAGCTGAAGCGTGGCGGCCAGGTGTACTTCGTGCACAACCGGATCGAGGATATCGAGGATATTGCTGAAAAGGTCGCCAGCCTGGTACCCGAAGCCCGCATCGAAGTGGCCCACGGACAGATGCGCGAACGGGACCTCGAACGCATCATGCTCGACTTCTATCACCGGCGCTTTCATGTGCTGGTTTGCACCGCGATCATCGAGAGCGGCCTCGACGTCCCCACCGCGAATACCATTGTCATCAATCGGGCCGACCGTTTCGGCCTCGCGCAACTGCACCAGTTGCGGGGCCGGGTCGGCCGCTCCCACCACCAGGCCTTTGCCTACCTGCTGGCGCCCGCGCGCGAGGCGATGACCGACGACGCGGTAAAAAGACTCGATGCGATCGAGTCCCTCGAAGATCTCGGCGCCGGTTTCGTACTTGCCACCCACGACCTGGAGATCCGCGGCGCCGGCGAACTGCTGGGCGAGGAACAGAGCGGCCAGATCCAGGAAATCGGTTTCACCCTGTACAACGAGATGCTCGCCCGAACCGTCGAAGCGCTGCGTGCCGGGCTGGAACCCGACCCCGAGGGCGCCGGCGAACAAACGACGGAGATCAACCTGCACTTGCCGGCACTGATCCCGGACGACTATATGCCTGACGTGCACCTGCGCCTGGTGCATTACAAGCGCATCGCCAGTGCCGCAAACGACGAGGCGCTGAAAGACTTGCAGGTGGAACTGGTGGATCGCTTTGGCCTGATTCCGCCGGCGACGCGTAACCTGTTCCGGCTCACGCAACTGCGGCTGCGCGCCGCGGCACTGGGCCTGAAACGCATCGAGATGAGCGCTGGCGGCGGCCGGGTTGAGTTTGGCCCCCACACTGCCGTCGACCCGCTCACGGTGGTGAACTTGATCCAGGCTGCACCCGATCGGTATCGTTTCGACAGTCAACAGCGGCTGCGTGTGACCGCCGACGTGGAAAGCCCCGACGCCCGCTACACCTGCGTGGAGCAACTGCTGGAAGACCTGGCTGCGGGGCCACCCGCGATGGAGCAGACCGCGAGCGGGAGACGCGCTTGAAGACGATCGTGCAAATCACGCTGGCAGCCCTGCTGCTGGCAGCCCCGCCTGGCCAGGCCCAGGACGAGACCGGCGATGCGCCGCCGCCCCGCTATGCGGTGGAGGTGCTGGTGTTCCAGCACCTGGACCAGGCGCGCTCGACACCGGAAACGCCCGTCCCTGCAGACCCGTTTGCAGCACCGGAGCCGCCGGCTGAGCCGAGCGGGGCTGAGCTCGAGTTCGTGCTGCTGGATCCGATCACCGGGGGCCCGGGATTCGCCCGTCTGCCGGAAGGGGAACTCAAGCTGGGTAACGCCTGGCTCAGGCTCGAACGGCTCGACGCGTACCGGCCACTGGCCTACCTGTCCTGGAGCCAGCCGGCCCGGCCCCGAGCCGGCGCGCAACCACTGGCACTGAGACAAGCCGGCGCAGTGCCGCCCGGCCTGAGCGGCCAGGTCACCGTGTACAAGGAGCGCTTCCTGCACCTGGCGCTGGACCTGGCCTGGCAGGGACCGCCCACCCTGACGGGGAACCCTGAGCAGCCAGCGGCAGCCACCACCAACCGCATCAATGAATCGCGGCGTTTGCGCGGGGACGTGGTGCAGTATTTCGACCATCCGCAATTTGGTGCGATCGCGTTCGTGCGGGAACTGGAGGCGCCGGAGCCGGTCGAGGCCGCGGTGGAACCGCCGGGCTAGTTCAGCCGCTGGCCTGCTGTTCCTCTTCTGCCAGTTTTGCCGTCAGCGCCTGTTCTGCCCGCTCCAGGAGCTCCGAGTATGGCTCGTCGCCGGTGGGCACCATCGCCGCGACACCCGTCGATACCGTGACGAATCGGGCCACCGCGGAACGCGGATGATGTATCGCAAGGCCCCGCACGCGGTCGGCGATGTCGGCCGCAAAGGCCGCAACCTCGGACTCGCTGCCACCCCCCACCAGCGCGGCAAAACGATCACTGTCGATTCTCGCCGCCAGGTCGCCGCAGCGATGCAATGCGCCGCTGATCGCGTGACCGACCTTGCGCAGACACGCATCAGCCGTGTGCCGCCCGAACACCTCGCGATAGCTGTCCATTGCATCGATCTGGAACAGGATGACCGCCAGGCCCCGCCCGTCGCGGCGCGCGATGCCCCAGTCGCGGTACAGAACGTCTTCGAAAACCCGCCGATTGGGCAGGCCCGAGACCGCGTCGGTGCCGGCGGGCTCACCGGAGCGGCCACCCCGCTCAGCCGCGGGCCCGGGGTGCGACAGCAGCCAGTAGTCCGGCACACCAGGTCGCTGGTACAAGGGCGCCACGCGCAGCGTCAGTGACACCGGCGAACCGCCCTGGCTCCGCCAGCGCTGCTCCACTGCGCCGGTGTCAGGCCCCGGCAGGTCGCCGTTGGCCAGGAAGTCCCTGAGCGCCCGCCCGACCAGGTCGCTGCTGTCCCAGCCGGTCAGATCCGTGAATGCGTCGTTCGCGTACACGATACGACAGCGCGGGCCCTTTGCCTCTACCACGAGTGTTCCTGACGCACACTGATCCAGGGCCTGAACCAGTAACTTTTTTGTCAGGTTAATCATGAGCTTATTTCGCTAAATTAATTTGATTTCCACTAGTACTTCCCCAGCCCTGCGGACGGGCCGGCCGGATTTGTCGAAATATAGAAGGGAAGCCGCGCGGGGTCTGTGAAGTGGATCACCGCCCGCCGAGCAGGACCTGCAATAAACGGCTGACACCGGCCATGCCCCGCGCCAGGCTGGCTTCGATCTGGGCATGAATCCCGTGCTCGGCGGGACCGCGACCGGCGGCTTCGTTCACCACGACCGCGCAAATGGCGTACTCCAGCTCCAGTTCCCGGGCGAGGCCGGCTTCCGGCATCCCGGTCATGCCCACGATGTCGCAGCCGTCGCGTTCCAGGCGATCGATCTCGGCAGCGGTCTCCAGGCGCGGCCCCTGGGTGGCGGCGTAGCAGCCGCCGGGCAGGTGATCGATGTCATGAATCCCGGCCAGTTCGACGAGCCTGGCCCGCAATCCCGGGGAGAGCGGTTCCGTGAACTCCACGTGCCTGATCGGCCGATTCATATGGTCTTCGAAGGTGTGCTCGCGGCCCCAGGTGTAGTCCACGATCTGGTCGGGAAACACCAGCCGGCCCGGCTGCGCGTCCGGATGAATGCCGCCCACCGCGTTGATCCCGACCACCCAGTCCGGCTCCAGTTCGTGGAGCGCCCACAGGTTCGCCCGGTAATTCACGCAGTGGGGCGGAATGGTGCTCTCGAGGCCGTGCCTGGGCAGGAAATACCAGTCGTCGTCCGCCTCGCGCCAGTGCAGCAGCGGTCCCGACGGCGGTCCGTACGGCGTATCGACGGTCGTTCGAACCAGGTGATCCTGCGGGACCAGTGCGCGGGCCCCCGTGCCACCGATCACTGCGAGCTTTGCCATGTCAGCCTTCCCCTGTCAGCGCATAGATTGCCGGCAAATGTCGCCAGCGGTGTTCCAGGTCCATGCCGCAACCAAACACATAGCGGTCCAGCACCTGGACCCCACAGATGTCCGGGCCCCGGCGACCCGCTGCGCGGTCGTGCTGCTTGGTGACCAGCACCGCGGTCACCACGCGCGCCGCGCCCTGCTCACGGCAGGCCTGCACCACGTAGTCGAGCGTGATGCCTTCGTCGAAGATGTCGTCCACGATCAGCACGGTGCGGTCCCGCAACCTGGCCCGAGGTGCCTGCAACCAGCGCGGCGTCCCGCCGCGTTGCTGGCCCGCATACCGCGTGACGTGGCAATAGTCGATTTCGAAGTCGCCGGTCAGGCGTTGGAGCACGCGGACGCCGGGGATCAGACCACCGACCATGACCAGCAGCACCACGCAATCGGCCGCGTCGATCTCTGCCTGCAGCGCCGCCGCCATGCGACCCAGGGCATCGTCGACCGCCGCGGCGCTGATGATGAGTTCGGCGCCTGCGGGCAGCCCGGCGTCGCTGTCAGCCATCCAGCGCGAGCACCGGCCGCGCCAGTGCTGCCTCGAGTTCTGCCACGCGCGCCTGCCAGTGGGACAAACCCTGCAGCTCGCCGGGCACCCAATCGACCTTCCGGGGCCGCATTGCCGCCAGGCGGCCGTGGCTTGCCGGTCCCGTGTCCTCGGGCAGTTCCGCGATGGTGCGTGCCGCCGCTTCCGGGTCGTTGCAGATCAGCGCCATGTCCGCGCCGGCCTCCAGGCTTTGCCGGGCACGCTCTGGCACCGACCCGGCCTCGGCCAGCGCGCCCATCGTGAGGTCGTCTGAGAACACGGCACCGGCAAACCCCAGGTTGTCGCGCAGTTCCGTTTGCAACCAGTAGGGCGACAGGCTGGCGATTCGGCGGTCAACGCTCGGGTAACGCACGTGGGCCACCATGATGCCAGCCACCCCGAACGCGACCAGGCGCTGGAACGGCGCGATGTCTTCCGCGAGGTCGGTGTAGTCCCGGTGATCCACGGGCAATTCGAGATGGGAATCGGGCACCACTCCACCGTGGCCCGGGAAATGCTTTGCTACCGCCGCCATGCCCGCATCGCGCATGCCGGTCATCCAGGTCTCGGCCAGCTGCACGATCACGTCGGGCTCGTTGTGGAAAGCCCGATCACCGATGATCTCGCTCAGACCGCGGTCCAGGTCGATACAGGGCGCAAAACTCAAATCGACGCCCGCATCCCGCAACTCGGCAGCCATGACCCAGCCGCCCAGCCTGGCGAGCCGCCGGCCCTGTGCCGGGTCCAGGTCATACTGGTGACCGAACCAGCGCGCGGGTGGCAACGTACTGAAACCCTCCCGGAAACGCTGCACGCGACCACCCTCCTGGTCGACGGCGATCAGCAGCTCCGGCGTGCGCACGGCGTGAATCTCGCGCGTCAGTTCGGCGAGCTGCGCGCGGTCGCGATAATTGCGGGTAAAGAGGATGACACCGCCGACCAGCGGCGAGCGCAGGCGTTCGCGCTCGTCCGGCAACAGGCTTTCGCCTTCCAGGTCGATCATCAGGGGACCGAGCGTCATGGCTTGGATGTCTTCAGTCCTGTATGTCCACTAACGTACCGGCATTCACGCGGTCAAACAAATCGACGACGTCGGCATTGCGCATTCGAATGCAGCCGTGGGAGAACGGCACGCCCATGACCTCGCGATCGGGCGTGCCGTGTATGTAGATGTACCGCCGCATCGAGTCGACATTGCCCAGGCGGTTGCGGCCCGGTTCGCACCCACACAACCAGAGGACCCGGGTCAGGATCCAGTCGCGTTCCGGGTACAGGCGCGCCAGCGTGGCATCGTAGATCTCCCCGGTGGGCCGGCGGCCAACCAGCACGGCACCCGCCGGTAACCCGGCGCCGATGCACGCGCGAATGCGATGCAGGCCGCGGGGCGTGCACTGGCTGTTGTCACGCTCACCCGGGCCGTAACGCGAAGTCGAAACGGGATAGCGGACCAGGAGCTGGTCTTCGTCGCGGAGCTCCAGCCGCTGCCGAGTCAGGCTCACGATGATGCGCGGCGCCGAAGAATCAGTCGCCATGTGCTGTTTCCCCGGTCAGCAGGGCCATCGCTTCAACATGCGCCGTCTGCGGGAACATGTCCATGATGCCAGCCGCATCCAGCCGGTAGCCGAACTCCCCTGTGAGCCTTTGCACGTCGCGGGCCAAGGTTCCCGGATGGCAGGACACGTACACGATTCGCGCGGGCGCGAACCGCGCAAGCGCATCCAGTACGCCTGCCGCACCGCTGCGCGGCGGATCGAGCAACACGCGGTCGAAAGTCTCGCCCGCCAGTCCGTCGAGGGCATCGGTTCCCGCCAGGTCCGCAACCCGATAGCTGACATTTTTCAGGCCATTAAGTGCTGCGTTCGCGTTGGCCTGTTCGACCATGGCGTCACTGCCCTCCACCCCGGTGACATGCGCTGCCCGGCGCGCCAGCGCCAGCGTGAAATTGCCGAGCCCGCAATACAGATCCAGTACCCGGGAGTCTGCCGCCGGCGCCAGCAGCTCCAGCGCCCGTGCCACCATCTGCTGGTTCACCGCCTGGTTCACCTGGATGAAATCCGTCGGCCGAAATTCGATGTCGATGTCTGCCGCCGGCAAACGGTACCGCAGCGCGTCGGGTACCGGCGCGCCCGGCAACGGCACGATGGTATCGGCACCACCCGGCTGCAGGAAAACCGACAAAGCTGTCTCGCGGGCAAAGGCCCGCAGCTTGTCCAGATCCCCGGGCGTCGGTGCATCCAGCACGCGGCATACCAGTGCGGCCCCCGCGTCACCGACCCCGACCTCGATCTGCGGCAACCGTTCGCGCAGGGTCAGGCTACCGATCAGGTCTGCCAGGTCCGACAAGCGCTCACCCACGGACGGATGCAGGGTCTCGCAGCGCGCAGTGTCCGTCACATAGGGCGCGTGGCGCTCACGAAAGCCCACCAGCACACGTCCCTTCTTTGCCACGTACTTCACGCCCAGCCGCGCCTTGCGCCGGTAGCCCCACGGCGGGCCGGAAATGGGCGGCAGGACCCGCGCGGGCTGCACCCCGCCGATGCGCTGCAGGTTATCCAGCAACACGGCCTCTTTCAGGCGCAACTGGGCACCGGCTTCGATATGTTGCAGGGCACAGCCGCCACAGGTGCCGAAGACCGCGCAGCGGGGCTCCACCCGGTCGGCGGAAGCTTCGAGCACCGCGACGAGTTCTGCCTCGTCGTAGTTACGCCGCCGTTTGCGAATCCGGTAACGGACCAGCTCACCGGCGATCGCACCGTCCAGGAACACCGTCTTCCCGGCACCGCGAATGACGCCGCGACCTTCGGCAGTGGTGTCGACGACCCGCCCCTGCAGCAGGTCTTCGGCCTTTGCCGCCAACGCGTCAGTCCCCCGAAGCCTGCCAGGCAGCCAGGAATTCCCGCAGATGGTCCGCCTCGCTGTCAACGAGCTGCGCGCGAACCCGCTCTTCTTCCTCGGCCAGCGCAATATCGTCCAGCAGGCCACGCAGATGCTGAAACCGCAGGTAGATCAGGTAAGTATTGAGCACGTCCGTCTCACAATAGTCGCGGATCTGCTTCAAGCCGCCCTGCAGGTAGACATCCCAGACCTTGTCACCCGACATACCGAGCTTGCCGGGAAAACCCAGCATGACTGCAACCTCGTCGAGTTTGGCGCGGCTGCGCGGCTGGTATCCGGACAGCACGTCCATCAGGTCGATATGCCGCCAGTGGAAGCGACCCAGGTAGTTGTTGTAACGGAATTCGCGATTCTCGTCGCCGATTTCCCAGTATTGCGGAGACGCCACGCTATGTTTCAGCGCCCGGTAGTGCAGCAGCGGCAAATCGAAACCACTGCCGTTCCACGACACGAGTACCGGCAGATATTTCTCCAGGCCCTCGAAAAAGCGGGTAATCAGCTCGGCCTCGTCGCTCGCCTCGCTGCCCAGGCTCCAGAGCTGGAACCGATCCCGGCGGCGCAGCGCGACGGAAATCGCAACGATGCGGTGCTGGTGCAGGGGCAGGAACTCGCTCTCGGTTTCCTGCAAGCGCTTGAAGGCCATGGCCTTGGCCACGTCGGCATCGGACAGGGACTCGTCAATATTCAGCAACTGCCGCCCGAGCGACGTGTCGGGAACGGTCTCAATGTCAAATACCAGGCAATTCACGCGCTACTCCTCGACTGCCCGCAATAACACGGCCACGGCCACGACCAGCCCGGCCTCGTCCGTCAGGCTCAGGTGTCCGTCGCCGATGCCGAGCTGCGCGCACTTGGTGCGGCCCCGGGACGAAAAGATGATCTCCGGCCGGCCGAAACGATCGGGCAACACGCCCGCGTCGCGAATCCACATCCCGTTGGCAAAGCCGGTGCCCATGGCCTTCACGACTGCTTCCTTGGCAGCGAAGCGCATCGCCAGGAAGCGTTGTGGCTGCTTAGTTGCCCCGAACAAGGCCAGTTCTTCGGGCATCAACAGGCGCTCGGCGAAGCGCTCACCGAAGCGGGCATAGGCCGCGTGCACGCGCTCCGCCTGCAGGATGTCGATGCCGATGCCAAAGATCACGGGGTGCGAGCCGCGCTCATCAACCTGCGCATGTCGGCCACCGCGCGCGCCAACCCGTCGATGACTGCGCGCGCTATGATCGCGTGGCCGATATTCAGTTCCACGATCTCGGGTATGGCCGCCACCGCCTGCACATTGTGGTAGTGCAACCCGTGCCCGGCGTGCACGGCCAGTCCCAGCCGGTTCGCGTGGTATGACGCGCGTTGCAGACGCTCCAGTTCCCGCGCGCGCTCACCCTCCTCAAAGGCATCCGCATAACAACCGGTGTGCAGCTCGACCACCGGCGCACCCGCAGCGGCGGACGCGTCGAGTTGCTCCAGGTCGGGATCAACGAACAGCGACACGCGTATACCCTGTTCACCGAGCGCGCCGCACGCCTGCGTCACGCGCTCGAGCTGACCGGCCACGTCCAGGCCGCCTTCCGTGGTGAGTTCTTCGCGCTTCTCGGGCACCAGGCAGCAGTCCGCGGGGCGCAGGTCGCCGGCGACAGCCAGCATCTCGTCAGTCACCGCCATTTCCAGGTTCATCCGGGTCTGCAACACGTCCGTCATCACACGCAGATCGCGTTCCTGGATGTGCCGACGGTCCTCGCGCAGGTGCACGGTAATGGAGTCGGCGCCGGCGCGCTCGGCCAGCAGGGCGGCATCTACCGGATCTGGATAACGGGTGCCACGTGCCTGGCGCAACGTGGCGACGTGATCCACGTTGACACCCAGCAGGATGCGGTTGGCCTGGGACATGCGGGCGACTCCACCGGCGCACAAATGAGGCGGGACCGGATGTTCGCACTTTCGCTGCCGGGCCCGCAACGCGGCGCTAGGACGGGGGGCGCATCTCCGCGAAAACCCGGCGGGTCTGCAGCGGCCGGTGACCCAGGTGATGATCCAGCAACTGGCGCAACAGCCGCTTGGCCAGGCGCAGGTCATCGGCCCCGTGGAAGCTGCCCGCTGCGATGGCCTGGAGGCTTGCGCCGGTCAGCACCACCTGCTCGTCGCCGTCCCGCTCTACCGGCATCGCGCCGCGTTCCGGCTGGTAGGCATAGCGCTGTTCGGGATCGATAGGGGCCCCGTGCAACGCGTCTCGATCGGCATCGAGCCCGTAACCGGATTCGGTCAACAACGCGAGCTCGAAGCGACGCAAGGGCACTTCGGCATTGTCGGCATCCGCCAGGCCCGCCAGCGCTGCCGTGTAGTGCGCGAACAATTCCGGGCGTGGTTCGCCCCGCGTCGTGAAGCGCAGTAACAGTTCGTTCAGGTAGTAAGCCGACAACAGGCGCCGCCCCTGCAGCGGCGCCGACGGTGCCGCGGGCTCAGCGTTGCGCAGTGTGTACAAAGTGCCGCGGCCACTCCAGGACAGGTGCAGCGGGCGAAACGGTTGCAGCAATGCGCGCCAGCGAGCCTTCGGGCCACGGGCGCCGCGGGCGATCAGGCCCTGCCGGCCGTGCTGGCGGCCTATCACCTCCAGCAGCTGGCTGGTTTCCCGGTAAGGCCGCGCATGCAGTATGTACGCGGCTTCCAGTTCGACCCGCTCGGCCTTCAACGCGGCTCCTCGTATCCGAGCTGGCGCAGTGCGGCCGCACTGTCACGCCAGTTCGCCTTGACCTTGACCCTGGTTTCAAGATGCACACGCTGACCGAACACTTTTTCCAGGTCCAGTCGCGCTGCCCGGCCCACTTGCTTGATCCGCTCGCCGGCGCGGCCAATCACCATGCCCTGGTGGGATTCCCGGTCAACCCAGATGGTCACGTCGGCCAGCAACAGATCGTCGCGACGCTCCAGCGCGCGCACCTCCACGGCCAGACCGTAAGGGACTTCCTGGTGCAGTGCCAACAGCAATTTCTCGCGAATGACCTCGGCAATCCGGAAGTCCGCGCCGCGATCGGTCTTCAGGTCGACGGGAAATAGCGGCGGCCCCTCGGGCAGGTGTTCGCGAATCGTGTCCAGCAGCCGTTCCAGGTTATCGCCAGTACGCGCCGACACGGGCACGATGGCCATCACGTCGACACGCTGGGCACATTCCTCGAGGAATACGAGCACCTTGTCTTTGGGTCTGACCCGGTCGAGCTTGTTCACGACCAGCAGCGCCGGCACTCCGCTCGAGCGCAGTCGTTCCCACGCGAAATCATCACCGCGCTGCCAGCCACGCGCCTCGACCACCAGCAGCGCCAGGTCGGCACCCACCAGGGATGCGCTCGCCGATTTCACCATCGCCCGGTTCATCAGCTGCTTGCCCGGGTCGTGCAGGCCCGGGGTATCCACGAACACGATCTGGCAATCGTCGCGGGACAGGATGCCCAGGATACTGTGCCGCGTCGTCTGCGGCTTCGGTGTCACGATGCTGATCTTCTCGGCAACCAGCGCGTTGACCAGTGTCGACTTGCCGACGTTCGGCCGGCCGATCACCGCGACGAAACCGGAACGAAAACCGTCTTCAGTCACCGCCAATCTGCTCCAGCGCCGCGGCGGCCGCCGCCTGCTCCGCCAGGCGCCGGCTGGTGCCGCTACCATTGGTTTCCAGCCCCAGATCGGCGACCCGGCAGCAGCAGTGAAAGGTGCGCGCGTGGGCAGCGCCGGTGGCCTCCAGCAGTTCGTAGTCGGGCGGCGGCAAACCCCTGGCCTGCAGGTATTCCTGCAGGGAGGTCTTCGCATCAACCAACTCGGCCTCGGCAGGCAATGCCTGGAGGCGATCGGCATACAGGCGCTGAATGACTTGCGCCGCGTCATCGATGCCGCCGTCGAGAAGCACCGCCCCGAACAGGGCCTCGAGCGCGTCGGCCAGCACCGCACTGCGCTGGTGACCACCGCTGCGGTGTTCGCCGGCTCCCATGCGCAGCTGGCCCCCGAGCTCCACGCGGCGGGCGACTTCGGCGAGGGTTTCCTTGCGCACCAGGCGCGACCGGTAACGACTCAGCGCGCCCTCGCGTGCGACAGGTTTCAGTTCATAGAGCGCTTTGGCAATGACCATGCCGAGGACCGCATCGCCCAGGAACTCGAGGCGCTCATTATGCGCCCCACCGGCGCTGCGATGAGTCAGTGCCTGCTCGAGCAGCCGCTCGTCGACGAACCGATAGCCCAGGTACCTGGACGACCAGTCCGCCGGCCCGGTCAACGGCGAATCTCTACGGCGTCGTTGAAGCGAACCAGGAGCCACACGTTGGCGAAATAAGGTGCCTCGGCGTTGTACTGCACCCGAACGCTGTAGCCCACTTCCGACTTCTTGACCTTGAAGTCCTGCCTCTGCACTACCCGGACCATCTCGATATTCAGGCGTTTGCCGATGGCCGATTTGATCAGTTGTATAGACGGATTAGTGCCGTCGAGATCGGCCTTCACGTCTTTGAGCACGCTGACGATTTTCATGTGCTCCAGGTAGATCGGCGTGAGCCTCAACGCCGCGAAACCGATAGCCGCAACCATGATTGCGATGATCAGGAAGCCGATGGCTGTAATGCCCTGTTGCCTGCCGCGCATATGCCTACTCCTGTCGCCGCTGCTACTGGATCGCGCTGCCGATGCGCTGCCATTGCGGCGCCTTCGGAAACTCCCAGTTCATCCAGATGCGTACGGCCTTGCCAACAACGTTGCCTTCCGGGACAAGCCCCACGCCGCTGTAGCGGCTGTCGCGACTGTTGTCCCGATTGTCGCCCATCATGAAATAGTATCCATCAGGGACGCGGTAGGTGCCTTCCTGGCTGCGTTGACCCTCGACCAGCAGCACCGAGTGCTCCGTCTCGTCGATGGTCTCCCGCCCCAGCACGGCCCGGACGTTACCGGCCGCTTCATAGGCTCCCAGCACCTCAAAATCCATGGCTTTGCCGTTAATGTAAAGGCGCTTGTTCACATATTCGATGGTATCCCCCGGCAGGCCGACCAGGCGCTTGATGTAATTGGTGCTGGGATCCGCCGGCAGCCGGAACACCACCACGTCACCGCGGGCCGGCTCCCCCACCTCGAGCACCTTCGTGTTCAGCACCGGCAGGCGCAGACCATAGGTGTACTTGTTCACGAAAATGAAGTCGCCGATCAGCAGTGTTGGCACCATGGAGCTGCTGGGAATCCGGAACGGCTCGAACAGGAACGAGCGAATGACCAGCACCACCAGCAAAATCGGGAAGAACGACCGCGCGTATTCCACCAGCACCGGATCGTGCGGTTCGACGGCTTCGACCACCTCCCGGCGACGGCTGGCGAACAGCAGGGCATCCAGCCCCCAGACCAAGCCACACAGGCCGGTCGCCAACACCAGCAACAAGGAAAAATCCAGACTCATGCCAACCCGTCAGAACGCGCACAATCCGGGCACAGCGGCCCGCCGGGGCGGACCATAGCACGGACCGTGTCCCCGGGCACAGCGAGTGCAACCCATCATTCGCGGCCCACCTTCAGGACCGCCAGGAAGGCTTCCTGCGGTATCTCCACCGAACCGAGCTGCTTCATCCGCTTCTTGCCGGCCTTCTGCTTCTCCAGCAACTTGCGCTTGCGCGTCACGTCACCGCCGTAAAGTTTGGCCGTCACATCCTTGCGCAGCGCCTTTACATTCGCGCGCGCGATGATCTGCGAACCGATTGCGGCCTGAATCGCCACCTCGAACATCTGGCGCGGAATGAGTTCACGTAGTTTGTCGACCAGCGCACGCCCGCGTTGCCGTGCCGATTCCCGATGCACGATGACCGACAGCGCGTCCACCCGTTCGCGGTTGATCAGGATATCGAGCTTGACCAGCTGCCCCGGCACGAAGCGGGAGAACTCGTAGTCGAAAGACGCATGGCCGCGGCTGATGGATTTCAGCCGGTCAAAAAAGTCCAGCACGATTTCGACCATCGGCAATTCGTATTCCAGGGCCACCTGGCTGCCGACATAGTCCATACGCTTTTGCACACCGCGTCGCGCAACGCAAAGCTGCATGACAGGGCCCACGAACTCCGGCGGCACGAGCAGGCTCGCGCGAATATAGGGCTCGCGGATCTCTTCGCATAGCGACGCATCCGGCAAGGCCGCGGGATTGTCCACCTGGAGCGTTTCGCCCTTGGTCGTGACTACCTCGAAGACCACCGTTGGCGCCGTTGTGATCAG
Source organism: Chromatiales bacterium (assembly GCA_020351875.1). Taxonomy (GTDB): domain Bacteria; phylum Pseudomonadota; class Gammaproteobacteria; order Steroidobacterales; genus J054. The sequence goes on along the minus strand of CP070671.1, from coordinate 2,743,230 downwards.
GGCCAGGCCGTACTCGCGCTCGAGACGTTCCTGCACAATCTCCATGTGCAGCATGCCGAGAAAGCCGCAGCGGAAACCAAAACCCAGTGCTGCTGACGTCTCCACTTCATAGTGCAGGGCCGCATCGTTCAATCGCAGCTTGCGCAACGCCTCACGGCATTCGTCGAACTGGTCAGAGTTCACCGGGAACAGCCCCGCGAATACCCGTGGCTTCACGGCCTTGAAACCCGGCAACTGCGCTTCGGCAGGCCGGGCGTCCAGCGTCACGGTATCGCCTACCGGTGCCCCGTCGATGTCCTTGATACCGGCGACCAGGTAACCCACCTCACCGGTTTGCAGCGCATTGCGCTTCGTCATCTTCGGTGTAAAGGCGCCCAGTTCGGTGGCCACGTGACTGCGGCCGGTGGACATCACGCGGATCTTGGCGCCACTCGGCAGCACGCCGTTGACGACCCGCACCAGGGACACGACGCCGACGTAACTGTCGAACCAGGAATCGATGATCAGGGCCTGCAGCGGCCCGTCGGGCTCGCCCTCGGGCGGCGGCACGCGTTCGACCAGCAACTCCAGCAGCTCATCGATGCCCTCACCGGTCTTGGCGCTGACCAGGGCCGCGTGCTCGGTGTCCAGGCCGATGATCTCGCGCACGTCGTTCAAAACCCGTTCGGGCTCTGCCGACGGCAGGTCAATCTTGTTGACCACCGGGATGATTTCCAGGCCCTGCTCCACGGCGGTGTAGCAGTTGGCAATGCTCTGCGCCTCGACACCCTGTGCCGCATCCACCACCAGCAGCGCCCCTTCGCAGGCCGCCAGCGACCGGGAGACCTCGTAGGAAAAATCGACGTGGCCCGGCGTGTCGATGAAGTTCAGCTGATAGTCCTGCCCGTCGCGCGCCTGGTAATCCAGCGACACGCTTTGCGCCTTGATCGTGATGCCCCGCTCCCGCTCCAGGTCCATGGAATCCAGCACCTGCGCCGCCATCTCCCGGGCCTCGAGACCCCCGCACCGCTCGATCAGCCGGTCGGCCAGCGTGGACTTGCCGTGATCGACATGCGCGATGATGGAGAAATTGCGAATCTGTTTCATGGGCCGGGAGCGCGATACAACCTGCGAATTATAGACGGCGGCAGGCGGCGTCCGTCAGGTTTGGCTGCGCTACCTGGGCGCTGCCCGGTCGAGCCAGTCAAGCACGGCGGACCGGTCGAGGTGGTACTGGCAAAGTTCCTGTCCCGCTGCGCAGACGACCGGTACCCGGGTGTGATAGCGATCGCGAAGCGTGTCGTCCAGGTCTATATCCTGCACATCGACGATCGCGCGCCCGCGCAACAGGGGTTCGAGCTCACCGAGCAGGTCTTCACAGAGGTGACATCCACGGCGACTGTAGACCGTGAGAACGGGCGCCGCGGTCACGGTGCTGAAATGGCCGGCGGATCCGCAGCCAGTAAACGCGGCCCGTCGATGTGCCCAATGTGCCGTCGACTCGCGAGAAATCCGGCTGCGAGCCCTGCGATCGCCGCGGCCGCGGCCCAGGCATCGCTGGCCGATGGCGAGAATGCGGCGGCGACACTCGCTGCGCCAAACATGCCGGCCAGCGGCCACCCGTAAGCCAGCGCGGCCGCGCGCAACAAGCCCGGCGCGGGCAGGCACAGCCGCACGCGCTCGCCGGGCTGGAACGCCCGGGCCCCGGGCACCGTCAGCACGCCGCCCTGCGCCCCGCGGCGCGGCGCGTGGACCTGTGGGCCGTTGCCGCACCCACCGGGGCCGGCGCACCCGGCACAGGCCTCGACCACATCGAGTTCGATTTCGACACGGTTCGCGTCGCAGCGCACGACGGTGCCGGTGCGCTCCAGCAGCAGAGGGTTAACGGCCACCGGGTGCGGTGGACGTGGCGATGCGTTCGACCGTGCGCACCGGGACTTCACCGACCGCCGTAATCAGGTGGCCGTCGCGGCTCGTGGTATAGGCGTTTGCAGCCCCCATGCTCGACGCTCCACCGACGGCGGTGCGTTGCATCTGCTCGGCTTCGATGAACACCGACACCGAGGCCAGTCCGTCGGAATAGACCAGCTGCTCCGTGGGCATGTCCGCGCCCGGCGCGTACTTGGATTTCACCGTCGTGAGTGTGAAACCTGCTGGCACGTCCGCGGCTCGCCACGATGCCGTTGGCATCTCTTCGCCATCGCGAACCGGGGCACCGCGCATCATCTTGAACCCGTCCGTATCCAGCGACGGCTGCAGCGCCGCGTCGGGAATGTCATCCGGCATCCGGATTTCGGTGAACAGGATCTGCTCCAGCACGCCACCGCCCTCGTCCCGCATCTGGATCTTCAGCGGCATCGCGGTGCCCTGGTCGAGCCACAGGCGGTAACCGTAGCGATACGGGTCCATCGGCTGCACGGTGAGGATCTGGGCGGCCCGACCCGCCACGGTGTCCCGCCCGTCCAGCGCCAGATCGTAAAGCCCTTCATCCAGGGAATCGGCAGTCGGCAGGCTGCCCTGCAGCGGGCTCTGTTCCCGTGCCCTGGGATCACGCGGCTCCACGTGAATCGCCATCTGGTCGGGCAGGATGCAGGTCACCTGGTCGTCGTTGCGAATGATCTCGCGCCCTTTGCCGTCTACCGCGGTGATCCGTTCGGCCACCTGGCCGTCTTTGACCCGATGCACGATGCGCAGAATATCGGCCTCGCCACCATACATGTGCACCAGGCTGCCTTCGTAGTTAAGGTCCTCGACCGCGCCCGCCATGCGCATCAGCCACTGGCGCGAATCGTCGCCCGCCCACGACTGGACGGAGCCAAACACAAGGACGAGAGCGACGCCGGCGCGGCCGCGCAGCCGGCTTGCGTCACTCATCAACACCCACTCCGCCAGTGTTGGCGAGCACGAAGTCCGGCGTGCCGTTCACGACGTGCGAACTCATCACCTGCCGTGACAGCCCGCCTGCGTAGTCGCCATGCGCCACGAGATAGGCGGTCAGGCGCTCCGGCTCGATCGGCGCGTCGGCGGGACTCTGGAAATCGGCAGTGCGAATCTGTGGCACGACGGGCGCGGACGCCACCGGCGTCTCCGGCACCGACACGGTGCCGAGGCTGAGCAGGCCCGTCAGCACAACCAGCCCGGCGGCCGCCGCGACACCTGCGCTGGCAAAGGCGCCCCAGTGGCGCGCCCGGGGCGGCGCCGACGATGCGTGCGCCGCTTCCCCTGCCACCACTTCGCTGATCTGTTGTGCAAGAACGGCGCCATTCCCGACCGCCGTCTCGCCACGGATCAGCTGCCCGATCATCGCGTAGCGAACGATCTGCTCCTGGTAGCCCGTCTCCCGTTCGAGGCGCCGCAGCAGCAGCTCTTCCTCTGCTGCCGGCAATTCCCCGTCGAGAAACGCCGACAATTGCTCTTCGATGACTTGCTTCATACTCATCTACCCTTCATCGCTCCCACTGCCCGTCGAGCAGGGGTTTGATATTTTTGTCAATCGCTTCGCGGGCCCGGAAGATGCGCGAGCGCACCGTCCCCACCGGACAATCCATCGCCTGGGAAATTTCCTCGTAACTCAGGCCGTCGGCCTCGCGCAGCGTGATGGCCATGCGCAGTTCGTCCGGCAACGCGGCAATGGTGTCTTCCATCGTCTGCCGCAACTCGTCGCGCAGCAGCAGCCCTTCCGGTGAGTCGTCGTCGCGCAGCTTGTTGCTGATCGACTGCTGCTCCGGGTCCTGCAGGTCCAGGTCGTATTCGAGCGGGCGGCGGCTCAGCGACACCAGGTAATTCTTCGACGTGTTAATCGCAATGCGGTACAGCCATGTATAAAAGGCGCTGTCACCGCGAAAGCGCGGCAATGCCCGGTAGGCCTTCAGGAAAGCCTCCTGGGTCACGTCCATCGCCTCGCTCGGATCACGCACATATCGCATTACCAGGTTCACGATCTTGTGCTGGTACTTGAGCACGAGGAGATCGAAGGCCCGCTTGTCCCCCCGCTTGACGCGCTCGACCAGCACCTGGTCGTTAGTGTTAGCCGACATGCCGCGTTGTCCGTCAGTCACGGCGCAGCGGCCGCCCGCCATAGCATTGACTGCAACCTGCGCCGAAAGTTCGCCCGGAAGCGCCCGGATCGTGAGCCGCGTCTGATTTCCTGATGCAGCGCAGCGCCCGGGTATTCTAAGTTCGCGGCAGCTTAAGGTGCACCCGGAGACGGCGCCAGTCCGCGGCCCGCTGGTCCCCCGCCAGAATCAGCACGCTGTGGCGGACACCGCGCGCATCCAGGAAGGCGAGCCCGGCCAGCGGCCCGGCGAGCCACGCAGCGCCGAGTGCGGCCGGCCGCCAGCGATCACCCGGCAACCGGAGTCGCCAGCGCCCCGCCGGGCTTCGGCTTGCTGCGTTGCAGCGGTGACGGCCGACGGCCCTAGTCCGCAGGGTCAGAGTGGTCGAGAAGCCGTTGCACCAGTTCATGCAGGGCCGCATTTTCGGCAGGCAAACGGCCAGCCAGCAAGGCCTGAATATCGGGATCCTGCATGGTTAGGAGTTGCTCGAACGCGCGCTGCAGCGCCGGGCTGGCTGTGGGGTACTCGTTATCCATGTAGGCCATCAGCAGCACGTCGAGTTCGCGCATGCCCCGACGGCACCGCCACCGCAGCCGGCGCAACCGGGTGTCGTCGGCCGTCAAAGCCGGCGCACGGCAATCATCTGCTTGATCTCACCGATGGCCCTGGCCGGGTTCAGATCTTTCGGGCAGGCATTGGTGCAGTTCATGATGGTGTGGCAGCGATACAGGCGGAACGGGTCTTCCAGCGCGTCCAGCCGTTCGCCGGTGGCCTCGTCGCGGCTGTCTACCAACCAGCGGTAGGCCGCCAGCAGCGCGGCCGGGCCGAGGTAACGGTCGCTGTTCCACCAGTAGCTCGGACAGCTGGTAGAACAGCACGCACACAGGATGCACGCCGACGGCGTGTCGATCAGGTGCTGTTCTTCCTTTGCCTGCAGCCGCTCGCGGTCCGGCGGGGCCGGCGTGCGCGTCTGCAACCAGGGTTTGATTGACGCGTACTGCGCGTAGAAGTTGGTCAGGTCGGGCACGAGGTCCTTGACGACGGGCATGTGTGGCAGCGGGTAGATCTTGATGTCACCGCTGATGTCCTCGATGGCCTGCGTGCAGGCCAGCGTGTTGCCGCCGGCGATGTTCATTGCGCAGGAACCGCAGATACCTTCGCGGCAGGACCGCCGGAAGGTCAGCGTCGAGTCCACTTCGTTCTTGATCTTGATCAGCGCGTCCAGGACCATCGGCCCGCACTTGTCCAGGTCGACTTCATAGGTATCGACCCGCGGGTTTTCCCCGGCGTGCGGGTCATAACGATAAATGGCAAAGCGGCGCACGTTCGTGGCGCCGGCCGGCGCGTGGTGCGTCTTGCCCCTGGTGATCCTGGAATTCGGCGGTAACCGGAATTGAGCCATCGTGCTGTTCTCTCGACTCGTGCTGTCTCAGTACACCCGCGCCTTCGGCGGGATGGTTGCAACTTCGTTCGTCAGGGTTTCGAGATTGACCGGACGGTAGCCCAGGCGAATGCCCCAATCGCTCTGCAACCAGCTCAGCGAGTGCTTCATCCAGTCGACGTCGTCGCGATCCGGGTAATCCTCACGTGCCTGCGCACCGCGGCTCTCCTTGCGCGCCACCGCCGACTCGATCGTGGCCAGCGCCTGGCCCAGCAGGTTTTCCAGCTCCATGGTCTCGACCAGGTCGGTGTTCCAGATCAAGCCGCGATCGGCAACCTTCACGTCGGCGAAACCGTATGCACACACGCGGAGTTTTTCGACACCTTCCTGCAGGGATGCGCCGGTGCGAAATACCGCGGCGTGATTCTGCATCACCCGCTGCATTTCGCCGCGGATATCCGCTGTCGTGCGCCCGCCGTCGGCGTGCCGCAGCTTGTCGAGCCTGGATACCGCGTAGTCGCCCGCGTCTGCCGCGAGTGGTTTTTGCCGGATGCCGGGCTCGACCACATCCGCGCAGCGGTGGGCCGCCGCGCGGCCAAAGACCACCAGGTCCAGCAGCGAATTCGAGCCCAGGCGGTTCGCGCCGTGCACCGACACGCACGCGGCCTCGCCGACGGCCATCAGCCCCGGCACCGCCTCACTCGGCCCGCCGCCCTTCGACGTGAGCACTTCGCCGTGCACGTTGGTCGGGATGCCGCCCATGTTGTAGTGCACGGTCGGCAGCACCGGGATCGGCTGCTTGGTGACGTCGACGCCGGCGAAGATACGCGCCGTCTCGGCGATGCCCGGCAGGCGCTCATCGATGACTTCCGGCCCCAGGTGTTCCAGGTGCAGGAAAATATGGTCCTGCTCGGCACCGACGCCGCGGCCTTCGCGGATCTCCACGGTCATCGACCGGCTCACCACATCACGGGATGCGAGGTCTTTCGCATTTGGCGCGTAGCGCTCCATGAAACGCTCGCCGTCAGAATTCGTCAGGTAGCCGCCCTCGCCGCGCGCGCCCTCGGTAATGAGACAACCGGAGCCATAGATGCCCGTCGGGTGAAACTGCACGAACTCCATGTCCTGCAGCGGTAACCCGGCGCGCAGCACCATCGCGTTGCCGTCACCCGTGCAGGTGTGGGCGGAGGTGCACGAGAAATAGGCACGCCCGTAACCGCCGGTGGCCAGGATCACGCGCTGCGCACGAAACCGGTGCAGCTCGCCGGTGGCAAGGTCCAGCGCTACCACGCCGCGGCACTCGCCGTCTTCCATGATCAGGTCGATCGCAAAGTACTCGATAAAGAAGGAAGCTTCGTGCTTCAGCGACTGCTGGTACAGGGTGTGCAGCATCGCGTGGCCGGTGCGGTCCGCAGCGGCGCAGGTGCGCTGCGCGGTGCCCTCACCGAAATTGGTGGTCATGCCACCGAAGGGCCGCTGATAGATACGCCCGTCTTCGGTTCGCGAGAACGGCAATCCGTAGTGTTCCAGCTCGATGATCGCGTCCGGCGCTTCCTTGCACATGTACTCGATCGCGTCCTGGTCGCCGAGCCAGTCCGAGCCCTTGACGGTGTCGTACATGTGCCAGCGCCAATCGTCATCGCCCATGTTGCCCAGGGCTGCGCTGATGCCGCCCTGGGCGGCGACGGTGTGACTGCGCGTGGGAAACACCTTCGTGATGCAGGCGGTACTCAGGCCGGCCTCGGCCAGTCCGAAGGTCGCGCGCAGGCCGGCGCCACCGGCGCCCACCACCACGACGTCATAAGCGTGGTCCGTGAACTGATAGTCACTCATGTGGCCGCCCCGACCGACACCGTGACGATTGCGTAGATGCCGCCGACCGCCATGATCACGTGCACGAACTGCATCAGCACCAGCGTGGCCACCTTGGTGGCGCCGTGCACATAATCTTCAATCACGACCTGCAACCCGAGGCTGGAGTGATAGACCAGGGTCAGTACCAGCAGGATCAACAGGATGGCATTGACCGGCTCTGCGACCCATGCCGCCACCATCAGGTAGTTGCCGTGCTGCAGGCCGAGCACCGCGAAGACAAACCAGAGTCCCAGTGGCAACAGCGCGACCGCCGTCAGGCGCTGCATCCACCAGTGGCCGGCACCCGTTTTGGCCGATCCCATGCCGAGAACCCTGCCCAGGGGAGTTTGCAGACTCATCTCGAAACCTCGATTCAGGTCAACGCGACGGCCCAGAAGCCGACCGTCAACACCACTGAACTGATCACAACGGCCCAACCGCTCCGCTGCGCGGTGGCCTTTTCAAAGCCGCGACCCACGTCCCAGAACAGGTGCCTGATGCCGTTGGCCAGGTGATAGAAGAAGCAAAAGCTCCACCCGAACAGCAGCAATGCGCCGATGGGCCCTGCAAGCCACGTGGCTACCCGGGCGTAGGCGTCATAGCCGGCGGCAATGGATATCAACCAGCCCGCGAGCACCAGTGCACCGAAAGACAAGGCCACGCCGGTGGCCCGGTGCAGGATGGAAAGGGTATTGGCGATCTGCCAGCGATAAACGTCGAGGTGTGGAGACAGCGGTCGTTCCGCGCGCGCCATGCCAGGTGCTCCCTTAGTCGTCGCAGCAGCAGCTTGTTGCTAGTCAATCACGCATAACGCGGCAACCATTTGCCTGCCGCAAACCTGCGTTACTCGATGGAATGCCGTCAGCAGGAACGGGCATCAGAAATCGATGCACCGGCCTCCGCGCTCCCAGTCACCGTAGCGGGTCGGCTCCGGGCCTTTCGGCCCGCCGATCTCGCGCGGCCGTTCCTCGGCCTGCCGCGGATTCGCCGCCTTTTCTTCAGCGTGGTTGGCCGCGTCGACGGGTGCCGAAGAAGGCTCGCGACGGGACTCGGAACGCTCTGCTGACATCGGCGGGATTGTGCCAGAATGACCCCACCGTTTCATCCGCGACCCCGCCTGCAAGCACCCGCCATGCTGCCGTTTCGCCTCGACAATCTCGGCGTCATCCGCGTCAGCGGCGACGACCGTATTGATTTTCTCCAGGGTCAGCTCACGCAGGATCTGCGCGAGGTGCGGGCGGACAGAACGCGCCTGTGGGGCTGGAATAATCCGAAGGGCCGCCTGCTTGCAATAGGCCAGGCGATGGATGCGGGCGACGCAGTGCTGCTGGTGATGCCCGGTGAGTTACTCGACAGTACTGCGCAGCGCCTGCGGATGTTCGTGCTGAGAGCCAGGGTGGCGATCGAAGTCGCGCCGCTCACGGTGGCAGGCCTGGAGCCGGGGCCGAATACCGTTGCCGTGCAGGGACTCGAGTTGGGCGCCACAGCTGACGCCAGTGCGACAGACGGTGAACACTGCATCGCGCGGGTGATCGGGGACCCGGCGCGGGCGCTGCTGATTCAACCACCCGACAGCGCCCCGGCTGGCGACAGTTCGCGTGCCGCCGCTGCCTGGGCACTGGCGGACGTCAGGGCCGGTCTGCCCTGCATCACGGCGGCCACCACAGAAAGCTTCGTGCCGCAAATGGTCAACCTGGACCTGCTGGGTGGCATCAGCTTTGCCAAGGGCTGTTACGTCGGCCAGGAAATCGTCGCCCGCACCCACAACCTCGGCCGCATCAAGCGCCGGATGTTCCGTTTCGCGTCACCCGCGCCGGCGGGTCCCGGCAATGATGTGGTGGATTCCGACGGCGGCAAGGCCGGCACGGTGGTGCGCTGTGCGCCGGCCGAAGAAGGCTGCGAATTGCTCGCGGTAGTCCAACTCAGCGCGGTGGCCGACCCGCTGTTCGTCGGTGACGCGGTGCTGGCGCCGCTGCCAGTGCCCTACGACATCCCGGAAAACGCCTGATCAGTCGCCCGGAGCATCGCGCAGGGCCGGGAACAGCAGCACGTCGCGAATGGACGGCGCATCTGTCAGGAACATCACGAGCCGGTCGATCCCCACGCCGAGGCCGGCGGTGGGCGGCAGGCCGTATTCCAGCGCGGTGATGTAGTCCGCGTCATAGAACATCGCCTCGTTGTCGCCGGCCGCCTTCGCGCCGGCTTGCGCCCGGAAGCGCTCGGCCTGGTCCTCGGGGTCGTTCAGCTCGGAGAAGCCGTTCGCGATCTCCCGCCCCGACAGGAAGAACTCGAAGCGATCCGTCAGCCACGGATCACCATCCGTCCGCCGGGCCAGCGGCGAAACCTCGGCCGGGAACCCGGTGACGAACGTGGGATCCATGAGCTGGTGTTCCGCGGTTTTTTCGAAAACCTCTATTAACAACTTGCCAGAACCGTATGTTTTTTCTACAGGAATCCCCAGGCTTTGGCAGGCATCGGCGAGGTAATCGCGGTCGCGCAGCCGGGCCGGATCCAGGTCCGGGTTGTACCTGGCCACCGCGCTCTCCACGCTGAGCCGCTTGAACGCCTCGCCCATTTCGTAGTCCCGCCCCTGGTAGTGCACCGTCGTGCCGTTGCCCAGCTCGGCGACCAGGCTGCCAATCACGTTCTCCAGCAGATTCATCAAGTCGTTGAAGTTCGCGTAGGCCTGGTACAGCTCCAGCATCGTGAACTCGGGATTGTGCTGCGTGGAAACCCCCTCGTTGCGAAAACTGCGGTTGATCTCGTAAACCCGTTCGAAGCCGCCCACCACCAGGCGCTTCAGGTACAGCTCCGGCGCGATGCGCAGGTAGAGATCTCGCTCCAGCACGTTGTGATGCGTCACGAAGGGCCTGGCGAGCGCGCCCCCCGGGATCGGCTGCATCATGGGGGTTTCCACTTCCATGAAACCCATCGCGTCGAGACACGAGCGCAGGTACTGCACGATCTTCGCCCGGGTTTCGAACACGCGGCGTGATTCCGGGTTCATGATCAGGTCCACGTAGCGGTGTCGGTAGCGCAGTTCCTGGTCCGTGAGCCCGTGGAATTTCTCCGGCAGCGGCTGCAGCGACTTGGTCAGCAGCGCAATCTCAGCTGCCAGCACGGTCAGCTCGCCGGTATTGGTGCGAAAGAGCGTGCCGCGCACCCACGCGATGTCGCCGCGGTCCCAGCTCTTGAAGGCCTTGTACACGTCATCGCCGAGCAGGTCGCGCTGCAGTCGGACCTGGATCTGCCCGGTGCGGTCCTGCAGCTTCGCGAAGCTGGCCTTGCCCATCACGCGCTTGGCCATCAGCCGGCCAGCCACCCGGACCTCCACGGCCTCGGCCTCCAGGGCCTCGTTGGTGTGCTCCGCAAAATGGTTGTTCAGCTCGCCGGCCAGGGCCGAGCGCCGGCGGTCGTTCGGGTACGCAAAGCCGGCCTCACGCAGCGCGTCCAGCTTGTGCCGGCGCTCCGCGACGAGGCGGTGCTCTTCGATCCTGGCCGGTGAATCCTTGTCAGTCATTCTTTTTTCCCTAGACGCCCTGCTTCAGGCTCGCCTCGATGAACTTGTTCAGATCCCCGTTCAGGATCGCATCCGGGTTGCCCGACTCCACGCCGGTGCGGAGATCTTTCACGCGGCTCTGGTCCAGCACGTAGGAACGGATCTGGCTGCCCCAGCCGATATCCGCCTTGGTGTCCTCGGTAGCCTGCGCCTCCGCCCGCCGGTTTAGCTCCTCTAGTTCGTAAAGTTTAGCTCGTAACTGCTTCATTGCAGTAGCTTTATTCTTATGCTGAGACCGGTCGCTCTGGCACTGTACGACGATGCCCGACGGGTTGTGGGTGATGCGCACCGCAGACTCGGTCCGGTTCACGTGCTGCCCGCCCGCGCCGCTGGCCCGGTACACATCGATTCTCAGGTCCGACGGGTCGATCTCGACCTCGATATCGTCGTCGATCTCCGGCGACACGAATACCGCGGCGAAGGACGTGTGCCGGCGGTTGCCGCTGTCGAAGGGCGACTTGCGCACCAGCCGGTGCACCCCGGTCTCGGTGCGCAGCCAGCCGTAGGCGTGGTCACCCACCACGTGCACCGTCGCGCTCTTGATGCCGGCCACCTCGCCCGCCGAGACCTCGATCAACTCGGCCTTGAAGTCATTCGCCTCGGCCCATTTCAGGTACATCCGCAACAGCATCTCGGCCCAGTCCTGCGCCTCGGTGCCGCCGGACCCGGCCTGGATGTCGACGAAGGCATTGGACGCATCGGCACTGCGGTTGAACATGCGCCTGAATTCCAGCCGTTCGACGGCTTCGCTGAAACCGCCCACGTCGGTTTCGATTTCCGCCACTGTGGCCTCGTCGTCCTCGGCGTCCGCCAGGTCCAGCAGTTCCGCCGCATCGGTCAGCCCCTGGTCCAGCCGGATCAGCTCGCCGACCACACCCTCCAGGCGCGCGCGCTCCTTGCCAAGCGCTTCGGCCTGGGCCGGATCATTCCAGACATCAGGATTCTCAAGCGCGCGATTGACCTCTTCGAGGCGCCGCTGGCCACCCTCGAAGTCAAAGATACCCCCTAAGGGCCTGGCTGCGTTCCTGCAGATCCCTGATCGTCGCTCGAAGCGGGTTGAGTTCCATCGGCCTGTCCTGGCGGTGCGCGAAAGCGCGTAATGCTAGTCAGTTCCTGTCCCCTAGGGAAGTGGTCAGCTGCCCGCTTCGCGCTGCTTCATCCGCTCCATGTGCAGGATCAGGTTGTCCGTGGTCCGTTTCAGCAGGTCCAGCTCATCGACGGACAGGTCCGCGAGGTGCTCCAGGTTGTACTCGATGGTGTCGATGATCTGGCGGGCCGGCCGCTGCACCGGGCGCATGAAGTAGCCGGTGATACTCGCGACGATGATGCCGAAGAACAGCACCGAGCCGATCAGGATCCACGCCGCGCCAATGGCCTGGGCCGCACCGGACACTGGCGTGTCGGCAATACCCGCCGTCGACAGCGCCGCAACGCCCCAGTACAGCGCCTGGCCGAAGGTCTGGATCGGGGCGCCCTCCACCCCCTGCTCGGCAAGGAATATTGCCGCCGCGAACAACAGCCACAGCCCACCAAGCAGCACGATGAAGCGCAGGAAATAGGTTTCCTCGATCACGGACCGGAGGTAGCCACCCAGCCTCGGCGCGTGAGCCACTCGCAGGCGCACTGCCCTGCGCGTGACCCGGCGTTTACCACGCATTTTCTTGCGGCGAGCCTTCTTCGCCATCACTCACCTCCGTTGCACCTGGCGACCCGTTAGACTGCAGTGGTCTGCCCCCTGCTGGAGTCAATCATGCCGGTCGATGCCAAGCGTATCCAGACGGATCCCGACTACTACGAGCCGTTCAGAATTGCCCAAGCCTACCGCGTCGGCGACCTGATCATCACTTCCGGGCAGGCCGCGATCGACAAGGCAGGCAACATCGTCGGCGTCGGCGATTTCGACGCCCAGGCCGCCCAGACCTTCGCGAATCTCGACGAGTTGCTCACGGCGGGGGGCTCAGATCTGTCGAAGGTCATCAAGGTGACGATCTACCTGCGGGACATGTCTAATTTCCCGAAGATCCTGGACCTGCGGGAGCGCTACTTTACGCCGCCCTACCCGGCTGACACCGTCGTCGAGGTGTCTTCGCTGGCCCTGCCCGAACTCGAGATCGAGATCGAGGCCGTCGCGCTGGCGGAAGGCCAGGTGCGGGCTTAGGGGCGGGCCAATCGACCGGAAGTGCCGACTGTTTCACAGATCCTCTCGGCGGGCCGGCCTAGATTACGTAACATTGGAATTGTTGAATCGGTGCACTGTGCGCCAACGAGGGACCCGAACATGATCCGCCTGTTCTGTCGAAACACGATCGTCGCCATCGTCTGCCTGATGCTGTCGGGGCTAGCTTACCCGATCAGCGCGAGTGCGAATTTCATTGCCACCGCCGACTACCTGGCTGCCGAAGACCGGCAGGCACGGCTCGAGCGCGTGCAGGCCGCATTGATGCAGGAACGGATCAGCGCACGGCTCACTGAACTCGGTGTCGACCCGGCCCAGGCCACCCAGCGCGTGGCTGCCCTGAGCGATTCGGAACTCGTGCAACTCGACGAGAAATTCCAGGAATTGCCGGCCGGTGCAGGCGCGCTGGAGGTTGTCCTGCTCGTGTTCCTGCTGTTGCTGATCCTGGACCTGACGGGCGTCACCAACGTATTCCCCACGATCGGTCCGGGCAAGACCTAGGGCTCGCAATAGTCAGCGTCATTGCCCGGCCTGCGTGCCTGGGCAACGATTCGCAATGGCGTCGGCACTGCTGGCCAGCGCCGAGCTGATGGCCGGCGCGGTATCCTCAACCGCAAGCCCCCGGTCGAGCGCGGCTTGCGCGTCGGTGCAGCGATGCTGACTCAGTAGCAACTGCGCAAGGTTATTCCACGCGGCCGCATCGTCAGGCGAGCGCTCCAGCGCAGTCCGATAACCACGCTCGGCGGCACCCCACTGACCCGCCGCGTAGTAAGCGTTCGCCAGCGCAAACCACGCGTTGGCACTATCGGGCCAGCGCTCTGCTGCCGCCAGGTAGGCAGCCAGCGCCGCGTCGGCATGGCCCGCTTGCTCCAGGGCGTTGACTGCCTGCAGGTATCTCTTCCGCGACGGCGCCACCGGCAATTCACCCGGGCGCAGGACCACGACACCCCATTGCTCGCTGGCCCGCCAGCTGCGCGCGAACTTTGCTGCCGGCACCCTGCGCCGCTCGGTTGTGCCCGAGCGAAGGATCAACTCACCGCTGTCCGTGTCATATCCGACGACGACCGCGTAGTGCCAGACAGGCGCAAAGCCCAGGCCGAGGTTCTGCAGTATCAGGACCGGCCGACCCGCTGCCAGTTCTGCCAGCAGCGCGCCGAGATTCGGCTCGATCAGGTAGGGCAGGCGGCCGGCGCGGCGGGCGGCTGCCAGGAGTTCGATCTGCAGGCTGCCGGCACGCCCTGGAATGTAAACCTGCGCAACCAGATCCTGGGGCGACGTTGCGATACCCGAGTCCGTCAGCACCGTGGCCAGGGCCGCCGGTCCGCACTGGTAGTCTTGCTGCGGGTAAAACGGTGTCCGTTGCAGCTCAACGGACCGAGGCAGGCCTTGTTGCGCCTGCTCTTCGCCGAGCAATCGACTGCTGCTGCCGCACCCGGCGAGCAACGACACGCCAACCACAACGACAAGGACTCGCAACTGCCTAGTGACCGTAACGCCGAGCGGCCGCGGCTTTCGATGCGTCCTTGTGCCAGATCTGTCGCGGTCCGAAACCGCCTTTCCGGAGCCACTGCTCCGTGTAGACCACTCGTTCCGGATCGATCTTCAACAATTGCATCTGCGGCGGTTCGTCCAACGGCTTGCCCAACTGCAGCGCAGACGATTGCCACCGATAGATCGTCATTGCATGGACATGTTCACTGGTCCCTGGATCGAGAAGTTGCGCGTTGCCGAACAGCTGCGCACCGCGCACGCTGGCCCAGCCGGAGTTCTCGGCATAAATCGAAAAGCAAACTCGCGGGTCCTGCTGCAGGGCCTGCAACTTCGGACTACCGGGTTGCGGCAGGATGTAGATGGTCTTTGCGTCAGCGTAGTACTCCACCGGGCTGCCGATAGGCCCACCCTTGCCGACCGTAGACAGCACGCCCATCCAGTGCGTCGCAAGCAGGTGTTCGATACGTTCCGACAGTTCCGCTCGCGGCAACTGCTTCGTGGGCCATGGGGTTTCATGCAGCCATGAGTGCGCAGTCATCGTCGGGTCTCCTCCACTAACGACCGGCCGGATACGCGAGAACTAATCTGCAGCTTGTACGTACTCTACAACGAGCTGGGGCTGGTCGAGCCCGCGGTAGCGATTGATGTCCAGCCGGTAGACGAAACGCAGCGTTTGCCCCGCCGGCAGCTCGGGTCGATTGAAGGCAATCGCATCGATCGGTGCCCCGCCTGCCGGGTGCCTGACCGTCATTTTCAGGTGCCGGTCCTTCAGCACCCGGGATTCGATCACCTTCAGCTCACCGTCGAACTGCGGCTCGGGAAATGCCTGACCCCACGGCCCGGCTGCGGCGAGTTGTCTGGCGAGGTCCAGCCCCAGCTCGTCCGGCTGCAGGTCACCGTCGCTCCAGACCGCGTCAGGTTGCTCCAGGACTTCGCGATGGGCCTCCAGTTCGGCGCGTAACGCGTCCCTGAAACGGTCCAGGTCTTCCGCGCGCAGGCTCAGGCCGGCAGCCATCGCGTGACCGCCGAAACGCAGCACCAAGCCAGGGTGGCGTGCGGCTACCGCGTCGATCGCATCGCGTATGTGCACGCCCGGCACCGATCGAGCCGAACCCTTCAGCACGCCCGGCTCGCCGGATTCGGCGAAGGCCACCACCGGGCGCCTGGCCTGGTCCTTGATCCGATTCGCGACCAGGCCCACCACCCCCTCGTGCCAGGCGGGGTCGAACAGGCAATACGCGTCGGCGTGTTCGCGCGCAACTGCCGCCTTCGCCGCTTCAAAGTGCGCGCGCGCTTCGCCTTCCATTCGCACCTGCAGTTCGCGCCGCTCCCGATTCAACGCGTCGAGCTGTTCCGCCAGCGGCAAAGCCTCCTGCAACGACGACGCCAGCAGACAGTTAATCCCGATGGCCATGTCGTCCAATCGACCGGCAGCATTCAATCTTGGCGCAATACCAAAACCCAGGTCACTGCTGTTGGCATGACTGATGTCTCTGCCGGCTGCGCGAAACAAGGCCTGGATACCCGGCCGGGCACGACCGGCACGAATACGCCGCAGTCCCTCGGCAACCAGGATGCGATTGTTGTAGTCCAGCGGCACCAGATCGGCCACGGTCCCAAGCGCCACCAGGTCGAGACCCTCCAGGACCCTGCGTTGCGCGTCGCGCGCATCCAGCAGGCCGGACTCGCCGAGTTCGCGCGCGAGCGCGGCCATTACGTAGAACACGACACCGACGCCGGCGAGGGCTTTGCCAGGAAAATCATCCTCCGGCAGGTTTGGATTGACCATCACGGCCGCTGCCGGCCGCTCGCGTCCCGGCAGGTGGTGATCGGTCACGATCACCTGCAGACCGAGTTCGTTGGCGCGGGCCACACCGTCGATGCTCGACACGCCGTTGTCGACCGTCATCAGCAGTGCCGGGCCGAGCTTGGCCGCCTGCCCCGCGATCGCCGGCGACAAGCCGTAACCGAAACGAAAGCGATCCGGCACCAGGAAGTGAACGTCGTCGAAACCAAGGGCCCGGAGTGTGCTGACTGCCAGTGTCGTCGCGGTCGCGCCGTCCGCGTCGAAGTCGCCAATCACGACAATGCGCTCCCCCTTCGCGCGCGCCACGGTCAGGCGTTCCGCCGCCGCGGCCGCGGCCCGGAAGCTCCCCACCGGCAACAGCCTGGACAGTCTCGGTTCAAGCTCCGCGGGGCCCACCCGTCGGGCGGCGTAAATCCGACGCAACACCGGGTGCAGCCGGGCCGGCAGCTGGTCGAGCTCCGCGTCGGAAGTTTCGCGACGGTAGATCTGGCGGCTCAACGGCTAACCACCTGCATCGCGGCTGCGGGCCCACCGGCCGTCAGGCTAGACTTCGTCAAGGAGACCCCCGTACATGCAACTGGATCGCGAACCTTCAGCCGGCGTCTTTGTCCGGTCTTTCCGCCCTGGCACCCTCCGCCTGGCAGACCGGGAGATCACCTCGGCGGTGATCCTGACGGCGACCGAAGTCATCACTTCATGGGCACCGCCGGACGTCGGCGCGATGAGCATAGACGATTTCGCGCTGGCACTGGAACACGAGCCGGAGCTGCTGCTGCTGGGTACCGGCACCCGGCAACGATTTCCGGCGCCGGAGATCGGCGTGCACATCATGCGGGCCGGCATCGGTTTCGAAGTCATGGACACCCGCGCCGCGTGCCGCACGTTCAACGTGCTCGCCGCTGAAGGCCGGCGCGTGATGGCAGCGCTGCTGCTGGACTGATCTGCACCCCGGACCCTGACGACCACACGTCGGCCTGGCGGTGCGTGTCTGATCCATTCGTGGCAATCAGCGCCGCGGCAGATAGGCCAGGGGATTGACGGGTTTGCCGTCGCGCCGGATCTCGAAGTGCAGCAGCGGCTTGCGCCCCGGCCCCTCGCCCATCCGCGCAATCTGCTGACCGCCGCTGACCCGGTCACCCTCTTTCACCAGCAGTTCCTGGTTGTGCCCGTACGCGCTCAGGTAAGTGGCGTTGTGCTTGATGATGATCAGCTGCCCGTAAGTCTTCAGGCCGCTGCCCGCATAGACGACCTGGCCGCCGGACGCAGACCGGACCGCCTGCCCGCGCCGGCCGCCGATCTGCATGCCGCTCTGGGTGCGCGGTGAGGCGCCAAACGCCGCGATGACCTGCCCGTCCACGGGCCAGCGCCAGTCGCCGACCGGGACGTGGCGAGTCGGTGGCGCCGCCTTCGGCCGGGACTGGCTCGGGCTGCGACTGCTGGCAGCCACCCGGCCATCGGGGCGCGTCAGGCGCAGGCGCTGGCCGACATAGATCAGGCTGCCGTCGCCCAGGCCGTTCCACGCCGCGAGCTGGCGCTGATCCAGTCCGTAGCGAAACGCGATGGAGTACAGCGTCTCGCCCTCGCGCACGGTGTGATAGTCGGGCTCCCAGCGCAGGGCGCCAGCGCAGCCACTCAGACCGGCAGCCAGCAGGCCGCTCAGTGCCGCAACAAGAAATAGGCGGCGACCAGCAAGACCACGAGCGCCCATCCGATCACGTCCACATAGCGTTTGAGTTGCGCCTCGACTCGCGGGCCACCCCACGCGACCAGCCCGGCCACCAGGAAAAAGCGCCCGCCTCTGCCCACCAGCGACGCCGCGGCGAATGCGGGCAGGTTCATCGCCAGCGCACCGGCGGATATCGTGAACACCTTGTACGGAATTGGTGAAAACCCGGCGAGCAGCACGGCCCAGAATCCCCACTTCAGGAACCAGTCACTGGCACGCTCGAACTCGTCCGCGTAACCAAAGCGTTCCAGCACGGGCATGACGGCGTCGATGGCCCAGATACCGATGGCGAAACCGGCCAGACCGCCGATCACCGATGCGACCGTCGTCAGACTCGCCAGCCACATCGCGCGCTCCGGCCGCGCGAGGACCATTGGCGCCAGCATTACATCGGGCGGAATCGGGAAAAACGAGGATTCGGCGAAGCTCAGCGCACCCAGGTAGGCCGGTGCGTGGCGGTGTTTCGACCAGCTCATTACCCGGTCGTAAAGCTGGGAAAATAATCGCATTAGCCACGGCCCTCCACGAGCGGCACGAAACTGACGTCGCAAAGATGTTCCCGTTCGAAGCCGGAGGCGGTTCGCGTAATGCGCAGCAGTGACTGGTGACCACCCGGACCTACCGGAATCACCAAACGCCCATCAGCGGCCAGCTGCTGCAAAAGCACTTCGGGCACCTCAACGGGCGCTGCCGCCGCCAGGATGCCGGCGAAGGGCGCCTGGCCCGGCCAGCCTTCCATGCCGTCGCCATGGCGGTAGCGCACATTGCCGATACCCAGGCTGCCGACGCGCTGCTTCGCCAGCTTCAGGAGCGCACCGACCCGCTCGATCGTGAAGAGTTGCTGGCAGAACGGCGCCAGCACTGCCGTCTGATAACCGCAGCCGGTGCCGATTTCCAGTACCTTGCCCAGCTGGCGCACCCCGTTGCCGGTTTCCACCAGGGCCTGCGTCATCAGGGCCACCACGAAGGGTTGTGAAATGGTCTGCCCGTGGCCGATGGGCAAGGCACTGTCTTCGTAGGCCCGAGATGCCAGCGCTTCGTCGACGAACAGGTGCCGCGGCACGTTGCGAATGCGTTCGAGCACCGACGGTTCCCGGATACCCTGGCGCGCCAGACGCTGCACGAGGCGATCGCGGGTCCGCGCCGAAGTCATCCCGATGCCCTGCGGGTCGCGGTCGTCGGTTACCACGTGCTCCCTCGCGCGCTCAGACCGAGTCCGAGTCCGGCAACCAGTCTGCCAGACGCTCCACGGCCTCGTGGCGGGTCAGGTCGATCTGCAGCGGCGTGACCGATACATAACCGTGCTCCACCGCGTGGAAGTCGGTCCCGGGACCGGCATCCTGGCCCGGCCCGGCAGCGCCCACCCAGTAGACGGTCTGGCCTTTCGGGTCTGCTGCCGTAATGACCGGCTCGGCTTTGTGACGATAGCCCAGGCGTGTGGACTGAAAACCGCGCAGTTCGTCCGCCGGCACATCCGGTACATTGATGTTCAGGATCGTGTCCGATGGCAGCGGGTCCTCGATCAGCCGGGTGAGCAACGTTCGCACGGCCCGGCCGGCCGTGTCGAAGTGCCTCGGATCGATGCCCACCAGCGACACCGCCAGGGCCGGCAGGCCGAGAAAGCGGCCCTCCACGGCCGCGGCCACGGTGCCGGAGTACAGCACGTCGTCACCCAGGTTCGCGCCATGGTTGATGCCGGCGATGACCATATCGGGCTCGTCCTTCAGCAGACCGGTGATGGCCAGGTGCACGCAATCCGTCGGCGTGCCGTTCACGAAATACATGCCGTCCCGGGTCTGCCCGGCCCGCAGCGGCGTGGTCAGGGTCAGGGAGTGGCTGGCGCCGCTCTGGTTGCGGTCCGGGGCCACGATGACGAGATCGGCCAGGTCCGACAGCGACAGGGCCAGGGTCGCCAGGCCCTCGGCCTGGTAGCCGTCGTCATTACTCAGCAGTATTCTCAAGCGTGTCGCACCCGCTACCGATCACGCCGGCGGCATGGAAGACCACGCGACGAGGGCCATGAGCAAGGAAAGGCGCAAAGATAGCAAGTCGAGTGAGGCCACGCTATTCCGCGAGGCGATGCGCGACGTGCAGCCGTTGACCGGCGCGCGGCGCAACGTGGACAAGCCGGTGCCAAAGGCCCGCGCCTATTCCCGCCGGCGGGACGAAGCGCAGGCACTGCAGGAGTCCCTGGCCCCACCACCGGAAGGCGCCGACCTGGAGACAGGCGAGGAAATGGCCTTCCGGCGTCCGGGGCTGCCGATACGCGAATTTCGCAAGCTGAAGCGCGGCCAGTTTGCCGTGCGCGACGAACTGGACCTGCACGGCCTGAACGCCGACGAAGCCCTGCAGGCCATGCGGGAATTCATTGCCGATGCAACCGCGCACGGGTCCCGTTGCGTGCGCATCGTGCATGGCAAGGGCCTCGGCTCCGGGCCGCGGGGGCCCGTGCTCAGGAATCTCGTGAACAAGTGGCTGCGCCGCTGGGATCCGGTGCTGGCCTTTTGCACGACGCAGCCCCGTCACGGCGGCACCGGCGCGGTGTATGTGCTGTTGCGACGCTAGGGGCCGCTACTTCAGGCGGGCGACCAGCTTGTGCATTTCGCGCTGGGTTTCTTCGCTGAACCAGTAATTCGTCGCCACCTCGGCGTCTGCCGAGTCCGACAGGTTCTGCAACAGGCCGGACTTTGCCTGGCGGCGCGTTTCGTTCATCGCGACGGGTGGCAGCGACGCGAGTTCACGACACCAGTCCAGCGCGCGCGGCACCACGTCGGCCACCGGAGCCAGTTCGTCCACCAACCCGATCTCGCAGGCTTCGGCCGGATCGATCAGCAGGCCACGGGTGGCGAGACGCCGCGCGTGCCGCGCACCGACCAGGTCCGTCAGCGCGGCGATAATCGTGGATGGCACTGGCAGGCCCACCTGCACTTCGTTGAAACCGATCTTGAAGTCGCCTTCCGCGGCCACGCGGTAATCGCAGTGCACCGCGATGACTGCTCCACCCGCCGGACTGTGCCCGGTGATCGCCGCCACCATCGGCACGGGGCTGGTTGCCACCGTGCGCATCAGCCCGAAAAACAGTTCCCAGAATTCGCGAATCGCGCTGCGCGGCAATGGCAGCAGTTCCGGCACGTCCAGGCCACCGCTGAACATGCCCGGCTGGCCGGAGATCATGATCGCATCCACATCCTGGTCTATGGCCTGGCGCAAGCCGTCCGTCAGGTCCATGACCAGGGCCGCGTTCAGCGCATTTGCCGGCGAGCGGTTCATGCGCACCTCGGCGATGTTGCCGTGCTCAATCAGGTCCAGCATTGTCGTCCTCCGGCGGCGGTGCCGCGCTGGCATCGCGAAACTCGCCGAGTTCGCGCAGCAGTACCGTAGCAAAAGCGCCGCGCGGCAGCTCGAAGCGCAACGCCACCCCACCTTCGCAGGGTTCGCAGGACAACTGCGCCGGCTGCAGCGTGAGTGCACGCCGCATCATCCGTACTCGCTGCTGTTCGAGTAGCGCGGTGGTTTCCGGAAAGAGTTCGAACCAGGCCCGCTCCAGCGCCAGCGCGCGGTCTCTGGCACGATTCTCGCCGGCGCCCCACATCAGCCCGGTGCCACCGCCGTCACGCGACGGGACCTCGCCGGCAACGGTGGCATCCCAGCTGTGCTGCACGATGCGCATCGCAAGATACCCGTTGAACAAGGCTCCCCGCAGCGCCGACAGGCCAAAACCCCGCACTTCGCGATTCGGGCGCCCCGGCCGGTTCAGCAGCTCCAGGTTGCGACCGTCCCGGCCGAAGCGCTGGGCACCGAAATAATTCGGCGCGCCGTGCGCCGCCAGGAGCGCCGCCCCGGTCGCCAGCGTATCGGCGTCCCTGTCGAGCTCCCGAATCACGACGCGGAAACGATTCGCCTCGACCTGCCCGGTGCGCAGCTTGGCCGTGTGGCGTATCGCGTCGAGTATCTCCACGCCCTCGGGTACATCGAGTTCCGGATCCGGCTGGCCGGGCAGGTGCAGGCTGAACCACTGTTCGGTGACAGCGTGGCGATCTTTCAGTCCGGCGTAGCCGACGGCCCCGTAAGGCACCCCGGCGCTGTCCGCCAGGCGTTTCGCGACCCAGCGCGTATTCTGGCCGGTCTTGCGCACGCGCAGGTAAAGGTGCTCACCTTCGCCGGAGGGCGCGAAGCTCAGGCGCTCGACGACTTCGAAATCCGTCGGCGTGTGACGGATGACCCCGGTGGCCAGGGACAGCCCATGAGCCCGGGGGAGCAATGAAAAATCGGCGGCAAAATGCAGCCGCTCGAGCTCTGCGTCCGGCAACATCGCGTTCAGCGCGGCTCGCCAGCTTCCGGCGCGTCGCTCACCACGTAGAACGTCTCGTTCGGCGCAATCAGCCCGAGATCCGCGCGGGCCCGCTCTTCCAGCGCACTGAAACCGCTCTTCAGATCCCGGACTTCAGCGTGCAGGCGTTCGTTGCGGTCGGCAAGCTCGCGGTTCTCCGTGCGCTGCAGTTCCAGGCGGTCAGCCAGGCGCTGCATGCCCGCGACGCCGTCTGCCGACACCCACAGGCGTGCCTGCAGCAGGATCAGGCAAACGCCGAGCACGATTAGCGTGATGCGCAGAAAAAGCGGTCGGCGCCGGCTCATCCGAGGCTGACCGGAAAGGCCTCGCGGCCGGCGTAGCGTGCCGCATCGCCGAGGTCTTCCTCGATACGCAGCAGCTGGTTGTATTTCGCCATGCGATCCGAACGGCACAGCGAGCCGGTCTTGATCTGTGTGGCCCGGGTACCCACCGCGATGTCGGCAATGGTTGCATCTTCCGTTTCGCCCGAGCGATGGGACACGACGGCCGTGTAGTTCGCATCGACAGCCATGTTGATCGCAGCCAGCGTCTCGGTCAGGGTCCCGATCTGGTTCGGCTTGATCAGGATCGAGTTGGCAATGCCCTCGTCGATACCCCTGGCGAGGATCGACGTATTGGTCACGAACAGGTCGTCGCCGACCAGCTGGATACGCTTACCAAGGACTTTCGACAGAACGGCCCAGCCGTCCCAGTCACTTTCATCCATGCCGTCCTCGATCGTGATGATCGGGTAGGCGTCGACCAGGCCTGCGAGATAGTCCGCAAAGGCCGGCGCGTCGAAGTCGCGATTCTCGCCGCTGAGCTGGTAGCGCCCGTCCTGGTAGAACTCGGAACTCGCGACGTCCAGACCGAGCCAGACGTCGCGCCCGGCATGGAACCCGGCCTTGTCGATGGCAGTCATGATGGTTTCGAGGGCCGCCGCGTTCGACGGCAGGTTTGGCGCGAAGCCCCCTTCGTCGCCCACCGCGGTGTTCAGGCCCTGGCCCTTCAGCACCGCTTTCAACGCGTGAAACACTTCCACGCCATGGCGCAGGGCCTCGCCGAAGCTCGTTGCACCCACCGGCAGCACCATGAATTCCTGGACGTCCACGTTGTTGTCCGCATGAGCCCCGCCGTTGATGATGTTCATCATCGGTACCGGCATCGTGAACGGTGCGTCACCGAGCATCCGATACAAGGGCTCACCACGTTCGGCCGCAGCTGCCTGGGCCGTGGCGAGCGATACGGCGAGAATGGCATTGGCGCCCAGCCGCGACTTGTTGTCAGTCCCGTCGAGTTCGATCAGCCGCTGATCCAGTGCGGCCTGGTCGGACCCGTCGGTGCCCACCAGCGCATCACGGATGGTGCCGTTCACGTGGCCGACCGCCTCGCGCACGCCCTTGCCGAGATAACGCTGCGGATCCCCATCGCGCAGTTCCACCGCTTCGCGCGAGCCGGTGGACGCCCCCGACGGCACAGCGGCACGCCCGGCGGCACCGCTGCCGAGCCGGACGTCGGCTTCTACCGTGGGATTGCCCCGCGAATCGATGATCTCGCGGCCATGAATGTGGACGATCTCGGTCATTGTCAAAGTCTCTGGGTTCTCACGGCGCCAGTCAGGCGGGCAACTGCGTTTCTTCAAAGGGCCGGGACTTCACGATGCGGTCGAGCTCTGCCAGTGACTCGAGCAGCGGCCGCATTCGGTCCAGCGGCCACGCGTTAGGCCCGTCACTCAGCGCGGCCTCCGGATTCGGATGGGTTTCCATGAATATCCCGGCCACCCCGGCTGCCACCGCGGCCCGGGCCAGCACCGGCACGAACTCTCGCTGCCCGCCGGATGCCTCGCCACGGCCGCCTGGCAGCTGCACGGAATGCGTGGCATCGAAGACCACCGGACAGCCCGTCTCGCGCATCACGGCCAGGGAACGCATGTCGGACACGAGGTTGTTGTACCCGAAAGTGAAACCTCGCTCGCAAACCATCACGTTGTCGTTACCCGTGCTGCGCGCCTTGGCGACTACGTTACCCATCTCCCACGGCGACAGGAACTGGCCCTTCTTGATGTTCACCGGCTTGCCGGTGCGGGCGACGTTGACGATGAAGTTGGTCTGGCGACACAGGAACGCCGGCGTTTGCAGCACATCGACGACTTCGGCCACCTCGTCCAGCGGCGTATCTTCGTGCACATCAGTCAGCACTGGCAGCCCGAGCTGGCTGCGTACCTCGCCGAGGATGCGCAAGCCTTCGGCCATGCCCGGGCCGCGAAAGCTCTTCACGGACGAGCGGTTGGCCTTGTCGAACGAAGCCTTGAAGATGAAGGGCACACCCAGTGCACCGGTGATTTCCTTCAGCGCACCGGCAGTGTCCAGGATCAGCCCCTCGCTTTCGATCACGCAGGGCCCGGCAATCAGGAACAGCGGCTGATCGATGCCCGCGTCAAAGCCGGCGAGTTTCATGCGCCGGCCGCAGCCTTGAGTTCCCGCTCGCCGAAGCGCCGGGCCGCAGACACGAAGCCGGTGAACAACGGATGGCCGTCGCGCGGGTTGGAGGTGAACTCAGGGTGAAACTGGCAGGCGACGAACCACGGATGCCCGGGCAGCTCCACCATTTCCACCAGCCCGTCATTCGAAATACCGGCAAAGCGGATACCCGCAGCTTCGAGTTGCTGCAGGTAACCGTTATTGACTTCATACCGATGACGATGCCGTTCGCGAATCACGTCAGTACCATAGAGTTCGCGGGCAATGC
This sequence comes from Chromatiales bacterium, assembly GCA_020351875.1. GTDB lineage: Bacteria > Pseudomonadota > Gammaproteobacteria > Steroidobacterales > J054. The sequence continues at coordinate 2,718,124 of CP070671.1, read as the reverse complement.
TGTCGGCGACCAGGCGGCAGTCCTGTGCACCCAGGCGCATGGTGCCGCCAAGATCGGATTCTTCGCTGCGGCTCTGGGTGATGCCCGAGCGATCTTCCCACTCGGTAATGAGCGCCACGACCGGGTCCGGGGTATCGCGGTCGAACTCGGTGCTGTTGGCGTCTTTCAGGCCCGCGACATTGCGCGCGAACTCCACGATCGCGGCCTGCAGACCCAGGCAGATACCCAGGTACGGAATGCCGTGCTCGCGTGCGTAGCGGACGGCGTCGATCTTGCCTTCGAAGCCGCGATCCCCAAAACCGCCTGGCACGAGGATCGCATCCGCATTCTCGAGAGCCGACAAGCCTTCCCGCTCCAGTTGCTCCGACTCCAGGTAGCGGATGTTGACGCGCGTGCGGGTCTGCACGCCGGCGTGCACGAGCGCTTCCGTCAGCGAGATGTAGGAATCCCGCAGGTCCATGTATTTGCCCACCATGCAGACCGTGATCTCGGTCTCCGGATTGCGCTTGGCTGCCACCACGGCTTCCCACTCACCGAGGTCGGCGGGTGGCACGTCCAGCCGCAGGCGATCGACCACGATTTGGTCGAAGCCCTGGTCGCGAAATACCATCGGCAGCCGGTAGATGTCCTCCACATCCATCGCCGAGATAACCGCTTTCTCCTGCACGTTGGTAAACAGCGCAATCTTGCCGCGCTGCTCTTCCGGCACTGCCTGCTCGGACCGGCACACCAGGATATCGGGCTGAATGCCGATCGATCGCAGTTCCTTCACCGAGTGCTGTGTCGGCTTGGTCTTGATCTCCTGGGATGTGGCGATATACGGCACCAGGGTCAGGTGCACGTAGACCACGTGGTCATGGCCGAGATCCACGCCGACCTGGCGAATCGCCTCCATGAACGGCAACGACTCGATATCGCCTACGGTACCGCCGATTTCGACGATGCACACATCCGCATCACCGGCGCCCAGCCGGATGCTGCGCTTGATCTCGTCCGTGATGTGGGGAATGACCTGCACGGTGGCGCCGAGGTAGTCGCCGCGCCGCTCTTTTGCGATCACGCTGCCGTAGATCCGCCCGGTGGTGAAATTGCTGTGGCGACCCGTGGTGGTGCGCACGAAGCGTTCGTAGTGACCGAGATCCAGGTCGGTTTCCGTGCCGTCCTCGGTGACGAAAACTTCCCCGTGCTGGAACGGGCTCATCGTACCCGGATCGACATTCAGGTACGGGTCGAGCTTGATCATGCTGACCTTCAGCCCGCGGGCCTCGAGGATCGCACCGAGAGATGCCGACGTGATGCCCTTGCCAAGGGAAGAGACCACGCCTCCGGTAACGAACACGAACTTGGGCATGCAGTCAGCTCAACTCAAACTGGGCCAGAAAGACTTGCGGCGCCGGCCGTGCCGCGACAGCAAGACGCAAAAACACATGGGCCGGAGAGGTTCCTGTCCCGCTGCCCATGGGGCGCCTTGGACTGGGAAGCTCGCTCCGGCCTATTGCAGACTCCGCATCAGAGGCTGTTTCCAGTGTCAGAATGTTACTAGAACGGCCCCGTTGGCTCAATGAACGCGGCCCGCTGACATCCCGTTAACGCAGCCGTTCCCGGGGTGTCCAGGCAACCTCCAGCCCAGTGGCCACGCCGCTTCCCGGCGGGTTTTCCGCATACCACAGGCCCCCGACCGTTAGCAGTTCGTCGCCGTGGAATACCAGGGGCACGTGCGGGCGCATCCACGGCACGATGCCACCAGACTGGTACAGGCTCTTCAGGCTCACGTGCTGGCCGTGTTGCAGCAAACGTTCCCCGCCGCGCCGAAAGCGCACGGTCAGCGCCTGCCCACCCACGTCCGGGGTACCGCCGATGCCCTGGCGCAGCGCCAGCTGGCCGGCCAGTGAACCGAGTTCCAGCGGCGCCTGGCCGTCCCACCGTCGCGACTCCGGCACCGGTTCGCTGTCCGGGTGGCATTTCAGCAGGTAGAGCCGGTCGCGATAGCGGCGCAGTTCGCCGGCGGACCAGCTCAGTCGCGGCGCGGAGTCAGCCCGGGCCTCGCAGAGCTGACGCAGGCCGTCATGCAGCGCCGCGGCCGAAGGTGGCGGCACCTCGTGCCGATGCAGGAACCAGCGCAACAGGTTGCGCTGCCGACGCGCGCTCAGTTCGCGCAGCAGGCCGAGGTGCAGCGTGTCACCGTCAACCACCGCGCCGGCGTCCAGCTCCGCCAGTTCGTCCAGCAGGTGCACGGCTTCGTCCGCCAACCGCGCGGTGCGGGTGACCGTGTCCGGCGCCGCCGGCCAGCGCTCGCGCAGCAATGGCAACACGCGGTGGCGCAGAAAATTCCGATCGCGACCCTCGTCGCGGTTCGACGGGTCTTCGACCCACTTCAACGCGTGCTGCCGCGCGTAGTCAACAAGCTGTGCGCGGCCTGCCTGCAATAACGGGCGGACCAGGTAACCCGGTCCGAACGGCGCGAAGGGCCGGATACCGGCGACCCCGGCTGGTCCACTGCCCCGCATCAGGCGCAGCAACACCGTCTCCAGCTGGTCGTCGCTGTGGTGCGCGGTCAGCAGGAACTCGCCGGGGCGAAGTTCGGCGCGGAAAACCGCGTAACGCGCATCGCGGGCGGCGGCTTCCAGGCCGCCGTCGGCCGCGGCCGATGACACGTCGACGCGGGTGACCTGCATAGGAATCTGCCATTGTCGGCAGACGGTCTCGCAGTGTGCCGCCCAGCCCGCCGATTCGGCGAGCAGGCCATGATCGATATGAATCGCGCGCAGCGGCACCGGCAACGCCAGACCATGCAGCGCGTGCAGCAGCACGCTGGAATCGCGACCACCGCTGAATGCGACACACAAACCCGTGGGCTCAGCGTCACCGCGAGCCAGTGCGTTCGTGAGAATGTCGGCCAGCGGCTGCATGGCTGGGGCCAACCGCCGGTCAGTTCTCCTTGAAGCGGCCAAACCCGGCCAGGCGCTCGGACCGGCGACGCAGCAGTTCCGGAGGATCGAGGACTTCCAGTTCGCGCAGGTGGGTGATCAGCGCGTTTTGCAGCGTCTGGGCCATGGCGTCCAGGTCACGATGCGCGCCGCCGAGGGGCTCCGGCAACACCTCGTCGACCAGGCTGAGCTCCCGCAAACGCGGCGCGGTGATGCCCATGGCCTCGGCGGCCTCGGCCGCGTGCTCGGCGCTCTTCCACAGGATGCTGGCGCAACCTTCCGGCGAAATCACCGAGTACACGCTGTACTGGAGCATCACCACGCGGTCGGCCACGCCGATGGCCAGCGCCCCGCCAGAACCACCCTCGCCGATCACCACACTGATAATCGGCGTGTTCAGCTGGGCCATGCGGAACAGATTGCGGGCGATGGCTTCACTTTGTCCGCGTTCTTCTGCGCCGACTCCCGGGTAGGCACCTGGCGTATCGATCAGCGTAATGACCGGCAGGCGAAACTTTTCGGCCATTGCCATCAGCCGCAGCGCCTTGCGGTAGCCCTCGGGCTTCGGCATGCCGTAGTTCCGGTGCACGCGCTCCTTGGTGTCCCGGCCCTTCTGGTGGCCGATGAACATCACGGGCCGCCCATCGAGCCTCCCCGGCCCGCCGATCAGGGCCGGGTCGTCGGCATACATCCGGTCGCCGTGCAGCTCCTGGAAATCCGGGCTGATGATTTTCAGGTAGTCGAGCGCATAGGGCCGCGACGGGTGACGGGCGAGTTGCGCAATCTGCCAGGGATCGAGGTCGGCGAAAATGCTGCGGGTCAGGGACTTGCTCTTGGTCTTGAGCCGCTCGATCTCATCGTTGATATTGACCTCGGAGTCATCGCCAACGAAACGCAATTCGTCGATCTTCGCTTCCAGCTCTGCGATCGGTTGCTCGAAATCCAGAAACTTCTGTTCCATGCCGGGAACGGTAAACGCAGAAACGCGGTCAGACAAGCAACTTCAAACGGGCGGCGACGACGCGTCGTACAGGAACCGATAGCCCTCGGCACCCACCAGGGCCGACAGCCGCTCGCGCAGCTCGCGGCTGGGACGCACAGACCAACTGTCACCGAAGCGAACCCGTGCCTGGGCGTCGGCGCGTTCCAGGTGCAGGCTCACGTCGCAGCGCCCGGGCCGGTAAGGATCCAGGGTCTCGCGCAGTCGGCCGGGATCGAGCGCGCGCCCCTCACGGCCGCACCAGCGGATGACCAGTCCGGAGGCCCGATCTTCGACCAGCCGGTCGATATCGACGACCTCGCGCGCGGTGAGCCGCCAGTCGCCGATAAAGTCATCAAAGCGCAGCTTGCCGGTAATCACGACGATGGCGTGGCTCACCAGCAGGTGGCGGAAGCGCTCGAAGGCCTCCTGGAACAGCGTGACTTCTACCCGCTCTCGGCCGTCGTCCAGGTCGAAGGTCACGCGCCCGCCGCGCTTGCGCAATCCCGTCACCAGGCCGGCCAGCGAGACCTCGCGGCCGGCGTTCCAGCCCTCGCCGTTGCTCTTTGGCGGCGGCCCGCTGGTCAGGGCCGCGATCGTACCGGTCGCAACGAAGGGGCCGTCGCTGCGGTACTGGTCGAACGGGTGCCCGCTGAGGTACAGGCCCAGGCTCTCCCGTTCGGCTTCCAGGTGCGCGGCAAAGCCCCAGTCTTCTACTGCAGGGACGGAGGGCGGCGGCTGCGGAGCCGCACCGCCGTCACCGAACATGTCGCCCTGGCCGGAATCCCGGTCCTGGGCCATGCGTTCCGCCCGCGCCAGCGCTGCCGGCAGGGCCGCCAGCAGTGACGGGCGATTGGGGCCAAACGCGTCGAGGGCCCCGGCCTTGGCAAGAGCGTCCAGCCCTCGTCGCCCGATGCGCTGCGCATCGACACGCTGGCAAAACTCGTCCAGGCTCGCGAACGGGCCGTCGGCCCGCGCGGCGACAATCGACTCGACTGCGTTGCGCCCGAGCCCCTTGATGGCCCCCAACCCGTAACGAATCGCCTGGTCGCCCCGCACCTCGAACGCGTAGGCGGAATCATTCACTTCCGGCGGCAACAGCTGCAGCCCCTCGGCCTCGCAGTCCCTGCGCAGTACGTTCAGCTTGTCCGTGTCGTCGAGTTCAGATGTCAGCACCGCCGCCATGAACGCCGCGGTGTAGTGCGCCTTCAGCCAGGCCGTCTGGTAGGACAACGCCGCGTAGGCGGCAGAGTGTGACTTGTTGAAGCCGTAGCCCGCGAACTTCTCCATCAGGTCGAAGATCCGGCCGGCAGTCGCGGACCGGATCTCGCGCCTGGCGGCGCCGGCCATGAACACCGATCGCTGCTTGGCCATTTCTTCGGGCTTTTTCTTGCCCATCGCGCGCCGCAGCAGGTCGGCTTCGCCGAGGGAGTAACCGGCCAGGACCTGCGCGATCTGCATGACCTGCTCCTGGTACAGGATCACGCCATAAGTCGCTTTCAACACCGGTTCGAGATCCGGGTGCAGGTAGTCGATGGACTGGTCACTGTCGCCGTGTTTGCGGGCGATGAAGTCGTCCACCATGCCCGACTGCAGCGGGCCGGGTCGGTACAGCGCGACCAGGGCCACGATGTCTTCGAAGGTATCGGGCTGCAGTCGCTTGATCAGGTCCCGCATACCGCGGGATTCCAGCTGGAACACGGCGGTCGTCCGACATTCGCGCAACAGCCGGAACGCGTCGGGATCGTCGAGGGTCAGGGCCGCGATATCCAGCGGTGCTTCGTTGCGCCGGGCCCGCTCGGCATTCACGGTGCGCACGGCCCAGTCGATGATCGTGAGTGTCCGCAGGCCGAGAAAATCGAACTTCACCAGCCCGGCGGCTTCGACATCGTCCTTGTCGAATTGCGTGACCGCGCCTTTTTCGCCTTCCACCCGGTACAACGGCGAGTAGGTGGTGATGTCAGCCGGGGCGATGACCACGCCGCCAGCGTGCTTGCCGGCGTTGCGCACCAGCCCCTCCAGGCTGCGAGCGAGGTCAAGAATGGCGCGAACCTCTTCATCCGTCCCGTAGAGCTGCTTCAGCTCCGGCTCCGACGCCAGGGCCTTGTCCAGCGTCATGCCGAGATCGTGGGGAATCAGTTTCGCCACGCGGTCGACGAACCCGTAGGCGTGACCCAGCACGCGGCCCGCATCACGCACCACGGCCTTTGCCGCCATGCGGCCGTAGGTAATGATCTGGGACACCCGGTCGCGCCCGTAGCGTTCGGCCACGTAATCGATCACCCGATCGCGCCCTTCCATGCAGAAGTCGATGTCGAAGTCCGGCATCGATACGCGCTCGGGATTCAGGAAACGCTCGAACAGCAGCGCATGCTCGATGGGATCGATGTCGGTAATCCCCAGTCCATAGGCCACCAGGGAGCCGGCACCGGAACCACGGCCGGGCCCCACGGGAATCGCGTGCTCGCGCGCCCAGTGAATGAAGTCAGCCACAATCAGGAAATAACCCGGGAAACCCATGCGGCCAATGACCTTCAGTTCGTGCTGCAGGCGCTCCCGGTATACCTTCGGCAGGTCTTCCAGTGCCGTGTTCTCGCTCAGCTTCAGGCGCCGGGCAACACCGCGCGTGGCCTCGAAGACCAGGAAACTTTCCACGTCGTAGCCGTCAGGCACCGCGTAGGCCGGCAGGTGTGTCTCACCGAGATTCAGAACGAGATTGCAGCGGCGCGCAATTTCTACGGAATTCTCCAGCGCTTCCGGCAAGTCTGCGAACAGCTCGGCCATCTCTTCCGCAGTGCGCAGGTACTGCTCTGCGGAATACTCCTGCGGGCGGCTGTTATCGCCGAGAATTCGCCCCTGGTGAATGCACACACGCGCTTCATGGGCAGCAAAATCCTCGCGGCGGAGAAAGCGCACATCGTTCGTCGCGACAACCGGTGTGCCCAAAGCCACGGCCAGGGCCACGGCACCCTGGTTGTAACGCTCTTCACCCGGTCGGCCGGTGCGTTGCAGCTCCAGGTAGTAGTCGCCATCGAACAACTCGGTCATGCGCGCGACATGCGCCCGCGCGTCCTGGTCGCGGCCGGTCAGGATCACGCGACCAAGGGCCCCTTCCCGCCCGCCGGACAGGGCCAGCAGCCCACCGGCCGGGCGCAGCCAGTCGAGGCTGACAACCGGTACTCCGCCCTGCTGGCCTTCCAGGTAGGCGCGGGTGAGCAGTCGCGACAGCAGGTGATAGCCGTCCTGCGACTTGCAAAGCAGGACCAGCGGTGACGGTTCGTCCCGGATTTCCGGATCCTGCACCAGGACTTCAGCGCCGATGATCGGCTTCACCCCGCGGGCCATGGCCAAGCGATAGAACTTCACCATCGCGAAAAGATTCGCGCGATCGGTCATCGCCACGGCCGGCATCCCGGTGCCTGCGGCCGCCTGGGCGAGATCTTTGACCCGCACCACGCTGTCGCCGATGGAATACTCGGTATGCAGGTGCAGATGCACGAAGCCGGCGCTCACGGGTGCGGCCTCGGGTTTGCTGCTGCCGCACGCACGGGCGCGAAGCTGCGTCGATGGACGTCACACGGTCCCAGTCGCTCAAGGGCGTCGCGGTGGGCAGAGGTCGGGTACCCCTTGTGGCGCGCGAAGCCGTAACCGGGATAGCGGGCGTCCAGCGCGGTCATTTCTGCATCGCGACTGACTTTGGCGAGGATGGACGCCGCCCCGATCGCAATACAACTGCGATCGCCGCCCACGACGGTTTCTACCCGGCCCTGAAAGTCGCCGAGGTCCGGCGCACGATTCCCGTCGATGCGCAGGCGTGCGGGACACTGCTCGAGCTGCTCGACAGCGCGCTGCATCGCGAGAAGCGATGCGTTGAGGATATTCAGTTCGTCGATCTCGGCTGGACTGCAGCGGGCAATTGCCCAGCCTGCCGCCTCGGCGCGAATGATTGCCGCGAGGGCCTCGCGGCGCCTGGGCGTCAGCAGCTTGGAATCGCGTACGCCGGCGATGGTCTGGCCGGGTGCCAGCACGACGACCGCTGCCACCACCGGCCCTGCGAGCGGTCCGCGCCCGACTTCGTCCACGCCCCCGACACCGGGCAACAACGTGTTCACCCCGCTACCCCCCGGGCGTGCCGGTACGACATGCTGGTCGGCAACCGCCTGTTCTTCCCCATCCGGCGATTATAGGCCGGTGCCGGTTCCCCGCCGGTGGCCGAGTCTTGCCGCGTCGCGCCTGGTTCCGGTGCCGCCAAGGCTTGCAGCGCGGAACGGTGGTGAAACTACTCGGCGCTGCCCGACTGGTTCTGCAACCGGGTCAGCACATCCGACGTGATGTCTACGGCAGAGCTCGCGTAGAACACGCCTTCGCCCAGCACCAGGTCGTAACCCGCTTCCCTGGCATAGGTTGCAACCTCGCGAAGAATCTCCCGCTGCAGTTTCGCCAACTCTTCGTTACGCCGCAGGTTGGCGTCTTCGTTGAGTTCTTCCAGGCTGCGTGCGAGCTGTCGCTCTTCCTTGCGCAGGTCGCGCTCGGCGTTCTGCCGCTCATCGGGCCCCATGACTTCCAGGTCGCGCTGCAACTGCTCCTGGCGTTCCTGGAAGCTGGTCTGCATCGACACGAGTTCACGTTGCCGCGGCGCGAATTCCTCCTGCAACGCGGCCATGGCCGCGGTCGCCTGCGGCGCTTCGCTGATCAACCGCGCGATGTTCACGAAGCCAATCTTGATGTCCTGTGCCAGCACCGCACCCGGCATGGCCAGCAGCGCGGTCACGAGAATAAGACCCGAACGAATCCCCAATTTCATTTTCACCGTGTATTTCCTAGAAAGCTCCGCCGATCGAGAACTGGAACTTCTCCGTCTCGTCGCCAAAAATCCGATCATCACCATCTTCGGCATTCAGAGGAATACCGTAACTGAAGCGGAAGAGACCCAGCGGCGCGAGCCACTGCGCGCCCAGACCCACCGAGTACCTCAATCCGTAATCGTCGAGGTCGTATTCTAACTCGGTCACGCCATCGCGTTCGAAAAATGTCACACCACCGGTGTCGTAAACATTACCCGCATCGAGGAACGCCGCCAGGCGTGCCCTGGACGACCAGGCCTGCGGCAGGGGCAGAATCAGTTCCGCCTGGCCGGTGATCACCAGGTTGCCGCCATACGGATTACCGAAAGTATCGACGGGCCCGAGGCTGTTCTCCCGGTAGCCACGCACGGAATCCGGCCCGCCGGCAAAGAACCTGCGGTACGGCGGAATCGACGTGGTGCCCGAGAACGCGTCACCGTAAGAAACCTCGCCGTTCAGCGACAGCGTGAAGTAGCGTGTTAACGGCAGGTATTTCCTGGCGTTGTAGGTGAGCGTGTAGAAATCGACATCGCTGCCGGCCGGACTGGTCACACCGAAGAGCAGGCGCTGACGACTGCCCCGGTCCGCAAACAGTGCCCGGTTGCGGCTGTCGTAGATCCAGCCACCGGTGAGTTCGATCGTATTGAATTCCGAGCCGACTGTATTGATGTCGGCCTGGAACAAGCCACCGTTGTTGGTGACCCATTCCAGTGCCTGGAAGGTGCTGAAGGTGTTGGCCAGCAGCTCCGAGCTGTTGAAGCTGACACCGAACAGGAGCCGCTGGTATTCCGTCAACGGGTAACCGAACTCCATCGCCAGCGAGTAGGTTTCGGTGCTGAAGTCCGATGCGTCCGACGTGAACTGCGTAATCTCCCGGTAGGACGCGCGAATCGTGCGACTGACCTCGTTAATCGTCCAGTACGGGTTCGTGTGGGCCAGGCTGTAGACGGTCCGGTAACGGCCGGTGTTGATGTCCGCCGAAATCCGGTTGCCCGTGCCGAGGAAATTCGTGTGCACGAAGTTGCCGTTCAGCACCACGCCCTGGGACTCGGAAAAGCCTAGTCCGCCACCAAACTGCCCAGGCAGGCCTTCCTTGATGTCGAACTCCACGTCCACGACGTCCGGCGTGCCCGGGACGGGTACGTTCTCGACGCTGACCTCCTCCACGTACGGCAGACGCTGCAACCGGACCCGCGAGCGTTCGAGCTTGCTGTTGGACAGGTACGCGCCCTCGAATTGGCGCATCTCGCGACGGAAGACTTCGTCGTTCGTGGAGTCGGCACCGTTGAAGACCACTCGCCGGACGTACACCCGATTCTGGGGTTCTACGTACAGGGTCACGCCAACGGTCTTGGCCTCACGGTCGAGTTCGGGCACCGGCTCCACCGACGCGAAGGCATAGCCCTCTTCGCCGAGGCGCAGGCGGATCAGGTCAGCACTCTGGGCGATCAGCCGCTGCGAATAGGTCTGGCCGGGCTTGATGGCGACGTAGGGGTTCAGGCTCTCCTCGGGCAGGATGAGTTCGCCGGCCAGGCGCACGTCATCGACGATGTAGCGATCGCCCTCGGTGATGTTGACGGTGATGAAGATATCTTTCTTGTCCGGCGAAATCGCGACTTGCGTGGAATCGATCCGAAAGTCCGCGAAACCCCGGTCCATATAGAAAGAACGCAAGGTTTCCAGGTCGCCGGACAAGGCCTCGCGCGAATAACGATCGTCCTGGCGAATCATCGACAACAGGTTCGGGGTTCGCAGTGCAAACTTGTCCAGCAACTTCTCGTCGTCGTAGCTGGTATTGCCCACCACGTTGATCTGCCGGATACGGGCGCGATCGCCCTCTTTGACCTTGATCTCGATCGCCACCTTGTTGTCGGCAAGGTTCTCGACCTCTGCCTTCACGCTGGCGCCATACTTGCCCTGGCTGAAGTACTGGTCGGTCAGGGACTGCTCGACTTCCTCCAGCACCGATCGATTGAAGATGCGGCCGGTCTTCAGGCCGATTTTGGCCAGCGGGTCTTGGAGGTCTTCGGTTTTGATGTCCTTGTTGCCGGTGATGGTCAGCGACTCGATGGACGGCCGCTCGGCCACGGCGATGATCAGGGTGCCCCTGTCCCAGCGCAGCTCCACGTCCCGGAAAAACTCCGTTCGATAGACCGCGCGCAAGGCTTCCTGCACCCGCTGCGCATCGAGCGTGTCACCGATGTTGACGGGCAGGTAATTGAATACCGTGCCCTCGGAAATGCGCTGCAGACCCTCAACACGAATGTCGCGCACGACAAGCGCGTCCGGCTGCTGCGCCAGCGCAGGCAGCGCGGCCAGTAACAGCAACAACGCGATCACCGAGGTATGACCGACTGACCGTGTGCACCGGTGGCAAATAAAACCAGCCATGAATATCAGCCGAACAGGCGCGACAGGTCGTTGTAGAACGCGAAGCTCATCAGGATCAACAGGAACAGGATGCCGACCTGCTGACCGATCACCTGGGTTTGCTCCGACAATGGACTCCCCTTCACCGCTTCTGCCAGTTGATAGAGAATCTGGCCACCGTCGAGCATGGGCACCGGCAGCAAATTCAATATCCCGAGGCTTACGCTGACGATCGCGAGAAAGCCCAGGAAAGTTGTCAGACCACCGCTGACGCTGTAGCCGGCAAACTGCGCGATGTTGATGGGGCCGCTGATGTTCTTCACGGACACATCACCGGTGATCATGCGCAGGATCATGCGTACCGTCAGCGCGGACATGTCCCAGGTCTTCGTCACGGCCGCTGCGGCACCTTCGAAAAACCCGTAACGCTGCAGGGCACGCCGGCCTTCGTAAAGATCATCCGGCACCCGGGGGCCCGCGCCGATTCTCCCGATCCGCTCACCGTCGGCTTCCAGCACACCGATCTCCAGCGGCAACTCCAGGATGCTCCCGTCCCGGCGGAGGGTCACATCGACCACCTGACCGGGGCGGGCCTTCACGAATTCAACCCACGCACTCCAGTCCGCGAAGGCCTCGCCTTCCGCCGACAGGATGAGATCGCCGGACAACAGCCCCGAACTCTCTGCGGTTCCGCCCGGGGTAACTTCATCGATCACCGGATCGAGCGTGGGGCGCCAAGGTTCGAGCCCGATCACCTTGTACAGCTGTCCGGGTTCAGTCAGCTCGGCCTCGCGACCACCGGTTGCCAGGCGCACGCCCCGCTGCCCACCGTCAGCACCCTCCACACGCATCCGAATGTCGCCATTAGCGAGCATGTCATCCAGCATCGCGATCACGGTGCCTTCCCACGTTGCCACCGGTCGATCGCCTACGGAGACGATGACGTCTTCCGCCCGGATACCGGCGGTAGCGGCGATCGATCGTGGCTCGACTTCGCCGATGACCGGTTTCAGTCCCGGCACCCCGAGACCGAACATGACCCAGTAAGCCAGGATCGCAAACAGAAAATTCATTCCGGGGCCGGCAAACAGAATCGCCACGCGCGCGGGCACGGACTGGCGGTTGAAAGCCCGGTCGCGCTCGGCTTCGCCGACGGTGCCGTCACGCTCGTCGAGCAGCCGGACGTAACCGCCGATCGGAATGGCCGACAGGCAATACTCGGTCTGATCCGGTCCCCCGCGTCGCAGCCACAAGGGTTTGCCGAAACCAATGGAAAAGCGCAGTACCTTCACACCGGCCAGTCGCGCGACGATGTAATGCCCCCACTCGTGGACGGCCACCAGCACCGCGATCGCCACGAGAAAAGACAGCAGGGAAGTCAGGAAACCGGACATCAGTGTTGGCAAAAACCCGTTGGAAGCGCGCCGCGGCCGGGCGGCCCTGTGTGGCACCCCAGGGTGCGGTGTCTCAACTGCGGATGATCGCAACCCGCGGTCCCCGGTTGCAACACTTGTCCACTCACAGCTGCAAATACCCGAGCCAGACCGCGCAGACCACGAATAGCGGCATCGCAGCGGTCAGGCTGTCGATCCGGTCCAGCACACCACCATGCCCGGGGAACAGGCTGCCGCTGTCCTTCAGGCCCACCGTGCGCTTGAAGATACTGACGGTGAGGTCGCCGATGATGGAAATTGCCGCGGCCGCGACGGAAATCAGCACCAGCCCGGGTGCGGGCAATTGCAGCAGCGCAGCGCCGGCTGTGGCGACCAGTGCCGTGGCGACCAGTCCGCCCCCGACCCCTTCCCAGGTCTTGCCCGGGCTCACTCGAGGCGCCAGGCGCGTGCGACCGAACTGCCGCCCGGTGAAATAGGCGCCGACGTCTGCCGCCCACACGACGGCCAGTGCCAGCAGCAGCAGTTCCGGGCCACCTGACGGGCTGCGCAGCACAGTCAGCATCGCCACCCAGGCCGGCACCAGGACCAGCAGGCCGCAGGGCAGGCGCCAGGCCGTCGGCAGGCTGACCGGGAAACGCAGCACCAGCACCAAAGCCAGACACCACCAAAGCAATGCCGCATAAAGTATTGGCATCACGGGTATTTTTTCCGGATTAGCCAGCCCGAGGAGGCCGATAATTAACGCGACTGTGACGGCGAATCCGATCCGCCAGGGCGTCGCGTTCGCACTCACGAAGCCACCCCATTCCCAGGCCGCTGCCACCGTAAACACGGTCAGCAGCCCCGCCGCAGCCGCCGGCGGCAAGCGAAAGAAGACGACCAAGAGAATGATCACCAGCACCAGGGCGGTCACGACGCGAGTCAGGAGCCTTTTCATCGGGCGCCGGGTTCCATGCTGAGCGCGAAGAGCACCGGGTTGCGCATACCGGTCGTCAATCGGCGATGACTTCCAGCTGCTCGGCGGTGCGGCCGAAGCGCCGCTGGCGGCGGGCGAAGAATGCCAGCGCCGCCTGCAGTTGCGCCAGGTCGAAATCTGGCCAGAGCGTGGGACAGAAGAAAACCTCGGTATAGGCCAGGTCCCACAGCAGGAAATTGCTGACCCGGTATTCCCCGCCGGTCCGAATCAACAGATCAGGGGCCGGCAAGCCCGCAAGGGACAGGTGGCGAGCGATGACTCCCTCGTCCAGCTCGCCCGCGTTGAGTTCACCGGCCTCGATCTTGGCCGCAATGCGGCGCATGGCCTGCAACACGTCCCAACGGCCGCCATACGCAATGGCCACGACCAGCGTGAGGCGCGAATTGCCCGCCGTTCGGGCTTCTGCGTCGGCCATGCGTTTTTGCAGAATCGTCGGCAACTGGTCCCGCGCCCCGACGAAACGCAAACGAATACCGTTGTCGTGCAACGCGTCCATCTCGCGCTGGAGCACCTCGATGAACAGGCGCATGAGGCCGTTCACCTCGTCCGTCGGGCGGCTCCAGTTCTCGCTGCTGAAAGCGAACAACGTCAGCACGTCGACGCCCGCCTCGATCGACGCCTCGACCACGGCTCGCGCTGCTTTCACGCCCGCGCGATGGCCCGCGTGCCGCGCCCGCCCGTGTGCTGCGGCCCAGCGGCCGTTGCCGTCCATGATGATGGCGATGTGCCGGGGCGTCTGGCCATTCGGTTTTGCGGCTGATTTAGACATAGAAAGTAATTGATAAAACTTTCAGAAGCTCATGATTTCCTGCTGTTTTTCTTCCGATACCTTGTCGATCTCGGCCACATGCTGATCGGTGATTTCCTGCATTAACTGCTGCCCGCGCCGCTCTTCGTCTTCCGTGATCTCTTTGTCCTTGAGCAGTTCTTTCAGGTCGTGCAGCGCATCACGCCGGATGTTTCGCACGGCGATGCGCGCGTTCTCCGCCTCCTGCTTGACGAGCTTGGCCAGGTCCTTGCGCCGCTCTTCCGTCAGCGGCGGCAACGGCACCCGAATCACTACCCCGGCCGATGCGGGGGTCAGGCCCAGGTCCGAGTTGATGATGGCTTTCTCAATCACCGGGATCATCTTCTGCTCCCAGGGGGTGACCGTGAGCGTCCGGGAGTCCTCCACGGCGATATTCGCCGTCTGTGTCAGCGGCACCTCCGATCCGTAATAGTCCACGACCAGGTGTTCCAACAGGCTCGGCTGGGCGCGCCCGGTGCGCAACTTGCGCATTGCGTGGCCAAGCGACTCGACGCTCTTGCGCATGCGCTGAGCAGCGTCTTTCTTGATATCTTCGATCACCTGTTCCAGCCCTCCGTCCCGTTGCGTCAGCCGGCGGACACCAGCGTACCCACGTCTTCACCGCCGACCAGCCGCAGCAGCGCTCCCTCTTCGGTGAGATTGAAAACCCGGATGGGAAGCCCGTTGTCCCGGCACATCACCACGGCCGTTGTATCCATCACGTTCAGCTTGTCGCTGATGACCGTGTCGAAGGACAACAGATCGTAACGTTTCGCCGCCGGATTCTTCGCAGGATCGTCGTCGTAGACACCATCCACTTTCGTCGCCTTGATCAGCACGTCGGCGCTGATCTCGATGGCCCGCAGCGCCGCGGCCGTGTCCGTGGTGAAGAACGGGTTGCCGGTGCCGGCTGCAAAGACCACCGCACGCCCCTTCTCAAGATGACGGACGGCCCGCCGGCGGATGTAGTCTTCACAGACTTCGTTGATCTGCAGCGCCGACATGACGCGCGCGTAAATACCGACGCGCTCCATCGCATCCTGCATCGCCAGCGAATTGATCACCGTGGCAAGCATGCCCATGTGGTCGCCGGTCACGCGGTCCATGCCAGCCCGCGCGAGGCCCGCACCGCGAAAGATATTGCCGCCGCCGATCACGATACCGACCTGCACGCCCCGGGCCAGGACCTGCTTGACCTCTTCGGCAATGCGCGACAGCACGGCCGGGTCGATGCCGTAGTCTTCGCCGCCCAGCAGCGCTTCGCCGCTGAGCTTCAACAGGATCCGACGATAGGGCAATGGGGGGCTGTCCACGCGGCTACTGCTCCGAGTTACCCAAAAATAACCCCGCCGGGGCGGGGTTTTCTACCAGTCTAACGCAATCGGCAGGGATTCCTGCGAACTGTTTCTCAACCCCCCGACGCTTCGACCTGGGCCTGGACTTCTGCAGCGAAGTCCTCGGCCTTCTTTTCAATGCCTTCACCGACTTCAAGCCGCAGATAGGCATGCACGCTGGCCCCCTGCTGGTCAAGCAGTTTGCCGACGCTGATATCGGGATCCTTCACAAAAGGCTGTCCCAGCAACGTGATTTCGTTCAGGTACTTCCTGAGCCGGCCTTCGACCATTTTTGCAACTATCTCGGGCGGCTTGCCTTCCTGGGCGGCCTGGTCGGCCAGGATCGCCCGCTCCTTCTCCACCTCCGCCGCGGGCAGGTCGTCTGCCGACACGCAGCGCGGATTGGTCGCCGCGATATGCATGGCGAGGTCCTTGCGCAGCCCCTCGTCGGCCCCGTCGACGTCGACCACGACACCGATCCTGGTACCGTGCAGGTAGGCACCCACCTCACCGGCCGGGCGCAACACATGCAGGCGCCGCACGTTGATGTTCTCACCGATCTTGGCCACCAGCGCCAGGCGCGCTTCCTCCAGCGTACCCCCGTCCACCTGCTGGGCCATCAGCGCCGCCACGTCGTCACAGTCGTGCTGCAGGGCGAGTTCCGCGGCCCGCCGCGCGAACGCCAGAAAGTTCTCGTCCTTCGCCACGAAATCCGTTTCGCAGTTCACTTCCACGAGCACGGCGCGGCCGGCGGCGCTCGCCAGCTCGATGCGACCTTCGGCCGCAATCCTCCCGGCCTTTTTCTCGGCTTTGGCCTGGCCCTTTTTCCGCAGCTGTTCCTGCGCGGCGTCCAGATCGCCGTCCGTTTCCACCAGCGCCTTCTTGCACTCCATCATGCCGGCGCCGGAGCGCTCGCGCAGTTCTTTAACCAGACTTGCTGTAATTGCCATTGCTATGTCCCTGCGCTCATGCGCTCACGATGCGTCTTTGTCGTCCTTGCTGTCCGTTGCCGCCTCGGCGGCAGGTTCTGCGGGCGCTGCCGCCGTCTCCGCTGCCGGTGCGGCTGCTTCCTCGTCGCTCTCCGCGGGGGCGTCTGCAGCCGCGGCTTTTGACGCTTCTACCACCGGGGCCTTATCTGTTTTGGCCTTGGCAGCCGCCTTGGCAGCCGGCTTCGCGCTGGCCCGCTTCTTGCGCGTGGTCTTGCGCGCGGGGGCGCGCTTCGCCGTGCGCTCGCGGGGCTTGCCCTCTTCGTCCAGTTCGACGAACTCGTCCTCGCCACCGGGAATGGCAGGAATGGACTCTTTGCCCTGCAGCACCGCGTCGGCAACACCGCTCGTATAGAGCTGGGCGGCCCGCATTGCATCGTCGTTACCCGGAATCACGTAGTCGACCTTCTCTGGCGAACAGTTCGTATCCACTACACCAACCACCGGAATGCCCAGCACGCGGGCCTCGTGCACCGCAATCTTCTCGTGACCGACGTCAATGACGAACAGCGCATCCGGCAGCGCCTTCATGTCCTTGATGCCACCGAGACTTCGCTCGAGTTTCTCCTGCTCGCGCCGCAGGTTCAGCACCTCTTTTTTGGTCAGCTGTTCGAAGGTGCCGTTTTCTTCCATCTCCTCGATGTTCTCCAGCCGCTTGATCGACTGGCGAATGGTCTTGAAGTTGGTCAGCATCCCACCGAGCCAGCGGTGGCTGACGAAAGGCATACCGCAACGCCGTGCCTCGGTTCGCACCGCTTCCCGAGCCGACCGCTTCGTGCCAACGAAAAGCACCTTGCCACCGTCGGCAATCACGTTGCGTAAGAACGTGCATGCAGACCCAAAGAGCGGCAGCGTCTGCTCCAGGTTGATGATGTGAATATTGTTACGGGACCCGAAGATGAACGGTGCCATCTTGGGGTTCCAGTAGCGGGTCTGATGCCCGAAGTGCACGCCAGCTTCCAGCATCTGGCGCATGCTGATGTCGTTCATGGTCTCTCCTGGGTTGAGCCTCCATGTGCCCCAAGCGGCAACCCTGGCAAAGCCTGGGCACCCAGCCGAATGTGACGGCACATGTGTGGATTTATTGCCTGAAAGGCGCGCGCTTTATACCATAGACCGTTTTTAGCAACAACGCGCCGGCGCCAGCCGCGGCTGGCGTTGCCATGGCCAGCGTCCGGGCTGCGAGACGCGCGCCGACGATGCGCTGTGCTGCGGCCCATGGGGCACCGTGGATGGCTGGCAAGGCCCCGCCGATCACTCACGCCAGCTGCCCCGGACCACACGATGAATGTCACCGTAAAGACCCCGGACGAACAGGCCAAGATGCGGGTTGCCGGCAGGCTGACCGCTGACGTGCTCGATATGATTGGCGAATACGTCAAACCGGGCGTCACCACCGACGAACTGGATGCGATCTGCCACGAATACATCGTTAACGAGCAGAAGGCGATTCCGGCACCCCTGAACTACAGGGGGTTCCCGAAATCCATCTGCACGTCTGTCAACCACGTGGTTTGCCATGGCATTCCGGGCCCCAAGCGGCTGGGGAACGGCGACGTCGTCAACATCGATATCACCGTCATCAAGGACGGCTTTCACGGTGACTCCAGCCGCATGTTCCCCGTGGGCAAGGTTGCGCCGGCCAGCCAACGGCTGGCGGCCATCGCCCACGAGGCCATGTGGCTCGGCATTCGCCAGGTGCGGCCCGGCGCGCGCCTGGGCGATATAGGGCACGCGATACAGACCTACGCCGAAGCGCAGCACACCAGCATCGTGCGCGAATACTGCGGCCACGGCATCGGCCGGCAGTTTCACGAGGATCCCCAGGTGCTGCACTACGGGCGGCCCGGCACTGGCGTCGAGCTGGTGCAAGGCATGACCTTCACGATCGAACCCATGGTGAACGCGGGCAAACGCCACGTGCGCCTGAAGCCCGACGGCTGGACCGTCGTGACCAAGGATGGGCGGCTGTCGGCCCAGTGGGAGCACACGATCCTGGTGACGGCAGACGGGCACGAAGTGCTGACGCTCGGCGCGGCAGAACGGTCATGAACGTCGCGATACAGGTGCCGGCGTCGGGTGACCAGGCACCGTTTCTGGCCCCGGAAGCCATCCGGCACGCCCAGGCCTACCTGGGCAGTCACGGTGAGAACCTCGACTGGGAGTACCTGGACGGGGTCGTGGCAGCGGCCGGGGCGGACCGGGAACGCCTGCAGGACATTCTCAGCGGCGGGACGGCCGCGCTGACAATACGCTTCCTGGAAGGGGAGCCGGCCGGGCAGCTGATGATTGACCGCGCACGCTTGATGGACGCCATCGTCCTGTCGGCGTGGAACGGCACGGCTGCTGCCAACCTGCCCGACGTCTCGCTGGTGGCCGTGGGCGGCTACGGTCGGGGCGAACTGCATCCTGCCTCCGACATCGACCTGCTGGTTCTGCTGGACGGCTGCAGCCACGACCGGGCGAGCGACAACCTGGCTCGCTTCCTGACGCTGCTGTGGGACCTGGGCCTGGACATTGGTCACAGCGCGCGTTCTGTCGACGAATGTGCGGCCGAATGCCGCCGTGACCTGGGCGTGGCGACCACGCTCATGGAAGCGCGGCTTCTCACCGGACCCGACGCACTCTTTGCGCGCATGCGCGAGGCCGTCGGACCCTCAGCGCTGTGGCCGGCACCGGACTTCCTGCGGGCCAAGCTCCGCGAACAGGCAACTCGCCACGCCCAGTACGACGACACGGCCCACAATCTCGAGCCAAACGTGAAAAACGGTCCGGGCGGCCTGCGCGACATCCAGAACATCGTGTGGGTGGGGCGCCGCCGCTGCGGCGCGACGACCCTGCGCGACCTGTGTGACCGGGGATTTATTACCGTGACACAGCTGCGCCTGCTGGAAGAGGGTCGGGAATTTCTCTGTCGAATGCGTTTCGCCCTGCATTCCCTGACCGGGCGCCGGGAAGACCGCCTGCTGTTCGACCACCAGGCGCGTATCGCCACCATCTTTGGCTACGAGGATGCGTCCTACATGCTCGCTGTCGAGCAGCTGATGCAGCGCTTCTACCGGACGGCAATGGAGGTGAGCCGACTGAACGAAATGGTGCTGCAGATTTTCCAGGAAACCATCCTGCTGGACCCGCAAGCGCCACCGGAGAGCCTGAACGAACGCTTCGAACTCAGGAACGGCTTTCTGCAAGTCACGGACGAGGTGGTATTTCGGGACTATCCTTCAGCACTGCTGGAAGTCTTCCTGCTGCTCCAGTCGCACCCGGAGATAAGGGGCGTGGGCGCCGCCACGATTACGGCGATCCGCCAGTACCTGTACCTGATTGATGATGAGTTCCGACAGGACCCGCGCAATCACCGCCTGTTCCTGGACATCGTCCGTGCGCCGACCGGCGTGACGCACGAGTTACGGCGCATGAACCGCTACGGAGTGCTTGGCCAGTACATCCCGGCCTTCGGCCGCATCGTCGGCAGAATGCAGTACGACCTGTTTCACGCCTATACCGTCGACGCGCACACGCTGTTCGTCGTCAGCAACCTGCGGCGTTTTGCCCTGCCCCAGTTCAACAACGAATTTCCGCGCTGCTCGGAAATCATGCAGGCGCTGCCGAACCCGGAGCTCGTGTATCTCGGGGCGCTGTTCCACGACATTGCCAAGGGCCGTGGCGGTGACCACTCGGAACTCGGGGCCATGGATGCGGAGTCCTTCTGCCTGGAACACGGCCTGAACCGCTATGACGCCCGCCTCGTGGCGTGGCTCGTGCGCCATCACCTGGCACTGTCCCTGACCGCGCAGAAGAAAGACCTGAGCGACGTCGAGGTCATTCGCGAGTTCGCTGAGCTGGTCGGCGACGAGCAGCACCTGGATTGCCTGTACCTGTTGACCGTAGCGGACGTGCGCGGCACGAACCCGAAGCTCTGGAACTCCTGGCGGGCCCAGCTGTTCGAAGAGTTGCAGGCGCTCACCCGGCAGGCCTTGCGGCGCGGCCTGGAACGGCCGATCGACAGAGACGAACTGCTGCAGGCGCGGCGCTCGGCCGCGAAGGCAAGGCTGTCGGCGGAGGGCATGGACGACAGTACGATCGAAGATACATGGCTGGCCTTCAGCGAGGATTACTTCCTGCGCTGCGATCCCGGGGAGATCGTCGCCCACACGCAGATGCTGGCCGACCCCGCCAATGTCGGCCGCAAGGTGCTCGTCGATCTGCGCCGGCAGCTCACCGGGAGCGGCAATGCAGTCTTCCTGTTTACACCGCAGACGACCCCCGCCTTCGCAATTGCGACGGCGATTTTCGACGAAATGGGATTGAACGTCACCGATGCCCGCATCGTTCCGCTGCCGAAGGGCCAGAGCCTGTCCACGTACGTGTTCCTGGAAGCCGATGGTGGCCCGGTGGTCGACCCGGAACGGCTGCAGCAACTGAAGAGTCGGCTGGAGTCCGATTTACACGCCGGTGGTGAGTTCTCGCCGACCGTGCGCCGGCGCGCGCCGCGTCAGATCCGTATGTTCCCGACCCAGCCGGTCGCGTCGTTCACGACCGACGAACGGAACCAGCGCACGGTGATCGAGCTGGTTGCCGCGGATCACCCGGGCCTGCTGAGCATGGTGGGGAACCTGTTCCGCGACTACGACATCAAGATTCAGACGGCCAAGATCGCCACGGTGGGTGAGCGGGCCGAGGATGCCTTCTACGTCACCAATGCTGATCACCAGCCACTGTCCCGGGACACGTGCGATGATCTGCAGGCGGCGCTGCTCAGCGCCCTGTCGACCCAGGACTAGACTTCACTCACGAGCACACCATGAACGACTTGCAGCAGACCATCGAGACCGCGTTCGAACAGCGGCAGGACCTGGACCTGGCTTCAGCGCCGGCCGCGCTGCGCGAAGCCGTGCAGGCAGCCGTGGACCTGCTCGATTCGGGTGCGGCGCGCGTCGCCGAACCCCGTGACGGCAACTGGGTCGTGAACCAGTGGCTGAAAAAGGCCGTGCTGCTGTCTTTCGGTATGGAACCCAATGTCCCGATCGATGCCGGCTTTACGAATTTCTACGACAAGGTGCCACTGAAGTATGCCGGCATGGACGAAGCCGGGTTTGCCGCCGGCGGTGCCCGCGTGGTGCCCCATGCGCTGGTGCGGCGCGGCGCCTACATCGGCAAGGGCGTGGTGCTCATGCCGTCGTACGTCAACATTGGCGCCTATGTCGGCGACGGCACCATGGTGGACACGTGGGCGACGGTGGGCAGCTGCGCGCAAATCGGCCGCAATGTGCATCTCTCTGGTGGCGCTGGTATCGGCGGTGTACTGGAACCGTTGCAGGCCAACCCGACGATCATCGAAGACGACTGTTTCATCGGTGCCCGCTCGGAGATTGTCGAGGGTGTGATCGTCGAGCGCGGTGCCGTCGTGTCCATGGGCGTTTACATCGGCCAGAGCACACGCATCTACGACCGGGAGCGAGACGAAGTGTTCTACGGACGCGTGCCGGCCGGTGCCGTCGTGGTGCCCGGAACGCTGCCGTCGAAGACCGGCCACTGCGACCTGTATTGCGCCGTCATCGTGAAGCGTGTCGATGCAAAGACCCGCGCCAAGGTCGGCATCAACGAACTGCTGCGCATGGACTAGCCACGCAACGCATGAGCGACACTCTCGAATTCACCCGCGAACTGATCCGGCGGCCGTCCGTCACGCCGGAGGATGCCGGCTGCCAGGAGCTGATGGCCGAGCGGCTGGCGCGCGCCGGTTTCACGATCGAAGCCATGCCGTTCGGCGAAGTCACGAACTTCTGGGCCCGCCGCGGCACCGGTGCCCCCGTGTTGTGCTTCGCCGGCCACACGGACGTGGTACCGCCGGGCCCGATGGACGAGTGGGACCGGGACCCCTTCTCCGCGGAAATCGCCGACGGGATCCTCTATGGACGGGGCGCGGCCGACATGAAGGCGAGCCTGGCGGCCATGGTGGATGCGGTGACGGAGTTCGTTGCAGAGCACCCGAAGCACAGGGGGTCCATCGCGTTCCTGATCACCAGCGATGAAGAGGGACGCGCCCGGGAAGGCACCCTGAAGGTCATGGAGAGGCTCACGGAGCGGGACGAGCACATCGACTGGTGTGTGATCGGTGAGCCGTCCTGCGCTACCCGGCTCGGTGACACGATCCGCATCGGCCGCCGCGGTTCCCTGAGCGGCATGCTCACCGTGCACGGCCAGCAGGGGCACGTGGCCTATCCGCAGCTGGCCAGCAATCCGATCCAGACTTTCGCGCCCGTGCTCGCCGAGCTATACGCCCGTAACCTGGACGACGGCAACGAGTTCTTTCCGCCGTCGAGCTTCCAGGTCGTGCACGTGGAAGCCGGCGCGGGGGCGCCCAACGTGATTCCCGGCGCGTTGCGCGCACGCTTCAATTTTCGTTACTCGACGGTCTGGGACCACCACCAGCTGCAGGCCTGGGTGAAGGAACTGTTCGACTCGCACGAACTGGACTACACACTGGACTGGCACCTGTCCGGCAAGCCCTTCCTGACGCCGGTGGAAACGCTGGTGAATCGCCTGGCAGAAGCCGTGCATGCCGTCACAGGTATCGAGCCGGAGCTGTCAACCGGGGGCGGCACGTCCGATGGGCGATTCATTGCGCCCGCGGGCACGCATGTGGTGGAGTTCGGACCGGTCAACCGGACCATCCACAAAGTCAACGAGCAGATACCGGTGGCGGATATCCCGCGACTGCGCGAGGTCTACGGCCATGTCCTGAAGTCGATGCTCGGCTAGGCGGCGGCTTCGTCCCGGCGCCGAAAGTTCGCCCACAGCGCAAACAGGCCCAGGACCACGCACCACAGCAAGACCCAACTGGGCATGCTCAAGCCGAGGAAGCGCCACGCCACGTCGGCGCATTCGCCGGAGCCGGACAGCACCATCTGCAGCGCTTCGCCCAGGCCAAAGGTATCCAGCATGAAATCCAGGCCCGGCCCGCATGCGGGGACCTGGTCTTTTGGCAGGTTCTGCAGCCAGACCTGGCGGCCGGCCACACCGGCGCCGGCGCCCGCGGCAACGGCCACCAGCGCGCCATAGACGAACCCCCCGGCGCGGCCGGGGCCGTGCAGCGCTGCTACCGCGAAGACAATACCCATCGCGATTACCGCCACGCGCTGCAGGATGCACAGCGGGCACGGTTCCAGTTTCAGGCCGTACTGTGCAAACAGTGCAAAGCCCATCATGCCCGCGCAGACCAGGGCGCCCAGCAGGTTGGCAATGCGAGGGTTCAGCAGCAGTTTCATGGGTAAATTGTAGTCCGAGCGTGGGTTGTTTGCGCCGGTGCTTCAAAAAGTCGTCAGCCGGTCACGCGATCACGCAGGTAAACGGGCAGCGCGTCGGCCGGTGCAACGGACTCGCCGCGCTGAAAGGCCGCGTGTGCCAGCACCAGCAGATCGGCTGCGCGGGGCCTGGCCGCCGGGTCCAGTGATTCAATACGGTCGGCGAAGCGGGCAGCGAGTTCCGGGTATGCGGCCCACCCGGGGCCGGCAGCCAGAAACGCTTCGGTGCCGGAAATCTCGAGCCTGCCCGGGGGCATCACGCAGTCTGCGTCCACGCACTCAACGGCCGCGCCGCGGCCCCGGTAACCACCTGCGTAAACTTCGCCCATGCGCGCGTCCAGCGCGGCCACGACGCGTTCCACTCCCGCACGCCGCGCAGCACCGTAGGCCAGCACACCGAGGCTGGACACCGGGCAAACCGGCAGCGAGGCCCCAAAGGCCAGGGACTGGGCGGCCGCCATGCCAACCCGCAGGCCCGTGAAACTGCCGGGGCCCCGGCCCACCGCCACACAATCCAGGGCCTGCAACGCCAGGCCCGTGGCGGCCAGCACCTCGTCGACATAGCGGAAGATCTGTTCCGTGCGACCGCCCTCGTCCACCTGGCGTTCGGCCACGTTGTCGCCGCGGCAAGCCGCCACGGTCGGCGTATCGCTCGCTGTGTCGATGGCCAGGCAGCAAAAGCCGGTGACCGTCACGCGCGGGCCTCGCATGCCGCAAGAAAGTCTTCCACCTCGGCAAGCTCCCGGATCACGGGCATTGGCGGCAGGCTGCGCAGGAATACCCGGCCATAAGACTTGGACTGCACACGCGGATCGCAGAGCATCACGACACCGTAGTCACTGTAATCGCGAATCAGCCGGCCTGCCCCCTGCTTCAGGCTCAGCACTGCCTGCGGCAACTGGTAGTCGCGGAACGGGTTGCCGCCGGCGTTGCGAATCGCCTGCAGGCGCGCCGCAAGCAGCGGTTCACCCGGGGATGCGAACGGCAGGCGGTCGATCATCACGACTACCAGCCCATGGCCGCGTATGTCCACGCCCTCCCAGAATGTCGCGGTACCCAACAACACTGCATTGTCGCGTCTGGAGAACTCATCCAGCAGGCGGGAACGCGGCGCTTCCCCCTGCACCAGCAGCGGCAACCCGAAATCGGGAACCGCACGAATCAGCTCCGCAGCGCGGCGCAGCGCACGATGGCTAGTGAACAGCAGAAACGCGCGCCCGCGGCTTGCAGCCACGACCGGTAACACGGCGTCGATGACCCGGTCCGTGTAATCCGGCTGGGCGGGATCCGGCAGCCCCGCGGGCAGATACAACCGGGCAATGCGCCCGAAGTCGAAGGGGCTCGGTACTTGGCGTGTCGCCACCTCGCCCAGGCCCAGGCGACCGGTGAAGTGTGTGAAATCCTCGCCCACCGCGAGCGTCGCGGACGTGAACACCCAGGTGGACGCCTGCGATTCGAGCAACGCGTGGATCTGGCCGGACGCATCCAGCGGGGTCGCATTCACGTTGAAGCCCCGGGCGGTGACGCGCACCCAGCGAACGTACTCGTCAGCTGGTGCGTCGAGCAGGCGCCTGGCCGACGACGCGAGGCTTGCCGCCCGCTCCCGGCAACGAGCCAGGCCGCTACTGTATTCCACCAGCGGTTCCAGTTCGCCGGCCAGCGTATCGAGATCATCCGTCACGACCTCCAGTGCGGCCTGGAAATCGGCGCCGGCCGCGTCCCAGTCCAGCTCCTGGGCCGCACCCTGCAGGCCGGCGCGCGCCGAGCGAGTCGCCGTGTCGAGCTGATCGACGACCGCGCCCAGGTCGGTGCTCCACGCGCCTGCCGCCAGGGCTTCCGCGCGCACATCCCCGGCCAGGTCCAGCAATTGGCCGGCGCCCAGTGTCAGATTCAGGAATCCCTGGGCGACGTCCGGGAAGTGATGGGCCTCGTCGACCACCACGGCTTCGGCTCCGGGCAGCAGCCGCCCAAAGCCTTCCTCCTTCATGGTCAGGTCCGCCATCAGCAGGTGATGATTTACGACGACGATGTCCGCTTCACGGGCCGCCTGCCGCGCCCTTGCCACGTGACACTCACCCAGGAACGGGCAGTGGGTGCCCAGGCAGTTGTCAGCGGTGGAGGTGATCCTTGGCCATAACGGCGAGGCCTCCGGGATACCGGTCAGTTCGGCCACGTCACCGGAGTCCGTCTGCCTGGCCCAGTCCCGGACCCGCCGCAGCGTCGCGGCTGTCACCTGCGCCGGCCTGTCGTCACCGGCCAGCTGCTCGAAGCGATAGTGGCACAGGTAGTTTGAACGGCCTTTCAGCAGGCGGACCCGGGCCGGGCGCCCGAGCGCGGCGCCGAGCATCGGCAGGTCGCGATGGAACAGCTGATCCTGCAGTGTCCGGGTACCCGTGGACACAACGCTGCGCTGCCCCGCGAGCAACAGTGGCACCAGGTATGCCAAAGTCTTGCCCGTGCCGGTGCCAGCCTCGACCACGAGGTGCCGTCCCTCCCGAATCGCGGCGGCAACGGCCTGCGCCATCGCGAGTTGCTCCGGGCGCGGCGCGAAATTTTCCAGGCAAGCCGCCAGCGCCCCGTCCGCGCCGAACAGGGATTCCAGGCCCGCGTCGGGCTCGGCCTTGGGAGTTGCTGCCAGCGTGTCCACTCTCCAGTCCTCGGGCACCGCTGCGACCGCCCGGTTGGGCGCCGGCTTCGGGTTGACGGGGAACACGCAGCGGCTGACCCGTTACGTGCCATCTGTATAATACGCGCAACGCCCCTCGCGGGTTCCGCTGAAAACCATCAGAAGCAGCGGATTTTCTCATTCCAGGCCAGCAGACAGCTCATCCGAGGATTCCTATGACCACGAGCAACCAGGCGCTCCAGCAGTGGATCGATGAAGTCGCCAATATGACGCAACCGGACCGCATCGTCTGGTGTGATGGCAGCGAAGCCGAGTACCGCAGCCTGGTCGGCGAGATGCTGGAGACCGGCGACCTGATTGAACTTAACCAGGAAACGCATCCGAACTGTTACCTGCACCGCTCGGATCCGCACGATGTGGCCCGCGTCGAGCACCTGACGTTCGTTTGCACGGAGCACGCCGAGGACGCCGGGCCGAACAACAACTGGATGCACCCGTCGGAAGCGCATGCCCAGATGGACTCGCTGTTCGACGGCTGTATGCAGGGCCGCACGATGTACGTCATCCCGTACTGTATGGGCCCGATCGATTCGCCCTACTCCCGCTGCGGCGTGGAACTCACGGACAGCCCGTATGTGGCAATCAATATGAAGTTGATGACCCGTATGGGCCAGGCAGCCCTCGAACGGATCGAGAGAGAAGGCAAGTTCGTGCGCGGCCTGCATTCCATCGGCGACCTGAACCCCGACCAGCGCTTCATCATGCACTTTCCACAGGAACTGCAGATTCAGAGCTTCGGTTCCGGTTACGGCGGTAATGCGCTGCTGGGCAAGAAATGCCACGCGCTCAGGATCGCCAGCTGGCAGGCCTCGCAGGAGGGCTGGCTCGCGGAGCACATGCTGCTGGTCGAAGTGGAAAGCCCGCAGGGCGACAAGCACTACCTGGCGGCGGCGTTTCCGTCGGCCTGTGGCAAGACCAACCTGGCGATGCTGATCCCGCCGGAATCGCAGGATGGCTGGAAAGTTCGCACACTGGGCGACGACATCGCGTGGCTGCACGTCGATGACGCCGGCCAGCTGCGCGCGATCAACCCGGAATCCGGCTATTTCGGCGTGGTGCCGGGCACCAACGTGCAGACCAATCGCAACGCCTTCGACATGATCAAGCACGATGCGATTTTCACAAACGTCGCGGTCAACGCGAACAATGAACCCTGGTGGGAAGGCAAGGACGACGACCAGCCGGTCACTGACTGGCAGGGCCGGGCGGTGAACGGTTCAGGTGAACCAGCGGCGCACCCCAACTCCCGGTTCACCGTGAGCGCGCAACAGAACCCGTGCTACTCAGAGCTGGCCGATGATCCGGCAGGCGTGCCGATCAGCGCGATTATTTTCGGCGGTCGCCGCCGTGAACTGGCGCCACTGGTCTATGAAGCCAAGGACTGGAACCACGGCGTGCTGATCGGCGCCAGCGTGGCCTCGGAGACGACGGCTGCAGCGGCGGGTAAGGTCGGCGTCACCCGTCGTGATCCGATGGCGATGAAGCCCTTCTGCGGCTACAACTTTGCCGACTACTGGGGCCACTGGCTCAGTTTCGCCGCCCGTGCCGATGAACTACCGAAGATCTTCCACGTGAACTGGTTCCGGCAGGATGCGGACGGGCGCTTCCTGTGGCCCGGCTTCGGCGAGAACCTCCGGGTCATGCGCTGGATCATCGACCGCTGTGAAAACCAGGTTGAAGCAGAAGATACGCCCATCGGCTACCTGCCACGGCCGGCCGACCTGGACCTTGACGGCCTCGACCTGGATCCCGACACGCTGAAACAACTGCTGACGGTCGACCACGCTGCCTGGCGCGAGGAAATGCAAACCGTCGGGGAGTACTTCACCGAGTACGAGCACCGCGTGCCGGAACTGCTCACCGCGGAGCACCAGAAAATCCTGAAGACGCTGAAGTAGATACGCGGCGGCCTCAAGACTCCAGGCTGTACTCGATGGCCAGTGGTGCGCCGCGCGGCGCCACCCGCCCCAGGCTGATTACGCCGGAACCGCTCAGTTCGGCGCTGTCGCGACGGACGTAGATCTCTTCACCGTCGTCGCGCTGGATGAAGGTGCCATTGGTGCTTTCATCCACCAGCATGTATCGATTCTTCACGACTTCGACACGAGCGTGAATGCGCGAGATCAGGTTGCCCTTGACCACGAGGTTGTTCTCATCCGCCCGCCCGATCGTGACATCGCCGCTGGAATCCTGCGTCAGCAACAGCTCGTTGTCCTGGTAACGTAGACGCAGGCGTTGCTCCGCCGGTACCGCCTTCGGGCCGACGTTGACAGACGGCAGCATGCTGGTGGCTTCTTCCGGCTGCCAGAGCACTTCAAAGACCGCCAGTTCGTCGCTGCGCCCGCGGACTGCAGCCACGTCGATCTGGCGCACGAGACCGCGCCATTCGCCACTCAGCTGTTCTACGGTTGCCGCCGTGGTCAGGATCTGGCCGGACTTCGCCTGGGACGTCATACGGTTGGCCGTGTGCACTGAGGCCCCGAAAATATCGCGGTCCTGATTCACCACCGGGCCAAAGTGGCACCCGATCCGTATCGCCACGTGGGTGCCGCCGCCGGCGATCTGCGGATTATTGGTGATGCGCTGCTGCATCTGGGCTGCCGCGTTCATCGCATCGTCAGCCGTGGTAAAGGTGGACATCACCTCGTCGCCCATGGTCTTGATGACGGTGCCGCCGAACTGCTCGGTAGCCTCCTTCATCACGTCCAGGCAACGCGTGACCGTCTCACGGGCCTGATCATCACCCATGGCCTCGTAAAGGTGGGTACTGCCCACCACGTCGGCAAAGACAATGGCGATTTGCTGGTCTTCGGCCACGGCAGTCAAGTCAACGACACCAGAATATGTAAAACCAACCGTGATTATACGGCACAGCGCCGGGGCGCAAAGCCAGCCCCCATCCGCTTCAGCGCTCGGCTGTTATGTAGACGATCCAGCCGGCGTCGGCCTCACCCTGCTCGTCCGGCGTAAATTCTCCGTCGCCCTCGCCGTCCTCATCGGTGCCCTCCCAGTACACCGTGATTCGGCGGAAGCCGGCCTCGGCGAGCACTTCGCGAATCTCGGGCAGGGTCCACAGCCGCCAGTCATACGTGAAGGCCTTTTTCATCCTGGAACCATCGGGAAACTTGAAGTGAATGTGGCACAGCATGTCCCCCGAGATCGGGTGATAGCTCGCCTGGTCCCAGATGTAGGTGAAGTTGTCGTACTTGGTCTTCTCCTTCATTTCCTCGAAGGCTTCATGCCCGCCAAAGGCGTCGAGGAACAGGATGCCGTCCGGCTTCAGACCGCGACAGGCAGCCCGGAAATAGGCACGCATCTCGTCGCGAGTCTTGAACAGGTAGTAACTGAAATTGAATGCCCCCACGACGTCGACGGGCTCGGTCACCACCTCCAGTACGTTGTCCTGGTGCAACTTCAAACGGGCCTGCTGTTCGGGCTCCATGGCCGCCACGTTGTGACGGCGACCCCAGTCCAGCACGTCTTCATCGATGTCTACGCCGATGGCAGACTGTTCTGGCCCCTGGCGAATCCATTCGCAGGCCGCGGCAGCGGTCCCGCAAAAATCTTCGCGAAAGCTCACCGGCACACGACCGCGGAGCTCCTTGAAGGTGTCGCGGATGAACTCCACCTCCGACTCCACGTTCTGCACGGACTGCTCGTACAGTGCGTGGCGGTCGGCCTGTTCAGCCATGGTCCGGGGACGCGTTTCCGCGCGCAAAACTTCATCTTTTCTTGCAGCCAAGGTGTCGAACTCCTGTTAATAGCCGTTAACTGCCCGCGTAATGCAAGGTCCGTTTGCCGCATGCCGTGGTGAGTTGCCGCGGGCAGGCGCAGTGTCGCCTACTGTTGGCGCAAACATCAAGCAGCGGCTTCAAAAAGCTCGAGCGATCGCAACAAGGTGTCTGCATCGGCGTCCCGGCACGCTGCAGCTTCTGCCAGGTAACGCCGCCATCGCGCGGCGCCCGGTTGCCCGGCGTACAGCCCGTGCATGTGCCGAGTGACCTGTTGCAGGCGCCCGCCGCCTGCCACGTGCGTGGCGGCATAGGCGGCCATTTTGCGGACCACACCGGCCCGATCGGGCACTGGCGGCGTGGCCCCGTCCAGGCACCGGGCCTGTAGCCCGGCAAGAAAACAGGGATCGGCGTAGGCCTTGCGCCCGATCATGACCCCGTCCACACGGTTCAGTTCGTGCTCCGCCTTGTCGATGCTGTCGACTCCCCCGTTCAGGATGATCTCAAGGTCCGGAAAATCGCGCTTCAGCCGGTGCACCCGGTCGTAGCGCAGCGGCGGGATGCTGCGGTTTTCTTTCGGCGACAGGCCCTGCAGGATGGCTTTGCGGGCGTGAACGATGACCACGCGGCAACCGGCGGCGGCCATCGTCCCGACGAACGCGGCCAGGAAGCCATAGTCGTCCTGCGCGTCGATACCGATCCGGCATTTCACGGTCACCGGCCCATCCCATTCGGCGGCCAGCGCCCGCAAGCAGTCCGCGACGAGCTCCGGGTCGGCCATCAGGCAGGCGCCAAAACGACCCGACTGCACCCGGTCGCTCGGGCAACCCACGTTCAGGTTCAGTTCGTCATATGGAAATCCGGCCCGCACAATGGCTGCCGCCCGACGCAGGAACTCCGGTTCACTGCCGCCGAGCTGCAGCGCCACGGGATGCTCGACGGGCGCGAAAGCCAGTAGTCGCTCCGGGTCACCATGCACGATCGCCCTGGCCGTGATCATTTCGGTGTACAGGCCGACCTTCGGCGCGAGCAGCCGGTGAAAATACCGACAGTGGCGATCCGTGCAGTCCATCATCGGGGCCACGCAGACCCGCCGCTGCATGGCCGCAGTGCCGGGACCCGCTGTCAACGGAGGCCCCGGGCGGTTTCCTCGATCAGGAAGTCCACGACCTCGCGCAAGGCCTCTTTTTCGCTGGCCCCGGCCTGGCAAGCTCGCTCGTAGGCCTGGAGCTGGCGATGCGCGCTGGTGCCGCGGCTCAGGATCTCACGCGCGTGCAAAACCTCGTCGACGCAGCCCAGTGCTTCGGCGTCTTCCCGGATCAGGTCGATGATCTCGTCGATCAGTTGTGGCAACGGCACGATGGTGCCCTTCGCCAGATCCAGCAACCCTTCATCCATGCCGTACCGCATGGCCCGCCAGCGGTTCTCGTTCAGCAGCATCGGGCTGTAGATTCGCCAGCGCTGGTTCGCCTGGCGGAGCCGGAACAGGCTGCGCAACAGGCAGATCGTGATGGCCGCCAGCGAGACTGCGTCGTCGAGACGCGTGCAGACGTCGAAAATTCGCGTTTCCAGGGTGGGATAACGCGCACTCGGGCGCAGGTCCCACCAGATCTTCGTGGCATCTTCCAGCAGGCCCGCATTGATCAGCACGTCCACATGGCGTTGATACTCGGCGTAGCTCTCGAAGTACTCCGGCAAGCCGGTGCGCGGCAGGTTGTCGAAAATCGTCAGGCGGTAGGAGCGCAACCCGGTGGTCTGCCCTTCCCAGAAGGGCGACGACGTGCTGAGGGCCAGCAGGTGCGGCAGGAAGTAGCGCATCTGGTTCAGCAGGTCGATGCGCAGTTCGTCGTCTTCGACGCCAACGTGCACATGCATGCCACAGATCAGCAGGCGCCGCGCTGCCGCCTGCATTTCTTCGGACAGGTCGCTGTAGCGGCTGACCTGGCTGGTCTGCTGCTCCGTCCACAGCGCGAAGGGGTGGGTGGATGCCGCGATGGGCGCCAGGCCCTCGCTGCCTGCCACGTCCACGACGACACGGCGCAGGCGCTGCAGGTCGTCCCGGGCCTCTGCAACGGTGCGGCACACGCGGGTACCCACTTCGATCTGCGAGCGCAGGAATTCGGGCGTCACCTGCTTGCTGGTCAGGCGCTGGCACTCGGCGAGGATGGAGTTCGGCGGATCGCTGACCAGGTCGAGCGTGGTGCGGTCGACGAGGAGGTATTCCTCTTCGATGCCGATGGTGAAACTGGGCTCGCGAACGGGCATCAGCCGGACCAGTGAACGTAAAGTGATGGGTCGCCCAGGATGGGCAGCAGGGCTTCCGCCAGGATATTCGCCCAGTGTTCCGCACCCTCGTCCGTGCAGATCAGGTCCTGGCGCACTTCAATGGATACGTGGGGCAGACCCTCCGCCTCAGCGTGGTGGTCCACGGTGAAGTCGGCCGGATGCTTGCCGGAGTACGGTTCGTTGTCACCCACCTCCAGTCCCGGGACCTGCCGCAACCCCTCAAGCAGCGACACCGGTACGCGCGGATCCTTGTCCCAGAGGATCCCGATCTGCCAAGGGCGCGAAAGACCGTTCATGTGTGGCGTGAAGCTGTGAATCGCGATCAGCGCAGGCGCCGGCGCGTGAGCCTCGAGCCCGGCCAGCTGATCGCGAATCGCATGATGGTAAGGCCAGTAGATGGTCTCGGCACGCTGCTGGCGCTCGGGGTGCCCCAGGCGCACGTTGCCCGGCACCTCGACGCCGTCGCTGACTTCGGGAAACGCGGTCGGGTCATCCAGTCGTCGATTGCAGTCGATTACGAGCCGGGAGTAGGTGGCCCGCACCGCGGGAATCTGCAGACGCTGGACCAGTTGCTCGGTCAGCGCGGCAGCGCCGATGTCCAGCGCAATGTGATCGGCCAGTTTCGCCGGCGGCAACCCCAGTGTGCCGAGACCAGCAGGCATCCGGGCAGCCGCGTGGTCGCAGACCAGCAAGGCCGGATGGCGGATCGCAGCGGGCACCACCTCAAAGGGCGCAGGTTCGTGCGGCGCCAGCAGGCCCGCACCGTTACCCAGGGATGGCTGGCTCGCTGTCGTCATGGGCTCCTCCGGCATCAACGGCATATTCGTGGGGACAGAGTGCCATCGTCAATAGTGGGCAACCGTGATACGTGCCTTGGATAGAGGCGAGCCCATACGGTATGGTCCCCGCTCCGCGCAGCACAGGCAGACATAATGAGCCACGGAACGATCCTGGTAACCGGCGGTGCCGGCTACATAGGCAGCCACGTCGTCAGGCAGCTTGGCGAGGGCGCGGAACGCGTTTTGACGCTGGATAATCTCTGCACCGGGTTTCGGTCCGCGGTGCTGCACGGTGACCTGGTCGTGGGGGATACCGGCGACAGGGAACTGGTCACGCGGCTGCTTGCCGAGCACGGTGTCGACACCATCATGCACTTTGCTGCACACACGGTGGTGCCGGAATCAGTGGCCGATCCGCTCAAGTACTACCGCAACAACACCTGTTCCAGCCGCAACCTGCTTGAATGCGCGCTGGCCGGGGGCGTCAGGCACTTCGTATTCTCATCCACCGCTGCCGTGTACGGGATACCTGCCGCGGGGCGCGCCGGCGAAGACAGCGTGACGGCCCCGATCAACCCGTATGGCACATCGAAACTGATGACGGAATGGATGCTGCGGGACCTGTCTGCGGCCACGGATTTCCGCTACGTGTCACTGCGTTATTTCAACGTCGCGGGCTGCGACCCGGAAGGCCGTATCGGTCAGTCCACGCCGAAGGCAACTCTGCTGACGAAAGTGGCCTGCGAAGCCGCGGTGGGTAAACGCGACAAGGTCTACGTATTTGGTACGGACTACGACACGCCTGACGGCACGGGCGTGCGCGACTACATTCACGTGGAAGATCTCGCCCGGGCGCACCTGGATGCCCTTACCTACCTGCGCAAGGGCGGCGAGTCACAGATTCTGAACTGCGGCTACGGGCACGGCTACAGCGTGCGCGAAGTATTGCGGGCGGTGGAAAAGGCCAACGGCAAACCCCTCAACATCGAAGAGGGGCCCCGGCGCGCGGGCGATCCACCGACGCTGGTGGCCGAAGCGACACGCATCCGGGAGGTGCTGGGCTGGGAACCGCGCCACGACGACCTGGACTTCATCGTAGCGACGTCCCTCGCGTGGGAGCGCCGGCTGCAGCAGCAACCGGCAGACTAGTGCGGGATCAGCGTTCGACGTCGATCGCGTACTTGTCGATCAGGTCGTAAAGCGTGGGCCGGGTGATACCGAGCAGCTTGGCGGCCTGGGAGATGTTCCCAGCCGCGTAGACCAGTGCGCGGTGAATCGCGCGGGTCTCTGCATCTCGCCGCACCTCGCGCAGGTTCAGGTTTGGCCCGTCGGTTTCTGCATCGGCCAGGCCCAGGTCCAGCGCCGTGACCTGCTTGCCTTCGGCCATGATGACCGCACCCTTGATCTTGTTCTCCAGTTCGCGAACGTTACCGGGCCACTGGTAGTTCTGTATCGCGGTCTGCGCTTCCTTGCTGAACCCCTTGATCGGCCTGCCGTGCTGCGCAGCGTACTTCGCCAGCAGCGTGCGCGCCAGAATCAACCGGCCGCCCTCTCGCTCGCGCAGCGGCGGAATCTGGATCGTAATCTCGCTGATCCGGTAATAAAGATCTTCCCGGAAACGGCCCTCGCGAATCGCGGTCTGCAGGTCTTGGTTCGTCGCGCAGATCACGCGCACGTCCACCGGAATCTCTTCCCGGCCACCCACGCGTTCAACCACTCGCTCCTGCAGAAAACGCAACAGCTTCGCCTGCAGGGCTATGGGCATGTCACCTATTTCATCGAGGAACAGTGTGCCGCTGTCAGCCATCTCGACCTTGCCGGGCGTCTGTTTCATCGCGCCGGTAAAAGCCCCGCGCTCGTAGCCGAACAGTTCGCTCTCGAGCAGGTTCTCCGGAATTGCCGCACAATTGATAGGCACGAAACTCTCACCCGCCCGCGGGCTCAGTGAGTGCAACGCCCGGGCGAGCAATTCCTTGCCGGTGCCGCTCTCTCCCAGCAACAGGGTCGTCGCGCTGGTGGGCGCCACCTTCTCGATGATGCGGCACACATTCAGCATCTTGTCGCTGGCCGCGACGATGCCATCCAGGGGCGACGTACTCTGCTGACGGAGTAACCGCTGGTTTTCCTGTTCGAGTTCGTAGATCTGGTAAGCACGATCCACGATCAGCTGCAGCGTGTCCGTGTCGACCGGCTTCTGGTAAAAGTCGTAGGCACCCATTCCCACTGCGCGCACTGCGTTTTCCTGGTCGCCGTGACCGGTGACCACAATCACCTTGGTCCCGGGGGCCAGTGCCAGCACTTCTTCGAGGGTTGCGAGCCCCTCGGACACGCCTTCGGCATCGGGCGGCAGGCCCAGGTCCTGGAGCACTACGGGCGGCTCATGGCGCCGCAACTCGGCAAGCGCCGACGGCCGATCCTCGGCCGACAACACCGCATAGTCGGAAAAGCACCAGCGCAGCTGGCTCTGCAGCCCCGGGTCGTCCTCGACCACGAGCAGCTTTCTTTGTTGATCGGTCACGGGGTCACCGGCCTCCCCTTCAACGGGCTGTCGATGATAAGGGCTCAGACTTTCTGCTGCACGACCGGCCGCTCAGTTCGTGGCTGCGGCCACCACCTCGTCGGTAGCACCCGACTGGTCAGATTCGACGACGGGCAGGCGCATCTTAACGCGCGTTCCCATACCGGGCTGTGACCAGACTTCGAGGCGGCCGCCCGCGGCGACGGCGAAGGTCCTGGCCTGGTAGGCGCCGATCCCCATGCCCTGGCTGCCCTTCGTGCTGTCAAACGGCCTGAACAACCGGGTACGAACGAACTCCGGGTCCATGCCCATGCCATCGTCTTCGACGGAGATCACCGCCTCGCCGTTCTCGTGTTCCAGCGCCACGCGCACCTGGCCGTTCTTCTGTGTTGCCTCCTGGGCATTGCGCACCAGGTGACTGACGACGTCGACGAAACGCTCGCGGTCCAGCCGGCTCACCAGCTCGTGATCGTGGGGCTCGAACTCGGGTGCCGGCTCGCGTCCGCCTGCACGCTCCAGGGCCGTCTTCAGCGCATCTGACAGGCGGACCCGTTGCAGGGGCCCGACGGCTTCGCCGCTCTGCAGTTGCTTGAGCAGACGGCTCATGCGGGCCACCGAGTTGTCGATCGTGCGTATCGCGTCTTCGAAAAAGTCCGGATTCCCCTTGTGCTTGGCGGCGTTCTTGACCACCAGGGACTGCTGGGCAATCAGGTTCTTCAGGTCGTGCATCACGAAAGCGGTCAACCGATTGAACGCCTCGAATTGCTGCGCCTCTGCCAGTTGCTGGTCCGACTGGTATTGCGCGAGGTAGGCCGCTACCTGCCTGCCGGACGTTCTCAGCAAGTCGATCTCCTCGAAGGTCAGCCGGAAGGCCGAGCTGCTCTGGAACAGCACGATGAAACCAATCATGAACTCCCGGCTGATCAGGGGGACCACCAGCAGCGCATCCGGCAATGCATCGAGCCAGTCGGGGCGCCGCAAGCCCGAGTACAGTTCCGGGTCCCGGTTCAGCTCGGCCGTATCCAAAATCCATTGGCGTTCCCGCATGAATGCCAGTACCGGGTCATCGCCGGGAACCGCGGTTTCGGGCCAGCTGCGGGTTTTCCAGTTCGCGGCGCAGACAAAGGGGTCGTCTTCCTGGCGGCGCAGCCACAGGATGCCGGCGGGACTGCCGACAATCTGCGCCAGCGCCTTGATGGTGCGTTCGGGCAGGGGCCGACGATGCACCGGCGCGGCGAGCGTGTCGATCAGCCGCAGCCACTCTTCCCGATAGTCGTAGCGAAAAGGCAGGAAATGCTTGCTGATGAATACGCGCAGTCGCGCCC
Organism: Chromatiales bacterium; assembly: GCA_020351875.1. Classification (GTDB taxonomy): domain Bacteria; phylum Pseudomonadota; class Gammaproteobacteria; order Steroidobacterales; genus J054. Next base: position 2,680,895 of record CP070671.1, on the reverse strand, counting down.
CCAGCCCTTCGGAAAACAGCACGACGAACACGGGCAGGCCGACGCCGAACACGGCGGTCAGGGCAAGTCCGCGGGCTATCCCAGGCGGCAGCGTTGCGAGAACCGGCGCGAGAGCGAGCAGCGCCGCGAGGAGCCCCAGCGTGCCGAGCAGCCGCGGGGCATACGCCCGCGCCTGGGGCGAGACGAAGATTGCCAGGGACCACTGCGGACGCTGGCGTGCCGCGTGAATCAGCAACGCAGCCGCCAGGACCAGCGGTATGACCCGGGCGAGCTTCCAGGCTTCGCCAGGCACGACACCGAGTGTTGCCAGGGTGAAATGGACGGCCTGCGTGCCCGCCACCAGCGTGCCACCGGCGACAAACGCCAGCATCATCCGGCGATCCTCCAGCGGCGAGTCGCGTTGTAGCTGGGTCAGCAAGGCCAGGCAGGCCAGCGCGGCAGCCATCAGGATGGGTGACAGGACTACCAGGCTGATGCCGCCGGCACTGTCCAGCGACGCTGCCCCGGCGCCAATCGCGACCAGCAGTCCCCAGAAGAGGTACAGGCCACGGCGCACCGTCTCCGGCATCGATTGCTTGTAGGGGCCACGCAGCAGGCGATAAAGCAGCGCGAACCACGCCAGCAGGAACAGGAATTCGACCACAAAGGCCGCCCGCTGGAGCTGCGGGCCGGTCCATGCCAGCCTCGGCGCCAGGGCGAACCATGTCCCCCACGCCAGGCCGGCGGCTGCCAGGGCGAGCCGATGCTGGCGAAGCAGGCTGCCAGTGGACGGCAGAAACACCTGCGTGCCGAGCGCGGCATACGCAAGCGCCGCAATCCAGTACCAGCTGGCCCAGTCAGGAATCAGGTCGAGCATCGTCCGATGACGAAACGGCCACCGCCTGCGCGGCGCCGGGATCGCGACACTCCTGCGACAAATAACCCGCCTCGAATAGTAAACCAATCATGGGCCATGATCGCCGCCGCAAGGCTGCAGACACGACTCGGCCCGCACTCGGCGGGCCGGTCAGACGATGGCGTCCCCAAGGGGACTCGAACCCCTGTTGCCGCCGTGAAAGGGCGGAGTCCTAACCGCTAGACGATGGGGACGGGAAGGTGTGATCTGGTGGAGCTAGGCGGGATCGAACCGCCGACCTCTTGCATGCCATGCAAGCGCTCTCCCAGCTGAGCTATAGCCCCACGAAAGCGGCGAGACTCTACGCGAGCCCGCCGCGAAGTGTCAAGAATTCCGCCGCTACCCGGCGGCCGCCGCGCGCTCGGCGATCAGCTGCAGCGCGTGGTCCAGGCGTTTCAGGGCACGGTCGCGGCCCACCAGCTCCGCCGTGACATCGATGGGCGGCGAGACCGGCCCGCCCGCCAGTGCCACCCGCAGCGGTTGGCCGAGCTTGCCAAAGCCGAGCCCGCATGACTCGGCGGTTTCGTGCATCGCCGCATGAATCATGTCACGGCGCCAATGCTCCAGCCCGGCCAGGCGCTCACGCACGGCCTTGAGTGGTTCCGCAATGACGGGCCGCAGGTGCTTCTTTGCCGCGGCCGCATCGGGTCGGTCGAAGTCGCGAAACAGGTACCAGCAGGCTTCGGCCATTTCCCGCAGCGTGCGGGCCCGCTCCCGATACGCCTCCACCACGGCCTCCAGCGGCGGACCTGCCGCCGGGTCGAGCCCCTCCCCCTCCAGGTGCGCGCGCAGGCCCGGTACCAGCGTGCCGGCCGGCTCATGCATGATGTACTGCTGGTTCAGCCAGGTCAGCTTGTCCGCATCGAAACGCGCGGCTGACCGGTGGACCGCACCGACATCGAACAGCTGGACCAGTTCGGCGAGGCTGAACAGTTCCTGATCGCCATGCGACCACCCCAGGCGCGCCAGGTAGTTCAGCAGGGCCTGGGGCAGGTAGCCCTGCTCCCGATACTCGAGCACGTTCACCGCCCCGTGGCGCTTGGACAGGCGGGCGCCGTCGGCACCAAGAATCATCGGCAGGTGCCCGTAAACAGGGCGCTGGTATCCCAGCGCGTCGATGATGTGCATCTGCCGGGGGGTGTTCTTCAAGTGATCGTCGCCACGAATCACGTGTGTGATACCCATGTCGGCATCGTCGACGACGACGCTGAAGTGATAGGTGGGATGGCCGTCGCTGCGGACGATGACCAGGTCATCCAGGTCGGCATTGTCGAAGACGACGTTGCCGTGCACGAGGTCGTCGACAGCGATCTCACCGCTGTCCGGGGTGCGAAAGCGGATCACCGGATCGACACCATCGCGCGCGGTCGTGCGGTCACGGCAGCGGCCGTCATAGCGGGGATTCTGGCCGGCCGCGAGTTGTTCCGCCCGCATGGCCTCGAGTTCTTCCGGCGTGCAGTAACAATGGTAGGCATGCCCCGTGTCGAGCAGCCTGTCCCGCGCAGCCGTGTAGAGGTCGTAACGCTGCGACTGGTAGAAGGGCCCCTCGTCCCAGTCCAGCCCGACCCATTGCATGCCAGTCAGAATCGCATCGACCGATTCCCGGGTGGACCGCTCGCGGTCAGTGTCCTCGATGCGCAAGACGAAGCGGCCGCCGTGGTGCCGCGCGTACAGCCAGCAGAACAGCGCCGTTCGCACGCCGCCTATGTGCAGGTAGCCGGTGGGGCTTGGCGCGAAACGGGTCTTGACGGTCATGACGGGTGGAGTTCCGGTCGGCGGCCGCACATTTTAGCAGGGCGCGGACACCGGTGATCGCGCGCCCCGGCTGATGGCAGACTGCACCCTATGGACCCATCCCATCCGGCAACGGTGCCCGCCACGCCCGGGCTCAGTGACCTGTTCCCTGTCGGCACCGGCATCGCCTGGTGTGTCGCGCCGGTGCCCGGCGGGTGCCTGTTGCCTGCTGAACAACAGGCCATATCTTGGATGGCGCCGGCCAGGCAACAAGCCTTCGCCCAGGGACGCGCATGCGCCCGTTTCGCGCTGGCGCAGATCGGCTACGGGAACGTCGCCGTGCCCGTGGCAGAGCAGCGCGCGCCGCTGTGGCCACCGGGTGTCACCGGCAGCATCGCCCATTGCGCCGGTCGCGCAATTGCAGTGGCCGCCCGTGTCGAGGTGGCCAGTGGTGTCGGCGTCGACCTCGAACAAGCCGGTAGCCTGGAACGCGGCGTGCTGGAACTCGTCTGCACGCCGGCCGAACGCGACTGGCTCGCACAAACCGGCAACGCGCAACTGGCTCGCACGATCTTCGCGATCAAGGAGAGCGTCTACAAGTGCCTGTGGCCGCGGGTGCGCCGCTACATCGACTTCCAGGAGGTGGAGATCGATTTGCGGCCGGCGGGCCGCCGCTACGTCGCCAGGGCCACGGGGCCCGGACTCGACGCGTCGGTCGTGGCGGCGATCAACGGCGGCTGGCTGGAGGCCGGCGGCCTGATCTATGCCAGCGCTTACCTGCCCTCCGCCCCGGCACTCTGATGACCCCGCACGGCAACCGGTGCCGCGTCGGGGTCGGACAGCAACTCGCCCCCACCCCGGTCGACACGGCGACGAGCCTCGACACGACGGTCAGCGTTCACGCGACGCTCCGGCCCGGCGTAGTCGGGGTCGCGGTAAACGCGGCGATCGCTGCCCCGTCGGCGATCTGCGCGCGCACGCCGCCGGGAGAACGAGCGCTCGATGAAACGCATGACCTTCCACGAGCGCAAAACCATCCAGAAATACAGGATGCCGCAGATCAGGAAGAACCCGGCAATGGAGAACTCCGGTACCCGCACGTCCAGGCAGAGCAAGCCAATGCCCGCGCCAATGAGCGCGGCGGCAGCCATCACCGTGACCGTCTCGTTGACCGTAAAACCCGCCATCAGGAACACGTGGTGAATATGTTCCCGGTCGGCGGAAAAAGGTGACCTGCCCCTGGCGATACGCCTGAGCATCATGGACACCGTGTCGAATAGCGGCAGCATCAGGAACCAGAGGGCGGCGGCGGGCACCATCGCGCGCTGCTCGCCCTGGGACAGCGAGATCGCAAACCAGGTCAGCGCATAGCCGAGGAACATGCTGCCCGCGTCGCCCATGAATACAGCGGCGCGCGGGCGCCCGGGGAGCCGGAAATTAAACAACAGGAAGCCCAGGATCGCGGCGGCCAGCACGGCGAGCAGCACCACATCCGCAGGACCACCATTGACGGCCGCCACGATCATCAGGCCGGTAATCGAGATGATGGCCAGCGTGCCGCTCAGGCCGTCCAGGCCGTCGCACATGTTCAGCGCGTTGATCACGCCGAGGGTCGCAAAAACCGTGAAAGGCACGGCGAGGATCCCCAGTTCCAGCACCTCGCCCGACGGCAACATTCGCCCGAGGTCGCTCAGCACCACGCCCCCGCCGTAGACCATGACGAGGGACGCGACGATCTGCACCGCGAAGCGCAGCAGCGGCGACAGGTCGTGGGCATCGTCTATCGCACCGACGGTCACCAGCAGCAGGCCGCCACCGAGCAGGCTCGCCGTGTAGGAGTCCCAGGGCAGGAGCCCACTGAACACGGCCGCGGCGGCGCCGACGCACAAGGCCAGGTAGATCGACAGGCCCCCGACCATCGGCGTTGGCGTCTCGTGGCTGCTGCGGACATTCGGCTGGTCGAGCAACCCGATGCGCTCCGACACCGGGCGCAGGATCAGGATGATCAGCACCGTAGCGGCAAAGGCGATCAGGGGTCCGGCAAAAAAAATCATCGTGCTGTCGTTGACTCAGCCATGTTCAGGCGAGACCTGGTCAGACTATCTGGTCCATGCCCACCGCAGCACCGACCCTGGCTGCTAGCACCAGGAGCGCGATGCCCATTGGCGGGTTGGAAAGGGTCTCACATCGCGTTTTGACAGAAGACATTCTGGCCAAGTTTTCTTTGTGTTTCTGGGCTGTTGTCGACACTGCTTATAGAAATTTCGTAGTATTATCTGCCATCAGACAGCCCAAGGACAAACTGGCGGGCCCAACCAACCCCCGTCAGGCCCTGAAGCGGCAGAACTGCTCCTCCGAGACGCGACTGCCGGCAATACCCGGGCGCCAGGGCCAGATACCATAAGACCGAAATTCAGGCACGCAGGGGAAACGCGATGAATCAGCGCGCAGAGTGGATCAAGCCGGCAATCGTGGCCGCTAATTTGCTTGTGCTTGTCATTTGTCCGCCCGTCTATTCTCAGGATTCCGGCATCGCGCCGTACACGATCAATCCGGGCGACCTACTGTCAGTGACCGTCTGGAAGGAAGAAGACCTGCAGCGACAGGTCCTGGTCCGGCCCGACGGCGCCTTTTCTTTCCCGCTCGCGGGAGAGATCCAGGCGACGGGCCAGTCCGTGGAAGACATACGCACGGAGCTCGTCAAGCGGCTGTCAGAATACATCCCCGATCCTGTCGTGACCGTGGCCACGGAAAGTATCCAGGGCAACAAAGTCTATGTCATCGGCCAGGTGAACCGGCCAGGTGAATTCATTGCAGCGGCGCGTATCGACGTCGTTCAGGCCTTGAGTATTGCCGGCGGGTTCACGCCATTTGCGCAAAAAAATGACGTTCGGATTTTGCGCCGGCGACCCGACGGCGTCCTGGACGATCTGTCTTTTCGGTACGGCGAAGTTGAAAAAGGCCGTAATCTTGGTCAGAACCTGATTCTCGAGCCCGGGGACGTGATCATCGTTCCTTGAGGAAGCCCGACGGGCAGAGAATCATCCACCGAGCCTAGTCATGCGAAATCGAATTCCTGATTCCACCTTATCCTGGCAATCATCGATGCGAAAGCTGCTGTGGTTGTCGCTACTCGTTGTTTCCGCGCCGGTTCAAGCCGACGTGTTCGAGGCCATTCCTATCCTGGAAGTCGGTGCACTTCATGAAACCAACCCGCGCCTCGACGAAGACGATGAAGACGATGCAACCGGCCTGGTGCTCGACGGCCGCCTGAACATGCAATGGGCCACCGCGCGCACGAGCCTCGATTTGAAACCTCGCGCCCGCTTTTCCTGGTATGCCGACGGCGACGACGACGACCTGGAGGACGAGGACTTCTGGATCGACAGCCTGCTGAGCCACCAGACTGCGTTATCAGAATACACGCTGGATGCCGGCTACTCGACGGTTGGCGTACGCTCCAGCGAAGTGGAGTCCGCCGGTGACGGGGGTGGAACGGGATCCGGCAACGTCCGCAGGGCCGACGACTCCCGGCAAACCTTCCGGATTGGCCCCGGGTGGTCCCGCCGGCTGGGTGCCCGCAACCTCTTTTCGTTATCCGGCACTTACACGGACGTCGATTTCGACAAAGACACCCTGCAAACCGGGCGTCTGCCCTACGAGTACTGGGACGGCAGGGCCGCTTTCCAGCGGACGCTGAACCAGAAAACCGACGCCGGCATCCAGCTGGAGCTCTCGCGTTTCGAATCCAGTGCGTCCGGCGCCAGCATAGACAACACCAGCGATACCTATGGCGGCAGCGTGTTTGGCAATTACCGATTTAATGAAACACTGACCGGTTCCGCCTATTTCGGGGCCAGGGCCACCGATGTGGAGCTCGAACGACAACAGGTCGGGACGCTGCCGGACGGGAGCCCGCTGTGCCTGAGCGCGGGGATCTTTGTCGTGCCGTGTAAAGAGAATACTGACGATACGAATTTCGTCGGCAGTGCGTCGCTGCGCAAGGAAGCCAAGCGGACCAACTTCGATCTGAGCGTGTCCCGGGCCGTGACCCCGAATTCCAATGGCGGCGAGCAGGTACGTGACAGCATCGACGCGGTCGTGTCGCGACAGCTCACCCAGAAGTTAACTGGCCGTGTTGGATTACTGTATTTCAGCCAGGAAGACGTAGCCGACCTGACCAGCCGCAGCAGCGACTACATCAGCGCCAACGTGCGGCTCAGCTGGCAACTTGCAAGGGAATGGAGTGTGTTTGGTGCGTACCGATTCGTGAACGACGATGACGAGAACCTGAACGGCTTCAACGAAGATGCGACCAACCACTACTTTTTCGTCGGCGCGCGCTACAAGGGCAGGGGCTGGCGACGGTAGGGTTTGATGCCGGGCCGCCCAAAGGCCCTGCGCGGCAAGCCAGCGGCGCTTTGGCCACATGGCGCCCAAGCCCCGAAGCCGTCATAACCAGGACCTGGCGGCGGCGGGTGGGAGGAAACCGCCCACAATCCGCAGCGGGAAATGAACGGCGCTTTCGCCACGGCAGGTACGCAGCCAATATGGCCCTTGCGGGAGTGAATCTCGGTGGGAGGGTGGTGGGCGATACTGGGATCGAACCAGTGACCTCTGCAATGTGACTGCAGCGCTCTCCCAGCTGAGCTAATCGCCCCCTCGAAAGACAAATGATACCCCAAGCCGCTGAGGCGGCAAGTGGGTGACCCGCATCAGGAAGCCGGCAAACAAGCCAGGCAATCGCGGCCCGTCAGGCATTCAACCGATCGATCAGATCAAGGATTTCGGCGGTGCGACGCTCCATCAGGGTGCGGGACCCGCGCGATTCCACGTTCAGCCGGATCACCGGCTCCGTATTAGACATCCGCAGGTTAAACCGCCAGTCGGAGAACTCCAGCCCGACACCGTCCGTCTCGTCTACCGCCAGCGCAGTCGGTTCGAAACGTTCCCGAACCGCGTCGATCGCGGCGGCCGCGTCTTTCACGCGGCGATTGATTTCACCACTCACCGGGTAACGCTGGATACGCTCCTCGACCAGCTGCGAGAGCCCCTGCCCACTCGTGCTGAGGAGTTCTGCGACGAGGAGCCACGGAATCATGCCGCTGTCGCAGTAGGCGAAGTCCCGGAAGTAGTGATGGGCGCTCATCTCGCCGCCGTAGAGCGCGTCTTCGGCACGCATCCGTTCCTTGATGAACGCATGCCCGGTCTTGGATTGCACGGGGGCACCCCCGTGCGCGACCACTTCGTCCAGTGTGTTCCAGGTCAGCCTGGGGTCATGCACGATGCGAGACCCTGGATGCCGGGCCAGCAACGAGCGCGCCAGCAACCCGACGATGTAGTAGCCTTCCACGAAAACGCCCTGCTCGTCGAACAGGAAGCACCGATCAAAGTCACCATCCCAGGCTACACCCAGGTCGGCGCCGGTGGCACGGATGGCCTCCACCGTCGAACCGCGGTTTTCCGGCAACAGCGGATTGGGCACGCCGTTGGGAAAGCTGCCATCCGGCTCGAAATTGACTTTGACGAACTCGAAAGGCAGCCGCTCAGCCAGCTCGTCGATCACCAGGCCAGCGCCCCCGTTACCAGGATTCACCACGATTTTCAGTGGCTTAAGAGTCTTCTGGTCCACGTAGCCGAGCAGGTGCTCCACATAGGCCGGCATGATGCCGACCGTTGCCCATGAACCCGGGCTGGGCGCATCGCGGCCTTCACCGGCCTCGGCCATCGCGCGAATCTGGTCCAGTCCGGTGTCGCCGCTGATGGGGCGCGAGCCTTCACGGACAAACTTCATGCCATTGTAGTCGGCCGGGTTGTGGCTCGCGGTCACCATGATGCCGCCCCCTGCCTCGAGGTGCGGCGTGGCGAAGTAGACCTGCTCGGTGCCTCCCAGGCCGATGTCGAGCACATTGACCCCCGAACGCTGCAGGCCCCGCGCGACGGCCTCTGCAAGGGCCGGACTGGATTCGCGAATGTCATAGCCAATCACGACGGTGTCAGGCTTCACGAACGCGGCAAACGCGCGGCCAATCCGCTCGGCAATCTGCTCGTTCAGCTGATCCGGGATCCGGCCGCGAATGTCATAGGCCTTGAAGCAGTCGAGGTCGAGCGTCGCTGCTTTCGACATGTTGTAAGGAGAGCCGCCGGTATCGCTCATCTGAACTTCCGCCTGGTCCTAGTCAGTGCGGCCTTCACGACCGTACTTGTCCTCGAAGCGAACGATGTCGTCCTCGCCAAGATAGTCGCCGACCTGCACCTCGATGATGTGCAGCAACTCCTGCCCCGGATTCTCGATGCGGTGCCGTGCGCCAATCGGGATGAAGGTATGCTGATTTTTCTCCAGGTCAAATACCTCATCGTCCCGGGTTATCCGCGCTGTGCCGGCGACCACCACCCAGTGCTCCGCGCGATGATGATGCAGCTGCAGGGACAACACGGCCCCGGGCAGAACCGTCAATCGCTTGACCTGGTAACCCGGTACCGACTCGAGGCTGTCGTAGCTGCCCCAGGGGCGAAAGACCTCGCGCCCCAGCTTCACCTCTTCCCGCTCGTCAGCGCCCAGAGCGTCGACAATCGCCTTGACGTCCTGCGCGCGTTCCCTGGGAACCACGAGCACTGCGTCCTTGGTCTCGACGACGATGCAACCTTCCAGGCCAACTGTCGTCACGAGCCGGCTTTCGGCGCGCACATAGCTATCACGGGTCTGCACCGCGCGCACGTCACCGAGCAGCGTGTTGCCGTCCTCGTCCCGGGCCGACACATCATGCAGTGCGGACCAGGAACCGACGTCGCTCCAGCCGGCATCCAGCGGCACCATGCTGGCCAGGCTGGTCTTCTCCATCACGGCGTAGTCGATGGAGTCTTTAGGGCAGGCACGGAAGGCTTCCGGGTCCGGACGCCGCGGGAGCCCGTCGTCGCTGGCTGCGCCCATTGCTCGGTGGCAAGCCGCCACCATGTCGGGCGCCTGGCGGCCCAGCTCCTGAAGGTATGCATCGGCAGTGAATAGAAACATGCCGCTGTTCCAGAAGTAGTTGCCGTCGTCCAGGTACTGTTGCGCCGTCGCGGTGTCTGGCTTCTCGACAAACTGCTCCACGGGTCGCACCCCGCCGGCTTCCGCAGCACCACGAATGTATCCGTAGCCCGTCTCCGGAGCCGTCGGCACAATCCCAAATGTCACGAGTTGCCCGGATCGAGCGGCCTGCAGACCCGTTTCAACCGCCAGCGCCAGGGCTTTCGGTTCCCTGATCACGTGGTCTGCGGGCAGAACCAGCATTGGCACAGCACCCAACCCGGCGCGCTGCGCCTCCAGGGCGGCCAGCGCAACCGCCGGGGCCGTATTCCGGCCCTCGGGTTCCAGCACCAGCGTTGGATTCATGCCAAGCGCCTCGAGCTGTCCCGACACCAGGAAGCGATGCGCCTCGTTGCAAATTACCAGCGGCGCCGCGACGTCATCGAGATGCTCCAAACGGGCCGCGGTATCCTGGAGCATCGTGCGTTCCGCCGCCAGCGGCAGTAGTTGCTTGGGCAAGCCAGCCCTTGATAATGGCCAGAGCCTCGTGCCCGAGCCGCCGCAGAGTATCACTGGAATTACAGACATGCCCGCTTCCTTGCTTCTGCTTGTCTTCAGGCCGTGGAGTTACCCCGGCCAATGCCGTAATAAGTGATGCCCAGTTCAGCCATCGTCTCCGGGTCGTAGATGTTGCGGCCATCAAAAATTACCGGTTCGCTCAGGTGAGCCTTAACGAGGTCAAAATCCGGGCTGCGAAATTGCTGCCACTCGGTCACGATGACCAATGCATCTGCCTCTTCAAGAGCTGCTTCGGCCGAATCGCACAACTCAAGGTCGGGGCGGTCGCCATAGATGCGCTGCATCTCGTGACCAGCCTGGGGATCGTAGGCACGGATGTGCCCACCTGCCGCCCACACAGACTCCATCAAAGCCCGGCTGGGCGCTTCGCGCATATCGTCAGTGTCCGGCTTGAAAGACAGACCCCAGAGGGCGAGCGTACGGCCCTTGAGCCCATCGCTGAAATGGCCGGCGATTTTCTCGAACAGCCGATGTTTCTGCACATTGTTGACGTCTTCGACGGCTTCGATCAACCGGGCCCGGTAGCCGACTTCTGCCGCAGAGCGCGCCAGCGCCCGGACATCTTTCGGAAAACACGACCCGCCATAACCACAGCCTGGATAAATGAACGAGTAGCCTACCCGCGGGTCAGAACCGATTCCGAGTCGGACTTTTTCGATATCGGCGCCGTACAGCTCCGCCATGTTTGCCAGCTCATTCATGAAGCTGATCTTGGTCGCCAGGATGCCGTTAGCCGCGTACTTCGTGAGTTCCGCTGACCGGATATCCATCATGATCAGCTTGTCGTGGTTACGACTGAAGGGCTGGTACACACGTTGCAGCAGCTTCGCGGCCCGGTCACTGTCCGTGCCCACGACTATACGGTTGGGCTTCATGAAGTCACCGACGGCCGCACCTTCTTTCAGGAATTCGGGATTCGAGACCACGTCGTAGTCCAGGTCCCGGCCCCGCTCGTCCAGCACGGCGCGCACCGTCTCTCGAACCCGGTCAGCGGTACCCACCGGTACCGTCGATTTGTCGACGATGACCGTGTAATCCTCCATCCACTGGCCAATGTTGCGCGCGACGGCGACCACGTACTGAAGGTCTGCCGAGCCATCTTCGTCCGGCGGCGTACCGACCGCGATGAACTGGACTACGCCATGCCGGACACCGTTGCTGACATCCGTCGTGAAACGAAGTCGCCCCGCCTCGTGGTTGCGCTGAACCAGCTCTTCCAGACCCGGCTCGTAAATGGGCAAGCGGCCCTCGTTCAAACCGTTGATCTTGGCATCGTCCACGTCCACGCAGACGACGTGGTTGCCGACCTCCGCCAGGCAGGCTCCGGTGACCAGGCCAACGTAGCCAGCACCATGTATCGTCAGTTTCATCCTTGTTCCCTTTCGGTTGTCATTCCCTGTGTACCACGGACACTTGGGCCAAATCGTCCCATGTGGGACGCTGCTCAGTGCAACTGCACGTCGTAGAACTCCAGATACCAGTCGACAAAGCGGCGGACACCCTCCTCCACGGGAGTTGCTGGCCGGTAGCCAACAATGTCCGCCAAGTCGTGGACGTCGGCCCAGGTGTTGGGCACGTCGCCTGCCTGCATTGGTAGCAGGTTAAGTTCTGCCTTCAGACCAAGAGCATCTTCAAGCAGTTCTATATATTTGGCCAATTCTACCGGTTTGCCGTTGCCGATGTTGTAGAGGCGGTATGGCGCGTTGCTAGTGCCTGGGTCTGGCGCGACCGGATTCCAGTTAACGTCAGGCTCTGCAATATGATCCATGGCTCGGACTACCCCTTCGGCAATGTCATCTACAAATGTAAAGTCCCGTTGATGCTTACCATAATTGAAGACATCGATGGGTTTGCCTTCCAGCATGTTTCTGGTGAACTGGAACAGAGCCATATCCGGCCTGCCGAAAGGCCCATAGACGGTAAAGAAACGCAGACCGGTCGTGGGCAATCCATACAGCGATGAGTAGCTGTGGGCCATGAGTTCATTGGCCTTCTTGGTCGCTGCGTAAATAGACAGGGGGTGATCCACATTGTGGTGTACCGAGAAGGGCATCCGCGTGTTGGCCCCATATACAGAACTCGTTGATGCGTAAACCAGGTGCTCCACTCCGTTTTTTCGGCAGCCCTCCATCACGTGCAGGGTGCCGACAACGTTGCTGTCTACGTACGCATGCGGATTCTGTAGCGAGTAACGGACACCTGCCTGAGCGGCCAGATGCACGACTCGTGCAAAGCGCTCGCGCGCGAATAATTCGTCTATCGCGGCGCGGTCCGCAAGATCCAGCTTCCTGAAGCTGAAATTAGCATAAGGCTCCAGAAGCTCCAGCCGGGCCTTTTTAAGATTGACGTCGTAGTAGTCGTTCAGGTTGTCGAAGCCAACTACCTCCTCACCTCTCTCCAGCAGCAGGCGGGATACGAAATAGCCAATGAATCCGGCCGCACCCGTTACGAGTACACGCATGGCCCCTCTCCCCGCGACACGATCGGCGCGCGCCTATGCCAGATAATGGGTCCGCAAATCGGACGCTGCCTGGTACAGCGATAGGCGCATTGTAAAATTCTTAGTTTCACAGCGGCTCACGATCTGGAGCATGTCGCGGCCGGCAGGCGCCAGCTTTTTGACGGCAGACTTGAGAGTCGAATCCTGACCGACATGCAAACTACAGATTCCTTTCTTGTTTATGTCAAAGCTATTGTTCGCCGGGGCCTCGCGAGAAGTCGCAGCAAGCCAGATACGGTGGACCACAGCGGCGTGCATTTTGCCGATTTGCAACATCCAGCGCCACCCGCCGCGTCACACTACAACAGATAAATGACGGCCAACAGGCCCGAGGCGCTCATGGTGATGGTGTACGGCAGGGCCAGCAGGACCATGCGGCCGTAGGACAGGCGAATCAGCGGCGCCAGGGCCGA
>CP070671.1:2630010-2667665 GCA_020351875.1 Chromatiales bacterium | reverse complement strand
CAGACCCCGGGGACGAAGCGGCCGTGGTCTATACGTCCGGCAGTACCGGCACGCCCAAGGGCTGCCTGCTCTCCAACGAGTACTTCATCGCGCTGGGCCACTGGTACATGGACCAGGGCGGCCTGTGCACGATGTCGCCGGACGGCGAGCGGCTGATCACCCCGCTGCCGCTGAGTCACATGAATGCGCTGGCCTGTTCCTTCATGGCCATGGTCATGAGCGGCGGCTGCCTGGTGCAGCTGGACCGCTTTCACCCGTCGACCTGGTGGGAGGAAGTGCGGGCGTCCGGCGCGACGATCATTCATTACCTGGGCGTGATGCCGGCCATACTGCTGAAGCTCGAGCCCGGCGCCGACGAGGATTTCAGCCAGCAGGTGCGCTTCGGCTTCGGCGCCGGCGTGGACCCGCGACATCACCGGGTGTTCGAAGAACGTTTCGGCTTCCCGCTGATCGAGGGCTGGGCGATGACCGAGACCGGGGCCGGTGCGTGCATCGCAGCCAATCGCGAACCGCGCCACATCGACGAACGCTGTTTCGGCAAGGTACCGTCGTTCATGGAGTACCGGATCGTGGACGACGCGGGCCAGGACTGTGACATCGGCACGCCCGGCGAGTTGCTGGTGCGCTCAGCCGGCGATGACCCGCGGCGCAATTTCTTCTCCGGTTATTTCAAAGACCCGGATGCCACGGCCGCGGCCTGGGAAGGTGGCTGGTTTCACACGGGGGACATCGTGCGCCAGGATGCGGAGGGCTCGATGTTTTTTGTCGACCGCAGCAAGAACATCGTGCGGCGCAGCGGCGAGAACATCGCGGCCGTGGAAGTGGAAGGTGCCCTGCTGGCACTGGACTCGGTGAAGAGCTGCGCGGTGGCGCCCGTGCCCGACGAGCTGCGCGGCGAGGAAGTCATGGCGCTGATCGTGCCGGCGGCCGGGGTGACCGCCACGGCGGACAGCGCGGGGGCCCTGTTCGAGGCCACCCGCGATGCGCTGGCCTACTTCAAGCTGCCGGGTTACATCGCCTTTGCGGATGAGTTGCCGCTGACCTCGTCGGAGAAACTGCAGCGCGGCGAGCTCAAAAAGCTATGTGCCGGGCTGGTCGAGGCTGGCAAGGTATATGATCTGCGGGCGCTGAAACGGCGCCGGCCCGCCACCGGCGGGGCTGGCGGCAATAACAAGAAGGGCTGATCGCGATGCCTGACCCTGGAGACAAAGACCCACTCACCGCAGTCGTGACCGGCGGCAGTGCCGGCATCGGCTGGGGTATCTGTGAAGATCTCTTGAGCCGCGGGTACCGGGTGGTGTCCGTGGCCCGCCGCAAGCCCCCGCGCGAAGCGGCAGGCCTCTTTTCTTACGAGGTGGACCTGTCCGACCCGGTGGCCACTGCAGAGACCGCGGCGCAGATTGCCGAAGACCACACCGTCACCAGCCTCGTGAACAACGCCGGCATCATTCAGCCCGCGCTGGTGGAAGCGGTGACCCGCGACGACCTGATCAAGCTGACAGACCTGCACCTGGGCGCGGCCATCACGCTGACGCAGGCGTTCCTGCCCGCGATGAAAGCGGGCGGCTTCGGTCGCATCGTGAACATGTCGTCGCGCGCGGTGGTTGGCCTTGAAACCCGCACCGTGTACGCCGGCACCAAGGCGGCGATGATCGCGATGACCCGCACCTGGGCGATGGAACTCGGCCCGGCAGGCATTACCGTGAACGCGGTTGCGCCGGGCCCGGTGGTCACGGACATGTTCACCGACGTGATCCCGGAAGACAGCGACAAGGCGCACAAGCTGGCGGCGTCACTGCCGCGCCGGCGCCTGGGCACCGCGGCCGATGTCGCCAAGGCCACCTGGTATTTCCTGGACCCGGACAATGACTGGGTCACCGGGCAAACCCTGTTTGTCTGCGGCGGCGCCAGCCTGGGTGCGCTGCAGCTGTAGTCAGGCACGTCGATTGAGCCAGGAGTTCTGCATGACCCAACGCAACAATCAACAGATCAGGGACCTGGTGCGCGAAGATCGCGTACACCGGGACCTGTACGTGAATCCCGACGTATTCGACCTTGAGATGGACCGCATCTGGTCCAGGGCATGGATCTTCGTCGGCCACGACAGCCAGGTACCAAACGCGGGCGACTTCTACGCCACCGAGATCGGCCGCGAACCGGTGATCATGGTGCGCCAGACGAACGGCGACGTGCGCGTGCTGCACAACCGTTGCGCCCACAAGGGCGCCAAGCTGACCGGCCGGCCGCAGGGCAACTGCAAGGGCTTCCGCTGCCCCTACCACGGCTGGACCTACAAGCTGGATGGCCGGCTGGCCGGCGTGCCGGCGCGCAAAGGTTACGACAACACGCCCTTCGACATGAAGGACCCGAGATTCTCGCTGGCGCCAGTGGCGCAGGCCGACAGCTACCGGGGTTTCGTGTTCGCGACGCTGGACCCGAACGCGCCACCGTTGCCGGAGTTCCTGGATGATGCGGCTGCGACGCTGGACAACATTGCCGACCGCGCACCCGAGGGTGAGGTAGAGGTCGCCGGGCCACCGCTGCGTTACCTGCACAACTGCAACTGGAAGATGTTCGTCGAGAACCTGAACGACGCGATGCACCCGATGGTGGCCCACGCGTCCGTCGGCAACGCGGCGCGCCGCTATGTCGCGGAGCAGCCGGAGGGCACGGAGTACCCACCCGAGGCCGAGATCATCTTTCCGTTCGGCTCCAGCTACGAATTCTTCGACAAGATGCAGGTCACCGCGCTGCCCCACGGCCACGCGTACATGGGCGGCGAGCTGAGCATTCACTCGGATTACAGCGCAGTGCCGGGCTACTGGGACGCGATGGTGAAGTCCTACGGCGAAGAGCGGACGAAGAAGATCCTGTCCCAGAACCGCCACAACACGATTTTCTATCCTTCATTCACGGCCAAGGATGCGATCCAGGCCGTGCGCGTGTGCCGGCCCATCGCGGTGGACAAGACGATGATCGAATCGTGGCATTTCCGGCTGAAGGGCGCGCCGGAACAGATGCTGAAACGCACAATCCTGTATTCGCGACTGATCAACTCCAATGCATCCATGGTCGGACCGGACGACTGGGACTGCTACACCCGCATCCAGGAAGGCCTGGTGTCCGATGCCAAGGTGTGGGTGGACACGAGCCGCGGGCTTGGCCGGGAGGAAGCTGTGGGCGACGGCCGACGCAAGTCTTTCGGGACCAGCGACCTGTCATACCGCAACCAGATCCAGGCCTGGCTCGAGTACATGACCGACGAGGTGGCGGCATGACGGCCCAGGCACAGCACGCCGCGCCGGATCTCGCGACCATCGAGGAGTTCCTGTACCGGGAAGCAGACTGCCTGGACCGGGTGGACCTCGATGCGTGGATCCAGCTCTACACCGAAGACGGCACCTACTGGATGCCGGTGTCACCCGACCAGCAGAGCCCGGAGACCGAGATTTCCATCTTCTACGACGACCGCCTGCTGATGGAGATTCGTCGCCGCAACTTTGGCGACGAGTGGGCCGCGAGCATGGACTACGACGTGCGCTGCTCGCACCTGATCGGCAACATCCGCTACGCGACGGACGGCGGGCCCGACGACGGCTGGCGGGTGCAGTCGAATTTCCAGGCGGCGATCTACTACCGTGGGGAAACCACGTTCTATGCGGGCCATTACACGCATGACCTGGTGAACACCCCCGACGGCCTGCGCATCCGGCACAAGCGCGTGGACCTGCTTAACTGCGATTCCGCCGAACTCGGCAGCATCGTGATCTACCTGTAACAGGAAGGACTACCGTGGCGAAGGAATACCCAATGACCATCGCCGGCGCCCCCGTCGGCGCCGAGCAATTTGCAGAGGTACTGAACCCGTCCACCGGCGAGGTAGTCGGTCTCGCGCCGCAGGCCACCGACGCGCAACTGGACCAGGCCGTCGCGGCAGCCGCCGAAGCCTTTGCGAGCTGGCGCCTTGTGGACGACGCCACGCGCAGCCAGGCCTGCAATGCGATGGTCGGCGTGCTGAGCGAACATGCCGGTGAGCTGGCCGAACTGCTGAGCCGCGAACAGGGCAAACCGATGCAGGGCATCGGCGCCGAGTTCGAACTGCAGGGCTGCATTGGCTGGACCGGCTATACCGCTGCGCAGACTTTGCCGGTGAAGGTGCTGGAAGATAGTGACGAGCGGCGCGTGGAACTGCACCGCGAACCCGTGGGCGTGGTCGGCTCCATCACGCCGTGGAACTGGCCGCTGATGATCGCGATCTGGCACATCGTGCCGGCGATCCGCACCGGCAACACGGTGGTGATAAAGCCCTCGCCGTTCACGCCGCTCAGTACGCTGCGGATGGTGGCACTGCTGAACACTGCACTGCCGCCAGGCGTGCTGAACGTGGTGTCGGGCGGCGACGCGCTGGGTGCCAGGCTGAGCCAGCACCCGGATATCGCGAAGATCGTGTTTACCGGCTCGATCCCGACCGGCAAGAAGGTCATGGCCAGTGCAGCGGACACGCTGAAGACCCTGACCCTGGAACTCGGCGGCAACGACCCGGCGATCATTCTGCCGGACGCGGATCCCGAGCAGATTGCAGAAGGGCTCTACTGGGGCGCGCTGATCAACTCCGGCCAGACCTGCGGCGCGATCAAGCGGCTGTACGTGCACGACGACATCTACGACCGGGTTTGCGATGCACTGGTGGCTTTCAACGAGCACATCCCGATGGGCGACGGGCTGGCGGAAGGCAGCCTGCTCGGGCCGCTACAGAACGAGCGGCAGTATCAGAAGGTCATCGAACTGGTGGAGGATGCGAAAGCGCACGGCGCGCGCATCCTGTGCGGGGGCGAAGCTGCGGATGGGCCGGGCTATTTCTACCCGGTGACTTTTGTGGCCGACATAGAAGACGGCACGCGACTGGTGGACGAAGAGCAGTTCGGCCCGGTGCTGCCGATTATTCGTTATACCGACGTGAACGATGCCGTGGCCAGCGCGAACGGCACGGAATTCGGTCTGGACGCGTCGGTGTGGGGCCAGGACGCGGAACAGACGGCCGCCATTGCATCACAACTGGAAGCGGGTACGGTCTTCATCAACAAGCACGCGGACATCGCGCCCCACGTGCCCTTCGGCGGCATCAAGTGCTCGGGTATCGGCGTGGAGTTCGGCGAAGAAGGCCTGGAGGCCTACACCCGGATCAAGATCATCAACGCTGCGGCCTGATTCAGGACTTGCGGGCGACGCCGATTACGCGGGACGTGGAGCAGTTGTAGAAGGCGCTGTCGGTGCCCAGGCACCAGTTGTAGGCGTTGGACAGCTGCGGCCGATAAATCGGCATGTCGCCCTCGTTGCGGTTGCAGTTACAGGCGCCGCACGCGCTCTTCCCGCAACAGTCGTTGTAGGAAATGATGTAGTCCTGGTCGTCGGCCGGGTTGCGGCAAGTGCCGATCCAGGTCACGGGTGACATCTGGGTACCGGGCGGGCAGGAACTCTGCGTGCCGCCGCAGCACGCGCACAGGAAACCGTCCACGGCGCAGTAGCGCCAGTACTCGCAGCTGGTCGGATCACCGGGGTCGGCGTCCAGGGCTATCTCGGGTTCGTGTTCGCTGCCGCGGGCGACCGGCAACAGCGGGACCGACGCCGCGCCGCCGGCGATCAGCACTGCCAGCCGGGCCATGAAGCTGCGCCGGGAGCTGCGCCGCGCCAGCCCGCGCGCGCCCTGTTCCATCATGTCGTCAAGCCATTTCATGCGCAGGTTCCATCACTTCGTCATCGCGCGCCGAACACGATGATGGGCGTCAGCTGCCCGAAATTGTCCAGGGTCCTCCGCAGCTCGCCGCTTGCCGCATCGTACACGTCCAGTTTCATCTCCACCGTCGTCACGATCAGCAATGACTGCTCCTTGTCCCGGGTCAACGCGATGGACAGACCGGGCACCTGCAGCGGCAGCCGCGCCAGCCGTTCCTGCTTCACCGGGTCAAAGACCCAGACTTCGAGGCCGGGATCCTTGTGCGTACCGTCACCACCTTCCGGGTGCATGGTCACGTACATGCGGCCGTTCGCGTCTTCGGCCGTCGGCACCAGGCCGCCCGGGCGCCAGCCGGCCGTGTCGTCGTCGAGCAGGGACCACGGCTCACCGATCACCGGCTTGTCGCCGCTGAAGTCCACCGGCACCACATTGCCCTGGTAGCTCGGGAAATACGCGCGACCGTCGATCCAGGCCGGCTGTTCCATCAGTGGATCATCCTGCACGTCGAAGAACACGTCGCTGCGGCTGGACGATGCAACCTTCCCCGACTTGTCCAGGTTGGCGGTATACAGCGAGCCATCGCCGCACAGCGCGCTGAAGCCGCGTGTGCCCGTCGGAAAGATACCGGCGCACCCCGGGGTCGGCAGCGTGCCCAGTGACTTGCGACCCACGGCGTCGACGATGCTGACGGACATAGCCGGCGAAAAATTGTAGACCAGGATCAGGCTTTCGTCCCCGGTCAGCTTCATCAGGTTTCGTTGCGGAATGATGAAGGCGCGCTGGTTGGCTTCCAGGATGACTTCGCCGAGCGGCGCCAGCGTGCGCTTGTCGTAGATCGTCAGCACATCGAGGCGTTCACCACGAGTACCGCGGGAGTAGAAAGTCTCTGCCAGGTAGAGTTCCGGTCTTGTCGTCGCCTGCACGAAATTCGCCGCGAAGCTGCTGTTGACCATGCCCTTGAACTGCTGGCCGATGCTGTCTGCATCCAGGTCGAGGACGAAGGACTTGCCATCGCGAATGTGACTGTAAGACACGTCGTGCGCAATGATCCAGTGAGGCGGCCACGTCTCCGGCAAGGTGCCAATTTCGCCCATCTTGTCGGGTGGCAGGTCGGCGACGGCTGACCCTGCCGCCAGCAGCAGTGCTGTTGCAAAAGCCCTTGAAAACGACACCGTGCTCACCCTACTGCGTCCCCGCACCAGACTTTATTATGAACGCCCGTCAGCATGCCACTTTGATCAGTCGAAACCGCGGCTCTCGTAAAACGCGTTCAGCACCACCGGGCTTTCGGGCAGCGTGGAGCCACCATCCACCACGAGGGTCTGCCCGGTGATGTAGGCCGCTTCGTCGGAAGCCAGGAACAGCATGGCGTGCGCGATGTCTTCCGGGTCACCCAGCTTGCCCATCGGGATCATGGTGGCCATCTCCTCGATCTCCCCTGCATCGCCCAGCGCCTGCATCGCCGGCGTCAAAATGTAGCCCGGTTCCACGCCGTTTACCGTGATGTTTTCGCGCGCGTATTCCAGGGCCGCGGTCCGGATGAAGCCGTTCAACCCGGCTTTCGTGGCCGCGTAGTGGGCCGTGCCAGGCATCGCAACGGTAGGCCCGGTGACCGAAGACGTAAACAGCAGCCGGCCGCCGCCCTGCTTGCGCATGTGCGGCACCGCAGCCCGGGTCAGCCAGAAGCCCGCCTTCAGGTTGACCGCCAGTGTCAGTTCCAGCTCGTCGTCCGTCAGCTCTTCGATGGTGTGCATCGGGTACACGGCCGCGTTGTGAACCATGATGTCCAGCCGGCCCCAGGTCTTGACCGTGCGGGCGACCACCTCGTCGACCTGGTCGCGATGGCCGATGTCGCACTGAACCAGGCAGGCTTCGCCGCCGGCCGCGTTGATGGCATCGACCGTTTCCTGGCCGTTTGCTGCCGTGCGCGTCGCCACCACGATCCTGGCACCGGCGCGGGCAAAGACTTTCGCAATCCCCTCGCCAATGCCCTGCCCGGCGCCGGTCACGATTGCCACCCGATGGTCGAGTCTCCCGATCATGCGGTCATCCTGCGGTGTCCCCACCGTCCATGACCAGCTCGGCGCCGGTCATGAACGAACTGTCGTCCGATGCCAGGAACAGGATACCCCGGGCGATCTCCTCCGGCTCGGCAAATCGCCCGATCGGGGCCATGGCCTCGAAGGCCGCGCGCGTGTCCGCCTCGGAGGTGCCACCGAGGCTCCCCAGCCGCGCATGTGCCACCGTCTCCTGCCCGAGCATCGGCGTCTCTACCAGGCCCGGGTGAATGGAGTTCACGCGGATGTTGTACTTCAACATCGCGAACTCCACTGCGGCCGATTTCGTCAACAGGCGCACACCACCCTTCGTCATGCTGTACGCCGCCCCAAACGGATAGGCCTTGATGCCGACGGCGGACGACACGTTCACAATGGAACCGCCGGCCGTGCGGGCCGCCGCGCGAGCTTTCATTACCGGCACCGCGTGCTTGATCCCGAGAAAACTCCCATGCAGGTTCACCGCGGTGATCCGTTCCAGGTCAGCGAGCGAGGTTTCCTCAATACCGCCGACGATCACGATGCCGGCATTATTGACCAGCACGTCGAGACCACCATGGTCTGCCACTTGCCGGAGCACCTTCTGCCACTGCGCTTCGTCGGTCACGTCCAGTTGCAGAAACCGCGCGTTGCACCCGGTTCCCTGCAGCTCGGCCGCAAGCGCCTCGCCCGCTGGCGCATCGATGTCTGCCAGGAACAGCTCGCCCCCTGCCGCCGCCAGCACCCGGGCCGTCGCGGCACCGATACCCTGCGCCGCCCCGGTAACCAGTATCGTCTTGCCGTCGACGCGGCTCATGGCCTAGGCGGGCGGCTTCGCCGCCGCGAGCGCATGGAAGCGCCGGGCCTGGGTCAGCACCGGCGGCAAAATCAGCAGGAAGCTCGTAATGAAGAGCCCGGCGCCGAACCAGTTCACGTTGATGTAGTCGCCTTCGCTGATCACCGTCGCCGCCAGCCCGGGCCCGATGGCCAGCCCGATCATCTGCATGGCCACCGCATACACGACCACGCGGCCGGTGCGGTCGAAGCTCGCCATCGCGCCGAGCAGGAAGGGGTGGGTCAGGTTCCACAGGAAGTTGTAGACGACGACGGCCGTCGTGTAGACCAGGAAGCTGAACTCACCCACCAGGAAGTACAGGCAGGCCGCGCCGCCGAGAATACCGATGGCCAGCGGCCGCGCCCGGCCGTAACGGTGCGCCAGGAGCGCGGCGAGCAGTGCGCCGACGATACCCGCGAACTGCGAAATCGTCAGGCCGTTCGCCACTGCCTGCTCGCCCAGACCGCCGGACAGCCCGATCAGGAACAAGTAGGCCCAGACGACGCCCTGAGCGAGGAAGTAGAACATCATCGCGAACAGTGCCATGCCTTTCAGCTGCGCGGGCAGGTTGACGGCATCTTCCTCCACCTGCACGTGCTCTTCGCCGCTCACCGGCAGCCAGCGCACGAAGGGCAGCGCAGCCAGCGGGAACAGTGCAAAAAACCACAACACGCCATTCATGCCTGCCAGGCCGTAGGCCGTGGGCATCAGCAACAGTGCGATCGCGCCATAGATCAGCACCCACATGATCATGAAGCCGAAGTTGCGATCCGGGTTGTCCGTCAGGCCGATAGCCGCAAAGCTCAGCGATATCAGGCCACCGGACCCCAGGCCGGCGACGAAGCGCAGACCGACGAAGGTCTGCGGGTCTGCGACCACCGTGCACAGCGCGTTGGCCACGAATATCACCAGCAGGGACCACGCAAACACCTGCCGCCAGTTCACGCGGTGCGCCACGAAGGTCATCAGGATCGTGGTGGCGGCGATGCCGAACATCTCGCCGCTGGCCACGTAACCGGCGGTCTTGTCGTCGAAGCCCAGGTATTCCACCAGGCCCTGCACGAAGCCGGGCTGCACGATAAAAACTTCGGGGCCGACGACCCCCATGAGGATCGCGGCCCCGATGCACTTGCGGGCGTTGACATCGACGGGCGTGGAATCGCCCGTGATGAAACCAGGCATACTCATCGCCTGCAGGCGTCTAAGTGCTTACAGCCCTCCGAAGTTGTACCGCGCGCTGACACCCCACCACTTCGGTTCGCCGAAGGCCTGCTGGTTGAAGCCGAACGGCACCGTGAAGTCGAAGGTGTAGGTCTTGTACTCCTCGTCACCTGCATTTTTCACGAAGGCCGCCAGCTGCCAGACCCCATCATCCGAGGTGTACTCACCGCGTACGTTCCAGACGGTGTAGCCGTTCTCGCGGGACGACGGGTGATTCAGGATGTCAAAATAGGTCTCATCCTGGTAGTTGCCCCAGACCATGGCCGCGAGACTGCCCCGCAGCATCTGCACCGGCCACTCGTAGCGGACCATCGCGTTCACGGTCCACTCCGGCGCGGACACCGGGTCGCGGTCATTCAGGCTCCCGGTGTCGCGGTTCGGAATGTCGTCGGCCTCGGAATCCAGGTAGGACACGCCGAGCTGCAGGTCCAGGCCTTCGAGCGGCGTGCTCTGGATCTCGAGCTCCGCGCCCGTCATCTCCGCATCCGCGTTGAAGATCACCTGGTTGAAGAACTGGAAGCCCAGTACCTGCAGGTTCTGGTAGTCGTAGTAGAAACCAGCCGCGTTGATCCGCGTCGTGCCGCCGAACACCGTGGACTTCACGCCGATCTCGTACGCGTCCACCTCTTCCTTGTCGAAGGGAATGTTCGTGCAGACGCCGTTCGCACGGAACCTGATGGACGAATCGGCGCAGATCGGGTCGGTAAGCGGCGCGATGATGTTGGCCGCAAACACGCCTGTGATGTCCACGAAACCGGAGTTGAAGCCAGCCGACTTCACACCCCGGGCATAGGACGCGTACAGCAATACGTCGTCGGTGGGCTTGAAGTTCAGTTTCAGGTCACCGGTCCAGTAGTCCTCGTCGAATTCCGCCAGCTGGCCGCCCACGGAGCTGCGGTTGAACAGCACTGCGAAGTCCGGTGTCGGCCGGTAGGACGCGATCGGCGTCGGCGCCAGCGCGGCCAGCACGCCGTTGCCGTCCACCGTCTGCAGATCCAGCTCCTTGGTTTCGTCCGTGTACCGCAGGCCGGCGCTCACGGTCCACCGGTCGTTGAAGTCGTACTCGACGTTGCCGAACAGGGCCCACGAGTCCGTTTCCTGCTCATAGGGCGTGCTCAGCAGCACGAAGTCCAGGATCGGTGTGGTGTCCAGCGTGTAGTCGCCGTCCACGTCGTTGTCGAAATAGTAGAACCCGCCCAACCAGCGGAACTGGCCCTCGTCCTTCGACAGCCGGATTTCCTGGCTCCAGGTCTCGGTTTCCGCCTTGAAGGTCGGAATCAGCAACGGCAACGGGCCCATCTCCGTGTCTTCTTCCTGG
This sequence comes from Chromatiales bacterium, assembly GCA_020351875.1. Lineage (GTDB taxonomy): Bacteria > Pseudomonadota > Gammaproteobacteria > Steroidobacterales > J054. The sequence goes on along the minus strand of CP070671.1, from coordinate 2,656,521 downwards.
GAGCGGTCCACATCGTAGTAGGAAGTGATCGACGTCAGGTTCAGCTCGCCCAGGGCCCAGTTGAAGTCCAGCGTGGCGCCCTTGGTTTCAATCTCCACGCTGCCGTCACGGTCGTAGTTACCGGCCCACGGATCACCGTCGGGGTCAAAGCCCACCTCGTCCACGCCGAAAATGCCGCCGAAAAAGCCGAAGCAGTCCTTGCCCGGCTCGCCCGGACCAAAATCGAAGATCTCGCACCACGGGTTCGTGCCACCGCCCAGCGGCACGCTCACGTCCAGGTTCGCGTTCGGATCCGTCGGGTCGGAAGCCGGCCGCGTGGCCTGGTGCTGCCACGCGCCCACCTGGGAATCGGCGTCCGTGTAATAGCCGATCAGCAGCGCTTCGATGTCGTCGGTCGGCTTGTACAGCAGTTGCCCGCGCAGGGCGTAGGTGTCGGCCTCGTTGTAGTCGTCCGAAGAATTGGTCGCCACCACATTCCCGCGAAACCGGTTGTCCGTGTACCCGTCGTGCGTGTGATAGCCCGCCGACACCCGGCTCAGCAGCGTGTCCTTGACGATTGGCAAGCTGACCGCGCCCTCGACCTTGATCTGCTCATAGTCGCCGTAGGTGGCATCCACGTAACCTTCCAGGTCGTCAGAGGGGCGCTTCGTGATGAAGTGCACCACGCCACCGGTGGTATTACGACCGAACAGCGCGCCCTGCGGGCCGCGCAGGATTTCCACGCGCTCCACGTCAAACAGCTGCTGGTGCAGGCCGCCCATGGCCGGGCGATAGGCATCGTCCACGTAGACGGCCACCGGGTTCTCCTGCGCGTCGGCGAAATCGTTCAGGCCCACGCCGCGCATGAAGAAATTGATCTGGCTGCCTGCCGCGTTCGGCACCGTGTAATTCAGCCCGGGGGTCATCTGCACGATGTCCACGGTATTCACGAAGCCCATTTCGCGAATCTGGTTGCTGTCGAAGGCCGTGACCGACACGGCGACGTCCTGCAGGCTCTGTTCGCGACGCGTGGCCGTGACGACAATGTCCTCCAGCATGCCGCTTTCCTGCGCGACGGCGATGCCGGTGGTCGAAACGGTGGCGACTGCCACCAACAGGCCCTGGATCAGGCCGGGTTTCCGTGCTTGCATCGATGTTCCCCCCATCGTGTCTGCTGCCCCCGCTCCTGCTGTTGCAGTTTTGCTACAACCCGGGAGCCCTCTCATTTAAGCATGGCGACAAGGCCAGCACAATCATCCCGCTTTGTGTCACTCCAGCCACGGGCCCCACAGGGCCTGCTTGACGTCCTCCCAGGACCCCGCTTCGTCCCCGGGCTGGAATTTGCAGCCCTCGTGTTCGAAGGCGGGCTTCGTCCACGTGCCCCGGTCCACCAGCCGCTGGATGTTGGCCCGGTAGATTTCGTCCACCTCTGCGTGCGGTAACGGATCCTGTTCCAGCCACAGGTTCTTCGGATGAATCGGTTGCTCGTACATGCGCTTGAACAACTCCACGCGCAGGTCCTTCAGCCAGTTGCTGTTCAGGTTCATGATGCGGAACTGGCGCAGCGCTTCGATATCGATCGTGGCCGCGACAATGGTGTTGTTCGTGGATGCACTGTACGAGACCACTTCGCCGCGGTAGTCCACGATGTGCGCGCTGCCGCCGGCGATATCCACCGGATGCTTTGACGTCGCACCCAGGTAGACCGGCCCGGCATTCGGGCACAGCATGTACACGGAGTTGAACTCCGCGTGGCCGCGATTCTGCACCATCCACGTACCGCCGCCCGGGTAACCGGCCGTGGTCATCGGCGTGGCTTCGCTGGGCCGGTACACGACCTCCGCGCCGTTGAAGGCCAGCGCCCGCACCGCTTCCGGGTACTCGCCGTCGCTGCAGCAGATGGTGCCGATGTTGCCGATGTCGTCGGTCTTCAGCACCGGGTAGAAGGCGTCGGTGCCATCGCCGAAGAGTTCCACCCACCGGTCATAGACATCGTGCGGCATGCACGAGCGTTCGCGGCACCACACGTGGTTCTTTGCGGACTTGTGCACCACTTCACCCGACGGCGCGATCACGAACAGCGTGTTGAAGTAGCGGTCGGCGATGACTTCCGGCCAGCGCGCCTTGCACTGCACGATGATGTAGGTGTCGTACAGTTTCGCGAGCCGGCCGAGGGTCTCGGTTTCTTCGCCGGGTATGTCGATGAACAGTTCGTTCGCCGCCAGCTTGTGCGGCAGGTCGAAAATCTCGTCGGTGAAGCCGGTCAGTGCACCTTCTGCCAGCGCGATGATCTTCACCGGCATGTTGATATTCACCATCGACACCGCCGCGTGTATGGCCTCTTCGATGGTTTCCAGGTTGTGCCTGATCTGCTTGCGTTCGCTGATACCGTAGATCACGGTCGACAGGCCCACCGCGAGGTAAGGCGCCACCGGCTTGCGCGCACCCGCGTCAGCCATAGTTCACCGCCTGCCCCTGCTCCAGGCCTTCGATCGCGCTCAGCAGGTGGCGCAGCGTGGCCACGAATTCATCGCGCTCCTGTTGATCCAGCGCCGCCGTCATTTCCCGCTCCGCCGCATTAAAACGCGGGTAGATCTGGCGCATGCGCCGTTCGCCCTTGCGCGTCAGGTGCACCAGCGTTAGCCGGCGGTCGGTCTCCGGCGTCACGCGCTCCACCAGGTCACGGTCTTCCAGCGTCTTCAGGATCCCGGTGAGCGTACCCTTCGTCACCGCGGCTTCTGCCGCCAGGTGCCGGGTTTCCATCGACCCCATCACCCACAGCACCCACAGCGTTGTGAAACCGGAAAAGGTCAGGTTGTAGTCGCGCAGCACATTACGCTCGAGGTAGTTCCGCACCGCGTTCACCACCCGGAACAGGTTGGACACGGCCGCCATGGACGGCAGGTCCACATCCAGGTCGCCAACGCGTTTGCGCGCGGCCTCTTCACCGGTCGGGAGGAGTGGCGGGACCGGCGGTGGGGTCATTCGATGTCCTCGAGGCTGTCACGGTGCAGGGTCTGGCCGCCCTTCCACGACACGCCGACTTCCTGCCAGTAGCCGGCAATCAGTTCGCGCGGCGCGATGCGCTGCAGTTCCTCCACCGGGGAATCGCCGAGCTGCAGCGTGAAATCACCGGTGAACGTACGGCCGATGTCCGCGTCGCAGCCGGACATCGTGACCACTTCCGACAGTGCGTCTTCGCCGTCGGATTCGATGCGTTGCACCCAGCGATTGTGCAGCATCGGGTGACCGTTCACGAAACCGGCCGAGTCACTCTCACCGGTAATGGTGAAGGTCGCGTCTACCAGGCGCCGGTCGCTGGCGGCGAGCGTCGCGCCGAAACGCCCGCCCTTGTCCAGTCGCGGCCCGGCCCGGCCCACAGTGACCGGGCGAGTCAGGTGGATGGAACCGAGTTTTTTCGGGTAACCCTGGTGGTAACCACGGACCAGCGCGAAATCCTTGTCCACCCAGATGTAAATGCAGCGCGAGTAGATCTGGCCGCGATACTGGCAGCGCACGACAAAGAACACTTCCTTGTACTGCGAACGCACCGGGTCGAGCAGCTGGCTGAAGTCGTCGCCACAGCTCTGCCAGTCGGCCCAGATGGCGGCCACCGCGCCGGGGTCTTCTGCAGCGGGTTCGATGCCGGGCGGCAGCAGTTCGGCCACCGCAGCCGGGTCGGTGCGGTATTCCAGGGTCAGCAGGTCGCCTGAGTAGTGCCACGGCGGTGCCGGCACGATGGACGCCTGGCCGGTAGCGGTGCGCGGAAAGAAAAACCCCTGGACCATCACTCTGCCCGTCTTCGACTCTTGCGGCAGTTGGACTGCCCCGGATACTATCGTTTGGGACCCAACGAACGCAAATGAGGCGAAAAATGGCGGAGTATCGGCGCATCCTGCTCGACGGTTACCCCACGCTGACCGAACGCAACGGCGAGCGGCTCGAGGCGCGCGACGGGCGCTCGGTGGCCATTGCCGATGCCGTGCACCTGCCACCCACGCAGCCGAGCAAGATCATCTGCGTGCACCTGAACTACGAGAGCCGGGTGAAGGAATTCATCACGAAACTGCCGCCGGCGCCCACCTATTTTCACAAGCCCATCACCGCGTTGAATTCACACGGCGCCGACGTGGTGCGCCCGGAGCGCTGCCAGTGGCTGAACTACGAAGGCGAGATTGCGATCGTGATCGGGCGGCACTGCCGCAATGTCTCGCCCGCCGAGGCCGGTGACTACATCGCCGGCTACACGGTGGCAAACGACTACGGCCTGCACGATTTTCGCGATACCGACGCGGGCTCGATGCTGCGCGTGAAAGGCTCGGACACCCTGTGCCCGGTCGGCCCGGCGCTGATCACCGGCTGGGACTTTCACGGCAAGAGCATACGCACCTACGTAAACGGCGCAGTCACACAGGACGGCAATACCGACGAGATGGAATGGGACATGCACTACCTCGTGGCCGACATCGCGCGCAATATCACGCTGGAACCCGGCGACCTGCTGCTGTCCGGCACGCCGGCGAACAGCCGGCCGGTCAAGCCAGGCGACGTGGTGGATGTCGAGGTGGAAGGCCTGGGGCGCCTCAGCAATACGATCGTGACCGGGCCGGTACCCATTCGCGACGATGTGGGTGCGCAGCCCACCAGTTCCGAGGAAGTGGTCTCCACCGCGATGGGCGGCGACTGGGAGTTCCGCGGCCAGCGCGCTGCCGGCGGCGAAGGTGCGAAGCACTACAAGAGCGCGCTGGACGACGAGGACTAGGGATCGACGACGCTCTGCGCCTGGTGAAAATGCGGAATCACGCGCTCGCGGATCGTCTCCAGTGATTCCCACGGGTCGTCGAACACTCGCAGCGCGAGGTCCGTGAGCCCGGCGCGCTCCATCGCTTTGAAGCGCTCGATTTCCCGGTCGATGTCACCGTAGTCACCCGACGAACTCACGTGGTCGATCAGCCGTTGCACGAGTTCCGGCGGTACGCCCTTGATGTCGCCCGTGCCGGTCACACCGGCCAGCAGGAAATTCCGGTAGTTGTCGCGCACCAGCTGCGCTTCTTCTGCATCCAGCAGGTGATCGAGCCCGATGTGCGGCGGGATCACCTCGGCCCGCGCGAACAGCCCCACCCGGGCTTCGCGCATCGACGCGTCGCGGTCCGGCTTGATGTGCCAGGCCCAGAAGTTGCCGATCCGGAAATCCTCCGGCGGGTGTTCACGCTTTGCGAGGCCCGCCTGGATGTCCCGCATGACCTCCGGCAAACGGTCGGCGGTGACGTCGCCCACCTGCAAACCGTCGGCAATGCGCCCGCCCATGCGCAGCATCTGCGGGCCCATGGAACAGGTGAAGATCTGCGGTCGCGCCGCTTCCATGAATGTCAGCTTGAACGGCGCCGATACGCTGAAGACCTCGCCCTGGTAACCATGGTGGAACTCCCCCGAAGCCATCAGCAGGATGATTTCCGCCGCTTCGCGCACGCCGCGCACGATGCGCATGCTCTTGAAGTCCAGGCTTTCGGCATCCGGGCGCACGGTTGTGGCCAGTGCCATCGCGCCGCCGCCGCCCAGCCCGAGTATCGCGCGGCCCTGCGACAACTCGTTCAGGCTGATGATCGAGTACGCGATCCGCACCGGGTGCATCTCGTAGGGGCTCAGTGCCAGCACGCCGAGCTTGATGCGGCTGGTCGCCTGGGCGGCCTGCGACAAGCCGACGAACGGGTCCCAGCCGTTCGGCAGATTCGAGTGCCACAGCGCGCGCACACCGGCCTTTTCGGCCGCGACCGCGTAATCGGCCACCTCGTTCGGATGCATCTCGCAGCCGATGATGATCTCGATTTGCATACTTCCTCCCGAACCGAGCATTCAGCGGCCACGGTTAACCAGGAACGGACGCTCGGTAATTCTGCCCCTTCAGTTGGTGTGGCAACTGTAGCAAGTCGGACGCTTCATGCGGATTTTCATTACGCCCGTGGCTATTTCTCCGGTCGAATCCGTCACCTGCGCGGTGAACTCGGCCGTGTAGCCTGCCCCCATGGCGTAGCCACTTATCGTACCCGAAGCACTAAGTGTCAACGCCGGCGGGAGTTCGCCATCGATTACCGTCCAGCTGTAGGGTGGCTGACCACGCTGCGCAGTCAGGCTGTAGCGATAAGACCGGCCAGCGGTCGCGACTGGCAAGACCTGCGGAGGAATGACCAGGTCACAGGCATTACCGATGCCGTCACCGTCGTCATCCTGCTGGGGATCCCAGCTTTCGGAGCCGGGGAAGGCTGCAGAATTCTGTACGGTTGGGCAATTGTCCTCCACGTCAGGGATGCCGTCACCGTCCATATCAGTCTGCGGTATATCCTGGACTTCGAAGCACACCAGGGACAGTGCGCCCGATCTGCCAAACTGCGTGCCGGCCGACTCCAGGTTACCGATGCCGTCCTTGTGGCCGATGGTGGCCTTGCCATTACCGCCCATCCACAGGTCGGCATCCTGCGTGTAGTCGTTGAGCGGCCAGAAGATCGCGCCGTTTCTTTCGTGTGTGGCGGCGTACAGAGATATGTGCCCTGGCTCTATCGTCGTCCAGGGACACGCGATCGCGTAGCAATCATCACAACCGGCTTCGCCAACGTGGCCAAACGTAAAAGTCTGGCTGACATCGGTAAAAAAGATGCTCTCGTAAGAGCGCTGGCCGGGCTTGTGGTACCAATCGACACTGAAACTCGAGCCGACTGCCGAGTCGACATCCGCCTCCCTGAGGTACCACACCGAGACGGTGGACTTGTCGTTCCTGTCCTGGGACCTTCCCTCGAGAAAGTGCATGTCTTTGTCCCCATACCGGACGCCCTGCACCCAGTGGCTGCTGTCGTCAACGCCGTGGGCAACGAAAATGAGCAGCCGGTTGGCACCTTCCACGTAATGGGACTGGGGATTCGAGCCGTGATGGAACCAGGTTCGCGTGGGGTTCGGGCCGGCTATGCAGGCCCCGCAGTCTCCCGGACAGCTCTCGCAACTCTCGCCGAGGCCGACTTCACAGATGTTGTTGCCGCACTGTTCGTTGGGTATGTAGTCGCAGAACTCATCGAACATCAGACCGCCGAAACCGGGGTCCATGCCGGGCATTCCGGAGTTGAGCCTGATCTTGATGAAATCGTCTGGCAAAAAGTTGTCGAATCGGAACGTGTGCACGTCCGTCGCGCCGTCAAAGAACAAATCCGGAACTGGAGCGCTGGGGTCAAAGCTCCCCTGCCCGGGTCTCCCGCCCCTGACCGTGATTGACTGGGCTGAATTGTGTGCGAAGGCCGTATTGTCCGTCACCAGATGCAGGCAGAACGAGACTGGCACGCCAGCTTTCAGATAGATCTGATTGACGGAGTTGTTCGTGTTGTTTTCCGCCTTTTCATCCACGATCGATCCGGAGGGCCCGGAAAAGCCGTTCGGCAAGGTGAAAGCGTCCCAGTGGTTGTAACCTCCGCGTGTATACACGCCACGCCCTTTGCAATCATCGAAGCAATCGGGCTTGTCGGCTGAGAAGGTTGTCTTCTCGAGATCCCAACAGTCGAAATTGAATTCCAGCCAGTTCGGTACGTAGAACTGCATGTTGTCGTCGGTTCGTTTCGGTCCGACAATGCTGGAAGCAGCAAATTGCGGGAAATAGAAACCATCCTGGCCCCACCCCAGGAAGTTCGTGGTTGACACTTTGCGAACATAGGTAATTGTTGCGTCGCCAGGCGCCGAGGTATCGCCACCCTCGCTCACACCATCGGCGGCGACCACTCCGCAGGTCCCTGCGGCGAATAGAAAAGCACCTGCGATTGAGAGCAGATAACGCGACACGGCACCTTCCCTCTTCGAAAGGATGGTTCTTGGAGCCTGTCGATCCGCACGTCCTGCCGGACGTCATCCGTGACTATTGGAGGAAGCGAGGACCCGTTGTTATGCGTTCTCGTCTTTTGACGGTTTTGTTTTTCTAAGCTATTGAAATTGTGGCAATCTTTCTCGGCCCATCGCTACCGATCCGAACAATTCGTGCATTGCCCGGTCAAGGCGTGCATTGTCATTTCGGTACCAGCGCGATCACGCGCACCGGCCCGCCGGACCCGCCTGCGACCTTCATCGGCAAGGCCACAACGGTGAAACCGGTTGCCGGCAGCTGCTCCAGGCCCGCCAGGTTTTCCAGCCCGGCCACGTCGCGGGCGGCGGCAATGCGGTGGACCGGGAAATCCGCCGACCGTCCGTAGTCGATGGATGCGGTGTCGACGCCGAGCATCGCGACCTGCCGCGTTTCGACAAGCAGCCGCGCTGCGTCGGCGCCGTAGCTCGGAAAATGCAGGTTGCTCGCATCACCTGGCGTGTCATCGCCGAGATAGCGCCTGGCGTCCGGCCAGAAGCGACTCCAGCCGGTGCGCAGCAGGACAATCGTACCGGGCGCAATCTGGCCATGCTGCGCTTCGAACGCGGCAACGTCTTCTTCTGTCAGGCGGTAATCGCTGTCGGCCGCGGCCTTGTCGCTGACGTCGATGATGACGCCGGGCGCAATCAGCTTCTCGAGGGGTAACGCGTCGGTCGCCAGGCCATCGGCCGCAAAATGCAGTGGCGCATCCAGGTGCGTACCGCCGTGCTCGGGTGTGCAGACCGAGTAGGCGGAATAGAACCAGCCGCCATCCGTTTCGCCGAAGCTCAGTTCCTTCAGCTGGAAACGTGACGGGGAAGTCGGCCAGTAAAGCGTCTGGTCATCGTAAGAGTGGCCGAGGTCAACCAGGCGATATCCGCTCAGATCAAGCGCCTGGACCGGTGCAAAAAAACAGCCGATGGCCAGCCAAATCCATCCCGAGAACTTCATACGCCACTCCTTTTATCTCGAACGTTCACGCATTGACCAGGAGGGCAAGCTGAATGTTTCGCGACACTCTTGCTTTGAATGAACCGCCGCATCGGGCCAAGAACGCTCACTCAAACAGAGTCTAGCCCCAGAATGCGCTGAATGGCGTTTCCAGCATATAGCTGCCGCCCGCAGGCCCCTTTAGGCCTTGAAACCAGGCGCAGGCGGGAGTGGAGAGGTACCCAATGGCCGGTACTCGGGACTGGGCTTTCGGGTAGACAATTCCGTCCCTAGATATGCTCGAAAATCATTTGAAAAATAGTGCCGACGGTGCTCCCAAAAGCGGCGGATACCTGGTGTTTGGGTGATATCAATCAGAATCTTGGACCAACCCCACCAGATTCCTTCATCCAATACTCCTTCCTGCCTCTGATAGAACCAGTTCTGCATGGCAAAGAACCCGTTCTGCCAAAATGAAGTGAACTGAGCCGTCTCCACTTCCGTGAGCGCGTCTGGATCGCGTATGCCCCGGACCACGAGTTCGGCCAACGCAGAGTCTGCAATTACCGGATGATATATGGCCTCCGCCATTTCATGGGCGTTCTGTGCAGCCGAGGAACGCAGCGCCCTGGTATTCTGACGCACCTGTACTGTCAGAAATATCAAGGTAATGGCGACAACGATGACACCAGCAAGTTCGCCAATGTAATAGAGTTGCTCCAGAGTCATGGTAGTGCCCCCCAATAGGTTGAATCGGACACAATGGTACCGCTAACAACGCATCGCTCCGTGCGACCCACTACCCGCACCACAGTGACTGTCTCAGGGCAATAGCCACCGTTGGGGTGAGTATCTTCCCCGGCGCGCCCTGAGCGGCTGCTCACCATATGCGAATGGGCCTGGCAGGGGAGTTTTCGGGCAATATCCCCGGTTGGAGAGGCGGCAAAGCAAGAGTCGGGTTAACCATGGGACGCGCTTTTCAGATCGTCTTTTTCACTTTCGCGTCGGTGATGCTGGCACTGCTCGGCTGGAATTTGGTTGCCGGCGCTTGGACCACATTGAACTGGGCCATGTTTGCGGTCTCAGGCATATGCTGCCTGTTAGCCTTCGTGCGCTTTGACCATGTCTTCACGTTCAGCTATGCGCTCGCCATGTCATTGAATGCCTGCCTGATCGCATCGGCACGACCGGCGCCCGTCGCGGTTCTGCTTGCGGCTATCGCGGTGGTGTACGGGGTTCGGCTCTCGACATTTACATGGCTCAGAAGCCGCAGCCGTTCCTATGCGAAACACGTCGACAATTTCGCAAGTAAGGATGCCGAAACACCCCAAGGTGTCAAACTGATGGTGTGGTTTGCAACAACCTTGCTGTACACCTTCCACGCAATGCCGTTCTATGCATCAGTCTCGCAAGGTGTTCTGACCAGCGCAATATTGCTTGGAGCCCTCATAATGGTGGCGGGGTTGTTATTGGAAGCGTTTGCCGACTGGCAAATGCAATCCGCAAAGAGTATTTCACCTGAAAGATTTGTAAACCGCGGCTTGTTTACCGCCTGGCGGCATCCGAATTACTTCGGGCAGATGATTTTGCAGCTCGGCCTGATCACGATCGGAGTGAGCAGCGTTTCGACGCTTGCCGAGGTAGCGACTGCGTCCATCGCACCTATTTACATCGTCGTACTGATGGTGTTCGAGGCGCGCCGCCGGGACAAGGAGCAACTCGAGCGGTACGGACTGGAAAATGAGTACCCGAAGTACCGGCAAAATAGCGGTTCGCTTTTGCCACGCTTTCGCGGGTTGTCATAGATGGAATTAATACCACCCCTGGCCAGACCAACCAGGCTGGCCAACCCGAACTAACCTTTCAGTGGCAAGCGCGTCTTGCCAGAGACATAGTCACGCTCCTGACGATCCTCAGCCGACAGGAGTTGAATCAATGTTAAGGGCTAGACCTTGATGATATTCAACGCGACGCCCAGCAACGTCAGCCCTATTAGCCCGACTGAGGTAACGCCCGCAACCAGACAAACCGTGAAGAAGACTTCTGCCATCATCATATCCCCCAAATTCAAGGAACATCATTTATTTAAGCGGCTTACGCGCCAGGCGCAATTCGGGCATGTACGTAGAGGCAACGACGCGCTGCAGCGAACCGGGCGGCGACAAGATGGTCAGTCGCGGGCCGACCACGCCACCGGGAATTTGCGGCTGACCAGCGGATCGCCGTCACGCGTGCGCTCGTCGCTATCGGGGAACAATAGCGGATCCTGCCAACCCGGCTTCACGGCAAACCGGACGTCGTCGCCGATCCAGCGCGTGGAATAGGCAACTCGGTTCACGTCCTTTGAACTGTTGCCGCCGGAACTGTGCATGATGCGGGCATTGAACAGCACCGCGTCTCCTGCCTTGTAATCCCAGCTCAGAATTTCGTAACGCTCCGGCTCGGCGTGAAAATCCGGTGGCGGTGGGCGGTCTGCCGCCGCGAAGCCCTGGTGCCGGGCGGGGTCCTCGTCGCCGAAAGGGGTTTGGGCGTACAGCTGATCCTGGTGTTCTTGGCCGCGCACGAACTGCAGTGCGCTGCTTTCCGGCGTGCAATCCGTGAGACTGAGCCAGATGGAGCAAATGGGGTCACCTGTCACCGGCCAGTACGGCACGTCCTGGTGCCAGTAGTAGTCGGTGGGTGTCTGCGGCGCGCAGACGAACAGGTGATCGAAGTACAGCCGCACGCGGTCGACACCCATTGCGCGCCCGGCATTCTCGGCCACGGCGGTCTGGAACACAAACTCGCGGAACTCGTCGATGTCGTTGTACAGGAACTGGTCCGACAGCAAACGGCCCACGTTGCTCAATTCGTCGGCATGGTCGCTGGGCGCGGCCGCCCGTCGTTCGGCCGCCGCGCGCAGCACGGCCACGGTCGCCTGGTCGGCAAACGCAGGCACCAACACCACGCCCTCGTCGCGGTAGGCCTGGATTTCTGCCTCTGTCAGCTTACGCACGTGCACGCTGTAGTCCTCCGGGGACAGTTTACTGATTTCCAACCAGGCAGGGATGCGGGACATCCCCACACGGAGAAATGAGTAAACTGTCCCCGGAGGGCCGATTCATGAGCGTGATAGGCAAGAGCGTCGCCCGGCCGGATGCGCTGGACAAGGTGACCGGCGGCACCGGTTATCCCGTGAACTTCAGCATGCCGGGCATGCTCCACGGCAAGTTGCTGCGCAGCCCGTATCCCCACGCGCGCATCCGGCGCATCGACACCCGCGCGGCGGAAGCCCTGCCCGGGGTCAAGGCCGTGCTGACGCCAGCGGAAGTGCCGCAACGCAAGTTCACGCCCGTGTACTTCGTCCCGGCGGACACCCTCAGCGCGACGGTGGACCTGGTGATCATGAGCGACACCGTGCGCTTTGCCGGGCAGCCGGTGGCCGCTGTTGCGGCCACGTCGGTGGACATCGCCGAGCAGGCCCTCGAGCTGATCGAGGTCGACTACGAAGAGCTGCCCGCAATCTTCGACCCGGAGGAGGCGATGCAGCCCGGTGCGCCGCAACTGCATGAGGGCGCCGAGCACAACATCGCGATCGCGCCGCGCTTCGAGGCGGGCGATATCGAGCAGGGCTTCGCCGCAGCCGACCACATCTTCGAAGGTGACTACACGACCCAGCGCGTGCACACCTGCTACCTGGAGCCGCGCGTGTGTGTCGCCGAGTGGAGCGGGCGGGGTGAGATCACGATCAACTCGTCGATGCAGCACCTGTTCGGCCTGCGGCAGAAACTGGCCTACGCGCTGGAGCTCCCGGAAAGCCGGGTCCGGGTCATCAAGCCGCCCTACATCGGCGGTGGTTTCGGGGGCAAACTCGATATTGGGCATCTCGAACCCATCGCGGTGCTGCTGAGTCGCAAGGCCGGCCGGCCGGTGCGCATCGAGCACTCGCGTTACGAAGACTTCATTACGACCACCCGCAACCCGATCCGGGTACACATGAAGACGGGCGTCACGAAGGACGGGCTGATCGTCGCGCGGCACACGAAGAGCATCCTGGATGCCGGCGCGCACGCGACACACGGTTCCACGGTGCTGCAAGTGCACGGGACCTTCGTCAATGCCGGCTACCGCGTGCCCAACTACCTCTGGGAAGGTTACGCGGTGTACACGAACAATATGATTGGCGGCGGCTATCGCGGCTACGGCGGACCGCAGGCCTATTTTGCGCTGGAGTCACAGCACGACGAAATTTGCGAGGCCCTCGGCTTCGATCCGGCGGAATTCCGCAAGAAGAATTCCTACCGGCAGGGCGATCCGCATCCCCTGGTGCCCGGGTTTAGCCTCGACTCCTACGAGCTGGAAGAAGTCATCGACCGCGGAATGGAACGCTTTGGCTGGCAGGATCGCAAGCCCGCTAATAGTGACGCCGGCGTGAAGAAACGCGGCATGGGTTTTTCGCTGACGCCGTTCTGGGTCAGCTGCTGCGTCGGCTTTCCCGACATCTACGAGCACTCCGGCGCGATCGTGAAGCTGAATCCCGACGGCACGGCGGACCTGGCCACCGCCGCGATGGACATCGGCTCCGGGCAGATCACGACGCTGCTGCAGATTGCGGCAGAGGAGCTGGGGCTGTCGATGGACCAGGTGCGCATGACGCAGGCCGTGGACACGACCAACGTGCCGTACGACGCGCCCACGCATGCGAGCCGCGTGACCTACAGCGCCGGGAATGCGGTGCTCTCTGCCGCGACGGCGGCGAAGGAACGCCTGCTGCAAGTGGCCGGGATCATGCTGGAAGCCGGCCCGGAGGACCTCGAACTCGCCGCCGGCAAAGTCGCGGTCAAGGGCACGCCGGATCGGTCCCTGAGCGTTGCGGAAGTGGCCGCGCGCGCCGAGTCACCCTTCATCCAGGTGACCGACCAGGGCCCGGCCCCAACAACGCTCGAGGAGAAAGGCACCATCATCGGCGTATCGAGCATGGCCCCACCCGGGAACCCCAGCCCGGCGGCTGCGGGCTTCGTCGAAGTCGAAGTGGATACCGACACCGGGGAGGTCAAGGTCGAACGCGTGGTGTATACCCACGATATTGGTCGCGTCATCAACCCCAGTGCGGCCGAGGGCCAGGTCGAGGGCGCCTTTCAACAGGCCATGGGTTACGCGTTGATGGAGGAGATCCAGTTCGATCCGGACTCCGGCACCTGCCTGACCGGAGACTTTCTCGACTACAAGATCCCGACGGCCGTGGAAATGCCGCGGGACATCGACATCGCGTTCATCGAATCCATGGAGCCCACCGGGCCATTCGGCGCCAAGTCTGTGGCCGAAACCTGCGTGGTGGTGCCGGCCCCGGCGATCGCGAACGCAATCTACAACGCGACCGGCGCGCGCATCCGCGAGCTGCCGATCACGCCGGAAAAAGTACTGCGCGCCCTCGGCAAGCTGTAATTCGTCAGGACGCGCTGCCGAGCAGTGCGTGAATTTCCTGGCTGGCCGCGTTCACGTGGTCAGCAACCATCGCGTGGAAGGACTCCGAACCCCAGGTATCGCTGAGCCGCAGGCGCGACGCGTGTTCCAGCCCGCGATCCAGCCACGTCGCAACCTTGCCCTGCTCCGCCCACAATGGCGCCAGGTGCAGTGCCCGGGCCCGGAACATATAAGGCAATGCGGCGGCGTCGGCCAGGGAATAGTGATCGCCGGCCAGCCAGTCGTGGCCGACGAGCGCATCGGCGAGTTGCGCCGCAAAGCGCCCGAGTTCAGCAACGGCCAGGCCCGCCGCCGGTGACTGCAGACCCAGTGCGTGGGTTGCCTGCTGCCGCTCGCGCCGGGCCGGATCCGCCACCCGCGCGAAGTGTTGCTCCAGCTCCGCGGCGGACAAACGTTCGTTCATCTGGTGCCGCAGGAAAATTGCATAGCTCAGCACGCCAATGGCCGGGTGCACCTCGTCATCGATGGTCTTCACCAATAGGCGCATCCGGGCGCAATCGTAAGGATCGGCCGGCCGCAGTGACGGTGCCGGAAAGCGGTCTTCCAGGTACTCGTTGATCACACTCGACTCCCGCACCACCGCGTCGCCGTCTACCAGGGTCGGCACGACGGCTTTCGGGTTCAGCTTGAGGTAAGCCGGCGTGAACTGCTCACCCTTGCGCAGGTTCAGCCGGATCTCTTCCCACTCCAGACCCTTCTCGGCCATCACCAGGCGGACTTTCTGGGCGCAGGTGGACTCGACGCTGTGATACAGAACGAGACTCATCGGGGGACAGTTTACCTATTTCGCGTAAGACTCATGGTGGTTGGCACAAGCATTCCGCGAAATAGGTAAACTGTCCCCGGAAAGACAGACGCCGAGAACAACAACGCCGTGTCTGCACCGCTGAAAAGAAAAGAAGACGAGCGCCTGGTTCGCGGGCAGGGTCTGTTCACGGACGACGTGAACGAAGCCGGCCTGCTGCATCTCTATATCCTGCGCTCGCCTTACGCCCATGCCCGGGTCCTGCACATCGACACCAGCGCTGCCGACGCACTGCCCGGCGTCATCTGCACGCTGACCGGCAGCGAGATAGCCGAACTCTGCGACCCGTACATGCAGATCGCGCCGCCGCCGGCCGCGAACATCCAGGACTACCCGATGGCGGTGGACCGCGTGCGCTACCAGGGTGAACCCGTTGCGGCCGTGGTGGCCGAGACGCCCGCGATCGCGATGGACGGCGGGCAACTGATCGACGTGGACTACGAACCGCTGGACCCGGTGATGGATGTGGCGACCGCACTCGAAGACAAGGTCGTGCTGCATGAGTCCGCGGGCACCAACCGTACCTGGCACGGGGTCTTCGATTACGGCGACGTGGACCAGGCCTTCGCCGACGCGGACCACGTGATTCGGATCGGCCCGCTGCACTTCCATCGTTTCTCCAGCACACCATTGGAGACCAGCGCCTGCGTGGCCGAATGGACCCGGCACGGCAGCGTGGAATTCCTGTGCAACAACTCTTTCCCCGGCTTCGCGCAGCAGCTGCTCGCACCGGCGCTACGGCTGCGCACGGACCAGCTGCGCATTCGCACCTATGATGTCGGCGGCAGCTTCGGTAACAAGATCTGGAACTACCTGTACATGGCCATCGCGGCGCTGGCGTCGCGCAAGACGGGCGGGCGGCGCGTGAAGTGGTCGGAAACCCGCACCGAGCACCTGCTGGCCAGCGGGCACGGTAACGAACGCACCTTTCTGGACACCGAGGTTGCGGTCACGCGAGACGGCCTGATCACCGCGATCCGCTCGCGGCACTTCGACGACTGCGGTGCGTACACCCGTTACGAGCCCCTCGGCTGCATCATCTGGGCGCAGGTGCTGCCGGCCACCTACCGGCTGCGCAACATTCACATCGAGTTCACGCAGGCGGTCACGAACAAGTGCCCGGTGGTGCCGAACCGCGGTTATTCGCGCATGCAGCACATCTGGTTCATGGAACGCGTGGTCGACATCTGTGCGCACACGCTCGGTATCCCGCACGATCAGATGCGCCTGAAGAATTACATCGAAGAGTTCCCGTATGAAACGCCGAATGGCTGCGTGTATGACTCCGGCAACTACCCGGCCATGTTGCAGAAAGCGAAAGAGCTGATCGGCTGGGACGACTGGAAACAGAAGCAGGCCGCCGCGCGCGCCGAAGGCCGGTGGCTCGGCATGGGTATCGGCGCGACCATCGACTCCGGTACCAACAACTTCGGCCAGGCCCGCATCATCAATCCGGAACTGCCCTTCTCCGGCAACTCGGAAGTCTGCGCGATGCGGCTCGATTTCGACGGCGTGGTGGTGGTCAGCCTGGGCACCGGGCCGTCCGGGCAGAGCCACGAAACCGCCGCGTCCGCGCTGGTCGCGAAGGAACTGAACATCGACCCGGGCATGGTGCACGTGCGGCCCGGCTTCGACACGGCGTGGAACACCTTCGTGGGTCATTCCGGCACCTATGCCAGCCAGTTCGCGGTCACCGGGCTCACGGCCGTGCACGGCGCCTGCCAGAAGCTCAAGGCGGAGATGCGCCAGCTCGCCGCCTTCGTGCTCGAAGCGGCGGAAGAGGACCTGGAGTTCGGCGTTGGCGCAGAAGGGCCGGAGCTGAAGGTCAAGGGCACCTCACGCAGCGTGAACTACTGGACGCTCAGCAACTTGGTCAACAACAACAATGCGGTGCTGGATGAGTCGCTGGCCGACGTCACGCTGAACGTGCGCAACGTGTACCGCCCGGATTTCCGGATCCCCGACCTGGACCGCAAGTTCGGCAACCTGACCCTGACCTACGCAGCGCTGCTGCACGCGGTGGTCATCGAGATCGACAAGCAGACCTACCGGCCGAAGATCCTGGCCTATGCCGCCGTGGACGACTGCGGCAAGGTGCTGTACCCGCAAATCGTCGCCGGCCAGGCCCTCGGCGGCGCCGCGCACGGCATTGGTGCTGCGATCATGGAAAGCTTCGACTATGACGCCGACGGCAACCTCCTGACCGCAACCTTCAGCGACTACTGCCCGATCACCGCGCTGAACATGCCGGAGGTCCGCCACGCCAACGTCGAATCCCCGTCGCCCTTCACCTACAACGGCGCGAAGGGTATGGGCGAGAGCGCCGGCGCGCCGCTGCACGCGATCACCGGGGCAATCCAGGATGCCGTCTATGGCGACGGCATCGTCATCACCGACTCCTATCACTCCCCGCCGGCGCTGCACCGGCTGCTGCAAGAGCGCAACTACGACCAGGTGGTCAGTGTAGAGAGTCGCTAGCCGCCGGCCCGGCGCTTGTCGACGATCGCCTTGAATACCTGCGCAGAACTCGTCATCTGCGGCCCGTTCCATTCGGTGGGCGCCGTCAGGTATTCACTATGATGCTTCTCGATGTAATCCAGGATCGGGCGCGGCAGTTCCTGCGGGCCATCCATCAGCTTCATCGAGTGGCTGTGAAAGACCATCTTGCCGGGTGCATTGCCCATCTCCATGAACGGCAGCCAGTCGGCCACGCGCGTCCATGACATCGTGCAATAGGCCGACGTAATGTCCGGGTTCAGGATGTCGGACTTGCTGCCGATCAAACCCCATAGTTCCGCGTGCTGGTCGATATCGCCGGACGAATACAGCGGATAGTCCAGGCGATTCATCGCGGCGGGGTGCTGGATGAAGAAGTTCCACTGGAAGGCCACCATGTCACCGCAACTCACGTAAGGATACGGCGGCGCCAGCGGACCCGGCCCCGAGCGGGCAAACACCCCGTTCACCGGGTCGTTCTGGATGTGCACCACCTCGACCTTGCGGCCGCCCAGGAACGGGTTGCTCCATTCCTGCAGGATCTCACCGCTGTCCGGGTCCAGGTAGAACAGCACCTCGCGGCTGTAGATCCGGTAGCCCTCGTCCACCTCTTCCAGGCGCCCCGAGCCGAAGCCGAGGGTGCGGAAGCACTTGACGTTGCGTTCCTGCGGGACCATCGCCCAGGCCTGGCCGGGGAAAGCGAAGAAGAAATCGTCGCCGTTCAGGTTGCCGCGCAGCTTCATCAACGCCATGAAATTGGTTTCGGGATCGTCCAGGTCCAGTTCCGGATCTTTGTCGGTGGTCAGCCCGGGGGACTGCGTCAGGCGCAAGGTCATTGTGGTCTCCATCTTTGGATCGGAGGGCGAGTGTGCAGGAAATGCGCGCCTGCGCGTCGAAAACGCGACGGACGTGCCGCACGTTGAACAATGCCGGGGACAGTTTACCTATTTCCGGTTGGGCCAAAGCGCAGCAGCCGGGAACGGCATCGGAAATAGGTAAACTGTCCCCTTAAGCGTAGCTGGTGGCGATTGCCTGTGCGTCGCGGCAAAAGCTCTCAATGTCGCGCTTATCGTCGATGAACTGGTTCGGCTTGATGCAGAAGGTGGTGAAGCCGCGTTCGAGTTGCTCCGGAATGACCGCCATGGACTCGGCCAGCTCGGCCGGGCTGTCGTCGTCCGGGAAGAGCCCACGCGTGCCGCCGATCATCTCCAGCTCGGCAGGATCGCGACCGGCCGCACGCATCGCGTCGGCCAGGGCGGCGAGATCGTCGTCCGACGGCCGGCCCAGCGGGTGAAAGCCGCTGCCGAATTGCACCAGCCGGCGCTGCAGCGCCTTGTGCAGCGTCTCGCCGCCGAACCACAGAGTCGGACCCGCCCTGCGCCACGCTTTCGGCTCCAAATAAGTCTCCGCAAAGCTGAAGTGTTCGCCGTGGAAGGATGCCGGGCTCGCTTTCCACACCGCCGCCATCGCTGCGAGCTGTTCATCCAGCCGCTTGCCCCGGGTCTTGAAATCCACGCCGAGCGCGTCGTACTCGTCTTTGTGCCAGCTGACGGTCGGCTGCACGATCAGCCGCCCGCCCGACAGGATATCCAGCGTGCCCAAGTGCCGGGCGAGATCCAGCGGATGGCGCAGCGGCGCGATGATCGCCCCGGCAAACAGGCGGATGCGCGTGGTGCGTGCCGCGATCGCGCTGAGCAGCACGAGGGAACTCGGCCACGGTGTCGCGGGATCCTGGTTACCCGGCAACGCATAGTCGCGCGGATTGGCCATCGGCCCGTTGGCTCCGGACGACGGGCCGAGCACGATGTGCTCGCTGATCATCACGCCGTCGATGCCGGCGGCTTCCGCCGTCACCGCCCAGTCCACCAGCTCGCGCAAATCGCCCGGCTCAAGAATGGTCCAGTTCTCGCTCAGGATCATCATGAGCTTCGGAGTCGTCATCGTTCTTCCTGTCGTCGCGTCGTGCTGTCGATGATGAACTGGCCCAGCCAGCCGGCGACCAGCGTGGAATCGGCCGTGCCGCTTTCCAGGGTGGCGTAGCAGTCCTGGTGCTCTGCCTCGGTGATCGCTCCCTTGTGCAGGAGCACGTCGGTGAAAATCTGCATGGAACTCACCGGCTGTTCCGGGTGCGGCTGAATGCACAGCACCCGCCCCTCCGCTTCGTACAGCGCGTTCGGGCAGCGCGGTGACTCGCCCAGCAGCCGCACGGTCGGCGGCAGGTCGATGACCTGGTCCTGGTTGATGTAGTGCAGCGTGTACTCGTCCAGGGTCTGCGCCATCCAGTGGCGCTCGACGTTCACCCGCAGGTGGTGGCGGCCCAGTACCCAGCCGGTTTCCGCCTTCGCCACGTGGCCACCCAGCGCCCGCGCCACGATCTGGTGGCCAAAGCACACGCCCACCTGGGGCTTCGCCGCCTCGAAGGCCTCGCGGATGAAGGTCTCCAGCACCGGGATCCACGGCAGGTCTTCGTACACGCTACACGGGCTGCCGGTGATCAGCCATGCGTCGCATTCATCCAGCGACTCCGGCATCTCGCCTTCCGCCACGTGCCAGGTCTCGTAGGAGAAGGCGAGCCCGGCCGCGGCAAACATGTCCATGAACTTCTGCGGGTCCGACGCCTCGCCTTCCAGGTAGAAGTCCGCCGGGATCGTATCGAGCAGGCCGACACGGATGTGGGCAAAGTCCAGCATCAGCGGGTCGAGTCCTCGAGGATCTGCAGCGTCTTCAGTTCGCTGTGAAAGTCCAGCGCGTAGTCGCCGCCTTCGCGACCCATGCCGCTGATGCCGAAGCCGCCGAAGGGTGCAGTGAGGTCACGCACCAGGAAGCAGTTCACCCACACGGTGCCGGCGCGCACTGCACGACCCACGCGATCCGCCCGCTCGGCGCTCTGCGTGTAGATGATGCCTGACAGGCCATAATCGGTGCTGTTCGCGAGCACCACGCCCTCTTCTTCGGTGCCGAAGGTCTGGTAAGTCAGTACGGGACCAAAGATCTCTTTCTGCACGACTTCCGACCGGTTCGACTGCGGGCGGATCAGGGTCGGCTCGTACCAGAGCCCGCCTTCCTTCCAGACCTTACCGCCGCGCACGATTTCATCCCCCGCAGCCCGGGCACGGTCGACGAAGCCACCGATATGAGCCAGGTGTTCGGGGTGGATGACCGGCGAAATGGTCGTCGTCGGGTCGCGGCTGTCGCCGAGCACGTGTTCATCGGTATCAGCGTGGAATTTTTCCAGGAAGGCGTCGCTGACAGAGTCCTGTACGAGCAGCCGCGTGCCGGCCAGGCAGACCTGCCCGGAATCGTCGAACTGCGCGGCGGCCTTTTTCGCGGCGGCGTCGAGGTCGGCGTCTTCGAACACCATCAGCGGGCCCTTGCCGCCGAGCTCCGCGGTAAACGGCACGATGTTCTCGGCGGCGGACCGGCCGATATGCCTCGCGGTCTCGGGCGATCCGGTAAAAGAGATGCGCCGCACGCGCGGATCGCTCACCAGGGCCGCGCCCAGTTCCTCGCCACAGCCCTGCACGATATTGAACACGCCGGGCGGGAAGCCCGCTTCGTCCACGAGATCCGCCAGCAGCGCACAGGACAGCGGCGACCATTCCGCCGGCTTCAGGATCACGGTGTTGCCCGCCGCGAGTGCGGGCGCGCACTTCCACGTCGATAACATGAATGGCGCGTTCCACGGCGTGATGATCACGGCGGGACCGGCCGGCATGCGCATGACCCGGTTACGCGTATTGTTCGATTCCCAGACGCGTTCTTCGTAGTCGGCCGCCAGTTCGCCGTACGCGCGGAAGTTGCGTGCCCCACGAGCAATCACGCGCAGCCGCAGGCTCTCCTCCAGCATCGCCATGTCCGAGCATTCCACGGTGGCCAGATCGTCGACGCGTTCCTCGATCAGCCGCGCCAGGCGTTCGAGGTAGGCGGCCCGCTCCAGGGCACTCAGCGTCGCCCAGGCCGGAAAGATCTCGGCGGCCGCCGTCACGGCGGCATTCGCCGTATCGGCGTCACCGCGCGCGATGTCGGCGAGCTTCCAGTCCCAGTCCAGCGGGGAGCGGTCTTCGAAAGTGCGGGGCGATGACACGCGTTCGCCGCCGATATAGTGGTCCGTGGAGACGGACACGCCTTCCACGTTCACGCGATTGCCTTGCTTGGCCATGGTCTTGCTCTCGTTATGCGGCCGGCCGCTTACAGGAACGGCAGGTATTCGTTCATCTCCCAGTCGGTGGTGTGGTCGAGGAAGCGCTGGAACTCCGCCTGTTTCACCACCGCGAAGTGATCGATCACTTCCTGGCCAATCGCCGCGGCCAGGGACTTGTCCGCTTCCATTGCCGCCAGCGCCGCACCCAGGTGTTCGGGGATGTGCCGGTCGGTATCGACGGTCTCCAGGCCGTCGCCGGTCTCCGCGGGCGGCAGTTTCGGTTTCTCCACGGTGCCCAGCCTCGCGGCCTGCAGTACCGCCGCCGCGGCGATGTAGGGATTTGCCGCACCGTCCGCCACGCGGTGCTCGACGCGCGCCCCCTTGCCGCGCTCGGCCGGTACCCGCACCGCCACGCCGCGGTGGTCGTGACCCCAGTTCGCCCAGTAGCCAGCCAGGCTCGCCGGCCGCAGTCGGCGGTAAGAGTTCACCGTGGGCGCCAGCAGCGCGGTCATGCCTTCGTGGTGTTCCACCAGGCCGGCGATGCACTGGTACGCAAGTTCGCTCAGACCCTCCTTGCCTTTCGGATCGTTGATCGCGTTGCCGCCACCCTCGTCGCTCAGGCTCAGGTTGAAATGCAGCCCGTTGCCGCCCTTGCCCACCAGCGGCTTGGGCATGTAGGTCAGCAGGTAGCCGCGCTTCAGCAGGATTTCCCGGGCCATCAGCTTGAACAGGAAGGCGTCATCGACGGCCTTCAGCGCATGGTCGTAGCGCAGCGTGAACTCGAACTGCGGCCAGTCGTACTCCGAGCAGATGAACTCGAGCGGAAAACCGCAGGCTTCGGCCTGCGCCCAGATGTCATCGACCAGTCCGGCCGGGTCGATGGCCGCGCCGGTGCCGTACACGTAGGCGCCCGGCGTGTCGTAGGGCACCCAGTCGCCGTTGTCCCCGCGCTGGAAGACGTAACCCTCGAATTCGATACCGAGCTTCGGCGTCAGCCCCAACGTCTCCCAGTCGGCGATCGCGCGGCGCAATGCGCCGCGCGCGCACAGCGGCAGCGGCTTATCTTCGCGATACAGGTCGCACACAACGACACCGGTGTCGTCCTCCCAGCCTCGGCGCATGTGATTGAAATCGAATCGTGCCTCCAGGTCCGGCAGTCCCTCGAGCATCATCGTGCCAGGTGCCGGGGTCATGTCGCGGTCGTAGCCCAGCGCCCACAGCCCGATGCAGTGTCGGGACACACCCTCGCGCGCGACCTCGAAGGGCAGGTATTTACCGCGGGCGAGGTTCAGGTGGTCGCAGAACAGCACGCGGGCGCGGTTGAATTCATTGGGTCTCTTGGCCATGGCTGGTAGCTCTCCGGTACCGCGCTACGCGGCGGCTTGCAAAGCAGCGTAGCGCTGTCGGTGCTGGTAAGTCACGAAAATGATGAGGATGAAACTCCCCAGCAGCCAGTAGATGCTGCCGAGAATCATTGGTGTATAACCACCGCTCTCATCCAGCGTGAGCGCGGCCAGGCCCGGTGCGACGCCGAGCCCGATCATCTGCATCGCGATCGCGTACAGGGTCATCAGGCCCTTGCGGTCGAAACTCGCGGCGGCCGCGAGGATATAGGGCAGCGTCATGTTCCACAGGCAGTTGAAGCCGATCACCGCCACCGAGTAGACCCCGATGTCGAAGCGCCCCAGCAGCAAAACCAGGCACGCGGCCCCGGCGAGGATGCCGAAGCTCATCGGCAGGAGCCGCCCGAGCCGGTGCGCGAGGAATACCGCAGTGGCTGCTCCACCGATACCCGCCACTTGCGACGCGGTCAGTGCGTTCGCCACCGGCTGCTCGCTCAAACCGCCGGCCATGCCGATCAGGAAGAGATACGCCCACGCAATACCGATGCCGATGTTGTAGGCGAGCACGCCGACGAGCGCGGTCACCTTCATCGGTAACGGCATTTCCAGCGCGCTGGGTTCCGGTTCCGTGCGGCTGTCCGCCGAGTGCGGGATGTACTTCACCGCCCGCATCGACAGCAGGCACACGATCGCGAAAAACCAGAACACGCCGGACAAGCCGATCGTGTCGAAGGCGGTGGGCAACAACAGCAGGCCAACCGCGCCATAGGCCAGGAGCCAGGTCAGGTACAGCGCGAAATTCCGGTCCGGCTTCTTGGTCAGGCCGATGGCCCCGAAACTGATCGAAATCACGCCGCCGTGGCCGATGCCGGCCACGAAACGTGTCAGTGCGATCAGGGCGGGTGTTTCCACCAGCGCGGACGCGACATTGCCGATGATCGCGATCACCAGGCACCGGTACAGAGTCTTCTGCCAGTTGATGCGATGCGCCAGCGCCGCGGCGAGGATCGCGGTGATGGCAACGCCCGTCATCTCCGCCGACGCGGTCAGGCCCGCTTCGCGGTCCGACAGGCCGAGCAGTTCCACGAAACCCTGCACGATGCCGGGCTGGATGATGAAGGCCAGCACCCCGACCGTGCCGAACCACTTCGCCGCGTAGCGCGACGCCCGGCTATTGACGTCTTTGAAGGCCATTACGGCCCGAGCTTAACGCCACTCCACCGAAATCGGCAGCCGCTTGATGCCGCTGATGAAGTTCGACCGCAGGTAGGCATGCGGCTCGGTCTGCTCCACGGTCGCCGCCCGCTTCACGAACTCCTGCAACATCACCTTCACTTCCATGCGCGCGAGCCACATGCCCAGGCACGCGTGCGGGCCGCCCTTGCCGAAGGTCATGTGCGGATTCGGGTCGCGGCGCAGATTCAGCTCGAAGGGTGACTCGAACTTGTCGTCGTCGCGGTTACCGGACACGAACCACAGCAGCAACTTGTCGCCGGCTTTGATCTGCTTGCCCTGCACTTCCACGTCGCGCAGTGCCGTGCGGCGAAAGTGCATGGTCACCGATGCCCAGCGCAGGAATTCTTCAATCGCCATCTTCCAGCCCGCGTCGTCGAGCTCGCGCAGTTCGTCCAGCAGGTCGGGGCGGTCGATGATTTCCTTCATCGCGTAGGTCATCGTGTAGCGCGTCGTGTCATTGCCCGCCGATACCATCAGCGCGAAAAAGTTCTTGAACTCCAGCTCCGACAGCCGCTCGCCGTGGCGATCGGGTGACAACAGCAGGTTGATCAGGTCTTCAGTGGGATGTTCGCGGCGCTCGTGGGCAGCTTCTTCCGCATATTCGAAGACTTTGAGCGCCGCCGGCGAACGGAACGGCAGCAGCCGCCATTCCTCGGTGTCCACCTGGTCTACCACGTGTTCGGTAAAGTCCTCGTCCGTGTTCGCGATCATCATGTCGCCGAGTTCCACCAGCATCTGGCCGTCGCTGTCCGGCACACCGAGCAGGCGGCCGAGCATGCGCATCGGCAGCGGGCGCGACACGTTTTGCACGAAGTCGAATTCGTCGTGGGACGCGGCGTGCTCGAGCAGGTTCACCGCAATGCCGCGGATCGCCTCCTCGTAAGTGGCCACCACCTGCGGGCCGAAACTGCGGCCGACCAGGTGGCGCAACCGGGTGTGCTCCGGTGGGTCGGTCTCCAGCATGCTGCGCCGGGCCTCGCTCTCCTCTTCGTCCATCTCCTCCAGGCGCACGCCCTGGGCCGACGAAAAGGTCTTGTAGTCCTTGTTGATGTCGAAGATGTCCTGGTAGCGGGTGATGGACCAGAAACCCTTGCCGTCTTCCTCGTCCCACCAGGAGATCGGGTCCTCGCGGCGCAGCGCCGCAAAAGTGTCGTGCGGGACGCCGTTCACGAAGGCGTCGTGAGAAGTGAGGTCCGCGTAGTCTGCCCTGCTCATTCGTCGTTCCCCCGCGGGCCCTGGCGGATGCCGCTGCGATTGCGCGGCGCGTGGACCCATGATAATTTGATTTGGACCCAAACGATTTTTACCAGCCCGGCAGGATTTTGCAAGCCGGGTCGGCCCTGGCATTGAGCAGTGGAGGTCACAGATGGGTGAAATCATCGGCGGGGGCATCATTGCCCATGAGCCCACCATCATGCTGCCGAAGGCAGAACGACTGGCGCTGAACGACGGCAGGGAGAATTCCCTGGTGCCCGGTTTCAAGCGCCTGCGCGAAGAGGTGCTGGACGAACTGCAGCCCGATACGGTGATCGTGTTCGACACCCACTGGTTCACCACCGTGGAATTCATCGTGACCTCGCACGAGCGACGGACCGGCAAATACACGTCCGAGGAATTACCCCGCGGTATGTCGCAGGTGCCGTACGACCTCACGGGCGACCCGGAACTCGCCGGGCGTATTGCCGAGTGCGGGAGCGAGGACGGCGTGCGTACCACCGCGCTGGACGACCCCTGCCTGCCGATCCACTACCCCACGGTGAACCTCGCGCACTTCCTGCAGGCGCCGGGGGAAAAATGGATCACGATTGGGACCTGCCAGACCGCCGTCGACTGGCAGTTCCTCAGCGTCGGGGCCTCGGTGGCCCGGGCCGTGGCGGACAGCGACCGGCGCGTGGTGCTCTACGCGACCGGGGGCCTGTCCCACACCTTCTGGCCCCTGCCGGAGCTGCCCGAACACGAGGCCTGCGACCCGATACACATCCGCACGCCGGAAGCGCGGGCCGCCGATGAACAGCGCATCGCGTGGCTCGAAGCCGGCGAGCACGCGAAAGTCATCGACACGATGGGAGAATTCCACCAGTACCATCCCGAGGGTTTCTTCGGCCATTACCTGATGCTGGCCGGCGCCCTCGGCGGCGAGAACTGCAAGGCGGCCGGCCGGCGCTTCAGTGAATACCAGAATGCGACCGGCACCGGGCAGGTCCACATCTGGTTCGACCGCCCGGCCGCGGGCTGGGCGGCCTGACCG
>CP070671.1:2553912-2629910 GCA_020351875.1 Chromatiales bacterium | reverse complement strand
GAGTCTGGGCCGTGTCTCAGTCCCAGTGTGGCTGATCGTCCTCTCAGACCAGCTACGGATCGTCGCCTTGGTAGGCTTTTACCCCACCAACAAGCTAATCCGACTTGGGCTCATCCAATAGCGTGAGGTCCGAAGATCCCCCACTTTCTCCCGTAGGACGTATGCGGTATTAGCACGAGTTTCCCCGTGTTGTCCCCCACTACAGGGCAGATTCCCAAGTGTTACTCACCCGTCCGCCACTCGTCGCCAAGGAGCAAGCTCCTCGCGTTACCGTTC
Organism: Chromatiales bacterium; assembly: GCA_020351875.1. GTDB lineage: Bacteria > Pseudomonadota > Gammaproteobacteria > Steroidobacterales > J054. Next base: position 2,629,634 of record CP070671.1, on the reverse strand, counting down.
GACTTGCATGTGTTAGGCATGCCGCCAGCGTTCAATCTGAGCCAGGATCAAACTCTTCAATTTAAGTTTTGAAGAACGAGATCCCAAACTGCTAATTACTGTGTAAGTAATTGAGTAAGTTTGGTCACTCGAGTCGGGCCATGACAAGACGCCATGTCGACGCGAGCGCCCACACAAATTACCTGTTTCCTGACTGTTAAAGAGCGAGCCCGCGTGGCGCGGGCAGACCGACAATTATATGCAATTGCCTTGGGCTGGCAAGCCCCGGGGGCAAGAAAAATCAGATGACCTGCACCCGGGCAAAGCGCCTTTTGCCCACCTGGAATACATGGGTGCTCCCGGCCGGGATTTCCAGGCTCCGGTCCTCGACCCGCTGGCCGTCGATCCGCACCGCGCCCTGGCTGATCATCCGAAACGCCTCGGCATTGCTGCTCACGAGCTGGGCGGCGCGCAGCAGGTTGGCCAGGCCCAGCCTGCCCTCGGGCGCCTCCAGGTCGATTTCAGCCATGTCCTCGGGGATTTCGCCGGCCCGGAACTGGCGCACGAAACCGGCCTGCGCCTCGTCTGCCGCGGCGGCCCCGTGGAACCGGCCCACGAGCTCCCGTGCCAGCTCGAATTTCACGTCGCGCGGGTTGGCCCCGCCGGCCACACCGTCGCGCAGGGCCTGGATTTCCGCCATCGGTCTGAAGCTCAGGAGCTCGAAGTACCGCCACATCAGGTCGTCGGAAATCGACATGATCTTGCCGAACATATCGGCGGGCGCGTCTGTAATGCCCACGTAGTTATCCAGCGATTTCGACATCTTGTTAACGCCGTCCAGCCCCTCCAGCAGCGGCACGGTCAGGACCACCTGCGGCGGCTGCCCCCAGCTCTGCTGCAGCTGGCGGCCCACCAGCAGGTTGAACTTCTGGTCGGTGCCACCCAGCTCGACGTCGGCTTTCAGCATCACCGAGTCGTAGCCCTGCACGAGGGGATACAGGAACTCGTGGATCGCGATGGGCTTACCGCCCTCGTAGCGCTTGCTGAAATCATCCCGCTCCAGCATTCGCGCCACGGTGTGCTTGCCGGCCAGCTGGATCAGGTCGGCAGCCGACATCTCCCCCATCCAGCTCGAGTTGAACATGATCAGGGTCCGCTCCGGGTCCAGGATCTTGTAGATCTGCTCCTCGTAGGTCCGGGCGTTGTCGATGATCTCGTCGCGGGTCAGCGGTGGCCGGGTCGCGTTGCGGCCCGTCGGGTCACCGATCAGCCCGGTGAAGTCCCCGATCAGGAAGATCACCTCGTGGCCGAACTGCTGGAACTGCCGCATCTTGTTGATCAGGACCGTGTGCCCGAGATGCAGGTCCGGCGCCGTGGGGTCGAAACCCGCCTTGATCCGCAGGGTGCGGCCGCTGGCCAGGCGCTCCGCCAGCTCGTCTTCGACGAGAATTTCTTCCGCGCCCCGACGGATCTCGTCGAGCTGCGCCGTGAGGGACGACATAGCAGGCTTCCTGCGGCCAGAGGGGCGAGAGAATAGACGATCCGCCGCGGCAGCGGCAGTCAGTGCGAACCAATGCTCAGACTCAGTGTTGCGTTATTGACCCAGTATTATGGAGTTGTTGATAATCCCAGCCGTGCCGACCCGCCTGTGACTATTGGCTGCCGTTGGGAGGTCGGAGATCGTGGGGCAACGGGCAGCCCGTCAGGGAGTTGGCAATCGTGAGCGCTGAACGCCGGATCTTTCCGGACTACAAGCCTTTGAACCGGCCCAGCCGCTCCGCCCCGCGTCTGCCCTGGTTTGCCGCCGGCCTGGGCATCCCGCTGATCGCCTTCGGGCTGATCGGTCCCAAATCCGACGATTCCGCGCCAGGCCCGGAGGCCCCCGGACAAGCCGCGGCGCCAGGCACCAAACCGGCCACGGCCGCCATCGATGCGGCGCAGGCCACCGCCGCAGCAGCCCCCGCGGAGGCCGAAGCCGAGGCACCGGCAATGCCAGACCCGGCGCAGGCGGCAAACGCCGGCACCGAGCTAACGCTGACAATTCGCCGTGGCGACAGCCTCGACCGGCTCTTCGCCCGCAACGATCTCAGTCGCGCCGATCTCGCCGCACTGATCGCCACGGATCTCGGTCGCAAGCACCTGCGACTCGTGCGCCCCGGCGACGAAATCACGGTACGCCACGACGGCAGCCGAATCCTGGCGCTGGAGCGGGGGGTCAGCCTGACCGAGTCGCTGCGCATCGACCGGCGGGCCGATGACGGGTTCGAAGCGCGACTGGTGGCCCGCCCGCTGGAGCGCCGCCCGATCGTGGCAAGCGGCATCATCGACAGTTCCCTGTTCCTGGCGGCAGCCGACGCCGGCATCAGCGACCGAACCACGATGAACCTGGCCGGCATCTTCGCGTGGGACGTGGACTTCGTGCTCGACATCCGCGAAGGCGACGGCTTCCGCCTCGTGTACGAAGAACTGTGGCGCGACGGCGAGCGGCTCGGCGACGGTGACATCCTGGCCGCCGAGTTCGTGAACCAGGGGCAGGCTTACCAGGCCGTCCGTTTCGCCGACCCGGACGGGCGCGTGGACTACTACACGCCGGAGGGCCGCAGCGTGCGCAAGGCCTTCGTCCGGGCCCCGCTGTCGTTCAGCCGGGTGAGCTCCAACTTCAATCCCCGCCGGCGCCACCCGAAACTCAACAAGATTCGCGCCCACCGCGGCGTCGACTACGCGGCACCCACCGGCACCCCGGTCAAAGCCGCTGGCGACGGCAAAGTGGCCTTCCGCGGCCGCAAGGGGGGTTACGGCAAGACGGTGATCCTGCAGCACGGCGGCAACATCACCACGCTGTACGCACACCTGTCGCGCTTCAGTAACTACCGCAACGGCCAGCGCGTGCGCCAGGGCCAGGTCATCGGCTATGTCGGCGCCACCGGGCTCGCCACCGGTCCCCACCTGCACTACGAGTACCGGACCAACGGGGTGCACCGCAATCCACGCACGGTGAAGCTGCCGGATGCCGATCCGATCAACCCGGCCTACCTGGCCGAGTTCCGCACCGTCGCCGACGCCTTGATCGAGAAACTCGACTCGCGTCCCGGCCTGGTCGTGGCCGAGGCCGGTCGCTCCACCTACTGAACCTGCGCCCGGTAGCGCGGTGACTCATTACATTGGCCTGATTTCGGGCACCAGCATGGACAGCGTCGACGCGGTGCTGGCCAGCTTTGACGACAACGGCGTCACACTCGCCGGCACCCATGCCCACGCGTACCCGGACGCACTGCGTGCCGAATTGCTGGCCGCAGGTGCCGCGCCCCAAGCTGCAACCCTCGCCGACTTCGGGCGGCTGCACGTTCGGGTCGCGCAGGAATTTGCGGTCGCCGCCTGCGACCTGCTCGCGGCGACCGGCAGGCAACCGGGGGATATCGTCGCCATCGGCAGTCACGGCCAGACCGTGCTGCACGCCCCTGGCGCAGAGCCGCCATTTACGCTGCAGGCCGGTGACCCGGGCACGCTCGCCGCGCTCACGGGCATCGCCGTGGTGGCGGATTTCCGCAACGCGGACATGGCCCTCGGTGGCCAGGGCGCACCGCTGGTGCCGGCATTTCACCAGTTTGCGTTCGGCAGCCCCGCGGAGGACCGGGCGCTGGTCAACATCGGGGGCATTGCCAACGTCACGCTGCTGCCCGGCGCGGGGGCGGTAACCGGCTTTGATACCGGCCCGGGCAACACCCTGCTCGATGACTGGTATCGGCGCTGCCAAGGCAACGCCTTCGATCGTGGCGGCCAGTGGGCTGCAGGTGGCACGGTGCATGCCGGCCTGCTCGCCGCCCTGCAACGGGATCCCTACTTCGCGGCACCGCCGCCGAAGAGTACCGGCACCGACTATTTCTGCGGCGCATGGCTCGACCGGGCGCTGGCCGGGCTGGATGACAAACCCGCCGACCAGGACGTCCAGGCCACGGTGTCGGAACTGACTGCGGCGACCATTGCCGACGCGCTGGCCGCGGGCTCCCGAACACCTGCGTTGCTGGCCGTGTGCGGCGGCGGGGCACACAACACCGACCTGGTCGCGCGCCTGCGCGGGCACCTGCCCGGCACCACGGTAGACACCACGTCCCGCTGGGGCATCGATCCCGACTGGGTCGAGGCCACGGCCTTCGCGTGGCTGGCGCGGGAACGCCTGGCCGGGCGCCCGGGCAACGTGCCCACCGTCACGGGCGCCGCCGCGGCCGTCCCGCTGGGCGGCGTGTACCTGCCACCCAGGAGCGAATAACGGCATATGTGAACACCGCCACGAATCGGCGCAAGGCGGCTGATATATTAGACAGCCATCCCAGGACCGCCGCCGTGGACACGCCGAACCTCAAGCTTCCCGACTATTACATCAACCGGGAACTGAGTGCGCTCGAATTCAACTGGCGCGTTCTGCACCAGGCCATCGACCCGGGCACACCGTTGCTCGAACGACTCAAGTTCCTGTGCATAGTCAGCACCAACCTGGACGAGTTCTTCGAGATCCGTGTCAGCGGCCTGAAACAGCGCCTCGAGCTGGGCTCGGCGCCGGCAGGACCGGACATGCTGACCCCGCAACAGGTGCTGGGACACATCAGTGACCGCGCCCACGAGCTGGTGGAGCGGCAATACCGGCTGCTGAACGAGGAACTCATACCGCGGCTCGACTCCGAGGGCATCCGATTCATCCGGCGCACGCGCTGGAACCGCGCCCAGCGCGAGTGGCTGCGCGATTTCTTCCACAACGAAGTCGAGCCGGTGCTCAGCCCGATTACCCTCGACCCGGCGCGGCCGTTCCCGCGCATTCTGAACAAGAGCCTGAATTTCATCGTCGGTCTGCACGGCATCCACGCCTTTGGCCGCCCGTGCAATCGCGCCATCGTGCAGGCGCCCCGGTCACTGTCACGGGTCATCCGCCTGTCGCCGGAGCTGCCGGACACCGGGCCGAACGACTTCGTATTCCTGTCGTCGATCATTCACGCCTTCGTGGAAGAACTGTTCACCGGCATGGAAATCACCGGCTGCTACCAGTTCCGGGTCACACGCAACAGCGACCTGTATGTCGACGAAGAGGAAGTCGAAGACCTGATGCGCGCGCTGGAAGGCGAGCTGATCGCGAGCCGTTACGGTGCCGCGGTGCGCCTGGAAACCGCCGACGATTGCCCGGCGGAACTCACGAGTTTCCTGCTCGACATGTTTGGCCTCAGTGAGGCCGATCACTACCGTGTGGAAGGCCCGGTGAACGTGAACCGGCTGATGGCCGTGTACAACCTGTGCGACCGTGAAGACCTGCGCGACTCGGCGTTCAGCCCCAGCATGCCCCGCGCGTTTCTCGACGACGACGATGTCTTCTCTGCGATTCGCGCCCAGGACATTCTGCTGCATCACCCTTACGAGTCTTTCGGACCGGTGCTGGAACTCATCAGTCGTGCGGCCCAGGACCCGCACGTCGTGGCACTGAAGATCACGCTGTACCGCACGGGGCCCGACTCGGCCATCGTGAAGTCGCTGGTCGCAGCGGCGCAGGCGGGCAAGGAAGTCACGGTCAGCATCGAGTTGCGCGCGCGCTTCGACGAGGCCGCGAACATCGAACTCGCGAACCGGCTGCAGGCGGCGGGCGCCCACGTGGTCTACGGCGTCCGCGGCTTCAAGACTCATTGCAAGATGGCGATGGTGGTGCGCCGCGAGAACGGCCGGTTGCGCCGTTACGTGCACCTGGGCACCGGCAACTACCACCCTGGCACCGCCCGGCTGTACACGGACTATGGGCTGCTGACGGCCGACGCGGACCTGGGCGAGGACGTGCACCACGTGTTCCTGCAGCTCACCAGCATGATGCAGACGCCGCCACTGAAACGAATCGCCCAGGCGCCGTTCAGCCTGCGGGACGATCTCATCGAGCGCATCGAGCAGGAAGCCCGCAATGTCGCCGCAGGCGGCACCGGGCACATCATCGCGAAAATCAACGCGGTCACCGAACCAGGTGTCATCCAGGCCCTGTACCGGGCGTCGAATGCGGGCGTGTTTGTCGACCTGATCGTCCGCGGCATCTGCTGCCTGCGCCCGGGCATACCGGGTGTGTCCGAGAACATCCGGGTGCACTCCATTGTCGGCCGCTTCCTCGAGCACTCGAGACTTTATTACTTTCATGCGAACGGCGACGAAAACGTATTTTGCGCCAGCGCAGACTGGATGGACCGCAACCTGTTCCGCCGGGTGGAAACGGCGTTCCCGGTGCTGGACCGGGAGCTCAAGGCCCGGCTGATCGCAGACCTGGACACCTGCCTCAATGACAACACCCACGCCTGGGACCTGCAGAGCGACGGCAGCTACCGGCTGCTGACACCGGGCCCGGACGAAGCGCCGAGTTGCGCGCAAGAACACCTGCTCGGGCAGCTCGCCGAGCAGGGCTGACGGTCAGCCGCGGCGGTCCAGCTGCATCTGCAACCCCGCCGCACGCAGAAACCCAGACTCCAGCTTCAGGTCGGCCAGCGTCAGGGGATTGTCTTCCAGCCACGCCTCGGGCACGGCGACGGTCAGCAATTCCTTGCCGGGAATCAATTCAACGGGAGCATCGGCATCGGCTACCCGGCTGCGGTTGAACAACACTGCCAGGCGCAACAACACGGCGAGCCGGCGGGCCGACCTGACCATGCCCGGCGGCAGGTCATTGAATGACTGCCGGGAAAACGACCGTCGGTGGGCGCCCACCAGCCGCGCGAGCAGGCGTTGTTCCTCGCGGGGAAAGCCCGGCATGTCGGCATGTTCCAGCAGGTAGGCTCCGTGCCGGTGGTAGTGCGCATGGGCGATATCCAGGCCCATCTCGTGCAGCCGCGCCGCCCACTTCAGCACCGAACGATGCTCGGGTTCATGCAGGGCCCATTTGTCCGCCACTTGCGCGAGTAGCGCCAGCGCCGTGGCCTCGACACGTTTTGCCTGCCTGAGGTCGACGTTATAACGAGCCATCATCGCGCGCACCGTTCGCACGCGGGCGTCTTCTTTGGTCAGGCGCCCGAACAGGTCGTACACGATGCCTTCCCGCAATGCGCCATCGGCAACCTGCATCACGTCTGCACCGAGCGCGGCCATGAGTTCGACGAGAATCGACACGCCACCTGCGAACACGGGTTTGCGCTCGTCTGACAAGCCGGGCAAAGACAGGCGGTCGAGCTTGCCGGCGTCGATCATGCGGTTGATCAGGCGTTCCAAACCGTCGCGCGTCAACAGCGCATCTTCCCCTTCCAGGCCCTGCAACACGCGTTGGGCGGCCCGGATGGTGCCCGACGCGCCGACGTAGCGGTGGACGGACTCCGGCTGAAAACGGGCGCTCACCGGCGCCAGTTCCAGGCGGGCAGCCAGCCGGGCGCGCTCGAAGCGCCGGGCGGTGAGCTTGCTGGGTCCGAATACGGCCTTGCTCAGACTCACGCAGCCGAGATACAGGCTTTCCAGGATTTCCGGTTCGTAACCGGTGCCACGCACGATCTCCGTGCTGCCACCGCCAATGTCGATCACGATCTGCGGACCTTCGACCAGCGGCATGCTGTGGCTCACGCCCAGGTAAATCAGCCGGGCTTCCTCGATGCCCGAAATAATCTCCACCGGGTGTCCGAGTCGATCTGCTGCGGCGGCCAGAAACCCGCCCGAGCTGCGGGCCTTGCGCAGGGTATTGGTACCGACCACGCGTACCTGGTCGGCGCGCATTTCGCGGATGCGCTCACCGAAACGTGACAGGCAACCCAGCGCGCGCTCCTCGCTCTTCTGGCTCAGCTCGTTGTTCTCGTCGAGGCCGGCGGCCAGGCGAACCATTTCACGCAGGCGATCAATGATCGTGACCTGCCCGTGTGACACACGGGCCACGATCATGTGAAAGCTGTTGGAGCCGAGGTCTACGGCAGCCAGAACCCTGGAGTCGGGTCCGGCGGCCTCAGCCGTCGTCTGATCCGGCTGCACTAACCCTCGGATTCTGCAACGACCGGGGCAACCATCGGTTGCGTCGACTCGGTATCGCTCTTGGGCTTCCTTGCCGTTTTAGCCTGCGCCGGCTGGTGAATCAGCTGGCCGTTGATCTCCGCCCCGGCAGCCATTTCGATCAGCTCGTAGTGCAGGTTGCCGCTCACCCGTGCGGTGGGGCCCAGCTGCACTCGCTCGGTGCAATAGACGTCACCCTCCACGGTGCCGTTCAGTGCCATGCGCGGCACGCGCACGCTCCCCTCCACCCGGCCGTCTTCGCTAATGCTGAGAAACGCTTCGGGATCCCGGTCCGCGAACACACTGCCATGCACGATGCCGTCGATGTGACACCCGCCTTCGAAACCCAGGTCACCCTCGATTCGCGTGCCGTCCCCGATCAGGGTCTGGATCACGCCATTGCGCCCTTTTTTCTTGCCAAACATCAGCCCTGTCTCCCAATCCGCATCGCGACCGGCCTCCAGTGTAGCGCCCGCCGAGTTACCAAAATCCGACCCGGTTCACACATCCCCCTTAGCCGCGTCGCAGCTCCCAGTCGAAGGAGGCCTCCACCGGCTCGTTGCCCTTGCCCTTGGGCCGCACCCGCACGGTCACGCTCTGCGGCGCGAAGTCACTGGGCAGGCGCAGTGCAGCCTCCAGGTTCTGGAAGTACCGGAACGAGAAACTGAGCCGATCCGGGCCGTCCACCCTGAGCTCGCCGAGCTTCATGACCGTACTGCGGCCATCGCGCTCCCCCTGCACGGCCAGTTCCACCGTACCGCTCACCCGCCGCCCGTTGCGCAGGGCCTGCGCCAGCACCAGGCGGACGCTGAAATCGCCGGGCCCGGCGCCCGGAAACAAGCCGAAATCCTGCACGCGCAGGCCGCTGGTCTGGTCGCCCACGATGCCCCGGTAGAACGCGATGTCTTCGGATTGCTTCTGGATCTCGGCCTGCAGATCGCTGAGTTGCTGTTCCACCGTCTTGTAGGCCTCGGCCTTGATCCTGCCGTCCGTCTCCAGCAGCGCGACCTGCTCGCTCAACTCGGTGTTCGCGCGCCGCAGCTCCGCCAGTTCGGCGCGTAGTTCGGCTTCGCGCTCCATGGCAGCGAACCGACTGTGGCCGGCGCGCACCTGCCCGAGTTCGAATGCGGCCCATGTAATGCCAACGCCGCCGACCAGCGCCAGTGCCCCGTACAGGCGCGCGAAACGGCTCGGCTGGGTCGGGAACATCGACTTCATTCGGACTCTGCCTGCCATCGCTGCGGCCACCAGCCCGGCGTGGGCGGTGCGCCGTCGGGAAACAACGCGGGCGCCAGGGCGTCCAGCGCCTGCACGTAAACCTTACGCTTGAAATAAATCACGTCTTTGACCGGTCGCCAGAAATCCACCCAGCGCCAGCGATCAAACTCCGGGCGATCCGTGGTATCCAGTTGCACGTTGCGCGGGTCCGCCACCAGGCGCAACAGGTACCAGCGCTGCTTCTGGCCAATGCAAAGTGGCCGCCGGTCACGGCGCACGAAGCGCTTCGGCAAATGGTAATAAAGCCAGCGGCTCGTGCAGGCCAGAACTTCAACGTCGTCAGGCCGCAGCCCGATCTCCTCGCGCAATTCCCGGTACATGGCCCGCTCGGGAGACTCGTTTCGCTGAATGCCCCCCTGCGGAAACTGCCAGCCCGACTGACCGAGTCGGCCCCCTACCAGGACCGCGCGTGAACTGTCACTGAGAATAATGCCAACGTTCGCCCGGAATCCTCGTCGGTCGATACAGTCATTCATCGTGGGGTTGCCACCTGTTTGCGGGGATTCTTTCACATCGGGGCAGGGGTCGCCACGAGTGCGCCGGGCTTCGGTAAACTCGGCGGCCGGTCGCGGCAAGGCATTGCCATGCAATTTCCCAAAGCACTGTTGCTGATGCTCAGCCTCGTCGCCTTCGTCTGCCTGGCGCTGGCGTTGCTGGTCGGCAGCGGCGCCAGTTCCGGCGCCGAGGCCTTCGCCGTGCTGCTCGGCGGCGGGGAAGCCGCGACCCGGGACATCGTCCTGCGAGTGCGCCTGCCGCGGGCGTTGGCGGCCTTCGGGACCGGCGCCTGCCTGGCCCAGGCTGGCGTGCTCATGCAGGTGATGCTGCGCAACCCGTTGGCGGATCCCTACATACTCGGCACCTCAGGCGGCGCCGCCGTGGGCGCGCTGACCGCGATGCTGGCCGGCGCAGCAGGGCTCGCGATCGATGCGGCCGCATTCGGCGGCGCCCTGTTCAGCACCGTCCTGGTGTTCGGCCTGACGCGCCGGCGCGGCGAGTGGGCCCCTGGCCGGTTACTGCTGACCGGCGTGGTGATTGCGGCCGGCTGGGGCGCCGTGGTCAGCCTGCTGCTCGCGACGTCACCGGAGGCCGGCCTGCGCGGGATGCTGTTCTGGCTGATGGGCGACTTCGCGTTCGCGGGGCCGCCGTGGGGCGTGCTGGCGGCGGCGGCGCTGGCTGCCATCGCCGGTGTTGCCGGCGGACAGACCCTGAACCTGCTGGCCACCGGTGAACAACAGGCAGCGTTGCTTGGCCTGCCGGTGACACAAACGCGCAATTGTGTGTACCTGGCCGCCGCAGCCCTGACTTCCCTGGCCGTGACGACGGCCGGCACGGTGGGCTTTGTTGGCCTGGTCGTGCCGCACCTGCTGAGGCTTTGCGGCGCCACGGACCATCGCGCACTGGTACCCGGCGCGGCACTGGCAGGGGGCAGCCTGCTGGTTATCGCCGATACCTTTGCCCGCACCGCGCTCGCGCCCAGGCAACTGCCGGTGGGTGCGATAACCGCGCTGATCGGCGTGCCGGTGTTTCTGCTGCTGTTACGCCAGGCTCACGGACGCGGCCGGCTGGCCTGACGGGCGTTTATTTGCGGCGGGCCAGGTAGTCGCGCCCGCTTTCCATCAGCTGCGCGAAGGCCTCGCGGTCGCCCGCCTCGACGACGCTGCGCACGCGGTCCACCGCACTCGCCAGCGCCGCCAGCGCGTCGCTGCCGTGGGGATTGTCGTGCTGGATCTCGAAATACAGGTACGGGTTTTCTTCGGCCACCTTCGCGGCCACCTCGAGCTGCGCATCGAAGGTCGTACTGGACAACTCTTCCAGCCGCGGGATCGTCTCACCGCTCTCGGCCAGGGCCGTGAAAAAGGCGATGTTCAGCGCGTGGGACAAACCCAGCACGAATGCAATCAGCCGGTCGTGATCGTCCACCGACATCTCGATCTGCTGGGCCATCGTCGATTCGAAGAGCGCGATGGCCTCGCGCGTCGCATCCGGTACGCCGACCTCGAGAAACAGCACGTGGCGCCCCGACAGGAGTTCGGTGTCCGGACCGAACATCGGGTGCAGTGACGTCACCCGCAGCCCCTGCTTTGCGAGCTTGCGCAGCGCGGGCAACAGCGGCGACTTCAGGGACGCAACGTCGAACACCAGGCCGCGACGACCCGTGTCGCTGAAAGCGTCGAGAATCTGGCCGGTGATGTTGATGGGCGCGGCGACGACCGTGATATCGAAATCACCCGGGAGTTCCTGCCAGTCGGCTACCCACGGGAACTCCGGGCCCGACTTGACCGGGTCAGCGATCGTGACCGCATAGCCCTGGGAGTCGAGGAACTCGGCGAACCAGTGGCCCATCTTGCCGCTACCGCCAATCACCAGCGCGCTCTTGCCGTGTCCCCGGCCTTCGGCACGCACCCGCGCCAGTTCCTGCTTCGTCAGTGATGAATGAATCAGGAGCTGCATCAGTGATGCGGCGAGTTCCGTGGGTAACCCGAGATCGATCGCCTGCGCCCTGGCCGCGTCCAGCACTTCCTTCTCGCGGCTGAAGTCGCGGGTGGCCACGCCGGTGGCAAGTTTGACCTCGCCGATGCGATCCACCACGACCTGCCGCTCGGCCGCGAGGTCGATGATCTGCCGGTCGATGGCGGACAGCCGCCGGCGTAATTCGTCGAGTTCCATAACGCGGCATAAGGTAACTTAGCCGGCAGCGTTTTGCCGACGTTCCCGCGCCGCGGCTCGGCTACAATCGCGCCCCGGTTATGGCCACCAGAATCGCAATCGCTTCCAGCTCCCAGCTTGCCGCCGATGCGGGTGCGCAGATGGCGCTGGCCGGGGGCAACGCCGTGGATGCCGCAATCGCGGCCACCTTGGTGTCGATCAACAGTGAACCCGGGGTGTGCTCACTGGGTTGCGGCGGCTACGTTACCGTGCGCCCGCCCGGACGCACGCCGGTGACCCTGGACGGTTATGCCGCGGTTCCGGGGCTGGGCGAACAGCCACCGCCGGACGAGCGCCAGGCGGTGACCGTGCACCTGGAGTACGGCGGCGGTATCGACACCACCGTCGGGCCCGACAGCGTCGCGGTGCCCGGCGGCATTGCGGCACTGGATGCGGCATCACGCCAGTTTGGCCACGTGCCGTGGCGGGTGCTGTTCGAACCGGCAGTTGCCATCACCCGGCAGGGGTTTCCGTTACCGGCAGCGTCCTTCCACTATCTCGAATACTCGGGGCAACCGATTTTCGGCCGCTCGGCCGAAGGTTACTCCGCCCTGCATCACCCTGACGGCCGGCTGAAGGCTGCCGGGGAAAACATCGTGGTGCCGCACCTGGCGGACACGCTGGAACGCATCGCCAACGAGGGCGCGGCAGATTTCTACACCGGCAAACTCGGCCGGGCGATGGCCGACTTCGTGCAGGCGAACGGCGGCCGCCTGAGCAAGACGGACCTGTCGGCCTACGAAGTCCTGCAGCGCAACAGCCTGGTGAGTCGCGTCGGTTGCTGGGAGATCGCCACGAACCCGCCACCCGCCATTGGCGGTGCCGTACTGAGCGCGATGCTGCAACTGATGAGTCGCGAGACACTGCAGCAATGGGACCAGCACAGCCTGGACCGGCTAATCGCGGTGCAACGCGCCACGCTGGGCTATCGGCGCGCGCGCCTGGATCTCAGCGAAGATCTCGTGACCGATGCGGGGTACCTGCTGGAGGCGGCAGGCGCCGGCGACCTGGAAACGCTCATCGAATCCGGCTCGACCTGCCACAGTTCAGCGGTAGACAGCGACGGAATGGCGTGCAGCATCACGATGTCAGCCGGTTACGGGTCCGGCGACATGCTGCCGGGGACCGGTATCTGGCTGAACAACAACCTCGGCGAACTCGAACTGAACAAGCGAGGCCTGGAACCCGGATCCCCGGGCGGACGGCTGCCATCGAACATGACTCCGACTACCGCCGTCAGCGCCGACGGAGAAGTCATTGCAATCGGCTCGCCGGGCGCGGACCGCATCACCACCGCGGTACTGCAGACCCTCATCAATCACCTGCAACTCGCGATGCCGCTCGACGAAGCGGTTCGACACCCGCGTTTGCACGTGGAATTCGTCGACGACGCGTACCGCGTGGCCTGCGAAGAGGGCCTGGATATCCGCACGGACCAGCCCACGCGCCACTTTCCCGGGCTGTCCATGTTCTTCGGTGGTGTCGGCGCGGTCTCCTGGTCGCCCCGCAACGGGTTCGCAGTGGCGGCCGATCCGCGCCGGACCGGCGGGACCTGGGCGTCAACAGACTGACAGTGCAGCGCAAGCCTCACCGACTGCTCGCGGGCTGCGCCCTCGCCTTCAGCCTGGCGGCGCAGGCGCAAACCGTCGTCACGCTGCAGGAAGGCACCGATATGCGCGTGTCGGCCAACACCGACGCGAGCCGACTCAGTTTCGACCTCGCCGGACTGATCTGGATGATCAACGGGGCCGACGGCAACGCGCGGTCGCTGACCGAACCACAGCTGCTCGCCCGGCGGCCGGCCCTGTCGCCGGACGGCGAGCGCATCGTGTTCGATGCCGGCGTGCCGGGGCGCCGCCAGTTGTGGGCCGTGGATGCGGACGGCGGCACACCGCAGCAGCTCACGTTTGGCGCTTACGACCATCACAGTGCAGTCTGGCACCCGGACGGCCGCCGCGTCGCTTTCGTATCGAATCGCGGCGGTGACCTGAGCATCTGGGAGCTCGAACCGGACTCCCTGGACCTGCGCCAGCGCAGTTTCTCCACGGGCGACGAACGGGAACCCGCCTATTCCGCGTCCGGCGAACTGCTCGCGTACGTCTCTGCTGTCGGCGACGGGGATGCGCTGTATATCGTCGGCGAGGATGGCCGGTCCGAACGCGTCGTGACCAGCCGGGGCCGGCTGCACGTCCCGTCCTGGCGACCCGACGGCAGCTTGCTGACTTTCGTGCAGCGAACGCCGGGCGTCAGTGAGTTGCGCATCGCGATCCTGTCGGACCCGCCCGTCGTGAAACCCCTGACGCGCGGCGAAAATGTGCTCACCTCCCCCGCGCTTTGGCTGGACACGCAACAGTTCATCTATGCGGCTGACGGCCGCATTCGTCGGCGTCGTTTCGACGATTTTCACGGCACGGACATGCCCTTCCAGGCACGTCTTGCCGTGCCCAGGGCGAGGGTCGCCGCGGGCGCAGCGAACATCCCCACCGCCGAAGCCAGGCCCGTGCGCGGCATCACCGGCATGGCGCAGGCTGGCGACCGGCGTTTCGTCACCGCGCTGGGTGATCTCTGGGAACTCGACGCTTCCGGCAGCGTGGTGCGCAAACTCACCACCGCACCTTTCGTGGACACGCAACTCACCGGGGCACCGAACGGCTCGCACCTCGCTTTCGTGTCGGATCGCGGCGACGGCTTCCAGGTGTGGCTGGCGCGGCTGGACGATGGCGCCCTGCGTGCGCTGACAACGGAGCCCGGCGCAGCGTTCTACCCTGCATGGCGACCGGATAGCGGTGCCATTGCGTACCTCGCCGAGCCGCATCCCGACGCCCGCAACTTGAGCCTGAAAATCATCGACATCACGTCGGCAGAAGCGCGGACGCTGGCCCGGGGTCTGCCCGACACGGCCCGGCCACAATGGCTGCCCGACGGCACGTTAACGGTGCAGTTTGCCCAGGGCGGTCGGCTGGCCTTCAACGAAGACGCCACCCCCGCGGCGCTCCCCATCACATCAGGACCGGTGGCCGAGTATGTCTCTCCTGTCGGCGCCCATGTCGCGACGCTCGCCGGGGGTCGGCTGACCGTGGCGCGGGTTGTGGGCGCTGAGCGGCTGCAGGAGGCGGTCACCGTCGCGGAAGCTCATGCCGCGCGCCCGCAGTGGATCGACGGCGGCAAGTTGCTCGCCTGGCTGGGACCATCGGGGCCGATGACCTGGTCGGCTGACGGCGGCGACGTGCGGCCGATGCCCGTCGCGCTGACCTGGCGCGCCGCCCAGCCACCCGCAGAACGCCGCCTGGTGATTCGCACCGGGCGGCTATTCGACGGCCTGGGCCCGGACTACGAATTCGCCCAGGATATCGTGATCGTCGGTAACCGTATCGAAGCCATCGGGCCCTGGCGCGACCCGCCGCCCGGCGAACTGCTGGACGCCCGTGACCTGACCGTGTTGCCCGGGCTGCTGGACCTGGCCGTGCAACCGCGACGCCCGCGCAGCCAGCTGGCGGGCCGGGCCTGGCTCGCCTGGGGCGTGACGGGCGTGCGCGAGTTTGCGCGTGATCCGGCGACGAGCATCGAGCGGCGGGAGAGCTGGGCCAGCGGGCAACGACCCGGGCCGCGGCTGTTCCCGGTCATGTCAGCTTGCACCGCACCCAACGCATTGACCACCACGCAACGACTGGCGGCGGTCGCCATCGCGGTGTGTGCCGACCAGGGCGGCGCCGAACGCGCCGAAACCATCCAGCGCGCCGGCGTCGAAGGCCTGAATACCATCGCCGTTGACCCCTTCCCGGGGTCACTGCTGGGCGCTCGCGAAATCCCGCTCCGCGGGCCCATCGGCGAGACCATCGGCTACCCGGACGCGGCCAATCGCTTCGTCTACGGCGACGTGATCGAAGTCGCCGGTGCGGCAGGCCTGACCAGCGTGTCCACGCTGAGCGCCATTGGCCTGCCCGGCCTGCTGGCCGGCAGCGACCTGACCATGGACTCACGGGTCGAGGCGCTGCTGCGGCCGGGCGAGCTGGGCTGGTACCGGCAAAGCTGGCAAGCCCAGGCCAACGCGTTCAGCACCGCGTTGCGGGCCGAGGCGCGCACCGCGGGGCAGAGCCTGTTCCGGGCCGTCGGCCGCGGGGCCCGCATCGTCGCGGGCAGCGGCGCACCGTCGGTGCCCGCCGGACTGGGCTTGCATGCGGAACTGCGGTTGCTGCGCCAGACGGGCCTGCAGCCCTTCCAGGTGCTGCGCATGGCCACCCTGGATGCGGCGGAGGCCATCGGTGCCGGCGACGCCGTGGGCGCCATCAGGCCGGGACTGCTGGCGGACCTGGTGCTCGTGAGGGGCGACCCGCTGAAAGACATCGACGATGCAGCGAACGTGGAAATGACCGTGATCAACGGCCGGGTCTACACCCGATCAGGGCTGATGTCCGGGCCAGGCGTTGGAAAGTTTTACAGTCCCTGATCGGGAAACTGCTCGTTTCTGCGGGAATTGGCCAGTTTATGCCAGTCGGGTCCGGGGGCTCCGCACCGGCCGGAGGGGAGGCGTGGAGCCGCGCGGCGCCGGCCCTTTTCGCCGCCCGATCAGCACTCTGACGCGGTTTTTTCACTGCGAAAGGCAGCCAGGGGGTGTCGACATCCATTACACATGGGCGGCCCTCGCGCGGAAAGCGCTCGATCAGGATCAGTCAAGTGACTAAAACGTCAACGATTTTTCGCTGTTGGCACGGCTCTTGCTTAATTTATATCGCGCACAAAAAAGGTTACCGGCAACAGTGGCAATTCGACATCTGTTCACCAGACATCGAAGCCAGAAGACGCCAACAACAACAAGAAGAAAAATTATAAGAAGAAGTAGAGGCACGAGCGACAACAACAACGATAAGCCACCACAGCCTCGCTGTTGACCAAGTAACCGAATTCGCGACAACAACAATAACCCGTACACCCCGCCTCCCTAGCGGGGTTTTTTTTGCCTGCAGGAAACGCCGGACCCCCCAGCCGTTATGCTGCAACCATGAGTCCGGGCCAGCGCGACGCGCCGACGAAGCCACTGAGCTGCACAGAGCTCGACGTGGCCGTGGCCGGCCGCCGGCTGGTGCACAGCCTGTCGCTGACGGTCGAGCCGGGCAGCTTCATCGCCATGCTGGGGCCCAACGGGGTCGGCAAGACGCTGACCCTGCTCACGCTGGCGGGTCTGCGCCCGGCCAGCGCCGGCCGCGTGAGCCTCGGGGGCACCGAGTTGGCCGCGCTGCCGCGGAGCCGGGTCGCCCGCGAGCTGGGCATGATGCTGCAGCACCAGTCGGACCCGTTCCCGACCACCCTGCTGGAGACGGCCCTTCTCGGCCGGCATGCGCAAACCGGACTCTGGCACTGGGAGTCACCCGCCGACATCGAGGCAGCGCGCACCGCCCTGCGAGCGGTGGATCTGCAGGGCCTGGAGCAACGCGCCGCGGTGAGCCTGTCTGGCGGTGAAAGACGCCGCCTGGCCATGGCCACGCTGCTGACCCAGGACCCACAACTGTTGCTGCTGGACGAACCGCTGAATCACCTCGACCCCCAGCACCGCTTCATGGTCCTGGACTGCCTGGCCCGGCTGTGCGACGCCGGCAAGGCTGTCGTTGCAAGCCTCCACGACCCGATGCTCGCGTCACGCTATGCGAGCCACGCGTTGCTGCTGCATGGCGACGGCCGCTGGGCTTATGGGCCGGCCGACGAGTTGCTGACCACGGACCGCCTCGAATCGCTTTACCAGACACCTTTCGCCTGCGTCGACCACGGTGGCCAGACGGTGCTGTTTCCGGTCGCGCCCCAACCTTGACCCCTCGCCGCGCCGCCGATTAGAGTGCCTGCTCGCCAGGTGCTTCCGGCCGTCAGGCCGGAATAACGGGAAGCCGGTGTTGCTGAACCGTCTCGGTTCGCGGATTCCGGCGCTGCCCCCGCAACGGTGATCGAGTCAAACCGACTCAGCGTATCCGTCAAGGATGCGCAGCCACTGCGCTGACGCGCGGGAAGGTGAGTCGGCCGGGCGCCATGCGTCCGCTCGTCAGCCCGGAGACCGGCCTGGTGCAGGGACGAGAGTGCGGAGGGTACTCGCTCAGTTGCTGTCTCCAACTGTGCATTTTCCTCCTCTCTCGATGATCGGGGATTAACCGCGCCGCGTCGCGGGAGAAAGAAAAATGCCACAACTCATTCGCGTCGGCGTGACCGCAGCGGCCGTTGGCCTGGCGTCTTTTTCCTCGGCCGCCGACAACATCGACAACCTCGTTGTCAGCGCCAACCGCACCGCACAACCGGCCACGCACATCGGGAGCAGCATCTCGGTGATCGACCGTGAACGGATCGAACAACGTAAACCCGTGTTTGTCTCCGACCTCCTGCAGGACCTGCCCGGCATTGCCGTGAGTCGCGCCGGTGCCTTCGGTGCCCAGACCCAGGTCCGGGTCCGTGGCGGCGAAGCCAACCACGTCCTGGTATTGATTGACGGTGTCCAGGTCAACGACCCGGCGGCGAGTGATGAATTCAGTTTCGAGCAACTGACGAGCTGGGATGTCGAACGCATCGAAGTCGTGCGCGGACCGCAAAGCGCACTGTGGGGCAGTGATGCCATGGCGGGCCTCGTCAGCATCACGACCCGGCGCAGCACGGACGCCCGGCAGATCGGCGCCTTTGCGGAAACGGGGTCATTTGGCAGCCGTTTTTTCGGTGGCCACCTGGGTGCCAGGCTCGACCGGGGGAGCGTGGATTTCAGCGCGTCCGCCTTCGACACGGACGGCGACAACATTTCCCGCACGGGCAGTGAAGATGACGGTTACGAGAACGTGACTGCGAGCCTGACCGGCAGTTACCAGCCCACGGATAAGCTGCGCCTGTCGCTGTTCGGCAGATACTCAAATGCCACCAACGACATCGACGAGATCAGCTTCGTGACCGGCCTGCCGGCGGACGCACCGCTGGAGAGCGACGTCGAGCTGCTCCTGTTCCGCGCCGCCGGCGACCTGGCGCTGCTGGACAATCGCTGGACCCACCGCCTGCAGTTTACGTATTCCGGATCGGACCGCGACAACCAGGACAAACGGCCGCTGGATGATCCCGTCGACTACGAAGGCGATCGTTACGGTGTCTACTACCAGACCAACTACGATTTCGCGAGCGCGCTGGCAACCAACCGACTCACCTTGGCGGTGGATCACGAACGCGATGAGTACCAGCAAAGCGGGCCCGTCACTTTCGGCAACCCGAACCAGAACCAGGAAATGGACAACACCGGCTTCGTCGCCGAGTACCTGGTGCAGCCGGTGGACGCCATCAACCTGTCTGCGAGTCTCCGCTATGACGACAACTCGGACTACGACGACGAGACGACCTGGCGCCTGGCCGGGACCTGGCGTTTCGCAACAACCGATACCCGCCTGCACGCGAGCGCAGGCAAGGGCCAGAAGGCGCCCACCTTCGTCGAGCGTTTCGGTTTCTTTGTCGGTGACCCCGGTTTCATCAGCAACCCGGACCTGCAGCCCGAGGAATCCAGGGGCTTTGACGTCGGCGTGACCCAGGTTGCCTTCAATGGGCGGGTCGAGGCGGACGTGACCTACTTCTACGACAAGGTCGAAGACGAAATCAACGGCTTCGTCTTCGACCCGCTATCCGGCGCATTCACCGCGGAGAACGAAGACGGTTCCAGCCGCCGCCAGGGTGTGGAGGTGGACCTGCAGGCCCAGCTGCCCGCGAATCTGGATGCCCGGGCCAACTACACGTATACGAACGCGAAGGAGCCGGACGCGGCCGGCGGGAAGCGGCGGGAAATTCGCCGCCCGCGGCACATGGCAGCCGTGAATCTCAACTACAGGTTCCTGGCAGACCGCGCCCGATTGAACCTGAACGTGTCGTACACGGGCAAGCAGAAAGACGACTATTTTCCGCCGCCCGCCTTTGCCCGCCAGACCGTGCAGCTGGACGACTACACGCTGGTCAACCTGGTGGTGAGCTACGAGCTGAACGATGCCTTCTCCGTCTACGCCCGGGCGGAGAACCTGTTCGACAAGGATTACGAGAACCTGTTCGGCTACGAAACGCCGGGCGAAGCCTACTACGCGGGCATCCGGATGCGCCTGCGGTAGCCTTCACCGACCCCGGCTGCACCCCGCCGGGACATCTGTCTACCTGCCGGTGGCGAACGTCCCTGTGCGGCGCACTTGCCGTGTGACAACTTTGGGTAAGATGACCACATGGGCAACCGGTTGACGAAGATCTACACGCGCACCGGCGACGCCGGCACCACCGGCCTGGGCACGGGCGAACGAGTCGCCAAAGATCACTTGCGCGTCGAAGCCTATGGCACCGTCGATGAACTGAATTCCGCCCTCGGCGCGGTGCTGGCCATACCGGAACTGCCGAACCCGGTGAACGCTTGCCTCACGCGGATTCAGCACCGGCTGTTCGACCTGGGCGGCGAACTGTGTTTGCCCGGTCATTCGGTCATTGATGCGCGCGCCGTGGCCGCCGTCGAACAGCACCTGGATCAGTTCAACGCCGACCTGCCGCCCCTGAAAGACTTCATCCTCCCGGGCGGCACGCCGGCCGCCGCCGCCTGCCACGTGGCTCGCGCTGTGTGCCGGCGCGCCGAGCGCCGGTGCTGGACGCTGGCCGGCAAGGAGCCGGTCAACGAATTCGCGCTGCAATACCTGAACCGGCTGTCGGACCTGTTGTTCGTGCTGGCGCGCGTCCTGAACCGCGCGGCCGGCCGGGACGAGCCTGTCTGGCAGAAGTCACCGGACTGAGGAGGCGTTCGCCCGGGCCGCCGCCAACACCTGGCAGATCTGATCGGCGCCCAGCAGCACGCGGGGGCCGGGCCGGCTGACGAGGTCGGCATTAATCGCGTGAATTTCGCCGTTGCGCGCCGCGGGCAGGGCCCGCCACTGCGACCAGTCCGCCTGGTCTGCCGCGACGCCCACCGGTGCAGACCCGATCAGGATCACCTCGGGTGCGGCTTCCAGCACCGCCTCGATACCCACGACCGGTGTCAGTTGTGCCAGGTCGCCGAATACGTTCACGCCGCCGCAAAGCTGGATCATCTGGCCAATCACATGGCGGTTGCTGACCGTGAACAGGGGTTCACGCGCCACCTGGTAGAAGACCCGCAGGGACGGCGCCGACCGGTATTGGACACGCAGGGCGTCGAGGCCACGTTGCAGGTTGTCGGCTGCCCGACGTGCCTCGTCCGGGTTACCCGCAAATTCCCCCAGGCGAAGCAGCTGCCCGGCCAGCCGGTCCAGGGTGGTCGGGTCGAATTCCTCTACCCGGTAGCCGAGGCTGCGCAGGCGCTCGATCAGCGCGGGAGGATTGCCGGTGCGCCAGGCCAGAACCAGGTCCGGCGACAACGAGGCCAGGATTTCGTAGTCAACGCGGAATGCGTCACCAACCCGCGGCAACTCCCGGGCGGCGGCGGGATAGTCGCTGAATTCCACCGCACCCACGAGCCGGTCGCCGGCCCCGACCGCGTAGACCATTTCGGTCAGGTGCGGGGCCAGGGACACGATACGCTGGGCCGGCCCGCTGCCGCCGGGCGCCGGGGGCGGCGGCGCGCAACCACAAAGGATGACCGCGAACAGCAGACCTGTCATTCGCGGGACCGCCCGCCGCGATGGGCTCACGACACGATATTCAGCAAGGTCAGCACGGCGATAACAGCGCACCAGAGCCACAGGGTGCGCACGACGAGACTCATGGCGGCCCGCGCGCCGGCCGACGGCGTCACCTCCACGGACTCGGCGGCGCGCCCGGCGGCGCCCATGCCGGCGCAACTGAGCACATCGTTGTTGACGTCGAACATGTGCGGCGCACAATTCTGGTAATAGCCACGCCAGTCCGCAATCGCGTCTTCGAAACTGCCGGCCAGTGCGTAGCCGCCCGCGAGCAGGCGCGCCGGAATCCACGCAACGAGCGCGTGAACCTTCCGCACGGCCGGGTCGAGACCAGCCGACTCGGCGTGGCGGTAAGCCACGCGCCGCCGCAGCAAGTCGAGCACGCGAAACAGCCACGCACCCGGCGGGCCCAGAACGATAAACCAGAACGCCACGCCGAAAATACGATTGTTGGCCTGGACGAAAATGGCTCGCTCGACCAGCTTGGCTCGCTCGCCCGCGTTGTCCGGCGCGTCTGCCTCCAGCAGTTCTTTCGCCACGCGCCGGGTCGTCTCGGCGTCACCGGCATCGACCGCAGTGCAGTACTCGTCCACCTCCTCTTTCAGGTCGCGCGGACCGAGGGAAAACAGCAGCACGATAACGGCGAAGACGAACGCGGGCAGGTAGAACAGCGCATCGCCCAATGCGATGGACACCAGGGCCACGGGCGCGGCCAATACCAGCGCCAGCAACACCACGCCGAGCATGATCGCCAGCTCGCTCCGGCCCGCGAGCTTTTCGCAGGCGCGGTCGAACACGGAATCCAGCCAACGGAACTCCCGCAGGTGAAACAGGTGGGTCACCAGGCGTTCAATCGCGAGTCCGAGCAACAGGGCAAACAGATTCATGGATGTCTTCTCACGCGACCGCGTTCAGCAAACCGTTCAGACGCGCCCAGTCGAAGGCCGGTCCCGGGTCCGTCTTGCGTTCCGGCGCGATATCGGAGTGCCCGACAACAGGCGCATCGCAGAGCGAGCCGATGGACTCGCGCAGCATGCGTACCAGTGCCGCCAGGCGCTCATATTGCACGTCTTCGTAAGGGAAATCGTCCAGGCCTTCCAGTTCAATACCCACGGAAAAATCGTTACAGCAGTCGCGGCCGTCGTGGCAGGACTCACCCGCGTGCCAGGCGCGCATGGTCAGTGGCACGTATTGCACCACCTCCCCGTCACGCCGAATCAGCAGGTGCGCCGACACCTTCAAGCCGGAGATTTCCTGGAAATACGGGTGGGCATCCGGATCCAGCCGATTGGTGAAAAACCGGTCGATCCACGGCCCGCCGAAATCCCCTGGCGGCAACGAAATGGAATGCACGACAATCAGTTCCGGCCGACAGCCGGCCGGACGCGCATCACAATTCGGCGAGCGCAGGATTCGCGCCCCGTGCACGATGCCGGTTGTGGGATCGATGCTGGTCATGAGCGCTTTTGAGCGTAACACCGCGCCCAGACCATCGGAAGGATGTGGCGCGCACGTTTGGGGGCACTGGTAGATAATTCCGTCGTGGCCAGTCCCCGCATCTATAGTCCGCAACCCCTGCACGCAGGTAGCGACGTGGTCCTGACGGGTAATGCGGCGAATCACCTCACCCGCGTGTTGCGACTGACGGCGGGCGACGAATTGCGCCTGTTTCACGGTGACGGCCAGGACTACATCGCGCAGATCGAGGGCCCGGTGCGCGGCGGCTTGCGGGTGCGGGTGCAAAGCGCCCGGCCGGTGGCCACGGAATCCGGTCTGAAAATCACACTGATGCAGGGCATCTGCCGCGGCCAGAAAATGGATCTCGTCATCCAGAAGGCGACGGAGCTCGGCGTCACGTCGATTCTGCCGCTGCGCTGTGAACGCAGTGTCGTACGCCTGCAGGGTGAGCGTGCGCTGCGCCGGCGTGATCACTGGTTTGGTATCGCCGCGGCCGCCGCCGAACAGTGCGGCCGGGCGATAGTCCCGAAGGTGCATCCGGCGACCACCGTCGACGACGCCGTCGCCAGCCTGCCGACTGGGTCGACGCGACTGCTGCTGGATCCGGCAGCCGACAGCGGGCTGGCCCGGCAGGCCCCCGCAGACGGCATCGTGGTGTTGCTCGCCGGACCGGAGGGTGGTTTGACGCCTGGTGAACGCAGTATCGCCCTGCAGGCCGGTTTCACCGGCGTGCGGCTGGGCCCGCGGGTGCTCAGGACCGAAACCGCGCCGCTGGCGGCCCTGAGCGTCGTGCAGTACCTGTACGGAGACCTGGGAGGCGGCTAGCGGCCAGGCGGGATCAGGCGGTTTCGACGCCCGCGGTCATGTGCCCGGCAATCAGCAGCTCCAGGCGCTCCAGGTCGGGAATCAACGGGTACTCGTTAATCATCCGGATCTGGCATATCACCGGGCCATCTTCGGGCCACGCGTGCCGGGTGTCGGGCTCCATGACCTGCCGGTTGACCCGAACGAGCTGCGGGAAGCCCTCGCTCAGGATGCCAAACGCGCCAGTGGTCAACACCCCGGCCAGCGCGTGAAACACCGTCACGCGGGTTCGTCCACCGGGTTCGACGAAAGGCAGACCGGCGAGCTCTTCGAACGCGATGACGGGAATCTCCCGGTCCAGCCAGGGCATGCGCCCGCGCAGCCAGGACGGCTCGTCCGGCTCCGGGTCGCTGAGCGGATGACGAACCACTTCGGCCACACAGGCACGCGGCACGATCAACCGGTGCTGGTGCAGCGGCACCAGCATGCTGTAGAGCTCTTCGTGATTGGCGTCCATCGGCTATGGCCTGGTCTATTGCTCGGCCGGCAGCTGCAGTAGTTCGCGCACCGCCGCCATCAGCGCCGTCTCCTGGTAGGGTTTGCCCAGGTAATCATTCACGCCGATTTCAATGGCGCGGGCGCGGTGTTTCTCGCTGACTCGCGACGTAATCATGATGATCGGCACGTCCTTCGTCTCGGCGTTGTTGCGCACGTGCGAAGCAAACTCGTAGCCGTCCATGCGGGGCATCTCCACGTCCAGCAGGATGATGTCGGGCTGATGCTCCTGCAGCACACCGATGGCCTCCACGCCGTCTTTTGCCGTCAGGACGTGGAAGTGGTTGCGCTCCAGCAGCCGTTGCGTCACGCGCCGCATCGTAATGGAGTCGTCGACGACCAGCGCCACCGGCTCCGTGCGCTCCTGTTCAACCGGTGGCGCGGTCGGCTCCAGCGGCGGCCGCGACGCGCGCACCAGCGCGCCGGCGTCGAGAATCACCACCACGCGCCCGTCACCGAGAATGGTGGCCCCGGAGATACCGCGAATGGTGGCGAGCTGGGCGCCCACCGGCTTCACGACGATTTCGCGGCTGTCGACCATCTCGTCGGTAATCAGCGCGGTGGAATTATCACCGGCGCGCACCAGGATGATGGAGATGCGCTCTTCCTCGTCGGCAATTCGCGACGGCCCCGTGCCGACGAACTGGCCGAGGTGGCGGAAGTGGTAGCACTGGCCCGCGTAGTCTATGGCCGGCTCGTCCTGCTCCATGTATTGCGCGAACTCTTCGCGACTGACGCGAATGATGCCCTCGACCGTCGGCAACGGCAGCGCGTAAAACTCCGTGCCGGTGCGCACGATCAGGGCCTGGGTGACGGCCAGCGTGAACGGCAGGCGAATGGTGAACTCGGTGCCGGCCCCGGCCTGGGATTCCATTAGCAGCGTGCCGCCGAGCTTCGCAATCTCGCTGGCCACGACGTCCATGCCAATGCCCCGGCCCGCCGACTGTGTCAGCCGGCCCGCGGTGGAGAAGCCCGGGCGCAGGATGAACTGCATCACCTCTTCGTCCGTGACCCCGGTGTCCGGATCCAGCAGCCCCTGCTCGATGGCCTTGGCGCGGATACCCGCCACATCCAGCCCCCGACCATCGTCGCGGACCTCGATCACCACCTCTGAGCCTTCGCGGCGCAGCAGGATCTCCACGTGGCCCATGGCCGGCTTGCCCGCGGCCTCGCGCTCTGCCGGCGTCTCCAGCCCGTGAACCACCGCGTTGCGCAGCATGTGCTCGAACGGCGGCAGCATTTTCTCCAGCACCTGGCGGTCCAGTTCGCCACCGCCTTCCAGCTGGAGCTCTGCCTGCTTGCCGTATTCCGCCGCCGTCTGGCGCACCAGGCGCGCGAGCCGGGTGCCGTGCTCCTGGAACGGCACCATGCGCGTACGCATCAGGCCGTCCTGTAACTCGTTCGCCGTTCGCGACTGCTGCACCAGCAAGGTTTCGCTATCGGCGGCGAGCTGCTGCAGCAGGTCTTTCAGGCTGTTGACGTCACTCGCGGTCTCGGCCAGTGCGCGTGACAGCTGCTGAATGCGCGAATAGCGGTCGAGTTCCAGCGGGTCGAAGGAATCGTCCTGCGCCATGTCACCCTGGTGCAGGTAGAGAATCTGGGCTTCGGTCGCAAGTTCCAGGCTGCGCAACTGATCGCGCAAGCGCACCACGGTCTGGCCCAGTTCCTCGACGTTGAACTGAATCTGGCTGGTCTGCTGCATCAGCCGCGAATGGAAAATGCTGATCTCGCCGGCCCCGTTCAGCAACTGCTGCAACAGTTGCGGATCGACGCGGGCAAAGGCGCGGCGCTCGGGTACGGCGGGCTCCCGCGCCGGTGGCGCCGGCCACAGCTCCTGCAGGCCGGCACCGCTGGCCGGCTCCACCGGCGCCTGCAGCGCCGCGGCCAAATCGCCAATCTGCTCGGCGCCGGGCAACGCGGGCGCTTCCGGTTCTGCCGCCGCGGGTTCCTCTTCGGCCGGCGCCTCGACCTCTTCCTCGGCGGGCTCCGGCGCTTCGACTTCCACCGCCTCCGGTTCCTCGGCAGCGACTTCTTCGACCACGCCAGCCTCGGTCACAGGTTCGGGCGCCTCACCTGCCAGTGCCGCGGCCAGGCTGTCCAGCAGGGCAGGCGGGGCGTCCGGCGCCTGGCCGCCCGCCACCTGCTCGCGCATGCGATGCAGCTCATCGACGACCGCCTGGGTCAGGCCCAGCACCGAGTCATCGGCCGGCACGCGCCCGCTGTTGATGCCGATGGTCAATGCCTCCAGATCGTGGCTCAGGTTGCCCATCGCGGTCAGGCCCGCCATGCGCGCGCCACCTTTCAGCGTGTGCAGGCAGCGTTGCAATTCTTCCAGTGCCGCGGCGCGACTGGCGTCCTGCCCAAGCCGGGGCAGCGCCGCATCGGCGCCGTCCAGGATCTCGCCCGCTTCTTCGGCAAAGATGGCCGCAATCTCCGGGTCGAAGGCCGGCCCCTCGGGCACCTCGGCTTCGGCGGCGATGACTTCGCCGGCCTCCGTTTCGACTTCGGCTTCCGCCTCTGCTTCGGCCTCTGCTTCCGCGGCAGCCACCGCAGACTGCTCGATTTCTTCGTCCAGGGCCGCCAGGCGCGCGGCCAGTTCACCGGTGTCGGGCAATGGCGTCTCGTCGGCTTCCAGCGCCGCGATCACTTCGGCCAGCATCGTGCGCGCGTCGTCGCACGCGTCCACGACCCGTTCGCCTATCGGCACCTGGTGGTCGAACGCGTGCCGGACCATCTGGTTCAGTGGCGCGGTGAGCGTCTCGGCGTGTTCGGCCCGGGCCATGGTCACGCTGCCGTGCAGGGTGTGGCAGGCGCGGTACAAAGCCTCGGGCACGACGAAAGGCGGCGTGCCGGCCCGGCAGTCGGCGATGAACTCGCGCAAGATTTCCAGATGGCTACCGACTTCCTTGGTCAGAATGTCGAGCAGCACCGGATCGATCCCCGCGGCTTCAGCCTCCGCTTCGGCTTCGACTTCGGCCTCTTCTTCGGCTTCTTCACCACCGGCCATCAGTTCTGAAACCGAGAGATCCCCCACCGTCGCATCGAGTTCGATCCCGGCTATCTCGATGGTGCCTTCCTCAGGCGTGGCCTCCTCCGGCTCCGCCTCGAGTTCGGCCTCGACCTCCGGCTCGAGATCTTCGTCCGAGACCAGGGTTGGCGGCGGCGGCGATCCCACCGGCGCGAGCGAGCGGCCGTCCGCGAGCACACCGGCGCGCTCCATCAATCCCGCGATGTCTGCCGTGACGGGCTCACCGGTCTCGAGCTGTTCCAGCAACTGCGGCAGTGCATTGACCACTTCGGCAAGCAGATCCACGATGCCTTGCGACGTTTCGAGTGTCTTGTTGATCACCCGGTTCAGCAGGTTTTCCACGCTCCACGCGAATTCACCAATCAGGCTCGCGCCTACCATTCGGCCGCTGCCCTTCAGCGTGTGGAACGACCGCCGCATGGTCGACAGCGCGTCTTCGTTCGCCGCGTCCTCCGCCCAGTCGCCGTAGCGAGCGCGAATCGACTCGATTTCTTCGCCGGCCTCTTCGATGAACAGTTCGATGAGCTCCGGATCCTGGCGTTCGCCGGTCGTGCCGAGGCCTGGCAGCGACGCGAGCGCGCGCGGGTCGAGGGCCTCGACAGTCGCCGACGGTTCGGCAATCTGCAGGGTCGTCGCCATGCCGGTGCTCACCTCGCCGATCTCCGGGATGGCCGGCGGCAGCTCGCGCAGTGCGC
Organism: Chromatiales bacterium; assembly: GCA_020351875.1. Classification (GTDB taxonomy): domain Bacteria; phylum Pseudomonadota; class Gammaproteobacteria; order Steroidobacterales; genus J054. The sequence continues at coordinate 2,601,534 of CP070671.1, read as the reverse complement.
CGAGGCAGCGACGCGCGTTGTCCAGCATGTAGGTGGGCTCGCGGCGACCCGCCTCGAGCGTTTCCATGTAGTAGTGCAGGCTGACGATCGCGTCAGCCAGCAGGTCCAGGGAGGACTTGTCCGGCGCGGTCCCGTCTTCCTTGATCAACTGTCGGATTGCGCCTTCCGTGTCTTCGATGAGCTCGACCGCTTCACTCTTGTCCAGGATCAGCAGGCCGGCATTGATGCCCCGTAACAGGGGCGGCACCGCATCCAGGGGCGTGCCGTCACCCGGGCGTTCCAGCACCTGCGTGATGGCATCCTGGACACGCGACAGGTTCACCGCGCATTCCCGCATCACGGCTCGCGTGACTTCACCGTATTCGGCGTCGTCTTCGCCCGCGGGCGCCTCCGACTCGTCCGTGGGCGCGATCAGTTTCAGCAACTGGTCACTGAGACGATGCTCGACGCTGAGCAACGCGGCTGCCATCGATACCAGGCGACTCTCCTGCGCCTGGCCCCGGCCCGCGGCGATCTCATCGAGCTCGTCGCGGCGTGTCTCCACGATCTCCCGCAACTCGCCGAGACCGAGCACGCCCAGCGTGTCGCCGATCTTCTTCAGCAGTTCGACCTGGGGCACCAGCTCTTCCGGGTGCGCCATGCCGGTGCGCAGGTAAATGTCCAGCACGTCCTTCACGCGGGCGAGGTCTTCGCGAATGGCCTCGGCCACCGTCTGCATCAGTTTCGTGCTCGGGGCGGCCAGGCTCTCGCGAACCGCTTCGACCTGCTCGTTGGCCGGCACCAGCTCGCCGAGATTGAATGCATCGCGAATCTCGCCCACGCGCGCGTTGGGCTCCGACACCCGCGCCACGTAGTACAACAGGTTATTCACCAGCTCGCGGGGTGGTTGCGCGGCAAAGCGCTGCTCGCCGATTGTCAGCAGGCGCTTGATCTCGCGATCGACCTGCCCCATCAGGCGCTTCAGGGACACGCTGGTGTCGAGCTGGCCGTCGCGCAGCGATTCCAGGATGCCGGATGCCACCCACCAGAGCTGGCGAACTTCCGCCAGGGTGGACGCGCGTTCCAGACGCGCCGTGATTTCCGCCATTTGTGTGAGGCTGTTATTGGCGTCCTCACCCTTGATGAGCCCGAGCAGCGCCAGCTGGAAACGCGGCCGCAGCTCGTGGCAGAGCTCCACCACGTCTTCACCGCTGGGCTGGAACTCGGGCAGCGCCGGGCCTTCATCGCCTTCGGTACCGAAGACGTTCAGCAGCAGCAGCGTGCTCTCGGACAACAGCGGTTTACCGCGGGCTGCACGCAAATCGTTCAACAGCGGCAACAGGACCAGCGGGATGTCCCGGCCGCCGCTCATGATCCGATCTACGTAAGCCGGCAATTGCACCGCCGCGCGGCTCAGGGACTCGAGCGCCTCGTCGCTGCCATCCTGGCGGGCACGACTGAGATGGCGGCAGGTCGCCTCCATTTCTTCCGCCAACAGGCTCGCGCCGTAAGTCTCTGTCATGCGGAGCACGCCGCGCACCGTGTGCAGCATGCCGACGCAGCGATCGAGGATATTGGGGCCGCCCTCGCCTTCCGCGAACTGCTCCAGCGCAACGCGGGCGTCGTTCAGGGTCGCGGCAAGCTCGTCACCAACGATCTGCAGAGATTCGGATACGACCGCGTTCATGCGACGAATTCAGGCGCCCCCGGATCAGGCCGTCTTCTGATCAACGAATTGCACGCGCTCCGCGAGAGTGCCCTCACCCACCTCGTCGGGCGCGCCCTCCGACCCTGGCCCGTCGTCGGTCACGTACACATCGTGCGCGCCCGACTCGCCCCCGGCGGCGGGCAGGCGGAAGCCCGACACGGACTCGCGAAGCTGAGCGGCCAGCTCGGCAAGCTTGCGAATCGAATCGGTGGTCTCGGCCGTGCTGGACGCTGTCTGGGAATTGATCTTCTGCAGTACGTCGGTATTGCGCGCTACCGCTTCGGCAGCCTGCGACTGTTCGCGCGACGATTCCGAGATGTTTTGCACCAGGGATGCGATCTGGTTGGATACCTGCTCGATCTCCTCGAGCGCCGCGCCGGCGTTTTCTGCGAGCAATGCGCCGCCGACCACGTCCGTCGTGCTGCGTTCCATCGATACAACGGCCTCGTTGGTGTCGGCCTGGATCGTGCGCACCAGGACCTCGATCTGCTTCGTGGCGTTCGCGGACCGCTCCGCGAGTCGCTGCACCTCGTCGGCCACCACGGCAAACCCGCGTCCGGCTTCGCCAGCCATGCTCGCCTGGATTGACGCATTCAGGGCCAGGATGTTGGTCTGGTCCGCGATATCGTTGATCAGCTCGATGATGTTGCCGATCTCCTGGGAGCTCTCGCCCAGGCGCTTGATGCGCTTGGACGTCTCCTGGATGGTTTCGCGAATTGCATTCATACCTTCGATGGTGCGGCGCACGGCATCGCCGCCCTTGTGGGCGACATCCACGGAATGCCTGGCAACGTCGGCCGATCGTTCCGCGTCACCGGAAACTTCTTCGATGGAACTGGCCATGCGCGACATCGCAGTCGATGCGGCTTCGATCTGCTTCGACTGCGTCGCGTAAGCCTCGGCCAGCTGTTGCGCGGTGGTGTCGGTCTGTTCGGCGGCACCGTCCACCAGGATGGCGCTGTCGTTCACCGTGGTGACGAGTTCGCGCAGCGCCTCGATCGCGACGTTGATCGAATCGGCGATCGCTCCGGTGATGTCCTCCGTCACGGTTGCGGTCACGGTCAGGTCACCGTCCGCCAGGCCGCCCAGTTCGTCGAGCAGGCGCATGATGGCACGCTGGTTTCGCTCGGTGAGCTCGGCCTGCTCCTGCGCCGTGCGGCGCAGGCCCGCCGACCGCATGTACAACAAGGCCATCAGGACGAACGCGGCCAGGGCGGTGCCGAGCAGGCCCTGCAGCAACCAGCTGGGATCGGCCGCGGCCGCACCACCACCCCCGCGCGCGCCGAGGGCGGCCACGGCCACCGTGACTTGGTCCAGCTGCCCCCGGGTGCGGCCCAGGGCCGCGAGCTGTTCGGCCGGGGCCAGTGCATCGCGGATCTTGTCTGCGATTGCACTCACCGTACCCGACAGTGCCTGCAGCGCCTTGACTGCGGCAGGATCGGACACGGCACGCAACCCAAGTTCCGAATCGCCCTCGCGCAAGCCGCGAATGATCCGCTCCAGACCGATCTCGGCATCCAGCAACGGCTGGCTCAGGGGCCCCGGATCCGCGCCGCTGGCCAGGCTGCGCACGTCGCGGCGCGCGCTGTCACCGAGCAGTCGCAGGCGCTCGAGCTGGGCGGTCACCACCGGCTCGCGTTGCAGCACGATGGCACCTTCCAGCGCGTAGACCCGCTCGGTCAGTTCCGCCGCCAGCAGGTCCAGGCCATCGGCCGCGCGGCGCACATCGGTCGCGGCCGCCCCGGTCTTGGCCAGGTTCTCCAGGTTCGTGGCCAGCTGGCCGATGGCCTGGGCCTGTTCGCCCGGCAGTCCGCGGCGCGAGTTGTTCAGCTGACCGGCCAGCTTCGGCAATTCGGACCACGCGTCCGGGCTGCCGTCCAGCGCCAGGCGCGCCCGGGCCAGCGCCGCCTGCGCCTGGCCGACCCCACCGCTGCCGCTGGCCCCCGGCGCCTGGCCGGGTATTGCACCACCGGTCATGACCAGGGCCAGGGCACCGCCGAGGGCCACGATCAGCACCAGGCCCAGCACCGGCATCAGTTTTGCTCCACTGGTTGTCGTCGTCATCGCGCAAACCCCGCATAGCGCCTCTGCCGTATCGCCGCGGCCGGTCGGGCCACGCCGCGATGCGGATCAGCAAACTGCATCAATTCTCGGCAGCTCGCGAGAAGTCCTCGGCGGCCAATATGCGCACCGAGCTGAACACCGGCCAGACTTCATCGCCCCGCCGAAATGCGCCGGTCAGAAACCGGTCGCAACGAATCAGTGTCTCAGGCGCATCCGGTTCGTGTTCCCGATCCAGGAAGCGCCGGAACCCGTAGACCTCGTCCACGATCAGGCCCACCGGGAATTCTCCGTCATTCAGCACCAGAACGCGCGCCGTCCTGCCAGCGCCCCCGGCGCCTGCGCCCAGGAAAGCCCGCAGGTCGATAATCGGCAGCAGGTGCCCCCGCACATTGGCCAGGCCGCGGATCCAGCTCTTGGAGCCGGGCACCCGCGTCAGCGACGACGGCACCATCAGCACTTCGCGAACTTCCTGCCGGGCCATCAGGAATTGCTCTGCGCCGAGCCGGAAACCGATACCGACCCACTCCGTGACGTCTGAGCCGGCAATGGAGCCCCCGGCCAGCGCTACCTTGCCGCGCCGCTCGAGTTCCTGCAGCAGTTCGAACGGGTGTTCGCGCAGCGACCTCAGCGGGCTTCCGGCGGCCGCAGGCATCAGCCGATACGCGCCCGGACCGTGGCCAGCAGGTCATCCTGCTTGACCGGTTTCATCAGGTAATCCACCGCGCCCTGCCGCAAGCCCCATATGCGGTCCGTCTCCTGGTTCTTGGACGTCACCATCACCACCGGGATATCAGAAGTCCCGGGGTTGCGGGACAACTGCCGCGTCGCCTGGAAGCCGTTCATGCCCGGCATGACCACGTCCATCAGGATCAGGTCCGGCTGGCTGGTCTCGGCCATGCTGATGGCTTCTTCACCATCACTGGCCACCAGGGTCTCAAAACCATTCTTCTCCAGCACCTGGGTCAGCACGTGCTGCTCGGTGGGAGAATCGTCGACGATCAACACCAGTGCCATGACTCAACCCTCCGTGGTCAGGCGGACGATACCTGGCTGGCGATGGCTTCCAGCAGTTCGTCTTTGGTAAAGGGCTTGGTGAGATACTGTTCGGAACCGACGATACGCCCGCGCGCCCGGTCGAACAGCCCATCCTTGCTCGACAGCATGATCACCGGTGTATCCCGGAATGTCTTGTTGTGCTTGATCAGCGAACAGGTCTGATACCCGTCCAGCCGCGGCATCATGATGTCCACGAAAATCACATCGGGATGATGGTCGGCGATCTTGGCCAGTGCATCGAAGCCGTCTACCGCAGTGTAGACGGTGCAGCCTTCTTTGGACAAAAGCGTTTCCGCGGTCCGGCGGATGGTCTTGCTGTCGTCGATGACCAGGACTTTCAGGCCATCGAGCTTCCGCGCGGCCGCTTCTTCCACGGGCATTTCCATCATCGGCCCCTACCAGACACTTTTAACATAAGGGTGTTGGGACATCCATGACCGCGCCGGGCAAGCCCCGGGGCTCGCGCAAAGGGCAAAGCGCGCCAAATCAGACTCTCGCAACACAACAACCCGCCGCCTCATGCGGCCCGACCGCGCGACGCCGATCCCCATCGGCGTGCCGCCGGCAACGCCGCGATCATACTGCGCGGCAGGTGATATTTCAGCAGGCCTGGGACAGAATTGGGATCCAGTTCCACACTGCCCGGCCGCGGGGCGCGACCTGCGGCGCCCTCGGGAGGTTGCCATGAGCCAGATACGCCTGGGGGTCGTCATGGACCCCATCGCCAGCATTACGCCGGCCAAAGACAGCACCCTGGCCATGCTCCTGGCCGCCCAGGCCCATGACTGGGCGCTGTACTACTTCGAGCAGAAAGACCTGCGGCTGACCAACGGCGAGGCCATCGGTGCCGGGCAGCGGGTCCACGTGCGGGACGACGCGGCATCCTGGTTCGAGCTGGAACCACCCGAAGACCTTCGCCTGGCGAGCCTGGACGTGATCCTGATGCGCAAGGATCCGCCCTTCGACACCGAGTACATCTACACCACCTACATTCTGGAACGCGCCCAGGAGCACGGCGCGCTGGTCGTCAATGAACCGGCCGCATTGCGGGACATCAACGAAAAGGCCTTCACCGCCTGGTTTCCGCAATGCTGTCCCGACACCCTGATCACACGCTCTATCGGGCAGATGCGCAGCTTCCTGAAAGACCACGGCGAAATCGTCGTCAAACCACTGCACGGCATGGGCGGCCGCTCGATCTTCGTCGTGCGCCGCGGTGACAACAATGCGAACGTGATCTTCGAGACGCTCACCGAAGAAGGCAGCGCGTTTGCCCTTGCGCAACGCTTCATCCCGGAAATCACGGCCGGCGACAAGCGCATCCTGATCGTAGACGGTGAACCGGCCGGCGTGTCGCTCGCCCGGATTCCACCGCCGGACGACAACCGCGGCAACCTGGTCATGGGCGCGCAGCCGGAGGTGCGCGAACTTTCGCCGCGCGACCGATGGATATGTGACGAGGTGGCACCGGTCCTGCGCGAACGCGGCGTGATTTTCGCCGGGCTTGATGTGATCGGTGACTACCTCACCGAGATCAACGTGACCAGCCCTACGGGCATCCGGGAAATCGCCAAACTCGGCGATGAAAACCTCGCGGAGCGCCTGATGGACGCGCTGGAGAGGCGCCTGGCCGAGCAGGTCTGAGGGCCCGCAAAGTGTGACCCAGTGCCGCCTGCCCGCGGCCACCGGCGTATAATCAGCGCTGATGCCGCAAGGCTTCGAACGCCCGGGCAGGAGTTCGCTCATGGCAACAGGAAGGCAGACCGAGGCGAACCCGGGCGAGGCCCCGGGTTCCTGGACTCCTGCCGCCGCGCGAGACCGCTTTTCTTCCACGCTGTTCCTGGCTGCGCTGATTCACGGCATCGTGATACTCGGCGTCACTTTCGGCAGCGCGAACAGCGGTTTCCGACCCGTGATTTCCCTCGACGTGGTGCTGGTCCTGGACACCGCCGCCCAGCAAAGCCCGCCGGAAGACGCCCGGACCCTTGCCCAGCGCAGCCTGGACGGTGCCGGTAACGTCGAAGATGCGGCCGTCCTGTCGACCGCGGCCGCGGGGTCCCTGGAGCCGCTGCCGCCCGGACCGGAGCAGGCCGGGCAACCGCTGCCGACCAACCCGGGTCGCCCGGCCCCCGACGCGCTGGTACTGACCACCGCCCCGGGCAACGCGGCCCCCCGCCCGGACGACCAGGGCCAGCCGGCCGCCCAGGCCGCCATGCAGCGCACCGCCCTGCCGGGCGTCGCCACGCCGGTCGAAGTCATCGACGAAGCGGCCTCGGAAACCCGTATCAGCGACCCGGATCCCCGCGAGCTGGTGATCAGCGCCAGCACGCGCGAATCGCGGATTGCGGCCTACCTGAGCAACTGGAAACGCAAGGTGGAACGAGTCGGCACCCTGAACTTTCCGCGCCAGGCGCAGGCCCGCCCCGGTGGCGCAGCCCCCACGCTCGAGGTTGCGATCCGGGCAGACGGAAGACTCACCGAGGCCGTGATCCTGCAATCCTCCGGACAGGTCGCACTGGACGAAGCCGCGATGGAAATTCTCCGCATCGCCGCGCCTTTCGATCCCTTCCCGGAATTTCTGCGCGCCGAGTACGACGTGCTGCGCTTTGCCTACGAATGGCGTTTCGGGCCCGACGGCGGCATCTGCCGGATGACCGCGCAGAACCAGCCATAACGGTTTCCCGAACTTGTGCGGCGGCTTCGGTGCGCTGATACTGTGACGATGGAGAGCATAGAGAACCTGACAGGCCACTTGCTCATCGCAATGCCGTCCATGCTCGACCCCAACTTCGAACGCACCGTGACCTATATCTGCGAGCACAGTGACCAGGGGGCGCTGGGCATCATCGTGAATCAGCCCCTGGACATGGACATCGGCGAAGTCCTGCAGCAGCTGTCGCTGGAACTCGCAGACCCGGCCGTTGCCAGCACTCCGATCATTCGCGGCGGGCCGGTGGAATTGCAGCGCGGGTTCGTCATTCACCAGTCGCCCGAAGGCTGGGATTCCACCGTCGCGGTCGCCGACAATATTTTCGTGACCACGTCCCAGGACATACTCGGCGCAATAGCGGCCGGCAATGGGCCCGAACGAGCGCTGCTGGCGCTCGGTTACGCTGGCTGGGGCGCCGGGCAGCTGGAAGAGGAGATGTCTGCCAACGCGTGGCTCAGCGTGCCGGCCGACCCGGGCATCATTTTCTCAACGCCGTTCGAAGACCGCTGGCGCCAGGCGGCGGGACTGCTGGGTATCGACATCGCCACGCTCAGCAGCGAAGCCGGACACGCCTGAACACAGCACTCGTTTTCGATTACGGCCGCCGGCGCATCGGCGTGGCCGTGGCCAATCGGCTGGCCGGCACTGCGGCCGGACTGACGGTCGTTCCCGCCCGCGACGGGCAACCCGACTGGGCCACGCTGGACCAAGTCATCGCTGACTGGGGCCCGGACGTGCTGGTCAGTGGCTTGCCCTATAATGCCGACGGCAGCGAATCAGACATGACGACCGAGGTCCGGGCCTTCGCAGCGCTGCTGGCCGAGCGGTACGGGCTGGCGGTGGAGACCGTCGACGAACGCCTGACGTCGGCAGAAGCGGAGACGATCCTGCGCGAGCAGCGCCAGGCAGGGGTGCGGCGCCGACGGGTATGCAAGACGGACGTAGATCGCGTCGCCGCGGTGCTGATTGCCGAGACCTGGTTGCGGGAAGAAACCGGGGCCGAAACGGAGAACAATGGCGACTGAACTGGCGCACTGCACGCAGCTGACCCCGTCGGGCCGGCTGCGCCACCTGCTGACTCTGACCGACATGAGTCGCGACCTCATTGAAGAACTGCTGGAGCGGGCCGAGTCCTACCTGCGGCCGCCCGGCGAACCGCCGGCCCGTGACCCGGTGCTGCGCGGACGCACCGTCGCGAACCTGTTCTTCGAGCCGAGCACCCGGACCCGGGCCTCTTTCGAGCTGGCCGCGAAACGGCTGGGCGCCGACGTCCTGAACCTGGATGTGAACATGTCCTCGCGCAAGAAGGGCGAAAGCGTGCTGGACACGATCTATACGCTGCAGGCGATGCAGGTGGACGTATTCGTCGTGCGCGATGCGTCTGCCGGCATCCCCGAACTGATCGCGGCGTCGGTAGAGCCCCACGTCAGCGTATTGAACGCCGGCGAGGCGGCCGTGTCCCACCCGACGCAGGGCCTGCTGGACCTGATGACCATGCACCAGCACAAGGGTCGCTTCGATCGTCTCAGCGTCGTCATCGTCGGCGATATCGCCCGCAGCCGGGTCGCCCGCTCGGCCGTCGAGGGCCTGCAGATCATGGGCACGCGCGACATCCGGCTCGTGGCGCCCCCGGGCATGACGCCGGACGAGAAGCTGTATCCGGGCACCACGATCACATCGGACCTGGACGGCGCGTTGCCCGGTGCGGACGTGGTGATGGCCCTGCGCATTCAACGCGAACGCATGACCGAGAAAGCGCAGATGATGACCACGCACGAATACCACGCCAAGTATGGTCTGACGGCCGAACGCCTGATGCGCGCGACACCGGATGCGATCGTGATGCACCCGGGCCCGATGAACCGCGATGTCGAAATCGCTGGCGACGTGGCCGACGGCCCGCAATCGGTGATCGTGCAGCAGGTCACGAACGGACTGGCAATGCGCATGGCGATCCTCGCCATGGTGATGGAAGCGAGGCGCGACCGTTGACCCGCGAACACCGCGGGACCATTTTTGTCGAAGACGGGGACGTGCTCAGCCACGTCAGCTTCCCCGGCGATCAGCACGTGTTGAGAATTGCTGCGCCCCAGGCCGCGGTGCGCGCCGCGCCCGGACAGTTCATCCACCTGCGCTGCGATGCAGACATACCGATGCGGCGTCCATTATCGATTCAGCGCGCCGATTCCCAGGCCGGCTGGGTAGAAGTGCTGTACAAACCGGTCGGGCCCGGCCTCGCAGCCCTGACCCGGGTGCGCGAGGGCGATCGGTTGAATCTGCTCGGGCCCATCGGGCAGGGATTCCGGCCCGATTTGTCCCGGCCCTGCTGTGTGCTGATCGGCGGCGGTGTCGGCATTCCCCCGCTGTTGTTCCTCGCCGAACGCCTGGCCGGATCCGACAGCTCACCTGTGGCTTTCTTCGGTTCGGAACTGCCCTTTCCGTTCATTACCCAGGCAAGCGCACTGCGCCTGCCGGTGCCGGCCGCGGCAACGCACAGCCTGGCCCTGCTGGAGGCGTGGGGCGTGCCGGGCAGGCTTGCCAGCAATGGTGGCCTGACGGGTTGCTACGACGGGTTCGTGACCGAGCTGGCCCGCGAGTGGCTCACGTCCCTCGACGCCGGAGCACTGGACCAATGCGGCATCTATGGATGCGGTCCGGAACCCATGTTGCGCGCCACCCAGCAGCTGGCCCGCGAGTTCGCGCTGCCGTCGCAGCTCTGCCTGGAGGAGTACATGGCCTGCGCCGTGGGCGGTTGCGCCGGGTGCGCGGTGGAAGTGCACACGAATGACGGGCCCGCGATGCGCCGCGTCTGCGTGGACGGGCCGGTCTTCGACGGCTACACGGTGTATCCCGCGACGCCCGGCTGAGCCGCCAGACAAACCCTCAGGCGAAGTGAATCTGGGCCTCGAGGTTGGCCCGGGAGTCGGCGTTGGCCAACGCCTCTTCCATCGACACCTTGCCCTCCCGATACAGAGCCAGTAGCGACGCATCGAAGGTCTGCATGCCCTGCTCGGTGGTCTGGTAGAAGGACTCCTTCACCTCACCGATATCGCCGCCCTGGATCAGCTCGGCAATGCGCGGCGTGTTCAGCAACACCTCCACCGCCGCCGTCCGGTTACCGTCGATGCTGCGCACCAGGCGCTGAGACACGATGGCCCGCAGGTAATGGCTCAGGTCCATGTAGACCTGGGAGTGCTGGTCTTCCGGAAAGATGTTGATGATCCGGTCCAGGGCCTCGGCCGAGTTGTTCGAGTGCAGCGTGGCAATCACCAGGTGCCCGGTGCCGGCCAGGTCGATCGCTGCCTGCATCGTCTCGCGGTCGCGGATCTCACCAATCAGGATGACATCCGGCGCCTCGCGCACCGCGCTGCGCAGGGCGCGGTTATAAGACTTGGTATCAGAACCGATTTCACGCTGGTTGATGATGGACCGCTTGTTGGTGTGCAGGAATTCGATCGGATCCTCGATCGTCAGGATGTGCGACGAGGTCTTTGCGTTGCGGTGATCGATCATCGCGGCCAGCGTCGTCGACTTACCGTTACCGCTCGCACCGACCATCAGCACCAGGCCACGACGAAACATCACCAGGTCTTTCAGGATGGGCGGCATGCTCAGCTCTTCGAGCGACGGGATCTCGTGGCTGATGAAACGCATCACCATGGCCACATTGCCGCGCTGGTGGAACACGTTGACACGGAAGCGCCCCAGCCCCGGCTTCGAGATCGCAAAGTCCACCTCGAGTTCGCGATTGAAGTCGTCCATCTGCTCTTCGGTCATCAGCTCCATCGCTGCCTGCCGGACCATTTTCGGCGTGAGCTCGAGCTTGTTGACGGGCATGATCTTGCCGTCAATCTTGATCTTCACGGGTGCATAACAGGTTAGAAAAAGGTCCGAGGCCTTTTTCTCCACCATCAGGCTGAACAGTGGCTGGACATTCATTGCGTCGGGTTCCTTCCCTTGGCGGGCGCGGTCCTACAGCCGCACCATGCCCTCCTCTTCCTCGTCCATCAGCTCGAGGCCTCCCGCCTCGGCCGCTTCACCGCCGCGCTTGCTTTCCAGCTTCACGCGCAGGCGCAGTTCGTTCTTCGAGTCGGCGTTGCGCATCGCTTCCTCGTAGTCGATCTTGCCGGCCTCGTAGAGGTCGAACAGGTCCTGGTCGAAGGTCTTCATGCCCAGGCGGTTCGATTTGGCCATGATCTCCTTGATCTGCGGCACCTCGCCCTTGAGGATCAGGTCCGCAATCAGCGGTGAGCGCAGCATGATTTCCATGGCTGCCACCCGGCCCTTGCCGCCGCTACGGGGCAGCAGCCGCTGGGAAACCAGGGCCTGGATGTTCAGCGACATATCCATCAGCAGCTGGTCACGCTTGTCTTCCGGGAAGAAGTTGATGATGCGATCCAGCGCCTGGTTCGCGCTGTTCGCGTGCAGCGTTGCCAGGCACAGGTGTCCGGTCTCGGCAAACTGAATGCCGTATTCCATCGTCTCGCGGTCCCGGATCTCGCCGATCAGGATCACGTCGGGCGCCTGGCGCAGCGTGTTCTTCAGCGCGTTGTGCCAGTTATCCGTGTCCACCCCCACTTCGCGCTGCGTGATGATGCACTTGCGGTGCGGGTGCACGTATTCCACCGGGTCCTCGATGGTTACGATATGGCCACGCGAGTTGTCGTTGCGGTGGCCCACCATGGCCGCCAGGGTCGTGCTCTTACCCGAACCCGTGGCGCCTACCATGATCACCAGGCCACGTTTCGTCATCGCCACGTCCTGGAGAATCGGCGGCAGCTCGAGCTGCTCAAAGGTCGGAATGTCGGTGATGATCGTCCGCAGCACTGCGCCCACGGCACCCTGCTGCACGAAGACGCTCACGCGGAAACGGCCGATGCCCTGTGGACTGATCGCGAAGTTACATTCCTTCGTGGCGTCGAACTCACGCGCCTGCTTGTCGTTCATGATGGAACGAACGATCACCGCGCTCTGCTCCGGGGTCAGGGCCTGTTCGCCTGCCCGGTGAATTTCGCCGTCGACCTTGATGGCCGGCGGAAAACCTGCCGTGATGAAGAGATCGGAACCGTTCATCCCGACCAGCTTCTTCAGCAGGGTCTGCATCATCCGTGTTGCTTGTTCACGCTCCATCAGTTACTCCTCGCAAACCATCCCTGGCACGCGGTTAGAAGTTTTCCTTGTTCACGGCCTTGAAACGCGCCTCTTCCTTGGTGATGACGCCCTTCCTCATCAAGTCTGCCAGGTTCTGGTCCAGCGTCTGCATGCCCGCTGACTGGCCGGTCTGAATCGCCGAATACATTTGCGCGATCTTGCCCTCTCGAATCAGGTTCCGGATCGCGGGCGTACCGATCATGATCTCGTGGGCTGCGATCCGCCCGCCGCCGATGCGTTTCAGCAGCGTCTGCGAGATCACGGAGCGGAGCGACTCCGACAGCATCGACCGCACCATTTCCTTCTCGGCGGCCGGGAACACGTCGACCACACGGTCGATGGTCTTCGCCGCGGAGCTCGTATGCAGCGTGCCGAATACCAGGTGACCGGTTTCGGCGGCCGTCAGCGCGAGCCGGATGGTTTCCAGGTCGCGCATCTCGCCCACCAGGATCACGTCCGGGTCTTCACGCAGCGCCGAACGCAACGCTTCGGCAAAACCCATCGTGTCACGATGGACTTCACGCTGGTTGATCAGGGATTTCTTGCTCTCGTGTACGAACTCGATCGGGTCCTCGATGGTCAGAATGTGGTCCGGCTTGTTGTCGTTGATGTAGTCGACCATCGCTGCCAGCGTGGTGGACTTGCCCGAACCCGTCGGCCCGGTCACCAGCACGATGCCGCGCGGGTACATCGAAATGTCCTTGAAGATCGCCGGCGCGCCCAGGTCTTCCAGGCTCAGGATCTCCGACGGAATCGTCCGGAACACCGCGCCCGCGCCCCGGGCCTGGTTGAAGGCATTCACGCGGAAGCGCGCGAGCTTCGGAATCTCGAACGAGAAGTCAGTCTCGAAGAACTCTTCAAAGTCCTTCCGCTGCTTGTCGTTCATGATGTCGTATATCATGCTGTGCACTTCCTTGTGCGAAAGCGACGGCATGTTGATTCGCTTCACGTCCCCGTCTACCCGGATCATGGGCGGGACGCCTGCAGACAAGTGCAGATCGGATGCGTTGTTCTTCACCGAGAAGGCTAGCAACTGAGCGATATCGACGGACATATCAGTCCCCAGATCAAGAAGTTAGCGGCTATGGCCCGTTTTGCCCTTACCATAACCGGGCGGAGTACGAGACATAGTATAGCCACGGGCCAAACAGCGGTCGTGACGCGAATCACGGAACAATTAGCCCGTCTGAGGGGCCGAATCGAGGCTGCCGCGCAGGCTGCAGGCCGCGATCCGGCAGCCGTCCGGATCCTGGCAGTGAGCAAGCGCCAGCCCGCCGAGCGTATCGCCGCGGCCCTGGCAGCCGGCATCCGGGATCTCGGCGAGAACTACCTGCAGGAAGCCTTGCAGAAGATGCCTGCCTACGGCAAGGAACCGGTTTGGCATTTCGTCGGTCACGTGCAGTCGAACAAGAGTCGCAGCGTCGCGGAACATTTCGACTGGCTGCACACGGTGGACAGCAAGCGGCTGGCGGACCGGCTGGCGGCCCAGCGGCCTGCGGAGCTCCCGCCCCTGCAGGTGCTGATACAGGTGGCGCCACGCGGTGGCGAGAGCCGCGGCGGCGTGCCGCCGCAGGCGGTGCCGGAACTGGCCCACCACGTCGCCGGTTTACCCGGGTTGCAGTTGCGCGGGTTGATGGTGATGCCGTTGGCAGGCCGCAGCGATGCAGAACTGCACGCCGAGTTCGCGGCGGGACGCGAGTTGCTGGCAACGCTGTGCGCCGACGGCCTGGCTCTGGATACTTTGTCGATGGGCATGTCCAACGACCTGGAAGCCGCGGTGCAGGAAGGGGCGACGGTGGTGCGAATCGGCACTGACCTGTTCGGGCCACGAGAAACCTGATGGATCACAGCAAATCGACAATCGGCTTCATTGGTGGCGGCAACATGGCGCAAGCCCTGCTGGCCGGACTGCTGCGTGCCGGACACGAGCCCGCCGCGTTGCGTGTCGCCGACCCGGATCCGGCCCAGCAGGCACGCCTGCAGGAACTCAGCCCCGACCTCGGCGTGGGCGCCGACAACTTTGCGGTTGCAGCCGCGGCCGAGATGATCGTGCTGGCAGTCAAGCCCCAGGTGCTGGCCGGCGTTGCGCAGGCCGTCGGCCCGCGCGCCGGGCAGCTGGTGGTATCGGTGGCGGCCGGCATCACGCTGCCGACGCTGGAGAACTGGCTCGGCGCCGGCACGCCGTGTGTGCGCGTGATGCCGAACCAGCCGGCCCTGGTGGGCGCGGGCATGTCGGTGCTGTGTGCAACACCGTCGGTGAGCGATGCGCAGCGCGAGCAGGCCACCTACCTCGCCGGCGCGGGCGGGGACACGGCGTGGGTAGAAGACGAGAGCCTGATGGACGCGGTCACCGCCGTGTCCGGCAGCGGTCCCGCCTATTTCTACCTGTTGATGGAAATTCTGGAAGCGACTGCACGGGACATGGGTATCGCACCCGAGGTCGCGCGCAAGCTCGCAGTGCAAACCGCCCTCGGTACCGGACTGACCGCCAGCGAGACCGGCTCGCCACCGGCCGAACTGCGCAAAATGGTCACTTCACCAGGCGGGACGACCCAGACCGCCCTGGAAGTTCTCGAGCAGGGGAAGATTCGCGAGCTGTTTGGAATGGCACTGGAAGCCGCGCGACGGCGATCGGTGGAACTGGGCCGCGACGCCTAATGCCGCGCAAGCGGCACGAATAGGGACACATCAATGCAGGACATCCTGATTTTCGTTTTCCAGACGCTGCTGGATCTCTACATCCTGACTTTCGTGCTGCGGCTGATTTTGCAGGCCGTGCGCGCGGACTTCCGCAATCCCGTGTGCCAGTTCGTGCTGAAGGTCACCGACCCGCTGGTGCTGCCTTTGCGGCGCATGGTCCCGCCCGTGGGGCCGGTAGACACTGCCACCCTGCTCATCGCCCTGGCGTTGCAGGCCCTGCTGACGGGCATCCTGCTGAACATCGCCTGCACAACCGGGCCGAACATGATTCAGCTGATCGGCCTCAGCGTGATCCGGCTGGCGCGACTGACCCTGAATATCTATTTCTTCCTGATCATTGCCCAGGTCATTATCAGCTGGGTAGCCGCCGGTCAGTACAACCCGATGTTCGTGTTGCTGAACCAGGTGGTGGACCCGGTGCTGCGCCCGTTCCGCCGGCTGATACCGCCGATCGCCGGTGTCGACCTGTCGCCGTTGTTCGCGATTATTGCGATCCAGGTTTTTCTGCGGCTGTTGTCGGGGCGGCAGCTGATGAGCGGCATGATCTGCAGCAACTTCCTGCAAATGCAGCTGCTTTGAGCGGTGATGGGCACGCCGCTGACCTGGGGTGACTGGCGCGGCGACGTGCTGCGCCTCCGGGTGCGCGCACCGCGACGCGCAAGCCGTCAGGGAATGGCGGGGCTGCAGCAGGGGCGCCTGCGATCGCGCCTGCCGGCCGACGCGATGGTCAGCCAAGCGAAGGCTGGTTTATAGTCATGGTTCCTGCCGGGGTTCGGAGAAGAGCAGTGTTTTGCGATCGACGCTCGGTGATAGCCATGCTGGTGCCACTGGCCCTGGCCGCGTGCGGCGGGGGTGGCCAGGATATCGACACCTTCGACAGCGGACCGGCCGCCGTGCCACCGGATGCGTCGTCGAAAGACTTCGGCGACTACGTCGTGCACTTCAACGCGCTGACCACGGATCAGCTAACGGCCGACGTCGCGAAACAGTACGGCATCGTGCGCAGCCCGAACCGCGCCATGCTCAACGTGAGCATCATTCGCAAGGAAGAAGGCACCATTGGCCAGTCGGTACCCGGCAGCGTGAGTGCGTCGGCGACCAACCTGACCGGCCAGCTGAAAAACCTGCAGGTCAGGGAAGTGAAGGAAGGCGGCGCCGTCTACTACATCGGCGACGTGGCGGTCGCCGACCGCGAGACGCTGGTGTTCAACATCGACGTCACGCCGATGAACGAGACCAGTCGCTTTTCCATGCGTTTCACGCGGAAGTTCTACGCCGAGTAACCGCCGTCACCCGTCGCGCGCGACCAGGCCCTCCATGACCCGGTTTTTCAACCGGATCACGTCGCCGCGCGACACGTACAGCAACTCGCCGAGTTTGCCGACCAGGTAGTCTTCGTATTTGTCGAGATTGCGGTCTGTCAGCGCCACCTGCCAGAGCATTTCGATGACGCGCTGCTTCTCAGCGTAGTCCATTCCGTCGTGCACCACACGAGTAAACTCGTGCAGTGACACCGCGTCTTCCACGAGATCGTGGGCCCGGCCCACGAGTGTCGCGGCAGCATCCCGCGTCAGGCCAAACGCGTTCTCGAGCTGGGCCCTGATTTCGCGTTCTTCCGCATCGTCGAGCTGGTGATCCGCGCGCGCCATCTCCACGAGCAACACGGCCACCGCCAGGTCGAGCGCCAGGTCATCCTGTTGCTGCTCCGGCTCGGCCACCAGCTCCGCCAGCAGAGAGCGCAGCTTGCCCATCATTGCGGCGCACCACCCAGGAACGCTTCGACCGTCTCCCGCAGCACGGTCAGGCGCCCGTGGAAAAAATGATCGACACCCTCGAGCACCACCAGTTCGGGCCCCGGCGCCATTGCGTTCACCCAGTCGATCACGGCGTCACAGTCACAGACCTCGTCCGCGTCGCCCTGCACGATGAGCCACGGGCAGGCCGGCTGTTCGCCCTGCATGAAGTCGGCGATCCCGGGCGCCGGCGGCGCGATACTGACCAGGCGAGTCGGCTGCGCCGCCAGCGCCGCGCGACACGCCACCATCGAGCCGAAGGAAAACCCGCCCAGCCAGAGCTCGGCGCCCGAATAGCGCTGGCGCGCCCATTCGGCAACGGCCAGCGTGTCCTCGACTTCACCCTGGCCCTGCGCGAAGGCCCCGTCACTGGCGCCCACACCCCGAAAATTGAAGCGCACGGCCGGCGCCCCCTGCGCGTTGGCCGCCCGGCAGAGCGTTTGCACCACCTTGTTCAACATGGTGCCCTGGTACTGGGGATGCGGGTGACAGAACACGGCCACCGCCGACCCGGACGGCACTTTCGGTTCTTCCAGCAAGGCCTCCAGGCGTCCGGCCGGGCCGTCCAGGGTCAATGCATCTCTGCGCGTTGCGGATGTGCTCATCGTGACAGGCGCCTCGGCCACGGAACGTGGAGGTTAACATTTGCGCCCGCGGCCGGCGTCGGGAGGGCCCGTGCAGTTTGCGAAGGGCCGCCGGAACGGGGCATGCTCAGTCTCACCACGCGCAGTGACAGGAAAAAAGCATGCAACTGACGTCTACCAATTTCGCCGACGGCGAGGCCATTCCGGAGCGCTGCGCCTTTGGCGTGCCGGACTCCGTCACCCACATGAGCTTCGGGTCGAACCACAGCCCGCAGTTGAGCTGGTCGGAACTGCCGCCCGGTACCCGGTCGCTGGTCGTCACGTGCATCGATCCGGACGTGCCGTCTGTGGCAGACAATGTGAACCAGGAAGGCCGGACCATTCCGGCCGACCTGCCGCGCGTGGACTTCACCCACTGGGTCATGGTGGACGTGCCGCCCACGCTGAACGGTCTCGACGAGGGTGCGTGCTCCACTGGCGTGATCGCCGGCGGCAAACGCGACACCCCCGGACCGGCGGGCTCCAGGCAGGGCCTCAATGACTACACCGGGTTCATGGCGGGCGATCCCGACATGCGCGGCAATTACCTGGGTTACGACGGTCCGTGTCCCCCCTGGAACGACGAACGCCTGCACCACTACCGATTCACGGTCTATGCCACCGACCTGGACCGCTGCCCGGTGGAAGGCCTGTTCACGACCGCGGACGTGCTCGCGGCCATCGACGGACACGTGCTCGGCGAAGCGTCGCTCACGGGCACCTACAGCCTGAACCCAGCGGTTCGCGACGACGCCTGAGGGTATACGCGGGCCAAGCGGCCCGACACCTGCGGATTGGCTCGCCACCGGAGATCGAAAACGCAATATGGCCAGGACCCGAGTGCCCAGGATTGCCGCCGCGATCGCCGTGTCGTTTTGCGCGCTGGTCGGCGTGGTCTTTTACCTGGCGGCCTCCAGGACCGTGTCGCCACAACTGGCATTGCTGATGCTGGTGGCGCTCGCCGGTCTTTATATTGGCTTCGGGATCCTGGTGCTGGTGCACCGCCTGATTCACCGGCTCGACTAGCGGGTCGACATCACGCGCCGAGATCCAGCAGCAGGCGGTTCAGTCGCTGGACGAATGCCGCAGGATCGGCAAGCTGGCGGCCATCGGCCAGCTGGGCCTGGTCGAACAGGACCTCGGCCAGGTCGCCAAAGCGTTGCTCGTCGGTCTCTGCCGCGAGCCGCGACACCAGCGCGTGCCCGGGATTAATTTCCAGCACCGGCTTGCTGTCCGGGAGCGGCTGACCTGTCGCGGCCATGATCTTGCGCATTTGCTCGCCCATGTCGTATTCGCCAAGGGCCAGGCACGCGGCCGATTCCGTGAGCCGGTCCGTCGCGCGAACCTCCGCCAGGCGCTCACCAAAGTGCGTGCGGATTCGCTCCAGCAGCGCGTCGTGTTCGCCCGGCGCCGGGGCCTCGGCATCCTCTTTGGCTGACTCGCCGTCGAATGCCAGCTTGCCGCGCCGCACATCCCGCAGCGGGACGCCGTCGTACTCCCCCAGGTGCCCCATGAGCCACTCGTCGATGGGGTCGCTCAGCAGCAGCACCTCGATGCCCTTCTTGCGGAACACCTCCAGGTGCGGGCTCGATTTCGCCGCGGCGAAACTGTCGGCGGTGATGTAGTAGATCTGGTCCTGGTCGGCCGGCTTGCGGCCGATGTAGTCCGCCAGGCTCTGCTCGGCGGTCTCGGTCTCGGTATCGGTTGCAGTGGTGGCAAAGCGCAACAGCCCGGCAATCTTGTCGCGGTTGTCCGGGTCTTCGGCCGGGCCTTCTTTCAACACGCGCCCGAAGCCGTCCCAGAACTGCTGGTATTTCTCCGGTTCGTTCTTTGCCAGCTTGGAAAGCATGTCCAGCGCGCGCTTCGTGAGCGCGCTGCGCATGGCGTCGACATTAGCGTCCTGCTGCAGCAGTTCGCGAGACACGTTCAACGACAGGTCACCGGAGTCGACGACTCCACGGATAAAGCGCAGGTAGAGCGGCAGGAACTGCTCGGCGTCGTCCATGATGAACACGCGTTGCACGTAGAGCTTGACGCCACGCGGTGCGTCACGATTCCACAGATCGAAAGGCGGGCGGGCCGGCAGGTACAGCAGGCTGGTGTACTCGCGCTTGCCCTCGACCCTGTTGTGGCTCCAGATCAGCGGATCCTCGAAGTCGTGCGCGATGTGCTTGTAGAACTCCAGGTACTCGTCATCCTGGATCTCGGTGCGCGGGCGGGTCCAGAGCGCGCGGGCGGTGTTCACCGCTTCTTCGGCCGGCGCGTCGTCGCCTTCCGCCGGCGCTGCGGGCGGCATCAACACGGGAAACGCAATGTGATCAGAATACTTGCGGATCAGCGTGCGGCCCCGCAGGTCTTCGGCAAATTCCTTCGCATCGTCGCGCAGGTGCAGCACCACCGTGGTGCCCCGCTCCGGCCGTTCGATGCCACTGACCGTGAACTCGCCTTCACCATCCGACACCCAGTGCACGCCCTGGTCGGCGGGCAGGCCGGCACGGCGCGTATACACCTCGACCCGGTGCGCGACGATGAAGGCCGAGTAGAAGCCGACGCCGAACTGGCCGATCAGCCTGGCGTCCTGCTGCTGGTCGCCGCTCAGGCTGGACAGGAACTCCGCGGTACCGGAACGCGCGATGGTGCCGAGCTGCTGCACCACATCGTCCCGCGACATGCCGATGCCGTTGTCACTGACACTGACCGTGCCCGCTTCCGGGTCACAGGCGACCCGGATCGCGAGCGCCGTGTCCTGCTCCAGCAGCGCCGGGTTGCCGATGGCCTCGAAGCGCAGCTTGTCCGCCGCGTCGGACGCATTCGACACCAGCTCCCGGAGAAAAATTTCCCGGTTGCTGTAGAGGGAATGAATCATCAGGTGGAGGAGCTGCTTGACCTCCGCCTGGAAACCGCGGGTCTCGGCGCCCCCCGCCTGGGCCGTTTCTGCAGTCATCCCGCCGATTTGGGGACGGACTGGCAGCCTTTCAAGCCGCCGGGCTCAGATTCCGACGTTCGGCCCCAGGGCCAGCACGATTGAGACCAGCAGCGGCAGGATCAGGCGACTCACCATTCCCGGCCGCCTGGCTGAACGCCAGCCCCACAAGAGCCGGAGGGCACCGGCCGCGCAATCCAGGTCGTCCAGCCAGCGGGCGACGGATTCGGGCTCAAACCGGGTCATCGCGAACGGCGGGAACCGACGACGAACAGGGGTGGGCGGGGAGATTTTTCCCGCATGTCCGGCAGGGCATCCGACCCGTTTTGCCGACCACGGACACCGGCAATGGCGCGCTCTACCCATTTGCGCCTTTGCAGGGTGGCCTCGTTGGTAATCAGGGTGTCGCTATGTTTGATGTCAGACATAGTCTTTTTTCCGGTGCCGGGCCGACGTCATGCGCCAACGGTCAATGTTTGTCAGTCTTCGGGTTTCCAGTCGCGGCGAACTTTGTCGGACCAGTTCCGGTAACCCTTCCAGGTGTAGAGACCCGGATCCAGCGGAATGCGTCCGCCGCCCGGTGCCTGCACGCGGGTCAGCCACCGGTGATAGGTATCCCAGCTGTTGTTGCTCTTGCGCTTTTGCTGCGAAACCAGCTGGCGCGGATGCCGATCCAGCGACGCATCTGAAGCGCGACCGTTGTCACCAGCGTGATCGCCGTTGTTACCGTTACCCGGTCTCTGCGGCGCGAATTTTGACTCGGACATGTGCTGCTCCCCGCTATTGCGGAAGGTAGGCAAAGCATAGAAATCATTGCCTCCTGTCGACGAGGAACTGGATCACAGGGGTTGCGATTTAACCTGCAGGTTATGCGAACTCAAGCAACCAGGCGATAACACGGCTCGTAGCTGGCCGCCGCCAGGCGCATGCGTCCCTGCGCCACGAAAGCACCGAGTAACTCATCCAGGTGGCGCACGATCTCGGGCTCACCGCGCAACTCGAAGGGACCGTGCGCCTCGATGGCCTGGATGCCATGCTCCTTCACATTGCCGGCCACCAGTCCGGAAAACGCGCGGCGCAGGTCCACCGCCAGATCGTGCGCGTCCTGCTGGCGGTGCAGCTGCAGCGCAGCCATGTGCTCGTGCGTTGCATCAAAGGGCGCCTGCAGATCGCGATCGAGTTGCAGCCGCCAGTTGTAGTAATACGCGTCCTGGTGTTGATAACGAAACTCGCGAACGGCGTCCATCGCGCTGCGAATCGCGTGGGCAACGCCAGGCGGATCACCGACTGCAATGCGATACAGGCGCCGTGCGTCCTCCCCCAGTGCCGCACCGACAAAGCGGTCGATCGTCTCGAAATAGTCCGCGCTGGACGGCGGGCCCGTCAGAATCAGCGGCACCGGAATCGCCCGGTTTTCCGGTTTCATCATGATGCCGAGCAGGAACAGGAGCTCTTCGGCCGTGCCGACGCCGCCGGGGAAAATAACGATGGCATGCGCCACACGGACGAAGGCCTCCAGGCGCTTCTCCATGTCCGGCATGATCACGAGTTCGTTCACAATGGGATTCGGCGATTCCGCCGCGATGATGCCCGGCTCGCTGATACCAATGTAGCGCCCGTTGCGGACGCGTTGCTTCGCGTGGGCGATGGCGGCGCCCTTCATCGGCCCTTTCATCGCCCCCGCGCCACAGCCCGTGCACACATCCATGCCGCGCAGGCCCAGCTGATACCCCACCTCCTTGGTGTAGTCGTATTCCCGGCGGCCAATCGCGTGCCCGCCCCAGCAGACCACGAGATTGGGGTCGCGGCCCACCCGCAGCACGCCGGCATTCCGCAGGATGTGAAACACCGCGTTCGTGGTGCCGTCGACACTGTCCAGGTCGAAGTGACCCGTGACTTCGGAGTCGATGTAAACCACGTCGCGCAACACCGCGAACAGCTGCTCGCGGATACCCCGGATCATCTTGCCGTCGACGAAGGCATCGGCGGGCGGGTTCGCCAGCGCGAGCTTCACGCCACGATCCTGCTGCAGGATGTTGACGTCAAAGTCAGCGTGCTGCGCAAGAATCTCACGGGTGTCGTCGGTGCGACTGCCGACATTCAGCACCGCCAGCGCGCAGCGCCGCAGAATCTCGTGCTGGCCGCCCTCGTCCACCCGGCGCAGGCGGTCCACTTCCTGTTGCGACAGGACCTCGAGACTGCCTTCGGGCGTGACTTCCACTGGCTGTGCGTTTGCGTCCATTCAAACTCCGCTGGGTGCGGCCGGCGATCCGCCCGCCGCCGTGGCGCCGTGATCAGGGCAAAATGGTGATCGGCGTGTTCACTGTCGTCATCAACCAGATATCCACCATGTCCGAGTTCGCCACGGCGATGCAGCCGTCGGTCCAGTCGGTTCGCCGGTAGAACTCCGCGTTGTGCTTGGGTTGGTTCGGCTGGCCGTGAATCATGATCATGCCCCCCGGGGACACGCCGCGCCGTGACGCGTTCCGTTCGTCAACCGCGTTCGGGTAAGACACTCGTATCGACAGGAAAAAGTCGCTGTTCGGGTTGCGCTCGGCGAGCTCGTATTTACCCTCCGGCGTGCGAAAGTCACCTTCTTCACGCTTGTGCCCGGCGGGGGACAGGCCCAGGGCGATGCGCGCCCGCTTCATGACTTTGTCACCGTTCATGAGCAACAGCTGGCGCTCGGACTTCTTGATGATGACCTGGTCGGCCAACGGAAATTCGGTGCCGCTGGCATTGGCCGCCAGCAGGCAAAGCAGCGCGACCGCGCAACACCCCCTGGCGAGTCTGTTACTTCCTTGTAGCAGTAGCCCAAACACCGTGTGGTTCTGCGACCTGGTCTCTAGATCACCGTGGGAAATGCGCCGCTAGTAGAGCCCAAGGCCGGGACGAGATCAAGGACCTCGTTTCCATCAGCCAGCTTCCGCCATGGCCGGCTGGTCAGGCGCGCCGTCCTGCACACGCTCCACGCGGGGAAACACGATGCGGTCACCTGGCTTCACGCGATCGAGATCCAGCTCCGGATTGTACTGACGCAGCAGCCAGACCGGCACCTTGTAACGGCGCTGGGTCAGCACCCACAGCGACTCACCGCGCCGCAGCTTGTGCTCGGTGGTAGAGGTGACCCGGTGACGCGTGAAGTAGGCCTCCTGCAGCTCGCGGTGATACGCGATGCGCAGCGCGGCGAACTCGTCCGGGGTGGCCCGGCTGAAGTCCAGTTTGACCCGGCGGCCGATGACCACCGGCTGCCGGAACGAAAAGCCGTTCAGGTCCCGCAGGCGCTGGGTGCGAATCTGCAACCAGTCAGCATAGTGGCCGAGGGTTTCCACCGCCTGCACTTCGATGCTGCCGTCACTGGCGACCAGGTAATCGGCGGGGTCCGCCAGCAGGCGCTGGTCGTCCTCACCGGCGCTGTCAGCCACCGCCAGCGCCGACTCTACGGGCTCCTCGGGCTCCCCGGCCACCGCGGCCGGCTCGGCCACCTCAGCAATCTCACCGATCTCGGCCGGCTCGGTCACGTCAGCCATCTGGTCGGGCTCGACGGCAGGCTCGTTGGCAGGCGGTGGCGCGGGTTCCGGCGGCGGTGGCACCGACGCCATGACCACCGGCGGCGCCGACGTATCCGACGCAGAAGTCGGGCGCAGGATCAACGGCTGCCCCGGGTAAATGCGGTTCGGATTGCGGATGTTGTTCAGCGCCATCAGCTGAGACTTCGGCACGCCGGAGCGCTTCGCGATGGCGCCCAGCGTGTCGCCCCTGCGCACCCGGTAGGTCTCCGCACCCTCCGCAATGGCCGGCCCCGGTGCCTCGCCGGAGAAAGGCAAACGCAACACCTGGCCCTGCCGGATTCGGTTGCGGTTCCTGATGCCGTTCAGCGCCATCAGGTCGGCCTGGGTGGTGCGATACCGGGCGGCAATCACCGAGAGCGTGTCGCCGCGCTGCACGCGGTGGTAGAGATCCGGTGTCTGCTCGCTGAAGCGCTGCTCGGCGGGCACGCGCGCCATGAGCTCGGACGGGTTCGGCTCGCCGTCCCGGGCCGGTATGCGCAACCGAAAGCCCCGCGGGACGTACTTCGTGCCGCGCCAGACCGGGTCCAGCAAAGCCGGATTCCTGTCGCGCAGCGTTGCGGTACTCACGCCAAAGGCTTCCGCGAGGGCCTCGGCGGGCACGAACTCGGTGGCCGTCACCACCAGTTCCGGGCGCGGCTGCATCATTCGCACCGGTCCGAAAAACTGCTCGGCATTGCGCTCGGCTTCGACGGCAGCCAGGAAGGCCACGTAGAAATTGCGTGACGCGAAACCGAAGGCGCGACCGTCGTAACCGCGAATGATCGCTTCGATGTCCTCGGTGCCCATCTTGCGCACCGCACGGCGCATGCCGGCAACACCGTGGTTGTAGGCCGTGACAGCCAGCGGCCAGGACTTCAGGATCGAGTAGTTGTAGCTCAGCAATTCAGCCGCGGCATAGCTGGAAATAAACGGGTCGCGACGCCCGTCGACCACGTGGTCGATTTGCATGAAACGCCGCCCGGTGGAGCGGGTGAACTGCCACAGCCCGGCCGCGCCGACGTGGGACCGTGCCGCGGGATTGAAAGACGATTCGACGTGCGGCAACGCGGCCAGCGCCAGCGGCACACCGTGATCGCCCAGCGTGTCACGAATGTAGTCCCGCCACTGGCCGGACCGCGCGAGGCCCTCGCGAAAACGATCCGCGAGCCCCTGCTGAAAGCGCACGCGCCGCTTGGCCCGGTTCAGCTCCGCGTCGGTGACGTCGGCGGGCCACAGTGCCAGGACCCGCCGCTCATCGCTGGTCAGGCCCTTGCGTTTGCCGCTCGCCAGGCTGCCGAGTATGCGCCGGTATTTCTTCCGCACCTTGTCAGCCACGCGCCGGCGCTGGCGGGGGCTCGCATCCGGCGGCAAGGCCACGCGCTCGTAGACCACCCCGAGGTGCCGGTCGTCGTGCACCAGCCCCGCCGCGGAACTGACGCCGGTGAAGATTTCCCGCCAGAACCCGATGTCCGGCTCCAGCCCCGGCGGCCGAACAGGCCGTCGTCGTCGGCCTGCGCCGCGCCGATCGTGCCCGCGAGGACCAGCAGCACCGCGGCGGAGGCGCCGAATAGTCGCGTGAACTGTTGCCGGGAACTCATGGTCTGAGCGCTTGTCCTTATCGTCCGGGCCGCGGCCGCAATACGAAGGGTTAAGAATAGGCCGGGCCAAAGGCCCAAGGCCTGAACCACTTCACATAACCGACGAATCCGGCCCGCGCCGGTACCCGGCGCGGAATTGTTACCGCTGCTGAAAAGCAGCAACGTTTCACGGAAAATGAGCTATGAGTTCAGTAATTTGCACTCACTTTCTGGACATAAGCTACACTGTCATCCACACATGTATCAAGCTGCCTTAAAGAACGGCTCCAAACCCCTGTGGTTACCCGGTGCGCTGATCCTCGGCGCGCTGCTGGCCGCGTGCGATCCGTCGCCGGCGTCCGTCGCGCTGCGGCAGGCAAAGCCAACGACGGCGGAGCCGCCGCTGACGGCTGCCGAAACGCGCGCGGCCATGGACCGCGACGAGGAGATTCCGACGCTCGACGCGCCCGCCCCGACCAGCCCGCCGGCGGCGATGCCGCAGCCAGTGCCGGAACAGGCCAGCGTGCCGGCCCCGGCCACAGCCGCCGAAGACCCGCGCACTGGTGACGACGATGACGACGACGCCCGGGCGCTGGAACTGCTCGGCCAGCAGGTACCTCCCGGCACGTCCGCCCGCCTGACCTGGGCGGCCAGCGAAGTCTTCGAAGGCGTGTCCACGGCGACCCCGGTCCTGGTCGTCAACGGCAGGCGGGACGGACCCGTGTTGTGCCTGACCGCCGCGATCCATGGCGACGAGCTGAACGGCATCGAGATGGTGCGCCGCGTGCTGCACGAGGTGGAACCGAAGAAGCTGCGCGGCGCGGTCATCGGCGTGCCCATCGTGAACCTGCAGGGCTTCCGCCGCGGCTCGCGCTACCTGCCCGACCGGCGTGACCTGAACCGCTTCTTCCCGGGTAACCCGGATGGCAGCTCAGCAGCGCGCATTGCGTATTCCCTGTTCGAGAACATCGTGCGCAAGTGCGACGCACTGGTGGACCTGCACACCGGGTCTTTCTACCGCACCAACCTGCCGCAGCTGCGCGCGGACCTGCGCTACCGCCACGTGCGTGAGATGACCCAGGCATTCGGCGGCATGGCCGTGCTGCACAGCGAGCCGGCACTGGGCACGCTGCGGCGAGCCGCCACGGACGCCGGGATTCCCGCCGTGACGCTGGAGGCCGGTGAGCCGCTGCGCCTGCAGTCGAGCAAGGTCAGCGAGGGTGTGGCCGGCATCTTCGCTTTGCTCGGTTCACAGGACATGGTGCGCCGGGTGCAACTGTTGCGCCAGCCGGAGCCCGTGTTCTATGAATCGAACTGGGTGCGCGCCGACCACGGCGGCATCCTGTTTGCGGTGGTCCGGCTTGGCCAGGAAGTGTCTGCCGGCGACGTGCTCGGCACGATCACCGACCCGATCACCAACGATCAACACCTGATCTATGCCAGCGACGGTGGCCGCGTGCTGGGCATGGCCGTGAACCAGGTCGTGATGCCCGGCTTCGCCGCCTTCCGCATCGGCATTGAAACCGACGGCGCACCATCAGGCGTGCTGGCAGGCGCTGAGTGGGGCCAGACCGAAATGGGCAGCACGCCGCCCGCCGACGAACCACCGGCCGAAGCCGGCGAACCCACCTCGGCCGACGACGCCGACCTGGAAGAGAGTTCCTGACGCGCGAGGGCGGGTGACTATCCCAGCCGGCGCAGCGCGTCGATGCGAGCTTCCAGCGGCGGGTGCGTCGTGAAAAGCTCCCTCAACCCCCGGGCGCCGGCGCCGGAAATCCCGAAAGCCTGCAGCTGATCCGGCAGACCGCTCGGGCTGTGTGCCGCCTGCAGCCGCTCCAGCGCCGCAATCATGTTCTCCCGGCCGGCCAGCCGTGCGCCGCCTGCGTCGGCGCGAAACTCGCGCTGCCGCGAAAACCACATCACGATGATGCTGGCCAGGATGCCGAGCACGACCTGCGCGACGAGACTGGTAATGAAAAACCCGGGCCCGTGCCCGCGCTCCACCTTGAACACCGCGCGGTCGACGACGATGCCGATGACCCGGGACAGGAAAATCACGAAGGTATTCACGACTCCCTGGATCAGCGCCATCGTGATCATGTCGCCGTTGGCGACATGGGCGATCTCGTGACCGAGCACCGCGTCCACTTCATTCTGCCGCATGTTCTGCAGCAAGCCGGTGCTGACCGCCACCAGCGCGCTGTCGCGACGCGCGCCTGTGGCGAAGGCATTCGGTGCCGGTGAATCGAAAACCGCGACTTCCGGCATGCCGATACCGGCGGCCTGCGCGTGGCGCTGCACGGTGGCCAGGAGCCACTGCTCGGTGGCGTTGCGCGGTTGCTCGATGACCTGCGCTTTCGTCGACCACTTGGCCGCCTTTTTCGAAATGGCCAGGGAAATCAGCGAGCCGCTGAACCCGATGATCGCAGCGAAGATCAGCAGGCTGGTGACGTTGATGCCGCCCTGGGCATCCAGGTAGCTCTCGAGACCAAACAGCTGGATCGCGATGGCAAGGACCGCCAGCACGGCCACGTTCGTGCCAAGGAACAGGATGATGCGTTTCATAGCTGGATGTCGAAGTGATTCAGGTCGTTTCTATCTGGGTCGCCCCGGGCGATTTCAAGGGTGCCCCGCGGCAAGACACGTGCTCAGCTCGCCGCGTCGACCAGCTCGTATTCGGCCCCACAGTACGGACACCTTACCGTACCGCTGTCTTCCACGGGCAGGTACACGCGGGGGTGCGAATTCCACAACGACATGCCGGGCATCGGGCAGCTGAGCGGCAGGTCAGCGCGGGTGACCGGGTAGTGGTTCTCGGCATTAGGGGGAATCTGGTCGGTGGCTTGGCTGGCGGTCTTGGGCATTTTGGGGGTCCTGTTGTCGCGGGGGAATTATAGGTTGTGCGTGAATTGGGCGCATGAGTTCGAGTGACGGGGGCTCGTCCTGGAGGTCGCTGGGAAGATTGCGGTTCCTGACGCGGCGCTGGTGCCCTGGGCCGCTTTCCTGGCGATGCTTTTTCCTGCGCTCAAATAGATTCGCTCCGGAAAAACATCCCCAGCGCGGCCCTTGCGAATTCCTTTGGGTTGGAGACGCGTGGGTCGGCCACGCTTAAGGGGAAAAACCCTGTCGTGGGCGCTCAACGCGAGCGCAGACGGACGCATTGATGGCGGGATTGCCACGCGCCCTCGGGGGTGGGGGCGATGGTGGGTACTTGAGGGTCGTGGCTTCGCCTGCCAACCCGCCGGCCGCAGCATTCGCGGTGCAGTTCCCTGCTTTGAATCGCCAAATGCTCGCGAAAGAAGGATCGGACATTGAAACCAGCGACCGCGGCAAGCGGGTGGGCCGGGGATTATGGCCGGAACGGTCAGACGACTTGCCCCGTCAGGATGCACTACCGGTCACTCGCACCCGGGAACAGGAACGCGCGTTGCGATCCAAACGCACGGCAAGACGTCGTGGAGGACATTATCCCCGGCGCGCCCGCAATGGAGAGCCGAATGCCCTCAATTCGGCGCTGAACCGCTTATCCGAAAGCCCGTTGCCACAGCGCAACTACCTTGGCTGCTTGGCCTGCGACTTCGTCACGCGGAACCAGGCCCGGTTCGCCGGCCAGTGCGAGATGGTGCAGGCGGGCGCGGTAGTCACGATAGGTGTCCGTGAGGAAGTCCGCGACGTCCGCCGGGAGAAGCCCGTTCCGGGCCAAGGCCTCCAGCTGGCGGATGTTGTCGGAGTACTCCGTCAGGTCAGGATAGTCCGCAGCGTCCTTCAGCACCAGGTACTGCACGAGGAACTCGATGTCGGCGACGCCGCCCGGATCCTGCTTCAGGTCGAAAGCGGTTGCGTTACCCTTGGACAATTCGGCGCGCATGCGGCCGCGCATATTGACGACCTCGTCACGCAGCGTATCGCGGCGCACATAGCGGGCCAGCGCATCGCGGCGCAGGGCTTCGAATGCCGCGCCGACGGCCGGGTCGCCCGCCACCGCGCGGCTGCGCAACAGGGCCTGGTGTTCCCAGGTCCACGCATCTTCACGCTGGTAACGATCGAAAGCCTCCAGGCTGGACACGAGCAGGCCCGAGTGGCCGGACGGGCGCAGCCGGGTATCGATTTCATACAGGCTGCCCGCCGCCGTGGTCAGGCTCAGCATGCTGATCAGTCGCTGCACCAGCCGCGCAAAGAACACCGCATTGTCCACCGGCCGCTCGCCGGCGGTCTGCTGGCTCCTGCCAGCCGAATCGTTCAGGAACACCAGGTCCAGGTCCGAGCCGTAGCCCAGTTCGAGCCCGCCGAGCTTGCCGTAAGCCACGATGGCGAAACGGGCATCGCGGGCGTTGCCGTCATCCACGCACCGGGGCACACCGTGCCGGGCCGCCAGTTCTTCCCAAGCCATGTCGAGCGCCGCCTGCAACACCAGCTCGGCGATATCGGTCAGGCGGTCACTGACTTTCATCAGTGGCAGGGTGCCGCTCTGGTCGGCCACGGCAACGCGGAATGTCTCGGCCTGCTGGAAATTCACTAGCGCATAGAGCCGCCGTTCCGGATCGTCGGGACCGGCCGCCTCCAGGCGCGCGGTCAGCTCCGCGGCCAACTCGTCGCGCGCCGGCGGTTCGGCGAAGATGCGGGCATCCAGCAATTCGTCCAGCAGCAAGGGATGGGTCGCCAGCCTTTGCACCAGGAAGTCGCCGAAAGCACACAGGCGGAGCAGCCGTTGCAGGGCAGCCGGGTTCTCATTCAGCAGGGAAAAATAGGCCGACCGCCGGCCGATCGCTTCGACGACCTGCATCGCGCCGCTCAATGCGCGGTCCGGTCGTTCCTGCTTCGCGGCCACGCGCAACAGGTCCGGCATCAATGCATCGAGCGTTTGGCGACCCGTTTCGTCCATGCGCCGGTACAGCCCACTGTCGCGAAAGGCCTGCACCTGCCGCCATGCATCGGCGCCGTCGGGATAACCGAGCCGGGTCAGCAGCGAGGTGCTCTGTTCCTCGCTCGAGCCACCGGCCCAGGCCACGCCGAGGGCGACGGTGTCCGGGTCGGCTTCTTCCGATTCGGCGCCACGAAATACGATGTTGCGGAAATGGCCGGCGACGATGTCCCGATGCTCGTTCAGTGCAGTCACCAGTGATTCCCAGCTCTCGTGATTCATCGCGTAAGCCAGGCGCGCCCGGGTCAGCTCGTCGTCGGGCAGATCGTGGGTCTGGCGATCCGCGCTGGCCTGCAGGCGATTCTCCGCACAGCGCAGGTAGCGGTAGGCGGTCAGCAACTCGTCGGCGACCTCGGGTGGCAGCAGCTGGTGTTGCACGAGCTTCGGCAACACCCGCTGCAACTCGCGGCCGCGCAGGTCCGCCACCGGTCCGCCCCGCACCAGCTGCAGGGACTGGACGATGAACTCGACTTCACGAATGCCGCCCGCGCCGAGCTTCAGGTTGTCGTGGTACTCGCGGCGCCGGCCTTCTGCTTCGATCATCGCCTTCATTTCGCGCAGCGACGAGAACACGCCGTAGTCGATGTAACGCCGGTAGCAGAACGGCCGGAGCATCTCCGTTTCCAGCTCCTCCGTGAAGCCAGCATCGTTCACCACGCGGGCCTTCACGTAGGCGTAGCGTTCCCAGTCGCGGCCGTGGCTCAGCAGGTAGGCCTCGAACGCGGGCAGGCTCACCGCCAGCGGGCCGCTGTCGCCAAAGGGCCGCAGGCGAGTGTCCACCCGGTACACGAAGCCGTCGGCCGTTTGTTTCGACAGGACATTGACGATGCGCTGGCCGAGCAGCCGGAAGTACTGCTCGTTGCTGACCGCGCGCCGCCCGTCGGTTTCGCCGCGGTCCGTGTACAGGAACACGAGGTCGACATCGGAGGAGAAATTCAGCTCGCGGCCGCCGAGCTTGCCCATGCCGAGTATCGCGAACTCCGCCTCACTGCCGTCTTCCAGCCGCGGCGTCCCGTAGGGTTCCGCCAGGGCCGCCCGCGACCACGCCAGCGCCGAGCAAATCGCCGCATCGGCCAGCGCCGAGAGTTCCTCCAGCGTTTCTGCCACATCGGCGGCACCGTTCAGATCGCGCCAGGCGATGCGCAGCAGTTCGCGGTGGCGCAAGCCTCGCAGTCGCCGCATGCATTCGCCTTCGTCCAGCGTGGGACCGACTGCAGCAGCAAACAGCGTGTCGAGTTCACCGGGTTGCAGGCAACGTTCCAGGCGGCCGTCGGCCAGCAGTTCCGCGAGCGCGTCGGGATTCTTCGCCATCACGTCGGCCAGGTAGCTGCTGCACGCGACCGTTCTCGATATCGCCGCACGGCATTCCGGGTGACGACCGACCGACTCGCCGTTTGCGGTCAGCCACTCCTGCGCCACCGGCTCCAAGGCCGGCGGCACCGCAGGTAAAGCGATGGCTTTTTGCATAACCCGATGTTCGTCGAGACGGCGCCAAAAAAGAACCCCGATTTCGCCCTGAAACCGGCACCATCAGTGACGCCGCAAAAACGCCGCGCATTATGTCGATCGCGACGTTTCGCGAAGCGCGTCAACGCTACAGTAATGGGCACCGGTCAGACTAACCGTGTTGGCCAGAACGACAAATGACCAGGGACAAACAGTGCCATTGAACGGAATCACAATGTGGCGCCAACTCCTGATGATCTGCGCGTGCGGCAGCCTTTCGGCCGGCGCCTGGGCAAAGTGCGAGTCGGTGGACAACGAGGGTTGCCAGGACGCCTTCGTCTATGACGGCAGGACCATGCGCGAATCGCTGGAGCCGTGGCTCGACTTTTCCGCGAAGCTTGAACCAACACCGGTCGTGTATCCCGCGACCGGGGCACTCGATCGACTCCGGGCGGACGGCGGCCTCAGCTTCGATCTGCGCAACGTTGAACTGTTGCCCGCTTACCTCGCACAAGACAACGCGATCGCCGTGAGCGCAGGCTCCGAGCCTGCTTTCGCCGTTCTGTTCGGCAGTGTCGCGCGCCTGCGGGCAGACGGGACCATGGCACTGGGCCGGGGTTCGGCGCGGTCCAATTCGCCCGTCAGGTATGCCGGTTACTGGGATGACCTGCTGCCCGCGGCCTACTACGCCTGGGATGACCGGCTCGACGTGGACCTGGGCCTCAGCTATGCCGGCAGCGGCCGCTTCACCACGTCCGTGGGCTTTGCGGAGAAGATCGGCGAGCAGAACAACGACCCGGCGGTGGTCGGGTGGTTTGAATTCAGGTTCTGACGCCCGCAAAAAGAAAGCCCCGCACGAGGCGGGGCTTCCGTTCGTCAGCGACGATAGGGCCGCTTACATCATGCCTTCCATGCCGCCGCCCGGCATCGGCATCGGTGCCTCCTCTTTCGGCAGCTCACTGACCATCGCCTCGGTGGTCAGCAGCAGTCCCGCGACGGAAGCCGCGTTCTGCAGCGCGGTGCGTGCCACCTTGGTCGGATCGATGATGCCGAAATCCACCAGGTCACCGAACTCGCCGTTGGCTGCGTTGTAGCCAAAGTCGCCCTCGCCCTCGAGCACCTTGTTCAGCACCACGGAGCCGTCTTCACCGGCGTTGATGACGATCTGGCGCAGCGGCTCTTCCAGCGCACGACGCAGGATGTTAACGCCGACGTTCTGGTCGTCGTTATCACCCTTGATTTCGCTCAGCGCCCGCTCGGCGCGCACCAGGGCGACACCACCGCCGGCCACGACGCCTTCTTCGACGGCTGCGCGCGTGGCGTGCAGGGCGTCCTCGACGCGTGCCTTCTTCTCCTTCATCTCGACCTCGGTGGCCGCGCCGACCTTGATCACCGCAACGCCGCCGGAGAG
This sequence comes from Chromatiales bacterium, assembly GCA_020351875.1. GTDB lineage: Bacteria > Pseudomonadota > Gammaproteobacteria > Steroidobacterales > J054. The sequence goes on along the minus strand of CP070671.1, from coordinate 2,567,921 downwards.
CTTCGCAACGCGCTCCTGCAGTTTCTCGCGGTCATAGTCCGACGTGGAGTCCTCGATCTCGCGCTGGATCTGTTCGACCCGCGCCTTGATGTCGCTGGCATCGCCGGCGCCGTCGATCAGCGTGGTGTTTTCCTTCGTCACCTGGATCTTCTTCGCCGAGCCGAGGTCGCTGACCGTGGCCTTCTCCAGGCTCAGGCCCACTTCCTCGGAAATCACCTGCCCACCCGTGAGCGTGGCGATGTCCTGCAGCATGGCCTTGCGGCGGTCGCCGAAGCCCGGCGCCTTCACGGCGGCCACTTTCACGATGCCGCGAATGTTGTTGACCACCAGCGTAGCCAGGGCTTCGCCCTCGACGTCCTCGGAGATGAGCAACAGTGGCCGACCTTCCTTCGCCACGGCTTCCAGCACGGGCAACAGATCGCGAATATTCGAGATCTTCTTGTCGTGCAGCAGGATGGCCGGATTCTCGAGCTCCACGCTCTGCGATTCGGCAGAGGTGATGAAGTACGGCGACAGGTAACCGCGATCGAACTGCATGCCTTCGACCACGTCCAGCTCATTGTCCAGGCCCGAGCCTTCTTCAACGGTGATCACGCCCTGCTTGCCGACCTTGCCCATGGCTTCGGCGATGATTTCGCCGATGGCGGTGTCGGAGTTGGCGGAGATCGTGCCCACCTGCGCGATGGCCTTGTCGTCTTCACAGGGCTTGGAGAGCTCGCTGAGCTGCTTGACCACGGCGAGCGAACCCTTGTCGATGCCCCGCTTCAGGTCCATCGGATTCATGCCGGCGGCCACTGCCTTCAGGCCTTCGCGCAGGATGGCCTGTGCGAGTACCGTGGCGGTGGTCGTCCCGTCACCGGCAATGTCAGAGGTCTGGGAAGCGACTTCCTTGACCATCTGCGCGCCCATGTTCTCGAACTTGTCTTCGAGCTCGATTTCCTTCGCGACAGAAACCCCGTCCTTGGTCACCGTCGGGGCGCCGAAACTCTTGTCGAGCACCACGTTGCGGCCCTTCGGGCCGAGGGTTACCTTTACTGCGTTCGCGAGCGTGTTCACGCCCTTGATCATGCGCTGCCGCGCATCATCACCGAAACGTACGTCCTTAGCTGCCATTGAACTATTCCTCTAATAAACTTGTCTGTTGAAAGGCTTAGCCTTCGATGACGGCCATCACGTCGTCTTCTTTCATGACGAGCAGTTCTTCGCCTTCGACCTTGACCTCGGTGCCGCTGTACTTGCCGAACAACACCTTGTCGCCTGCCTTGATATCCAGCGCGCGGATTTCGCCATTTTCAAGGAAGCGACCGTTGCCCACGGCCACCACCTCGCCCTTGATGGGCTTTTCGGTGGCGCTGTCCGGGATCACGATCCCGCCGGGCGAAGTGCGCTCCTCTTCCATGCGCCGGATGATCACTCGATCATGGAGCGGACGGAGTTTCATATTGCTAACCTCTTGCATTTAATGGTAATTTTTCGGAATTCTACGCAGAGCGCTGTTAGCACTCGGCGTCGAGGAGTGCTAATCATAGGGACGGCGGCCGGATTTTCAAGGCGCGGGCGTAAGCTGTGCGCCATTCCCATGACAGCTCCTTGCGCCGGGGCTATATTTTCGGCGGGCTGGGATGGGGCGCCGCACGGCGGCCACCAAGAATATGGACGCTGAATTTCTGCTGGTAATTTGCACCTGCCCGGACGACGGGACCGCCACGGCGGTCTCTACCGCGCTGGTGGAAGAACGGCTCGCGGCCTGCGTGAACCGCATTTCCGGCGTCCGCTCGCGCTATCGCTGGCACGAACATGTTGAAACGGATGACGAGGTACTGCTGCTGATCAAGACTCGGGCGACGCGCTACCAGGACGTGGAGACGACCATCCATCGCCTCCACCCCCACGAAACGCCAGAGGTCATTGCCATTGACCTGGCTGCCGGCGCCACCGCTTATCTGGACTGGATCAGGGACTCGGTCGAATGAAGATGCCCACTGCAACCCGCTGGCTGCGACTTGCACTACTGCTGCTGACGGCCGGCAGCGTGTGCGCCGCCGAAGACATATTGAAGCCGGAAGAAGCCTTCCGCTACGAAGTCTCGGCGGACAGCCAAGCGTTGAGTGTGCACTGGACCATCGAGCCGGCACACTACCTGTATCGCGAGCGCATGAGCTTTGCGAGCCAGACGCCCGGCGTGGAGCTCGGTGATGCGGTGCTGCCACCTGGCAAGCCCTACGACGATGAGTTCTTCGGCCCGATGGAGATCTACCGGGGCACCGTCACGGCAAAGATTCCACTGGTTGCCGTCCCGACCGGCACTGAACAGATGGACCTGGAAATCCGGTCCCAGGGCTGCGCCGACATCGGCCTTTGCTATCCGCCGCAAAAATGGCTCGCAACCGTGGCGCTGCCTGCGACTGGCGGCGGGGCCGGGTCGCTGTCGAAATTGATGGGCCAGGGCGCCGGCGTGGGCAGCGATGAACCCATGGCGCCGGCAGACGCCTTTCAGCCGACGGTGGAACTGGTCGACCCGTTCCGGGCCGCCGTGACCTGGACCATCGCCGACGGCTATTACCTGTATCGCGACAGCCTGACCGTCGGAGCCGAAGGCGCGGCCCAGCCCGGGCCGCCGGCAATACCGGCCGGCACGCCGAAGTGGGACGAGCATTTCGGCGACGTGGAAGTTTTCTACGACCAAGTTCGTCTGGAAGTACCGTTAGCGCGAGCAACTCCGGATGCGGGAACGGCGTACTTGCGACTTGGTTTCCAAGGCTGCAAGGAAAACAGCATCTGTTATCCGCCCGACGTGGCGGAGGTACGGCTCGACCTGCCCAACGCAACGGCAACGCTCGGCGATGACACCGGCCCGCCGATGGCCGAACAGGACCGGCTGTCACAACTGATCATCGAAGGCAATCTCGGCCTCGTGCTGGCCACTTTCCTGGGCCTGGGCCTGCTGCTCGCATTCACGCCGTGTGTGCTGCCGATGATCCCGATCCTGTCCGGCATCATTGCCGGCGAAGGGGCGGCGTGCACCACTCGCCGCGCGTTCCTGCTGTCGCTGACCTACGTGCTCGGCATGGCGTTCACCTACACCATCGCGGGAGCGGGCTTCGCGGCCGCTGGTGCCCAGGTGCAGGCCGCACTGATGAAGCCGTGGATCATCGTCAGCGTGGCCATCCTGTTCGTCGCACTCGCGTTGTCCATGTTCGGGCTCTATGAACTGCAGATGCCAGCCTTCGTCCAGAACCGGCTGACGCAGGCCAGCAACCAGCAGCGCCGCGGCAGCTTTTTCGGCACTGCGGTGATGGGTGCGCTGTCGGCGCTCGTGGTCACCACCTGCGTCGCGCCGCCGCTCGTTGCGACCCTGACCGTGATCGGCACCAGCGGCGACATCCTGCGCGGTGCGCTGTCGCTGTTTGCGATGAGCATCGGCATGGGCCTGCCGTTGCTGGTCATCGGCACCTCGGCCGGCCGGCTGCTGCCGAAGGCCGGCGCGTGGATGAACAAGGTCAAGGGCGCCTTTGGCTTCATGATGCTCGGCCTCGCGGTGTGGATGCTGGAAAGGCTGCTGCCCGGCGCCATGACCCTGGCACTCTGGGGCCTGCTCATACTCACCGCGGGCGTGTTTCTCGGCGGCTTCACCCACCTCACGGCGGAAGCTGCCCCGAGCCAGAAGCTCGGCAAGGCCTTCGGCCTGGTCGCCGCGCTGTACGGCGTCGCGCTACTGGTGGGTGCCCTGGGCGGCGCGAACGACCCGCTGCAGCCGCTGCGCTTTGCCGGTTCGCCGATGGGTGGCGGCAGCAGCCAGGCGCACCTGGAGTTCCAGCGCATCAAGTCCGTCACCGACCTGGAGGATGCGCTGGCCCGCGCCGATGCGGCCGACCAGCCGGTGATGGTGGATTTCTACGCAGACTGGTGCGTATCGTGTAAAGAGATGGAGCGTTACACGTTCACCGATGGCGAGGTGCATGCGGCGCTGGAAGGTGCCCTGCTGCTGCAGGCCGACGTCACGGCGAACGACGAAGTGGACCAGGCATTGTTGCAGTATTTCGGGATCTTCGGCCCGCCGACCATCGTGTTCTACGACGGTGACGGCACCGAACGCCAGGCTTATCGAGTTGTCGGTTACATGCCGGCCGAGGAGTTTGCGTCTCACGCCCGCGCGGCCATCAGCAGCCCGGGATGAACCCCGCGCTGCGCGCCGTTCGCGTCACCGCGATCATGGCTTGCTGCGCGCTGGCCGGGCTGTACGCCGGGCAATGGTTTTTTGCTGACCGGCCCACAGCGCCCCCGGCCCAGTCGCCCGACCCGGCACGCGAAGCAGAGCTGTCCCTGGTGACGGAATTGCCGTCCTTCAAGCTCACTGACCTCGACGGCGAGCGCCGGGACATTCGCGACTTCTCCGGCCAGCCGCTGCTGATCAACTTCTGGGCCACGTGGTGCGCGCCGTGTCGCAAGGAAATGCCGCTGTTGCAGACGCTGCACGACGACAGCCCGGGCGGTGTGCAGGTCATCGGCATTGCGATCGACCGGCAGCCGGCGGTGGAAACCTTCATTGCCGAAGCTGGCGTCACCTACCCGATACTCGTCGGTCAGGAAGATGCCATCGCCGCGGCCGAGAGCTTCGGGCCCGAATTCATCGCGCTGCCCTTTTCCATCCTGGTGGCAGCGGACGGCGAGGTCATTGGCCTGGAAACCGGCGAACTCGACCCGGCGGAAATCCGGGGCCTGGCCAGGCTCACCGCCGAACTCGGCGCGGGCCGGCTGTCCGTGGCCGACGCCCGCGACCGCTTTCCGGGCAGCTGAGCCCGGCCCGGGCGGGCCCGGCCGCGGCCCGCGATCCGTGCGTGTGTGATGAAAGACGCGAAATGACTTTTATTTGCGCCGAAAAGGGTATAACTTGCCGCCATCTTGCTCGAATGGCCCCATCCGATGGCGCGCGTCCTGCTGCTGAACGGCCCGAACCTGAACCTGCTGGGGACCCGGGAGCCAGGCATCTACGGCCACACCACGCTGGCCGATATTGAAGCCGCGGTCGCAGCCCGGGCGCAGGCCCTGGGCCATCAACTGGACACGCTGCAGAGCAACGCCGAGGCGGACCTGGTCAACCAGGTGCAGGCGGCTGCGGGCAAGGTCGATTTCATCCTGATCAACCCGGGCGCGCTCACGCATACCAGCGTGGCACTGCGCGATGCACTGCTCGCCGTGGGCGTGCCATTCATTGAGATTCACATCAGCAACGTGCACGCGCGGGAAGCCTTTCGCCGCGAATCCTATTTTTCCGACATTGCCGTCGGCACCATCAGCGGGCTCGGACCGAAAGGTTACGAACTCGCTCTAGACGCCGCGCACGAGCTGCTGCAGACCTCCAGCAAAGCCTGAACCGAGGAACCGCCCATGGATATCCGCAAGGTCAAGAAACTGATCGAACTGCTCGACGAATCGGGCATCGCGGAAATCGAAATCACGGAGGGAGAAGAAGCGGTTCGCATCAGTCGCTACCCGTCCGGCGGAGTCACGCAGGCACCACCGGTGCCAATGGTGGTCGGCCCGCCCGTTGCAGAAGCGTCCGGCCCGGCGCCTGCGCCCGCGGCGCCAGAAACCGCTGCGGCGCCGGCCGAACGCCTGCAGGGCGCCGAAGTGCTGGCGCCGATGGTGGGCACCTTCTACGCTGCAGCATCACCCGACGCGCAACCTTATGTGCAGGTGGGCGACAAAGTGTCGGCCGGCGACACGCTCTGCATTATCGAAGCCATGAAGATGATGAACACAATCGAAGCTGAAACCGCCGGGCGCATTGCTGCGATCCAGGTAGAAAATGGCCAGCCGGTGGAATTCGGCCAGGTCCTGTTCGTCATCGACTGAGGGCCGGCCCGCCGCGCAAACGACAGACACCGCATGTTTGACAAGATCCTCATTGCGAATCGCGGCGAGATCGCGCTCAGAATCCTGCGCGCGTGCCACGAACTGGGTATCACCACGGTGGCCGCGCATTCCACCGCGGATGCGAGCCTGAAGCACGTGCTGCTGTCGGACGAAAGCGTCTGCATTGGCCCGCCAGCATCCGCCGACAGCTACCTGAACATGCCATCGATCATCTCCGCAGCCGAGGTCACCGACGCGTCCGCGGTGCATCCGGGCTACGGCTTCCTGTCCGAGAACGCTGACTTTGCCGAGCGAGTGAGTGATAGTGGCTTCGCCTTCATCGGCCCGCCGGCCCAGGTCATTCGCCTGATGGGCGACAAGGTCTCGGCGATCCGCGCGATGAAGGCGGCCGGCGTGCCCTGTGTCCCGGGGTCGGATGGTCCACTGGGCGACGACGCAGAGGAAAACCTGCGCATGGCCCGCGACATCGGCTACCCGGTGATCATCAAGGCGTCCGGGGGCGGCGGTGGTCGCGGCATGCGAGTGGTGCGCAGCGAGGGTGCACTGATCAGCTCCATCACCATGACCCGGACAGAAGCCCGCGCCGCCTTCGGTAACGACGTGGTCTACATGGAGAAGTTCCTGGAACGACCACGGCACATCGAGTTCCAAGTGCTGGCGGACGGGCACGGCAATGCCGTGCACCTGTTCGAGCGAGACTGTTCCATGCAGCGCCGCCATCAGAAGGTGCTGGAAGAAGCCCCGGCACCCGGCATCACGCCGGAACAGCGCGAGACCATTGGCCAGCGTTGCGTCGACGCATGCCTGGAGATCGGCTACACGAACGCGGGCACTTTCGAGTTCCTGTACCAGGACGGCGAGTTCTACTTCATCGAGATGAACACGCGTCTGCAGGTGGAGCACCCGGTGACCGAAATGATCACCGGCGTCGACCTGGTGGAAGCGCAACTGCGCATCGCCTCGGGTGAAGCGCTGGGTTTGCGGCAATCGGATCTGGTGGCACGTGGCCACGCGATCGAGTGCCGCATCAACGCGGAAGACCCGAAGAAGTTCACGCCGTCGCCGGGCCGGGTGGAACTGTGGCATCCGCCGGGCGGCCCGGGCGTGCGCGTCGACAGCCACCTTTACAGCGGTTACGAGGTGCCGCCGTTCTACGACTCGATGGTCGGCAAGCTGATCACCTGCGGCGACAACCGGGAATCGGCAATTGCACGCATGCGGGTCGCGCTGAACGAAATGGTCATTGAAGGCATCACGACCAATATCCCTCTGCACCAGGAGATCTGCCAGCACGCCGCCTTCCAGGCCGGCGGCACGGACATCCATTACCTGGAGAAGCGCCTGGGCCTGTAGTCCGGCGGCATCCGTCCATGGACTGGCTGCAGGTGCAGATCGAACTCGGACGCCTGGCACCGGAACCGGTCGAAGCGGCGCTGCTACAGCTCGGGGCGCTGGCCATTGAATATGCTGACGCCGGCAACGAACCACTGCTGGAGCCGGCGCCCGGTGACACGCCGCTGTGGTCTGAAGTCGTGTTGAGCGCCCTGCTGTCGCCGGACACGCCCGCCGAGCGGGTGCGGCTTGCCGTTGCGGCTGCGGTGGCGCCGGCGGCGCTGCCACCGGTGCGTTTTCGATCCCTGCCGGACCAGGACTGGGTGCGAAATTTTCGCCGCACGCTGACAGCGCAACGCTTCGGCGCCAGGCTTTGGATCGTGCCGCCTAGCGCTGAGCTGCCACCGGCGCCCGGGGCCGTCGTGCGCCTGGAACCCGGGCTGGCTTTCGGCAGCGGCCGCCACGAGACCACCGCGCTTTGCCTGGAGTGGCTCGATGCCCTCGGTTGCGGGGGGACCGTGCTGGACTATGGTTGCGGCTCCGGGGTGCTGGCCATCGCGGCCCTGGCGCTCGGTGCCACCAATGCGGTAGGGGTAGACATCGATCCACAGGCGCGCGAGGCCTGCGCCGACAATGCGGCGCGCAACGGTGTGAGCGGGCGGCTGGAAGTCCTGGCGCCCGATGACCTCGCGCCCGGGCGACGCTTCGATGCGGTGGTCGCCAACATCCTGAGTGGCCCGTTGATGGAACTCGCGCCGGCCCTCGGCCCGCGGCTGCTGCCCGCCGGCGCCATTGCGCTGACCGGCATTCTGGTCGACCAGGCGGCCACGGTACGCGACTGCTACGCCGACTGGGTGCACTTCGACGCGCCGATCCTCCGTGGCGACTGGGTTCTGCTGTCGGGGCGTTCCCGCGGTAGGATCTGACTCCATGTTCACCTGCTGCCCACAGTGCGAAACGGTCTTTCGTGTGACTGCCAACCAGTTGCGCGCGGCACGCGGTGATGTGCGCTGCGGGAACTGCGCCCACGTATTCAACGCGATGGAATACCTCGCGGACGACCTGTCGCCACTGGAAGAAGAGGACGCGCCGGCCACCAACAAATCGGCGGACAATTCGCTGGAGTTCGACGCCCCGGAGCAGACCTGGGGAGAAATTTTCATTGCAGCCCCGCAAAAGCCCGGCGACGTGCCACTGGACGCGGAACTGGAGGCCATCACCGCGGACCCGGCCGAGTGGCGCTCGATGCTTGCAGAGCTCGGTGTGGAGCCGGGCGATGTCGACCCGGCAGCCTGCGAGGAGGAGGAAGGCATCGAAGTGGCCGCGACATCCCTGCTGCCCGAAGACCAGGAAGTCGAAGCGGCCCAGCCCGTCTACATCATCGCCGATGCGGAACAGCAAGCGGCGAACGACGCCGCGGCACCGGCGGTTGCCGCGAATGATTCCGACCTGATGATGGACCCTGCGCTTGCCGAGGCAGCCCGCGCGCTGTCGGACGAAGCACGGGATACGCCCGACGAGGTAGACACGGGGATCGCCATCGAGGGCGAACTCGACAGTGAGCCCCCGCCGTGGGACGGACTCGAACCCGTGGCAGACGAAGTCGAGCCAGGCACGGGCCGGAGCGGCTGGGCGGTGGCTGCCGCCGTCCTGGCCGTTACCCTGCTGGCACAGCTTGCGCACCAGTCGCGCGACAGCCTCGCGACCCACCCCCGCTATGGAGAACTGGTGCGCAGTACCTACGAGCGAATCGGCCAGCGCCTGCACCCGGAATGGCCCCTGGACGCGTTTTACGTTCGCCGCAGCGAAGCCCTGGCGGGTGGCTCGACACCGGACGCACTGGATATCAAGGCGGCCGTGGAGGTCACGGGCGCGCAAGCGGTTGGCCTGCCGCTCGTTCGAGTGACACTGCGTGACCAGTGGTCGAACACCGTTGGCCGCCGGGTGTTCCTGCCCGACGAATATCTCGCGTCGGACCTGCCGCCCATTGTGCCACCCGGCACGCGGATTCCCGTGACGCTGAGCCTGGCCGACCCGGGCACCGCCGCGCGGGGCTACGAAGTGGACCTGTGCCTGCAGCGCCGTGTGACCGGGCTCGAATGCCAGCTGGCCGAGCGGCCGTACCAGCCGTGAGCGGCGCACTGAAGATCGGCGACCTCGAGCTGAGTGGGCCCGCCCTGCTCGCGCCGATGGCCGGCGTAACGGATGCGCCGTTTCGCCGGCTGTGCCGGGATTGGGGCGCCAGCCTCGCCGCAAGCGAGATGACCACCGCAGATGCGCGCCTCTGGCATACGGACAAGAGCCGCCGCCGGCTGGACTTCGGGCTGGAGCCACCCCCGCACGTCGTCCAGATCGCGGGTAGTGAGCCAGCGATGATGGCCGCGGCAGCGAGTCAGGTCGCGGCCATGGGCGCGGCGGCCGTAGACATCAACCTGGGCTGCCCCGCAAAAAAAGTCTGTCGCCGCCTGGCCGGCTCGGCGCTGATGCGCGACCCGGAACTGGTCGCGCGAATTCTCGACGCGGTGGTTAACGCCGTTGCCGTACCCGTGACATTGAAAATGCGCACGGGCTGGGATCCCGACAATCGCAACGGCGTGCAAATTGCGCAAATCGCCGAACAGGCAGGCATCGTTGCGCTGGCAGTGCACGGACGCACGCGCGCTTGTGCATACCGCGGTCAGGCAGAGTACGAAACCATTCGGCAGATAAAAGCGGTAGTGTCGATCCCGGTTTTTGCAAACGGTGATGTCGACTCTCCGAAAAAAGCAGCACATGTTCTTGAACAGACAGGTGCTGACGGTGTGATGATCGGTCGCGGCGCGCAAGGTCGACCTTGGTTGTTCCAGCAAGTGAACACCTACTTGCAGAAAAAATTTCTGCTGCCTGCACCCTCGTTACGCGAACGACGTGATATAGTTATCGGCCACCTCGAAGCCATGTACCGTTTCTATGGGGAACGAACGGGGCTGAGGGTGGCAAGAAAGCATCTAGCCTGGTACGCATCGCACGCGAACTGCTCGGAAACAATTCGCAGGGGCGTGGTCAGGGCCGAGTCAACCAGCGAACAGATGCGCATCACTAAGAAGTTTTTTGCCGGCTGCGACCAATCAGGGGGGGACGCAAGGCCGGAGGATTTCTCCCCCCGGTATCGGTGCAGTGGCAAAGACGAAATCCAAGACTCTTTCGAGCGTCAAGCGGAAAGCATCGAACAAGCTGGCGAGCCATCGCAAGCGGCCACTGCGTGATTTCACCGGTGAAGTTCTCGACCGGTATTTCAAAGACCTGAACGGCCACAAGCCGGCAGAGCTCTACGGCCTCGTGCTGGGAGAAGTCGAGCCGCCCCTGTTCAACGCCGTGATGGACTACACGCAGGGCAACCAGACCCAGGCCGCGGCAATTCTCGGCATCAGTCGGGCGACGCTGCGCAAGAAGCTGAAGACTTACCACTTGCTGGGTTGATTCCGGCCAGCGCAATGCGTTCATAGAGCCTCTCATGCGGCAGATTCACCGGGCCCTGCTCAGCGTTTCCGACAAGCGCGGCATCGTCGATTTCGCCCGTACCCTGGCCGACCGGGGCGTGCGGCTCGTGTCCACCGGCGGCACCGCGAAAGCCCTGCGGGACGCGGGTCTCAGCGTGACCCCGGTCAGCGAGATCACCGGTTTTCCGGAGATCATGGATGGCCGGGTAAAAACCCTGCACCCAAGAATTCACGGCGGGCTGCTCGGCCGCCGCGGCACCGACGACGCGGTGATGGCCAAACACGAAATCCCTGCTATCGACCTGGTAGTCGTCAACCTGTATCCCTTCGAAGCCACCGTCGCCAGGCCAGACTGCAGCGATGCCGAAGCCATAGAAAATATCGACATCGGCGGCCCGGCGATGATCCGCGCGGCTGCAAAGAACCACGCCTTCGTCACCGTCGTGGTCGATCCGACTGACTACGAAGGTATCGCCGCCGAACTCGATGCCAATGACGGCGCATTGTCGTCGCAAACCCGCCGGCGCCTGGCAACGAAGGCCTATGCGCACACGTCGGTCTACGACGCGGCCATCTGGAACTACCTGCAGAATGACCAGGAGACGCCAGAGTTCCCGGCGGAACTGCCGGTCGGGCTGCGCCGCAATACCACGCTCCGCTATGGCGAGAACCCGCACCAGCGTGCCGCGCTTTACCGGCTGCCCGCGGGCGGGAGCGGCACTTTACTGAGCGCAACGCAGCACCAGGGCAAGGAACTGTCGTTCAACAACCTCGCCGACGCCGATGCGGCACTGGAGTGCGTGAAGGCGATGCAGTGCACTGCGTGCGTGATCGTCAAGCACGCGAATCCGTGCGGCGTTGGGGTGGCGGACACCCTCGCCGAGGCTTATGAGAAAGCTTATGCAACGGACCCGACGTCCGCGTTCGGCGGCATCATCGCCGTGAACGAAACGGTGGACGGCGAACTGGCGCAAACGATCATCGACCGACAATTCCTGGAAGTCATCGTCGCGCCGGATTACGACCCGGCCGCACTGGAGGCCTTTGGCGGCAAGCGCAACATCCGGGTGCTCGCAACCGGGGCATTACAACCCACTCCGCCGGGCCTGCGACTGCAGGCCATCAACGGCGGGGTGCTGGTGCAGGACGAGGACGTCGCACCGCTGGATACATCTACGCTGCGGGTCGTCACCCGCCGCGAGCCGACACCTGCGGAAATGGAAGACGCTTTGCTCGCCTGGCGCGTGGTGCGCTTTGTGAAGTCGAATGCGATCGTCTATTGCCGGGGCGGGCAGACCCTGGGCGTGGGCGCCGGCCAGATGAGCCGGGTAGTCAGCGCGCGAATTGCGGCGATGAAAGCGGCCGAAGCCGGGCTCGAGGTCAAGGGTGCAGCCATGGCGTCCGACGCGTTCTTCCCGTTCCGCGACGGTATCGACACGGCGGCCGAAACGGGCATCGGGGTGGTCATTCAACCCGGGGGTTCCATGCGTGACGATGAAGTCATTGCCGCTGCCGACGAACACGGCATGGCAATGATCTTCACCGGCATGCGGCATTTCCGTCACTGAGGCCGGGCAATGCGCAGGATTGACGACTCGATGACAGGGCTGGCCCGATGAAAGTGCTGGTAGTCGGCGGCGGCGGCCGCGAACATGCGCTGGCCTGGAAGCTGGCGCAGTCCGCCGGGGTCAGCGAAGTGCTGGTCGCCCCGGGCAATGCCGGCACGGCCCTGGAGCCCGGGGTGCGGAACGTGGCGGCCGACGCCGAAGACCCGGAAGCGCTCCTTGCCCTGGCTGAAAGTGAAGGCGCCGACCTGACGGTGATCGGGCCGGAGGCACCCCTGGTGGCAGGCGTGGTCGACGTGTTTTCTGCGGCTGGGCGCCGCTGCTTCGGCCCGACTGCCGGCGCAGCCCAGCTCGAGGGCTCCAAAGCCTTCACGAAAGACTTCCTCGCCCGTCACCGCATCCCGACCGGTGAGTCAGAAACCTTCAGCAGCCTCGCGGCTGCGCTGACTTACCTGCACCAGGTCGGCACGCCTATCGTGGTGAAGGCCGACGGCCTGGCGGCCGGCAAGGGCGTGATCGTCGCCCACGACATGGCAACCGCCGAAGCCGCGTTGCGCAGCATGCTCGAAGAAGGCCGCTTCGGTGACGCGGGCCAGCGCGTGGTCATCGAAGAGTTCCTGGACGGCGAAGAAGCCAGTTTCATCGCCATGGTAGACGGCGACCACATCCTGCCGCTGGCCAACTCCCAGGATCACAAGGCCCGCGACAACGGCGACGTCGGGCCGAACACCGGCGGCATGGGGGCCTACTCCCCCGCACCGGTCGTCACACCGGAAATAGACGCCCGCATCATGCGTGAAGTCATGGCACCCGCGGTGGCCGGCATGAAGGCGGACGGTTACCCGTACGTGGGCTTCCTTTACGCCGGCATCATGGTCATGGCCGACGGCACACCGAAAGTGCTGGAGTTCAACTGCCGCTTCGGCGACCCGGAAACCCAGCCGGTCCTGTTCCGCCTGCAGTCGGACCTGCTGCAACTCGTGAACGCGGCACTGGACGGCCACCTGGACCAGGCGACGACCGAGTGGGACCCGCGCGTGTCGCTCGGCGTGGTGATGGCAGCGGGCGGCTACCCCGACAGCTACCGCAAGGGCGACGAGATTCACGGCCTGCCCGCCAACCCGCCGCCACACCAGAAAGTGTTCCACGCCGGCACCCGCCTGGACGGCGACCGCGTACTCACCAACGGCGGCCGCGTGCTCTGCGCCGTCGCCCTCGGCCACGATACCGCCGAAGCCCAACGCGAGGCCTACAACCTGGTCCGCCAGATCGAATGGCCCGACGTGTACTACCGCACCGATATCGGCTACCGCGCCATCGACCGCTGACGCCCGATCGGTTTGAAAACAGGTGGACTGCCGCCACCGCGGGTCGATAGCTCTTCCGGGCTTAACCTCCATCGCACATCCCTGTGCTCAGTCGGATCGGCCCTCCGTCGCTCCCGCCATCCATGGCTCCGCTCCTCCGGGACGACGCCCGGAAGAGCTATCGACCCGCGGCAACGGCGTGTTGGCTGGGCGGGTTTTCAATGCGCCCAAGCGTCACGATCGCGGCTAAAACGAGGCGACAAAGACCTGCTGCCCGCGGCAGAGAACGCACGCCGGCGTCAGCGGGTGGGCCGGGGTCTGTGCCCGTCACAGTCAGCCGGCTTGCCGAGCAGCGGAGCGAACGAGGGATCAGCCCGAAGGGGCCGCGCAGGGATGCGCGGCTCCGGGACCCGGGGCCAGGGACGGCCCCGTGTCCCGGACCCCGACGT
>CP070671.1:2530827-2553812 GCA_020351875.1 Chromatiales bacterium | reverse complement strand
GCGCTTCCTATCTTGTTGACGCCACCGCCCCCGTCCGCGGGCGGGCCGGGGAAGCTGAGCGGCCCCGGCCCGCCCGCGGAAATCGAAGGGATCTTCAGGGCGCGCAGAAGGAGAATGCGCGGGATTCCCACGCGATTCGTGGAACGGTGGCGGTGTGGGCCGCGCCGTACTAGTCGATGTCGAAGTCTTCGAAGTCAGAGACTTCTTTCGACGTGCGTTTCTCTTCGAGGACTTCGTCCAGCTTCTTCCTGGCCGCGGCTTCCTCGTAGTGCTCCGTCGACAGACCAGCCGCTTCAACCTCGACGAGTAACTCTTCGAGATTGATTTCTACGGACGCGTCCCCGACGTTGTCCGTCTCCTTTGCGGCCTTCAGCGACAGCTGCTCCGTGTCTTCGAAGTCCTTGTCTTCAGCCTGATCAGTGTCTTTCGGTTGCCCGTTCATCAACTCAACCCCATCAAAAGCCTGAGGCTTAGGTCAAAAGTTCACGTACGGGAAATTTATAAAACCAAGTTTGGGGCCCCGCAAGGGGGATTTCTGTAAAACGTGAACCAGTGCCGGAAGCGGGTCACGGTGCGGGGCAATGTCAGCTGACGAGCTGGTTCAGCTCGAAGATCGGCAGCAGGATAGCCAGCACGATGACCAGCACGATCACACCCATACTGATGATCAGGGCCGGCTCCAGGATGCCGAGCAGGGCCGCGATCAGGCCGTCCATCTCGCGTTCCTGGTTGGCGGCCGCCCGGTCCAGCATGGCCTCGAGTTCACCGCTGGCCTCGCCGCTGGAGATCAGGTGCACGCAGATCGGCGGGAAGTAGCCACCCGCGCCCAGCGACTTGCCAATGGCGCCGCCTTCGCGGATCCGCTCGGCGGCATCCTGCACCGACTCGCGCATCGGCACGTTGGTGATCACCTCGCCGGAGATGCGCAGCGATTCCAGCACCGGGACACCGCTGCCGCTCAGGATGCTGAAGGTGCGGGTGAAACGCGCGGTATTGAAACCCCGCACGAGCTTGCCGATGACCGGCAGCCGCAACAGCATCGCGTCCCACCCGCGTCGGTAGCGGGGTTGGCGTAACAGCCAGCGAAATCCCCAGCCCGCCAGGACCAGCAGGATGACCAACGCGAGGCCATTGTCACGGAGGAAGTCACTCAGCGTGATCAGGCCCTGGGTCAGCCCGGGCAGCTCCTGACCGGTGTTCTCGAATACGCCCACCACCTTTGGCACCACGTAGACCAGCATCAGGCTCACGATGCCGATGGCCAGCACGGTCAGCACGGCCGGGTAGATCATCGCGTTGTTGATCTTCTGTCGGAGTTCCTGGCGGCCCTCGGTATAGTCGGCGAGCCGGTCCAGCACTGCGTCGAGATGGCCCGACTGCTCGCCGGCGGCAACCGTGGCCCGGTAGAGCTCGGGAAAGGCTTTCGGGAAGTCCGCCAGTCCGTCGGCCAGCGTGTGGCCCTCCATGACCTTCGCCCGCACGCCCAGCATGATGCTCTTGATGCGGGGCGTTTCACTCTGTTCGCCGACCGCCTGCAAGGCCTCCTCGAGAGGCATCGAAGACTGGACGAGGGTACCGAGCTGGCGGGTGATCAGCGCGAGGTCGCCTGCCGACATGGAACGTCGCAGCGAGAAGCTTTGCTGGCGAGTCGATTCGCGCTGGGCGACCTCGGTGACCGACATCGGCAGCAGCTGCCGTTCGCGCAGCTGCTGGCGCACCTGCCGGGGCGTGTCGCCTTCGAGTACGCCTTTGCGTTGTTTACCGCCGGCATCGACGGCGGTGTATTCGAACGCGCCCATTAATCAGCGCGGGTGACGCGCAGTACTTCTTCCAGGGTAGTATCGCCGGCCATCACGCGCCGCATCCCGTCATCACGGATGCTGGGGCTGTTCTCGCGCGCGTAGCGTTCCATTTCGTGCTCGCCGGCACCGTCGTGAATCATGGTGCGCAGGGTGTCGTCGATGGCCACCAGCTCATAGATGCCGCTGCGCCCGCGGAAACCCTCGCCGACCTTGCTGCCGGCCGGCGCGCGACACAGCGTCGGCGGGTTCATCGCATCCACGCCCATCGCCCGGCACTCGTATTCCTGTGCCGGGTAGGCTTCCTTCGTGTCCTCGTCCAGCACGCGCACCAGGCGTTGGGCAATCACGCCGATCAGGCTCGACGACAGCAGGAAAGGTTCCACCCCCATGTCGCGTAGCCGGGTCACCGCGCCCACGGCGGTATTCGTGTGCAGGGTCGACAGCACCAGGTGGCCGGTCAGGCTCGCCTGCACGGCGATTTCTGCCGTTTCCAGGTCGCGAATCTCACCCACCATCACGACATCGGGGTCCTGGCGCAGAATCGCTCGCAGGCCGCGCGCAAAGGTCATGTCGACCTTGGTGTTCACCTGCGACTGCCCGATGCCGTCGATGTAGTACTCGATCGGATCTTCCACGGTCATGATGTTGCGGGTGTCGTCGTTGATCCGTTCCAGCGCGGCGTACAGTGTCGTGGTCTTGCCCGAGCCCGTCGGCCCGGTCACCAGGATGATGCCGTGGGGTTTGTGGATCAGGTCGTCCACCTGGTGCATCACGTTGGTTTCCATGCCGAGGTGCTTCAGGTCGAGGCGCCCCGCGTTCTTGTCCAGCAGGCGCAGCACCACGCGCTCACCGTGACCGGACGGCATGGTCGACACCCGCACGTCCACGGCCCGGCCGGCCACGCGCAACGAGATGCGGCCGTCCTGCGGCAGGCGTTTCTCTGCAATGTCGAGTTTCGACATGACCTTGATGCGCGAGACTACCAACGGCGCCACGGCGCGGCGGCTCTGCAGCACTTCCCGCAACATACCGTCGACCCGGAAGCGCACCACGAGCCGGTTCTCGAACGGCTCGATGTGCACGTCGGACGCGTTTTCCTTGATGGCCGACGTGAGCAACGCGTTGATCAGGCGAATGATCGGCGCGTCGTCGTCGCTCTCCATCAGGTCGGAGGGCTCCGGCAGTTCCTGCGCCATGCGGAACAGGTCGTTGTCTTCGTCCAGGCCCTCGACCATCTGCATGGTCGAGTTCGACTCGCGCTCGTAGGTGTTCCGCAAGCGCTCTTCAAATTCGTCGGGATCGATAATGGTCAGGGCGAGGGGCACGCCGACGAAGCGCCGGGCCTCGCTCAGGATCACCGGGTCCGCGCCCCGGCGCACCAGCGTCTGAGCGCGACCGTCCTCGAACCCGTGGACCAGCACGCCGTGTCGCTTTGCGAAGGAAAAGGGCAGCAGGCGCTCGCCTTCACCGGCAGCTCCCGGCTCTTCGACGGTGACTGGCAGGACCTCGTCGAGATCGGCCAGCGCCTGTTCGGGTGGCATCGTCGCAGCCATCGCTACTCTCCGTCGGTTCCTTCCGCCGGCTGGTCTTTCGGTTGTCCCAGTCCGCGCAGATCGATCGTCGGCGGTTCTTCCTCTTCCGACGGCACCGGGTTCGGCGACCAGGGCAGCACCGGTGGCGCGGGCCGCTTGGCTTCCCAGGTCGGCAACACCATGTCCGGTTCGCGCTCCAGCTGTATCTGGCGGATGAAATTGTACTTGGCGTTGGTCTGGAAGGCGGCCTGCACGTCGTCGCGCAGGATCGTCGGCCGGATGAAGAACATCAGGTTCGTTTTCACTTTGCCCGAACTGGTGGAACGGAAGAGCGCACCGACCAACGGAATACTGCCGAGCACCGGCACGCGTTCCACGCGCTCGCGCAGCTCGTCCTGGATTAACCCGCCGAGCACCAGCACCCCTTCATCTTCGACGATCACCGCGGTATTGACCCGGCGGTTGGTCGTGATCAGGTCGACAGCCTGCGCGCTCTCCGACAGCTGGGAGATTTCCTGCTCGATCTTCAGCCGCACCGCGTTGCCTTCGTTGATCTGCGGCGTGATCTTCAATGTCAGGCCGACCTCTTCGCGTTCGATGGTCTGGAACGGGTTCACGGCTCCAACGCCCCCGGCTTCGGTGAAACTGCCGGTGACGAAAGGCACTTCCTGGCCGACCTGGATCTCCGCCTCCTCGTTGTCGAGCGTGACCAGGATCGGGGTGCCCATGATGTTGGTGTCGGCGTCCGCTTCCAGTGCCTCGATCAGGGCCACGAAGCTCAGACCGGAGTCCGAAATGCGGCCCAGGCCCAGCGTGATGCCCGGCTGGATGATTTCGGCCGGATTTACATCGTCGTTACCGATGATGCCCGCCAGTGACGTGACGCCCGCGGTGCCCTGGAACTCCGTGACGCCGGCGATGTTTTCGAGGTCCGAGTCTGCGATTGCCCACGTCACGCCGAGGTCGGCCGCGCGCTCCGCGGTGACCTCAACGATGATCGTCTCGAGCATCACCTGCAGCCGGCGAATATCGAGCTTGTCGATCACGGTCATCATCGACCGCATGACTTTCGGTGGCGCGGTAATGATCAGTGCATTGGTCGACTCATCGGCCCACACGGTAATGTCGATCGGCTCCGGGCCGGTCTGTTCGGCCTCGGAGATCTTCTGGTATTGCGTCTGCAACTTCTCGGCGAGATCGGAAGACTCGGCGTAACGCAGGTAGCGCACCTGGGTATCGCCGCCGGATTCCAGCGGGGTATCGAGGTGGGCGATCAGCGCCCGCAATTTCAGGCGCTCCGCCTTGTCGCCGCTGATCAGCACGCTGTTGGTGCGATCGTCAGCCACGACCGTGGTCATCTTGCTGGCTTGTGCGCCTTCCGCGCGGGCGCCCTGCATCAGCGTGTTGATCAGGATCACGACCTGGCTCGCCGTCGCGTACTGCAGTGGCAGCACTTCGACCTCGTCGTCGCCGCCCTGGTCGATGCGCTTGATGATCCGCAGCATGCGCTGCACGTTGGCGGCCCGGTCCGAGATGATCAGCATGTTCGAAGCCGGGTAGGCCGCCAGGTGGCCGTACTGCGGGATCAGCGGGCGCAGGATCGGCACCAGCTGGGAGGCCGCCACGTTCTGCACCTGGATCACCTGCGTCAGGATGTCGTCGGGTCGCGCGCCGGGACTGCCGGTCATCTCGCTGCCGGGCACCTGCCGCGCATTGGCATCGGGCAGGATCTTGATGACGTTACCCGACGGCACGGCGACAAAGCCGTACACGGACAGGATGGACAGGAAGGCCTCGTAGAAGGCCTCGGCGGTCATCGGGACTGACGACAGCATCGTGACCTGGGCCTTCACGCGCGGGTCCAGCACGAAATTCTGGCCGCTGATCTCGCTCACGGCCTCGATCACCTGGCGAATGTCAGCGTCCTTGTAGTTCGGCGTGATGGTCGCCTGCTGCGCGCCGCTGGCCACCGCCAGCAGCAGGCCGGCGGCCAGGGCTACGAGTCTCGATGCGCTGCGCTTCACCGCTTGCCTCCCAACGACGGATCGAGCTGGGAAGTATCCAGCGTCATGTTCTGCGACTGGCCGTTACGTTCCACCGTTAGGTTGACCTGTGTCGCGTCGCCGAGGCTGCGGAAAATCTGCATGCCTTCGGCAGGGTTCGTCAGTGAAATGCCGTTCACAGCCGTCACGAGGTCACCCGGGCGTAATCCCAAGGCTGAAAACTGCTGCCGGTTGCGCCCGGGGTAAACCCGGTAACCCCGCAGCTGCCCGTTCGGCATGAAGGGTTGGGGACGCACGACTTCGGTGAAAGTTGCCGCATTTTGCTGCACCACCTGCTGCACCGTCGGTGAAGCACTGCGCCTGCCCGTCCGTCGGGCGGTGGGCGCCGGCGCGGAGTCTTCGAATTCGCGCGGCAACCGCAGGGCTTCCAGCGTGCCGCCGCGACTCAGGATCACCCGGTCGGTGCGCACCTGCTGCAGCGTCGCCCCGCCGGGGATGGAATCGCGCAGGAAATACACATGCTCTTCGCCCGACGCATCGGCGATGATCGCGTGGGCCTCGTCGGGGTTGCTCGCGGCCACCGCGGCTTTCAGCGTCAGGTTCAGGCGGGTATCAGGCGCCTCCAGCACGTCCTGGTCGCTCAGGCCCGACGGTTCCGGCTCCGGCTCGGCTTCGGCCTTGCCGAACAGCTGTGCGGCCATCAGCGCGTTAAAATCCTGCCCGGAACTGGTGTTGCCCGGGCGGCTGCCCGACGGAGCCATCGGGGGCTCCCAGCCGATCTCGCCGGGCGGCGGATACACCAGCCACGTGATTCTCGCGAGGTACCAGCCGATGGCCACGACCAGCGCCAGGGAAACCCAGAACGGGAGTCGCTCGCTGGCCAGCGCCAGCCATTGCTCGGGTGAGCGGTCCTGCAGCCGCGCGAGGAGCTCTTGAACGTTCATCGGGATACCCGCAACTCCGTGGCCCGGTGGGCCTGCGAGATATATGGCAAATTGCTGATTCGGCTCGATAGTGTCGCCCGCCCGGGATCAAAGGACAAGAGCAGAAATGCCTTGTAAGTGTTGGCATCACCCATATATTTGGTCGTATTCTGCGCATGTGGGCGGGGCCAGACTGGGGTCCCGTTCGCGATAATGGAATTCAGGCCCCTGCTGCCGACTGGCTAGAGATGGTTTTTGACGCAACACAGCAAAATGCAGTCCGCAACAGCGGTGAGGACGACGAAGGCCAGCCCGGGGTTCCGGACGACGGCCGCGGCCTGGCGGTCGAGGAGGCCCGGCCGAAGCTCAAGAAGCCGCCGCTGTTTCGCGTGGTACTGCTCAACGATGACTACACGCCGATGGAGTTCGTCGTGCAGGTACTCGAGTTGATTTTCGGCATGGACCGGCCGAAAGCGACCCGCATCATGCTCGAGGTCCATACCAAGGGTAAGGGTGTGTGCGGCGTCTTCACCTACGAGATCGCAGAGACCAAGGTTGCCCAGGTGAGCTCGTACTCGGAACAGAACCAGCACCCGTTAATGTGCACGCTGGAAGAAGTGTAAATATGCTCAGCAGTGAACTGGAATATTGCTTGAACGAGGCCTTCAACCAGGCCCGGAACGAGCGTCACGAATACATGACGGTCGAGCACCTGTTGCTTGCGCTCATGAATATCCCGCACGTGGAGGAAATCCTGAAAAGCTGCGGGGCAGATCTCGAGCGCCTGCGCAAGGATCTCACGTCGTTCATCGAAGAATCCACGCCCCGCCTGTCCGGTGAGGAAGGCGAAGAGGTGCAGCCCACACTCGGCTTTCAACGCGTGCTGCAACGCGCGGTCTTTCATGTGCAGTCCAGCGGCAAGAAAGAAGTGCGCGGCGAGAATGTGCTGGTTGCCATCTTCGGCGAGAAGCAGTCCCACGCCGTCTACCTGCTGGGCTTGCAGGACGTGTCGCGGCTGGACGTGGTGAACTTTATTGCCCACGGCCTCAGCAAGGTGGACGAGGGCGGCAGTGACACAAGGCGAGACAGCAAGGGCGACGGCGAAGTCGAAGGAGAAGGTGGCGCGAGCCCCCTGGAAAGCTTTGCTGTGAACCTGAACCGCCGGGCCGAAGCGGGTGCCATCGACCCGCTGATCGGCCGGGAAGCCGAAATCGAACGCACGATCCAGGTCTTGTGCCGGCGGCGCAAGAACAACCCGCTCTATGTCGGCGAAGCGGGCGTGGGCAAGACGGCGCTGGCCGAAGGTTTGGCGAAGATGATCGTCGAAGGCGACGTGCCGGAGGTGCTGAAAGATTGCACGATTCACGCGCTGGACATGGGTTCGTTGCTGGCCGGTACGAAGTACCGCGGTGATTTCGAAAAGCGCCTGAAGGGCGTGATTGCGGAACTCGGCAAGGACCCGGGCTCGATCCTGTTCATTGACGAAATTCATACGGTAATCGGAGCCGGTGCCGCATCCGGCGGTGTGCTGGATGCGTCGAACCTGATCAAGCCCGTGCTTGCCAGCGGCGAGCTGCGCTGCATCGGTTCGACCACCTTCAAGGAATACCGGGGCATCTTCGAGAAAGACCACGCCCTGGCGAGGCGTTTCCAGAAAATCGACATCATCGAGCCGAGCGTCGGCGAGACTGTCGAGATCCTGAAAGGACTGCGCTCTCGATTCGAGGAGCACCACGGCGTGAGCTATACCGACGACGCGCTGGTGTCGGCAGCCGAGCTGGCGGACCGCCACATCAACGAGCGCCAGTTGCCCGACAAGGCCATCGACGTGATCGATGAAGCCGGTGCCCGCTCGCGCCTGCAGCCGGAAACGGAACGCCGTGACGTGGTGGAGGTCGAGGACATCGAACAGGTCGTCGCGCGCATGGCGCGAATCCCGCCCAAGAGCGTGTCGGCGTCGGACCGCGATCAGCTGAAGCACCTGCAGCGCGACCTGAAGCTGGTGATCTTTGGCCAGGATCCGGCCATCGAAGCCCTCGCGTCGGCCATCAAGATGGCGCGCTCGGGCCTGCGCGAACCAGAGAAGCCGGTGGGCGCGTTCCTGTTCACCGGCCCAACCGGTGTGGGCAAGACCGAGGTCACACGGCAGTTGGCCCACTGTCTCGGCATCGAGCTGATTCGCTTCGACATGTCGGAATACATGGAGCGCCACACCGTGTCGCGATTGATCGGCGCGCCCCCGGGTTACGTCGGTTTCGACCAGGGCGGCTTGCTGACCGAAGCGGTGAACAAGAACCCGCACGCGGTGGTGCTGCTCGACGAAATCGAAAAGGCCCACCCGGAAGTGTTCAACCTGCTGCTGCAGGTCATGGACCATGGCACGTTGACAGACAACAACGGTCGCAAGGCCGACTTCCGCAACGTGATACTCGTGATGACGACCAACGCCGGCGCCCAGGAGATGAGCCGGGCGTCCATCGGTTTCACGCAGCAGGACCACACCACCGATGGAATGGCGGCCATCGAAAGGATGTTCTCGCCAGAGTTTCGCAACCGGCTCGATTCCGTGATCCAGTTTGGCTCGCTGAACCGGGAATCGGTACTCCGCGTGGTCGACAAACTGGTGCTCGAACTCGAGGCACAGCTCGAAGACCGTGACGTCAGCCTGGAACTGGAAGACTCCGCACGCCAGTGGATTGCCGAACGCGGTTACGATCCGAAGATGGGGGCAAGACCGATGGCCCGCATTATCCAGGAGCACATCAAGCGGCCGCTGGCCGAAGAGCTGTTGTTCGGCGAACTGGCCGACGGCGGATCGGTACGTATCGTGCTGGGTGAAGACGGCGAACCCGCGTTTGCCATCACGCCAAATACGCTGCAGCTAGAACACCTGTCTGAATCCCCGGCTGAGTAGCCGGGGGGCGGTCAGCGTGACCGGTAGACGATACGACCCTTGCTCAGGTCGTAGGGCGTCAGTTCAACCGTGACCTTATCGCCGGTCAGAATGCGGATGTAGTGTTTACGCATTCGGCCGGAAATATGGGCCGTCACGACGTGGCCGTTCTCCAGTTCCACCCGGAACGTGGTGTTCGGCAGCGTCTCGGTTACGACGCCTTCCATTTGTATGGCTTCTTCTTTCGCCATCAGGAGTCTCGTTGCGAAGGCCGCGCATTGTGCAAGAACCGCGGTACCCCTGCAAGGCTGGTCATCCCGTTCAGAGCAGTGCAGAGCTGGGTGTGGGCCCGGTGACCCATGGTCCCAGTGGCTGCATGGCCTGCAATCGCTTCACGCGTTGCAGGAAATCTGCCCGAGGCAGGCGCCGGCAGCCGAGTGATTCGAGGTGGGGCGTGGGCAGCTGGCAGTCGATGAGTTCCACGCCCAGGGCACGGCAGCGGTGGACCAGGGACACCAGGGCGACTTTCGAGGCGTCCGTGACCGCGCTGAACATGGACTCGCCGGCAAACATACGCCCGATCGCTACCCCGTAGAGCCCGCCGGCCAGGGTTTCTCCCTGCCAGACTTCCACAGAATGCGCGTCACCCAGCTCGAACAGTGACTCGTAGGCCTGGCGCATCTCCGGCGTAATCCAGGTGCCGGTGCTCGCGCGAGACTCGGCGCAGCCGGCAATGACTGCATCGAAGGCCTGGTCCATGGACACCGTGAACCCGGCGCGCTTCAGCGTGCGGCGCAGGCTGCGCGACACGTGCAGTTCATCTGGCAGCAGCACCGCGCGCGGGTCCGGCGACCACCACAGGATGGGCTGGCCTTCGTTGAACCACGGAAAAATCCCGCGCCGGTATGCCGCCAGCAAGCGTTCCGGTGACAGGTCGCCGCCCACGGCAAGGAGTCCGTCAGGATGGCGCAGGGCGAGGTGCGGACTCGGAAAGGCGTCCGGCGGCTCGTCGGGGGCAAGCCAGCGCAGTTCAGCCATGCTTGTCCCGGTAAGGCACGTGATTGCGGACGACAGCCATGTAGTCGTCGATATGATCGCGCTCGCGTTCCAGGTAGTCGTCGACCGCGGCCGCGAACTGCGGGTGGGACAGCCAGTGCGCCGACCAGGTTTCGGTGGGCACGAAGCCGCGGCTGATCTTGTGCTCGCCTTGGGTGCCGGGCTCGAAATGCTGTAACCCGTGCGCAATGCAGTAGTCGATGCCCTGGTAGTAACAGGTCTCGAAATGCAGACTGTGATAACGGCCGGAGCTGCCCCAGTAGCGCCCGTAAAAAGTGTCGGCGCTGCGAAAACAGAGCGCAACGGCGATGGGCTCACCGCCGAACTCGGCGAGGATGATCACCAGGTGATCGGGCAGCGTGCGGGCGATCTCCAGGAAAAAATCGCCGCTCAGGTACGGCTCGCGGCCGCGACGCCAGAATGAAGCCGCGTAAAGCGGCATGATCTGCTGCCACATATCCGGATTCACATCCGCACCTGACAGCACCCGGAACCGCACGCCGGCTTCCCGCACGCGCCGGCGTTCCCGATTGACCTTTTTGCGTTTGGCCGCCGTGAAGGTGCCGAGGAACTCGCCAAAGTCGCTGTAGCCCGCATTGTGCCAGTGGAACTGGCAGTCCTTGCGCAACAGCAGTTCATGCTCTTTCAGGACCGCGAGTTCTTCGCCCGGCGGGAACAACAGGTGCAGGGACGACGCCTGCTGTTCGGCGGCCAGGCGACGGGCGCCGGCCAGCAACGCCGCCGCGACAGCGGCCGCATCGTCGCTGCCAGCGGTGAGCAGGCGCGGGCCGGTCGCCGGCGTGTAAGGGACGGCTGCCACCAGCTTCGGGTAGTAGTGCAGCCCCGCACGGCGATAGGCATCGGCCCACGCGAAGTCGAACACGAACTCGCCCCAGGAATCGGTTTTCGAGTACAGCGGCATCGCGCCACAGGCCCGGTCCTGTTCGTCGCGCACCACCAGGTGACACGGCTGCCACCCGGTGCCTGGACCAACGGCGCCAGTGTGCTCCATGGCGGCCAGGAACTCGTGCCGGACAAAGGGCTGATCGGTGCCGGCCAGCGCGTTCCATTCGGCAGCGGTGATCGTATCGATAGAGGTCAGCGTCTCAGTGCGCACGCGCCTATCCAACCTGTCGGTTTCGCTGGTTCAGGCAGTGGTCTTCGCTGGTTGCCGGCGGCGGGATTCCGCGACCCCTCAAGCCTGTGCGGCCAGCGCGTCCAGGTATTTTTCCGCGTCCAGCGCCGCCATGCATCCCGAGCCGGCCGAAGTGATGGCCTGTCGATAGACCGGGTCGGCCACGTCGCCGGCGGCAAAAACTCCCGGTACGCTGGCCGCGGTCGCGTTGCCGCGCACGCCCGCCTGCACGGTGATGTACCCGTGCTCCATGTCGAGCTGGCCCTTGAACATACCGGTGTTCGGGTCATGGCCGATGGCGATGAAAACGCCCGTGCAGTCGAGTTCGCGGCCGGCACCGCCGTCCGTGGCCGCCAGTTTCAGACCGGTGACCCCGTTGTCGTCGCCCAGGACTTCCTCGACCACATGGTTCCACAGGATCTCCACGTTGCCGCCCTTACCGGTCTTTGCAAGTAATTGATCCTGCATCATTTTCTCCGCGCGCAACTGGTCGCGCCGGTGAATCAGCGTCACTTTGGAGGCCAGGTTCGACAGGTACAGCGCTTCCTCCGCAGCCGTATTGCCACCGCCCACCACGGCCACTTCCTGGCCGCGATAGAAAAAGCCGTCGCAGGTCGCGCACGCCGATACCCCGCGGCCTTTCAGGCGTTCTTCGCTCTCCAGGCCCAGGTAGCGGGCCGACGCACCGGTGGCAATGATCAATGCGTCACAGGTGTACTCCCCGGAGCTGCCGCGCAGGTGGAACGGCCGGCTGCCCAGGTCAACTTCGTTGATGTGGTCGTTCACCAGTTCCGTTTCCAGGCGCTCCGCGTGCTGGCGCAGATCTTCCATGAGTTGGGGACCCTGCAGGCCTTCGCTACCCCCGGGCCAGTTATCGACGTCCGTGGTCGTCATCAGCTGGCCGCCCATTTCCAGGCCGGTGATCAGCAGCGGGCTAAGGTTCGCGCGTGCGGCATAGACCGCGGCGGAATAGCCCGCCGGTCCGGAACCGAGAATTATCAGGCGGCTGTGGCGGGCAGCGGGCATCCGGGGTCTCCAGGCTTGGGGCAGGGCGCCCGGGCGAACGCGCCGGGCAAGCGCGCTAGTGTAGGGGAAGGCCCAGGCACCGGCAAAGCCGCGCCATCGCGCGGGGGCTTGCATGCGCCGGCGCATTGCCGGATAGTAATAAGCAGCTATCTGCTTACGATTTAGGCAGATAGCTATTGTTGTTGTCACGGGACCTCAGTTGGCCAAGGTAGCTTCCATACCCCGGCGAGCCCCGTCGCCGATGCCCCTGGCGCAGGCCGTCCGCGAAGCGGCGCTTTGGGTGTTTGGTGCACTCGCGCTCATCATGCTGGTGGCGCTGCTGACCTACGACGTCCGCGACCCGGGTTTCAGCCGCACCGGCGACGGTGGCGCCGTGCACAACCAGATTGGCTCCGCCGGCGCGTGGTTTGCCGATGTGAGCTACAGCCTGTTCGGGGCGCCGGCATTCCTGTTTCCGGCCATGGTGCTGCTGACCGGCTGGCTCGTCTTTACCCAGCGCGCGACATCCGCACCGCTGGACCGCGCGCTGCTCGGCACTCGCTTCGGCGGCTTCATCATGACCCTGGCCACCAGCTGCGGACTGGCCACGCTGCACTTTGCGGGCCTGGACATGCCGCAGTCGGCCGGTGGTGCCTTCGGCCAGGTGGTGGGCGGTTCACTGGCGAGTACGCTGGGCATTCTCGGCGGCACCTTGCTGCTGCTCGCACTGTGGCTCGCGGCCGTATCCTTGTTCACCGGTATTTCCTGGCTCACCGTGATGGACCAGGTCGGCAAGTCCGTGCTGGACGGTCTGGACGAGGTGAGAAACCTCGCACTGTTGATCCAGGAGCGGCTGGTGGCTCGCCGTGCCCAGCAGCAGCGCCAGGAAACGGTCAGCAAAACCCGGGAGCGAGTGCTGGCGCGCAAGCGCCCGCACATCGAACCCGTGTTGCCGGCACCCGAGCCGAGCGTGCGGGCGCAGAAAGAACGCCAGGTGCCGCTGTTCGAGCCGGGGGAGCCGGGTGAGCGGCCACCGCTCGCGCTGCTGGACGATCCGCCGGTGCAGACCGCGAGCTATTCGGAAGAAGCCCTGGAAGCCATGTCGCGCCTGGTCGAGCTGAAGCTGCGCGACTTTGGCGTGGAAGTGGAAGTGGCCTCGGTACACCCTGGTCCGGTCGTGACGCGCTTCGAACTGGCGCCGGCACCGGGGGTGAAGGTCAGCCAGATCAGCAATCTCGCCAAGGACCTGGCCCGTTCGCTGTCGGCCATCAGCGTGCGGGTGGTGGAAGTCATCCCGGGCAAGCCCACGGTGGGCCTGGAAATTCCGAACGAGTCGCGCGAGCTGGTCACCCTGGGCGAAATCCTGCGTTCGAAGGCTTACGAAGACATGGCGTCGCCGCTGGCCCTGGCGCTGGGCAAGGACATCAGCGGGAAGTCCGTCGTGGCCGACCTGCAGAAGATGCCGCACCTGCTGATCGCCGGGACCACCGGGTCGGGCAAGTCCGTGGCAATCAACGCGATGGTGCTGAGCCTGCTGTACAAGGCCACCCCGGACGAAGTGCGGACTATCATGATCGACCCGAAGATGCTGGAGTTGTCGGTCTACGAGGGCATCCCGCACCTGCTGTGCCCGGTGGTCACGGATATGAAGGACGCGGCCAACGCGTTGCGCTGGTGCGTGGCGGAAATGGAACGCCGCTACCGGCTGATGGCGGCGCTGGGCGTGCGCAATATCGGCGGCTTTAACCGCAAGGTGCGGGCAGCGCTGGACGACGGCAAGCCGATTCCCGATCCGCTGTACCAGCCGCTGGTACCGGACGCACCGGAAGATGACCCGGGTGCGCCCGACCTGCAGGTGCTGCCGCAGATCGTGGTCGTGATCGACGAGCTGGCGGACATGATGATGATCGTCGGCAAGAAGGTCGAGGAACTCATCGCCCGGTTGGCACAAAAAGCACGGGCCGCGGGCATCCACATGATCATCGCCACCCAGCGACCGTCCGTCGACGTGATCACCGGCCTGATCAAGGCGAACATTCCGACCCGCATCGCGTTCCAGGTGTCCGCGAAAGTCGACTCGCGCACCATCCTGGACCAGGGTGGCGCCGAGACGCTGCTGGGGCATGGCGACATGCTGTTCCTGCCGCCCGGCACGGGTGTGCCCGTGCGCGTGCACGGTGCGTTCGTTGCCGACCACGAGGTGCACCGCGTCGTGGGGCAGCTGCGCGGCGCGGGCGAACCAAACTACCTGGACGAAATCACCAGCGAGCCGCTGGAGCCTTTACCCGGGCTATCCGTGGAAGCGGCGGGTGTCGTCGCGGAGGTAGATGCCGAAGCGGATCCTCTCTATGATCAGGCCGTGCGTATCGTTACTGAAACCCGGCGGGCATCGGTGTCCGGCATCCAGCGTCGCCTGAAGATCGGCTACAACCGGGCGGCGCGCATGGTCGAGACCATGGAAGCCGCAGGCATCGTGGGGCAGTTGCAGGCCAACGGCTCCCGCGAAGTTCTCGCACCCCCTCCGCCGGAGGATCGCTGAACCCCCGTGCCCGGCCATAAACGGGCCGGCGCCTGCGTGGCGCTGTTACTGGGTTACCTGTTCCTGCCGGCGGTGGCCGATACGCCGGATCCGGGCCTCGCGCGGCTGCAGGACTTTCTCGCCGAGCTCGACACGCTGACCGCCGATTTCACGCAAGACGTGATGAATCGGGAGCTGGAGCTGGTGGAGTCCGCTACCGGCCAGGTCGTGCTGCAGAAACCCGGGCGCTTTCGCTGGGATTATCGCGAGCCCTTTGAGCGCGTGATCGTGGCCGATGGGGAACGGGTGTGGCTGTACGAAGCGGATCTGGACCAGGTGACGGTGCGGCGGCTGGACGAGGGCCTGGGCGAGACGCCCGCGGCCCTGCTGACCGGGTCGGTCGACGTGCTGGAACGCTTCGAGTTTCTTGGCAGCGATTCCCAGGAAGAACTCCTGTGGGTGCAGCTGGGGCCCCGGTCTGAAAGCGGCGATTTCGACAGCATCCGGCTGGGCTTCGACGGCCCGCTGCTCACGCGCCTGGAATTGCGCGACCGGCTGGGGCAGACGACCCGGCTGGCCTTTTCTGGCGTCGAGCAGGGCGCCGTATTGCCCGACACCGTGTTCACGTTCGACGTCCCGGCTGGCGTCGACGTGATCGGTGAAGACGAGCTCTGAGCGGCCCGGTGCTGCCGCTGCGGTTTCCGAAGTTGTGGCTGTTTGGCGGCCTGTTCGTGATGGGCGTGATCCTGTTCCTGACCCTGGCCCCGGTGGGACGGGATGCGGCGGTCTGGTTCCTCAGCGATAAAGCGGCGCATTTCCTGGCCTTTGCAGCCTTGATGCTGTGGTTCTGTGGCGTGTTCCGGCTGCCGATTACACCCCTGGTTGCGCTGGGTCTGCTCGCGTTCGGCGGGCTGATCGAATTTCTGCAGGGCATGCTGCCTTACCGCAGCGCCGAGTTCCGCGACCTGGTGGCCGACGGGGCCGGCATTGCCGCGGGCTGGGCGCTGGCCGTGATCGGGCTGCGTCACTGGACCCGCTGGCTGGAGGCCGCGCTGCCGTCTCGCGCTGCACCGTGAGCCAGGATGTGCGGCCGCTGGCGGACCGCATGCGCCCGCAGTCCGTGGCGGAGGTTGCCGGGCAGCCGCACCTGCTGGGCGCGGACAAGCCGCTGCAAAGGTTGCTGGAAGCGCGGCCACTGCATTCGGCCATCCTGTGGGGCCCGCCGGGCACCGGTAAGACGACGCTGGCCAGACTGGTGGCCCACAATGCCGGCGCGCGCTTCATCGCCTTGTCCGCCGTGCTGGCCGGGGTGAAGGACATTCGCGCCGCCGTGGCGGAGGCCCAGGCCCATGCCGATGTGCCCACGGTACTGTTCCTCGACGAGGTGCATCGCTTCAACAAGTCACAGCAGGACGCGTTTCTGCCGTGGGTGGAAGACGGCACGATCACCTTCATCGGCGCCACCACCGAGAACCCGTCCTTCGCACTGAACAATGCTTTGTTGTCCCGCGCCCGGGTTTATGTGCTGAAGGCCCTGGGGCAGGAAGACCTGCTTCGCGTGCTGCGGCGAGCCCTGGGGGACGACGCGCGAGGCCCTGGCCCGGTGCACGCGCCCGACGCGCAGCTGCGGGTACTGGCCGCAGCCGCGGATGGCGATGCGCGCCGAGCGCTAAATCTGCTGGAGCTTGCGGCAGAACTGGCGGGCGAAGGCGGCGAGCTGACCGCGGAGATCGTCGCCGAGGTGACAGCAGGCAGCGTGCGGCGTTTCGACAAGGGCGGGGACGTGTTCTACGACCAGATCTCCGCGCTGCACAAGTCGGTGCGAGGTTCCGACCCGGATGCCGCGCTGTACTGGTTCGCCCGGATGCTGGATGGCGGTTGCGATCCTCTATATATTGCGCGGCGCGTGTTGCGCATGGCGTCCGAAGACATCGGCAACGCGGACCCGCGAGCGCTGCGCATCGCCCTGGATGCGTGGCAGGTTTACGAGCGGCTCGGCAGCCCGGAAGGCGAACTGGCGCTGGCACAGGCGGTCGTATTCCTGGCCTGTGCGGCGAAGAGCAACGCCGTGTACAAGGCCTTCGGTGCGGCCAGTCGCGATGCCGCAGACAGCGGGTCGCTGGACGTGCCGATGCACCTGCGCAATGCGCCAACGGCCTTGATGCGCGGGCTAGGGCACGGCAAGGGTTATCGCTATGCGCACGACGAGCCGGAGGCCTTTGCGGCGGGCGAGTCATACTTCCCCGAACCGCTGGGCACGCGGCGTTACTACGAACCGGTGGACCGGGGCCTGGAGACGGCCATCGCGGCCAAGCTCGCGGAGCTGCGGCAGCGGAACCGAGAGAGATAGGATTATAATCAAAACCAATAGGTTATAGGGTTTTCCTCATGTTGGATCCCAAGCAATTGCGGGCAGACCTGGACGGCATAGCGGCGAACCTGGCGCGGCGCGGCTACCGGCTGGATACCGCTGCCTACGCCGGCCTCGAAGACCGGCGCAAGTCGCTGCAAACGCGGGTGGAAGAACTGCGCAACGAGCGCAACGTGAAGTCGAAGTCCATCGGCAAAGCCAAGGCTGCCGGCGAAGACATCACGCCGCTGTTGGCCGAGGTCGAAACACTGGGCGATTCGCTCAAGCAGGCGGACGCGGAACTCGATGCGCTGCAGGCGGATTTGCGAGGGCTGCAGCTGGACATGCCCAACCTGCTGCACGAGTCCGTGCCCGACGGTGACGACGAAGCTGCCAACGCGGAGGTCCGTCGATGGGGCGAGCCGCGGGACTTCGACTTCGAACCGGCAGACCACACCGACCTCGGCGCACGCCTCGGCATGCTGGACTTCGAGGCCGGCGCGAAGCTGGCGGGTGCCCGGTTTACGGTGATGACGGGCGGGCTCGCGCGCCTGCACCGCGCGCTGATCCAGTTCATGCTCGACGTGCAGACTGTCGAGCACGGCTATCGTGAGGTCTACACCCCCTACATCGTGAATGCCGCAGCGCTGGAAGGCACCGGCCAGCTGCCGAAATTTGGTGAAGACCTGTTCGCGCTCGAGGGCGAACGGGACTTCTACCTGATCCCGACCGCGGAGGTACCGCTCACCAACCTGACCCGGGACGGGATTCTTGCCGTGGACGAACTGCCGCTGAAACTCACGGCCCACACGCCCTGTTTCCGGTCAGAGGCGGGTTCTCACGGCAAAGACACCCGCGGGATGATCCGCCAACACCAGTTCGAGAAGGTGGAGCTGGTGCAGGTCGTCAGGCCGGAGGATTCCTGGCAGGCACTGGAAGAACTGACGGGCCATGCAGAAACCATCCTGCAGCGGCTCGAATTGCCGTACCGGGTGATGACCCTTTGTGCTGGCGACACCGGCTTCGGCTCGGCGAAGACCTACGACCTGGAAGTGTGGTTGCCATCGGAGCAGCGCTACCGGGAAATTTCTTCCTGCAGCAACTGCGTGGACTTCCAGGCCCGCCGCATGGGCGCACGCTGGCGGAACCCGGCCACCGGCAAGCCGGAGCTCGTGCACACGCTGAACGGTTCCGGCGTCGCTGCGGGCCGGGCGCTGATCGCGATCATGGAGAACTACCAGGCGGCGAACGGCACGATCGAGGTGCCGGGCGTGCTGCGTCCGTACCTGCGCGGCCTGGATGTCATCGGGGTTTAGCGGGCCATGGCTCGGCTCATCGCTCGCGCCACGTGGCCGCTGCTGCTGGTTGCCTGCGTGACCGGTTGTAACGACCAGGCTGCGCCGAGCGCGTATCCGGAGACGCGGCGCTCGGATGTCGTCGACGACTACCACGGTACAGAGGTGGCCGATCCGTACCGCTGGCTCGAGTCGCTGGACGCACCGGAGACCAGCGCCTGGGTCGCGGCGCAAAACGCGCTGACGGAATCACGGCTGGCAGCTTTGCCGGCCCGGGCGTGGTTCGCAGACCAGCTGGCCGGCCTGATCGATTACGAACGCATCGGCGTGCCGGACGCCCGGGGCGGTGTCTATGTGTTCGAGCACAACCCGGGCCGACTCGAACAGGATGTGCTGCGTGTGAGTGACGATCCCGGCGCGCTGGGCCGGGTGTTGCTCGACCCGAACGCGTTGGCCGCGGACGGTTCGGTTTCCATCGGCGGCTATGCCCTCAGCCCGGATGGCCAGTGGCTGGCTTACAGCCTTTCAGAAGGCGGCAGCGATTGGGACTACTGGCAGGTGCGGGACACGGCGACCGGGAAAGACCGCGACGATCGTCTCGACGGCACCAAGTTCACCGGCGTGTCCTGGACGGCCCGGGGCGATGCGTTTTTCTACAGCCGCTATCCGCAGGCCGATGGCGCTTACGACGATACGCAGCAGGTGCGCATCTACCGTCACGCGCTGGGCACCCCACAGGCCGACGACACGCTCGTTTACGCGGTGACGGATCACCCGACCCGCAATCCTTACGGGACGGTGACCGACGACGGCCGGTATCTCGTGATCGAGCTGTTCGACGGCTACGAGACCAATGGCATCTATTACCTGCCGCTGGACGAGGCGGGGCAGCCCGCCGGCGACGTGGTGCGGCTCCTCGACGACTGGGATGCTCGCTACGGGTTCCTCGGCAACGATGGCGAGCATTTCTTTTTCCAGACGACGCGCGATGCCCCGCTCGGGCGGATCGTCGCGATTGACCTGTCGTCGCCCGAATTCGCGAGCTGGACCGAACTGGTTCCGGAAGCGCGCTCGGCCATCGACGCGGTCACTCTGGCCGGCGAAGAATTGCTGGTCGCGTACATTCGTGATGCGCGCGCGGAAGTGCAGCGTTTCGGGCTCGACGGCAGGCCGCTGGGCGAACTGCCGCTGCCGGGGCAGGGCACCGTAATCGGTCTGACGGGCCGGCTGGGCGAAGCGGAGGCCTTCTTCGGTTACACGGACTTCACCACACCGCGCACCGTTTACCGCTACGCCACGCAGACGGCGAAAGCGGTTGCGCTGCGCCAGCCGAAAGTCGGCATCACGCCCGGTGACTACCGCACCCGGCAAGTCTTCGTGACGAGTCGTGATGGCACGAAGGTGCCAATGAGTATCGTCGCACGCGGTGATTTACCGCCCGGGCCCCGACCGACGGTCCTGTACGGCTACGGCGGCTTCAACGTGTCGCTGCTGCCGGGCTATTCCACCGCGCGCATGGCCTGGCTGGAGGCGGGGGGCGTGTATGCGGTCGCGAACCTGCGTGGCGGTGGCGAGTACGGCGAAGCCTGGCACCGGGCCGGTACGAAGCTCGACAAGCAGAACGTGTTCGACGACTTCATCGCGGCGGCAGAGTGGCTCATTGACGAGGGCGTCACGACACCGGAACAACTGACGATCTGGGGTGGGAGCAATGGTGGCCTGCTGGTGGGCGCAGTGGCGCAGCAACGCCCGGCACTGTTCGCAGCCGCGGTGCCTGCGGTTGGCGTGCTGGACATGCTGCGTTATCAGCTGGCCAGTGCGAATGCACGCCAATGGTCCAGCGACTATGGGCTCAGCGAGAACGAGGACGAGTTTGCTTCGCTGTATGCGTATTCCCCGTATCACAACCTGGAACCCGGCACCTGTTACCCGGCTACGTTGGTGATGGCGGACACAAACGACGACCGCGTGGTGCCGTGGCACAGCTACAAGTACGCGGCCGCGCTCCAGCATGCGCAGGGCTGCGACAAGCCCGCGCTAATCCGGGTAGAAACCAAAACGGGCCATGGCGCCGGCGCGGCCACATCAAAGATCATCAATGAATACGCCGATCAGTGGGCTTTCGTGGCAGCTGTCACAGGACTGAAGCCAGCCGGCTCCTGAGTCCTACCACGGCAGTTCCTGGCCATCGACATTCCAGAAGCGCCCGGCACTCTCCGCGTCCAGGTCGTCGATCAGTTTCGCCATGCCAGTCACCGACTCGGCCGGGCGGATCAGCTGCAACTCACCGCTCTCGATCAACGGCATCAGCGGCTGGAATACCTTCGGTACCGGATCACCCGGTTTCAGGTCCAGGACACCTTTGGTATCGACGATGCCCGGATTCAGCAGGCCCACCGTGATATCGCGCGGCGCCAGGTCCATGGCCAGCTCGTGGGCCGCGAAATGCAGACCGGCCTTGCTGGAGCGATACGCGTAGAGCCGCAGTCCCGGGCCGAGCATGCCGTTCGAACCGGCGGCGCTGCCCAGGAAAATGATCTTGCGCTGGCGACTGGCCGCGACGTTGTCCAGCAGGGCTTCGGTGACCCGCAGCGGGCCAATCAGGTTCACGTTCACGATGTCGTTGAACAACTCGTAGTCGAGCTGGCCGAACTGCTGGGGTTCGGCATCGCCGAGATACGCCGCGTTGTTGATCAACACGTCGATTTGCATGCCGTCCAGGTCGTTGGCCAGCGCGCTGATCTGGGCAGTGTTGGTGATGTCCAGCCGGGCGACTGACAGGTTGTCGTGTTGTTGGGCCAGGGCCTGCAGTTTTTCGGCGCGATCCGGTGACCGGCAGGTCGCAATGACCCGCCAGCCCAGCTGCGCGTAGTGCCCGGCGAATGCGAGCCCGATGCCGCGGTTTGACCCGGTAATCAGAACCGTAGACGGTGAAGCCGGGTCGGCTCCGTGCTCGGCGGCCAGAGTGTTGACGGGTGCACCGATGGCTACGACCAGCCACAGCAGCAGTCGAAGGCAGGCGCAAGCGTGTTGGCGGATCGGCATCACGGTCTCCATCGATGAAAGCAACGGCAACGACGCCCGCGAGTGTAACCGGGGCAGGGCGGGGCACGGAAAGCGCCGTATCGACGGGGCAGTCGAATCGGCGGGAGGCGGTCAGCGGACCATATAGATCAACAGGGCGACGAACAGGATTACCCCGACCAGCGGCAACAGTGCCGCGGTCCAGTCGCCTTTCTCCGCTTTCGGGCTGTTCTTGCTCCACCAGCGCACTGCCGGGATCAGCACGACGATGAACATGATCAGCAGCGCCGCCTGGCCAATCTTCATCCAGTCCATCGGCGGTCAGCTCCTCAAAAACAAGAACCCCGGCGCGTGGCCGGGGTTCCGGTGACGGGCAGGCCTGGGCGTCATTCGTCGCCCATGATGCCGAGCAGGCTGAGCAGGTTGATGAAGATGTTGAAGATGCTCAGGTACAGCCCGTAGGTTGCCATGATGTAGTTGGTCTGGCCGCCATTGATGATGCGGCTGGTGTCGAACAGGATGAATCCGCTCATTAGCAGGATGATGCCCGCAGACACCGCCAGCGACAGGGCCGGCAGGGCGAGGAAGATATTCGCCAGCGCCGCAATCAGCACCACCATGAAGCCGGCAAACAGGAAGCCGCCCATGAAGCTGAAGTTACGCTTCGACGTCAGCGCGTAGGCCGACAGCGACAGGAAGATCACCCCGGTGCCGCCCATCGCGGTGCCGACGATTTCCGGCCCCTTGGGTAGCGCGAGGTAGATGTTCAGCAGCGGGCCGAGGCCGAGGCCGAGGGCGCCGGTGATCAGGAAGATCACGCCGATGCCGGCCGCAGAGTTGGCCACGCGCGGCAGCACGAAAATGCCGGCCACCATCGCGACGCCCACCGAAATCAGGTAGGTCATCGGCGGCAGCGCGAGCGCCATCGAGATGCCCGCCGTCACGGCGCTGAACAACAGCGTCATGGACAGCAGGAGATAAGTGTTCTTCAGGACCTTGTTGGTCGCAATCGCCGACTGCTGAATGGCCTCCGCGCTCAGCGCCTGCACATTGCCGCTTCGCCGCATGTAATCCCTTTCCGACTGCATCCAGAACTCTCCTTTAAATAGGACCTAATTGGTACGACATGGATAATAACACGGAGTTCCGCGCCATCGCCAAACAGGATACCGCAGAAAAGGCCCGAATCCCTTGCTGCGGGGCCAGCCGGTGCGGACAATGCCCGCCTCCGGAGAGGTGGCTGAGTGGTCGAAAGCGGCGGTCTTGAAAACCGTTGTCCGGTAACCCCGGACCGGGGGTTCGAATCCCTCCCTCTCCGCCAAATTCCAACGGTCCTGACCGGAGACATGGGTTACAGATTATTCCGGAGACATAGGTAACACTTTAGCAGCGAACGGGTTATCGATGGGCTCGAGCCGGCAGGTCTCGTGGTCGAAGTAGCCGAGATCG
>CP070671.1:2478965-2530727 GCA_020351875.1 Chromatiales bacterium | reverse complement strand
CGTTACCTGACCACCGCCGCCGGGCGCGGCCTGCAACTCGACACCGGCGCCCGCGCGGCCACCGGCGGCACGCTGTGGTTCCTGCACGCCGATGCATCACCGCCGACTGACGCAGCACGCGCCGTGCGCGATGCGCTGAACCAGGGCCAGGTCGGTGGCTGGTTCCGGTTTCGTTTCGACGGCGTGAATCACTGGCTGGCGCGCGGACTCGCCGCGCTGATCAACTTTCGCTGTCGTTTCGGCACACCGTATGGCGACCAGGGCCTGTTCATGACGGCCGACGCCTATCGCCGGACCGGCGGTTTCCCCAACGAGCCGCTGTTCGAAGAAGTGCCGCTGGTGCGCGCACTGCGCCGGCTCGGAACCTTTCGCTCGCTGCCGCTCAGCATCGGCGTGTCACCGCGGCGCTGGGAACGCGACGGCTGGCTGCGGCGGACTTTGTGGAACCGGCAACTGGCCATTGCCTATATGCTGGGCGTGCCACCGGCGCGGCTGGCGCGGCGGTACCGGGCACCCGTCGAAGACGGAAGTGCAGGATGCTGACCAGGACTGACACGAACTACCGCACCACGGCCGCCGGCGACCCGCGCGGCTACATCGAGCCCCACGCGCTCGACGAGTTGTGGTTTCACACGGGCACCGCGTGCAACCTGGCCTGCCCCTTCTGCCTGGAGGGTTCCAAACCCGGCGACAACCGGCTCGAGCGCCTCACGCTGGCCGACGCCCAGCCGCTGATCGACGAGGCGATGGAACTCGGCGTGCAACAGTTCTCGTTCACCGGCGGCGAACCCTTCCTGGTGAAGGACTTCGTCAACATTCTCGCGTATGCGGCCGCCCGCAAGCCGTGCCTGGTGCTGACCAACGGCACCGAGCCGGTGCTGAAACGGCTGGACCAGGTGCGGCGCCTGCTCGGCTCGCTGCACCCGGTCACCTTCCGCGTCAGCATCGACTACCCGGACGCCGAACGCCACGACGCCGGTCGCGGTGACGGCAACTTCGACAAGGCCTGGCAGGGCCTGAAAGCGCTGCACGATTTCGGCTTCGGGGTTTCCATCGCCCGGCAAATGGAAGCGGACGAAGACACTCGCGCCGTAGACGACCAGTTCCGCACGCTCTTCACCCGCCACGGCCTGCCGGCGGACCTGCGCATCGTGACCTTTCCGGACTTCGGGGTACCGGGCGAACACCGCACCGTGCCGGAGGTGAGTGAAGACTGCATGACGCGCTACCAGACCGAAGACACTCGCCGCGCGTTCATGTGCGCGTTCAGCAAGATGGTGGTGAAGGAGTGCGGGCAAATGCGGGTGTTGGCGTGCACGCTGGTGGACGATGACCCGAGCTATGACCTTGGTGGCACCCTGGCCGATGCGATGCGGCACCGGATTATTCTGCACCATCACCGGTGTTATGCGTGCTTCAAGTTTGGGGCGTCTTGTAGCGAGCGGTAGGAGCGGCTTACTTGGTCAGGATGACCTGATGTCGCGGAGCACAGGGATGTGCGGGAGCGACCAGCCGCGATTCCGCTGCGCCCGCGGGCGGGCCGGGGATCTACGGCCTCCACGCCTCCTTGCCGTGGCCTGATCTAGAGCACGCCGTCCTGCCGGAGCCCCACGCATTTGTCCATCACGAATCCTGACGGGGCAACTCGACTGACAGTTCCGGCCGTAGACCCCGGCCCGCCCGCTCACGCTGGTGGCTGGCCACCCCATGGCCCGGGCCACCTCGTGCTTTCCCGGAAATGATCTGCGGCTGAGTCAGGGTTCTTGAGACACCCGCCTGTTCTCACGCCGACGGCGGGAGGGGATAGCTCTTCCGGGCGTCGTCCCGGAGGAGCGGAGCCATGGACGGCGGGAGCGACGGAGGGCCGATCCGACTGAGCACAGGGATGTGCGATGGAGGTTAAGCCCGGAAGAGCTATCCCCTCGCGACGGCGGCAGTCCACCGAAGGCAAAAAAAATCGCGGCTGGTCGCTCCTACAGTGGTCAAGACCGGTGACCGATCGCGCTGTGCCAAAGCTGCGGCCCGCCCGCGGGCGCAGCAGAAAAGAACAGAGCAACCAGCGTCCCCTCTTCAGGAGGCGCTGGCACCAGGATTCGGAGTGGATCAGGCCGGGAAGAAATCGATCGGCTTGGTCGTGGTGACCCGTTCGACGTCCTTCGCCAGGAAGCGGAACAGCTTCACGCGCTGCACCAGCTTGCGCTTGAGTTCGTCGTCTTGCAGTTCACTCGATACGATCTCGCAGTTAGACACCACGCCCGAGGGCTCGATGGTGAGTCTCAGCACGAGCTTGCCCTGCAGGGTCGGGTCGCGGCGCAGTGCGCGGTTGTACAGCGAGTAGATCGCGCCCTTGTTCTGGTCGAAGACCATCTCGATTTCTTCGCGGCTGCGCGCGGCGCGGTCGCTGTCGCCGGTGCGCTCTACGCCGGGGCCGCTGGACTCCAAGCCTGCGACGGTGCTGGACACGGTCGTCGTATCGCGGCCCGCGAGCCCTCCACCGCCGGTGTCGCGACTCATGCCGGCGGTGTTGATGCCGCCGCTGGCCTGGCCGACTTTCGACGTGATCAGCGAACGTTCCGAACGCGTGGCCTCGCCCGCGGCACCGGCGAGCTGGCGATTGTTCTGCACCGCTGCCACGGCCTGGTTGTCACGCAGGTCCGCGAGATCGTCGGCGAAGGGCAGCATGCCCGCCACTTTCTTACGCGCTTCTTCCGTGCGGTCGATCTTCGGTTCCGGAATCGGCTCGGGCGTCGGTTCCGGCTTGGTCTCGACTACCTTCTCCGGCTCCGGCTCCACGAGTTCCGGCTCGGGCTCGGGTTCCTGTACGACCGGTGGCGGCGGCGGTGGCGGCTTCGGCTTGTCGAGCAGCAGCTTCGCAAAGCGCTCCGGCACCTCTTCCACGTCGTCACGCGCAATCTCCGGCAAAGGCAGCAGGCTGAACACAATGGTCAGAACCACCGCGGCGATCGCGGTTTTCTTCAGGAACTCCCGGAGGCGCTCGTCCTCGCTGAGGCCGATGTCCCAGGGCAGTGCGTAGTTGCGGTAGTAGGCAATCACGGCAGGCTTATCCTTGCGGTGCGGCGCCGGTGGCGGCCTGGCGAACGGGAGCACGGCGTAACACGGCCAGGGAAATCTGGCCGTAGTCGGCCTCGGTGCACGTGGCCATCACGCGTTTCAGCAGGCGGTAGGGCAGCTCCTTGTCGCCCATGATCGTGACTTCGCGGCTGGCGATGTCATCGGCGATTTCCTGGCGCAGCACGCGGGCGCTCTGCTCGCGCAGCGCTTCGGCCAGGGCCGGAATCGTCAGGCTCTTGCTGTTCATCACCTGCGACACGGACGCCACAGGCGTGCCCTGCACCAGGATCTGGTCGCCGGACACCAGCACCACCACATTCTCGCGCGCCTTTTCTTCGGCCACCGACTCCGGCAGCTGAATGTCCTTCGCGTTCGGCAGCACCTGCACGTCGGAGGAGTTGACCAGCAGGAAGAACACCAGGATGGTGAAAATGTCCATCAACGACACGAGATTCAGGACCACAGATTTCCTGCCCCGCGCGTTGTGTTTTTCCATGCGCTTGGCGCGCTTCGACATCTGCATGGCCTAGCTCCGTTTGCGCACCGGTGCATCACCGATAGAGATTTCCGGGAACAGCTCCGCCTGCACCAGCTCGCCGTCCTCTTCTTCTGCTTCGAAGATGCGCACGGCGTCCATGACCTGCACCAGCACGTCGTAGGGCACGTCCGGCTCCAGCAGGATGGTGGCATCCAGCTTGTCCGGGAAGGTGGCCTTCACGCGTTTCAGGTACTCGGTCAGGGCCGGGTAGTCGTAGCCGTCTTCCTGGCTCGGCAGGCGCGTCAACAGGCCGCCATTGCGCTCGCCCACCTCGATCAGGTCGGCGCGCACGATCACTTCCAGCTGCATGGTCAACGGCTCATCGTTCGCGAGCTGCTCCCCGGAGGAGGGCAGGTTCAGCTCGAGAATCGCCAGCCGCGAGAACACAGCCGTGATCAGCAGGAACGGCACCAGGATCACCATCAGGTTCATGAACGCTGTGATGTTCAGGTCCGCCGCTTCCTGCTGGCGGTGTTTGCGCCAGCGGCTTCTCATGCGGCTTGCGCCTGGTGCTTGCGCTCTTCAACGGCGTTCAGGAACTTCACAGCAACCATTTCCAGGCTGTCGACGATCTGCGTGGTCTTGCTCTGCAGCACGGTGTGCGCCAGCAACAGCGGAATGGCGACCATCAGGCCGAAGGCAGTGGTGTTCATCGCCACCGAGATACTGGCCGACAACATGTCCGCCTTCTCAGCCGGGTTCGCGGCCGCCACGGCCGTGAACGCGTTGATCAGGCCGATAATGGTGCCCAGCAGGCCCAGCAGCGTGGCGACGTTCGCAAACGTGGCCAGGTAGTGCGTGCGCTTTTCCAGCCGCGGCATCACTTCCATCAGGCTCTCTTCCATCGCCTTCTCGATGTCGTCGCGACGCGCCGCATTCTTCGTGCGGTGCAGGCCGTAGGTCAGGATCGTCGCGATCGCCGCCTTGGATTTCGACGTGACGTTCACGGCTTCCTGGAACTTGCCGGCCTGGATGTACGGCGTGATCTTTTTCCAGATCATGCGGTTGCCCACGGCAGTCTTGCTCAGATACACCCAGCGCTCGGCCGCGATGGCGAGGCCAATGGCCAGCACCACCACGATCGGGACCATGAAGACCCCGCCCTGCTGGAAGAAACTCACGATACTCGAATAGATTTCCATCTCTCCTCCTCCAAAAAGAATCGGCTCAGCCGCCCGTGGCCCTACGGCCCGGCAGACGGATTTCCGGCCTCTCCATACAGTTGATCGAAATAGCGGATCTGTCTGCGGAACACATCACGGTCTACGGGTGCCAACACCTCGTCCACGAGGCTGTTCACCGGCTTGCCGACCAGGTCACCCAATGCCGGGTCCTTCCACGGCACGATGTACAACACCTTCGGGAGCTCCTGGTTGCCGCGAATCGCGGTCGGATCCAGCTCCAGCCGGTCGGCCGGGCCGCGGGGTACGGCGGCGGGCTGTGGCGCGCCGCCCACGTCCACCGCGGGCATGAGCTCGGCCTCGTCGGCCGGGGCGGCTGCCGCTTCTATAAGAGGGGCCGGGACGTCCGTGTCCGTACGTGCCGTCTCCGCGGCACCGGCCCAAACTGTAAAACCGGCCAGCAGGGCGCCAGCCAGGAGCCTGTGCTGCCAG
The DNA here is from genome assembly GCA_020351875.1 of Chromatiales bacterium. Taxonomy (GTDB): domain Bacteria; phylum Pseudomonadota; class Gammaproteobacteria; order Steroidobacterales; genus J054. The sequence goes on along the minus strand of CP070671.1, from coordinate 2,525,504 downwards.
TCGTTCATCAGGTGCCCTCCGCCTGCGCGGCCGTCGGCGGTGCACCGATACGCCGGCGCAGGTCGACAATCCACTTGTCCACCGGCAACTGCGAAACGTCGTCGGTCAACGCGACATAACGTTCGTAGTGTTCAACGGCGGTGGCCGGCTGCTGCTGATACAGGTCGTACAGCACGCCGAGGTTGTAATGCGCGAGCGCGTAGTCCGGGTCTTCGGCCAGCGCCTTCAGGTACGCGCTCTCGGCTTCCTCGAAGCGGCCCTGGCGGCGCAGCAGGATGCCCAGCTGGTTCCAGGCCGGCGCGCACTGATCGCAGATCACCACCGCGTTCGACAGCAGGTTGATGCCCGCTTCGGTGTTGCCCGCGCGTGATTCGAGGATCGCGAGGTTCACCAGCGGCCCGGCATAGTCCGGATAGTCCGCGGCGAGTTCACGAAACGCCCCGGCCGCCCGCGCATCGTCGCCGGCATCCATCCAGCCCAGCGCCCGCGCGTAGCGGTCCATCGCGTCGGCGGGAAACACCGGTTCGGCCGTTGCCTCTGCGTCTGCCACCTGCGTCGCCTTGTTGCCGGCACAACCGCCCAGGGCGACGGTCAATGCGAGCAATGCAAGGGCGCTGGCCCTGGCCGTCCTCTGGCGCGGCCTACTCTCAGTCCAGTTGCGCAACAAGGTTCTCACTCCTCTCCGGCTTCGCGTAGCGCGCCGGTACCAGTTCCGCCAAACGTTCGAAACTCAGCCGCACCCACTGGTCGTAAACCCCGGTGGCGGCGCGCGATGCGTTCGACGCGTAAATGTCGATGGCCTGTTCCTCGATCGGGAAGGCCTGTTCTTCCAGCAGCAGCTCGTACTGCTCGAGCTCCAGCTCGTCGAGACCGGCAGGACGTTCCGAGTCCATCAGCTCGCGGCTCAGGTTGAAATACAGCTGCGCGATTTCATAGGTGGCTGCCGTGACCACCTCGTCGACGCCGTAGTCCGCAGCACCGCCAAAGGCGGTGAGCGCACGTTCCATGCGCTCTTTCTTGATGTTCATGCTGTCTTTCAGCGGCACCGTCAACGACACGCCGTTGAAGGCATCACGCAGCGGCATCGCGCGCTCCAGGCTCGCGCGGGCGGCAAGCGTCATGGTGCGCGAGCTGCGCTCGGCGCCGGCCTGTGCATCGGCCACGATGATGGAGTCGAGCCAGCGCCAGCGGTCCTGCGTATCGCCCGCATCGCCGGCCAGGTCGGCCAGTTTCTGCCGGGCCTCGATGGACTCGGCCAGCGGCGCCGGGAAACGCTCGACAATCGCGGCATAAACCCGCCGTTCGTCCGCCGGGCGCCCGGCCTGTTCGTACAGATCGGCCGACTCCCACAGCGCCTCGCGCTGGGCGTCGGGCTCGACACTGGCCAACACGGCCACTCTTTCGAACTCTGCGGCAGCGGCACCGGCCTCGCCCGCCTCCCGCCGGGTGACCGCGAGTTTCTGCGTGACTTCGTCGCCGAATTCGTGTTCCGGGAACTCCGTGCGGAAACGCTCGAGCACCGGCGCGGCCTCGTCCCACCGCTCCGCGGTGATCAGCAGCGTGCCGGCGTCGTAGATCGCGGTCGGCACGATATCGGAACCCGGGACCGCATCGCCGACGCGCAGGAACTGCGCCACGGCTTCGTCCACGTCGCCTGCATCGCGGGCCTGTTCGCCCTGGCGGTAGATGGACGCCGCAATCCGCGCCTCGACTTCCTGGCTGTGCTCCGGCGTTTCCTGCGGCAGTAGTCGCAACCGCATGTAGGCGACCTCGGCCTGCGGGTAACGGCCCAGGTCGAACTGAGAGTGGGCGATAACTCGCCACGCCGTGCGTTCCAGCTCCTCGCTTGCCGGCGGCTGCATCGTCACGACCAGACCTGCTACGTCCACCGCCCGTTCGAGGTCGCCGGCGGCAAACAATTCTTCGGCCACTTTCGCGCGCACGGGTGCGGCCTCCGGGTGCGCCGGGAAGTTGTCCGCGAACTGCAGGGACTCTTCAAATACGCGCTGCTGCCAGGCAACCTGGATTTCACCCTCGAGTTGCGCCGAATGCATGCGCGCGACCAGCACCGCGCGGTAGGCGGCTTCGGCGGCCTGCTCGTGCGGGCCGTAGGCGTACGCCGCATCCAGGAACTGATCCGTGGACTCGCCGTAGCGTCCGAGTTCCTCGTAGATTTCCGCGAGCAGGAAACTGCGCTGCGCGGAGTCGGGGTCTTCCGGGAAGTAGTCGAGGTAGCGGCGATACCAGCCCGCGGCCCGTTCGTAGGCCTCGACACTGCCCTCTTCCTGGGCCAGCGCGTGGTCGTAGCCGGCGAGGTCGCTCAGGTGTTCCTTGATGTGCGTAACCACCACGGGATAGTCGGCGCGGTCGCGGTCCGGCCAGAACGCGGTGTCGAAGCCATACAGGCGCACGTAGTCGCGCTTGCTTTCCAGCACCAGGCTCGGAAAGCGGCCCAGCGTGTAAGCCTCGATTACGCGCTGCTGCAGGACCGGGCCGGCCTCGTGGGTCGGCGCGCGGCTGACGAAGGCCGCGTAGGTTTCGGCGGCGTCGTTGAAGCGCTCCTTGTCCAGGTACAGGTCACCGAGACCGGCGTACAACAGGTTTGCGTAATTCATGTCGCCGCGGCGATCCAGCAGATCGTCGAGCGTGTCCGCACCGTCCATGTACGAGAAACTGATCGACAACACGCGGAAGGTGTCGTCGACCAACTCGCGATTGGGCCGGGACATGGCCTCGATGGCAGCGGCGGGGTCGTCCGTGTCGGCCAGCCGCCGATCGAGCAGGCCGAGGAAGGAATCCAGGCTCTCGTCGTGCAAACCGAGCTTGAAGAATGCCCAGCCATTCTTGTACAGCGACTGCTCGTAGAAACTGGAGCTGTCGCCGACCGCGATGACAGCGGCATAGGCCTGTTCCGCTTCGCGGTAACGCTTCGCGACGAACAGGACCTCGCCCCGACGGAACTGAGACTCGTCGTAGAGACGGCTGTCGGGATGATCGGCGATCAGCTGGTCGAGTGCCGCCAGCGCACCGTCGTTGTCACCCGTGAATTCCTTGGCCCGCGCGAGCTGGTAGAGAATTGCGTCGCGCAGCTCGTGGTCCGGGTTGCGCTCGAGCAGTTCCCCGTACAGCCACACCGCTTCTTCGACGAATTGTTCCTGGATCAGGCTGGCCATATCAGCGTCTTCGGCCGCCGCAACGCTCAGGTCGGCCAGCCGGCGCATGGCCTCCATCTGCATCTCCGGCGAGCCCTCGGACAGTTCGAGGAAGGTGCGGTACTGCTGCCGCGCCATCTGCGCGCTGTCCATGACCGCCGGCGTCGCCTGCAAATCGAGCTTGCGGGCTTTCAGGTCCGAGATCCTGTCGTTCGGCCGCGGCGCATCATTGTCGCCACCGAAGGGCCAAAGCCCGCCGGCCAGCGCCAGCCCGGTTGTGAGTACCAGCAACTTCACTGGTCGGCACTCCCGCGATCGGCGACCGTGCCGCTGGCGCGGTCGTAGATCGTCGCCAGGGCAAAGCGAGCCTGAATGCGATACGTGGCCATGCGTTCCTTCTGCGCTTCGAGCTCGCGCACGGCGAACAACTGCAGCGCGGCCTCCTGGCCGCCGAGGGCCACCATCACGCCGCCCTGCACGGACTCCAGGCGGGGGCGCAGCGCCGCGATGCGTTCGCGGTATGCGTCGAGCTCGACCGGAATTTCCTCGCGCGCGGCGTACACGTCGGCGGCCCGGCGATCGGCTTCCGCCAGCGCGGCGTCGAGCGATGCGATTTCCCGCCGCTGCTGCCACAGGCGCCGGCGAAATTCGCGGTCGAGCTTCCACTGCAGCAGACCCTTCAACACGCGTTGCTTGTCGCGTGCTTCGGCTGCCCCCGGGTGAGACCACGCGGGGCTTTGTTCCAGTTCCGTCAGCAGCTCCCACTGCTGGCGTTCGGTCGCGTCCGCCAGGCCCGCGATGTCCCGCGTCGCTTCAATCTGGTCGAGGCGCGTGACCATGTCGTCGCGTCGCGCGTGCATCGCCTCCAGGTTCACGTCGGCGAGGTGCGCTTCGACCGACGGCATGCGTTCGGCATAGGCCTGCGCGCGCGTATCGAGCATGTCCTGGTAAGCGCCGAGCTTTTCCTTCCAGTCGTCCAGGTGGTTGTACAGCGCCAGCAGGTCGCGATAGTTCCGCAGCCCGTCCTGGAAGCGGTGATCGGCGACCAGGTGATACAAGTAGCGCGCATCTTCGGAGCTGGGTACGGCGTTCAGCTGCCAGTACCAGCGGGCAATCTCGGGGTCGTCCGCATCCAGCAGCGCCGGCACCAGTTCGCCACTGCGCGCCCGATCGATGGCGATATCGAGGCGAAAGATTTCCGCGTCGAATGCGCCCAGCGCAGCCAGGTAGGCATCGACTGCCGAGCCGTGCGCATCGAGACTGCCGTAGGCAAAGGGCACCGCGAGCAAGGACTCCTGCACCGCGCTGTCGAGCAGGTCACGGTCGCGCAGTTCGAGCCACGGCACCAGCGCGCGGCGATACTCCGCCTGCAGCGCGTCGGCCCAGCCGACGCCCAGCAGTGCCTTGTTGGAGAACGGCCCGAGCACCCGGACACGTTCCAGGGCCTCGCGAGCTGCCTCAGGATCGTTAACCTGCAGCCAGGCATAACCCAGGGCGAGATTGGCCTTGTCGCGCAGGCTCTTCAGTTCCGGGGTCGGCGCCGACATCTTGCCCACACGATTCAGTGCGCGTGCGCCGGCCTGCAGGTCTTCGCTGCGCACCTGCGCGACACCGAGATTGAAGCGGGCGAAGGCGGTCCAGTCTGCGGGGCCCTTCCAGCCGTCGAGCACCGCAGCCGCATCGTCGTAACGGCCCTGACCCATCAGGCTCTGCGACATCAGCAGGGGATACTCCGCCGCCAGGCTACGCGGCAACTTGCCACCGACCTGGCGCAGCGCGTCTTCGGCTTCGGCAAAGTGGGCACGCTGATAGCGGACCTTGCCGAGATAAAACCACGCCCGGTCGCGGATCGCGGGGTCATCGACCTGTGCCAGCAGTCGGTTGAAAATCCTGCCGGCTTCGCGATGCTGGCCGTACTCGAGATTCAGCCCGCCGAGCAGCAACTCCGCATCGAGCTCGTGATTGCTTACCCGCGACTGCGCCTGGGCGGCCATCAGGTGAGTCAACGCGGTGAAATCGTCCTTCTGGTAGAAATGGAACAGCACTTCGCCGTAATGAGGATCCTGCACCACCAGGCGCTCGGGCTTCCCTGCCCAGCCCGGTGCCGCAACGAGCAGCAGGGCCGCGGCCAAAATGGCCGCGGCCCGCGCCCGTCGGTCACCCCAGGGAGATCGCATCAGCTACTCCCACTCCCTCACGAAAAACTCAGGCTGTTGTTTGATCTCGCGATCGGTGATCTGCAGTTCCACGAACTTTGCGCCAATGTCCTTCTTGAAATTCAGCGACGCGCCGCGCCGGTACTGCCGACCCTGCGGACCCAGGCCGGTAAACACCGCCACCAGCTCGTGTTCACCGGTCTTCACGTTGCCGAGGAACAGCTGGTGCACACCGCCCCGGTGGAGCGCGCTGACCTCGCGCTTCGTGTACAGGTAGTTGCTGACCTTCTTGCCGTCGAGCTTCAGCTGCACCGAATCGAGGTCGAAGTACTCGCCGATGTCCATCGACAGGAACACCGCCACCTGCGTGTTCGCCGGGAACAGCAGCTCTTCCTCGAGCAGGAACAGCTCATGGTTCAGGTTCAGCACCTGGGCCTTCAGGTCCTGCACCTCCTCGTCCAGGACGGGTGCGGGCTCGTCCGCCGGGGGCGCGACCGTTTCCGCAGCCAGCGGCAGCGCGAGCATCATCAACGCGGCACACCAGCCGGCGACGCGACAGTTCATCCAGGGTTGCTTGTTGCACATGGTCATCAACCTTGATCAGTGAGCGGCCCGAAATCGGCCAGTAGTGATTCCAGTTCAGCGGTGTAAATCAGCGAATCCTTGCCGGCGTAGCCCTGGTGGACATGGCGCACGGTACCGGCCGGGTCGATCATCACGGTGAAGGGCAGCTTGTCGGGGTCGTAGAGCTTCGCCACGCGTTTCTTCATGTCGAGCAGCACCGGGAAATCGAGCTGCATGTCGCGGGTCGTTTCCTCGACGCGGTGCAGGTGCTTGTCGATGTTCACGCTGATCACCTGCAGGCCTTGCGCCCCGTATTGCGTCTGCAACGCGTTGAGCTGCAGGAGCTGCTCGCGGCAATCCCCGCAACGCACGTTCCAGATAGTGAGCACCACGACGCTGCCCTGGTGTTCGCTCAGGCGCTCGTTCGCGCCGGCGAGACTCTTCAGCGCGAAATCCGGCGCCGCCTCGCCTTCCAGGTTGCGCCCGGCGGAGGCCGGCCACGCGAGGAACAGGCACAGCAGCATGGCCACGTATGCCCCGCCGCGCGCGATGCCGCTGGTCCCCTGGCTGCCGTTATCCATTCTGGGTCTGCTCCTGGAATGCGCACCGGTCCGCACGCTTGCGCGCACGAGCTGTGGAAAGGGCAGAGCCGTTCAGCAGGAACACGACGCCAATCCGGATATCAACCGGCGGCGGCAGCCCCGCTGTCTTTGACTGCAAACGCAATCAGTAGACCGGTGGCTTTGCGTCCCCGCCTTTCGACGGGTTTGCCCATTCCGGCGAGCCCTTTTCAGGCCCACCTTCGAGGGCAATCTTGGCAGGGTGGATAGGGGATTCCCGTGACCGCAGTCACGGATCAACTGGCCCTTAAGTCAACTGTCGTGCGGCTTGCGAACACGCGTTCGGCGCTTATGTTCAACGCCGTTTTTAGGGGAGCCAGGAAGACCAATTTGGCGTTTGCGACTGCGTCCGCGTGCGGGCTGATTCGCTGGTGGACTGCCGCCGCCGCGGGGCGTTCTGTCTTCCGGGCTTAACCTCCTTCGGACATCCCTGTCCTCAGTCGGATCGGCCCTCCGTCGCTCCCGCCATCCCTGGCTCCGCTCCTCCGGGACGACGCCCGGAAGACAGAACGCCCCACGTCGACGGCGTGATACAGCGATGGCGTTTCGGGAACCCTGACGTAGCCGCAGCTCCATTCCGGAAAGGCACGAGCTGGCGAGGGCCACGGAGTGACTAACCACCGGCGTGAGCGGGTGGGCCGGGGTCTACGGCCGGAACGGTCAGCTGAGTTGCCCCATCAGGATCCGTGACGGACAAACTCGTGGGGTGGCGGCAGGATGGAGTGCTCTCGATCAGGCCACGGCAAGGAGGCGTGGAGGCCGTAGATCCCCGGCCCGCCCGCGGGAATGGGGCAATCGCGGCTAAAGCCGCTCCCACAAGGTCAAGAACGCTGGCTTGGCTTAGCGCGGATCGAGGCCGGTGGAGAAGCGGACGCCGCGGTCGGTGTCGATCACGATGGCTTCGTAGCCGTCCAGGGTTTCGATCAGGTCCATGCCCTTCTCCGGGCCCAACACGAACACGCTGGTGGACAGGCCGTCGGTCATCGTGGCGTCGGGGCCGACGATCGTCACGCTGCGCACATCGCCTGCGGAGCGGCCGGTGCCGGGGTCCAGGATGTGGTGGTAGCGTACGCCGTCTTCGATGAAGAAGCGTTCGTAATCGCCGGAGGTCGATACCGCCTCGTCGACCAGCCCGATGCGGGTGACCAGGCCCTCCTCGTCATCCGGATCCTGGACGCCGACGATCCACGGCTTGCCGCGCCGGTCGCCGAGCAGGCGCGTGTCGCCGCCGGCCACCGCCATTGCATGTTTGACACCCGCCGTGCGCAACAGCGTGATGACCGATTCCACCGCGTAACCTTTCGCGATGCCACCGAGGTTGATCCGCACGCCATCCTGGCGGAAACGAATGCTCTGGTCATCCGGGTTCAGCTTCACGTAACGATAGTCGATGGCCTCCAGCCGGGCGTCGATGGCCTCGGCATCGGGGCGTTGCCGTTGGCGGTAGTCATACAACTGCCCGACACTGTCGTAGGTAATGTCGAAAGCACCACCCGTTGCATCCGACAGATTCAGCGACAACTCCGTCAGCGCATAAAGCTCCGGGCTGACTGTCACGGCCCGAGTAGCCGCCTCGCGATTCACCAGGGAAATCTCCGAACTCTCCCGGTACGTGCTCATCTCGGCTTCGATCCGGTCGAATTCTCCCATCGCCTCGGCCAGCAGCGCCTCGGCCACGGCGGCGTCTTCATGCCAGAGCTGGACCTCGACACGCGTACCCATCTTGTCCTGCACGTCGCTGTGCCAGGCCGCGTGGGCCAAAGGCACTCCGGCGAAAAATAGCAGCAGGAGTCTAATCATCATGGTTCATGGTCTGCCCGCAGCATTAGCGGTATGCTCACGGCGGATTGTCGCACGCTATCGGGGAGATTCGCATGGGCGCAGGCACCATTCTGCTGATCATCATCGGTGTCGTCGTTTTCGTCGTCATCGGGCTTTACAACAAGCTGGTCGCGTTGCGTAACCGGGTGAAAAACGGCTTTGCCCAGATCGACGTGCAACTGCAGCGGCGCCACGACCTGATCCCGAACCTGGTGGAGTCCGTGAAGGGCTACATGAAGCACGAACGCGACACGCTGGAAGCCGTGGTGCAGGCGCGTAACGCGGCGGTGAGCGGCCTGAAGGCGGCCGCGGCCGACCCGTCCAACGCCGAGGCGATCAAGGCGCTGGGTGAAGCGGAAGCCACGTTGAGCGGCACGCTCGGCCGGCTCTTTGCACTGGCCGAGAACTACCCGGACCTGAAGGCGAGCGAAAACATGCTGCGCTTCCAGGAAGAGCTCGCCAGCACGGAGAACAAGGTGTCTTTCGCGCGCCAGGCCTTCAACGACGCGGTGCTCGGCTACAACAATGCGTGCGAGACCTTCCCCAGCAACCTGGTCGCGAATGCCTTCAACTTCCGTCCCGGCGAGTTCCTGGAAATAGAAAGCAAAGAAAGCCGGGCCGCCCCGGCCGTCAGCTTCTAGCCGCAGGCGGCCATGGACTTCTTCGAGGCGCAAGAGCGCTCGCGGCGACGTACGCGCGCGCTCATCGGCGTTTACATCCTGGCGACCCTGGCCGTTGCCCTGGCCGTGACCGCGGTGTTCGGTGCGGTGTTGCTATGGACCGAGTCCTCCCCTATCGAAGCGGCGCCGGAGATGCTGGCAATGCGCGCGCCCGTGCTGGCGAACATCGCCATTTTCACGCTGGTGCTGATCGGCATCGCGAGCCTGTACCGGATTCTGACGCTGCGTGACGGTGGCGCACGCGTGGCCCGGGAACTGGGCGGTACCCCGGTGCCGCCCGACACCCAGGACCCGCTGCGCCGGCGGCTGCGCAACGTGGTGGAAGAAATGGCCATCGCCAGCGGCGTGCCGGTGCCCGAGGTCTACGTGCTCGAGCACGAGCCGGGCATCAACGCGTTCGCGGCGGGTTACCGGCCCGAAGACGCGGCGGTGGCGGTGACACGCGGCACGCTGGATCAACTGAGCCGGGACGAACTGCAGGGCGTCATTGCGCATGAGTTCAGCCATGTGCTCAACGGCGACATGCGCATGAACATTCGGCTGATGGGCCCGCTGTTCGGCATCATGGTCATCGGGCTAGTTGGTCGCAGCATCCTGCGCAACGTGCGGCTGGGCCGACGTTCCAGCATGCGGGTGAAAGGCAACGGCGTAGTGCTCGTGCTGGCCGTGGCCCTCGGCCTGACCGGCATCGGCTATGTCGGCGTGATGTTCGCGCGGCTGATCAAGGCGGCCGTGTCGCGGCAGCGGGAATTCCTGGCCGACGCGTCGGCCGTGCAGTTCACGCGGCAGGCGAACGGCATTGCGGGCGCGCTGAAAAAGATTCTTGGCCTGAGCGATCGGTCTTACCTGCAACGTGCCGAAGCCGAGGAAGTCAGCCACATGCTATTCGCCCCCGGTGAACGCCTGGCGCAACTCTTTGCCACGCACCCGCCGCTGAACGAGCGCATCCAGCGGCTCGACAAGACATGGCGGGCCCAAGCGGCCGAGGCCGCCCGGGAGGCGCCGGCCGGCACCACCCGCGCCATGCCGCCGGAAAGTATCGGCAGCTTCGAACTGGCGCCGGCCGGCCTCGCCGCGCTGGCCGGCAATCCCGGCCCGCCGCAACTCGCCGCGGCCCATGCGTTGCACCGGCACGTGCCACCGCGCCTGTACGAAGCCGCGCATTCCAATGACGCGGCCTTCCTGCTCGTGCTCGCGCTGATCCTGCACCCGGATGCGCTGCTGCGCCGCGACCAGCTGGCGTACCTGCACGGCCAGCTGGGCGCCACGCGCACCGGGGCCGTGGAACAGCTGTACGAAGAAGTGTCCCGGTCGGGTTCCGCCTATCGTCTGCCGCTGCTCGACCTCGCGTTTCCCGCGCTGCGGAACCGGCCGGACGGGCAACTGGACTACCTGCGTACGCTCGTCGATCACCTGGCCCACCTGGACGGACGCGTGGAACTCTTCGAGTACGCCCTGGCCCGGGTCCTCGGTGAGGCCATCGAGCGCACCCGCCGACCGGGCCGGCCGACCGGCCGGGGCCGTCGCAAGCTGGACCACCACAGGCAGCGCGAGCCACTGCGCGTGCTGTTCGCCGCGCTGGCCGTCTTTGGCCACGACAGCGCAACCGAGGCGCGCGCGTCATGGGCTGCCGGCCTGTCCCGGCTCGACCCGCAACTGGCCGCCGACCTGCCGGAAGAGCTGCCCATTCGTCCCGGCGAAGACGGGTGGCAGGCGCGCGTCGACCAGGCATTGAGTATGTTGTTACCGCTGCGGCCGCTGGACCGGCGGCGCATCGTGGAAGCGCTGGGCGTCACCGCAATGCACGACGGCTGGCTCAGCGTCGCGGAAAGTGAGTTGCTGCGCACGGTGTGCGCGGTGCTGGATTGCCCGTTGCCGCCGCTTTACGCCCAGGCGGTGGAACCGGTTACGGAGTCGACCGAGGCTCTTCGCTCGCTGTCAACGTAACGCCCTGCCGGGCCAGTTCGTCGACGACCCGCTGCGCATTCGGGTTGCCGACCGCCGCCAGGTCGGCAGTGCCCCGGGTCAGCGACTGCAACTGCGCGCGCACGCGCTGCGACTCCTGCACGGCCGTTTCCTGGTTCGCGCGCACGGTCTGCAGGTTGCCCTGCTGCTGCACCAGCTGCCAGGTCTGAAAGCCGGTCATCGCGACCAGGCTCAGGGCCAGCAACAGGACCGGGGCGAACAGCGAGCGGGTCGCGGCTGGCACATCCGCGCTCATTGTGCCGCCTCCGGCTCTTCTTGCGCGGTGAAGGTAATGCCGTTCGCGGCCAGCAGCTGCCGGATGCTCTCATCCCCCGTCTGCGCCGACAGGGTGGCCAGCGCCTCGGCGATCTGGTTGTTCAACCGACTCACCTGCACGGTCTGGTTGATGTACTGCTGGCGCGTGTTGACCTCTTCCTGGGCCACCCGGTTGTTCAGGGACAAGCCCACGTTGGCCGCCACCAGCAACAAGGCCAGCACACCGCAGACGGTGAGTATGGAGAACTGCAGGGAGCTGAGCCCTGCGGATGCATCGGCCATCGGTTTCGTGCCCAGGAAAACGGGCGGCGAATTATAGCACCCTGACGTCGGGGAACGTTTTACCGGATCCTGTCAGAACCAGAAGGAAACGAACAGCTGCAGGATGTCGGCTTCGAACTCGTAGGTCGGTTCCTGGCCCGGAATCACGCCGGTGTTGTTGCGCAGATCGCGGAAATCATCGTAGCTGAACCACACGTGGTCGTAGAACACGTTCAGCGTCCCCTTCTCCAGGAATGACCAGCCACCTTCGATGAAGTCGTAGCTCACGCCGGCCTGCACCGTGTGACTGTCGAAGCTGCTGAGCTCCTTGTCGCGCGCGAGGAAATTCTGTGCGTCCTCGTACGGGAACAGGTCGCTGAAGAACTCCGCGGCCGACTGGGTGTAGTAGCGATAACCCACCTCGAAGGTCCACGGCCCGATCGGTTGCGTGTAGCCCACGTCTGCATTGTGCGCATCGATTTCCCAGTCGTCCGTGAAATACCGGTAGCCGCCGTGCAAGGCCGCGCGGTACGGCAGGAAATAGCGGCTGCGCACCCCGACCGCGTTACTGGTGCGGGTATTCGGGTAGCGCTCCGGCTGGAAGCTGTAGCCGCTGCCGCTGGTCGGGTCCAGGTAGCGCACCGAGCGATACGGGTTGTTCAGGAAGCCCTCGTCGGTCACGACCTCGTAGTTGATGCTGGCCAGCATGTTGCGGGTGATGACCTGCGACACACCCAGGCGGTAGGACTGCCGGTCCATGTCTGCTTCGAAGTCGGGATCGACGTTGCTCATCACCGTGTCGTTGCCCTTGCCGTAGCCCAGGGTCACCGTGGTCATGCCGCTGAAAATGTCCTGCGCGATGCCGAAGTTGAAGGTATTGGCCTCGTAGTCGTCCTCTTCGCTGTTGCCGTACGCGAAGCTCATCGTGGTGTCGCCGCGCAGGTAGTCGAAGCCCAGCGAGTACTCGGTGCGGGTTTCGTCGTACGGACTCGCCGTGGTCACCACGTCGATGGACGCGCTGCTGATTGAGTCCTCGTAGTAGTTGCCGAAGAAAGAGAAGCTCTGGCCCACGGACTTGCGCATCAGCAACGATGGCCCGTCGATTTGCACGCCGCCACCGTCGTAATAGTGGTACATGGCATCGGCCCGGTCTTCCGGCAACACACCCGCCAGGGCCCCTGCCCCGATGAACAGCAGGCACCACCCGACCAGGCCGGCACGCAGCTTGCGGCTAGTTACAGCCACAGCCACCTCCGGCACTGCCGGACGCACCCCGGGCACCCTCACGGGCTTCGTGCACGTGGTTGATATAGGCCGTGGAAACCGGGTCGCGGTTCAGGTTCATGATCGGATCAGCCAGGCGGTCACGCTCGTATGGCTTAACCCAAGGCTCCACACTACAAGCCGAAAAGTTCACGAGGACCATCGCCCCAAAGACAAGCCTTACTGCCAGACGCTTCACTGGTCCACCCTCCCTGATCTCAACCCACGCGGCGAGTTCATGACTAGCCCCTCTCCCGCACCAGCGTCCGAATCTGGTTCTGGTAGTCGTTCTCGTAGCCGGGCTGGTAACCGTGGTGCAGGAAGCGCACGTTACCGGCACGATCTACGAGCACGGTGCTCGGCATGGCCGACACGTTGTACAGCTTGCTCACGCCGTTTTCCGGGTCGAACAGGATCGGGAAGGTCACGGGCGTCTCTTCCAGGAACCTGTCCGCTAGCTTGCTGTCCTCCTCGACGTTCACCCCGAGCAGCGTGAAGCCGAGGCCCTCGTAACGGGTGTAGAGCTGCTCGAGCAGCGGCATCTCCTGGCGGCACGGCCTACACCAGGTCGCCCAGAAATTGATCATGACCACCTGCCCTTTCAGGTCGCTCAGCGACACGGTCTGGCCATCCCGGGCGGTCAGCGTGAAGTCGGGTGCGGGCCCGCTGGCGTCGCCTGCCTGCACCGGCACCATCAGCACCAGCGCAACGCCCAGCAGGGCGACTCGACGAATTCCGCAGTGAATCCTGTGCATCACAACTCCTTGTGGATGGTCGGCGTCTTCCTGACGCTCAGAAGAAGAAATTCACCCCAAACAAGAACTCGATGTTATGCGTGACCTTGCTGTCGCCCAGGATGTCCGAGTCGAACATGTGGTCGCGCACGTCGAAATTGATGGAAATAAAGTCCACCGGCAGAACCCGGTAACCGGCGCCGAGCGTCACGGCAAAATAGTCGTCACCGCCGAAGTCCACGTTGCCGACACCGCCGGCCAGGTACAGCGCGCTGTTAAAGGCCCACGAGCGGCCGATGAACGACTCGCCCGGCAACAGGTTGATGCCCAGCAGCGCGTTGTAGTAGCGGAAGGTACGGTCATCGTCAGACAACAGGTTGGCGCCGCCGCTCAGCTCCTCGAAGCTGGTCTTGTCGGTGTCCGTCTGGCCGTAGTTCGCCTGGGCGAAGAAGTGCTCGGTAATGTGGTAATTCAGCCGGGCGCCATACACGACGTTGGTACCGAAATCTTCCACGCTCATGTAACCGACGTAGGCACCCAGTTCGAAGTCCGACGAACCGATCTTTGGTTCGTCGATTTCACGCCGGTCCACCTCGGGATTGATCACGGGCACCTGCGCGTCGGCGCTGTTGTCCGCCGCGAGATTCTCACGCCCGCAAGCCGCCAGCAGGGCCAACACCGCCAGCAAGCAACCACGCTTCAAAAGAAGAACGAAAATCCTGCGCTCCATTGCGACACTTCCTCATTGTCATCCCTGCTGGTGAAGACCACGTAACTCTTGTACTCCGCGCGGAGCAGGAACCGCCGGCTGATGTGCGCACGCAGGCCGAGGCCTGCGTGTGCGACCTGGTCGGTCCGGTCCTCGGACCCGACCAGGGTGGACTTGGGATCGATGCGGATCACACCGGCGCCGAGCGTGGCATAAGGCTGAATACGCCAGTCCGGGAAGGCGGTGTGCACGATGTTTCCGTTCAGCATCCAGCCGTTGGAAAAATCGCCGGTGATGCGCGAGCCCCAGACCTCGAAGCTAAGGTTCGGCGTGAACAGCCACGACAGGTAGGCGGAAATGATGTCCGCCCCGTCGAAGTCGCCCACCTGCAGGCCTGCCTCCCGGCGCCGGTCGATGAAATCCCGGAGATCCGGGTTTTCGATCTTGGTCGGCCGACCGTCGGGCTGCACCGTCCGCGACATCGCGCGTGCATCGACCCAGCCCTTCACGCCTTTCTCGGTGCGCACCTTGAACCAGTCGGTGCGCCGCTTCAGCACCTCGACCTTCTCGCCCCGCTCCACCACGTGGAACTTGGGATAGCCGCCACCGGGCCCCGTGTGCATTTCCACGTAGACGTCGGTCACGACGACCTCGTAATACCGCTTCTCTCGCGCTGTGGCGGGGGAAGCGGCGACGAGGCCGACAACGGCAGCAATGACAACGAGCAGGCGCATCTATCAGTTTATCGGCACGTCGAAGGGGTTATTGAAGTATTGGCCGCCAATATCCAGCCATTCGGAAATGAGACGCAGTTCCGCATCGGTCAGCAGGCCCATGTGGGTCGGGTCACTGTCGAAGCGGTCGAAGAACTGCGCGGAGGCGTTGGCGCCCGCGGTGCTCATGGATGGGGCGACGGGAATGGGAACCTGGGTTGGCAGGCCGGTGACCGGATCGATGGGACCCGGGACGAGTCTGTCCTGCAGGATGCCATTGTTCACTTCCTGCGCGTTGTCGCCGAACAGCAGCTCCCGGTAGGAAATCAGGTGATCCATGACCACCGGATCGACACCGTCGCTGAGGTCCAGCTGGCCCTGCGGCACCATCGGTGCCCCCATGTCGTCCACGCGCCGGTGGCAGGTGGTGCAGGTCGCGTCGGTCACGCCGTCAGCAGCGAGCCGCGGCACGCTCCAGATCGGGTGGATGTGATCTTCGTAGTGAATGATCGTGCGGCAGGCCGGCGACCAGCTGGTCTGGCAGCCCGGCGTGGCCGGTGGCGGCGTGTCGAGGTCGGCGTAGAGGTACATGAGATCAGCGCCTGGCGTGGCCACCGCCGGATCCGTCCAGATGTCCGTGAACGTGACGTCGAGGGACGGCGTGATGGACGCGCAGTCCGTCGCGCAACTCAGCCGTGCCCGCGCCTCGGCCATCGTCTCGCCGAAGTCGGCAAACGCCGGCTCCAGGGTATTCGGGAAGGGCTGACCCGTATCCGGTGAACCCGGGTACACCGGGTCGAAGGCCTCCGCCCGGCCGTGCGACACGCCGGTGTCGGGCACGTGGCAGCCGTTACAGGTTCGCACTTCGCCCGGACGCAGCTGCAGCCAGGCATTGTGTCGCGGGCTGACGCGCCGGCCCCGGGCGTCCAGCAGGCTGATCTGCAGGGCCACGTTCGCCGGCACCTTCACCTGCACGGAACCGTCCGGGTCCACCGGCACGTAGCCGATGATTTCGCGCATGCCGTTCGCGGTGGAACGACCGAAGGCGGTGTTGTCCAGGTCGACCAGGTCGTCATCCGGGATGCTGACCGCCTTCACAACCCGCAGGAAGCGGATCGGCCGCGCGTCCACCGGCGTGAACGCCGGGTCGGCGAGCGTCGGGATATCGGGCACGGCGGTATCGACACCGTCTACGTCGTACACGCTGCGGATGTTGATAATGCCGGCACCCTCGGCCAGCAGCGCGGCATCGCCCGCACCGCTGAACTCGATGTCCAGGATCACCGGTGGCGGGGTACGTGGCTCGCCGATCGCGATGTCCGTGTACATGATGCCCTCTTCCGGCGGTACCACCGGCAGCTGGGTGTCGTCGTCGGTGTTGTACACCCACAGGCCGTAGAGCGGCGGTGCGGGCACCGCGTTCGGATCGGCCAGGCGCTCCGGCGTGCAAGGCACGATCTGCTGGCCTTCCAGCAGGCGGCACTGGCTCCAGCTCACCACCAGTCGATCGCTGCCGTCGTGCATCGGCGTCGCGCTGGAGAAACTGCCGCCGGGCGAAATCGTGCCATCGGTATGCACGTCGTTGATCACGGCGCGCACCTGGGCCGGGCCGGTCAGTACGCCGGCGTTCACCGCGGTGGGTTGGGTGTTTTCCGCATAGTCCGCCGTGTCGATCATCACCAGGTCACCGCCGAAAGTATCGGTGACCCGCGGGCGGAGAATGTTCAGCAATTCTCCATCGGGCATCTGCTGCGCTTCGACGAATTCCACTTCGGCACCATTCGTGCCGGTGTCGTGGCTCTCGGCGCCGTACAGTAACTCCAGGCTTGTACCGTCCGGGTTCATGCGGTACAGGTGGATGGAGTCGTTATTGCCGGCATTGTCCCAGCGGCTGAAGGCCACCTGGCCGTTGTCCAGCACCGTCGGGTACAAGTCGTGGCTCTGGTTATAGGAGACCTGCGTGATGTTGCTACCGTCATCGTCCATCACGTGCAGCACAAAGGCGAAGTCGTTGCGGTCTTCCTCCAGTGCCGAGAACTGCGGCTTGCCTTCGTCCAGCAGCACCGCGCCGGCCGTGCGCTGGCGGCTCGACGAGAAGATGATGCGCCCATCCGGCAGGTAGGCAGGCGCCAGGTCGTGGCCGCCCTCAGCGATGATGTCGGACGCGATAATCCGACGCAGCGTCTGGGTTGGCACTTCGTACTCCCAGATGTTCCACGTCGGCTGCTCGTCGTCGTTCAGGTTCGGGTCGAAGGGCCCGCGCACCGCGAACAGGAACCGCGTGCCATCAAAAGACGGCGTTACGTCACGCACGTCGCCCAGGCCCTGGGTTTCGGCCGCAGTCACATTGACTTCCGTGGCCGACGGCGACGCGCGGTCGCGAACGTAGAGATCCGCGCCCACGGTGCCCGCGTCGAAGTTCAGCAGCTCGGTCACGTCATCCGTGACCAGCATGCCTTGCCCGTCGACGGGCAACGGACGCTTCACATAGGCGATCGACACTTCGACAAGTACCGGGTCGGGACCCTGACCACCGGCAACACTGACGTCGCCACTCCCACCACCACAAGCTGTGAGACACAGCAGAGCGAAGGGCATCACGGTGCTTAATAGTGTGGCCCGAATACGGCCAGACGCTTCTCGCGCGAAACTAATCATCGGAAACCCCGAAGAATGAACCCGTAACGCCCCCGAGTGTGAACCCGGTTAAGGTGCAAATACGCCCGACAGGTAACGTAATACACCGACAAATCCCCGGACTGTTAATGCGATCACAGAACGTTCGCCGAGGTCGGGAGATAACGTGACCCAAGGCGCGCAATGCGCCGCAAGCGCGGGGCTCTTACGTAATGACGAACTGGTTTCGGAACGAAGTACCAGCGGGGAAGGTATGGCTTCTTCGTACCATGCAAAGGCTCGCAACTGCGGTTCTCGGTGCGTTGCTGATTTGTGCTCCGGCGCTTGCAGGCGATCGCGAACAGGCCCATCGCATTCACGATCGCATTGCCGGCGTGCCACCGACTACGCAGGTGCTGGACGACATGGCAGCCACCATCTTCAGTGGCGGCCGCACGCAGCAGGCGTATGAAGATGCGGCCTACATGGCCATGGACAACAAGAACTTCTATGGCGTAACGCTGAAAAATCTTGCCGTGCCGTGGACGAACCGCGACCAGGACCTGTTCGCACCGCTGAACGACTATGTGGCGACGTTTATCGGCGTGGTGCGCGATGAGACCATTCCATTCAACGAAATTCTCGCGGCCGACGTGCTGTACGTTGGCGGCGGCGGCCTTGGCCTGCCCGGTTACTCGCCGGCCAGCAACAACCATTACGAGGAACTGGAGCGCCGCGACCTGGATCTGGGCGACCAGAGCGTATTGACGCCTGCGACGCAGACGGGGCTGAACGGCATCCCGGCGGAGGGCGTCGCCGGCCTGCTGACCACGCGCGCGGCTGCACAGGCTTTCTTCATCGCCGGCACGAACCGCGCAATGTTCCGTTTCACGATGCTGAACCACCTGTGCCACGACATGGAAGAGGTGAAGGACATCACTGGAATACCGGACCGGATACGCCAGGACGTGTCGCGCAGTCCGGGTGGCGACAGCCGGGTATTCATGAACGGCTGCATCGGCTGCCATGCCGGCATGGACCCGATGGCCCAGGCCTTCGCGTATCACGACTACGACGATGCGGCCGGCCAGATGATCTATACGCCGGGCACAGTGCGACCGAAATACTTCAACAACGATACGACCTTCAAGTTCGGCTACGTCACGCCGAACGACAACTGGGACAACTACTGGCGCGAGGGCCCGAACCGCTGGATCGGCTGGGACTTCGGCCCAAGCTCGCCGGGTGGCAGTGGCACCGGCGCGGCTTCGCTCGGACGCGAGCTCGGCAATTCCGAAGCCTTCGCGCGCTGCCAGGTGAAAAAAGTGTTCAAGGCCGTCTGCCTGCGTGACCCTGCCGATGGCAACGACATCTCGCAGATCGAGGCCATGACCCTGTCCTTCCGGAACGGCTACCGGATCAAGCAGGTTGTCGCTGAAGCAGCCTGGTACTGCAGGGGGGACTGAGCCATGTGCCGTGATGACTTCATGCAAAAGATTCGTGCGCTTGCCACCACGCTGGCCGGCGCAGCCCTGATTGCCGGTTGCGGTGGCGGTGCCGAAACGACATCACTGCCGCAGAGCCAGTTGCCCGGCGGCGGTGGCACGTACAACGGCCCCGCCCCGGCCACGGCCGACGTGCAGGCCTACATGGTGGAACTGTGGACGAACCTGCGAGCCGGCGGCACGGCCAGTTGCGGTGACTGCCACTCGCAGAGCGGCGGCCAGGCACCGCAGTTCGCCCGCGACGACGACGTGAACCTCGCCTACGCGGAAACCAATCCGCTGGTCGACCTCGCAGCGCCGGAGCTGTCCCGGCTGGTGATCAAGGTCGCCGGCGACCACAACTGCTGGCTCACCAGCCCGCAGGCCTGTGGTGACATCATGACCACGTGGATCGAGAACTGGGCGGGTGGCACCGGTGGTGCCGGTGGCCGCCAGATCACGCTGCAGGAACCGGAGATCAATCCGCCGGGCCAGACAAAGAACTTCCCGCCGCCGGTGCCGGCCGAATTCGGTGGCGTGCACGCGTTGCTGGAACAATACTGCGCCGGCTGTCACACGAACTCGGCCGCGGTGCCGCAGACCCCGTTCTTCGCGGATGCGGACATCACCGTGGCCTACGAGGCCGCGAAGCCGAAGATCGATCTGAACAGCCCGCCGGACTCACGGCTGGTGATCCGGCTGCGCGACGAGTTCCATAACTGCTGGGACGACTGCGCGGCCAACGCGGCGGAAATGCAGGCGGCGATCCAGGCTTTTGCCGACAGCGTTCCGCTGAGTGCCGTCGATCCGAACCTCGTGATCAGCGCCGCGCTGCGCCTGATCGACGGCACGGTGGCCTCCGGCGGTAACCGCTACGAGGTGAACCAGGTCGCGCTGTGGGAATTCAAGGCTGGCCAGGGCAGCACCGCCTTCGACACCAGCGGGGTGAGCCCGGCCATGGACCTGACCCTGTCGGGCCAGGTGGACTGGGTCGGCGGCTGGGGCATCGACATCGATAGCGGCAAGGCGCAGGCCCTGACCAGCACGAGCCGCAAGCTCCATGACCTGATTACCGCCACTGGCGAGTACGCGGTCGAGGCGTGGGTTGCACCAGCCAATGTGGTGCAGGAAGACACGCGCATCGTCAGTTACTCGGCCGGCGTGGACCAGCGCAACCTGATGCTGGGCCAGACGCTGTACAGCTACGACGCCTACAACCGCAGCAGCCAGAGCGATGCGAATGGCGACCCGAGGCTGAGCACGGCGGCCGCGGACGAAGACCTGCAGGCCACCCTGCAGCACGTGGTCGTGAACTACGACCCGATCAACGGCCGGGAAATCTACGTGAACGGCGTGTTCACAGACGACGTGGACCCGGTGCCGGGCGGCACGCTGGGCGACTGGGACGACAGCTTTGCATTTGTCCTCGGTAACGAAGTGTCGGGCGACCGGCAGTGGCAGGGCGTGATCCGGATGGTGGCCATCCACAACCGGACGCTGACGCCGGAACAGATCAACCAGAACCTCGAGGTCGGGGTGGGTGAGAAGTTCTTCCTGCTGTTCTACATCGGGGACGTGGCCGGCGTCGACCTGGCCCAGTCTTACATCCTGTTCGAGGTCAGCCAGTTCGACAGCTACAGCTACCTGTTCAACACGCCGATGTTCATCAGCCTGGATTCTGCGGCGACCACCGCCAGCATCCCGCTCGTCGGCATGCGCATCGGGGTGAACGGCGCTGAAGCGGACGTGGGGCAGGCCTACGCGAATCTCGATCTCACGCTGACCGACCCGGTCGGCCAGCCGCTGTCGAACCTCGGCACGGTGATTCCGCTGCAGAACGGCCCGCAGTCCGACGAGTTCTTCCTGAGCTTCGAACAGCTCGGTACCGAGTTCGGCCCGGTGGTCGTCGCGGGGCCGCCGGCACCGCCGCCGCTGGTGCTCGCCGGAACGCAGCCCGACATCGGTGTGCGGACTTTCGACGAGATCAATGCCGCGTTCTCGGCAGTGACCACGGTGCCCACGACAGACGTGCAGGCGACCTACGACCTGGTCCGCCAGTCGCTACCAGCCATCGCACAGGCGGATACCTTCTCGTCGGCCCACGAAATCGGTATCGCCCAGCTCGCGATTGCCTACTGCGACGCGCTGGTGGAAGACGACACCCTCCGGCCGGTGTACTTCGACTTATTTGACTTCGACCGGAGCCCCGTTGCCGCCTTCGGCGACCCTGCGGATCCGTTTGACCTTGGGGACCAGAGCCTGGTGATCACACCGCTGATCAACAACATGGCCGGAGGCGGGCTGCTGCCCGAGAGCCAGCCGGGCTTCCTCGCCATCGAGACGGAAGTGAGCAACCTGATCGACATCCTGATTGCCAATGGCACCACCACACCGCAGCGCACGCGCGACATCACCAAGGCCGCCTGTGCCTCGGTGCTCGCCAGCGGCGTGGTGCTGATCCAGTAGGAGCGGCTTGTAGGAGCGGCTTTAGCCGCGATTCGATCAACGCAGACATACGCGAAGCGAAAGAAACTGAATTAGCGCCGCAGGGCGAAACAGAAACGGAAGGCACGATTATGGCCAGGCGCAAGACACGCAACTACTTCGAGCCGCAGCGGCACCCGGACCACCCGCGGCCGGTGACCCGCCGCCAGCTGATTCAGCAGGGCTTCCTGACCGGTGGTGCAACCATAGCCACCGGCAGCATCATGAGCCTGTTCGCGAATCCGCGCGCAGCGATGGCCGCGAATCACAGCCGCCTGTCCCAGGAGCTGCAGGACATCATCAATGCCGGCACCTGCCCGCTGATCAAGACGGGCGTGAACAACCCGCTGCCGTTCATCTGTATCGACCTCGCGGGCGGCGCCAACATGGCCGGCTCGAACGTGCTGGGTGGCCAACAGGACGGACAGCTCGACCTGCTGACCACGCAGGGCTATTCGCGCATGGGCCTGCCCGGTGACATGGTGCCGGGGACCCCGGAAGCAACACCGACGCTAACCAGTAACGGTGACCACACCGACAACAGCCTCGGGCTGTTCTTCCACAGCGACAGCGCGTTCCTGCGGGGCATGCAGGCGAGCATGAGCCCGGGCACGGCAGCGAACGTGGAAGGTGCGATGATTCCGGCCCGGTCGGATAATGACACGGGTAATAACCCGCACAACCCGTTGTACGGTGTCGCGCAGGCGGGCGCTGATGGTGAACTCCTGACGCTGATCGGTTCGCGGAACTCTGAATCCGGCGGCAACTCCATGGCCCCGGCCATGATGCTCGACCCCGAACTGCGGCCGACCAAGGTGGACCGGCCCAGCGACGTGCGTGGCCTGGTAGACACCGGTGCGCTGGTGGGAATTCTGGGCGAAGAAGACGCGATCGCGGTGATGGAATCTGTGTACCGCCTCAGCGACCAGCGGATGGGTATCGTCGAACCGAAACTCGACACGATCACCGCCGACGACGTGCTGCGCGACATGGTCAGCTGCGGTTACCTGAAGGCCGCCGACGTGGCCGACCGCTTCAGCAACCAGACCGAATTCGACGTTGCGGCCGACCCGCTGATCCGCGGGGGCATCTTCACCGCTGCGGAATTCGACAATGACAACGAGTTCCAGAAGACCGCATCGGTGATGAAACTGGTGCTGAACGGCTACGCTGGCGCCGGCTGCATCACCATGGGCGGATACGACTACCATGGTGGCGCCCGCGCCGAGGGCGAGGTGAAGGACTTCCGCGCCGGCCGTTGCATGGGCGCGGTCCTGGAGTACGCGGCCAGCCTGCCCCAGCCGACGCCGGTCATGCTGTACGTGTTCAGCGACGGCTCGCTGTCCAGCAACGGCGTGATCGACAACTCGACGGACGGCCGCGGCAAGGGCGAATGGACCAGTGACAACTCGTCCACCGCAGCCTCGTTCTTCCTGGTCTACAACCCGGGTGGCCGACCCGCGCTGCGCGGCACGAGCCGGCAGGTGGGCTGGTACCGGCCCGATGGCTCCGTGGAGACGGCCAGCTCGCCGGCGGCCAACAACGTAAACCTGCTGGTGGAGACCGTGATCCTGAACTACCTGGCCCTGCGCGGCGACGACAGCCAGTTCGCGACGCTGTTCCCGAACCACGGGCTGGGCAACGCCACGCTTCAGGACAGCCTGAAGGTCTTCCAGCAGCTGCCGGGCCTGACCTGACGAGGGGGGCGCGACGCGCCCTTCACATAATGTGATCCCTGCACGGCCCGGACCTCCGGGCCGTGCGCATACTGGCGGCTGACAAACCGACTGCAAACGATGGCTGACGCCCCCGAACTCGCCGACCTGCTGGCTTGCCCGCGTTGCGACGCGGCCCTCGCCCCTGCGCAGGACGAAGGCTTCGAGTGCCGCGGCTGCCAGGTGCACTACCCGTTGCTGGACGGCTTGCCCTTCCTGTTTTCAGCGCCCAGGGCAAGCCTGGGTGAGTGGCAGGCGCGCGTACACCACGAACTGCGGCGGCTGGAAGCGCGGGCGGAGAAGATCGAGAGCGAGCTCCTTGATAAGGAGTTGTTGCCGCTGACCCGTGAGCGCCTCGAGCAGGTGCGCGACGCATGCCGTGATCAGCACGCGAAGCTGGCAGCGCTGATGGCCCCGCTGCTGGCCGGCGGCGAACCCGCCACTCGGGAAACCTACATCGCGTTGCGCACACGCCTGCCGTCAGACCAGGGACTGAATACCTATTATCAGAACGTGCACCGCGACTGGGCCTGGGCAACGGGCGAGAACGCCGCCGCGGCCGACATCGTGCTGTCGATGCTGCCCGAGGCGCCCGGCAGAGTGCTGGTGCTGGGCGCCGGTTCCGGCCGGCTTGCGTACGACCTGCACCAGTGCACCAAGGCAGATCTCACCGTGGCCCTGGACTTCAACCCGCTGCTGGCGGGCATCGGCGCCCGCGTCAGCCGCGGGGAGGCCATCGAACTCTGGGAGTTCCCGATCGCGCCCCGCAGCGCAGAAGACTGCGCGGTGCTGCGGGAATTCGACGCGGAACCCGCCCGTCCCGGCCTGGAGTTCGTGCTCGGCGACGCGCTGCGCGCGCCGTTCAGGAAAGCCGCCTTCGACATGGTCATCACACCGTGGCTGGTGGATATCGTGCCGCTGGACTTCGCCGAACTCGCGACTCGGGTCAACGGTTTGCTCGCGAAAGGCGGCAGCTGGATGAATTTCGGCTCGCTCGCCTTCGACACGCCGGAAGAAAGCCGGTGCTACACGCTGGAAGAATGCGTCGCGCTTGTCGGGCAAACCGGTTTCGACGACGTGGAGTACCGCACGGACCGGATCCCGTACATGTGCTCGCCCGCCAGCCGTCACGGCCGCATGGAGGAAGTGGTGAGCTTCCGGGCCAGGAAAGACAAGACCGTGAAGACAGCCTCCCGTTACCAGTCGCTGCCCGAATGGCTGGTCACCGGCAAGGAAGCCGTGCCCGCCCTGCCCTCGTTCCAAATGCAGGCCGCCTCGAACCGGATCTACGCCTTCGTGATGGGTCTGATCGACGGCCAGCGCTCGATTGCGGACATGGCCAGGCTGCTGGAAGCCCAGAAGCTGATGGCGCAACAGGAGGCCGAAGGCGTAATCCGCGACTTCATGATCCGGATGTACGAGGACAGCCGGCGCTCGAGCTAGCCCGACCCCGCCTGACTCATTGGCATCGCCGGGTCATTGCACCCGCATCTGCTTGATGTGATTGCGCCCGACAATGACGTCGATATAGCCCGCCAGGGCATCGTCGAGTTCGGCATCACCGGTATCAACGTGCAGGCTCGCGAGCTGCATCAGTTTCTGCCGGTTGGCAATGACCACAATGTTGTCCAGACCGACCCGGCGCAGGATTTCAGGCGTCAACTGTTTGTTGCCGCGGCCGAATATGAAACCGTTGCCACCGAGCGGCGTCACGATGATCACGGTCCGCTGATAGTTGTCCAGCAGCTCGAGAATCGAACGCTCGTTCAGGTCACTGCCGACCAAACGGCGGCCCGCGACCGCATCGATGCCGAGCAACGTCTTGGCGACACCGAGCTCATCGGCGATCGCCTTGACCGTGGTGCCCGAGCCAAGCAGATACAGAGTCTGCGACCGCATCTCCTCGATCACGGCGGCAGCGATTTCTCGCTTCGCTGCTGCCGTCGTTCCCCCTGCACCGGACGACTCCTTGCCGGCCTGCACGAGCGATTCATCACCTGGCACGAGCAAGAAATCGTAATGCCTGGACTCGACCCGGCCCGCGCGGAAAGCATCTTCGTCGATATCGAGCACCTCCTCTTCCGCCACGTCCGCACCCCTGATGAACGCATCGAGCAACGCCGCTGCCGCTCGCGGGCTGTACGCAAACACCGCGCTGTAAACCTTGACACCTGCCGGGACGGCGACGACCGGAACCTGGAGACCAATCGCATCGGCCATATCACGCGCCGTGCCGTCGCCGCCTGCAAAGGCGATGAGTTCGGCACCAGCATCGAGCATGCCGCGCGCGATTGCTCTCGTGTCGCCAGCATCCGGCTGACCTTCGATGGTGCCGACGACTTCGAAGGCCAAACCCGCCGCCCGTGCGTGATCGGCGCCCATCGGGCCAGGCGCGACCAGCAAGCGTATCGCGTCACGGCACGTCAGATGGGTAAGGAACTCCTGTGTCCTTGCCGGGCTGACCGGCTCGGCACCCAACGCCAGCGCTCTTGCGTACATGTCGCCGTCAGTGCCCTTCAGTCCGACGCTGCCACCCATGCCGGCGACCGGATTCACGATCAGGCCGATGGTGCGCATCACCCGGGTTCCTCAGCGCTGCTGGAGGGATTCGCGCTTGCCATGCAATCAACGATACGGCCAAACAGGCGCCTGATGCTATCGCCTGGTTACGCGGTTCGCAGGAACTCGAACGCCCGGCCATGGTCGCCTGATCCCGGGATCCGGATCGATGATGGGCTGCGGCCTGCGCATCCGCTGCACCCCAACAACACCCAGGGTGCCAAAGCAGCCACGACGCCACAACCAGCTTCCATGCAGTTGGAGCCGTAATCTCCGGGCAGTTAAATAAGGGTTACACAAGGCGCTGATTTAGGCTAAATTACCCACCAATCCCGTCGGGATTGCCTTGCAAGGTCTCGTCAAGAAAGGCTCAGGGCATCAGCTTTGCTTGAGGTGCAGACATGACGAGACTTTCGACCACGCTGCTGGCCGCAGTGCTGATTCTTTTCTCTTTCCAGGCGACGGCGTCCACGAAGCACGAGCGCCGGATGGACAATGCGAACCGGGTGCTGGAGCAGCTGCTGGCCATCCCGGAACAGGGAATCCCCCCCGCCCTGCTGCGTGATGCCTATGCGGTGGCGGTGCTGCCGAACGTGATCAAGCTGGGCTTTGGTGTCGGCGGGCGCTTTGGCAGCGGCATCATGGTGGTGCGCCGGCCCGACGGGCGCTGGAGCAACCCGTCGTTCATGCACCTCGGCGGCGGCAGCGTCGGGTTGCAGATTGGTGCGCAGTCCACGGATATCGTGCTGGTGTTCCGGAGTCAGCGCAGCGTGGAAAGCCTCTACAAGGGCAAGATGACCCTCGGCGGCGACATCGCGGTGGCCGCGGGCCCGATGGGCCGGCTCAGTTCGGCTGCCACGGACATCATGCTGCGGGCCGAAGTCTTCTCTTATTCGCGTAACCGCGGCCTGTTCGCCGGCCTGTCCGTGGAAGGCGCCGTGCTGGGCATCGACCGCGACGGCAACCGGTCTTATTACGGCCCGGACGCCGATGCCCGCACGATCCTGAACGAGGACACGATTACGGCGACCCCGGCCGCCCGGCGCTTTCAGGAAACCCTGACGGCAGCGACCCCGGCCAGTGCCCCGCAAGCCAAGGAGGCCCGCACCGCCCAGGCGCCCGCGATCCCGCAGGACAGCGAAGACAGCGCGCCGGCGCGGACCTATGGACTGGACGATGCCCCACCGGCCGACGGCGACGTGGTCTTCTGACCTTAACCGCACAGTTCTCCATGGCCCGGGCCAGCGGCCCGGGCTTTTTTTTGCCTACGGCCCGGAAACCTGAATAATCGGCCGACCGGACTACGGAGCGCCAATCAGTGGAACTTTCAGCGATTCAGGACTTCCTGGAGAACGGCTTTGTCGCCCTGCGGCCGTACTCGTACTTGCAGGCCGCGCTGGTAATCGTCACTTTCCTGGTAATGGCCAAGGGGGTCGACTGGTTCTGCAGCCGAGTTGCGCGACGCATCGCCGCCAGCACCCGGAATAACTTCGACGACCGGCTCGTCGATGTGCTGCACCGGCCGGTGTTCGTGTCGGTGGCGCTGCTCGGCCTGGTCCTGGCCACCTACCGGCTCAACCTGCCCGCCAACATCGAAGACAACACGGAGGACGTCCTCAAGACGATCCTGATCCTGATCTGGGTGCTGTTCGGTCTGCGCTTCTCGGGCTTACTGTTCAGGGCGCTCGGCCAGGCGCCGGCGAAGAAGAGCCTGGTGCAGCCGGCGACGCGGCCGCTGTTCACCAACGCGCTGTCGATCTTCATCGTGGTCGCGGGTGCTTACGCGATTCTCGAATCCTGGGAAATCAACGTGACCGGCCTGGTGGCATCCGCCGGCATCATCGGCCTGGCCATCAGCTTCGCAGCCCAGGACACGCTCGCGAACCTGATCTCCGGCATTGCGATCATCGTCGATCGCCCTTACCAGATCGGGGATTTCATCATCCTGGACACCGGCGAGCGCGGCCAGGTCACCGAAATCGGACTGCGCAGCACCCGGCTGCTCACCCGGGACGATGTGGAAGTCACGATTCCGAATGGCGTGATGGGCAAGGCGAAGATCGTCAACGAAGCCGGCGGCCCGCGGGAACGTTACCGCATACGGATTCCGATCGGCGTTGCCTATGGCTCCGATATCGACCAGGTGATGGAAGTGCTCTACGACACAGCCGTGAACCATCCGAAGGTGGTTAGCTGGCCTGAAGCACGGGTGCGCTTCAGGACCTTTGGCGCGTCGAGCCTCGACTTCGAAACCCTGTGCTGGATTAACAATCCCGCGGACCGGGGCCTGGTCACGCACGAGCTGAACTGCGCCATCTACAAGGCCTTCGCCGAACACGAGATCCAGATCCCGTTCCCGCAGCGCGACCTGTACATCAAGGAAATGCCCGGGCCGCTGGCCTGAGAGCCGGCGATGGCCGCCGGCGACAACCTGTACGGCCTCCTGCGCGCCGGTTTTGCCGACCGGCTCGACCAGTCCTTCCTGGTTCTGCCGGGTGCGGGCACTCGAACTTTCGCCGACCTGGACGCATTGAGCGCGACTTACGCCGGTGTCCTGCGGGAACTGGGCCTGGCCGCCGGCGACCGCGCCGTCGTACAGATCGGCAAATCCCCGGAAGCGCTGGCGCTCTACCTCGCCTGCCTGCGCACCGGCGTGGTCTACATCCCGCTGAACACCGCCTATACCAGTGGTGAACTGCGGCACTTTCTGGTTGATGCGCGCCCGCGCGTGTACGTGTGCCCACCAGCCTCGGCGGAGGCGCTGCAGCCTGTCGTGGACGAGGCGAACATCCCTAACGTCCTGACGCTGGATGAAGACGGCACCGGCAGCCTCGCCGAGCAGGCATTGGTGGCGAAGGCCGCTCACGAACTCGCACCGCGCAATCTCGACGACGTGGCGGCCATCCTCTACACCTCCGGCACCACCGGCCGGTCGAAGGGCGCGATGCTGACCATCGGCAACCTCGCGTCCAACGCGCAAACGCTGGTGAAACTCTGGGGCTGGCGGGACGACGACGTGCTACTGCATGCGCTGCCCATTTTTCACGTCCACGGACTGTTCGTCGCCCTGCACTGTGCAATGCTCGGCGGGTCTACCGTGCTGTTCCACCCGCGCTTCGACGTCGCGGCAGTCAGGGCCGCCCTGCCCCATGCCACGGTGATGATGGGCGTGCCCACTTTCTATACGCGCTTGCTCGAGGACCCCGATTTCGGCGCCGCGGACTGCCGCAACATGCGCCTGTTCATCTCCGGTTCCGCGCCACTGCTCGCCAGTATCTGCGAGGACTTCGCAAAGCGCACCGGCCACCGGATCCTGGAACGCTACGGCATGACCGAAGCCGGCATGATCACGTCGAACCCGCTCGACGGGGAACGCGTGCCGGGCACGGTGGGTTATGCGCTGCCGGGCGTCGATCTCAGGGTCTGTGCGGGTGACGCCGACCT
Source organism: Chromatiales bacterium (assembly GCA_020351875.1). Classification (GTDB taxonomy): domain Bacteria; phylum Pseudomonadota; class Gammaproteobacteria; order Steroidobacterales; genus J054. Next base: position 2,496,288 of record CP070671.1, on the reverse strand, counting down.
GCCGCCCGGCGAAGTCGGCGACATCCAGATTCGCGGTCCGAACGTCTTCGCCGGCTACTGGCAGATGCCGGAGAAAACCGCCGCCGAGTTCACCGCCGATGGCTACTTGCGCACCGGCGATCTCGGCACGCTGGCCGCAGACGGCCGGCTCACACTGGTCGGCCGTGCGCGGGACCTGATCATCAGCGGCGGCTACAACATCTACCCGAAAGAAATCGAACGCCGCCTCGACGAACTGCCGGGCGTACGGGAATCTGCCGTCATCGGCGTCCCCCACCCCGACCTCGGTGAAGCAGTGGTCGCCGTCATCGTCGCCGACGACAACACACCACCGGACGAGCCAACACTACTCGCCGGCCTGGGCGATCAGCTCGCCCGCTTCAAGCAACCACGGCGGCTGTTCTTCGTGGGTGATCTGCCGCGCAATGCCATGGGGAAGGTGGAGAAGCAGCGCTTGCGGAGGCGTTTTCGGGATGCTTTTGCTTCGTGAGGCGTTGGCGTAGAAGCGAAAGGGACCTCCCGGAATCGCTGACGGCGGGTGTTGGCCGGTTGCCGGACCGAAACGTCAGCCGGCTTGCCGAGCAGCGGGCTAAGCAAGGTTAAGCCCGAAGGGGCCGCGCGGCTCCGGGACTGCCCACCGGGCTGTCACGCCGGCGTCGCGGGGCGCTCTCTCTTCCGGGCGTCGTCCCGGAGGAGCGGAGCCATGGATGGCGGGAGCGACGGAGGGCCGATCCGACCGAGCACAGGGATGTGCGAGGGAGGTTAAGCCCGGAAGAGAGAGCGCCCCGCGACGCCGGCAGTCCACCGCACCCGAACGGCAAGCCGGCGTGCAGGGCCGGCAACCGGCCAACGCCCGCCTGCACTGCCGTCGGCCTGATTTACCTACTTCCTAACGGCAGCGCTTCACCGGCTTCATCGAGCGTGAGCTGCAACGCCGTCTCCACGCGCGGCACCCATTGCGCGGCGGACTCTTCGAAGGCACTACCCAGGGGCGTCGTCACCGGCAGTTGGGCGGCAAACGGCCGCGAGCCGTTCGCGCCGAACAGCAGGTTGACGGTCTCTGCTGCCTGCCCGGGCGCACTCGCGTCTGGCGGTTCACTCAGCAAGCGCGTATCTGTCACTCGCAAACCCTCGGCGCGAACAGCCAGCCGATGCAGCCACGGCCCCGCCTGCGCCACCAGGAAAGCTGCGTCAGGCGAAAACCACAGGGTCTCCACTGCTGCCGGAAGCCGCACCGGCGCCCCGCGCGGTTCGAACGACGGACTCCACAAGCGCACGCGTCGCTCACCGTCCACCGTCGCCAGCACGCCACCCTGTGGGCCCAGCGCAATACGGCGCACGTTGTCGCCCAGTTCCGGCGCCGGTTCGACAACACCGGCCTGCCACCGCCAACGCGTCACCCCCTGTCGGTCGCCGGCGATCCAGATCTCCGTGCCGTCAGGGCTGACAGCCAGTTGCGGCCGACCGGCCTGGATGCTGGCCCGTGCGAGTGCCGCGCCGGTCATCGCGTCGGTGACGAGCACCGATCTCTGGCTGGCCGAGATCACCTGCTGGCCGTCGGGGCTGAACGCCAGGTCGAGTACCGCCCCGTCGGCCTGGCTGGCGAAAAAGGCCCGTGGTGCGCCACTGCCCACTTCCCAGACCCGCAGGCTGCCGTCCAGCGCGCCCGTCCCCAACAACTTCCCGGCAGCATCGAATTGCATGGTCGTGACGGGCCGCAGGTGACCGATGAACGCCGGCGCCTGGCCCGCGGACAGCACGACCGGCTGCACGCTGGAGAAAATTCTGACATCGCCGCCGATACTGGCAACCGCCAGTGGCCCCCCTCGCGGGGCCAGGGCCGCGAGACTGGCTGCCGAACCCGCGCTGCTAGCGGTGCTGTCGGGTGCGGGCGGCAGCCGCCAGGTTTTCACGGCCGACTCCCCGTCCCAGGTCACGGCAAACTGGCCGGCCGCAGCCAGCCTGCCGCCACCGATCATGCCCGACCGGACCGTGCCCGGCAGGCCGTGTTGCAGAATCGGGCCGCGACGCGCCTGGTCGGCAAGGCCCAGTAACTCGAAGCCGCGGTCCAGGGAGCCGATCATCAACCAGTCGCCGTCGAAGCTGACGGACCACGGCGACGCCGCCCGGCGGACCAGGACGGGCTTGTCCTCGTCGCCCACGGCCCACAACCGGAGCGTGTGGGTGGCATCCTCGGTCACGAGCCATTGGCCCGCCGGCCCGAAACGCACGGCCACCGGCGCCGAACCGTGTTCGAATTCGCGTGCCACGCGTTTATCGCGCACGGCCCACAGGCGCACGATACGATCACCGTCCCCCACCGCCAGGTACTGCCCGGCCGGATCCACGGCGGCAAGACCGGCAAGATCACCCGTGACCAGGCGACTGGCTTCCTTACCGGTTTCCAGGTCCCAGAGCTCCAGCGCATTGTCGTTCGAGTCGTCGAGGATGGAATCGACGAGCAGGAAGCGGCCGTTCGCCGATAACACCGGCGCCAGCGAGGGTTCGTACGGCAGCGTGAGCCGCAGTTCCGCACGTTCCGCGTCCCAGACCTCGATCGCGCGACCACCGATCACCAGCACGGCCTTGTTGCCAAGGGCAAAACGCGCCTGCTGAAAATCAGCCCGCCGCGGAATGCGCGCGACCACTTCGCCGCTGCCAACGTTCCAGTAAAGAATGTCGCCGCGTACGGACGGGTCCGCGGGCCAGATCAGCGCGCGCCTGCCGTTTTCAGCCAGCACGCTGGTGGCGCGACGGGCCACGCCCGGCTCCGGAATGGGTTGCGCATCGGGCGACAACGCCGGTGCGGCCGCGGACTGCCCGTCGATGCGGAGCTCCCAGCGCGCCAGGGAACCACCGATGCCTTGCAGCGTGTCGGTGAAGTAAGCCGTCCACGTACCGGCGGGACTTTCTTCCAGCAATGCGCGAAGCGCCGGATCGCGGCGGGAATCGAGCTGGTAGCCGCCGGCCGACGATTGCGAGTCGGGCTGCAGGCGAGCCCGAGCGGTGCGCCCCGACGGCGCGCGCAGCTCCACGAGCACATCTGCCGGCCGCGGGTGATCGGTGAAGACCTCCACCTGCAGGCGCCGCCCCCGCGTTTTCGCATCGAACAGCAGGCTGCTTTGCAGGGGCAGCACTTCTTCAGCCGCCAGTTCAATCCGCTGAATTCGCCGGGGCCCGGACTCGCTGAGTTGCCACACCGAAACGCCGTGCTGCTCGTCCAGTAAAGTCAGCAGGCTGTTGGCCGGATCTACCCCGATGCCGGCCAGTTCTTCACGACTGCGAATCGTGCCGAGCAACGTATCGAAATCGCTGCCGAGCAGTTCGCCCACCTGCCGCTGGCGTTCGGGGGTCGATGCCTGCAGCGCGCGCAACGCCAACAGCGTGGCGCTGTCGCGACGCCCGCGCCGGAGTGCACCGTTGACACTGCGGTCCCAGAACTCCGCCAATAACTCATCGCGCAGTTCCGTGCGTCCTGTCAGGTCCGGCAGTCGCTCGCCAAAGCGCTGCACCTCCTGCAGGCTGCCGGACTCCCGGCTCTCGCGCACCAGGTAGTCCTCGAACAGGTCCTTGGCCGTGTTCCTGAAGCCGGGCAGAAACCGCAGCCGCTGAAACGCGTCGAGCGCGGTGACAAAATCAGTGTCCTGCGCGGATAGTGTGCGGACGTAGGGGCGCGGCAGGTACTCCGTGTACCAGACCGGAATGATCAGCGCGATGGCCAGCACGGCGGCGGCCGCGCCCAGGCCGCGCCAGCTGAATGGCAGGCTCTGGTTCACCCAGTGCGCGGTAAAGACTTCTGCGTAGATCCGGTTGCGGGGCGTGAAACGACCCTGGGTATCCACGCTGACCACACCACTGCGCAGCAACTCACGATGCGGCCGCAGCATCGGGTCGGCTGTGACTTCGCCACCCTTGCGCACCTTGCCGTACACGCTGAGCCGTGGAACGAGGGTCTTGTTGTCGTACACCATCTGCTCGGCGACCGCCGACAGGTGGGGTTCCTCGCGAACCGCGTTGCGGGGCAGGAACAGCGCTGCTGCCACCGCATCGACCGTACCGGCATCCGGCGGACCGTCGCGGCGCGCCAACGCGCGAAATATCTTCTGGCTCAGGTAAGGGTGCCCGGCAGTCCAGTACCCCACCCGGGCGGCAATTACCCGCCCGGCCATCGCATCACAGCCGATACCGACGGTCAGCTGCTCCAGTTCGTCTGGCCGAAAGTCCTGAAGCGCCACCGGCGTGCACACGCCGAAGGGCGAATTACCGCCCTGCGGGATCTTGTGGCCCACGGACTCTGACCCCAGCAACGCGAAGGTCAGCCGGCGATACTCGGGCTCTGTTGCGCGGGCGTCGTGGCAGGCGCGAATTGCACCGAACAGATCGAGCGATACTTTGCGATCCAGCACGGCATCGATACGGTCGACGCAGATCACCACCGGCTGGTCTGTTTCTGCCAGCACGATGTCCAGGAAAAACTCGCGCAGACGTTGCAGATTGGTCAGCCCGGCGCGGTCCTGCCACCACGATTGAATGTTCGCCCGAATACGCAGCGCGCGCATCACCCGGTAAGCGAAACTGTAGTACCAGCGACCGACGTCTTCCGACAGGTCGCGGGTACTGATCTGTGCGAGGTCGACTGCTGCCACTGCGACACCGGCCTCACGCAAACGCTCGGCGGTGTGAGCGACCAGGCTGGTCTTGCCGGTATCCGGCGGCGCGAAGACCTGGCAGTACTCGCCCTGGGCCAGCCGCGAGAACAGAATCTCGTCGGCCTTGCGGGTGACATAACAGGGACGGTCCGGCTGCACCGGGCCGCCGACGGAATAATATCCGGCTTCCTGCTTGACCGAACTCATTGTGGCTTGCTGTACCCGCTGGGCCCCACCCTGGCCCCAAGCGCCTAGTGTCCCCGAATCCCGGCGGCGCCGCCAGCGAGTCCGCGTTGCGCCTCGCGGTGGCCTGTCTCTATCATGCGCCAACCCGGATTCTCCAGGTACGGACAGCCCCCATGCAGGTCAGCCAAGCCCACAACCAGCCAGCCGGTCCCGCCGAAGCCGATTGCCGTTTCGGCATCCGGGTAAGCCTGCCGCCCGGCGACACCTTTCACGCCTTGCTCGGCGCAGACTGGGAGAACTTTCACTGGTTCCCGGACCGCGCGAGCCGCGATGCAGCCATGGCGGAGATGGCCAAGCGGCACCGCTACTCGAGAATTGGCGACGACCCGAGCATCGTCCTGCAGTCCGTCGAACGCTGACTGACGACTCATGATTGGCAGGTGGCTCAAGCTCGCGGGCGGCGGGTTAACCTTGCTGCTGGCAGCGACGGCGATGGCGGACACGGCGTCGCGCGCGGATGAAATCGTGGTCACCGCGGCACGCGAGGCACGCCCGCTGCTCGACACTTTTGGTAACACGGCCCGTCTTTCCGGCGAGCGCATCGAGTTACTGAACGCCCAGCATGTGCACCAGCTCGGCGTGCAGGCACCGGGGACGTGGATCAGTCGCGGCAGTGGGCAGGAACACCTGACCGCATTGCGTTCGCCCGTGCTCACGGGCCCGGGCGCCTGCGGTGCATTCCTGATGATGGAAGACGGTATCCCGCTGCGGCCCACCGGGTTCTGCAACGTGAACCAGTTGTTCGAAGTGCCCAGCGAACTGGCGAGCAGCGCGGAGGTCCTGCGCGGCCCGGGTAACGCGCTGTACGGTTCGAACAGCCTGCACGGCACACTGAATTTCCTGCTGCCGGAGCCGGGCCAGCGCCCCGGCTGGGCCGGCAGCGTCGAGAGCGGGCCCGACGCGTACTATCGAGGGCGCATGGCCTGGGACGGCCGGCTCGGCCGGGCAGGTATGGCCGCCGGTGGCCTGGTGGACCATTACGACGGCTGGCGCGACAGCTCGGGATACGACCAGCAGAAAGGCTATGTCCGCTGGCAACAGGACGACCTGCGACTCGGGTTCACCGCAACGAACCTGGACCAGGACACCGCGACCTTTATTCGCGGGCAGGACGCCTACAAGGATTCCCGGCTGCGCAGGAGCAACCCGAACCCGGAAGCCTACCGGGACGCAAACAGCCAGCGGCTCCATGCGCGCTGGGACGCGACGCCCAACCAGCAGTGGAAAGCCTACCTGCGCAGATCCGACATGGAATTCCTGCAGCACTTCCTGCCCGGGCAACCGCTGGAGGAGAACGGGCAGTGGAGCGGCGGTTTCCTGTGGACCACCTGGCGTGACATCTTCGGCGGTTCGCTGACGGCGGGTTTCGACGCCGAGGTCGCCCGCGGGGAACTGGAAGAAACCCAGGACCAGGACCTCGGCCCCGATTCCAACCGGCCCAGCGGCAAACACTATGAGTACCAGGTGTGGAGCCTGATGGCCGCGCCCTACGCGCAGTTCGAACGCGAGGTGGCGCCGCGCTGGACCGTGCAGGCCGGCCTGCGCATCGAGTACCTGCGTTACGACTACGACAACGACATGCTCGACGGCAATACGCGCGAGGATGGCAGCACGTGCCTGAACGGTTGCCTGTTCTTCCGCCCGGCGGACCGGACGGACGATTTCCTGGAAGCCGCGCCGAATATCGGCCTGCTGTTTCGCATCGACGAGGCGTCTTCGGCGTGGCTCACCGTCACGCGCGGCTTTCGCGCACCGCAGGCCACCGAACTCTACCGGCTGCAAAACGGCCAGTCCGTTAACGACCTGGACCCGGAAACCATCGACAGCCTCGAGATCGGCTGGCGTCGCAGCGAAGGACCCGGCGCACTGGAAATCAGCGCCTTCGCGATGCAGAAAGAAGACTACATCTTTCGCGACTCAGACGGGCTGAACGTCAGTGACGGTGAGACCGAGCACGTGGGCGCCGAAATCCAGGCCGACCTCGCCTTCGACTGGGGCCTGTATGCCAGCGCGGTCGGTACCTGGGCGAAACACACCTACGACTTCGACCGCGTCATCGCTGGCGGTGAAACCATCCGTTCCGGCGACGACGTCGACACCGCCCCGCGCACGCTCGGCTCCGCGCGGCTCGGCTACACGCGCGGCCCCGCCCTGGCCGAACTCGAATGGGTCCACCAGGGCGATTACTACCTGAACGCCGCCAACACCGCCGACTACGAAGGCCACGACATCCTCAACTTCCGGTCACGCTGGCAGATGACCGACGACTGGTCCGTCCTGCTCCGCATCAACAACCTCACCGACAAACGCTACGCCGACCGCGCCGACTTCGCCTTCGGCAGCTACCGCTACCTCCCCGCCCGCGACCGCGAAGTCTTCGTCGAGATCGCGTACCGCATGTTGTAACCATTCGCCGAGCGCGGATCGCGGCTGAAGCCGCTCCCACCGGCGATTAGCTGAAGCCGCTCCCACCGGCGATTAGCTGAAGCCGCTCCTACCGGGTTGTTGCGATCCAGCGGTGGGCCAGTTGGCGTCAGCCACACCGGGCCATTAAGCGGCGTTTTGGTTTAGCAGGAAGGAAATACCGCCGTCCCAAACAGAGCGCCGGGGTGTGGCGGGTCGTCTTCCGGGCGTCGTCCCGGAGGAGCGGAGCCAGGGACGGCGGGAGCGACGGAGGGCCGATCCGACCGAGGACAGGGATGTCCGAGGGAGGTTTAGCCCGGAAGACTACCCGCCGCGCCCCGGCGCTTAGCCACCAGCCTGAGGACAGTGTGCTGACTCAGGGCCGCGTCTGACCCGACCCCGTCACCACGTACTTGTAACTGGTGAGCTGCTCGGCACCCACCGGCCCGCGCGCGTGAATCCGCCCGGTCGCTATGCCGATTTCCGCCCCCATGCCGAACTCACCCCCGTCGGCAAACTGCGTCGACGCGTTGTGCAGCAGGATTGCGCTGTCGAGATCGTGCAGGAACTGCTGAACCGCCGCCGCATCTTCGGCAATGATGCATTCGGTGTGGCCGGAGCCGTGGCTCTCGATGTGCGCGATGGCCTCATCCACACCGTCCACCACCCGCACCGCCAGGATTGCGTCCAGGTACTCCGTGGTCCAGTCCGCTTCCGTGGCCGCCTGCACGCGATTGTCGACGGCACAGACCTCTGCGTCACCGCGCAGCTCGCAGCCCGCATCCACCAGTGCATCGGCAATTCCCGGCCAGTGCGACGCGAGGGCCGCCCGGTCGATCAGCAGGGTTTCCGCGGCGCCACAGATGCCCGTGCGCCGCATCTTCGCGTTCAGCGTCACGTCGCGCGCCATTTCGGGTTGCGCCGACGCGTGCACGTAGACATGGCACAAGCCCTCGAGATGACCGATGACCGGCACGCGTGCGTCCGCCTGCACGCGGGCGATCAGGTTCTTGCCACCCCGCGGGACGATCACATCCACGCAGTCATCCAGACCGCTCAGCAGCATGCCGACGGCGTCACGGCTGCGCGTCGGTATCATCTGCACCGCCGTCGTGGGCAGGCCCGCGGCCTCCAGGCCCGCCACCAGGCATTCGTGAATGGCAGTGCTCGAGTGAAAACTCTCCGAGCCACCGCGCAGGATGACCGCGTTGCCACTCTTCAGGCACAGCGCACCGGCGTCGGCCGTCACGTTGGGCCGACTCTCGTAGATGATGCCGATCACGCCCAGCGGCACGCGCACGCGCTGTATCCGCAGCCCGTTGGGCCGGGTCCAGTCACCGATCACTTCACCAACGGGATCGGCCAGCGCATCGATTTCTTCCAGTCCGCGCGCCATCGCCTCGACGCGGTCGGCGTCGAGCAGCAGTCGGTCCAGCATTGCACCCGACAGGCCCTTCTGCCGGGCCGCGGCCAGGTCCTGGGCATTCGCCTCGAGTATCGACGCCTGCCGGTCGCGCAACGCTGCGGCAGCTGCCTGCAGCGCCCGGCTTTTCTGCGCCGTGTCGGCGCGGGCCAGCAGCCGGGCCGCGTCGCGGGCCGCGTGGCCCAGGCCCTGCATCAGGTCGGCAATATTGTCGATCGCTTCGTCCGTTCTCGCGCTCATGTGTCTTCAATCCAGCAGCACCAGGTTGTCGCGGTGTACGACTTCATTACGACCCTGGTAACCCAGCAGTGTCTCTATGTCTTCGCTCCGCCGCCCGCAGAGCTTCTGCACCTCGTCACACGCGTAGGTGGCGAGGCCCCTGGCAATCTCCCGGCCGTCGGGGTTGCGCACGGTGACGGCATCACCCCGTTGAAAACTGCCCTCCACGGCCGTGAGGCCCACCGGCAGCAGGCTGCGCCCCGACCGCAGCGCTTTTTCCGCGCCCGCGTCGATCACCAGCACACCGCGAGGCACCAGGGAGCCGGCGATCCACTGCTTGCGGGCCGCCAGCGGGGTGCCGCGGGGCGCGAACCAGGTGCACGGACCGCCCTGCTCGATCTTCTCCAGCGGCTGCATCGTGTGGCCGTTGGCAATGATGGTGGCACACCCGGCGCCGACGCAAATTCTTGCCGCCACCAGCTTCGTGGCCATGCCGCCGGTGCCGAACTCGGTGCTGGAGGTGCCGGCCACGGCTTCCAGGGCGGCGGTAATTTCGGTGACTGACGGGACGAGCTTCGCGTCGGGGTTGCAGGCAGGATCCGCGTCGTAGAGACCGTCGACGTCGGACAACAGCACCAGGCAATCGGCACTGGTCATTTCCGCCACCCGGGCCGCAAGCCGGTCGTTGTCACCATAGCGGATTTCCTGGGTCGCCACCGTGTCGTTCTCGTTCACCACGGGTACCACGCCGAGCTTCAGCAACTGGTCCAGCGTGCTGCGGGCATTCAGGTAGCGGCGCCGGTTTTCCGTATCGTCCAGGGTCAGCAACACCTGGGCGACGCGCAGCCCGCGCTCACCCAGGATGTCCTGGTAAGCATGGGCAAGCAGTACCTGGCCGGCGGCCGCGGCCGCCTGCAATTCTTCCAGCCGGCGCTGCTCGCGCTGCATGCCCAGGTAGCGGCGCCCCAGCGCGATCGCCCCGGATGACACCACCAGCAACTGCTGGCCGCGCTCGCGCAGCCGGACGAACTCTTCCGCCAGCGCGGCGAGCCACTCGCGGTTCAACCGGCCCGACTCACTGTCGACCAGCAGGGAAGACCCGATTTTGACGACCACCCGGCGCGCGCCGGTCAGCGCGGCGGCCGCCCGTTCGTCGGCACTGGTGCTCATGGGAATGCTCAGCCGGTGGCGCTTCTCAGCACCTGCTGGCCCCGGGCGATGGCCAGCGGGCCACTGCGCACCACGGCGAGAATATCTGCACGGCCAATCAGGCGGTCGATGAAATCATCCACCAGGTTGGCCGCACCGGTCAGTTCCATCGTGAAGTTGTCTGCCGAATCGTCCAGCACGCGCGCACCTTCCTGCGCCGTCAACTTGAGCATGTCCGGGAGCTGGTCCGGCTCCAGCCGCAGCTTGACCAGTGCCAGCTCCCGCTCGATGTGGTCGCCGAGCGTCATGTCCGCCATGTTGACCACGTCCACCATCTTCAGCAGCTGCTTGTTGATCTGGCTGATGACCTGGTCCGAGCCGATGGTGACCAGGGTCAGGCGCGAGACCTCCGGAGACTCCGTCGGCGCCACGCTCAGCGACTCGATGTTGTAGCCGCGCGTCGAGAACATGGACGCGACCCTCGCCAGGGCCCCGGCCTCGTTCTGCAGCAGGATGGAGATAATGTGGCGCATTGCGGGGGAGTTCCCGGGACAAAAATTCTTTAACAATCAGTGCATCGGCAATGCTCGCTCACAACGCCTGCTATTGCAATGGACTGGGGTTTGTTCGACACTGCGGCGCATATATGTGCCTGTGAAACGCCCACGCCGCGCCTTGCCGCCCCGCCACTATGACTACCGCAACCGAGGCCCTCACCGCCGCGCCACATCCGCTGGCCGGCAAACGCATGACCGGCGCCGAAATGGTGGTGCAGGTGCTTGCGGACGAGGGCGTGGACACCATTTTCGGCTACAGCGGCGGGGCGATTCTGCCCACCTACGACGCCGTGTTTCGCCACAACGAGGAACTGCGCGACGCGGACGGCCAGTTGCCGATGCCGCTGATCGTGCCGGCCAACGAACAGGGCGCGGGCTTCATGGCGGCCGGCTATGCCCGCGCGACCGGCCGGGTCGGCGTCTGCATGGTCACCTCGGGTCCCGGGGCCACGAACACCGTGACCCCGGTGCGCGACTGCCTGGCCGATTCGGTGCCGATTGTAGTGATCTGCGGCCAGGTGCCGACTCACGTGATCGGCACCGACGCGTTCCAGGAGGCACCGGTGTCCGCGATCATGGGCTCGGTGGCAAAGCACGTGTTCCTGGTTACAGACGCGACTCGCCTGGAATCCACCGTGCGCACTGCGTTCGAGATCGCGCGCTCCGGCCGGCCCGGTCCGGTCGTGATCGACATCCCCAAAGATGTGCAGAACGCAATCGGCGAGTTTCGCGGCACCGGGCTGTTGCCCATCAAGAGCTACCGGCAACGCGTGCAGGACGTCGCCGACAATGCGCTGAGCGCCAGCGCCGCGAAGGCCTTCTTCCAGTTCCTCGGCGAATCGCGCCGCCCGCTGCTGTATGTCGGCGGCGGCGTGATCAACGGCGGCGCCGCGCCGGCGCTGCGCCGTTTTGCCGAGCGGTACCAGGTCCCTGTGGCCACCACGCTGATGGGCATCGGCGCGATAGATACCACCAGCCCGCTGTCACTGCACATGCTCGGCATGCACGGCACCGCGTATGCGAACTACGCTGTCGATGACTGCGACCTGCTGATCGCGGTGGGCGCGCGCTTCGACGATCGCGTGGCGACCGACCCGGGCAGCTTTGCGCCGAAGGCCCGCAAGATCGTGCACCTGGACGTGGACGCGTCGGAGGTGGGCAAGGTTCGCAATGCGGACTGGTATCACGTCGGCCTGCTGGCGCGCGACCTGGACATGCTGACCAGCTGGGGCGAGCGCCACAACGTGCGCACCGACACCAGCGCATGGCTGGCGGAGCTGCAGGCGAACAAGGACCGCTACGCACTGAACTACGACCGCGACAGCGAACTGATTCAGCCGAACTTCGTCGTCGAGGAGATCAACAAGCACGCGAAGGGCGAAGCGATCATTTCCACCGGCGTGGGCCAGCACCAGATGTGGGCCGCGCAGTACATGGACTTCCGCGAGCCGCGGCTGTGGCTCACCTCCGGCAGCATGGGCACGATGGGCTTCGGCCTGCCGGCCGCAGTGGGCGCCCAGTTTGCGCACCCGGAGCGCCTGGTCATCGACATCGACGGTGACGCGAGTATCCGCATGAATCTCGGCGAACTGGAAACGGTGACGACCTACAAGCTGCCGATCAAGATTGTCGTGCTGAACAACTTCGGCGACGGCATGGTGCGCCAGTGGCAGAAGCTGTTCTACAAGGGCCGGCTGTCCGGCTCGGACAAGTCCCTGCATCGCAAGGATTTCGTGAAAGCGGCCCAGGCCGACGGCTTTGAATATGCGGCGCGCCTGGACCGCAAGGCTGACGTGCCGCGCGTGGTCGAGGAGTTCGTGAACTTCGACGGCCCCGCTTTCCTGGAAGTGATCATCGACCAGGATGCCGGCGTGTACCCGATGGTCGGACCCGGCCTGTCATACGACCAGATGATCACCGGCGACTTCATCCCGAACCGCCACGAGCCGGACGAAGGTGAGGAGCCCGACGGCTCGTCGATGTTTTGAGGGAATCGCGGCTAAAGCCGCTCCTACAAGCCGCTCCCGCCAGCCTCCGCTATCTCGAAACAGCGAGGCGTTCGTCGAGCGAGGACATGTCGCGGGGCTCCCCACGCCTGATCAGCAGGGCCTTGCGTCGCAGGTAACGCAGCAGTCCCGACGGTCCCATGCGGCTGACACCCAGGCCCGAATATCCGAAAGCGTCGTGGGCCGCGTCGTGGACGTCTGTCGTCATCCCACCGTCGTTGATACTGACTGCGCCCGCATTCAGTTGCCGCGCGATGCGGTCGGCTTCCACAGCGTCGCCGAGCACCGCGGCCGACAACCCGTACTCGGTGTCATTGGCGAGCCGTATCGCCTCGTCCTCGTCGCTGTAGCGCATGACCGGAATGACCGGCCCGAAGGTCTCATCACGCATCAGCTGCATGGAGTGATCCACGTTCACGACCACTGTCGGCCGGATCCACAGACCACCCCCGTGGTTCTCGATCTCTCCACCACACAGAATCTCGGCACCCTTCGCTCGCGCGTCGGCCAGGTGCGCCTCGATGGTCTCCGCCTGGCGCGAGAAAATCAGCGGCCCGATGTGTCCTTGGTGGATGTCCGGGTAATTGAACTCCAGGGCCCCGGCGCGTTCACTCAGCTCCGCGATGAACGCGTCGTAGATGCTGTCGTGCACGTACACGCGCTCCAGCGACTGGCAGGCCTGGCCCGTGGCCTGCACGGACGCGCGCAGCACGATGCCCGCAGCCTTTGCGGGATCCGCCGACGGCAGCACGATGCACGGGTCTTTGCCGCCGAGTTCCAGGAACGCGGGAATGAAACGCTTCGCACAGCCCTCGGCGACGAGCCGCCCGGTCTTCACACTGCCGGTAAAAGCGATCGCATCCACCTGCTCGATCAATGCCGCGCCGGTGATGCCGTCCCCGGGCACATAGCGAAAGACGGCGGCGAGTTCCGGAAAACGCGCGATGGCATCCATCAGCGGTTCAGCGAAACGCGGCGTCACTTCGCTGGGCTTCACGAGCACTGCACAGCCTGCAGCCAGGGCCGGGATCGAGTCGATCATCGACAGCAGCAGCGGGAAATTCCATGGGCTGATCACGCCCACCAGCTCCAGCGGCACCCAGTTGTCCCGCACACCCACACCGGGCGTGGCCGAATCGCGCTCGCCGCCCTCGTCCAGCAGCCGCGGGGCCGCGTCGTGCCAGCGGGCCACCATGCCGGGTATCCCGTGCAGTTCGACCATCGCAATCAGGTAGCGGCCGGTATCCGCGGCCAGCGCGTCGAGCACCGGGTCGGGCTCGGCCAGCAGGGCCTTTGCCCAGGCGTCGAGAACCTGCGTGCGGCCCTCGGTGCCCAGCGCCTGCCACGCCGGTTGTGCCGCGCGCATCGCTGCGGCGACCTCGGCGAGTTCCGGCGGGTCCGCCGCCTGTATCGTGTGGTCGTCCTCACCCGTGCGGGGATTGCGAACCGGTATTGCGCGAGCCATGGCTTGCTCCTACTGGGCGTCCAGCACCTTCTTGAAGAAGGTCCAGCTGGTTTCGTTCCGGCGCTGGTCGTCCAGCGGCGGCGGGTTGGCATATTCCGGGTAGCTGTTGGCGATTTGCTCGCGCATGCGTTCGGATAAGTCGTCGAAGCTGTCAAGCTTGCGGCCCGCCGTGTGGAAGTAGAGCAAACCGGGCCGGTCACCCATCTCCATCCACGGCAACCAGCTGGAGATCCGTACCCAGCCCACTCGCGCCGGGACGGACTCGACGTCGGGATCGGTGATTTCGTCCACGTCACCGAAGAAGTTGAACATCTCGGTTGCGTGGTAGGTACCGCCGACATATTTCTGGTACTCGCCGCCCAGCACATTCTTGTAGAACAACGGCACGGTGCTGGTGAGCCACCACTGGTTGCCCTGCACGACAAAGGGCAAAGCAAACTCGCGCCCGCTGCGACCGACGCGTGGAATGCGCTGGTTGACCGGGTCGTTGGTCACGTGAATCACCTTCACGGTCTCGCCGGTCCACGGGTTGTCCCAGGTCTCCAGCACCTCGCCGGTCTGCGGGTCCAGGTACAGCAGGATTTCGCGGGTCACCAGCTTGAAGCCAGGCCCACCCTCTTCTGCGGCCAGCGGCCCGCACTGGCGGATATTCATCCCTTCCACCTTGAACAGCAGGCGGTCCGGTTCGCCGGGCACGCGGCTGTATACCCGGCCCTCCCACCCGTAGGTGACAGGCAAGCCATCCGCGGTCGAGCACTGGATCTTGCGCATGGCCGTCAGGGCCTCGTCCGGGCCATCCAGGCCCAGCGCGTCTGCTGCCAGCGCCGGGCCCCCGCAGAAGCCCGCCAGACCCAGCACCACGGCCGCCCGCCGGCTGGTGCACCACATCGTGAATCGAGACATCGCCTGTTTCTCCAGTCTGCCGAACCTGCCTGCCCGGGCCCTATGGGGCTTTATGCAACACTCCAGAAATTCCGCAAACCCCGTGTGCTATGATTTCCAGCGGATGGGGCTCCATGAAGTCGCGTAACGACAACATGGTTGCACAAAAGTTTGTCGCTTTGCATAAGCCGGCCTGGACCTGTGGTGGGCCAGGGACGGCGGTTCTCGTTTTCGGGTTGGGAGGACGATGATATGACACGCTACCGGTCCCTGGGCATCTGTTGTCTGAGTTTCGTTGGCACCACGCTGATCGTCTCACCCGCGCAAGCGCAGCGCGTGGTGGAAGAAATCGTGGTGTTCGCCACCAAGCGGGAGGAATCGCTGTCGGACGTGCCGATCGCTGTGTCGGCCTTCGGTGCCGACCAGCTGGAACACGCCGGCGTGGAAGACATCCGCGACCTGCAGCAACTCACCCCCAGCCTGGTGCTCACCAGCACCCAGTCGGAGACGGCCGGCACGACTGCC
Source organism: Chromatiales bacterium (assembly GCA_020351875.1). Classification (GTDB taxonomy): domain Bacteria; phylum Pseudomonadota; class Gammaproteobacteria; order Steroidobacterales; genus J054. The sequence goes on along the minus strand of CP070671.1, from coordinate 2,480,764 downwards.
CGGCTGCGCGGCATCGGCACGACGGGCGACAACCTCGGCCTGGAATCGTCGGTGGCCGTGTTCGTGGATGGCATCTACCGCAACCGCAACAGCGTGGCGCTGACGGACCTCGGCCCGCTGGAACGCGTCGAGGTGCTGCGCGGCCCACAAGGCACGCTGTTCGGCAAGAACGCGTCTGCAGGTGCAATCTCGATCTTTACCGCGAAGCCGGACCTCGAAGAATTCGGCGGCAGCCTGGCAGGCAGCTACGGCTCGGACGATGAGTACCGGGTCACCGGCTCGGTGACCGGCCCGCTGTTCGGGCGCACCGGATTCCGCCTGGACGGCACGTGGAACGACCGCGACGGCTTTATCGACAACAAGGCGGGCGGTGACGAGTACAACGACCGTGACCGCTACCTGGTGCGCGGTCAACTGTATTCCGAGATCGGCGACAACCTGAACTTCAAGCTGATCGGCGACTACTCGACCCGCGACGAGACCTGCTGCGCGGCGGTAACGAAGATCGCCGGCCCAACAGCAGCGATCATCAATTTTGGTTTCCCACCTCTTACGATACCGCCGCTTGGAACGGTCATCGTGCCACCAGACGCCTTCGACCGGGACATGACCGCGAACCCCGACCGCGGTTACGACTCTGAAGTGGACGAATGGGGCGTGTCGCTGGAGGCCAACTGGGATGTCGGGGTGGGCACACTGACCTCGATTTCCGGCTACCGGGACTGGGATTCAGAACGCTCGCAGGACATCGATTACACGGATGCAGACCTCCTGTATCGGGACAAGAGCGGTTACACAAACGAGTTCCAGACCTTTACCCAGGAACTGCGGTATGCGTGGGAGATGGGAGACTTCGATTTCCTGGTGGGTGCCTACTACGTCGATGAAGATCTCGACGTGAAGGATGGCGTTCGCACGGGCGCAGATTATCAAGACTATGCGAATGCGATCATCATCGCTAATGGCGAAACCGTACAGATTCAGGACCTCCCTCTCTCCCCTAGCTTTTCCGCGGGTGATGGCGCGCAGGATGACGACTTCAGCGTGGACACGGACAGCTGGGCGATCTTCACCCACAACAAGTGGCAGGTCACCAGCGAAGTCGCGTTCACACTCGGGCTGCGCTACACCGAAGAAAACAAGGACCTTGATGCGTCGCTGGCCGCGAACGCTCCGGCCTGCCTCTCGGCAGCGGCAGCGTTGGGCGGCGGGGCGATCGATCCTGTCAATAACGCCTTCCTGCTGCAGTTCGCGTGCCTGCCGGTGTTCAGCCCGATCGTTGACGCGCCGAACAACTTGATTCTCGGGCCCATCTCGGCGTACTCCGAGAAGCGCAGCGACGATGAGCTGACGGGTACCTTCGTCGCGGAATACGCCTTCAACGACGACTGGCTGGGCTATGCCTCTTACAGCCGCGGTTACAAGGCCGGCGGTTTCAACCTCGACCGCGCCGGCCTGAACCAGTTTGGGGTGCTTCTCTCCGGACTGGCCCCGTCGCCCAAGCAACTGGAGTTCGACAAGGAAACCGTGAATTCCTGGGAAATCGGCGCGAAGGGCGCGCTGTTCGACGACCGGTTGCGCGTGGACGCCGCGGTGTTCTACGCCGACTACGATGACTTCCAGCTTAATACCTTCACAGGCACCAACTTCATCGTGTCAAACGTCGACGGCGCCGACACGCTGGGCTTCGAGGTGAACGGCGCCGGGGTGGTCACCGACCAGCTGACCTTGTCGGGCGGTGTCGCCTACGTGGACGCCAAGTACGACGACGATCTGTTCGACCCGACCAATCCGCTGGT
>CP070671.1:2372154-2478865 GCA_020351875.1 Chromatiales bacterium | reverse complement strand
TGGACGAGGACAAGTGCCAGGGTTTCCGGTTGTGCAACCGCGCCTGTCCCTACGACAAGGTCTACTTCAACTACATCAAGAACAAGTCGCAGAAGTGCATCTTCTGTTTCCCGCGCGTGGAGCAGGGCGTGGCGCCGGCCTGCGCGCGGCAGTGCCCCGGGCGGTTGCGTTTCGTCGGCTACCTGGAAGACGCCGGCCCGATTGCCAAGCTGGTTTACGAGTGGAAGGTGGCGCTGCCGCTGCACCCCGAGTTCGGCACCGAGCCGAACGTGTACTACGTGCCGCCGATCCTGCCGGCGAGCTTCGATGAGGAAGGCCGTTTCTCCGACGAGCCCCGGGTGCCGATGGACTACCTGCGCTACCTGTTCGGACCGGAAGTGGACCAGGCGCTGATTACCATCATGGAAGAGATGGACCGCAAGAAAGCGGGCAAGGAATCGGAGCTGATGGATCTGCTGATCGCGCGCGACTGGAAGTCGCTGTTCAATATCCCCGACGTGCGGGTGGCCTGAACCCGTTTCTCAGGCAGTCGCCAGTCGGCTGACCGCCAGCTGTTCGGGAATCACCGTCACACCGAAGCCATTCCCGCACCGGTTCAGTCCTGTTGCGTGAACTCCAGCAGTTCCACCACGTTGCCGTCCGGGTCCCGGCCGTAGGTCACGAAACCGGTGTCCTGCGCCTGCGGCGGGCAATGAAAGCGCATGCCAGCCTGCTGCAGCCGTTCATATTCCGTGTGTATGTCCTGGACCTGCAGGCACACGTGCGTGATCCCGTGGTCATTCACCGGGCGATCGGTCGACTGTGGCGTGGCGGCTGGTGACGAGAACTCGAAGACCTCCAGGAAACTGTCACCCAGCTTCAACATCGCTGCCCGGGCCGCAGAGTTCTGCAACCCGGTAACTGAGTCGGCTTCGTCGCTTCCGGTGTCCCAGTCAAAAGTCCAGGCCACTTCGCAGCCGAGTGCCCCACAGTAGAAGTCGAGAAAGCGATCCAGGTCCGGTGTCGAGATCGCCGCGTGGTGAAAGCCGATGAGCATGAGCTAAAGCTCCTGGGCGCCTTGATGCGATGCAGGCATTATCGCATGCTGCGTCGCCCGGCCTGCGGCTTTGCCGCGCGTGCATCGGAGACTGCTAGACTAGCGGCCGCCTGCCCGTCCATCGTTCATGCTGCTGGTGTCGACTGGGAACAACAAGAATGCGGTGGCGCCAACAGACGTCTGTCGCTCACGAGTGGGGAATGCCATGGATCTGTTGAAAGTCCTGATGGATAGTGCGGGAGGCGGCAGTGCGTCCCAGCTGGGTAGCCAGTTCGGTCTCGACAGCCTGATGAAGGGCCTGCAGACGGGTACCGACCAGCGTTACCTCGATGATCCAGGGCCCCTGCAGGACTCTGCGACTGTGACCGACGGCAACGCGATCCTGGGCCACCTCCTTGGCAGCAAGGATGCAAGCCGCAACGTGGCCGCCCATGCCGCGCAGGCAAGCGGCGTGGACGCGTCAGTGATCAAAAAGATGTTGCCCGTTGTCGCGGCGATGGCGATGGGCGCGTTGAGCAAGCAAACCGATAGCGGTCGGCGCCTGCAGGACGACGGGGGCGGCCTGCTGGGGTCGCTTTTGGACAGCAACCAGGACGGCCAGGTCCTCGACGACGTGATCAACCTGGCAAAAAAACTATTCTGATTCCCTGCGGCCCAGGCCGCTAATCCGACAGGAGCTGACCATGAGTATTCTGGATTTTGCGCGTCACCTGGGTCGCCAGGCTTTCGATCGCGACGATGTCGCCGCCGAGAAGATCAAGCAGCAGCTGGAGATCTCGCTGTCCAGCATCGAGAACCTGGACGTACAGTACGACGACGGCGTCGTGACCTTGTGCGGTGACTGTGTCGCGAAGGGTGATCGGGCCCAGGCCATCACGATTGCCGGCAACATCAAAGGCGTGAAACGCGTGGTCGCAGAGCAGCTGAATCCGGCTCCCACCGCACCGGAAGAACCCGAAGAGAAGGACGAGTTCTACGAGATCCAGAGTGGCGACACACTCGGCGCGATTGCCAAGCGCTATTACGGCAAGGCGTCTGCCTACATGCGGATCTTCGAAGCGAATCGCGGGATCATCGATGATCCCGACAAGATCTACCCCGGCCAGAAGATTCGTGTTCCGCTGGACTGACCCTCGGTCGGGCCGCTGACGGGAACGTCGGTCTTGGGCGCGGTGACCGCGGCGGTGAGCGGACGAGAATCGGCGCTGGTATCGCCGCCGCTGACGCTGTACGTGCACTTGCCCTGGTGCGTGCGCAAGTGCCCGTATTGCGATTTCAATTCCCATGAGCCGCGCGGCCGGGTGCCGGAACGCGCCTACCTGGATGCGCTGCTTGTCGACCTGCATGGCGCGCTGCCGGCGCTGGCCGGCCGGCCCTTTGCGACGGTGTACTTCGGCGGTGGCACGCCGAGCCTGTTCTCACCCGGGGCGATCGGATCTTTGCTCGATGGCCTGCGACGTGCCGGCGTGTTGCTCCCGGACGCAGAGATTACGCTGGAAGCGAACCCCGGGACGGCCGATGAAGACCACTTTCGCGGGTACCGGGATGCCGGCGTGAATCGCCTGTCACTGGGCATACAGAGTTTTCAGGATGATGCGCTGCGTGCCCTCGGTCGTATTCACGACGCCGACGATGCCCGCCGGGCCACCCGGCTGGCGGCCGAGCTGTTCGACAATTTCAATCTCGACCTGATGTACGGTTTGCCGGGGCAGACCGTGACCGCGGCCGCTGCGGACATCGGCGAGGCGGTCGCTTTTGGCCCGACGCATCTGTCCTGTTACCAGCTCACGCTGGAACCGAATACGGTCTTCGCGAGCTTCCCGCCCGAACTGCCGGCCGAGCCTGCGCAGTCGGCCATCGAACGCCGCGTTCACGATGCGCTGGCGGCGGCCGATTATCGGCACTACGAGGTATCGGCCCATGCAAAGCCGGGCCGTGAGTGCCGGCACAACCGCCACTACTGGGAGTTCGCCGACTACCTGGGAATTGGCGCCGGCGCGCACTCCAAGCTCACTGGTGACGACACCATCTGTCGGGAAGCCCGGGTCCGGCGGCCCGGCGGCTACATGCGTCGGGTCGGCGACGGACACCACCTGGCGGAGGTTCGAAATCTCGACCCAGTGGATCTGCTGGCCGAGTTCATGATGAACGCGCTGCGGCTCAGGCACGGCTTTCCGCTGGCCTTGCTGAGCGAGCGCACCGGGCTGACCGCTAGCAGTATTCACGAACCATTGGAGCGCGCCGCGACACGCGGCCTGCTCGAGCTGCATGACGATCGTGTGCGCCCGACCCCGCTCGGCCGCCGCTATCTCAATCAGCTGATTACACAGTTCCTGGCAGAGTGAGTATTCATCGGATCCGGGGCCACGGTGATATGTCCAGATAGTTGGAGATGGGATTCAGGTGCCGGCAAGGCCAGGCAGCTCGGTCGAAACCTGGTACCGGGGCGCAGGAATCAGGCGCCGCCAAACGTCGTCGACCTCGTCGCTGAACACGAGCTCATCGCTGGCTGCCATCACGTGCCAGCTGCCGCGGGCCAGCTCTGCATCGAGCTGGCCGGGGCCCCAGCCGGCATACCCCACGTACAGCCGCAACCTGGACGCATCCATCGTCGTATCTGCCAGCAGCTCGCCGTTCAGCGGGGCGAAGTGCACGCCGTCGATAATCGTCGCGGCTGTCGCCGGGGGTTGTTCCGCGCGCACCAGCGCCAGGACGCGCCGTCTTTCTACCGGCCCGCCCAGGTACATCGGCCCGCGGTAGTCCGCCAGCGCCGGCAGCCGGGGCAGGGCCTCGGCTGGCACCAGCGAAGTGGGCCGGTTCACGATCAGGCCCATCGCACCGGTGGCGTCGTAATGAATCAGCAGGATCACTGCTTCGGCGAAGGCCGGGCCCTGGAGCTGGCGCGAGGCCACGAGCAGCTTGCCCGGGCCGGGAGTCTCGGCAGCGCTGAGATCCAGGGCCAGGAGGCAACCGGCCAGCGCAAGGCAAGCAACAAATCGAGCCATCGGGCCTGAGACTACACGTAACTTTGCAGCGCTGTGAACTGTGGCCGGACGAACCTGGCCCTTTGCCAGTCCAGCTGGTTTAGCTGCTGTATTTGCGCATCCGCGCGCGCGATTTGCGCGCGGAGCGGCCCGGCGCTGCCGCTGCCCATTGTTGCGGATGCGGGCCTGTCTGTAGCCTGCCGAAGATAATTCCGTAACTTGCGCGGACTTTCTCAATCGACGCGAAGCATCGGCAAACGCCCGATGGGAGATTGTCATGCTTTAGTAAACGAAACTTGGTAATTTTCGTCGTCCGCGACACGGGATTCCAAGACCAACAATGTATCGACGGGCAATTGCACCCAGCATCCTGATGGACGTATCCGAGTTGCGGATCGAGTACATGCGCTGGTCCGGTACCCAGAACGAGCGGCAGCTGGTGAACCGCTTGTTCGAGACGCCGTCCAGCTACTGCCAGTGGGAGAGTTACCACGCCGGCCTGATGCGCACGGTGGGGAGCGACAGCACGCGTAAAGGCCAGCTGGTGACGATGCGCCGGCTTCGCTTCCAGCTCATTCATCGACAGGCCCTGTTCGAGTTCCTGCGGGAGAACTCGGTGACGGGCAGGCAACGCAAAGCGCTGTTCGATGTGCTGCACAGTACCCAGGACTATGCGAAGGCCGTGGTGGCGGAACATGCCCGCTTCCTGCAGTCAAACTCCAGCCTGTACTGCGCCGACCACCTTGCGTACTCCATCATGCGCGACCTGCGCTTCAGCTCCGGTCTCGAGCGCTATCGCAAGAGCTATCTCGAGTATTTCGGGCACCACTGCAACTGGATTCTTGCAGAGTCCGCCGGACGCGAGTTCACCTTGCAGTGCCTCATTCCCGACCTCAAGAAAGACCTGAAGCAGCAGCAAAGGGAGCTGTTGAGCCTGCCGGCGCCTGTCCGGCCTTTACCGCACTAGTCCCTCGTGCTCACGATTCCTGGGCGGTGCCGGGCAGCGAATCCGCGATTTCCCGGAGGTGGTCGGCGATCTTTTCCGCCTCGATGAAGACCCGGCGAATACTGGGATCGATGGCCTTGATCTCCCGGGTCAGCTCGGACACGCAGGTCTCGACGTCATCGGAGTTCATGCTTGGCGAGAAGTCGACGCTGATAGTGACCAGGATGAAGTTCGGGCCCATGTGCAGGGTTGCTACCTCATTCACCGTTTCGATGCCGGTGGTGCCTGCAAGCGTCGCGTTCACCTTCCCTACAAGCCAGTCGGCCGCGCTCTCGCCGATCAACAGGCTCTGTGTCTCGTAGGCCAGCCACACGGCTGTCGCGGCCAGGATCAAACCGATGAGCATCGACGCGGCGCCGTCATATACCAGGTTGCCAGTCTGATCAGCGAGGAAAATACCCACCAGCGCGACGAGTAATCCCAGCATGGCCGCGCCGTCTTCGAACAGCACGACGAACAGGGTTGGGTCCTTGCCCCTGCGCACCGCCTCCAGCGCGCCGAGTTTTCCGCGTTGAGCGTTGAACTCGCGAAAGGCGACGGTGAATGCACCGGCCTCGAACAGGATCGCCAGTGCCAGGACAATATAGTTAACAGACACATTTTCCAGCGGCGTCGGGTCTCGGAGATGGGAGTAACCCTGGTAGAGCGAGATGCCGGCGCCGAGCGCAAAGATCAGGATCGCGACAGCGAAAGACCAGAAGTACACCTCTTTGCCATGGCCAAAAGGAAAGCCCGGGCTCGGCTGGCGCTGTGCCCGCTTCAGGCCGAGCAGCAACAGGACCTGGTTGCCGGTATCCACCACCGAATGAATGCCTTCGGACAACATGGCCGCGCTGCCGGTCATCGCTGCCGCGCCAAACTTCGTGACTGCAATCAGCGAGTTACCGACTAGTGCGGCGAAAATGGCTTTGCGGGATGAGCCTGCCATCGTATTTTGCTGGAGAAACCTGACAATCGACGCGACCAGCAGTGTCGGTAAAGGGCGGCAACGATGCAAACCCGGTCACCACCGCTGCGGGTGCCGGCCTGGTGTGGCCGGGTGACAACGGCCGGCAGCCGTTGGTGGGCCGGGGCGCCGGCTTGGCCCGGTCCGGCGGGGTCAGAACCTGGCCACTGGGCGGCCGGATCTGCGACACTTGCCCCGCTGCGTCCCCGATGCTTAAGTACCGGCAGCGAGTTCCGTGGTAAATACGGATGGTGCGTCGAGAACCGGAATCAAATACTCTTTGCGCGGGTTCGCGGGACCGGTTCTTGGGTGCACCGGTGTTTTACGGGTAGTAACAAGTGGTCGAACTTTATCTCGGCATCAAGTGGCTGCACATCATCTGTGCGTGCATTGGTTTCGGTTCCAATGTGACGCACTTGTTCTGGATCATTGCCGCCAACCGTGACCCGGTCCATCGGGCGAACATCCTGCGACTGGTCAAGAAGATCGATGACCGTATGGCTGTCCCGTCCTACATCGTTGCTGTGACCTGTGGGTCGATCATGTGGTTCTGGCAGTGGCCCGGTAGTTCGTCCTGGTTGATTGCGAGCGTGTTCCTGACCGCGCTCCTCGCGACGGCCGGCATTATGTACGGGCCGTTCATGAAGAAGTGGATTCGTCTCGCCAATGGGGAGACCGAGGGCGCCAAGGACGGCCAGGCACTGCCGGTCCTGGCGCGCCGGCTGACGTGGCTGTGGGGGGGTATCACGGGCAGTGCGTTCCTGATCCTGTTCCTGATGGTCCGCAAACCCATGCTCTGGTAAACAGCGCGCTGCCAGCCTGCCACCGGTGGCAAGCTGCACTTCCTTCAGCCGATGTGTTCGGCAAGAAACTGGTTCAACAGGCGATCCTGCGGGTCCATCTGCTGGCGCAGAGCCTTGAATTTCACCAGCCGCTCGCCATATGCGCGCGTCGCCTGGGCAGGCGTGAAACCACGGGTCTGATTGAGAATCGGAATGCCGCCGAAATGCGCGGCGATGGCGGCGAAGTCGATCAGGAAGTCGTCCCAACCCGCGGTGACGGTGGTTCGGATACTCAGGGCGAACGCGGGCCCGTCGAAACTCGGCGACAGCAACGCGTGCTGATCTTGCCGCAGCCGGTGCACGACCGCCGGCAGGTTGCAGCGAAAGCCCTGTGTCTTGTAATGGCGCTGGCAGTATTCGCGGTACGAGTACAGCGCGGCGCCGAAATCGCGGGCCGGAAATGCCCAGGTGCTTTGCTGGATCCTGGCGTCGGCCCCGACCCGACGGAACTTGCCGGTCTGTTCCATTGCATTACTGCCGGCATCCACCAGGCGCGTATTGACCAGCGCCTGGGTGGCTTCACTGAACCCGTCGATCAGCGGGTCGCGCAGCCGCCGGCCGGGAACGCGTCGCAGCAGGTGCACCAGGTCGGGCAGCAGCTTGTTCGTCAGCCAGTCGCCCAGCTTCCAGATGGCGGTCCGCGGCGGGCGCGCCGCCATGCTCGCATCTCGCAGTTCGATGAACGCGCGGTTGCGAAACGGCAGCAGGTAGATTTTCACACCTGCCTTGGCATTGGCCAGCTGGGGTACCAGTTTCGCGAGCTCTGCGAAGCCCATTTTGCCGTGGCGCACCGTGTAGAGCGTCTGCTTGCGCACCCGCAGGGTCACGCTGTACACGATGCCCATCAGCCCGTAGCTCTGGCGCAGCAGCTGGAGCATTTCCGGCTTCTCGGTATTGAAATTCAGCGCCCGGCCGCGCGGCGTCACCAGGCGAATGGCGCAGACGGATGCGGCCAGGTTCGGCTCGTCCATCGCGGTGGAACTGAACAGCGAACCGCTGCTGACGATGCCGCCGACGGAGCGGTCGAGCTGGTCGTCGGTGGCCAGGAGTTCCAGGTTGCGGTCGGCCAGGATCCGGACCAGGTCCCGCAGCCGTATGCCGGCCTCGACGGTGACGGTCCTGCGATCCAGGTGCAGTATCCGGTTCAGCGCGCTCATATCCAGCGCCGTGCCGCCGTGTACCTTGGCGCAGCGGGTCGCCGAACTGTTGGCACCCTGGGGGCGGACCGGCGAAGGGAAACGCTTGCGATTCTGCAGGACGTCGGCGATCTGGTCCATGTTGCGGGGCCGCGCGCGCAGCGGCTCGGCGGGCAGTTCCAGCTTCCTTAAGCGGCCTGTCAGGCGGGCAAGATCCGGCATCCGTGCACCTCTTGTCGATTGGTACGCAGTCACCGCTCGCAGGCACAGGAATACCGGGTAAGGAGGGGCGCGACTGGCGCCCGCTTGGGTGGCCGGTAGTCCCGCTGTCCTAGGAACGCGCCCCTTAGACCGGTGACTTTGTGTCCCCGGCTTTCACCGGGTTTACCCTTGTCAGCAACCCCGAATATCGCGCAAAAGACCCGTGTAGACAAGCAAGCCGGTCGAGAAAGGCGGGATAGCAATTATGTAAAGTCGCTCAAGGGCTTAGCTGTCCACAGCGCGGCCTGAAAACGGGCAAAAATGTCCGAAATCCGGTTTGCATGGCGCCCGATGGTCGCTATAATGGCCGCACGGAATCAGGGATGGTTTCGTACCGATGACGCACTGAGAACGACAGCCACGTTGTGGCTCCGGGCTTTGGGCGTTTTTTTTTCCGCCCAGAAATGCAAATCCGGAACCGGCAATCGTGGCTGGAGATTGGCAAGCGAGACTGCAATCTGGAGCAAAATAAAAATGCGTGCATTTGGGAAGACTTTAGCCGCCATCGCACTGTTGGCCGTCCTGCCCCTGGCGGGCCAGGCCACGCCAATTCAAGTGGAAGGGGGCGAGACGAGCGTGCTGTTTGGGAACGGTGCGCTGGCATCACTGGGCCTTGAAATTACCTCGGTGACACCGAACGTGCAGGGCTCGCTGGGCCCGAACTCGGTGTCCTTCGGTATCAACCCGCGCAACGCGATTGGCGACGCGCTGGATACCACCTTTATTTACGACTCGCCGAACTTCGCGCCATTCAGCGGTGCGATCGAGCACAGCGGCCGCGTGCAGTTCAACGGGAATATCGAAGTCGGCGACTTTACGATCCGAGCCGTCGAGGGCCGCCCGGAAGGGGCCTCGGGTTTTGTCGTCGAGAGCAACTACGGGCTGAACGGGATCCTGTTCGACATAGCGAACCCGATTGTGGAAGCCTTCGACAATTCGCTCGTGATCGCGGCTGACATCCTGGTCTCGCCGGAACTTGCGGGCATTCTCGAGCTGCCTGAAGCTGCTGGTGTCGATGCCGGCATGGCGCTGGTCGTCGCAAATTCGACCATCGTGCCGATCCCGGCGGCCGCGTGGATGTTCGGCTCCGCCCTTGGCCTGCTGGGCTGGGTGCGCCGACGCACCGTCGCCTGACAGCAGCGGACATTCAGAGACAAGCTGCAGGGGCGCACGCAACCTGCAGCCGGAAAGGGGCCCCACCCAGGTGGGGCCTTTTTCTTTTGTCGACCATGTAGGGTGCGCTGTGCGCGTCGAAAACGAAACGCCACCGATTCCCTGGTGCGCACAGCGCACCCTACCGGGCTGGTGCGCATAGCGCACCCTACCGGCTGAACGTGTCGCAGGCCGCGGGATCACCGGACGCTAATCCGCGACGAAACCAGCGCACCCGCTGCGCCGAGCTGCCATGCGTGAAGGAATCGGGTACTACGCGTCCGCCGGCCTGGCGTTGCAGGCGGTCGTCGCCAATGGCACTGGCCGCGTTCAGGCCTTCTTCGATGTCGCCCTGCTCCAGGATGCTGCGCGCCCGGTCCGCCTGGTTGGCCCAGACACCGGCGAAGCAGTCGGCCTGCAGTTCCAGCCGCACGGACAGGGCGTTTGCCTCGGCCTTGCTCAGGCCGCGCTGGCGGCGGCGCACTTCCGCCGAGACCCCGAGCAGGTTCTGCACGTGGTGGCCCACCTCGTGGGCGATCACATAAGCCTCGGCAAAGTCGCCGGGAGCGCCGAAGCGCCGTTTCAGGTCACGGAAGAAGCCGAGATCCAGGTAAACCTTGTTGTCGGCCGGGCAGTAGAACGGTCCCACTGCCGCATTGGCAAAGCCACAGGCGGAGCGCACCGCGTCCGTGAACAATACGAGTCTCGGCTCCTGGTAGCGTTTACCGGAGGCCGCGAACAGTTGCTGCCAGGTGTCCTCGGTATCCGCCAGTACCACCGACACGAACTGCGCCTGCTCGTCGTCAGCGGCGGGGGCTTGTCCTCCCGCCGGCGGTGCCTGGCTGGTGGAGACCCTATCCAGGCCCTGCAGCAGCAGGTTCGGATCGATGCCGAAGTACAGCGTGGCGAGGATCAGCACGATGGTGCCGATGCCGCCGCCGGCGATGCCCCGCCTGACCCGGCGGCCGCGGCGGTCTTCGACATTGCGGCTGCGTCTGCCCGTTTTCCAGCGCATTCTGGGATCCCGTGGCTGCGCGGGGGCGCTACCTTCGCACAGTTCCGCAGGGCTGAGAAGCCGGCCGGTCGGGCCGCCCCGCGGGCTCAGTCGAGCACGTGGGAGACCAGCCCGTCAGCGAGTTTCGGCTCGAACCAGGTGGACTTGGGCGGCATGACCTCGTTGGCGTCCGCCACCGCCATCAGCGCTTCCATGCTGGTCGGGTAGAGCGCGAAGCCGGCGGCCATTTCACCGCTGTCTACCCGGCGTTCCAGCTCTCCCAGGCCGCGGATGCCGCCGACGAAGTCGATGCGCTCGTCCGTGCGCGGGTCGCCGATGCCCAGGATCGGGGCCAGCAGGTGGTCCTGCAGCAGGCTCACGTCGAGACTCGCCACCGGGTCATTCGCCGGAATACGCTCGGGGTCGACTGTCAACCGGTACCACTGTCCGTCGAGGTACATACCGAATTGCCCTGGCGCTCCGGGCTTGGCAGGTGACGATTCGGGGCTCACAGTAAAGGCGTCGTTGATTTCTTCCAGCACGGCCCTGACAGTCTTGCCGTTCAGGTCCCGGACCACGCGGTTGTAATCGAGAATCTGCATTTCGTCATCCGGGAAGGCCACGCACAGGAAGTAGCGGCTAGCGGCCTGATCGTCCTTCCGCTTCGCGGCCACCCGCGACGCGGCCGCGGAGCGATGGTGCCCGTCGGCGATGTACAGCGCCGGCATCGCGTCAAAGCTCGCCGTGATGCTGTCGATGTCGGCAGCGTCCGCCAGCTGCCACAGCTCGTGCCGGATGCCATCGTCCGCCGTCACGTCGTACAGCGCTGCCTGCTGCGCCGTGCCCGCCAGGATCTCGCGTACGGTTTCCGACGCACGGTACGCAAGCAATACGGGGCCGGTCTGCGCATTCAACGCCGTAATTTGTCGCACGCGGTCGTCCTCTTTGGTCGGCCGCGTGAATTCGTGTTTGCGAATGCGATTGCTGTCGTAGTCCGCCACGCTCGCGGCACAGACGAGACCCGTTTGCGTATGCGCGCCCATCGTCAGTCGGTACACGTAGTAGCAGGGCTCCGTATCCCGCAGCAACACGCCCTGGTCGATGAGCGCCCGCAGGTTTTCTGCGCCTTTTTCGTAGACCGCGTCCGAATAAGGGTCCGTGCCCTCGGGCAGGTCGATGTCCGGTTTGGAGATATGCAGGAAACTGAATGGGCGGCCGGCGGCCCGTTCCCGGGCTTCTGCGGTGTTCAGCACGTCATAGGGCGGGGCGGCCACGTCGGCGGCGTGTTGCGGCGCGGGGCGCAAACCACGAAAAGGCGTGATCAGTGTCGTCATTGCTCGGATCCGGCGGGTAGAAAGTGTCGGCGAGCCCGCGATTCCTGTGCGAGCGGGGGCGCAAGTGTGGCGAAGGGGCGGCGCGGAGTCCAGCCACGTTGGTAGAGATTCGGCCGCGTGGCTATCATTGAGCCTTCCCGCCGGAGGTTCCAGGCGATGAGCGGCGTGCAACGCGTACTGGCTGACATGGATATCCGCGGTCCACTGGCCGTGTGGGTCCTCGCTGCCCACTTTTATGCGCTGCTCGTGCCCATGGCGCTGATCTGGGCCGCGTGGCGCCATGCAGATTACCTGTCCACGGTCTGCGACTATCCGGGCCTGCTGTATTTTGGCGCCGCGTGGTTTTCTACCGGCAGCGCCTTCGAAGTGGCGCAGAACACCATGGACCGCTGGTACCTGACGCCGGAGGTACCGAGTGCGAATGGCGTCGGCATGTGCGATTTCCTGAGCTACTGGTTCGTCGGCTTTGGCCAGGCGCTGATTGCCATTGCGATTGCCGGCGACAGCTGGTGGGTCTGGTTGGCGGCCGTGGTCCTGCTCGCGGCGTTTCCGTTCACCTACTTCAAGCAGGTCGCGGTCCATGCGCCGATCGGCCTGATGGGCCTCATCGTCGCCGTCCTGGCCTGGCTGACTTTCGGTGACCCGGTTGTGTTCCTGATGTTCGCGCAGATCGGGTTGACGCTGTTTTTCTTCGCCGCGCTGTTGAACACCGGTGCGCAGCTGTTGCACGGTTTTACGACCATTGTCGCGTCTTCCGGTGCCTTGCTGCTGCCGTGGGCGATCGTGAATGGCGCGAAGGGCCAGCAGCTCAGCTGGCTCACTGTGGTGGTCATCCTGGTGGCTACCGCCATTGCCGCGGGGCTGTTGCGCGGGCCGCTGAATCGCCTGTCGCCCAGTCCGCGTGTGCAGCCTGCCGGCTGAGCGCCGGCAAACCCGGGGATCCAATGGGCACTGGTCGACAGTGCCGGTGAGTTCCGTCTAGCCGGCCCGATCCAGGACTTCCAGCGCGACCCGTTCGCCGGATTCCATCGCGCCTTCCATGCCGCGGTTGGACACCGCGGTGTGCTCGCCGCAGAAGTGGATACGCCCGTTCGGCTTGGCCACCGCCGCTGCAAAGTCACTGACCTGCCCCGGCTTCCACACGGCCCAGTCCCCGCTCGAAAACGGATCCCGGTACCAGGACTTGTACTCGACGATCTCCAGCTGGCCCTTCGCGGCCGGGCGCACGCGCTCGATGTCGCCGATGACCGCGGCCCTGGCGTCCGCCTCGGGGATCTGGTCCAGCAGCGCCGCATTGTTGCCCCGGATCCAGGCGGTGATGCTGGTCACTTCTTCCGGTTTGTCACCTTTATGTTCGCCGACCACTCCGCAGACCAGGCCTTCATTGAACATGTTCGGTGACAGCCCGTCTGCCTCCCAGAACGGCGATTTGGAGACCATGTGGGCCTGGTTGATGATCTGCGAGTCGAGGGTCTGCACGGCGCGTGCCTGCGCGCCGGTCAGCACGGGTTCCATGCGGATGCGCCGCAAGACCGGGCACGGCACCGAGCAGATCACGTAATCGGCCTTGTACTTCGCCCCGTCGGCGCAGTGCACTTCCGCCTGGCCATCGTCGCTGCGTATCGCGCTGACATTGCGGCCGAAGTCGATGTCGGCATCCAGCGCCGCGGCCATCGCTTCCGGGATCGACAGGTTGCCGCCTTCAGCGGTCAGGAACGGCGACTGGCCGGGTTTCGCGAGGGCCCGCTGCGCGGCGATGAAACTTGCGACCTGCATCATCATCAGCGCCGACACGTCCCAGGCCGAATTACCGTGGGTCGGTTCGATGTTGTAGGTGAGGTCGATGACTTCGTCGGAGACGCCCTGGCGCTTCATCCAGTCGTGCAGGGAAATATCCAGTTCGGCGTTGGTCGGGTCTACCCACGCGTCGGTGGTCTTCAGTGGATTGGTCTTCGCCATCAGGCCGCCGGCGAACGCCCATGGCGGCGTTTCGCGCGCGCCCTCCGGGAAGGGATTGCGCGGATGGCTGGGCCAGTCGGCGAGGGGGATATGCTGCCCGTCGAGGAACAGTTCGCGCTGGCCGTAGTAGCGCAGCACCGGCGTGAGTTCGATGATGCCGACGCCGTAGGTGTTGGCCGCGTTGATCAGGCGTGCGTAGCCTGGTCCGAAAGAGGTGCCGCCGGCTTCCGGACTGCCGGGCAGGGTCCGGTAGGACAGGACCCGCCCGCCGACCCGGTCGCGGCCCTCGATGACTTTAACTTTCAGGCCCGCGTCCTGGAGCACGAGTGCGGCGGCCAGGCCCGACAGGCCGGCGCCAATCACGATCACGTCGGCGTTGGCCTGGGCCCGCAGCGGGCGCGGCGTGGCCAGCGCCACTGCAGCGGTAGCACCCGCGGCCTGGATGAAGTGACGGCGGCTGAGCGTCGATCGGCTGCTGTTCATTCTTGTTCCTTGTGGTGACCGGACCAATCAGGAAGCCGAATTATACCCGCCGTCTCCGGACGCAGCCGATCAGCAGCAGCGCAAGCAGGGCACCGGGACCAATGGTGGAACCACCGGGAAGTTTCGACACCACATTGCCTGCCACGACCTCCAGCGCGAAGACCACCGTGTCCGCCGCGCCGTCATCGTCCGTGACGGTCAGTTCAAACAGCAGTTCGTCCGTGGGGCCGGGGTTGGCGAACATCGGTGTCGCGCTGGTGGGATCGTCCAGCACCACGGGCGGTCCGCCCAGCTGGACCCAGCTATAGCTGAAGATCTCCCCGTCGATGTCCTGGCTCCCGGTGCCGTCCAGCATCAGTTCGGGTTGGCTGGACGGCATCGTGAGCGCCGTGCCCTCGTAGGCCAGCGGACGAAAGTTGTTCCCGGTACCGTCATCGGTGGGCAGGCGAATGTCCGGGGTGGTTTCGGTCGCCTCCGGCACCCGGTCTTCGAGCCAGTCGACCGTGGTGGCGATGGTTTCCCGTTCCACGCCGACAAAGCCGTGGGCGTTGCCGCCGTTGGCGGTCAGCGGAAACGGGTAGGGCAACACCGTGTAGACGGAGTCGCCGCCGGCGTCCAGCGCCGAGGCCAGCACGTTCTGCGACATTGCGTCCGGTGTGAATTCATCGCCGTCGGCCCGGAGCATCAGCTGCGGGACGAGGAGCTTCTCGACCTCGCGCACGCAGACCGACAGGCTGTCCGGGCCCCAGAAGCTCAGCCAGTTGTTTGGCGAACGGAACACCGGCACCCCGAAAATCGTGTCCCACGGACGCACGATATCGCCTTCGCCGGCATCGACCAGGTCTTCGGCCAGAACCACGTAGTCGGAGTAGGGAACAGGCGCGGCCAGTTCGTTGAACAGCAGGTCCTGGGCGACGGCCCTGCCGTCGTCCACCGTGCCGTACTGGCCGACCGCCGCTACGCGGGGGTCCACAGAGAAAGACGGGTAAATGCAGACGTTCTGCGTGCCCTGGCTGTGGCCGGCGACGTAGATCAGGTCGTAGCCCAGCGCGGCGAGCAGGTCGATACCGGCGCCGAGATCCAGGGTGGCGTCCTCGAACAGCACCGCACCGCCGCCGCCGTCAGGACCGGCATCGCGGCGGTCCATGGCAAAGACGGTAAATCCCAGCGGCGCCGCCTGCAGGCCGATGATTTTCGGGACGCTGGCGCTGTAGGTGCCCATCGCGCCGTGGGTCACGACGATGGCCACCCGGCGATACTCCCCGCCGACGAGCGCGTCGTTCGTCGGCATGTACAGCGCACCGGCCAGTGGGGTGCCGTCGGTGGCGGTTACGGTAGCCGGGAAGACCACGGTGTCGGTATTGACGACGGTCTCGCAGGGTTCGTCCGCCGAGTCGACACCCGTGCCACCGTCGCAGGCATCGATCCCGTCATCACCCTCCAGCACGTCGTTGCCGACGCCGCCGAACAGCTGATCGTCGTCATCGCCGCCGATCAGGTCGTCGTCGCCGTCATCGCCGCAGATAAGGTCGTTGCCCGCAAGGCCGGTGATCCGATCGTTGCCCCCCAGGCCAACGATGATGTCGTCGCCGGGTGTGCCGGGGATGTCGTCGTCGTCCTCCGTGCCGATGATCGTGGCGGCCTGCCCGTTGCAGGTCTGCGCGAGGGCGTTGTTGCCTGACAGCGCGAGGTACGCGGCGGTTAGCAGAATCAGTGTGCGCATGCAGGGTTGTCCTTCTGTTTATCTCTCTCCTTTATACACGCGTGTCCGACGGTGGCACCAAAGCCAAACGGAACGTCCGATCTTCGGTCGACACGCGAGCCCGCTCAGAACCGATACCTCGCCGCGAGCTGGAACTGCGACGCATCCCCTTCGCCGCCGTCCCGGTCCTCCCGGGTGCCGAACATGAGCTCGCCGCCGATATCTATCGCCGGTACCGGCGACCAGATCAGATTGGTAGAGAAGCGGAGGGTACGGCTGTACGCATCCCCGGGCTGGAAGTCGTAGTTGTCGATGTCCACCAGGCTGAGAATCGCCGTTGACCGAAACCGGTCGGTCCAGTACTTCTGGAAGGACACGAAGCCGCCGAATATCGGCAGCAGTTTCAGGTTGCCGTTGGCATCAAACACGCCGTCCAGCCCACCGACGGTGTTCGTATCGTTCACGTAGCGCCCGATGCCCTCGCCGTAGTTGAGTTGAACGGTCACGCTGTCGCGCGGATCCCACCAGCGAACCGACCGGCGACCGGTGAGACTGAAGCCCCAGCCGATTTCGTCGTCCTTGAATGTGTCGTCTATCGTCCAGCGAGCTTCCAGTGAACGGACGAGCGCTGCGAACTTCACGTTCCACTCGTCGCGGACCGTGCGGCGAACACTGGCAATGAAGTCCGGCACCGCGCTAATACCGCTGCCCTCGGTGATTTCGGCGCTCGTATCCTCCACCGTCAGGATCAGGTTCCAGCCCTTGCCCAGTTCCGGGAAATAGCGGATCTGCGGCTGCCGGACGGTGACCCGGCCGTTCACGCCTTCGAAATCGATCTCCTCCGGCACCGATGACGCGTCCATGAAGTTGGTCCAGTATTTCCCGGCCAGGATGTCCCGGAACTGGCCGAAGGCGTGTCGCAGCCGGTAGGTGTCGCCGGAGCCCGCGAAATCGCCCTCGATGAATGCCCGCAGCTGACCCCGCTCCGTGTCCTGGCGATACTCGAAGTTCACGCGTGACTGGCTGGCCGTTAGCGTGGCTTCCTGGTCGCTGGTCGTTGCGCCTCGCGTCGGGATCGTGCCGACGATGAAGCGGTCCCGCGACCCGACGACACCGTCGAGGCCCTGCACGACGTTGGCCTTCACGAAGCCGCCGATTCGCAACGCCGCACTGGTGCCCGGCACCTGGAAGGCACCGGGAAATTCGCTCGCATCATAAGTGGAAGTCGTCTCTTGCTCGGTCAGGTCGGTCATTGTGCCCTCGAGGCTTTCGAGCCGGGCCCGGATCTGCTGGTCAGCTTCAGATAGCGTCTGCTGCTGTTGCTGGCTGAACTGGTCGAACTGGGTCTGCAGGGCCTGGATCGCGGCTGTCTGGGTGGTAATCGCCTCCCGCTGCGCCGCGAGTTCTTTCTGTTGATCCTGGGTACCGGTGGGCTGTGCCGTTGCGGTGGTGCCAATGCTCTTGACCTGCACCTGTAGCGCTTCAATCGACTCGGACTGGGTCTCGAGTGCAGCTTTCTGTTCGTCGATCAGCTGGCGTTGCGCGGCCAGCGCCTCTGCCTGCTCCTTGAACCGGGCCTCGAAGCGCTTTTCCTGCTGGCGCAGCATGAAGGTGAGTTCACTCGTGGTGAGGGCGGGCGGCCCGTCGAGTTCACTCGACCCTTCCTGTGCCGTGACGCTCAGCGGGACCGCGAGCGCAATCAGTAAAATTGTCAGGCAGGGTTGAAGAAATTGTTTGAAATTCATAGCTTTGGCCTCGAATCGCCCGGCTCCGGGCCTGTCCCGCCGGGCTGAATGACTGCAGCGTAGCGTCACTCGTTGAACAGAGAAAGGCCTTGCTGGTTGGCCGCCGCAGGCGCCTGCTATGATCCCGGGCAACAAGATTCAATAACTGCGGACAGTGGCTTGTTTTGCGTTGCTGCCCGCCAGTCGGAGGACATCTCATGCAGTCTGTAAACCGAATCGGCGTGATGGCGCTGACGCTTGTTTTGGTGCCTTTACTGATCGTGGGCTGTGGTTCGCCCGACCAGCCCGGCGAGGCTGCCGCTACTGCGGAAGGCGAGGCTGCGCCAGCAGCGGAAGAGGCTGCGCCAGCAGCGGAAGAGGCAGCGGCAGGTGACACGGGCGCGGTATCCCAGGCGAGCCCGTGGCCCGAGGATGAAGGCGAGGCCTACCCGGCGGATGCCGAGTTACCGGTGCGCCAGATTCCGAACATTCCGGAGGCCGCAGAGGCCTACTACGCACCGGACAATTACCACGTGATCGCGCAGACCCAGGATCCTGACGCAACACCGCCGGAAGAGCGTGAGGCGGGCGGCGCGCTGACCTGGATCTTTACCGACGACGGTGAGAAGAAGTGGCGCATCGGCGACCGCGGCCAGGACGCGTGCTCGTATTTCTTCCCCGACATGAAGCGGGTCGTCTTTACGTCGACGCGCGACAATATGGACATGCCCATCGGCAACTGGTCCGACGAGCGCGAGTACCCGCAGGGTGCGGAGCTGTATATCGCCGACCTGGACGGGTCCAACGTGCAGCGGCTGACCGACAACGAGTGGTACGAAGCGGAAATTTCCATCTCGCCGAACGGGGAGTGGATCGTGTTCGGCCGGCAGATCGACGGCAAGATGGACCTGTGGCGCATGCGCTCCGACGGCACGGAGGAAGAGCAGATCACCTTCACCGACGACTGGCAGGAAGGTGCCCCGTTCTACCTGCCGGACAACGAAACCATCCTGACCCGCGCGTGGAAGCGCAGCCAGTACGGCCAGGTTCGTCCGACCCCAATGACGGTGTTCACCGTGAAACACGACGGCACCGAGCGCACGCAGCGCACCT
The DNA here is from genome assembly GCA_020351875.1 of Chromatiales bacterium. Taxonomy (GTDB): domain Bacteria; phylum Pseudomonadota; class Gammaproteobacteria; order Steroidobacterales; genus J054. Next base: position 2,460,193 of record CP070671.1, on the reverse strand, counting down.
TCGACGAAACGATGAACTGGGCACCGTATCCTGCGCCGGATGGTCGTCACTACGTGTTCGTGCGCATTGTCGAAGACAACAACTGGGAAATCTTCCTCGGTGACCTGGCCGGCGGCGAACCGAAGAGATTGACCTTCAACAAGAGCTTCGACGGTTTTCCGTCGCTGTCGCCGGACGGCACGAAAATGCTGTTCACGCGCAGCCATGGCGGCTTCATGTCGAATCTCTACACCTACGTGATGGACGTCTCGTCGCTGGGTATCGGTCCTGACCAGTGGACTGGAGAGGTGCCGGCCATCACGCCGCCGGAAGGCGCCGCCGGGGAGCCCGTCGCGGCACGGTAATGCACTGCGCCGGTTGCTTATGCCTGGCTGCCGGCCTGCTGGCCGGCGCTGGCAGTGCGCTGGCGGAATCGGGCGAACTGCCGTCGCAAATGATCCCGGGCATCCCGGATGCCGCCGAGGCGTACTGGGCACCGGACAGCTACCACCTGATTGCGCAGACGCGGGATCCCGACGCGGTACCCACCGCCCGGGGCGGGCAAGGCGCACTCACGTGGATCTTTACGGCTGACGGCGACCAGGCCTGGCGCGTGAATGACCGTGGGCAGGACGGCTGCTCCTACTTCTTCCCCGATCAACGGCGGGTGGTCTGGACCTCCACCCGCGACCACCTCGATATGCCGGTGGGTAACTGGTCGGACTCCAACAACTACCCGCAGGGCGCCGAGCTGTATTCGTCAGACCTCGATGGCGGTAACGTGCAGCGGCTGACCAACAACGCGTACTACGAGGCGGAGGTGTCCGTATCGCCCGACGGCAACTGGCTGGCGTTCGGGCGGCAGATCGACGGCAACATGGACATCTGGGTCATCCGTGCCGACGGTACGGATGAGTTCCAGGTGACGCGCACCGACGACTGGCAGGAAGGCGCACCGTTCTTCATGCAGGACAACCAGCACATCATCTTCCGCGCCTGGCGCACGTCGGAATACGGGAAGATTCGACCGACCCCGATGACTATTTTCACGATCAATAAGGATGGTACGAACTGGCGGCGCCACACCTTCGATCGAGGGATGAACTGGCATCCACACCCCGCGCCCGACGGGCGACACTACGTGTACGTTCGCGCCGAGACTCCGGACAACTGGGAAATCTACCTGGGCGATCTCGCGGGCGGGCCGCACCGTCGGCTTACGTTCAGCGACAAGCTGGACATCCTCGCGATGATTTCCCCCGACGGGCAGAAGATGAACTGGGGGCGGGCCACCGGCGAAGGCTTCAGTAACATTCGTACCTTCGTAATGGACGTATCCTCCCTGGACGTCGGACCCGACAAATTCACGCCCTTCGACCCAGGCTGGGGCGAGGCCATGCGGGAAGCGGCGGAGGAATAGGGGAAACTATGTTCATCAACTTCTGGTATCCGGCCGAGTGGAGTGACCAGGTGACGGATGCACCCGTGCGGGTGCGCATGCTCGGCCAGGACTTCGTGGTGTTCCGCGACAGCGCCGGTACCGCACATTGCCTGAGCAATACCTGCATACACCGGGGCGGATCACTGGCCGGCGGCAAGGTGGCCGGCGACTGCGTGCAGTGTCCCTATCACGGCTGGGAATTCGACGGCGATGGTGTTTGCCGGCGAATCCCGTCGCTGGGGCCGGCCGCCAGGGTGCCGGCCCGGGCGCGCGTCGACGCCTACCCGACCCAGGAGCGCTACGGCATCGTGTTTGCCTTTCTCGGCGACCTGCCCGAGGACGAGCGCCCGCCGTTGATGGACATCCCGGAATACGGGCAGCCCGGCTGGCGGGTAACCACGCAGGACCGGCGCTCGGGTGATGAATACCGTCGCCAGGTCGAGAATGCGCTCGACCCGGCGCACAACGAGTTCGTGCATCCGACCCACGGCTTTTCCGGAGAACGCGACGACTATCGCGTGCCGGAGCTGCAAGTCGAAGAGGACGAGTGGACCAGTGGCTTCATGACGCAGTACTTCGCGCCGCCTCTGAAGGACGAGAAGATGAAGTCTGCGTCCGGGCGGAGTGAGGATGCGACCATCGAAGCGGGTTCTATCCATCACGGGCCGAGCACGATCTGTACGAAGATTCATCCCACGGCCGAGGTTTGCATTCACCAGCAGGCGTTCAAGGTGCCGGTAGACGAACTGGGCACGCGAACCTTCCTGGTTCAGACCCGCAATTTTCTACTGGAACCCGAACACGATGCACGCTTCCTGGAGCGCAATGACGTCGTCGCCGGGCAGGATGCCGACGTATTGGCGGCGCTGGAACCGCGGCTGACACCGGAGACCAATCACCACGAGTTTCTGCTGCCGGCCGACGCCGCCGTGGTCCGTTACCGCGAAAAACTCGCGTTGTGGGAGTCGAGGGGCTGGCGCATCGACACGGCGACAGTCGAACGGAATCGGAAGCGCGCGGCCTATGCAATTCCGAGTCCGGCGCGGCGCTCGCGCCCGTCCGGGTGGGTACTGGACCCGGTGCCCCTGCTGGCCGGCGACGCCGCGACGGCCGCCAGGACGGCGACAGGCAACTAGGATGCCGCCTCGCTTTGCGCAAGCGCTCGGCGCTTGCATCGCCCTGGTCTGGTCGCTGGTCGCAGCGGGTCAGCCCATGGTTTTGAACCGCGGCAGCGCGGCGGAACCCCCCACGCTGGATCCGACGCTGGGTGCCGGCTCGCTGGCAGCGCCGATCATTGCCGACCTGTTCAGTGGGTTGCTGGACCGCGGGCCGGACGGCACGCTGGTGCCGGGCGTCGCCGAAAGCTGGACCGTCAGTGAAGACGGCAGGACCTACACCTTTGTCCTGCGCGAAGGTTTGCGGTGGTCCGACGGCCGTGAACTGACGGCCGACGACTTCGTCTATTCGTACCGCCGTTTACTCGACCCGGCCACCGCGTCGCGCCTGGTGGGCCTGTTCACACCGATTCGCAACGCGCGGGCGATCACGGCACGACAACAGCCACCCGACAGTCTCGGCGTCGGCGCCCCGGATGACCGCACCGTTGTGTTTGAGCTGGAGCAGCGGACCCCGTACTTCCTCGAGCTGGTGGGCAACGTGCGCGTTGCACCCGTGCCCCGGCACGTGATCGAGGCAGAGGGACGCGCCTGGACGCGGCCCGGCAAGATGGTGGGCAACGGCGCGTTCGTGCTGTCGGCGCGGGTCCCGCAGAGCTACCTGCGCCTGGACAAGAATCCCCGCTATCACGATGCACAGGCCGTCAGGTTGGACCAGGTGGTCTGGCACCCGACGCAGAACCTGGCAACGTCCTTCAAGCGCTTTCGCGCGGGGGAGCTGGATATCGTGCTGAATTTCCCGCCGGCGGAAATCGACTGGATCCGGGAAAACCTGGGAGACAGCCTGCACATTACCGCGAACCTGGGCGTCTATTTCCTGGTGCTGAATACGGGGGAACCCCCGTTCGATGACCTGCGCGTGCGCCAGGCCCTGTCCCTTGCGGTCGATCGCGACGCGATCGCGAACCGCCTGCTGCGCACCGGCGTGCGGCCCGCCTATGGTTTCGTGACCCCGGCCATCACCGATTACGACGGCGTAGAGATTCCCGAACGGCAACTGGAGTTTCCCGCGCGGCAGGCCAGGGCCAGGGAACTGCTGGCCGCGGCCGGTTACGGCCCCGGCAAGCCGCTCGAAGTCAGCCTGATTTACGACACCAATGAAGAGAACCGCAAGGTGATGGTGGCCATCGCGGCGATGTGGCAGGCCATCGGTGTGCGCACGGCGATCACCGACGTGGAGTTCCGGATGCTGAACCGGCAGATTCGCACGCGCGACTATGGCGTGGCCCGCTGGTTCTACATCGCGTCCTTCGACGACCCGTACGCGATGTTGCAGCTGTTTACCAGCAACAATCCGAACAATTGGCCGAACTGGCGCAGCGCGGAATTCGACGAGCTGCTGGCCGCGTCCAACCAGGTCATGGACCGGGCCGAGCGGCTCGCGCTGCTGGCTGACGCCGAGCGGCTCATGCTGTCGCAGCATCCGGTCCTGCCGATTTCGTTCTACGTAGGCCGCCGGCTGGTGTCGCCGCGAGTCGGGGGCTGGATCGACAGTCCGCGCGGCCCGCCGCTCAGCCGCTATCTCTGGCTCGAGTGAGGGGACAAAAACAGGCGCCAACCCGGGGGTTGGCGCCTGTTTTCAATTCTTTACCAGGCGGCTAGTTGCCGGCTTCGAACTTCCAGAATACGTTGACCTCGACGCCGTACAGGTCGTAGTCGTCGACGTCGTACCAGATCAGGTTCGGCTGAATGACAACGCGGCCGATCTGGGTCGCAATGCCGCCGCTCACGTAAATGCCCTGGCTGTCGTTGTCTTCGATGCCGCTGCCCGCGTCGAAATCGAAGTCGTAGTAGCCGAGCCCGATGACCGGGGCGATGCGCTGGGTAATTGGATAGCCAGCCGACAGCCCCGCGCTCCAGCCGTCCACGTCGACATCCACGTCGCCGCTGCCGGGATTGATCTGGTCGGAGAACTCGCCGAGATTGCGGTAACGGACGTTCGCGCCGAAGTAGTTCAGGAACTGGTAGCCAATGCCGACATTGAAACCGAAGTCGTCGTCGTCCAGCGTGATGTCGTCGGCGTCCAGGTCCGACCAGCCAACACCACCACCGACCCACCAGCCATTCTTGAAAATTCTGGTGTCGAGGGGGTTTTGCGAGCTCTGGGCAGCGGCGCTGTTTGCCAGCAACAGGCCCCCGAGCACGGCAATCAGGATCAGGCGCATCTTCAGTTTCTCCCTTGGACGTTGAAGGGGCGTCCCCCCGCGCAGAATCGTGGCTGACGCTATCACACTCGTTAGCCCGTTAACAGCAGTCGCAGGCTTCACGCCGGAGGCCGCCGCAGGCAAGATGCGGCAAGGCATTGAAGGAGCTTGCCATGCCCTACATCGCCGTTTGCGAAGATGACCCCACCGTGGACAGCGTGGCTCTGCGTAGCCGTGAGAAGGACGCACATTTCGCCTATATCGAGACCATATTGGATCGGTTGCTGGTGGCTGGGCCACTGGCAGACGTTCCTGGCGGGGAACACATCGGCAGCCTGTTCGTGTATGCGGCAGACTCGGAGGCCGACGCGAGACAGCTGCTGGAAAACGACCCCTACTACCGGGCGGGAATTTACGGGCAGGTCAGGCTGGCGCCATTCGTCCCAGCTGCGGGGCAGTGGATTGGCGGGACAATCTGGTAGAGGCGGTTACCAGAAGCGGACGCGGCCGGTGTCCAGGTGGACGAAGTCCGACTTCGGGTAGTAGCCGACGCCACCCGCCTTGAGCGCCAGGGCTGCCTTGCGCAGCTGGGCGGTATCGACACCGCGCAGCCGGATATCCATGGCCATGCCGCGCATGTGGTAGCTGCGCTTTGCAACGCCGCCGCCGCCATTCTTGCGCAGCATTGCATTCGTGGCTGGAGACCGGTATCCGGAGATGATTTCATACACGTCGCCGCCGGTTCGGGTCTGCAACTCGAACAGGACATCGAGCAGCCCGGTATCGATGGGATGGACTTCGCCGCTGCGAAAATCCCGCAACAGGCTGTTGATTTCCTCGAGGGCGTCGGGCAGGTAGACACCGCCGTCGTTGTAGACCACGTCGAGTTTTTCGCTAGTATGGCAGTGGGAAAAACGTAAACGCCGCGTCTGATAGGGGGCGGCCAGCGCCCAGCCCGGCGCGGCCGCAGCGGTCAACACGCAGGCAGCGGACTTGAGAAGGTCGCGACGGGTGGCTCGGGTCTTCACTCGGGAACCTCGGCGGACGGCCTGAATGGGCGGAATTCTTACAGACTTGGCACCGACGTGACAACGCCGCGAGCCTGATTTTTCGGTCTTTTCGGGTCAATGACGGACATTTTGTGAGACAGGTTGAATTATGACCAGATTGATGACGTTTGCTGTACTGACCGCCTGGTTCGCCGCAGCATCCCCGGCGACGGCTGACGAGGTGGGTGAACTGCTGCAGGATCGCATCGACGAGCTGCTGTACACGGGCGAGTTGAGCGTTGCCGGCCAGGCCATCGTGTCCGGCCAGCTCCTCGCCGACATATATGCCCAAAACGAGTTTCGGCCGCTGTGGAGTGCGGAGCGCACTGGCGAGCTGATCGAGATGATCGCGATCGGTGCCCCGGCCGAGGGCTTGCTCGCCCGGGACTATCACTACGAGACGCTGCAGCAGCTGCTCGCCGAGCAGCAGGCGAATCCCGACCCGCTGACGCGGGCCAATCTGGATCTAGTCGGTACCGACGCAATAATCCGCATCGGCTATCACCAGCGCTTCGGCAAGGTGGACCCGTCCGACCTCGATCCCAATGTGAACTTTCGCCGTGAGCTCTGGCCGGATCGCGATCCGGCCTCGGCCGTGATCGGGGCGGCCACATCTACCGATCCGCTCCTGGACATCGTGCAAGGTTTCTTCCCGCGCTCCTATTATTACGTCGGCCTCCGGGACCAGCTGCTGCGACACCTGCAGATCCAGGCCGACGGCGGCTGGCCGGCGGTCACGCCCGGTGCCACCCTGCGGCCTGGTGATGTCGATCCGCGGGTTGTGGAAATGCGCCGTCGGCTGGCGGTGACCGGGGATCTGCCGGCCGGCGCTGATCTCGAATCGGACACCTACGATGCGTCCCTGGAGGCGGCGGTGAAGGTCTTCCAGGGTCGGCACGGACTGGATGCAGACGGGATCTCGGGGGCCAAGACCTTCGAGGCGCTGAACGTACCGGTGCAGACGCGCATCAATCAGCTGCGCATGTCGCTGGAACGCCTGCGCTGGATCGACCAGGATGTGACCAACGATTTCGTTGCCGTGAATATCCCGGACTACCGTGTGTTCCTGCTGCGTGACCGGAAGATCGTCTGGAGCGCGCGGGCCCAGGTGGGCAAGCCGTACCGGGCCACACCGATTTTCCGGGGCGACATCCAGTACCTGGAGTTGAACCCGACGTGGACGGTGCCGCCCGGCATCCTGCGCAACGACATTCTGCCGCGCCTGAAGCAGGACCCCAGTTACGTCGTCAACAAGAACATCAGCGTGATCGACCGCGACGGTCGCACAGTAGACCCGTTCAGTGTCGACTGGAGCAAGTATTCCAGGGGCGTGCCTTACACGTTGCGCCAGGAACCGGGCCCCAACAACGCGCTGGGGCGGATCAAGTTCATCTTCCCGAACGAGCACTTCGTGTTTCTGCACGACACGCCAAGTCGCAGCCTGTTCGATCGCAGCGAACGGGCCTTCAGTTCCGGCTGCATTCGCATCGACAAGCCGCTGGAGCTGGCGGAGCTATTGCTGCGTGACCCCGACAACTGGAGCCAGGCCGACCTGCAGGCCGTGCTGGATTCGCGCGAGACGCGACGGGTGAACCTGAAGCCAAGGGAGCCGGTGCTGATCCTGTACCTGACGGCGAGCCTCGACCTCGACGGCAGCATCCGCTTCGCGAAAGACATCTACGATCGCGATGCCGGGCTGCTAGCGGCGCTGAACGGGCCAGTTCGGCTGACGCCGCCGGCAGGTGTTGCCGCGGCCGAATGATGCGGGCGTAGCCACGCCGAGCGATGTCTTTTTCGCTTCTTTCCCCACCGGCTGTGGGACCGCAGGGTAGATAGGCACAAAGGCTGCGGGGCCGCTCCGGGAAGCTTTACCCGACTGACTACAAAACTGGAAGGAGGGGAAAGATCCCCGGACCGGCCCTCCCACCAGCGCCAACCACAGCCGCCCCTACTTATCCCACATCACGTCACACTGGTCCGCTGCCGCGGCTTCCAGCAGCTCGACAAGTGGAAAGGCCCGCGTGGCGAGACTGACGGGGGGTTCCTGCTGTTCCTCTTCTTCCGTCAGCGACGGTGCAGGTTGTGGCTCTGCGCCGTGCACACCCAACCCGGTCTTCAGCTTCTCCAGGGCCGCGGGCACATCTTCGGCCTTGATCGCGCCGGGCACCGTACCGCTGTGACCGGCGAGTTTCAGCAGCCGGACCGCGATGTCGCCGAACATCGTGATGTTTGCATAGGCATCGGTCCTGAAGTGCACCAGCATCTGTCGCTCCGTCGTGGGGAAGTTCTGCCGCCGTCGCCTTCAGCGCGCGACGAGCTCCATGTCTACCTCGAATGCTTCGCCGTTGCGCTCGCCGGCCGCCGTGATGCTGTCGCCAGGTGAGTAGCCTTTCAGGATCTCCGAGAAGCCGCCGAGATCTGAAATTGGCTCATCATCGATCGCGGTGATGACATCGCCTGCCTGGATGCCGGCCGTCTCGGCCGGCGACCCGGCAACCACTGACTCGACACGGATCCCAGGACCCTGCCAGGCGAAATCCGGTACGGTGCCGAAAGACACGCGCCGGCGGTTGCCTGCAGCGGACGCGCGAGTCTGGTCGGCCGTGGTATTGCTGACACCGGCGCCGGTGACGGTCAGCGGGTCCTCGCGCTCCGTCAGATAAGTCGCGGCTTCGCGCACGACGGTTGCAACGCGCACCATGCCATCAACATCCACCCGATCTATGGTGTCCGTCGGGCGATGGTAGTCACCGTGGGCACCGGTAAATATCTGCACACCGGCGACCCCCACATTGATGAAACTCTGCTGGTCCGACGATGCGGTAGCGCCCGGTACGACCTTGATGGGGATGCCGGTGGTGAATCCCACGCCGCGAAAGACCGGCGGCCATTCAGTGGCGGATTCGGCGCCGAGCACCTGGACCGGCTGGTCGCCGAGCCTGCCGACGGTGTCCATATTGATCACGGCCCGAATGCCACCGACGGGCACCGGGCGCGGATTTTGCACGTAGTAAGCCGAGCCGAGCAGGCCTGCTTCTTCGCCGCTCACTGCCAGGAACACGAGTGTGCGCGGTGGACGTGGCCCCTTTTTGTACGCGCGCGCGAGTTCCAGCAGTACTGCCACGCCGCTCGCGTTGTCGTCGGCGCCGAAGTAGACGGCGCCGGGGCCGGCCTGGGCGCGTTCATCGGGCCAGCCGAAACCCAGGTGGTCGTAGTGCGCGCTGATCACGATGGCCTGGCCGTCGAAACGCGGATCCCCGCCCGGGATGTAGCCGACGATGTTCTGCAGTTCGTGAGGCTTGCCGTCCGGTCCGGTATCGCTGCGGAAGCCTTGCAGGTAGGTGCCGTTGTCACCGGCCGGTTCCAGGCCAACGTTCGCGAAGGCCTCGGCCAGGTACTGCGCCGAGTCCGCCAGGCCCTGGGTGCCGACACCGCGGCCGTCGCGCTCGGGCGCAGCGAGCCATGTCACAGTCTCGAGCATGCGCTCGCGTGAATACAGTGACGGCAATTCCGCGAGAGCAGCGGGTTTGGGCAACGCCGCGGGCGCGACCGGTTTGGTGCTGCTGCCGGCAGGCCGCAGGTCCACCAGCAGGGGCGAGTCCGTCGCAGTCCACTCGCCCTTGATGATGTTGGCCGGCTCGTCGCCTTCGAACGCGAGATAAGAGTACTTGCCGTAGTGGGGCAGCTTGCGCCCGAGCCCCTCGAAGGCCGCGGCCGGGTCTGCAGTGATCCAGCCGACGGCTTTCGCCACGTTGTTGGGATGCCGGGTGACCGCCACGGTGGAATGGCCGGCGAAAGTGACGCCTTCGCCGCCGAGGCTCAAGGTATCGTCGTTCTGCAAGACGCGCGCCACCGGGTCGTCCTTGAACAGCTTTGCCGCGATCCGGTTACTGGCGCCGAGCAGCCAGACCGCGCGGTCCGCCGGCAGCGTGGTCACGTTGGTATCGAGCACCACGTCGACCGACTGGACCGGGCTTTCCCAGCCGCGTACCAGCGCCTCGTAGGCGGCACGAGTCGCGTCATCCGCATCCGCAGGCAGGACCGCTGTCACCGCCCCGTCGCCGAATATCTGGCCGATGGACGGTGCGGTCTCGCGCACATCGAGTAGCCGGAAGACATCGAAACGGGGGTCGATGCTCAGCATCAGCGGTTCGGCGCCCGTGGCGATTTCGAAGGACGTTGAGGCGGTCGTCGTTGGCAAGATCTCCACCTCGGCGCCGTCAGCCGTCGTTACCACCAGCGGCACCTGCAATTCAAAAGGCCCGGCGGCCTGGCGCTGCAGCAGGCGGCCCGTTACCGTGTATTTGCCACCACGACTGGTGACTGTGATGTCCGCGACATCGAGATCGGCGGCGCCGGTGCGCGTAACCCAGTCGACGAAAAAGCGCTCCAGATCGATACCGCTCGTGCTCTCGAGCGCCGCGCGCACGTCAGCGAAGCTCGCCTTGGTGCCGCGATTCTTGCGATAAAAGCTCTGCAGCGCCTGGCGAAAATCGTCGTCGCCAACCCGTTGCCGAAGCATGTGGAAACCCATCAGGGTCTTGCCGTAACCTACCGCTTCCGTGGCCGCGCTGTGCCGCGAACGAAACTCGCTGAGCGGAAAATCCTTGTCGTCCTTCACGAAGTCCCGGTACTTTTTCAGCGTGTCGCGCCGGTACTCTGCGCCCTGGCCCAGTTGCTCCTTGAGCAGGTGGTCGGCCATGTAGGCCGTCAGTCCTTCGCACCAGTTGCCGGTGTCGTAATCGACGAACACGGAGTTACCCCACCAGTTGTGCAGGATTTCGTGCGGGTAGGACGAAGTCAGGATGAACGGAAAGCGAATGATCTGCGGGCCCAGCAGCGTGAAAGACGGCATGCCATAGCCGGTTTCCCAGAAATTCTCGACCAGCGCGAATTTGCCGTAGGGATAGGGACCGATCAGGCGCCGGTACATTTCGATATAGCGCGCGGTGGCATCGAGATACTTGCCCGCCAGCGCAGCATCGTCCTCCCGCAGGTAGACCTCGGCCACCGCGGCGCCGGCCGGTGCTTCGTAGCGCGTCAGTGGCCCGCCGACCAGGTAGATCTCGTCCACCAGTCCCGCGGAATCCCAGTTGGCAATGCCGTCGCTGCCGGTCGAGGTGCCGTCGCCCTGGCTGATCAGGTGCCAGCCGGCGGGCGCACGGGCGTTCAGGTTGAAGCTGACCAGGTCAGTATTAAAGTACGGGTACCACAGCGTGCTCCCGGCGAGATAGACGCCGTCCTCGCCAATCACGCCCGGCGTTTCGCGAAAGCCACGCGTGTACTCTTCGCCCTGTGTTTCCAGTGCGAAATCGATCCGCCCCGCGTAGGTGAGTTCGAGCCGGGTGGAATCGGGAGGCACCTGCACGCGGTAGCGCGTCACACCGGCGCGCCGGGTTAGTTCGCTGCTGGAGCCGTTGATCCCCTGGAACACCGTGTCGTCATCGGTGTCGACCTTGCTGACCCGCGGCTTCGATTCACTGATCTCCAGCCGGGAGGTGAGCAGGAAGTCCACCGTTTGCCCGGCCTGTTCCGCGGGCAGGTCGACAATGGCCTGGACGGCGAGCCGGCTGTTGCCCGGCTGCAGGCTCACGACCAGGTCGTAGCGGGCCGGCTCCGCGACGGCAACGTTGGCGAGCCCGAGGACTGCGCCAGTCAGTAAGCCTGCAAGCCAGAGACGCCTAGTCTTCGCCAGACGGTTCTTCGTTGGAATCGCGGCGCAACAACACGTCCGCTCGAATCGTTTCTTCATCACGGCGCAGTTCTACCTCCACGCTGTCGCCCCAGCGCCGGTCGCCCATGCTCCAGCGCAGTGATGCCGGGTCGCTGACTGGCGCACCGTTCACGGCTACCAGCTGGTCGCCGACTTCCAGGCCCGCGGCCGCCGCCGGCGAGTCTTCATCGACCTGAATAATATAGTTTGGCGCCCTGCCGAGGGCCCCGGCGAGGGAAACGCCGAGCATCGGGTACACGGGGTCGGTGCTGCCCGGCACGCCCCAGATGAAATCTGCGTACGAGGCCTGGACTGACGTCACCGGGTCGCCGTCGGTGTCCGTGACCGATACCGGGACGAGCGCCGCGATGCCACCGTCGAAGCGCGGTTCGATTTGCCGCTGCGAGCCAACGCCGTAGACCGCGTGGCCGGCCCCGATCAGCACGACGACAATGGCGTTCGGCCCACCATGGCGACGCAGCGCCTGGAGCGAGTTCCAGCCCATGACCGCGTCCCAGGTGGCCTGCGCGCGCACCATGCCGTCGAGTTGTTCCGGGGGCAATTCGGTGTGCAGTTCGTCACCGTCTTCGAAATAGGCCAGGTAGACGCGGCGGTGTTCCGGGCTGTCTGTGTCTACCGTGGTGGGTATGTGCTCGAGGTCTTCTTCGCTGAGATCCTCGAAGCCTTCGGTGCGGACGGCCTTGATGACCTTGCGTGGTGCATTCACGCCGAACATGCGAATACGATTGTCCCTGGCATAGCGAAAGATGTCGGCGTAGTAGTCCCAGTGATAACCCCAGTAGCGGTACCAGTCGGCGCTCTTGAGAAACTCGGCTTCTTCGTACTGGCCCCGGGTCCAGCGGTCCAGTTCCTTTTGCTGGGTGTAGGGAAACATTTCCAGCGCGATCAGCACCTGCCGGCCGGACTCGTGCAGCGCGCGTATCAGGTGTGCCTGCACGCGGTGGAAGTCGATGCTGGTGTGTTCTTCACCGATGAACAGGATGTTCGTGCCCGCCAGACGCTCGACCAGTTCGTCCGTGGAGATGAACTCGCCGGTCCGCGTGTCGGTGATTGCATCCAGCATCACGGGCGCCTGCCGGTCGCGGCGCTCCGGGTCACCGACATCCAGGTAGAGGACATCGTCGGCTGCGACCGCAGCAGCCACCATGGACGCGGAGGCAAAAAAAGTTATCAAAAGTCTTCGCGTATTCATGCGTCAGAGACTAACTGATTTCGCCGACATCCGCGCCGCAGGGCCGAGCCAGATCGGCGCCGGAGAAGACGCCGGGCGCGGTGACGACCAGAATTCGATCACGCGGTCAGCGAGAAACTCGCCCACCTCCGATCTGCCGTTTGGCGGTTGCCACATTTCCCACGTGCCGCTGAATTGATCCTGCACGGGGGCATCGGCATCCGGCGGCCCATCAGCCGCCGCGTAGCCCAAGTGGCCATAGGCCGACACGTCGTAAGCCAGCGACGGGTCGAGATCGTCGCGGGCCCGGTTCAGCGGTGTCGTTCGTGGCGGCGGGTAGGGGCGGCCGTCGCTGCAGCCGCCCATCTCGAAGCAGCACGGCCCGAGCTTCCCCGTGTCGCCGGGCAGCGGACACTCGGTGTCGACCCAGATGCCCCAGTACTCAGCGAACGGGTGGCCGACGCCGGGATAGTTCTCGAAGTCCAGTTGCTCGTATCGCAGCCAGGTCCTGTAGCCGATTTCCTTCGCAACCTGGTTCGGGACTTCGACCAGGTTCAGCACGGAATCCACCATGATCTGCGGGAAGGCGATCACGATGTGTCGGGCACCCTGTTCCTTCAGGTAGTCCAGCGCTTCCCAGTAGCGATAGCCCCATTCGCCGCCCGGCTTCTGTCGCTCCGTTTCATAAAGCCAGGCTTCGCCGAGGTTCTCACCGCGCATTTCGCGATTCCTTTCCAGTTTCCCGTTGACCGGGTTGTCTTCCTTGCGGCCCATCCAGCTGCCGACGATGAGTGCTTCGCGCAGATCCGGGTGGCGGGACCGGAGTTCGGTCTTGATATTCTGATTCAGAATCAGCGTGTCGTTGATTTTCGGATCGAATAGCTGGTTCAGGTTGCGAGTCGCGTGGTTTACCAGCAGCACGCCGGTGTCTGCCAGCGGGACCTCCGGCGAAAATGAGGCTTCGATACCGTCCGCGTGAAATCCTGCCAGCCTGGGATCGGAAGACACCGGGTTCGGGCGGCCGTCTAGTGGGATCGACCGATCCCCCTCGGGCGGTCCGAGCGAGCGAGTCCAGCCGGCCGGCTTGTCGGGATACGAATCGGTCATCAGGTTCGTCGGATCGTTGACCCACCATACGCGGACATCGTCCCCGGTTGATGCGTTGTGCCTTGCGACGACCTGCCGCGCCAGGTTGACCGCGTCCCAGCTCTTGAAGAAGCGCACGCCCGATGTCGTCATGTCAACGACCAGGATCTCCTCGACACCCTGGGCCAGCAGACGCTCCACGGTGCCATCCGTGTCGTAGCGTTGCGGGTCACAGCCGGGCCACGGCCCGCCATCGGCTTCACTGCCGCAATAGGTGAGGGGTGAGCCACTCTCGACACCGGGTTCGTAAAGTGACCGGGGATTCATGTGATGAGTGGGATCGACCGCCAGCCAGCTCGCGTAGTCGACTACGAACTCCACCCCGAGTTCGCCCTGTCTCGCCAGTAGCGACCGCCTGAGGTCTTCGAACCGCTTTTGCGTGAGGGAACCGGCGGGATCGACGCCGCCGATCCGCTCGTACTCGAAATCGTATTTGCCGCGTTCTTTGGGCGCGTTGCCGAAGCCCAGCATGCGGGGCCAGATTTTCGGGTTCCATATGACACCTTGATATACGCGGCTGTATGGGTCGTAGGCAAAGATCTGCATGGTCGCGTTCCAGGACGAGGCCTGGGAGCTCTCGTCGGAGCCGCCGTGGAACAGGTAGATCACGCCCACCCTCGGCGGCGGACTCTTATCAGCGCAGCCGGCCAGCGCGAGGGCAAAGAGCAGTGTGCAAACGGTGGTGAATCGCTGGAAAGGCTTCAACTTCAGCGCCTCTACGGGTTAGAGTCGCGGGAGTATAGCGCCCTGGGGGGAGGCATCTAATAATGCGACGAAGCTTGATAATCGTGCTTGCGGCAGTCCTGCTGACCGCGGGCTGTGGCAATCCACCGCCGGGTGTCGAGGTCGACGGGCAACGTCTGCCCGTGGTCGACATTCACCTGCATGCCGGCACCTGGGACCAGCTGCCACCGTGGTTTCAGGACCGGGTGTCGGAGCGCGTACCGCGCGGCTTTAAGTGGACGGTGCGCCTGTTGTCAGATTACAACCTGTCTGGCAAAGGCATTCTGGCCGAGCTGGATCGGGCCGGCGTCAGCGCCGGCGGTGTCTTTGCGCTCTATAGTCCCCATACCACGGGCCTCGCGCCGAATGAGTTCGTCTCCGAGCAGGTCTCCATAGACCCGCAACGGTTGTATGGATTTGCGAGCATTCGCGTGGATCAGTGGAATGTGGATGGGGAAGCGCAACTGGCCAAGTTCGAATCGGACCTCGCGAATCTCGACCACATGGTCGGCGTGAAGCTGGCGCATGCGCACCAGCAATTCCGTTTCGACGATGAGCGTTACTACCGGATCTACGAAGTTGCCGGCCGTCTGGGCAAGCCCATCTACCTGCACACGGCGACCAGCCCGAATCCCGGTACGCGCTTCGAGCCGCCGTACACCGACCCGCTCTACCTCGAACAAGCCATTCAGCGCTATCCCGAGACTATTTTCATCCTCGGCCACGCGGGTTGGGACAGTCGCGACAAGACGCTGAAGTATGTCGATGCCTGTATCGAGCTTGCATTGCGCTATGACAACGTCTACATGGAACCGGGCGCGCTGGGCGCGCGCCGCGCCGAGGCAGTGCTGCCGGACTTTCTCGGCCGTATCAAGCGCGCGAACGCGGCGCACAAACTGATCTATGGCTCCGATGGTCCGCAGTTTCCGACCTACGCCAAATCGCACCTGAAGGCATTCGTGGCCGGCATGCAAAATGCGGGCTTCACGACGGAAGAGATGCGCATGATTCTCGCGGACAATTTCTCGCGGGTGTTCGGCCTGCCGAAATTCGAGGTTGCGAATAATGAATAGATTGGATGTGACGCGTCTGTTCGCGCTCGTGACAGCGATTTTCGTGCTGGCCGGCTGTTCGGAACCGGAGCCCAACCTCCGGCCGATGACGGTTACTGGAACTGTCTCAGCGCCCGAGGGCGTCAGCGGTCCCGTGGAAATCTGGCTGTATCACGAGTGGTCACTGGAAGGCGATCTGCGCCACCCGTTGCAGTTCATCGACACCTTCAAGGGTGAGCTCGGGCCGTATGAGCACAGCTTTGATTACCCGTTGGACATCGGCGAAGGCTTGGCCGTGTATGCGTGGGTGGATACGGACGGCGACGGCGTCAACTGCACCCCCGAGGTGCGTAACGACCTCGCCGGACTGACAGTTGCCGAAGATGCGCAACAGGATCGCGTCGAAGTTGATGTGATGGTCGGTGAGCCATGTCGCGGCCCCGACTTTTTCTATCCGCCGGTCCCGGCGCAGTAGCGCCGGGAGGAAGCGTCGCCGTCAGTAGGTCGGGACGTCCGGGTCGATCTCTTCGGCCCAGGCGCGAATGCCGCCCGCGAGGTTGTGCACGTTCGTAAAGCCGAGGCGCCGGTAGTGCTCAGCCGCCTGCAGGCTGCGCCCGCCGATATGGCAGTGGAAAATGAGTTCCGCATCCTTCGGCAGGCTCTCGATGAGCTGCATCGCTGCGTGATCCAAGGCCCGCGCAAAGTCGATGATGGCCTGCGCGCGTTCCTCTTCTCCCCGCACGTCGAACAGCAGCACGTCGTCGCCTCGGTCGCGTTTTTCCTTCAGGCCATGCACGCTCAATAACTGCACCGGCGGCGGCGCATTCGGGTTGTCGAAGACGAAGCGAGTGCCGGCCAGCTGCTCTTCCATGTCGATCTTCAGACCGTTGGCCCGGGCCGCGCTCCAGGGGTCCATGCGCAGCGTTACACCGCCCGCTGAGACTTCCACGGAGCCCGGTTTGGGCGGAGAGAGGCTCAGCCCGTGGGCCCAGCTCGCGTCGATCTGCAGGTGTAACGCCATGTTCGGCTGGGAGGCCACCGCGTTCTCAATGGCGGCCGCGGCCGCGTCGCTGATCTCAATGGTGGGTGACCTGGCTTCCGGCACGGCCACGCCCAGTGCGTCGGCGAGTTCACCGGACTGCAGCATTTCCTGGATGATGTCGCTGCCGCCGAGCAGTTCTCCTGCCACGTACAGCTGCGGAATCGTCGGCCAGTTGCCGTAGACCTTGATGCCTTCACGTACCTGGGGATAGTCCAGCACGTTGATCGTCACGTAGTCGGGCAGCAGCATGTCGAGGGCCGCGACCGTCTTTGCTGAGAAACCGCACTGGGGCTGCTGGCGGGTGCCCTTCATGAACAGCACGACGCGGTTGTCGTTCAACAACTCATCGATAGCGGCGCGGGTCTGGTCGTCCAGTGACATCGTCTTCCTCTGTGATCATTGGCAAGATGGTTTCGAAACGATACTATCAGATGATGCATCAGGCCGCGAATGATGGAGCCCGTGAACTGGCCGAGTTGCTGTTGCAGCTGGGCCGGGCCGCCTATGCCGAAGGCGCCGGTGGCGACCTGAGTGCCGCGCAATGGGCGGCGTTGCGCTACTTTGCGCGAGCGAATCGATTCTCCCGCACGGTGTCGGGCTTTGCCGAGTTCCACGCGACGACTCGGGGTACCGCTTCGCAAACCGTGAAGAGCCTGGTCAACCGCGGGTTTCTCGAGCGCGCCCGCTCGGAGCGCGACGGGCGCAGTGTGCTGTTCAAGCTCACGCAGTCCGCGCGCCGGCACTTGCGCCAGGACCCGTTCGACGCGCTCGTGCGGGCCGCGGGGCGCCTGAACAAGCGGCAACTGAACGACGTGACCGGCGAGTTGCGCCGGGTGGGCCAATACCTGGAGGTCGAGCGCGATACGGCGACAGTCGGCCGCTGCGAACGCTGCGGCCACCTCCTGGATGACCGGGGTGAGTATCGTTGCGGCCTGATGGAAGAGCCGCTGGCAGAGGTCGAGTTGCGCGAGATCTGCGTGCGTTACCGGGCGCGATCCTAGACCGAGAAACTGGACCCGCAGCCGCAGGTGGTCTTCGCGTTCGGGTTCCTGATCACGAAGCGTGAGCCTTCCAGGTCTTCCTTGTAGTCGATCTCTGCGCCCATCAGGTACTGCACGCTCATCGGGTCTACCAGCAGCGTGACGCCCTGGTTTTCGACCCGGGTGTCGCCGTCGCCGAGCGCCTCTTCGAAAGTGAAGCCGTACTGGAAGCCGGAGCAGCCACCCCCGGAAATAAAGACGCGCAGCATCAGCGTGTCATTGCCTTCCTTCTCGATCAGCTCGGACACTTTGAAGGCCGCCGCATCGGTAAAGACGAGCGGGGTGACGGGCATCTGGAATTCGGTTGCACTCATAAGGTGAATTATCCAGTCGCGGGGGCCGGTGTCAAACTGATTAGGTATCGAAACTATCCCTGCCGGCGTCACCGCCTCACTTGACCCACTGGCGGGCAGCGGCTCCAATGCCTGCCCCATGGGGCAGGATCTGACAGCGGCGCGCGCGGTGCTGGGCCACTACCAGCTCGCGGATGCAGCGCTGGAGCCGCTCGGCAGCGGGCTGATCAACGAGACCTGGCTGGTCACCAGCGGGGCCGGCGAGCGCTTCGTGCTGCAGCGCGTCGCAGAACTTTTTCCCGGTGAGATCAACCGCGATATCGAGGTCGTGACGCGGGCCCTGCTGGATCATGGCGTGCTCGCGCCGCGGATGGTGCCCACGGCAGACGGCTCCCTCTGGGTTGAGCGCGAGCGGCAGAACTGGCGATTGATGACCTGGCTGCCCGGCGACTGCCACGATTCACTGAGTTCGGCGGCGCAGGGACGCAGCGCCGGCCGGCTGCTCGGCCGTTTCCACCGCGCGCTGGCAGATCTCGATCACGATTTCGCGAACCCGCGCCTGGGCGTGCATGACACCGCCCGCCACCTGGCCGCTTTGCGCGATGCGTTGCGCGTCCATGCCGGGCATCCGCGCTTTGCCCACGTGGCGCCACTGGCCGGCGAAATTCTCGCTGCGGCCGAGTCGCTGCCGGAGCTGCCCCGCACACCGGACCGCATCGTGCACGGCGACCCGAAGATCAACAACATGCTGTTCGACGTGGCGAGCGGCGAAGCCACCGCGATGGTCGACCTGGACACGGTGGGGCGCATGCCGTTGCCGCTGGAACTGGGTGATGCTTTCAGGTCCTGGTGTAACCCGTCGGGTGAGGATGGCCGCAGCGGCGAGTTTTCCGTCGCGTTGTTTGCCGCAGCGCTGGAAGGTTATGCGGAAGCGGCGGCAGGCTGGCTCACACCGGAAGAGGCGGATGCCTTCGTGCCGGCAACCGAGACGATCATCCTCGAGCTCGCTGCGCGCTTTTGCGCCGACGCGCTGAATGAAAGCTATTTCGGCTGGGACCCGGAATGCTTCCCGACCCGCGGGCAGCACAATGAACTGCGCACCGCGGGCCAGTTGAGCCTGTTGCGGTCATTCGTCACCCGGCGCGCCGAGCTCGAGACCTGTGCGGCCGACCTGTTCGGCGGCGCCGCTGTGTAAGCACGTTTCGGTCCGAGGCCAGCGGCGGGGCAGCGTCTTGCCCACGGTTATCCGGCTTCCGCGTGTTCCATTTCCGTGACGGCCGGCCCGTAATACCTCAGGTTGGCGATCAGGAAACCGACGGCAAACGCGCCTGCCCCTGCGCAAACGATCGCCAGCGAATAGCGCAGCGCGAGATCGTCGCCGAAGCCGTAGTCTGTGACCAGCGCGACCGCGGTGGGACCGATTGTCAGTCCGAGGACGTTGATGACGAAGTAGTACAACGCCGTGACCTGCGCGCGCAGCTGGTTGGGCGTGTACATCATCAGGGCGGCTGCGCCTGCGGCGGTGACGGCCGCGCCGCCGACAGCCGACGGAATCAGCACGACGATGGCCAGCTCGCCGGTTGGCATCAGCGGTGCAATGGCCGCAGTCGGCACGAAAATCAGCATGAACGCGAAGCACACGCGCATCAGGCTGTCTTTCTCGCCACGCCGGTAGCGGCGGTCGGCAATGGTGCCCGCCAGCGTGACGCCGATAGGGCCGCAAATCAGGTTCACCAGTCCATAGGCCAGGCTGATTTCCGTGATGTCCCAATTCCAGGTGCGGATGAACATGGTCGGTATCCAGAAGAACAGCCCGTAACCGATGATGGTCACGACCGACATGCCTACCATGTGGGTGGTGTAAGTCCGCCAGCGGGTGCCGACAAAGCGCAGGGTTTCGGCAATGCTGATGTCCTGCGTTGCCCGCCCGCTCGCGTCGGTCACCGTGATGCGGCCCTTACGCGACGGTTCGCGCACCGTTGCCATCAGCAGTGCGATGACCAGTCCGGGCAGGCCAACCACGAGAAACACCGTTTGCCACGCGAACAGTTCGCCGACCACCGGCAGTTCGACGGGTGGCGCCTTGTTCACCAGGCCGATGATCCAGCCACCGACGATGTAGGCGATACCGGCGCCGAGCGACACGCCCATGTTGTAGATGGAGACGGCCCGGCCCCGCCGTTCCCGCGGAAAATAGTCACTGATCATCGACAGCGCGCTGGGGTTCAGCGCGGCTTCGCCGACACCCACACCCACCCGCGCGAGAAACAGTTGCCAGAAGTTGCGCGCGAGGCCGCAGGCGGCCGTCATGAAGCACCAGATCGTGATGCCCACCGCGATGATGCCGCGCCGGCTGCGGCGGTCGGCCAGGCGCCCGATCGGGATGCCGAGCAGCGTATAGAAAATGGAAAAGGCGAGCCCCAGCAGTAGGCTGATCTGGGTGTCAGACAGGTCGAGGTCGCGGCGAATCGGGTCGATCAGCAGCGCCATCACCTGGCGGTCGAGGAACGAGACCATGTAGGCGAGGGTGAGTACACCGACCACGTACCAGGCGTATGTCGGCTCCGGGTAGCCGTCCCCACCGCTAACAGATTGTTGCGTTTTCGCGTCGCTGGAGACTTTGTGGCTTTCGGGCATAAGCCAACCGTGGCCTTTTTGCATCGTGTGCGTCAAGGAGTATCATGACTTCAGATGCGTCAGTTCGTCTGCGGGCGGCGCCGGGGGAGTGAGTATCCAGGGGGAGTCGCAATGACTTTTAGTACGCGGGTGACTGCCGTCACCGTGGGGCAGTGTCTTTTGGCTTTGACCATCGCCTTCGGCCCGGTGCCGGCGGCGGCGCAGTTCGAAGAGATCATCGTCAGCGCGCGGAAGGTCGAAGAGTCCCTGCAGGACGTCCCCCTGTCAATCACCGCACTGTCGAGCGACACCATTGAACGCGCTGGCATCGTTGATCTGAACGATGTGGCTGCCTTTACGCCGGGCCTCAGTTTCTTCAATCCCATCGGCGACTTCCTGCCAACGCCCATTATTCGCGGTGTTGCGCAGACCGACATCTTCGGCGAGACCAACGTCGCGAGTTTTGTCGATGGCGTTTATGTTGCCGGCCGCGAGGGTTTGAACTTCAACTTCCTCGATGTGGAGCGCATTGAGGTCGTGAAGGGCCCGCAGTCGACCCTGTACGGCCGTAACGCATTCAGCGGTGCGATCAACTACGTGACAAGGCGTGCGCCGGAAGAATTCGAGGTCAAGGTGGACGCCACGGGCGGCAGCGACTCCCGGCTGGCCGGACGCATCCAGATCGGTGGCCCGATTCTTGGCGATCAGTTAAGGGGCCTGATCGCCGCCGGCTATGACGATTTCGATGGCACCTACGAGGACAATCTCGGCGGTAATGATGTGGGCGGCCGCGAGTACAAGACCTACATCGGCAAGCTGGAATGGTTGCCAGCCGAAAATTTCGAAGTCGTCGGCACGGTGTACTACTCGGACGACGAAATCGACATCAGCCCAACGACCTCCTTGCCGATGAATTGCCAGGACATCGCGGTGGACCCGGTAGATGGGACCACGCAGAGGCTGGCGGCATTTTGCGGCCGTATCCCGGACCTGGATTCACAGAACGACAGGCTTTCGGCCGCCGGATACCCGAACACGAGTGGTGACGATACTGTCAACAAAATTCGGGCGGACCTGGGTGAAGACCGTGATCTGACCCGCGCGAGTCTCAACGTCAACTGGGATCTCGACCTTGGAACCTTTACCTGGCTGACGGGCTACAGCAAGACGGAGCAGCAAGCCGTGGATGATGGTGCGCGCAACTTGGGTAACCGACAACCCTTCGAGTTTTGCCCGGGTGGCTCGTTCTCCTGTTTCAATTATGTCGGCGTGGAAGTTGCACTGGCAGGGCTCGAACAGCCCGCAGGCAAGGACGAGACTGAGGAGTGGAGCACCGAGCTCCGGTTCGCCAGTCCGCAGGACGAGGCTTTGCGAGGTGGCGGTGGTTTCTACTACTTTGACAGTGAATTCAAGGCCAGGGCGCAGGGTTCGTTGATTGCGACCGAGCCGCTGCCGCCGAGTTACGACCTAAACGATAGTCGCTTCGGTCCCTTCGTGCCCCTGACCCCGGGGGGTCCACCCGGTGTGATCGCGATTGGGACTCCGGCCTTCGGGCCCTGGTTCTCGCCGAATGGCGATCTGGACTCATCGAGTTCCAGGGTGGACACGGACATCGAGTCGTGGGCGAGTTTTGCCTGGCTGGAACTGGATTTCCTCGACGAGCGCTTCACAGCGCGCGCGGAAATCCGCTACACCTACCAGGAAGAGAACACGAATACTCGCAGCCTCAACAACGCACCGCCCGGTTGTCCGGGCCCGGGCGGGCTTGGCTGCACAGACTTAGATCCCACGGACCCCTCAGACAATGTTCCCGATGGTGTTGCCTACAATTACACGGATCTCTCAATTAGCGGTGACGAAGACTGGGACTTCTGGACCGGACGGCTGACCCTGGAATTCCGACCCAGTGATGAATGGCTGCTCTACGGCACGGTCGCCAACGGAACGAAGAGCGGGACGATCGAGACTGTGTCGGGCAACACCTTACCCAGCAATGGGCTGGTCTCGTGTGTCGGTCAGGACATCAACGGGAATCCCGTCGTGAATGATGATTCATTCTGTACCGCAATTCCGGTAGACAAGGAAAAGATTACGAGCTATGAGCTCGGCACCAAGGGCACCTTCGCTGAGGGTAAAGTCCAGTTCGAGTTGATCGGCTTCTACAATGACTGGTCCGATGCGGCGATCCGGGCCACCTTCGAGGAGGCTCCGGGGACCGGCGTGCGTCTGGAGCAACCTGAGGCCGTGACGCAAATCGCCGGTGAGGCCTCCGTGTGGGGTTGGGAATCGTCGCTCAATTTCGCCCCCAACGAGAACTGGCTTTTCAATGGCGGCATCTCCTACCAGGACGCCCAGTGGGACGACGCAAAGCTGGACAGCCTTCGCCTGTTTGATGCCTATGGCAATGCCGACGGGTCATGCGAGGTGGATTTTTCGGCCGGTGAGGTGGTTCCCGACTATTGCGGCCGGATAGACGGCAACCAGGTAGCCCGTCAGCCGCCATGGCAGGCGCGACTCAGTGCCACCTACACGCGGCCAGTCGGTCTGAGCGTGCTGAACGAGAGCTGGGAGGTCTTCGGTCGCGCCGACTGGACCTACGAGGACGACTGGTATCCGCAGGACGACAACCTGGCGCGTATCCCGAGTCACACCTACACCAATGTGCGCTTGGGCCTGACGTCGGATCGTTACTCGCTGGAGTTCTGGGTGAAGAACCTGTTCGAGGAGCAGGACGCGTCGGCCTCGTTTAGAGATGTGTTCTTTGGTAACACGGACAACATCTACGGTGACCGCCCACTGGGCAATGGCCCAAACCAGTTCTTCCCGTTCCGTTACACGGTGAGCTATCCGCAGTTGCGGACATGGGGCATCACGGCACGCGCGCGCTTCGGCGGCAGCTAGGCGCTTCAACCTGTTAGTGACAGCGGGCGCAGCTCTCGAGCTGCGCCCGTTTTTCTTGCGCGGTAACGGCAGTGCGGGTCGGCCATTGCTCCCCGTGGCACTCGGCACACCGCCATTCCCGTTCCCTGACCAGTGCGTGGGCCTGCTCGAAGTGCCAGTAGCCCGGGCGCGAGTTGGCCAGCAGCGCATCGAGGGCCGCTGCATCCAGTAAGGTGCCGTCGCCGGCGGGCGCCGGCTCAGCTGGCGGGACACTTGTTTCACCCGCCGGTCTGTCTTGCAGTGCAGTCCTGGCGGCCGTGCGTCCGGCGATGCGACCGGTGAAAACCGACGGTCCCAGGAAGGTACCGGAGCCCCCGTGACTGCCGTTGATGCCGGCCACGCCCGTGGCTTCGCCAGCGGCGTAAAGTCCGGCCAGCGCGGCGCCGGCAGAGTTGAGCACCCGGGCATCCGCATCGATCACCAGTCCGCCCATGCTCTTGCGCGACATCGGGTACAGCCGCAGGGCGTAGAAGGGCGGTTCGCCGAGTGTCGGGGGTTTGTCTTCTTCGATATCCGCACTGAAGCGGCCGAACTGGTCTTCTTCGCCCAGTACAACCTGCGCGTTGTAGGCCGCAATCGTCAGTTCGAGTTCGCTGGGCGGCAGGCCCGCGGCGGCGGCCAGTGTGGCGATGTCATCGCCACGTTGCACGATCTCCGGGTTGCCGAGAATCTCGCTGTCCAGCGTGTCCCGGTCCAGCCACGGCGCGCCGCGTACCTGCAGACGCCGCCGGCCCTTGTTGTCGAAGATCATCCAGTAGCTTTGCCCCGGCATCGCCAGGACCGTGGTCTCCAGCGTCTTGCGCGGCACGTCCTCGTTCATGAAGCGTCGCCCGCTGTTGTCGACGAAGATCGCCGTGGGGTTCATGGCCAGCAGGCCATGTTCACCGCTCGGGTCGCGCGGGTTCGGAAACCCGGTCACGAAGATCGTCTGCTTGTTCAGGCGATTGAGTACCGCGCCGGCCTGCGCGCCGAGATCCAGCCCGGAGCCCGTGGCAAAGCGGCCGGCGCCATTCAGCAGGCGCTTGGGCTGCTCGACGCCGGGCAGCCAGTTCGCCCGCACGCGTTCCAGGTTGCCTTCAAAGCCGCCCGTCGCGATCACGACAGACCGGGCTTTCAGCTGCTCCGTATCGCCCAAACGCAGGTTTCTCGCGGCGATCTCCCAGGTGCCGTCTTCGGCAACGCCGATGCCGGTGGCCTCGGTATTCATCCGCCAGCGAACACCCGCGCGATCGAGTGCGGTGCGCATCATCGGCACCACGACATTCACAGACGTGCCGCGCGTGAAGTGAAAGCGGGGTACGGAAGTTTCGCCCGGCGCCGGCATCAGCAACGCGAACTCGACGCCCAGGCGGGTCAGCCAGTCGTAGACCTCCGGGCGCGAGGCCTCCACGTAACGCCGCAGCCAGGCGAGATCGGCGTCTTCGCCCCAGGCCTGCATGTCGGCGATGGCCAGGTCAACACTGTCTTCGATACCTTTCACCGCCTGCAGTGGCGTATCGACCATGAACAGGCCCCCGGCCTGCACCGCGTGACCGCCGCCGACGGAATTCATGTCCAGCAGCGTGACGGTTGCGCCCGCTTCGCTAGCCTCCAGCGCCGCCGACAGCCCGGCAATGCCGGCGCCGATGATCAGCACGTCCGCTTCTATCTCCGGCGGACCCGGCTCACAGCCCTGCAGTGCGATGGCGCCCGTGAGCACCAGTGCAAACTGGCGGACCGGTCTAGTCCATGCCGCGAATAATCGTGTTGACGAGATATGCATTGTCCCAACCAGGTTTCAGCGGCCTGGGCCCGAGGGCCGGACCCAGGCGAACGATGACCAACTCCCGCGATGGCACCACGTAGACCCGTTGCGCGCCACGGCCGGAGAAATAGTAGACGTCTTCCGCAAGAAAAGCCTCGCTGCGCGCGTAGGCGCCGCCGGCAGAAGCCAGCTCCGCGCGCGGGTTCACCTGTTCGTCGTAGGCGAGCCAGGTCTGCCACCCGTACCATTTCGACACCGGCGCGGGGCTGACCATCCGGTCGACCCATTCCGCGCTCACGATGCGGCGGCCCGCATACTCGCCCCGGTTCAACATGACCTGGCCGACGCGGGCCCAGTCGCGGGCCGTCGCCATCAGGCAGCAGGACGTAAAGGCGTCGCCGTCTTCGTGGTCCAGCCAGACCCGCGCCTCACCGCCGCCCATGGGTTGCCAGAGCTTCTGCTCGAGATACCGGGGGTAGCGCTGGCCGGTGGCGCGCTCGATCACCAGGCCCAGTAATTCGGCATTGATGTTGTTGTAGTCGAACTTGTCGCCCGGTGCCCAGTCGGCCTGCGGGTTGCGCAGCGTGGGGCCGAGCGTGTCACCGGAATAAAGCCAGCGGTAGTCGTCGGTGAAGGGATTCAGCGTGAACCGGTATTGTGCGAGCCCGGACGACATCATCATCAGCTGTTCCAGCGTGATGGCGCCGCGGGGATCGCTGGCCCATTCGGTGACGTAGCGGCCGACGGGATCCTGCGGCGATTCGATGTCACCGGCTTCCAGCGCGACCCCGATCAGCAAAGCCTGCAGCGACTTGTGCATGGACTGCGACTGCGTGAGGCTGGTTGCATCCCAGCCCGGGGCGTACCACTCGTGCTGCACGCGGTTGCCCTGCAGCACCACCAGCGCATAACTGTCGAAGCGCTGCGCAAACTCTACCGCTGCGGTGAAGGCTTCGTCGCTCACGCTGCGTTCGCCTGCAGCGGCGACTTCGAGCGCCGGTTCGCCGCTGCCGCGGATCACTTCATTTGGCGTCAGCAGCCGCGGGGCAGAGCCCGCTAACTGCGAAAGGGTGCCCGCGTAACGCCGCCACAGCCACGGGTCCTGCCAGTAGACCAGGCTAATCACGACGGTCAGCAGAATCAGGATCTCGACGAATCGCTTCATGGCACCCCCGGACGGCCGCAAGATTAGCCCAGAAGGCCGCCGTTAAGCGAGACCATGATCACTGGCTTCAGACACTGCTCTGTCGCAAAGAAGAAGGCCGGCAGGTGTCATGGCACCTGCCGGCCCTGTGCATCAATGCACTGCTTGCGCGATCAGTAAGCGACCTTCAAGGTCACCATGTACTCCCGCGGCGGCAGCGGCGTACGGATATTGGTCGCGAAGGGCACGTTAAGGCCCGACACGTTGTCGTCTTCGTCGCTGATGTTCTTCATGGTCCCTACCAGCTGCCAGCGACCATCCGGTCGCCCGATGCCAATAAAGCCATTACCGCGCGTGTAATCATCGATCTGCAGGTCATTGTTGACTTCGGTGTAGTAGTTGTCCGAGTAGTTCAGGTCCGCGCCAAAAAAGAGTTCTATGGCGCTGGTCAGTTCCCGGGTGTAGTCGAAGCCCAACCGCACGGTCAGGTCCGGGTTGGAGGGCAAGTCATTGCCCGTGGCACTCACGTCGTCGGCATCCATGAAGCCGAGCGAGCCGAAGAAGTTCAGGTTTTCGACGGGCGTCCAGAAGGTCTCCAGTTCGACACCCCATACGTCCACGTCATCGACGTTGTCGAGGGGGAATGTCGTACCGATGATGTTCGGCGGAACGTTATTATCGAACACGGGCGTCGGGACGGTCTGCTGGATGTCTTCGTAGGCGGCATAGAACACCGCGGCGTTCAGGCGCACCGTGTCGTCCAGCATGTCGCCCTTGAAGCCCGCCTCGTAGGACCAGACGGTCTGCGGGTCGTAATCCCGGGCCGCGCACTGCAAGTTGCCAAAGCACAGGGTCTGAAAGCCACCGGCCTGGAAGCCCTTGGCTGCGGTCAGGTAGGTCAGCCACTTCTCGTTGATCTGGTAATCAAGACCGAACTTCGGCGTCCATTCGTCGTAGTTCTCGTCCAGGCTGACGGTGAAGCTACCCGACGGCGTCGGCGTACAGGAGTTGCCTCCGCCCGGCCCGTCGGAACAGGTGATGCGGTAGTCCTTCTCGTCCTTGCTCCAGCGCAGGCCTACAGTGGCACTCAGCCGATCGGTGAACTGCCAGGTGCCCTCGGCGAATGCAGCATAGCTGTCGGTTTCGTTTTCAACGTCTTCGCGGAAGTCGAAGAACGGGGCAAGAACGCCGGTGTAAACCTGGTCGCCGTCTTCGTTCAGGTAGAAGAAGCCGGCGATCCAGCTCAGCTTGTCACTGAAGCTCGTGCCAAGAAGCTGAAATTCCTGGCTCCAGGAATCCATGTTGGATGAGGAGTCCACCAGCAGGCCGTCACTACCAGCGACACCGCCGAGCCCGCCACCGGCGAGATCGAAGCTGAATTCATCGTCGATATCCGCAATGGCCGTAATGCTGCGCAGCTGCATGCCCCAGACGTCCCAGGTGACCTGCAGGTTGCCGCCGCTCTGGTCCGTATCGCCGTCGCTAACGCCCCCAGATGAGAAGTTGTCGTAGAAATTGCCGAGGGGGCTGGCGGGACCCGTCGGGCTGGACTGCAGGAAAGGCACGTAGGGAATCCCGTTGTAGCCGTCGTTTTGCGCGTCCACGCCCCAGACGCTGAGGTTCACGTCCAGATTGTCGATACCGTAGTAGTGAAGTTTGAGCCGGCCGATCTTGTTTTCGAATTCGCCGAGCTCGTCGCCGGTCGTGGGATTGTCGATCCAGCCCTCGTCGCGCTGGTGGTAGTTGACGGCCAGCGAGGCTGCCAGCGCACCTTCGATGATCGGGCCACCGATCGCGCCCTTGGCCTGCACAGTGTCATAGTCGCCGGCGCCAACGGAGGCATTGGCAAAGAGTTCGTCACCCGGCGAGCGGGTGATGACCTTTACGGCACCCGCTATGGTGTTCCGGCCGTACAGCGTGGCCTGCGGGCCGCGCAGCACTTCGATGCGCTCGATGTCGGTCAGGTCCAGGTTGATCGACGCCAGGCGGCCGTGATACACGTCGTCCACGTAGAAGCCTACGGGCGATTCGGAGGTGTTGAAGCCGGGGTTCTGCACGCTTGCGCCGCGCGCGTGCAGCTGCAGCGCCTGCGCACCGGCAGTGACCGTGTAGGTCTGCAGGTTCGGCACGTTGTCGCCAATGTCCTGGGTGGTGTCGATCTGCAGTTTCGCGATCTGTTCTGCGCCCAGTGCCGTGACGGCCAGCGGCACAGACTGCAGGTCCGCCTCGCGACGCGTGGCTTCCACCACGATTTCATCCATTTGGGCCAGCGCCGGGCCGGCGTTCAGCACGGCGGCGGCAGCAGCCGCACCCATCAGGCAGCGATGCTTCATCTGCGAATCCCCTGTTCTGTAAAGATGGTTTGTGGCGAGCGCCCAACGCTTCCCGTGTGGCGTCGGCTATGTCCCATGGGCGCGGAGCTTAGCAACTACTCGTCAGAAATGCAGCCGTTGCGCTAACGCAACAGACGGATCCGGGGGCAGTCCGCGAATTTCAGCCCGGCGCGGCCCCCGGCGCCCGATAACCGGTCTGTCGACGCACCCAGATCGCGGCCAGCATGATCACGGCGTTGATGCCCCCGACCACCACGAACGGCGCGCCCGGCATCCAGGCATCGAACAGCCAGCCGCCCAGTGCGGCAATGGTCAGGATGCCCAGCGAGCCGCAGAAGTTGTAAAGGCCCAGGACCGAACCCCGAATGTCCTCCGGGGCTTCCTGGCCGACAAGGGCCGCGCCGCCGAGAATTGCGCTGGCCTCGCCAATGCCGAGCAGTACGACAGCGGGAATGAAGGCCACTGCCAGCGGGTCTGGGGAAAACCCCACCCAGATATAGCCGGCGGCCGCGATGGCCAGCCCGGCAGCCAGCACGCTCGCGCGGTCGAAGCGGTCCAGCACGATGCCCCAGACCGGAGCCCACAGCAGGTTTGCAAGACCGACCAGGGCGGCGAACCTTCCCGCCGCCGCCATGGCCGATTCCAGGCTCAGCCCGTCCTCCATGCCGGCCTGCCTGGCCCACAGGCTGAAAAAGGTCGAGAACACCACCAGGTCGCCCCGGGCGACGAAGGCTTCGGCGCACACCAGCAGGATGCGGGGGTTTCGCCTGGCCGCGGTACTCCCCTGCAGCAGCAGGCGCGCCAGGCTGGCACGCGGTTGCGGCTTGCCCGGCTTGCCGGGTTTCAGACCCCGGAACACAATCGCCGCCGTCACGATCGCGAGTCCGGCACCGAGCCAGTAGGTCAACTGGCCGGACATCCGGGTCGTGTACCCGGCCTCCGCAAACACGGTGGGTAGCTGCGACAGCACGATGACCATGGTCAATGCACCAAGGCCGTTGGAGACGCCCGTCCCGGCGGCCATCAGGCCCCGCGAGCGGTGCTGCGGGTAGTCCGCCAGCACCGTGGCCATCATGCAGGTGCAACAGGCCGAGCCGATGCCGAAGAACATTCGACACATCACCAGCTGCGGCACCGTCTCGACCAGCGGAAACACCATGAATGACGCGCCGATCCACAGGAAGCCGAGGCTCCAGATGGGCCGGCGGCCTATCTTGTCCGCCAGCGCACCCAAAGGCCCCACGGCCAGTAACACCACAAACTCGTAACTGACCTGCAACAATGAACTCACGCGGCCTTCGTCAGCCGGGTCGAGACCCAGGTTTTCACTGAGCAGGTAGGGCTGCAGGAAGCCGACTACCGAGACCAGGCCGATCGTGAAAAAGGCGGCGTAGAAAAAGGTCAGTGCATTGCGCGGCGCGACGCCCGCGCTAAGCCGGATGGGCCCCAGGCGGTGAGCGGTTTCAACAGATTCGGCTGGCATCGCTGGCCTGTCCCGGCGGCAAAAAAAAGCCCGGCAGGTCGCCGGGCTTGCAGTATAGGTGATGGCGCTGGTGCGTCAGTCGTCGTCGACCAGCCGGCACGTAATCCAGCCGTCTTCGTCGATATCCGAAATCTCGAGTTCTACCCCCATCTCCTTGGCATAGCCCAGCAGGCGAGGGCGAAAGAACTTGTCGTGGATCTCTTCCACCGTCATGTCGAATTGACCGATGCGCTTGGCTTGCTCGAGCACGTATCCGAAGGGTTCTTTCCACCGGCGGACACCGGTCTCGCCCTCGTTTTCCAAGGCCAGCTGGTAAAAGCACGCGGTGCGGTCGAACAGACCCACCAGCGCAATCTCCTTTTGGCCGGTCTTGCGAATGATGTTCGCCATGCGCTTGTTGATCGGCGACATGGTCTTCACGTCGTGTTCCACCCATTCGTCGATCTTGTCCTGGTCTTTCGCGAACTGCATCGCATTCAGGTGCATTTTGACGAGCGCGTCATTGACCTCGTGCGCATAACCCGCCGTGTTCGACAGGGTCTTCAGCATCACGTTCAGCGATTTGCCAAGTTCGGCTTCCCGGCCTTCAAAACCGGACATCGTCTTGAAGTTGTCGACGACGTTGGACTTTTTGGGCTCGTGCGGCGGCACTTCTGCCAAATGGGCCTGTGGGTTGGCCATGACGGGATCCTCGCAGTGTCTGATTAATAGATTCAATATCAGGCATTCCATGGCCTCGTGGCAAGGCTGGCCAGGGGAAATCCAGCCTCTCAACCGCGCTTCGGGCATGATCGACATCCGCTGGCCCCCGGGCGGCGAAAGCCCGGCCAGCGCCCATGCGCGTGCCGCACTCGGACGCCCGGTGAGCTGCTGGGCGAGCGTGCCCATGCCGCGGGCGCCGGAGCGGCGAAACTGTTGCAGGGCAGGTGCTTCGGTGCCAACATGCAGCGCTCGGGCGCTAACTAGCAGAAGAACGAAGAGGCGCCGGTCAGCCAGTCGGCTCCGGTCTCCAGTTCAGCCGTGTGGGTGGTGGTCTCCAGTCATGCGTTTGCCGGCGTGCCGTGGCTTACAGATAACCGGGGGAAGGGCGCATGGCCACTCAGGAAAGTAATTACGAAGGCGTATGGGACAGCCGGCTGGGTTTCGGCGAGAAATCGGCGATCATCGTGATTGACCTATTGCAGGGTTACACGACCGAAGGCTCGCCGCTCTATGCACCGGGAGTGGTCGAGTGCGTGCAGCAGATGCCCGACTTCCTGGACCTGGCGCGCGCCAAGGGCGTGCCGATCATTCACACGCAGGTGCGCTACACGCAGCCCAACTACGAAGACGGTGGCGTCTGGGTCAAGAAGGCCCCGGTGCTGAAGGACCTGGTGGAGGGGAACCCCTATGCGGCCTTCTGTGAAGACGTCATTCCGCAGCCGGGGGAAGTGATCATCACCAAGCAGTATGCGAGCGCCTTCTTCGGGACCTCGCTGGTGGCGACGCTGAACGGACTGCGTGTAGACACATTGATCATTACCGGCTGCACCACGTCCGGGTGTATTCGCGCGACCGCAGTGGATGCCGTCCAGCACGGTTATCGGCCCATCTGCGTGCGCGAATGCATCGGCGACCGGCATGAAGGCCCGCACGAGGCCAACCTGTTCGACATCAACGCGAAGTACGGTGACGTGATCTCCAAGGCGGAGGCCATGGAATACTTGAACGGTCTCTGAGGCCGCGGGCAGCGCCTTGGGGCGCAGACAATCAGCTAGTGACGGGGAGTAAGACTGATGGCAGCGAGAAAAAAGACCAGGCGCAAGACTGCAGCGAAAAAAAAGGCCACACGCAAGACGGCCCGCAAGACTACGGCTCGCAAGAAGGCGGTGCGCAAAGCGGCACCGAAGAAGAAAGCGGTCAGCCGCGCCAAGCTGACCCAGTCACAACACTACGATTTTGTGCCGATCATAGACCGGCCGAAGTTCAAGCTGCCCAAGGGCGCCCGCGTGGCGGTGATGCCCTACATCAACATCGAACATTTTCCGGCAGACATACCGGGAACCTCGCTGATTCCGGGTACTTCCGGGTTCTCGCCGGATCCACTCAACTACGGCTGGCGCGACTACGGCAACCGCGTTGGCCTGTGGCGCATGATGGAGCTGATGGACGAGTGCGGCATGCGCGGCACTGTCTGCCTGAACGGTGAAATCATTCGCGAGTACCCGCGCATCATCGAAGAGGGCGAGAAGCGCAAATGGGCGTGGATCGGCCACGGCATCAACAACGCGCCGGCGAACTTCATCGGCAATACCCGCAACCCGGACGGCAGCCTGAATGCGCTGCCAGAGGCCAAGGAGCGCAAGATTCTCGAGGCGGTCCTCGGGGAGATGAAAAAGACCCTCGGCCGCCAGACCAAGGGTTGGCTCAGCCCCTTCCTGACCCACACCGACAACACACCGCGGCTCCTGGAAGAGTATGGCGTCGAGTATCTCTGCGACTACACGGCCGACGATCATCCGTTCCGGTTCAACACACCAAAGAACAACCTGATTGCGGTGCCGTACACTGTCGAGATCAACGACATCCCGGCCTTCCTGAACCTGGGCGTGTCATCCGAGGCCTTTGGCGACATGATCATCGACCAGTTCGACGTGCTGTACGAAGAGGGGGCGACCAATGCGCGGTGCATGCCCATTTGTCTGCACACCTTCCACGTGGGCCAGCCGAACAAGTTCAAGCACCTGGCGCGCGCGTTCCGGTATATCGCCAGTCACAAGGACGTGTGGCTGACCACCGGTGACGAAGTGAACGACTGGTACCGCAAGCAATACATGAAATAGCGGCTCAGCCGCGACCGGAGACCATTGAGCTGGCGGGCAACCGCCGGCAACGAGAGGAGAGAGCAAAACCATGGCACAGCGAGTGCAAGACAAGAAGCCGAAGCGCAACAAGACGGCGCAGGCATGGATGGACGAGAACGTGGCGGAGCAGAAGATCCGTCATCGCGCAATCGTCAAGGAAATGGAAGAACTCGAACCCAAGCGCAAGAAATGGATTCGTGACTTCCTGAAGACAATCCAGACCAGGGGTTTCAATGTGGACGGCGACCTGCTCCGCAAGATCCCGAAAGCGGAAATCCCGAAAGAGCCAAAGCGCAAGCACAGAGTGGTCTGGTAGACCGCGGCTTCATCGCGAACAAGGAGAAAGACTGTGGCAAGACCACATATCGAGCCCTATGTAGAACTGGACGCACCGTTCAAGAAATTCGACCTGAACGGCTTCAAGGGCAGCCACTACAAAGTGCTGTCGCTGGATACGGATACAGGCGCCTGCACCCTGAAAGTGCGTTTCGACGGCGGTTTCAAGCGCAAGGCCGGCATGAGCTACTCCGACATGGAGTTCTTCGTGCTGAACGGCGGCGTCAAGGTCGGTAATGAAGTCTGGGGCGAGGGCCACTACGCCTTTGTCCCCGCGGGCCAGCACCTCGGTGCGATGAGCGTGCCGAAGGGCGCCGAGGCCCTGGTGATGTTCAACGATTCCGAGCCGAGCTTCGTGGAATCCGATCGGAACCACCAGTTGGCCCTGACGGAGAGCTTCAATTCGTTCAACGCCTACAACGATGCCCCGTGGGGCCCGGGCAACCTGGTGTCGCCGTCGGTGGCGACAGGCGTAGGCATCAAGATTCTGCACTACGACGTGCTCACGCAGGCCATCACCTTCCTGTACTACATGTCGCCGGAGTTCCAGCAGAACAATATTTCCTACCACGACTGCGCCGAAGAGAGTTACCACATCTGGGGCGCGTCCTGGATGATGCAGTTCGGCGACCTGCCCACCGGTGGTTACTTCTGGCGGCCGCCGTACATCGACCACGGCGCGTTCAAGTGCAAGCTGGGCTGCATCGCCGTCGGCCGCACGGACTCGAAGCTGCACAACTACTTTCATTTCAATCCGTGGGCCAATCCGGACGAAAACAAGATGCGCGCAGCGGCGCACCTGTACCGGCAGCGGCCGCAGCTGTACGAATGGGCGGCCTCCGATGGCCACAACCACCCGCACGGTCCGCCGGACTTCGAGCACCAGCACTACCACGACGATGCCCAGGTGCGGCACCTGCACAATCATGCGCCGGTGGGGGTGAAGGAAGGGACGCAGAAGGCGCCGAAGAAGAAATCCCGGCGCTAACGGCTTTCTAAAATGTCGTAACGGAAGAGGAGGACTTTGGTCCTCCTTTTTCTTTGGTGCCGTGCAGGCCGATACGACCAAGCGCGTCGCTTTGTCTCTGGGGATGAAGAGCCCTTGAGGTTGGTGGGTTGCCGTCGCCACGGGGCGTTAACTCTTCCGGGCTAAACCTCCATCGCACATCCCTGTGCTCAGTCGGATCGGCCCTCCGTCGCTCCCGCCATCCCTGGCTCCGCTCCTCCGGGACGACGCCCGGAAGAGTTAACGCCCCGTGGCGACGGCGTGATGCGCCGGCAGGGCTTTTAAGGATCCCAAGCCTGACCATCGCGGTTCCCCGGCACGCCCGCGGATTCGGCGGAATCGCGGCTTAAGCCGCTCCCACCTAATTCTGCGCTAGGAGTGGCCCTTGAGTCGCAGTAGGTCCAGGAACTCGCGGCGTGTCCTGGGACCATAGGTCAGGAAGGTCGGGTCGGGTGCGTTGCGGTAGTTTTCCCGTTCGCGGGCCACCATGTCGCTGCCCAGGTATTCCTGCACCACGTCCGCACTGACCCGGTACGGTTTCGTCGCATTCAGCCCGAAGATCTTCGCGCGTAATTGGGGCGTGATTTCCGGGTAGCCGTACTGTTCGCGAAATTCCGGCGCGATCTGGAACGTGCGGAAGGCCTGGATCTGGTCCTGCGGCGAGCCGTACCAGATCGAGTCCGTGCCCCAGACCACCCGGTTTTCACCGACGTATTGCAGGAGCTTGCCCATCACGTGGGCCGCTTCTTGTGGATCCCGCATCAGGTAGCGCCACGTCGTGCCCAGCTCGGCGTACACGTTGCTGTTCGGGGGGATCTCATTCTCCACGAGCGACTGGATCAGGGAGTCGACGCCGATCCGGTGGTCGCCCGGCTCAAACGGCCCGTCCTTGTCCTTAATGTCGTAGCCCGAGTGATAGATGATGAAATCGATGTCGGGGTTTTCTTTCGCCGCCTTGCCCACGTCGCGGCAACCGCCGTAGAGACGATTGTCTTTCGTCATGAAGGCCACGGGCAGCGGCAGCCCCTTGTGAATGCAGATCACGTTCACGCCAGTTTGGCGTGCCATCTCGATCAGCGGGGCACCGTAGTTCTCGTCGTCGAGCCACCAGCCTTCCGAGCCGTCCACGCTCGCCTGCGTGTAAGTCTTCCACGCGCTGACGTCCCACTGCTCTTTCAGTTCTGCCATCCGGTCGATATCGCCGTCGATGTTCGGGACGACCCGCCCGTGCACCAGCAGACGGTGATTGCCGTCCATGGCCTGCACCAGTTCGCGTGTTGCGGCCGCTTCGTCATCCGTCAGCGGCATGTCTTCGTAGGAGGTTGGCGTGAAGGTCAGCACGGCAATGTCGGTGTCGCTGTCCAGGAACATTTCCTTCGCAAAGGCCTGGCCGGTGAAGCACTTCATGTGGCCCCACTCGCTGTCGGGGTCCAGGTAGTCGCACCTGCTCTGCGGCATGAATTTCAGGCCCATGGCCGTGAACATGGACGGCGCGCGCCAACGCTCCAGCGGATTCACGTGGTGGCCCTGGATGTCGAAAATGAACTCCTGGCCGGCCAGGCTCGCGTCGGCCGCAGCCCGCTCGAGCGCTGCGACCTGGGGGATGTCGAAAAAGCCGCCGGTCTTGCCGGCAGCCGCATGCGCCTCATTGAAGGCGAGTAACGTGCTGGCTGCCCCGCAGGTCGAGGTCAGGAAACTGCGCCGACTCAGGCCGGCGCGTTTTGCATGTTCACCGGCCTTCTCGCTCGCCAGTGCGTTGGCGGCACGCGCGCTTTTGTCGAGCGGGCGGGGGGCAAACTCGCCGTTTGTCGTGGTATCCACCTTGATGGGCAGGCGGGCCCCGTCGGGATCGTGGCGGAAGCGCATTCCGGTTCTCCGTGTTCGGCGATGACACAGAGTTTCCAGCCACGCGGCGGCTGCCCGCAACCGCCGGTCCGGCCTTTGCCCACGGCCCGGTTGGCCGAGGGGGTGCCTTGTTTACAGTCGGCGGCCTTTCCCGGATAGTACGCCGCCTCGTGTCGTCCGTCGCTGGCGACAAATTGCATCTCGAACCGAGCCGCCCCGCCCATGCCGATCCTGCTGACGACCATTCTGCTCTCCGGCCTGGGCTTCGGGCTCGTGCTGCCGAGTTTCCTGTTCTTCGCGGAGAACCTGGGTGCGTCGCCTGCGGTGGCAACCACCATCATTGGCCTGTTCTCCGTGGGCCAGTTCCTGTCGTCACCGATCTGGGGTCGCCTGAGCGACCGCTTCGGCCGCAAGCCGCTGCTGGTGCTGAGCCTGGCCGGGCAGGTTGGCGGCTACCTGCTGCTGGCTTTTGCCGACAACTTGTGGATGCTGGCAATTGCCCGCGCGTTGAATGGGCTGACCTCCGGCAACCTGCCGGTTGCGATGGCCTATGTCACCGACATCACGCCCGCGGAGAAGCGGGCGGGTGGCCTGGGACTGATCGGTGGGGCCATCAGCCTGGGTTTCATCGTCGGCCCGGCAATGGGCGGCATACTCGGCGGTTCCGATGCGGAGTCGGCCAATCTTTTCTGGCCGGCCATCACCGCGTCGGTAATCTGCGCCGTGACCTGTATCGCGGCGATCGTCTTCCTGCGCGAGAGCCTGACCCCCGAGCAGCGAGAGCGGGCCAACAGCGAACACGCAGAAAGCCAGCTGGCTGCGACGCGCCGGGTCATGCGCAAGCCGGCGCTGGCCACCATGGTGCTGATCGGTTTCATGGTCTACGTGGCGATGGCGCTGTTCGAGACGATCTTCCCGCTGTGGTCGGGTGAGCGCTACGGCTGGGGGCCGCGGGAAGTCGGGGCAATTTTCACGTACCTGGGCTTGCTGGTAGGCCTGGTACAGGGCGTGCTCGTGGGCCGCATCGTGCCGATTTTTGGCGAAGGTCGGCTGGTGATGGCCGGGCTGATCAGCTACTGCGCCGGGTTGCTGATCATGACCCAGGCGCCCACCTGGCCCTTCATGATCTTCGGCATCACTTTCACTGCCGCGGGCGGGGCGCTGTTCATCACCACGATGTCGAGCCTGGTCACGAAACAGGCGGCGGACACCGAGCGGGGGCTGGTGCTGGGTGTTTACCAGTCCGGGAGCTGGATGGGCCGGTCTGTCGGGCCGCCCATATCCGGGCTGCTTTTCGCGAGCCTGGGCGTCAACAGCCCGCTTTTTGCCGGTGCCGGCGTCATTGTCGCGGCACTCGCGCTGGTCGCCATTGCCCGGGCCCGCGAGGCCTGAGGCGAGGGGTCGG
This sequence comes from Chromatiales bacterium, assembly GCA_020351875.1. Taxonomy (GTDB): domain Bacteria; phylum Pseudomonadota; class Gammaproteobacteria; order Steroidobacterales; genus J054. Next base: position 2,422,509 of record CP070671.1, on the reverse strand, counting down.
AGAATCCGTATTGGCCGGCGGGCCGAACCCGCCTATAGTTTTGGAGATGAAAGCCGCGTCCGCCGGAGCCCGCGGCGCTCGAGGAGAAAAATATGTACATCAATTTCTGGTATCCGATGGCCACTGCAGAAGAGGTGGAGGCGGATAAGCCTTTGAAAGTCCAGGCCCTGGGTCAGGATTTCGTCGTTTTTCGCGACTCGGAAGGCCAGGCGCACTGTCTGAGCAACACCTGCACCCACCGCGGCGGTTCGCTGTCCGGCGGCAAGGTTCGCGGTGACTGCGTGCAGTGCCCGTATCACGGGTGGCAGTTCGACGGCGACGGCAACTGCAAGAAGATTCCGTCTCTGGGGCCCAACGGCAGCGTCCCCGCGCGCACGCGCATCGACGCGTACCCGGTGGAAGAGCGCTACGGCATGGTCTTCGCGTTCCTCGGCGAGCTGGGTGAAAACGAGCGCCCACCGATCATGGACGTGCCGGAATACGACCAGGAAGGCTGGCACCCCACGCTGCAGCACTATGGCATCAAGGGTAACTACGAGCGGTCCATCGAGAACGGTATCGACCCGGCGCACAATGAGTTCGTGCACGATACGCATGGCTTCGGCGGTGAAGACGAAGAGTACAAGATCGGTGACATGCGCATCGAGGCGAAGCCGGACTGGGCCTCTTGGGGCAACGGCTTCTGGCACACCTTCAACGCACCGCCGCTGCCCGAAGGTCAGATGGCGGAAGGCCGCACGCAAGCCGGTGATCTGGAAGTGGGAACCGGCCATCACGGGCCGAACATGGTCTGGACGTACATCCATGCGAGCGAGACCATCTGGTTCCATCAGTACCTGTTCGAGCGGCCGCTGGATGACGGCAACATTCACCTGTACCTGCTCTGCATGCGTAACGGCTTCCTGGAAGACAAGCACGACGCTTACATGATCGAGCGTAACCAGTACGTGGCCGACCAGGATAAGGTCGTGATCGAAGATCTGCGCCCGGTCCTGACGCCGCCGACCAACACCAAGGAATTCATGGTGCCGGCGGACAAGGTCATCCTGATGTATCGGGAGAAACTGAAGGAATGGGATGCCGAGGGCTGGCGTATCGACGTGGACAAGGTGGAAAGCAATCGCATCAAGGTTGCGTACGCGATCCCGAGCCCCGCGCGCCGCGATCACAAGGGCTGGGTGCTGGACGCGATTCCGCTGCAGGCAGGCGGGGCGGCGAAGGCCGAACTCAAGGCGGCAGGCTAGACGCTTCCAGCAGGAAGTTCAGGAACAACGGCCGGCTTTTGCCGGCCGTTTGCTGATGATGGCGTCAGGTGTTCGCTAGCCCTCGTACTGGGCGATGCCGGCCAGCGACCGCTGGACACCGACGTCAGTCTGAGCGAGCACTTCGCCGCTGTCGAGGTCGAACTTCGCCACGGTGCCGGTGAAAAAATTCCCCAGCAGCACCACGTTCGGGTCCAGCGACGGGGCAATGATGGCCCAGCCCGGTCCGGGCAGTTCATAGGTGCGCAGTTCGTCGGCGTCCGGACTCAGGTGCACCATCACGAATTCTTCGCGGGACACTGCCTTGATCATCAGCAGGGTGCCGTCCGGCCGGTGCGTGGCCACCAGCACCATCTGGCGGCTCTCGGGCGTAAAAGTCACAAGGTCGGGCAGTTGCCGGTCCGCCTCGACGTCGTACTGGAAGATCTTTGGCCCGGTTTCGGAGCTGTAGATCAGCGTCTTACCGTCCGGGGCGAGGCTCGACGTCGTGCAACCGAGGAAACCGGTCATGCCGCCGGTTGTTTCCGTCTCATACTCGGCCACTCTCTCGCCATCGAGCGTGAAACGCCACACGTGGCCGTAGCCGAAGACTTCAGTACCCGGGACGTGCGACAGCGTCGTGCCGAGGGGAAAGCGGCTTTCGCTGCCAACCAGGTGCTCGCCCATCAATATGGTGCCGTCGGGTGCGAAATTGCAGTTGGAAAACGACCGGTCGGCAAACTTGATCTGCGGCATCTGGTTGCCGTCGGGGCTGACTCGCAGCACGCAGTGCGCGTTACTGTCGAAGGCCCACAGATTGCCGTCCGGGCCGAACTTCAGTCCGCCGACCAGGTGGGTCGTCCCCTCGGCCCACAGCACGCCCTTCTCATTCAGGTCACTGTCGTACTGGATGATGCGCCCCGGGCCGGCGTGATCGTCCTCCGGGTCGTTCAGCAGTGTGGCGCCAGCAAAGATGTCGCCATAGGCGAATGGTTTCAGCGTCGATTCCCTTGTCATTGTCGTTCTCCGGCAAATTCGGGGCACAGTTTACCTATTTCCGCACGGGACTTGGTCCGCCGGCCATCCACATCGTGGTAAACGGGCAAACTGTCCCCCCGAATTTCTAGCGTGGTGGGTGGCGGCGGAATAGCAGGGCGGTCAGGTCGTCCGGTTTCGAGGGCGTATTCGCCGTGTCCCCGCGCATGCGTTCCAGGGCCAGGTTCGCCACTCGGTTGATGGCCCGGTCCAACGGGCCTGAGCGCACCGCGGCGATGATCTCGTCTTGCAGGACGTTGTCGGTGAGCCCGTCACTGGCCAGCAGCAGCGTGTCGCGCGGTGCGAGGGGTAGCTCGGAACCCACCTCGACCCGCATGTCCGAGGACCCGATCACGTTGAAGATCAGGTTCAGTTCGGTGTGCTCCATGGCTTCTTTTTCGTCCAGCAGCCCGGCCTCCATCGCAAAGCCCACCGGGGAATGCGGCGTGGTGTATAGCTTGAGTTTGCCGCGCTGCCCGCAGATCAGCACGATGGAGTCGCCGACGTGGTAGGGGCGCACGTAATCGGGACCGATTTCCGCCAGTGCGAGGGTACTGGCACCCCCGCCGCCGGATTCCAGGATTGCGCTGTTCGCCGCGTCGATGCCGTCCAGGATCGCCGAGCGCAGGCTGCGCCCCGGCGCCTCCGCGTTGCTGTTCAGGGCCTTGCGCAGCGCCTGTACCGTGAGATTCGATGCACGCCGCGCGCCGGCCAGGCCACCAACGCCGTCCGCCACCGCCAGTACGACGTGCGTATCGTTCACCGGGATGATGGCGGCCGAATCTTCGTTCGGCCCATTCTTCTCGGCGTCACCAACACTGACGGCTGCCACCTGCCCGAGCTTGGTCCGGTAGACGGCGCGCTCGTCGTCCTGCTCGCCCAGGTACAGCTTGGGTTTGTCCAGCGTTGTGGCGACCAGCCTGGTTTTCTTGCGGCGCTCAGCCACGACGCGCCACCAGCTTCAGCGGGATCTCGTCGAAGGCGCGCTCCATGGCGACCGCGTTGCGATAGCGCGCCTGCGGTTTGTATTCCATGCCTTTGCGCAACCAGCGCAACACCTTCGGGCGCAGCTTGCCGCGAATCCGTGAATAGCCCGGCGGCGGCCACTGAAAGGGCCACTCGGGCAGTGACCCGCTGAACAGCTCGTAGATCATCAACGACAGTGCGAAGACGTCGGACTGGAACATCGGCCGACCGAGCGCCTGTTCCGGGGCGAGGTAGCCGACGGTGCCCGAGCCGGAACCTTTCTGCCCCGGGCGGACCATGACTTTCGAAAAACCGAAATCCGTCAGCTTCAGGCGGTTGTCGTCAAACAGGATGAAATTGTCAGGCTTCACGTCGCAGTGAATGATGTTGCGACTGTGGGCATGGGCCAGCGCGGCCAGGGCCTGGCGGGTGAAATCCAGCGCCAGCCGGGTGGACATGCGCCGGGTCATGCGGTCGGCCAGGGTTTCGTGGCCAAGCGGCATCGCAATGACGAACAGCCCGTCGAGAAAGCAGGCGTTCTGGATGGGCAGCACGTTCGGGTGCTCCATCTTTACCGACAGGCGGGCCTCGCGACGGAAGTCCTCGAGAAAGGCCTCCGAGATGACCGCGGGGTCGGCGATCTTCAATGCGACCCAGGTCCCGTGAATCGTGTCATAGGCGCGATAGACCGAGGCCCGCGGGCCGACGGCCAGGCGCTTCTCGATCCGGTACTTGCCGAGGGTCTGCCGCGCCCGCGGCATTTTGACTGTGGACACCCGTCGCCATCCTGCGCTGTCCCCGATCCCTATTCTATCCCGCACGGCAGCAAGCGCGACCGGTCAATTCCCGGGGCAGCATTAGCGCCGACAACTGGTATCCTTGCGCCCCCCGAAACAGGCCCTGGGCCCGCGGCCGCAGAGGTGGCCGGCTATGGAAAACCAGCTTTACAACGTCAACGTCGCCGACAAGCAGGTGTTGCCATCACCGGCCGAGGTGAAGGCGGAGTTGCCAGCCACCCCGGCGGCGGAAACCACCGTGCTGCGCAGCCGCCGCACGCTGCGCGAGATCATGGACGACCGGGACCCGCGGCTGTTCACGGTCGTGGGGCCGTGTTCCATACACGATGTGGATGCCGCAATGGACTACGCGCGGCGCCTGAAAAAGCTGGCTGATGAACTTCAGGACGTCCTGGTGATCGTGATGCGCGTGTATTTCGAGAAACCGCGCACCACGGTGGGCTGGAAGGGGCTGGTCAACGATCCGGATATGGATGATTCCTTCCATATCGAAAAGGGCATTCGGACAGCGCGACGCCTGCTGCTGGACCTGAGTGAAATGGGCCTGCCTACGGCAACCGAGGCTCTCGATCCGATCATGCCGCAGTACTTCGGCGACCTGATTTCGTGGGCGGCGATCGGCGCCCGGACCACCGAGTCGCAGACCCATCGCGAAATGGCCAGCGGCTTGTCCACGCCGGTGGGTTTCAAGAACGGCACCGATGGGTCGCTGGACGTGGCGATCAACGCGCTGGAGTCGGCCCGCGAGCCGCACGCGTTCCTGGGTATCAACCAGGACGGCCGCAGCGCGGTTTTTCGCACCCGGGGCAACCCTTACGGCCACATCGTGCTGCGCGGTGGCGGCGGGCGGCCGAACTACGATTCCGTCAGCGTGGCGCTCACCGAAAAAGCCCTCGCCGCGGCCAGGTTGCCGGCCCACGTGGTCATCGACTGCAGCCACGGCAACTCCAACAAGGACCCGTCGCTCCAGCCCCTGGTCGCGCGCGACTGTGTGGAGCAGGTCGTGAACGGCAATCGGTCGATTATCGGTTTCATGCTCGAGAGTCACCTGCACGCCGGCAACCAGAAGCTCAGGGATAACCCGGCCGACCTGGAGTACGGCGTGTCGGTGACGGATGCGTGTATCGACTGGCCGACCACCGAGGCAACTCTGCGCGAAGCAGCGGGACTGCTGCGGCCCGTCGTGCGCGCCCGCAAAGCCGGCTGAATCTGCCAGGCGGCGAGCCCGCCGACAATCAGCGCAGGATTACGGTCTTGCTGCCGTTGATAAACACGCGCTGCTCGATGTGCAGCTTCACCGCGCGCGCCAGCGTCAGGCTCTCCACGTCGCGTCCCACGGCCGCCAGCTCGTCGGGCGAGTGCGTGTGGTCGACCCGTTCCACGCCCTGTTGAATGATTGGCCCCTCGTCGAGGTCTGGCGTGACGTAGTGGGCTGTCGCGCCAATCAGTTTCACGCCGCGGGCATAGGCTTTCTGATAGGGCCGGGCGCCCTTGAAGCCGGGCAGGAAAGAATGGTGGATATTGATGACCCGGCCGGCGAGTTGTTCGCAGGTTGGCTCTGACAACACCTGCATGTAGCGCGCCAGCACGACGAGATCGGTGTTGGTGTCCGCAACGATTTCGAGCATGCGCGCTTCTGCCTCGGGCTTGGTCTCCGGCGTTACCGGGATGTGGTAGTAAGGCACGCGATGCCACTCTGCCAGGCCGGCGAGGTCCAGGTGGTTGGAAATGATGGCCGGTATGTCCATCGGCAACGCACCGGTGCGATATCGATACAGCAGGTCGTTCACACAGTGTTCGTGCCGCGAGGCCATGATCAGCACGCGCGGGCGGACCTTCATGTCGTGGACCCGCCAGTTCATCGCAAACTTGCGGGCGATGGGCTCGAAGCGATCGCTGAATTCGCCGCGGGAGTAGTGCCCCTTTTGCGGCGTGAAGACCGTGCGCATGAAGAAGTGACCGGTATCACGGTCGCCGAAATGCGCCGATTCTTCGACGAACAACCCCTGGTCGCTCAGGCACCCGGCCACCGCCGCCACGATGCCGATCGTGTCGGGGCAGTCGACGGTGAGAATGAATGAGTTGTCGTGGGTCGTCATATCCGGCTCGCGCGGTGGTGGCTGGGCCCCGGGCGATTGGGGCGGGCGAATGTTAGCAGAGCGGTGGGCGAAAACTGCGCGGTCCGGTATGTCCCGGGAAGCCGGGATTGCTAAGATTGGGGGTCTGCCCTGAGAAAGCGTCACGGAGACATACGCGAATGACGGACTATCGCGCCCCGGTCAAGGACATGCTGTTTGTGCTGCGCGAGCTGGCCGGGCTCGAAGCGGTCGGCCAACTGCCCGGTTACGAAGAGGCAACCGACGACCTGGTCGAGGCCGTGCTCGAGGAAGCGGCCGGGTTCGCGGCCGGTGTCGTCGCGCCCATCAACAGCGTGGGTGACAGTCAGGGTACGCGGGTTGAAAACGATCGGGTTGTCGTGCCGGAGGAGTTCGCGGACGCGTACCGCCAGTTTGCGGAAAACGGTTGGGCGGGCCTCGCGCAGTCGCCGGATTTCGGCGGCCAGGGCTTACCATACCTGGTGGGCCTGGCCGTCGAGGAAATGTGGCAGTCGGCGAGCCTCGCATGGTCGTTGTGCCCGCTGCTGACCCAGGGCGCCGCGCGGGCGGTCGAGCTGCACGCGGACGACGCGCTGAAAGCCATGGTGCTCGAGAAGATGGTGACCGGCGCGTGGACCGGCACGATGAACCTGACCGAGCCGCAGGCCGGTTCGGACCTGTCGGCCGTGCGCACAGTGGCCGCACCGGATGGTGACGCGTTTCGGATTACCGGGCAGAAGATCTACATCACCTGGGGTGACCACGACATGACGGACAATGTCATGCACCTGGTGCTCGCCCGGCTGCCGGATGCGCCGGCAGGCACACGCGGCATTTCACTGTTCGCGGTGCCCAAACGGCTGATCAATCCCGACGGCAGCCTCGGCGACGCGAACTCGGTGCGCCCGGTATCGGTAGAACACAAACTCGGCATTCACGGCAGTCCCACCTGCGTGATGGCTTACGAGAACGCGCTGGGCTACCTGGTCGGTGCACCGAATCACGGCCTGGCCTGCATGTTCACGATGATGAACCACGCCCGTATCGGGGTAGGCCTCGAAGGCGTCGCGATTTCCGAGCGCGCCTATCAGCAGGCCCTGGCCTACGCGCGCGACCGCGTGCAGGGGCCGGTGGTCGGTCGCGACGGGCCGGCACCCATCGTGCATCACCCGGACGTGCGGCGCATGCTGATGACCATCAAGGCAACCACCGAGGCCATGCGCGCACTGGCGCTGGTGACGGGGGCGCACCTCGATCATGCCCACCGCAATCCCGAGAAGGGGGCCCGGGCGGCGCACGATGCGCGGGTTCAGCTGCTCACACCGGTGGTGAAGGGCTGGTGCACGGAAACGTCACAGGTGCTGACGTCGCTGGCCATCCAGGTGCACGGTGGCATGGGTTACGTGGAAGAAACCGGGGTGGCCCAGCACTATCGCGACGCGCGCATCACGACCATCTACGAAGGCACAACAGGCATCCAGGCCAACGACCTGATCGGGCGCAAGACCCTGCGCGACGAAGGCCGCGCTTTCCGGGCCCTGCTGGATGACATGCGCGAGACCGAAGGCCGGCTGGCCGGGCAGGCGGACCTGCAGACGGTGCGTAGCGCCCTCGCCGAAGGCATCGACTCGCTGAGCGCCGCCGTCGACTGGGTGCTGGAACATGCCGGCAAAGACCCGGTGGCTGCCGGTGCGGTAGCCAACAACCTGCTGATGCTGACCGGCGTCGTCGCGGGCGGCTGGCAAATGGCGCGCGCGGCCGAGGCCGCGGTGGCGGCCCTTGCCAACAACACGGTGGACCCCGATTTTCACCGGGCAAAGCTGGCCACGGCGGAGTTTTACGCCCAGCAGGTGATGCCGCAGGCGGGCGCCTATGCCAAGGCACTCAGCAGCGGCGCCGGCGCGGTGCTGGGCGTACCCGAGGAACTCTTGTAGGAGCGGCTTCAGCCGCGAACTTGCAGACCGGCGCCGCGGCTCAGATCAACGGGCCCGACCTGTGCGCACAACGCCCGGGCGGGCCTGCTAAACTCCGCGGCCCAGTAACGCCGGCCGCAGGGGCCGGTCAGGAGACGGCGGGCCATGGGCTTCACCACCAGGCAAATTCACAGCGGCGTCGAACCCGACCCGGTCAGCGGGTCGATCCTCACGCCTATCTATCAGACCACGACCTACGTGCAGGACTCGGTGGACGAGTACCTGGCGAAGGGCTATTCGTATTCCCGCTCGGCGAACCCGACCGTCCGGGCACTGGAAGTCAAGCTTGCTGACCTGGAAGGGGGCGCCGACTGCAGCTGTTACGGCACCGGGATGGCTGCCATCAACGCACTGTTCATGGCCTGTCTGAACGCCGGCGACCATTGCGTCATTTCCGACGTGGCCTACGGCGGCACTTACCGGCTGGCCACCAAGATTTACAGTCGCTTCGGCGTCGAGTTCACTTTTGCGGACACGTCCGACACGGACGCAGTGGCTGCCAGCCTGCGGGACAACACGCGCCTGGTGCTGACAGAGACGCCGGCCAACCCCACGCTGAAACTCACCGATCTCGCGGCAGTCTCGAAGCTCACTCGCGCCCGCGGCATCCCCCACGCGGTGGACAACACCTTCCTGACGCCGTACTACCAGCGGCCCCTGGAATTGGGCGCCGACATCGTCGTGCACAGCACCACCAAGTACTTCGACGGCCACAACGCGACGGTCGGTGGTGCCGTCATCACCGCCACGCAGGATCTCGATGATCAGGTGCGCTTCGTCCAGAACGCGACCGGCACGATCATGTCACCGTTCGTCGCGTTCCTGACCCTGCAGGGCTGCAAGACCTTGTCGGTGCGCCTGGAGCGCCAGTCGGCCAGCGCGCTGGCCATCGCGCAATTCCTGGAGGCTCACCCCAAGGTGACAAAGGTTTGTTACCCGGGCCTGGAATCGTTCGCCCAGGCGGACCTCGCGCGGTCGCAGGCCAGTGGTTTTGGCGCGATGCTGTGGTTCGAGGTCGCCGGTGGCCTGGCCTCCGGCAAGGCATTGATGGACTGCATCGACTTGTGGAGCCTCGCCGAGAACCTTGGCTCCGTCGAGTCACTGATTACCCACCCGGTCACGATGACCCACGCGGACGTCGAAGAAGCCGAGCGCCACCGCGTCGGGATTACGGATGGCCTGGTGCGCGCATCGGTGGGCCTGGAAGATACCGCCGACCTGATCGACGCGCTGCGCGAGGCGCTCGGCTGAGGTCGGTATGCAGCCGCCGCGTCGCATCCTGGCAGCGATTCCGCCTACCGAACTGGGGCCGATCATTGCCGCCCGGGCGTTTGCGGTAGCCGGGCGCTTTGGCGCGAGCGTCCACCTGGTCGCCGTCGTCTACGATCCTTACCTTGCCGGCGAACGCTTCAGCGACTCTCCGGATCTCCAGGCGGCCCGCGACGAGCTGGTGGTGGCCCGGCGCGACGAACTGGCCGCGTTAGCGAACACAGGTGACGCGGAGGGCGTCACCACGTCCGTCGCGGCCCAATGGTGCTACCCGGTGGCGGATGGCGTGTTGCAGGCGGTGGCCGATTACCAGCCCGACCTGGTCGTGGCCGGCACCTTTCACCATTCGCCTTTGCAACGCTTCGGCCTGGTGAATACCGACTGGCAATTGATTCGCAAACTGGAGTCGCCCGTGTTGCTGGTTCGGTCTGCTGAATTCGACGGCTACCGGCAGGTCATGGTTGCGGTGGACCCCGTCCACGAGCACGATAAACCCGCAGCGCTGGATGACAGCCTGCTGAACGCCGGCGAGCTGTTAGCGTCAGCGTGGCAGGGTCACCTGCAGGTGCTGCACGCGTATCTCGCCGGGGAATACGTACCTTTCGTGGCGCCGGGCGCCGCTCTGCCGCCGCCGTTCCGCGGCGAGACGCCACAGGTCGTGCACCGCCGGGCCCTGGATGACCTGGTCGCCGGTCGGGGCTTGCCGGACGCCCAGGTGCTGCTGGAGACCGGCGATCCGCGCAAAGTGATCCCGGAGGCCGCTGCCCGGCTGGGTGCCGACCTGGTCGTCACGGGTGCGGTCGCCCGCAGCAGACTCCATCGCTGGCTCATCGGCAGCACGGCCGAAAGCGTGCTGGACCGCCTGGACTGCGACGCCCTGATCATCAAGCCAGGCGCGGCCGGCGCCTGATTCCAGGGGCCGCCCGGGCACTCGCCGTATACGTAAAAATGCGGATCACCGCCGCAAGCTGCCCGGTTGAAAAAACGCAGACTGACCCCAGATAGCTGTCTATGCACCGGGATGGACCCGGACAAGTGATTGATTGCTGGAGGTTAAACCGATGAGCCTGGTGACCTGGAACCCGTTTCGTGAACTGGACGACATGTTGAGCCGTTACGGCCGCGCCGGCGGCCGGGATTTGCTGTCGGCCGAGGGGCGTGCCATCTCCGAGTGGCGTCCGGCGGCCGACATTGCCGAGACCGACAAGGCCTACATCATCAAGGCCGAGCTGCCGGAAGTGAGCAGGGAAGACGTCGAGGTCAGCGTGCACGATGGTGTCATTACCATCAAAGGTGAGCGCCGCTACGAGAAGACGGACGACACCGAGAAGCAGCACCGTATCGAGAGCTTCTACGGGCAGTTCTCGCGCAGCTTCTGCCTGCCGCCGGACGTGGATCAGGGCGGTATTTCTGCGGAGAGCAAGGACGGCGTACTGAAGGTTTACCTGCCCAAAGTCGAGGCGGAGCAGCCGAAGTCCATAGAAGTGAAAGTGAACTGAGGTCCTGGCAGTGGACCGCAAAAGAGGGGGCTTTGAGCCCCCTCTTTTTTTTCCCGGGGCCAGCTGGGCTATGCTCTGGCCATGCAACGTCTACTGATCTTTATGCTCGCGCTGGTCGCGGCGGGTGCGGTGGATGCGCGGCCGCCCGGCAGCCCGCCGGTGCCGGAACTGCCGCCGCTGGGTGGCGCGACGTACAAGCGCCCGGTCGTCGTGGGCTGGGCGGCGGGCGAGCAGCCGTCCGCACCGCCGGGCTTCAGCGTCGAGCGCTTCGCCGACGGCTTCGACAGCGGGCGCTGGTTGTACGTGCTGCCCAACGGCGACGTGCTGGTCGCGCAGGCGCGCACGGAGAGCATGGGCGGCTTTCCGCCCGACGTGATCGAAACACTGTCTCAGCAGAACGCGTTCGGCCCGTCGGCTGACAGCATCATCCTGTTGCGGCAGACCAGCGATGGCATTCAGCGCCACAGGTTCATCGACGGGCTCAATCAACCCTTTGGCATGCTGCTGCTGGGCGATTTTCTTTACGTGGCGAACACGGATTCCCTGGTGCGCTTTGCCTATCTGCCGGACGCGGTCAGGCTGAACGGCCCGCCGCAGAAAATCCTGGACTTGCCCGCCGGCCACCAGGCCAATCCGTGGAACAACCACTGGACCCGCAACGTGATCGCGACGCCGGACGGTGCGCAGCTCTACGTCACCGTCGGCTCCGCGACTGACGTGAATGCAGCCGGCAATGAACAGCCCGAGCGGGCCGCCATCTGGACGCTGCGGCCCGACGGCTCGGGTAAACGCCTCTACGCCACCGGTTTGCGCAACCCGGTCGGCCTGGCCATCGATCCCGCGACGGGCGATCTGTGGGCCACCGTGAACGAGCGCGACAGTATCGGGGCCGATACCCCGCCCGACTATCTCACGCGCGTGGTCGACGGGGCGTTCTATGGCTGGCCCTACGTGTACTTCGGCACGTACCCGGACCCGACGTGGTCGCGAAAGGACCCGGACGCCGTGGCCGCGGCGGCCGAGCAGGCGCGCGTGCCTGACCTGGCACTGGGCGGGCATTCCGTGCCGCTGGGCCTGCTGTTCTACCAGGGCAAAGCCTTTCCATCCCGCTATCGCAATGGTGCTTTCGTCGCGCGTCGCGCGGGGGTTGGCCGCCCGTCGTTCATCGGCCCGGACGTGGTGTTTCTGCCTTTCGCAGACGGCTCGCCGACCGGCGAGATTGAGCCCTTCCTGACCGGATTCGTTGCAGATGATGCGAAAGGCACCGTGCGCGGCCGCGCGGTGGGACTTGCCGAACTGCCAGACGGATCGCTGCTGGTGGCGGACGATGCGGCGAACATCGTCTGGCGTGTCAGGTATGCGAGTCCTTAAGAGGGAAAAGTTCTCTTAAGTTGCCGGCCACCGAACGTGAGGAGCGAGCGCTCGAGATAGAGCTCAGGCGGGACGCCGGGCGTTCCAGGTTCCCGGGCGCCGCGTCCGGGTTCTATTGAACCAAGGCGACCAACTACCCCAAGCGCCGCCGCGCCCCGGTTTAGGTTGCCGTTATCGGGCCCGGATATCCTGGTGGATTCTACGGTAGCCCATACCGGCTAAAGAGATCCCGTTTCTTCCCGAGCACCTTCGCGTCGAAGAAACGTTTCATGATCTTGCCGCCGGTCAGCCACGCGATGCGCTTGCCGTAGGTCTTGTTTGCGAGCACTTCATCGACAATCCAGGGTGTCGCAGTTTCCACGTAGTCGCACAGCGTGTTCAGCACCGGTTTGACCTCGAGCCACTCTTCTTCCGTCAGGAGCTTCTGCTCGTCGAACCAGTTGTCGCTGATCAGCATGCCAGGGCTGATGCTGCCGATCATCAGGCCTTCGCCCTTGTTCTCTTCGAGAAGGTACTTGGTTAGCCGCCAGATGCCTGACTTGGTCGCGCTGTAAACGCCCATGTTCGGCGTCAGCCGGTTGCCCTGGAAGCTGCCGCCGAGCATGTTGTAGAGCGCTCCGTGGCCCCGTTTACGCATGCCGCCGATGGCCACCTGCGAGCCGAAAACCGCGCCCTTCAGATTGCTGTCGATCAGCGTGTGCACGAGGTTTTCCGGCAGATCGTGAACCAGGAAGCGCGCCGTGGCGTGCCCGGCATTGTTGATCCAGATGTCGACGCTGCCGAAAGTGGCGACCGCATGGTCCCACAGGCCCTGCACCTGCGACTTGATGCTGACGTCACAGGCTATGCCGGTGGCCTTGCCCGGGCCCATTGCAGTGAGTTCCGCTGCCACGCGTTCGGCGTCAGCCTGGCTGCGGCTCGACACGGTGACGTTGTGGTTGCGGCGGATGAATTCTTCCGCCAGCCCGTGGCCTATGCCCTTGGTGCTGCCGGTGACGACGACGTTCGCCATTGTTGTTATCTCCTGCCTGTTACCTCACCGAGTAACTCGCCGAGGTGGTCACTTGCAATCCGTTGCCACTCCATCTTGAACCACGGCGTGAACTGGTCCGGCGCCGCTGCGATTTCTGCAGTCAGCTCGGCCGGGCTGACATAGCGGATCGCGGCAATTTCTTCCGGGTGCACCACGACTTCCCCCTTGTGGCGACCTGCGTATACCCAACAGAACTCCCGTTCTGAGCCAAGCTCGCCGAACCGTGCGTGGTAGGTGAACTTGTAAAGAAAACGGGGCCGGCTTTCCAGGCCGAGCTCTTCACGAATCCTGCGCTGCACCGCTGCTTCGACGGACTCGCCCTCGCGGGGGTGGCTGCAGCAGCTGTTGGACCAGTACAGGGGCCAAAGCGGCTTTAGCGCGCTGCGCTGTTGCAGCAGCAGCTCACCGGCGTCGTTGAACAGGAAGGCCGAAAACGCCCGGTGCAATACGCCGTCACCGTCGTGACAGTGTTGCTTCGACGCGAAGCCGACTTCCCGGTCCTCGTCGTCGACGAGAATCAGGGATTCGCCGGGGCTCGATACCGTTTTGTGAACCGCGTTCAGGATGTCGATCCCGCTGCAAAGCGCAGCGTTCGGAAACCGCGCCGCTCGATGGCGGCCTGCACCTCGTCCGCGTTATCGGGACACAGTGCCACCATCGCACCGCCACCACCACCGCCGGTCAGTTTCGCCCCCACGGCGCCCGCGCGGCGGGCGATACCGATCAGTTGCTCCAGTTCCGGCGTTGACACCTGTAAAGCGTTCAGCAGGCCCTGGCACACGTTCATGAGTTCACCCAGCGCGGCCATGTCCCGGTCCTGGAGTGCGGCAACTGCCTGCAGGGCCAGTGCGTCGATATCGTCGAAGACCTTTTCGTATAAACGTGGGTTGCGGTCCCGCGATTCGCGAACCCGGGCGACCGTGGTGGCGGTCAGGCCTTCCTTGTGGGTCATGCCGACCACCAGGCTCAGGGGCTCCGGCACGTGCAGCGGTTCGACCAGCGGCGGGTTGCCTTTGCGGAACAGCAGCGGCTGGCCATAGGTGGCCACCGTGTTGTCGATGCCGCTCGGGTTGCCGTGGGCAATTTGCTCCGACTCGAAAGCCAGCTGGTTGACCTGATCGTCGGACAGGCCGAGCCGGAAGTGCAGGTCCAGCGCGCGAATGATCGCGACTGCCAGGGCCGCCGAGCCGCCCAGGCCCATGCCGCGGGGCACGTCCGGAAACACCTCGATACGAATGGGCCGGTCACCGAGGCCCAGCTGGTCCATGATGGCCCCCGCGGCGCGTTCGAAGGACCGGCGCTGCTCCGGTGGCTTGGCCAGCTGGTATTCGATGCCCCAGCGCGGAATCAGCAGTTGCACGCCCTGGTCGCCATCTTCCACGACGGCCCGCATCGCGAGCGGAATCGGGCACGCGAGGGCGTGGCGGCCGTATACCACGGCGTGTTCGCCGAGCAGTATCACCTTGCCGAAACCCGTACCCGTTTCGACGTCCGTCCGCGTTACGTGCCTGCCGCTGCTGCGCGGCTGCTGGCGTTCTTCGAGTATTTCGCGGGCCTTCCAGACCTTGATTTCGCCACTGCGCAACAGGTCTTCCAGCACTTCGTTGAACAGGTCCGGTGGCGTGCCGGCCGCTTTCACCACGCTGCGCGCGTGCAGGGTCATGTGGCCGCTCTGAACGCCTTCCGTCGCCAGGGCCCGCAATGCGGCGAAGTTCTGTGCCAGCCCCACCGCCGCCATCACCTCGGCAAGCTCGGTGGCGCGGTTCACGCCCAGCAGGCGCAGATTCATCGCCACGGCCGGGTTGGACTCGAGCGGGCCGCCGACGATGCCGACTTTCAATGGCAGCTCCAGGCGACCGCGCAGGTTCCCGTCTTCGTCTTTCCACCACTGGGACAATGAGGTGTAACGGCCGTGCCGCGCCGCATAGGCGTGGGCACCGGCTTCGATCGCGCGCCAGTCATTGCCCGTTGCCAGCGCGACTGCGTCGATGCCGTTCATGATGCCCTTGTTGTGCGTAGCCGCCCGGTACGGGTCCGCGTGCGCGAAATCGGCCGCCACGATGACGCCGTCGCGCACCTGCTCGCCGGCAAACCCCTTGCCGCCCAGCTGGTCGACGGGCAGCGTGACCTCCGCACAGGCGAGGGCGCGGTCCGTCAGGTTCGACAGGATGCGCAGGAAGACCTTGCCCTCCGTCAGGCTTTCGATCAGTGAGGCCACGCCTTCGCACATGCCGTTCACGAGGTTCGCACCCATCGCGTCGCGGGTGTCTACCAGCAGGTTGACCACCAGCATTTCGCCGTCTGCCGAGGTCATGGGGAAGCTGTTCACTTCCAGCCCCACGGCACCCCCGCCGCGCGCCACCATGCGGGGATGGAAGCTGTTGGCCAGGTCGATGACCTCCTGCTTGTGCTCAAGGATGCTGGATTTGGCACGCTGCAGGTCGGGTGCGTCGAGCACCTGGATCTGGCCGATCAGCACCGGGGCGGTAGAGGTCGCGGCGAAACCGCCCGCGGACCGCGCCTGCTTCGCCGCTGCGCTCAGGGCTGCCACGATCGACGGTTCTTCCACCGCCAGCGGCACCACGTACTCGCGGCTGTTGACCAGGAAGTTCAGCGCGAGGCCGATCGGCATGCCGAGCACCCCGATCACGTTCTCGATCATCTTGTCCGCGGCGCTGAGGTCCAGCGTCATGTCGCCGGTAACCAGTCGCTCGAAATCCGTATCGGTTAACAAGCCGCGCTCGTGCACCGCACGCACGCGCTCACTGACGCTCATTCGGTAGAAGTTGGGAATCCTGGACCCGCCCACGGCTGACTCCAATGACTGATAACTACATGGGGCTGCGGGCGCAACGTAGCAGGAATGCCGCGCCTTCGCCACGTCGGCACAGGCCGCCGCCGCGCACCGGTCCCGGGTGCAAAGACCTGTGCCGGGTGCGACAATGCCCGCGGTTCAACGCACGTCAGGGGTCAACATGGAAAGGATCTGGCTCAGGAGCTATCCGCCCGGCGTGCCCGCGGAGCTCGAGCTGGACCCGCAACGATCGCTCGTGTCGATGCTGGAAGACG
Source organism: Chromatiales bacterium (assembly GCA_020351875.1). Classification (GTDB taxonomy): domain Bacteria; phylum Pseudomonadota; class Gammaproteobacteria; order Steroidobacterales; genus J054. The sequence continues at coordinate 2,406,160 of CP070671.1, read as the reverse complement.
CGTGTGCCCGTTTCCCCGACGCGCCGGCCTTCACTAATTTTGGTCGCACCATCACTTACGCCGAGCTGGACGAGCTGAGCGCGCGGTTTGCGTCGGCACTGCAGAACCGCCTGGGCTTGCGCAAAGGTGACCGCGTCGCGTTGATGATGCCGAACCTGTTGCAGTACCCCATCGCCCTGCTCGGGACCCTGCGGGCGGGCCTCGTGGTCGTCAACGTCAACCCGCTGTACACTCCTCGGGAGTTGCACCACCAGCTCGACGATTCGGGGGCGCGCGCCATCGTGATCGTGGCGAACGCGGGTGCGACGCTGGCCGAGGTCATCAACCAGACGCCCGTCGAACACGTGGTTGTGACGGGCATCGGTGACATGCTCGGTTTCCCGAAACGCCAGGTCGTGAATTTTGCTGTGCGCTACGTCAAGCGCCTGGTGCCGCCTTATCGGCTGCCCGGCGCCCTGAGTTTCGATGCCATGTTGCAGGCGGACCGCAGGCAGTTGGAGCCGCCGGCCGTGGCTGCGCAGGACCTTGCCTTTTTGCAGTACACCGGCGGGACCACCGGGTTGTCGAAGGGTGCGATGCTGAGTCACGGGAATATGGTGGCCAACGTGAATCAGATCAACGTCTGGTTCAGTAGCATCTGCAAACCGGGTGAGGAAATCGTGATTACGGCGTTGCCCCTCTATCACGTGTATGCGCTCACCTGTAACTGTTTCGCGTACCTGGACCTGGGCGGGCACAACATATTGATTACCGATCCGCGCGATACGCGTGGTTTCGTCGCCGAACTCGGCAAGTGGCGGTTCAACACGATCACCGGCGTCAACACGCTGTACCAGAGTCTCGTGGATTACCCGGACTTCGCCGAGCTCGACTTCTCATCCCTGAAGATCGCGTCGGCCGGTGGCATGGCCGTCATGGACTTCACGGCCCGCGCCTGGGCCCAGCTGACCGGGACCGAGATCATTGAAGGCTACGGGCTGTCGGAGACGTCGCCGGTCGTCACCAGTAATCGCCCCGACCTGGAGGCCTATACCGGCTGCATCGGTCTGCCGTTGCCGAGCACCGAGGTGTCGTTGCGCGACGACGCCGGCCAGGAGGTTCCGATGGGCGAGCCTGGAGAGCTGTGCGTGCGCGGGCCGCAGGTAATGGCCGGTTACTGGGGCAAGGACGAGTCGACCAACGCCGTGATGACCGACGACAACTATTTGAAAACGGGGGACGTTGCAACGGTCGATGAGCACGGCTATTTCAAGATCGTGGATCGCAAGAAGGACATGATCCTGGTATCCGGCTTCAACGTGTACCCGAACGAAATCGAAAACATCCTGACGCTGCATGACGACGTCGCGGAAGCCGCCGTCATCGGGATGGAAGACGCCGAGTTGGGAGAGATCGTCAAGGCCTTTGTCGTGGTGCAGCCAGGAGCGCGCATCGACGCGCAGGGTTTGCGCGAGTTCTGTCGGCAACACCTGGCGCGCTACAAGATCCCGAAGCAGGTGGAGTTCCGGGACGAGTTGCCGAAGTCGAACGTGGGCAAGATTCTGCGCCGCGCGCTGCGCGACGAGCCGGCCTGAATCAGTCGCGCTGCCGCCCGCTCTTGCGCCGGGCCGCCGCGGCGGCGACCGCGTCCCAGTGGTCCTGGTGGGCCCACGTGACGGCGAGCTCCCCTTCTTCCACCGGAGCGACCTCCGCATGGAGTGTCAGCCGCGCGGCCTTCGTGATGGATTTGAATCCCCGCAGCACGCGCGGGCTGCGCTGGAGCCAGGGACGCAGAAACTCTGCCAGTCCGTCGTTAAGGGTTTGCTCGGCCTGACACACGTAGTTCACGAGGCCAAGCTCGCCGGCTTCGGCGGCTGGTATGACCCGGGCCGATGCAAATAACTCCAGCGCCCGAGGGACTCCGATCGCCAGGCACAGGTCGATGCCGCCGCCCCAGGCCGTGGTCACGTTCAGCTGTCCCTGCAGGAAGCCGATTTCGGCATTCCGACTTGCGATGCGCAGGTCACAGGCCATGGCCAGCTCGGCGCCGCCGCCCAGCGCCAGGCCGTTCAGCGCGCCTACCACCGGCAGCGGAAACTGGCGCACGGTATCCAGTGCCGCCCGGCCCCGGCGGGACATGTCTGCCGCGTCGGCTTCCGTGCGGGCCGAGTCGAGTTCATCGAGGTCACCGCCGGCGGCGAAACAGCGGTCGCCGGCTGCCGTGATCACGGCTGCGCGCAAGCCCGGGTCGGCGGCATGCGCGTTGAGTGTCGCGGCAAGGTCGTCCAGCAGGGCGAGGCTCAGCGCGTTGCGCTTTGCCGGCCGGTTGATCGTCAGCGTCAGCACGCCGTCCTGGAGGCTGACCAACAGGTGCTGGTCTGACATGGCGGTTTGAGTCAGAAGTACAGGCGCATCACGCACTCGGCCACACAGGCCGGGCGCTCCTCACCTTCGACTTCCACCGCGTACTGCTCGGTAATCTGCAGGCTGCCCTTGGCTTCTTCGACATTCACCAGCGTGCAGCGGGCGCGTATCCGGTTGCCGACGCGAACCGCGTTGGGAAAGCGGAGCTTGTTCAGGCCATAGTTGATCACGTTGGTCACGCCCGGAAACATCGGTTTGTCGCCATCCACCAGGCCGCGCAGCATCGGGTACAGCGACAGGGTCAGGTAGCCGTGCGCTATCGTCCCCCCGTAGGGAGACTCGGCCGCGGCCCGATCCGGGTCGACATGAATCCACTGGTGATCGCCGGTGGCATCGGCAAACCGGTTCACGAGGTCCTGGGACACCTCCAGCCACTCGCTGCAGTGAACTTCCTGGCCCACCTGGGCCTGCAATTCGGCCAGCGCGCCGGCAGCTGCATCATTCATTGTGGTCGGTCCTCCTGGGCAACGGCCGTGGATGCTAGCAAATCTCCCTTCGCGGTGGGTTTGCCGCGACCTTCCAGCGCGCTGACATAGATCGCCGCCGCACAAATCAGCACGTTGAAAGTGCCCATCAGCAGGAACGGCGCGCCGGGGCGCCACAGGCCAAACAACTGGCCGCCGACCCAGCTGCCCACCAGCGTCCCGATGGCCCCGAAGAAACTGAACACCCCGATGACCGACCCGGCGATCTCCGGGCGGGCTTCCTGGGAGATGAGTGTCTGGCCGGCCAGGATGGAACTCATCTGGCCAATGCCCAGCAGGATTGCGGCGACAAAGGCGAAGTTTGCCAGCGGGTCAGACTGCAGGCCGAAAACGAGATAGCCGACGGCCGCCAGCGCCATGCCGATCGCCAGGGCCGGCACGCGCGGGATCCGGTCGTTCAGAATCCCGAGCAGCGGGGCGACGAGTAGCGCCGCCAGGTTAACGATGCCGAACTCGATGCCGGCCCGGCCCTGCGCTTCGGTGGCGCTCATGCCCTGGGCGATGCCGGCCTGCGATATCCACAGCGACACATAGGTCCCGATCACGACCACATCGCCGCGCGCGGCAAAGGCCGAGCCATAAGCCAGCGCGATGCGGGGATTGCGCGCTTCGGCCAGCCCCGTACGCAGCAGCGTTGCGAGGGGCTGGCGCTGCTGCCCGGTGCCGGGACGCCCGCCGCGAAAGCCGACAAACAGGATCAGCGCGCTGACTGCGCACATCAACGCCACCGCGGCCATCGCGATTCGGCTCGCCCCGGTCTCCGGGATGCCGGTCGCGGCCAGCCATTTCGGCAGGTTGCCACCGATGGTCCCGAGCAGAACGATGCCGAGACCGTTCAACACACCGAGCAGCGCCACGAGCTTGCCGCGGGATCGTTCCTGGGGATAGTCGGCGAGCAGGGCCGAGTACGAGGCGACGATTGCAGCGGCGCCCACGGCGTACAGTGACCGGATCAGGACGAGCTGAATCGCCGATCCGGCCCACGGGTAGGCGACAAAGCCGGCGGCGACGAACAGGTAGCCCAGGGCGACGATGGGTCGCCGGCCGATGCGATCGGCCAGCGCACCAAAAGGACCCACCAGCAGCAGCAGGATGACCTCCTGCGCCACGGCCAGGTTGGCGGTCAGCGCTCCCTGGGAGTCTTTCGGAATCCCGAGAATGACTTCCAGGATGACGGGCTGGATGAAATTGATGAAGGCCAGGACCGGAATGCCGGTCAGGCCGCAGAAAAGCAATGCGCGGCCATTGGTGCGCGTTACGCCGGGCTGCAGCCACAGGTAGCCTAGTTTCACGCCGGACTCGGCGGTTTGAGCCATTATTTGCCTCCGTCGGCTGCCGCGAATGCGGCCCCACCCGGTGGTTTTCGAATCGCAGGTCACGCCGGATGAAGGGCCCGGCGGTGGGCGGCGAGTCTACAGCACCGCGTGGCTCCCGGCCCGGAGTCTGGCAAACTCTGTCAACCCGGGACGGTGTGATTCGTTAAATCTTATGGTTAGACAAGGTCGATTGAGCCAATGCGGCGTGGCGCTGTGCGCGAGCCTGATGCTTGCAGCCTGCACTAGGGGCCAGCTCAATTACAACGTGGAGCACACGGGCCTGAGTCTCGGGGCAACGGACCTCGAGGCTCACGGTATTGGTTTTCTGACGCCGGCAGCGGGTACCGGGCGGGAAGCCGACAAGCAGGCGCTGGCGCAGAGTTTTGCGAAGGCCCTTAGCGATGCGCGACCGGCGCTCGAAATCCGGGGGCTCGCCGAGGTGCTGAACGGGGTGAATAAAGCCAACCTCGATCAGGAATACAAGGCGATGTACCGGGATTACCTGCAGACCGGCATTCTCGATGCCGACGTGCTCGCAGACGTTGGTGAAACGAGTCGTGTGCGCTACCTGGCCCAGCTCAGCCTGGCGGGGTTTTCCCAGGGCAACCGGGGTCGCTTTTCTTTTCTGGGGCTGCGCATGTTCGACACCAAGCAGGGCAACCTGCGCATCTTCCTGCAGATCTGGGATGCCGAGTCCGGCACCGTCGTCTGGGAGGGGAGCGGTGAACTGAATTTCGCCTACGACACCGGTCGGGAGGATCCGGTGACCTTTGCAGAGTTGTGTCGGATGACCGCCGAGCGCCTGTTTGCCGAATTGCCCGTGGCTGACAACGGCAAGGCCGGCTGAGGGGCCGAAACCTTCGGCTTTTACGTAGCGAAATATTGTGAACTCGGCGCCTGTGCCGGGTTCCAAATGATAGGCTGATGGTGCCTCCCTTATAATTTGGGCCCTGGCGGACAGGAATGGACTCATTGATTAAACCCGTCTCAATTCCGGTACTAATTCTGCTGCTGGCCGTGGCCGGGTGCAGCTCAAGCTCGATGGGCGGCTCCGGGTCGTCCGGCAGCTCGTTGCCATCCCCGCAGTCCGGCTCCTCGGGCAGCAGTGGTTCCTCGGGCAGCAGCGGCTCACCGTTCCCGTCTTCCGGGTCGTCCGGCGGCGGTATGCCGCAAAGCGGCGAGCAATTGCCCGGCAGCTCTGGGTCCAGCGGCAGCATGCCGTCCGTCGGTGGCGAGGAGCAGGGACAGGGTTCCCAGCAAGGCGAGGGCTCCCAGCAGGGTGAAGGTTCCCAGCAGGGTGAAGGTTCCCAGCAGGGGCAGGGCGGGAGTGCCGGGCAGGGCGCCGGCACGTATGGCAGCGATGCCGATCTCGAAGCCATCTTCGATGGTTCCCTTGGAGATTTCGACGGTGAAATGCAGGGCGAGCAGGAACGTATCGCCGGCACCGGCCAGGGCTCCGGCCGTGGGGCTGCAGATCGGGAGGCTGCGGATGCGGCCCAGGTCGAGCAGGCCGGTACGGGTGGCATGGGTGGCTTCGGCGACGTTGGCGGCGGCATGAGCGGTGACCAGGGAGGCAGCATGGGCCAGGCCGGCGGCATGAGCGGCGGTATGGCAGGTGGCATGGAAGGTGGCAGCACTGACGGATCGAGCGGATCCGACAGCCAGAGCCAGGGCGCCGCCGGTGCGAACGCCGGCGAAGGCCAGGATAAGGTCACCTACGACGGCGAAGGCGGTGACTTCGAATCGTCGGATCGTGACAGCGGCAGGGTTGCCGAGATTCCGGAAGACATCCCGACCGACGGCACGGGCGAAGACCAGGTTGCGGAGCAAATTCGCGAAGCCGCCATGGCCGAAACGGATCCGCAGATTCGTGACGCACTGTGGGACGAATACCGTCGGCACATGGGTATCAAGAAAAAGTAATCTGCTATGCATAGTCCACAGAACCAACAATCCCCGTTTGCCCGGCTGATTCGCCTGGTCGAGCTGCTGCTACTGGCGGCCGTGATCAGCGGCTGCGCGGCGTCGCGCACGGTGGAGTACGACCAGGTCGAAATGGTGCGCGCCGAGACCGACGTGCCGCCTGCCGAACTTCTCGACGTCGGCATCATGCTGTTCGATCCGGGCGTGCCGGACGACGTGACGGAACCCGACGGCTTTACCTTTCCCGCTGTTCGCCGAGCCGAGGCGCGGTTCATGCCGTACCACCTGAAGGCCACCCTGGAAGACAGCGGTTACTGGGGCTCTGTCTGGGTTGTGCCCGAGCGTTCCGATGCCGTTGACCTGCTGGTTGGCGGGCGGATCGACCGCTCCGACGGACTCAACGTGGAATTGCGGGTTGCGGCCTGGGATGCCACCGGCCGGGAGTGGATGAACAAGACCTACAAGGCGAAAGTTGCCCAGAAGGCCTATTCAAACTACCGCGATCGCAGCCAGGATCCGTATCAGTCCCTTTACAACGAAGTGGCCAACGACCTGTTGAAGTTGCGCCAGGGAATATCCGCGCGCGACCTGGAACGGGTTCGCCAGGTGTCCGAGTTGCGTTTTGCAGCAGACCTCGTGCCCGATGCCTTCGACGAGTACCTGGAAGAAAAGAAGGGCCGCTATGTCGTGAAGCGTCTGCCCGCCGAAGACGATCCGATGATGCAGCGCATGCGAGCCGTCCGGGAACGCGAGTACATACTCGTCGACACGCTGAATGAGTACTACGCGAGCCTGTACTACGAATTGTCCACGCCGTATGAAGACTGGCGGCGCATGTCCCGCGAAGAGACGCTGACCTACCAGGAGCTGAAGCGCTCGGCGCGAATGCGCCAGTTGATGGGCCTGGCGGCGATACTGGGTGCGGTGGCCTACGAGGCCAACGGTGGCGGCAATTCCGCGATTACTACCACGGCGATCGTCGGCGGCATGGAAGTGTTCAAGAGCGGAATGGGCAAGTCCACCGAAGCCAACCTGCACCGCGACTCGCTGAAAGAACTTGGCGACTCTTTTGACGCGGAGGCCGAGCCGCTGCTGATCGAAGTGGACGGGCAAACCCGACGGCTGACCGGCACCGCGGAAGAGAAATACCGGGAATGGCGCCGGATTCTGCGCGAGATCTACTCGCGCGAGACGGGCCTGGTGACGTTGTCGGAGTCCGCCGGTGAACCCATAGAGCCACCCGTTGACTGACAGCCCGGCGCCGCGCGAAGTTGCGCGACGCCCCGTTGCTCCATGACGGAATTGTCTCCAGGCGTCGTTCTCGGCGACCGTTTCGAACTTCGTAGCCGCCTCGGTGAGGGCGGTAGCGGCGAGGTGTGGCTGGCCCAGGACCGCGAACTCGACCAGGACCTGGCGCTGAAAATTCTTGCGCCCGCGCTCGCGGGCTCGGATCGGCACGTCCGCCTGTTGCGGGACGAGTGCCGCAAGGCACGCCAGCTGCAGCATCCGAACATCGTGCGCGTGCACGACTTCCACGAGACCGACGGCCGGTACTTCATTTCGATGCAGTACGTGCCCGGCGGCAGCCTCCTGCAGCGGCGCGGCGGCGCATTGACCGATTTACTGGTGCAGTGCCAGATGGTTTGTGACGCGCTGGAATACGCGCATCGCGAAGGCCTCGTGCACCGCGATCTGAAGCCGTCGAACGTGTTGGTGGATCCCCGCGGCGTCGCCTACCTGGCCGATTTCGGAATCGCTGCGGGCCGGGACTCCTCGGCCGCGAGTCTGCGCGGCGGTGGTTCCCTGCCGTACATGAGTCCGCAGCAACTCGACGGTAACCCGCCCGAGGTCGCTGACGACGTCTACGGCTTCGGCGCGCTGTTCTACGAATTGCTGTCCGGCCAGCCGCTGTTTCACCCCGGAGCCACGCCGGAACGCGTGCGCGAGGAGGTGCCGGAGATTCCCGAACTCGACGGTACCGGCAAGCCGATCCCGGCCGCGCTGCGCAGCTTGCTGGCAGCCACCCTGCACAAAGATGCGACTCGACGTCCGGTGGGCATGGCCGCGGTGCGCAGCGTGCTGGACGAAGTGGCAGCAGATGCGGGTCCGGCCGCGGGCGTCATTCAACCCGTGCGGCGGCGACCGAAGGCGGCACCTGCAACTGCCCGACCGACTCCCGTTACCCCGGGCCGGCGCGCCAGCGGCCTGCCGGGCAGCTGGGTCCTGGTGGCCTTTGTCGTGTTGCTTGGCGCAGTGCTCGGCGTGGTATTCCTGCTGCCATCCGTCGTCGAGGAGCGCGGCCCGGTCACGGTGAGCCCGGCACCGGCTCAGGCGCCTGCGGAAGAGCCGCCGGAGGAACTTCCGGACCAGGCCTCGTCGCCCGAAGAGCAGGCCGGCGCCGACGAAGTGCTCGGCGAGTTGCTCGTGTTACGGGATCGCCTGGAGGAACAGGGCGTCGCGCGCTGGGGCGGAGCCGACTGGACGGAAGCCGAACGATTGGCCGCCGACGGCGATTCACGTTACCGGGAACGCAACTACCCGGTGGCGGCAACGGGTTACCGGCGCGCGTTGACCCTGTTGAAAGTGATCGAGACCCGCGTGCCGGAGGTTCTCGCGACTGCGCTGGCCGAGGCGGAAACGGCACTCCTTGCCGGGGATCGGGCGACGGCGCTCGACCGCTACGAACTGGCGCTGGCGGTCGACAGCGACAACGACGCGGCAAAGCGCGGGCTGGAGCGTGCCGGCCGGCTGCAGGAAGTGCTGGCGTTGATGAGCGACGCGACCGCGAAAGAATCGGCCGGCGACCTCGCCGCCGCCGCCGGCTTTTACCGCGAAGCGCTGGCGATAGACCCCGACTGGAGGCCGGCGCAGGAGGGTGTTGCGCGAACCGAGGGCGCGCTGTCGCAGGCCGCCTATGAACAGCAGATGGCCGCGGGCTACACGGCCATTGCTAGCCGCGACTGGGCTGCGGGCCGGCGCGCATTCCAGGCCGCATTGCGCACCCGGCCGGGCGATGCCGATGCACGCGCCGCGCTGTCGCAGATCGCGGCCGAAGAGAGGCTGCAGCAAGTGGTGACCTTCGAGACCCGCGCGAGGGAACTGGCGGCCGAAGAAGACTGGGAAGGCGCGGTGGGCCAGTACGAATCTGCGCTGGGAATCGATTCGACCCTGCAGTCGGCCAGGCAGGGCCTGGCAACCGCTCGGCGCCGCGCCGAGTTGTCTGCCCGCCTGGATGCCGAAGTCGCCAACGCCGACAAGCTGAATGACGAACGCGTTTGGCAAAAGGCACGGGCCCTGGCGGACACAGCGCGCAAAGAGCAGCCCATGGGCAGCAAGCTGGCCGCGCAGATCGCGGCGCTGGAGCGCGCACTGCAGATCGCGGCGACACCCGTGCCGGTGCGTTTCGAGTCCGATAGTCTCACCGACGTCGTGATCTACAAGGTCGGGCGGCTGGGTGTATTCGCGACGCGCACGGTCGACCTGCGGCCAGGCAGCTACGTGGCGGTCGGCACGCGAGAGGGATACCGTGACGCGCGGCGTGCATTCCGCGTCGCGGCGGATGGCACGACACCACCGGTGGTCGTCAGGTGTGAGGAACCGATTTGAGCCTCGAAATTCGCGTTGACACGCCGGCCGGTGAGCGCCGTTTTGGGCCCGGAGATCTGCCGCTGGCCCTGGGCGCGGGTGCCGACTGCGCGCTGCGGGTGCCCGGGGCGGTGGGATCGGCACCCATCGCCCAGGTCAGTGATCTCGACGGGCGGCCGCTGCTGCAGCCAGCGCCCGGCGCGCGGCTGGTACTGAACGGTAACCCGGTCGATGCCGCGCGCTGGCTCACCGACGGCGATGTGATCGGCACCGATACCGCCCGCATCGAATGCGCCATCGCCGACGGTCAGTGGCACTTCCGCGTGGCCCAGACCCAGGACGAATACCAGACCCTGCCGCCCGAAATCGAGGCGGCACCGGCAGAAGACGAACCGGTCATCACTGCCGTTGCCCGGCAGCGTCGGGACACCGTGACCGGCCGCACTGACGAGCCATCGCCGCAACGCCGTTGGCGCTATGCGGTCTGGGCCGCCCTGGGCATCCTGCTGGCGGTTGCGCTGTTTCTGTTCACCGCCCAGGCAATAAGGCTTGACGTGGAACCGGTCGCCGCCGAAATCCAGATTGCCGGTGGGCTCGTGAAAGTCCCCTTTGGCGGACGCTACCTGCTCTGGCCCGGCGAGTATCGCGTGCTGTTGTCGGCGGAGGGTTACGCAAAGCAGGTAGAAGACATCCGGGTCCTGCGGGGACCGAGCCAGGAATTTCGTTTCGAAATGACGAAGTTGCCCGGTCGCATCGTGGTGCTGACCGGCCCGGGCGTGCCGGCCGAGGTGTCCGTCGATGGGGCACCGGCAGGCACCGCGCCGACCGACGAAATCGAGCTGGTGGCGGGGCCTCACGCGTTGCGGGTCGTCGCCGAGCGCTACCTGCCGCTGGAGACCAGCGTGGAGGTGGAAGGCCTGGGCCGGCGGCAGGAAGTGACCGTGACGCTGGAGCCAGCCTGGGCGGACGTGCGCGTGACGACGACGCCGCCGGAAGCCGAGGTCTTTGTTGGCGAGGACGTGCTCGGCGTCACGCCCGGCACCATCGAGTTGCTGGCCGGCACCCATGAACTCGTGATCCGGCGTGACGGCTACACACCCTGGCGCCAGCAGCTCACCGTGGAGCCCGGACAGCAGATTGAACTGCCGGCCATCGAGCTGGCGGTGGCCGACGGCATCCTGACCGTGCGCAGCCAGCCCGCCGGTGCGGCGGTCAGCATCAACAATCGCTACCGTGGCACCACGCCGGTGGACGCCGAGTTGAAGCCGGGGGCGAGCTACAACGTGATCGTGTCGAAAGCCGGTTACACCACGGTCACGCGCCGGGTGAACATGCCGGATCGTCAGCCGAAGACGCTGAAACTGACGCTGGAACCCGTCCTGGGGGAGGTACGCATCGTCGGCATGCCGGCCGATGCCACCGTGCTGGTTGACGGTCGCAGCGTGGGCCAGGGTCAGCAAACCCTGACCTTGCCCGCGCGGGCGCACGACATCCTGGTCCGCAAGGCGGGCTTTGCCGATTTTCGTGCCCAGGTGACGCCGAAGCCGGGTCTGCCGCAACTGGTCGAAGTTCGGATGCTGACCGAGGCGCAGGCGGTCCTCGCGCGCACGCCGCGCAAGATCACCACCGGCCAGGGCGCCAAGCTCGTGCTGGTCGATCCGGGCCAGTTTCGAATGGGCGCTCCGCGCCGCGAACAGGGCCGGCGGGCGAATGAAACCGAGCGCGAGGTGCGCCTGACCAGGCGTTTTTACATCGCGACGAAAGAAGTGACGAACAGCGAGTACCGGGCGTTCAGTGCGCAGCATACCTCCGGGGCCGAGACCTTTCGGGAGCTCAGCATCGGCGATCATCCCGCCGTGATGCTGTCCTGGGCCGACGCGGTCGCTTACTGCAACTGGCTGAGCGCGCAGGATGGCCTGCCGCCGGCGTACGTGGCGCTGGGGGGTGCCTTCCGCTTGGCGGACCCGGCAACCAACGGGTATCGCCTGCCGACGGAGGCCGAGTGGGCGTGGGCCGCCCGTCACAATGCGGGTGCCGAGACGCTGAAGTATCCCTGGGGGCCCCGCATGCCGCCGACGAGCGGCGCCGGTAATTTCGCCGACCGCTCGGCGAAGGGCGTGCTGACCAATGTGCTCAAGAACTACAACGACGGTTTTCCGGTCACATCACCGGTGGGGCAGTTTCGCGCCAGCGTGCTGGGCCTGCACGACCTGGGCGGCAACGCGGCCGAGTGGATGCACGACCTGTACTCGGTGAATACCCGCACCAGCGGGGTCACGACAGATCCCCTCGGAGCCGACAAGGGCCAGTATCATGTCATTCGCGGCTCGAGCTGGCGTCACGCGAGCATCAGCGAACTGCGCTGGTCGTTTCGCGACTTTGGTGACCGTGGCCGGCTCGATGTCGGCTTTCGGCTTGCAAGATGGGTGGACGCCGACGGGGCGGAGAACTAGGCGATGCATATGCTGCGAATCCTGCTGATTGCGGTCGCTGCGCTGGGGGTGACCTGGGCGGCCGAGCAGGTCGTGCGCAGCGCCGTCCAGGACGGCGTGCCCGTGCTGACGCAGGTGGAGACCGGCGGCAGGGCGCCGGCGGCAGGTACCGGGGAGCAGGCGGAACCCGAAGCCGGGACACCACCGGCCATCCCGGAAATGAGCACCGAGGACATGGAAGATGAGCTCGCGCGCATCGAGGCAGCCGTTGCCGGCGCCGAGGACGAAGACCTCGAGGAGTTCACGCCGTCGAAGCCTTTGGCCGCTGACCTCGCCATCGCGTTGCCTTCGGATATTTAAAGCAGTCGCAGGATCGACATGAACAGAAGTTTTTCCACCGAGTTTGTCTACCAGGTGTTCTCGTTGATCATCTCGGTGATTATCGTGCACGCGATATACGTGTCGGTAATCCGGCCCAACGCGGCAGCCGTGCAGGAGGAGCAACGCATGCTGATCGCGGAGGATCCGGAATACATTCCGGAGCGGTCGCTGTTCGTGATCGTGCAGGACTTCGAACAGGAAGCCTGTTTCATCATGATGCTCTGGGCACTGGCGATCATGGGTTACAAGGCCTATGACGCGACGGGCGAACGGGGCCTGTTGAACCAGGAGCTCGTGCCCGTTGCCGAAGGTGTGCGAATACTGCCCGAGGACACGCGTGAATATGCGCGACAACTGGAGGCCCTGCCAGACAAAGAGCAGGGGCTGCTGTTGCCGCGGGCCCTGCGGTCTGCACTGCAGAGGTTCGGCGCCACGCGCAACGTGCAGGACGTTTCATCGGCAACGCACACGATGATGACTTCCGAGGCCGAGCGGCTGGAGTCGGAGTTGTCGATGATTCGTTACATTGCCTGGGCGATCCCGTCCATTGGCTTCATCGGTACCGTGCGCGGTATTGGTGCCGCGCTGGGCCTGGCGCACCGGGCGGTCGACGGCGATATCAGCGGCGTGACCGAGAGCCTGGGCGTGGCCTTCAACTCGACGTTCATCGCCCTGATCATCAGCATCGTGCTGATGTTCCTGGTCCACCAGCTGCAGTTGTTGCAGGAGCGGCTGGTTTTCGAAACCGAAACCTACGTCGACCAGCGCCTGATCCGACACCTGCAGGCTGCCTAGCCACTGCCCATGAGCGCGCTGGCCATCGAGTTCAACGACGCGTCGCTAACCGGCGTGGTGGCGGGCGAACTCCGTTTCGAGGAGCCGGGATACGCCGTCGCACCGGATGGTGACCTGCTGTTCGGTCGCCAGGCCAGGGCCGTGGCCCGCCGATACCCTCGCCGGCTGCACAACCGGTACTGGGAGGCGCTGTCGGAAGAGTCCTTTGCCCAGCCGGTGGGCCTGGCGCACAACGCCGCTGACCTGGCGCACGCGCAACTGGCTGGGTTATGGCAGGCCCATGGCAGCGATTGCGATGCCGCGGTGTTTGCGGTGCCCGCGAGCTGGACGGCAGAGCAACTGGGATTGTTGCTCGGGATCGCGCAGGAAGAAGGCATGCCGGTGGCGGGATTCGTCGACGCTGCCGTCGCGGCGACGCGCCGGGAATATCCCGGCCGGGCGCTGTTTGCCGTTGAGGCCCGTCTGCACGCGACCGACCTGGTCCAGATCGTCCAGGACGGGCAGGCGGGTCTCGGCGAGCGCCACTGCCTCGCGGACATCGGTGTGGAGCGGCTGGAGCGTGTGGTGATGGCCTATCTCGCGAGTTGCTTCGTGAACGACGCCCGTTTCGATCCGTTGCACGACGCGGACTCGGAACAGGCGCTATACGACCGGTTGGACGACTGGCTCGATGAGTTGACGCGCGGGCCTGCGGTCGAGGCTGAATTGTCTGCCCGGGCCGGCACTTTCGAGGCCCGGCTCGAGCAGGCGGCACTGGCCGCGCGCGTGACGGAGGCCTGCCAGCCGTTGCTGCAGCGCCTGCGCGCGTTATTGCCGGCCGGGCGCCCGGCCGCAGTGCAGCTGGGCTCGCGCCTGGCGGCTTTTCCCGGAGTCGTCGCAGCGCTCAGTGCGCTGCCGGACACCGCTGTTTTCGTCCTCGAACCGGGCGCAGTGGCGAGCGGTGCGATACGCGCCGCGAGCCGCAAGACAGACGGCGCCATGCGGCTGATTACCCGGCTGCCCTGGGATCAACCGGCCGCCCCCGATACGCCGGCCCCGGAAACCCGGGCAGCCGCACTGCCTACGCACCTGCTCGACGGCAACCGGGCCTATCGCCTGGGAGCCGGTGCGTTGAGTATCGGCACTGCGCTCACACCGGGTGACTACGGGATCGCGCTCGACAGCACCATCGCCGGCGTGTCCCGGCGCCACTGCAGCGTGCAGAGCGAGGATGGCCGCATCACGTTGCGGGACCACAGCCGCTACGGCACGCGCTTGAACGGTCATGCCATCGACGGCTCGGCGGTCCTGCAGGCCGGCGATGTCATCAGCGTCGGCAGCCCGCCGCGGGAGTTTCGCGTGGTGATCGAGGTACCGGCGGATGGCGCGTAGGCAGTTCAACGTCTTCAACCTGTCTTTCCTCGACGTGATGGCCTGCGGTCTCGGGGCCGTGGTGTTGTTCTTCATGGTGATCAACGCGCAGGTCTCGGTGCGGGCCAGCAAGGCGAACGTGGAACTGCAGGCCGAGACCAATCGCCTGGAAGAAGAAGTGCTCGACGGCCGGAAGAAAATGGTGCGGGTGCGCACCGTGCTCGACTCCGACCGCCGGAAAAAACTGTCGGCCGAAGAAGAGCAGGCAAGGCTCGAGGAAACCCTGGCCATGCTGCGCGAGCAGTTGTCCGAGCTGGACAACCGGTCGCTGGCACGTGTCGACAGCGTCGAAGACCTGCAGGCCGACATCGAGCGCCTGGAAAAGGCGAAAGAGCGGCTCGCCTCGCAAACCACCCCGGAAACGCCGCAGACCGGGCGCAGGATTCGCAGCTTTGTCGGCGACGGCAACCGGCAATACCTTACCGGCATGAAGATGGGCGGCAACCGCGTCCTCATTCTCGTGGATGCATCCAACAGCATGCTCGCGCGCACCTACGTGAACGTGATCCGTTTCCGCAATATGCCCGAGGCCCGTCGCCGGCGCGCGCCGAAGTGGCTGCAGACCGTCAGGACGGTAGACTGGCTGACCGCCCAGATCGTCCCCGGCACCCGTTTCCAGATCTACACGTTCAACGAAACCGCGGAGAGCGTAGTGGCCGGCACCACCGGGCGGTGGCTGGAGGTGACGGACGGCTCGGAGCTCACACGGGCTGTCGATGCGTTGAAAGCCCTGACGCCGGAAAAAGGGACGAGTCTCTATAACGCCTTCCGGACCGCCAGCCTGCTGGACCCGCCGCCGGACAACATCTACCTGTTGACCGACGGCCTGCCGACCCAGGGCAAGTCCGCGCCGTCGAAAGTGGAGAAGGTCCGGCCCGACAAGCGCCGGGATTATTTTGAAAGAGCGTTGCGGGAGCTGCCGAAACGGTCGCCGATTAATGTGGTGCTGTACCCGATGGACGGTGACCCGCAGGCCCCCGGGCTGCTGTGGGGGCTGGCGCTGTCCACCCGCGGCTCGTTCCTGACCCCGTCGAGGGACTGGCCGTGAGGAAGCGCCGCGACATGGAGACCTTCAGCCTGTCGTTCCTGGACGCAATCACCTGTGGTTTTGGCGCGGTGATCCTGCTGCTGGTGCTGGTGAAGATCTACGAGCCTCTGACCATCGAGCGCAGCAAGGAAGACCTGGACGCGCTGTTGGCCAAGTTGCAGAAAGAACTGTTCGAAATTCGTGGCGAGACGGCCATCCTGAACCGGGAAATGGTCACCACGCGCCAGGACCTGGAATCCACCGAAGAGCAACTGGCCCGGCTGCGCGGCGAACTGTCCGAATTACAGGGCCGTTTCGCGGCCACCCAGGGCGACGACCCGGTGGACGACGAGGTGATGGGTGAACTCCTCGCGGCCCGCCAGCGCCTCACCGAGGAAATGCAGCGACTGCTCGCCGACTACCGCCCGCCTGAGAACCAGACTACCGTGGGCGGTATCCCGGTAGACAGCGAGTACATCCTGTTCGTGATCGACACGTCGGGCAGCATGTTCCAGGGCCCGTGGCGGCTGGTGCTGCGCAAGGTGCAGGAGGCGCTCACGGTATACCCCCGGGTCAAGGGCATCCAGGTGCTGAATGACGAGGGCAAGTACATGTTCTCGACCTACGCGGGGCGCTGGATACCCGACTCGGAGTCGGCTCGCCGCAACATCATCAATCGCCTCGCGAACTGGAACCCTTACAGCGACTCGAGCCCGGTCGAGGGCATCACCGAGGCAATCAACACCTTCTACGAACCGGGCAAGTCGATGAGCATCTACGTGTTCGGCGACGATTTCCCGCGCGGCTCCGTCGAAGCGGTGGCTCGCTACATCGAACGGGTGAACCGCGCCGACCAGTTCGGCAATCGGCTGGTCCGCATCCACGGCGTCGGCTTCCCGACGCAGCTTGCCGGTGGGCGCATGACGAATGCGTTGCGGTTTGCGAATTTGATGCGGACGCTTTGTGAGCGGAACGGCGGGACGTTTGTGGCGTTGACGACGCTCCAGTAGGAGCGGCTTGCTTGGTCAGGACGACCTGATGTCGCGCGACAGGCAGGAAGCCTAAGTGTCGCGGAGCGCAGGGATGCGCGTGAGCGACGAGCACATGGATGTGTGTGAGCGACCAGCCGCGATGCCTGCGCGACCCCCTTAGTCTCCAGGAATCAAGAGCCCCTTGAGATTGGTGGACTGCCGTCGCCGTGGGGCCATGTCTCTTCCGGGCTTAACCTCACCCGGACGTCCCTGTCCGGGCTCGGATCGGCCCTCCGTCGCTCCCGCCATCCCTGGCTCCGCTCCTCCGGGACGACGCCCGGAAGAGTGATCACCCCGCGACGACGGCGTGAATCTCTGGCGGTCGATCTTGTGCTCCCAACGGGACCAGCAGGGTTTGTATTGGGCCGCAGTGGCAGGCTGGGCCGGGAAGATTGCCACCAGCGCCAGCGGGTGGGCCGGCCAGTCTCGCCCGTGACAGTCAGCCGGCTTGCCGAGCAGCGGAGCGAGTGAGGGATCAGCCCGAAGGGGCCGCACAGGGATGTGCGGCTCCGGGAGAGGGGCCAGGGATGGCCCGTCTCCCGGACCCCGATGCGAGTGAGCAGCGCAGGGCACCCGAAGGGCAAGCCGGCGTCACGGGCGAGACTGGCCGGCCCGCACGCGGTGGGGAGACGAGAACTTGAATCGCGGCTAAAGCCGCCCCCACCGAAGCTGCGGGCGTCTCAGGGGAGAGCGGTAGCCGCTTCCATGGCCCTGGCCGGTTCGGCGAGCAGGGGTTTCAGGGCTGACCACGCGTTTTCCAGCAGGACCGGCTGCCCGTCGGCGTTCGGGTGAATCAGGTCCGGCAGGAGCTTTTCCGGGTTCAGGGCGACGCCGTCCATGAAGAACGGAATCAGGGTGACCTCGAGTTCCTCGGCGACCTCCGCGTAGACCGCGGCGAAGGCGTTGGTGTAGGCCGCACCATAATTCGGGGGTAGCTGCATGCCGGCCAGTACCACGTCCGATCCGGCTTCCCGGCTCAGTTCGACCATGCGTTTCAGGTTGCGGCGAATGATCGCGACGGGCGTTGCGCGCAGGCCGTCGTTGCCGCCCAGTTCGACCACGGTGATCGACGGTTGATGGCGTTCCAGGGCCCGCGGCAGGCGGCGCAGGCCGCCGCCGGTGGTGTCACCGCTGATGCTGGCATTGACCACCCGATATTCGTAACCTTCCGCGTTCAGCCGGTCCTGTAACAATGCGACCCAGCCGTCGGAGACTTCGATGCCGAAACCGGCGCTGAGGCTGTCGCCCACCACCAGGATGGCCGGTGCCGAGGAACTGGCGGACAGGGGTCCCGCAACCGCCCACAGCAGCAGGACGAATACTCCTTTTATGGATAACCGCATGGATGACACTGTGTTGCGCACTGAGGCTCTGGGCAAGGAAGTTAGCAGCCCCGAGGGCTCGCTGACCATACTGGATAACGTCAGTATAGCCGTGCAGGCGGGCGAATCGGTGGCCCTGGTGGGTCCGTCAGGGGCCGGCAAAACCACGCTGCTGGCCCTGCTGGCCGGCCTCGACCGGCCGAGCCACGGCCACGTGTGGCTTTGCGGCAAAGACCTGACCACCCTGGACGAAGATGGCCGGGCGCGGCTGCGGGGGGACCGGGTCGGGTTCGTGTTTCAGTCCTTTCACCTCGTCCCGTCGCTCACCGCGCTGGAGAACGTGATGTTGCCGCTGGAGCTCACCGGCGAGGCGCGTGCGCGCGAGCGGGCCACCGAAGCGCTGGAGGCCATCGGGCTCGGTGAGCGCCTCGGCCATTACCCCAATCAACTGTCCGGTGGTGAGAAACAGCGGGTGGCGATATCCCGAGCGTTCATTACCAGCCCGGAAATCCTGTTTGCGGACGAACCCACCGGTAATCTCGATACGAGCACCGGGGAGCGGGTTGCGTCGCTGTTGTTCCAGCTGAACCGGCGGTCCCGTACCACCCTGGTACTGGTCACCCATGACCGCGAGCTGGCGGCGCGCTGCGACCGGATCGTGGAACTGGCCGCTGGGCAGGTCGTGTCTTGAGCGGCCTGCGATTCGGTTTGCGCACCCTGTGGCGCGATTCGCGCACGGGCGAGCTGGGAGTCTTGCTGGCCGCCATCGTGATTGCGGTCACCGCGATGACGGCGGTGGGGTTCTTCACCGACCGCGTGGGCAGCGCCATTCGCACCCAGGCGAGCGCGGTACTGGCCGGCGATCTCGAGCTGAGTTCCACCGACCCGATCCCGGACGACTACCTGGACGAGGCAAGGTTCCGTGGCCTGGACGCGGTCCAGTACATGACCTTTCCGACCATGGCGCTGGTCGGAGAGAGCAATTCGCTGGCGCTGATCAAGGCGGTGAGCGACGGTTACCCGCTGCGTGGCGAACTGCTGGTGTCGCCGCAGATGTTTGGCGAAGCGGTGCGGGCCGACGCGATCCCGCCACCGGGCGAAGCGTGGGCCGAGCCCGGTTTGCTGGCGCGGCTCGACGTCGACGTCGGGGCCAGGCTGGTGGTGGGTGAGTCCAGCGTCGTCGTGACGCGGGTGCTCGATTACCAGCCCGGCCAGGGTGTGGGCGGTTTCGCGCAGCTTGCCGCGGGCCTGATGGTGAACATCAACGACATTCCGTCCTTCGACGTGATCCGGCCCGGCAGCCGCATCACTTACCGCCATCTCTACGCAGGCGATGCCGATGCCGTGACCGAGTGGCGAGCGTGGCTGAAACCGCGCCTGAGCCAGGGCGTGCGGATGCGCGGGCTGGAAGATGCGGGCGAACAGATCACGGCCGCGATCGATCGCGCGCAACGCTTCCTGACCCTGGCCTCCCTGGTGACGGTGATCCTTGCAGCAGTCGCCACCGCGATGGCGGCACGACGCTATGCGCTGCGCCACCTGGACACCATCGCGTTGATGAAAAGCCTCGGTGCCACGCAGGGCTTCGTGCAGGTCAGCACGCTGTCGCAGCTCGGCCTGGTGATCATCCTGACCGCAGCCGTCGGGACCCTGCTGGGCTTCGGCGCGCAACAGGTGCTGGTGGCGCTCGGGGCCGGCGTGCTGCAGGTCGAGTTGCCGCCAGCGTCCTGGTTTGCCGGCACGCTGGGGCTGCTGACGGCCGCGACCATCACGGTGGGCTTTGCGCTGCCGCACCTGATGCAATTAAAAGACACACCGCCGATGCGGGTATTGCGGCGCGACCTGCCGCCGCCGCGGCTGGGCACCGGGTTGAGCTACGGCATCGCGATTGCTGCCCTGCTGTTCATGATCGGCGCCATCGTGCGCGACCTGCTGATGCTGGGCCTGATCGCCGGCGGGCTGGTCGTGGTGACGCTGGTCGCGGTGGCGGGCGGCTGGTTGCTGGTCGTCGCGTTCACACGCTTTCGCGGTGCGGCCGGTGTGGCCTGGCGGTACGGGCTCGCGAACATTGCCCGCCGGGGCAGTGAAAGCGTGGTGCAGATCGTGGCCTTTGCGCTGAGCCTCATGGTGTTGCTGCTGCTGACGCTGGTGCGCAGTGACCTGCTCAACGAGTGGCAGCGGACGGTGCCCGAAGACGCGCCCAACTACTTCCTGATCAACATCGAGCCGGAAGAGTGGCCGGGCATCCGCGAATTCTTCGTGCGCGAGACGGGCGCCGCGCCGGATTTCCTGCCGTTTCTCCGCGGCCGCGTGACCCGTGTGAAAGGGCAGACTATCGACGACTATGACTTCCCGAGCCCACGCGGCAGGAATTTCGCCCAGCGCGAAGGCAACCTCACCTGGCGCGACGAATTGCCGGACACGAACGAGGTTCGGGACGGACAGTGGTGGAGCGCAGCAAACCCCGGCGAGATCGAGGCCTCCATAGAGATCGGTATCGCCCGCGATCTGGGCATCGGGGTGGGCGATACCATTGGTTTTAACATCGGCGGTGAAGACGTCGACGCGCGGGTCACGAGCCTGCGTTTCGTCGAGTGGGACTCCATGCGCCCGAACTTCTTCGTGATGTTGTCGCCCGGGTTGACCGAAGAATTGCCGCAGACCTACATCGCGAGCGTATTTATCCCGCCCGACAAGCGCCGGATGTTGAGCAGCTTTATCCGTGAGTTCCCCAGCGTGACCCTGCTGGACCTGGAAGTGATCCTGCGCCAGGTGCGCATGATCATCGACCGGGCATCGCTTGCAGTGCAGTACGTGTTCCTGTTCACCCTGCTCGCGGGCATCATGGTGCTGCTGGCGGCCATCCAGGTGACGAAAGACGAACGGCGTTTCGAAAGCGCAATCCTGCACACCCTCGGGGCCGGCCGGCGCAAGATCATGCAGGGCCTGGCCGTGGAGTTCACCGCGCTGGGCACGCTGGCGGGCCTGCTGGCCGCCTTCGGCGCCACGGCCGTGGGCTGGGTAATCGCCGAACAGGCCTTCGAACTGGATTACGGGCTGAATCCGTGGGTGTGGCTGGCGGGTTGCCTGGCGGGTGCGTTGGTCGTGGGGTTCTGCGGCACGCTGGCCACGCGGGGTGCGGTGAACGAGCCACCTGTGGCCGTGCTGCGCGAAGGCTGACCGGCTTTACACGATTCGGTTGCGGGAGTCGCCACGCTGGAAAGCCGCCACATTGGCAGCCAGCTCGTCGATCGCCCGCTGGCGCGCCTCGCGCGCGGCCCACGCGATGTGCGGTGTCACGATCAGATTCGGCAGTTCCGCCGCCAGCAGCGGGTGATCGGCGGGCGGCGGTTCGGTATCCAGCACATCGATGCCGGCACCGCCCAGCTTTCCTGCCGACAAGGCTGCCAGCAACGCCGTCGGTTCGACCAGCGCACCCCGCGCCGTGTTGATCAGGATCGCGTCTTCGCGCATCCGTTGCAATGCGGCCTCGTCGATCAGCCCCTGGGTCTCGTTCGTCAGCGGGCAGTGCAGGCTCAGGTAATCGACGCGCGAGAGCAGCGCGCCAAAGCCGATGCGCGGGACCTCACCGCCGCCCACGTTATAGAGATGCGATTCGTCGCTGAGCCGGTAGGGTCGGCGGGCTGCCAGTACCTTCAGGCCGAATGCGCCGGCGGCTTCGGCAACGCTGTTGCCGAGCGCGCCGAGGCCGACGATACCGAGCGTCTTGCCGGCCAGTTCGCGAAACGGTGGCTCCAGCAGGCAGAACTGCTCACCGCCCGACCAGTCGCCGCGTTTGACGCGCGCCTGGTAGGCAGCCAGTCGCTGGTTCAGGGCGAGCAGGAGCGTGAACACGTGTTGGACGACAGATGAAGTGCAATAGCCGCGGATATTGCATACCCCGATGCCACGGTCCCGCGCGGTGTCGAGGTCTACGTTGTCGGTGCCGGTGGCCGCCACGCAGATCAGGCGCAGCTGTTCCGCCGCCTGGATCGTTTCCCGGTCGAGTACCACCTTGTTGACGAACACGATCTCGGCGCCGGCGACCCGGTCACGCCGCTGCCGGGGTTCGGTGGCGCCGAAGAACTCGCAACCCGGCAACAGGTTCGTGAGCGGGCTGCGGTCGGTATCGGCCGGGCCCAGGCTGTCGAAGTCGAGGAAAGCTGCCCGCATTGCGGGGCTCACCCGGTGTCCTGGATTCCGCGCGCTATGCCGTTCACGCTGGCGACCAGCGCCGAGTAGAGTTCTTCATCCTGGCGGCCGCCGGCGCGCCAGCGGCGCAACAGGTCTACCTGCAGCAGGTTCATCGGGTCGACGTAGGGGTTGCGCAGGCGGATTGACCGGCGCAGCGCAGCCTGCTCCTCCAGCAGTACCTGCTGATCCTTGATTCGCAGCAGCGTCTCCACGCAGAGATCGAACTCGATCCGCAGGCCCGGGAAGAAGCGTTCATGCAGCGGTCCTGCCAGCTGCGAGTATCGGCTGGCGATGTTCAGGTCTGCCTTGCCAAGCACCATTTCGAGATCTGACAACAGCGACGCGAAGAACGGCCACTGCGCCAGCATCTCGCGGATGGTATCGAGGCCCGCCCGGTCGACGGCCGCGGCGAGCCCCGTGCCGCTGCCGTACCAGCCTGGCAGCAGGTTGCGGCACTGACTCCAGGCGAAATCCCAGGGCACCGCGCGCAGGTTTCTCAACGCATCCGGCTGCGTGTCCTCCTGACCGGGATGCTGCATTCTCTGGATTGCATCTGCCGGAGTCGCTGCACGGAAGTACGCGTAGAAGTCGTCGTCGCCGTATACCAGGTCCTGGTAGCGCTTGCGGCTCGCTTCTGCGATTACGCCCACGACATCGCCCCAGCGCTGCAGCTTTTCCGGTTCGGCCTTCTCGGGCACAGCGGTGGCCAGTGCCACCGCGCTGACAGCCTGCTCCAGCGTACGCACGGCGATGCCGCGCAGGCCGTACTTGGAATTCACCATGCCGCCGCGCTCGGTGGCGCGCAGGTGGCCTCTGACCGCGCCGGGCGGTGCACCCATCACGGCGGCGTGCGTCTTGCCGCCCCCGCGACTGATGGTGCCGCCGCGGCCGTGGCAAAGGGTCAGCTCTACGCCGCCTTCGTCCAGCACCCGCACGAGGTCTGCCTGCGCCTTGTACAGGGACCAGCGCGCGCGAATCATGCCGCTGTCCATGTTGCTGTCCGAGTAGCTGACCACCACGGTCTGGCGGTTGCCCCGGCATTCCAGGTGATCGCGGTAAATGGGGTTGCGCAGCAGCTCGGCCATCGTGTGGCCGCAACGGCTGAGATCCTCCACGGTTTCGAAGTGCGGAGCGATGTCCAGGGGCACCGTGCCGTTGCGCTTGCGCAGATCGGCCCAGCGCGCCAGCAGAATGACGGACAGCACGTCATCCACACCGTGCGCCATGCTCACCACGTAGGGTCCGATCGCGCGCTTGCCGAAGCGTCGCCGGCAAAACGCGATGGCCTGGAATACCGCCAGGTCGCGCCGGGTTTCGTTGTCGAGGTCCGCGCAGGGCGACTCGTTCCGCTCGAGTGCCTCGGCAATCCGCCGGGCCCGCTCTTCTTCCGAGCGGTCCAGCCAGTTGTCTTCCCGCAGGCAACGCCCGACCACCCGGCGGTTCACCAGCGCGTTCTGGCGAATGTCCAGCATCATGAAGTGGAAACCGAAGGTCTCCACCCGCCGCAGCAGCCGGCGGACGAAAAACAGGCCGGCGTGATGGCCCTTGTTCTGTTGCAGGCTGTCCGCAATCAGTTGCAGGTCTTTCTGGAATTCTTCGGGCGACTCGTACGGGAACGCGTCATCGTCGAAGGTGGCCTGCAGCCGGGCCATGATCAGGCGCAGGAAAACCCGGTAGAGCATGTCCCGGTGACGCAGCGGAATGCTGCCGGCGGCGTTCGGAAAGTGCTCCGCATACTCGTCGGAGCGTTCCACCAGTTCCCGGGAAATGTTCGTGCGGTTGCCCGATTGGCTCAGTTTCTCCGCCAGCGTTCGGCACTCGTCGTGGTACAGGTTCAGAGCGAGTGCACGCTGGCGCGACAGGGTTTCGCGAATGGTGCGCGCCGTGGTGTCCGGACGACTGTCGATGTCGCTGCCAATCCACGATGCGAGGCGGAAAATGGTGGGCAGCTCAGCCTCCGTGATCGCGGCGCCGTGGACACCGACCAGGGCTTCGCGCAGTGTTTCGTAAAACACCGGCACGGCCCGGTAGATCACTTCGGTGGCGAAGAACAGCACGTGCTCCAGTTCGTCGAACGACGTGCGCTCGCCCGCGGGCTGCTCTTCGGTTTGCCAGATCGACGTGATCTGGTCACGAATGCTTTCGTAGTGCGCGGCGGTCTCCCGCGGCGTCAGGATCGGATTCTGGATTTCGATCAGGTGGCGCACGATTTCCTGTTGCTTGCGCAGGATCGTCCGTCGCGTGGGTTCCGACGGATGCGCGGTGAACACGGGCTCCACCTGCAGGTCGCCCAACAGGCCCAGCAATGCGTCCAGGTCGAAGCCGAGGTCTTTCAGGCGCGTGACGGTGGCTTCGAGACCGCCCGGCTGTTGTTTGGCCGAATCCTTCAGGTAGGCGCGCCGGCGACGAATTCGATGCACCTGTTCGGCGGTATTGACCAGCTGAAAGTAGGTGGAAAATGCGCGCACGAAGTCGCGGGCTAGGTCGGTGGGCAACGACTGCAGCAAGATGTCCAGGCGCTGGCCCGCTTCGCGGTCGCCCTCCCGTCGGTCGATGGCCAGCCGCCGCGCGCGCTCGACTGTGTCGAACAGGGATTCGCCGCCCTGCTCCTTGAGCAGCTCACCCATTATCGCGCCGAGGTCGTGCACGTCCTTGCGCAGGCCGGCATCCTTGGCGCCGAACTGGATGTCGCTGCGTTTCTCCGCCGGCCGCGCGGTGGGGTGCAGGCCAGTGGCTTCGTTGACTTGGGTGGAGGACATAATTGGCGGGATGACGCAGCCGGGAAGGCCCGCAAAGTCTAGCAGATGCGGCGCCTGGACGAGCCTCGCGGCACGCTGATTTGGCCGCACCCGCGCCCGCCGCTATGCTCTGCTGCATCGAGGCCATCGCGCTCGCGCGCAGGACTTCTATTGCCACCCTTACCCGACTGGCACGCCATCAGCGTCATTCTGCTCACCGGCGTGGCGCTGTTCCTGTTCACGAAAGACCGGATCCCGCTGGAGACCACCGGGTTGACGGTCGTGCTGCTGCTGGTGGTCGGCTTTTTCCTGTTCCCGTACAAGAATATCCGCCCGGCGGATTTCTTCCTCAGTTTCGGTAACGAGGCGCTGGTGACCATCTGCGCGTTGCTCATCGTCGGGCGCGGCCTGGAAACCACTGGTGCACTGCAGCCGCTGGCCAGCATCATGGCGCGATTCTGGATGGACGCGCCGAAGACCGCGCTGCTCATCACCCTGGTCCTGGGCGCCGCGCTGAGCGCGTTCCTGAACAATACTCCCATCGTCGTGATGCTGTTGCCGGTGCTGGTTGCGTGCAGCCTGCGCGCGCGCCGGGCACCGTCCGGCGTGCTGATGCCGATGGGCCTGGCCACGCTGATCGGTGGCATGGCGACGACCATTGGCACGTCCACCAACCTGCTCGTGGTGGGTATAGCGGCGGATCTCGGCCAGCGTCGCTTTGAAATGTTCGATTTCACGCTGCCCGTGGTGATTGCCGGCGGCTTCGGGCTGTTGTTCCTGTGGCTGATTGCCCCGCGCCTGCTGCCCGACCGCAAGGCCCTGCTGTCGGACACGTCGCCACGGTTGTTCAGTGCAGCGCTGTACGTGAACGAAGACAGTTATGCCGCGGGCAAGACCCTGTCCGAAGTGCTGGCCAAGACCGAGAACAGGATGCGCGTCGACCGCATCCAGCGAACCGAGAGCCTGTTCGTGGCCAAGTTGCCGTCGGTGATACTGCAGCCGGGCGATCGGCTCTACGTGCGCGATACGTCGGAGCGTTTGAAGGAGTTCGAGCGTATCCTCGGCGCGACGCTTTACAACGCCGGCGAAGGTGAGCAGCCTATCAGCGAAGAAGTCCCGCTGAGCAGCGAGGGCCAGCAGCTCGCCGAAGTGGTCGTCACCCGGGGTTCGCCGCTGCACCATCGCTCGCTCGACTCGGCCCACTTCACCACGCGTTATCGACTGTTGCCGATGGCGATACACCGGGCGCGAATGGACGACGACCTGTCGGCGAACCTCGGTGCGGTGCGGCTGCGTGCCGGTGACGTGTTGCTGGTACAGGGTGCCAAGGAAGCCGTGCAGGAACTGCGTGAAAGCGGATCGATGCTGGTGCTTGATGCCACCATGGACCTGCCGCACACAGCCCGCGCGCCACTGGCGCTCGGCATCATGGCCCTGGTGGTGCTGCTGGCGGCCACTGGCCTGATGCCGATCTCCGTCGCCGCGCTGTGCGGCATGGGCGCCATGCTGACCACCGGTTGTCTCACTTGGAAGGACGTCGGCGAGGCGATCAACATCCCGGTGGTCATGATCATCGACGCGAGCCTTGGCCTGGGCTTCGCAATGATGGAAACTGGCGGTGCCGACTACATCGCGAAACTGTTCGTTGCGGCCACCGGTGCGCTGCCGGTCACGATGATTCTCAGTGGCCTCATTCTGCTGATGACGATCCTGACCAACGTGGTCTCGAACAACGCGGCGGCGGTCATTGGCACGCCGGTGGCCATCAGCATTGCGGCCGAACTCCAGGCCCCGGTGGAGCCCTTTATCCTGGCCGTGATCTTCGGCGCAAATATGAGTTTCGCAACGCCAATCGGTTACCAGACCAACTTGCTCATCATGAGTGCCGGCGGCTACCGGTTCTCAGATTTCATGCGGGTGGGCATACCGCTGACGCTGGTCATGTGGCTGGCTTTC
The DNA here is from genome assembly GCA_020351875.1 of Chromatiales bacterium. GTDB lineage: Bacteria > Pseudomonadota > Gammaproteobacteria > Steroidobacterales > J054. The sequence goes on along the minus strand of CP070671.1, from coordinate 2,379,162 downwards.
TCCATCATTTTGCCGGTTTTCTACGATCTGGGCTGACACCACACCGCGCGGTGCCCTTGACGCCCCCGGCGCGGCGCGGCGATACTTCGCCGCGATGAAGACCGCGAACCTGAACCGTAACTGGTGGTGGAGCCTTGCCATGGGGAGGGCTGCCGAGTAGCGCGTCAGTATTTTCGGCGACAGACCCATCCCCGGAGCCCCGGCGATGGGTTTTTTGTTGCCCGGAAAAAAGCCGGGGAACAACAGCACGGCACGGAAAAAATGCATGCAACCGCCTTTTGACATCAGCGCCGACCTGGATACCCCGGTATCCACGTTCCTGAAGCTCGCGCCGCTCGGCCCGCGTTACCTGCTGGAGAGCGTGGAGCAGGGGACGCAGCTGTCGCGCTATTCCTTTCTTGGCTTCGGCGCGGCCACGGAATTCCGGCTGGACGCCACGGGTGTGCGGGCTGCGGGGCGCTTCTGGCCACGTCCCGCCGGTCGCCAGGCCCTGCTCGACCTGTTGCGCCAGACCCTGGCCGCGTCACCGCGGCTGGCGCCGGCCGTGCCGGGCGTGCCCTTCGACGGTGGGCTGGTGGGTGTGGCGGCCTATGACCTGGTGCGGCAATTCGAGCGCCTGCCCGCCCCGCCGGCCGGCGGTCCGTGCCCGGATTCCCCGGAAGCGGCCTACCTGGCGACGGAGTCAGTGCTGGTTTTCGACCACCTGACGCGCCGCATGGCGCTGCTGCATGCGGGCACGGACGCCGAGCGCACCCAGCTGCGCCGCGAAGTGATCCGCCTGCTGCGCGGTCCGCTGCCCCCGGCCCGGGATCGGCGTCGCTACGCGCCGGCAGAGCAGAGCCTCAGCGCCGACGAGTTCCACGCTGCGGTGGCACGCAGCAAGGAGTTCATCAGGAGCGGGGACATCTACCAGATCGTCCTGTCGGTGCGATTTGCCGGCGAACATGAACTGTCACCCTTCGAGGTTTATCGTGCGCTGCGCCTGCTCAATCCGTCGCCGTACATGTACTACATGGATACCGGCGACCTGCAGGTCGTGGGCTCGTCGCCGGAGGCCCTGGTGAAGCTCTACGGTGGCGACGCGTCGTTGCGCCCCATCGCCGGCACGCGACCGCGGGGCGCAGACGAAGAAGAAGATGCCAGGCACGAGGCATCGTTGCTCGCCGACGAAAAGGAAAATGCCGAGCACGTGATGCTCGTGGACCTGGCGAGAAACGATCTGGGTCGTGTCGCCGCCGCCGGGTCAGTGTACGTAGACCCGTACCGCGCGATCGAACGCTACAGCCACGTGATGCATATCGTGAGCGGGGTGAAGGGTCGGCTGGCAGAGGGTCGCGACGCCTTCGACCTGTTTGCGGCCGCGTTTCCGGCCGGCACACTGGTCGGCGCCCCGAAAGTGCGGGCCATGGAGCTGATCGACATGATGGAGCCGGTGCGTCGTGGCGTGTATGGCGGCACGGTGGGCTACTTCGGCCACACCGGCGACATGGACCAGGCCATCGCGATTCGCACCCTCGTATTCGGCAACGGTGTCTACAGCTACCAGGCCGGCGCGGGCATCGTCGCGGACAGCGTGCCGCAAACGGAGTACGAAGAAGTCCTGGCCAAGAGCGCGATACTGCGCCGTGCGCTGGCCATCGCGGAGGAAGGTCTGTGAGCGCGCGACTGCTGCTGATCGATAACTACGATTCCTTTACCTACAACCTGGTACAGGCATTCCTGGTGCTTGGCGCAGACGTGCAGGTCTATCGCAACGACGAAATCACGGTGCCGGACGCGCTCGCGCTGGATATTTCGCACCTGTGCATCTCGCCCGGACCGGGTCGCCCGGATGATGCCGGGGTGTCGCTGGGGATGATCGACGCTTTTACCGGGCGCACGCCGGTGCTCGGCGTCTGCCTCGGGCACCAGAGCCTGGTGCAGGCCAGCGGCGGACGCATCGTCGCGGCCCGGCGCCTGATGCATGGCAAGACCTCGCTGGTGCAGCACGACGGGCGAACCATCTTCGACGGGCTGAGTAACCCGCTGGAAGCCGGGCGCTATCATTCGCTGGCGGCAGAGCCCGACTCGTTGCCCGACGTGCTGGAAGTGACCGCGCGCACGGAGGAGGGCGAGATCATGGGGGTGCGCCATCGCGAACTGCCCCTGGAAGGTGTGCAGTTTCATCCCGAGAGCGTGCTGACACCCGAGGGTGATCGTTTGCTGCAGAATTTCCTGGCGCTGCAAGCCGACTGAAGGAGCAGGTTATGGCCAACAAGCCCGGCGAGTTTCTCGAACGTCTGCTGACCGGCGAACACCTGGCCGAGGCCGACGCGGCCGAGATGATGCGCATGCTGGCGGATGAATCCCTCGCGCCCGCGCAGGCCGGCGCGCTGCTGGCCGCGCTGCGCAGCAAGGGGGAAACCGCGGAGGAGGTGCGTGGCTTCGCACGGGAAATGCACCGCCTGGCCCACAAGGTGCGTTTGCCCGACGGGCTTGCTGCGGCTGACAGTGCGGGCACCGGCGGGGACCTGTCGGGCAGCTTTAACCTGTCTACCGGCACGGCGCTGCTGGCCGCGGCCTGCGGCGTGCCGATGATCAAGCACGGCAACCGGTCGGTGTCATCCAGGTCGGGCAGCGCCGATGTCTTGCAGGCGCTGGGTGTCCCGCTGGCGCCGGATGCGAACACGGCGCTGAACTGCCTGAAACAGTGCGGTTTTGCCTTTCTGTTCGCACCGTTTTTCCACCCGGCGATGAAAGCGGTGGCGCCGGTCCGCGCCGCGATGGGAGTGCGCACGGTATTTAATTTCCTCGGGCCACTGGCCAATCCTGCCGCACCGCCCTATTACCTGCTCGGTGCCTTCGACATGCCACATGCGCGGCTGCTGGCGGACAGCCTGTCGGGCATGCCACTGCAGCGCGCTTTCGTCGTGCACGGCGAGCCCGGCTGGGACGAAGCCACGCCCTGCGGCACCTTTGCGCTGTTCGATGTCCGGCCAGGCGAAGTGCACGAGCAACAACGCGACCCGCAGGACTATGGCTTGCCGAGATGCGCCCCGGCAGATCTCGCTGGCGGCGATGCGGAACACAACGCGGTCGCGCTGGAGGCCGTGTTGCGGGGCGAGGAACAGGGCGCGCATCGCGACGCGCTGCTGCTGGGCACGGGCCTGGTGCTGGAAGTGACGGCAAATGAACCGGACCTCGCGGCGGGCATCGCCCGCGCACGCGGCACGCTGGATGCCGGCGAAGGCGCAGCGGTGCTCGACCGGCTGAGAACTTTTGCCGAGACGATGTAGTGATGTCACGCCAGGGTCCAGAATTGAACAATGACTTCCTGGTCCGGATGACGGCCCGCAGTCGCGAGCGCGCCGCCGCGGCGCGCGCGCGTATGCCGGACACGGAGCTGCAGGCGCGCGCGCTTGATCACGAACTGCCGCCGCCGCTGCGCCTTGCCGCGCAGGGCTTCGACCTGATTGCAGAGGTGAAGCGCCGGTCGCCGGCCCAGGGGCAACTGGCCGGTGAGGCCCTCGATCCCGTCGTCCAGGCCACGGCCTATGTCGATGCCGGGGCAGCGGCCTTGTCCGTGTTGACCGAGCCGGAGGAGTTTCGCGGCTCACTGGCAGATCTCGACGCGGTGGCCGGCGCGGTGACAAGGGTGCCCGCCATGCGCAAGGATTTCCTGGTCGATCCTTACCAGGTCTGGGAAGCGCGGGCGGCAGGCGCCGGCGGCGTGCTGCTGGTCGCAGCCTGCCTGGAGCGGGACCTGTTACAGCGCATGCTGGAGGCCGCGCAGGAGCTCGGTCTGTTCGCGCTGGTGGAAGTCTTCGACGAACGTGAGCTCGAGCACTGCCTGCCGGTGATGGATGCGGCGGGCCCGGCGGTGCAATCCGGTGCGGTGCGCATGCTCCTGGGTGTCAATTGCCGCGACCTGCGCAGCCTGAGCGTCAACTTCGAACGCTTTGCAGAGCTGGCGCCACGGTTGCCGGCAAACTATCCGAAGGTTGCCGAGAGCGGCGTCGTCGAACCGGCGCATGCGGCCACTGTCGCCGAGCTGGGTTACGGGCTTGCACTCGTAGGCACGGCGCTGATGCGCGCGGCAGATCCGGCCGCTGCTGCGCAGGCATTGCTGACTGCAGGTCGCGCGGTATGAGCGTGTTCGTCAAGATCTGTGGTTGCCGCACGCCTGAAGCGGTGGAGACGGCCGTGGACGCCGGCGCCGATGCGTTGGGTTTCGTATTCGCACCGTCACCCAGGCGCGTGAGCCCGCAACAGGCGCGTGAACTTTGCGACGGGCTGCCGGACCATGTGATCCGCGTCGCGGTCATGCATCGCCCGTCGCCGGACGAATGGCTCGAAGTCCGGCGGGTGTTTCAACCAGACTGGTTGCAGACGGACGCCGACGATTTCGCGCCGCTGCCGGTGGGTGGCGATATCGTGCCGTTGCCGGTCTACCGTGACCTCGGCGAGCTGGACGAAGACGCGGTGGCAGTGCAACCGCTGGCGTTGTTCGAGGCTGGCGCCAGCGGGATGGGCATGCGAGCGGACTGGGAACGGGCGGCGCGGCTCGCGGCGCGCACCGACTTGATACTCGCGGGCGGACTGGACCCGGATAACGTAGCAGGCGCTATTCGGCAGGTGCGGCCGTGGGGTGTGGATGTCAGCAGCGGTGTCGAACGAAAGCGCGGCGTGAAAGACCTGCAACGAATCGTCGCGTTCATCGAGGCGGCGAAGGCGGAGGACCTGCATGCAAATTGAGCTGACTGACAAGCAGGCCGATGAACTGCTGGGCCAGCTGGTCGCCGGTGAACTGCCCGACGCGCGCGGCCGCTTCGGGCCGTTCGGCGGTTGCTACGCACCGGAGACCCTGATGCCGGCCCTGGCGCGGCTGGCGGCCGGGGTGGATGAGCACCTGCACGCGCCGGCATTCCAGGCCGAACTCGGTGCCGAATTGCAGGACTGGGTCGGCAGGCCGACGGCGCTGACGCACGCGCGGGGCTTGTCCCAACGCTGGGGCGCGGACGTGTGGCTGAAGCGCGAAGACCTCGCCCACACCGGTGCGCACAAGATCAACAACGCGCTGGGCCAGGCCCTGCTCGCCAGGCGCCTGGGCGCTGGGCGGGTCATCGCCGAGACGGGTGCAGGGCAACACGGTGTGGCCACCGCCGCCGCGTGCGCACGCGCGGGTATGCCGTGCATCGTGTACATGGGTGCCGTCGACGTGGAGCGGCAGCGGCCGAACGTGGACCGCATGCTGCAGCTCGGGGCGGAAGTTGCGCCGGTGACCAGTGGCGACGCGACCTTGCGTGCCGCCATCGACGAGGCGTTTCGAGACTGGGTGGCCGATCCCGAGGGCAGCTACTACCTGCTGGGTTCCGCGGTCGGACCGCACCCGTATCCTTACCTGGTGCGTGAGCTGCAGGCAGTCATCGGCCGGGAAGCGCGCGCGCAGATGCAGGAGCTGGCCGGGGGCCCGGCTGACGCGGCCTTCGCGTGTGTCGGCGGCGGGTCCAACGCGATCGGGCTGTTTCATCCGCTGCTGGGCGACAGGGACACGCAGTTGATCGGTGTCGAGGCCGGCGGTTGTGGCGCCGGGCTCGGCGAGAACTCGGCCACGCTGGTCACCGGTACGCCCGGCATTTTGCATGGCAGCCTGTCGCTGCTGTTGCAGGATGTAAACGGGCAGGTGCAGGAAACGCACTCGGTGTCCGCGGGCCTGGACTACGCCGGGGTGGGGCCGGAGCATGCGCTGCTGAAAACCATCGGCCGGGTGACCTACGAGTCGGCGACGGATGCCGATGCGCTGGCGGCCCTGCGGGAATGCTGCGAGGCTGAGGGCATCCTGCCGGCCCTGGAGACCGCGCACGCATTTGCCGACGCCCGGCGCTGGGCCCACGACAATCCGGGCAAACGAATCCTGATCGGCCTGTCCGGTCGCGGCGACAAGGACATGCCGACCCTGAGCAAGCTGATGCACGCGGGCGAGGCGCCGGGGCGGGCCGCGTGAACGAATTGCCGCACGCCAGAATCAGCGCCGCGATCGAGGCTGCGAACCAGGCGCGACGAGTTGGCCTGGTGCCGTTCATCACCGCGGGATATCCGCAGAAAGACCGGTTCATCGATACGCTCGATGCCCTGTCAGCGGTCGCCGAAGTTATCGAGATCGGCGTGCCGTTCTCGGATCCGATGGCCGACGGTGTGACGATTCAGCGTTCCAGTCACGCCGCGATCGAAGCGGGCGTGAGCCTGCACTGGATCATCGACCAGCTGACGGCGGCCCGGCGTGCGGGCAAGACGTTTGCACCGCTGATCCTGATGAGCTACCTGAACCCGCTGTTCATCTACGGCTTCCGGCAGCTGGCCCAGGATGCGGCCGACGCGGGCGTGTGCGGTTTCATCGTGCCGGACCTGCCATTGGAAGAAGGCGCTGAGTTTCGCGACGCGCTCGCGCACGCGGGTCTTGGCCAGGTGCAGCTGATTACCCCGACGACGACCGACGAACGCATGGCCGAGCTGTGCCAGGCGAGCAAGGGCTTCGTCTACGCAGTCACCGTGACCGGCATCACCGGCGGCGGTACGGTGATCCCGCCGGAGGTCACCGGCTACCTGGACCGTGTCTCTGCGGTAGCCGAAATTCCGGTGTGCGCGGGTTTCGGCATTCGCGAGGCCGCACAGGTTGAGTCCATCGGCCGCCATGCCGACGGTGTCATCGTCGGCTCAGCGCTGGTGGAACACCTGGAAGCGGGTCACGACCCGGCGGCCTTTTTGCAGGGTCTGCGGCCGGCTTAGCCGCGCTTGCCACGCCGATATCCAGCGTGCGGATAGCGCCGCATCGCTGCCACCGCCATCCGCTATCATTGTCCGCAGCACAGCGATTGATTGAGAGCCGCTCATGTCCCACGCACTGACCACCCTGCCGGCGGCAGACTATTCCGAATCTCGCTTCTGGAAAAAGCTCCTGGCCTTCGGCCGCAGTGCCGGCCGCGAAGTCGTCGAGAAAGCGCTGTGGCTGTATTACGCCGCCGAGCGTCC
>CP070671.1:2141252-2372054 GCA_020351875.1 Chromatiales bacterium | reverse complement strand
ATCCTTGGCATCAAGAAGGCGCATCCCAGCTGGGGCGCACCCAAAATCCGCGACAAACTGGTCCACCAGTACCCGATGATCCCGACACCGGCGATCAGCACGATCCACGCGGCGCTGGATCGTCATGGCCTGGTCAAGCGCAGGAAACGTAAGCGCCATAAGGCCCAGGGAACTGCGCTCAGCGGCGCTGACTACCCCAATGGCCTCTGGTGTGCCGACTACAAGGGCGAGTTCATGCTCGGCAACAAGCAGTACTGTTACCCACTGACGATCTCGGACTATCGCTCGCGCTACCTGCTGACCTGCGAGGGCCTCGAGTCAACCAAGTCGGACTTCGCCTTCTCGATTTTCGAAAGGACCTTCAAGGACTTCGGCCTGCCGAGTGCGATACGGACCGACAATGGCACGCCGTTCGCCGCACCCTGTGCCCTGTTCGGACTCTCGAGACTCGCCGTCTGGTGGCTCAAGCTCGGCATCAACCTCCAGCGCATCAAGCCAGGACACCCCGAACAGAACGGCCGCCACGAACGCATGCACCTGACCCTGAAGAGGGAAGCCACCAAGCCCGCTACCTTCAACTTCCTGCAACAGCAGGAGCGCTTCGACGAGTTTACGAGGGTTTACAACCACGAGCGGCCGCATCAGGCGCTCGCAGGCGCCTACCCGGGCGATGTGTATACACCTTCGGCGCGGGCCTACCAGCCACCCTCAGACCCCGATTACCCGTATCACGACCGAACAGTCCGGGTGACGCGTTGCGGCCGGATCTGCTTCGGCAGCCGCAAAATCAACTTCAGCAAAGTCTTCTCCGGCCAGCTCGTTGGTATCCGCGAAGTGGATGACCAAGTCTGGCAGGTCAGCTTCCTGGCCTATGATCTGGGCTACTTCGACAAAGAGCAGGACCGGGTGGAACCCGGTCCAAACCCCTTCGCCCCGGACAAGGTGTTAACCATGTGTCCGGAATAAGGTGTAAACCATGTGATCGGAATGCACCTGGGAGAAATGGTGGTGATGGGTGGACTTGAACCACCGACCTCAGCATTATGAGTGCCGCGCTCTAACCAGCTGAGCTACATCACCACACGAAGGACGGCGGATTGTCAGCATCCGCCCCTGACCTGTCAAGCAGCGCACACCGTGGGTGTCCCGTTGGTCCTTGATTTACCTCGCCTTCCGGGCGCTACGCCACCTTGCCCGCGGCGGCCACTGGCCTGAAGAGGCGCCGGTATTCGCTGGGATTGAGCCCGGTGCGGCGCTTAAAAAGCCGCCGGAAGAATGACGGATCTTCATAGCCAGCGGCATAGGCAATCTCGTCCAGTGCCCTGTCGCCGGTTTCCAGCAGCCGCTTGGCCTCTTCGATGCGCAGGTTCTGCAGGTAGTCGATCAGGGTCGAACCCGTCGCGCGCTTGAAGCGCCGTTTCAGCGTGCGGGCCGCAATCCCGGACCTGTCGACAGCGTTTTGTAAGGCATGTTTGTCCGGAAAGTGCTGCTGCAGCCAGCGCTCACAGTCGAGCACCACAGCGTCCTCGTGCTCGGTACTGCGAACCAGGGTCTCAAAGGGCAGCTGCCCCTCCGCATGCCACTTCAACAAGTAAACTTTCGCAATTCGCATGGCCTCCCCCGGGTTCGCGAAGCGGGCAATGATGTGCAGTGCGAGGTCGTGCCAGGATGTGGTGCCACCGGCCGTGACGATGCGTGCATCCGGGGTGGCGAATACCAGGTTGGGTTCGGCCTGAAACTTCACCTTCGGGTAGCAGGTGCGAAACAGGTCCTGGTAGCCCCAGTGCGACGTGGCCTCACACCCGTCAAGCAAACCGGTTTCGGCGAGCATGATGCTGCCCGAGCAGGCCGAGTAAATTGTTGCGCCCGATTCATGTGTGCTGCGAATCCAGGTCATCAGTTCCGGGTAACGGCCGTGCAGGTGGTCGGTGGGCCCCAGCCAGAGTTCGGGCAGGATCACGATGTCTGCCGACGGTGCTTCCGCCACCGAGACATCGGGCCGCACGGGAATGCCGTTGCCGCAGCTGAAGGCCTTCTTGCGGGTGGACACGATGCGCACCCGGAAGTAGCTGGCTGACTCCTCCGCATTGACCAGCGTCTGCCAGATATTCCCGGCGGCCATCAGCACGTCCAGCATGCCGTATAGCGCCGAGCCTGCCGTCTCCGGCACCGCCACGATCAGGACTTCTGCGGGCTTTGCCGCGGTTTCCATCGGACCTCCTCCTGGTGGCACAAATGACCCTTTTTTGGCTGAAATCCATCTTAGCACGGCAGGCCCTTCCGCCTACTCTGGGCCCAGGTCGCGCGGGCTGGCCGCCGCGACACGAAACCAGGACAGGAGACAAACCATGACTACGCAGACACAGACTGCGCCACAGATGAACCGCATGAACGGGCTGGACCTCGACGCAATGCACGCGACACTGGATGCGATCCAGGCCGAGCCGACGCTGGCGAAGTTCGAATTCCGCGCCACCAACCAGTGGATCGACGGCGGCGAGAACCGCTCCCGTATCAAGGAATTCTATGGCGCCGGTAGCGAAGACGAGTCACGCACCGAGGCCTTCGAATTTACCAACGGCGAACCGCCGGTGCTGCTCGGGAACAACGAAGGCGCGAACCCCGTGGAGTACCTGCTGCACGCGCTGGCCGGGTGCGTGACGACCACCACGGTGCTGCACGCCGCCGCGCGCGGCATCGAAATCCGCAGCCTGTCGACTGAACTGGTCGGCACGATGGACCTGCAGGGTTTGCTGGCCCTCGACGATACGGCGCCCGTCGGCTACGAGAGCATCCGCATTCGCATGGATATCGACGCGGACTGCAGCGATGAAGAGCTGGACGAGTTGCTGGGCTTCGCGAAGGACCACTCGCCCGTGTGCAACACCGTGTGCCGGCCGGTGCCGGTGATCGTTGAACGCGCGCGTTAGTCCGGCGGTGCCGTTACACGGATGTCGTGCTATAGCCGGGGGCGACCATCGCCCCCGGCTACAATTCCGCCGGCTTCACCGGCTTGCCCTGCACGTCGTAGGCGCGTGCGTCGTCCACGGCCGCATAAATGCGGCGAACCGTGTGATCGCTGCGCAGTGCCTGGTGCACCAGGTCACCAAGGTCGTACACGTTGATGTGACCGGACACGGTGGAACTCTCCACCAGCATCGGGGTGCCGCGCGAGGCGCGGCGCACCAGGCCGCCGGGGCGGATAATCGTCCAGTCCAGCGCCGTTGCGCGCAGGTGGCGCTCGGCCCAGTTCTTCGCCTGCAGCGCCTTGCCGACGAAGGCCTTCACGAAGGGATCGACGGCCGATGCACTGTCGCCGCAACCGACCGAGGTCAGCAATATAAAGCGGTGGAGCTTGTGTTCGACGGCCGCGTCGATCACGTTGATGTTGCCCTGGCTGTTCAACTGCGGCGTGCCGCCGAGCAGGCAGACCACCGCGGGCCGCTCGCTTGCGTACTCGCGGCAGATCCGGTGCACGTCATCGCGGTCGGTGGGGTCGCCGACCACGATGTCACACTTCAGCTTCACCAGCAGGATCGGATCGGCCCGCTCGCGCACCACCGCGATCACGCGTCGATCTTCGCGGCGGGACAGTTGCGCTAACCGGTACCCAGTGTCCGTGTCAGCGCAGAAGATGAGCACGGGTGAGCGGGACATGGATCCATCCTAACACCGGGGAAGCCGCCGCTGCCTGCGGCGCTTGGAGCAACGATCAGAAATCCAGCACCGCACCGAACAGCACGCTCGCGTCCGGCTTCAGCACCCGCTCGGTGCCGCCGGCAAAATTGACACGGGTAGAGTCGGCCGGGAGCCAGCCGTTCAGGCCTGCCTGTATGCGTAGCCGCCACGCCTCGTCGGGCGGCTGCAGCGCGATGCGCAGGCCGGCCTCGCCCATCAGCACGGCCGAGCCCTCGCGATTGGATTCCTCGTTGTCGAGGGTGATTTCCCCGATCAATTCCTCCTGGCGCCAGCCGGCGCTGAGCGACGCATAGGCGGACATCCAGCGCGGCACGAATGCGGGCCCGTCTTCGAACTCGACGCCGAGTGTGGCCTGCGTCGCCCGAATGTATTTCTCCGGATTGCTACCAGCGGCCGGCTTGCCGTAGCGCAGGTCGCCCACGAGACGCCAGCGTCGGTCCAACCCGCAGCCGAACAGGCGGCACAGAGCGGTGCGCCCCTGCACGACGATCTGCACGCGCGGCGCCGTGAAACCAACCGTCACGCTGGACGCACCGTCGCGTTGTGACGCACGCGGCGACTCGCCGAAACCGCCGAACAGGCTGACGCGGCCAAAGGCCTTGTCCGCGTCAAACCCCTGCACCGTCTCCACGAGGATTGGGCCAAAGCGCAGCCCGGCCGTGACGTAACCGCCCTCTTCATTGTCGGCGGCTGCCGACTGCACCTGATCCTGGTCATAGCCGCTGCGCCAGTCGCCGCGCAGACCCAGCCACGCGTCGAAGCGCCCGCGACTCAGGGTCAGGTTCCCAAGCACCACGCCGTCCGATTGGCCGTCACTCGTTACCGCGGTGGCACCGTGCAGCCAGTAACCCCAGCGCCAGCCACCAGGCTCACTGTCGTCATTCAACCAGGGCAGCGGCGCCGCGTGCTCGGCGCGCAGCCAGGCCGCGCCGTCCGTGTCGCTCGTATCGACGTAGGGCGCCGCAACTATGCGGTCGTCCACAATCTGGTGAAAACCGTTCTGCGTGCGCGCGCCGCCAAAGTTGTCCGTGGTGCGAAAGCCGGCGCCGACGGTCAGATCGCTGGCCGTTCCAGGGCCGCGGCGCGTGAACAGCCGATAACCGAGCGACGCACTGACCTGGTCCAGTCGCCCTTTTGGTAATTCGTTCGCGTACTTATCCAGCGTGAGAATGCTGAAATCGAAGGCGCCCACCCAGCGCTCGCCCAGGCTGAACGCGAAGGCCAGCTGCTCCGTGCGGAAATCGTCCACGTCCTTGCCGCGGCCGAGATTGTCGTTGATGCTGGCAATCTCGATGACCACGGGATCCAGCGTGGGGAGGCGCGGCGGTGGCACACCCGGCATCTCGCCGGCGAGCGCCGGCACACCAGTCAGCGCCATGACCAGCGCAGGCAGCAGTCGGCCGGGGTTGAAAAACGTGGGGCGCATTGCGGGGGCGCACTCAGACGTTGAAACGGAAGTGAATGACATCGCCCTCGTGGACGACGTAGTCCTTGCCTTCCAGCCGCAAACGTCCGGCCTCCTTCGCACCCTGCTCGCCGTTGCCCGCGATGTAGTCGTCGAAGCTGATGACCTCGGCGCGAATGAAGCCGCGCTCGAAGTCGGTGTGTATTTCACCGGCGGCCTGCGGTGCAGTGGCGCCTTCCCGCGTGGTCCAGGCACGGACTTCCTTCGGCCCGGCAGTAAAGAACGTCTGCAGGCCCAGCATCCGGTATGCCGCGCGGATCACGCGCGCGAGGCCGGGTTCCTCGAGCCCGAGATCGTCGAGAAAGGCCCGTCGGTCAGCCTCGTCCAGCTGCACGATCTCCGCTTCCAGCGCCGCACACACGGTGACGACCTCGGCCTGCTCCTCTGCCGCCAGTCCCTGCACCCGCGCCACGTGTTCATTGCCCTGCAGGCCAGACTCATCCACGTTCGCCACGTACATGACCGGCTTTTCCGTCAGCAGGAACAGCTGGCGCAACTCGGCCGCCTCACCGTCGTTCACTGTCGCAAAGGTTCTTGCCGGCGCGCCCTGGTCGATGTGCGCGGACAAGCGCCTTAGAAAATCACGCCGCGCCACGTCTTCTTTTTTCGCGGTCTTCGCCTGACGCTCCGCTTTATCCAGGGCCCGCTGCACGGTTTCCAGGTCCGCGAGCAACAACTCGGTATTGATCACCTCGATGTCCTGCAGCGGATCGATCGCGCCGGCGACATGGGTCACGTCGTCGTTTTCGAAACAGCGCACCACGTGCGCAATCGCGTGCGTCTCGCGGATGTTGGCCAGGAACTGGTTGCCGAGACCTTCGCCCTTCGATGCGCCTTCGACCAGGCCGGCGATATCCACAAACTCGACTGTCGTGGGCACGGTCTTCTCGGGCTTCACGATGGCGGTCAGCTGCTCGAGCCGGGGGTCCGGAACCGGGACGATGCCAACATTCGGGTCGATGGTGCAGAACGGGTAGTTCTCCGCCGCGATCTCTGCCGCCGTCAGCGCATTAAAAAGAGTGGACTTGCCCACGTTGGGCAGGCCCACGATGCCGCATCGAATAGCCATGGCGGCGGGATAGTAGCAGGACGTCCACCCCTTGACCGCACCGCGCTACCCAGAACCGCTGGCGGGGAATGGTCAGGACACATCGATTAGACTTTTTATATACAAGGAGAACGAAGATGCTGGAAACCACCATCGCCGGCAGCCTGCCGCGGCCGGACTGGCTCGCGGAGCCGGAAAAACTGAAGGGCGGCTGGAAGCTCGAGGGTGAGGAACTCGAGGCCGGCAAGCGCCGGGCGGCGGCCGAGTGGCTCCGCCACGAGGAAGAGGCCGGCATCGATATCCTGACGGACGGCGAGGTGTTCCGCCGGCACTTCGTGCACACCTTCCTGGAGGGCATCGACGGCATCGACCAGGACAAAAAGACCCTGATGGGTATCCGCGACGATCGCTACAACCTGGAGGTGCCCACCGTCACCGGGCCGGTCTCGCGGCCGAAGCCGGTGCACCTGGAAGAGTTCAAGTACGTACGCAGCCTGACCAAGCACCGGCTGAAGTTCACGCTGCCCGGCCCGATGACGATCTGCGACACGATTGCCGATGCGCATTACGGCAAGCGCGCCGACATGGCCATGGCCTTTGCGCAACTCCTAAATGATGAGGCACGGGAACTGGTAGCCGCGGGCGCCGACGTGATCCAGTTCGACGAGCCGGCCTTCAACGTGTTTTTCGACGACGTGAACGAATGGGGCATTGCCGCGCTGGAACGCGCGGCCGAAGGCCTGGACTGCCCACGCGCCGTGCACATCTGCTACGGCTACGGCATCCAGGAAAACCTGGACTGGAAAGAAACCCTCGGTGAAGAGTGGCGGCAGTACGAAAAGATCTTTCCGGGCCTGAACGCGAGCAGTATCGACCAGGTATCGCTGGAGTGCGCGGACTCCCACGTGCCGCACTCGGTGATGGCGATCCTGAAGGACAAGATGGTGATGGTGGGCGCCGTGGCAGTGACCCCGGACCGTATCGAAACGCCGGAAGAAGTGGCGGAGACCATCCGCTCGGCCATGCGCTACGTGGATCCGGAGCGGATCCTGCCGTGCACGAACTGCGGCATGACGCCTATTCCGTACGACATCGCGCTGGGCAAGCTCCAGAGCCTGGCGGCCGGGGCCAGCCTCGTGCGGGCCAGTCTCTGACTGGAAGTTGCTTCCCGGAACCGCCAAACTACGCATTCCGTAAACCGCGGATTCAACAAGATAATGACGAATAACAAGCTGCGGGCAATCCGGTACAGCTTCCTGTGTGGCCTGCTTGGCCTTGTACTGGCGGCCTGTGGGCCCAGCGAACCCCCCGCCCCGCCGCCGCTGCCGGTTCAGGTCGTGGAAGCCGAGCAGCGCGACGTGCCCCTGACCCTGGACATGGTGGGCACCACGCTGGGCACCCAGGACGTGCCAATCCGCGCCAGGGTGGACGGCTTCCTCGAAGGCGTGTTTTTCAAGGAGGGGCGCACCGTAAATCGGGGCGACCTGCTTTACCGGATCGATCAGCAGCCATTCAAGGCCAAGCTGGTCGAAGCGCAGAGTGAACTGGCTGCGGCGCAGACACGGATGGCGCAGGCCAGGAGCGACCTGGGGCGTATCAAGCCGCTGGCGGAAATGAAGGCGGTCAGCGAGCAGGACCTGGACAGCGCACAGGCGAACTACGACGCTTCCCGGGCCAGCGTCCGTGCGGCTGAATCAGCCGTTGAATTGGCCGAAATCGAGCTTAGCTATACCGAGATTCGCGCGCCCATCAGTGGTTTGATCGGATTAAGCAAGGCCAAGCCTGGCGAATACGTTGGCAAGGAACCCAACCCCGTGGTTCTAAACGTGCTGTCGGATATCGACCCGATCCGGGTGCGGTTCTCTATTTCGGAACGCGAATACCTGATCCTCGCGCGCACGATGATGGCTAACGAGGTAGCCAGCGCGAGGGAAATGGGAGAGGATCCTCGCTCACCGGATCGTGAAGACGAGGACACACCCCTGCAGCTGATACTGGCCGACGGCACCGTATTCGACCAGGTCGGTCGTGCGGACGCGACGGCGCAGGCCATTGACCCGCAAACCGGCACCTTCACTGTGGAGGCTTCTTTCCCGAATCCCGACGGCCTGTTGCTGCCCGGCCAATTCGCGCGGGTGCGCGCCGACTACACGACACTTGAGGATGCAACAGTCATCCCGCGCCGCGCGATCACCGAACTGCAGGGCAGGTATCGTGTGATGGTCGTGGGCGCGGACAATACGGTGGAAGTCCGGGAGGTTCAGCTCGGGCCTATCAAGGACAACGACCAGGTCGTCGAATCCGGGCTGGAACCCGGTGAGCGGGTGATTGTCGAGGGCCTGCAGAAGGTCCGGCCTGGCATGGTCGTGGCGCCGACCGTCGCGAAGCAGAGCATGACCCGCGCGCCGCTGCAGGAAACGTAGGTCTTCCATGGCTGAATTTTTCGTCCGCCGGCCCATCGTCGCGATGGTCATTGCGATCATCATGGTGCTCGTTGGTCTCGTCACCTGGGGCTCGCTGCCCACCGCCCAGTATCCCGACATCACGCCGCCGGAAATCAACGTCACAGCAACCTATACCGGTGCCGACGCAGTGACCGTAGAGCAATCTGTGGCCACGCCGCTGGAGCAAAAGATCAACGGCGTCGAGAACAGCCTCTACATGAAGTCCATCAACGCGAACGACGGCACGCTCAGCCTGACCGTGTCCTTCGAGGTGGGCTCAGATCTAGATATCAATAACGTGCTGGTACAGAACCGCGTGTCCGAGGGCCAGGCCAGCGTTCCGGAGGAAGTCAAACGCCTCGGCATCACGGTGAAGAAGAAGCTGGCCTTCCCGATGATGCTGATCAGTCTCTATTCTCCCAACGAAACTTACGACGGCAATTTCCTCGGCAACTACATCACCATCAACGTCCTGGACCGCATCGCGCGTATCCAGGGCGTGGGTTCGACCACGATTTTTGGCAGCAGCGACTACGCCATGCGGATCTGGGTCAAACCGGACCAGCTCGCGAAGCTGAACCTGACCGTGCCGGACATCATGCGCGCGATCCAGGAACAGAACGTGGTCGTGCCGGCCGGCCAGATCGGCGGTCCTCCGGCAGCGCCCGGGACAGAATTCACGTACACGGTTACGACGCGCGGCCGCCTGAACAGCGCCGAGGAATTCGAGAACGTCATCCTGCGCACGAACCCGGATGGCTCACAGGTGCGCGTTCGGGATGTGGCACGCGTCGAACTGGGTACCCAGCTTTACAACGCGATCACGCGCTTCAACGACCAGGCCAGTGCGGTGCTGGCGATCTACCAGCTACCCGATGCGAACGGCCTGGCACTCGCGCAGGCGATTGAAGCCGAGATGCTGGACATCGAGAAGGATTTCCCGGAGGACCTGGAGTACGAGATTTCTCTGGATACGACCCTGGCAGTGGAAGAGGGCATACGGGAAATCATTGTGACTCTGTTCCAGGCGGTGGCCCTGGTGATTCTCGTCGTCTTTATCTTCCTGCAGAACTTCCGCGCGACCTTAATTCCCGCGCTGGCGGTGCCAGTGTCACTGGTGGGCACTTTTACGTTCTTTCCGCTATTCGGTTTTTCCATCAATACCCTGTCGCTGCTGGGCCTGGTACTGGCCATTGGTATCGTGGTTGACGACGCCATCGTCGTGGTGGAAGCCGTGAGCGCGAAGATGGCCGACGGCCTGCAACCGAAGGAAGCGACGATTGCCGCCATGAAGGAAGTCTCGGCGCCCATCGTTGCGACATCGCTGGCACTGATTGCCGTATTTGTGCCGGTGGCATCCCTCGCCGGTATCACCGGCCTGCTGTACCAGCAGTTTGCAATTACCATCGCCATTTCCGTCGCGCTGTCTTCAATCAACGCGCTGACCCTGAGCCCGGCCTTGAGCGCCCTGCTGTTGCGGCCGCCCGGCAGCGGGAAGAAGAGCTTTCTGCAGCCCTTCTACGATCGCTTCAATGCTGTGTTTGACAAAGCCACGGGCGGCTACCTTGGCATTGCCGGGCACTTTGCCCGCAAGCTGTCGCTGACACTGATCGCACTGGGTGCGGTTACGGCTCTCATGGGCGGCCTGTTCACGACCGTGCCCGCCGGTTTCGTGCCGGAAGAAGACCAGGGCTACTTTCTCGTCAACATCCAGCTGCCGGATGCTGCTTCCCTGGAACGGAATGACCGGGTCACCGCGAAGGTCGAGAAGATTCTCGGTGAAACGCCCGGTATCCAGTACGTGACATCGCTCGCAGGCTATAGCCTGCTGACAGGCTCCTTCGGGCCCAATACGTCGTTCATTTTCGTTGCGCTCGAGGAGTGGGGCGAGCGTGGCCGCGAGTTACAAGTCAACAAGATCATGCAACAGGTCAACGCGCGACTGGCAATGGAAATCCCTGAAGCTGTCGCCATCGCTTTCGGCCCACCGGCGATCCCAGGCCTGGGCACCGGGTCCGGCTTTTCCGTCATGTTGCAGGACCGGGCCGGCAATACGCCGCAGTACCTGGCCGAGCAGGCCCAGCGATTTATCGATGCGGCGCGGGCGCGGCCAGAGATTGGCAATGCTTTCACGACCTTTCGCGCCTCTGTGCCACAGATCTTTGCTGACGTGGACAACGATGCGGTCCTGAAGTACGGCGTGTCGCTGCAGGACGTGAACGACTCGCTGGGCGCCTTTCTCGGCGGCGCGTACGTGAATGACTTCAACCGCTTTGGCCGCCTGTTCAAGGTCTATGTGCAGGCGGAGCCGGAGTACCGGGGTAAAGCCACGGACATCCGTTACTTCTTCGTGCGCGGTAAAGAAGGGCAAATGGTGCCGCTGAACTCGGTCGTGAACGTGGAATGGTCCAATGGCCCCGATTACACGAACCGCTTCAACCTGTATCGGGCCGCCGAGGTCACCGGCCAGCCGGCGCCCGGGTTCAGCTCGGCCCAGGCCCTAGCGGCTCTCGAGGAAGTTGCCGCAAGCACGCTACCGTCCGACATGGGCTATTCCTGGAACGCGATGAGTTTCCAGGAGAAGGCGGCCGAGGGCTCCGGGGCGTCGGTGTTCCTGCTCGCGATCCTGTTCGTGTTCCTGATTCTCGCCGCCCAGTACGAAAGCTGGTCCACGCCGTTCAGCGTGCTGCTTGGCACCCCCATCGCCGTGTTCGGCGCCATGGCGGGTCTGTTTCTGTCCGGGCTGTTCCTCGCGGGTTACGAGAACAACGTGTTTGCGCAGATTGGCCTGGTATTGCTGATCGGCCTGGCAGCAAAGAACGCGATCCTGATTGTCGAATTCGCAAAACTCGAGCGTGAAACCGGCGCTTCGGCGCTGGATGCCGCGATGAAAGCCGCGAAGGATCGTTTCCGCCCGATCCTGATGACCGCGTTTTCCTTCATCCTCGGCGTACTGCCGCTGCTGGTTGCCACGGGCGCCGGCGCCGAGGCCCGTAAGGTCATGGGCATGACGGTCTTCGCCGGGATGCTGGCCGCCACCTGCATCGGCGTCATCCTCACGCCAGCGTTATACGTATTGGTCGAGAAGATCGTGAGCCGGCGCAAAAAGGCCCCCGCAAGCGCAGCGGTGCCCGTGGAGGGCGACACGCGGTGAACTGGCGCCACGGAGGGATCGCACTGACTTTACTGGTCGGCGGCTGCACGCTGGGCCCGGATTACCAGCGCCCGGAACTGCCCATGCCGGAAGCCTACCTGCAGACCGCCGACGAAGGCGCTTCCATCGCGAACCTGCCCTGGTGGGAACTGTTCCTGGACCCGCAGCTACGTTCGCTGATCGAAACGGCACTGGAAGAGAACAAGAACCTGGCCATTGCCGCGGCACGCGTGGAAGAGGCCCGGGCGCAACTGGGTATCACCCGTGCGGACCAGTTCCCGAATGTGAACGCGGGGACCCGTGCAGAACGCGGCAATACGGCTGAACTGATCAACGAAGACCTCGGTACGAATACCACGCTGACGGTCGGCGCCTCGCTGGCGTGGGAGCTGGACATCTGGGGCAAGCTGCGCCGCGCCACGGAAGCAGCCCGCGCGCAGCTGCTGGCAACCGAGGAAGCGCAGCGCGCCGTCACCATCAGTTTAATTGGCGATGTCGCGAGCGCGTACCTGCTGCTGCGGGACCTGGACGATCGCCTTGCGATCGCCGAACGCACCATGAAAAGCCGCGAGGAATACCTCGTTATCATCCAGGCCCGCTATAACGAGGGCACCGTGCCGCTGATCGACGTCAACCAGGCGGATGTCGAACTCGCGGACGCTCAGGTGACCCGCTCGGCGATCGAACGCCAGGTGGTGAATGCGGAAAATACGCTCAGTATCCTGCTTGGCCGCAACCCGAGCACGATCACCCGGGGACAGACCCTGGACCAGCAGGTCTTTCCGCCCGCCCTGCCGATCGGTGTGCCCGCAGAACTGCTGGCCCGCCGCCCGGATATCCGGCAGGCCGAACAGGCCCTGGCCGCGCAAACGGCCCGCATCGGCGTGGCCGAAGCCAATCGTTTGCCGTCCCTGAACGTGCTCGGGCAACTCGGTTTCGTAGACAGCAACCTGGATGACCTGTTCGATACTGACCTGTGGACCATCGGCGGAGAACTTTCCGGACCCCTGTTCGACGCCGGCCGCACCAAGCAACAGGTCGAAGTGGAACTCGCCAGAACAGAACAGTTGCTGAACCAGTACGGGCTGCAAGTGCAGCTCGCGCTGCGCGAAGTGGAAGATGCGCTGGCGGCCATCCGGACTTACAACGCCGAGCTCAAGTTCCGGGAACGTCAGGTGCAGTCTGCACGCAGTGCCGCGACCCTGTCCCGCGCCCGTTACGATGGCGGCGTCACGAGCTACCTGGAGGTGCTGGATTCGGAGCGTTCCCAATTCGATACCGAACTCGCGGAGTCTGTCACGCGTCGCGCGAGCCTCGACGCGGTGGTGCAGCTTTACAAGGCCCTGGGCGGCGGCTGGCAGCCCCAGCCGTAGGCGTCCGACAACGGAGAGGATTGGGTGCCACGCCTGAAGAAAGAAGCCAACTTCTCCTACATGCTGATCGGCATGCTGATCACGCTGGTCATCGGACCGGTGCTGCTCGAGTTCGGCATCGAACGCTTTGGCTTTTCCATACTCCTGTCGCTCAATATCACGCTGATCGTCGGGGTCTGGAGCATCGTCGATTCCAGGCGTTGGTTCTGGATCGGCGTCTCGCTCGCAGCGTTCACGATTATCGTCAGCTCCATCGACATCATCTGGCCCAGTTTCACGGCCGAAGTCATCGGCCTGACGGGAATTATCACCTTCTGCTTTTTCAGCCTCGTGTTTACCTTGACCCGCCTGTTCCAGTCACCCGACCGGCAGATCACCGCGAACCGCCTGATTGGCGCCGCGAGCGTGTACCTGCTGCTGGGTCTCGGCTTCGGGGTTCTGAACATGCTGATCGCACTGGTCCTGCCGGGCTCATACAAGGGCCTGACTCCGGGCGGCGACGGCAGCGTCGGCATCGACCTGATCTATTACACCTTCGTGTCAATGACAACACTCGGCTATGGCGACGTGGTGCCGATCAGGCCGCTCGCCCAGGCCGTTGCGTATATGAGCGCCGTGGCCGGGCAGTTTTACATTGCGATACTGGTCGCCGGCCTGGTCGGCGCCTACGTCGCTCAGCAACTTCAGGGGGGGCAGTCGAAATGATGGCGCGATGCATAGTTACGGGCCTGTTGCTCTTGCTGCCAACAGCCGCGCTACTGGCCCAGGACTACAACCCGCTGGACCCGACTCTGCGCACCCAGCTGAACGCGACGCGGGACATCATCGACAAGGAGCGGCGCATCCTGCTGGCCAGCGAGCTGAACCTGACCAGTGAAGAAAGGGACAAGTTCTGGACGCTGTTCAACGAATACGCGGAAGACCTGCGTGAGGTCAACGATATCCGCATCGACGTGATCGTGCGCTATGCCGAAAGCTACCGGCAGATGACGAACGACATCGCCAAGTCACTGGTGAACGACCGGTTCCGTCACGAGCGCGAATTGCTGAAGCTGCGCGAGCGCTACCTGAAGAAGATGCGCCGGATCCTGCCGGAAACCAAGGTGGCGAGATTCTTCCAGGTGGAATCGAAGCTGGACGCGGCGCTGGACTACAACCTCGCGTCGCGCATCCCGGTGATCCAGGACCCGCCGCGGCAACGTTGAGAGTTATTCCGGGCGGGGCGTCGCCGTGTGCAGCGCGGCGGTCGCCCGGTCCCAGCCGTGAGCAAACAACACGTCCAGCGCGCGGCGTGATTCGTCGATCGCACGATGAATCAGCTCCAGTTCGTCGCGGCCGGGCGCCTTCAGCACGTGGCCGGTCACCTGCTCCTTTGTGCCCGGGTGACCGACCCCGATCCGCAGGCGCATGAAGTCGCGCCCGCAGTGCTGGGTGATGTCGCGCAAGCCGTTGTGGCCGCCGTGCCCGCCACCCTGCTTCAGCCGCGCCACGCCGGCCGGCAGGTCGATTTCGTCATGGATCACCAGCACGCGCTCGATGTCGAGCTTGTAGTAGTCGATGGCCCGGCGCACGGAGCCACCAGAACGATTCATGTAGGTCGTGGGTTTCAGCAGGCGCACCGGAGCGTGGCCGAGCTGCACCTGGCAGGCCTCGCCCAGTAGCTTGCCGTCGCTGCGAAAGCTCCCACCGGCGCCGGCCGCCAGCTCATCCGCCAGCCAATAGCCAACGTTGTGACGGTCTTTCGCATGTTCGGCACCCGGGTTGCCGAGCCCGACGATAAGCTGCGGGGGCTGCGTATTCACCGGTCAGCCTCGTCAAAAGAGCGTGCTGGCGCCGGGCCCTAACCCGGCGCCTGAACTCACTCGCTCTCTTCCGGCTTCTCGCCTTCTTCCGGCGCAGCCGTAGGCACCTCGCCCTCGGCCACTTCGCCTTCCACCGCCTCTTCTTCTTCCGGCTCCACTGCGACCTTCAAGATGTGGACCGACACGATGGGCTTGTCGTTCTCCGGTCCCTGGGCCAGCTCCGGGATCTCCACGCCTTCGGGCAGCGGGATATTCGACAGGTACAGCATCTGGTCGAGTTCGAGCTCGCCGATATCCACTTCCAGGTATTCCGGCAGGTCTTTCGGCAGGCAGGTAATGTCTACCTCGGAGTACAGGTGCGAAACCGTGCCGCCGCCCAGCTTCACGCCGACCGCAGTCGCTTCGTTCAGGTAGTGAATCGGCACCGACATCCGGATCTTCTCGGTGGCGACGATGCGCTGCAGATCCATGTGCAGCACCATGCGCTTCGCCGGATGCATCTGCACGTCTTTCAGAATGGCCGGCTGTTCTTTTTCACCGACCTGCACGTTGATCACACTGGAGAAGAAAGCTTCCTGCTCCATGTGACGCATCAGCGCATTGCGCTCGAAAGACAACGGACGAGGCGGCTTGCCGCCGCCATAGATGATCGCGGGCACTTTACCTTCGCGGCGCAGGCGGCGGCTCGAACCTTTCCCTGCATCGTCACGAAGTTCCGCGACCAGATCAAAACCCTTAGCCATGGCTTTCTCCTGGTTTCGTTGTTTTTCCACCGCCACCCTTCGACCAGGGCGGCGGCATAAGGGCGCGGATTCTAGCCCAGGCTGGGGACTACTGCCAGATTCTTGGCGACCCTTGAAGAGTGGCCCCCTGCGGTGCGGGGGCGGGACTGCCTGCCCTGCACTCCGGCTTGTGCCGTTACTGGCCATGGCGCCAGATCGGTGAGCCGGCTTTACGTTCCGGTCAGGCAGTCCCGCCCCCACCCCGTATCAGCGGCCAATCCAGCGTTGCCCCGCACGTCAGGTAGGAGGCAAACAGCCTGGGCTAGTGGGTGGATAAGGCGACCCGCCCACCATCGCCCCCACCCCCGGAGACGAGGCGGCTTCGACCCCCCCACCGGCGGGTCAGCGAGAATGAGCAGACGCGCGAAGGTGGAATCCGAGTGAACCTTCCGCAAACGCTGGTAAAGCCGCGCGGGGGATATTTCGCCGACCGACTACAAAACTGGAGGGAGGTGAATTATCCCCCGCGCGGCCCAACCACTGTCGCTAGTGGCAGGTTCCCGAACAGAAACCTAGTCGACGTACAAAGAACTGACCGACTCGTCCACGCAAAGCCGCCGCATCGTCTCCGCCAGCAACTCCGCTACGCCCAGCTGCCGGATCTTGTCCAGCGCCTTGGCATCGGCCGACAGCGGAATGGTGTCGGTCACGACCAGTTCGTCCAGCGCCGAGTTGGCAAGCCGCTCGACTGCCGGGCCCGACAGCACCGGGTGGGTGATGTAGGCCAGCACGCGTTCGGCCCCGTGGTCTTTCAGCGCGCTGGCGGCCTGGCAGAGCGTGCCGGCCGTGTCGATCATGTCGTCGATCATCACGCAGGACTTCCCCTCGACCTCACCGATGATGTTCATGACCTGCGACTCGTTGGGCCGGGGCCGGCGTTTGTCGATGATGGCCAGGTCGGCGTCGTCCAGGCGCTTCGCAATCGCTCGCGCGCGCACCACGCCGCCGACGTCCGGCGAGACCACCACCATGTCCGGGTATTCCTGGGCCCACAGGTCGCCCAGCAGCACGGGCGAGGAGTAAACGTTGTCGACCGGCATCGAGAAGAAGCCCTGGATCTGGTCGGCGTGCAGATCTACGGTGAGCACGCGGTCGATCCCGGCCTGCTCGAACATGCCGGCAACCAGGCGCGCGGTGATCGGCACGCGCGCCGCGCGCGGGCGACGGTCCTGGCGGGCGTAGCCGAGATACGGAACCACCGCCGTGATCCTGGCCACCGAAGCCCGCCGCAGGGCGTCAGCCATGACCAGCAATTCCATCAAGTTGTCGTTCACCGGTGGGCAGGTGGACTGCACCACGTAGGCATCACGGCCGCGGACGTTTTCGAGAATCTCGACGTTGATCTCGCCGTCGCTGAACCGACCCACCTGGATCTTGCTCAGTGGTAGCGTGAGATGGCGGGCAATTCGGTACGCGAGCTCCGGGTTCGCATTCCCGGAGAACACCGCCATGTCGGGAATCTGCAGTGGCTTTGGGGTCGTGTTCAACTCGGCGTCCGTCCGCATCTCGTGGCAAATTGGCTGGGGTGGCAGGAATCGAACCTGCGAATGACGGGATCAAAACCCGTTGCCTTACCACTTGGCTACACCCCAGTTACCGTCCCGGAGAGCGCTCCGGGCAGCCTCCAGGAGTGGGCGGTATTCTGCAACGGCGAGGTCGAAAATGAAACGCGCTAGTCGGGAATGCCCGGCAGCCAGCGGTCTACCACCAGCCGCAGCCGCGCCATGTCGTTCTCCACGGTGATCTTGCGCGGCATCCAGTAGCCACTGCGTTCACTGAAACGGGCGAATGCCACCTGCCAGCCGTCCTGTTCCAGGCCCTGGAGCCAGCCGTCCGCGCTGTAATTCAACCGACTGTCAGAGCCCGGCGCGGCCAGGCCGAGCACCCAGTAACGGGTCTGTTCGGCGGGAAACTGCCAGCCGACGTTGGCCGCCAGGAGCCGGTCGAGGGCGTCCGGTCCGGTGTACTCCACCGCTACTTCGCCATCGCCGTCGCGGAGCACGGCTTCGCGCTCGTTCCAGAGCAGCTCCCACGCACCGGCACCGAAGGGGCCGCTCACCCGCAAGCGGGCATCATCGGGGCCTTGCCGCCATTCCAGGCTGCCCTGGCCGCCACCGTCTTCGGTCTTCACTCCGATCCGGCCGCGCAGTTCCCATGCGTCGAGAGCCAGCAAAGCCTCGCGGCGCGTTTCCCACGCGATGGTCGTGCCGGGCACCGAGCGCTGCACGGCGCAACCCGCCATCACGACGCACAGCGCCAGCAGGCAAGACAGGCGCACCGCAGGGCACCCGGCCGCTGCCGTCAACGGGGAAATCTCGCGGTGGTTTCCAGCAGCGGCTGGCTGTCCGGATAGGCGATGGTGGCTTCCTGCCAGATCCGCCTGGCCTGGTCGCGCTCGCCCAGGGTCCACAGCACTTCGCCGAGATGCGCGGCCACCTCGGGGTCCGGCAACTTGTCGTAGGCCAGCTGCAGGTAGGCGCGGGCCACGTCATTCTCGCCACGGCGGAACAGCACCCAGCCCATGCTGTCGAGAATGGCCGGATTCTCCGGATCCTGTTCCAGCGCGAGCCGGATCAGCGCATAGCCCTCGCCGTGGCGCCGGCCGCGGTTCGTGAGCGTGTATCCCAGCGCGTTCAAGATGCCGGAATCGAAAGGCGACAACTGTTGTGCCCGGCGCATATCGCTCACCGCCTTGCGGGTCTGGCCGAGCCGGTCGCGAACGATGCCGCGGGCGAGCAGCAGGCCGGGATCCTTTGGCTTGAAGCGCAGCGCGTCGTCGTAGGCAGCGAGCGCCGCTTCGTCGCGACCGCGGCGCTCGAGGAGTTGCGCGGTGCCCAGCACCACTTCGAAGGCGTAGCGCGGATGGGCCTTCGCGAAGTTCTTCAGGTGCGCCAGGCCGGCATCGAGGTCATCACTGTCAGCGTACAGTTCAGCAATCTTGAATTGCGCGGCCAGGAAATAAGCCCCGGCACCGATGCGCGAGTACTGGCGCAACCCTTCTTCCCGGTCGTCATTCTCGGCCGCAATCTGCGCGAGGTAATAAAAACACTCATACACGCTCTGCCCGGCGTCGGCGAGCTCGCGAAACTCTGCGGCCGCCTCGGCATCTTCGCCAACGGACAACAGTGTGCGCGCACGCAGCAACAGCAGTTCAGACTGGCGGCCGTAGGCGTCGATGAGCCGCTCCAGCGCCTGCAGCGCCGCCGTCTCGCGGCGGCTCGATGCGAGCAGGCGCACGAATTCGAGTTCAATGAGCGGCAGCGGCCGGGCCTGCAGCAGGTCGGCCAGGTGTCGCAGCGCCGCGTCCGAATGCCCGGCGGAATACAGCACGCGGCCGATCAGCAACTCCGCTTCCAGCGAATCCGACGTGGCCGCGGCCAGACGCGCCCAGCCCAGCGCCAGCTCGTCTTCACGCGAACGGTAGGCCGCCCGCGCCACGGCGAGCCGGTATTCCGGCGTGGGCGGTTCGCCGGCGCCGAGCCACACGAGGAGCCGGGTGACGCCAGACGCGTTGATCTCGTCTGCCAGTTCACCCTCCAGCACGAGGTAGTCCAGGCCGCTGCGCGTGCCGGGCGGGCCGAGAATGACCGCGAAATGCTCGCGGGCGCCGGCGAGATCGTGGCGACGCAGAGCCAGCCGGCCGAGGTATTCGCGCGCGGATGAACTGTCGGGCGCCAGCGCCAGCCAGCGTTCGGCGCCGCGCTGCGCGAGGCCGTCGTACCCGAAGTCGAAGGCATATTCCGTGGCCCGCCGTGCCGCTTCCGGGTCATCGCCGCGGTCCGCGGTGGCGAGGTATTCCTGCACCGCGGTCTGGTGTTCACCACGCTGGGCGGCGATCTCCGCCATCATCATGTGGTAGCTGGCGCCGGGCGTGTAATTGACAGCGCCAGACTCCTCGCGCATGGTCCCGGCGCATCCGTCGAGCACGAGCAGCAGGCAGGGCGCCAACGGCAACAGACCGGGACTGCGGGTGCGGCGATTCATGTGCGGGATAATAGCCGTTGTGGAACAGGGCATCGCAGACAAATTGCAGCAACTGGCAGCTCGCGCCGAAGAGCTGGGCCAGCTGCTGTCCGATCCGGAAGTGATCGGCGACCAGCAGCGCTTTCGTGAGCTGAGCCGCGAGTATGCCCAGCTGGAGCCCGTGGTGCGCCTGACCAAAGAGCTGGAATCGGCGCGTGGCGATCGCGCCGCGGCCGAGGAAATGCTGGCCGACTCAGACCCGGACATCCGCAACCTGGGCGAAGAGGAAATGGCAACGGTGGAGGACCGGCTGGCAGCGCTCGAGACGGCGTTGAAGGGCCACCTCGTGCCGAAGGACCCCCGTGACGACGCGAACATTTACCTGGAGATCCGGGCCGGTACCGGCGGCGACGAGGCCGCGCTCTTTGCGGGGGACCTGTTCCGCATGTACATGAAGTACGCCGAGCAGCGCGGCTGGCAGCTCGAAGTGCTCAGCGCGAGCGAAGGCGAACGCGGCGGTTACAAGGAAATTATCAGCCGCGTGGCCGGACGCGGCGCGTACTCGCGGCTGAAGTTCGAATCCGGCGCACACCGGGTGCAGCGGGTGCCGGAAACCGAAGCCCAGGGCCGCATTCATACGTCAGCCTGCACCGTGGCCGTGCTGCCGGAAGCCGACGAAGTCGACGCGGTGGACATCAACCAGGCGGACCTGCGGGTCGATACCTACCGGGCCTCCGGGGCGGGTGGACAGCACGTGAACAAGACCGATTCCGCCGTGCGCCTGACACACCTGCCCACCGGCATCGTGGTGGAATGCCAGGACGAACGCTCGCAGCACAAGAACCGCGCGCGGGCCATGTCCCTGCTGCAGGCCCGGCTGCTCGACGCGGAAGTCACAAAGCAGCAGGAAGCGCAGGCGGCCGAGCGCAAGAGCCTGGTGGGTTCCGGTGATCGCTCCGAACGCATCCGCACTTACAATTTTCCGCAGGGCCGGGTCACAGATCACCGCATTAACCTGACGCTGTACAAATTGCAGGACATCCTGGAAGGCAATCTGGACCACGTGATCGAACCGCTGGCAACCGAACACCAGGCGGCACAACTCGCT
Organism: Chromatiales bacterium; assembly: GCA_020351875.1. Classification (GTDB taxonomy): domain Bacteria; phylum Pseudomonadota; class Gammaproteobacteria; order Steroidobacterales; genus J054. The sequence continues at coordinate 2,351,216 of CP070671.1, read as the reverse complement.
GCAATGGAGCAGCACTGACAAAATGACCAACAAGAACTATCACGACACCGTCGGGCACATCGGCAACACGCCGCTGATTCGCCTGAACCACGTTTCCGACGCCACCGGGTGCGAAATTCTCGGCAAGGCGGAGTTCATGAACCCCGGCGGGTCGGTCAAAGACCGTGCCGCGCTGGGCATCGTGCGCGATGCGGAGGCGAAGGGCCTGCTGAAACCCGGCGGCATCATCGTGGAGGGTACGGCAGGCAACACCGGCATCGGCCTGGCCGTTGTCGGCAACTGCCTGGGTTACGACACCGTGATCGTGATGCCGGACAACCAGAGCAGCGACAAGATCGACACGCTGCGTTCCTACGGTGCCAAGCTGCACCTCGTGCCCGCGGTGCCGCTGAAAGACCCGAACCACTTCACGAAGGTGTCCGAGCGCATCGCCGCGGAGCTGAACGAGAGTTCACCGAACGGCGCATTCTGGGCGAACCAGTTCAACAACACCGCGAACCGCGACTTCCATGAGCAGACCACCGGCCCGGAGATCTGGGCGCAGACTGGCGGTGAAGTGCACGGCTTCGTCTGCTCCGTCGGCACCGGCGGCACCCTGGCCGGCATCGCGCGGGCGCTGAAGGCCAGCAACCCGGAAGTGCTCATCGGCCTGTCGGATCCGACCGGCTCGGCCCTGTACAACTACTACGCGAACGGCGAACTGAAGGCCGAGGGCGGTTCCATCACCGAGGGCATCGGCAATTCGCGCGTCACCGACAACCTGGAGGGCACACCCATCGATCTGCCGCTGCAGATTCCGGACACGGAATCCATCCCGCTCGTCTACGACATGATTCGCGGCGAAGGGCTGTCGCTCGGCGGCTCCAGCGGCGTGAACGTGGCCGGTGCGGTGCGCATGGCACAGGAGCTCGGTCCCGGCCACGTGATCGTGACCATTCTGTGCGACGGTGCGATGCGCTACCGCGAGCGCCTGTTCAACCGGGAATTCCTGGCGTCGAAGGGCCTGGCGCTGCCGGACTGGCTGGATTTCGAGGGTTGATCACAATCCCGTTCAACGCCGACCCCACGGCCTGCCGCCAAGCCAGCCGCCTGCCGCCATCGCAACGATGAAGATCCAGGGTTCCTGGGTGCCCATCGCCACGGCCGACAGGGCCGGGCCCGGACAGTAACCACCCAGGCCCCAGCCGATGCCGAACAGGGCCGCACCCGTCACCAGTCGCCCATCCACGGCGCGTTTGGGCGGCACGCGAAAGGCCTCGTCGAATGCCGGGCCGGGCCGGCGCAACACGAACCGGTAACCGATGGCAGTCACCAACAGCGCACCGCCCATAGTGAAGGCGAGGCTCGGGTCCCAGTCGCCGGCGAGATCGAGAAAGGCCAGCACCTTGCGCGGGTTGATCATCTGCGACACCGTCAGCCCCGCGCCGAACAGCGTCCCGGCCAGCAGCGCCGCCGCATCGCGAGCCATCCCGGCCTTCACAGCGGCGCCCCGAGCATGTGCCGCGCGATATAGACCGTGATGAACCCGGTGCCCATGAAGGCGAGCGTGGCGACAATGGACCGGGCGGACCAGCGGGCTATGCCGCACACACCGTGGCCGCTGGTGCAGCCGCTGCCAAGGCGTGTACCGACACCGACCAGCAGACCGGCGGCAATTAACAACAATGGCGGATAACCGCTGCGCGGCATAAAGCCCGGGTCGCGCCAGGCCAGCGTCAGGACCGCACCGAGCACCAGCCCGCCCACGAACAGCCAGCGCCAGCCACGCTCACCGCGAGGCCCTTCGACCGCGCCCTGCACGATGCCGCTGATGCCGGCGATTCGCCCGTTCAACGCCATCAGGACCACGGCGGCCAGGCCGATCAGGCAACCGCCGAGAAACGCGGAGACAGGCGTGAAACCGGTCATGGGCTGCGGTCATTGCGGCCCGCAGCCGCCAGCGCTGTCTCGAGGTCGGTTTGCAGGTCGTCCACGTGCTCGATGCCGACCGACAGCCGCACCAGGTGATCCGGAATGCCCATGGCCTCGCGCTCGGCCTGCGGGATGTTCGAGTGACTCATCGTGGCCGGGTGCCCGGCCAGGCTTTCCACGCCGCCCAGGCTCTCTGCCACCGCAAAGATTCGCAGCGCACTCATGAAGCGGGCGACATCGCCGTTCAGCTCGAAGGCCAGCATGCCGCCGAAGTTGTCCATCTGCCGCTTCGCCAAGCCGTGGCCCGGATGCGACGCAAGACCGGGGAAGTACACGCGTTCGACCGCGTCCTGGGCCTGGAGCCATTCGGCCAGTACCTGGGCATTCTCCGCATGTTTTGCCATGCGCAGGGCCAGCGTCTTGATGCCGCGCAGAACCAGGTAGGCATCGAAAGGCCCGGGCACGGAGCCCACCGCGCTGCGCAACGAGACCAGTTCGGCCCCGACCGCTGCATCGGCCACGATGTTGAGCCCACCGATCACATCGGAGTGGCCGCCGAGGTACTTCGTCGTGGAATGCATCACGATGTCGCAACCCAGCTCCAGCGGCCGTTGGCCGCACGGGGTGCAGAAGGTGTTGTCCACTGCGACCATGACGTCCTTGGCTTTAGCGATCTCCACGACCGCGGCAAGATCGATAAGTTTCAGCAACGGGTTCGTGGGTGTCTCCAGCCAGATCAGCCGGGTCTGCGGCCGAATTGCCGCGGCCACCGCGTCCAGATCGGCGAAATCCACGTAGGTGAATCGCAGCTTGGCGCTGCGCGTGCGCACTTCGTTGAACAGCCGCAGCGTGCCGCCGTAGAGATCCTGCGGCGCGACCACGTGCGCGCCCGCGTCGAGCAGGTCCAGCACGCCCGCCGTCGCGGCCATGCCGGCTGCGTAAGCCACGCCGCGCTCACCACCTTCCAGTTCGGCCACGCAACGCTCCAGCGCGTCGCGGGTGGGATTGGCCGCGCGGGAATACGCATAGGTCATGGGCGCGCCGAATTCCGTCTGGCGGTAGGTGCTGCTGGTCACGATCGGGGGCATGACCGCCCCGGTAGCCGGATCCACCGTGTCGCCCGCGTGTATGCACTGGGTCGCGATATCCGTGGCTTTGCTGTCGTCTGTCATGGATCGGGTTTACGGCCCGCCGGGGGGCATTGTGGTAAAAGAAGAAGGGTTCACGGCAGGCTAGCACAGGCGTTTCATGCAGGCAGGCGAGTCAGAATCCAGGCCCACGGTGGCTTCACTGCTACAGGCCAGCGCCGAGCAGCTGAAAGGCAGCAGCCGGTCGGCGCGCCTGGATGCAGAAGTGTTGCTCGCTCACGCGCTGGGCTGGCAGCGTGCGCGCCTGTACGGCGACAGCGCACTGACGGTGCGACCCGAAATCGTGCAGCGCTTCGAAGAACTCGTGGAAGAACGACAAACAGGCCGGCCGGTGGCACAACTGGTCGGCACGCGGGAGTTCTGGTCGCTCGAACTGCAGGTGACGAGCGACACCCTGGTGCCGCGTCAGGAAACCGAGATGCTGGTGGAGTGCGCACTGAACCGCATCCCGCCGGACAGTAACGGCAAGGTGCTGGATCTCGGCACCGGCAGCGGCGCGGTGGCAATTGCACTGGCCAGCGAGCGGCCCGATGTGGACATCGTTGCCACAGATCTCAGCGAAGAAGCCCTGAAAGTGGCCCGCTATAACGCCGGCGTGCACAATCTGTCGAACATCGACTTTCGCTTCGGCGACTGGTTCAAGCCAGTGGCCGGAGAACGATTCATTGCGATTGTCAGCAACCCGCCCTACGTCACCGACCAGGAGTGGATGTTGAATCACTTCGAACTGGGCCACGAACCGGCGATGGCGCTGCGCGCCGGGCGCGACGGCCTGCTGGCGATCGAGAAACTCGTTGCGGGCGCACCCGGGCACCTGGAGCCCGGCGGCTGGTTGCTGATCGAACACGGCTTCCGCCAGGGGCCGGCGGCCATGCGGCTGTTCCAGGAAGCCGGGTTCACGGCCTTGTCCACCTACCGGGACCTGCCGGGCCGGCCCCGCGTGACCGAAGGCCAGTGGCCGGAAGACGATGACTGAGCCGGATCCCGTTCGCTACGCGCGCCAGCTGGCGCTGCCGCAACTCGGCGCTGACGGCCAGGCGCGGCTCGCGCACGGCAGCGCGCTGGTGATCGGCCTGGGCGGGCTCGGCGCCACCGCGGCCCTGTACCTGGGCAACGCCGGCGTTGGCCACTTGGTGATCAACGACTACGACCGCGTGGATGCGAGCAACCTGCCGCGCCAGATCCTGTTTCAGCCCGACGACGTCGACGAGTACAAGACCCACGCCGCGGCGGAAAAACTGCGCGCGTATAACTCGAAGCTGCGCGTGTCCGTGCTGAACCGGCGACTGGCCGAGGACGAACTGACGGATGCGGTCAGCGCCTGTCACGTAGTGCTGGACTGCACGGACAACTTCGCGACGCGACTGCAGATCAATCGCGCCTGTGCCGCCGCGCGCAAGCCGCTGGTGATGGGCGCCGCGATCCGCTTCGAAGGCCAGGTGGGGGTGTTCCGTCACGAGCGGGACGGGCCGCCCTGCTACCAGTGCCTGTACTCGGAGAATGATGAAAACCTGGACGACTGCGCCGGGCAGGGCATCCTGGCACCCGTGGCCGGCGCGATCGGCTGCCTGATGGCCACCGAGGCGATGAAAATCATTGCCGGGCTGAGCTCCGAGCTGGACGGGCGCCTGTGGCTCTACGACGGGCTCGCCGGCACGTCACGCAGCATTGGTATCGCGGCGAACCCCGAGTGCCCGGTCTGTCATCCTGGCAATTGACGCCAGCGACACGCCGCCCGGGCAGACCACGCAACAGGGTGCCTGAATTGTCCGGCCGGGAGTCGCTGCCGGGCTCAGTTAGGACCTGCTGACGCCGCGGTAGCCGGCTCCATCACCACGTCGATATTCTCCAGCATCGCCTGGATAGCCTTGGGGTCGTTGCCCCACGCGCCGAGATCAATGATCGGAAAGTCGTCCGGCACATTGGCCCGGTAGACCAGCGCCGGAATGTCGTACTGGGAGTGCATCCCTGCGGCGGCAATGGTGTAGGAGAAGAAGAACAGCTTGTCCACACCGTTGGCGTGAATGCGCTCCGCCTCGGTGGCCGGCTTCGGAAACTTGAAGGACATCCAGCCCTTGCCGAGATTCTCCCGGCTGTAACCTGCCGCCACCAGGCGTTCGATGATCCGGTCGCCGAACAGCATTTCCTGCTCAGTCTGCAGCGGCCAAATCTCGTCCCATTCATCCGGCTGGCCATGGGCAACCAGCAGCACACCGATCTTCGACCGGTCGGCGTCGCCCACCTGGGCGTTCACGCGATCGACGTACATCTGCTGCAAGGTCTCGGAGTCCCACAATGGCGTCGTGAACAGCACTTCCACACCATAGGCCTCAGGCTCCATTTCCATGACCTGGTGTTCGCCCTCGGCCGTATGGCTGGACACGGTCACGAACACCTCGGTGACGACGAGCCGGCTGGCACCATCGTTCAATGCGTTAATGACCGCGGCGCCCACTCTGGGGTTGTCGTCCAGGAAAGACAGGTGAAAGCGCGTCTCCATGTCCCCGGTTGCCTGTCGGTAGGCCTGTTCCAGGCTCCGCAGCATGGCGATATGCCGCTCTTGGTGATCGCTCTTGCCCACCCGCAGGTAACTCTGGCGCAACCTGTAGAAGAACAAGGGTCGCGCCATGAACGGAATGAAGCGCAGGCCCTGCTCGTCGAACTCGTTCATCTGGTTGATCCAGCTGATCGGGTCGTAGACCGGCGGTTCGCCGTGGGTCAGGTAAATGACCGCCGTGTGACCGTCACCCGGGTCGCCTTCCTGCCGCACCAGCTCCGGCATCGGCCGGGAATCCTCACGATCGAGCACGACACCTGTCATCACGTACCAGCCGGCCGTACACGCACCGAGCGACAGCACGATCGCGACGAGACGTTGCCCGCCCCGGAAAGCCCGCGCCAGGATCACCATCAGCAGGAACAGCGCGAAGCAGCTGAACGCGAGGTAGGCGCTCATCCGCAACGGATGGGTGACCAGGTACTGCACCATCGTTGCGCCCAGCAGCAAGGCCAGGCCCAGGGTGAAAATCCACAATATCAATCGACGCACGCGCGGTCCCCCTGAAAGCCGGGCTATTACATGCCCGGCGCCACCGGCTTGGCATACGAACAAGTACCTAGACCCGCTGCAGCCCCGGCAGTTGCGGATCGCGCCGACCAGCCGCTGTGTGGCCCCGCGAGGCCCGGCAGGCAGCGGCCCGGGGCCGGGGCCGGGGCCCCGTATTTGCGGGCACGCAACACACCGGTTCAAACGGGATCAGGAGCGGGTTGACGGGCTGCTCAATGGCCAGAAAACCTGTACACTCGCGGCTCCTTTCCGATCGCTTCTTTCGAGTCTGCGGGCATCGTGCCTACATCCTCTTGAGCGGTTACAGAACCTTTAGGAGGTAACATGGGTAGGAAACTCTATGTCGGCAATTTGCCGTATTCGGCCGACCAGCAGAGCCTGGAAGAAACGTTCAGCCAGTGTGGCACGGTTGATTCCTGCAACGTGATCACGGATCGCGACACCGGCCAGAGCCGCGGCTTTGGCTTCGTCGAGATGTCGAGTGACGGTGAAGCGCAGAAGGCCATCCAGGAACTCAACGGTTTCAATATGGGCGGCCGCGAGATCCGGGTGAACGAAGCCAAGCCGAAAGCCCCGCGCAGCGGTGGCGGTGGCGGCGGCGGCGGTCGCTGGTAACAGCCCCGAAACCGGGCGCCGCGCACATTAGCGCGCCCCCGGTTGTTCGCACCAAGACGAACCCGGCCTCGCGCCGGGTTTTTCTTGCCCAGGACAAATTGCGCGGGGGACTTATTCCGCGATCCGGGCCCGGCTCACTGCCGCCCTGACGCGGCGCACGTCAGCCACCCCGCCTATCCAGCGCGGATCGATCGCGTTGCGTGCGGTCGACCGGGGCTGGATCACGCCGCGCACATCGCGACGCACCTGCCGCACCTGGTTGTTGCTGTCCAGGTACTCGAAAGCAAGTTCCTGGATCTCGACCGCGACCGTCGTCGGGTTCTGCAATTCCAGCACCAGCCGGCCCGCCGAATCCTGGCCCACCGCGGCCTTGATATAACGATAGGGCTTGCCGGGCAATTCGAGCCGCAGCAAAGCGGCGGCCGCGGCACGCCCGTCCGGGGAGTCTGATTTCGCCGCCGCCCGAAACAGTTCCAGCGCCTGCTCGCGCTGGCCGGCTGCCAGGCGAATTTCGCCCAGCGCGTTCAGCGCCGGCGCAGTCGGCAACAGCTCGATACTGCGCTCCAGGTCTGCGGTGGCTTCGGTGACGTTGCCGAGTTGCCGGAAAGCCAGGCCGCGCCGCATCAGCGGATAGAAGTAACCCGGATTGCGATCGACGGCCCGATTGTAGTTGATCAGCGCATCGCTCCAGCGATTCTGCACCGACCGCACGTCGCCGCGCAGCGCGTGAAACAAGGCCTCGTCCGGTTCGATTTGCAGCGCCCGCTTGGCTTCGGCCAGGGCAGTTGCCGTGTCCTGGCTGGCCAGCGCCTTGCGACCGCGGTCGTGGGCCGCGTAGGCCTCCTTGGTGCGTTGCAGGCGTGCGATGGCTGACTGGTAGCGGTCGGTCCCAAGTTCTCCGCCCGGCGGCAACTCGGCCAGCGTGGCCTCATTGTTGCGCACCCGCTCCAGCGATGGCGGGTGACTCGCAAACAGGACGGCGAGGCCACCGGCGTCCCGGCCCTCGGACAACCTCACGAAGGTTTCCTGCAGCTCCACGGCAGCCGTCGGGTCGTAGCCTGCCCGCGACATGTACTTCATGCCGTAATAGTCGGACTCGCGCTCGGCATCGCGGCCGTACTTCTGCGTAATCAGCTGCAGACCGATGCCGGTTGCGGTCATCAGCAGCGGGCCGTAGTCGCTCTGGTTCGCGGTAACCGCAGCGGCGACCGCCACGCCCTGCAGCAACATGCCCCGCTCCATCGATTTCGCCCCGTGCCGCGCGGCTGCGTGCACGATCTCATGGCCGAGCACGGCGGCGAGCTCCGCTTCGCTGTTCAGCTCCGTCAGCAGCCCACGGTGCACCGCGATCTTGCCGCCCGGCAGGGCCCACGCATTGGGCGTCGAATCGTTAATGACCGAGAATTCGTACGGCAGCTGGCGATCGCTCTTCGCGGCGATGCGATCGCCAACCTCACGGACATAGCGCTCGACTGCCGGGTCCACGACGTAGTCGCCACCAAACATCTGGCGGGACGGCGCGTACTGCTGCTCGCCAACCTGGATTTCCTGTGCCGTGCTGACGAGCTGCAGCTCGCTCTGGCCCGTGACGGGATTCATCGCACAGCCCGCGAGAAACAGCGCGAGAACGACAACCAGGCAACGATTGAAGCGCGAACTCAAGTCAACAGTTCCGGCGTTTGGTCAACACAACGGTTGGGAAAATAGCACGGGAGCGCGACGGCGCCGGTGCACCGGCGAAGCGGTGTGCGGATTCCGGTAAACGGCCTCCTGCGTCAGGCGGCTTCCGCGTCGTAGCCGAGGTTGGCGGCCAGCCAGCGCTCGACCGTGGCCACCGGCAGGCCCTTGCGGCGCGCGTAGTCTTCCACCTGGTCGCGGCCGATCTTGCCCACCGAGAAATAGCGTGCGTCCGGGTGACCGAAGTACCAGCCGCTGACGGACGCGGCAGGGAACATTGCGTAGGACTCGGTCAGGCGGATCCCGGTGTTGCGCTCGACATCCAGGAGCCGCCACAGCGTTTGCTTCTCGGCGTGATCCGGACAGGCCGGATAACCGGGTGCAGGACGGATGCCGCGATAACGCTCGGCAATCAGGTCATCGTTGGTCAGCGCTTCGTCGGGCGCGTAGCCCCACCACTCGCGGCGCACGCGCGCGTGCAGGTACTCAGCGCTGGCCTCGGCGAGGCGATCGGCCAGCGCCTTCAGCAGGATCGCGCTGAAGTCATCGTGGGCACGCTCGAACTCCGCCACCCGCGGCTCGATCCCGAGCCCGGCGGTGACCGCGAAGGCCCCGATCCAGTCGGCGACACCAGTGCCCGCGGGCGCGATGAAGTCTGCGAGACACAGATTGGCCCGGCCATCCGCAAGCGCCTTCTGCTGGCGCAGGTGGTGCAGCCGCGCCAGGATGTGCTCTCGCTGATCGTCCGCGTACAACAGGATGTCGTCATCATCGATGGTGTTCGCGGGAAACAGGCCGACGACCGCCCGCGCCTTGAGCCAACCCTCGCGAATGATCTCGTCGAGCATCGACCGGGCCTCGTCATAGAGTGTGGTCGCCGCCTCCCCGACATCCGGGTCCTGGAGAATGTCCGGAAACTTGCCGCGAAATTCCCAGGCGTTGAAAAACGGCATCCAGTCGATGAAGTCCAGCAGTTCTTCGAGATTGATATCCAGGACCTGCACGCCGGGGCAGACCGGACGCGGGGCCACCGCCTCCCAGTCCAGCCGCGCCTTGTTCTGCCTGGCCTGGGCGAGGCTCAGCTGCGGTGCCAGCCGCTTGCTGCCGCTGTGTAGCCGCCGACGCCGTTCGTTGTCCTCGCGCAAGTTCTCGATGTAGGCCACCCGGTCGCTGTCGCTGGCCAGCTTCTGGGCGACACCGACAGAACGCGACGCATCTTTCACGTAGACCACCGGACCCGGGTACTCCGGGTCGATTTTCACTGCCGTGTGAGCCGGCGACGTTGTCGCGCCGCCGATCAACAGCGGCACGTCGAAGCCCTGGCGCTGCATCTCGCGGGCCACCTGCACCATCTCGTCCAGGGACGGCGTGATCAGGCCCGACAGCCCGATCATATCGGCCTGCTCGCGGCGCGCGGTCTCGAGGATCCGTTCGGCGGGAACCATCACGCCGAGATCGATCACCTCGAAGTTGTTGCACTGGAGAACGACGCCGACGATGTTCTTGCCGATGTCGTGCACGTCGCCCTTCACCGTGGCCATCACGATGCGGCCGACCTTGCGCGCCTTGCCGCCCTGCTCGGCCTCGATGAACGGCACCAGGTGCGCCACGGACTTCTTCATGACCCGGGCCGACTTCACGACCTGGGGCAGGAACATCTTGCCGGCACCGAACAAATCGCCGACCACGTTCATGCCGTCCATCAGCGACCCTTCAATCACTTCGAGCGGGTGCGCAACCTCCAGCCGTGCTGCTTCGGTGTCCTCGACGATGTACTCGTCGATGCCCGCAACCAGCGCGTGAACCAGCCGCTCGCGCACCGGCAGGCTGCGCCATTCCGCAACCTGCTCCTCTGCTGCCGGACCACCCATCTCCTGATAGCGCCCCGCCATGTCCAGCAAGCGGTCGGTTGCGTCATCCCGTCGGTTCAGGATCACGTCTTCCACCGCGTCGCGCAGTTCCTCGGGAATCTCCTCGTAAATCGCGAGCTGACCCGCGTTCACGATGCCCATATCCAGCCCGGCCTGGATCGCGTGGTACAGGAACACCGAATGCATCGCTTCACGTACCGGGTTGTTGCCGCGGAACGAGAACGACACGTTGCTGACACCACCACTGACCAACGCGTAGGGCAGCGTGGCCTTGATCTGGCGGGTGGCTTCGATGAACGCGCGGCCGTAGTCGTTGTGTTCTTCGATACCGGTGGCCACCGCGAAGATGTTCGGGTCGAAGATGATGTCTTCCGGCGGCATGCCGACCTGCTCGGTCAGCAGCCGGTAAGAGCGCTCGCAGATCGCCAGGCGCCGCTCCACGGTGTCGGCCTGGCCCTGCTCGTCGAAGGCCATGACCACGCACGCCGCACCGTAGCGGCGCAGCTCCCGCGCCTGCTCCAGGAACGGGGCTTCGCCCTCTTTCAGGCTGATGGAGTTCACCACCGCCTTGCCCTGCAGGTTTTTCAGCCCTGTCTCGATCACCTCCCAACGGGACGAGTCCACCATCAACGGCACGCGGGCGATGTCAGGTTCGCCGGCAACCAGCTTCAGGAAGCGGTCCATCGCCGAGACGGAGTCGAGCATGCCCTCGTCCATGTTCACGTCGATGATCTGGGCGCCGTTTTCCACCTGCTGGCGAGCCACCTGCAGTGCGGCGTTGTAGTCGTCGGCGGCGATCAACCGCTTGAACTTCGCGGAACCTGCCACGTTGGTGCGTTCGCCCACGTTCACGAACAGCGAGTTCTCGTCGACGGTCAGCGGCTCGAGCCCGCTGAGCCGCAATGCCGGAGCAACGTCCGCGGGCTGCCGCGGCGGGTAGGCGCTGACAGCGTCACGAATGGCGCGGATGTGTTCCGGGGTCGTACCGCAACAACCACCCACCACGTTCAGCAAGCCTTCTTTCGCAAAGTCGCCCAGCACGCCGCCCATGTATTCCGGCGTGTCGTCGTACTCGCCGAACTCGTTCGGCAGGCCGGCGTTCGGGTGCACGCTGACGCGCGTGTCGGCCACCCGCGACAGTTCGCGCAGGTAAGGCCGCAGATCTTCCGCCCCCAGGGCGCAGTTCAGGCCCACCAGGAAGGGCCGGGCATGGCGCACCGAGTTCCACAGGGCCTCGGTGGTCTGGCCGGACAGCGTGCGGCCGGATGCATCCGTGATGGTGCCGGAAATCATCACCGGTACCGGCTCGGCCAGTTCTTCTGCCAGCACGTCGATGGCGTAGAGAGCCGCTTTCGCGTTCAGCGTATCGAAGATGGTTTCCGCCAGGATGAAGTCCGCGCCGCCGTCGAGCAGCGCGCGCGCCGCTTCGCCGTAAGTCCTCACCAGTTCATCGAAGCTGATGTTGCGCAGGCCCGGGTCGTTCACGTCGGGCGAGATGGACGCGGTGCGGTTGGTTGGGCCCAGCACCCCGGCGACGAATCGCGGGTGCCCGGTGCGCGCGGTGTAGTCGTCGGCCACCTCGCGTGCGACGCGGGCCGCGGCGAGGTTCAGTTCCCGCACGTGGTCTTCCAGCCCGTAGTCGGCCAGCGCCGGCGCGGTGGAATTGAAGCTATTGGTCTCGACGATGTCAGCGCCGGCGTCGAAGAACGCACCGTGAATCTCGCGAATCACGTCCGGGCGCGTCAGGCTCAACAGGTCGTGGTTACCTTTCAGGTCGCAGGGCCAGTCGCGAAACAGCTCGCCGCGGTAATCCGCCTCCTGCAGCGGGTAACCCTGCACCATGGTGCCCATCGCACCGTCGAGAATCACGATACGCTCGGCCAGCAGCGCGTCGAGCGCCGCAAAGCGTTCCGCCCGCCCGCTCACGTCGCCGACGCCCTCGGTCGCAGGCCCAGCGCGAAGCAAATCGCGTAGGTCAGCTCGGCCCGGTTCAGGGTGTAAAAGTGGAAGTCGTCCACGCCCTCACGCTGCAGGGTCGTCACCATCTCGATCGCGGTATTCGCGGCGATCAGCCGGCGCGTCTCGTCGTCTTCGTCCAGCCCGGCGAAGCGCTCGTGCAGCCAGGCGGGCACCGACGCACCGCACATGCCGGCAAAACGCAGCATCTGCGAGAACTTGTTGATCGGCAGCACGCCGGGGACGATGGGCGCGGTGATGCCCGCCGCCGCGCAACGGTCGCGAAAGCGCAGGAAACAGTCCGGGTCGAAAAAGAACTGGCTGATGGCGCGGGTCGCGCCGGCATCGAGCTTGCGCTTCAGGTTGTCGATGTCGAAATCCGGGTCGGGCGCCTCCGGGTGGGTTTCCGGGTACGCGGCCACCGAAATCTCGAAGTCCGCCACCTCGCGCAGGCCCTCGACCAGGTCGGCGGCATAGTGGTAACCACCCGGATGCGGCTCGAAGTGGTCGGCGCCCTGGGGCGGGTCACCGCGCAATGCGACGATCTGCCGGATGCCTTCTTCCCAATACTGCCGGGCGATCGCCTGCACCTCCTCTTTCGACGCGCCCACGCAGGTCAGGTGGGGTGCGCCCACGAGGTGCGTCTCCTGGTTGATCCGGCTCACGAGGCTGTGGGTGCGATCACGGGTGGAGCCGTCGGCGCCGTAAGTTACCGACACGAAGGACGGCGCCAACGGTTCCAGCCGCTTGACCGCTTGCCACAACTTCTCTTCCATCGCCGGGGTCTTCGGCGGGAAGAACTCGAAAGAAACGCGGGGTGCCGGGTGTTCAGCCATCGGTACCCGTCCTGGACACCACGGCAGCCGGCACCGCCGCAAAGGCCGCATAGTCCGGTGCCCGGCCCGGCAGCCAGCCGCGGCCGGTCACGCGCAGGCCCGCCGCCGCCAGCGCGGTGACGAGCTGATTCTCCGCCAGGCCCGTGCGCTCGGCTGACAGTTGCCGCGCCGCCGGTTCGACCCGGTCGAGAACCACGAGCCTGGCGTTCGGTCGCAGCACACGCCTGGCCTCGTTCAACGCGACACCCAGCTCGGTGCCGGCACCCAGGACCTCGTCCAGTACGACGAGATCGAAGCTCTGTGCGGCGAAGGGCAGCGCGTGCAGGTCGGCAGCCCGCACCGTGCAGTTACTCAAGCCGTCGGCCTGCGTGCGCGCACGGGCCAGCAAGCGCATCGGCCGGGCGATGTCTCCACCGGTTACGTGATCGGCCCGGGCGCTCAACCACGGCAACAGCGCACCGCCACCGCAACCCACGTCGAGCACATCGCGAAACTCAAAGCCGGCCAGCAGTTCCTCCAGCGCCGATTCGAGTTCGGTGATTGCCGGCCGCGCGCCGGCCTGGGCAGCGGCAAGCAGGGCCGGGCCACTGAAAGCTGCTCGTCGGCGCGCGCGCAATACCTTTTCCAGTGCGTCGGCATCGGCGCGAAGTTGCTGGTCGTCGCGGCCGGCTTCGTCGGCCAGCAGGTCGGCAATCTGCTGCGCGAAAGACTCGCTCGACAACCGGTAGTAAATGGACTGGCCGTCGCGGAATCGCTCCACCAGTTCGGCTTCGGCCAATAGCCGCAGATGGCGGGACACGCGCGGCTGGCTCTGCCCCAGGATGTCCTGTAATTCCCCCACCGTGGCCTCGCCCCGGGCGAGCAGCAGCAACAGCCGCAGACGGGTCGGTTCCGCGGCGGCCTTCAGGCGGGTCACGCTGAGTTCCAAGGGCATGACGGAAATATAAAGAAATCTTTATATTTTTTCCAGCACCATGAAGGGTTGCCGGTTGAACTACCCGGTTTGCGCAAATAACGCGAAATCCCGAGAAAAAGGCGCTAAATCACCAGTTCACGTAGCGATCTTTCAGCATTAGGCTCCAGTCTGTTGAGACGGGTCGCGGCAGGAGTGGGGAGGCTGAAATGTGTGATGTGATGTGTGAAAATCCACACATGGCGACGAATCTCTCCATCGACCCGGAGCTGCTGGAGCGCGCGCTGGCCGTGAGCGGCGAGCGCACGAAGAAAGCCGCCGTCACCCTGGCGTTGCAGGAATTCATCGCGCGCCGGGAGCAGCAGGGCATGATCGATCTGTTCGGCGCGCTGGAATGGGATGCCGACTACGACTACAAGGCGGAGCGCTCGCGCTGATGCCACTGCTGGTCGACACGAGCGTATGGTCGCTGGCATTCCGACGAAACGGTCAAGTTGACCGGCCCGAGGTCAAACGACTCGCCAGCGCGTTGACGGGCGGTGAATCCATACTGGTGACGGGCCTGATCCTGCAAGAGCTACTGCAGGGTTTTCGCGGCGCGAAAGCCCACCAGTCCATCATCGAACGATTCCACGCTCTGCCGATGTTGTCAGCGGAACGAGAAGATCACATCCAGGCCGCCGGGTTGCGCAACGATTGCCGGCGACGTGGCGTTCAGATCGGGACGGTCGATGCACTGCTTGCGCAACTGTGCCTGCGGCACGAACTGACGCTTTTGACAACCGACGACGACTTCACACGAATCGCCGCGGCGTCAAATCTGAAGATCTGGACCTGACGGGCCCGCTATCGCGGCTAAAGCCACTCCTACGAGAGTTTCTTGCGCAGGATTTCGTTCACCTGCCGCGGGTTCGCCTTGCCCTGGCTGGCCTTCATGACCTGGCCGACGAAGAAACCCAGCACTTTCTGGTTACCGTCGCGGTATTGCTGCACCTGGGCTGCGTTGGCCGCCAGCACTTCATCGACGATCTTCTCGATCGCACCGGTATCGGTGATCTGCTTCAGGCCCTTGCTGTCGATGATTTCGTCCGCACCGCCCTCGCCGGCCCACATGGCTTCAAATACCTCTTTGGCCAGCTTGCCGGATACGGTGCCGTCCTTGATCCGCAACAGCAGTTCACCCAGCGCATGGGGCGGTACCCGACTCGCGTCGATATCCACACCGTCGCGGTTCAGCGCACCGGACAACTCCCCGACCACCCAGTTCGCCGCCAGCTTCGGGTCGTCTTTCACAGTGCCGGCCACCGCCTCGAAGTAGTCGGCCAGCGGGCGGCTGGCGACCAGGATGTCCACGTCATCTTCCCGCAGGCCGTAGTCGGCGATGAACCGGGCGCGTTTCGCCTCGGGCAGTTCCGGCAGTTCTTCGCGCACTTCGGCGATGAAGGCTTCGTCGAGCACGATCGGCAGCAAATCCGGGTCCGGGAAATACCGGTAGTCGTTGGCCTCCTCCTTCGACCGCATCGACCGGGTCTCGTCACGGTCGGCGTCATACAGGCGCGTTTCCTGCACCACTTCACCACCGGCTTCCAGCAGGTCGATCTGTCGCTCCACCTCGAACTCGATGGCCTTCTCGACGAAGCGGAAAGAATTCAGGTTCTTCAGCTCCGCGCGCGTGCCGAGCTCCTGCTGGCCTTGCGGACGCACCGACACGTTCGCGTCACACCGGAACGAACCTTCCTGCATATTGCCGTCGCAGATCCCCAGGTAGCGCACCAGCTGGTGAATGGTGCGCATGTAGGTGGCGGCCTCCACCGGCGAGCGCATGTCGGGCTCGGACACGATCTCCAGCAATGGCGTGCCGGCACGGTTCAGGTCGATGCCGCTGGCGCCCTGCAGGTTCTCGTGGAGCGACTTGCCGGCGTCTTCTTCGAGGTGCGCACGCGTGATGCCCACGGTCTTGAGCGAGCCGTCAGGCAGGCGTATCTGCAGGCTGCCGGCCTGCACGATGGGGAGCTCGTACTGGCTGATCTGGTAACCCTTGGGCAGGTCCGGGTAGAAGTAGTTCTTGCGCGCAAAGACCGACCGCGGCGCGATTTGCGCGCCAATGGCCAGGCCAAACTTCACCGCCAGGCGCACCGCGTCGGTATTCAGCACCGGCAGCACGCCCGGGTAACCGAGATCCACGAGGTTCGCCTGCGTGTTGGGCTCGGCGCCGTAGGCCGTTGAAGAACCGGAAAAAATCTTGCTGCGCGTCGCCAGCTGCGCATGAATTTCCAGGCCAATGACGGTTTCCCAGCTCATGGCGCGTCCCCGGGCACCTGCTGGTGCCAGTCGGTGGCCTGCTGGTACTGGTGCGCGAAATTCAGCACCACGGACTCGCCGAAATGCGGGCCGATGAGCTGCAGGCCCACCGGCAGGTTATCGGCAAAGCCGCACGGCACCGAAATGCCGGGCAGGCCGGCGAGGTTCACCCCGATCGTATAAATGTCGTTCAGGTACATCTGTACCGGGTCATCGGTCTTTTCGCCGAGCCGGAAGGCCGGCGTGGGCGTGGTGGGCCCGGCAATCAGGTCGACGGTTTCGAAGGCTTGCCGGAAATCGTCGGCAATGAGCTGGCGCGTCTGCTGCGCTTTCAGGTAGTACGCGTCGTAATAACCGGCGGACAGGACGTAGGTGCCAGTCATGATGCGGCGCTTGACCTCCGCGCCGAAGCCTTCCTGCCGGGTTTTCTTGTAAAGCTCCTCGAGGGTCTCCGCGCCGGCGGCGCGATGGCCGAAGCGCAGGCCGTCAAAGCGCGACAAGTTCGACGAGGCTTCGGCGGGCGCGACGATGTAATAGGTGGGCACGGAGAGTCCCAGGTGCGGCAGGGAGACGTCGACGACACTCGCGCCGAGCTGCTCGAACTCCGCCAGTGCGCCACGCACGGCCTGCTCGCACGCTGGGTCCAGCCCGGCGTCGAAGAACTCGCCGGGCACGCCGATGCGCTTGCCCTTCAATTCATTGTTCAGGCTCGCCGCGTAGTCGGCGACCGGCGCGTCGGTGCTGGTGGAATCGTGGGGATCGAAACCCGCCATCGCCTGCAGCACCAGCGCTGCGTCTTCCGCGGTCAATGCGAGCACGCCCGCCTGATCCAGGCTCGACGCGAAGGCGATCATCCCGAAGCGCGATACCCGCCCGTAGGTCGGCTTCAGGCCGGTCACGCCCGTGAGCGCAGCCGGCTGGCGAATCGACCCACCCGTGTCCGTCCCGGTGGCGGCCGGCACCAGGCCTGCTGCCACGGCCGCGGCGGAACCGCCGGACGATCCGCCGGGCGTGCACGCTGTATCCCACGGATTGCGGACCGCACCGAAGTAGCTGGTCTCGTTCGACGAGCCCATCGCGAACTCGTCCATGTTCGTCTTACCGACTGTCACGAGGCCCGCGTCCTTCAGCCGCGCGACCACCGTAGCGTCATACGGCGGCACGAAGTTCTCCAGCATGTGCGACCCGCAGGTCGTGGTCACGCCGCGGGTGCAGAAAATATCCTTGTGGGCGAAGGGCACGCCGGTCAGCGGGCCGGCCTCGCCGCGCGCCCGGCGCGCATCCGCCGCATCGGCCTCCGCCAGCGCAGCTTCCGCACACACATTAATAAACGCGTTCAGGTCGGCATCCGCCGCCTCGATTCGCGCCAGCGTGGCTTCGGTCAGCTCACGGCTGCTGGTGTCGCCAGCGGCGAGCTGCCCGGCGAGCTCGGCGATTGTGGGGCGGGCCGTGGGCATCGCCGCTACTCGATCACCTTGGGAACCCGGTAAAGGCCGTGCACGACGTCGGGCGCATTCTCCTGGTAGAGCTCGCGCTGATCGCTTTCGGTCACTTCATCGGGCCGCAGGCGCTGCCCGATGTCCAGCGGGTGCGCCATGGGCGTCACGCCGTCGGTGTTAACGCTGCTCAGCTGTGCGACCAGGTCGATGATGCGCGACAGCTTGTCTACGTACTCGTCGAGTTCGTCGTCGCTGACCTTCAGCCGCGCGAGGTGCGCGATGTGTTCCACGTCCTGTCGGGAAAGAGACACGGCTTCTGATCCGTTGGGGGCCGCTTGGGAAGGCGGCCAATCATACACACGCTGTTGCCCAAATGCCCCCCCGTTGCTACAGTTGCCGGCGTTTTCACGGGTGCTTGTGCGCGCAACACCGGCGGGCGGATGCTCAAAAGGCTTCTCGGGTATTTCTCCAACGATCTATCGATCGACTTGGGGACTGCCAACACATTGATCTACCTTCGAGGCAGCGGCATCGTCCTCGACGAACCTTCTGTGGTCGCGATTCGGGAAGAACCGGGTCGGGGCGGGAAGAGCGTCGAGGCCGTGGGCGCTGAGGCCAAGAGCATGCTGGGGCGCACGCCCGGCAACATCACCGCCATCCGGCCGCTGAAAGACGGCGTGATCGCCGACTTCACCGTGACGGAAAAGATGCTGCAGCACTTCATCCGCAAGGCCCATCCCGGGCGCTACTTCCGGCCCAGCCCGCGGGTGCTGATCTGCGTGCCTTACGGCTCCACCCAGGTGGAGCGCCGCGCGATCCGCGAATCGGCCGAGGGTGCGGGCGCGCGCAAGGTCTTCCTGATCGAAGAGCCCATGGCCGCGGCGATCGGTGCCGGCATGCCGGTGCACGAAGCCCGGGGTTCCATGGTGCTGGACATCGGCGGCGGCACTTCCGAGGTGGCCGTGATTTCCCTGAACGGCATCGTGTACGCGGCCTCGGTGCGCGTCGGCGGCGACCGCTTCGACGAGGCCATCATCAACTACGTGCGGCGCAACTACGGCATCCTGATCGGCGAGGCCACGGCCGAGAAGATCAAGCACGAGATTGGGTCGGCCTATCCCGGCGAAGAGGTCAAGGAGATGTCGGTCAAGGGCCGCAACCTGTCCGAGGGCGTGCCGCGCAGTTTCAGCCTGAACAGCAACGAAATCCTGGAGGCCCTGCAGGAACCGCTGCAGGGTATCGTCGGCGCGGTCAAGGGCGCGCTGGAGCAGACCCCGCCGGAACTCGGCGCGGACGTGGCCGAACGCGGCATCGTGCTGACCGGTGGGGGCGCCCTGCTGCGCGATCTCGACAAACTGCTGATGGAAGAGACGGGCCTGCCCGTCGTGGTAGCCGACGACCCGCTGACCTGCGTTGCCAGGGGCGGTGGCCGCGTACTCGAACTCATGGACGAGCACGGGCCGTCGGTGTTCGGCCTCGACTAGGGCCCGTTAACACTGGCCCTGACCGCCAGCCGCCTGCATCTGCAGCAGCCGGGTCCCGCGGCGGAGCGGCCCTGAGGCACCTGATGCATGGCCCTCGGCACACCTGACAACGACCAGAGAGGATTCCGCGATCCGGGCTACGGATTGCGGCTGATCGTCGTGTGCGTGTTGTCCATTGCGCTGATGATCGCCGACAGCCGCATCAGCCTGATGCAGGACATCCGGCGGGTACTCGCTGCCAGCGCCTACCCCCTGCAGCTACTGATCGACGCGCCGGCCGCCTTCGGCCGCTGGCTGGGCGACAGCACCGCCACGCGCGCACAGCTGTTCGAAGAGAACGAACAACTGCGCCAAACGCGCCTGGAACAGAGTGCGCGCCTGCAACGCATGGCCGCCCTGGAAGCGGAAAATGCCCGGCTGCGGGCCTTGCTCGATTCCACGGCCAAGGTGGGCGACCGGGTCCTGATCGCCGAAATCATGTCCGTGGACATGAACCCGTTCCGGCACCGGGTGGTCATCAACAAGGGCAGCCGCGAAGGCGCCTTTGTCGGTCAGGCCCTGATCGATGCCGACGGTGTCGTCGGCCAGCTGACCCGCGACCAGGTTTTCGCCGCGGAAGCCATCCTGGTGACCGACATCGACCACGCATTGCCGGTGGAGATCCTGCGCACCCGCCAGCGCACCATCGCGGTGGGCACCGGCCAGCTCGACCGCCTGTCCCTGCCGTTCCTGCCACGCAACACCGACATCGAGACCGGTGATCTGCTGGTGACCTCCGGTCTCGGCGGCACCTTCCCGGCCGGCTATCCCGTAGCCGTGGTCAGCGAAATTGCTGCGGAGAGCGGCGCGGAATTCCTGCGCGTGGACGCGACGCCGGCCGCGCAACTGACGCGGGTTCGCGAAGTGCTGCTGATTTTCCCCGCCGCCGACGCGAGGCCCGGCGCGGACGACCTGCTGGCCGCGGGGCCCGACGGTGCGACCACGGCAGGACCGGACGGTTTGCCGGGCGCCGGCGCCAATGACCCCGCTGCCCCGGCCGACACTGACATCGCCGCCGACGCGGAGCCGCCCGGTGAGGCCGGCGGTGAAACCGGGCCCGGACCGACCGAAGAATCCGGTGCTGCAGCCACCACGGGTGAGCAACCGTGAGCCGGCGCAACGTCCCGCGGTGGCCCGTGTGGCTCGCGATGATCGCCGCGGCAGCGCTCATGTCCCTGCCCCTGCCGGACAGCCTGAACGCATTCCGGCCCGCGTGGGCCACCCTGGCGGTGATCTACTGGGTCATGATGTGGCCGGGTCGCTTCGGCATCGTGTCGGCCTGGTGCATCGGCCTGCTGCTCGACGTGTTGCAGGGCGCCACGCTGGGCCAGCATGCCCTGGCGCTCACCGTCGTTGCCTACATCACGCTGCGCTTTCACCTGCAGATTCGCATCTTTCCGCTGTGGCAGCTGACCGCCACGGTCTTTGCGCTGTTGTTCCTGGAAGCCTTCATCCTGTTCTGGATCGACGGGGTCGCAGGTAACCCGCCGGTGGGCCTGGCCCGGTGGACCCAAGTTGTGACCGGCGCCGTGCTCTGGCCCCCGGTGATGGCTATCATGGATCGCTTGCGAGAGCGGCTGGAG
The DNA here is from genome assembly GCA_020351875.1 of Chromatiales bacterium. Taxonomy (GTDB): domain Bacteria; phylum Pseudomonadota; class Gammaproteobacteria; order Steroidobacterales; genus J054. Next base: position 2,330,376 of record CP070671.1, on the reverse strand, counting down.
CGCCGCGACACAACATTCGCCTGAGCACACGGATGGCAACCAGCCTGCGAATCAAGGACACCTGGGCAGAACAGCGGCTGTTCTTAAGGCGAGCAGTCCTGTCGGGACTGCTGGTCTTCGGCCTGAGCACGCTCGTGGTCGGGCGCCTCGCCCAGCTGCAGATAGCGCAGTACGACTACTTCTCCGCCCAGTCGCAGGGCAACCGCATACGCGTGCAGCCGACCCCCCCCCAGCGCGGCCTGATCTTCGATCGCAACGGCGAGGTACTGGCCGAGAACGTGCCGAGCTACCAGCTCGAGCTGACCCCGGAACAGGTGCCGGACGTGGAAGACACGTTGATCCGCCTCGCGGCGGCCGGCTTGATCGAAGCGGACGAGCTGCAGGAAATTCGCTCGCTGATCGCGTCCCACCGGCGTTTCGACGCCGTGCCGATCCGCACGCGGCTGAGCGACGAAACCGTCGCGCGCTTCGCCGTGCAGCGGCCCCGGTTTCCCGGCGTGGAGATTCGCGCGCGGCTGACCCGATCCTACCGCCTGGGGCCCGCCATCGCCCACGCAATCGGTTACGTCGGCGGCATCAGCGCGCAGGACCGGCGTGAACTCGATGAGAGTGACTACGCGGGCACATCACTGGTGGGCAAGGTCGGGATCGAACGCAGCTACGAAGACGCGTTGCACGGTGATGTCGGGCATGCGGAAGTGCTGGTGAACGCCCGGGGCCGCCAGATGCAGGTACTCGACAGTGATGCACCGGTGCCCGGCCGCGACCTGGTGCTCACGCTGGATGCGGAGACCCAACTGGCCGCGTGGGAAGCGCTGGGTGGCCGGCGTGGCGCGGTGGTGGCCATCGACCCGCGCAACGGCGAGGTGCTGGCCCTAATCAGCGCCCCCGCCTATGACCCGAATGCGATCAGCTCGGGCCTGACGCGCAAGGCATTCCGCGCCCTGCAGGAAGACCCGGACCGGCCACTGTTCAACCGCGCCCTGCGCGGCGCCTATCCGCCCGGGTCCACCATCAAACCCATACTGGGCCTAGCCGGACTGACCCGGGACGCGATCGACCCGGACCGGCAAGTCTACTGCGTCGGCTTTTTCCAGTTGCCCGGCAAGTCCCATCGCTACCGCGACTGGAAGCGCGGCGGCCACGGGCTGGTGGACATGCACGACGCGATCGCCGAGTCCTGCGACGTGTACTTCTATGAGCTCGCCGACGAACTCGGCATTAACCGCATGGCCGAATTCCTGCGCCGCTTCGGGCTGGGCGCGACCACCGGCATCGACGTGCCGGGAGAAAAATTCGGCCTGGTGCCGGACCCGCAGTGGAAACGCGCAACCTTCTCGCGCCGGGAAGACCAGCCATGGTACCCGGGAGAAACCGTCATCGCCGGTATCGGCCAGGGTTACCTGCTGGCCACGCCGTTGCAGCTGGCACATGCCACCGCGACGATTGCGGCACGCGGCGAGCGCTTCCAGCCGACGTTGATGAAGGGCTACCGGCTGTCCGGCTCCGGCGCCACCACCGCCGGCGAACCGACGCGCCTGCCACGCGTTGGCGTCGACAACGACAGCGACTGGGACCGGATCATCAGCGCGATGAACGCGGTGCTGCAAAGCGACCGCGGCACGGCCCGCGCGGTGGGTATGGATGCCCCGTTCACGATGGCGGGCAAGAGCGGTACCGCGCAGGTCTTCACGGTGGCGCAGGACGAAGAATACGACTCCGAGGAGATCGAGGAACGCATGCGTGACCACGCGTTGTTCATCGCCTTTGCACCCCTGGAAGCGCCGCGCATCGCGGTCGCCGTGATCATCGAGAACGGCGAGAGCGGCAGCCGGGTCGCCGCCCCGGTGGCCCGCGCGGTGATGGAAACCTACCTGGGCAGCACACTGTGAGCGTCATCGCCGACAGCCGGCGCAGCGCCGATGTGCCCGGCCTGGCCCGAATTCTCGCCGGCCTGCACCTGGACGGCCTGTTGCTGACCAGCCTGGCCGCCGTGATGGCGATCGGTCTGCTCGCACTGTACAGCTCCGTCGGCCAGAACACCTGGCTGGTCGTCAACCAGGTCACGCGCATGGGCGCGGCCCTGGTGGCCATGCTGGCGCTCGCGCAGATCGACCCGGCCTGGCTGCGTCGCGTGTCACCGTGGATCTACGGCGCCGGCCTCGGCCTGCTGGTGATGGTCTTGCTCTCGGGTGACGTCGGCAAAGGGGCGCAGCGCTGGCTCGATCTCGGCGTGCGTTTTCAGCCGTCGGAAATCATGAAACTGGGGGTGCCGATGATGCTCGCGTGGCTGCTGCACGACCGGCCGCTGCCGCCGTCCTTCGGCATGATCATCACGTCCCTGGTGCTGGTGCTGGCGCCGGTCGCGTTGATCGCGCTGCAGCCCGACCTGGGCACTGCAATCATGATCACGGCCAGCGGCGCCGCGGTGATCTTCCTGGCAGGCATCGGTGCCTGGTACATGATCGGCGCGGCGACCGTGGCGCTGGTGTCGCTGCCCGCGCTCTGGTATTTCGTGATGCACGAATACCAGAAAAAACGCGTGCTGACCCTGTTCGACCCGGACAGCGACCCGCTGGGTGCCGGTTATCACATCATCCAGTCGAAGATCGCGATTGGTTCCGGCGGGCTGTTCGGCAAAGGCTGGCTGAACGGCACCCAGAGTCAGCTCGAATTCCTGCCGGAGCGCTCGACGGATTTCATCTTCGCCGTAATCGGCGAGGAATTCGGCCTGATGGGCGCGCTGGCGGTGCTGCTGATCTACCTGCTGATCGTTGGCCGCGGCCTATACATCGCTGCCACTGCGCAAGACACCTTCGGGCGGCTGTTGGCCGGCAGTATCAGCCTGACCTTCTTTTTCTACGCATTCGTGAATACCGCGATGGTCACCGGCCTGCTGCCGGTGGTCGGCGTGCCGCTGCCGCTGATCAGTTTTGGCGGCACCTCCATGGTGACCCTGCTGGCGGGTTTCGGTATTCTGATGTCCATCCAGACGCACCGGAAGCTCCTGGCTCGATGACACGGAAGACGCTCCTCGCCCCGCTTGCCGGCCTGTGCCTGCTACTTGGCTCAGCCCCCCTGCCAGCTCTCGACACGACTCGCGCAGACGTGCGGGCGTTCGTTGCCAATCTCAGCGCCCGGCACGGTTTCGACGCCGTGTACCTGGAGAACGTGCTCGCCGAAAGCCGCACGCAGCAGAAGATCATCGACGCCCTGGATCGGCCGGCGGAAAAAACCAAGCCCTGGTTCGAATACCGCGACATCTTCATCACCGACAAGCGCATCAGGGCGGGCCAGGCGTTTCTCGACGAGCATGCCGCGAGCCTGGACGAGGTGGCGCAGCAGACCGGCGTGCCCGCGGAGATCATTGCCGCGATCGTCGGCGTGGAGACTTTCTACGGCCGCATTACCGGTAACTTCCGCGTGGTCGACGCGCTGGTCACCCAGGGTTTCGATTACCCGTCGCGGGCCAAATTCGGCCGCTCGCAGCTCGAACAGTTTTTTCTGCTGGTCAAGGAAGAGGGCTTCGAGGCCGGCGCGCTGACCGGCTCCTACGCGGGCGCGATGGGCCCCCCGCAGTTCATTCCCAGCAGCTATCGCGCCTACGCGGTGGACGGCGACGGTGACGGCCAGCGTGACCTGCTGGGCAACTGGGACGACATCATCGCGAGCGTGGCCAACTACTTTGTCGCACACCGCTGGAAAGCCGGCGAGCCGGTCGCGTTCCCGGCGCAGGTGCCGGATGCCGACGAGGCGCCGGTCACCAAGCGACTGAAGCTGTCCGAAACCGTCGGCTCACTGCAGCAACGGGGCATCAGCACCGACGCTGAGCTGATCGACGACACGCCTGCCATGCTGCTGCGTTTCGAAGTGGCCGACGGTGACGAATACTGGCTGGCACTGCACAATTTCTACGTGATCACGCGCTACAACCGCAGCCAGATGTACGCGCTGGCGGTCTATCAGCTGGCGAGCGAACTGGCCGCCGCGCAGGCTGCGCCCAAGGTTGCCCGGTCAGCGCCGTGATGCGCTGGTGGGCATTGCTGTTGCTGGCCGCCGCACTGGGCGCGTGCTCCAAGGCTTCGCGCTGGGAAGAACCGACGCGGTCCACCGTCAGCAAGGCGCCGTCGCCGGTCATCGACGAGCCCGGCCAGCCACCGCGGAGCAAGCGCGGCAACCCGGCCTTCTACGAGGTCTTCGGCAATCGCTACTACGTGCTGGCCTCCAGCGCCGACTACCGGGAAAAGGGCGTGGCGTCCTGGTACGGCAAGAAGTTTCACGGCCGGCTGACGTCCAGCGGCGTGCGCTACGACATGCACGCGATGACCGCCGCGCACAAGACCCTGCCGTTGCCCACCCGCGTGCGGGTGACCAACCTGAAGAACCAGCGCAGCGTGATCGTGACCGTCAACGATCGCGGCCCGTTCGTCCACAACCGCCTGATCGACATGTCCTACGCAGCGGCCCAGCAACTGGGTATGATTCGCGACGGCACCGCGATGGTGTCGGTGGAGGCCCTGCCCTTCGACGCGCCACCGGCAGTGGCCGCGAAACCGCCACGCATACCGAGCATGGTGGCCACTGCGTCGGCGGCGCCGCCGCCGGCGGAGCCGGTGCTGTACCTGCAGGTGGGCGCCTTCGGTGACGCGGGCAACGCCGAGCGGCTGAAGTCGCAGCTGGAAACGGGCGGGTTTCAGAACGTCCGCATCCGGCAGGACATGGCGGCCAACAAGGCGCTGTACCGGGTCAGGCTCGGCCCCATCGCGGACGTGGCGGAGTACGATCAGCTGATCGAACGTGTCGCGGCACTGAATATCAACGATGCCATGCTGGTCACGGAGCGGCCCGGCGGGTGACGGGCGAGGCTGCCTGAGGCAGGTGGCCACAAGGAGTCGGAGACAGAAATGAATCTTTTCGTGCGCGCGTTCTCGTTGCTGTTTCTGCTGGCGCCGGTGGTCGTCCTGGCCCAGGTGCCATCGGCACCCGAGCTGGCGGCCCGCGGCTACATCCTGGTGGATCACCACAGCGGCAAGGTCCTGGCCTCGAAAAACGAACAGGAATCCCTGGAGCCTGCCAGCATTACGAAGCTGATGACGGCCTATGCGGTGTTCCGGGCACTGAGCGACGGGCAGATCACGCTGGCAGACCAGGTGCAGATCAGTGAAACCGCCTGGCGTACCCCCGGCTCGCGCATGTTCATCGAAGTGAATACGCGCGTCAGTGTAGAAGAACTCCTGCAGGGCATGATCGTGCAGTCGGGCAACGACGCGAGCGTGGCCCTGGCCGAATACATTGCCGGGACCGAAACGGTGTTCGCGCAGCTGATGACCCAGTACGCGCGCGAACTCGGCATGAACAACACGACCTACAAGAACAGCACCGGGCTGCCCGCCGACGGCCACGAGACCACTGCCGCCGACATCGCGCGCCTGGCGTCGGTGATCGTCACGGAATACCCCCAGTACTACGCCTGGTATTCGCAGCGGGAGTTCACCTACAACGGCATCACGCAGAAGAACCGCAATGCTTTATTGTGGCGGGACCCGAGCGTGGATGGCATGAAGACCGGCATGACCGACGCCGCCGGTTACTGCCTGGTGTCCTCGGCCAAGCGCGATGGCATGCGCCTGATCTCCGTCGTACTGGGCACCAAGAGCCCCACCGCGCGCGCCAATGATTCCCAGGCACTGCTGAATTACGGCTTTCGTTTCTTCGAGACGCGCCTGCTGTACCCGGCGGGCGACGCGGTCACGGAAGCCCGGGTCTGGAAGGGCGAACGGGAAACCACCGGGCTTGGCACGCGCCAGGACATTTACGTGACGATTCCACGCGGCGCCTACGACCGCCTCGAAGCCCAGCTCGACCTGCCGCAACAGGTCGTGGCCCCGGTCGAGCCCACCGACCAGCTCGGGGTGTTGCGGGTGAGCCTGGCCGACCAGACCCTGGCCGAAGCCAACCTCTTCGCGCTGAACGCGGTCCCCCAGGGCTCCATCTGGCAGCGGGCTCGCGACTCCGTGCTGCTCTGGTTCGAATAGCTCCCCCCAATGGCGGACGTGTTGCCCATCGCCTACCTGGACGGCGAGTTCCTGCCCGTTGGTGAGGCGCGTATATCGCCGCTGGACCGGGGCTTCCTGTTTGGCGATGCCGTGTACGAAGTCATCCCGGTGTACCAGGGCCGGCCGCTGCTACTGGACGAACATGTCACCCGGCTGGCCAACAGCCTGGATGCCTTGCAGATCGACAACCCGTTGCCGGCGGCCGACTGGCGCGCGCTGATCAACGAACTGGCGAGGCGCAACGGCAATGGCGACCTGGGCGTGTACCTGCAGATCACCCGCGGCAAGACGAGCGGGCGCGATCATGCCTTCCCCGCATCGGCAGTGCCTACCGTGTTCGGCATGGCCAGCCCCGCGCCGGGCCCTAAGCCAGAAGGGCTGCGGGCAATTACGATGCAGGACCATCGCTGGGGCCGCTGCGACATCAAGGCCACCGCGCTGCTCGCCAATGTGCTGGCGCGCCAGGCAGCCGTGGAAGCTGGCGCGGATGAAGCCATCCTGCTCTGGAATGGTGAGGTCACCGAGGGCGCGGCCAGTTCGGTTATCCTGATTGAACAGGAAACGATGATCCGGCGCCCGAACAGCGAGGCGATACTGCCGGGTACCACGACGGATCTCGTGGTTTCCCTGGGGGCCGAATCGGGACTGGACTGCCAAGAAAGCGTCGTTACACCAGAACGGCTGTACGCAGCAAACGAAATCTGGCTGACGAGCGCGATGCGCGGCCTGGCCGCGGTGGTGAATGTCGACGGCCGGCAGGTCGGCGACGGCCGGCCCGGTCCCATGTGGAACCGGGTGGCGACGCGCTTCGAAGCCTTCAAACATGAACAGTGAAACTGACGACGTCTTCCAATTTCCGTGCAGCTTCCCCATTAAAGCCATGGGGCGCGAGGCCGAGGGCTTTCCGGCCCATGTCATGGACCTGGTGGCAGCGAGCGCCGGGCCCATCGCCCACGAGGACGTGAGCATCCGCCCCAGCCGCGACGGCCGGTACATCTCCGTCACCGTCACCTTTACGGCCACGAGCCGGGAACAACTCGATGAGATCTACCGCCGACTCACCGCCAGCCAGCGGATCCTCGTCGTCCTCTGATATTCCCGCGCCGCGCATCCGCCAGCTCGGCCGCGCGGACTATGCGGTCACGATGAATGCGATGCAGCGCTTCACGGCCGAACGGTGCGCCGACACGCCGGATGAAATCTGGCTGCTGGAACATTCACCGGTGTTCACGCTGGGCCTGAATGCAGCGCGGGAGCACCTGCTCGCCCCCGGTGATATTCCGGTGATCCAGGCGGACCGCGGCGGGCAGGTGACCTACCACGGGCCAGGCCAGCTGGTGGCCTACACGCTGATCGATATCCGCCGCGCGCGGCTGAACGTTCGGCAACTGGTCACGGCGCTGGAGAGCGCGGTGATCGACTTGCTGGCGAATTACGACATCGACGCGGTCGCCAGGCGCGATGCGCCGGGCGTGTACGCGGCCGGCGCCAAGATCGCCAGCCTGGGTCTGCGGATACGCAAAGGCGCCAGCTACCACGGCCTCGCGTTGAATGTGGCCATGGACCTAGCGCCTTACTCGCGCATCAATCCTTGCGGGTTCGAAGCCCTGCCGGTCACTCAGCTCGCGGACCTGGGTGGTCCGCGGGACCTCGACGAAGTGGCCGGGGCCCTGGGGCCCCGGCTCATCCCAAGACTGCGGGCTTAGCCGATCTCGGCGGCTTCCGGGCGCCTCGGGTTGCGGCCAACCCACTGCCCGTCTTCCAGCACCAGCTGCTGGACTTCGCCCCGGCGGAGATAGCAGTAGGAGCGCTGGGTGGCAGCGTCGCCCTTGACGTTCAACCAGACTTCATAGTTCGCACCGCGAGACTTCACTTTCGTGAGCTTGCTCAGGGTGCCTTCGCCAACGCTTTCCTGCACGGCGATCTTGCAGGCCTTGATGGCGTCCTGGGCGGGCGCCGCGGCGGCCGTACCGGAAATCATCAGGCCAGCGACCAGTGATAGAGCGATGAGTTTGCCTTTGTTCATTCCAAATTCCTCCAACGTGCTTCCGTCCCCGGCGTTGGCATGTGTTTCTGCCCGCCGTTAACAGCAATTTCGGCGCCGGTCCCCAACTGGATTCAGCCCTGGCAGGGCTTTATTCCGCGGGGCCGGGGGCCCAGAATCCCCGGCACCATGGGCGAGTTGACCATCAGGCCCCAGAACCGCGGGGCCGACATTGCCGCCATCGCGGACATCAACGCCCAGGTCTTCGACGGCGGCACCCCGGCGTTCCACCGGCTGCGCCAGTCGCCGGATCCGGACCTGGTGTCGCTGGTCGCCGAACGGGACGGCGAAGTGCTGGGGCACGTGTTCTTCAGCCCTGTCACTATCGATTCGACGCCACCCGTGGCCGGCATGGGCCTGGGTGAACTCGCGGTGCGACAGCATTGCCAGCGCCAGGGCATCGGCGCGGCCCTCACCCGCGCCGGCCTCGAAGCACTGGGCGCACGCGGCTGCCCCTTCGTGATCGTGGTCGGGGTGCCCGCCTACTATCCGCGGCTGGGCTTCGAGCCCGGGGCAAAACATGGCCTGCGCTGCCAGTGGCAGGTGCCCCCGGAAAGTTTCATGGTCTACGTGCTGGATCCGGCCGCAATGGCCGGGGTGACCGGCGTGGCGCGCTATCGGGACGTCTGAGCGCCCAGCATTCGCTCCAGCTCCGCCAGGCGCGCGGGTGTGCCGACGTCGGTCCAAAGGCCCTCGTGCAGCTCGCCGGTGAGCCGGCCTGCCTTCGCGGCGTCGATCAGTAACGGGCCCAGCGGAAAACGACCCGGCGCGAGGTCACGGACGATACCCGGGTCCACCACGGCGAGGCCGGAGTAAGTGAACCGCTGGCCTTCGCCGTCGCTCACCTGCCCGGCGGCGAATGCGAAATCGCCGGCCGGATGGTGATCGGGGTTCGGCACCAGCACCAGGTGGGCCAGCACGCCGTCGGCGAGCCCCCGCGGGCGAAACGTGTAGTCGCTGTAGACATCGGCGTTCACGAGCCAGAACGGCTCGGTGCCTAGCAGCGGCAGTGCCTGGCGGATGCCACCCCCGGTTTCCAGCGCCTCCGGGCCCTCGTCACTGAACTGCACCCGCAGTCCCCAGCGGCTGCCGTCGCCGACGAATTCGCGAACCTGGCTGCCGTGCCAGGCCAGGTTGATCACGACCTCGTCGATTCCGGCCTGCGCCAAACGCGCCAGCGGATAGTCCAGCAGCGGCCGGCCCGCCACCTCCAGCAGGGGCTTCGGGATGTGGTCGGTCAACGGGCGCATTCGTTCACCGCGGCCGGCGGCGAGAAGCATGGCTTTCATCGGGCAGTGGACACTTTGGTGAAATCCGGCCTGCAACTATATCGCCTGCGCCACAGTGGTCGCGGCAGATCTCGGACCCACGAGCCGCAAGACCGCGTTGGCAGCTCTGGTCACTCGAAGGGACAAGAGCCCTATATAATCCGGGCAACTCGCGTGGCCACGTCCGGACCTGCCCCCTTGCGCCGATCCCCGCTGACCCTGACGTTACTTCTCTGCTGCGCGGTGTCGCCCGGGTTGGCAAATGCTCAGGACGGTCGGGTGCTGAACTGGGGCGGTTGCCCGGTGGAGCCTCCGCCGCTGCCCTTCTCCGGGCCACCGGTACCCGAAGACGAAATCAGCATTGTCAGCGACCGCGCCGAGTTTCAGCTGGACGGTAACGCCACATTCACCGGCGACATCCTGCTCCGCAGCGGCAACCGTTTCCTGCGTGCCGAAGACGCCAGTTTCGACCAGGCAACCGGCACGCTGGAAATCGCCGGCACTGCCGAGTTCCGCAACGAAGACTTCAAGGTGTCGGGTTCCGGGGCACGCTTCAGCCGCGACGACGGCATCGTCAGGATCAATGACGCGAGCTTCGACATCTGGAACGTGCCCGCCCGCGGCACGGCGGGGCGCATAGAGATACGCCAGACGGGCAAAGTGAAGCTGCGGGACGTGACGTACACCGCGTGCCCTCCCGGGAGTAACGACTGGCTGCTCAGCGCGTCGAAGATCACCATCGACCAGACCACCGGTGTCGGCCGCGCCAAAAACGCGCGGATGGAAGTCGCGGGCGTGCCGGTATTCTGGCTACCCACTGTCAGCTACCCCGTCAGCAACAAGCGCAAGTCGGGCTTCCTGATTCCGGATGTCGGCAACAGCGAACGGCGCGGCGTCGACATCGCGGCGCCCTGGTACTGGAACATCGCGCCGAACTACGACGCGACGATTACGCCGCGCCTGATGACCGACCGTGGGCTGCAAATGGGCGGCGAGTTTCGCTTTTTACAGCCATGGACCAACGGTGTGCTGACCGGCGAGTACCTGCGCGATGACGACAAGACCGAGAAAGATCGCGTGCTGCTGGCGATTACCAACCAGACCATGCTGCCGCTGGGCTGGCGCAGCACGATAGACGCGATCGACGTGTCTGACTCGAACTACTTCGAAGACCTGTCCAGCGGCCTGGCCAGTACCAGCCAGGTGAGCCTCGACCGGCGCATGGACCTGGAGTTCTTCAACGGGGCGTGGACCGCGCTGCTGCGATTGCAGGACATCCAGGTCATCGATGACAGCGTGAGCACCGTCGACAAGCCCTACAAGCTGCTGCCCCGCTTCGGGCTCAGTGGTTACGCCCCGCAGGGGTGGCTGGGTTTCAACTACCGGCTGGACACCGAGATCGGCTATTTCGACCGCGATGTCGGCGTCACCGGTGTGCGCGGACACATCCGGCCGGGCATCTCCCGCAACATCAACGTGGGCTTCGTGCAGTTCGAACCCGGCGTCGCGCTGGAGCATACGCGTTACGCGCTGGACGACACCGCGCCGGGTGAATCCGACGACCCGGAACGGACCGCACCCATAGCCACGCTGGATATCAAAACCGTCTTCGAGCGCTTCTTCAACAAGGATCGCTTTATCCAGACCCTGGAACCCCGTGCGCTGTACACCTACGTACCGTCGCGCAACCAGGACGATTTGCCGGTCTTCGACACGATCGAGGCCGACCTGAATATCGTGCAGCTGTATCGCACCAACCGCTTCGTGGGCTACGACCGGCTGGCCGACGCGAACCAGGTGGCCCTCGGCGTAACCACCCGGATGATCCGGGCCGAGACCGGTGTGGAATTCCTCAGCGCCACCGTCGGGCAACTGCGTTACCTGTCGGATTCCAACGTGACGCTGCCGGGCAGTGAACCGGTGGACGACAACTCCTCCGATTACCTTGCGGAAATGAGCACGCGTTTCGCGAACTACTGGCGCCTGGACCTGGGCTACCAGTGGAACACGGATGAAACGGACACCCGCAAGGCCGAAGGGCGCCTGGCTTACCGCCGGGACGACAAGCGCATCGGTGTCCTGTCCTACCGCTACCGCAAGAGCCTGCTGCAGGAGATCGACGCCGTGCTCGCGTGGCCGCTGGCAAAGCACTGGAACTTCGTCGGCCGCTTCAATTTCTCTCTGAAGGGCAATGACCCGCTGGAACGATTTGCCGCGCTGGAGTACGAAACCTGCTGTTGGGCAGTGCGCGCCGTGTGGCGCAGCAACCTGACGCGGCGCAACGGGGAATCGGACGAGTCGATCGGTTTCCAGGTCGTCCTGAAAGGCTTCGGTGACCCCGGTACCGCGGCAGAGTCATTGCTGGATCGTGGTATTCTCGGCTACAACTAGCCAGAACTGAATCATGTTTCGTCACGCCCCCGCAATTCTGTTTGCACTGTTGCTGCTGCCGGTCAGCAACGCCCTGCACGCCCAGACCCGCGAGCTCAGCAGCTCCGGCCAGCTGCTGGACGGCATTGCCGCGGTGGTGAACGACGGGGTCGTACTGAAGAGCGAACTGCAGGTCGAACTGCAGCGAATCGTCGAGCGACTGGAACAACAGGGCACGCCGGTACCACCGATGCGCCAGCTGGTGCCGCAGGTCCTGGAGCGCCTGGTCGTGCAGCGTATCCAGCTACAGCGCGCCCAACGGGTCGGTTTGCAGGTCTCGGACGAAACCCTGAACGTAGCGCTGGCCAATGTCGCCCAGCGCAACGGTGTCAGCCTGGGCGAGCTGCCGAACCTGCTGGCCAGCGAGGGCATCGACTACTCGGTGTTTCGTGAAGACCTGCGCAACCAGATTACCGTCGACCAGCTGATGCAACGCGACGTGATGTCGCGAATCGACGCATCCGAACGCGAAATCAACGAATACATGGAGCGGCAGCAAGACCGCCAGTTCTTCGACGAAGAGTTCAAGCTGAGCCAGATTCTGATCGCAACTTCGCCCACCTCCACCGCAGAAGAAGTGGCAGCCGCCCAGACCAAGGCTGGTGACCTGCTGCAAAGAGCCCGGGCAGGCGAGTCGTTTGGTGAACTGGCCGTGGCCTATTCGGATGGGCAGAAGGCACTGGAAGGTGGCGATCTCGGCTGGCGCAAAGGCAACGAACTGCCCACGCTGTTCGCCGGCGCGGTACCCGCCATGCAGGCCGGCGAGATTTCCGATCCCATTCGCAGCAACAGCGGCTTTCACCTGGTGCGTCTCGATGAGCGGCGAGGTGCCGAACCGATCATGGAGAACCAGGTCAAGGCCCGGCACATCCTGATCACGACGAATGAGGTCCTGGACGACGACGCGGCCCGCGAGAAACTCAGCGAGATCCGCCGGCAGATCCTGAACGGCGACGATTTCGCCGCGGTGGCAACGGCGGTATCCGAGGACCCGACCTCGGCGATCGAGGGCGGCGACATGGGGTGGATGAATCCCCGGTCGTTCGTGCCCGAATTTGCGGCGAAATGCGAAACGCTGCCGATCGGTGAACTGAGCGAGCCGTTCAAGACCCAGTTCGGCTGGCACATCGTGGAAGTGCAGGACCGCCGCATCAAGGACACCACCGAAGAAGTCCGCCTGCAGCAGGCCGCAATGGCCATTCGCAACAGCAAGCTCGGTGAAGAAACGGAACTCTGGGCCCGGCGTCTGCGCGACCAAGCCTTCGTCGAGTACCGCATGTAGGCTGGGGGAGCACGGGCCGGGCGCCCGGGGCGACGACCAGTGGCTGCAACGATTCCACGTATTGCACTGACGCCAGGTGAGCCGGCCGGGATCGGCCCCGACCTGTGCCTGGCACTGGCCCGGCGCGACTGGCCCGCCGAGCTGGTGGCCGTTGCCGATCCAGACCTGCTCGCGACCCGGGGCCGGCAACTCGGCCTGGAGGTCGAGTTGCGCCCTTACGATGCGGCAGACGAGCCTGCGCCCGCGCGGGCCGGCCGCCTGAAGGTCTGTGCCCAGGGCCCGGCCGCAGAAGTCACGCCAGGCCGGCTCAGCACCGCGAATGCCCGTTATGTGCTGGACACGCTGGACCGGGCCTGCGACGGCTGCCGGCAGGGTGAATTCGCCGCGATGGTCACCGGCCCGGTGCACAAGGGCATCATCAACGACGCGGGCGTGCCTTTTTCCGGCCACACGGAGTACCTGGCGCAGCGTTGCCAGGCGCCGCGCCCGGTCATGCTGCTGGTGGCCGACACCCTGCGGGTCGCGCTGGTCACGACGCACCTGCCGTTGCGGCAGGTACCCGACGCGATCGACGTCGACAGCATCGTGGCCACGGCCCGGATACTCGACCAGGGCCTGCGCGAGCGCTTCGGCTTCGCGGCACCGCGTATCCTGGTGCTGGGCCTGAACCCGCATGCCGGCGAATCCGGTCACCTGGGCACCGAAGAGCGGGACACCATCGAGCCCGCTGTCGCGCAGCTGCGTCGCGACGGTATCAACGTGCAGGGCCCGTTGCCGGCCGATACCGCCTTCACGCCACCGCAACTGGAGCAGGCCGATGCGGTGCTCGCGATGTACCACGACCAGGGACTGACGGTGCTGAAGCATCGCGGTTTCGGGCGCGCGGTGAACGTGACCCTGGGGCTGCCCATCGTCCGCACGTCTGTCGACCACGGCACGGCGATCGAACTGGCCGGCACCGGGCGTGCCGATGCAGGCAGCTTCATCGCCGCGCTGGATCTCGCCATCGGCATCGGCGCCGGGCAGTCGGCGTGAACTACGGGCCGCCCCGCAAGCGCTTTGGCCAGCATTTTCTGCACGACCCCAGCGTACTCGACCGGATCGTGCAGGCGATCGATCCGGCGGCCGACGACCATGTCGTGGAAATCGGTCCCGGCCGCGGTGCACTGACGCGCCCGCTGCTCGGCCGAGTCGCGCGTCTCGACGTGGTGGAGCTGGATCGCGATCTCGCCGCCCGGCTCGAGGTGGAACTCCAGGATTCACGACTCCATGTGCACCAGGGCGATGCCCTGCGCTTCGATTTTCGGGTCCTCGGCACCGACCTGCGGCTGGTGGGCAACCTGCCCTACAACATTTCCACACCGTTGCTCTTTCACCTGCTGGAACAGAGCGATTGCTTTCGCGACCTGCATGTGATGTTGCAGAAGGAAGTCGTCGACCGCATGGCCGCGGCGCCCGGCGGGCGCGACTACGGGCGCCTGACCGTGGCCCTGGCCGCACGGTGCCGCGTTGAACGCTTGTTCGTGATCCGCCCCGGCGCCTTTTCCCCGCCGCCGCGCGTGGACTCGGCCTTCGCCCGCCTGGTTCCCGACCCGGAAAAACGCGCGCAGATCGATTCGGAACCGGTATTCGACCAGGTCGTGACGCGCGCTTTCTCCCAGCGCCGCAAGCAGCTGGCCAACAGCCTGCGGGGGCTGGTGGACGCGGCGGGCCTGCAAACCCTTGGCATCGACCCGACCAGCCGCCCGGAAACCCTGGATGTTGCGGCGTTCACGAAAATTGCCAACTACTGCGCCCGCAAAAACTCCTGACGCCGGCAGGGTAGAATGTGGAACCAATGACGGACGGACACCAAGCCGGCGAAATTCGTATCGAGGTGCAAACAGCGTACCTGCCGGATCAGTCTGAACCGGAGGAAAGTCGTTACCTGTTCTCGTACACCATTTCGATACACAACGAGGGCGCATTGCCGGCGCAGCTGCTGACGCGACGCTGGTTGATTACCGATGCGAACGGCAAGGTGCAGGAGGTGCGCGGCGACGGTGTGGTCGGTGAGCAGCCGAAGATTCCACCGGGCAAGATGCACCGTTATTCCAGTGGCGCGGTGCTCGAAACGCCTGTCGGCACGATGGAAGGCAGCTACGGCATGATCAGCGACGACGGTGACCAGTTCGAAGCGGCCATTCCGCGTTTCCGCCTGGCCGTGCCGGGCATCCTGAATTAGCGCGCTCCGGTCCGATGGCGGTCTATGCGATCGGCGACGTGCAGGGCTGCCACAAGGAGCTCTCGCGGCTACTCAAGCGCCTGAAACTCGAGCCGGGAAAAGATGAAGTCTGGTTCGTCGGCGATCTCGTCAACCGCGGACCGAAGTCGCTCGAGACCCTGCGACTGGTTCGTGACCTCGGCGACACCGCCGTCGTCACGCTCGGGAACCACGACCTGCACCTGCTGGCCCTGGCGCTGGCGGGCGACGTGCCGGTGTCGCGGGGGGATCTCGACACGATTCTGGACGCGCCGGACTGCGACGAACTGGTCGACTGGCTGCGGCGCCGGCCGCTGGCGCACTATCGGCCTGACCTGAACACGCTGATGGTGCACGCCGGCGTGACACCGCAATGGGACCCGCTGCAAACGGTGCGTTGCGCGCGGGAAGTCGAGCAGGTGTTGCGCAGCGACGGGGCGGGCAAATTCCTGGCCGCGATGTACGGCTCGCGCCCGAATTTGTGGGACCCGGGCCTGCGCGGGCTGGAACGCCTGCGGTTCATCACGAACTGCCTGACCCGCATCCGCTTCGTGCAGGCGGACGGCCGGCTGGACTTTGACCAGAAGGGTAAGCCGGATGCGGCGCCCGCAGGCCTGACCCCGTGGTTTGAAATGCCCGACCGCGCCACGGAATCGGTGCGCATTGTCTTTGGCCACTGGTCCACGCTGGGCCTGCTGCAGCGGCCCGGCCTGCTGGGCCTGGACACCGGTTGCGTCTGGGGCGGCACACTCACTGCCGCCCGCCTCACCGGCCCGATTCGCATCGTCTTCGAGGAATCGAAGGGCTACAAGAAGCCCAAGTCAAATTGAATCGCGAATGAATCGCGGCTGAAGCCGCTCCTACGGGTGGGTTCCCGTAGGCAGGAAGGCGCCATGGTAGGAGCGGCTTCAGCCGCGATTCCTGGTTCCTAAACCGCCACCGCCGCCTTGATATGCGGATGCGACTCGTAGCCGAGAATCTCGAAGTCGTCGAACCGGTAGTCGAAGATCGACGGCGGGCGGCGATGTATCGCCAGGCGCGGCAGCGGCAACGGCTCCCGCTGCAGCTGTTCGCTGGCCTGCTCGAGGTGATTCAGGTACAGGTGGCAGTCGCCGCCGGTCCAGATGAAGTCCCCGACCTGCAGATCGGTTTGCTGGGCAACCAGGTGCGTCAGCAACGCGTAGGACGCAATGTTAAAGGGCACACCGAGAAAGATGTCAGCGCTGCGTTGATAGAGCTGGCAGGACAGCCGGCCGTCGGCCACGTAGAACTGGAACAGGCAGTGGCAGGGCATTAGCGCCATCTGGTCCAGTTCGCCCACGTTCCACGCGCTGACCAGGATGCGACGGGAATTCGGATCGCGGCGCAGCATCTCGATCACCTCGGTGACCTGGTCCACCTGCCGGCCGTCCGGCGTTGGCCACGAGCGCCACTGCGCACCGTAAACGGGCCCCAGGTTCCCGTTCTCGTCCGCCCACTCGTCCCAGATGGTGACGTTGTGCTCGTGCAGGTAGGCCACGTTGGTGTCGCCACGCAGGAACCACAGCAGTTCGTGAATGATGGACCGCAAGTGGAGTTTCTTCGTCGTCACCAGCGGGAAACCCTGGCGCAGGTCGAAACGCATCTGGTGGCCGAACACGCTCAGCGTACCGGTGCCGGTGCGGTCATCCTTGCGCGCGCCTGCATCCCGCGCGCGCCGCATCAAGTCCAGGTATTGCTGCACTGTCTGTCCTATTCTCCGGTTCAGGTGGTCGAAGGCGCCGCCGTCTGCGGGTTGCGATAAGCAAGCCACATCAGCACGCAGCCGGCAAGAATCATCGGTATCGTCAGCACGTGCCCCATCGTGAGCCAGCCGAAGGCGAGGTAGCCGATGTGCTCATCGGGCAGGCGCACGAATTCCACCAGCGTTCGGAACGTACCGTAGCCGATCAGGAACAGCGCCGATACGGCCATAGTCGGCCGCGGTTTCGCCGAAAAGGTCCACAACACCACGAACAGCACCACGCCCTCGAGGAAGGCCTCGTAGAGCTGGGACGGGTGTCGCGGCTGGCCGGCGACGATGAATGCCCACGGCACATCGGTCACCCGGCCCCACAGCTCGCCGTTGATGAAGTTGCCCAGGCGGCCGGCACCGAGACCGATGGTCACCACCGGCGCCACCGCGTCGATCACGGTCCAGAAGCGCAGCCCGTGGGTGCGCGCGAATATCGTGACGGCGACCAGCACACCGAGGAACCCGCCGTGGAAGGACATGCCGCCCTCCCAGATCCTGAACAGGCTCCACGGGTCTGCGACGAGATCCTGCCAACCGTAGAACAGCACGTAGCCAATGCGCCCGCCGAGAATCACGCCGAGCGCAATGTAGAACAGGATGTCGTCGACCTGCGCGGGCGTGACCGGTGCGCGCCCGCGCAGCGCGCGGCGACGCAGCAGCCACCAGCCACCGACGAAGCCCACCAGGTACATCAGTCCGTACCAGCGAATGGCCAGCGGACCCAGTTGTATCGCGACGGGATCGAAACCCGAGTATTCCCACATGCGGCAAGTCTACGGGGCCGGTGGAAGGCGGCCAAGCCGGCTGCCAGCCGCGGGCCCACACCACAGCGAAGGGGTAGACTGGCAGTCCCTGGCGGCAAAGGCCTGGCACGATTGTTGACCATCCGGCCCCAGACCCCGGCAGATGCAGGTAACGACACATGAACCGACTGGCCGGCGAAACCAGCCCCTACCTGCTGCAACACGCGGACAACCCGGTGGACTGGCAGCCTTGGGATGACGCGGCCCTGGCTGCCGCGCGGGATACCGGGCGGCCGATTTTGTTGTCCGTGGGCTACTCCGCGTGCCACTGGTGCCACGTGATGGCCCACGAGTCCTTCGAAGACCCGGACATCGGCGCGCTGATGAACGAGCTGTTCGTGAACATCAAGGTCGACCGCGAAGAACGGCCGGATCTCGACCGTATTTACCAGACGGCGCACCAGCTCATCGCGCGGCGGCCGGGTGGCTGGCCGCTGACCATGTTCCTCGACCCGGACAGCCTGCGGCCGTTCTTCGGCGGCACCTATTTCCCGAACACCCCGCGCCACGGCATGCCAGGCTTTCCGGACCTGCTGCGCAAAGTGGCCGCCTACTACCAGGACAATCGCGAGGAGATCCGGGAGCACGGGCAAGCCCTGCACGACGCGTTCGAACGACTCGAGGCCGGTAACCCCGAGAGCGGCGAACTCAACGACGCCCCGCTTGCCCAGGCCCGCGACACCTTTCTGCAGCAGCTGGACCACGAAAACGGCGGCATGGGCACCGCGCCGAAGTTTCCCCACACATCGAGCCTGGAGCGCTTGCTGCGCCACTGGCGGGCCGGCGCGCACACGAGCGAACCCGATACGCAGGCCCTGTATGCCGTCGCACTGACACTGACACGAATGGCCGAAGGCGGTATCTACGACCAGCTGGGTGGTGGCTTCTGCCGCTACTCGGTAGACGCGTATTGGGAAATCCCGCACTTCGAGAAAATGCTGTACGACAACGGCCCACTGCTCGCGCTGTACGCACAGATGTGGCTCGTGAGCGGCGACGAAGCCTACCGGCGTGTGGCCAACGAAACGGCAGACTGGGTCGTGCGCGACATGCACGCACCAGGTGGTGCGTTCTATTCCACGCTGGATGCCGACTCCGAAGGCGAAGAAGGCAAGTTCTACGTGTGGACACCGGATGAGGTGCGCAAGCAGCTCGCCGCGGATGAGTACGCGGTGCTGGCCGCGCATTTCGGCCTCGACCAGCCGGCCAACTTCGAAGGCCACTGGCACCTGCGCGTGCACAGTCCGCTGGCCGACGCTGCGAAGGCAAGCGGTGTCAGCGAGTCGGCCGCCCGGCGCCTGCTGGACACGGCGCGGTCGAAACTGCTGGCCGTGCGCGAGGGCCGCGTGTGGCCCGGTCTGGATGACAAGATCATTGCGAGCTGGAATGGCCTGATGATCCGCGGGCTGGCCATCGCGGCCCGGGCCCTGAACCGCGACGACCTTGCACTGATCGCGGCCCATGCAACTGACTTCATCCGCAACGAGATGGTCGTGGACGGTCAGCTGATGGCCGTGCACAAGGATGGTCAGTCGCGGTTCCCCGCCTATCTCGACGACCATGCGTTCCTGCTCGACGCGTTGCTCGAACTGCTGCAGGCCCGCTGGGACGCCGGGCACCTGGCGTTCGCCACCTGGCTCGCCGACGAGCTGATCGGGCGTTTCGAAGACCAGGCGCGCGGCGGCTTTTTCTTCACCGCGAACGATCACGAGACCCTGATGCACCGCTCCCGGCCCTTTGCCGACGAATCCCTGCCGGCGGGCAACGCCGTCGCCGCGCTGGCACTGAATCGCCTGGGCCACTTACTCGGACACACGCGCTACCTCGACGCCGCAGAACGCACGCTGCGTGCCGGCTGGCAACCGATGAGCGAGTTCCCTCACGGCCACGCGAGCCTCGTCAACGCGTTGGAGGAATACCTGCAGGAACCGGTGATCGTGGTCATTCGGGGTGCCGCGGACGACGCGCGGCAATGGGCGCGGCAACTCGATGGACTGTATGCACCGCGACAGCTGGTTTACGCGATTCCCGCCGATGCGACAAAACTGCCCGGCGCTCTGGCCGATCGCGCGCCCCGCGATGAAACCGTCGCCTACGTCTGCCAGGGCACGCATTGCAGCGCGCCGGTTGCGACCATCGACGAACTCGCGGCAGCCCTGTCGGAAGCTGACAAGACCCCGGCCACCTAGCCAGCACAACGGCGACTCACGGTACCAGCCGACGGCCGTAGTACCAGTGGCCGCACTCGCTGCCACCGAAATCAGCGACCTTCGGCATATGCCCCCATTGCTCGAAACCGAATTTTTCCAGCAGGCGACTACTGTCCGCGTTCATGTCGAGCAGGATGGCGAACAGGGTCTTGAGCCCCAGTCGCGGGCCTCGCTCGATTGCGCGCGCCACCAGTGCGGACGCGACGCCACGCCCGCGACACTGCTCGTGGACGTAATAGCTGATCTCGGCCGTGTAACGCAGGGCCATGCGTCCGGGACGATAGGGGCTGAGGCTGCACCAGCCCATAATCTTGCCATCGCTGTCGGCAACGAAAACCGGGTACCGACCCGGGTCGTGTTCGCGCAGCCATGCACGGCGGCTGGCGACGGACACCGGCTCGAGATCAGCCGTGGCGGCACGCATGGCCACCGCCTGGTTGTATATCTCGGTAATCGCCGGAACGTCGCCATCCTCGGCAATGCGAATCTTCGGGGTCACGTCGGGTTTCACATCGAGACCGGGCGTGTTGCCCGGTGAGCCTGTTCGGAAACCCCGAGTCTAGCCCACGGCGCTGCGGCCCCCGGAACACGCACACCGGATTCCTGTAAAATGCGGCCCCTGCCTGCCTGACGGAGTTCAAGAATAATGACAACCCGCCTGTCGATCACCGCCGCTGTCCTCGCCCTGATGGCCACCGCTGCCTTCGCCGACCACCAGTACCTGACCCTGGACATCGACGGCAGCCTGCTGGTCACCGGGCCCTTCAACCTGGTCATACCGATGCCGCCCCCGGCGACGCCGGCCAAGACAGAGCACACGCACGACACTTTTGGCATGGAAAACCTCAAGACTTCGCGTGGCGGTTACTACGACGAGGACCGGATCCTGATCATCGAGGTGGAGACCACGGACGCTGCCCCCGGAACCATCAACTACGAGGGCATGGCGATGGTTGAAATGGCCGGCCTGGAACTGCCCAGCCGCAGCGGGTGCGTGGAAATCTCGCAGGAACAGATCGATGCGGGCGACGAACCGCTGCTGGTGTTCGCGCAGAAGAACGGCTGGGACCCGACACCGGCTGTCTATGCCCGCCAGATTTTCCTGGTCAACGACGACGGCACGGGCGAAGGCGTCACGCTGTTCGCGAAACGGGTGAACGGTTGCGCTGAAGCCGACGAGGCCTTCATCGTCGAATTCGACTCGCAGTTCGAGCGTTTCGTGAAGTCAGTGCGCGCGGCGAATCGCCCCGAAGAATAAGCCACCAGCAGGCCGCGAATTGTCCGAGGCCTGCGCGTCGGTCAGTTCGCGTCGGCGACCCGGGTCTCGATCACGGTGTCGATCCACGCGCCGAACCGGGGATGCTGCATCAGCCCCTTGTCGTTGAAGCGCGCCACGCCTTCGACGTCCTGCTTCATTCTTGCCACCACACCGCTCTGCGTCAGTGCAGTGGTCACGACCACGACCTCGTGCCCCTGGTCCAGCGCGTCCTGCGCCCAGCCACGAATTACCGCCACGTTCCCGGCCCGCACCTCCGTCGGCGCGTCGTCCTGCACATTGGCGAACTTCACATCCATGAAGCCGCCCTCCCGGGCGATGTAGTCGGCGTGCCGTGACAGGATCGCGAGTTCTTTCGCGTTGTCTTCCGCACTTTGCGGGCCGTGGCCCATGATGATGACCAGTTCGTTCGCGGGGTCGCGGCTCAGCTCCCTTGCGTAGTCGAGCATGATCTCCGCCATGATCGGGTGCGCGGTGGGCGTCTCCGTCCAGATCAGCCGCGCCTGCGTTTGTACCCGCGGCACGTCCAGGTAGGCTGATTCTTCCTCCAGCCCGAAGATGTAGTCCCACTGGTGGGTCAGCGTGGAGTGATCCGCGGTGGTGGTGGGCAGGATGATGATGGTCTGCGCGCCGGCCTCCTCGAGGCTCGTAACGGCCGCCTGGATATGCTCCGACGTCATCATCGCCATGCCAAAGGCGTAAGTGGTCGGGTATTGCTCACCGACCTCCTCGAAGGCGGTGGTGAACTGCTGGTTCCCTTTCTCCTTGAAGCCGTGCGCCAGGGCAAGCACCCCCACGCGGCCGTTCTTCGGCGTATCGCCAACCCAACCCCACAAGTTCTTCATGCGAGCCATACCGGCCATGATCTGTTCGTCGCTGTACTGGTCGTACAGCTGAATCTTCGACCGCAGCTCCGCGAGCTGTTCAGCTGTCATCTGGTGGTGGCCCGCGTGCTGGGAATGATCGGTCTGCGCGTTGACTACGGCGGTCGTGCCGAGCAGCAAGGGCAGGCCGATCAATATCTTCACAAAACCGGTTTTCATCACATCTCCCATCGTGATCGTTGCCGAGGCGTATTTTACCAGTGGCCGCGGTCCTCGCTGGCCGCAAGCTTCAGGCGATCGGCATCGGCGCCCAAGTAGCGGTCGATCAGGAAGTGCGCGAGATAAATCAGCGGTGTCATCAGGATGGCCGCCGCGAACTTGTAACTGTAGTTCAGCGTGCCCACTGCCAGGAACTGATCGAGCGGCCAGTTCTGCGGGCCGATCACGAAAGCAATGTACAGCACCACGTAGCTGTCGACGAACTGGGACACCAGCGTGGAACCCGTCGCCCGCAGCCAGATCTTGCTCTCACCGGTAATCCGCCGCACACGGTGGTAGACGGTGACATCCAGCAGCTGGCCGATCAGGAAGGCCACCAGCGAGCCGACGATCACCCACAGGCCCTGGCCGAAGATACCGGCGAAGGCCACCTGCATGTCAGGAATCCCCTGCGCCTGGTAGGAACTCACCCACCAGTCCGCCGGCGCAACCTTGATCGCCAGGAAGGCGAACAGGAATGCATAGACGATCAGGATAATCGTCAACCAGGTAATGAACTTCACGCCGCGGCGCCCGAAGTACTCGTTGATGACGTCCGTCATCACGAACACGAAGGGCCACAACAGCACGCCGGTCGTAAAATTCAGCGTCCCGGTCTGGCCGAACAGCGTCCAGTTCAGGGGCTCGAAGCCCAGCGCGGTCTCGAGCGCGAAGATCTTGATGCCGACGAACTCGGCGAGCACCGCGTTGACCAGGAAAAACCCGGACAGGATCACGAACAGCTTGCCGGCTTTGTCCTGCGCTTCCATCAGGTTCGTGTCAGGCCAGTCGCAGGGGCAACTCTCGCAGGCGCCGGCCCGTGGCCGCAAATACCGCGTTGGCCACCGCCGGGGCGATGGGCGGCGTGCCGGCTTCGCCAATGCCTCCCACGTGGGTTGCGGACTCGATGATATGGGTTTCGATCGCAGGAGAATCCGCGATGCGCAACATCGGGTAGTCGTGAAAATTGCTTTGCCGCACGCGCCCGTCCAGCACGTCTACCTCGTCGTGCAGCGCCGCGTTCAACCCGTACAGGATGCCGCTTTCCAGCTGCGCGCTGACGATATCCGGGTTGATCGCGATTCCGCAGTCGACCACGCAGGTCACGCGATGCACGCGGATACGCCCGGCCGTAAGCGATATCTCGGCCACCTGCCCCACCACGGAATCGAAGCACGCATGAATGGCCATACCCTGGTGACGGCCTGCCGGCGCATTGCCCCAGCCGGACGCGTCGACCAGTCGCTCCAGCACCGCGAGGTGTCGCGGTTCGCCGCCCAGGTGCCGGCGCCGGTATTCCGCCGCATCTGCACCTGCCAGGTGCGCCAGTTCGTCGATGAAGGACTCCACCACGAACGCGTTGTAGGAATTAGCCACTGAACGCCAGATTCCCACCGGCAGCGGCGGGTTCAGCGCGTGCAAGGTCACCCGCAAGTTCGGTGCTGCGTACGGCAGGGTGACCGCACCGTCACGGGCCTGGTAGGGCCCCAGCAGTTTCACCTGCAGCGGGCCCAGCCAGCCGGCAATCCGGTCCGTGAAACTGCGCGACCAGGACTCGGGGGCGAGGCTCGCCAGCCCGATCGGCAGGATCGCCGAAGTATGATCCGGCGCGACCAGCGTGTGATCCCAGGCCGCCAGCTGACCGTCGGCATCGATCCCGCCGCGCAGCCGATGCAGCGTCGCGCTCCGGTAATAGTCGTGGCGCAGGTCATCTTCTCGCGACCAGACGAGTTGCACCGGCGCGTCGATCTGCATCGCGACCTGCATGGCTTCTTCGACAAAGTCGATCATCGCGCGGCGTCCGAAGCCGCCGCCGGCAAAAGTCGTGTGCACGTCGACCTGGTCGCGGCGCAGGCCCGCCAGGTCGCAGGCCACCTGCCGGGCCAGGTCCGGGGCCTGCACCGGGGCCCAGATTTCGCAATGGTCAGCCGTCA
Source organism: Chromatiales bacterium (assembly GCA_020351875.1). Classification (GTDB taxonomy): domain Bacteria; phylum Pseudomonadota; class Gammaproteobacteria; order Steroidobacterales; genus J054. The sequence goes on along the minus strand of CP070671.1, from coordinate 2,305,975 downwards.
GCCGCACCGTCGCGTTCATGGTTTCCATGGTGGCGTGCGCGACGAATGGCGTTCGGTACTCGGCTTCCAGGCCATGTCCGGCGCCGGCCAGACCCGTGTCGACATCGCCGTCGTTGCGCGCGCGCTTGCCGTCGCCCGCGGCGATTCGGGCCCGCTGCTCTGCCCGCAGCGCCGCCACGTCGAAGCCCGCCAGCGGACCGTCCGCCCACTCGGCGCGGAGCCGCGACGCGGCTTGCTGCGCCTGCCAGTAACCGTCGGCCACCACGGCCACGCCCGACGAAATCTCCACAACATGGCGAACGCCGGGCAGGCCGGCGACGGCTTCGGCATCAAAACTCAACAGTCGATCACCGGCTCGAGACGGACGCGCGACGACAGCGGTCAACATGCCGGGCAGGCGCACGTCGCTGCCGAACACGGTGCGGCCGGTCACCTTGTCCGGTGCATCCGGGCGCGGGACCCGGCCGCCGATCCATCGATAACGCTCGGGCGGCGTCAGCGGCGGCGACGACGGCACCGACAGCTCCGCTGCCGCGTTGGCAAGGTCCGCGTAGGCAAGCCGCTCACCGGTCTCCGCGTTCAACAGCGTGGCATCGCCACCGACTTCGACCCGGTCGAAGGCCACCCCCCAGCGTCGGGCCGCCGCTTCGCGCAACATCTCGCGGGCCGCGGCCCCGGTCTCGCGAACCGTGTCCCACCGGCTGCGCATGCTGTTGCTCTCGGCGGTCAGCTGCGACGGCGTCTGGAACAGCGACAGTACCGGCGCATGCCGCGGCGTGACCTGTTCCGGACGGACACCCAGTTCCTCGGCCAGCAGCGTGACGAAGCCCGTCATCACACCCTGGCCCATCTCGATCTTGTCGACCTGCAGGACGATCACGCCATCGGGCCGGACCTGCAGGTACGCGTTCGGCTCCAGGTCGTGCTCAGCGCCCAGCCGCGGCGCGTCGTCGTCGCGCACCAGCGCGAGCACAAGGCCGCCGCCGGCGACCACTGCGGTACCAGCCAGCAAACGGCGACGAGTGAGCTTCAAGGCGACGCCCTACCGCGACCTGGCAGCGCTCACCACGGCAGCACTTTGCCGTCGACGTTGATCGGCTTGCCGGGATCTTCGGCGGTCAGCGCCGCAATGTTCTGCGCGACCCCCGCGGCGCTGTCGGCCGGCGTCAGCGACTTGCCGCGGTAACCGGAATCGGCGAGCAGCTGAGTATCCACCATGCCGGGCGCCACCAGGCCGACGATGATGCCCCGGTCTTTCAGGTCCTTGCGCAGGCCGAGCATGCCCATGTTCAGCGCGGCCTTGCTCATGCGGTAGTAGTAGAAGCCCGACATCTGGCCCATCAGTTTCAATGAACCCAGACCGCTGGTCAGCGCCACGATCTTTTTCTGTTCGCTCATGGCCACGTGTTCGGCAAAGGCCTCGGACACTTTGAGCGGGCCAAATACGTTGACCAGCATCACCTGCTGAAACGCGTCGCGATCCAGACCGCCGACCTTCTGCGTCGGCAGGTCCCCCAGCACCGCGGCGTTGTTGATCAACACGTCGATCGGTTGGCCCCGATAAGCCTCGGCCAGCGCATCGATCTGCTCGAGATTCGTGACATCGAGCTGCTCGATAGCGACCTGCGGGAACTGCCGCTGCAGGGCCTTCAGTTCGTCGGCCCGCTCCGGCCGCCGGGCAGTGGCGATCACGTTCCAGCCTTCCGCCGCGTAGTACTGGGCGAAGGCCAGGCCGATGCCGCGATTGGAACCGGTGATGAGAACGGTGGGGCGATCCGGGTCGAATTCAGCCGCCGCCGGCAGGGCCACAGCCAGCAGCAACAGGACCAGGGAAAAGTGGAGGGACAGACGGGGCATTGCAGGGTCTCCGGGATCATCAGGCGGCAACACGCGGGACCCGCGATTCTATGCTGCCCGAACAGCGGCGCCCAAGCTGAGCACCTGCGCGCTATAGTCCCTGACCCAAAAGCCAAGGCTCGCAGGCACTGAAGTGACAGTCCCGACGCTGGTGATCGGCAACAAAAACTACTCGTCGTGGTCGCTGCGCGCGTGGCTGTTCCTGCAGGCATCGGGCGTGGCCTTCGAAGAACGCCGGGTGCCGCTGGACACACCCGCTTTCAGGATCACGATGGCGGAACTGTCGCCCACCGGCTGCGTGCCGGTGCTGCTGGACGGGTCGGCGCGGGTCTGGGAAGCGCTGGCGATCTGCGAATACGCCGCCAGCAAGTACCGGCTGCCGGCCTGGCCCGCGGAGCCCGCCGCGCGGGCCGAGGCACTGGCCGTGGCCCACGAAATGCATGCCGGGTTTGCCGCGCTGCGTAGCGAGCTGCCGATGAACTGCCGGGCGCGGCGCACCGGGGTGGTGCCGTCTGCCGCCGCAGTGGCGGATATCCAACGCGTGATCGATATCTGGACCAACTGCCGCGAACGCCATGGGGCTGCGGGCCCGTACCTGTTCGGCGAATTCGGTATCGCCGATGCGATGTTCGCCCCGGTGGCGCTGCGGTGCCTCACCTACGGCGTGCAGCTGCCGGACATGGCGGCCCGCTACGCCGGCACGCTGGCAAGCCACGCGTCCGTGGCGCGGTGGGTGGCGGCGGCCGCCGACGAACCGGAGACCATTGCTCATGAGGAGCGCGGCGAGCCGGTGTCTGATTAACAAAATTTTAACGATTCCGAAAAAATATTAAAATTGACAAAACGCTTGGCCAGGCGGAACCTTGGCCCCAGCGATCGAGGAGACCAAGACATGTGGATCCGCAAGAGCCGCAAGGACCGCCTCTCGGGGCAGCGCACCCCGCTGCCGACCCAAGTGATCTCCAACGGCGAGTTCGCGCCGATGCCCCAGACCTGGGACCAGAAACGGGTCGAAGAACTGCTGCTCGGCATGGCCGGCGAATACGGGCGCAGGCTCGGGCTGTCGCGACGGGACTTCCTGCGCACGTCCGGCGGCATGGCCGCCGCCTTCCTGGCCATGAACAAGGTCTGGGGGGACAACTTCCGGGTCAGCGAAGCCGAGGCGCTGGATGCGTCGGCCTTCGGCGAATCCTGGCCGAAGGACCAGTTCATCTTCGACGTACAGACACATCACGTGAAGGACAGCATCCAGGGCCCGCTGGCCTTCCGCCGCCAGACCGGGCGCCTGGGTCTGAACCCGGTGCTCGCCGAAGTCGCGCCCCAACCCGGTGACCTGCACCGGGCCAACTACCTGAAGGAAATCTTCCTCGACAGCGACACCGTCATGGCGATGTTGTCGGGTGCGGCCATCGGCCCGCGCGAGCATTACGCCATTCCTGTCGTCGACATGGTCGGCACGCGCAATGCGATGAATAAGGCGGCCGGTTCACAACGCATGCTGAGCCACGGTCTGGGCGACCCGACGCAAGACAATGCTTTCGAAGACGCCGAGTACCAGGTGCAGGAACTCAAGATCGACGGCTGGAAGTTCTATACCGGCAACCCACTCGGCGCATGGCGGCTGGACGACGAAGAACTGGGCCTGCCCTACCTGGAAAAGATTCGCGACCTCGGCGTACTGAACCTCAGCATGCACAAGGGCCTGCCACTGCCCGGCCGCGACCCGAAAAGCAAGCCGGAAGGCAAGCCGAAGGGCTGGTACTGGATTCCGGACGACGTGATTCCGGCGGCGAAGATCTTCCCGGAGATGAACTTCATCGTCTATCACTCCGGCATGAAGAACATGCTCGCCACGCTGCCGCCGGGACGCAGCGGTATCGGTGAAGACGGCTACATCGAGTGGACCACCGATCTCGCGAACGACGTTCGGGCGAACCCGGACGTCACGAACGTGTACGCGGAACTCGGCACGGTGTTTGCGTTCTCCGTGGTCACGCACCCGGATATCGCCGGCCACCTGCTCGGCCAGTTGCTGACCAGCTTTGGGCCGGACCGGATCCTGTGGGGCACCGACTGCATCTGGTGGGGCTCGCCGCAATGGATCATCGAAGCGTTCCGGCGCTTCCAGATTCCCGAGGCGCTGCAGGAACGCTGCGGCTACCCAGCACTCACCGAGGACGTGCGGGAGAAGATCTTCGGGCTCAACGCCGCGCAACTTTATGGGGTCGATGTCGAGGCCGCGCGCTCCGCGTTGCCGGCCGACGGCCTCGCCGCCGTGAAGAAAACCTATCGCGAATCCGGCGGCCAGCGCACCGACACCGCCTTCGGCTGGGTGCCGGCATGACGACTTGCAGAAGCATTGCACCGGCACTGATCGCAGTGCTCACATTGGCGGGCAGCATCGCGCTCGCGCAAGTCACCGAACAGGACACCGCGCTCGCCGCCAACGACTGCACACCGCAGGGGGAGCTGCGGGGTGACCCGGCGCGCGGCAAGGAATTGCACCTGCAGGACTGTGCCGAGTGCCACGGTGAAACGGGCAAGGTCGACGTGATCGTGATGCACATGGACGTGCCGCCGAAGGACCAGAGCGATCCGGCATATATGGGCACGCTCACTGATGCCTTCCTGTATCTCGCTATCTGCCGCGGCGGAGCACCCGTGGGCCGCTCGATCGTGATGCCCGCCTGGGGCGACTACTACTCCGACCAGGACATCAAGGACCTGGTCGCGCACATCCGGTCTTTCTCCGGCACCTGACATTCGCGGAGCACCACGATGGAAACCGCATTCCAGGAACGCAGCCCGATCGGGCAAACCCGTTACCAGCACTTCGAGGCTCGCCCGGTCACCGGCACTTTCGGCGCATGGATCACCGGCATCCAGGTAGCCGACGCGCTGGCAAACGATGAGTTGTTCAAGGAACTCTGCGACGCGTGGCTCAAATACCAGGTGTTGTTCTTCCGTGACCAGGAACTGTCACCGGAGCAACACCTGCAACTGGGCGGGCGCTTCGGCGAAATTCAGCAACTGGGTTATGTCGGCAGCCTGGAAGGCCACGATGGCGTCTGGGTGCAGGAATACCCGGCCATGTACGAGGGGCCCGTGTCCGACATCAACTGGCACGCGGACAGTTCGTTTCGCAGCAAACCGACGCGCGGCTCCCTGCTCTACGCGCTGGACGTGCCGGACGGTGCCGGCGCGACGGTGTGGGCCGACCAGTGCGCCGCGTACGACGACCTGACGCCAGCCTGGAGAACATTTCTCGCCGGCCTCAGCTGTATCCACGACAACCTGACACGCAACCCTTACCGCGTGTTCGACCAGCTCGGCGGCAAGGCGCTCACCGACATGCGCAAGTTCCTGCCGCCCACCGAGCACCCGGTGGTCTGCGAGCACCCGGAGTCCAGGCGTCGCTTCCTGTTCGTGTCGGAGTTGATGGCACGGGAAATCGTCGGCATGAGCCGCAACGAAAGCCGCGCAGTGCTGGACTTCCTGTTCGCCCACCAGACCCGCCCCGAATACCAGGCCCGGCTGCACTGGGCGCCTAAAACCCTAGCCCTGTGGGACAACTACTCCACGCTGCACCGGGGCATTTTCGATTTCGGCCAGTCGCACCGGCTGATGCACCGCGTGTCGTTCAATAGCGACTGGATCACCGACGCCTGACGCGTCGTGCGGACTCCCGGTGGACCTGAAGCAGTTGCGCCAGTTCTGCGCCATCGTCGACCAGGCCAGCTTCCGCAAGGCCGCGGACAGCCTGCACATCTCGCCGCCGGCACTGAGCCTGGCCGTCAAGCGACTGGAAGAAGAGCTGGGCGTGAGCCTGCTGGAACGCAAGCCGGGCCGCGTGCGGGCGACAGCCTTTGGCCAATCGCTCTACGACAGCGCCCAGCGGGTGGATGCGGAAATGCAGTCTGCGCTCGACCGGCTGAACGCGCTGCGGGGCATCGGCAGCGGGCGCCTGGCCGTGGGCGTGCTGCCCTACGGGATTCAGTCGGCGATGGGCCGGTTGATCGGTCGCTTCTGCGATCGCTACCCGGGCCTGGACGTGCATGTCGCGCTGGGGTCCTGCAGCTTCCTGTCGCCGCGCCTGGTGGCCGGCGACCTGGATTTCCTGGTCACGGAGATGACGGACGTGGACCCGGGCCTCAAGCAGGAACCCCTGCTCCGCCTGCGCTACGCGCTGGTCACCGGCCACGGGCACCCGCTGGCGGGCAAGCGCAAGCTGAGCCTGCGGCAGGTCATGGATTACCGGCTCGCGTACGCACGCACCTGGCGGGTGGTCATCGACAACTGGGAAGACAGTTTTGCGAGCGAGGGGCTGTCACCACCGCGCTCGGCCATCGGCGAGGCCACGGACGAGTTTTTCCTGGAGCTGATCTCCAACTGCAATACAGTGGCCGTGCTGCCGATGATCGGCACGATTCGCGACGCGATCGAGTCGGGCCAGCTGGCACAACTGCACGTGCCCGCCGCAGACTGGTCGAGCGCGATCGGACTAGTCTATCGGGACGCTCAAGCGCTGTCGCCGGACGCCCGGCTGCTGCTGGAGGAGACCCGCGAAACGCTGGCCGCACTGCAGCCGTGAGCAGGGACTATTGATTTTCTGGTGGCTTTCGTCCCTATACTATTCCAAGCGTTGAATAACCCCATATCGAATACAACGCGTTCCTTTCCTGACACACGAGGCCTGATTCATGAAAATTGTTGTGAAGTATTCGGCTGCGCTGATTGGTTTGGTGGCTTTCGGTATTGCCGTAGCCGGCCTGCACAGCGAAGGCGACGACCTGCCCAAGGGCAAACCCGGTGACGGTCATTGCATGTTCCAGTTACAGAACCTGATGATGGACGGCACCATGAAAAGCTGCCAGGCGCCGGCCAACGCCGAGGGCTGTGCGACGCTGGGCAGCACCGACGACAACAGCGACGCCGTGCACGGCGACGGCGATTGCCCGACCGAAGGCATGGTCGCGATGTGTGACGTCGGCGACAGCCAGTACATCTACTACGAAGACAACGACCAGCTCGGTGGCCTGGAAATCGGCTGCGGCTTCCAGGGCGGCGACTGGGTCACACCCTGAGCGGAGTCTTTCACGCGACAGAGTCGAGAAAAGCGGCGGGACCACCCGCCGCTTTTTTTAGCCTTTACGAAAGCGGCCGCAGAAACCCGCCACGGCCGCATTGAATGCCTCCGGTCTTTCCACCAGGAAGCGGTGCCCGGCAGCGTCGATCACGTGCATCTCGACCAGTCCGCCGCGTTCGCTGGCGCGGGCAAAGAAGTCGAGCCCCGCATTCATCGGCGCCAGCCGATCCTGCCTGGCCCACAGCACCAGGTGCGGCACGTCGCGCAGACCCCCGGCCTGCATGTCCGCCAGTGCCTGCCGGCGCAGTTTGCGGAACGCCGGGTGGCCCGGTGACATGCCGACCTTCACCAACCGGTCCCGCGCCTGCGCGAGTTCCGGCCGGTCGAGAGTGGCCATGTCGCTCGCGACCCAGTCGGTACGAATGTTGTTCCACGAATACGACTCGAAACGCTGCATGCGCGTGAGACTCTGGACTGTCGGCCCCGACTTCGGGTGCATCTGGAACAGCGAGTAAGCGAAGCGCCGGCTGCCGGGCTTGCCGAAGTCACCGCCAAGAGACAACACAGTGGCCGCGCTCACCACGCAGCGCACACGTTCCGGCTGATCCAGTGCCACGCGCAGCACCGGCCAGCCACCCTGGGAATGGCCGACGAGATGCACGCGATCGAGCGCCAGCGCGTCCATCAGCCCGGCCAGGTGTGCGGCTGCATGCTCGTAGTAAGCCGCATAGTCCTCGTCGCTGCGGGGTATGTCCGTGTAGCCATGGCCGAGATTGTCGAAAGCAATCACGCGAAACTCGCGCGCGAGCGCTGCGAAGTTGGCCCGCCAGCTCTGCGCATTAGGCGATAGCGGGTTGGGCTGACCGCCGTGCACGAAGATCAGGGTGTCAGGCCCGCGGCCCGCCTCGAAGTAACGGGTGCGGTAACCGTTCACGTCGACGAACTTCGCCTGCCGGTCAGGCATCGTGCGGCGCCAGGCCGGCTCCGGCAGCGCGACGTGAACGACCGCGTCGTGGGGCACCGGTTGCCGTTCACTGCGCACGTTCCGCAAAACCAGCGCCGATGCGAAGCGTTGTTGGTCGGCCGCCCGCACGTCCAGCGTGAGCCTGCTGCGCTTGCATTGGGGTGGATCCAGCGCAGCCAGTTCGGGGGCCATCGGGTCGGGCAGAAATTCCACGGCCTCTTCACAAGCGCCGCGCAGATCGGTGCCGGGCGGCGCAGTCACGCGCAGTCGCCAGCGCTCGTCGTCGCGCGGCTCGAGCTGCACGGCCGGCAACAACTCGCGCGGCGCAACGTCGATGGCAATCGGCTCGCAGACCGGGTGACCGGATGTGCTGTCCACGATTTCGATCGCGGCACTGGTGGCCTCGCGGCCGGCGGCGAGCCACAGATACAGTCCCCCACTCTTGTCGTCCACCGTGCAACGCCGCAGATATTGCTGATACGTCACGCGAATGCCGGTACCGGCAAAACCCCGCAGCCGGAACTCCTGCGGGATGGCCGCACCGCAAATCAGTACCGGGCGTGCCTGACCGCGTTCCAGGCGACCAAGATCGGCACGGCAGGTGGAGTCGGTGGCGGCCTGCACGGTGCCCACCCACAGTGCGAGCACGATCGGCACCAGGCGCCTCAACGCCATCGGCCTGCGGTCATCGCATCGCCGCCTTCGGCCCGGCCTCACGCCAGCCGAGCCGCGCCCGTGTCTCTTCCCAGAGCTGGCGAAACGCGAGACCCGGCCGGCTGCCGGGCGAGTAACTCACCAGCGGTGCGCGACGCACCGTCATCTGCTCGACCTCGCTTGCATAAGGAATCCAGGAGGTCATGAACTCCGCAAGGTCGGGCGGCGGCTGGTCCAGCAACTCACGATGCAGGCGCTTGCGACGGTCTGCCATTGAAAAGAACGGCAACAGCGTCACCCCCTTCAGCTGGTGCCGCGACAGGAACTCCTGCACCTGCTGCACAGCCCGCAGCGACAGCGGATTCGGCACGACGGGCATCAGCAGTCCGTCGGCGGCGCGAAAAATGTTTTCCGAGACCAGCGAAATACTCGGCGCGCAATCGATCAACAGCAGATCGTAGTGCCGGCTCAGCGGCCGCATCATTTTCAGCAGGCGCTTTTCCGGCTTCTTCTGTGCGTCGAGATGCAGGTCCATGTTGCGAAAAGAGCGATGCGCCGGGAGCAGGTCGAGCTTCTCGAAAGCGGTGGGCTGAACGGCTTCATCCAGGCCCAACTTACCCGTAACCAGCTTGCGGCTGCCGGCCCTCCCGGAGGGCAGCATATTCAGGCAATAGGTCGCACCACCCTGCGGGTCGAGGTCCCAGACCAGGGTACGAAAACCGTCACGGGCTGCGAGCCAGGCGAGGTTGACCGTCGTCGTCGTCTTCCCGACTCCACCCTTGACGTTGTAGGTCGCCATGATCCCGAGCATTACGTCGGATTATAGGCGCCGCACGCTGTCGCCGCTGAATCCATGGGGCACTGGCGACCGAATTTACTCTTCAGCAAGTCCGGGTCGAACCAGCGTTCGCGGCACTAACCAGGCAGGTAAGGTATGATCACTGCATCTCAGCCAGTCGGTGAGGCCCGGCATCCAAGGCCCAAGCGCCGCCTCACTAGTGCCTCGAGTAAACCAAACTTGTCTGACGAACAACCGATTCTTGAAAGGGTCGCCTCCGGCGACCAGGCCGCGGTGGGCGACTTTCTCAGCCGCTACGGCGATCTTGTGTGGTCGCTGGCGCGCCGCTACCTGGGCAACCATATGGAGGCGGAAGATGCCGTCCAGGAGATCTTCATCGAGATCTGGAACAATGCGGGCCGCTACGACCGCAATGTCGCCAGTGAAGTCGCGTTCATTTCAACGATTACCCGGCGGCGGCTCATCGACAGGCTGCGCCAGTTCAATCGGCGTCCCGGTATGGAGTCCATCGACGAGCAGGTTGGCGCCAGCCAGCCGGCCGTGCCGACAACGCTGGACGACGATGCTGAAGTGGCGCAGGTGGAACGCGTGCTGTCCGACATGGATCCGAAGCACCGGGAAATCCTTTCCATGTCTTTGTACGAAGGCTACAGCCACAGCGAGATAGCCGAGACCCTCGAGATGCCTCTCGGCACCGTGAAGACCCGGGTTCGACGCGGTCTCATGCATGTTCGCGAGCAGCTGAAACTCGCCGAGGAACTCGACAACCCGGCAGAGGGAACGACTGGGTGACCGACTCCAGCGCCACGAATGAGCGGCTCGCCGAGCTGCTCGCCGAAGAGGCCGCCATGGGGCCGGGACGACATGAGTCGTCTGAAATTGAGGAACTTATGAGCACAAACACTGAAATGGCACGCGACGAGTTCATGCGCGTAGCGAGCCTCGTGCAGGTAGGTTTCCTGCTGGGCGACCAGCGCGGCGTGGAGCGGATGCCCGACGAATTGCGGGCCAAGCTCGAACAACAGGCGCAGGACTTTTTCGCGCAGGGAGCAGCGGCCGGGAACGACTCTGCCAGAGACGACGCGGGAAGTGTGCGCGATATTCAGAGCGCCCGCCGGGCCCGCGAAGCAACCGCAACGAGCAAGTCGCGCTGGCTCAACGCGGGCATGACGGGCTGGTACCTGGCGGCGGCGCTGGCCCTGGCCTTCTTCGTGGTGCGTGGCGGCCCCGAACCTGGCTCGCCAGCCGCGCCGGCAGAACAACGCGCCACGCTGATGGCGCAGGCGGACGCAATCGTTGCCCCCTGGACCGCGTCGGCGGCCGCCGAAGGCTATGAAGACGTCACCGGTGACGTCGTCTGGAGTGACGAGCGCCAGGCCGGGTATATGCGTTTGTCAGGGCTGGTTGCGAACGAACCCGCGACCACCCAGTACCAGCTGTGGATTGTCGATCCCGACCGGGACGTGCGGCCTGTAGACGGCGGCGTATTCGACGTGCCGGCCGGCACTCGAGAAGTCATTATTCCCATCGACTCCAAGCTGGAGGTGAACGGGCCCGCAGCCTTTGCCATCACGCTGGAGAAACCGGGCGGCGTCGTCGTATCAGACGGACCGCTGCTGGTCGTCGCGCCCGTCGCCGGCTAATCTCAGAAGATTCTCTCTACGTTTCCTGGCTGTTTGCCCGGCCTCCTGGCCGGGTGGATTTCGGCTCGGGCAAAAAAAGAGGCCAGCGTTTAGAGAAAACGCCGGCCTCCGCTTTTGCTGGCTTCCGGAGCGACCCCCGAATCGCAACAGGGGGGATCTCGGGAGGTAGGGGGGATCGCGACACAAGGACCGCCCCGGTTGCCAGACCCTTGAGAAAACCATGGGGGAATGATTTTCCCGTTGAGTAAACTAGGATTCGTCGCGACGCGCGATTCGGATTTACGAGGTGAACCGGCGGAAATGGCTGATTCCAAAGAGCTTTCTGAAACCCTCCCAGGGCCTGGCGAGAAGCTGACAAAAACCGACTTCAAGGCGCGGATCCCCGGGCTGCGCGTGGAACTGGTCAATGCGCAGTACGTGCTGCGGGAGGCCGGTTTCAGCATGATCGTGCTGCTGGCCGGCCCTGACCGGATCGGCTGCGAGCAGGTGGTGGACCGGCTGCACGAGTGGATGGACGGCCGTCACCTGGATACCTGGTTCGCCGGCATGGCCACCGAGGAAGAACGCACCCGGCCGCGCTTCTGGCGCTTCTGGCGGTCCATGCCCCCGGACGGTCGCATCGGGATCTTCGTGGGTGCGTGGATTACCCAGGTCATCGGCGAACTGCTGCGGGGCCAGATCGACGAGAAGGAGAGAGATCGCCGCACCCGGCATTTCAACTTGCTGGACCGGATGCTGACCGATGACGGCACCGTCGTCGTCAAGCTCTGGCTGGACCTGCCGCGAAAAGCCATGAAGAAACGCCTGAAACGGGTCGAGGGCGATCACGCGCTCTACGTCGAAGACCTGGACTATACGATCCTGGAGCACTACGAAGCGGCACAGCCCGTGATCCAGGATCTGCTGGAAGAATCCGGCCAGGCGGTACCGTGGACCGTGTTGGACGGCAGCGATGAACGCGCGCGTGATCTCGCGGTGGCCGAAACCCTGCTGCGGGCACTGGAGCAGCGCTTCGACAACCCACCGCGACCCCCGGTCCCGGCAGCGCTGGAACCTGCCCGTGCCCATCTCGCCGAAGTGGACCTCACGCAAGAGCTGGAGTACGCCGAGTACCGCAAGGAACTCGAAAAACTGCAGTTGCGCCTGCACAAATTGTCTCTGAAAGCCCGGGAACAAAAGCAGGGTGTCGTCATGGCCTTCGAAGGGTGGGACGCGGCCGGAAAGGGCGGCGTGATCCGGCGCATCACGCAGGCGGTGTCAGCCCGCGACTGCAAGGTCATCCCGGTGGCGGCGCCGAGCGACGAGGAACTGGCCCACCACTACCTGTGGCGCTTCTGGCGCCGGTTGCCCCGCGCCGGCCAGATGCGGATCTTCGACCGCAGCTGGTACGGGCGGGTGCTGGTGGAAAGAATCGAGCGCCTGGCACGGCCGGACGAATGGCAACGCGCCTATGACGAGATCAACGACTTCGAGGCGCAGATCACCGAGTACGGCCAGCTGGTGCTCAAGTTCTGGCTGCACATCGATCCCGACGAACAGCTGCGCCGGTTCAAGGCCCGGGAAAAGACCGACTACAAGAAGTACAAGATCACGGACGAGGACTATCGGAACCGCGACAAGTGGCCCGCCTACACCGACGCGGTGAACGACATGGTCGAGCGGACATCCCCCGACGATGCGCCGTGGCACCTGGTGGCAGCAAACGACAAGCGCTCGGCGCGCGTGGAAGTCCTGACCATCGTCTGTGAGGCGCTGGAAAAGGCGCTGAAGAAAAAGAGCCGGAAGAAATAGCCTATGCGCCGTCGCCCGGCGGGTCCTGTTGCGGCTCGGCAGGCAACACGCGCGACAGGTTGGCAATGTTCCAGCGCATCAAGTCGAGATAATCACCCTCAGGCGGCCGGTTGGCGCCGGGCACGAAGGCGAGGCTGCGAAGACCCTCAGACTCCAGCATTTCCACCGTCACCGCGTAGGGTTTGCGTTCCCAGATCAGCAGCGTAGCCGGATCGTCGGTGAGTAACTCACGCAACTGTGCCAGTGCGGCTGCGTCCGGCACCTGGTCCGGCTCGAAGTTCAGGCTGCGCGCGTCCGGCACGAAGCGCCGTGCCAGGTACTGGTAGACCGGGTGGGAAAACAACACCGGCTGGTCGCCGAGCCCTTTGAAGACGGTGGTGAGCTCTTCGTCCAGCGCCTGCAAATCGCGTTCCAGCAAGATGAAGTGCGAACGAAATTCTGCTTCGTTCTCCGGGCGGTAGGTGATCAGCGCGACCAGGATGGCGCGCGCCTGTTCCAGTGCAAGCAGCGGGTCGAGCCAGGTGTGGGAGGCGGTGGTGCCATGGCTGTGCTCACCCTCCGGGCCGTGACTGTGGGTTGCCTGGTCTTCGATCCGGATCAGCCGGTCGCGGAAACTGCGCGATGTATCGACCATACGATTGTTGGGCAGCGCGGCCGTGTCCACCCAGGCCGCATAGCCCGCGCCGTTGAGCAGAATCAGGTCGGCCTGCTGAAACGGCAGGATGTCTTCCGGTGCCGGCCGCCAGTGGGCCGGATCGACACCCGCCGGGACCGGCAGCGTGACGCGCACCGCGTCGCCGCCGATGCGCTCGGCGAAATACGCCAGCGGATAGTTCACCGCGTACACGGACAGCCGGGTGTCCTCCGGCTCCGCCGGCGCCGGGACGGGGCTGTCCGGTCCACCGCAGGCCCCGAGCAACAGCAGCAGCGCGGCGGCAGACAGCCGCTGGACGCCCCGCAGGCATCCGGGCTCTTCATGCAAACCGTCGATCTTGGCGGGCATCAGGACAGTCTTACAGACGCGTTTGAATCTCGCCCGCGATGTCCCGACTGAAGGCAACCACGGTTTCATTCAGCGCCGACACGACGGCACCGGGATCCGTTGCCGGGCTGGCCTGCGCGGTATAGCGGGTCCGTCGCGGCGTCAGCACCGGGTTCGCATCCGCATCCTGTACGCCCCACTGCACTTCCAGCACCGCTTCTCCGGACTGGTTCGCATCGAAACGGATGACGCGGCCAAACAGCCGGTAGTCCGTGCGGACTCTGGAACTGTAGGGAAAGGTCACCACGATCACCGAGTCCAGCAGGTAATCCACGTTCGCCGTTACGATGCGGGGCAGCGCAACGTCCAGCGGCTCAGCCCAGCGGTTGAACTCGTCGACTCTCACCTCGCTGCCGGGCATCTGCGTGACCAGCTGCGGCCGGTCGAGATAGCCTGGCACCTGCAACGGGCCGATACCGAGCACCTTGGCGTCGGCAGGATCCGCGGTGGCACTGCCGGAAATGGGCTGCAGCCGGTAATAGTCCACCGGCGGTGACGAGCCGCAGCCGGCAGCCAACAGCACCATCAGGATCCAAAGGCTGCGTTTGATAGTCATTTGTAACTCCTAGCGCTCGCGTTTACCGCGGAGCAGCGCCTCGGGATTCTTCTGCAGGTAATCGGTCAGGGCACGCAGCGAGCGGGCCGCGTCGCGGACCTCGCGCAGCGCCGTCGTGAGTTCGAATTCGAGCCCGGTGTCACCACCCACCTGCCGTTCAAGCGTGTCGAGCGCTGACCGCGCCGACTCCAGCGCCCCGTCCATGTTCTGCAGGGCCGACTTCAGTTCCGTCGCGATGGGACCGATCTCGGTATCGAGATCTTGCGCCAGCTGGTCGAAACTCTGCGCGGCGCCGCGCACGTCCGCGAGGGCGGCCTCCAGGTTGGCCGGCAGCTGCTGCAGCTTGTCGTTGTTGGCCAGGCTATTCAGGCCAGCCAGCGCATCGCGCGCGTCCTGGTTGTTGGCCAGTTCGTTCAGACCTTCCAGCGTGCCCTGCAGGTTTTCCTGCAGGCGGTCAAAGTCGATTTGCGACACGAAATCCTGGAACTTGCCGACAATCTGGGCGACGGTGGACGGGATGGTCGGAATCTCTGTCCATGCCTCGGTTTCAGGCACGAGCGCACGCAGTACCGGCTTGGAGTCGGGGTAGAAGTCCAGTTCGACCACCAGCTGACCGGTCACGAAGCTTTCCACGCCCAGCCGGGCGCGCAAGCCGGCATCGACCAGTTCCTCGCCGCTGATCATGTCCACCGCATCCGGCGACAGCCTCTGCCCATCCCGATACAGGATCCAGACGCCATCCGAGAGCTGCAGCGTCGTGCGGACGATCGGTTCCAGTGACTCCGCATCCCCCAACAGCTGGATGTCGCTGACGAAGCCAATGCGCACGCCGCGGAACAATACGTTGGAGCCTACGCGCAGGCCCTTCACCGAACCCTCGAAGTAGGCGACGACCATCGACTTGGGTGCGAATAGCTGCGCCCCGCCGAACAGGGACACGCCCACAGCCAGCAGCACCACGGCCCCGACCACGAAGGCGCCGATGACCGTCGGATTGGATTTCTTGCTCATGCGGCGCTCGCCTCCTGCGGTGCGGTGCCCCGCATCAGGAAGTTGCGCACGTCGAAGTTCGGACTGTGGTCGCGCAGTTCCTTCGGGTTGCCGGTGGCCAGCTGGGTCTTCGTGACCGGGTCCAGGAATACGGAGTTGTCGCCAATCGCAAAAATGCTCTCCAGTTCGTGGGTCACCACCACCACCGTCGTGCCCAGCGAGTCGCGCAGCTCCAGGATCAGGTCATCCAGCAGTTTTGCACTGATCGGGTCCAGCCCGGCCGACGGCTCGTCGAAAAACAGGATGTCCGGGTCCATGGCCATGCCGCGAGCCAGCCCGGCGCGCTTCTTCATGCCGCCGGAGATTTCGCTGGGATAGAAATCCTCGAAACCGGCCAGCCCCACCAGGGCCAGCTTGTAAGCAGCGACTTCGCGAATTTCCGCGTCGTCCAGGTCCGTGTACTGCTTCAGCGCAAGCCCGATGTTCTCGGCCAGCGTCATGCCGCTCCACAGGGCCCCCGACTGAAACAGGGTGCCGAATTTCCGCTTCACGGCCACCTGCTCCTGCTTCGAACTTGCCCAGAACGCCTTGCCGTCGTAAAACACGTCGCCCGTCTTGGGGCTCTTCAGACCGATCATGATTTTCAGCAGCGTGCTTTTGCCACAACCACTGCCGCCCATGATGATGAAGACCTCGCCGCGCCGGATCTCGAAATTCAGGTTCTGCTGAATCAGGAAATCGCCATAGGCCATCGTCAGGTCTTTGGCAACGATGTGTGGCCCGCCCTCCGGCATCTCAGATCCCCAGGTTGATGTAAATCACCGTCAGCACCGACGCGCTGACCACGATCAGCACGATTCCCCTGACCACCGCCTGCGTAGTCGCCTGGCCCACGGCCATCGCGCTGCTGCCGCAGGCGATGCCCTGCTGACAACCGGCCAGCGCCACCAGTATGCCGTAGACGAGACTTTTGAACAGCCCGCCGAACAGGCTGTTCAACCCGACCGCGCTGATGGTCTGCTGCACGTACTGCTGCAGGCTCACGTCCAGCATGATCAGTCCAACCAGCATGCCGCCGAGTATGCCCATCAGGCTGGAGTAGAGACTCAGCAGCGGCATCATCAGGATCAGTGCAATGACCCGCGGCGTCACCAGGAAGTCCATCGGGTTGATACCCAGCGTGCTCAGCGCATCGACTTCCTCGTTCACCTTCATTGTGCCGATCTGCGCCGCATAGGCCGCACCGGTGCGCCCGGCCATGATGATCCCCGTCATGATGGCGGACATCTCCCTCACCATCGCCAATGCGACCAGGTTCGCCGTGAAGATGCCGGCGCCGAACATGTTCAATTGCATCACGCCGACAAAGGCGAAGATCATGCCGATCAGGAAACTGATCAGGGTCACGATCGGCAACGCATCGGCGCCAGCCTCTTCGATATGCAGCAGGATATCCGAGCGCAGGTAGGTCGCTTTCCCGGTGAAGAAACGCCGCGCCGACAGAATCATCTCGCCGACAAACGCCAGCAATTCCTTGCCCGCGTTCCACGCGTCGAGCGTGCTCTCGCCGATTCGCTGCAGGAACGGAGTCCGCTCGTCGGTGCGGCGAGCCCCTTCCCGTTCCTTCACCGCAAAGGCCAGCGCCACCAGCCTGCGGGCGCCCTCCGGGAGGCCGGCATCGTCCACCTGCACACCGTTGGCCTCGGCACTCCTGTGAATGGCGACCAGGGCCGTCACCAGGCCGGTATCCCAATCGCCCAGGCTGCCGGTATCAAAAGCCACGCTGGACGGTTTCGGCGCCTTGCGCAGGCGGTCCAGCACCGGGTCGGGACCCGGCAGGCCGTGACCCAGCAGCCAGTCGCCGGACAGCGCGACCTGGACCGTACCGGCGCCGGCGTCGTTCGCGGTAATGGCAGCTGCACTCATCTGGCGGTGGGGACCTTTCTGGTTGTTATCGGCCCTGCTCCCGAGGACTCCCGTCAGCACAAACTTAGCATACGGGGCGCGGGCCCAGCGAGCGGAAAACCTGCCAGATCAGCACGATAGCCATCCGTATTGACCGTGGTTGAGGCGCTCCGCGGGAGCGTTTACAGTTGGCGGACAACACCAACTTTCCGCTACCTGATGGAGAGCGCAATGATTGCCCGCATGTTATTTATCACCGCTGCCTTGCTGTTGGCGGTGGGTACAGCCCACGCGCAGCAGGCCGGCGACGTCTTCGTCTTCCCGAACGACGGCCAGGACCAGGACCAGCAGGACCTGGATACCGTGCAGTGCCAGCGCTGGGCACGCGAGAACACGGGCTTCGATCCCTCACAGCGGCCCACGGCTTCGTCTGCACCGCCGCCTGACGAATCGTCCTCCGTGGGCGGCGGCGCCGCCCGCGGCGCCGTGCTTGGCGCAGCCGCTGGTGCAATCATCGGCGGCAGCAGCTCGGACGTCGGCCGCGGCGCCGCGGCCGGTGGTTTGTTAGGCGGCGCGCGCAGCAATCGGCGCAACCGCGAGAACGATGCCCGCCAGGAGCAGTGGGAACAGCAGCAGATGGCCGAGTACAACCGCAACCGCTCCAACTGGAACCGCGCCTTTGCGGCCTGCATGGAAGGCCGCGGATACACCGTCCGCTAACAACCAGGAGAACCCAGGATGCGTTACTTACTCATCGCCGCAACGGCCGCTGCCGGCCTTGCCAGCGGATCGGTCTATGCCTTCGATACCGACAAGATCATCCTCTGCGCGACCACCGAAGTGCAGGACTGCCTGGTCACCCGAGGCTGCGAACAGGTGCAGCCGGAAGATGTGAGTGTCCCGACTTTCATGCGCCTAAATCTGAAAAAAAATCGCATCGAAGTCGGCGATCAGAGCGTAGACATCGAACGCAGCGAGGAAGTGGAAAACAGGCTCATCATGCAGGGCGCCGAGGACGGCTCCGAGAACCGGCCCGATGGCGTCGGCTGGACGCTTTCCGTCAGCAAGGACACCGGCCGCTTCGTCGCCACGCTGGCTACGGAACAGGCTGGCCTCATCCTTTTCGGGGCGTGCACCGAAATCTGACGGAGTTACGCCGGCTAATAAAAAAGGGCGGCCACTGGCCGCCCTTTTTTTGTTTCTGGCTATAGCTGTCAGTTCGCAGCGGCGGTGGACGCCGACTTGTTGCGTTCCAGCTCCTGGCGCACGGTCTCGCCCATCCACTTCATGAAGTTGTCGTGGCTGACGATGCCGTTCTTGTTGAACCGGTAGTTCAGTCCCTTCAGGTCGTCCCGCAGTTTCGCCTGGATCGTGCGCGTACCGATCAGGTTCGTGACGATCAGCACCTGCTTGCCGCCGGCCGTGGCCTGCTCGACCATCGAGCGCAGCTTCGCGACGTTGCGCTCGCGAATTTCCGTGGGCGCATCGTCCTGCAAGGTGATGGCCATCACGTCGGCAAAATCGCCATCCTCGCGCACGATTTTCGCCAAGTTCGCAAGCTCAGCCAACACCTTCTGATTATCTTCGTCGAAGGACGGCCCGTGGGCCGCAATGACCACCACTTCCTGCTCGGGGCCCTCGCTGATGTCCATCGCGTGGTCCAGCAATATCTCCGCGATCAACGGATCGTCGCCGGGCGGGTCCGCGATCAGGATCCGGGCGTCGGATTGCACCTGGGCGACTGACGCATATGACGGCTCGGGATACTGGCCCAAAATATACTGCCACTGGCGCATCATCGTGTTGTAACGCGTCGACACGATCGGCACGACGACAATGGTCTGCACGCCGGCGGCCTCCAGGTCCTTCACGCCCCACTGGATATGGTCGGACATCATCATGCTCATGCCCGCGGCCATCGCCGTCGGGAAAATGCTGGCCATCGGCTGCATATTCTTTTTGAAGGCTGCGTCGCCACGTTCCCGGAACCCGTGCATCAGCAACAGCAGGCCCTGGTCACCGCTGACATTCGCCTCGCTGAGGTACCACTCGTAGTTCGAACCCATCATCTCCATGCTGAGATTGAGTTCGGCGTCGCTGTAGGTCGCAAACAACGGCACGTTTTCGCGCAGTTCGTTCGCAATCTCCGGCGTGATGTTGTGCTTCATGCCATACAGGCGGCGGCCTTTCTCGTCGCGCTGCTCGCCCATGGACATCATGCTTTGGCCAGAGTGGTCCATCTTCGAGTGGTCCATGGACTCGCCAGCCGAGTGCGCGCCGGCCAGCGCCGCCTGCGCAACCAGGCTCAGCGCGGCCGCTATCGCCAGTCCCGGCAGCAGGCGGCGCCATAATTTGTTCAAGATCATCTGCAGACTCCAAACGCTCACGTGGCCCTGAGACCACCTAACGCGTTGATATTACACAGACTTGAGGCCGCAGCGAGCCCGTCAATGTCAACAGAGAGTCAACGTGTCCCTCCGGCTCGCCGAGCAAGGCTGCGACACGACCGGTCCCGCAGCCAACGGCCATATGACGCGAACTCTGCCTGGCGGCTAATATGCCGGCCTCGTTGCTTCTGGAAAACACGATGCGTCACTGGCTGGTTCTCGTTGTCGCCGGGGCCGTGGTTGCCTGTAGCCCGCGGGGCGAGCCAACCCGGGCGGATATTGCCCGGCTCGGTTTCGATCCCGCAGAACTCAGCGCGACCACGTCTCCGGCCGACGATTTTTTTGCTTACGTCAATGCTGACTGGCTGGCCAGCAACGAGATCCCGGCCGACCGGTCGAGCTATGGCGTGATGCAGGCGCTGGCGGAGACGACCGAAGCGCAACTGCGGGACATCGTCGACGGCCTTGCGGACGGCGAGGCGACGCCGGGCAGCACTGCGCAGAAACTCGGCCATCTCTACCGCGCCTTCCTCGATGAAACGGCGATCGAAGCGGCCGGCCTCGAACCGCTGGCCGATGAGTTCGCGCGCATCGATGCGTTGAAGGATCACGACGAGCTGATCGGCTACCTGGGCCACGCGCTGCGGCAGGGTGTGCAGGTGCCACTCGATTTCTACATCGACGCAGACGCCACAAACCCCGACCGGCCGCTGGCGTATTTCTGGCAAAGCGGGCTCGGCATGCCCGACCGGGACTACTACCTGGCTGACAACCCCAGGCTGGCGAGCGTGCGGGACGAGTACCGCGCCCATATCGAACAGCTGTTCGCGCTGGCGGGTGGGGACGGCGCCACCGAGGCCGCCGACAGCATTGTCCAACTCGAAACACGCCTGGCCGAGCGCCACTGGACCCGGGTACAGAACCGCGACCGCGAGCGCATCTACAGCAGCCAGTACGACCTGGCGGGTGCCGGCCAACTGGCGCCCGGATTCCTGTGGCGCGACTTTCTCGAAGCGGGGGGCTTTGGTGAGCCGACCCGATTCGTGATCGCGCAGACCGACTACTTCGAGACCCTGGGCACACTGCTGCGCGAGACGCCAATGGCGGACTGGCGCCCCTACCTGCGCTTCAAGCTGCTGAAGGCCTACGCGCCGTACCTGGGCGCGGCAATCGTCGCGGAAGATTTCGATTTCCAGCGCCGCACGCTGCGGGGCCAGCAGGAGATGAAGCCGCGCTGGAAACGGGGCATCAGGCTACTGAATGGCGCGCTGGGGGAAATGCTCGGCGAGCGCTACGTCGAGGCGCATTTTCCTCCCGAATCCAGGGCCCGCGTGGAAGGCATCGTGGAAAACCTGCGTCGCGCCTTCGGCCAGGCCATCGACGAACTCGACTGGATGAGCGCGGCGACCAGGAAGGCCGCGCGCGACAAACTCTCCAAGTTCAACTACAAGATCGGCTACCCGGACAAGTGGCGCGACTACTCGACGCTGGAGATACGCCCCAATGATCTCGTGGGCAACGTGCAGCGCGCTCGCGCCTTCGAACACGACCGGCAGGTCGCGAAGCTTGGCAAACCCGTGGATCGCAGCGAATGGGGCATGACGCCGCAAACCGTCAATGCCTACTACCGACCCACGTCGAACGAGGTGGTCTTTCCGGCCGCGATTCTGCAACCCCCGTTTTTCGACCCCAGCGCGGATGACGCGGTGAATTACGGCGCGATCGGCGCGGTGATCGGGCACGAATTCAGTCACGGTTTTGACGACCAGGGCAGAAAATTCGACGGCGACGGGCGCCTGCGGGACTGGTGGACCGAAGCGGATGCGGCGGAGTACGAGGCTCGGGCCGGCGGGCTCGTGAACCAGTACGCAGCTTTCTCACCGCTAGCCGACACCGCCATCAACGGCGAGCTGACCCTGGGTGAAAACATCGCCGACCTGGCCGGCCTGACAGTGGCCTACCGCGCCCACGAAATTTCCCGGGCCGGACAACCGGCACCGATCATCGCGGACTTTACGGCGGAGCAGCGGCTGTTCATCGGCTACGCGCGAAGCTGGCGCAGCCAGTACCGCGACGAATTGCTGCGGGAAATCCTGCTGAGCGACCCGCATGCGCCGGCGCGTTACCGGGTCATGGGTGTGCTGCAGAACGTGCCGGCCTTCTACCGGGCTTTTGACGTCACCGACGCGTCGGGTATGTACCTGCCGCCGGAACAACGGGTCAGCATTTGGTAGGCAGGCACGGCGCCGCCTCCTCGAAAAACTCCAGCCACTCGCCGTTCGGCCCGCGCACGGTCAGGACCTCAACATTCCCGAAGGGCGGCAACGGCGCCAGACCGCGGGTTACGGGCGTGAAACCGCCAGCGGCCAGCCGTTCGGCAACGGCCAGCAGATCGGCAACCGGGAAGCGCAGCGTCAGCACGCCGAGATTCGGCGGTTTCGCCAACTCCGAAAAGTCGCGACCTGTGAGGCCGTCGAACTGGATCAGCTCCACGGAACCGTCGTTGCCTCCCGTGGGATGCACGATCACCGTACGCCGGCTGACTTCCGTCACCAGGTTGTGCGGCAAACCCAGCACATTCGGCCCCGGCGTATCGCTGGGCCCGTCGGTTTCCACGTAGATGTCGAAACCGAGCAGGTCGACATAGAACCGCAGGCTCGCATCGAGGTCGGCGACCACCTGGGTGGAATTGAAGCTGCGGCTGAAGCGACGCAGTGCCGGCCAGCCCTCCAGCGGCGGTTCCTCGCGCTGGATCAGCGCAAATACGATGCCGTCAGGACCGCGGCCGAGCCATTCACGCACCACGAACGGGCCAAAGGTGAACCGTACCGGGTCGCCAAATCCCTGCCAGCCGCGCGCCTGCAATTCGTTGAACCGGGTGGCAACGTCCGTGACCCGGACGTTCAGGTCGAAGATACCGCCGGTCTCCCAGGTCTGGCCGTTCGACCGGATCTGTACCTGCGGCACACCCCGGAAACCCACCAGGCGAATGTAGCCGGTCTCGGTACCCGGATTGCGCATCAGGACTTCGCTGTAACGGGCCGTCGCGGGCAGCTGCCACAGCTCCAGCCACGCGACATCACCGGCACCACGCCGGACCACCTCCCAACCGCCGATGTCGGTCAGCACCTGTTCCCAGGCCACCGTGTCCGACACGCTCAGCACCGCCTCGCGCCAGCCGCCGATATCTTCCGTTGCCGCGCCGGCAGGAACGACGCCGCCGTTCAGCAACAGCAGCAACAAGGCGCACGAGAATCTAGTCATCGAGATCTGCCTCCAGGAACTGGCTGACCGCGCCCGCCAGCTTGGCCGCGTGCAACTCGAAGATGCCGCGGCTCATACTGGTGAACTCGTTGTAACTGGCCGCCGGCAACAACTCGGCGGCCAGTCTTGTCGCATCTTTCAGTGACCCTTCGACATTCAGCACCAGGACAGGCTGGTTGACCTTCGGCAACCGCGCCTCCGGTGTGTAGCTGAACATGGAGTGGAAACCCATCCACGCATTGTCTCCGGCGCGCAACTCTTCGGTAAAGTTGATCAGGGCGCGCTCCAGCGGCACGCCGGCGGCGCGGCTGTTCACGGTGAACCGCCAGCGCCGGCCCAGGCACTGGATGTCTTCGCCCGCCAGCGACCCGCGTCCCAGGCCCTGCAGTTGCTTCGCGCGTTCTTCGTCGTTCAGCAACGGATAGGTAATGAAAATCAGCCGTTCGACGCGCTTGGGCCGCGCCAGCGCCAGCTCACCGGCCACCGCAGAGCCGGTGTGAAAACCCAGCGGCGTGTAGCGCGCGAAACCCTGGTCCTGCAGCGCGTCTGCCACCGCCGCCGCATGGTCTTCGATGGACACCGGTTCCGCCAGCTCCGCGGAGCTGCCGTAGCCCATCAGGTCGGGCGCCACCACGCTGCAGTGCTGCGACAGCTCTGCCGCGAAGGCGTCGAAGTAGCGGCCGGAATACGGGATCGGGTGCAGGCACACCACCGCCAGCGCACTGCCTTCGGCCGGGCCCGGCCACACATGCAGGTTCATTTGCCCGAGGCGTGTGTCGGCGTAAGCACGGCGCGGCGCGGCCAGCTGCAAGCTCGCAGTCGTCACGATGACACCTCAGCCCGACAGCCGTTGATTGACTTCAATGAAATAACCGTCCGGGTCGAAGAAGCTGCTGGTAATCATGTGAATCTCGCCGCCACCCGGTTTCGGCACCGAGCTCTCTTCAGGCTCCGCGATCAGCTGCACGCCGCTGGCACGCACGCGCTCGAAGACCGCACGCGCATCGTCGCTGGCCATCACGAACGCGACGTCGCCTATGCTGAGGCGCTGGCGGTAGGGGCCCGGATCCGGTTCCGGCGGGTCTGTGACCTGCATCAAGCCGATCATGCCGATCCAGGGGTCCTCCGCCTGCATGATCACGAGGTGGCACTTCGCGCCCTCGCTGGCGATGGGCATGACCCGGCCACTGAGTTCCAGTTCGCTGTCGTAATACACGCTCAGGCCCAGCGCGTCCCGGTAGAAGGCCACGGACCGCTGGATGTCGCGGACCACGAGAGTGGTCCGCCTGACGATGGTGTCTGCCATTCAAGTCTCCCCTTCGTCGTGCACCCGCACGACCTGTTTGCCGGTGTTGGCGCCGGAGTACAGTCCCATCAGCGCTGCCGGCAGTTGCTCGAAACCGTCGGTGATCTGCTGCACCGGGCGCAGTGTGCCCGCGCGAATCCAGTCCGCCATTGCGCGCTCCGCAGCCGCGAAGCCCGCCTCGTGATTGTAGACATAGAAGCCCCGCATGCTCGCATCGTGACGGCGCAGCCGGGTGTAATTGGCCGGCCCCCGGGGTTCGTCGAGGTTGTACTCGGCGATGGACCCGCACAGCACAATGCGCGCACCGAACGCGAGGTTTTCCAGCGCCGCGTCCAGCACTTCGCCTCCCACGTTATCGAAATACAGGTCCACACCGTCGGGGCAGGCCGCGCGGATCTGCGCCTCCAGGTCGTCACGCCGGTAATCCAGCGCGGCATCGCAACCCAGTTCCTGCAGGAAGGCGCATTTTTCCGGGCCGCCGGCGATGCCCACCACCGGTGCACAGCCGAGATTCTTCGCAATCTGCACGACCATGTGCCCGACACCGCCCGCCGCGCCGGAGACCAGCACCGGCCGCCCCGCGCGCGGCTCGCCGACGTCGACAAACCCGCAGTACGCCGAGTAGCCCGTCATGCCCAGCGCGCCCAGCGCCAGGTGGGCTGGCAGGTCCGTCGCCGAGTAACGATAGAAGCGATCTTCAGGCAGAGCCGCGGTCACGCAGTAGGTCTGCCAGCCCATCTGGCCGTGCACGATGTCACCCGCCTCGAAGTCCTGATGGCGGGAAACGAGCACCCGGCCCACGCCGCGGCCGTGAATCACGTCGCCGAGGGCCAGCGGCGGCCGCTGCGCGATGGATTCCCCCGACATGTACATGGCCATCACCGGCGCCACGGACAGGTACAGCACCTGGATCAGCATTTCGCCGTCTCCCGGACGGGTCAGCTCGGATTCGCGCAGCTCGAAGTCTGTCGCCACCGGCACGCCCTGCGGGCGCGCGGCCACGGTCCACTGCCGGTTGATCATGGTCAGCCTGCGGGCGCCTGGTCGATCCGGTAAATCACCACCAGGTGCCCGTCGTGGTCCACGCAGCCGATCTCGCGGCCGATGCGCCCGTCGTGGGTTTGCAGCCGTTCCTCCGGGTAGACGTGCAGGCCTTCATCGGCCAGCGCTGCCAATACCTCGTCGATGGTCTCGATGTTCAGCACCAGCGCATTCCGGCGGGGCAGCTCAGGTGCCGGTACGCCCGCCCCGCGAATCTCCGTCAGCGCGAGGCTGCGCGGCTGCTCGTCATTCGCGCTCAATACGGCGAAGCGCAGTTTGGCGGTGCGGGGAATTTCGAAGACCGGATATGAATAAGAGTCATCCGGGGAGTCGTGGATGAAGTCCACGCGAAAGCCGAGGATGTCGCGGTAAAGGCGCAACGCCCGCTCCAGGTCGGCAACCACGAGATTGGCCCGTTGCAGGCGTAAGCCCGTGTCAGGAATTGGCTGGCCCATCATCTCCCCCGAGCGTTCTTTTTCGGCCTGGCGATGTTAGCACCCGCCCAACAGTCGCCGGGACAATGGTCGATGACATGTGGGCCGGGGTCTGCCAACCTATGGCGCCAACATGAACGAGACCAGCGCCGGCGAACACCGCTATCCCAATCCAGGCTATGCCTGGTACGTGGTCGTCCTGTTGTTCCTGGCCTATATCCTGTCGTACCTGGATCGCCAGGTGCTGTCGCTGCTGACGGAACTGGTCAAGGCGGACCTCGGCCTCAGCGATACCCAGATGGGCCTGTTACTGGGTCCCGCCTTTGCGCTCTTTTACGCCTGCATGGGCATCCCGCTGGGCTGGATGGCGGACCGCTACAACCGGCGCACCATCATCGGCGTGGGCATTACACTGTGGTGCGCTGCCACTGCCGCGGCCGGCCTGGCAAGAAACTTCCTGCAGCTGGCAGTCACCAGGTTTCTCGTCGGTATCGGCGAAGCCGCCCTCGGCCCCAGCGCCCTGTCACTGATTACGGATTACTTCGCCCCGGGCAAGCGTGGCCGGGCCATTGCCTTCTACACCGGTGCCGTGTCGATCGGCTCAGGCATCGCCTATCTCGTCGGCGGCCAGATCATTCAGTGGGCCACCCGGCAGCCGGAACTGGTCTGGCCGGTGGTCGGCGAAGTGCGGCCCTGGCAGGTGGTGTTCCTGCTGGTCGGGATACCGGGCCTGCTGGTCGCCGGACTGATGTTCACGGTACGAGAACCGCAACGGACCGGGACGGCCGTCACCGCGGAAATGGCCAGCAAGCGTGTGGGCTTTCCCACCGCGTTACGCTACCTGTTGCGGCGGCTGAAGAGCTTCGGCGGCATCTTCGGCTGCATGTCGGTGATCACGGTGCTCGCCTACACGCACTTCTGGCTGCCCGCGTACTTCAAGCGCACCTGGGGCTGGGACGAGCCGAAATTCGCGCTGTACAACGGCATCGGGCTGCTGATCGTCGGCCCGCTGTCGGTGAATTCCGGCGGCTGGCTGTCGGACTGGCTGCGCAATCGCGGCAAGGAGGACGGCCCGGTGATCGTGCTGCTGCTCGGCATGTTCATCATGGTACCCACCGGCATTGCCTTCCCGCTGATGCCGACGGCAACGGGCAGCTTCCTGGTCTACCTGTTCACGATCGTCGGCGCTGCGATGGCCACGGCGACTGCCCCGTCGGCCATCGTCACGATCGCGCCGGGCCAGATTCGCAGCCAGACCATTGCACTCTTCTACCTCACGATCAGCCTGATCGGGGCGGGCATCGGTCCGCCGGCCGTCGCCTTTTTCACCGATAACGTGTTCGGCGACGAACAGGCGATTCGCTACTCGATGGCAGCGGTCCCCGTGATCTTCGGCATCCTCGGCCTGGTGCCGGCGTGGTTCGTACGCCAGGCCTTCCGGGAACAGGTGGCGGAACGGGTAGCCGTTGAAGTGGCAGAGGCAGCGGGCAGCGCCTAGCGGCCTCCCAACGCGCGAAACGCGGCGCGCAGGTCTGACAAAGCCGTGCCCATGCGGTCTTCGAAGGCCTGCCAACGCTCACCGGCCTCTTCACCGGCTTCCTTCAGCTCGCGGCGTGCGTCGGCAACCAGGTCCCGGAGTTCCCTGCGACCTTCTTCCACCGCGTCGTGCGCCTCCGCGCGACCGAGCGCGTACTGCAATTCTGCAGCTTCAAGTTCCGAGCGGAGCCGATCGCCCACCCGCACGAAGCGCTCCGTCTCTTTTTCGGCGCGCACTTCCAGCTCGTCGCCCCACTGCTCCACCAGGTGTTCGGCCGCGTGCAACTGTTGATGGACCTTCTTGCTCTCCGCGTCAAAGGCGTCCCGCGTCTCGGCTTTGCCAAGCGCCATCTTCACCCGCAGCTCGTCAAGCGTCTGGCGGATCTCGTTCGTGGCGGGCTCCAGTTTCTTCTCCAGGGCCTCGGCGGCGTCGACGAGCGCCCCGGCGGTGTCTTCCACACGCTTCATGGCCTGCTCGCCCGTGCCTTCCAGCTGCGCTTCGAGGGCCTCGAGACGGTCTTCCCAGCGTTCCGCGCGATTGCGTGCGCGCTCACGGATTTCCTTCAGTTTCGACATTGCGCTTGCCTCCTTTTACTTGTCGCTCTCTTTCCAGCGCTCCAGGTAAGTCTCCCAGTTTTCGTCCACCAATGCGAAGGCGTCTTTTGCGCCCTGCTCCAGCAATTCACGATTGGTGGCCGGCCACCAGGCCGGACCGCCCTCCTGCGGCAGCTGGCGCGTGGCGTCGATCACGATCTTGCTCGACAACATCGGCGTCTGCCGGCTCGGGTCCGGCATCATCATCTGCGTCTGCGGCACCATCACGCTGGCCGCCGGCTGCCAGCGCGCGCCCAGGGCCTTCAGTACCGCGCCCGGGTCCATGATGTCGACGTCGTCATCCACGACGATCACCACCTTGTTCAGCGCCGGGTTCGCGGCAACGTACTGGCCCGCCGACACACCCTGCCCGGGAAAACGCTTCTGGATGCTGATCACGATCACGCCGTTCGCGCCGGCGGGTGAGTAGAGACCTGTCAGGTTCGGAATCAGCCGCTTGTACATGAACAGGTTCGACGACACCTGTGGCGCCTTCGGCATGTCCCAGGTGAGTCCGGTAAAGGAATTCAGTACCCACGGATTCCGGCGATGCGTCACCGCCTTGATGTGCATGAAGAAGTTGTCTTTCTTCTCCGGTCCCTGGAAACCGTACATTTCACCGTACGGACCTTCCGTCTCAAACTCGTCCAGCGGAATTTCGCCTTCGATCACGAATTCGGAATTGGCCGGCACGTGAATGTCGCAGGTTTCGCAGCGCACCACCTTCAGCGGACTGCCCCGCAGGCCACCGACGAACTCCAGCTCGTCTTCCTTGTAGCCGGCCATTTTCGTACTGCTTGCGCAGAAGGTCAGCGGATCCGGCGCCACCGCCACCGCAACTTTCGCGACCTTGTCGCCGCGGCGCTTCATTTCATTCAGCAACAACCAGCCGTGCTGGCCGGGTTCCGGGTTCACGCCGATCTTGCGCGGGCCCTTGATCTGGCAGCGGTAGGTGCCCACGTTACTGCCGAATTCCGGATCGCTGACGAAAACGGCGCCCATGTTGATATAGCGGCCGGCGTCGGCGGGATTGCTTTGCAGAAACGCGAAACGCTCGATGTCGATGTCGTCGCCGGTGAGTCGCACTTCCTTACACGGTGCATCGGCAGGTTCCACCGTCACCGGTGGGATACGCTGCCACATGCCAGCGTCATCCAGCCGGGCGGTGAGCTGTTCGATGACCGCGCGGTACATCCCGTGCTGGTCATCGTTGATATCGGGCACCCCGAACAGCAGGGCCTCATCGGGCCAGCTGCCGTAGAGATTCGCGAGCACCGGTCCGTCGCGCCACTCGCCGCCGATCTTGAGCTTTTCTACCAGGAACGCGGGCGCACTCTCCTTGCCGTAACGATCGACCAGGCGATAGGCGAAGGCGGTCAGTTCGTAGCGGTCCTGGTCCATGGACTCCACGCGCAACAGCCGGCCACGAGACTCCAGCGCCCGCACGTAGTCGCGAATGGAATCGAAAGGCGCGGGGGCGGAACCAGTCATGATGATCGTCGCGTCATGGAAACCGCGGGCACCCCGGCTCAGGTCTGCAGGGACCTCAGGTACGCGATCAGCTGATCGACAATGGTGCGTACCGCGGCCTCGGCCTCCATGTCTGCGCCCTCTTCAACCCAGAACTCGTAACCCCAGACCGGCATCGTGCGCGTGCCGTGCGAAATCACCACCGCGCGCCCGTCAATGATCTCCCGCAGCTGCGCGGTGTTCATCTGCCCGCCGGACCGACGCCGCAGGGTCGTCAGGTCGGGCACCATGACCGCCAGGCCCTGGCCAACCGGGCCGTCACCGGCGCCAGTCACGCCATGACAACTGGCGCAAAACCGCATGTACAGGTCGCGGCCCGAATAATCGGCGAAGCTCTGTGCTGCCGCGGGCCCGGCCAGAGCGAAATTCAAGAACAACAGGAACGTGACGACCAGACGGCGCATTAACAGATCTCCGGAAAACCTTCCTGTTGATGCTACCACCTCCGACGGCGACGTCCGCGCTACGCGCTAAGGAGATTTCCTAATGGCGCGGCTGCGCGGCTGCCGGGAAATACGCGGTCCTCCAGTTGGCCCGGGGCAACACCCAGGTGATCGTGCAGTACGCCTTTGAACAGACGTCGCAGATCCATCGTGGGCCGCAGGTCCCGGCCGTCCTGGAGGTCGCCGACAGCGAGCCCGGGCCAGTCGGTGACCTCCCCCGCCCGCCGGCCACCGCGCCGCCCAGCAGGAAGGCGCAGCTGGCGGTGCCGTGATCAGTGCCGTTCGTGCCGTTGACGGCCACGGTACGGCCGAACTCGGTCACGACCAGGACGGCGGTGTCGGCCCAGGCCGGGCCCAGTGCACCAGCCAGCGCCTCCAGGCCCCGGTCCAGCCCTTGCAGGCGGTTCGCGAGCTGACCGGTCGCCGCGCCCTGGTTCGCATGCGTATCCCAGCCCGTGGACTCCAGTACGGCAACCCGCGGTCCGTCCGGCGCCGCCAGGAAGCGGCCGGCCGCGCGCCGAGACCAAAGCGGTTCACCGCAATGGCATTGTGGCTTCGACTGCTCATGGCATGTACAACGGGCAGCGGCCGGCAGGGTTGAACGGTGGGAAATAGCGTCTGACACCATTTCCGCCAGGCACTAGAATCCGCACACGAAAGCGGAATCGACATAATGAAAATACTGCGCAGAATTACCATCGGCCTTGCGGGCTTTGTGGCCGTTGCGTGGCTGGCGCTCGTGGCGCTTGCTTACTGGCCGTCCGGCATCGAGGAAGTGCCGGCGCGGCAGCTGGCCGGCCCCGAGGACCGGTTCGTGACGGTGGATGGCCTGGAGCTGCGGTACCGGGGATACGGACAGGCGGGGCCGAACCGCCCGTCGCTCGTGTTGATTCATGGCTTCGGCAATTCACTGCAGTCGTTTCGCCTGCTGGCACCGCTGCTGGCGAACGACTATCACGTTATCGCCGTGGACATGCCCGGCTTCGGTCTGTCCGCCAAGCCGGCGGACTGGGACTACCGCAATGCGAACCAGGCGCGCGTGATGGGCGATTTCATTCGTACGCTGGGACTGAACAACGTGATCGTGGGCGGCCATTCGCTGGGCGGCTCGATTGCGCTGCGGGTCGCGGTCAGCGAACCGGAGGTGCGCGGCCTGGTATTGATGAACCCGGGCATCCTGAACTCCGGCGTACCGGCGATTGCGCAGTACTACTTTTTTCCGATGCAGCGGCTGCTGGCGAAACAGCTCGGCAACCGTGAATTCCGGGAAAGCATGATCAAGGGATCCTTCATCAATCCCGACATCGTCACCGACGAAGTCATGGATAACCTGCAGCGCGCGTCGCAAAGCGAAGGCTACCTCGCCGGCATGACCACGATGATGGGCCAGTATGAAGCACCGAACGAAGAGCCGCTGCTGGCGGAAGCGAAGCTGCCAACCGTCATCGTCTGGGGCGAACTCGACCGCCGCAAGACGCCGGAGGAACTCGCGCGCCTGGAGGCGGGCCTGCCCAATGACCGCACGGTGAAAGTGCCGGGCGTCGGGCATTACGTGCACGAAGAGGGTGCGGACGCCGTGGCCGCCGGACTGGTCGACATGAAGGGTTTCCTGACGTCCGGATGAGCATTCGCCCCACCGAATACGCGTCGAAGGGCCTGCTCGGCGTCGGCACCCCGCAGGCGAACCCCACCGTGGAAGCGGAGATGCTGGCCCTGCGGCCGGCCGGCGTCGGCCTGGTGAGCGCACGCCTGGTCTGCCTGGACGACGACCCCCGGCGGCGATTGCTGTCTTATATAAACGACCTCGAGCAGACGCTCGAACGCTACGACTCGTTGCGGCTCGACGCGTTCGGTTTCGCCTGCACCGGTTCCACGTACTTGTACGGTCACCGGGAAGAACGAGACCTGGTGGCCCGCCTGCAGGACCGTTTCGGCTACCCGGTGGTGACGGCCGCTGCCGCCATCGAGTCTCGCCTCAACGCGCTGGGCGCGGAAACCATCGCGATGATCGCGCCGTACCCGGAGTGGCTGCTGAACCCGGGCGTGGAGTACTGGACCGCGCGTGGCTTTCGCGTGAGCGCCGTCGGCCACGCGCGCCTGCCGAGCGCCGATCTGCACCAGATTTACGAACTCGGCAGTCACCAGGCGCTGGAGGTACTGCAATCGCTGGAGCTCGACGGCGTGGACGCAGTGTTGTTCAGCGGCACCGGCATGCCGTCGCTGCGCGCCATTCAGGCAGCGCAGGCAGACACGGGCCTGCCGGCCGTGTCGTCGAACCTGTGCCTCGCAGCGAGCCTGTTCGACATCATCGGTCTGGATGGAACCGCAGCGACGGACGTGGCGGCCTGGACCGCGCGCGTCGACACGCTGTAGCCCGTCCGGGGCATCGTCGGTCCCTGGTCAGTCGGTCGCAGCAGACTCGAGCGGCGCTGCGGACTGCGGATCCGGGATCGCGATGAACAGGAAGTAGATACCAACGGCTGCGCTCAGGGCCGCGCCGCCAAGCATCGGCGTCGCCGGCGACAGGTTGTAGACCGCGCCGCCGATCGCCGGACCAAAGATCATGCCGAAAGCCGGTGCGGCCGCCAGCAGGCCGGCCACCGCGCCCTGTTCCTGTGTTTCCACATTCAGGCTCGCAGCCGCATTCAGCCCCGGCGTGGCCAGCGCGACGGACAGACCCATCAGCGCGAACACGGCGTAAAGCTGCCAAAGCTGACTTGCCAGCACCAGCAAGACCAGGGACGCCGCGAACAGGAAGAAGGAATAGCGCAACAGGAATCGCGGGCTCAACTTCCAGACCTGCATCACGACGATCTGCACGACCAGCGTGACCAGCGCCATGGACAACAGCGCAAACATCGCAACCTGCGTGATGTCTTCGCGACCGGACACACCAAAACGGTCTTCGATCACGAAGGGCGTGACGACCTGCACGCCGGTAAACACCATGAACACGACGAACCAGCCAAGCAGGTACGGAAACACGCGGCTGTCACCCACGCGCAACCGCTGCGGCTTTTCCGCGTGCACATGGCGCGCCGGCTCAGCGAGCGTCGCCATCGTGACCGCGATCGCGACGAGGGCAAGCACGGCCGCCGAGTACATGGGCACCACTGCGCCGAAGCGGGCCAGCAGGCCACCGAAAGCAGGGCCGATCACGGTGCCGATGCCCCCGGATGCGGCGATCAGCGCCATGCCCTGGCCGCGACCGGCAGCGTCGGTGGTATCGGCCACATAGGCTGTGGCTGCCGGCTGGATCGCCGCCGCCATCACGCCGTAGACGAGTCGCGCACCGAGCAGGACCAGGAACAGCGGCATCGGCGCGAACCAGCCCCAGAGTCCGGCCTGGATACCGAAAGCGAGCGCCGCATAACCCACCGCGTAGCCCACCATGCCGAGAAGGTAAACGGCCTTGCGCCCCAGCGACTCGCTGGCCCGCCCCCACATCGGCGAGAAAATCACGATGGCGACATTCGACGCGGCGATCAGCACCCCGAACTGCCATTCCGCCAGGCCGATTTCCCGGGCGAGCGGACCGAAAATCACGTACAGCAGGGACTGGCCCATGCCATAGGTCACGAGACCGAACAGCAGGATCAGCCGGGCGCGGGAGGCATCGCTCATCTAACTTGTGCCAGCGAAAGACAAGGGGGAACCGCGCGATGCGGCTGCGGCGATCACTTTCGACCTACGATCGGCCGCGGGGGCGCGACTATAGCAGATCCATTCGACATCGCGCGCCGAAACCTTGTCCATACCAATCGCAAGGAAGCCGTCTCGGTGATTGCCGCAACCATCCGCAAGCTCGGTGGTTTTTTGTACCGGCTCGCATTTCTGAGCGCCGGTCTTTACCTGCTGTATCGCGCGACACTGGAACCCGACGCTGCCAGGACCGCGACGGGGCTGGGGCTGAGCCTGCTCTGCATGCTCCAGTTCCTGGTGCTCATTTTCTTCGATTACCGGCAAGCGCAGCGCAGGACGGCAAAATCGATGCCGGGACGCTGACGAGGGCGAGCAGGCGGTACCTGGACCCGTTACCAGACGGCGGGGATCAGTCGCCAGCGAGTCCGGCCGGCGTACAGCGCATACGCGTCATACTCGCACAGCAATTGCTCCTCCTGCAGGATCCGGAGCACCTGAAAAGCGGTCGCGATCACGACGATGGCCAGGTTGTACCCACTGAAGTTGTTTACCAGGTAACCAAGGTGTGCGAACAGATACGCGCTGTACAGCGGGTGCCGCACCCAGCGATAGAGTCCGTCGGACTTAACGCCACGGTGCGCGGGTAGCAGACCAAAGCTCCTGTTCAGCGACAGGACGGCGGCCAACTGCAACGTGAAACCTGCCAGCTGCAGGCCCTGACCGACGAGCAGATCCGCGGGCGCTTCCGTCGGCCGCAACAGCAGCGGTGCCACGGTGCCGCCGAAAGTGGCCACCCACGTTTTCCAACTGTGGTGCGTGCGGTCGGGGTCCTTACGAATGACCAACAGCACCGCCACAATGGCCTCCACCGCCACGATCAGCAGCAAGCTCAGCCTCGGAGTGGCGATGAACTGCTGCAGATTCGCGTAGGCAAAGGCAAGAAACAGCAGAGCCAGGAACAGATTCGTGCTGGCAGTACCAACACCTCGCCAAGAGAAACTGGTATCGGAAGACACGTGAGCGACCTTTTGCAGAATTTCCGTTGTTATGTCAGGTGGCCGCTCCCCGCCATGGCGGGGAGCGCAAACCAGCCTGTCACAGGAGCCTTGCGACTGCTAAGGACTCCCTCACATTTCTGCACAAATCCCGGTGCAGCGCCTGCGGTAACTGGCGAAGCTGACTGTCCATCGCGCGCCCGGCGCGAGTGTCGGGGCATTTTGCTACGCGTTATGATTGTGCGTCTCGGTAACGACCAGATTCGTCACATGGCGGTTCAACGACTCGCGTTCGTCTTCGACGCCGGCACCTTTGCAGTGATCAAATCGCTGCTGGAAAGTGAGGGCGTGCGAGTGCTGGATCTTGCCTACGGCGGCCATGTGGCCATCGCTGGCGTGGATCACGGCTACTACATCGAAGTGCTGGACGAAGACCGGGACCAGGCAGCCAGCCTGCTGCGCGAGCGCGGCTTCGACAAATACCTGGTATCCACCCCCGCCTGACCGGGCACCCCCGTCAGTCGCGATAGAGCTTGCGAACCTGTTCCAGCTGGTCGCGCACCTGTTCACGCAGCACCGCCGGTGCCAGCACCTGTACGTCGGGGCCGTATTTCAGGATGTCCATGATCAGTTCACGCGAGTCGGAGTAAGGCACCTTCAGCACGTAGGCGCCGTCGAGTTCATACTGCCCATCCTGGTCGGGATGCCAGACCTCCCGCGACACCCAGCGCGCCCGTAACGGGGAAAAGCGCAGCACCGCGGTATGCGCGGCGCGGCCGGAGAAGATCCCGAAACCCGCACCGAGATGCTCGTCGAGGGTTTCGTCCTTGATCTCCCGGGCCCGCTTGCCCAGCACCACCGCGCTGCCGATCGCATCCACGGAAAAGGTCCGCAACCCCTGGCGCAGGTGGCACCACGCGTCCAGGTACCAGTTGTCGCGATAGAACACGAGCCGCTGTGGCGACACGTCGCGGGTCAGCGTTTCGTTTGCCGCGCGACGAAAGTGTTCGATGCGCAGCCGGCGCCGCGACAGCAGGGCCGACGAGATGGCCTGGAAGCTCTCCGGTTCCACGGGCCGAACACCCATCTGCAGAATGCGGATGCGCCGCGTGAGGTCTTCGGCCCGGAAGTCGCCGCTGTCGAGAATGCGCCGTATGCGTTCCCGCAGCGGGCGAACCTGCGCGCCGAGCAGGCCGGGCTGCAGCCGCTCGAGCAGCTGCTCCATCGTGAGCAGCGCGTGGACTTCTTCCGCACTGAACCAGAGCCCGGGCAGCTGGAACAGGTGGGCTTGCGGGGCGTCTTCATCGAGCCGGTAGGCGCCCCGGTCCCGGTCCCAGGTGATGGGCATGTTGAAGCGGTCGCGCAGGTATTCGAGGTCGCGCTTGAAGGTGGCCCGGGACACGCCGAGCTCGTCCAGGAAGTCGTCGCGGCTGACGAAGCGGCGCTGCGTCAGCAGGCGATGAATCTTGTAGAAACGCTCGGTCCGGTCCACGTGCCCCCCGGTTACTCCAGCCCCAGGATGAATTCCCAGTCCGCGTCGGTCACGGGCATTACCGACAAGCGGTTACCGCGGCGAACCAGGGGCAGATCGCCGAGCTCGGGATGCGCCTTCAGTTCGGCCAGCGTGATCGTGCGCTTCAGCTTGCGCTTGTAGGCCACGTCCACCATCAGCCAGCGCGGGTCATCCGGGTCGCTCTTCGGGTCGTAGTACTTCGACTGCGGGTCGAACTGCGTGTGATCCGGGTAGGCCTCGCGCACGATACGCATCACGCCCACGATGCCCGGTTCGGGGCAGTTGGAATGATAGAAGAACGCGAGATCCCCCTTGCGCATGTCGTCGCGCATCATGTTGCGCACCTGGTAATTACGCACGCCGTCCCAGCACTCGCGCCGGTCGCGCTTCAGGTCGTCGATGCCGTAGACGTCCGGCTCTGACTTCATCAACCAATAGGCCATGCAATTCTGTTCTTTGCGGCTGGCGGATGATAGTAACCTAGGGAAAATTGGGGGTGCACAGTCTTGCAACGCCTGAATGACCTGATGCTGCGCTTCTCGCGCTCGTGGCCGCTGTTCCTGCTGGCCGCGCTGGTCACCTTCGGGTCGCTCTATTTGTTTACCGGCGTCATCGGGCCGCGCTTCACGGCATTGACCGGTGGCTTCCCGCCCTTCGACCTGCAGAATGCGCTGACCGCGAACCAGGTGTACGAGCAACTGCCGAGCTACCCGGACGAAGCGCGGCGGCTCTACTACCTGTTCTCCGCCATCGACTTTGCGTTCCCGTTGTTTGCGAGCCTGTTCCTGGCCGCGATCGCGGCGTTCTCGCTTCGCTATCTGTGGCCGGCTGGCTACCAGTGGATGACCGAACGGCGCCTGTGGGTGCTGTTGCTGCTGCCGGCGCTGTTTGACTGGGCCGAGAACGCGTTCGCGCTGACGGTGATTGCAAACCACGGCCGGGAGCTGCGGACCGCCGCCGCGATGCTGGTCTACGCGAAGCTCGGCAAACTATCGCTGGCGGCCGTGGCACAGCTGCTGGGCTGGGGCCTACTGCTGCTGGCGGCGATCAAGTGGGTCTGGCTGAGGTTCAGACCACCCGCGGGCACAGGGCGCGGCCGGCGATCTCCGTGACCATCAGGTCGCCGGAGTTGGAATGGTAGGTGCAGACCGTCGTCTGGCGGGGGCCGTCAAAGACTTCCCAGAGGAGCTGGTAGGTGTTGGTGGCAGCCAGGCACGGCATGATCACGCATCCTGCAATGATGCCGGCGAGCAAGAGTTTCATTTTTTTTATCCTCGGTCGAGCGCGCGGCAGCGTAGCCTGCCTGCCGGTCTCCTACCGTGACCAGGGTCACGGGAGCAGCGGCGGAAGCGGCTTCCACGCCTTGAGTGTCAGTTATTCGGGGTTTCAACAAAACGCCCCGGGCGCCAGAGCCACCCAGGGCCGTGCGGTAATGGCCCGGCGATCTCACCGGGGGCGCGGAGTATATCCGGTCGGGACGCCGGTCTGTCAACCACTTTCGCCCGGTGGGAAAATCGGGGCCGGGGTCCATGCTCGCCGGACCGCCACCAGCCGGCAAGGGCCAACGGGTGAAGGCTGCTAACCTAGCGCTCGCCGGCTGCGGCCTGCCGATACCGGGGTAGCTCAATGATCGACAACAAACTGGGACCACTGGCTATTCTCGCCGGTACCTGGGAAGGCGACCGAGGCACCGACGTGGCCCCCGGGCCCGACCTGGGAGAAATGACCACGGCGTTCCGGGAGCGCATGGTGTTCGAACCGGTGGGCCAGGTGTCCAATCACCAGCAGTGCCTCTTCGGCCTGCGGTACGCGACCACGGTCTGGCCGGCGGGCGAAGACGAGCCCTTTCACGAAGAGGTGGGTTACTGGCTCTGGGACGCCACCAATCAACAGGTGATGCGCAGCTTCACCGTGCCCAGGGGTTACACGGTGCTGGCCGGCGGCACGGCCGATAGCGACGCCGCGCGGATCCAGGTTGCCGCAGACCTGGGTTCGGCAACCTACGGCATCTGCTCCAACCAGTTCCTCGACCAGGCATTCCGTACGGTTCGCTTCCAGTGCAACATGACGATTCACGATGCCGACAGTTTCTCTTATGAAGAGGACACGCAGATCCGGATCCGGGATCAGGCAGATCTGTTCCATCATCGAGACAGCAACCAGTTAATTCGCACCGGGTAGCTGTGAAAGTGCTTGTGGGCCGCGTCTAAAACACTCGGTATTCAGCTCACAGGAGTGGAGCTTTTTTCCGCCTTCGCCATTAGCGTGTCCAGGCGTGACTGCACAAGCGCTGCGTATTCAGGATCGAAACGAGTACGCTGTCGCCCCACCATGATTGCACCGCCTTTCGCACAAGAAAGCGATCCATCAGATGTATATAACGACTGCTCAGAACCGGATCAATCTCGGCCAAAAGGTACGCGTTGTGGAATTTACCGAAGATCAGATATAACGCGATACCAAACCGTTCCTGTTCTTCCGCCGATAGTTCCTCAGGTTGCGTCGCTGCCAAGTGCCAGATTCGACTCATATCGGGATCGGAATAGAACGGCTCCATTGCAGCCGAGATTGAATCAGACAATCCTTGATGCGCCGCCAACCTGCCGATTTTTCCGTTTTGGCGAACCTGTATCGCCAAATAGACCAGCGAGACGACGACGGCAGCGGCGCCGATAATCTCCGCTATCGCACTGATCATCTCCCATTCGAACATTAGCGTATTAAGGGCATTTGCCAGGCTGCGTACCTCAGCCCGGGTATTCGGCCACGCCGGCCACGCAGCGGTTCGGCGCCTTGAAACCGGTGTCGATGGTAGCGACGATGTCACCGCTCTCGACGTTGACCTTGACTACGGTGCCTTCCCAGATGTTGCTGACCAGGCAGTGCTCGCCATCGTGGCAAATCTCGATATCTGACCACCCGTAGGTTTCCAGCGGGTAGCTCTTCAGCACATTGCCGTCTTCGTCGAGCATTTCCATGAAGTCACCGCGCGTGATCAGCAAGCGACCGTCAGGCAGGTACTTCACCGCGATGACCCACACGCGATCCATGATGTCTTCGCCGGGGTAGGTGACCAGGTCGGGCATCTGCCGGTCGTTGATGACGTCATAGCGCATCAGCCGCTTGCCGGTTTCAGTGGCGTAGATAATGAACTCACCGCTGGGGTGCAGGCTGGAATGCGTGACGCCCTTGAACTGTGTCATGTCCGGCGCGCACTCGGTGTGGAAGACCTTTACCAGGTTCCAGTCCTTGTCGTACTTGTACACGTAGCCGAAGCCGAGCACGCCCTCGCCCGGAATCACCGGGAATTTCGTCGTCGTGCGGCTCGCGATCGGGTTGTCAGGTCTCTTCTTTGCCTTCATGTGCTCGCCGAGATACACGTTGCCGTCCTGGTCGAAACTCGCGCTGCGGTAACAGCGCGGCAGGAACTTGTCGCTGAGCGGCAGCTGGCGGCCGGTCTTCGGGTCGACGTGGATGACCGCGAAGTCGTTGAAAGCCCAGAGAGGGCCGTTCGGATCGAACTCCAGGCCGCCGACGAAGTGATTGCCGCCTTCGGTCCACAGCTCGCCCTTGAAGTTCATGTCCTTGTCGTACTGCCAGATGCGACCCTCGCCGGCATG
This sequence comes from Chromatiales bacterium, assembly GCA_020351875.1. Lineage (GTDB taxonomy): Bacteria > Pseudomonadota > Gammaproteobacteria > Steroidobacterales > J054. Next base: position 2,266,383 of record CP070671.1, on the reverse strand, counting down.
GTCGTCGTCGGGCACGTTCAGTAACGTGCACGCGATAAAAATGTCGCCCTTCGCGAAGGGTTGCATCGTGGACTCTCGGGTCATCGTGGACTCCTGATTATCTTTTATTATCAGAGGCTTATACGGCCTTCCACCGAGCGCCCGGGCGCTGGCACGACGTGCTGGTCGAACTACCGCCGCGCCTGTGCAAGCTGCTCCGCGTCGATGGCCTGTTCGATCACCGACGCGATCCACTCAATATACTTCGGATTCTCGGACATGCCCTTGTCGGCAAACACGTAGTCCAGACCGCGCAGATCCTGGCGGATGTGGGTCTGCACACCGTGACTGGCGGCTGCCAGCGCGACCACGATCGGCGTCTGGCCCTTCTTGTTGGCCTGTTTCACCCAGCGTCGCAGCTTGCGGACGTTGGATTCACGAATCGCCGGGATCGCGTCATCCTGCAGGTTGATGATCTTGACGTCGGCAAACTCGTTCTTCGCCACGATACGGTCCACGTGCGCCTGCAGGATCTCGAGGTCCGGACCGTTGTCCTCGGTATCTTCCGGCCCGTGGCCGACGATGATGACCACTTCGTTCGCCGGATCCTTGCTGACTTCCTTCGCATGGTCATAGAGGATATCGGTGATCAACTGGCTGTCAGCAAAATGGTTGGTCATGACGAAGCGAGCATCACTCTCGACTTTGGGTACCTCGAGATAGGTCGCTTCCTCGTCATCGATGTCGAAGATGTACTTCCACTGTCGCGTCAGCGTGTTGTACTCGGTAGTCGTGCCGTTCGGCACCAGGACTATGGTCGTCGCGCCGCGCTCCTGGAGGTCGTCCACTGCCGATTGCAGGTGAGCCGACTGCATCATGGCCATGCCGAATCCAATGGCGGTCGGCCAGCGCTCGGACACCGGCGCGAGCGCATCCTTCAGCATGCGATCGCTGTTCTGACCCACGCCGTGTGAAAGAATCAGCACACCGATATCGCCCTGCATCGCGACATCGCTGGCATACCACTCGTAGTTCGGGCCCATCGCCGACATGTTCAGGTTGAGTTCCATGTCGGTCATGCCTCGGTACAGCGCGATTTTTGCGCGCAGCGCGTCGAGAGTGGCCTGGTCCATATCGTGCTTGACCTGGTAGCTCTCGAGGCGCTTGCCGTCGGCGTCCATGTCGGGCACACCGCCACCGTGATGGTGGTGGGCATGCTCATCCTGGCCAAAAGCGGGTGCAGCCGCTGCCAATAGCAAGGCCGCGAGCAAGGCCGCGTGAAACGAAATCGATTCTGTTCTTTTCATGGCGCTGATCACTTCTTCCTGAATCAACCGGTCGCGGCTACAGCGTCACCGCTGCCCGCTTCCAGCAGGGATTGCACGGAGCGCTTCAATTCAGCCATCACTTCGTGGCGGCCACCGCTCTCCATCATCTTCCTGGCTGCCGCGTTCAGCAGGCTGCTGACCATGGCCGCCACCAATTCGACATCCCGGCCACTGCTGGCCAGTAACTCGCCCACAGCCCGCTGCAACACATCGGCAGCCGGCTCGTGGAGTTTGTGAACCTCGTCGCGAAATTCCGGTGAATGATCCCGGAGATTCTCCACCAGGCGTATCGCGCCGTGGCAAGACGTTGCCGCGATATCCATCTGCACATCGAGCCACGCGTCGATGCGTGCCTGCGCATCCGGGAATTGTTCGTCGAGGGTGCGGATGCGCTCCAGTCGCGGTCCCATCTCGCGATGCAGGCAAGCCAGCAGAATATGGTCCTTGCCAGGGTAGTACCGGTACAGGGAGTTGCGCGCGAGCCCCACGCTGCCGGCGATATCGCGCAACTCCGTGCCCGCATAGCCGCGCTCTTCGAACAGCGCCATCGCAGCGTCGAGTATGCGCTGGTTCTGCGCCTCGACGTGGGCCTCGATGCTCTCAGCCTCAATGCGCGGCATCGACGATCCTCGGCATCTCGACGGTGGCATCCTCACTCGCACCGCCGAGCCGCCCGTCGCGGATTTCCAGGACCCGGTCGGCCACATCCAGCACGCCACGATCGTGGGTCACCATCATCGTCGCCACCTTATGATCGTGGCAGGCACGACGCAGCAGTTCCACAATCGCGTGGCCGCGCTGCGTATCGAGCATGGATGTCGGTTCGTCCACCAGCAGCAGTGACGGGTCGGTCATGAACGCACGGGCGATGCCCACGCGCTGACGCTCACCGCCAGACAGCTGGTTGCCGCGCCGATTCTTTTTCTCCGCCATACCCACTTCCTCGAGCAGCGCCAGCGCCTTGGCGCGATCGTCCGCGCGCGGCTTGCGACCCTGCATGTGCACGAGCAACAGCAGCTGGTCCAGCGCCGACAGCGACGGCACGAGATTCGACTGCTGGAACACGAAACCAATTTGGTCGCGACGCAGCTTCGTCAGCACCGCGGGCTTCAGGCCCGTGATGTCGGTACCGTCGATCCAGACCCTGCCGGTCGTCGGTGTGCGCAAACCGCCGCATACGGCCAGCAGGGAAGACTTGCCGGCCCCGCTGGGTCCCAGCACCACCACCAGTTCCCCCGCAGCGATTTCGATGCTGACCTGGTCCAGCGCCTTGATCTGCTCATCACCGTCGCCGAGCAGCAGCGATACGTTTTCGGCTCTTAGTGTCATTGTTCCTGCCCCAGCGCAATGATCGGGTCCACCGAGGTGATGCGGCGAATGGACAAAGCCCCGCCGAGCAGCCCGGCCGTGACCAGCAGCGTCATCGCCTGCACGATCTTGTCGCTCTCGAACATGAAGGGCCGGCCCGACTGCATGAAGGCCTGGCCGGACCAGAGCCCGAGCGCCAGCCCGAGGACGACCCCGATCGCCATCAGGATCAGCGCCTGGCCCAGCGCGTCGCGCAACAGGTAGCCGTTGGACGCGCCGAGCGCCTTCACCAGCCCGATCTCCTTCGTACGCTGAATGGTCCAGATGCTGAAGAACGCACCGATGACGACGGCCGAGATCAGGAACAGGAAGACCTGGATGATCTGCACGGTGCGCACTTCTTCGATGTAGCCGGTAGAGGCCGCGTAAAAGGCAGCCCGGTCAAGGGTGCTGGTACCGAGTTCGTCATCGATGGCCACGATCTGCTCGGGCGTCACGTCTTCTTCCAGCTGCAGCGCCAGGATGCTGACGAAATCGAACACGACATCCGGCAGCTTTTCGCCCGGCGGTGGTCCGCCCGGTGGGCCGTAGGTGGCTTCCTGCCACTTTGCCAGCGGCGCGTAGATGATCGGGATGTGCCCGATATTGCGCTCTTCGGCGATGCCGATGACCACCAGCTCGGTCAACACGCGGTCGAGCGTGATCGTGTCGCCCATTTGCACGCCGTCGCGCTCGACCAGCAGGTTGGAGACGATCACGCCGTTGCTGACGCCGCCTAACTGGTCCCCGTCAAACACTTCTGGTTCGATCAATGAGCCGGGTGCCAAACCCCACAACACCAGCTCCAGCGGGTCATCCCGTTGCGTGCGCGCGGTGAACACGGTGTGCCCCATGGGCTCCAACTTCTTCACGCCCGGCTGCTGCGCCCACTCCTCCCACTGGTCGCGTTCGATCATCGTGTTGCGGTAGGTGGGCTTGTCGTCGAACTCGAAGGCGATGTGCGACACGTCCAGCTCCATCAGCCCGGAGATGTTGTTCTTGATCAGGCCGGCAGCCAGCCCGGTCAGGAAGGTCATCAGGAACGCGATCAGCGCGATCACGAGGGCCATCAGGGCGAAGCGGCCCTTGGCATAGGCGAGGTCTCTCAGGGCGATAAACATGGCGATCTTATTTTGGCGACGGTGTGTCGCTATATTGGTGGCTCCGGGACCGGCCGTCAAATCCCGGCCTGGCCGGGGCTTTCAGCGGCGGACGGCGATCACGCCGGCGTGCTGGTTGCCGTCCGGTTCACCGCCGCGACCGGTGAACGCGGCCTCTTCGACCGCGAAGCCGGCGCGCTCACATTCGCGCCGCAGGATGTCCGGGTCCAGCGGGTTCAAAAAGGCGAGCATGCCGGGTGGCGGCGCGGCGCGGTTCAGCAGCGGCGCGATGTCGTCGATGAAGCCGGGCCACTCTTCGCCCGCTGCCTTGCGCCGCTCATATTCCGGCGCGGTGCTGAACCAGAAGCCCGTGTAAGGCGTGTCGGCCACCAGGAACAGCCGGCCGCCGGGTTTCAGCCACCGGTACATCTTCTCCAGCGACAGGCGGATCTGGTCGCCCGTCAGGAAGTGAATCACGCGGGAACACAGGATGGCGCCGAAAGAGCCGTCGGGAAAATCCGCCGCGGGCAGTTCCCCCACCGACGTGCGCAGGCGGCCGCGAAATTCTTCCGGCGTTTCCCTGGCGAGGATTTCCACGTGACCGGCTTCCATGTCGCAGGCCATGACCGAACCACCCCGCTCCAGCACTTCGCGCGTGGCCACGCCATAGGCACAACCCATGTCGAGCACTTCGTGGCCGCAGATGGCCGCGTAGTCGATGAAGGCCATCGAAAAACGGTCCATCGTTTCGGACATGAACCCGCGGCTGTTCAGCGTCGGGATCATGCCTTCCATCCACGGCTTGGGTTTGTCAACAGACATACGGCCACTCGCGCCCGGGCGGGCGACGAGCATAGCACCCACGGGCGCGGAACCTAGATCAGTCGGTCGGGCCCTTCGGACGGTGCCGGCTTCAGGAACAGGCGGATGATGCTGTCGAGGCGGCCGCGCTTCGCCTGCAGGCTGGCCAGGATGGCCGGCAGCAGGAACAGCACGATGAAGGTGCCGAACATCAGGCCGAAGGCGAGGGAGGTCACCAGCGGACGCAGGAACTGGGCCTGCAGGTCGGTTTCCAGCAATACCGGCATCACGCCGAACACCGTGGTCACGGACGTCAGGATCACCGCCCGGCTGCGACTCACAGCAGCCTCTGCGGCCGCCTTCTGCACGCTCATGCCCTGTGCGCTCAGTTCGCGGAACACGCTGACCAGGATGATCGAGTCGTTGATCACGATCCCGATCAGGCCGAACAGCCCGAAGACTGACATCAGCGTCAGGTCCACGTTCAGCAGCCAGTGACCAAACAACGCGCCGACCAGGCCGAAGGGAATCACCGACAGCACGGCCAGCGGCCACAAGTAAGATTCGAAGACCCAGGCAAGAATGATGTAGATCAGCAGCAAGGCCAGCGGTAGTGCGGTACCCACGTCGCCGAGAGTCTGACCCTGGCTTTCTGCATCACCGCCGAACTTGAAGTAGCTGATGCCGTCACGGTCGGCAAGCTCCGGCAGGACCTCCGAGGCCAGGATTGCACGCACCGCGTTGTTGTTGCTCACCTTCTCGTCCACGTCGGCGGTGATTTGCGCCGACAGTTCGCCGCCACTGCGCTTCAGGGATTCGAAGCCGCGCTGATAACTGAGTCGCGCCACGTCGCTGAGCGGCGCCGTCTCACCGTTGTTCAGGATGACTGGCAGGGTTTCCAGCGCGCCAAGCGCATTGCGCTCCTGGTCTGCCAGCAGCACGCGCACCTCAATCTCATCACCCTGGTCCTGGAAGATCTGCACCAGTTCACCTTCAAAGGCCGCGCGCAACTGACCGCCCAGGGCTTCGCCGGTGAGGCCCACCGCCTCGCCGTTCGGCGACAGCTCGAAGATCAGCTGTTCCTTGCCCCAGGCCATGTCGTCGCGCACACCGCTGACGCCGCTGATGCCGCGCAACGCCTGCACGACATCGACCGCCGCCGCCTTCAGGGCCTCGGGGTTCGTGCCGGCAATATCCAGTTCGATGTCGTTCCCGTGCGGCCCGCCGGCGGTGTTCAGTATGAAGAAACTCTCCAGACCGCCCGGCGGCGGCACGGCCCGTTGCCAGGCGCGGATGATTTCTGCATTGCGCAGGCTGCGCTGGTTGTCCGGCGTGAGCTGCACGGTCATCGTCGCCACGTTCGACGCGGTAGTACCACGGGGGTCTACGCCGAGCTTCGTGAGCTCGAGCTCCACGATTTTCTCGCCGCTGTCCGCCTCGATACGCCGCAGTGCGTCTCGCGCCTGTTCCACGAAGGCCCTGACGCGTTCCTCCGGGGTGCCGGCGGTGAAGCGAACAATGGCCTGCACCTTGGTGTTGTCCGGCTGCGGGAACAGCGTGAAACCGATGCGGCCGCCAGCCAGCAAACCGAGGGCGACGATCAACGAGCCTATCGCCACCGCGATGGTCGTGGACCGATCTTCAACGGCCCGCGTGACCCATCGGCGAAACGCGCCGCAGCGGAAATTCTCGTAGGCCGTATCCATCTTCAGCCGCCATCGCGACGGCGCATGGCGGGACGAACTCTCCAGCGAATGACGCAGGTGGCCCGGCAGCACCAGGAAGCACTCGGCCAGCGACGCGAGTACGACGCAGATCATGATCAGCGGGATCGCGAACAGGATCGTGCCGCCAATGCCGCCGAGGGTCATCAGCGGCACGAAGGCGGCCACTGTCGTGAGCGACGCCGCCATCACCGGACCAAACATCCGGTAGGCCGCCTGCTCGGCCGCATCCAGCGGCTTGGCGCCAGCCTGGTAGCGCGTCACGGCCTCCTCGCCCACCACGATCGCATCGTCCACGACGATGCCGAGGGCCATCACCATCGCGAACAGGCTGATCATGTTCAGGCTGCCGCCAAACAGGTACAGGGCCATCAGACCGGCCATCACCGACACCGGAATGCCGATCGCAACCCAGAAAGCCACCCGACCGTTCAGGAACACAAACAGCGCGATGACCACGAGCACCAGGCCGCCAACGGAGTTCTCCACCATCAGGTCGATGCGATCCTGGACCAGCCGCCACTCCTCGTCGTAGACGAGCAACTGCACGTTCGCGGGCAAACCGGGACGGGTTCTTTCCACCCATTCCGATAACTGGCCGGCCACGTCAATCGCGTCCTGGCTTTCGGCGCGCTGCACGGCGATCTCCACCGCCGCCGCACCATTCACGAACAGGGTCGGCTGGTCGGCGCGCGAACGGCGTTCCACCTCGGCAATGTCGCGCAAAGTGAGCAGGCGCCCGTCGGCATCGGCTGCGACCGGCAGCGCTTCGAAATCGGCGACGCTGCGCGCCTGGTCCAGGCTGCGCAGCTGCCTCGCGGACTCGGCGCGGCCCACCGAGCCGGCAGGCACATCGCTGCTGGTCTGGCGCACGCGCTGGCCAAGGTCCTGCAGGGACAGTCGCAACTCATTCAGGCGCTCGCCGGTTAACTGGATCGCGATCTCCTGCTCGGGCAGTCCCTCAATGTCGATCTTGGCCAGGCCGAGGCCACGCAGCTCGCGCTCGAAGCCACGCACCAGCGGCCGCAGGACAGACAACTCCGGTCCGGTGACGACGAGTTTCGCGACCGGTTCGTTGCGCGGTATCAACGACACGGTGGGAGTTTCCGCGTTCGCCGGCAGATTCCGCACCTGGCTGACACGTTCCTTCACCCGGTCCAGCACACGGCTCATGTCCACGTCTTCGCCATATTCCAGCGTGACGCGGCCCAGGCCCTCCCGGGAAGTCGAACGGATACCTTCGAGCAGATCCAGGCCGCGCAGCTGGTCTTCGATGGGTTGCGTGACGGCCAGCTGCACGTCTTCGGCGGATGCGCCCTGCCAGACAACTTCTACGTTGACGAGGCTTAGCTCAAAACCCGGTAACAGCTGCCGGGTGAGCTGGCCGAGCGCCCAGACGCCGGCCAGGATCATGATGCCCATTGCGAGGTTCGGCGCCACCGGGTGGCGAACGAACATGCTGATGATCCCCGGGCGCATGGCTTAACTTCCGGGCCGGCCTTCGCCCGCAGCGAGCATTGCGTCGCTGTCACCCGGGCCGCCCTGTCGAATGCGAACCAGCAGGCCGTTCGTGGCGGACGATACCTTCGTGGTGATAATGCGATCGTCTGAGGTCAGCTGGCTGCTCCGGATCAGGACTTCGCTGCGACCATCGGCGCTGACCCGTTCGCCGACGCGGTCAACGTCAACCGCCGCCATCCGGTCACCGGCCAGCTTGTAGACGCGGTTACGACCGTAGAGTGCCTCGGCCGGCACCGCGATGACGTCCACCTCGGCGGGCAACGACAACAACACCGGCACAGTGGAGCCCAGCGGCGCTTCCTGCGGTGGTGCGTCGAACACGAGGTAGGCGTCGACGCTGCCCGAACCCTCGCGCGTCTGACCCGACAGGCGCGTGAGCACCGCCGGGTAGTCCGCGCCCGAGAACTCAGCGTTGGCGCCAATTCGCACGCCCGCGCTCAACGCATCGCGCACGCGGGCTGCGAAGCGTGTCGGCACCTGGGTGCGCAGTTCCAGCGCTTCCGGATTGTGCAGGCGCATTAACTCGTCGCCAATCCTGACCCGGTCGCCGACCGACGCGTCCACTTCGGAAATCACCCCCGCGAACGGCGCCACGAGGCGGGTGCGATCCAACGAGAGTTGCGCCTTGTCTCGCAGCGCCTTCGCCCGCTGCAACTGCGCGGTGAGCTGCTGCTTGCGAATGTCGCTCTCTTCAATGATCAACTGCCGGGACGTCACCGCCAGCTCCTGGCGCTTCAGCTCTTCTGCAGTGTCGTCGACATTCGATAACGACACCAGGTTGTCCTTGTAAAGACTGCGGGCCCGCTCGGCGTTGCTGACCGTCAGCTCCAGGAGTTCGCGCTCCTTGAATAGTGATTCCTTGTTTCTCCGCAATCGCTGCTCTTCGAGATTGATCTGCGCCCGGATCTCCTGCACGTCGGCATCCCGCTGCAACAGTTCGAAGCGGGCGTCCCGGTCGTCGAGAACCAGCAGTTCGTCGCCGGCAGCCACCGTGTCACCGTCCTGCACCAGGACTACCAGGATGTCGGCCTCGACGGCCGCGCTCAGCCGCGCGTCCTGCGGCGACTCGATGCGCGCGTAGAGTTCCAGCGTCGGGCGAATGGCGGACGGCACGGCCGGGATCACGTCCACGCTCCAGGCCTTCTCCGGTATCTCAATGGCCGGGCGCTGCGGCCGACTCATCACGAGCGCCGCCGCCGCGACGATGGCGCCAATCAATACGGTGATCGGCCCCGGCCGCAGGCGTGCAAATAATGTCTTGATTTGTTTCATGATCCCTGCCTTGTCTGTAGATTTCGCCGCCGGCTGCGAATCGGATCACTGTCGACATACGTGGCAGTTTAACTCCAACATATTGTTTTTGTTGTTTTTTTGTTTATTCTTGACGCCAGTCTGGAGGCGAGGAAGCGAGCTTGAAAGTCCTGAAAGTGCTGGGCCTGATTGGCATTACGCTGCTGGGCCTGTCCGTGGTGGCGGTGCTGGCGGCCATCTGGGTGTTCCGCGATATTCCGGCCGAAGAGCTGGAAGCCCGCTACATGAGCCCGGCATCGCGCTTCCTGAACGTCGACGGCGTGCGCATTCATTACCGCGACGAGGGCAGCGGCCCGCCCATCGTGCTGATTCATGCGAATTTCGCGAGCCTGATCGGGTGGGATCCGTGGGTGGAGGCCCTGAAGGACAGTTACCGGGTGATTCGCTTCGACATGACCAGTCATGGTCTGACCGGCCCGGACCCGTCGGGCGACTACACACTGCCGCGCACCGTCGAACTCACCGAACGTTTCATCGACGCGCTGGGCCTGGAAGAACTCACGATAGGCGGGACGTCGCTCGGCGGCACGGTCTCCATTCATTATGCGGCGAGCCACCCGGACCGGGTGAAAGGCCTGATACTGCTGAGCCCGGGCGCGCTGGAAGGCCGCGAGCAGGCGCGCCGGGGCGTCCCGAAACAGGCTCGCGTGCTGGAATACATCCTGCCCCGCGCACTGCCGAAATACATGCTCAGTTCAGCCTATGGCGACAAGGACAAACTCACCGACGAGGTGATCGACCGCTGGCACGACATGTGGCTGCGCGAGGGCCAACGCGCCGCGCAGTTGCAGCGGCTGTCGCAATACGAGTCGGGCGATCTGCGGGGCATTGCCGGCCAGGTGCAGGCGCCCACTCTGCTGCTGTGGGGCGAGGCAAATCCGCAGGCCAGGGTGGAACAGGCCTACGAACTCGAGGAGATGCTCACGGGTGTGGAATCACTGGAGCTGATCATCTACCCGGGCGTCGGGCACATGGCCGTGCAGGAGGCGGGAGACGAAATCGCGGTCGACGTGCGGGCGTGGCTGGACGAGGATGCGCCCGTCGAGGCTGGGAGTGAGCCCGCACAGGCCGGCTAGGTAAGGTCGATAACGAACCCATGCAGGAACGTGGGGTGGAACCCGGCATGTCGGAGCTGACGATGACGGTCTACGGCGGTGTCGGCGGTCGGCGACGCGGCGCCGCCTTTGGCCCCGTCTACAACCGGCGCGGGGTGGCGACGGAACTCGACGTGACCACCGAACTGGAGACCTGCCCCGACGGCAACACGCGGGTGAACGCGCTGCGCATCGGCACCTGGCGCTACCGGATGGACGGCAGCTGCGACGACTTCCGCCGCGACGGCCACATCAGCGTAAGCCTGGACGGGGTCAACACCGTGATCACCACCCGGTCAAACCAGAAGAAGTCCCAGGACGACAGCGCGCAGATCCGATGCGACGCGGGCACCTGGACCTGCCGCACCGAGTAGTCACCGGCCGGGCGCTGCGCATTGTTATGCTTGGCCGATGCCAGGCACCGATCTCGCGCGTCCCACCCTGTTAGCCCTGATGCTGCTGGGCAGCCTTGCCGCGGCCCGGGCAGACACGCACCAGCCACGCGCCGCGGCCATCGTCCGGGGCGAATACCTGGTCCGCGCCGGCGGCTGCATCAGTTGCCACACGGCGAAAGACAAGGGCGCGGTGCCCCTGGCCGGCGGCCACGAGCTGGCCACGCCCTTCGGCACGTTCTATTCACCGAACATCACGCCCGACCGGGACACCGGCATCGGCACCTGGACCGACGAAGAGTTTCTTAACGCATTCTGGGAAGGGGTCGGGCCGGGCGGGCGATATTACTTCCCGGCGTTTCCGTTCCCGTCGTACACCGGGATTACCCGGGAAGACCTGCTGGCCATCAAGGCCTACCTGTTCAGCCTGGAACCCGTGCGCCAGGAAAACCTGCCGCACGAGCTGGCGTGGTTCGTGGACACGCGTTTCGCCGCCGCCGCCTGGCAACTGCTGTTTTTTGACAGCGAGCGTTTCCGATCGGACCCCGACCGCGACGCCACCTGGAACCGTGGCGCTTACCTGGTGCGTCACCTCGGCCATTGCGGCGAGTGCCACTCGCCCCGCAACCGCTTCGGCGCCACCGTGAAAGACCAGGAAATGGCCGGGGGCGTCGCTGCAGAAAGCAAACAGGTGCCCAATATCACGCCCCACAAGGGTGACGGCATTGGCCGCTGGTCGGCAGGCGACCTGGCGCTGTTCCTGGAACTGGGCATGATGCCCGATGGCGACTTCGCCGGCGGCAGCATGACGGCCGTGATCGACGACAACACCGGCCAGCTCACCCCTGAAGACCGCGCCGCGATCGGGGCCTACCTCGAGTCGTTGCCGCCGCTGCCGGGCGCCGCGCGATGAGCCCGGCGGTGCTGCGCACGCCGGAGTCGCGCTTCGACAACCTGCCGGACTACCCGTTCGAGTCGCACTACGTCGAACTGCCGGACCCGGTGTTTGGCAAGCTGCGCATGCACTACCTCGACGAGGGGCCGCGCGCCGGGCACGCGGTGCTGCTGCTGGCCACCCAGGGCTGCTGGTCGTACATCTACCGGCACATGATCCCGCCGCTGGCCGCGGCGGGTTATCGCGTCATTGCGCCGGACTACATCGGCTTCGGCAAATCCGACAAACTGCCACACACGGACGACTACACCTTCCAGCGGCACATCGACTGGAACGTCGCGTTTCTCGACCGGCTCGAACTGCGCAACGTCAACGGCTACCTGCTCGACTGGGGCGGATTCTTCGGCCTGCGCATCGCGGCCGAGCGGCCCGACATCTTCGCGCGCCTGGCGCTCAGCAATACCAGCCTGCCCCACGGCGACTCGCCGGGTAAGCAGTGGTTTCTGCAATGGCGGGCAGAGCAGTTTGCAAAACCGCAATTTCCGCAAGGCGAGATGGTGAACGAAGGCACCCATCACGAACTGACGCCGGAAACCGTTGCCGCTTTCGACGCGCCGTACCCGGACGAGAGCTACAAGACCGGACCGCGGCGCTTCCCCATGATCCTGCCCATCTCGGCCGACGACCCGGCGTCACCCGCCAATACGGCCGCGTGGGAACGCCTGGGCCAATGGACCCGGCCCGTGCTCACCCTGTACAGCAAGACTTTCGAAGGGTCCGCAATGGGCCCGCAGCGCATCCTGGCACACATTCCAGGCTGCGCCGGCCAGCCGCATGCGCTGCTGGAGAATGCAAACTTCTACATCGTGGAAGACCAGCCGGAGGAACTCGCCCGCCGGTTGATCGAGTTCGCGGCCGACTGAAAACCTGTCAGTCCAGCAACAGGTATTCGATGGTGGAAACCACGCGCACGGTTTTCTCCACCTGGCGCTCGGCCATCACGCCCGGCGCATTGTCGCGGGCGAGGATCTGGAACACCCCCTGGTTCGCGCGGCGAATACCACCCAGTGCGCTGCCCGAGTCAAAGGCGAACTGCTCCGCGGCATCGCGGGCATTCGCGGTGGCTTCCGCAATCATCTCCGGCTTGAGCGACACCAGGCCGGTATAGAGATACGCGGGACTGTTGCCGGCGGGGCCGCGCTCGCTCGACAACACCACACCGGCGTCCACCAGTTCACCCACCTGCTGGCTGGCCGCGCGAATGCGGGGCACATCCTGCGAACGCACGCTGACCGTCTGCGCCACGATGAAACGATCGTTCACCGGTCCGGAACGGTAGGCCTGCGCGTACAGGTCGGTGACCTGCAGGTCCTGCAATTCGATATCGCTCTCGGGAATTCCGGCGCTGGCGAGAAACTGCAGCACCGCGGCCTGCTGCTGGCCGACGGCGGCCTGCACCTGGCGTAACTCGGACCCGGTGGCAACAACGCGCAGCGGCCAGATCGCCAGGTCCGCGGTCACCGTGCGCTCGGACACGCCTTTCACTGTCACGTAGCGGTCGAACTGGCGGCCCTCGGCGAACCCCGTCCCCACCAGCCAGCCTGCCACGGCCAGGCCCGCGGCCATCACCGCGGCGGCCGCGACGGAAACATTGTTGCCGGGTTGCGCCATCGCCGTCTGCCCCGGCTAGATGCCCAGCCGACCGAGGGCATCCATGACTTCACCGAGAATGCCGGCCAGTCGCGGGTGTTCGGCTTCCAGTCGCAACGCGGCCGTTTCCACCCGTTGTGTCGCCGAATCGCGCGACTCCGGCGACGGTGCATCGTGGCCCACCAACTCTTCAATATCGCCGGTGAGTTCCCGCAACATCTCGCGGCCTTCGGCGTCCACCCGTGGCGTGCGCTCCAGCTCTTCGTGCAGGCTGTTAACCAGCTGGCGCAGTCGTTCTTTGGGCATGCTCGTTCCTGGTTGTCGGTGCTGTCCCGACACCTAGTGTAATCGGCCCGGCCCCGGGCGATGCAGTTAAACGTGGTCGACGGGGATCGCGGTGGTGAATTTCAACGGCTCCATCGAGAAGCTGGAACTCACGTCGGAAAACTCCACCGCTTCGATCAGCCGCCGGTACACGGCATCCCAGCCGTCGATGCTGGGCACCACGGCTCGCAGCAGGTAGTCCACGTCGCCACTCAGTCGGTGCGCCTCGACGATCTCCGGGATCGTGCTGATCGCGCGACGAAACCCTTCCAGCCAGTCCCGCGAGTGGCGGCTGGTGCGCACCGTCACGAACACGGTCACGCCGACATTCATCTTGCCCTGGTCCAGCAGCGCCACCCGCTGGCGGATGTACCCCGCCTGCTCCAGTCGCTGCACCCGCCGCCAGCAGGGCGTGGTGCTCAGCCCGACCTTGTCGCCGAGTTCCGCCGCCGTATACATGGCGTTTTCCTGCAGCAGCGCGAGGATTTTTCTATCCTTCGCATCCATAGATAATTTTTCTATCATTTATAAATATGCAAAGATTTTATCCCACTAAATGGCGATATGTCGGCAATAATTGCAATCTTCGTTCGGACCCGCTTTGCTAACCTGACTGGCAACTCTACGGACGGACCCGGAGACATGGCCACCCGCTTCGATACCCCCCTCGCCAGGGCTCAGCTGAGCAGTTTCAGCCTGCCGCAGCGACCTGCCATTCGCGACCTGGCGGCCCGCATTGCGACCCTGGCCGATGCGCTTCCCGAGACCGCGCTGCCCGCGGCCGTCGCCGATGCGCTGCAGCCCTACCTGGGCCGTGCCGACCTGCTGGACCCGCGTTACACGGAAGGCGATGTGGAACAATATCGCCGCCACCTGCTCTACGCCGACCCGCTGCGACGTTTCACCATCCTGGCCCTGGTGTGGCGGCCTGGCCAGCAAACCCCGGTGCACGGCCACACGGCCTGGGGCGCGGTGGGCGTACACCAGGGCTGGCTGGAAGCCCGCAGCTACGACCTGGTTGACGCCGGCAGTGGCCTGCTCTCCTGCACGGAAACAGCCTGCGGCGAAGCCGGCCCCGGCGACACCTCGTGCGTGCAGACCGGCCTGCGCGACATTCATCGTCTCGCGTGTCGCGGCGGCGATGGCGCGATCTCCATCCACGTTTACGGCCGCGACCTGTCGCAGGACCCAGGCAGCATCAACATCACGCTGCCGCACTGACGTTTTACATAATCCATGAAGCCCCGGGCCCGTGGCTGTGATCACAGTCTGGCCCGGCTTGGTCCTGCTAGAGTGGCAGATCAGTTTTCAAGCAGGCCCGTATCACCTTGGCCGACCAACTAATTCCGCTGCCTTGCGACCGCCTGGAGACGGGCATGTACGTCGCAGAACTCGATCGCTCGTGGCTGCACACGCCATTTGCCGGGCCGGGCATGCTCGTGACCACGACCGAGCAGATCGAGGCGCTCGCACGCTCCTGCCACTACGTGTACGTGGATCCGCAGCGCAGCGCGCCGGAAGCGCTCCCGGCCCTGGACAACCCCACCACGTCGGTGCCGGCGCCGGCCAACGGCAGCTTTACCGCCGCACGCAACACGCTGGCCGAGGTCGTGCAGCGTCTCGCCGACGCCGTTCAGGATGCCCGGCACCACGGGCGCATTGACCTGCCGCCGCTGCAGCGCGCGGCTTTCAGCCTGGTGAATGAAGTCCTGGCTCACCAGGATGCATGCCTGTGGCTGATCCGGTTGAACGGCGCCCGCGGGCTGTTGTATCGACGCTCCCTCGGCACCGCGATACACGCAGTGGTTTTCGGTCGCCAGATTGGCCTCGACCACACAGAACTCGGTCACCTCGCCCTAGGCGGCCTGTTGCTGGACATCGGCAAGATCACCGTGCCGGTGCCGATACTGGCCAAACCGAGCGAACTGAACGCTGCCGAACGCTGGTTCGTCGACCGCCACGTGCAGCAGGGCTTTTCAATGGTGCGGTTGAGCGACACCGTCGACACGCGTGTCACCGAAATGGTGCTCGGCCACCACGAGCGCATCGACGGCAGCGGGTACCCGCGGCGCCTCGGCGGCACGGAAATTCCGCTGTTTGCGCGCGTGGCCGGCATCGTGGACACCTTCGATGCAATCACGCTGAACCGCCGTTACGCGGCAGCGATGTCTGCCCACGATGCACTGCGCTACCTGAACCACGAGCGCGGCCAGCGTTTCGACGCCGCGCTGGTCGACGAGTTCGTGCATGCACTGGGGGTTTACCCGACGGGCACGCGCGTGCAACTCGTGGACGGCACCCGGGGTATCGTCTGCGCCCAGAATCCGGAGTGGCCCCTGCGGCCGACCGTCCTGCTGACCCACGACAAAGATGGGGAGCGCCTCGAGCCGCCGCGGCTGGTGCCCGCCGGGATCGGCGGGCATATCGCCCGGGCCCTCGACCCGGCCTCGCCGGAACACGAGCCCGCGACCCTGGAACGAGCGATCGCCGAACAGTAATCGCCGAAGGCGCGTCAGCACATTGCGCGATTGTGCACCGGCAGCCGGTCGCCACCCGTCTTTGCGGCGCTGGCGGCAAATGTGGGACATTGGGCGCTGATCCAGTGCACCCGGGATGCCGCCGATGTCCGCCATCGAACTCTGCAGCTACGCCGCCTGAACCATGCCCGGTATCGACACGCTGGCGGAGTTCTGCCTCCAGCACCCCCGCCTGCTGGTGCTGACCGGCGCCGGCTGCAGCACCGCTTCCGGCATTCCGGCCTATCGGGACGACACCGGTCGGTGGCAACACCCGCGACCCGTGCAATTTGCAGACTTTGTCGGCAGCGCCGGCGTGCGACGCCGTTACTGGGCCCGCAGCGCAGTGGGCTGGTCGCGCATTGCCCGCGCCCGGCCCAGCCCGGCCCACGAGGCACTGGCGCAGCTGGAAGCGGACGGCCGGGTCGCGCACCTGGTGACGCAGAACGTCGACGGCCTGCACCAGGCGGCCGGGTCGCGCCGGGTCACCGACCTGCACGGGCGCTTGGACCAGGTGCGCTGCCTCGACTGCGCCCAGGTGCAGCCCCGCGACCGGTTTCAGCGGGCGCTGGACCGTGCGAACCACGACTGGGCGCCGGCGGCGCGGCCGGCGCCGGACGGAGATGCGCAGATCGCCGATGCCGATACCGCGGACTTCCGGGTGCCGCCGTGCGCCCGATGTGGCGGCGTGATGAAACCAGATGTCGTGTTCTTCGGTGAAACGGTGCCTAAAAAGCGGGTAAATGACGCGATGAGGGCGCTAAACGCTGCCGACGCGTTGCTCGTGGTCGGCTCATCGCTGATGGTCTACTCTGGGCTCCGCTTTGCTCGCGAGGCCCACCGCCTGGGCCGGCCTATCGCGGCGGTCAACCGCGGCCAGACGCGGGCAGACGAGCTGATCCGGGTGAAATTCCCGCTTGATTGCAATGCAGCATTGCCCGCGCTGCGCCGCAGTCTCCGCGCCACCCCCTGACGGAAGCGTGATGCGCCGCAACGTCGCCGCCAGCCGCCACGTCTAGGCTACGAAATCACGGGTGCGCCAGTGGATGGCGCCAGCGCACGGGTGGTCTCGCGCATGGCCTACGTAGTGGTATTGCTGATCGCAGTGGCGGTCGCCTTTCCGGCCGGTTGGCTGGTCTGCCGCGCGTGGCTGACGGCGAAGGGCAGCCCGGTCGGTGCCGACAGCAATTCGGCCGCCAAGCATCACACACTGCTCCAGGCCCAGCGCAGCCGGTATCGCGGCCAGGTGCAACGGGTCATCGAGGTGGTGCGCCGCCACGAGGCCGCGCGCGATCAGCTGCGCGCGAAACTCGCCGAAACGAGTGACAGGCTCGACAGCAGCCGGCAACAGACGGAAAAGGTGCAGACACAGCTGGCCGCCGCGCGCGAAGAAGCCGAGCGCCACCGCGCCGCCAGCGACGCCGATAGCGAACGGGTCAAGAGCACAGAAAACGCGATGGGCCTGCTGAAGATCGAGCGGGATGAACTCAGCGCGCGCGTGCGCCGACTCGAAGCCGATGCACGAGCCCACACCGACACGGCCAGGAGCCCCGCGGATGCGGACGCCCGTGCGGAGCGCGGCGAGCTCAGGGAAAAACTCGCCGCCGCCGAGCATCGCCGGCACGAGCTGGAAACGAAGCTCGCCGATCGCGAAACGCGCATCGAAAAGCTGGAAGAAAGCGTCGAGACGTGGAAGCGCCGCGTCATGCCCCTGACGCGGCAGGTGCAGACCTATCGCGAAGCGGTACGCAAACTGCAGAGCGGCGAGCCCGACGCAGCGGCGCCGGACGACGATCTGCGCACGGATTCGCTGCAGCAGATCAAGGGTATCGGGCCCGCGCTGGAACGGCGGCTGAATGCCCAGGGCATTCAGCGCTTCGCGCAGCTTGCCGAACTGGCACCGGTCGAGCTCGCCGACCTCGCCGACAAGCTCGCCATTTCTCCGACGCTGCCGGAACGCGATCAGTGGATCGAGCAGGCCCGCGAGCTGGCGGGATCATCCGACACCGGCATGGCCACCGCCTGACGCGGCGTCGCAGGCGCTGTTTGCCGGGCCCTAGTCCTTCCCGCGCACCGCGCGTTCCACCAGCGCATCGGCCAGGTAACGGACATTGCCTTTGTCCGCCCGCCGTTCCGCCAGCGGGTCGTGCAGGTCGCGCACGGTCAGCGGTGTTTCCAACCGCAGCGCGAGCCAGTCGATCAGCGGCTGCCACTGCAGCAGGTCTTTGGCCACACGGGACGGCTGCATCTCGTGAATGCAGATGCCCTGTTCCGCTGCGTGCACGTAACTCTGGCTGTCGCGCAGCTGGCAGACCGTGGCGATATCCAGGCGGTTCAGGAACAGCTTCAGCTTGCGGAAACTCACCGTGTTCTCGCGGACACGGTTCGCGATCACCCCCAGGCGGCCCATTCGCCGGCTGACCTTCGCGACCAGCAACAGTTTTTCGATGAGTTGCGTCACCGCGTGGATGTCGATGGCCGACGGCAGCACCGGCACGAGTATCGCGTGGGCGCCGCGCGTGTAGGCGGCGAGCTCCTGCACGGGCAGTGCCGCGGGCGTATCCACCACGAGGCAGCGCACTTCTGACGGCACGCGCATCTGGAAACTGCGCGTCATCGCCGCTTCGTGTTCGTAAGCGGCAATACCGTGAATGGGTGGACGACTGGTATCGCGCCGTGATAGCCAGCGCATACTGGACCCTTGTGGATCACAATCCATCAGCGCCACAGGCTGATTCCGCGCGGCCAGCATGCCGGCAAGATTGGTCACCAGCGTCGATTTGCCGGACCCGCCCTTCGGGTTCAGCACGACGACTTTCTTCAGGTCCGGGTGGCCAGGAACGTTCAACATCAGACCAGACCGGGTTTTACGCACAACAACACCGCTATTTGTAACACAGACTGATCAAGAAGGTGCAAATTTCGCGGCGAACCTCCCGAAATATGTAAGAAAACTGCCTTTCGCCAGCCCTGGCTCTCAGGCCCGGGCCTGTTCTTTCCCTTCTCCATGGAACTCCTTCTCCAGCTGGCGCTGCACGTCGGGCGGCACCACGTCGTAGTGGTCGAAGGACATCGTAAAACTGCCTTCGCCGCCGGTCATGGACTTCAGCGTGGTCTGGTAATCGTCCAGTTCGCTGACCGGCACCTGGGCTGACACGCGGAAACGGTTCCGGGTCAGCGCGGTGCTGCCGTCGATCCGGCCCCGGATACCTGCCAGGTGCCCGGTCACGTCGCCCACACTGTCGCCGGTCACCGTGACCTCGACGTGCGCAACGGGTTCCAGTACCTGCGGCTTGGCCTTCGCCACGGCGTCCAGGAAAGCCTTGCGGGCTGCCGCCACGAAGGCCACTTCTTTCGAATCCACCGAGTGGTGCTTGCCGTCATACACGGTCACGCGCACGTCCTGCAGCGGGTAGCCGGCCACCGCGCCTTCCGATATCACCTGGCGCACGCCCTTCTCCACGGCGCCGATGAACTGGCCGGGAATCGCGCCACCGACAACCTTGTTCTTGAACTCGAACCCGGTGCCTCGAGGCAAGGGTTCGATCCGCAGGTAGACCTCGCCGAACTGCCCGGCACCGCCGGTTTGTTTCTTGTGGCGATGATGGCCCTCGGCCTCGCGCGTGATCGTTTCCCGGTAGGCAACCTTCGGCGGATGGGTGTCGACCTCCAGGCCGAATTCTTCCTGCATGCGCTCCAGCACCAGGCGCAGGTGCAGTTCGCCCTGGCCGCGCAGCACGGTTTCGTTGGCCTGCGCGTTGAACTCGAGTTGCAGGCTCGGATCTTCGGCGGTCAGCTTGTGCAGCGCGTCGGACAGTTTTTTCTCGTCCCCGCGGCGCGTAAGCGCCAGCGCCACACCGTGCATGGGTGACGGCAACTGCACGGATTTCAGGTGGAACTGGTCTTCGTCGTGACTGGAGTGGACCACCGCATCGAAGCGCAGGTCGTCCACTTTCGCCACCGCGCAGATATCGCCCGGTACGGCCGAACTGATTTCGGTCGTCTGCGCCCCCTGCAGCCGGTACAGATGGGCAGCCTTGAAGCCCTTGCGGCGCTCGCCCACGAAAACCTGGTCGCCGACGCTGATCGTGCCCTGGTGGACGCGGAATGCACCGATCTTGCCCACGTAGGGATCGACGGTGACCTTGAAGATGTGGCCAATGAAATGGTCCTTCGGGTCCGCGGTCACGACGAACTCACCCGCGTCTTCTCCCTCACCCTTCATGAATGTGGGTGGGTTGGCCTCCAGCGGGCTCGGCATCAGTTTCGCGAAGATATTCAGCAACTGGTTGATGCCCGCGCCGGTCTCTGAGGACACGAAACAAACCGGCACCAGGTGCCCGCGGCGCAGTGCCCGCTCGAAGGGATCGTGCAGCTGCTCGGGACTCAGTTCCTCGCCCTGCTCCAGGTAGACCTCCATCAACTCTTCATCGAGCTCCACGACCTGGTCGACGATCTCGGTGTGCGCGGATTCGACAGACGCAAGATCCGTCTCGATATCGTCGTGGGTGAAGAAGCAATCGGCCACCCGGCTCGCGCCGTCGGCGGGCAGGTTCAACGGCAGGCACTCGGGACCGAACACCTCGCGTATCTCTTCCAGCACGGCGGCGAGATCGACGCCTTCGGCATCGACGCGGTTTACGATCACCATGCGACACAGCCGCTGTTCCTTTGCAAAGCGCATGATGCGCCGGGCCACCATTTCCACGCCGGTTTGCGCATTGATGACCACGGCCGCCGTTTCCACCGCCGGTAACACGCTCATCGCGCGGCCCATGAATTCCGGGTAGCCGGGGGTGTCCAGGATGTTCATGAAAACGCCGTCGTGCTCCAGGTGGCAGATGGCGGTTTCCAGGGAATGCTTCAAGCGCTTTTCCGCGGGCGAGTGATCGGAAATCGTGTCGCCCCGATCGACGCTGCCGGCCGAACGTATCGCGCCGGATCGTGCCAGCAGTGTTTCGAGTAGCGTGGTCTTGCCCGACCCGGCCTGACCGACGAGGGCAATATTGCGAACGTGCTCCGTGTCATGGAGTCTTGCAGGTGCCGCCACGGTTCCCCCTTGTTTTAGAGTTATTGGACGGGCCCCCAGGGGGCCCAGGGTGCATTTACAGACAATATAGCAGAAGCCTGACGGCGGCTTCCGGAGATGGCGAAAACTGACAGCGCCTGGCCACAGGCTCGTGCCGCGCGCCATCCATGACTGAGAAGGTGAGTCATAACGACATGATTGAAAAAAGAAAATCCGTGACCCGGGCGAAGCCTGGCGAGACGGCGCCGCGGCAGGCCCCGGCCACCCCGGGACGCGCCCGCGGGCAGAAGAGCGGCCTTGCCGCAGGACAGAATCCGCGGCTTCCCGGGCAGCGACGCAAGGCGCTGGCCAGGCACTACCGGGCCAGGTTCATCGCCGGGCGCAGCGGGCGACGCTAGCGCGATGGATAGAGACCGCCCCCGGGAACGGATTCCGCCGCTGGCGGAACACGAGTGGACCGACGAACAGCGTGAACTGCTCGAATACGCGTACCGCCGCGGCGGCTTTTATAACGTGATCGGCACGCTGGCCCGGCACTGGCCCGCGTCCAGGGCCCTGGGCCAGGTGGGCGCCCACGTGCTGGGCCCGACGTCGACCCTGCCGCCGCGCGAGCGCGAACTGCTGATCCTGCGCACCGCGTGGCTGTGCCAGGCGGAGTACGAATGGGCGCAACACGTGCAGATCGGCCTGAAAGCCGGCCTTGGCCACGGCGAGATCATGCGGGTGCAGCGCGGGCCCGACGACCCGAACTGGCCCGCTTTCGATGCCACGCTGCTGCGAGCGGCCGATGAACTGCACGCCGACCAATGCGTCGCCGATTCCACCTGGCAGGCGCTGGCGGAACGCTATGACACGCGGCAGCTGATGGACGTGGTGTTTGCGGTGGGCCAGTACACGCTGGTGGCCATGGCGTTGAAAAGTTTCGGCACGCCGCTGGACGACGGGCTGGAAGGCTTCTGACGCCGGTGTGAATCAGTTACTGATGCGGTAATTCGCGAGCATGCTGTTGTAGGTCCCGTCGGCCTTCATCGCCGCGATGCTCTTGTCGAAGGCCGTGACGATCTGGGAGTGATCCGGCCGTTTCCGGGACACCGCCAGGTGCAGACTGCGGCTCTCCAGCACCAGTGGCAGAATTTCCAGGCGCTTGGCCGCCCGCCGCTGGTCGGCCTCGTGGCGCAGCACCAGGTGATCACCCAGCACCAGGTCCAGCTCATTGGCGAGCAGGCGGTCCACGTTCTCGCCCACGCTGCCGCCGCTGACGATGTCGATGCCCGTGGTGTCGTACTGCTGCTCGCTGTAGGCGAAGTCCTCGACGATGCCGACACGGAGCCCGACGAAATCATCACGGTTGCGCAACTGGATGTCGTCGGCAGAACGCTTCATGAACTGCAGCCGGTTCTGCATGAAGGGTCCACTGAAAGCCAGGACGCCGGCCCGCTCATCCGTGTACCAGACACCCACGATCGCATCGAAATCACCGGCCTCGGTGGCGGTCAAGGACCGCGGCCAGTCATCGAGATACAACTGCACGCGGTAACCGGCGCGGCGCAATGCGGTGCGAACCAGCGCCGGCGCAACGCCGTTGCGCTCCATCGACGCGCTGACATAGGGATCCCAGATGCTGGCAACCACCTTCAGTTCCTGCGCATGCGCGTGAGTGGCGAAGGCCAGCACGCCGACGAGCAGCGGCGTCAACATCCGTGATCGGCTATACACGTTCGGACGACTCCTGGAACAGATTCCCGGGCAACGAGCCTACGCGATATGCGGCGGCGCCGCAGCGCAGAGGAAGCACGATTATGTCAAAGCAGGCCACAGGCGGGACATCGCGCGTGCTAGTTTTGAAGCGTCCTTGCGAGTCACGCCGCCAACACGTGATTTCGCGTAAGGCACTTCTGAGCTGACCGGCCGGACGACGGGCCTGGTCCGATAACCGGACCCGGCGTTCGCGCCGGCCTTTTTTTGCCCGAGAAAAAGGGGTGCGAGGTCAAACCCCGCACCCCTCAAGGCCGTGGGAAGAATCAGCCGCTGGCGGCAGACTTGAACTGCTCGGTCTCGGTGCTGCCCTGCATCGCCGTGGTCGACGCCTGGCCGGCGGAAATCACCGTCTGCACCTCGTCGAAATAGCCCGTGCCGACGAAGGCCTGGTGCTTCGCAGCGCGGAACCCGTTCGCCTCGCTGGCGAATTCGCGCTCCTGCATCTGCGAGTATGCATACATGCCTTTGTCGCGGTAGGCGCTGGCCAGTTCGAACATGGACAGGTTCAGCGCGTGCCACCCGGCCAGCGTGATGAACTGGTAGCGGTAGCCCATCTCGGCCAGCGACTCGCGGAACTCCATCAGCGTGGCTTCGTCCAGGTTCGCCTGCCAGTTGAAGGACGGCGAACAGTTGTAGGCCAGCAGCTTGCCGGGGAAGCGCTCGTGGATCGCCTCGGCGAAGCGCCGGGCCTCGTCCAGGTTCGGCCGTGCCGTCTCGCACCACAGCAGGTCTGCATACGGCGCGTAGGACAGGCCCCGATCGATGGCCTGGTCCAGTCCATCATTCACGTTATAGAAGCCGTCGCTCGAACGCTCGCCGGTCAGGAACTTGTGGTCGCGCTCGTCGTAGTCGGCCTGCAGCAGTCCGGCCGCGTTCGCATCCGTGCGCGCGATCAGCACCGTCGGCACGCCCATGACATCTGCTGCCAGGCGCGCAGCAACCAGCTTGTTGATGGCATCCTGCGTCGGCACCAGCACCTTGCCGCCCATGTGGCCGCATTTCTTGGCCGATGACAGCTGGTCTTCGAAGTGAATCGCTGCCGTTCCGGCGCGAATCAGCGCCTTGGTCAGTTCGAAGGCGTTCAGGTTGCCGCCAAAGCCGGCTTCCGCGTCGGCAATGATCGGCGCGAGCCAGTCGATGCTGTCGTCACCCTGCATGTGGTGAATCTGGTCCGTGCGCAGCAACGCATTGTTGATGCGTTCGACCATCTTCGGCACCGAGTCCACCGGGTACAGGCTCTGGTCCGGGTACATCTCCCCGGCCGAGTTGCCGTCACCGGCCACCTGCCAGCCGGAGCAGTAGATGGCCTTCAGCCCCGCCTGCACTTCCTGGATGGCCTGGTTGCCGGTCAGCGCGCCGAGAGCCGACACGACCTTCTCCGAGTTCACCATGCGCCAGAACTTCTCGGCGCCGTGGCGAGCCAGGCTGTGTTCGATGTGAATGGAGCCACGCAGCCGGACCACATCGTCGGCCGTGTACGGCCGTTCGATGCCATCCCAGCGCGGGCTGTCGCGCCACTCCTGTTCCAGTTGTTGTGTCGTCGTGTCGTTGCTCATCTGTCGGTCCTCAGGGCAATAGCTCGTAAGCGGGTAAGGTCAGAAACTCGTCGAATTCGTCGCTGGTAATCATCCGGGCGAACAGCTCGGCGGCCTGCTGGTAGCGACCGTTCGCAAAGCGCTCGGCGCCGACCTCGGCCTCGATGCGGGCCAGCTCTTCCAGTTGCAGCCTTTCATAACGCTCGGGCGTGATCGGTTCGCCGTCGTCCGTTTGCGCCCCGTGGCGGATGCACTGCCAGAGCTGCGCCCGGCTGATCTCGGCCGTGGCCGCGTCTTCCATCAGGTGATACAGCGGCACGCAGCCGTTGCCGCCGAGCCAGGCCTCGACGTACTGGATGCCGACCCGGATGTTGGTCCGCAGGCCGTCCTCCGTGATCTGGCCCGCGGGTACACGCAGCAGGTCTTCGGCAGTGACCGTCACGTCCTCGCGGAGGCGGTCGAGCTGGTTCGGCCCGGGCATTTCCGCGTCGAAGGCCGCCATCGCGATGTTTGCCAGCCCGGGGTGCGCGATCCAGGTGCCGTCGTGACCGGCTTTGGCCTCGCGTTCCTTGTCGGCCTGCACCCGCGCCAGCGCTTCTTCGTTCGCCGCATCGTCGCCGCGGATCGGAATCTGCGCGGCCATGCCGCCCATCGCGTGGGCACCGCGCCGATGGCAAGTCTGGATCAGCAGCTGGACGTAAGACTTCAGGAAGTGGCGGCCCATCGTGACGTCGGCACGGTCCGGCAGCAGGAAGTCGGCGCGGTTCCGAAAGCGCTTGATGAAGCTGAAAATGTAGTCCCAGCGCCCGCAGTTGAGGCCGGCGGAATGCTCGCGCAGCTCGAACAGGATCTCGTCCATTTCGAAAGCCGCGAGAATGGTTTCGATCAACACCGTAGCCTTGATCGTGCCGGTAGGGATGCCGAGCGCACGCTGCGCATCGACGAACACGTCGTTCCAGAGCCGCGCTTCCAGGTGGCTTTCCATCTTGGGCAGGTAGAAATAGGGCCCGGTATCCGCAAGCTTCAGCGGCGCAAAGTTATTGGCGAGATAAAGGCTGAAGTCGAACAGCGAGGCCGACACCGGCTGCCCGTCGATCAGGCAGTGCTTCTCCTCCAGGTGCCAGCCGCGCGGCCGGACGATCAGCGTGGCAGGGTTCGGGCCGAGCTCGTAGTGTTTGCCGCGCGCGTCGTCCGTGTAGCTGATGGTGCGGTTGACGGCATCGCGCAGGTTCACCTGGCCGTCCAGCACGTTCTGCCACGTGGGTGAGCAGGAATCCTCGAAATCGGCCATGAAGCAGCGCACCGGTGCGTTCAGCGCGTTGATGATCATCTTCCGGTCCACGGGACCGGTGATCTCCACCCGGCGGTCCTGCAGGTCGGCGGGCACCGGTTCCACCTGCCAGTCGGAATTCCGGATCACCGCGGTCTCGGGCAGGAAGTCGGGCAGCTGGCCGGCATCGAGTTCAGCCTGCCGGGCCTGGCGGCGTGCCAGCAGTTCCTGCCGGCGGGCGTCGTAGCGATCGTGCAGGGTCAGCAGCAGCGCCAGGGCCGAGTCGTTCAGTATCGGTCGAGCCTCGGCCGGGATATCAGCGGTAAATTGGATCCGGCCCTGCTGGGGCAGGGTCTGGCGGGCAGTCGTCATGGCGCTCTTCTCGCGTGTCGGGGCGGCTTTACTCAGTAGTGTTCACAGACTAGATCGACTACTATTAAAAATTAAACAAGCGAAATTTCACATTGTGAATTTTACTTACCCCTTATGTCGAATCTGATCCGCAAGAGCCATTTCCTCGGCCCCAAATTCCGCAGCCTGCGCAAGGCCAACGGCCTGACGCTGCAGGACGTATCCTCTCGCTGCATCCAGCTGAATGCCGACGATGCGCCGTCCGTGTCCTACCTCAGCATGATCGAAACCGGCAAGCGCACCCCGTCTGCTGACGTGCTGGAGCTGCTCGCGGCGGTGTTTCAGAAGGACCCGCAGTGGTTCCTGGACGAGAACACGGAAGCGATGCCCGCGTCGGGCCCGGAGCCGGCCGGCGGCGCGGCGCGCGTGCCGCTGGAACCGGGCTTCCTGTTCACGAAAGACCAGCTCGAGGCGGCGATTCCCGAGCTGCTGTCACAAACCGGCACCACCGGCCGGCAGTTCGCGCACCTGCTGATTCGCTCCTACCAGGAAAAGCACCGCAACCATTTCCCGGACCTGGAGCGCTCGGCGGAAGAAGCCGGTGACCGGCGGTTTCCGATGGGCGTCGACGACCTGCTGCGGCTGTGCAAACGGCACGGGCTGGAAATTCACTGGTTCGACCGGCCACCGGAGCGCGTGCGCGACGAAGACCGGGCGGTAAAGACCGTCGTGCGCTCGTTCTTCGAACCGCCCGGACGCGTCTACGTGAACCTGCGAATGCAGGAGCAGCCGGCGCGCCTGAAGTACGACCTCGCAGCCCACCTCGGCCACAAGGTCCTGCACGGCGGCGACGGCCAGCGCTCCGCGCACGCATCGGGGGGCCATATCGGCGGCATCGCCGACGTGAGCCAGCCCGTGTCCGGCGGCATGAATACCCAGGACGTGCTGTTCGCGTGGCGCGATTTCGAATGCAGTTTCTTTGCCGGTGCGCTGTTGTGCCCGAAGCAGCCGTTCCGCCGGTTCCTGATGCGCGAGAGCCACCAGGTCGCGGCAGGCGAAAAGCTCGAACTGACGCCGGCCGTGGTGATGCGCCGCATGACATCGGTGTCGCCCTACCGCTACTGGCACTATTTTGACGCCTATCCGCCGGGCTACCTGCGGGCCGTGTACCGGGGCAACGGCATCCCGTTGCCCTGGGGCAACATGACCATGGTCACGGACCCCTGTCCGCACTGGGCCGTGTTTGCGATGCTCCATCGCCCGCATGCGCAAAAACCTTCGTCGCAGCTGTCGATTCTGCGCGACGGTGATCGCAGCCTGCTCTACTGTTGTTATTCAATGCGGACCCGGGACATGGCCGGTAACCCGCACGTGCTGTCCGTCGGCGTCGACCTCGCGCCCGCGCTGGATTCACAGGGCTTCGACGCGGACGACATCGTCAGCGCGATCGCCGAGTCCTGCGCAACGAAGAAGGGCGAAGCGAAACCACCACGCAGCGCGGTGCGGGCCATCGAGCGCACCGGGCGCGTGCTGAATATCGGCTGGGTGGCCGACGCGCTGGACAAGCCGGCCCGCGTGATTTGCCCGCGCAGCACGAGCTGCCCCCGGCCGGGGCCCTGCGAGCGACTGCCCCTGATGCGCCGGACCACCGACCTGGCCGGCATCCGCCGCGAAATCCTGGAGGCAGACAGCTAACCGTCGATCGAGCAGGACAGGATGCGCGAGATTTCACAAAGCGGCCGCCCGCTTTGTTCCCGCCATTCGTTGAAGGCTGCCTGCACCGCGGCGAGATCGCGCTTGGCCGTCGGGTTCCGGTCCACGACTTTCTGGCGGATCAGTGCGCCCACCACGTCGCGCGTCAGGCAAAAGGTGTCTTTGCCAACACCGCGCAGGAAGAACTGCCCGGTGCGCCCGCCCAGTCGCGAGCCCCGTTTTTTCAGGTCGGCGTGCAGCCCGATGATGTCGTCCACCGGCCAGTCGGCCAGGTACTTGCCAAAACTCTTTTGCTGGCGCTCGACTTCCAGGACAAACATCGCATTCTCGCGCACGCTGCGCAGTTTCTTCAGGTGCCGAATCACGCGCTCGTCACCCAGCAGGGCCTCGATGGCCTCGTCGGGCTGGAACGCGCAGGCGACCGGATCGAAACCGTGCAGCGCCTCTGCCATCGTCGGCCACTTGTAGTCGACGATTTTCCACACGAAGCCCGAGCGAAACACCGCCCGGCTCATCTCCGACAGGTACTTTGCACCAGACAGGCGTTTCAGGCCGAGGTCACTGCGGGGTTTTGGCAGCCAGCCGAGCAGCGTTTCTTCACCCTTGCGTGCGACCGCACGTTCATAAATCCGGTTGAACGGCTCCATGCGAGGATCCTAACCCGGCGTCGCAGCGTGCTGGCAACCCGTGAATCAGGCCCGTTCAGCGCGAATAGCCGCCAGTCTCTCGCCCGCTGGGCGGGTGCGGCGGGCGGCAAATCTTGTGTCCGGGTGAACCACCCTCCTAGGCTCAGGCCACGACGAGGACCCGGCATGCTGATCAATTTCTGGTACCCGATGGCCGGCAGCGACGAGCTGGACGACGCCCCGATCAGGGTGCGGGCGGCAAGCTGACGCGACGCGTGCCGTACACCTACGAACATCCTCATCCCGCGGTCGCGGCCGACGTGGCGCTGTTCCGCAACCGCGGCGGCCAACTGGAGCTGCTCCTGATCCGGCGCGGGAAGGAGCCTCACGCCGGGCGCTGGGCGCTGCCGGGCGGCTTTGTGAATATCGACGAAGACCTGGAGCCGGCGGCGCGGCGAGAACTGATGGAAGAAACGGGACTGCAGTCCGGCCCGCTCCGCCAGCTGCAGACCTTCGGCCGCCCGGGCCGGGATCCGCGCGAGCGCGTGATTACGGTGGTCTTCATAGGCTACGCCGATGACCCGGGTGCCAAAGTACGCAGCGGCGACGATGCCGCCGACGCCCGGTGGTTTGCCCTGGACGAACTGCCGGAACTCGCGTTCGATCATCCGGAGATCATCGCGCTGGCCCGCGAGGCCATCTCGGCGGCCCCCTGAGCGGGCCCGCCGTGCGGTTCATTCCGCCCGCAGCGCGTCGACCGGATCCATGCGCGCGGCGCGCTGCGCCGGCCACACGCCTGCGATCAGGCCGATGACCAGGGCCAGGGATTCAGCCGCGATTGCGTAGGGAACCGAGTACGAGGCCGGCATCGCGGGAAACAGCAACTTCAGGCTCTCGACGACCAGCAGGCCCAGCAGCAGCCCGGTGAGCCCCCCGATACCCGCCAGCAGTATCGATTCACCGATGAATATCGCGCGCACCTGGCCGCGCAGCGCACCCAGCGCCCGCAGCAGGCCGATCTCGAAAGTCCGCTCGCGCACCGCAATGGTCATGATGGTGAAGATGCCGACGCCGCCCACCAGCAGGGAAATGCTGCCCAGCGCGCCGACGGCGAAAGTGACCACGTTCAGCACCGAACCCAGCACGTCGAGCATTTGCTGCTGCGTGGTGATCGTGAAATCTTCCCCGCCGTGCCGGGCCAGCAGCACCCGTCGTATACCTTCCTTGACCTCTTCCACCGACGCGCCCTCTGCATAAAGCACGTCGATTTCCATCAGGCTTTCGCGATTGAAGATCTCCAGGCCCCGGGCTGCCGGAATGTAGACCGCATCGTCGAGGTCCATGCCGAGGATGGTCCCCTTCGATTCCATCACCCCTATGACCCGGTAACGATCGCCACCGATACGAATCCGTTCGCCGAGGGGGTTCAGGTCGCCGTAGAGTTCATCTCTCACCTTGCTGCCGAGCACGGCGAAGGCGCGCGGCGCACGGGGGTCATCGTCGGGCAGGAACTCCCCCAGCGCTACCTTGAAGCGGAATATCTCCGGCATGTCTGGACCCACGCCGCTGATGATCACGCGCCGCTCGCGCCCATTGCCTTCCACCGACGCGTTGCCCTGCACCGCAGGAATCGTCCCCAGCACCTGGGGCACGCGCCGTAAGGCCTCCGCGTCGTCGATGCTCAACGGCCGCTCGGTATTCAGCACGGCCGCCGACGCGCCGAAGGTCTCCTGCACGCCGGGGTTGATCGCCACGATATTGGTTCCGAACTGGGTGAACTCGGCGATCATGAACTCGTGCAGACCTTCGCCGATGGACGTCAGCAGCACGACGGCCGTCACGCCAATGCCGATGCCCAGGGCCGTGAGCGCGCTGCGCAGCCGGTGCGACAGGGCTGACACGGCCGTGAAGCGCAACAGGTCCCTGGTCTGCACTGTCAGCGTCCCGTCAGAGCCTGGATGGGGAGAAGATCACGGGTACTCATCGTCAGCGTCCCGTCAGAGCCTGGATGGGATCGAGATCAGCGGCCCGACGAGCCGGCAGAATCCCGAAAAAAGCCCCGCAGGCGATCGCGACGACCAACGCGCCGGCCGCCGCCCAGACCGGCGGCACGAAGTCCAGCGTGTCATAGAACGCGCGCATGCCGGCCACTGCCCCGTAGCCAACGCCGAGACCCACGACACCGCCCAGGGCGGCCAGGAACAGTGCCTCGGTCAGGAACAGCGCGATGATCTGCCGCCGCGTCGCGCCCAGCGCTTTCAACAGCCCCACCTCGGCCGTGCGTTGACTCACTGCCACCAGCATCACGTTCATGATCAGCACGCCGGCAACGACCAGGCTCACGGAAGCGATCCCGGCCAGGGCCCGGGTCAGGTTGCCGAAAATCTTGTCGAAGGTCGCGAGCACCGAGTCCTGCGTGATCACGGTCACGTCTTCTTCCCCGTAATGTCGCTCCCTGATGATGCGCTTCGCGTCGCGCTGGGCCAGCGGCATGGCTTCGCGACTCGTGGCCTGGATGACGATCCGGAACAGTCCCGGCGAGTCGAACAGGGCCTGCGCGTCAACGACGGGAATCATCACCACTTCGTCCACGTCGATCATGATGGACGTGCCCTGCTCCGCCAGGACACCGCTCACGCGGCAGCGGCGGTCACCCACACGGACCCACTGCCCCAGCGGCGGGTCTGTGCCGAACAGCTCCTCGCGAATCGTGTAGCCCAGCACACAGACGGGTGCCGCGCGGTCCATGCCGACGTTCGGCAGGAACTCGCCCAGCGCCATTTTCCACTGGCGGATGGGGCGGAATTCCGCGGTCGTGCCCAGGATGCTGATTTCGCGCTCCAGCCCGCCACGCTGCACCGACGCTGCGCCCACGACCACCGGCGCCAGCCGCTGCACGCTGGGACTGCGCTGGATGGCGCGCGCATCGTCCAGCGTCAGGTCGCGCGGCGTTTCCGCCACCATCATGGCCGGGTTGGCACCACTGGTTTCCGACCGGCCCGGCACGACGATGACCAGGTGCGTACCCAGGGACTGGAACTCGGCGCTGACGTAACGGCGTGCAGCCTCCCCGAGCGAGGTCAGCACCAGCACCGCCGCGACGCCGATCGCCGTGGCCAGCAGCATCATGAACGTGCGGCCCGGGTAGCGCCACAGTGACGCGCCGGCCATCCGGTTGCAGTCGAGAAATCTCATGCCACGCGCGCCGAGTCCTCGGCCAGCCGGCCGTCGCGAAACTTCAGCTGCCGACGGGCCCGCTCGCCAATGGCCGGATCATGGGTCACCACGAGCAGCGTCAGGCCCTGCTGGTTCAGATCCTCCATGATCTTCACCACTTCTTTGCCCGACGCGCTGTCGAGGTTGCCGGTGGGCTCATCCGCGAGCAACAGGGTCGGCTGCATCACGATGGCCCGCGCGATCGCCACACGCTGGCGCTCACCGCCGGACAACTGGCTCGGGCGATGGTCGTCCCGATGGCCGAGCCCGACACGATTCAGCGCCGCCATGCCCCGCTCCTGACGCGCGGTGGGCTGGTCGCCGGCCAGCACCATCGGCAGCTCGACATTTTCCAGCGCGCTCAGGCGCGGCACCAGGTGAAAGGATTGAAATACGAAGCCGATCTTCTGCTGCCGAACGTGCGCCAGTTCAGCGTCATCCATGGTCGACGTGTTCACACCGTCCAGCGAATAGCTGCCGGAGGACGGCGTGTCGAGCAGGCCCAGGATGTTCAGCAGTGTGGACTTGCCGGACCCGGACGGGCCCATGATGGACACGTACTCGCCGTCGGGTATTTCGACTGTCACATGGTCGAGCGCGTGAACCACCTCATCGCCCACGTCGAAGTAACGACAAACGTCTTCGAGACGAATCACGTGCTACTCGGGCTTCGCCGCCGCACCTTCGACCACACCCTCGCGATCGACCGACAGAACGAGCCTCTCACCCTCGCTCACACCGTCGAGAATCTCGGTGAATTCCCAGTTCGCCAGGCCACGGCTCACTTCACGCACTTCCAGCACACCGCTGGCGTTCAGCACCATCACCCGGCCGCCTTCCATGAGCACCTGGGTCGGGATGCGCAGCACATCATCGCGCGTCTCCAACAGCACTTCGACGTCGGCGCTGTAGCCCGGCAACAGGTTGCTGTCGCCGCGGCCGGTGATTTCCACCTCGATCTCCACGGTACGGGCCTGCTTCTCCTGGTCGAGCACGTAGGGCGCCACCCGTCGCACCACGCCGGGAAATTCCTGGTCAGCAAAGGCATCCATGGTGACCACGGCCAACTGGTCCTTGCGCACGGCCGGCGCATCCACTTCGTCGATCGGGGCACTGATGTACAGGCAAGTGTCATCAATCAGGTCGATGGTCGGCGGGGTCGCGACGCCGAGCGGTGACGGGGTCACGAATTCACCCAGCTCGCCGTTGATCTCGGCCACCACACCATCGAAGGGCGCGCGCAGAATCGTGCGCTCCAGTCGCGCCTTCGACACGTCGACCTGGGCCTGGCTCACCTGGGCCGTTTCCCGTGCGGCTTTGCAACCGGCAGCCTTCGCTTCGGCATCACCGACGGCGAGATCGGCTTCTTCTTCCGAGGTGAGCCCCCGTTCGAGCAGGCGTGTGAGCCGCTGCGCTTCGCGATCGGCAACCTTGGAACGCACACAGACCTCGTCCGCCCGGCGCCGGGCTGCCACGGTATCCCGCTGTGCAAGCAGCACTTCCGCCTTCAGGTCCTCGTTCCAGAGCTCCACGAGCACCTGGTCCTTTGTGACCGCATCGCCTTCCGTGACGTTCAGCGTGGCCATCTGCCCGCCGAGCGCCGGCGACAGTCCCGCCCGCCGGCACGCGTCCACGGTACCGGCGCGGGTATTGGCCACCGTCGCCCGCACCTCGCCGCGTTCTGCGACGACCACCGCTACCTTGACGGGTTTCGGTTGCAGCCACCAGGCCGCGGCAGCGATACCCGCAGCGAGCACCAGCAATGCGACGATGAGTTTCTTGTTCAAACCGGGGATCCGGGCGGGATAAACAGCGGGCAAGTATAGCGGGCAGGGGCGCGCAACCTGATACGTAGCTTCCGGGGCCGGACCCGGATGGGGTCGGTGGGAATCATCGGGACGGGAAGGGTATCCGGCACCAATTTCTAAGCAGTAACGGACGAAATTTGTGCCGGATACCCTTCCCGTCCCTGGCGTTGCCCGCTCTTCACAAGGCGCCGGGTCAGCCAGCTGCGCGGGACGGACAGGGTGCGAGGCTGAAGTTTGGCCGTTCGCCGCGCAGAAAGCCGCGCCCCAAGTGTCGGACGACGCCGGATTACCCGGCTACCTGGGGACAGACAGGGTGCGAGGCTGAAGTTTGGCCGTTCGCCACGTAGAAAGTAGCGCCCAATGATCGGACGGACGCCGGGTGAACCGCCGGCTTGGGGCCAGGCGGGGTGGGGGGCACAAGTTTCGTCCGTTACTGCTTAGAAACTGGTGTCCCCCACCCCGCCTGGCCCCAACAAAGCCACCAGCCGGAACTTCAACACCAACTCGTCCCGCACAGACAACGCCCCCAACCCAACGCTGAACGGCTGCAACCCCAGCTCCGTCTGGCGCACCTTGACAGTACCCGTGGCGACCAGCCGTTCACCATCTACCGTCACGGTCACCGGCATCGTCACCGGCGTCACCTGGTTCTTCACCGTCACGTCCATCAGCAATTGCAACGCCGGCAACTCACCGCCGATCTCGCGACTGCGCAATTCCACGTCCGGGTAGTTGGCCGCATCGAGCAGTTCTTCTCCCAGCATGTTCGACCGCGTGCCGTCGATGGCCGACTGGTCGAGCGCACCCGGGAAGTCAGCGCCTTCTTCGGCGCGCTGCACGGGTATGTCCACCTGGAGGGACTGCACCGGGAAACTCACCCGCACCGTGGAACGACCGATGGGTGACGCGAGCGCAACGGCGCCGTCGATATCGGCGGTGCTGATCACGTGATTGTGGCCCAGGGACGCTAGCGGCCCGTCTCGATAGGCCAGGATACGAATCTCAGACTCCCCCGGCACGATGCGGTACTCGACCGCGTCCGCCGGCGCGGCAACCGGCGGCCTCTCTGCCGGCGCACGGGTGACGGGCGCGCGGGGTGCGCAACCCGCCACCAGCAGCGCGAAGGCCAGGCAGGCTCCGCGGCGCAGAATGGAGCGATTCGTCATGATGACCGGCCGGCCTCCCGGTGGGGCTGGAAAGGACCGTTCAAAGATACACGCCCGCGCTGCCAAGAGCGGAGTCGAACCAGTTCGCGTTAACGCGACCGAGCAAAGGCAGAGGCGTGGGAGCGGTGGCTCTTATGCGTCGGCGCCCGCTTCAGCGGCTTCGCGTTCGCGCAGCCACGCGGTCGCGAAATTCCCGGCCGACAAGGGACGATTGAAGAAATAGCCCTGGCCGATTTCGCAGCCCATGTCCTGGAGAACTTGCGCCGCATCCCCGTCTTCGATGCCCTCGGCGACGACCTGCATGTTCACCGCGTGGGCGAGCTGGATAATGGATGCCACGATGCGCCGGTCGCGGTCGCTGGTAAGCATCTGCGTGATAAAGCTGCGGTCGATTTTCAGTTCGTCGGCGGGCAGGTCACGCAGGTAGGCGAGGCTCGCGTGCCCGGTGCCGAAGTCGTCAATGGCGATGCGCACGCCCAGTTCGTGCAGGGCCTGCAGCTTGGCGGCACTGGCGCGCGGGTCGCGCATCAACGCAGTTTCGGTGATTTCCAGCACGAGCCGGTCGGCATCCAGGTTCCAGACCCCGAGTGCGTCGGTCACCGTATCGATCAGGTACGGGTCTTCCAGGTTTCCGGGCGACATGTTCACCGCCATCACGAATTCCGGCACTTTCTGGCACCAGTCGCAGGCCTGGCGCAACGCGGCGTTCAGCGAGAAGCCGAACAGCGCGTGAATGGCCCAGCCGCGCTCTACGCCGGGCAGGAAGGCCTCGGGCAGCTGCACCCCGTCCCTCGGACTGTTCCACCGGATCAGCGCCTCGGCACCCGCCAGTTCCCTCGAGCCGAGGTGCACTTTCGGCTGGAAATACATTTCCAGCTCGGCCTTGTCGAGGGCTTCATGAATGTCGAAGTCCGCCCGTGCGTGGCCGGCGCTGCCCGCCGCGAGCCCGTCCGAGTAAACGATGTAAGGCTCATCGCGGTCGCGCGACTCGTCCAGTGCGAGCTCGCAGTGGCGCAACAGTTCTTCCGTGCCGCCCGCAAGTTCCGGCAGCAGCGACACGCCCATGTGCGCCTGCAGCCGCGCCCGGCGCGCACCGAGCAGCACGGGTTCACGGGCCTCGCGCGAAATGCGCTCGGCGCCGAGCACCGCATGGCCCTCGTTCGTCGGGTTGTGAATCAGCAGGGCGAAACTCGTGCTGCCCACGCGGAACACCCGGTCGCGCTGGCGCGCCACCGCGAGCAGTCGCTGTTCGAATTCCTCCAGCGCCCGGTCGCCACCGATATAGCCGAAGTTGGCATTGACTGCCTCCAGGCCGGCCAGGCGAATCAGGACCAGGCCAACCGACCGGAAATCTTCGGCCGTCCACATGTCGTCGATCTCACGCAACAGCAGTGCATAGCGAAAGCGGGGTGTGCCGGCGAGATCCATGACGCCGTTCCAACTCAGTGGAAGTAGTCTTCCGGATCGAGGCCAAAAGCGCCGGCTTCGTGGCCCTTCACGATCCAGCGCGCGCGACGGTTATTCTCGTCACTGGGCAGCGACTTCAGATCAATGATCTTGC
The DNA here is from genome assembly GCA_020351875.1 of Chromatiales bacterium. Lineage (GTDB taxonomy): Bacteria > Pseudomonadota > Gammaproteobacteria > Steroidobacterales > J054. Next base: position 2,230,368 of record CP070671.1, on the reverse strand, counting down.
TCGTGCCAAGGGGCTGGTGGTGCTTGTCCAGCACCAGCATGATTTTCGGCCGCAGGCGGCGAATGCGATTCTGCTCGATCACGATGCCGACCTCACCGGTGTTCAGCTCCACGATCGTGCCGGTCGGGAACATGCCCAGCGCCTGCACGAACTGCTCGATCAGTTCGCGCTGAAACTCGGTGCCGGCCAGCAGGTTCAGTTCGCGCACCGCATCGTAGGAGGACTTCGCCTTCGCCCAGGGCCGGTGGGAGATCATCGCGTCGTAGCAATCCACCAGGCCGGCGATGCGCCCGTACACCGGGATCTCACTGCCGGCGATGCCGTTCGGGTAGCCGGAACCATCGTGGCGCTCGTGGTGACTGCGAATCATTTCCAGCACCTCTTCGCTGATGCCGGGCGTTTTTTTCGCCAATCGCTCACCGTAGTGCACGTGGGCCTGCATGATTTCCGCTTCCTCGTCCGTCAGCGCACCTTCCTTGTTCGTGATGGATTCCGGAATCGCGACCTTGCCGATTTCCAGCAGGATGCCGCCCATCGCGAGCGTGCGCAGACCGTTGCGGTCGAAGCCCAGGTGCCGGCCAAGCACCAGGGCCCACACGGACGTGGCAATGGAGTGGTTGTAGGCGTACTCATCGCGCCTGCGCAGCGTGACCAGCCACGCCATTGCATCCTGGTTGCGCAGCACGCTGTCGATCATTGGCGAGACTGCGTCCTTGATCTTGTCGACCTGGATGCCACCGCCCTCACGCAGGTCCTGGATCACCTCGCTCATCGTGTCCACGGCGATGCCATAGGCGTGGGCAGCCTTCGGCGCTTCCTGCTGGGTGGTGACCTTGTTCTCGTAGTGGCGCGCGCCGTTCACTTTTTCGGCGAGCCGGCCGGTCGGGTCCATCCGGCTGAGAGTTCTGAGCAGGCGCATTCTCAGGGTGATGCGCTTGTAGCCGTTGACCCGAGCCTTCGTCGGGCCCGCAAAGGGGTCACGGCTCTGGCCCGCGACGCTGCGGGCCTCCATGATGCGCTTCTCGGGCAATGCGCTGCGCTTCAGGTCGACGTAGACATGATTGCAGAACTTGCGCAGCAGGCCGATTTCGCTCTCTTCGCGGATCTCGAAACCCTGGAACAGGAACGGCGTCTCCAGCCACGGCCGGTCGAGAAGGGCCACGTACATGCCCTTCTCGAGGTTCATCGTGTCAACCTTCACGCGCTTGGAAAGCATTCAAAGACCCGCCCACGGACCAACCCGGCCCAGCTTTGCATAATAAGGATGGCGCCCGTTTCAGCCGTGGCGGGCATCACATTTCCGCACAATGGCCCGGTCAACCACCGGGCTGCGGCCGCGTTACACTCTGTGAGACCGAGCCCGGGAGCCCGTGCATGGATCACATTAAAGTTGCCGCCCTGGCGCTTTGCGCTGCTGGCTGCGCGGCGAATCCGGACCCCATCGTGGACATGCGCGGGGTGGATCCGGTGATGTACGAACAGGACCTGGCCGACTGCAAGGCCTACACCCGTGAGATCCAGACGGAAGTCGGCGTGGCCAAAGGCGCGGCCGGTGGTGCCGCCGTGGGCGGCGCGATTGGCGCCATCGGCGGGGAAACAGGCCGGGGTGCCGGCATCGGGGCCGTGGCGGGGGGCGCCAAGTCAGCGCAGCTGAACGAGCGCGAGAAGCAGCGCGTGGTAAAGAACTGTATGCGCGGTCGGGGCTACCGCGTGCTCAACTGACCGCCACCGGGCAGCTCACGCCGGTGCCACCGAGCCCGCAATAACCGCTGGGGTTTTTTGCCAGGTATTGCTGATGGTAGTTCTCGGCGAAGTAAAACGGCGGCGCCGGCAGAATTTCCGTGGTGATGGTCCCGTGCCCCGCCGCGCTTAACGCCGCCTGGTAGCTCTCGCAGGATTCGCTGGCGGCCGCTTCCTGATCGGCAGAGTAGCAGTAGATACCGGACCGGTACTGCGTGCCCACATCGTTGCCCTGGCGCATGCCCTGGGTCGGATCGTGGCTTTCCCAGAAGGTCTGCAGCAGTTCCTCGTAGCTCACTGTCGCCGGGTCGAAGACCACCCACACGACTTCGTTGTGCCCAGTCATCCCCGAGCAGACTTCCTCGTAGGTCGGGTTTGGCGTGTGGCCGGCCGCATAGCCGACCGCCGTGAGATAGACGCCGGGAACCTCCCAGAAACGCCGCTCCGCGCCCCAGAAGCAGCCGAGGCCGAACAGGGCCTGCTCCATGTGGGCGGGCACCTCCGTCGCCAGCGGATTGCCGTTCACGAAATGACGCTTCGCGACCGGCATGCGCGTACTGCGTCCGGGCAGCGCATCTTCCGGTGCCGGGATGGACAGGTTTTTCCTGCGCATGAACATGGCTAACGATTCGACAATCCCGGGCCCGCGGATGTTCCCGGCGGGCCTGCTGCAATGCTTTCCGCCAGCTCCGGCGAAGCTGCTACATTAACCGCTGACTGTCCCAAGCGCTGCAAGACGTTCAGGATGACCAAACAGGCGCTCACATGCATCGCGATGCTCTGCGTCGCCGGCCCGGCCATCGCCCAGGACAAGCCCGAAGGGCCGGTGCTACCCGACGAAACCGAGACCACCGACGTACCCTTGCAGCCACTGGATCCGGCCATGCCGGATGCGGAAGGTGCGCAACCGAGCGAGCCGACCACCGGTGCCGAACCCTTGCCTGCCGCGGTGGACGCCGGCGATGCGACCGGCGACCCGTCGCCGGAATCCGCCGCGCCGGCCGACGCAGAGCCGGACCCGCCCGGCAGGCGGACCGTGCTGTACCAGCGCATGGTCACCGCGATTGACGAGGCCCGGTACGCTGACGCCGTCGAAGCAGCTCGCGGGGTCGCCCAGCTCACGGAACAGGAATTCGGGCCGGACAGCATCGAGCTCAGTTCGCCACTGGACAACCTCGCGACTACCCTGATGCTCAAGGGCGATCTGGTCGACGCGGAGCAGGCCTACCTGCGCAGCATCGCCATCATCAAGCAGAACGAGGGCCAGCTGTCGCCCCGACTGATCAATGCCCAGGTTGGCCTCGGCGCCACCTACAACCGTGCCGGCCTGTACGACAAGGCCGAAGAAGCGTTCAGCACAGCGCTGCGGCTGAACAATGTGAACGAGGGCTTCTACAACCTCGAACAGATGAAGATTCGTGACGGCCTGACCGAAACCTACATCGGCCTGGAGGAAATCGAAGAAGCGAATTTTCACCAGGAGGTGCAGCTGGAAATTCACCAGCGGCGCCTCGGCGAGGACAATCCGGAAACGGCGCCCGCGATGTACAAACTCGCTCGCTGGTACGAACGCTCGGGCCAGGTGGAGCAATCGCGCTACATGTACCAGCGCGCCCAACAGATGATCCGCAGGACCTACGGCAAGGAGTCGCTGGAAATGGTCGCGGCCTACGAAGGCCTCGCGGGTACGTTCGAACGCCAGGGCCTGGTATCCGAGAGCGCGGGGAGCCTGAAGAAGGCGCTGAAGATCATCGAGGCGCAACCCGAGATAGACCGGCCCAAGCAGGCCGAGCTGCTGGTGCAGCTCGGCGACCTCTACGGCAGTTCCGGCCGCTTCGACACGGCCATCGCCTACTACGAACGCGCCTGGCAGGCGCTGTCGCTGGAGAGCGGCTACGAAGACCTGCGCGAGGAATTCTTCAGCGAACCGGTACGCGTCACGGGCCTGGGCTGGGGCAACCTGCGCTATGCGCCCGGCGACGTGAGCGACTGGAACCTGCTCAGCGACGGTTACGTGCTAGTGCGCTACGACGTGAGCGAGAAGGGGCGCGTGAAAGATGTCGTGGTGATCGAGTCGAACCCGTCCGATCTGATGGATCGCCGGGTCGCCGAAGCGCTGCGACGATCTTATTTCCGGCCGCGGTTCGCAGACGGCGTGGCCGTGGTGTCGGAAGGTCTGCTGTACCGGCACGACTTTTATTACCGGCCCAAGGATCCGGGCCGCAGCGAAGACGCCGGCAAACCCATCGAAGCGCCCGACGACGGCGGCGGCCGGCTCGAGTATCCGGGTGCCAGTGACGGCTGAGCCCGGCATGTCCGGCCAGATGCAGGCCATGGTCTGCCCGGGGCCGGCACGAGCACTGGTCATGGAACAACGGCCCATACCGCAACCGGGGCCCGGCCAGGTGCAGGTGCGCGTGCTGGCCTGCGCCGTGTGCCGCACCGACCTGCACGTGCAGGACAATGAACTCGCCGATATCCCCTATCCCGTCGTCCCCGGCCACCAGGTTGTCGGTGCAGTGAGTGCCCGCGGCAGCGGGGTCGACATGCCGCTGGAACAGCGCGTCGGCATCGCTTGGCTGGCCTGGGCCTGCGGCGAGTGCGATTACTGCACGACCGGCCAGGAAAACCTTTGCGACCATGCCTTGTTCAACGGTTACCAGCGCGATGGCGGCTATGCGGAATTCATGGTGGCCGATGCAGATTTCGTGATTCCGCTCAGCGCGGACCTCGACCCGGCCCGCACCACGCCCCTGTTGTGTGGTGGGTTGATCGGCTATCGCGCGCTGCGCATGGCGGGCGATGCCCGGCGGCTGGGCATCTACGGTTTCGGTTCGGCGGCGCACATGATTGCGCAGGTGGCACAGCGGGAAGGTCGCGAGGTCTATGCGTTCACCAGTCCCGGTGATAAGGCCGCCCAGGCATTCGCCCGCGAACTCGGCGCCGCGTGGGCCGGCGGCTCCGACGAACCGGCGCCCGAACCCCTCGACGGTGCCCTGATCTTCGCCCCCGTCGGCGCGCTGGTGCCGAAAGCCTTGCGTGATGTGCGCAAGGGCGGGCGGGTCGTGTGCGGTGGCATCCACATGAGCGACATCCCGGCTTTTCCCTACGCCGACCTGTGGGGTGAACGCCAGATACGCTCGGTGGCCAACCTCACCCGCCGCGACGGCCGCGAGTTCATGGCCCTGGCCGCGGCACACCCGATCGACACGCAGATCACGCGCTACTCGCTGGCCCAGGCGAACGAGGCCCTGGACGCACTGCGCGAGGGCAGGATCAACGGCACTGCCGTGCTGGACATGACGACCTAGGCGCCGTCTTTCTGCGCTGCGTATTCCGCTTTGCCCTTCAGGATAATGGCGTAGATTTCCCGCGACCGGCCGCCGATGTCTTCGAGCAGCTGCTCGGCCACACCGCTGGTGGCCTGCTCCCACTGGTCCCGCTGCTCGGGCGTCAGCGCCTGCCAGCGAATGCCGAGCTCCGGATCCCCCAGGTCGGTCTCGTCCTGCGCCCGGGTTGCAGCCCGCGATTCCGTGATGGACGGAAACGTGTCCGTCAGGATCTGGCGGGTGGCGTCGTCCTGCGCCTGCCACCACTTCAGGTCGGCAACGATGACCGACATACCGAACACGTGCCGGGTCAGCGTGAGATATGGCGCTTCGGCCGAAATGCCGGTGCGCGCGTACAAACTGATGGAGTTCTCGCCAGCATCGATCAGGCCCGTCTGCAATGACGGCACGATTTCTCCGTACCCCAGCGGAATCATGTCGGCGCCAATGGCTTTGGCGAACAGACGCGCATTCAGGCTCGCCGACACCCGGAAGCGCCGGCCTTTGGCCTGCTCGGGCGTCAGGATCTGCTCCCGGCCGTATACCGAGTGGAAGCCGATTTCGTACCAGGTCACCAGGTGCAGACCGACATCGGCCAGCAACTCTCTGTAGATGTCCGTGAGGTAACGATCGTAGACGTAGTCCGCCTCGGCTTCGTCGCGGAACAGGTACGGCGTGTACAGCAGCGATAATTCGGGCGCCAGCGTGGACGTGGCCTGGGCCGACAGGTTGGCAAACTGGATGCGGCCGCGGCGCAGGCCCGACAGCAGCTGCTCCTCGGAACCCAGCTGGCCGTAGATCAGCGGCTTGAGCTCCAGCCTGCCCTGCGACGCCGCTTCCGCATCGCTCTTGAATTGCAGCCACATGGCAGACCCGGGCGTGTTGGGCGTGGAGGTGCCGCCAATCGTGATCACCTGGCTGGCCGTGCCGGTGGCCCCGGGTGCCGGGGGCGGAGTCCCATCGCCACCGCAGGCAACCAGCAGCAGCGCGGCAAAAAAAACGAACGGGAAGGAAACTTTCATGGCTGCATGTTGCCTGAAAGCGAGGCGCACAGGCCAGATACCCGCTGGATAAACCCCTGTAAACTCCGGGCCTTCCGCGGGCGCCTTCGCCGGGCTGCGTGTGCATTCGAGACAAGGATTGCGATGACGAGCGAATTACCAGGGACGAACGCAGGCCGGCGCATTGCCCTGGCGGCCGTTGCCTGCCTGGCCACAGCACCGGTTCTCGCCAAGCCGGACTACTCGATGCTCGACGACCTGCTGCTGTCCCACGTGGACAACGGCTTTGTCGACTACGACGGCATTGCGCTGGACCCGCGCCTGGACGACTTCATCGATCAGCTGGCCGCCACGGCCCCCGAAGACCTGTCTACACCGGCCGAGCAGAAAGCTTTTTATATCAACGCATATAACGCGATCGCGATCCGGGGAATCCTGGACGGCCAGTCGCCCGATTCACTGTTCGGCCGCTCGCGTTTTTTCAAGCGCATGCGCTTCGACGTGCTGGGCGAATCCTTGAGCCTGGAAGACATCGAGCACGGGCGCCTGCGCCCGATGGGCGATGCGCGTATTCATTTCGCGATCGTCTGCGCCTCCCTGTCGTGCCCGAGATTGGCGAGCCGCGCGTATCGGCCGGCAACTCTCGACGCGCAGCTCGACACCGCGGCCGAGGAGTTTTTGAACGACCCGACCCGCAACGTGTTCGATTCGAACCGCCGGGTGGCCTACGTGTCGCAGATCTTTGACTGGTTCGAAGAGGACTTCGTGGCCAACGCGGGATCGCTGCAGAACTACATGGCCCGTTTCGTGACGGATCAGGCCAGCGCGCGAGTGCTGCGGGGCGAGAATTTCGAGGTGAATTTCCGGGAGTATGACTGGGGTCTGAACGGCAGGTGGTCTCGCTGAGGCAGACAACAGGTCGGGCCGGTGGCTGCGATTGGGACAGACGGGGTGTGAGCCCCCAGTTTCTGAGCAAAACGGACGAAACTTGGGTCTCACACCCCGTCTGTCCCCACCTTTCTGGCTCACCTGGCCTTGGCCCGGAAGGCGGCGTTTCCGCCATTTCCTTGTAAACCGCCGGGACGGCGCAGACGAATACAACCCGAGGATATAGGGAACTGAACGATGATCATTCGCCAAGCACCTGACATCAGGCCTTCGGAGATTACGCCGGAGGCGGACTTCCGCGGTCGTCGCGAATTCCTGCGCCGGGCGGGTGTGGCCGGCATGGGGCTTTTGGCCGGCAGCGGCTGCGCAGCGGACGACAAGCCGGCAGATCCGGGGGAGCTGCGCAGGCTCGACGTCGCCAGCGGCAGCCCGTTCAGCACGGACGAAGCGCCGAATTCGCTGGAAGACATCATGAGCTACTGCAACTTCTACGAGTTCGGGCTTGACAAGCGGGACCCGGCAAAGCTGTCCGGCGACTTCCAGCCGCGGCCCTGGTCGGTGACGGTGGACGGCGAAGCGGAAGTCACCGGCACCTTCGACCTCGACGATTTCATTGGCCCGCACCCGATCGAAGAACGCGTGTACCGGCTCCGGTGTGTGGAAGCGTGGTCGATGGTCGTGCCGTGGAACGGCATTCCGCTGGGCGATGTGCTGAAGCGTTTCAAGCCGACGTCGCGAGCCAAGTACGTGGCCTTCGAAACGGTCGTGCGACCGGAAGAGATGCCCGGGCAGCGCCGCGGCGTGCTGGACTTTCCCTACGTCGAAGGCCTGACCATGGCCGAGGCGATGCACCCGCTGACGATCCTGGCCGTGGGCGTCTATGGCGTGACCCTGCCGAACCAGAACGGGGCACCGATTCGCCTGGTCGTGCCCTGGAAGTACGGCTTCAAGAGCATCAAGTCCATCGTGCGCATCAGCTTCACGGAAAAAGAACCGCCCACCACCTGGAACCTGGCCGCGCCGCGCGAGTATGGTTTCTACGCCAACGTGAATCCCGAAGTCGACCACCCGCGCTGGAGCCAGGCCAGCGAGCGGCGCGTGGGCACCGGTTTCTTCGGCGACCGCCAGCCCACCGTGCTGTTCAACGGCTACGGCGAACAGGTAGCGAGCCTTTACGACGGGCTCGACCTGCGCAAATTCTTCTGACCCGGCGCGGCAACTGCGGCACAGTGGGGCGATGCCCACCACCCGGCAAGTTCGTTTCGTCCTGAAGCCCTTCGTGTTCGCGGCCTGCGCGGCCCCGCTGGTGTATATCGCCCTGCGCATCGCCGGCATCGGACCATCCCTCGGGCCGAACCCGGTGGAGGTGCTGCAGGACGAGTTCGGCGAGTGGGCGCTGCGCATGCTATTGGCGACACTGGCCATCACGCCGCTGCGCGTGGCGCTGGGCAAACCGTGGCCGCTGCGCTTTCGCCGCATGCTCGGGCTCTTTGCCTTCACTTACGCAGCGCTGCACTTTGCAAACTACCTGGTGCTGGATCAGCAGTTCGACTGGCCGATCATCGTGGAAGACATCCTGGACCGGCCTTTCATTACCGTGGGCTTCACTGCACTGCTGATCCTGCTGCCGCTGGCCGTGACCTCAACGCAGGGCTGGCAACGCCGCCTCGGCGCGCGGTGGGGGCGATTGCACCGCGTGGTGTATGTCGCGGCAATACTCGCCTGCTGGCATTTCTGGTGGCAGGTAAAAAAAGACATCACGGAACCCGCGATCTATGCGGCGATCCTCGGCGTGCTGCTGGGCATCCGAGTGTGGCGGGAACTGAAAAAAGGACCAGGCCGACCAACAGCCGGTGGCGAAACGATGGCCCAGGATTCACATTAGCCGGGCAGGCTTATAAGTTGTAACCGCGCTCGTCGTGCTGGGTGATGTCGAGGCCTTCGGTCTCTTCGTCCTGGTCCACCCGCAGGCCCACCGTCGCGCCGATGATTTTCAGGATCACGAAGGTCCCGATGCCGCACCAAGCGATCGTGGCGACCGCGCCCAGCAACTGCACGCCGAGCTGGCCGGCGATGGTGCTGCCCTCGGCCAGCCCCAGGCCGCTGAACGCGCCGAGACCGTCGCTGGCGAATACCGCGGTCAACAGGATGCCCAGAAAGCCGCCCACACCGTGCACCGGGAACACGTCCAGGGAGTCGTCGATCTGCAGCTTGCGCTTGATGATCTGGGTGGCCCAGAAACAGATCACCCCGGCCGCCAGGCCGATGACCAGCGCACCGCCGGGGCCGACGAAACCCGAGGCCGGCGTGATGGTGCCCAGCCCGGCCACCATGCCGGTGACGATGCCCAGCACGCTGGGCTTGCCGAACTTGATCCATTCCTGGGTCATCCACGCGAGGGACCCGGCCGCCGCACCCGTGTGGGTGACCAGCATTGCCATGCCGGCGGCGCCGTCGGCCGCCAGCGCACTGCCGGCGTTGAAGCCAAACCAGCCCACCCACAGCATGCACGCGCCGGTGACGGTCAGCGGCAGGCTGTGCGGCGGCATCGGCGTGGCCGGAAAGCCCCGGCGGTTGCCCATGACCAGCGCCGCAACCACGGCCGCAACGCCGGCGTTGATGTGCACGACTGCCCCGCCGGCGAAATCCATGAAGCCGCGCCCCGCCAGCCAGCCACCACCCCACACCCAGTGGGCAACGGGGAGGTAGACGAGAAACAGCCACAGCGCAGAAAACCACATCATCGCGCTGAACCGCATGCGCTCGGCGAAGCCACCGACGATCAGCGCCGGCGTGATGATCGCGAAGGTCATCTGGAACATCACGAACACCGTTTCCGGCATGCTGCCTTCGACCGCATCGGTACCGACCCCGGCGAGCAGGAATTTGCCGGTGCCGCCGATCAGGCTGTGCAGCCCGCCGCCGTTGGTGGCGAACAGGCTGTATCCGGCCAGCACCCACAACACCGAGACCATGCATGCGATCGCGAAGCACTGCATCAGCACCGACAGCACATTGCGGCTGCGCACCAGCCCGCCGTAGAACAGTGCCAGGCCCGGCAGCGTCATGAACAGCACCAGCGCGGTAGACGTGAGCATCCACGCCGTATCGCCCGAGTCCAGGCCATCAGCGGCGGCGGTGCCCGCCCAGAGACAGAGTAGCGGCAGCGCAGCCGCCCGGTTCAGCGCCTTCATCGTTCCCCCCATCGCCACCTGGGTATCCACACGCCAGCGGCACCTTGCGGACAGAATGTCCCCGCGCCCTACAGGGCGCTGTCGTCGGTTTCGCCGGTTCGAATGCGAACCGCCTGTTCCAGCGGCGTCACAAAGATCTTGCCGTCGCCGACTTTGCCGGTTCGGGCTGATTCCGTGATGGCCTCGATCACCCGGTCGACCAGGTCGTCCGCGACCGCCGCTTCGATTTTTGCCTTTGGCAGAAAATCCACGACGTACTCGGCCCCGCGATACAGCTCCGTGTGGCCGCGTTGCCGGCCGAAGCCCTTGACCTCGGTCACGGTCATGCCGTTCACGCCGACTTCGGCCAGCGCGTTACGGACATCATCGAGACGGAATGGTTTGATGATGGCGGTGATCAATTTCATCCGGGCATCTCCCAGCAAGCGTTGTTGTTCTGAAACCGCCCGCCAATTCTAGCCCGAAAGTCCCGCCAGCCGGCAAGCCGGGGCTGGAGATCAGTAAACCCGGAAGCCCCCGTGCCGCTTGCGGCTGCGATAGTCGAACCAGCGCCACGCGCCCATGAAGCCGAGCACCAGGGATGCGGCGATACCGACCAGTAACCAGGATCGCGGCACCCCGTCGCTCAGGCTGTCGAGCTTGCCCTGCAGGCTGGAATTCTCCGCTTGCAGGCGGGCGACCTCGGCGTCGGCGGCCTCGGCTTTTTTCGCGGCCTCACGCGCGGCGGCTTGCAGGCGCGCACGCTCTTTCGCGCCGTCCTTGGACCGCAGGGCTTCCAGCTCCGCGGCGAGGCGATCCCGTTCGGCCTCCACACCCTGGATTCGGCGCAGCGCCGGTTCCTCGGGCTGCAGGAAAGAGCCGCGCACCCAGCCGGAACGCTCGTCCTCCATCTTGACCAGCGTCAGCGAGCCGTCGCGCTCGAGGACTTCCACCCGGTCACCGCTTTTCAACAGCGCGAAGGCCTTGCCGCTCGTGTCACGGGTCAGGTGTACGCCCAGGCGCAGCTTGTCGGTGACGTACAGGGTCTCGGCGGCCAGCCCGGGGCCGACCAGCAACATGCTGAAAAAAACAACTCGCGACAAATTCATTGTGCATATACCCAGCGCAACAGGGCCGTGTGTGCCTCTTCGCCCGGACCCCGATGGGCCTGCGGGTGATTCTGCATCGCGACCACCACGAAATCCCGGCCCGAAGCCGCACGCAAGTAACCGGCCATCGCAAACACACCGTTCAACCGCCCGGTCTTGATGTGCATCTGGCCGGTGAGCTGGTCGTCACGAAAACGGCGCCGCATAGTGCCGTCCAGCCCGGCCAGGGCCAGTGACGACTCGAACTCCGACCGGTAGGGGCTGTCATAGCCGGCCAGCAGCAGGCGTGCAAGGTTACGGGCCGAAATCTGGGTATCGCGGGACAGGCCGGCACCGTTATCGAGACGCAGTTCCGGAAAATCGAGGCCGCGCTCCGCCAGCGCGGCGGCGGCGGCATCGCGGGCCTTGTCGACGGTGCCGGGCGCGCCGAACCGTTCGGCGCCCATGGTCAGGAACACCTGCCGGCTCATTACGTTGTTGCTCCACTTGTTCACGCCGCGAATCACTTCGGACACGGGCGGCGAGTCGAACTCGTAGAAGGTCTCCCAGTCCTCTCCGACGGTGGCGCTGCGCCCGGTGCCCTTAAGCGTGCCACCGCTCTCCTCCCACAGGCTGCGCACCACGCCGTAGCTGAACTCGCTCGCGTCCATCACGGCCCGCGACAGGCGGTATTCCGGACAATCGCGCCCGAAGCGGCCGGAGAACGTCACCACACCGCCGGCATTGGTCTCCCCTGGCGCGATCCGGATGCCGCCCTGGTAGCCGCCGCAACGGCCTTCGCGCAGCTTCAGCTGGTTGCGAATCTCGAGGTTGGACGGCGCCGGATCGGCCACGATCTGCACGCCCTGGTCGTCGGGATCGGGCCTGAAGATGAAATTCACCGCGCGAAAATTTACCAGGAAGGCTTCCGGTGCGACGTTATAGACGCGATAACGCTGCCCGTCGAAGGCCCCGGGGTCTTCGGGCGACACCTCGAAGAAACTGTTGTCGATCACCAGATCGCCCTCGATGTCCTGCAGGCCGCGCTGCCGCAGTCCACGCAGCAGCAACCAGACGCGCTCGGTGACCAGGTAGGGGTCGCCGTAGCCTTTCAGGTACAGGTCGCCGTCCAGCCGGCCCTCTTCGAGCTGGCCGTGGAGATACACCTCGGTGCGCCAGGTGTAGGCCGGCCCCAGGTCTTCCAGGGCCAGGAAGGTGGTCAGCAACTTGATGGTGGACGCGGGATTGCGGGCGAGCGCGGCATTGACCGCGAGCAGTGGTGCGTCGGCATCCACGTCCTGAACCCAGGCGCTGTAGCTGGCTGGCGCCATGTCGTAAGCGGCAAGCACGCGTTGCACCCGGGGCGGAAGCTCGTGCTCGGCATTCGTTGCCGCTGGCGCGCCGCCCGCCAGCGACAGGCCCGCGGCGGCCGCAAAGGCGAGCTGGCGAAATCTTCTGCGTACGCTCATCCGGATCAGCATCAGTGCTTGCGGGGCCGGCTGATGCCCATCGCCCGCATGCGATCGGACAGCGTGCTGGGCTTGATGCCCAGCAGCTCTGCGGCACCGCCGGCGCCGGACACCCGCCAGTCGGCCGCGTCCAGCGCAGCCACCAGGTTTTCTTTTTGCCGCATCTTCATCTCGGCCTCGGTCAGAAACTCGCGTTCCACGTACCCGTAGTTGACCGCCTTGTCCATCGACCCCTGGGCGGCAGTGTCAGGCGCGGCGAGATCCAGGCGCAAGGTATCGCCCTGCGACAGGATCACCGCGCGTTCGATCACATTTTTCAGTTCGCGCACGTTGCCCGGCCAGTCGTAGGCGCGCAGCTGGGCGACCTGGCCCTGCGTCAGCGTCGGGACGTCCCGACCGAACTCGCGGCTGGTCTGCTCCAGGAAGTGCAGGGCGAGCATCACCACGTCATCGCCGCGCTTGCTCAGCGGCGGCACCTGCACCGGGAACACGCTGAGCCGGTAATACAGGTCTTCCCGAAACTCGCCGGCTTCCACGGCCTTTTCCAGGTCTTTGTTGGTGGCCGCGATCACCCGCACGTCCACGGCGCGCGACGCTTCCTCGCCCACCGGTTCGAACTCTTTCTCCTGCAGCACGCGCAACAGTTTGCCTTGCAGGGACAGCGGAATTTCACCGACCTCGTCGAGAAAGATCGTGCCGCCGTCGGCCAGCTCGAAGCGGCCCACCCGGTCGCGGTGGGCGCCGGTGAATGCACCCTTCACGTGACCGAAGAACTCGCTCTCGAACAGTTCTTCCGGAATCGATGCACAGTTCACCTTCACCAGCGGCCCGTCGGCCCGGCCGCTGCGGCCGTGAATCGCGGTGGCCACCAGCTCTTTGCCAGTGCCCGTCTCACCGACAATCAGCACGCTGGCCGGTGTGTCCGCGACGGCCTCGATGCGCGCCAGCATGGCTTTCAGCGCGGGGCTTTCACCAATGATGTGGCCAAAGTTCATCGCCACGCCCACTTCTTCACGCAGGTAGTCGCGTTCGCGTTCCAGCTCTTCCTTCAGGTGCGCGATCTGTTCGTAGGCTTCGCGCAGGCGGGCCTCCGCCCGGTTGCGCTCGGTGACGTCCTTGCTCGCCACGCGCAGCGTCAACTCGCCGTCGACGACACTGCGCTCGGCGCGCGTGGACATCAGCACGTCGAGCACTTCCCCGCTGCGGGTCACGAACTCGCGCGGTACGTTATTCTTATCGCCGCCGGCGATGACCTCTTCTACGGTCCATTGCATGGCGGAACGCTTCGATTCGTCGGTCAGGAAATCCGTGACCAGCCGCCCGGCCACTTCGTCGCGCGTGTAACCCAGCTTGTCGAGCCAGTGATCGCTGACCGCCGTGATCCGGCCCTCGGCGTTCACGGTGTGGAGCATCGCCGGAGTCGACTGGTAGAGGTCGCGGTACTGGCGTTCGAGCCGCGCCTGGTCGCCCAGCTCGGTAAACACCGACACCGAGTCCAGGTAAGCGCCGTCGGCATCCTGGTTCACGACCGTGGTCACGAGCAGCGACACCCGATTGCCATCGTGATCGATGAAGGCCACCGGCACGTTCTCCAGGCGACCGGTGCGGCGAAACATGGGCAGGTGTTCGTCGACGATGCGCTTTGCGCTGGCCTCGGTGGCGAGATCCTGCGGCAACTTCCCCACCAGTTCGTCCCGGGCCAACCCCACGCGGGCAATGAACGCATCCGTGGCGTCCGCAATGCGGCCCTCAGCGTCCATCCGGCAGGCCAGTATCGGCAGGTTCCGGAACAGCCGAGCGTATCGGTCAACCGTGATCATGGTCACAGATTTTATCCGGAATTCCGTAAAAAGACTACCGGATTCTCGTGTATCACGGAATACCGGGAGAGGAGAGGAATCATAAGTTCTTGTTTCTAATGTAAATACAGAGTTGGCACGCTTCCTGCTATAGGAATAGTGAGTCCGCGGACTCGTGAACGCATATTTTACACAGATGAGGCAGATATCATGGAAAGACTGACGAAAATTCGCCAGCTTCGATTGGCGTCGCTGCCCTACGCTGTGCTCTTGCTGGCGGTGATCGCCGGCTACGGTTTCGTATCGGTTGGGCAGGCAGAGGAAGCGATGGAAGAGTTGGTGGTTACCGCTCCGCGCCTGACGGCAACCGACGCAGAGGTTGTTCGCGCGCAGATCGAAGACACGGCCGCTGACGCCGCATGGCGCACGCGGATCACCGTGGCTTCGCAGCTGAGCGCCAGGCTCAACGTCCAGCATCGCCCCTACCGGCTCGCGAGCCGTGGCGGCAGCTGGAGCAAGACCGGCTGACGCCGGGCCAGTGATCGGGCCCCGCCGCCTGGAATCTCCAACCTCCTTGGCGGCAGGGCCCCCGGTGCCCCGCAACGCGGCACCTAAATAGCGCCGGGCTCGCCCCCCTCGGGTCCGGCGCACCCCCAGCGGGGGCGAGATGGCCAGTCTCGGTCTGCGTGTCAGGACTGTTTTCTCCCCCATGGCCGTCCGCCCCCGCACTCTTTTCCGCCCCGCGCTTTGCCGCGCCGATTGCTAGAATCGCGCGCTGTTTCCCCTTACCCCATATTGTGAAGCCCGCATTCCCATTCATCGCTCTCGCGCTGTTCACCGCCACGGCAGCGGCAACCGCAGCGCCACCGCAGCTGCGGCTGGGCCAGGAACTCCTGCCCCCGGACAGCGGCAGGCTGCTGCCGGCTGGCGAAAGTGGCGGCATGACCCTGCGCCTGCAGGCCACTTTCGATTGCGGGATGCCCGATGCTGAAGCGGGCCTGTTCGTCTCGGTAGCCAACTCTGCCACCACGGCCAAGGGTGCCAAGTCACCGCAACCCGTGGTGCTGAACTTGCCGGAAAGCCAGTTGCGCGGCGTGCGCGAATCTCTTGCCTGCCCGGGCAACGGCCCCCACCTGTTTCGGGGCCAGCTCACCGCATTCGCAACCCTGATCTGTCGCGCCGGGGACGGGGCGGAGACGGTCGCAACCGTGAGCCGGCCCGTGGACTTGTGGGTGGAATGCGAAGAACCTGCTGAAGAGGCAGCCGAAGACCCCGCCGCAGAGTTAGCCGAAGAACGCGCGGACGATGGGGATGCAGGCACAACAAGATGAAGGAAGATCGACTGACCGAAATTGAAATAAAGGTCGCTCATTTAGAGCAGTCTCTGAACGAACTAAACGACGTGCTGGTCAGACAGCAGTCGTATATTGACGCGTTGGAACGTGGTTTCGAAAGGCTCGTGGATCGGCTGCAGGCAGGGAACGAAACACAGACCGACAGCGACCCGGCCGTCGACAAACCTCCGCACTACTGACGAAGGCGCAGCATCCTGGGCGTGTCCAGCTGACCGCGCCGGCAGTCGCCTGATCGGGTGGTTCTACTGCGCTTGCAGGTGTCGGGCGAAAAATCCGGTGGTCCGGCCCCACGCGTCCTGCGCCGCCTCGGGGTTGTAGGCGGTGCCAGAGGGATTGGAGAACGCGTGCTGCGCACCTGGGTAGATCTTCACGTCGACGTCCTTGCCGAGTTCGCGCAGTGTCTGCTCGAAGGTCGCAATGTCGTCCAGCGGAATGATCGGGTCGGCTTCGCCGAAGTTGCCGAGGATCGGCATCTGTAAGGTTGCCAGCTGGTCACGGTCGGTAACCAGGCTGCCGTAGTAGATCACCGCCGCATCGACCCGATCCGGTAACAGCAGCGCGGTACGCAACGACCACCGACCGCCGAGGCACCAGCCGATCACGCCGATCCGTGGTGCCGACTGCGCTTCGAGGTACGCGTAGGCCTGGCGCAGATTGTCGTTCGCCTGTTCGGCCTGTTGCTGCAGGCCGCGGCTCAGCTTCATGGCCGTTTTCGGGTCTTCCGCCAGTTCGCCACGGTACAGGTCCACGGCCAGCGCCCGGTAGCCTTCGCCGGCCAGGCGTTCGGTGACGCTGCGAATATTGTCGTTCAGTCCCCACCACTCGTGGATGACGATGATGGCCGGCGCATCGTCCGCAAGGTCCTTGGGTGCGGCCAGGTAACCCGTGAGCGGCTGGCCGTCGATGGCGCCGTACTGCACCGGCCCTGCGCTGACTGCACGATCCGGGGCCGCGGTGGCCACCGGGGTGGGCACAGGTTTGTCGTTCGCGTGCGCGGCGGCCATAGAATCCACAAAATCTGTCGCCGCCGCGCCGTTACAAACGAAACTGGCCAGCAATACCGGCCCAATTCTTGATCGCATCGAAATCCTCACCCTAGTTTCACCGCCGTCCCGCTGATACTCACCATCAACATGCCGTTCGTACCACCCAGGACTTCGTAGTCCAGGTCGATGCCCACCACGGCATCCGCACCCAGGTCCCGGGCAGCGTCTTTCAGCTCATCCATGGCCACTTCGCGGGCCTTGCGCAGTTCTTTCTCGTAGGCGCCGGAACGTCCGCCAACGATGTCACGCAGGCCCGCAAACATGTCGCGGAACACGTTGGCGCCCATGATGGCCTCACCTGTCACGATGCCGAGGTAGTCACGAATCACCCGGCCCTGCAGCTCCGGCGTGGTGGAGACGAGCATGGCCCTAGCGGAAGCGCTCCTGCAGTGCCGCAAGCTTGTCGCTGCCCGGGCACAGGCGCCCGTAGTCGATATCCAGCAACGGGTCGTCGGTGGTCTGGTACACCTCGTGCATCTCCGGCTTGCTCTCGTCGATATAGAGCACGCCGGTCATGATCTCGGCCGAGGCCTGCGATTCCTGCAGCATGGCCAGCGACTTCGCCCGGTTGGTGGGATCGTAAGCGGCATCCGCCTTGCGCAGCACGATGGTGCTGCCGTCGTGCAGGATCACCGGCATGGCCGCGCCCTCTTCGTACTCCGCGAGAATTTCCTCGCTGGGGGGCACGTAGTCGGCGTGGATGGCCGGGTGATAGTGGTCGCGCGTGAACTGGTAGCTCTTCGTGGAACCCTCGTGGTCATTGAAGGTCACGCACGGTGAGATGATGTCGATCAGCGCGAAGCCGCGGTGGGCAAGCCCTGCCTTGATCAGCGGCACGAGCTGTTCCTTGTCGCCGGAGAAACTTCGCGCCACGAAGCTGCCGCCCTGCGCGATCACCGTCTGGCACGGGTCGATAGGCGGCTGGATATTCTCTTCGCCTTTCTTCGCCCGGCTGCCCACGTCCGCCGATGCGGAGAATTGCCCTTTCGTGAGCCCGTAAACGCCATTGTTCTCGATCAGGTACAGCATGTTCACGTTACGCCGCACCGCGTGCATGAACTGGCCGAGGCCGATGGACAACGTGTCACCGTCGCCGGACACGCCGACGTAGTACAGGTCGCCATTCACCGCGTTGGCCCCGGTGGCTACCGACGGCATGCGCCCATGCACGGAGTTGAAACCGTGCGACTGCTGCAGGAAATAGGCCGGCGTCTTCGACGAGCAACCGATGCCACTCAGCTTCGCCATCTGGTGCGGCGGAATGCTGAGTTCGAACGCCGCCTGCACCAGCGCCCCGGTCACCGAGTCGTGGCCGCAGCCGGCGCAGAGCGTGGACATGCCGCCCTCGTAGTCCCGAACGGTCAGGCCCAGGTCGTTGCGCGCGAGCCCCCGATGAATGATTCGGGGTTTGCGGATGTAGCTCATGCCGCCACCACCTTTTCGAGATCCTTGTTGATCTTGTCCAGCACCGACACGGCGTCGATGGGCAAGCCGTTGTAATGCAGGATTGGAATCAGCTTATCCTGCGTCACTCGCGTTTCGAGCAACAACATGCTGCGCAACTGCGCGTCGCGGTTCTGCTCCACCACGTACACCCGGTCGTGGGTATCCAGGAAACGCTGCACCTCGTCCGTGAACGGGAACGCGCGCACGCGCAGGTAGTTCGTACCCACGCCGGATTCTTTCAGCCGGGCGCGGGCCTCGCGCACCGCGCCGTCAGAACTGCCGTAGGCGATGATCCCGGTGCGATATTTCTCGGAGTACTCGGTGACGGGCTCGGGCACATAGGTTTTTGCGGTCTCCCACTTGCGCCGCAACCGGTCCACCACTTCCTGGTACTCGTTCGCGTCTTCGGTGTAGGCCCCGTACATGTTGTGCCCGGAACCGCGCGTGAAGTACGCGCCTTTCGGGTGCACGCCCGGCAGGGTCCGGTACGGAATACCGTCGCCGTCCTTGTCGAAGTAGCGGTGGAAGGCTTCCACCTCTTCCAGTTCCTTCGCGCTCAGCACCTTGCCCCGGTCCGGCCGGTAACTGTCGTCCCAGTCCAGGTCCGGGCACATCCAGTCGTTCATGCCGATGTCCAGATCCGTCAGCATGAGCACCGGCGTCTGCAGGCGCTCTGCCAGGTCGAAGGACTGTACCGCCAGGTAGAAGCACTCTTCCGGGTTTGCCGGGAACAGCAGCACGTGGCGCGTGTCGCCGTGCGATGCGTAGGCGCTGGAGAGCACGTCCGCCTGCTGCGTGCGCGTGGGCATGCCCGTGGACGGCCCACACCGCTGCACGTTGATGAACACCGACGGAATCTCGGTGAAATAGCCGTAACCCAGGAACTCGCTCATCAGCGAAATACCCGGCCCGCTGGTGGGGGTAAAGGCCCGCGCACCGTTCCAGCCGGCGCCCAGCACCATGCCGGCCGCGGCCAGCTCGTCTTCGGCCTGGATGATCGCGTAGTCGCGCTTGCCGGTCTTCTTGTCGACCCGGTACATCTCGCAGAAACGCTTGAAGCCGTCCATGACGGACGTCGACGGCGTGATCGGGTACCACGCACCCAGGGTTGCGCCGGCGTAAAGGCACCCCAGGGCGGCTGCGGTATTGCCGTCGATCATGATGTGTCCGTCGGTCTTGTCGGCTGTGCGGGCACGGAACGGCAACGCATCGTAGTGCTCGCTGGCGTACTTGTAGCCGAGATCGATGGCCTGCTGGTTCGCCTCGGCCAGGTGTTTCTTGACAGCGAAAGTCTTCTTCAGCGAGTCGCGGATCACGTCGAGGTCGAGATCGAGCAGCGCGGCGAGCGCGCCGACATAGGCCACGTTTTTCATCAGCACGCGCGCACGGGCGGTGTCGAAGTGCTCGTTGCACATCTTTGCCAGCGGGATGCCGATCACCGTGATGTCCTCCCGGTGCAGCATCTGCCGGCGCGGCCAGGTGGAGTCGTAGATCAGGAAACCACCCGGAGCCACCTCAGCGAGATCCTTCTTATAGGTCTCGGCATTCATGGCCACCATCAGGTCTAGGCGCCCGGAGCGCGCGAGGTGCCCGTCACCGTTCACCCGAATCTCGTACCAGGTGGGCAAACCCTGGATGTTGGACGGGAAATAGTTCTTGCCCACCACCGGAATGCCCATGCGGAAGAAGGTCTTCATCAGCAACGCATTCGCGCTGGCCGACCCCGTGCCGTTCACGTTCGCGATCTTGATGGTGAAGTCGTTGTCTTGGGGACCGGTACTCATGCCGGGTTCTTCATGGTCATGAAATTGGAAATTAAAAGCCTGTCAGAAATCGATCGACCTGGACGCGCCTGTGTTTATTTTGTTCTTTGCGCCTTTGCTCAGGTCCCAAACTTGCGCACTTCCTGCGCGGCGTCGGGCTCTGCCTCGTGAGACACGTGGGGATGCAGCAGGCCAAATTCCTGCATATCCCAGGCCCCGTCGGGCAACGCTCGGCGCACAGACCGCAGTGCACGCAGAGGTCTTCGTCTTTCACCATGACCCGCGCCGTCTGCGGCAATTCGGCCGACACGTAAAGGCCCTGCTCGAGGTTCTCGGCCGGGGCGTTCAGTCGCATGCGCAAGTGCTCTTCGCTGCCGTTCTGGGTGATGGTGAGGCAGTTCACCGGGCAAATGTCGATGCATGCGTCGCATTCGATGCAGAGCTTCTCGGTGAAAACCGTCTGTATATCGCAGTTCAGGCAACGTTCCACCTCTTCGGCGGCCTGTTCGGCGGAAAAGCCGAGCTCCACTTCGATATCCAGCTCGCGGAAGCGCGTCGCCAGGTCCACGTGGGGCACGATATTGCGCTCCTGCGGATCGTAGTCGTTGCTGTAGCTCCACTCGTGCATGCCCATCTTGGTGCTGACGAGGTTCATGCCGTCGGGCAACCGGTTGTTAACGTCTTCGCCCAGGCAATGCTTGTGAATCGAAATGGCCGACTGGTGCGCGTGCTCCACGGCCCAGATGATGTTCTCGGGGCCGAAGGCCGCGTCGCCGCCGAAGAACACGCCCTTGCGGGTGGACTCGTGCGTGGTGCGGTCCACCACGGGCACGTCCCACTTGTCGAACTCGATACCCAGATCCCGTTCGACCCACGGGAACGCATTTTCCTGGCCAATGGCGAGCACTACGTCGTCGGCCGGGAAAAACTCCTCGCCGGTCATGCGCGTGTCCGTGATCCGGCCCTTCTTGTCCACGTCGTATTCCATCACGTCGAAGGTCATGCCCGCGAGCTTGCCATTCTCGATCACGAAGGCCTTCGGCTGGCGGTTCACGACGATTTCGACGTTCTCTTCTTCAGCGTCCTCCAGCTCCCAGTCCGACGCCTTGAAGAAATCGCGCGGCTTGCGCGCCATCACCTTCACGTCTTTGGCACCGAGCCGGAGCGACGTGCGGCAGCAATCCATCGCGGTGTTGCCCACGCCAATGATCAGCACCTTCTCACCGATGGAGTCGATGTGGCCAAAAGCTACCGACTCGAGCCAGTTGATACCGATATGCACGTGATCTTCGTCGTCATATCGGCCCGGGATTTCGAGGTTCTTACCTTTCGGCGCGCCGCTGCCGACGAACACCGCGTCGTAATTCTCTTCCAGCAAGGCCGCCATGCTTTCGACCGGCGTGTTCAGCCGCAGGTCCACGCCCATGTCGAGAATCATGTTGATTTCTTCGTCGAGCACGTCCACGGGCAGGCGGAAGGCCGGAATGTTCGTGCGCATCAGGCCGCCGGGCTTGTCCAGCGCCTCGTACATCACGATCTCGTAACCCAGCGGGATCAGGTCGTTCGCCACGGCCAGCGACGCGCAGCCGGCACCGATACACGCCACTCGCTTGCCGTTCTTCTTCGCCGGCGCTGTCGGCAGTCGATCCATGATGTCGCCACGGTTGTCCGCCGCCACGCGCTTCAGGCGACAGATCGCCACGGGCTTGTCTTCCACGCGACTGCGACGACACGCCGGTTCGCACGGGCGATCGCACACGCGGCCCAGAATGGCCGGAAATACGTTCGACTTGCGGTTCAGCATGTAGGCGTCGTCAAAACGCCCCTGCGCGATCAGGCGGATATAGCCGGGCACGTCCGTGTGGGCCGGGCAGGCCCACTGACAATCGACGACTTGGTGGAAATAATCCGGGTTAGCGGTATCGGTGGGTTTCATCGGAGTTTGTTATTACGCTCCAGGCACCAGCGACGCAAAGACCATTGCATCCACGATCGGGCCTAAGCGGTTGATTATACATCCGGCGAACTCCAGTGGAATTAAGGTTGACAGCGGAATACCCCACCGGCAAAGAATCCTGTTCAAACCGCCAAGGACCCAGATCATGACCGACGCCCCCAGCAGCTTCGCGGCCCTCGCCCTGCAGGTGAGTACCCACTGCGTCAACGCCTGCCCGGACCGCGACAGCGCGCGGGCCCGCATGGCGGAAAACATCGCCCGGGTGCGCCGGGCCGTGGCCGGCAGCAAGGCCTTCATCCAGCAGTACAGCGGTGAGACGGCCCGCCTGGTCGTGCTGCCCGAGTACTTCCTGACCGGCTTCCCGATGGGCGATACGGTGCCGGGCTGGCGCGACAAGGCGGCACTAGACATAGTTGGTCCCGAGTACGACGCGCTGGGCGCCATCGCCGCCGACTTCGACCTGTACCTGGCCGGCAACGCCTACGAGGTCGACCCGAACTTCCCGGAGCTGTATTTCCAGTGCTGCTTCGTGATCGGGCCGGGCGGCGACGTGGTGCTGCGCTACCGCCGGATGATCTCCCTGAGCGGCCCGACGCCGTATGACGTGTGGGACCGCTACCTGGAAATCTATGGACTCGACGGCGTATTCCCGGTGGCGGACACCCCGATCGGCCGCATCGCAGCAATCGCGTCGGAAGAAATCCTGTATCCGGAAATCGCCCGCTGCCACGCGATGCGGGGCGCGGAAATCTTCGTGCACCCCACCAGCGAGGCCGGCACGCCCCAGGACTCCATCAAGGAAACGGCCCGCCGCGCCCGGGCCCTGGAAAACCTCGCCTACGTGGTGTCGGCCAACTCCGCCGCGCTGCTCGACAACCCGATTCCGGCCGAGTCCACCACCGGCATGAGCAAGGTGGTGGACTTCAACGGCCACGTGCTGGCAGAAGCGATGCCGGGCGGCGAGTCGATGGTGGCCAACGCGACGATCGACCTGGCCGCGTTACGGGAAGCGCGCCGGCGCACCGGCCTGATCAACATGCTGTCCCGGCAGCCATTCCAGGCGTATGCGGAGAGTTATGCGGCGGCGGAATTCCGGGCGCCGAATGCGCTGTTGAAGGATGGCGACGTGCGGGTGCCGGCGAGGGAGGCGTTTGTGGCGGGGCAGAGAGCCGATATTGAGAGGTTGGCTAAGAGTGGGCTGATCTAGTTGTTCAAGCTCTGAAGAAAGGGGTTATCCAGCGGCGTGCAGGGCCGGGTTGGGGATGTCTTCCTGACCGACTACAAAACTGGAGGGAAGGAAGACATCCCCAACCCGGCTTTCTCCATTGCCGGAGATTCCCTTTGCGTGAAGAGTGGGCCGTCTCACGAGGGTGGGTAACCTCCGTTCGCCTCCTGGGAGTGGGGGCGATGGGGGAGTTCTGTTGGCGTGCCGCTGTCGCCACCAAGCGCAGCGGTTTCTTGATCCGATGATCGCGCCGCTGCTCTGTGCCGGCCGCGGCGGGGGCGGGTGCTCTGTCCGGCACAGTCAGCCGGCTTGCCGAGCAGCGGAGCGAGCGAGGGATCAGCCCGAAGGGGCCGCGCAGGGATGCGCGGCTCCGGGGCTCCCCACCGCACTGTCACGCCGACTTCGTGGGGCGATCTCCCTTCCGGGCGTCGTCCCGGAGGAGCGGAGCCAGGGATGGCGGGAGCGACGGAGGGCCGATCCGAACCCGGACAGGGATGTCCGGGTGAGGTTAAGCCCGGAAGGGAGATCGCCCCACGACGTCGGCAGTCCATCGCACCCGAAGGGCAAGCCGGCGTGCCGGACAGACCGCCCGCCCCCCGCCGCGGCTCGCCACCTGGCCCCCTGAGGAATCGCGGCTGAAGCCGCTCCTACCGGGATGTGGGTTGCCAGTGAAAGTTCGTCAGCGAGCGGCGTTGCAGTTGAGGCGTTGGCCGGGGATGGCACCGGTGAGTTGGCCGTCTTGCCAGGCTAACTGGCCGTTCACGAGTGTGGCGGTGATGGTGGAGCGGAAGTTCACGCCGTCGAAGGGAGTCCAGCCGCACTTGGATAATGCGGTGGCATCGGTGGCTGGCGTGGGTCGGTCGAGGTCCAGCAGGACCAGGTCTGCCCAGTAGCCTTCGCGCAGGAAGCCGCGGTCGGCGATGCCGAACAGCTGGGCCGGTGCGTGACTGGCCTTGCGCACGATCAGTTCCAGCGGCAGCAGGCCGTCGTGGTACAACTCGAGCAGGCTCTGCAACGCGTGCTGCACGAGCGGCAGGCCGGCCGGGGCCTTGAAGTAACTCTCCGCCTTTTCGTCCGCAAGGTGCGGCGCGTGGTCCGTGGCAACGACGTCGATTCGATCGTCGCGGAACGCTGCCAGCAGGGACTGCCGGTCGGCGGCGGTCTTGATGGCCGGGTTGCACTTGATGCGCGTCCCCAGGCGCTCGTAGTCGTCCGCGCAGAAATACAGGTGGTGGACGCAAACCTCGGCAGTGATGCGCTTGGTGTCCAGCGGGCCGGAACGAAACAACTCCATCTCCCGCGCGGTCGTCAGGTGCAGCACATGCAACCGCGCGTCGTGGCGGCGGGCGAGATCCACGGCCATGGACGAAGACCGGAAGCAGGCCTGTTCCGAGCGAATCAGCCTGTGTTCGCTCATCGGCACATCGTCGCCGTATTTCTGCCGCGCCGCTGCCTCGTTCGCCTGGATCATCGGCGTATCTTCGCAGTGCGTCGCAATCAGCAGCGGCGCGTCGGCGAACAGCTGCTCGAGCACTTCCGCTTTGTCTACCAGCATGTTGCCGGTCGAGGCGCCCATGAACACCTTGATGCCGCAGGCTTCGGCCGGGGTTACCGCCCGCAGCTCGTCGAGGTTGTCGTTCGTGGCCCCGATGTAGAACGCGAAATTTGCGCGAGCGCGGCCAGCCGCGCGTGCATATTTTTCCGCCACGGCGGCACGGGTGGTGGTGGGCGGCTTCACGTTCGGCATTTCCATGAAGCTGGTAATGCCCCCAGCGACCGCGGCGGCGGATTCGGTGGCCATATCGCCCTTGTGGGTCAGGCCGGGCTCGCGGAAATGCACCTGGTCGTCGATGAAGCCCGGCACCAGGTGCCGGCCGGCGGCATCGAGCACCGTCTCGCTGCCGGCCGCGGCCAGCGACGGCGCGATGGTCTCGATGCGGCCGTTGCGCACGCGCAGGTCGCCGTCGGTGACATGGCCTTCGTTAACGAGCCGGGCGTTGGTAATCAGCAGGGAATCTTCAGCCACAGGCAGGATCCAACCGGGTCTGGTAGAACGAAATCGTTTCGAGGGGCCAGTATACTCAACCGCCCCCGACGCCCCGCCCTGACCCGAGGTTATTGATGTTGCGCAGATTCCTGTCCCCGAGCCCCTGGCTTGCCGGCCTGTTGCTGGCCCTGTGCCTGCCGCCGGCCGTTGCCGATGTCGACATTCCGTACCAGATGCGGGTGCTGGACAACGGACTCACCGTGATCGTGCACGAAGATCGCAAGGCACCGGTGGTCGCAGTCAACATCTGGTACCACGTGGGCTCGAAGAACGAACCGCAGGGCAAGACCGGCTTCGCGCACCTGTTCGAACACCTGATGTTCCAGGGCACCGAAAACTTCGACGACGAGTACCTGTCATACCTGCAGGAACTGGGTGCGACCGACCTGAACGCGACGACCTGGTTCGACCGCACCAACTATTTCCAGACCGTGCCGAAGAACGCGCTGGACACCGTGCTGTGGCTGGAATCCGACCGCATGGGGCATTTCGCCGGCGCGATCACGCAGGCCAAACTCGATGAGCAGCGCGGCGTGGTGCAAAACGAGAAACGGCAGGGCGAGAACCAGCCCTACGGCAAGGTCTTCGAAGCCATACTGCCGCAGGTGTTCAAGGACGGACATCCGTATTCCTGGGAAACCATCGGCTCCATGGGCGACCTGGAAGCCGCCACGCTGGAAGACGTGCGCGACTGGTTCAAGACCTGGTACGGACCGAACAACGCGGTGCTGGTGGTGGCCGGTGACGTCGATCCCGAAGATGCTTTCGCCCGGGTCGAGAAGTTTTTCGGCGACATACCGGCCGGCCCGCCGTTGAGCCGCCCGAGCCATTGGATTCCGCGGCACGTGGCCGACCGGCGCATGCAGATGACCGACCGCGTGCCGCAGCCGCGCGTCTACATGGCCTGGAGCGGGCCGCAGTGGGGCTCGCGCGACGCCCACCTGCTGCTGCTTGCGGCCGACATCATCGGCGGCGGCAAGAACTCGCGACTGTTCGAGCGGCTGGTCTACGAAGAGCAGATTGCAACCGACGCTGCGCTCGCGCCGCTGGCGCTGGAGATCTCCGGCATCACCTACCTGGTGGCGACTGCGCAGCCCGGCACCGACCTGGCAGCCGTGGAAGCCGCCGCGCGCGAAGAACTCGAGCGCTTCATCGCTGAAGGTCCCACCGAGCGGGAACTGGAGCGTGCCCGCACGCAGCATCGCGCGAGCTTTTTGCGCGGCATAGAGAGAATCGGCGGCTTCGGCGGCAAATCCGGGGTGCTGGCGCAGAGCACCGTTTACGGCGCCAGCCCGACCGCCTGGCAGCAGGAACTGGCCGACATCGACGGCGCAACGACCGAAGACCTGCGGGAGGTTGCGGCACGCTGGCTCGGCCAGGGCGCCTTCGTGCTGTCCGTGCAACCGGAAGGCCAATTGCAGGCCGATGCGGACGGCGTGGACCGCAGCGCCGGCCCGCCGGCGCCCACGACTTTCCCCGACGTCAACTTCCCGGCATTCACCCGACGCAAGCTCGATAACGGCCTGGAAATCATTTTCGCGCAGCGGCCGGACCAGCCGCTGGTGGAAATGTCCCTGCAGATCGACGCGGGCTATGCCGCCGACCAGTTTTCCCGGCCGGGCACGTCGGCCATGACCATGGCCATGCTGGATGAGGGCACCAGGAAACGCTCGGCGCTGGAAATCGCCGAGGCGCTGGCGATGCAGGGCGCGTCGCTGAACGCGGGTTCGGGTCTCGACACCTCCAACGTCAGGCTGTCGGCGCTGGCCGAGAACCTCGAGCCGTCGCTCGAGATCTACGCCGACGTGATCCTGAACCCGGTGTTCCCGGACAACGAACTCGACCGACTGCGCAAGATCACCATCGCGCGCATCCAGCAGGAAAAGAACCGCCCGAACTCCATGGCACTGCGCGTGCTGCCGCGGCTGCTGTACGGTGAAGGTCATCCCTACGCGCAACCCCTGACGGGCTCCGGTACCGAGCAAACCGTGGCGGCGCTGAGCCGCGAGGACCTGGAAGACTTTCACTCCACCTGGTTCAAGCCGAATCACGCCACGCTGGTGGTCGTGGGCAACGCCGACCCGGACCGCTTGCTGAAACAGATCGACAAGCTGTTTGGCCGCTGGCAGGCGGGCGATACGCCGGAGAAACAGCTCACCGGCGCGCAGGGCGGTAGCGGCAAAACGCTGTATGTCGTCGACAAGCCCGGCGCCGACCAGTCGGTGATCTTCGTCGGCCAGCTGATCCCGCCGCGGGCCAACCCGGACGAAATCGCGATCCGCGCAGTCAACGATATCCTCGGCGGCAAGTCCACCGCACGCATCAACATGAACCTGCGTGAAGACAAGGGCTGGTCCTACGGCGCGTACAGCACGATCCTGAACGCGCGTGGCAAACGGCCCCTGCTGGCCTACGCGCCGGTGCAGACCGACAAGACCCGCCAGTCCATCGAAGAACTCCGCAACGAAATCAGCGAGATACGCGGGGATGCACCGCCAACCGCGGCGGAACTGCAGGTCGTCGTCGATAGCAACACGCTGTCGCTGCCGGGCCGCTGGGAAACTTCCAGCGCGGTGCTCGGCTCCATCGGCGAAATCGTGCGGTTCGGGCTGCCGGACGACTACTGGTCGAGTTATGCCGAACGCGTGCGCGCGCTGCAGCTCGAAGACGTCGACCGCGTGGCCCGCACGCTGATCAACCCGGATGAACTGGCCTGGGTGGTGGTGGGCGACCGTGCCAGCATCGAGGCAGGACTCGAAGAACTGGGCTTCGACGAGATACGCGAAGTGGACGCGGACGGGCTGCCCGTCACCGGTCAACTTGCCAGCGACTGATACACGCGCGGGGGGGCCGCCGCGAAAAGGCTGGTTCTACGGCTGGTACGTCGCAGCGACGTCCGTCGCGATCTACTTTTTCACCAACGGCATGACACTGTTCGTGCCGCAGAACCTGTTCCCGCGGTTCATCGAGACCTTCGACGTCACGACTGCGCAGGTCAGCCTGACCACGGCGACCTCACTGGGCCTGGCCGCGCTGATCGCCCCGTTCATCGGCGCGATAGTCGACCGCGCCGGCGTGCTGCGGGTGATTCGCACCGGCCTGGCGGTGATGGCGGTGAGCTTCTGCCTGTATCCATTTGCACGCAACATCACCGATCTCTACGTGCTGCACGCGTTCCTGGCGCTGGGGCTAGCACTGTCCGGCCTGCTGGTGAATGTCGTACTGCTGTCGAACTGGTTCACCGCCCGCCGCGGCTTCGTGATCGGGATGCTGGCCGCCGGTTCCAGCCTGGCGGGCGCGCTGATGCCGGTGGCCATTTCACCGCTGGTGAACTCGCCGGACTACGGCTGGCGCTGGGGCGTGGGCCTGCTCGCCGTGGGCTTCATCCTGTTTGCGGTCGTGCCCGGTTACACGGTGCTGCGCGAGAAGCCCGGCCTCCTCGGGCTGCACCCGGACGGTGCCGCCAGGCCACCTCCCTCTGCGCAGGTCGACAGCAGCGGTGTCGACCTGTCGGTCGCGGTGCGCACCCGCGCCTTCTGGTGCCTGGCCTTCGGCTCGGCCGCGCTCTGGTATTCGATCCAGGCCATGAACAGCCAGGTCACCATCTACTTCGAACAGGAGGGCGGGCTCACGCCGGCCCGGGCAACGCTGCTGTACTCCGTGATTTTCTGGTGCAGCTTCGCCGGCAAGTTCCTGTTTGGCGCCCTCAGCGACCGCATCGCGAAGCGCCGGGTCATGCTCGTGACCAGCCTGATCCTGCTGGCCGGCTGCCTGCTGCTGTTCGAACGCGGCGCCGACGGGCTGCAGCTGACCGCAGCGCTGCCGCGGCTGGTGACCTTCGCGGTGATTTTCGGGCTCGGCTTCGGCGGCAGCTTCACGATGATCCAGCTCGTGGCCGTGGAAACCTTCGGCCAGCAGTCACTGGGCAAAATTCTCGGCTGCATCACGCTGGTGGATGCGCTGGGGGCGACCCTGGGTACCATCCTCACCGGCCAGCTGAAGACCGCCACGGGCGGGTACCTGCTGCCCTTCGGCGTGATCGCCGCGGTGGCCTTTTTCGCGGTGGTTAACGTATTGCTGATCCGCCCGGTACCGCCACGGGACTAAACGCGAGACCGCGCCTTGCGCGGTCGATCAAGCTGTGGAAAATACGCGCGTCGCGGTGCCCGGTCGCCGGGCGCAGAGCGACATTCACGACGAGGACGATCGATGATCAAAGCCGAGGGTCTGACCAAGCACTACGGCCCGCTGACCGCCGTAGATCAGATTTCATTCAAGGTGGAACCGGGCGAGGTGCTCGGGTTCCTCGGGCCGAACGGTGCCGGCAAGACCACCACGATGCGCATGTTCGCCGGCTTCGTGCCCCCCACGGCCGGTTCCGCGGAAATCTGCGGCCACTCGATCATTAGCGATGCGCTGGCCGCGAAGGCCAAGCTCGGTTACCTCCCTGAGGGCGCCCCGTCTTACGGCGAGATGCGCCCACGGGAATTCCTGGATTTCGTGGCTGCGATCCGCGGCTACCACGGCGACGAACTGCGCACGCGCGTTGGCGAAGCGGTGGAGAGGCTGAACCTGGGCACCGTGCTGAACCAGCCCATCGAAACCCTGTCGAAGGGCTTCAAGCGGCGCGTGGGCCTCGCACAGGCGATCCTGCACGACCCGCCGGTGCTGATTCTCGACGAACCGACGGACGGCCTCGACCCGAACCAGAAGCACGAGGTGCGCCAGCTGATCGCGGACATGTCGGCCAACAAGATCATTGTGATTTCCACCCACATCCTCGAAGAAGTGGACGCGGTGTGTAATCGTGCGATCATCATCGCGCACGGCCGTATCCTGGCTGACGAAACGCCAGAGAACCTGATTCACCGGTCGCGCTATCACAACGCGGTCACACTCCGGCTGTCACGCGACGGCGATCTCGATGCAGTCGCGGCCGACATCCGCGCAGTCGCCGGCGTCGACCACGTGGAAACCAGGAGTGACGCGCGTTCCCTCACCGCCTTTCCCGACGGCGATGCGATGATCCTGCCCAGCATCGGCGACCTGGCGGGCGAAAAGAGCTGGCCGCTGGAGCAGCTGCAGCTGGAATCGGGCCGTCTCGACGAGGTCTTTCGCACGATCACGGCACCAGATAGCGCTGCGGAGGCCGCCTGATGAGCGCGATAGTCACCATTGCCAGGCGCGAACTGCGCGCGTATTTCGCCACGCCGGTGGCCTTCGTGTTCATCGTGATCTTCCTGGCGCTCAGCGGCTGGTTCACGTTTTATCTCGGCGGCTTCTACGAGCGCGGCCAGGCCGACCTGCAGCCGTTCTTCACGTTCCACTCGTGGCTGTACCTGTTCCTGGTGCCGGCGATTTCCATGCGCCTGTGGGCCGAGGAACGCAAGTCCGGCAGCATCGAACTGCTGATGACCCTGCCGGTGTCGATCTGGGACGCGGTGCTCGGCAAGTTCCTGGCAGCGTGGCTGTTCACCGCGGTGGCGCTGGCCCTGACCTTCCCGATCTGGATCACCGTGAACTACCTCGGTGACCCAGATAACGGCGTGATCGTGACCGCGTACCTCGGCAGCCTGCTGATGGCCGGCGCGTTTCTCGCCATCGGGTCGTGCATTTCGGCGGCCAACCGCAACCAGGTGGTGGCGTTCATCATCACGGTGGTGATCTGCTTTTTGTTCCTGCTGAGCGGCTTCCCGCTCGTGCTCGACTTTTTCGCTGGCGCGCCGCAGGTCATCGTAGACACGATCGCGGGCCTGAGCTTCCTGACGCACTTCAACGCGCTGAGCAAGGGTGTCATCGACCTGCGCGATGTCGTGTACTTCCTGCTGGTAATCATCGCGTGGCTATACGCGACCAGCATCGTGCTGGAAATGAAGAAGGCCGACTGACATGAGTGCACGCGAAACCCGGGGACGCTTCGGGCTGCTGGTCCTGGCCGCGCTGTTCATCGTGGCGGTGGTCATCGCCAACGCCGCGCTGCGCGGCATCCGGCTGGACCTCACCGAGAACCGCCTGTACACGCTGTCCGAGGGCACCTACGCGATCCTCGAGGACATCCCCGAAACCATCAACCTGTACTTCTTTTTCTCGGAACGGGCCACCGCGGACATCCCGCAGCTGCGCACCTACGCCGGGCGCGTGCGCGAAATGCTGGAAGAGTTCGAGCAGAACGCGGACGGCCGGCTGGCCGTGCGCTTCATTGACCCGCTGCCGTTCTCCGACGAAGAAGATCGTGCCTCGGAGTTCGGCCTGCAGAGTGTCGAGTTGGGGATGGGCGCAGACCCGGTCTTCATGGGTATTGCCGGCACCAACAGCATCGGTGACGAGGAAATCATCGCCTTTCTCGACCCGACCAACGAAGCCTTCCTGGAATACGAACTCGCCAAGCTCGTGCACACGCTCGCGGTGGTCAGCAAACCGGTCATCGGGCTGCTGACGCCGCTGCAGATGACGGCGGGCTTCGACCCGGCCACGCAGCAGCTGCGCCAGCCGTGGGTCATCACGCAGCAGGTACAGCAGCTGTTCGAGTTGCGCACGCTGCCGGCGGGGACGGACAGCATCGATGCCGATATCGACGTGTTGATGATCGTGCACCCGAAAGACCTCGGCGACAGCACGCTGTACGCGATCGACCAGTTCATCATGCGCGGCGGTCGCGCAATGCTGTTCGTCGACCCCTACGCCCAGGCCGATTCGCAGCCACCGCCGGTGCCGGGCATGAGCCAGCCCGGTGGTGGTGCGTCGGACCTGAACCGCCTGCTCGAGCCGTGGGGCGTATCGATTCCGCCCGGCATCGTGATCGGTGACGACCGCTTCGCGTTGCAGGTGACCGGGCTCGGCAACCGCCCGGTGCGTTACCTGCCCCTGCTCGGCATTGACCAGACGGGCATCGACCCGGACGACGTCGTCACCGCCGGCATCCGCAACCTGAACCTGGGCTTTCCCGGCTACATAGAGGTCGGCGAAGACCCGAGCGTGACCGTGACGCCCCTGGTGCGGTCCAGCGATATGGCTGGCCCGCTGCAGGCCGAAGAACTGGCTTTCACCCAGGACCCGGAGATGCTGCGCGCCAGTTTCGAGCCGACGGGCGAGCCCTATGTGCTCGCGGCAAGACTGCAGGGTGTGGCCCCCAGTGCGTTCCCGGACGGCCCGCCGCCACTGCCGGAGACCGGCACCACGGTCGACAGCGGCGCGCACTTGGCGCAGTCCGACGGCCCAATTAACGTGCTGCTGGTGGCAGACACGGACTTGCTGACAGACCGCCTGTGGGTGCAGGTGCGCAACCTGTTCGGCCAGCCGCTGACCACGGCCTTTGCCGGCAACGGCGACTTTACGGTCAACGCGCTGGACAACCTCACCGGCAGCAACGAACTGATCAGCATTCGCGGTCGCGCCACCTATACCCGGCCCTTTACGCGGGTGCAGAACCTGCGCCGCGACGCCGAAGCGAGGTTCCGGATAACGGAACAGCAGCTGACCCAGGAGCTGAATTCGCTGGAAGCGAAGCTCGCGGAACTGCAGGCCCAGCGCCAGGACGGCGGCAACCTGTTGCTGAGCCCGGAACAGGAAGCCGAGCTCGACCGGTTCCAGGACGAGCGCCTGCGCATCCGCAAGGAGCTGCGGCAGGTGCAGCGCGACCTGGACCAGAGCATCGAAGATCTCGGCATGCAGCTGAAGATCACGAACATCTTCCTGGTCCCGGCCCTGATTGCGCTGCTGGGCCTGGCACTCCTGGTGCTGCGGCGGCAGCGGCGCGCCTGAGGAGGCACCTGCAATGAACCAGCGCAACCTGCTGATCCTGTTCGCGGCCCTCGGGCTGGCAGCCCTGGCCGCGTGGCTCCTCAGCGAGGACGATTCGGGCAGCCTGAGCGAAGGCGACCCCGTGCTGCCCGGCCTGGCAGCCGTGCTGAATGATATCAACAGCGTCACCGTGCGGCGCGCCGGCGACACCACCGTGGCGACATTGCGTCGCGACGAGGGCGGTTGGGTCCTCGCCGACCGGGACGACTACCCGGCCAACTTCGCCCGGATCCGCCAGAACCTGCGCGGGCTGGCCGACGCGCAGATCTTCGAGGCGAAGACCGCCAATGCAGAGTTCTACGAGCGACTGGGTGTGCGTGATATCGCAGACCCGGAAGCCGCCGGCACGGAGCTGGACATCCAGGCACCCGGCTATAGCGCCAGGGTCATCATCGGCCGCACGGACGAAGGTGGCGGCAGCCTGGCCTACGTGCGGCGGGCCGGCGACGCGCAGAGTTACCTGGTGACGGCCAGCCTCGACCCGGGCAGCCAATCGGCCGACTGGCTCGACACAGCGATACTCGACCTGCCGTCTGCGCGGGTGCGCTCGGTGCAGATCCGCCACCCGGACGGCGAGATCCTGGCGATTGCCAAACCGCGCAGCGAATCGACCAACTACACGGTGGCCGATGTGCCGGAAGGCCGCAGCCTGACCTACGACGGCGTTGCGAACGCGATCGGTGCCGCTCTCGCCGGCCTGAAGCTGGACGATGTGGAACCGGCAGCCGGCTTCGACGCCGGCGATGCGGAGCCAACGGTGGCGAGCTTCGAGACCTTCGACGGCCTGGTGGTGGAAGCGCGCACATGGCAGCGGGACGAGAGCACTGTGCATGCCTTCGCGGCTACCGTGACGACGCCGGAACCAGCGGAAGAAACCCCCGGTGAAGCCGAGGGTGATGCCGGTGCCGAAGGCAGCGATGACCCGATCGATGCCGAAGCCGTCGCCAGGGTGCAGCAGGAAGCCGACACGATCAACGCCCGCCTGAACGGCTGGATCTACACCACGCCGAGCTTCAAGGCCGAGCAGTTCACCCGGCGCATGGACGATCTGCTGGCGGCAGCGGAGTAGCGGCACCCGCAGCAGCGGACTTCGTGGTCCGCATCCCGTGAGGGTATCCTGTGCCTACCAGGCGCTGAACAGACCCTGGATGCTCAATGCACGGAACCGACGACATCGTCCAGCTCGATTACGACCGCAACCTCGCGGAGTTTCTGCTCGGGCGGCTGGAACGCACACCGGACGACATCGCCTACAGCCAGTATGGGCGTGCGACCCGTGACTGGGTACCACTGACCTGGCGCCAGTTCGCAGACCGGGTCAGCTGCTGGCAACAAGCGCTGAGTGGCGACGGATTGCAGTCCGGTGACCGCGTCGCACTGATGCTGCAGAACTGCATCGACTGGGCAGCTTTCGATCTCGCGGCACAGGGCCTGGGCCTGATCGTGGTGCCCCTGTACGTGAATGACCGGCCCGACAACATGAGCCTGATCCTGCAGGACTGCGGCGCCCGCTTCCTGCTGGTAGGCAACGACGAGCAGTGGCAGTCGCTCGCGCCGGTCGAGGCCTTGCTGTCCCGACTGCACCGCGTGGTCAGCCTGGAGCCGGCGACCGCATTGCCCGGCGGCCTGCAGCCCGTGGCCGCGGACAACTGGCTGCCGGACTCGGGCAGCGACGTACGGGTGGAAGCGCCCGGCGGCAATGAGCTGGCGTCCATCGTGTACACGTCCGGCACCACGGGTCGACCCAAGGGTGTAATGCTGAGCCACCGCAACATCGTCGCCAACGTGCTCGGGGTGCTGGAACGGGTGCAGGCCTACCCGAACGACGTGTTCCTGTCTTTCCTGCCACTGTCGCACATGCTCGAGCGCACCGGCGGCCTGTACCTGCCGATTGCCTCCGGCGCCACTGTTGCCTTTGCGCGCTCCGCCCAGTTTCTGGCCAAGGACTTCGAACGGGTCCGACCAACGGTAATCATCAGCGTGCCCAGGGTCTTCGAGCGCATCTACGCCAAGGTGCAGGAGCAGGTGGCGAAGCAATCGCCATTGAAGCGCGCGATTTTCGCCCAGGCCATAAAGACCGGCTGGAATCACTTCCTCTACGAGCAGGGGCGCGGCCGGTGGAAGCCGTCGCTGGCCTTCCGGAAACAACTCGACAAGGCAGTGGGCCCGAAGGTGCGCAATGCCTTTGGCGGCAACCTGCGTTGCGCGGTGGCCGGCGGCGCGGCGATCGCGCCCGAGGTCACGAAGTTTTTCATCGGCGCGGGCATCCCGATCCTGCAGGGATACGGTTCCACGGAAACCTCGCCGGTTGTGGCAGTCAATTGTTTCGAGTCGAATATTCCGGAAAGCGTGGGCCAGCCGCTCGCGGATGTCGAAGTGAAGGTGGGCGACAAGGACGAACTGCTGACACGCGGGCCCAGCCTGATGCTGGGCTACTGGAACAACCCGGAGGCCACCGCCAACTGTATCGACGAGCAGGGCTGGTTCCACACCGGCGACTGCGCGCGCATCGAACAGGGTCACGTCTACATCACCGGGCGTATCAAGGAAATCATCGTGCTGGGCAACGGCGAGAAAGTGCCGCCCGGTGACATGGAAATGGCCATCGGCATGGACGAACTGATTCACCAGGCGCTGGTGATTGGTGAGGGCAAGGCCAACCTCGCCGCGCTGGTCGTGCTGGAACCGGAGGAATACGAAAGATTTGCTAAGACCGCCGGGCTCGGCGACCTGGGTAATGAAAAAGACAACCCGAAGCTGAAGAAAATCCTGGTCGAGCGAGTCGCGGCACGGCTGAAAAACTTCCCCGGCTACGCGCGGATTCCCCGCCTGGCGATCATCGACGAGCCCTGGACCGTGGAGTCAGGGCTGCTGACACCGACGCTGAAACCGAAGCGGGAGAAAATCCTCGAAGCCTGCAACGAGCAGGTGAAGGAACTCTACGGCGAGACTTGAGCCACACGACATGGCACTAACCGACCAGTACCGCCTCGGCCTCCCCGCGTGGGGCTTTCCCGGCTGGCGGGATCGGTACTTCACCGCTCAGCCGTCGCAACTGGCGGGCTACGCACGAGTGTTCAACACGGTTGAGGGCAACACCAGCTTCTACGGCGTGCCGGAGCGGACGCAGATATCGAAGTGGCAAGCCGAAGTCGCCGATGTCGATTTCAGGTTCTGCTTCAAGCTGCCGCGCGAAGTCACCCACGAGCGCTGGCTCGACGCCGATACCCTCGGCGCCTTCCTGCGCACCGTGGAACCTCTCGGCGACAAGCTCGGGCCGTTGCTGGTGCAGTTTCCCGCCACCGTCGGCCCCGCCCAGTTGCCACAGATTCGCGAACTGCTGTCACACCTGCCGGTGGCATTCCGTTTTGTCCTGGAGGTGCGGCACCCGGCCTTCTTCGACCAGCCGGAAATACTGCACGACCTGTTGAACGACCACGGTGCCGGTCGCGTGATCATGGATACACGGCCCCTGTACCTCGGCGATCGCAGCCACCCGGAAGTGCTGGCCGCACTGCACAAGAAACCGGACCTGCCGGTGCTGACCGATGTGAACAACCACCTGGCCTTCGTGCGACTGATCCTGCACCCGGACCTGTCCGCGAACGACGAGTACATCGCCGAATGGGCAACCCGGGTTGCTGGATGGCTCGGCGACGGGCACGAAGTCTTCATGATGATCCATTGCCCCAACAACCTGTACTGCCCGGAACTCGCCGACCAGTTTCACCGTGCGCTGCGGGCCCGGCCGGGCATGGCCGAGCTGCCGCCCCTGGCACCGTGGCCGGTGCCGCAGCAAGCCCAGCTTCTTTAAGCGGCCTTCTCACGACGGCGCGGGACGTCCGCCGCTGGCATGCCGTGCTATGTTTCGCGCGGGGGCCCGGTGTCTGCAACCATGTACAAACAGTTTTCGCGCGTACTTGTCGTGCTGATGACGGTCTTGCCGGGCGGGCCGCAGGCGATCGCCCAGGAGTTCGACCCGGCGACGATCAACTGGGAAGCCCTCAGCAAGATCCCGATGCGTGATTTCTTCATCAAGCGCTTCAACAGGGACTGCGCGGTCTGTCACGGCGAAGACCTGCGCGGCGCACCGCTGGGTACGCCACTGGTGGGCATGGACCTGCGGCACGGCGATTCCGTCGAAGACATTTCGGAGAGCATTGCCCGGGGCTTCCCGGACAAGGGCATGCCCGCGTGGTCGGAGACACTGAAAGAGGACCAGATCTGGAACCTGGCCCTGTACGTGGCCGAGCAGCGCCAGGGCACGACCATACTGGACAAGCGGGACAACATTCCGCTGGCAATCCCGGCCGAGCCTGTCGCCAGCGAGCGTCACAGCTTTCGTATCGAGGTGCTCGCAGAGGGCCTGGATCCGATGCCGTTTTCCATCGCGCCGCTGCCCGACGGCCGTATCCTGCTGTCGGAAAGAATGCGCGGTCTCAGCATCATCTCTGCGGACGGCAAGCAATCTGCACCCGTTCGCGGCACACCGCCGGTCTACGACGACGCCGGCAGCTTCCTGGGCCAGGTGCAGGGCCTGGGCTGGATGCTGGACGTCGCGATACACCCCGACTACAAAACGAACGGCTGGGTGTACATCCATCACACGGACCGGTGCGAGGACTGCAACGACCTCAGCCGCCGCGGCGCACAGCCCGTTTCCATGAACCGGCTGATCCGCGGGCGGATCCGGGACGGTGAGTGGGTCGACGAAGAGGTCCTCTGGAAAGCTGACCTCGAGACCTACACCAATACCTCGGACCTGGCCGCGGGTGGCCGGATCGCCTTCGATGACGAGAACAACGTTTACATCAGCGTCGGCATGAAGGCGCCGCTGGACTGGATGGGCTGCCAGGAGCTCGACCTGCCGTACGGCAAGATCCATCGCCTGCGCGACGACGGCGAGATCCCTGAGGACAACCCCTTCGTCGACGTCCGCGAGGCCCTGGACTCCATCTGGACCTACGGACACCGCAGCGTGCAGGGACTGGAGTTCAATTCGCGCACCGGTGACCTGTGGAACACGGAGATGGGCCCGCGCGGCGGCGACGAGCTGAATCGCCTGGTACGGGGCGGCAACTACGGTTGGCCCGTGTTCACAAAGGGCGTCAATTACGACGGCAGGCCAGTGGATGGCGCTGAAAAACTTGGCATCGAACTGGATCCGGCCGATACCGAGTTCCCCGTCGTGGACAGGACCCCGGCCATTGCGATCTCCAGCTTCATCTTCTACACGGGCAACGAGTTTCCCGACTGGCGCAACAGCATCCTGGTCGGGACGCTGCGCGCGACGGACCTGCTGCGAATGGAGGTCGTGGACAACCAGGTCGTGCACACCGAAGTCCTGCTGGAGGACCTGGCCCGGTTCCGCGACATAGAAATGGGACCGAATGGCGAACTCTACGTGCTCCTTGAGCACAAGACGGGCAGCCAGATCATCCGCCTGAGGCCGGCAGAAACGGCCGCAGCTAACAACTGAAGCATCGGCAGGCACGGGCCCTTATGGCACAGGACACGACAGCCGCCTCACTGCAAAGTACCCGGTTCACCTGCCCCAGCTGCAAGGAGCTGGCCGAGCAGGCCTGGTTCAGCTGTTACGCCGATCGAATCACCAACCCCGCGGGCGTGCCGCTGCGCATCCGGGGAGACGATCTCAGGCGCCTGGCCGAGAACCCGCAGTTTCCGCCGGAAGTGCGCGAGCAGAAGGTCGCGTACTGGAACAAGGTAAACGGCGGCGAAGTGTTCCTCGAGCGGTGGGCACCCATTCACTCGGACCTGTTCGTCGCCGGCATGGAACTCAGCGTGTGTCACGCCTGCCTGCAGCCCGCGGTCTGGCTGGGGGGAGAAATGGTCTACCCGCGGCACAGCGGATAAGGCCAGTGGGCGTTCAGGCAAGCGCCTTGTGTCACGCGCAGGGCTTGCCGCATTCGAATTGGGGCCCGGCAGTCAGAATACCGTGTTCCTCGGCGGCGAGTGCGCAGCCTTCAGGTACGGGTCGTTCGCCGGGTCGGGAGACAGGTAACCGCCGCCACGTGCGAGCCCGAAGACAAACGGGTGCCGACGCGCTGCGGGGGTGCTTGTGGTAGACCACCACGGCGGCAGGCGCATGAAGATCGCCGCGGCCAGCAGCGCGATGGTCTGTAACCCGATCAGCACCCAGACGTTGCCGAAGACCGTCAGGTACAACGTGCACAGCGACGTTTGCGGAATGTGCAGCAACGCGGTCTTCACCACGATGGTAAAGGGCGTGTCATGTTCCGGCGCAATGTACAGGTCCCAGTAGAAATCGTGGAACCACCAGTGCCAGCTGCCGGCAACAAACCAGGTGATGATCCACACCTGCCAGTCCGGCAAAGCCGGGCCGAGGGTCCGGCACACGTGCCAGACCGTGAGGATCAGCTGAGCAGCGCTCGCGCCCCAGATGAGGCCAAACGGTATCTGTGTGGCCAGGTGCAGGCGCCGGTCGAAGCGCAGGGTATATCTGCCCCAGAGGCCCCAGTAGGCGATGAAAATCAGCAGCGTGAGGCCCACGGTCGCGGTGATCCAGGCCGGGTCGGCGAGCTGTTCCGGTGTGGCCAGCGGGCTTTGCAGAATCATTGCCTGCGTGCCCGTCAGCCAGCACAGCAGGAAACAGCAGCAGAAATAGATCCCGGCGCGGGTCCAGGATGCGGCCGGCGAATAGACCTCAGGGCTCTGCCCGCGAAAGCGGGCAAAGTACAAACCGATCAGCGCGACCAGCAGTAGCGCCACTCCTGCGTTGAACAGCATGGGCAGTATGTTACCTGGGGCAGCTTACATCGGCGGCCGCGGCACGGCCCGGGCGCGTTGCGGTCAGCGCCGGCTCACCACAGCGTGATCTTCCAGCCCCCGGGCGCGGTTTCGCCAACTCGGCGACGTTCGCGCATTTGCCGGTGCAATAGCGCGCGCTGGTCGGCCAGCCAGTCTTCCTTGGTCACCGTTTCCGAGCTGCCGTGTTCCGCACGGCGTTCCTGCTCCGCGGTGCGGAAGCCGCAGAACTTGTCATACGCGGCCAACTCCGGTTCGAAGTCCTGCAATGTCAGCTCCACCATCACCGCGTCGTCCAGGAAGCCGAGCACCGGCACCCGGTCCGGGATCATGTCGACCGGTTCGGCGAAATAGAACAGCGCGCCCTGCACACGTGTCAGTTCGTCGCCTTCCAACCCCCATTCGTCGTCCTCGATCATGTCGGCGAGCTGTTCGAGCCGCTCGATGCGCTCGAGGATGAAAACGGGACATTCGCCGGATCGGCGCGCGCCTTCGAGCTTCACCCGCACCAGCTCGGCCAGCGTCCTGGGGTCGGCGTCCGCCGGCATCTGGGCTTTGACCCGCTGGGCCATAGCGGCGAAGCGCTCCAGATCCGCGTCGGGCACTTCAAAGGCGATCTGCATCGGCATGGTGGCTCTCCTGTGGCGGGCCCGCTCACACGGCCAGAGCCGCCGGTCGGAGCCGCATCGCAGCCATGTTTTTAGGCATCCTGCCCGCCGGCAGATATACGGGCATCTACCTAGACGCGGAATGAGCGACCAGCGGATACGGGCTGGCGATGCGCATCGAGCCCGATACCGACGGATAATCATCCCGTGACCAGCGCAGACTCAGGCCAGGACCCGCGCGTGCTCGGGTATTTCTCCGCCGCCGCCATCGTGGTGGCCAACATGGTGGGCACCGGCGTATTCACCACTCTCGGCCTGCAGGCCGAACTGGTCCCGGACCCCGCCTGGCTCCTGGGCATCTGGCTCGCGGGCGGCCTGATCGCGTTTTGCGGGGCCCTTTGCTACGCAGAGCTGGGTGCCGCGCTGCCCCGCTCCGGCGGCGAGTACCACTTTCTTGGCCGCATCTATCACCCGGTGCTGGGCCTGGCCGCCGGGCTGGTATCCGTGACGGTGGGTTTCGCGGCGCCCGTGGCTCTGGCCGCGATGGCCCTGGGCCGGTACGCCGCGACAATCTACCCCGTCAGCCCGGCCTGGACCGGGACCGCGGCCCTGCTCGCCATCACGCTGTTTCACCTGGTCGACGTGCGCGTGGGTCAGCGTTTCCAGGTCATCACTACCGCGCTGAAGCTCCTGCTGATCGCAGTCTTTATCGTCGCCGGCCTGGCGGCTCCGCCGCTGCCCGCCAGCGCCATGAACGCCGTCGGCGGCGCGCCGTCGGGGTCGGCGCTGTCCCTGGCAGTGGTGTTCGTGTTCTACGCGTACTCAGGCTGGAATGCGGCAGCATACGTGGCCTCGGAAATACGCCAGCCGCAGCGGGTGCTCCCCATGGCCCTGCTGCACGGCACGGCCATCGTCACCGTGGCCTACCTGCTGCTGAACTACGTGTTCCTGCGCACCGTGCCGCTGCCGGCGCTCGCGGGCACCGTGGAAATCGGTGCGTTGTCCGCCCAGCGCCTGTTCGGGGTCACGGGCGGCGCCGTCATGAGCGGCATGCTATGCCTGTTGCTGATTTCCACCATCAGCGCGATGGTGCTGGCCGGACCACGCGTGCTGCAGGCGGCCGGTGAGGACATCGCGTTGCTCAGGCCACTGGCGAAAGCGACGTCGCGGGGCGCTCCGGCGCGCGCGATAGTGCTGCAGGTGGCCATTGCGCTGCTGTTTCTCGCGACCGGTTCTTTCGAAGCCGTGCTGACCTTCGCGGGCTTCACCCTGACGCTGTTCGCGGGACTGACTGCCCTCGGTGTGATCGTGTTGCGGGTCACCGAACCCGGCCTGCCCCGACCGTGGCGCACCTGGGCTTACCCGCTGCCGCCGCTGGTGTTTGTCGGCGCCAGCGCCGCGGTGCTGGTGCTGGCGCTGCGGGAAAGGCCGCTGGCCGCTTTCGCCGCCCTCACGCTGGCCGGCCTGGCCATCGCGGC
Source organism: Chromatiales bacterium (assembly GCA_020351875.1). Classification (GTDB taxonomy): domain Bacteria; phylum Pseudomonadota; class Gammaproteobacteria; order Steroidobacterales; genus J054. The sequence goes on along the minus strand of CP070671.1, from coordinate 2,188,370 downwards.
CTCGGCCTGGCACCTCAAACGCCAGTCGGCTGCCTGAGGATCAGTGGCGGTCGCGGGTGAACGGGACGAAACGGACCGGGAAAATCACGCGCTCAGCCAGCGAACCGTCTGAGTTCTTCCGGATCACCACCAGCTCTTCGTAGCCGGATGCCCGACGCAGCGGGATCACCATGCGCCCGCCCGTATGGAGCTGCGCCACCAGCGGCGGCGGCGGCTCGTCCACGGCTGCGGTCACTATGACCCCGTCGAACGGCGCATGCTCGGGCCAGCCGGCGAAGCCGTCGCCGATTCTCACGCGCACGTTCTCGTAGCCCTGGTCTGCCAGGGTCTCGCGGGCCCGCAGGCCCAGCGCCTCCACGATCTCGATGCTGTACACCTCGGTACAGAACTCACCCAGTATGGCCGCCTGGTAGCCCGAACCGGTGCCGACCTCGAGCACTTTGCACTCGGTCGGCAGTTCCAGCAGGTCCGTCATCATCGCAACCAGGGACGGCTGCGAAATTGTCTGACCCAGGCCAATGGGCAGCGGCCGGTTTTCGTAGGCCGCAAAACGCAGGTCCTCCGGCACGAACTCGTGCCGGCGCACCGTCGCCATGGCCGTCATTACCCGCGGATCGAGCTCGCTCTTTCTCAGATAGGCGCGTGCCTCGCGCACCCGATTTTCGATCACTGCAACCAGTTCTTCTCGGGCTTCCCGGTACTGGACTTCTTCAGCGGCTACCGCTTCGAGTGCACTTGCCGGGGCCGTCGAACCAACAAACATCGCCGCCATGACGATTAACCCCCTAAACATATCGCGACGGGGTAACGTACCCCTTATTTACCTTCATTAGATACATTATTGTTAACCGGGTTCCGCATTGGCATTCGTAGATATACGCAAACAAGCCGCCACCTGTCAGCGTAAGCGCGTAGCGTGCTACCACCAGCCGCAGCGCTTATGAACCCGTAAGACAGTCTAACGCCGAAACCAGGTCGGCCGCGAGTCGGGCGCCAGTTCCCGCCAGGCGGGCCTCGTCACCGGCCCGGTACTTGCCGGTCTGCACGAGGCAGGCCTGCAACCCGTTGTCCAGCGCGCCGAGAACGTCAGCCTCCACATCGTCACCGATCATGATGGCCTCGGCGGGCTCAACGCTAAGGTCGTCGAGTACCGCCCGGAAGAAGGCCGGCGCGGGCTTGCCGGCCACGATCGCGGGCTTGCCGGACGCGTACTCCAGGGCCGCGACGAAGGCACCGGCATCGAGGTGCAGCCGGCCCGCCTCGCGGAAGTAACGGTTTCGCCCCACCGCGACCAGCGGCGCGCCGTCGCTGATCAGGCCGAATGCCTGATCCAGTTCCACATAGCCGCAGTACTCGGCGGCATCGGCCAGGAACACCGCGTTCGGATCCCGGGTCTCCAGGCCGGCAAAGTCCGGGGCCAGGTCGGGATGGATGATCAGCAGCGGCCGCAGGCCCTCCCGCTCCAGGTAAGCCCGGGCAGCCAGCGGCGCGGTAAACACCTGCTCGGCAGCGACGGCGAAACCCATGTCACGCAGGCGCTGCACGGTGGTCGCGCGGGTTCGACGGCTGGTGTTGGTGACGAAACGCAGCGGCACCGCAGCCCGAGCCAGGCGCTCCACGGCTTCGATGGCGCCCGGGTATGGCGCCTGACCGTCGTGGAGAACACCAGCGATGTCGAGGAGCACAGCCTTGAACGCCATGATGCGATCCTGCGCAACAGGCTGCCGTCGGGGTCGTGGCCGGAAGGCCGCGAGGACAGCCCGCACCGTCCGCCGGCCCCGACGCGGCGGACTGACTGGGTCAGCGCGCCGTCAGTCGGCGGACTTGGCCAGCGACTTGTCTACCTCACGCTCTGCAACGAGCCAGTCTTCCACCGCGTCGCCGCCTTCAAAACCCCGGCTCAGGGCGCGGAAATAGGCGGCCTCCGCAATTAACTGGCGACGCCGCTCGACCGAAATGGGTCCAGCGGACTTCTTGACCTGGGCCCGGGTGCTCGGTTTCGCCTCGCGCACGCCGGTGCGTTTCACGCTGACATCCTGCAGCTTGGTATCGCGCGTGGGCTTGGTTGCCTTCTTCGCAACCGCACCGGCCTGCTTCGCTTTCTCCTGCCTTTCCATGCTGGGTTTTACCCCCTCTGTGAGAAGTGGCGGTGCCAACAATTACCACCGCGGGAGGACCGCCCCACTGTACTACTAAGTGCTAACGCGCGCGACAAAACTCGGTGGTGGAATGTGCCTCGGGAGCAACTGCACCGCAGCAGCACGTGTCAGCCAAGTTCGCGCACATACTCCGCGATCAACAGCAGACCGGAAAAGCCCAGCATCCCGCCGTTAAAGGCAAGAAAATCGCGGGTTCTGGCCCGGATGCGCGGCAACTCTACCGCCATCGCGACCACGATGATGCCGCCGGCCAGGAAGGAAAAAGACAGGAAAAACACGGCATCCGACACCCGGGTCAGGATCCCCAGCAACCAGCCGATCAGTGTGACTGCGGCCAGCTGGAAGCGCAGCCAGCGTATGTAGATGCTGGGGGCCTCCTCGTAAGCGAGGTGATTTAAACCGATAAAGTGCACGGCCATCGCAAGCGCGAACAACAAGCCCGGCTGCCCGTCGTGGTCCCATTTCTCCCCGATCAGGTACCCGATCAGGAACGCATAGATCAGCAGGCTGATCAGGCTGAATTTCGGCATCAGCGCGCCACCGATCAGACTGCCTGCTGCGTCCGGGTTGCTCCGCGCATCGCGGCTCAGCGCGATAGCGTAATGAAAGGCGAAGCCCGCCATCGCCACCAGGTAGGCATGATGCTTCAGGAAACGGAGCCAGCCGGTGGCGTCCTCGGCGGTCAGCCTGGCCTGCTGGGAAGCCAGCAGCGGCAGGACATCGACGAAGACGTAAGCGATCGCGACGCCGGCGGAGGCGGAGATCCACGGGCCGGCCTCCTGTTGCAGAAACCGAAAGCGGTATACGAAAAGATGCACCAGCGAGAGCGTGACAACGCCCAGCAGCGACAGCAGTATGCCGAGATTGACGTCTTCGACGATCATCCGTGGCCGGCTGTCCTCAGGTCAGGGGAAGCGCAAGCCTCTGATCCGCGATCCAGTCGATGACGAAATTGGCGCCGATGCCACCTTCCCGGTGCGGATGCAGGGCCAACATGGACAACCTCCCGTCAGGCAGCCGGCTTGACGAATTTCAGCGTGAAGCGATCACTTTCGCCGATGGCCAGGTACTTCTCGCGATCCTCGTCCTTCTTTCGCAGCGTTGGCGGCAGCGTCCACACGCCGGTGTCGTAGTCCTTGGTGTCCGCGGGATTCGCATTGATTTCCGCTTTGCCCGCCAGCTCGAAGCCCGCGGCTTCCGCCAGCTGAATCGCATAGGCCTCGTTGACGTAGCCGGACGCCGCCTTCGGGTCCTGTTCCACGTCCGGGTTGCCGCGATGTTCCACCACGCCGAGCACGCCGCCAGGTTTCAGCACCTTGTAGAACTGCGCGAACATGTCTTCGGCATAACCGCGCGGCATCCAGTTATGGATGTTGCGGAAGGTCACGATCATGTCGACGGAGCCTTCCGGCGCAAAGTCCCACTTCTCGGGCGGCATCAGGACGCCCATCTGCACGTTGCCATAGAGATCCGGCCGTTCCGCCAGCTTGTCCGTAAAGCCCTTCACCCCGTTGCGTACGAATTCGCGCTCGTCTTCCGGGTCCCAGTGTGCAGCGACATACGTGCCCTTCTCGTTCACGTACGGCGCAATCACCTCAGTGTACCAGCCACCGCTCGGCCAGATTTCCACCACCGTCATATCTGGCTGCAGGCCGAAAAATTCCAGCGTTTCGACAGGGTGCCGGCTCGCGTTGCGGGCGCGGTTTTCTGCGCTGCGGTGATCGCCGTCCGCGATGGCCGCAAGACTCGGGCCGGCCGATTCAGGCTCGACAGCGGCAGCGGATTCGGCCGGCGGTGCAGCGGTTTCTTCCGGGGCACTGCCCGGCTCGGGTGCGCCGCACGCAGCAAGGGCGACGGCGAGAAAAACGGCAGGGATCAGGCGGCACAGGCGCATGGGTGTCTCCACTGGTCGGGCTGCTGGCAAAAGTGGCCCGACTGTAGAGCATCACCCCGGCCAATGCCACGGGCGCCGGGGCTCAGGCGTAGGCGGCGCTGTGGATGTGACTGAGCTTGGCCGGTTGTGGCAGGCGGTAGAACGCCCGCAGCTCGTCGAGCATGTCGCCGCCCGGCAATCCGCCGGCGTAGCGCGCTTCCAGGCTGCGACAGTACCAGCCGGCGAAGCGCCCGGCGTGGAAATAGCGCTCGTACTCGGCTGCTGACAGGGTCGTGTGGAAACGCGGCGATTCGAACAGCACCGCGAGCAGCCTGGCCGCGAGTTCCGGGCGCGCCTGGTGCGTAGCCAGCGTGCGGGCGCCGATGTACTTGTCGATTTCCGCCTGCAGTTCGAGTTCCAGCAACGTCACGCGCCGATCAGCCAAAGCGTTCCAGGTCAGGTAATTGAAGTGACTGAGTCCTTCGATCACCTTGCAGAAATCCTCGAAGTTGTCGGCACCCAGGCATTCGAACGGGTCCTGGGATGCGAGGCGCTCGAGGAGTTCGGCATCGAGGTACAGCGCCAGGTGGAGTTCGTCGTCATTTTCGGCAACCAGCAGCTTCTCTTCGGCCTCCCGGCCGCCGTCACCTTCCAGCGCCCGCGCGTGGCGGGCATCGGTGATCAGGTAGTCGCGCACGTCCGCCGGCGGCTCGATGCGGTAGAGCCGGGCAAGAAATTTCTGCAGGTTGCGGAGCATGCCCGGACGATCAGTGCTCGTGCCGGTTGCACGCCGACTCCAGCGGTTCGATACCCTGCTCGCGCAGCAACCGCGCCGCGCGGGGGCTGCCGGTCCGCACCCAGGCTTCGTACCAGCGCAACGCATCACCCACATCATTGCCGCGGGCCGAGTCGCGGACCTCGTTCAAGACATCGACCATGGCGATGAATTTCGCGCCGAGTTCTTCGAACACCTCGCACATCACCCGGCCGCGCAGCGTGCCCCGGATACTGCCGGCGAGCGTGCGGTACGCGCTGCCGCCCATGTTCACGTAGTAGCCCACGCCCACCGGGGCGCGTTGCAGGAAATCGTCGAAGAAACCGGCCATGAACAGCGCGACATCGCCGACACGTTGCAGGGCGAAGTGGCGTTCTTCTTCGCTGCGCGCTTCCGCCGCGTCGGCCAGCATCAGCGCGAGCGGTCTCAGTTCCGGGCCGTCGGGACCAGCTTCGTAGAAGTCTTCCGAGCGGGCAAAGAGAGTCAGCAGCGTGACGACGTAGTGTGAGGTCTGGGAATCTAGCACCACGCGGTTCGCGGCCATGGCCGCGTCGACGGAGTCGCGAAAAAACTCCGTGAGGCTGGCGACGGGCTGGAGCCCGTCCGCTGTCGCGTAATCGGTGCTCATGCTGATTAAGTTAATAACCCATTGGCCACCCGTTTGCGCGTGACCTGTGTCACGCATCCGCCGACGCGCCGGTGCCCGTCCACCGTGCGGTTATCGCCCGACGCGTCGGCACGCCTGGCCAATTCGAAGTTCAGCGGGGGACCAGCAGGTCTGCGGCCAGCCGCGCGCGCTCGGAATCCTTATCGGTGATCGTTGTCACGCGTCGCAACTGCTCAAGGTAGCGCCCGGGCAGGCCGTGATGCGCGGCCCCGTGCAGCAGGAAGTCGAGGTACCAGTCGAAAGGATAGAGGTCATCAGCGATTGACCCGGTCCGCGCCCGATAGGAGACAGCGGACACGCTCTCACCGTTGGTGATCTCTACAACCTCCAGGTCCACCCGCGAGTACCCCGGACCCTCGATGTCGTCCAGTGCGACTGCATGGGCCACGCTGATGGTATAGATGACGCCCCAGACCTCGGTATTCGCCGCGGCGACGATGTTGCCCTTGCCGGACCCGTCCGCGCCGCGCTTGTGAAAGGCGAGACGATGGTCGGGCAGGCGGGCGACACTCAACGGAACGGCGGAGCTGATGCGGGCCTGCAAGCGGCCGGGGTGCATGTTGGAGCCGTAGGCGAAGTAATGCAGCGTCATGCCGCCGCCGCGTCAGATCGCGACGGCCAAAGCCGGCTGCCAGCCAAGCTCGCGCACCTCCGCGTCGCCGCCACGCTGTATGACACGAAAGTGCAGGAACTCACCCGGCCGCCGCAACGCGATGCCGAATTCGATTTCGAGTTCATCGCCGCGCAGCCTGGGCTCCTGCAGGAACCAGCCTTCCTTGTCGCGAATGCCCGCCAGGGCGCCGTTCGCCTGCAATGCGGCCAGGAAGGCCTGCAGCTGCGCACGCAGGTCGGCGATACACTCGGATGCGTCGCGCCGGAACAGCATCCAGCGGCTGTTCTGCACGATGCCCGACACCGCGAACAGCGCTGTGCGCCGCCAGCGCAGCGCACACCATTCCGGTGCCAGCCCGGAACCCCGGGCGGTGGTCACCCCGCCGTGCATGTCGAGTCGGCCTGGCCCGGCCGCGGTCAGCGGGTTCACGCCTGCGCGGACCAGCGCTGAAATCTCGCTGGCCGACAACTCCAGGTGAGGCCGCCACGGGCAGCGCAGGCGCAGCGGAGCGGACGACGACAGGGACCACGCCCCACTTCCCTGGTCCTGCGCGGCCAGCGCGCCGGCCAGCGCGCCCAGCACACTGCTGTCTCCCGGTAACGGAAAACACGTGACCACGTTCGGGCTCGCAAACTGGCTGCGTTGCCGATCCGCAATGACGTCGCGGGCGAGCTGCCAGTGGCCGGGCGGCTCGACCAGCAGCAGGGCCTGGCGCCGACGGCAGTAGCGCTCGGCCGCGAACCGGGCCACCGGGCCAAGACAAAACCCGGCTGCCGGCGGCACGATGCACAACAGGTCGAGGCGTGCGATCTGCTCAAGCGCATAAAGCCCGGTGCAGTCCTGCGGCGAACCGATCAGGTCGTAGTCGGTCAGCATTTCCGCCGGCAGCCGCGTGCCGTCTGCATAGACGTAGTCGGGATTCATCAGTGCCCCCGGACCCACGGTGGGCATCGGGCGCCGCGTCACGCCGGTGTCGCGCAGGCGAACCAGCGCGGAGTGATGCAACGCATCGCCCACGTAGTTGGGGTCGTCGGCGTCCACCGACACCTCGGGATAGATTTCCTGCTCGACCACGACAGGACTGCTACCGCCATCGAGGCGATGCACGGTCAGGTTGAAACAGGAATCTTCGTCCGGCGGGATGCCGTCGTAGTCGACGGACGCGCGCAGGTATTCCAGCGGGCCCGGGTGCTGGGCCTCGAGCACCAGCGTGGCGTCACCGGCGGGCAGGTGAATCTGGTTGCGCCGCGATGAATGGCAAACCCTGACGACCACCGCAAGCGTGCCGCCGTTGCCGAAGTAGCGCTCCAGGTAATGCTGCAGGCGGCTGTCCTTGTCGGGACAACCAAAACGTTTCAGGTATTCGGCGACACTGCGAATTGCCACCGGCACATCGACAGGGCCGCGGGGTGCCGGGCCGACGAACGCGGCGACGGTTTCCCGGCCCAGCAAAGTAGGAACTTCCGAGGAATCATCCTCGAGTATGAATATTCCGCTCGACGCAGCGTCCGGCACTTACCGCGCACCGCCAACAACAACCCTGAGCAAATACTAACAGGCTCCGCGGCACGGAGTCAGGATTCTGACGCGGTCGGAGATCAATCCGCAGCTATGTCCGCGATCTGCTCGACGGGCCCGGCTTCAGACTCCGGCTCCGGCTCGGGCAGCGGCTCGGGCACGATGACATTCTGAACCCACCGTGCCTGCCGCAGCATCGCGGCCGTGTCATCACCACCAGCGAGCACAGAAACGGGGAACCCGCGGCGTTCCCCGGCGATGAGATCGACGCGCGACAGGTCGATCGCCGCCGCGCCGTTGGGCATGGCCCTCGTGTGGTAGGCCGTGCGCTGCCCGAACTCCGACAGCACGTCACGCTCGTCCTCGGCCAGCGGTGGATGAACTTCCAGCAACAGGTCGTTGCCGCTCCGCCCCAGCAGCAGCGGCTGATTCACGATCCTGACCGGGGTCCCGACCGGGATCCGGTCGTAGAGTGACTCGATGTCTTCCGGGTACAGCCGCACGCAGCCATGACTCACGCGCATGCCGACACCGGCAGGTTTGTTCGTCCCGTGAATCAGGTACCCCGGCAAACCCAGCTGCAGCACCCGGCTGCCCAGCGGGTTATCCGGGCCGGGCGGCACCTGGGGGGGCAGCGGGTCGCCCATCTCGGCATGTTCCTGCCGGATCGAGGCCGGGACGAACCAGATCGGATCGCGGGTCCGGGCAACCACCGTGGTGGCGCCCGTCGGTGTCGCCCAGTCTTCCCGGCCAATGCCGATGGGATAGGTCTCGACGACCTTCGGCTCGCCGTTGATCACCGGTGGATAGTAGTAGAGACGTTTGGCGGCAACGTTCAGCACGATGCCTTCGCGCGGCGCATCGGGCAGCACGAAGCGGGTGGGCAGCACGATGGGCGTTTCGTCGCCGGGCAGCCACGGATCCACCCCCGGATTGGCGTCGCGCAATTCGTCGAAACCCAGGCCGTAAGTGCGGGCGAACTCGACAAACGTGTCTTCGCCGCGCGCCCGGGTAATCTGCAACTCGCCGACGACATCCTGGCCTTCTGCCAGCACGAAGCGATTCGCCGGCAGCGGGGGTTGGGACGGCTGCTCGGCGCGGGTCGGCAACTGGCTGCCGGCGCCCTCCGGCGGCGTAAAGATCGCATCGACGAGGCTGCAACCCGCGAGCAGGGTGCCCGCCGTCAGCACTGCAACCGCGCGCAGGGACATTCCGTCAGCGCCGGCAGTCGGGGCGCTTGCCTTCGGCACGCGCCGCATTGAACCCGTCCAGGGCCTCGGGCAACAGGGCGATCAGGCCGGAAATGCGCGTGCCGGACGACGGGTGAGTAGACAGGAACTCGGGCGGCGATGCACCCCCCTTCGCATCCATGTTTTTCCACAGCTGCACGCTGGCCCGCGGATCGAAACCGGCCTCGGCCATGTAACGCAGCCCGACGACATCGGCTTCGCTCTCCGCACCGCGGCCATACGGCAGCGTGATGCCGATCTGCGCGCCCATCGACAGCAGATCGTAGGTGGTTTGGCCACCACCAAGAACTGCAGCACCGGCGTAAACCCCGGCCTGTGTCGTGACCTGCCGGTTGACCTGCTCGTAGGAATGGCGCTCGGTGACGTGGGCTACCTCGTGGCCGATGACCGCCGCGAGCTGGTCCTGGTTTTCGGCCACTTTCAGAAGGCCAGTGAACACCCCGATCTGGCCACCCGGCAGCGCGAACGCGTTGACCGCTTCGTCGTCGAATACCACCACTTCCCAGTTCAGGCTCGCGTAGGGTTGCTGCACCTCCGCCAGGATTGCGTCCGATACGCACTGGACATAGCCGCGCACGCGAGCGTCGCGCGACTCCACCATCTGGTTGCGCATCTTCTGGAACTCGGCATCAGACTGCACTTGCAATTCGCGCTCGCTGATGATGGGCACCGCGCAGCCACTGCCCGCGAGTACGAGCACCAAGAGTCCAATGCGGTATAGCCAGGCCATTGCGCCTTCCCTGTCGCTACGATGGGCGAATTATAAAGGCTACGCGTTGCTGCTTAGCGAAACCAGGTACCGTCCCAGCGGGCCCGCCCGAAGGCCTCCGCGGCCGCGTCCAACGCATGCATGACGCGCTCCTGGAGGGATGGCTTGCCTTTCCAGCGCACGCGGTACACATCGCCGTGCTCGATCGCGTTCAGCAGATAATCGTCGCTCGCGCCCAGCTCGTCCACCAGGCCCAGCTCCAGGGCCCGGGTGCCGTACCAGTGCTCACCGGTCGCCACCTGGTCCAGGTTCAGCGTCGGCCGGTGCTCGGCTACCAGTCCCTTGAACAGCCGGTGCACTTCTTCCAGCTCTTCACGCAGTTTTTCCCGATCTGCCTCGGTATTCGACCCGAACATGGTCACGGTGCGCTTGTACTTGCCGGCTGTCACTTCCTCCCACTCCACGCCGCGGTCTTTCAATGCACGATTGAAGTTCGGCAGCTGCGCCAGCACACCGATGGAGCCGATCACGGCGAACGGGGCAGCGATGACGCGATCGGCGATGCAGGCCATCATGTAACCGCCACTGGCCGCGACCTTGTCGACGATCACCGTCACCGGAATCTTGCGACTTTTCAGCCGCAGCAGCTGTGAGGCCGCCAGCCCGTGCTCGTGCACCGCGCCGCCCGCGTTCTCGAGTCTCAGCACGACTTCATCATTGCCGTTGGCCACGCTGACCACCGCGCTGATTTCCTCGCGCAAGTGGCTGACCGCGGTGGCGCGAATGTCACCCTTGAAGTCGAGCACGAAAAAACGCTTGCGGTGGTCGTCGTCACCCGCCCCCTTCTCCGCTTTCTTGCGCGCCTTCTTGTCGGCCTTTTCCTGTTTCCTGAACGCCGCCTTGTTCAGCGCGGCCCGCCTGACTGCACGACCGAGTTCGCGAAAGCGATCGTTGAGCTTGTCGACCTGGATACCGGGGGTGACGCCACCGCGTCGCGACGCGCCGGCTATCATCGCAATCGCGATGCCCAGGGCCACGAGCAGGGTGGCGGTCTTGGCCAGGAACAGGCCGTAGTCGGACAGAAACTCCATCATCCCGTCGTCCCCGTCGCGGTGCCGAGCCCGGCGTTGTTTCGTGCCAGCGCCTGTTCCGCGCGATAGCTGGACCGCACGAGCGGACCGGAAACCACCTCGGTGAACCCACGCTGCAGGCCCAGCTCCCGGTAACGCAGAAATTCCCGGGGCGGGAGGAAACGCTGCACGGGCAAATGATTGATGGTGGGCCGCAGGTACTGGCCGAAGGTGAGTATGTCCACGCCGGCGTCGCGCAGACCGTCCATCGCCCGGAGGACCTCGGTCTCGGTCTCGCCGAGCCCCAGCATCAGGCTGCTCTTGGTCAACAGGTCGTCGCGCACCGTCTTTGCGGCGCGCAGCACCACCAGTGACTGGTCGTAACCGGCCCGCGGATCACGGACTTCGGGCGTGAGCCGCCGCACCGTTTCCAGGTTGTGCGCGAATACGGCCAGCGGTGCAGCGGCGACCGTGCGCACCGCCCCCAGGTCGCCGCCAAAATCCGGCGTCAGCGCTTCGATGGCGGTATCCGGATTGCGGGCCTTGATCGCGCTCACCGCCGCCGCATAGTGCGCGGCGCCGCCGTCGGCGAGGTCGTCGCGGTCCACCGACGTGAGCACCACGTATTTCAACCCCATCAATTCCACCGAGCGCGCCGCGTGCGCCGGTTCGTCCGCATCGAGCCAGCCTGACGGGTTGCCGGTATCCACCGCGCAGAAGCGGCAGGCGCGCGTGCAGACGCTGCCCATGAGCATCAGGGTCGCAGTGCCGGCGTTCCAGCACTCGCCGATGTTCGGGCAAATCGACTCTTCGCAGACCGTGCTCAACCGGTGTTCACGCACGTTGCTGCGCACGCGGTGGAAGCCGGCGCCCGTGGGCAGCCTGGCGCGCAGCCAGTCCGGCTTGCGCTCTACCGGGATCTCGTTCGAGCCCCGCCGCCGATTCACACCGTTCTTCACGGCCGAGAAGCCGTTCTCGGTCCGGTATTTATCACCGCTGCGGACGATGGGTATGCCTTTGAACTCGCTCACGAATTGTCCGGATGTGCTGACAGGGCCGGTATTCTCGCACGGGGGCTTGACGGGGCGAAAGCGGGAACCCGGCGACTGCGGGCGGCCAAAAAAAAAGCCCGGCGCGAAGGCCGGGCAAGTACAGGGGGAAGCCTTTAATCAGCCATGCATCGACATCCTGTCAATCAGTGCACGCGCGACCAGTTCAGTAGTTCTACGTCGTCGGCGTGCGCCTCGAAATTCTTGGCCAGCAGGGACTCGATCTCGACAGGGTCCAGAACCTGGTCGGCCGGTGCGCTAACTTCAACCACACCGCTATACTCGTCCGCGAATCCGTCATCGGCGGAGCGCAACAGAAAGCGGGTGTAGAACTTCTTGCGCATGGTTCAAGACTACGGGCATAACGTGGCGGATACTGTGAGCGCGCGCACAAAAACCGCGCGAGAAAAACACTGTGACGTGCATCACAAATGCGCTGAAGGCCTCGTCAGCACTCGCGCCTCGGGCCCGCCGCCGCGTGTGGCAATAACGGCATTTCTTCGGGTGCTTGCGTGTGCCAGCATTTTTTTCCTGCCCGGCGGCCCGGTGAACGCAGCCACGCAGGCGGAAGCCGAAGCACGCCAAGCCGAGGCCGAAGCGGCCCAGGCAGCCCTGTTGTCGCCCGGCAGTTATGTGCGTGGCACCGAAGCCATGAGTCGCGCGCGGGCGAGCACGGACAGCAGCGCCCGGCAACAGGCCCTGGCCGACGCACTGAACGCTTTCGACGCGGCACTCGATACCGCCGCGCAGGCCCGTGATGTGCTCAGCGACGCTCTCGCCGGTCGCGCCGCGGCCAACGAGGCCGAAGCCTTCAGACTCGCGACCGGCGACTGGGCCCGTGCGGAGAAGCGCCTGAACGACGCAGTCCGGGCCCTTGAACGGGGCAATTTGCCGGCCGCCCGGAAACGGGCGCAAAGCGCCACGGAGCTGTACCGGGAAGCGCAATTGAACGCGCTGAAGGGCCGCTACCTGACAACTGCGCGCGACGCGATCGTCGAAGCCGAGCGGATGAAAGCCGGGCGGCTCGCACCGCGCAGTCTCGCCCGCGCCCGCGAACTGCTCGCCAGCGCGGAAACATCACTGGCAAGCGGGACCCAGGACAACACGCAAGCCGCCGAGCTGGCGGACCAGGCCACCTATCACGCGCGCCTTGCCGGCTACATCGCGGGGCAGGCGCAGCGGATACGCGCAAAAGAGGCCACTGTCGAAGACCTGGTCCTGGAAAACCAGGCGGTGCTGGGGCGGCTCGCCGAAACGGCCGGCACGAGTGCTGACTTCAGCGAGGGCCCCGCGAAAGCAGAGACGCAACTGCGCAAACGACTCGAGCGCGTGCCGGTGCTGGAAGCCGAACTCCAGCAAAGCCGGCGCCAGGTGGCCGGCCTGGAGGAAGAGATCCGCGAACTGGATCAGCGCCTTGGCAGCGCGAGCGCCGAACGACGCGACCTGATGCAACGGGTTGAAGCCGACGCCCGGGTACGCGAACAGTTCGCAATGGTGCAATCCCTGTTCGCCCCGCAAGAGGCCGCAGTCTTGCGCGATGGCGACGACCTGATCCTCCGCATGGTGGGCCTGCGCTTTCCCAGCGGCTCCGCGCAGCTCGACGACGACGCGAAGACCCTGCTGGACCGCCTGGACAACGCCATCGACGTATTTCCCCGCTGCGCAATACAGGTAGAAGGCCACACCGATTCGTCGGGCCGCCCCAAGCGCAACCAGGTCCTGTCCCAGGAGCGCGCCACCGCCGTCGCCAACTACCTCGTCGAAACCACCGGCATCCAGGCATTCCGCGTCACCGCCACCGGCTACGGCGACAGCCGCCCCGTCACCAGCAACCGCACCAGGGAAGGCCGCGCCCAAAACCGCCGCATCGACGTCGTAATAACCCCAAAACTCAACAACACCCCCTGAAGCGGGCGCCCCCCGCGCCAAACCACAGCACCAACGCCTCTCCCCAGGGCCCGGCCGTCAATAGTTTCCAGAGCACAAATGAAGGTGCAATCGGCCCGTCGCGGTCCGGGCTATTTCCCCGAGCGAATACATTCTCTTCCGTGAGCACGGGGGAATAGCCCGGACCGCGGCGGGCCCAAAAAACCTCAGTCCCCAGAAGCCGGGTCCGCCTCCCCCCGCCACCACCGCGCAATCCCCTCACAAACCTGCGAATTCACCATGTACCCATAACACTTGTGCACATTCAGACCGTGCTGGCCGCGAAAATAGTTGTACAGGTCCACCTCGTCGACGATCGTTTCGACCAGGCCGAGTTCCAGCATCTCGCGGTAGTCTGTTGCCATTCGGCGCTGCAACGGGATCAGGTCGCCGACCGCAGCCAGGTTGTGCCAGCGACGGATGTTGGCCGGGTAGCGTTCAGCGCCAATCGCGTGGCTGCCGAGCAGGCGATGACGCATGAAATTCAATCCGAGCGGGCTGGCCAGCGACATGAAAGTATCCACGTGCAACGGGCTACGCTGCTCCCGGCTGAGCTGCCACAGCACGTCGAAAGCAATGACCGAGCCCATGCTGTGCGCAATGACGAGCATGCGCCGGCCTTCACCCCACGTATCGCGCAGTGCGCCGCGCACGAATTCCCGCACCCGCGACCCGACGCCGCCCTGGTTGCGCAGGTAGATCAGGCTGTCGTGCATGGCCTCCTTCAGGCGTGGGTCCACAATCCAGTCGACCAGGAACGGGAACGCATCCGTCAGCAGGTAGCCCACCCGCAGCACCGACTTGTGCCAGTGACGCGCGTCTTCCAGGTCCTGCGGTTCCGGGCCGGGCAGGCGCAACAGGCGTTCGATACCGGGGGCGTCCGGCCGCGGATCGCTTGGCGCCGGATAGAACAGGTGCGGCCACGGCGCAATGCGCAGGCACTCCGGTGCGGCGGCCAGCTCCGCGGCAACGTCGGGACTCGTGCGGCGCAGGCCTTCCTGCAGGCACCGCAGCAGGTTCTCCCGGTGGACGTCGGCCGGTGGTTTCGGCTTAATGCCAGGTATATAAAGAATGACGCGCTCGCCGCCGTTCACCGGCCCGTCCTCACAGAAACCCGTCGCGCGACTTGAGGTGTCATGAGCAGGACGTTAGGTTTAGTGCCTGCGTAATTCAAGAAGGGTGCGCAAGAGCATCCCCCGGCAGAGGCCAGCAGATGAAATACCTGCACACCATGGTGCGTGTCAGCGACCTGGAAGCATCCCTGGATTTCTATTGCAACAAGCTCGGACTGCGCGAACTGCGCCGCTGGGACGATGAACGCGGCCGTTACACGCTGGCGTTCCTGGCCGCTCCCGGCGACGAATCGGCCTGCGTGGAACTGACCTACAACTGGGATCCCGAAGATTACGGCGAGGGCCGGAACTTCGGGCACATTGCTTACCAGGTAGAAGATATCTACGCCACCTGCAAGCGGTTGATGGACAACGGTGTGACCATCAACCGACCGCCGCGCGACGGCCGCATGGCTTTCGTGCGGTCGCCGGACAATATCTCCATTGAACTGCTACAGGCCGGCTCAGCGCTGGAGCCTGCCGAACCCTGGGCGTCGATGCCCAATACCGGCCACTGGTAAGAGGCGTTCAGGCGCTGCGCTGCTGCTCCCCGCGAAAGCGTCCGGTCTGCACGGATGCGTTTGGCGAATCGCGCACGACGGTCCGGTTACGTCCCTCTTCCTTGGCCTGGTAGAGAGCTTCGTCGGCCATCTGAATCGCGCCTTCCAGGCTGCGATCGGTGTCCGGCATCACGTTCGCCACGCCGATGCTCACAGTGAGATAGGGACCGGTCGCGGAACGCTGGTGCGGGATCTTCAGATCCACCACCGCGACACGCAGCGTCTCGGGCAATTCGCGGCCGTATTCCGTGTCTGGCCCATATAGCACCAGCGCAAATTCTTCGCCGCCGAAGCGGGCCACGAAGTCCAGCGGCCGATTGGCCGCCTGGCTGATCACGGCCGCAACCCGCTTCAGCGCATCGTCACCGGCCTGGTGGCCGTACAGATCGTTGTAGGCCTTGAAGTTATCGATGTCGATCAGCATCAGGGTGAGCTGCTTGTGCTCGCGTCGGGACTGGCGCCAGAGCCGGTGCAGGTGTTGGTCGTAGCTGCGCCGGTTATACAGCCCGGTCAGGCCGTCGCGCTCGGCCAGCTCACTCAGGACCTTCGATTCGAGAAAAGAACGCCGCAACGCGTGCTCGAGCTGGTAGCAGCACACCGCACCAATCAGGTTGGCAAAGCCCAGTGCGGCGATGGCGAAGAACCGCTCGGTGCTGTCGATATTCCAGTTGAACAGGCCCCAGACATAGGTGCCCGAAATCAGCAAGGTGGCCACCGCCGCGTGGCGAAACGGCAGCCCGCAGGTCACCCAGACGATGAAGATCCAGGCGACAGTCGACGAGAAATAGAATGACATGCCGTGCAGCGACGCCCGGGTGACGACGGAATTGATCATTAGCCCGAGCACCAGCAAGGAGCTGGCCAGCAGGAAGAAATACAGCCGGTGCCGGCCCGGCAACATCGACACGTACACCGTGCCGAGCAGCGTCGGCACCACAAGGAGCACCTCGAAGGCCACCATGAAACCGAGGCCGCCGGGCTGCGCCAGGCTCGCGCCGATTAGGACGAGCACGGTGGCCAGCGCCAGGCCCACGAGCAGGCGCGCGCGCCCCGCGGTTTCCCGAGCGTAAGTGTGGAGAAACTCCTCTTCGACGAACGGAGCGAACGTGAGCCAGTGAAATCCCTGCTGGCGCTGGTCCCCGAATGGCGAATTTAACTGTGTTGTCCCGCTGAGCGTGCCCACCGAAATTCCCTGCGCAGCCGTACCCGCCCGACGCGGTGGCGGAGGATGCTAAACATAGGGGGGCTGCCGCGTTGCGGCTGCGTTGGCTATCACAGTTTTGACGAAACCCCGGTTAACTGACCATATATGGTCAGCGATTCCCACATGGCGTCAGGCCGGGTTCGAGGCTTCCCAGTCCAGCAAGGCCGTCTTCCGCTGCGCTCCCCAGCGATAGCCCCCGGGACCGCCGGCTGCCGGCAGCACCCGGTGACACGGCACCGCCACTGCAACCGGATTACTGGCCACCGCCCGGCCCACCGCGCGCGCGGCACCCGGCCGGCCGATGGCGGTCGCCAGTTCGCCGTAGGAGCGAGTCGCGCCGCGAGGTATCCGCTGCAGAGCCCGCCAGAC
Organism: Chromatiales bacterium; assembly: GCA_020351875.1. Classification (GTDB taxonomy): domain Bacteria; phylum Pseudomonadota; class Gammaproteobacteria; order Steroidobacterales; genus J054. Next base: position 2,171,516 of record CP070671.1, on the reverse strand, counting down.
CTGTTGCTGGAACGGCGTGCCGGCGGCATCGACGGGCAAATCGCCGCCCTGCTCCGCTGCAAACACGCGGTCTGCCAGTTGCACCAGTGACACGCGTCGCAACTCGGCGCCCGGATGCGCCGCCTGCAGCCGCGCCAGGACCCGGGCCCGGTCATTGTCGGTGAATTCGACTCGGCACAGGCCTCGCCGCGTGCGTGCGACCAGGCAGTCGCCGAACCGCGTGGCACAGAAGTCATACTCGACAACCGGGGATTTGGCAGACATGGGACTCTCCCGTCTTGCGTGACGTGCGGCAATCATCCGCCCGCGCCGGCGAAGCTGCAAGCCGTTACGCAGCGCGTGGCGGCTGCGCTATTCTCGCCACCTTCCAGCGCCGGCGAAGCGAAGTTTATGAACCCTGGCCCATCCCCCGCCTGGCTACAGGCTGTTACCGAACTGTTGTCGGTCGTCGCCGCCGCGGGCCTGGCCGTGCTGGTCGGCCTGGCGGACTTGCCGCCACCACCGCCACAGAGCGGCACAGGTCTGCAGCCACCGGCCTTCGAGCCCTGCGGCACTGGCTCCGGCGGCTACCTGCGGGGCCAACTTCACGGCGACATTCAGCTGACAATCGACTGGGCAGACGACGGCATGCGTTGCGACGGGATGTTGCGCCCGGACGAGGCGGGACTGCGGCTGATTTTCGCCTCCGCCAGTGACGCCGACGGACCGCTGCTCGTGATCGGACTGGACGGGACACCGGAAGAGTTGCCGGGTCGCGAGGTGGCGGCCAATCTCACGATTGTGGATGAAGGCAACGGCCGGTTTTTCAATTCGGGCAGTGGCGAACGTTGCTGGGCCCAGGCATCGCGGGTGAAGCCGGAGGCCGGGGGCTATGCCGTCGAAGGGCGCCTGTACTGCGCCGGTGCACTCGCCGAGGTCAACGGGCCGGGCGCCGTGACGCCCGGCGAACTGGAATTCGCCGGGCGTGTGCCGGCGACTGGTGAATGAAGGGGCTTGCCCGGTGCCTGGGCTGGCTGGCGGCTGTCCTGCTGCCTGCGTCCGGCGCGCTGGCGCTGGAACCTGCCGAGCGGGTTGCCAACTTTCCGACCGGTACGCTGGTGCTGGAGACTTCCGGCGACCGGTGCCTGCGCATCAACGTGCGCTTCGCGGATACACCGGAGCGGCAGTCGCAGGGGCTGATGTTCATCGAACAGATGGACGAGTTCGAGGGCATGTATTTCCGCTATGCGCCCCCGAGCGAGATCAATATGTGGATGAAGAACACCTATATCCCGCTGGACATGGTGTTCGTTCGCGCCGACCAGCGCATTGCGAGAATCGCCTTCAATACGACGCCGTTCTCCGAAACGAGAATCAGCAGCGGCGGACCGGTGAGCGGCGTGCTGGAACTGAACGGCGGCTTCGCCGGTCGCTGGCGACTGCGGGCGGGTAATCGTGTGCTGCTGGTCGAGTAGCCCGGGTCAGCTGTTTGCTGCCCCCGGTGTGCACGCCACCTCATAGCGCAGGTCATAGCGCCCGGCGTTCAACTCCTCGAAACGAAACTTGCGGCGCTCCACGATTTCGTAACCGTTGGGGCAAAGCCCCTTGAAATCGAGCCAGGCCTGCAGCCATTCCATTCGCTTCTGTTCGGCCGCTGCATCCCCGTCGGGGTACGTTGGCGACAGCTTCACGTCGAAATACACCACGTCGTCGCGCTCGTAAGGCACCGATAACTGGCTCGCACTGTGCCGCTCGAAGTCTGGCGATTCGTGCATGCCGGCGCAGCCGGCGATGGCCAGGGCTATTCCAGGTACGAGAACTCGCGCTGCGATCATCATCGACCTCCCTACTCGACTGATCCACGGGGCCGGCCACGCGACCCGCGCCCAAAGCGGCCGGCCCACCACCATGCGGCAAGCGTACCTGCGAATACGGCCAGAATCATCAACGTGGCCAGTGCGTTGATCTTCGGGCTGACCCCGAGACGCACGCTCGAGAACACGACGATGGGCAAGGTAGACGCGCCCGGCCCGGTCACGAAGCTGGTAATGACCAGGTCGTCGAGGGACAGCGTAAAGGCAAGCAGCCAGGCCGAGATCAGCGCCGGCGCGATTACCGGCAAGGTAATCGCGAAAAACACCCGCGCCGGTGTCGCGCCCAGGTCCATCGCGGCTTCCTCGATCGCAGTGTCCAGCTCGCCGAGGCGTGCGGCGATGACCACGGTGGCGTAAGCGGTACAAAAGGTTACATGCGCGATCCAGATGGTCAGGGTGCCGCGCTGGGCGGGCCAGCCAAACAACTGGCCCATGGCCACGAACAGCAGCAGCAGGGACAGCCCGGTGATGACTTCGGGCATCACCAGCGGTGCGGCGATCATCACGCCGAACACGCTGCGGCCCCGAAAAGCGCCGAACCGCGCCAGCGTGAGCCCGGCCAGCGTGCCGAGCACGGTGGCCGCCGTGGCGGCGAGTACCGCGACCCGCAGGCTGAGCCAGATACCGTCCAGGATTTGCCGGTCGCGGAGCAACTCGCCGTACCACTTGGTGGAGAATCCCGCCCACACGGTCACCAGGCGCGACTCGTTGAACGAGTAGACCACCAGCACCAGCATCGGCAGGTACAGAAATGCCAGTCCGGCCAGCAACGGCAGACGTCCGACCCAGCGCCGCATCATGCGCCCCCGTCCCGCCGGCCGCGCATGGCGGTCACTGCCACTGCGGCACTGCCCGGTGCCTGGGCCCGGTAGTAGACCGCAATGGGCGCAAGCAGCAACGCGAGCAGCACGATGGCAACCGCCGAAGCCAGTGGCCAGTCACGGTTATTGAAAAACTCCTGCCACAGCAGCTTGCCGATCATCAGCGTGTCGGCGCCACCGAGCAGCTCCGGGATCACGAACTCACCGGTGGCCGGTATGAACACCAGCAGGCACCCCGCCAGGATGCCGATACGTGACAGCGGCAGCGTGACGAGCCAGAAACACCGCCATGGATTCGCACCGAGGTCCGCCGCCGCTTCCAGCAACCGCTGGTCGAGCTTTGCCAGGTTGGCATACAACGGCAGCACCATGAACGGCAGGTAGGTGTAGACGATGCCGATATAGACCGCGATATCGGTGCGCAGCAGCGTCAGCGGGCTGTCTACGATGCCGAGGCCCAGCAACAGCTGGTTCAGAACGCCATTGTTGCCCAGGATGCCCATCCACGCGTAAACGCGAATCAGGAAAGACGTCCAGGACGGCAACACGATCAGCAGCAACAGCAGGTTACGCGTGCGCGCCTCGGCCCGGGCCACGCCCCACGCGAGTGGATAGCCGATCAGCAGGCACAGCAATGTCGACACCGCGGCTACCTTCAGCGAGTTCAGGAAGGCCAGCGCGTAGAGTTCGTCGGTGTACAGGAACTGGTAGTTGTCCAGGGTCGCCTGCAGCTTGATGCCGTCGGCCGTGCGCGCCAGGAATTCCGTGTATGGCGGCACCGCGATCAGTGCATCGGCCATGCTGATTTTCAACACGATGGCGAAGGGCAGCAGGAAAAACAGCCCCAGCCACAGGAACGGTAACGCGCCGATAACGCGCTGCGCGGTCGGGCTGAAACGATTGCCTGGCACAGCCATCAGTCAGGCAACAACACGCCGTCGCGGATGCGCCAGCCCACGTAGACCTGCTGACCGTGGCCCGGCGAATCGCCGGCGCCGGCGTTAGCAACCAGCGCGGTCACGAGCCGGCCTGCCGGCAGACGCAGGTGATAGCGGCTGCGGCTGCCCAGGTAAGCGAGATCTTCGACCACGGCCGGGCTCTGCACATGGCCGTCATCCAGCGCAGTGCGGCTGAGCACCAGCTTTTCCGGGCGCACGACCAGGCTGGCCGGCGTGCCGGGCTGCCATTCGTCACCCGCCCGCACCTGCAACGACTGCTCGAAGTCATGTGCGTGGAACAGGGCCGCGCCGTCGTCCGCGGCCGCCAGTTCGCCGTCGAACAGGTTCACGTCACCGAGGAACTCCGCGGCGAAACGGCAGTTCGGCGCTTCGTACACCGCCTCGGGTGTGCCGGTCTGCACGATGCGCCCGTCGCGCATCAGGGCCAGCCGGTCGGCCATCGACATCGCCTCTTCCTGGTCGTGGGTGACGATCACGCAGGTCACGCGCACCTGGCGAATGATCTCTGCCAGTTCGAACTGCATCTCGGCGCGCAGTTTGCGGTCCAGCGCTGCCATCGGCTCGTCAAGCAGCAGCAGTTTCGGCTCTTTCGCCAGGCTTCGCGCGAGGGCCACGCGCTGCTGCTGGCCGCCGGACAGCTGGTCCGGTTTGCGGTCTTCGTAGCCCTGCATCTTCACCAGCGCGATCACACGCTCGCTGCGTGCCGCAATCTCCTGCGCGGGCAATCGGTCCTGCTTCAGGCCGAAGGCGATGTTCTGCGCGACCGTCATGTGCGGGAACAGCGCGTAGGACTGGAACATCGTGTTCACCGGGCGCCGATGAGGTGGCAGGCCGGCCATTGTCTGGCCTTCGATCACCAACTGGCCCGCGTCGGGTGCATCCAGCCCTGCCATCAATCGCAGCAACGTGGACTTGCCGCAGCCGGACGGGCCCAGTATCGCAAAGATTTCACCGCGCCTGATGCCCAGGCTGACGTCATCAACGGCGGCCATGGCGCCGAAGTGGCGCTGCAGACCCTGGAGCTCCACGAATGCAGGTGTGGAACTCACCGACCCGTCTTCACGGCCGTCCATACCCGGGTCATCACGCGATCGATCTTGGGCGGCGTGACTTTGTCGGAGTACAGGCGGGCGCGGACCTCGGCAGGAGGGTAAATGGCCGGGTCGTCGCGGATGGCGGGAGGCAACAGCGGCGTGGCCGCGGCGTTCGCATTTGCATACTTCACGAACTCCGTCACCTCGGCAATCACTTCCGGGCGCAACAGGTAATCGATGAACCGGTGGGCGTTGTCGACGTTTCTCGCATCGGCCGGGATGGCCAGCATGTCGAACCACATCAGCGCGCCTTCCCTGGCAATCGTGTACGCAATGTCGATGTCGTTGCCCGCCTCGAGCGCCCGGTCTCGCGCCTGCAGGATGTCCCCCGACCAGCCGAAAGCCACACAGATGTCACCGTTTGCCAGGTCGTTGATGTACTGCGACGAGTGGAAATAACGAATGTAGGGCCGCACGGCGTCCAGCACCGCGCGCGCCTGCTGCTGGTAGTGCTCGGGCACCTGGCTGTTCGGATCCAGACCCAGGTATTGCAACACTGCCGAAAAGACTTCGCTCGGAGCATCCAGGAACGCGATGCCGCAGTCCGCCAGCTGCGACGCGTACTCCGGCTGGAGCACCAGGTCGAGGCTGTCGACCGGAGCCCCCTCCCCCAGGGCCGCGCGAACCAGCCCGACGTTGTAACCGATGCCCGACGTGCCCCAGAGGTAGGGCACCCCGTAGCGATTGCCGGGGTCAAACTCCGCCACCAACTCCATCAGCCGGGGATCGAGATTGCGGTAATTGGGTAATTTCGCCCGGCCCAGGGGCTGAAATACGCCGGCAATGATTTGCCGGCCCATGAAATCTGAAGTTGGTACGACGATATCGTAGCTGGCTGCACCGGACAGGAGCTTCGCTTCCAGCACTTCGTTACTGTCGAACACGTCGTAGACCACCCGTATGCCCGTTTCCCGCTCGAAGCGGGCCACGGTGTCCGGCGCGATGTAATCACTCCAGTTGTAGACGCGCAGCTCCGGCCCCGCAGGCTGTTCCGCGCAGCCCAGCAGCGCCAGCGAGAATAAAGCCGCCAGGTAAGCTCGACGCATCAGAAAGCATCCTTCAGTGCATGCAGAAAAAAGCACTAGACGCTCAGCAGCAGGTGCTCGCGCTCCCACGGGCTGATGACTTCGAAAAAGCGCTGGAACTCCCGGCGCTTGATCGCCGCATACACCTGCAGGAAATCCGTGCCCAGGATCCGCTGCCCCGCCTCGCTCTCCTGCAATTGCGCCAGGGCAACGTCTAGATTGCGCGGTAACTCCAGCGGGCGCTTGTAGGCATTGCCGGTTTCCGGAGGGGCGGGCTCCAGTTTTTCCATCAGTCCCAGGTAACCTGCGGCCAGTGTCGCCGCCGCGGCCAGGTACGGATTGGCATCGGCGCCGGCCAGCCGGTTTTCCACCCGGCGGCTGACGGGCGTAGACCGCGGCACGCGCAAACCGACCGTGCGGTTGTCGTAACCCCATTGCAGGTTGATCGGCGCCGACATGTAGCGGGCGATGCGCCGGTAGGAATTCACGTATGGCGCGCACAACAGGTGCAGGTCCGGAAGGTGACGTTGCAGGCCGCCAATGAAATGGCGAAAAGCCGGCGCCTCGCTGCCGTCGTCGGCAGAAAACAGGTTCGCATTGCGATTGTCGTCAGTCACACTGATGTGCCAGTGCATTGAGCTGCCTGGCTCCTCCTGCATGGGCTTAGCCATGAAGGTCGCGTGCACCTGGTGACGCATCGCCACCTCACGCACGATGCGCTTGAACATGAACACCTGGTCGGACAAAGCCAGTGCGTCCCCGTGCAGGAAGTTGATCTCCAGCTGCGCGGCGCCGGCTTCGTGGACCAGGTTGTCGACCATCAGGCCCTGGGCCTCGCAATAGTCGTAGATGTCATCGATCAGTGGCTCGAACTCGTCGATCGCGTCCATGCTGAACGGGCTGCGCACCAGTTCCTGCCGTCCGGATCTGCCGACCGGCGGCTCCAGCGGGTAGTCCGGGTCGGGGTTTCGCTGCACGAGGTAAAACTCCACCTCGGGCGCCGCGAACGGCGTCCAGCCCTGTTCCGCGTACAGGGCCAGCACACGCCGCAGAATCTGCCGCGGCGCTATCTCGACGGGTTTGCCGTCGGGATAGAAACAGTCGTGTATCACACAGGCCGACGGCTCCCTGGCCCACGGCACGACACGCAGCGTATCCAGGTCAGGCACCGCGTCCAGGTCTTCGTCCAGGGGGCCGACGATTTCTTCCACCGCGTAGTCGCCGGTCACCGTCTGGATGAACACGGATGACGGCAGCCTCATGCCACCCTGCGCCGCGAAGGTCTCTGCGGGCATGAATTTGCCCCGGGCGATACCGGCCATGTCGGGTACCAGCGCCTCGACCTCGTCGATGTTGTTGGCCTCGAGCCAGTCCTTGAGCGTCGCGTCTGCGGTCATTGCCGATACCTGTTGCAGGCCTCGCCAAAGGCCCGGAAAAGTGCGGTATAGAAGGCATTGTCCATGACCTTCCATTCCGGATGCCATTGCACGGCCAGCGCAAAACCGGGCGCGTCCCGAACCGTGAAAGCTTCCACCAGGCCATCCGGCGAGGTGGCCTCGACCACCAGGCCGTCTGCCAGCCGGTCCACCCCCTGGTGGTGCACCGAATTCACGACAGCGGTCGGCGCGCCCGCCAGTTCCTCGAGCAGGCCGCCCGGGGTAAAGCGCACTTCGTGGGCGGGCCCGTACTGCACATCGACCGGGTCGTCCTTGTCCTCGTGGTGGGCTGCGAGGCCGGGCTGCTCGTGCACGGCCTGGTGAAGACTGCCACCGAGGGCAACGTTCATTTCCTGGAAACCCCGGCAAATGCCGAACAGCGGCAACCCGGCCCGGATGACCGCCGGGATCAGCGCGAGGGCCGCCGCGTCCCGGGCCGGATCGCGCAGCGCGTCGGGCTCGCCCGGTGGCCCCTGGTAGTGCGCCGGCTCGATGTCGGAGGTGCTGCCTGTCAACAGCAGACCGTCCAGGCGATCCAGACACTCCAGTACGTCGAATCCATCGGGGAACACCGGCAAGGTGACCGGGCAGCCCCCGGCTGCGTCGGCAACCGCGCGCAGGTACTTTTCGCCCGCCATGTGAAACTCGTGGGCACCCAGCGGGCGCCGGTCAGCGATCACACCAATCAGGGGGCGGTTGCCTTGCATCGTGCATAAGGTGCCAGACGGGGCCGGGCCAGACTAGACCTACAATTTGAAACACTTTGCGCGAACGGAGTTGCTAGGCTGCCCCAGTCCGTGCCGCGCGGGCTATCGCCAGGAGATTTGATGTTCCCGCAGACTTTCCGCGAGTTTTTCCGGCTCGAAGCCGCAGGCGGCGTGCTGCTGCTGATCGCGGCCGTGCTCGCAATGCTGACGAAGAACTCTTTCCTCGGCGAGGAGTACAGCGCGCTGCTGAACGTGCCTATCCAGATTCGTATTGGCGCGCTGGATATCGACAAGCCGCTGTTCCTGTGGGTGAACGACGGCCTGATGGCCGTGTTTTTCTTCCTGATCGGCATGGAAGTCAAACGCGAAGTGCTCGTGGGTGAACTGTCGGAAGTGGGCCAGCTGGCGCTGCCCGGCATGGCCGGCATTGGCGGCATCCTCGTGCCGGCCGTGATCTACTACGCGTTGAACCTGGACGTGCCGATGGCGCTGAAGGGCTGGGCGGTGCCGACGGCCACGGACATCGCTTTCGCCCTGGGCCTACTCGCGCTGGTGGGCAACACGCCACCGGCGCTGAAGCTGTTCCTGATGACGCTGGCGATCATCGACGACCTGGGCGCGATCATCATCATTGCGCTGTTCTACTCCTCCGACCTGAGCCTCGGCTCGCTGCTGGTGGCCATGGCCTCGGTCACCGGGCTGGTATTCCTGACCCTGAAAAAGGTCCGGCGCATCGCGCCCTACATCATCGTTGGCCTGATCCTGTGGACGTCGGTACTGAAATCCGGCGTTCACGCGACGCTGGCGGGCGTGGTGCTGGGCCTTTTCATTCCCCTCGGAGATGAAAACGACTCACCGCTGGACCGGCTGCTGCACGACCTGCACCCGTGGGTGGCCTTCGGCGTGTTGCCACTGTTTGCTTTCGTTAACGCCGGCGTGCCGCTGGCGGGCTTTGGCTGGGACGCGCTGTTGAAGCCCGTGCCCCTCGGCATCGCGCTGGGTCTTTTCGTCGGCAAGCAGGTTGGCGCGTTCGGCTTCGCGTGGATTACGATCAGGAGCGGCATCGCGAAACTCCCGGCCGGCACGAACATGCTGCAGATCTACGGCGCATCGGTGCTCTGTGGAGTGGGCTTCACGATGAGCATGTTCATCGGCAGCCTGGCCTTCGAGGAAGGCGGCCTCGGCTACGGCCGGGAAGCGCGTTTGGGGATCATGCTGGGTTCGCTGCTTTCAGGCGTGCTCGGTTTCGCGGTGCTCAAGCTCGCCGGGCGCAAATCCGCAAAGATTGCCATCGGTGAACCGGCCTGACCGCCTGTGCCCGCTCGCGCCTCGCGTGGCGTCAGCTTCCCGGACGACTGAAATCAGCTTGCGGCGTGAACCCGCCGCGCAACGAGCGCAGGTCGTTGCCGATACCGATCAGGGACGGCACGAACAGCAGCACCAGTGGCGGCGCGAACATCAAGCCGAAAATTACGGTGACCGCCAGGGGCTGAACCAGCTGCGCCTGGATGCTCTGCTCGAACAACAGCGGAGTCAATCCTCCGATCGTGGTGAGCGTCGTCAACAGCACAGGGCGCAACCGCTCCTTCGCGGCATCTATAACGGACTCCCGTAAATGCCGTCCTTCCCTGTGCAGGCGCTTGACCGCCGCAATCAGGATGATCGAGTCGTTGACCATCACGCCCGCCAGACCCAGCAGTGCCATCAGGCTGAGCATGTTCAGGTTGTAGCCCAGGACCCAGTGGCCGAATATCGCTCCGACCAGGCCGAACGGAATCACGGACATCACGACCAACGGCGTCAGGTAATTCGAAAACACCCAGGCCAGGATGATGTACATCGTGGCCAAGGCGACGCCCAGCGCCACTGCAGTGTCGCCGAGCGCTTCGCGCTGCTCTTCAGCCTTGCCCTTGAAATCAATGTTGATGCCATACTTCTGGCGCACCCGCGGCACCAGGTCGGCTGCGATGTTCGTCAGCAACTCGTTACTGGTCGTGACACTGGCGTCGACATCAGCGGTGACCGACACCTCCCGGCGACCGTCCTCTCGACGAATCTGCGAAAAGCCGATCCGCGATTGCAGGTCTGCGACCTCGATTAACGGCACTTCGCTGCCATCCGGCGCGCGCAGGTAGAGGTCCCGGATCGAATCCGGTGAATACGCGGACTCCGCCAGCTTCACCCGCACGATGACTTCTTCCTGGTCTTCCGCAAACCGGCGCGCAATGGCGCCCTCGAAATCGTCGCGCACCTGCCGCGCAACCGACTCGGTGGTAAAGCCCATCGCCCGGCCGGCCGGCGTGACCTCAAGGATAATTTCCTCCTTGCCCCAAGGCAGGTTGTCTTCCACCGCCATGGTGCCGGGAAACTCCCGCAGCCCACTCTTGATCTCCAGCGCGGCGGCCTTCAGGACTTGCAATTCCGCACCGGACAGCCGGATATCCAGATCGCGGCCCGGTGGGCCGCCCGCGCTGCGCTCGAACAATGTCAGGCGCTCCGTGCCGGCCAGTTCCCTTATCTCCGCCTGCCAGGCCTCCGTCAGTTCCGTGTTGCGCACCTTGCGTAAGTCGCCGGCCACCAGTTCCACCGTCAGGAAACCGACATGATCGCCGCTCAGCGCGCTCTCGCCCTGGCGCCCTCCCGTGATGCCGATCGTGCCGTAGTCGTAGAGCACCAGTTCACCGGCTCCCGCCAACTCTTCTTCCACGACGTACAGCGCACGGTGAATCTCATCGAGCATCTCGGCCGCACGCTCACGGGGCGTACCCGGCGTCATCGAAAAGTTCGCGAACAACATGTCCGTCTGCGGCGACGCGAAGAACTCGAAGCCGACCCGCCCCGATATCAGCAGCGTCAGGGCCAGGGAAAATGCGCTGACGGTGGCCACCACCGTGCTGTAACGATGTCTGAAGCAAAGCCGGACCAGCGGGGCAAACCGCTTCTCGCGGAAGTGCAGAAATCGATCGGCCAGCACGCCGCCCTTGCTTGCCGAACGGTCCAGGCGTTGCAGGGAGTGTTTCAGGTGCGTTGGCAACACCAGGAAACATTCCAGCAGGCTGGCGCCGATCACCAGCATGATGGTCAACGGCAGTTCGCGCACCACCTCGCCGACGACCGAACTCACAGTCAGGATCGGAAACACGGCGGCTATCGTGGTCAGGGATGCCGCCGTCACGGGTGCAATCATCACCCGTGCGGCGGTCAGTGAGGCCTGCTGCGGCGGCACGCCCCGCCGATACAGCATCTCCGTGTGCTCCGCGACCACGATCGCATCGTCGACGATGATGCCGAGCCCCATGATGATCGCGAACATGCTGATCATGTTCATGGTCATGCCCAGCAAGGCCATGCCGCCGAAGGTCGCCAGGATGACCACCGGGATGCCCACCGCCACCCAGAAAGCCACGCGGCCGTTCAGGAGCAGGAACAGCACGAGCAATACCAGCGCCAGGCCACTGGCGAGGTTTCTGAGCAGCATGCGCACGCGCTGCGTGACCTGGTCCGCGAATACGTCGTACATGTCCACGCGCAAGGTCGGTGGCAATTCCTTGCGGAGCTCTTCGAGGTAATCTGCAATCAGCCGCTGTGAATCGATCGAGTCAACGCCCTTGGTGCGCCAGACCCGTAAGCCGATCGCGATCTCGCCATCCAGCAGGTGGCCCACCACGCCTTCTTCGAAGGTTTCGTAGATGCGGCCAATGTCTCGCAGGCGCAGACGCTCGCCGGTCATCCGTGACACCACCTCGATGTCACCGACCTCAGCCGCGCTGCGCGCCAGGGACTCGCTGCGAATCTGGCGCGACATGCCCGCGCCCTCGATGCTGCCCGACGGGAGATCCAGGCTGGTTTCCTGCACGCGCCGCGCGATATCCGCCACCGTGAGGTCGAGCCGGCGCGGGACTTCGGGCTCCAGTTCGACCCAGATCTCCGTGTCCCGCTGACCGACGAGGGTCACGCGGGCCATGCCGAGGTCCAGCAGGTCGTCGCGAATCCGGCGCGCGTACACTTTCAGCGCCTGCTCGGGGAAGGGTCCGCTGACTTCGATACCGCAAACCGGGTCGCTAGCCACGAACTGGGTGACGATCGGCCTTTCCATGTCGGTTGGGAACGTGGTGATGCGTGCCACCGCCGCCTGCACGTCGGTCAGCGCGCGGGCGAGATTCTCGCCCTGTTCGAATTCGATCGTGATTTCGGCACGGCCTTCATAGGCCATTGCCTTGACTCGATCGACACCTTCGATAAAGCGGATCTCCGGCTCGATGGCCTGGACCACGTTGACCTCGACGTCCTCCGGACTCGCGCCGGGCCAGCGCACCATAATTGAGATCACGTCCAGCGTGATATCCGGCATCACCTGGCGATTCAGCTTCGTCAGGCCCCAGACACCGAACAGGATCATCAGGATCATCAGCAGGTTGCCCGCCACCTTGTGCTGCGCGAACAACGCCATCAGGCCACGTTGTTCCGGGGCCGTCACCGCACCGTCACCTGCGCGCCCGCGCCGGCCTCGCGCAACTGGGTGACCACGACCTGGTCGCCGTCACGAATCGCAGGGTCACCGGCGTTCGTCACCAGCAGGTCGGCGCCCGAATAGCCAGCGACTTTCACCTGGCGCGGGCTCATCCGCCCAGCCTCGATCACGTATACCGTGTCTTCGCCGTACAGCGCGCTCTCCGGCACGCTGATCACGTTGTCGTAGCGTCGGTCGGCCAGCGTGACGGACACGAAGACACCGGGCCGCAACAAGGTTTGCTCGCCACTGGAATCGATGGCCGCGAACGCATCCACCCCACCTGTAGAAGCGGTGACCTCCGCGCCGACGCGCTCGATCACGGCCGGGTAGACCAGCGTCGCGTCACCAACCTGCCACGACACGGCTACCAGTCGACCGATCAGCGGCTCGCCGTCCTCGGCCAGGCGACCGTACTGCGCGTTCGTCACAGAAAAACGCACTTCCAGCTCGCTCGTGTCGATCAGATCCGCCACCGCTTCGTTGCCGAAGCCGGTAAATTCCTTGCCGAGATCTGCGGCGACGTTGGCGAGCACGCCGGCAAAGGGCGCGGCGAGCTGCGTGTCGGCGAGATCGCGCTCGGCACGACGGACACCGATCACCCGCTGTTCTACCAGCGCCTCCTGCTCGATAACGGCCAGCGCGGCATCATCCAGGGCCTGCTCCGAGACGTTCTTCTGTGCGTAGAGATCTTGTGTTCTTTTCAGGTCCCGCCGGAGTTTTTCGAGGCGCGCTTCGGATTCCTTCAGCAGCGAACGCTGCTCGGCCAGCGCCGTTTCGAAATCGAAGGGATCGATTCGCAGCAGGAGTTCACCCTTTTCTACCTGGCCACCTTCCTGCAGGTTCGGCCCGATTTCCACCACGAGTCCGGCGACCTGCGGCCGCAACTCGCTGCGCCGCCCGCCGACGATCTCACCGAACAAACTCAGTTGAGGCTGCAGGGGACCGAAGCGCGCTTCCACGACCTCTACCGGCCACACCCGTTCCGGCGTGGGCACCCGAATCAAACGGGGACGAGTGGCGATCATCAGCGCAATCACGCCAGCCGTGACGGCAACGATCACGAGCGGCAACAGTGCGCGACGAGCGCGCACTTTCAGCTTGGCGGGCGGCTGCTCGGTCACTGTGTCAAACCCTCGACTTCCGTGCGGTGCGGCCGGGAGGCCAGCCGTTCACACTACTCCAACAGCCCATATATCGGTAAAGCGGGCTGCCAGCTGGCCGTATGTTGCACAAAAACGGCAAGGTTCCGGGCCGGATTGCGGGAACTTCGTATACGAGTAAGGGTCTACCCGTGTCAGCAACGACGCGCGCAGCGCGCCACGTAGGGAGCGAAGCACCATGAACGTAGCAACCGCAAGCCCGGTCTGGGACTCGGTGGAAAAAACCCGCACTGGCCTGGGCTGGCTAGGACAGGTATTCGATCTCGGCATCCGCCTGTGGGTGGCACAGGTGTTTTTCAAGTCCGGACTGACCAAGATCGACAGTTGGGACAGCACGCTTTTCCTGTTCAACGACGTGTACGCGGTGCCCGTGCTGCCGCCGGCGCTTGCGGCCTGGCTGGCAACGGCCGCTGAACTGGCGCTGCCGGTGCTGCTGGTCATTGGCCTCGCAACGCGCCTGGGCGCCCTGGGCCTGTTCATCCTGAATTACGTGGCCGTCGTTGCCTTTCCGGACATGGGTGCGGTGGGCATCAAGGACCACGTCCTGTGGGGCGTGATGCTGGCCATGATCTTCTTCCATGGGCCGGGCCGGTTGTCGCTGGACGAATGGCTGCGGCGTCGCTTCAGTGGCGCCAACTGAGACCGGCTCGCACACTCGAATCAACCCGCACAGTCGCCTGCTCAGCTACCGCGTCGGCGCGTCGTGCGCCGGCGCGGTTTCGCATCCGGCAGCCGGGTATGTTGCGTTCTGAAAGGTCGGCCCTTGCCGGGACGGCGCTGCGAACGTCCACCGGTGCCGGCGGGCTGCCAGGCCGGCACCAGCTGCTTGTCGCCGTCACCGATCAGGTCGGCACGCCCCATGCGCCGAAGCGCGGCCCGCAGGCGCGGCCAGTTATCCGGATCGTGATAGCGCAAAAAGGCCTTGTGCAGCTGGCGCACCCGCAAGCCCCTGGGAACGCGCACGCGCTCGCTGGTCCGCGATACCCGGCGCAACGGGTTGCGTCGCGTGTGGTACATCGCCGTGGCGGTGGCCATCGGTGACGGCAGGAACGCCTGCACCTGGTCAGCACGAAAACCGTTCTGCTTCAGCCACAGGGCCAGCTCGAGCATGTCCTGGTCCGACGTGCCCGGATGTGCGGCAATGAAGTACGGGATCAGGTACTGCTCCTTGCCGGCTTCCTCGCTGTAGCGGTCGAACAGTTCCTTGAAGCGATAGTAGGTGCCGATGCCCGGCTTCATCATCATCGACAGCGGGCCTTCGGCAATCGCCTCCGGGGCAATTTTCAGGTAACCGCCCGTGTGGTGCTGGGCCAGTTCCTTCACGTACTCCGGTGACTCGACGGCCAGGTCGTAACGCACACCGGACGCGATCAGCACTTTCTTGATGCCGTCGAGCTCCCGGGCCTTGCGGTACAGGCGAATCAGTGGCTTGTGGTTCGTATTCAGGTTCGGGCAAATGCGTGGGAACACGCACGACGGCCGGCGGCACGCCGACTCGATCTTGCGACTCTTGCAGGCCAGCCGGTACATGTTTGCCGTCGGCCCGCCGAGGTCGGAAATCACGCCGGTGAAGCCGGGTACCGTGTCGCGCACGGTTTCGATTTCACGCAGCACCGACTGCTCCGAGCGACTCTGGATAATGCGGCCTTCGTGCTCGGTGATGGAACAGAAGGTGCAGCCGCCGAAACAGCCCCGCTGAATCGCGACGGAAAAGCGAATCATTTCGTAGGCGGGAATTCGCGCGTCACCGTAGAACGGGTGCGGACGCCGCTGGTACGGCAACTCATAGACGGCGTCCAGTTCCGCCGTCTTCAGCGGGATTGGCGGCGGATTCAGCCACACATCGCGGTCACCGTGGCGCTGCACCAGCGCCTGGGCATTACCGGGATTCGATTCCGTGTGCAGGATGCGAGAGGCGTGCGCATACAGCACGGGATCGTCGCGCACCTGCTCGAAGGCCGGCAGCCTGATCACCGCCCTGTCGCGCCGTTCCCGCGGCAGGTCGCGGGCAAAGCGCACGACCCGAAGCCCGGAATCGCTCTCGTCCGGCGCCGCCGCCTTGTCCGTCGCCGCTGCCCGACCGGGCCGCATCGCGTAGGGATCTGGATGCGCGTCGATCTTGCCGGGTGTGTCGAGGTGCGTGGAATCGAGTTCGACCCAGCCGGCCGGAAACTCGCTGCTGATGAATGCCGTGCCCCTGATGTCACGAATCTCATCGATGCGTTCACCCTGGGCCATCCGGTGCGCGATCTCGGCGACCTGGCGTTCACCGTTGCCATAAACCAGCAGGTCCGCGCGCGCGTCGAGCAGCACAGACCGGCGTACCTTGTCGGACCAGTAGTCGAAGTGGGCAATTCGCCGCAGGCTGGCCTCGATACCGCCGATGACGACGGGCACACCGGGAAAGGCTTCACGCAGGCGCTGCGAGTACACGATCACCGACCGGTCGGGCCGCCGGCCGCCTTCACCCCCGGGCGTGTAGGCATCGTCGCGCCGGACCTTGCGGTCGGACGTGTAGCGATTCACCATCGAGTCCATGTTGCCGGCCGTCACGCCGAAGAACAGGCGGGGTGCGCCCAGCTCTCTGAACGCCTGCGTGTCGCGCCAGTCCGGCTGCGCGATGATCCCGACCCGGAAACCCTGGGCCTCCAGAAAGCGCCCGACGATGGCCATGCCAAAGCTCGGGTGATCAACATAGGCGTCGCCGGTCACCAGGATCACGTCGCAGGCGTCCCAACCGAGCCCCTGCATCTCGTCCCCGGTCATCGGCAGAAACGGACACGCGGGCTCGGCGGCACCGGGCGACTGGTAGGAAAACAGGGGGCGGGCGGCCTTCATCTGGTTATTTTCGCAGCTGTGGCAGAAGCATCCCAACCGGCGCTCGCCGTCTGCGGGCCATGGCGCCGACCGGGGCCACATTGTCCCACGGCCCCAGGTAGCCGTGCATCGCAAATGGGAACAAACGGGCCCAGACCGAGCTGATAAAATGAGCACATGAACGACGAACCAAAGATTGCCGTCTTCGTGGACTTCGAGAACCTGGCGCTCGGGGTCAAGGACATCAAGGGCGCCTCATTCAAGATCGAACTGATCACGAAGCGGCTGCTGGAAAAAGGCCGCATTGTTTTCAAGCGCGCTTACTGTGACTGGAGCCAGTACGAGAAGTTCACGCGGGAATTCCATCGCCTGGGCATCGAGCTGGTGGATATTCCGCGCTCACGCATGAGCGGGAAGAACAGTGCGGACATCCGGATGGTGGTGGACGCGATCGACCTGTGCTACTCGAAGACGCACATCGACATCTTTGCGCTGCTGACGGGCGATAGCGATTTCTCGCCGCTCGTTTCGAAGCTGAAGGAAAACGACAAGCGGGTCATCGGCTGCGGCGTACGCAACTCCACGTCTGACATCCTCGCCTCGAGTTGCGACGAGTTTGTCTACTACGACGACTTGATCGAAGTCTCACGCAAACGCAGCACGCGCAAAAAGCGCGCCAAGGGCAAAGCCAAGTCCACGAAACAACAGGAGGCCGTGGACCGCATTGCCGAGATCGTCGAATCGCTGGAATCGGAATACGATCCGGTCTGGGGCTCGATGATTAAGCAGACGGTCAAGCGCGTGTACCCGGACTTCAGCGAAGCCCGTTACGGTTACAAGAGTTTCTCCGACCTGCTCGAAGATGCCGCGAAGCAGGGCCAGGTGATCCTGGAATTCGATGAAGCACGCGGCAATTACAAAGTGCGCACACCGGCCTGAAATCCGGGCGGCACTTGCGGCCTGAAACGGCCCGGCGGCGCAGGCCGAAATCAAACATGATGAATGGTGAGCGGAAAGCCGGCCTGCGGCGCTGTCCCACGGTCCTGCTGTGCCTGCTGCTGGCAGCCGGCGACGCAGTGGCCGTCGAGGTGGAACGCATCGAGGTCACCCGGCAGGGCAAGATTTTCCGGCTCGAAGCAGAAAGCGTCGTCGCCGCGCCGAGGGATTTCGTCTTCGACATCCTGGTCGACTTCGACCACTTCCATCGGCTGGTGGCAGGCATGGTGACGACCCGCTACCTGCCGCCGGACGACGACGGCGTGCTGGTAGGCTATACCCTGGTGCACAGTTGCGCATGGATTTTCTGCACGCGCTTCGAGAAAGTGGAGCGAATGTGGCCGGTGCCGACCAGCGAAATCGTGACCATCGCCGATCCGGAACGCAGCGACTTTCGCTTCTACACCACCCGCTGGCACCTGGAAGATACGCCCGGCGGTACCCGGCTGCGATTCAAGGCAATGATGCAACCGGACTTCTGGGTCCCGCCGGTCATCGGCCCGTGGGCCGTGAAACGGAAACTCGATTACACGGCCCGGGAAATAGGCGAGGTCGTGGAATACCTGTACGCCACCGGTACCAGCCTGGCGGAGCTCCCCGCCACGCCGGGCGAGCGCTGAGCTAGCGCTTTTTTGGCCTGAGCGCCTGGTAGTCGGGCCGCAGCTCGGCCCACTGTTTGGCAGTTTTCTTCGACGCCGCGAGTTCCACAGTCTGGGCGCCGGCCACCTGCGCGATCCGGTTGCCGGCAGTCGCCGTCGCTGATGATGCTGCCTGCTCGTGGCTGCCAGACCATGCGCTAGACGGCATGCCCACCAGTACGATCAGCGAAAGCAGCAGAACTTTTCTCATCCTTGTACTCCAGAGCCTGATTTCATTATAACGGCACCGAAACAGTCTTCCGGCGGCACGCTGGTGCTGCCGACCGTTCCCCTGACCTGAGGCAAACAGCATGTCCCGAATCAGCCCGATGGTGCGCAGCGCGCTATTCGTCAGCGACCTGGACCGGTCGCGGGCCTTCTACCGGGAGGTCATCGGTCTCGATGAGACCTGGTTCGAAGGTGAACTCACGGACGGCAACGCCCACGAACTGCTCGGCATGCCCGTGGGCAGCGTCACGCGGGCCTGCATCCTGAAAGCCCCCGGCCCGGCCTGGGGCATGGTGGGCCTGTTTGAAATCAGCAACCCCCAGCCGCCCGCGACCCGCCGCAGGCCGGAGTCCATCAACCAGGGCGAAACCTGCCTGGTCTTCTATTGCGCCGATCTCGACCCGGTCACCACCGCGCTGCGTGCCGGCGGGCACCACATTCTGTGCGCCCCGGTGCGCCTGCGCATCGGTGAACAGCTGAAACAGCGGGAGATGTGCTTCCGGGACCCGGACGGCGTGCTGATCAACCTGATCGAGTGGGACCCGGACGAGGAGCGGCGCCCGGAACAGAGCTGAGCCTCCGGCCAGCACCGGAACGGTGTCGCCTTTAGCACCCCGGGGCCCCGCGGTGCCGGGCGAAACGTGAGCACCATCACAGAGGGTGGTCCGGCCGCGGGTTAGCGTAATGAAGCCACAGTCTTCATGGGCGCACCGGGAGGACCCAAATGGACTACCGCAAGATTCTTGGGCTGGCTGTCATGGTCATGGTCGTGCAGGGCTGCGCGAGCATGAGCGGCCAGGAATGCATGGTCGCCGACTGGCAGGCCATCGGCTATGAAGACGGCGTGCGCGGCTCCACCGCCGACCGCATCGGCAACCACCGCAAGGCCTGCGCGAAGCACGGCATTGCCCCGGACCTGAAGGCTTACCAGACCGGCCGCGAGGCGGGTCTGCGGGAATTCTGCCAGCCGGAAAACGGCTACAACCTCGGCGTGCGCGGCGCGAGCTACTCCGGCGTGTGCCCGGCGGACCTGGACGTGGACTTCTACGCGGCGTACAGCGACGGCAAGCGACTGTACAGCCTGCGCAGCTCGGTCAGCCAGGTGGAAACCCAGATTCGCTCGAAGGAACGGCGGCTCAACGATATCGAAGACGAGGTGACCCAGGCCGGCGTGCGCATGATCAGCGAAGAGTCCACGCCCGAGGAACGGGTGGCGCTGCTGACCAAGACGAAGCACCTGGCAGAAGAGTACGGCACCCTCGAGGAAGAGCTCGACAACCTGAGAATAGAGCGCGCCAAGCGCCGGCAGGAACTGAGCGAGTACGAGGCGACCCAGGCCCGCCTCTGAGGGCGTTACTCGGCCGGCCGCACCTCGAAATCACGCTTCGGCGCGGTCCCGGTGCGCAGGTAGTACTCGAAGGCCTCGTCGGTCCGGCCGCTCATGTACGGCACCATGTAAAGCACGGCCATGCCTTCCAGGTAACGGGCGTTGCCGAGCGGGCCGACGTCCAGGCTCTCGAAACCCAGTTCTTCGACCAGCGCGGCCACCCGGGTTTTCGCCGCCGCATCGTTCCCGGCCAGCGGAATGGTGACCGGGCCGCCGCCGGTCGCCGGGTCGGCCATCACGTGTGACCCCACCGCGTTAAAGGCCTTGACCACACTGGCGCCGGGTATCCGCTGCTGGATGATTTCAGCCGCCGAGGTGGCGACCGCCATTTCCATCATGCGCTGCTCGTTCACCCGCAGTGCGTTGGTCACGTCGATCACGATCTTGCCGTCCAGCGCGCCGAGGCCTGTCAGCGTTGCATCGATGGCCTGCCACGGCACCGCGAGAATCACGATGTCGGCGCCGTTCACCGATTCACCGGGCAAGGCCGCGCGACTCTGCTCGCCGCTCCCGGCCACCAGCGCCGCCACCCTGTCGCTGCCGGGCGTGCGCGAACCGTAAATCACCGGGTAGCCCAGCGCGCCGAGGCGCGGGCCCAGGGCGCCACCCACGCGGCCGGTACCGATCACCGCAATGGTTTCCCTGCGGTCCTCGGTCACACCGGTTCCGGCTGTGATCAGTGTCGTCAAACCCAGTGTGACCATCAGCAACAGTCTCCTCATGTCCTGACCCCGGCAAGCATTGGCTTAGCAGTGGCTGAGCAGCAGCTGCAGGTGATCGAGCAGGCTGCGCGTCTCGAGATAGTGCTCACGCACCGTCGCCTGCGCGGCGTTGCCCAGGTGCGCCGCAAAGGCGGGATCGTCGAACAGCTGTTCCAGCGCCGCTGCAAAGGCATCGGGATCGGTGGGATCGTCCAGCAACAGGCCGTTCTCCCGATCGGTGATCTGGTCCTGGATGCCCCCGACCCGGCTGGCGATGACCGGCCGGCCTTTCCACATAGCCTCGGTGACCGTGAGGCCGAACCCTTCCTGCAGGCTCTTCTGCACCACCACGGCCGAGTGGCGTTGCAGCGCGTTGACCATGGCCCCATTTTCCTCGACGTCCACCATTGGCAACATCACCAGGTGCACGCGCGAACGCGTCTCGTGGGGCAGGTTGCACCACGCGAGAAACACTTCACGAAACGTGTCGGCGCTCTCGGGGTCGTCAGCCACGCCGCTCACACTTGGCCCGGCCAGGATCAGTTCGGCGCCATTGTCTTTGCCCCGTTCGAGCCAGCGGCAAAAACCGTGCATGAGCCCAATCTGGTCTTTCAGCGGATCCCATCTCGACACCTGCGTCACCAGCGGCGCGGTGTTGCCCGATGCGGGCCCGCAGCGAATGATGTCAGCGTAGCGGTCCACCCGGCCGCGCGACCCGTCGCTGCGCAGGTATTCAAAATCGGGTTTTCCCGGCATCGGCCCGAACAGGATGCCCATGTGAACCAGGATCGTCAGCACCGCGTCGTCGTTCATCGCCTGGTTCTTGGGCATAAACGCATCGATGCTTGGCGGCATGATCTTCGACTTGCCGTGGTCCAGTCGCTCGGGAACATACTCCGCGCGGGAGAACACGTACTGCACGGCGCAGTCCAGGTACGGTTCCAGGAATCGCCACGCGACCCTGGAGTCATCCGTCGGCGCGGCCCGGCCGATGTGGCAGCGCCAGATGACGCGCACCCCGTGCTCCTGCAGCGCGGGCGCGAGGCCAATGGTCTGCGGGTCGTGCAGGATCGCAATGTCGCCGGGCCGCACCAGCGCCATGATCTCCGGCGCGTTGGCCCGCATCGTGGCTTCGTAGATCTCCCGCGCCTCGCCGTCCAGCAGAGAGCCGTCGCCGTTTTCACCGTGCAGCCCGTGGTGCAGTCGCTTGGTGACCCTGAAGAATTCCTTCTCGCCGCTGATGACCAGCCAGCGAGTGTTCAGGTGCAATCCCCGGCAGTAGCCGAGCAGCGCGGGCAGCATTTCAGCGACCCCGCCGCCCGCGGCCGTGGAATTCACATGCCAGACCACGCGTCCATCGATCTTCTCCGCCAGCTGGGCGGCCGTTGCCCGGATCTGTTCGACGACGCCCCTGTTGGCCACGCCTTCGTAGCGATCTATCGGCAAAGCATGCAGGTCGACTTCGGTAATGCGCGGCATAGGTGGGTCCGGGTTCGCGGCGGCAGAGTGTTCAGAGAGTCGGCGCAGATTGCAAGCCGCGACTCAGCCTGCCGCCACGCTCCAATCATCATTCCCGGCAAAGGCCGCCCCGTCCGCCACCTCGCTAACCCGCCGCAGGGACGCGAAGTCGAACAGTGCCGGGTCGGCCAGCTGGCTGGGCGCCACGTTCTGCAAAGCGCCGAAGATCAGGTTCGTACGGCCCGGGTGCTGACATTCCCAGTCGGCGAGCATCTGCTTCACCTGCTGGCGCTGCAGGTTGGGCTGCGAGCCGCACAGGTTGCACGGAATGATCGGGAAGTCGCGCAGCGTCGCGTAGCGGGCGAGATCCGGTTCCGCGCAGTAGGCCAGCGGACGGATGACCACGTTGCGCCCGTCATCGGAGCGCAGTTTCGGCGGCATCGCGGCCAGCCTGGAACCGAAAAACAGGTTCAGGAACAGCGTCTCGACGATGTCGTCGCGGTGATGACCCAGCGCGATCTTGTCGGCGCCGATCCGCTCGGCGAACCCGTACAGCGTGCCGCGGCGCAGGCGTGAACACAGCCCGCAGGTCGTGCGCCCGTCGGGAATCTTGTCACGCACGATGGAATAGGTGTCTTTTTCGACAATGTGGTACTCGATGTCGAGGCCGTCGAGATACCGCGGCAGCACGTCGGCCGGGAAACCCGGCTGCTTCTGATCCATGTTGACCGCGACCAGCTCGAAGTTCACCGGCGCGCGCTCACGCAGCCGCATCAGGATGTCCAGCATCGCGAAGGAATCCTTGCCGCCGGACAGGCACACCATGATCCGGTCACCGTCCTCGACCATGTTGTAGTCGGCAATCGCCTTGCCGACCGCGCGGCACAAGCGCTTGTGCAGTTTCTCAAGATTCGGGGCGGCCGCCTGCGCTGCTGCTGACATCATTCGTTCCAGTCAATCCCTACTTGCCTGGCGCGCATTTCGCCAAGCCCAGCGCCGCATTGCAAGGGCCGGCGAGCGCGAGCCGCTCAGTTCGTGCCCGCGACTTCCACCGTAACGGGGGTGGCCTTAAACCCGGGCGTCTGGCTGCGGCGATCCACCGCGTTGCCGATCAGTACGTTCGCCTCCGGGAAATAGGCGCCGATCGCACCTGCCGGCAGGTCGAAGGCGTGCACCATGACCCCGGCCATGCGTCCCTGGTCGGAAACCAGGTCGACTTCGGCGCCCTCACCGACACCCAGAGCCGACATGTCGTCGGGATTCATCAGCACCGCCCAACGGTTCTGCGTGCCGCGATAGGTGTCCTGGCGCTCGTAGATGATCGTGTTGAACTGCCCTTCGCTGCGGATGGTCGTGAGCGTGAATGGGCGCGCGCGACTCACGGCCGGCATCGGCACGACCCGGAAGGCGGCGCGCCCGTCAGCCGTGGGAAATTTCGGTGCGTGCAGCAGCCTGCCCCGCACGTGGAATTCACGCCGCGTGGTGTCGATGTCCGCCAGGTCCTGCATGCCGGGCACGGTCCGGGCGATGGCCTGACGAATGCGGCGATGATTGCGGAACTGGCGAAGATCCACCGGACAGTCGTCCAGCACCCGTTCCGCCAGATCGGCGAGCACCAGCACTTCCGGGCGCGCATCACGCAGCCGCGTGATGCCGCCGTCGCTCATGCGCACGTAGTTGAACATCGACTCCTGGGTGGTCGGCTGCCACTCCTCGTCCCGCGCGGCAACCGGCAGCACAAGGCTCTCGCCGGTGTCGACGCCGAACAGGTGGGAGCGGTTCAGCGTCGTGGTCAGGAAAAGCTTGAAACCGATTCGATCGAGCGCTTTCTCCACCCAGGCCGCATCGGGATTCGCCCCGTACAGGTTCCCACCCATGATGACCGCGGCGTCTATTTCACCGGCGGCCGCCGCCTGCGTGGCGGCCATCGTGTCGAAGCCCGGTTTGCGGGGCAGGGTCACGCCCAGTTCGGACTCCAGGCTGGCGAGGACGGCTTCGGGCAGCGCCGGCTTTACGCCGACCGTGCCGATACCCTGGATGTTGCTGTGCCCCCGCAGGGGCAGCAGGCCGGCGAAACGTTTGCCGACCATGCCGCGCAGCAAAGCCAGGCTGGCCAACGCTTCGATGTTGTCCACGCCGTTCACATGGTGGGTCAGCCCCATGCCCCACGCGAAAATTACCCGCTCCGCCCGGCAATAACGGTCGGCAACGCGGTCGATGTCCGCCCGCTCCAGCCCGCACTGCGTACAAAGCATTTCCCAGTCCAGCGTCTCGAGGTCGGCACGAAACTCTGCGTAGCCGTTGGCGTGCTCGGCGATGAACGCATCATCCTGTCCCCCGGCCTCCACCACCGCCTTCGCCAGTGCCTTGAACAGTGTGACGTCGGACCCGATGCGTGGCTGCAGGTAATCCGATGCAATCCACGTACCGCCGCTCAACATCGACTTCGGGCTTTTCGGCACCGCGAAGCGCACCAGGCCCGACTCACGGGCGGGGTTGATCACGATCACATCGCCCCCGCGTTCGCGGATCGCCTGCAGCTGGTGAATCAGGCGCGGGTGATTGGATGCCGGGTTCGCGCCCGCCAGGATCAGCAAATCGCAGCCCGTCAGGTCGGCGAGCTCCACGGTGGACGTGCCGGTCCCGACCGTATTGCCCAACGCGACACTGGTTGCCTGGTGACAGTAATAGGAACAGTTGTTGACGTTGTTCGTGCCGTAAAGCCGCGCAAAAAGCTGCAGCAGGAAACCGGCTTCGTTGGACGACCGGCCCGAGGAGTAGAAAAAACTGCGGTCCGGATCCGTCGCCCGCAGCACCCGCGCCGCGCGATTGAGCGCAAAGCCCCAGTCCACGGGCTGGTAGCGGTCGCCGCCGGCCGCCTTGTAAATGGGCGAGCCCAGGCGGCCCAGGTGCTCGAGCTCATGGCCGTCGAGTTCCCGCAGTTCGTGCAGCGGATGGTCGAAAATCACGGCGGGAATCGGTGGCTGAATGTCGGTGGACTGGGCCTGCAGGCTCTTGTTGCAGACCGACGGAAATTCTCCCAGCTCGTTCACCATGCCGCCGAGCTGGCCGCCCATGCCCAGGCCGCAGGCCTTGCAGGTATTCCTGGCACGCAGCGCCTTGGCGGTGTTCTTCAGCCCGATGCGCTGCGCGGTCTGCAGCGTGTACAGGACCTTCTTGACCCCGCCGGCCACGGGCGCCCGGGTATCGACCGGACCGCTTGCACCGTGCTTGTCCATGGCCGGCAAGCTTAACCTGAGCCCCACAGCCGGGCACGACGTGGCGGCGCCAGCCTGCCAGCGGGAGAAACCGCCGCGGATCCCTTAGACTCGGGCGCTCCCCGGCTTGCAGATCCCATGTTTCGCCTGACCGGTATTTCCAAGCGCTACGCGCAGGTCTGCGCACTGGACAATGTCAGCCTCGACATTGCGCCGGGCCAGACGACGGTGCTGATCGGCCCGTCCGGCTGCGGCAAGACGACCTTGTTGCGCGCGCTGATCGGGCTGGCCGTGCCCGATGCCGGCAACGTGGCGTTTGACGGCGACACCGTCTGCGAATCGAACGTGCTGGCGATCCGCCGGCGCGTCGGTTACGTGGTGCAGGACGGGGGCCTGTTTCCGCACCTGACGGCACGGCAGAACATCCAGCTGATGGCGCGATATCTCGAGTGGAATCGCGCCGACAGGGATGCGCGCACGGCGGAACTGGCGGCACTGAGCCATTTTCCGGCGGACTGTCTCGACCGCTATCCGCTCGAACTGTCCGGTGGCCAGAACCAGCGGGTCGGGTTGATGCGCGCGCTGATGCTCGACCCCGAAGTGCTGCTGCTCGACGAACCCCTCGGCGCCCTGGACCCGATGATTCGCTTCGAGCTGCAGCAGGACCTGCGCGAGATCTTCGGCCGTCTCGGGAAGACGGTGGTCATGGTGACCCACGACCTGGCCGAGGCCGCATTCCTCGGCCACGAGATCGTGCTGATGCGCGACGGCCAGGTCGTCCAGCGCGGCCGCCTCGGCGACATGCTGCAGGCGCCCGCCGACGAGTTCGTGGCGCGCTTCATTCGGGCCCAGCGCAGTCACCTGCCGAACACCGGAACGCCAACATGAACCGCTGCGCGCTGCGGTCGGCCTGGACACGATGACCCTCGTGGACACGCGCGCAGCACGGCTGCTGCGTTACACGGCTGAGCACCTGGCCCTGGTTGGCCTGCTGGTGGTGATGGTGCCGCTGTTCGGAATCCGCGCCGGATGATGCGTACGCCCTGCGGCTGGCCGACAGGGGCATAAGTACTTGTCGAAGCGATACGGGATTCCCCCGGATCTGGAACCGGCACCCAAAGTGCGTACACTGGCACCGTCAAGACATAATGTTTGACCAAACCGAAACGGCCGGTTGTGCATTGAGCTGACGGCCAAGGGGTGGGTTTTTAACCGGATAGTCGAGGGCATACACATGAAGACACTGACGACTCTGCTGATACTTATCGCGTCGTTCGCACTGACCGCCTGCGGTGGCGACGACAAGCCGAGCTCGATGGGCGAAGCGGCCGACGCGATGCAGGAAAAGGCCGCGGAAACCACTGACCAGGCAGGCGCGATGATGGACGACGCGAAGGAGCAAGCCGGCCAGGCTGCCTCTGACGCCGCGGACGCCGGTGCCCAGGCGGGCCAGGCCGCGCTCGAAGAGGATGCGAGCATGGAAGACGCAGCCAAGGCAGCGGGCGATGCGGCAATGGAAAGTGCCGGCCAGTCTGCCGACGCAGCCATGGACCAGGGCGAGGCCATGGCGGAAGAGAAGGCTGGCGAAGCCGCCGATACTGCCCAGGACGAGGCCGCGAAAAAGGCCCAGGACATGATGGGCAACTAGCAGGGGCTACAGGGGGCACACAACCATGCTAGAAGAATTCAAAAAATTCGCGATGCGCGGCAATGTCGTCGACATGGCCGTGGGCATCATTATCGGCGGGGCCTTCGGCAAGATCGTCAGTTCCTTCGTGAACGACGTGATCATGCCGCCCATCGGCATGCTGATGGGCAACGTGGACTTCGGCAGCCTGTTCATCAACCTGAGCGGCACGGACTACCCGAGCCTGGCCGCGGCCGAAGAGGCGGGTGCTGCGGTGATCCGCTACGGGACGTTCATCAACACTTTGCTGGATTTCATCATCGTGGCCTTCGCAATCTTCATTGCGATCAAGGCGATGAACAAACTGCAGAAGCAGGAAGAAGAGGCGCCGCCGCCGAAGCCGCCGGAACCGTCCGCGGAAGAAAAACTGCTCACCGAGATCCGCGATGCGCTGAAGGCGCCACGCTAGACGCAGCCACGGTTATCGGGCTGTGGTAGTTCGGGCGCGGGTCCGCCGGACCCGCGTCCTCTTTATTCAGGACCCCACGATCGTCCAGCTGTCGGCGGCATCGAGGCGCTCCCGCAGCATCGTCGCCCAGCGCCGTGCGACCCGGCGGACCTCGGCCCAGTTCGACGCAGAGTTCGAGCGCTGCATGGTGCCGCCCGACCGGGCCGCGGCGCGCCGGTCGACGGCCCGGGCCAGGGTCGTGTTGCTTTCCGAGTCACGCAGTTCCAGCACCAGTGTCGCTTCGCCAACGCGATCGATGAAGATCCGGTCACGCGCGCCACGCTCCGGCGGCACAAAAGACACCACGTCGTACAGGCCGCCCCACACGGTCAACACGTCGGGACCGGCTTCCTGGACCAGCTGAAAGCGCGTCGACTGCGACAGTTCGTCGGTGAAGACCTCGGCCAGGACCTCTTTCATGCGTTCCTGGTTCGCCGGCGAGACCGGGAATTCGCGGGCCGAGGCTCCGCTTCTCCTCACCGGCCGGAAGCTGATGCCGGCACCCTGCAAGCGAATCTTGGTGTAGGTGGACAAGTCGATGCCCGGCCGGACCCACGCGGCGCTGGCCCGCGAGTTCTCCACGCGCCGCAGTCCATCGAACGTTTCCTCGTCGCCCAGTACGGGGGGTTCGGTCGGGCTGGTGGCACAACCCGCCAGCACCAGCGTTACCGCCATTCCAGCGACACGGAGCATCTTGTTATTGATCATGAGGCGGTCACCCTATGCCAGTCGTTCGGGCCAGTAACCTTCCACCTTTGACTGGAGCCCTGTCAATTGGCGATGCCGGCCGCCTCCAGCCAGGCCAGGGTCCGCGCGTTCTGATATTCGTAGAACGGGTTGTGCCGCAGCCGAATGAAATAGCTGGCTGGAATCCGGATCAGGCCACGTTCGCCCTGGATCGCCTGTTGGCCGAGAAACAGTGAGCCATCTGGCGGCGGCTCGCGCCCGTATAAAGGATCGTCCGGCGGGAACGGTAACGCCACGTGGGACAGGGACAGGATATCGCGGGGCCAGTCGAGACCCAGGTCGACGATCGCCGCCAGGCCATTCGAAAAAGGCGGCTTGCGTTGCGCAACGACCGCCAGACTTTGCGGGCTGTGATTCGTCACCAGCGTCACGGCAAACGGGAGTGTGGCGTCGTTCATGAACTCGCTGGTCAACGGCCCCGGATCATCAGTCAGCACTGACACAATCCGGGAAAATCTGTTGATGTCGTAAAGCACGAGTTCGTGTCGATTGGGGCGTAAATGCCTGAGCAGGTTGTCGACGACGGCCAGCGTCGAGGTCGTGGCATCAACTGTCGACTTGAACACCAGGACTGGCGGCAGCACCTGTGCAACACCGGAATCGGCCCTGGACGCGATGCGCTCCGCAACCCGTTGGGTCAGCGCAAAGACCTGGGCGCCGGCATTGGTTGCAAACGAGTTGTACTTGTACGGATCGAACTCCGGCTGCACGTCAATCCAGATCCATCGTCCGAGCCCGGGAATGTTTGCCATTGCACGTTTCAGTGAGGCGAGTCCAGCGCCCGTGGCGAGGCCTATGGCGGGCGAGATCAGCACCAGGCTGGCGGGAACCGGTGCAATCTCGCCGTCCAGCGCATCCAGCGTGTAGTTCAGGGCCAGGGGCGCGCCGTTGGAATATCCCACCATGTGCAACGGCGCCGCACCGACCCGCTCCGACAAATGTCGGGCGGCAAGCTCCACTGCGCCGGCCATGTCCTGCCAGCGTACCCGCAACAGCCCGGATGGCGCTGTGCCATGCCCCGGCAGGCGCAGGCCGATCACCCAGTAACCGCGGGCATTCAGGGACTCACCCAGCGTCCGCATGCTGTACGGCGCATCGGACATGCCGTGCAGCAGGAGCACGCCGCCCTTAGGGTTGTCGGCGGTCAGCTCAAAACTACGGTTCCAGTTCGGGTTCCGCGACTGCGGGTCAGAGGCACTGCCCTTGCTAAACCGGACCAGTCCGAATCTCGGGCCGGTGGCGACCTGCGAATAGACTTCCAGATCGAGCTGGCGGAACAGGCGATCTTCCAGGGCCAGGTAGTCTGTGAAGCTCTTCACGTCGTTCATCATTCCGACGCGGAACTCTTCGTCGAGGTATTCCTCGTGCCACGGCTCCAGCGGGTCACCACCGCACCCGGCGAGCATCGCCGCGGCGAGCGACAGTTGCACGATAGCGGCCAGGCGGATCCGCGGGCGGGGCCTCATCACGGGTTTCATCTCCTCGTCTACCCGCACGTGCCGCTGCAACGAACCAGTACCCGCACGCAGTTCGCAGTTTCCACCTGTTCCCGGGTTACCGGCAGGGTCCCGCCACCGCTATGAATTATGGCCGCGCTGTTGCACTGGCGTTCGCGGGTTCCGTACTGGGGTTCATTGAACCACTCCGGCTGTGCACAGGCCGAAACCCCGCGGCCGAGCTGGATGCCGACTTCATAGATCCCGCAACGAAAACGCGTGTGTTCGACCACACCTTCATAGGACCACCGCCCGTCGTCACTGATCCAGCCTTCGTTGTCTCGCTGGTCGAAGCTTCTGCTGAACGGCTGGCCTTTCTGGGATTGCACCAACGGCTGCAGCGGTATTTCGGTGCGCTGCATGAT
This sequence comes from Chromatiales bacterium, assembly GCA_020351875.1. Lineage (GTDB taxonomy): Bacteria > Pseudomonadota > Gammaproteobacteria > Steroidobacterales > J054. The sequence goes on along the minus strand of CP070671.1, from coordinate 2,141,762 downwards.
GCGATAGCTGCTTTCCGGTTGCGCAGTCGGTTTGGTGCACCCGGCGAGAAAGATGAGGCCGACCAGGAGTGCGCAGATTGAGATTGTTCGTGACATTCGTTGGCCAGCCATCGCTATGCGGGGAAGACAGCGGCTAGGATATACACTGGCACCAAGAAGGGCGAGAAGGAGCTGCCGAATGCCGATCAGCCGACGGGCCTTGCTGCTCACAGGCGTTGCCGCCGGTGGTGGGCTGGCCGTGTGGTACGGCGCGAACCGGCTGGACGACGGCAACGCTGCACAGAAATTTGGTGCCTCGACGCCCGACATGAGCCCGCTGAACGCGTGGCTCAAGATTGCCCCGGACGGGCGCATAGTCTGCGGCGTACACCGGGTCGAAATGGGCCAGGGCGTCACCACCGCGTTGCCGATGATGCTGGCCGAAGAACTGGACGCCGACTGGGACCAGGTGAGCTTCGAGTTCACGCCGGTCGATCGTGACTACTTCAACTTTGGCATGCTGGAGAACGG
>CP070671.1:2064964-2141152 GCA_020351875.1 Chromatiales bacterium | reverse complement strand
TGCCGGGCGGTCAGCAGGACAGCTATCGGTACACGCGGCAGGGTTCCCCGCTGACCGTGAAGGTGCCGGATGCACCGGGCCAGTACGAGCTGCGCTATATCCAGGGCCAGTCGCGCAGCATCCTGCAGCGCCAGCCGCTGCAAGTCACCGAATGACAGGACGGTATTGCGCGAATCGCGCCGCTGTTACCCGGCCCGCTGACACTGCGTCCTCAACCTAAGGTGTCGCCATCCCCGGCAGATCCGAGAATGCATAGGTCAGTACCGTATGGAGCCCGGTGTTCGCTTCTTCCTTCAACAGCTCGCCGTCGTTGGCCAGCCATTTTGACAGCCGATGTCGCTTGGATTCATAGCTCGCGGGCATCGCGTCCCAGACTTCATCCTCCTGCGTCTCGGGGTTGTACCTGGTGAGCGACCAGCGCACGTCGATCCTGAAGATCAGTTTTGGGTCTTCCTTCGCCTTGCCGTTCATCGACACATGCATTTCCGTGAGCACCAGGTTCACGTCTGTGCCCCGATCCTCGTGATATGCCACGGCCGTTGGCGCGTAACGCTGCCCGTTCCAGGACGCCGGCACAAAATTCACCGGCGTGCCCTGGTCAAGCACCATGTGCAAAGCCCGCGCCTGCAGAACCGGGCTGGCGAGATAGTCCTGGGTCAATTCAGGCAGCACCTGGTTCACTTCATAGAGGTGCAACGGGGCGGCATCCACAGGCTCCTGTGTATCCACCGTGGCGCCGGCGACCGCGCCAGTGGTACCGCCAAGAACAGCACCCCCCAGGCCAAACATGGTCCAGCAAATCGGTGCCCAGGGCCCCGAGAACGTGCATCCGGTGATGGCACCAATTCCCACGCCGGCTGCAGTGCCGACTGCGGCCCCTGAACCGGCGCCAATGGCCGAGTTCTTGAGGCGGTCCTCGCCAACACTCAGGTTGTAGAGCTGCATCACCTCTTCCGCGCCGCTGGGTTCACTGGCGCCCTCAGGCACCACGACGCCGATAGTCTCCACCGAAGAAAGATCAGCACGCGGTGAATAGTTGCTCGCGCAGCCACTCGCCAGCAGTACGCTCACACCAGCTACCAGGGCCCGGCCAAATTTCGCGTGGATTCTTCCTGCAGCCAGTGGCAGCTCCGAGTGGGTCGGCGAGTTGTTCATACTTGGTCCCTCAGTCGGTACGGCAATGCTTTAGTCGACCCGGTTGCGTGCAAGAAAGATCGACTTGTCGAGCGCGGTAAAGAAGTCCTGGTAGGTCTGCGGATCGTCGATGCCCGCCTCGCCTAACCTCGCGTTTGCGCGCACCGCGATGCGTTCGCCGGGGCGCTCCCGGGCGGTGACTGTCATGCGCATGACGTGCGCGCGGTGCCGGGTTGCAGTCACCGTGCCGAGATCGAGATCTGCATTGTCGATAGAGAACCCGAGATCCTGCAGCGTCGAGATCGTCGACCGCAGCGCCAGTCGCTTGTCCAGCGTGTCGTACTCGCGGGTCTGCATCTGCCGGATTTCGAGCTGACTTTGTTCACCCGCCACGTCGGCCGCCTTCGGCATCACGCACGCGCCAAGTGCGAGGGCCGCAAAGAAAACACACAGTCTTTTGATGTTGTTCATGATCATCACTCCTCCACCGCCGATGGCCGATCAGGTCTCCACCTGCAGGAAGATGGATTTTGACAGCCGCTCGAAGATCTGCTGATACATTTCCGATTCGTGAATTTCCTCCCTGACTTTGACGCGATCCAGCGTGTCGTACACGACCCGCTGCAAGGTCACCCGCGCCACATACTCCTCGGTGTTCGCGAGGCTCGGCTGCACGACCAGGGTCAGCGTGATCAGCTGTTCGTCACTGGCGCTATCCATTGCGCCGCAGTCGCTGCCGCCGAGCACGCACAGCAGGTCCACCATGAACAGGCCGAACTGTTCATTGGCCGAGTCCGCATCCGCCACCTTCGATGCGGTAATGACACCGAGCGGCGACTCGACACGGTCGACGTTGTACTCCATGTCCTGCAGCACGGCGATAGTGGCGGCGAGAATCTCTGTTTCGGAGGATGCGGCAAAGGTGCGGCTCTGCAGGCTGCGTATTTCCAATGTGCTTTCCTCCAGGCGCAACTCGTTGCCCGGCGCCTTCGCCGCCAGCCCGCAGCCGCCCAGGCTGCCCAGCACGACAGCGCCGGCGCACAATGTCTCTGTCGTTATCTTCATTACCGATCCCCCCGCCCCTCAGAAGCGCGACGTGTGGTACGCGAAGTCGCGCACGCGACTGGTGTCATCGAAGTGAATCACGACGGTGAGGGTGCGCTGCGACGTGCGGGTTGCCCCGGAGCCTGCTGAACCGATGCCAACACCGCCGCCGGAGCCGCCAAAGATCAGCCCGCCAACACCGCCACTGCTTTCGGAGTACGCGACATCGGTCGCGATCTTGTCGTAGATCCAGGTTTCCCGGTTCTGCTCGTCGTTCGTCACGATGTTCGGCGAACCCAGGGTTTCGGCGACGCGCGCAGCCGGCATGCCGACGGTGATTTCCTTCTGTACCGTACCCACCGTCACGCGCTCGCTGCCGTCGTCACTCACCTGGGCCCTGTGCTGGCCGGCCGTACATCCCGCCAGGGCCGCCAGAACTGCGGCTGCCAGGCTTGCCCGAATGATTATGTTCATCACGCTGTTGTCCTCCCCGGGCACCCCCGCCCGGCGTGTCGATCACAGCGCAGAGCCTAGTCATCCGGGCTCTACAGCCGATAAACAGCGGACTTACAGGTGACTTACAACTTGCGGTGGGGCACGCCGCCGCGCATTTGGCCTTGTTAGTATTTGCTCACGGAGGCGCTATCGAGCATGACCGACCACCCTAATACGCTGGCCAAGCTGACCCGGCCGAGCCTTAGCGGCATCCTGCCGCGCGACCGCCTTTACAAGCGCCTGGACCAAGGCCGCGAGCGGTCCATCATCTGGGTCGCCGGCCCACCCGGTTCCGGCAAGACGACCCTGGTCGCGGACTACCTCGATACCTGGGCGCCGGAGTGCATCTGGTACCAGGTGGACCCGGGCGATACCGATGTCGCCACGTTTTTCTACTACATGGCCGGCGCGCTGCCGGAACACGCGGGCGCGGCAGCGCAGCCGGCGTTGCCACTGTTCACGACCGAGTACCAGAGCAACCTGCCTGCATTCACGCGCCGCTACTTTCGCGAACTATTTGCGCGACTTACACCGCCATTCGCGCTCGTGTTCGACAACTACCAGGAAGCGCCGTCGCAATCGCGATTGCACGAAGTGCTGCGACACGGGCTCGAGGAACTGCCGGCGGGTGGCTGCGTCATCTTCATCAGCCGGCGCGATCCACCCACCGCGATGGCGCGCTTTCGCGCGAACCAGCGCATGGAAGTGCTGGACCCGGACGACCTGAAACTGACGCGCGAGGAGACCTCGGCGCTTGCACAGATGCGTCGCCCGGAGTTGAGCGAGGCCGAGCTGGACAAACTTTACGAGAAAACCCAGGGCTGGGCCGCGGGCCTGGTCCTGATGCTCGGTCGGGCCGACGACCAGGACCCGGTCACCGACATGCCGCAGGATATGCTGCCGCAGGTCGTGTTCGATTATCTCGCCGGCGAACTGTTCGACGACCTGGATACGGACACGCGCGACCTGTTACTGAAGACGGCGTGGCTGCAACCCTTTACCGCTTCCATGGCCAACGAGTTCTGCGGCCATCCGGACAGTGCTGCGGCGCTGGCGCAGCTGACGCGCAACGACTACTTCGTAACGTCGCGCCATGGCGCCAGTGAAACCGTCTACCAGTATCACCCGTTGTTGCGCGAGTTCCTGTTGCGCCGCGCCGACGATGAACTGAGCCCGCGCGAACGCGCCGAGTTGCGTGCCCGGGCCGCTGAACTGCTGGAAGACGCCGGGCAGATCGAAGACGCGGTCGAGCTGCGCGTAGCCGGCCGCGACTGGGATGAACTGATCCGCATCATTCGTGAGCATGCCGAAACCATGCTGTCGCAGGGCCGCGGTGAAACCCTGGAGCGCTGGCTCGACGCGCTTCCGAACCGCCGCCGCCAGGCCTCGCCGTGGATGCTTTACTGGATGGCATCGTGCCGCATCCCGTCGGCGCCCCGCGAGAGCCGCCGGCTGTTCGAGCAGGCCTACGAAATGTTCCGTGCCGAAGATGAGCCGGACTGGACCGGCGTCTTTCTCGCGCTGACCGGTGCGATGTACGCCATCCTGAACGACCTCGACGACATGACGCTGCTCGACCGCTGGATCGCCGAAGCGCTGGAACTGACGCGCCAGGTCGACCAGTTCCCGTCCATCGGCGTGGAAGCGCGCGTGACCGCGTACACCTTCATGTCGATGGTGTTTCGTCAGCCCTCGCACCCGGACATCGAAGCCTGGGGGGAACGCACCGCGGCGCTGATGCAGGCCGATCTGGCCGAAAAACAGCTCGCCGAGGTCATGCTGATCGTCACGGCAGCCACCGTGTGGACCGGGCGCTTCCACCACACGGAAACCGCGCTGCAGGGCATGCGCGCACTGCTGACACGCCCCGACATTCCACTGGTCATGCACGCGACCCTGCACAACATCGAGGCGATGTACTCCGCCCTGACCGGCGACTACGAACGCTGCATGGCGGCCGTCGACCAGGGTGTGGAACTGGCAGAGACCACCGGCGTGCGCCTGTGGCGCAACCGCACGCTGATCTTCGGCATCGGCGGGGCACTGGGTGTGGGCGACATCAGTAAGGCAAACGAGCTGGCAGACCAGCTCGACCAGCAGGCGCTCGCCAGGAACAGTTTCGATTCGTGCATCTACCATTACTTCGGCGGCTGGCAGGCCATGCTGGAAAACGATGCACTGCGGGCCTACCAATCCGTGCGTACCAGCCTGCGTATTGCCCGGGAGATCGGGCTGCCGTTCTTCGAGCTGCTGTGCGGCCTGTCCCTCGGCCAGGTGCTCATCGCCTGCGGTGACGTGCGCAAGGCGCGGCGCACGCTGGCGGAAATCCGCGACATCGGCAAGCGCATCCAGAACCGGCTGCTCGAATACATGAGCTTCCTGACGTTCGCGGAGATCGCGCTGGCCGCCGGCCGTCCACGTTCCGGGCGCAACGCACTGCGTTACGCACTCAGTCTCGGGCGCGAGAAAGGTTACACGCACGCACTGTGGTGGCAGCCGCAGGAGATGGCCAAATTGTGCGCCTACGCGCTGGATGAAGGCATCGAGGTCGACTACGTCTGCAGCCTGATCCGGCAACGCGGCCTGGTGCCGGAAGAGCCACCGTTGCAGATCGACGCGTGGCCATGGCGTTTCCGTGTGAACACGCTGGGCCGCTTCGAGATCACCCGTGACGGTGGCGATAACCTGCTCACCGGCCGTGGCGCCGGCCGCCCGCTGGAAGTGCTGAAGGTCGCCATCGCGATGGGCGGGCGCAATGCCAGTGTCGATCGCATCACCGATGCGCTGTGGCCAAACATCGATCGCGACTACGCGCACCGGTCCTTCAACACCGCCCTGCACCGCCTGCGCAAACTGCTCGGCGAAGACGGGGCGGTGATTCTCAGCAATAACCAGCTCACGCTGAGCGACCGGTTCTTCTGGCTCGACACCTGGGCGCTGGACCAGGCGGTGCAGGAAGCGAGCCGGTTGATTCGCGGCATGTCCCCGGACGCCCAGGGGTTGGGGCGATTGACCGATCGGATCCTAGGACTGTACCAGGGCAGTTTTCTCCCGGGTGACGAAGACCAGGCCTGGGCCATCTCGCCCCGCGACCAGTACCGCCAAAAGTTCGTGCGCTTTATCCACGAGATCGGCCACTGGCTCGAAGAAAACGAGCGCTCGGACGAGGCGCTGGATCTCTATTATCGCGGTCTGGAGGCGGACGAACTGGCCGAAGGGATCTACCGTCGGTTGATGCTGTGCTTCCAGCAAACGGGTCGGCGTGCCGAGGCCATCGACACCTACAACCGTTGTTGCCGGACGCTCGAGTCGCAGCTCTCGGCCACGCCGTCGAAAGAAACGCGCGACGTCTACCAATCCCTGACCGAGCCATCTCCAAGGCCACAACAAGACGACAACTGATCGGTTCAAGGCGCCCCGGAGAAACGCCAGCCGTGCGGCCCCGGGGGGCCACCCGCTATACTGCCGACACGGCATGGACGCCCGGTCTGCGTTAATCAGTGCACTGCGGGGGTTAGAGACATGTCGATGACACAAAAACTGGGCGCCGAATTCATCGGTACGTTCTGGTTGGTTCTGGGTGGTTGCGGCAGCGCCGTGCTCGCGGCCACATTTCCCGATACGGGTATCGGATTTGCCGGCGTTGCACTGGCCTTCGGCCTCGCCGTGCTAACCATGGCTTTTGCCATTGGCCACATCTCCGGCTGTCACCTGAACCCGGCCGTCTCCGTCGGCCTGTTGGTCGGCGGCCGCTTTCCGGCCAATGAGCTCGTGCCTTACGTGGTCGCGCAGGTGCTCGGTGCGGCTGCCGGTGCAGGCGTGCTGTACGTCATTGCCAGTGGTGCACCGGGCTTCGATCTCGCCGGCGGCTTCGCGTCGAATGGATTCGGCGAGCACTCGCCCGGCGGCTATGGGCTGACGGCGGCGCTCGTCACGGAAATCGTCATGACCTTCATGTTCCTGATCATCATTCTCGGCGCGACGGACGACCGCGCGCCCGCTGGCCTGGCGCCCGTCGCAATTGGCCTGGGCCTGACACTGATCCACCTGATCAGCATTCCGGTGACCAACACGTCGGTGAATCCGGCGCGCAGCACCGGCCCCGCGCTGTTCGTGGGCGGCTGGGCCCTGTCACAACTGTGGTTGTTCTGGATTGCACCCATCGTGGGTGCCGCACTGGCGGGTGTGGTCTACAAGGCGCTAGGCAGGGACAACAGCTAGCAGCCAGGAACTGGCGGCTCTTATTGCGTGAAATAAACTTGCCGACGGTCGAAGCCCGCCGGCAAGTTCTGGTTATCGAGCGATCGGCACCGCCATTCCGGTGCCGTCGTTTCCTTTAGTCGATCGCCTCGACGTCGTCAAACGTGGCCGCCGCGAGGTCAGCCCCGCTGTCCGGGTAGGGCACGATGCGCACGTCAATGCGCCGGTTCCTGGCGCGGCCCTGCGGCGTCTCGTTGTTCGCCACCGGCTGCGTTTCACCGTAGCCCACCGCGCTGACCTGGTCGTACGACAGGCCCATCTGGGACATCAGGTACTGGCGGACCGACTCCGCGCGCTGCTCCGACAGCGACAGGTTGCTGTCGTCCGCACCGTGGGAATCCGTGTGACCCTCGACGATGACTTCACTGTCGTCGAAGATTCGAATCGCGTCCTGCACCTTCGTCAGCAGCTGGTAGTCCGTGTCGCCGATATCGGCGCTGCCGGACGGGAAGCTCAGGCCCACCAGCCGGATGTAAATCTCACTGGAATCCCGGAATACCTGCGCCTCCGCCCGGTCGAAGGTGCTCTCGATCTCCTTCACTTTCAGGCGCAGGTTCTCCTGAGCCTGCAGGCGCTGCTGCAGGAACTCCTGCTCACTCGCAGCGCCGCCCAGCGCGTCATGCAGTTCACCAATTTCGTCGTTCAGCGCCATGATTTCAGCGTCGCGGTCCGCGACCTGCTGGCCCAGTTCGTGCGACTCGGCGTTGCGATCTTCGATGTACTCGATCATGGTCGCCACGGGTCCTTCATAACCCTCGTCGAACTCGGCATTCATGTCGGCGGCGGCCGCGATCTGCTGCAATGGGGCTTCCCACTCCAGGATCAGGGACTCCGGAGTCCGGCGCATCTGCTTCGCCCCTTTCAGGTAGGCGGTGAGATGGATCGCGTGCCGTGCTTCGTACTGTGCCTCGCGAGCCAGGCTGCGGGGCAGGTCCGTGTCGTAACGGTTTTCGGTCAGCTCGATCTCCGCGCGGCGCAACAGGTCCTTCGCCTTGGCCAGGGTCTCGGGCGCATAGCGCTTCGCACTCTGTTTCTCAGCCGTCGTAATCAGCATGCCCGTTTCGGCCAGGTAAATCGTCTTGATCGCTGTCAGCTCCACCTCGCGATAGAGTTTGGTGGCGGTCTCCGCCTGGCGCAGCGCACTCTTGGGCCGTCCGTCCTCGTTGTTGTTCAACGCACTGCGGTAAGCGGTTTCGGCTCGCTGCCACACGCGGGAAGAAAATTTCTCTGCCTCGACCTGCTTGGCGTCGGCGCGGGCCTTCAGCATGTTGCCCAGCTTCGTCTGTGCCAGCTCGGCGACAAACTCCGCCTGCTTGAATCCCTTGGTCGACTTGTCGAGGTCACGCTGCACGGCGTCCAGGGACCGTGCCTGGCTGAATTTCTTCTCCGCGCTGCGATACGCTCGGGCGGCCCGCGCGTAGGTGTCGGGCGCGAGGTTCACTGCGTCTTTCGCATCCGCTGCATGGCGGGCGGCAGTGGCCTCTGAGAACAGCCTTTCCTTGATCTCCTGCGCCACGGCGGTGCCGTTCAGCAACAGGACAGCGGCGGAAATGCAAACGAAAAACAGGTGCTTGCGGGAGTCCATGTCCACCTCCGTGTCGGACATCGGTTGACTACAACCACGAATATTAGGGACGCGCGCGATGGCGGAATCGGTAATGGATCACATTTTGTTAAATGTGTGCCTGGCCCGGGTCGTTATTCCGACCGATTCCGGCGCAGCGGTCTCCCGGTGGCCAGCCCAGCACCTCCGAGCGCCAGCAGCACGAACCAGATCCGGATACCCAGCGGCCCCGGTGCACCGATACCGTTGCGTGCCAGAAATCCCAGGCCGAGACCGACACACGTGGCCCCTGCGACCGCCTGCCACGTGGGCAGGGCCGAGCTGACCCCCCGCCTCGCGGTCTGCTCGAAGCGGGCAAATACTGCGATGAAGGCCGCGAGCAAACCGGCGCAGACCACGAACCAGACCGGCCGCGTGAACCACCACTCGGCCGAACCGGGCCGCAGACCGAGCCCGAACCCGCCCAGCAGGTTCGCGAGACCAACGATCAGCACCATCGCCGTCACGTGCCACAAGTACAGGGTCATGATCGTGCCGTTGACCAGCACGGTGGCCGCCCAAGGTCGACTGTTCTGCAGCCAGCGCCGCGCCGGCGCTTCCACCGCTAGCACCAGCCCGACGTGCATCACGCCGAGGGCCAGGAGTGCCAGCGTCGGCGGGCGACTGTTGGATAACTCCTCTCCAGGCACGGTGATCATGCTGACCGGATAGCCTGCGATCACCACCAGGACGATCAGCACAGCGAGGCCGGCCGCTGCCCAGGTCAGCGCCTGTGCCAGCCCGGCAATCTTCCCGGCGCGCCATGCGTAGCCGATCTGGTGCACGCCCAGCCACACAAACCCGTAATTCGTCCAGCGCAGCAGCGGCAGATCCCCGAGAAATGCCAGTGCGTCGATTAACGCCGCGCCCAGTGCAAGGCCGAAGAACGACCCGATACCGAAGCGGCGCCACAAGGCGTGGGTCACGGGCACTGCCACGCAGACCATCACATACACCGCCAGGAACCAGGTGGGGATCAGTGCGACCTGCGAGCCGATCCGCAGCGTGGTCGGCTGCACCCCGAAGTACTTGGCCGCGACACCGAGCCCGGCCCACAGCAACAGCAGTGGGATAACCGGCCCGATCAGCCGTTGCAGGCGCGCACTGATCCACTCGTCGTAGGGGCGACCGGCCCGACGGGCCGACTCCCAGGACACCGCGTTCGCGTAGCCGCCCACGATGAAGAACAGTGGCATCACCTGGAAGATCCACGTGAGCCACTGCATCCAGGGCGCCACGTGCAACATGTCGTTCAGGGTCAGTGTTCCCCGTTCCATCGCCGGTGCTGCCATCAGCCAGTGGCCGATGACGACGACCGCGATCGACGCGGCGCGCAGAAAATCCACATAACGATTGCGGCTCTCCGGCGTCTGCTGAGCCAGATCTTTCGCCCGGGACCACGCGCCTGGCCTGCGCTGACTGCTGTCTGTTGCCACCGCTGACACCTCCCACGAAGCATTATCAGTGAACTCGGGGAATTGGGTCAGGTGCTGATTGTTCGACTGGTGGTTGGCGGGTGTCTGACACCCAGGCAGCTTGGGTACTATGGGCCGCGACAAGGGGAGACCCGATGAAAGCAGGGGCGGCCGCAAACAACAGTAACGACCCGGTGGTCCGCTACCAGGCCTGGTGGGGCCTGGCCGGCTGCGGTCTCATCATCGGGGTGATCTGGCTGCTGGGCCCCTACAGCGAATTCGCACTGCAGCCCCGGCGCTTCACCTTTGACTATCCGTGGAAGTTGCCCGATCCCACCGCGTGGACCCGTTTCACCGCCTGGTCGCTGTACGCACTGCACCAGGTGGGCGCCTGGTACCTGATCTACAAGGCGCAGTCGATGAAGCTGCGCTACGTGAACGGCCTGCATCGCGTGAACCTGCAGATGCTCGGCTTGAACACCTTGTTCGTCGCACTGCACATCGCGCAAACCCGCTATACCTACGACGGCCTCGCGCAGGACGTGCACGAAGCCAGCGCGCTGGCCTCGGTCGCACTGATGCTGTTCGTGATCCTGATCATGGAGAACGACCGGCGGGGCCTGTTCTTCGGCAAGCGGGTGCCGTTCCCGAAAGGCATCGGGGAATCGGCGCGCAAGTACCACGGCTACTATTTTTCGTGGGCCATTACCTACACCTTCTGGTATCACCCGATCGAGATCACCCCCGGCCACCTGATGGGGCTGTTCTACATGATGATGCTGTTCCTGCAGGGCAGCCTGTTCATGACCCGCTTCCACGTGAATCGCTGGTGGACCGTGTGGCTGGAGTTCTTCGCGGTGATCCACGGCACCACGGTGGCCTGGTTCGCGATCCAGCAAAACGGCACGCAGTGGTCGAACTTCCTGTTCGGCGGCCTGGGCGTGTTCCTGATCACGCAATTGCACGGGGTGAATGTCACGCGCTGGCAAAAGATTGTAATCACTGCGCTTTGCCTGGCTGGGGCCGCCTGGTACTACGCACTGCACGTGGACATGCTGGCCGGTATCCCCCGCGTGCTGCTGATACGCTACCTCGCGACCTTCGTCCTCGTGGGCATTATCTGGCTGATCATGCGGCCGTTCATCTGGAGCGGCAAACGGGTGCCGGGCGTCACGAGAATGAACGCACCAGCCGGGTCATGAAGATCATTGGGGCAGGCTTCGGGCGCACCGGTACGGTTTCACTCCAGCAGGCTTTCGATCACCTGGGCTATCCCTGCTATCACATGCAGGAAGTCATGAAAGCTTACCGGCGGGGGCATGTGCAGCAGTGGGCAGCGGCACTGGATGGCGAGGACGTGGACTGGGACGCGCTGTTTGCCGGTTACGAGGCGTGCGTCGATTTTCCCGCGTGCATGTTCTACCACCAGCTGATGGAAGCCTTTCCCGACGCCGTGGTCATATTGAGCGTGCGCGATCCGGAAGCCTGGTGGCGAAGCTATTCAAAACTGCTCGGGCTGGTCACAAAAGCGAGCCTGTTCAACTTCGTGCCGTTGTTCCGCGAGTTCAGCGCCATGAACACGAAACTGGTCGGCAAGGTGTTCGGCGCCGCAATGGACAAGGACGCGTGTATCGCGCGCTATCTCCAGCATATCGAGGAAGTAAAAGCCACCGTTCCCCAGGACCGCTTGCTGGTGTATTCCGTGACGGAAGGTTGGGAGCCGTTGTGCCGGTTCCTCGGCCATCCGGTCCCCGATATCCCGTTTCCGCATGCGAATGCCGGCATTCGCGAGTTACGCGCCAGCATCGTGGAACAATTCTGGCAACAGGGCATTCGCAAGCTGTTCAGCAGAGATACCACCCGTGGTGTCAAGCACTGAAAGTTCGACTGCCGGTTGGACAATGAGCCAGAACGCTGCTCGCACGAGGCACGGCGCCAGCGCAAGGTGTTTGACGCTCAATTCAAGACCTCCGGAGCATCGCTCATGACGATTCATCGATTCCCGCTGTCGGGCCTGCTGTTGTTGAACCCGGGCACCATCGCTGCCGCTGAACCGGCCGCCACCGTGGCCCCGCCCAGCGCGGACGTGCTGCTCAAGACCACCACGTCGTGGGACGGCGGCGGTGTCAGTTATCCCGCCGGTAATGCGGAAATCACCATCGTGCGCATGACCATGGCCCAGGACCAGGAGGTGCCGCTGCACTGCCACCCCGTGCCCACCTTCGGGGTGATGCTCAAGGGCAAGCTGCAGGTGACAACCGAGTCCGGCCAGCGCAAGCTGCTGAGTGCCGGCGAGCCGATAGTCGAAGTCATGAAGACCATGCACAGCAGCCGGGTGATCGAAGGGCCGGCGGAGTTCATCGTGTTCTATGCGGGCGCCGAGGGCGTGGAGAACACGCAGCCGGCCAGCGCCGGCGGCAATTGCGAGCGGGACTGATCGCGGCGGGTATCAGCCCAGCTTGCGAATCGGCAGGTCGCGCACCCGCACGCCGGCGGCCTGGTAGATCGCATTCGCAATGGCCGGCGCCACGCAGATCAGCGGCGGTTCGCCCAGGCCGCTCGGGAATTCGTCGCTGTCGATAAACTCCACGTCGAGGGCCGGCACGTCGCCCACGCGCAGCGGCCGGTAACTGTTCAGGTTGCGGTCTTTGACCTGCCCGTTTTCGAACGCAGTGCCCTCGTGCAGCGCGAGGCTCAGGCCCCACAGGGCCGCACCCTGGGCCTGGGCCAGCGCGCCGTCCGGATGCACTACCGTGCCGACGTCGATCACCATCGTGAGCCGCTTTACATCGACCGTGTCCGTCGCCTGGTCCGCAGCGACATGTGCCACACACGCAATCCAGGTGGGCATGTTGCGTTACTGCCCGGCACAAACCGCAACACCGCGCCCTTCGCCGGCCGGCAATGTCTCACTCCAGCCCGACATTTCCCGCACCCGCCGCAACACGTTGGCCAGGCGCTTCGCCCCGCCCGTGCTCTGCGGGGCCTCGCCGGCATTCTTGCCACTGCCATCCAGTAACGCGAGGCGAAACTCGATCGGGTCCTGTTCCGCCGCCACCGCGAGCTCGTCCATGAAGGACTCCACCGCCCAGCCGGTCCAGCCCGGGCCGACTGAGCGCAGCCAGCCCGGCAAAAACGTGCGCTGCGCGAGGTCATTGTTGATCGCGCGCACACGGTGGTTCGGCACCGTGTACGAGTGGTCCGCACCGGCGATGGAAAAGGTATCGATCTTGCCGGTGTCGTTGAGCCCATCAATCATGAAGCCAGGCGCGTTCGCCAGCGTCGGCCAGCCGGCGCGCGCCGTTCGACTGGCGGTCAATCCGCGCGCCAGGCCCCGAGTGCAGAACTACCGGCGGAGACAAGGGTCCGACCGATCATGCCCCTGTCACGCCGCAGCCTGCTGCCTGCCCTGCTCGGAGCCCTGGCCGCCCGGCCCCGGCTGCTGCGGGCTGCGGACACGGTGTCGGCGGCGTCGCGGTACAGCAGACTGCCACCCCCGGACCGGGAAAGCACAAACACCACCGTGGTCGTCGGCGAGTCGCGGCTGGAGTTGTCCATCGAAGGCCGGCCGTTCGAGCTGTCGACGGACGCGCTGACCGCCTGGCTGCGGCAGTCGGCGGGGATCGTTGCAAAGTATTACGGCGAGTTCCCGATTCCCGAAGCCTCGGTCAACCTGCGGGGTGCACGCGGCAACAAGGTCATGACCGGCCAGGCGAACCCGACCACCAACGGCGCCGTCGTGAACGTGCTGGTCGGGCTGTCGGCCACGCCGCAGGCACTGGCCCGCGACTGGATCCTGATTCACGAGCTCATTCATCTCGCATTCCCGAGCGTGCACCGTCGCCACCAGTGGCTGACGGAAGGGCTTGCCACTTACGTGGAATCCATCGCCCGCGCGCAGGCAGGCGCACTCACTGCAGACCAGGTGTGGCTCGGTTTCCTGGACGGCATGCCAAAGGGCCTGCCGCGCGCCGGGGACAAGGGCCTGGATTACACGCCCACCTGGGGTCGCACCTACTGGGGCGGCGCGCTGTTCTGCCTGCTGGCGGACGTCAGGATTCGCGAACAAACGAACGGCGAGAAAAGCCTGCAGGACGGCTTGCGCGCCATTTGCCAGGCCGGCTATCACATGATGGAGATTGCGGAAGTGGGCGATGTGCTGGGCATTGCCGACGACGCGACAGGGGTGCCGGTGCTGACCGGGCAATACGCCGAGATGCGCGCGACACCACTGCCTACGGAGATCGACAGCCTTTGGCAGCAGTTAGGTGTGGCTCAGCGCGAGGGCCGGATCGAATACGACAATGCCGCGCACCTGGCCGATATCCGCCGGGCGCTGACGCTGCCGCACAGTTCAACGACATCGTGACGCAGGCGGCACGTCGCTGCGTGGCTCAGCAGCGAACGTGGGGCCCATGCACTTTGTTGCTAAGGTATACCCGCACTGCGGAGAAGAGCCATGCACAAGTTCCCGCGCCCAGTCCCTCTTGTGGCCTTGATTGCAATCCTTGGCAGTCCGCTGCCCGCAGGCGCCGACTGGCTCGACGACCTGTTCGGCAAAAGCGTCGACAAGCCCGCTAGCGCCAGCGAGTTAACCACCAGCCAGATCGGCGCCGGGCTGAAAGAGGCTTTGGAGGTCGGCACGGTCCGCGTCGTCGATACGCTGGGCCGCGAGGACGGTTTCAACGCCGACCCGCTGATTCGGATCCCGTTGCCGGACAGCCTGAAGACCGTGCAGTCGACACTGGCGAAAGTCGGGATGGCCGGCACCCTCGACAACCTGGAACTGGAACTGAACCGCGCCGCGGAACTCGCCACCCCTAAAGCGAAGGCATTGTTCATTGACGCGATTCGCACACTGACGCTCGACGATGTGATGGCCATCTACAACGGGCCGGACGACGCTGCCACCCAGTACCTGCGGGGGCAGATGTCGGACCCGCTCGCCGAAGCCATGGAACCCATCGTGGATCAGAGCCTGGACCAGGTCGGTGCGGCCGCGACCTATGAATCGGCCATGGGCCAGTACAACGCGCTGCCCTTCGTGCCGAAGGTCGAGGCAGACCTGACGACTTACGTGGTGGGCAAAGGCCTGGACGGCATCTTCCTGTACCTGGCCAAGGAAGAAGCCGCCATTCGCAACGATCCCGTCGAGCGCACCACGGAACTGCTGCAACAGGTGTTCGGGGCGCGCTAGGTAATGAAATTCCTTCGACGGCTGGTTGCCACGCTGCTCATCGCGGTCGTGGCCGTCACGGCGCTGCTCGTCTGGAACCACTACGACGTGCAGGCGCGCGGTAACGGCCCTGGCTACAACCCGGCCTTGAAAGTGCTCCGCACACCCGACATACGCTTCGCGGCACTGGCTGACTTCCCGTTCGCTCCGCACTACGTCGAGATCGTGGACCCCGACCTCGGCACCTTGCGGGTGCACTATCTGGACGAAGGGCCGGCCGACGGACATGTCATCGTGATGATTCACGGGCAGGCCACCTGGAGCTATTCCTTCCGCGACATGATCCCGACCCTGACCGCAGCCGGTTACCGGGTCATCGCGCCGGATCTGGTCGGCTTCGGGCGTTCGGACAAACCGGCCGACTGGGAAGCGCACACGTTCCAGAAGCACGTGGAATGGCTCACCGCGACCCTGCAGGCGCTGAACATTCGCGGTGCGACCGGCTTCCTGTTCGACTGGGGCGGCTACTTCGGGCTGCCGGTCGCGGTGGCACACCCCGAGATCTTCGCCCGACTCGTGCTGAACACCACCACCGTGCCGCGCGCGAACAGCGTGCTGGGTGCCGCGTGGGTCGCCGGCTGGCGGCGCTACATCCTGAAGCCGGAGCAGTTCCCGATCAGCGGCATGGTGTCGGACATGACCGAGCGGGAGCTCGACGCCGACACGCTCGCCGGGCTCGACGCGCCTTACCCGCAGGAACGCTTCAAGGGCGGCCCGCGCCGCCTGCCGATGCTGATCCCGGCCACGCCGCTGAACCCGGCCCACGCACCGAACGCCGAAGTGTGGGCGGCACTCGCCGGCTGGAACAAACCCACGCTAACCCTGATCAGCGAAAACCTCGCCACCCAGGGCTTCAATCCCCAGGTGTTCCACGACCAGATTCCGGGCACCGCCGGGCAACCCCACGAGATCTATCCGGACAAGGGCTTCTTCCTGATCGAGGAAAACCCGGAAGAGCTGGCGCAGAAGACCATCGAGTTCATCGAGCGGTCCTGATGCACTGGCAGTGATGCCTGTTGCCGGTTTCCCGGCGAGGTTATGCTCCGGGGCGCGATGGGCAAATCTATCTCCACACGGCGCGTGGTGGTCGTCTCGTTCCTGGTCGACGTCTTCGACGTGGTCAGCAACCTGGTCGTGGCGGTACTCACCGGCAGCGCGGTCGTGTTCTCGGAAATGGCCCAGGGGCTGGCCGACAGCACCGGCTCGGCGCTGCTCGTGATTGGCGAGCGCCGCGCCCGGCGGCCCCGTAACGCGGACCATCCCTTTGGCTACGCGCGCGAAGCCTTTTTCTGGGGGCTGCTGTCAGCCGTCGCGATGCTGGTCATCGGCGCGGGCCTGTCGGCGTGGCGTGGTTACCAGCAACTGGTGCACCCGGAACCGTTGGAGGCCGCGTGGCTCGCGCTGGCCGTGGTCGGCCTGGCCGTCGTGACGAACAGCTACGCGGTGAGCCTGAGCATGCGCAAACTCGCCGCCGAAGAAGGCAGCCTGCGCGCCGCCTTTCGCAACATGAACCGCCCGCTGGTGAAAAGCGCCCTGCTCCGCGACGTGATCGGCACCTTTACCAGCGTGGTCGGCCTGGTGGCGCTCGCGTTGTGCCAGAGCCTGGACATGCTGGTGTTCGACGCCCTCGGTGCGCTGGTGGCCGCGGTGATGATGCTCGCGGCATCACTGGTGCTGATGGCGCAGGCCCGGGCCCTGATCACGGGCCGCTCGTTGCCGGAACGCGAACTCGATCAACTGCGCGCCACCGTACAGTCCACCCCGGGTGTCGACGGTGTGAATCACCTGGCTGCCGTCTGGGCCGGCACGTCGTCGGTGCTCGTCGACGCGGACCTGGACCTGGACGAAGACCTGGACACCGGGCAGATCGAAAAGCTGCTCGACGTGCTCGAGGCCCGGGTGCGCCAGGTCTTTCCCGATACCGAGCGGGTGCGGGTGGTGCTGAACTCGCCGGGCGAATAGCCCGCCCGCCGACCAACGCCCGTGCACGGCAATTCGTCTATGCTTGGCGGGCCCATCACCTGGCAGGGAGTCTGCAACCGTGAACAACCACCAACAGAAATTCTCCGCGGTCGTGGCGGCAACGCTGATCATTGCACTGGCCGCACCACAAGCCAGCTTCGCGCGGGGCCACCAGCGGGCGTCGAATGACCCGATCGACCTTGCGATCGCCGCAGACATCCGCACGGCGGCAGAAAAGGCCCGCGATCGCAACCGGCAACCGAAGCGCACGCTGGAGTTCTTCGGCCTGGAACCCGACATGCGCGTGGTTGAAATCCTGCCCGGCGGCGGCTGGTACACGAAGATCCTGGTGCCGGTATTGCGCGACGAAGGCGAGTACATCGCGGTGGGCGGCCTGGCCAAGGCGATGGGTTTCGGCGGCATCCTCACCCAGGTCAGCCAACTGGAAGGTTTCCAGGACCTGAACATCGTCGACATTTCATCGTACATGGTGGCCACGGAGCGGCGCGGCTACATGGACATGAAGCCGGTGGATTTCGGTGTGAAAGATGCAGACCTCGTGCTGACCTTCCGCAACCTGCACAACCTGACGCCTGCGGCGCGTTCGGAACTCTACATCGCGGCTTTGGCCGCGCTGAAGAAAGGCGGCCGCTTTGGCGTGGTCGACCACACCCGACGCCACATGGCACCGATGACCGACGAGAGCTGGCGCCGGCTCGACCCGGTGCAGGTCGTGAAGGAAATCACCGGTGCCGGTTTCAAGTTCGTGGATTACTCCACGCTGCACCACCGGCCCGACGACGAACTGCGCTTTGAAGTCGGCCGCAAGACGGTGCGGGGCAACTCCGACCGCTTCACGCTGCTGTTCGAAAAATAGCCGAACGTCAGTCGGGCAGGCCCTGGAACTGGTACATGGCTTTCAGGACCGGCGATTGCGGGATGCCGTAGCGGCCGAACCACTGGTGATACAGGCGCTGCACGCGCAGTGAGCGGTAGTACTGCGCCAGCGCGCGATCCGCCACCAGGCGGAATTCCCCGTCGTCCTTGCGCACCATGAAGCCGTAGGGCTCGAAGGAGAACACGTCCGGCGCCAGCCGGTACACGCTGGGGTCTTCGGCTTCGATGATGTGACCGGTGAGAATGGTCTGGTCGGACACGTAGGCATCGACCTTGCCCTGGTCCAGCGCGCCCAGGCCCTCTTTCTGGGTTGTCACGATGACCACCTTCGCGTCGAAATTGTTGGTCTCCAGGAAAGTCTGCAGCGCCGTCTCGGTGGTGGTGCCGGCGATCACCGCAATGCTCTTGCCGTTCAGGTCGGCGTTGTTGCGGATGCCGGATTTCGCCAGCGACAGCGACGACGCGCCGGTAATCAGTGTCATCAGCGTGAAGTCCAGCTGTTCGCGCCTTCCCAAGGTAATGGTGGACGCCCCGCATTCGATGTCGACCGTGCCGCTTACCACTGCCTCGATACGCTTCACCGGCAGTTCCAGCGGTACGTAGTCTACGGTCAATTCGTCCAGCCCCAGGTGCTGCTTCACCGCGTCGGCAATGACCTTGCACAGTTCAATGGAATAACCCACGGGCTGGCCGGACGCGTCGCGAAACGACAGCGGCGGTGCGTCGGGCACGTAGCCGATGACAAAGCGCTGGCTGTCGGCGACCTTCGCCAGCGTTCCGGTGGGTTGCTGGGCCAGGGCCGGGGAAAGCAGACTGACCACCAGGGCCAGCGCGGACAGGTATCTGATCATGTCAGGCCATTTTTCCTTCTGGTGACGGGTTCGTGCGCCCCGTTCAGTATTGCGGCTTGCGGCGAAATGCACTCATTAAGATTAGCAAGTTACCGGCTGCGGCGGCCAATGCCGCTGCAGGCGCGGACCGGCGCTGCCAATCGCCGCTCATCAATGTGGAAAGCACCTATTTCACTCGTCCCGTCGCCTTCAGCATATTGGCTAACTGCTGACAGGCGAGCAACATGTCCAAACTCAAGGTACAGAAAGTGGCGGTGGCCGGTGATCGGACGCTCCCGGTTTTTGTCGAGTTCGAGAAGCTGGTCGACCGCATTCGCGAACGCGCGTACGAACTGTTCGCCGGTCGCGGGTACGAAGAGGGCCATCAGCTGGCAGACTGGGTGGCCGCTGAGAAGGAATACTGCTGGCCGACGGCAGAGCTGCTGGAAGACCAGGATGGCTACGAACTCCGGGTTGCGCTGGTGGGCTTCAAGCGCCGCCGCATCACGGTGACGGCCAGCCCGCGCGAATTGATCGTGAGAGCCACCCGCAAGTCGAAGCGTAAGAAGCGCACCGCCACGATTCGCTGGTCGGAATTTCACGACCACGACGTGCACCGGCTCGTGGAATTGCCGCACGCCATCAAGGTAAAAAAGGTGACCGCCAGCTTCGGCAACGGCCTGCTGAAAATCCGGGCGCCGAAGGCGCCGGCGACCGCAAACCGGCAGTAGGCTCGCAGAAGTCACGCCCCGCCCGGCACGCCCCGTGCAGGCGCGATCTGGCGCTGCGATGGTGGCTCAGGCACCATCCCGGGCATGACGGCGACACCCGGCGGCACGCGCGCGAAACTGTTGTGGACCCTGGCCACCATCGGGGTTGCGCTGCTGGCCATGACCGGGTGGGTCGATGGCCTCGGCGAAGACTACGCCGAACGCGCCTTCGGCCGGGCCCTGGTGACCTTCGCCGCGGCGCGCACACTCAACGGCGTGATCTCCGTCGCCCAGGGGACGGAGGTCGCCGTGGAACCGGCCGGTGTCGGCGTGATTTTCTCCCTCGGCCAGATTCTCGACCCGATCAACGACCTGGTGGAACGCTTTTCTACCGTGATGCTGGTGGCCACCAGTTCACTGGGGCTGCAGAACGTGTTGCTGGATATCACCGGCTGGTGGGGCACCAGCGCGCTGTTACTGGTCGCGGGCGCGTTGCTGCTCGTGGCCCTGTGGTGGCCAGGCGGCGATTCCGGAAAGACGACAGGCGTCGCGATGCGCGGGCTGCTGATTGCGGTGTTCCTGCGCTTTGCGGTGCCGCTGCTGATCATCGGTAGCAACCTGGTCTTCGACAACTTCCTGGCTGCGGAGCAGAGCGCAGCGGTGGCGGCACTGGAAGCCACCAGCGCGGAAATCGAGTCCGCGAACGAAGAACTCTCGCCGCCACCGGCTCCGGACGATTCCATCGTCGACCGCTTCAGCAACTGGCTCGACCAGTCGCTCGACTCCCTGGATGTCGAGGCCCGCATGGAGGCATTGGGCGAGCGCGTGTCGAAAGCCACGGAACACATCATCAACCTGATCGTGATCTTCGTGTTCCAGACCATCATCATGCCGTTGCTGTTTTTATGGCTGCTGGCGGAAGGCCTGAAGGCCATTGCCAGGCGAAGCGCGGGAATCGGCTAAGCTTCGCCAGGTGATGGTCCGGCTGAACAGCGGAGACAAACAATGAGCAGATCTATCCATCAACAAGGCTGCCGGGGCGCAGCCTGGGGGTGGGCGCTGGCAATCGCCCTGTTACTGGCGGGGGTGCCGTTCACCGCCGCGCTCGCTGCGGACGATGCCGCGCGAACGGTGCTGATCACCGGCGCGAATCGCGGCATCGGCTTCGAGTTCGCCCGGCAGTACGCCGACAAGGGCTACCGCGTGATCGCCACTTGCCGTAATCCCGACGGTGCCGACGAGCTGAACGCGTTTGCTGCCAAGCACGCCCGGGTCACGGTAGAGCGCCTGGACCTGATGGATTTTGAAAGCATTGAAACGGTGGCGCAGCGTTACGAGGGCCAGCCCATCGACGTGCTGATCAACAATGCCGCACTGATGCGCGGGCCGGACAAGGAGCAGACCTTCGGCACGCTGGACTACCAGGAGTTCGACCGCTTCTTCCATACCAACGTGCGCGGCCCGCTGAAGGTCACCGAGTCCTTCTGGCCGCACCTGCAGGCGAGCGGCCAGGGCACCGTGGCCACACTGACCACCGGCCAGGGCCGGGAAGGCATCCCGGTGCAGGGCTTTTCCTATTACAAGGCGAGCAAGGCGGCCATCGACAACTTTCAGCTCGACATCGGCCGCAAGGGCCGCCGTGAAGGCATCAAAGTGATGGTCCTGATGCCCGGCCGCGTCGCGACCCATGGCGAAAAGCCAACCAGTTTTTTCGTCCCGATCGAAGACAGCGTGGCCGGAATGATCCGGGTGATCGATACGCATTCCATCAAGCAGAACGGCAAGACCTGGCGCTGGAAAGACGATCCGGCGGGTGGGTCCTGACACTTGATGAGTAAGCCATGGTGGGAGCAGGGAATTCGCTTCGCGTGCCAGGGCAGTGGCAAGTGCTGCGTGTCACGCGGCGACTACGGTTACGTCTACCTGACTCTGCCAGACCGCCGGCGCCTGGCGGCCGCGCTGGGCATTCCCACGCGCGAGTTCACCCGGCAGTACTGCGCCAAAACCGAAGGCTGTTTCCACCTCGACAACCGCGAAGTGGAGTGCATGTTCCGGGAGCACGGCCGGTGCAGCGTGTACGAAGCCCGGCCTACGCAGTGCCGCACCTGGCCCTTCTGGCCGGAGAACATGAAGGCAAAAGCGTGGACCGCAGTTGCCGAGTACTGCCCGGGAGTTGGCAAAGGCCACACCGTGCCCGCCGAAACCATCGTAGAGATCCTGCGCGAGCAGCGACGCTCGACCGAACAGCTGTGACCATCGTCAGGTGCTAGCGCCCCACGGTTCCCGGCGCCAGGGCCTTGAAGCGCAACACGTAGAAGGGTGGTTCGGTCAGGTCCTTGCCGCGGTTGAACGGTATGGACAGGTGCAGTTGATTCGACACCACGTACACGTAGCCGTCGGGCCCGAAGGCCATGCCATCGGGCCAACTCAGGCGCTGCTCATCCCGATGCAGAATGCGGTACTCGCCGGCAGGATCCACCACCCCCACCGCATAGCTGGTGATATCGGTGATGTAGACGTTACCAGCGTTGTCGATCGTGATGCCGTCACAGACCGGGCGGTCACCGTAGCGTTCGATCCGCGCGGCGAGTTCAGACTCCGTGAGCGTGTCGTCTACCAGGTCTGACGCCCGCACGCGCCACAGGTCCATGCTCTGGGACGCACCGTAGTAGACCCACTCCGACTGCAGATCGATCGTGATGCCGTCGACGCCGACACTGGCCACCGGCTTGCCATCTTTGTCGACCCCGTAGGTCTTGTCGCCGATCGGCATCGCGATCGGCTCGGCCATGACCGACGGGTGTCCCTCCAGCACCCGCCGGGCGCTGCCGGAATCCAGGTCGACCACCACGATGGCCGGGGTCTTCGCGCTCGCATCGCTGATCAATATGCTGCGATGTACGGGATCCACTGCGATGTCGTTGAAGAACGACCGCCGCGCACGGGCCGGCGGGCCGATTTCTATGACCTGCTGCAGCTCGTCTTTGTTCGTGTCCCAGGCAACGAGCCGGGAACTGCCGCGACCATTGTCCAGCATCCACACGAGACCGTCCTCGGTGGCCTGGATGCCCAGCACGCCGTCGAGACCCACCCCGGCTTCATTTCGCTTGGCTGCCCATTCTGCATTCGGAAACGGGCGAACCGTCCCATCCGGCAGCAGCTCTATCACGCGGATCTCGGGCCGATAGATCGGGTGCTGGCTGATGATCAGGCGCCCATCGGGCGTGACCGCGATGTTGCCCGGCCCCTGTTCGAGTTCGGCAACCACTTCGAGCCGGCTTTCCGGCACTGGCTGCGTCGCGCAGGCCACGCACAGCAGCAGCGGGAACAACAGGCTCCAGGTAAGGCGCGATATTCGCCAGCACAAGAATCGCATTATCCGAACTCCTCAAGCGGCTGTGACAGGCCCATTCTCGTCTACGAGCTTGCGATAGACCCGGTGTGCCGATGACCATGGGGTGAAGCCTGCCACCGCATCGGGTAGCCGCTCATGCTGGCCCAGAACCAGCGCGCCGCCGTCACGCAGGCTCCGATTCAGGGTTGCAGCGGTGCGACACTGCAGGTTCTCGTCGAAATAGGTGAATGCCAGGTTCCGGCACAGGACCAGGTCGAAGTCGTGATCATTCGGCAGCCCTTTACGAAGGTCATGGTTCCCGAACCGGACGTAATCGGTGATCGTTGGTTTTAGCCGATAGCTGTTGCCCGCCTGTTCAAAGGCGTCCGCCAGCCACTCGCCGGGCAATGCTTTCAGCGCACTCCCCGGGTAGCAGGCTTGCTGCGCGCGCTGCAGGAGGACGTCATCGATGTCCGTGCCGAGAATGCGCAGGCTCAGCGCGGGCAGCCGTCCTGCGACCTCATAGTGCCATATGAGGGCCAGCGTGTAGGGCTCTTCGCCCGAGGCGCAGCCCACGCTCCAGGCCTCCAATCGCGTGGCACCGCGTGCTTCGGCCCGGGCACCGAGTTCCGGGAGCACCTGGTCGGCGAGGTAGCCGAACACGCCCCGATCCCGGTTGAAACGGGAAATGGTCACGCGGCACAGGTAATCGGCAACCGGCCACTCGTCGGGGTTGCGCTGCAGGTATTGCCGATAGGCGTCGGCGCCGTCGAGGCCCAGCTCTGACAGGCGGCGCTGGAAACGCTTGCAGACCTGTTTGCGCACGCGGCGAAAGCCCGGCCACCGCAACGCTAGCCTGGGCAGCAGCCACTGGAGCAGCGTGATGCATTCATCATCGGTCATCCTGGATACCGACTTGCCCGTGTTCCGTGCACTATCCTGTCCGTCCGGCCACTATTGGCTGTGCGACGGCCGTGAAATCGATGGCTGCATATCGGCCACCAACGGGGAGCCTGAATGCCGCATGCGGATTGGAATGTAGTCATCACGACAGAAACAGGGGCGGAAGCATTCCACAGGGTGCGGAAGCAGCTGGCGGTGTTTGGCCATCTGGAGCGCACAGATTACTGGAATGTGCTGGTCCTGCGGGTCGACGATGTGCACCAATTTCTGGAGTCAGTCCACGGGTTGGCGACGGATGATCGAGCCTTTGCGAGCGCGATATCCCGGGTGATGCCCGTCACGGAGACTTTCAACTTCCAGTCGCCTGAGGCGTTCGAGGAGCACGCCTGCCGCATTGCAAGTCACTGGTTGCCCCACTTGCGACAGGCTTCTTTCCACGTACGCATGCACCGGCGCGGATTCAAGGGGCGTCTGTCAAGCCAGCACGAGGAACGTTTCCTGGATCACTTCATTGTCGATGCGCTACGGGCCGAGCAGTCCGATGCCCGGATCGACTTCGACGATCCGGACTACATTCTCGCGGTTGAGAGCGTGGGTCAAAGGGCGGGTATGTCGCTGTGGAACCGCGACCACCTGCAGCGCTACCGGTTACTGAAGTTGGACTGAACGCCGCGTTACCGCGACCAGTTGACGCGCAACAAGTACTCGTCTTTCTGGTAGTCGAAGTCCACCTCACCGCCGTACGCATGACCGATAGCGTCGCCCACGGTTCGCGCCAGGTGCGGGTCGGTGAAGGTCACGACCAGCTTCCCGTCGTCCTCCTCCAGGCCCATGATGCGCTTCAGTGGGTGCGCCGCTCTCTCGCGAGCTTCGATATTGTGGATCAGACCGGTGATTTCATCCCGGTGCTGCGCCAGAAACTCGCCGCTGAGTGTCAGAAAACCCGCCGGCACCTGGTCCTGGGTGCGGCGACAGGCCGGGCAGGTGGTTTCCTGCGCGTCGGCTGGAGCTGGTTTGCTGGTCCAGCGGCCGTCGAGGTAAACCACGCCGCAGTCCCGGCACACAGACGGTTCGGCCAGTTTGCGCTTGGACTTGTACGGGTCATGCACCAGTTCCCGGAGCAGCCGGTCGGTTCGGTGTTCACCCATTCGGTCTCGGTGTTTTGGAGCACTCATAAGCAAAAATGGTGACTCTTTCGCCGGCGCGCAGATATACGCGATTCCCACTATCGCCTGAGTACGCAGAAGCACCTATCCCCCACCCCAGCTTGAACTGCTAGCTTGAGGAGTCGTCACTTACCAGAAGGAGAATCCCAATGACTGTTGCGCGCGTTACAGAAATCACCGCGACTTCACCGAATAGTTTTAACGATGCCATTGAGGAAGGCGTCGCCCGCGCGACCAAGACGCTGAAGAATGTCAAAGGTGCCTGGGTCCAGGATCAGGAGGTCAGGGTCGACAATGATTCGATCGTCGAATACCGGGTCCACATGAAGGTGACCTTCGTTCTGAACGATTGAGCCTGTTGACTTCCCTGTGGACAAGCAGCGCCAGGCGCCCAGCCTGGCAATGCGCTTATCTTCCTCCGGGGCGCTGGGCAGCAGCGCGTGCGGCGTTGCGGGTGGCACGCCCGGGATCCGGATTGGTCGACGGGCGCTCTTCGCGGTAGCCACGTTGCTCGCGCCGTTCCCGGCGGTTCTCAGCGGTGTCGCGGGCGGCGCGGGTGCGCCGGGCGCGGACGTAGTTCACGTCGTTGTCGCTGGTCACCTGGCGGGCTCGATCAGCCGCCGGTGCAGCAGGTACGGCATCTGACTCCGCTTCCGCTGCAGGCGCCCGCGGCCTGCGAGCCACGGGATTGGTTGCCACCACGTTGGGCCGCACTTCCACCTGGGTACCATTCGCGAAAGGCCGGTCGCTGAACTCGACCACGCCGTCTGCGTTGGTGCGTTTATAGATTTCCTGCGCGCCTGCGGAGAAGCTAATCGCCAGCAGGCACACGATGCCCAACACCCACTTCTGATTATTCATATCAGTTCACCTCGAAAGGTTATCGTTACTATTTTAGATCGGGTACGGGCCACGCGGTTCCATTTTGTTGCCACGGCGCTACAGACCTCGTCCTGCAACGGATTCAGCGGGTCGCGCGGGTCCGGCAATATGACAAAATCCCGGAAATCGGGCCGGGTGGCGCGGGAGCCTCTGTATATGACCACGAAGGGCAAAGCACCGGCAGAGTCGGCTGTCGAGCAGAACGTCTACAAGATTTTTCCGAACGACCTGAACTCCAAGTACACGGTTTTCGGCGGCGTGGTCATGAGCCTTTGCGATCGCATCGCACTAATCGTGGCCGAACGGCACAGCGGCAAGTCCTGCGTCACCGCAGCTGTCGACAGCCTGAACTTCGTGGCACCGGCGCGGGCCGGTGAAACGCTGATCATCAAGGCGGCAGTCAATCGTTCGTGGCGCAGTTCGATGGAAATCGGCGTGCGCGTGGTTGCGGAAGACAGCCACAGCGGCGATACCCGGCACGTGGTGTCCGCCTACCTGACCTTCGTCGCACTGGACCAGGACGGCAAACCCAGCTCCGCACCGCCGGTATTGCCCCACACCGATGAAGAAAAGCGGCGTTACGAGGCGGCCCAGTACCGCCGCGATGCACGAATTGCGAGTCGGAGCCGCGCACAATAGTCTTACACCATCCGGATCCGAGGATAAGGACATGGAATACAAGAATCTCGGCCACTCGGGCCTGAAGGTCTCCGTCGTCGGCCTGGGCTGCATGAACTTTCACACGATGAATGACGACGCGGAGTCCGCGGCCATCGTGCACACGGCACTGGAACTCGGCGTGAACCTGTTCGACGTGGCCGATGTCTACGGCGACCGCGGCAAGTCGGAGGAATACCTCGGCCGGGCCCTGGGCGCGCGGCGCGCGGAAGTGGTGGTGGCCACGAAGTTTGCCGGGCCGATGTCCAGCGAGCGTCTCGACATGCAGGGCGGCTCGCGGCGCTACGTGATGCAGGCGGTGGAAGCGAGCCTGCAGAGGCTGGGCACCGACTACATCGACCTGTACCAGATTCACTTCTACGACACGAACACGCCGGTGGAAGAAACGCTGCGTGCGCTAGACGACCTGGTGCACCAGGGCAAGGTGCGCTACATCGGTTGCTCGAACTACAACGGCTGGCAGATCACCGATGCGGAGTGGACTGCGCGCACGGCCAATATCACGCCCTACGTGAGTGCACAGAACCGCTACAGCCTGTTGACCCGCGACATCGAGAAAGACGTGGTGCCGGTGTGCGAGAAGTTCGGGCTCGGCATCCTGCCCTACTTCCCGCTGGAAAGTGGCTTGCTGACCGGCAAGTACAAGAAAGACGAACCTTTTCCCGAAGGCACGCGGCTGAACAAGTGGCAACAGTTCGCGGCCAGCGCCTTTGCATCGGACGACAAGGTGACGAAGGTCGAAGCGCTGAAAGAAGTCTGCCAGCGCTACGACCATTCACTGCTGGACCTGGCCATGGGCTGGCTGGCGAGCCGGCCGCAGGTGTCCAGCGTGATTGCGGGCGTGACGAGCCCGACCCAGCTCGAGCAGAACGTGAAGGCCGGTGAATGGCGGCCCGGTTCCCAGGAACTGGAGGAGATCGACGAGATCACCGCGTTGCCCGCGGAGCGCTTCGGCCCGGCGAGAAGCTAGCCTTAGACGGCGCTTTTCAGCGGTGAAAAGCGGCCGCTAAGCGCGAAAATCGGCCCTGGGCGGGGTGGATTCTTATACGAGTCAACCAGTTAGCGTGGTCCGACCCCGTCAACTCATTGTAGTATCAGGGGTTCAGGCCGACGCGGCACCCTGATGCTGCGTGACGCCCACAGCGAGACACTGCCATGGATACCGAAGTCACCACCCGAGTTCGCACCAACTGCCGCGCCTGCGGGCATGCCGGCTGCGGGGCCTATGTCGAAGTGGTGGGCGGCAAAGCCACGCGGATCCTGCCCGACAAGGCACACCCGATCAGCAAGGGCTACCTGTGCCGCAAGGCCCGCGGGTTCATCGACGACATGCAGTATCACCCCGACCGGCTGAAGTACCCGATGCGACGCGCCGGCGAACGGGGCGAGGGCAAGTGGGAGCGCATCAGCTGGGACGAGGCGCTGACGGCAATCGCGGCGAAGTTCAACCAGATTAAAGACGAGTCCGGCCCCGAGGCCGTGGTGTTCGGGCACGGCACCGGCCGCAGCCACCACCGCTTTATTTATCGGCTGGCGAATGCCTTCGGTTCGCCGAACGTGCTGGCCAACGGCCACATCTGCTACCTGCCGCGGCTGGCGGTGTCGAAACAACTCGGCATGTCGGTCCCGATCGTCGATTACGACAACCACCCGCAGTGCATCATGTCCTGGGGCAGCAACACCATCGTGTCCAACGCTGATGAGTACATCGGCGTGAACCTGGCGCTGAACCTGAAACATCACCCGAAGTACATCGTGGTGGACCCGCAGCGCACCAAGCTGGCGGAAAAGGCCGACATCTGGCTGCAGTTGCGGCCCGGCACCGACGTGGCGCTGGCGATGGCGATGATGCACGTGATGGTGGCAGAAGACCTGTATGACAAGGAGTTTGTCGAAAAGTACAGCCACGGTTTCGACCAGTTCGCCGAGCGCCTGAAGGAATACACACCCGAGGTCGCCGAGCAGATTACGTGGGTGCCGAAGGACAAGATCATTGCCGCAGCCCGATTGTTCGCCGAGATCAAGCCGGCCGCGATCCAGTGGGGTGTCGGCATCGAGCACAACGTGAACTGTGCGAACTCCGACCGCTGCCTGATTTACATGAGTGCGCTGACCGGCAACCTCGACGCGCCGGGCGGCAACGTGATGTTCGGCCCGCCCCCGGGCCTGCCGCGCATGGAGTTCTGCGGGCAGAATTTTCACGACGCGGTGGACCGGATGCTGGGCGGTGAAAAGTACCGCCTGGCCGCGTCCATCAATCGCACCAGCCCGCACGCGGTGTGGGACGCGATCGAGTACGGCGACCCCTACCAGGCGCGGGCGCTGCTGATCATGGGCAGCAATCCGCTGGTGGCCCGCGAGAACACCGAACGGGTGGAGCGCTGCCTGAAAAAAGTCGAGTTCCTGGTGATGGCCGACGTGTTCCCGACCCCGTCTACCGAGCTGGCCGACATCGTGCTGCCAGCGGCCACCTGGCTCGAGTTCGACAACATTGCCGACTACTGGAAGTCCCACGGCTACATCTTCCCGCGGCCGAAGATCGTGGAGCCGGAAGGCGAAGCGATGAGCGACATCGAAATCCTGAACGAACTGGGCAAGAAACTCGGCTTCGAAGACCAGTTCTGGGATTCCTACGAAGATTCGCTGGACTATATCCTCGAGCCGGAAGGCATCACCTGGGAGCAGTTCAAGGACATGGGGTACCTGCGCAACGAGCCGACGTTCCGCAAGTACGAGACCGAAGGCTTCAAGTCGCCCAGCGGCAAGTTCGAGTTATACATCCAGCAGAACGCCGACTGGGGTTACGACCCGCTGCCGGCGCACATGGAACCGCCCGAATCGCCGGCCCGCGAGCCGGAGTTCGTGCAGAAATACCCACTGGTGCTGACGACCGGCACCCGGGTGAAGGAGTACTTCGG
Organism: Chromatiales bacterium; assembly: GCA_020351875.1. Classification (GTDB taxonomy): domain Bacteria; phylum Pseudomonadota; class Gammaproteobacteria; order Steroidobacterales; genus J054. Next base: position 2,111,685 of record CP070671.1, on the reverse strand, counting down.
GTCCGAGCACCGGCACAGCAAGTTCCTGCGGAAAAAGCACCCCGCCCCGCTGCTCACGCTGCATCCGGATGCGGCCGCGGCCCGGGGCATTGCCGACGGCGACTGGGTGTACATCGAAAACCCGCGCGGCAAGGTGAAGCACAAGGCCCGGGTCTTCGACGGCATCGACCCGCGCGTGGTCGCCGCGGAGTTTGGCTGGTGGTACCCGGAGCTCGACGCGCCTGGCTATGGCTACCGCGACTGCAACATCAACTTGCTCACCGACGACCTGCATGTGGGCCCGGAATCCGGCGCCACGAACCTGAAAGGCCTGATGTGCGAGGTCACCCGGGTGCCGGACCAGGAAACCGCCGACCCGGGCCAGCTCGAGGCTGTGTAGTTTCTCGGCAAGGTGCCGGGGCTATTCTGCCGAGACCCAGTGAACGTCCGCGCTAAGTTGCTGGCCCGATGAGGGGCCTGGCTCGCACCCTGCCACCCTTTCGCGCCGACATGGTCGGCAGCCTGCTGCGCACTGCGCCGCTGAAAGCGGCCCGGCTGCAGGTCGCCGCCGGCGAACTCAGCGCAGACGCGCTGCGCGCGGTCGAAGACCGCGAAATCGAGAAGATCGTCCGCAAGCAGGAACAGATCGGCCTGCAGGCGGTGACCGACGGCGAGTTCCGCCGCTCGCAGTGGCACTTCGATTTCTACTGGGGCCTGCAAGGCATCGACCGGGTGCAGCGAAGCATCCAGTTCAAGGACATCGAGACAGGGTCCGACAACGTGCGGGTCACCGGCCGCGTGTCCTTCGACGGTCACCCGATGCTCGACCATTTCCGGTTCTTGCAGACGACCACGAAGCACACGGCCAAGATGACCATCCCGTCGCCCAGCGTGCTGCACTTTCGCACCGGGCGCGAAGAGATCAGCCAGGCGGTCTATCCGGATCTCGACCAGTTCTTTGCCGATCTCGCGCAGACTTACAAAGATGCCATGCAGGCTTTTTATGACGCCGGTTGCCGCTACCTGCAACTCGACGACACGATCTTCGCGCACCTCTGCGACCCGGAGCAGCGCGAACAGCTCAAGGCCAAGGGCACAGACCCGGATGCACTGGCACACACCTACACCGCCACCATCAACAAGGCGCTGGCCAATCGCCCGGCGGACCTGCGCGTCACCACGCATTCCTGTCGCGGCAATTACCGTTCCAGCTGGTTCAGCCAGGGTGGCTACGAACCCATCGCCGACATCCTGTTCAACGAGACCAACGTAGACGGCTATTTCCTGGAATACGACACCGACCGCGCCGGCGGCTTCGAGCCGCTGCGCTTCCTGCCGAAGGACAAGCTGGTGGTGCTGGGCCTGATCACCACCAAGACCGGCACCATCGAGACACGCGATGACGTCCTGCGCCGTATCGACGAAGCCACCCGCTACGCAGACCTGGAACAACTCTGCCTCAGCCCCCAGTGCGGCTTTGCCAGCACTGAAGAAGGCAACCTGTTGGCCGAAGAGGAACAGTGGCAAAAGCTAGCGCTGATCGTGCAGATCGCCGACGAGGTGTGGGGTTAGGAAACAGGTGGATTGGTGGCCCGTTCGAGTGATTAAGACGCCATTAAGTTAACTGCCCCCGGATTCAGACTTGTTTCTGGCGGGCAGGCGAGTCAAGTTATCCCTAAACAAGAGCTTGTCATGAACAGCCGTTCCACGAAATCACTCGCGATACTTGCCGTGATGTGCCTCGGCGCCGGCGCGATGGTTTACGTCGCCGGCCGTCCGCAAGGCACCGCGTACCTGTTACCGACCGCCTGGCAGGCCCAACTCGACTGGCCGTGGCTGGCCAGCGCGTGGGGATGGAGCCTGCCCTCTTTCCTGCACGCGGTGGCGTTCTGCCTGCTCACCGGCCTGGTGCTGCGCCCGTGGCGGTTCGCGGCCGGTGCGGCCTGCAGTTTCTGGCTGGTGGTGAGCTGCGCGCTGGAAATCGCCCAGGCCGACAGCATCGCCCCCACCGTAACGGCCAGACTGCCGGCATTTTTCGACCGCTGGCCGGTGCTCGACCACCTCGGCGCTTACCTGCAAAACGGCCGCATGGATCCCCTTGACCTGGCCTTCACACTACTGGGCTGCGGCCTGGCCTACGCGCTGTTGCAGAACCGCAAGGTGACCCGGCGGGCCCTCGCCGCTACAACGCGAGTATCAGTCACTGCACTGATCGTGGCGGCCGGCCTGGTGGCGCTTGTCGGTTCCACCGTCATTGCCACCAGCGGCGACATCAATCGGCCGAAGCCGCCGGAACCGGAAGAACCGCCGCCGCCCGAAGTCGACGCCGGACCGGACCAGGCCGTGAAAGCGGGTGACGTCGTGCAGCTGCAGGCAAGCACCGTGGACGGCGACGGTCGCATCGCCGCCGTCAACTGGACCCAGCGGGCCGGGCCGGCAGTCACGCTGAGCGAAGCCGCCACGTCGAACCCCACACTGATCGCACCGCCGGTCACTGCGACGACGGAGTTACAGTTCGAACTCCAGGCCCGCGACGGCAGGCGCCAGGCCGATTCCGGCGGCACCGACGTCGTGTCGGTATTCGTGTCGCCGACAGCGCCGGTGACCCTGGATTTCGAAACCCTGCCCGATGGCTCACTGCCGGCGGCGTTCGCCGCGGTGGCGGACGACTACGCCACCGAATGCCTGCATTTCGCCAGCGCCGCCGGCGACACGACCCGCGGCCCGGAATACCGGCGCCTCGCCACAGGGAACACGGTGGTGTGGGACAACGAGCGGCGCTTCAACCCGCCGCCGGAGACCCCGTTTCACATCACCGTGAACTTTGACACGCCAGTCACCCGCGTGGGCGCGGACGTGTTCGCCGAGCCCGGGGCCAGCGTGCTGATGACCGCCATCGGCGCCGACGGCGCCGTGCTCGGCACGGCCAAGTCGGCCGTATCGAGCACGTGTTGCACGACAAAGACCGGCACGCTAATGCTCGGGCAACTGGGCGAGATCTACCGGGTGCGCTTCCAAACCTCGACCCCGCAAGACACCCGCCCCATCATCGACAACCTGCGCTTCGAGCGCGATCTCGCCTGCCTGCCCTGAATTTCGCGGCAAAAAGCGGGGGAAAACGGAAAACGTGCATGGCCCATCTTTCAACAAATAAACCAGGCACCTTTTCCTGGCTTTTCCTCTGAAAGCTGGCACTGATCGGCGACATTGCCAACGAGGTGTGGGGTTAGCGGCAGGCAAAAGCCACGCGCAAAAGAAAGCCCGACGCGCCATCGGCGCGCCGGGCTTGGTACAACGGACTGAGTCGTCGGTTACTGGCCCTATGGTGACGGATCGGGATCCGGCAGCTCGTCGGGGCCGCGGGCCACGACGACATTTGCCTCGATACAACCCCCGGTGTCGCCCGTCGCCAGCACGAAACTGCCCACCTCCAGGTCTTCGATGGTGGCCGGGAAGAAGTCCGGATCCTCCTCGGTGTTCACGACCTGCAGGAACGTCGTGTCCTCGTCGGTGTTGACGCAGCGATCGCCGGTGACGGTTGCCACCATCAACTGACCCGTCTCCAGATCCACGCTCAGCAGGATTCCGTCGACGCTCTCAGCCGGGACGGGCGGCGGCTCGCCGCCGTCGTCGCCCATCGTGGCCAGCATGATGGCAATTCGCAGGGTGCCGTCCAGTATCTCCGGCACTTCCTGGCACTCTTCCGGTATCGAGGCCTCATCGCAGTCCTGCGGGGTCTGCTTCGGCGTCGGCCCCGTGTCATCACCCGGGATGAACACGGCCTCGACGATCGCGCGGTCACCCGCTTCGAGCTCCTCGGCGCCGATCTCCATGATCCCGTCGTCCTTGCTGCGCACGAAGATGCGGGTCTCGGGATAGACCTTGCCGATGAGCAGCCGGCCCTCGGGCCCGGCGAGGCGGAAGTCGAACTCGCCCATGCCGTCGGGCGCAGTTTCGAGCGTGCCGCGTTCGCGGATCCAGGTGCCCGGCGGGCCGCATTCGACCACCGCCGCGACGATTTCCAGGCTTAGCCGCGGTCGGTCGTCACTATCCGAGTCGCTATCGCTGTCCGAGTCGCTGTCGCTGTCCGAGTCGCTGTCGCTATCGGAATGGCCCCCGCCATTGCCGTTACCGTTACCGTTGCCGTTCCCGTTACCGTTGCCGTTGCCGTTGCCGTTACCGTTACCGTTGCCGTTGCCGTTGCCGGAATCGCTGTCCGAGTCGCTATTGCTGTCGGAATGGCCCCGACCTTGGCCGTTGTCGTGGGTCATCGCCGTCCGCGGTGTGACCTCGTTGCACTCGTTCTCCGGAATGGCTGCCTCGTCGCATTCGTCCATCATGTCGGACTCGACTCTCAGCAAGCCGATGACCGTCAGCGGGTCGCCCTCAGACAGGTCTTCCAGCGTCTTGGGTTCGCCGTTCTCGTCGAACAGGCCGGTCTTGTCCGTGACGATGATGTCGATACATTCCTCGTCCCCGTGGCTGCCGCCTCCCTCGTTCGCGGTGGGGGGCTCATCGCCCTCCCCTGGCAGGCGAATCGGCTGGATGAAGGCCGCCATACACAGCTCGAACTCATCAGATTCGATATCACCCACGATGCCACTGGCCCGCACGATGCGATCGATCGGTCGCGACTCGATTTCGATCGATACGAAGATCACCGGCCGCAAGATCGGCGGATCATTGTTGAGCTTCAGGGATCTCCGGGCATGCCAGTCGAGCTCGATCAGCACCGTGTCGCCCGGCAGGAGCCGAAACTCCTCCCTGGGGTTCAGGTCGATCTTGTTGCCCGGCAATTTCACCTCGAGGCCGTCCGGGTATTCCTCGGAAAACAGCATCGGCTCGCCTTCGACCCTCAAGCGGATCTTGTCGTAGATGCCCGGCTTGGCCTCGGCGGACAGGAACTTGAGCTCTACCCCGTCCTTGAGCTTGAACAGATCGACCACCCGGCTGCCGTCGAAGACTTCTTCCGGACCATCGGGCCCGAGCAAGGTGACCGTCGTGACTTCGACCAGCAACTGATTAACCGGGTCCTCTGGCGGGCACTCACCGTTCTCGGGCGTGGAGCCGTCAGGACACTCCGCCACCGGCGGCGCCTCGCAACCATCGGGATCCGTGGCCGGGTCGCATTCGTCCAGCAACGCGGCGAGCAACGCGTCGGTCTCGGGCGTACTGGAGTCGTTGACGGTCACGGCGAGCGTGGTCATGCCCGGCAGGGCCGCCGGCGCCGCACCACCCGCGCCGCCGCCACCGCCCCCGCCGCCACAGGCAGCCAGGACGAATGCCGCGAATACACTGACGTACAAGAAACTGAGCTTGCGCATTGATCTTACCCCTGCAGCGGCTGTTCGCTTCAGTCAGCGCAATGGCCGACCGGCATTTTGTGTTTGCCGCTTGATGTTGGATTCTTGGGTCGAAAGATACCAAATTGACCCCCACGTGAAGTGCTGAATTTTGCCATTATGTAAAAAGGTTTCGGCATCACGACTGGCCCGCAACCGCCCGGAACCCACCCCGCATGCCCCGAGCCCATCACTACTCCGCCTGGTTCCTGTACGGCCTGATCGGCGCCGTGTTCCTCGTGCTCGCCACGGCCTGGCCGGCTGCCTACGTGCGCATGACTTACGAGGACCTGTACGGCGAGTGGCTGCAGAGCTGGCTGTTCGTGGCCGTGTTCGCTCTGTCGATTGCGCTGGCCCGCCGCCGCTGGCGGTATCGCTGGTTCTTCGCGTTGCTCGCGCTGGCGAGTTTCTACACCGTGATGGAGGAGATCTCCTGGGGCCAGCGGCTCTTCGGCATCGAATCCCCCGAGTTTTTTGCTGAACACAACGTGCAGGGTGAAACCAACCTGCACAACTTTCTGACGGGCCCGGAAAGCACGCTGCTGAAAGACGTCGTGGAGTACACGCTGGCCGCCGCGCTGATCGGCTTCGGGCTGCTCTACCCCCTTGCCCTGCGCATTGCCTGGGCGCCGGCCCGGTGGCTGGACCGGCTGGGCGTGGCCGCGCCGCCATTGTACCTGTGGATCTTTTTCGTCAACGCGGCGGTCTTCGAAGTGGGCTGGCTCAGTATCAACGAAGCCGAGGTCGCGGAGATCCTGGTGGGCACGGCACTGGTGCTGATGCTGGTGCACTACCTCATTGGTCATGAGAGCACGGCAACAACCGGTGGGCCGGCGCTGCTCGGCGCGGGCGACGCGACGCGCTGTGCGCGCGTCAATCTGGGCACCTTTGCCGTGCTCGTGGCGCTCGCTTACGGCACGACAACCTGGTTCTACACGCTGCCGGGCCGGGCCGAGGCCATCGATCGGCGACTGGCTAACGGGTACGAGAAATTTGGGCGGCGCCTGGAAAAACGCGGGCGCTGGAACCAGGCGGCCGAACTGTATCGCCAGGCCGCGGAACGGGATCCTGCCAACCTGACGCTGCTGCACAAGGCCCTCGACAACTTCCAGGCGGCTGGCGACACCGAGAACTACGCGCATTACTACCGCGTGATGCTGGATGTGACCGCGGCCGAAGTCGAGGGCAAGGACGCGACGGTCGAGAACCTGTTGATGCTCGCGAAAAACTACGCAGAGATCGATGCGCGCAGTACCGCCTCGGAATATCTCGACCAGGCTCTCGCCACCGCTGCGGCGCGTGTCGCCCAGGCGCCGGAGGCGTCAGACAGTTATTACTGGCTGGGGAGAGCGCAACAGCAGCGCGGGCAATACCAGGAAGCGCAGCGCGCTTACCAACGGGCGCAGGCCATGGAACCCGGTCGCAGTCGCTACACGCTGGCCCTGCGCGGCCTGCAACGCGAGATGGACCGTGCTCCTGCTGGTGACACAAACCCTTGAAGAGGTGACAACACGCTGGCGCTATCGACCATAATGGTCTGTAGAACCATAGCCGTAGCAAACCATGCGCCCGAATAAACCCTTTCTCGGCATCCTGTTGACGGTGCTCCCGGTCTTCGGCTCGCTCACAACCCACGCCGACGACGACCCTGCAGCCCCGCCCGCACAGATCGCCGCCGCGATGGAACCCGACGCGTGGTATCCGCGCGAGCGCTCCGGCCCGAAGGGCAGAATTGTCGTGTACGCGCCGCAGCTCGATACGTGGGACGACTTCGAACGGATATCCGGCTGGGTAGCGTTCCAGGTCACGCCCACCGGTTCGGCCACCTCGCCTTACGGTTCAATGCGATTCCAGGGCAAGACGGAAGTGGACCTGGAAACGCGTGAGGTGCTGTTGTACGACGCCGAGATCTCCGAGCTGTCCATCCCGAACGTGCCGGAGGGCGACGAAGCCTACGCGCTCATTCGGGAAGCCTTTACGGCCCAGCCCACCACCGTGCCGCTGGATCTCGCGCTGGAGTACATGCCGGACGACATAGACTTACCCTCTGTACAAGGCCTGAACCCGGCGGCACCGCAGATTCTCGTCGCCACCGTGCCCGCGCTGCTGCTGCACGTGGAGTCCGAAGCCCTCTGGGTGCCGATCAAGGACACCAGCCTCGAGTTCGTCCTGAACGCGAACTGGGACCTGTTTCGCGAGAAGAACACCGAACGGGCTTACCTGCGCTATGACGACAAGTGGCTCACTGCCGCTGCACTGGGCAGCAGTTGGGAATGGGCGATCAGTCTTCCAGCGGAGCTCGCGAAGCTGCCGGACGACGGCAACTGGGCCCAGGTTAAACCCGTGCTGCCGGCTGACCTCGCCGCGCTCCCGCGACCGGTGACGCCGCTGCCGCGTGTGTTCTACGCGACAGAGCCAGCGGAGCTGATCCAGCTGCAGGGCCAACCGAACTGGACGCCCCTCGGTGACGAGGGCCTGGAATACGCGGCGAACACCAGGCAGGAACTGCTGCGCCTGGAAGCGCGCGTGTACGTGCTGCTGTCGGGCCGCTGGTTCGTGGCACCGGGCCTGGATGGACCTTGGGAATGGACCACCAGTCTGCCGGCTCCGTTTGCGAATATCCCGGCAGCGCACGAGAAAGGCTACCTGCGCGCCAGTGTGCCCGGCACCAAGGAGGCGAAAGAAGCCGCCGCGGTCGCGACCATCCCCCGCCAGATCACGGTCCAGCGCAGTGCGGCCAACCTGGCGCCGACTGTCACCTATTCCGGCGAACCGGCATTCCAGCCCATCGAAGGCACTGCCATCAGGATGGCCGTCAACACCAGTTACCAGGTGCTGGAATACCAGGGCATCCATTACCTGTGTCACAACGCCATCTGGTTCAAGAGCCGCTCGCCGAATGGCCCCTGGGCGCTGGCGGATTCGCTGCCCGCAGAGTTTGCGAACATCCCGGCCACCTCCCCGGCCTACAACACGACCTTCGTGAAAATCGACAGCAGCGATGAAGACTCTGTGACCTACAGCTACACGCCGGGCTATGAGCAGGCCTACGTGGTGAACAACAGCGTGGTATACGGCACGGGCTACCACGAGCCCGTGACCACCACCTACCGCTGGTACCCGAGCGGTGCCTATTACTGGTACGACGACTATTACTACTACCCGTACTACCCCTACCCGCCCACCTACGGTTATGGCAGCTGGTACAACCCGGACACCGGGCGCTACGGCGAGACCGTCGTGGCCTACGGCCCCTACGGCGCGGCCGCCACCACGGCCGTGTTCAATCCGGAGACCGGCGTCTACGCGCGGGGCGATGCTGTGTGGGACAGCGACGAGTTTGCCGGGCGCAGTTACGCCTACAACCCGAACACCGACACCGTGACAGCGGGTAATCGATACGTGGACTTCCGCGACGACGAGGGCTGGAGCCAGCGGGTGACCACGCGCGGCGACGAGTGGCGCTACAAGCAAAGCCAGTGGAGCGATGGCCGCATGGTCACGGAGTTCGAAAGCTCGCTGGGCACCCAGGGCACGGTGGTCCGCGAGCGCCAGGGCGACACACTGGTCAGCGAAGGCAGCATCACCGGCGAGCAGCGTTCCGCGGAGTTCCAGAGCGAGTGGCAGGATGGCAGCGGCCAGGCCACCGTGCAGGGCTCGGAAGGTGGCACCGGTGAATTCACGCGCGAGGTGGAAGCTGGCGAGATCACCGGTACCGGCACCATCACCAAGGACGGCAAGACCATCGAGACCGAGACCCGGCGCACGGCCGAGGGCGTGCAGCGCGATTTTGAAACCAGCGGCGGCGCGCAGGGTACCGTGGTGCGCCAGGGCGATGAACGGGCCTTCGTGGCCGAAACCAGCGGCGGCGATGTGTACGCCGGCCGGGACGGCAACGTCTACAAGAAAGAAGGCGACAGCTGGACCCAGGTACAAAACCCCGATCCGGACTCCCGCAGCGCCAGCAGCCAATCACGCGACAACCAGTTGCAGCGCTCGACCGCCGGCGGCGATTTGCGCGGTGGCACGGATCGGGACCGTCAGCGCTCAGCACCCAGCTACGATCGGCTCGATCGCGATTCCCGCAATCGCTCGCGCGGCTACCAGCGCTATGGCAACCACCAGCGACGAATGGACCGCGGCTTCGGCGGCCGGGGCGGTGGGCGGCGCGGTGGGCGGCGCCGCTAACACCGGACCGGGAAATGCGGTCTGACCCCGGTTAATCGTAATCATTAACTCTGCTACCATCGCCAGGTGTTCGGCTCAAATGGGACTCTTGATGTCGACGCCAGACAGGCCGCGTTTCCCAGACCGGCTCGCGCAGATTGAACAACGGGGTTTCGTTACCTGGTCTGAACAGGGCCGCGCATGGAGTCTGGCAGACCGCTTCGACGCCAGGCGTATCCCGGTGGCGGGCATCCGCCATGTGCGCGTGTGGGGCTTGCAGGTGGACGATGAACGCGAGCTGCCCGGGCACGAGCGCACGTCCATCCCCGACGAAGAACTCTGGCAGGTGGTGCTGGTCGCAACAGACGGCTCGCACTACGAAGTCAATTCCGACCTGGTCGAGCCGGCGCCCGAGTAAGCGGCCCGGGCTACCGCAACAGGCAGTAACGCGTGGCTCAGCACCGCACGCACGACGTGCTGATTCTCGGCACGGGACTGGCCGGCCTGCGCGCGGCCCTGGAAGTCGGTAGCCAACTGGGAGACAGCGTCGACATCGGTCTCGTCTCCAAGGTGCAGCTGATGCGCGCCCACTCGGTTTGCGCCGAAGGCGGCACCGGCGCGGTGCTCAGAGCCGAAGAAGGCGACAACCTGGACCTGCACGCCTGGGACACCATCAAGGGCTCGGATTTTCTCGCCGACCAGGACGTCGTCTACCGTTTCGTCGAGCGCTCGCCACGCGAAATTCGCCTGCTCGAGAACTGGGGCATGCCCTGGTCGCGTCGCGACGACGGCCGCATCCTGCAGCGGCCGTTCGGCGGCCACAGTTTCCCCCGCGCCACCATGGCCGCGGACAAGACTGGTTTTTTTGAAATGCAGACGCTTTACGACACGCTGCAGAAGTACCGCAACCATCACCGCTACGACGAGCTGTTCGTCACCCGCATCATCGTCGAGGACGGGCAGTTCCGCGGCCTGACGGCCATCGACATGGCCAGCGGCGAATTCGTGGCGCTGCGCGGCCGGGCGCTGCTCATTGCCACGGGCGGCGCCGGCACGCTTTACGACTTCACCACCTACTCGCGCACGGTCAGCGGCGACGGCCTGGCCATGGCACTGCGCGCGGGCCTGGCGCTGGAAGACATGGAGTTCGTGCAGTTCCACCCCACTGGACTGGTGCCGTCGGCCATCCTGATCACGGAGGGCTGCCGCGGCGAGGGCGCCTACCTGCTCAATAAAGACGGCGAGCGCTTCATGGCGGATTACGCGCCGAAGCTGCTGGAACTGGCCCCGCGCGACCTGATCTCGCGCGCGATGATCACCGAGATCGAAGCCGGGCGCGGCTTCGCGGGGCCAGAGGGCCTGGACTACCTGCACCTGGACCTGGCCCACTTGGGCGCCGAACGCATCCAGACGCGGCTGCCGCTGATTCGCGAGGTGGCCATGAAATTCGTGGACGTGGATCCCATCCTCGCGCCGATTCCCGTGCGGCCCGCGGCCCACTATTCCATGGGCGGCATCGAGTGCGACATCGACGGCGCCACGGGTGTCGACGGCATCTGGGTGGCCGGTGAGGCGGCCTGCGTATCGCTGCACGGCGCGAATCGCCTGGGCACCAATTCGACGGCCGAGTGCCTGGTGTGGGGTGGCATCTGCGGTGAACAGATCGCCGACTACCTGCGCGCCGGCAGCACGCTGCCGGAGCTACCGGACGATTGTGTTCGCGCCGAGGAAGCGCGAGTATTCGACGATCTGCTGAATCGTGACGGCGATGAAAACCCTTATGAACTCGAACACGAGTTACGTCACCTGATGGATGCCTGCATGGGGGTTTACCGAACCGGCGCGGCACTGCGGGTGGGCCTGGCGCAACTCGAAACGCTGCGGGCTCGTTTCGACACCGTGCGGGTCGATGACCGCAGCCGCATCTACAACATCAATCTGATCACCGTACTCGAGCTGGAAAACCTGTTCGACCTGGCAGGCGTCGCATTGCGCTCGGCCCTTGCGCGGGAAGAATCACGGGGCGCGCATGCACGTCGCGATTTCCCTGCCCGCGACGACGCCAGCTGGCTGCGGCACACGCTAGTCAGAAAAGTCGGCGACGAGCTGCAGATTGGCTACAAACCGGTGCGCATCACTCACTGGCACCCCGCGGAGCGCAGCTACTGAGCTGGCTCGGGAGCAATGCCCATGGAATCCATCCCGTCCCCGCCCAACCGCCTCGGCCTTCTCGGCTGGCTCGGCGGCGGCCGGCGCGGCATCGAAGCCTACGTATTCTTGTGTCAGCGTGTCAGCGGCGTGGTTTTGCTGCTGTACCTGAGCATCCACGTCTTCCTCACCGGCGCCCGCCTGTTTGGGCCCGAAGCCTGGGACAGGCTGTGCAAGATGACCCACCTGTTCGGTTATCACTACTTCGAGTACCTTGTCTTTGCAGCCTTCGCGTTTCACGCCTTCAACGGCATTCGTCTCGTGATCATCGAGTTCGGCTTTGGCCTGGGCCGGCCCGAGCGTCCGGTCTATCCCTACCGCGGGTCCACACACAAGCAGCGACCGTTGATGATCGCGATGATGGTGTTGACCGCCGTACTGATCGCGGCCGGCGGTTTCGAACTAGTGCGGTTTCCCCATTGAACACCGGGAACCTGCGTGGGACACGCTACTGGGCTGCGAACCTCGTCGCCGCCCTGATCGTCCTGGTGTTGCTCGGTCTGCACCTGGGGATGTTTCACCTGGACGGACTCCTGCGGCAGATCACCTCCGCGTGGTCCAGGCCAATGACCTGGAACCGCGTGGTCGAGCGTGGTGAAAGCGGCTGGTTCACCGCCAGCTACGTGTTGCTGCTGGGCATGGCCCTGTTCCATGGCCTGTACGGCGTGCATACGATCCTGACCGAGCGCTGGTGCAGCCCCCGCGCGTCGGCGCGTATTGCGACCGGCTGCTGGCTCGTCGGCATCGCGCTGTTCGCGGTGGGCACTGCCACGGTGCTCGTGTTCCACTTCGGCCTGACCGGCGAGTAACGAGGCGATATGAAGGACCGGGAAACAGTCACGTTCCGGGTGCAGCGTTATGAACCCGGCCGCGATGCGAAGCCTGTGTGGGCCGATTTTCCGGTCGCAGTGCAGGCCGGCATGACGGTACTCGATGGCCTGCTGCAGATCCGCCAGCAGCTGGATGCCACACTGGCGTGGCGTTTTTCGTGCCGCATGGGCCTGTGTGGATCGTGCGGCATGATGATCAACGGCAAGCCCGGCCTGGCGTGCAACACGCAGGTGCACGACGTGGCGCGTAAGACCTTGCGCCTTGCACCCCTGGCTAACTTCCCCGTCGTGCGCGACCTGGTTGCCGATCTCCGCACCATGTTCGCGGCGCACGCGGAACTCAAGCCGTTTCTCGTGCGGGACGACAAGGCCGGCATCGAGCCGGGCGCCGCCGAGTTCCTGCAATCGCCGGAAGAACTGCTGAAGTTCCTGCAGTTCTCCTACTGCATCAAGTGCGGTGCCTGCATGGCGGCGTGCCCGACCATGGCACTCGGCGCCGGTTTCCTGGGCCCGATGCCGCTGACCGCTGCGCACCGCTACAACGCCGATTCCCGCGACCAGGGCTTTGCCTTGCGCAAACCGGCGCTCGCCGGCCCCCGCGGCGCGCACCACTGCCACTATGCCGGCGAGTGCACCCGCGTGTGCCCAAAGGGGGTGGATCCCGCCCGTGCCGTCCAGCTGGCCCGCCGCGACCTGCTGCTCGACCTGCTGCGCCTGAAGCGCCGGCGCCCGGCGCCGGCGCCGGTGGCCGAACCGCCCGCGGGCGAGCACAAAGCCCCGATCGAGGCACCGCCCTTCACGGCGCGCGCCGACTGAGGCGGGGCCGGGCCGACACTTGTTGCGACTGTCTAAATTGCGACCAGCTCCAGCCACTCCCCGGCCGGCCCTTCGGCCACCGCCACCTTCCGGCCGTTGTAGGGCACCCCTTCCATCGTCCTGGGCGCTGCCCTGCATTCCAGGTCCAGCAGTTCGAGATCGGCCGATCCAAAACTCACCATCGCCAGCCCCTCGGGCAACTGGCCGTCAGGTCTGTTTCGCCGGTGCAGGTGCGCCGGGAACTCCTCCAGCTCCAGCAAAAACTGCCGTCCCGGTACGACCGCGAGCGACACCGGATAGGTGGTGCCCAATTCGGCACCCAGCACGCGCGACATCTGGTCGATCCTGAACGGCGCTGACTCGACGATGCGCTGGTTGAGCTTGCCGCCATAGAACTCGGTCAGTCGTTCCATGGAGTCACAGCCGACGACCATGATGAACGGCCGGTCGACGTATGACTTCGCACCCTTGAGACCAAAGCGGCTGCCGCCCGGCAGGATGCGGGTGAAGTACATCAGCTCACCCGCCGGCCCCGCCGTCTGCATTGCCCGCGCCGACTTCGGCCCGGGATACAGATCCGCCGGCCCGCCGATGCGGGTGAACGCGGTGCCCTCCAGTTGCGCCGCCAACGCATCCGGCTCGGTGCACAGCATCTCGGTGGCGATCCAGCCCTGGGTCACCGGTGGCCAGTAACCGCCGGGGTTGCCGGTTTCGATGAACCGCAGGTACACCTCTTGACCGCTGGCGGGTTGCAGCAATGCGTAGCGCAGGCCCCGCATCGCCGGGGTGTCCCAGACCTGGCACAGCACCTCCGGGATCTTGCCTTCATCCACCAGCTGGAAGCCGAGCAGCTTGCGGTAAGCCGCGATGCAGTCATCGAGCACCGGCACGCAGTGCGTGACTATCTCGATGCGGCGCAGGGCGCGGAAGGGTCTCGCGGTCATGAGTAGAAGAAAATGGTGCCGGGACCAGGCACCAATGCCAAATCACGCGGCCGAAGGCAAGACCTCATAGCCAGCCCCCGAGTCCTCGACGCGACGCCGCCAATAGTCTGGGCGACGCCGCTGATGTCACACCGCGCTGACCTCGATGATCTCGCGCTGCCCGTCCACTATGTAATAGACGTTATAGGGAAACCCGGAGACCACGACCCGCCGAAAATCAGAACTTACAACACGCCCAAGTTGCGGGTTATCGACCAAGAGAGTCAACACCCTTTCGAACGCTTCGATGAATGCAACTCCGAGCCGCCGGTCTTCCTGCGCATAGAACGCGGCGATATCAGAAACTTCCCGGCGCGCCCGCGGCGTGAACGCAGTTTTCACTTCGAGACGATTTCGCGAAGCTCACGCATGACCTGTTCGCTTGGCACCAGCTGCTCGGTACCATCCAGAACTGCACGGTGACGGCGTTCCGCCTCCTCAATCCACGCCTGTTCAATGTCAGGACTAACAAAGTCACTATCGGTTTGCCTGATTAGCAGGCGAATCAATTCTGCCCTCTCATCCTGGCTGAGGGTCAGCGCTTCCCGGTAGATGTCTTCTGCTTTCTTGGCCATAGGCGAAGTCTAGCACCGGCTGACCTATCTTACGGGGAGCCCAAAGCGGGGTGACTACCGAGATTCTTGTGTTGCATCCAACGTCAGTTGCCGACGAAGGTTGCGATCTCCTCGAGCGGCTTGCGGTAGATGTCGGGGACCCGGGCATCCGGCGCGGCATGACCTACCACCAGCAGCAGGAACGGGCGCTCGTGCGCTGGCCGGTCGAGAATTTCGTTGAGGAATTTCATCGGGCTGGGCGTGTGTGTCAGCGTGGCCAGCCCGGCGTGATTCAGTGCCGTGATTAGCAAGCCGGTCGCAATGCCGGTGGACTCCACCGGGTAGTAGTGCTTCACCTTGCGCCCGTCGGGCAGCAGATCGTATTTCTTCAGGAAGATCGCGATCAGGTAGGGCGCGACATCAAGGAAGGGCTTGTTCGAGTCCGTACCCAGAGGTGCCAGCGCCTCCAGCCACTCCGCGCTGGCGCGATGCTCGTAGAACTCCCGCTCCTCCGCTTCCGCGGCCACGCGAATCTGATGCTTGGTGTCGGCGTCGCTCACCACGACGAAATGCCAGGGCTGCAGGTTGGCGCCGCTCGGCGCTGTGCCCGCCGCGAGAATCGCCGTCTCGATCGCATCGCGCGGCACCGGCGTATCGACATAGTCCCGCACCGTGCGTCTCCGCTTCGCCTCGTTATAGAAACTCGCCAGGCGTTCGCGCATTTCCTCGGGCGAGTAATCCGGCATCGCCGGCAGCGCTATCGTCGGGTAATCAGTCACGGCTCAGCCTCTTCTGCTTCTGGTGCCGGTCATAGCTTTATAGCCTATTCCGGATCGTCAGTCGCACCAAAAGCTATAAAGCTATGACCGGCACCATACGTCCCTCACGTCGCAGCAGGCTGGCGGAGGCATCGGCGGTGGATAATCGCAAATAGGTACACTGTCCCCCGATTCGTGTGAATTGACGGCTGGGCCGGTGAAGCACTATCCGAGCGTCTTCGAAAGATACCTGTCGTGTTGGCCACGAGCCTTTTCGTCGCCAGCGCAGATTCGCCGGTTCCAGGCACAGTCTTTGCGGCGCCTTGTCGCCCACGCCTACCGCGAGGTTGCCTACTACCGCAAGGCTTTCGGCGACGCGGAAGTGACACCGGCGGACATTCGCACACTCGACGATCTTGCCAGGCTGCCGATCACCACCAAGAGCGACCTGCAGGGCACCGCCATTGCTGATCGACTGGCCGCCGATGCCGGCAAAGAGGACTTCGTGGTCCACGAGACCTCCGGATCGACGGGCGAGGCCATGCGCATTTGTCGACGCCACGCCGAAGAGCGCTTCCTGTTTGGCCGTCGCTTGCGGGCGCTGATACTGAGTGGCCTGCGGCCATGGGATCGCCGGCTGATCCTGGGTGCCACGCCGAAGCAATTCCTGCCGCATCGCCTGGGCTTGTTTCGACTCTCCGGTATACCGCTTGAAGTCGAGCCGTTGAAAATGATCGAAGAGATCGAGCGTTGCCACCCGACTGTCCTGAAGGGGCCACCGACCACGCTTGAACTATTGCTCGACGACTATTCGGAGCGGCTTGCGGCTTTGCCCCTTCGCAGGGTCTTCACCGGCGCTGAGCACTTGTCACCCGGCACGCGCGCAAGGCTCGAGCGAACCTGCGGCAGCCCGGTGATCGATCTCTATGGCGCCACCGAATGCAACCTGATTGCGTGGCAATGCCTTGGCTGTGGCGCCTACCACACCTGCGACGACGCCGTCATCGTTGAGGTGATGTGTGGAGACCGCCCCGCGAGACCGGGCGAGGACGGCGAGGTCGTCATCACTGCACTGCATTCCTATTTCATGCCGTTCATTCGCTACCGGGTGGGCGATGTGGTGCGCGTGCCGGCAGACAGGCCTGCGTGCCGGATCGGATTTGGGGCAATTGAGCGCGTGCAGGGCCGGGCGATCGACTACCTGCAGTTTCCGGACGGCACTCGATTGAGCCCCTACATGGTGATGAACAAGCTGGATGCGATCAAAGGCATGCGGCGGTACGAGGTGCGCCAGGTCTCGCCGCTGCAGATTGAAGTTCGGTACCAGCTGCTGGCGGGTACCGACAGCGGGCCAACCGGCGCACGTATCCGGGAAGAATGCCAGCGTCTCTTCCCCGGCGACACGGAACTCCAGTTCGAGCGCGTTGAGAGCTTCAACGTGTCCCCAACAGAAAAACGCCGTTTCATTACCACCCAGTGCTCCCCGGGCGCAGAGGCATAACCACCAGCAGGACCGTTCGGCTTGAACTGACACGTGCGAATACTGATACCTGACGACGGAACCTACTTCCGAAGCGTCCTCGCAATGAGCCATTCGCTCGGGCCGGCCAATGAACTCTTCATTGCGTCCATGGACCATGATCCGCACGGGTTGCGGCGTTGGCTGCGGCGCAGACCGTGGCCATGGTGAGGGATGGCGATGTCGAGCCGAGCTTCGACTATCGGCCTGGCGTCACGCTGCGCAACGCCATCCCCGACGAGCTGCAAAGCATCTGGAGATACGAGGCGAACAAGCTGAGCGCATTGCTGCGGTTCTTTGATCCCCTGGCCCTCGCCAGGCGCGACACGGTCTTCAACGGGCGCTGGTCGGACCCCTTGCCGCATCTCTTTCGCGTCGTGCACTTTTCTCGCCGGCTACTGATCCGTCAATAGATCATGCGCGCATCGTGATAGTGCTTGAACTCGATAATGTTGTTGGACGGGTCTTTGAGAAAGAAGGTCGTATGCTCTTCCTGCAGACCTTCGAAACGCGTGAACGGCTCTTTAAAAAAGGTTAGCTCTTGTTCTCTGACCCGTGCCAGGACCTGCTCGAAGTCCCGTCGCTCCCGAAAGGTAACCCCGAAGTGCCGGGGATAAATCTCGGGTGCCGGGTCGATCTTTCCTGGCGCCAGGTGGCAGACCAGTTGATCACCAAAGAACTCCAGTGTGATCCGGTCATCGTACTGGCGCGCCAACCGGGCACCGAGTCCGTCGACATAGAATTGCTGTGCCTCGCTCAGATCACGGCACGGAACGGCAAGATGAAAAATGTGACTGGCACCGGCCATAGCGTTATAGCTTATTGCAAATCGCCGGCCGCACGGTAAGCGACAACGCTATGACGGGCACCTAGCAAATCAGCCGCACGCGGGTGCCACCGAGATCACCGACGTCGATCTGCACGCTGCCGCCGTAGATTTCTTCCACCGTTTCGCGCACCACCGCCAGGCCAATGCCCGTGCCGGGTACCCGGGAGTCCGCGCGCATGCCGCGCTGGAGCACCGCTTCGCGCAGGTCGTCTGGGATGCCCGGGCCGTCGTCTTCCACGCTGAGGTGCAGGCGCCGCCGCTCGCCCGGGCCCGGTTCGTTGGCCGCCTGGAAACGCACGCGCGCGCGGGCCCACTTGCAGGCGTTGTCGCCGAGGTTGCCGAGCAGTTCTGCGAGATCCCCCAGATCGCCGGCAAACACAATGGACTCGGGGATATCGCAGTCGATGGTGAGTCCCTTGTCGTGGTAAATCTTCTGCAGCGAGTTGATCAGGCGCTCCGCCGCCGGCCGCACCGGCACCGGTGCCGCCAACGGCGAATGGCCGGACATCGCCGCGCGCTGCACGTGGTAGTCGATGGTCTGCTGCATGCGGTCGAGCTGTTCGTTCACTTCTGTCGACGCAGCGCCCTTCTCGTCACCCTGCGTGGCGCGCAACACGGCCAGCGGTGTTTTCAAACTGTGCGCGAGGTCGCTCAGCGTGTTGCGGTAGCGGCGCAGGCGCGCTTCCCGGCCGCCGATCAGTGCATTGAGACCATCGGTCAGGCGCCGCAACTCGCGGGGGTAGTCGGAACCGAGCGCGCCGCGATTACCGGTTTCGATTTCGCCGACCTCCCGGGCCACCCGCTGCACCGGTGACAGGCTCCAGATCAGCACGCCGGCCTGCATCACGAGCAGGGCAATCGCACCACCGCCGAGCCAGCGCCACAGGATTTCGCGAAACGCGGCCACTTCCGCTTCCATGGCCGCGCGGCTTTCCGCCGCCTGGAAAATGAAGATCTGTTCCTCGCCGTTGTCCAGTTCCCAGAACACGGGGTAGGCGATGGTCTGCAGCGGATCTCTGTCGTCGGGCATGACCGGGCTCAAACCGGCATCGTCAGAGCTGTGCTCCACGCCGTATTGCACCTGCACACCCAGGCTGGAGTCGGATTGCCACAGCAACTCGCCGCCCACCGCCGCGATGGCCGCATACGAGCCCGACCCGGGGATGGACAGCCGCGGTTCCGGCAGCGCCACCGGCACGGTCGGCGCGCCCGCTTCATCCACGTTCACCGCACCCATCAGCATGTAGATGCGTGACTGCAGGCGGGCGCGGCCCATTTCTTCCACGCTGGCGCGAAACGCGCGCTCGGCAGCGAGCCCCGTCAGTCCGGCGAATAACGCCACGACCACCGCACCGGCCAGCAGCACCCGCAGCCGCAGCGACCAGCCGGGCCGTTTGCCTTCAACGTCGGTCATTGCGCACTCACCCCCCCACAGTGCGCCGGGTCGTCACGCGTCGGTGGTGGCCGCGCGCAGCCGGTAGCCGCGCCCGCGGAGCGTTTCAATGGGGGCAAAGTCGCTGTCGGGGTCCAGCTTGCGCCGCAGGCGACCCACCAGCACTTCCACCACGTTGCTGTCGCGGTCGGTTTCTTCGTCGTACAGGTGTTCCGCCAGCGTGGTCTTGGAGATCACCTCGCCCGCATGCAGCATCAGGTATTCCAGCAGGCGGTATTCGTAAGCCGTGAGCTCGAGTTCGCGTTCGCCCACGCGCACCTGGTGCGTGCCGGTGTCGAGCGTAATGGGCCCGGCCATCAGCACGCGGGTCGCCCAGCCGCTGGACCGGCGCACCAGTGCGCGCAGCCGCGCCAGCACCTCTTCCATATGGAAGGGCTTGGCCAGGTAGTCATCGGCACCGTTTTCCAGCCCTTCGACTTTTTCGTCCCAGCGGCCGCGCGCGGTCAGCACCAGCACGGGGAAGTCGAAGCCGGCATCGCGCCAGCGGTTCAGCACCTCCAGCCCGTCGATGTCCGGCAGGCCCAGGTCCAGCACCGCGACGTCCACCGGGTATTCGCGGCCCATGTACGCGCCTTCTTCACCGCGGTCGGTCGCATCCACTGCGTAACCGGCCTGGCGCAGTGACTGCACCAGCTGCTCGCGCAGCGCACCTTCGTCTTCAATTACCAGCACTCGCATATCTTTGGCCTCCGTTCCCGGCTCAGTTCTGCACGCGACCGGTGCGGGCATCTACATGCACCTTGCGCACGCGGTCACCGTCGAGCAAAACCCTGACGTGGTACACGCCGCCCTTGCGCTTCACCTTCAGCACCCGGCCACCAGTTGCCCGGCGGGCGATGGCTGCGGCCTGGTCGGAGGAAATCTCCGACTGGGCCAGCTGCATGCGCAGCGAGGGGTGCTTGTGATCTCCACCGAACGCCGGGGCTGCAACAACAGACATGGCGGCGGCAAGGGCAAGCAGGGCAGCGATTACTCGTCTTTCCTTCAACTTCAGGTCTCGTAATTACGATTCCGATAGGGCTTGCGGCTCGGGTAACGGGCCGGCTGGTAACCGTCATTATTATAGGTGACCGGCTGCACGCTCACCGTGACCGGGATCGTCGCGCCCGGGTCCGTCGCCGTATGTGTGACGAAGGTCCGGCCGCGGTACTCATAGGTCACGCGGTAGCCGTCGATGCGCTCTTCCTGGTGCGTGACCTGCTCGATCTCGCACACGCGCTCGGTGGTGACATAAGTGTGTCCGGGCCGCGCGTGGCGCACCGAATGCTTGTAGCCGGCACCGGCACCCAGCAGGGCACCCACAGCCGCCAGGCCGCGGCGGGAACGTCGACCGTCACCAAGGGCCGCACCGACCAGGCCGCCGATGGCACCGCCGACGATCACCGGCGTATTCGACCGGTGGCCACGCGTGTGATGCCGGACCTGTTCGTTCCAGCAGACTTCCTTGGGCGTGGACACGTCCACGATGGTCACCAGCGGTTCCACGCGGGTGACCGGCGCTTCGATCATGAAGTCGCCACCATCATGGCCGCCGCTCAGGGCAACGCCCGGCAGGCCTGCGACCAGCATCGTTGCAATGGTTGTTGCTTTGGCTTTTCGAATGTTCATCGCTCTCTCCTCTCCTTATCGAGCGTTTGTGTCGCCGGCGCCGTGCGTGCTGCGCGTAATCCGACGACTTTTCACGCGTGCAGCATAGAGAGACGTTGATGAACGAAAGCTGAACAACAAGGGCAGCGAGACTCTGCGGCGCAAACTGTGACCTGCGTTCTGCAGTTTGGACATAAGCCGCCACAGTCGTTGGACGGGCGGAAAGAACGTGCACGTAGTGCACCCTACGGGTGCCGCGACGCAAACGTAGGGTGCGCTCCGCGCACCGTCCTAACAAGGCGAGTCTGACCCCTTTTTCCGATGCGGGGCGACGACTTAGGCGAACAGATAATTCGCCAATAGCTGAGGCGGCTGCTCTACGCCGCTTTGAAAACCGCAGCCTCGGTCTCGTCCGGCAGATCGACGTCGACGAAGCATGACGCGGGATAGAGGTAGTCTTCTCCAGACTCGTCGATCACGCGAAATTGGCCCAGCGACAGCGCCTCCGGATCGGCCACAACCCGGTAGATCTTTCGCCTCTCCAGCGACGCCGGATACTCGGCGTTATCAATGCAGATAACGAATTTCGGGTGTTTCATCGCCTAGTCCAAAAAATACTTGACCTTGTATTCCCGGCGGCCGATGCCTGTGGCTTCATACCAGTGTACCTCTGCCAGCCGCGCAGAAAAGGTGCCGGGTTCATTTTGTGCAAAGGAGATAAACCCAGCACCTTTTCTGGGACGTGGTTCTATCCAGCGCCCTCCAGTTCAGGGGGGATTCAGCAACTCCGATCTAGCTTGTGTGCCAGGGCCGGACTTCGGCTCGCGAAAGTGAAGGAGCAATGTGATGAAACACAGAAAACTCACACTGGTACTGGCAGCGGCCCTCGCTCTAAGCCTTTCGGCTGCCGCCAGCGCCGATGACCACCGCGGTCGCGGCCATCGTGACGGCGATCGACACAGCCATGCGACGCGGCAGCACGACGGTAGCAAATTCCGTTCGAACCGCCGGGCTGAGCGACGCGACATGCACCGCAATGACCGCCACGGTCATTACCGCGACGGCCGGCGCTATCGCGATCGCCACTGGCGCCGCGGCAAGCAATGGCGTGGAAACAAGCATGCCCGCCGGCACTGGCGCCAGCACAAGCGGGCCCGCAAGCACTGGCGCGCCCACCGGCGCCAGAACTCCCGGGCTGCGCGCCGCCACTGGCACGGTGACCGGGTCTGTTACACGAACCACGGCTACCAGCGCAATGCATTCAGCCTCTGGCTCGATGACGTCGGCATCACGGTGCGGGACAAGCGCTACCGGTAAGTCGATAACCTGAAAAGGCGCCGGGTCTGTGGCTATTCGACGCAGAGTCGGCGCCGCTTTTTTGCGCCCAAGGCTTGATCCCTGTGGTGCAGAACTGCGCCGGCTGCCGCCACGCCGGCGTCCCGCCGATGGGATTGCGTGGGCTACGGCGACTGCGCCCGGAACGTGTCCGACGCCTGGTCCTGGCTCAACAGGTCTTCGATGAAATAGGCCGCCAGTTCGTGGCGCCCGGCGCAGCCGGTCTTGGCGTAGATGCTGGTGGCCTGCTGCCGCACTGTCTTTTCCTTGACGTCCCGCGCGGCGGAGATCTCGCGCATGGACAGGCCCTTGATCAGCAGCAGTGCCACCTCGCTTTCCGATGGCGACAGTTCCCACGCCTCGAACTGGCTGCGCATCACCGCCAGCAGTTCGCCCGTCAGCCGGGCGGTCTTCGCACGTTCGGCACGCACGGCGGACTGCAGCCGCCCGACGCGCCGCAACTCCGCCAGCAGCACCCCGGAGATCGCAACGAACACCAGCCCTTCCACCACGATGTGGAAGGTGGATTCACTGTCGTCCAGCAGGTCAGCGACGATGTCGTAGGCGAAAAACAGGCTCGCTGCCGCCAGCACCAGCGCCGGGCCATATTTGCTCAGCGTCAGGCCGAAACCGTGGTGGTCGGACTCGCGGGCCCGTTCCTCCGGAATTTCCACATGCGTTGCCAGATGGGGTGACCGGCCATGGAGTGTACTAGCACCGAACCCACGTGCAGCGTGAGGTAGAGGGGGATCAGGGCTTCGCCCAGTTCGTGGACCTCCTCCACCGCCTCGAACAAGGCGCTTTCCACGCCATTGGCGAGGAAGAACATGGCGGTGCCGGTGAGCCCCATGAAGGCGAAAATAATCAGCCCCAGGGCCTGGGTGAGCCCGGCGAGCCCCTCGTGCATACCGCGCTCGGGCACGTTGAGGCGCCACAGGCTGCGGATATCGTCCGCGGCCAGCTGCCACTGGTGGCGGGAGAACGGCGACCAGCCCGAAAAGCGCAGCGGGCCCGGTCCCGCCAGGCCGCGGACCACGCGCAGCAGCACGAAGGTCGCCAGCGACAGCCCCAGGTAGGCGTGCACCAGGTAACCGAGGGAACCGCTGCCGTCTTCGGCAAATTCACCGGTCAGGAACGCGGTAATGCCGAAGCCCGCCAGGCCCACGTGCAGGATCTTCGCGTAGAGCGGGTAACTGTAGTTCGTATCAGACATGTGCTTTACCTCTGCGGGTTCAAGCTTCGATAGTCTGAAGTGTGGGTTCCGGCCCCAGGCCGCGCATCGGGCAAAGGCAGGTTTCACGGCGTTTGGGACATTTGCCCGATGGTGGGGGCAATGGAAAAGTTGCCGGGTCGGTTACTTCTTGCGACCGGGGCCGGCGCCTTGTCTGCTGTTGCAGGTCACGCAGACTGCTGCCGCCCTCCACCAGCCCGGCGTTTGGACGACTTGACCGCCCGCGGATGCACGGACTCGAGCACGGCCCCCGGTCGCACCTGCATCACCCGCAGCAGGGTCCTCGCCGCCCCGGTCGGCGAACGGTGACCCTGCTCCCAGTTCTGCAAGGTACGGACACTAACCGCCATCAGCGCGGCAAATTGGGCTTGCGAAAGGTCCATGCCCTCGCGAATCGCACGTACATCCGGTTCCGGATATTCGTAGCGTGTGAGCGCATCAGGATTGTGTATGAATTCCTCCAGCCCTTGCCGGATGTCCTCATAGGAGCTTTTTGGTCGATTCATCGCCGAAGGATTAATGGTTGTCTGGCTCAACTATACGTCTTTGACGTACTTTGCCCAAACCGTCAGGCGGCCCAGCCCAGCGCCTCGTAGGCCGCTGGCGGCTCTTCAACGCGTGTTCGCCAAGCGTCAGGCCTGCGCCGCTGATCGACGATCGCCAGGATGTGGATAAGCCGACTCGCGGTATCGACGCGATAGATAACCAGGTAGGGAAACCGCTTGAGCAGCAGGCGACGATTGTCGCCAATTACCCGTGGCCCGAGGTAAGGATTATCCCTCAACAACGACAGGGAGCGCCGAAGGTCCTCAATGAAGCGGCGACCAAGCCGACGATCCATCCGCGCATAGTGCTGCACCGCGTTGATGAACTCGTCGGACGCCTCGTCGTCAAGACGATACTTCATTCATCGACGATTTCGTGTGCCCTGCGGAGGACTTCGTCCAATGGAATAGATTTCGCCGTGCCGTCGAGATAGCGCTTCTCCCGCCGCGCGATCTCTTCCATCCACGCCTGCTTGATCTCCGGGCTCCCCCAGCCGTCGTCGGCCTGCATCGTCAGCAGCTGAATCAGTTCCTCGCGCTCTTCCTCGCTCAGGGCAAGCGCGTCGCGGTAGACATCCTGTGCGGTTCTGGCCATGCGCCTAACTTAACACCGCGATACCGACGTCGCACGCCGCAAAACTGCACAAAACACCCCGGTTCAGCTTCCGTTCAGCTTCCCCTGAATAGGATGGCTGCACAACACGACGGTACCGAACACCGTCCCGCTCAACGGAGAACGCGAGATGAACTGGAACCCTGAACGCATCCCTGCCGCCGCGCTGCTGGCGTGCCTGGCACTGGCCTCGGCTGACGCGGCCCTCGCGGCTACCGTCAGCAACAAACCCGACGGCCCCACCATTCGCCTCTTCCCCACCACCGTAGTGGAGGACCTGCGCCAGACCAGCACGGTGGCGCGCGAAATGGAAACCGGCCTGCAGGAAGTCATCGGCCGGCTCGACCAGCAACAGCAGCTGTACATCGACAGCAAGTGCGAAGGCGCCGAGGACGACCCCGGCTGCCAGCGCATGGCGAAACAGCTCGGGGCCACGTACCTGGAGATGCTCGCCATCATGGAAGAGCGCCTGCCGGACATGGAACACACCGTGAACAACACGCGGCTGAGCCTGGAAAAGCGCCTGCGCAGTGAACTCGGCAACAAGATGACGCCGTGGATGCTGCAGGAAACCCTGCTGGCCGGCGCGCCCGAAGGCAAGACCGCGCCCGCACCCAAGCTGCGCGGCCGTTCCGGCATGCGCCTTTCCGAACGCTTCAAGCAGTACTACCAGCTGGTCTCGACCTCCGGCAGCCGCAGCGACCAGTCCCTGGCCGTGCTCGCCGCCGATGTCTATCTCGACATGGAAGAAACCAGCCTGCTCATTGCCCGCACCCGCGAAGAAATCGCGCGCGCCACGGTGATGGAACAGGTGAACCAGAGCTTCGGCATCGTCACGCCCGAGATGATGGAGGTCGTCGGCGGCGTGAAGTCGATCCTGTTCGGTGAAACCGGCAGCGACATCCAGATTGCCGGCCCGCCGCCTGCCCAGGTGGAGCAAGCCTACACCAGCCCGCTGCAGTACTGATGCGCAACGATCTGACGGAGACCCAGTCATGAACACACGATTCACTTTACCTGTAGCCGGCCTCGCGAGCGTGCTCGCCGCCGCCGCGCTGCTTGCCTCCTGCGCGACGACACCGCCGCCGTGCAACAGCCCGACGACGAAGAACCTGAGCGCGGCCATCGACCAGGTGCAGACCGAGTTGCTGAACGGCTGCGAAGCCCAGTTCGACCGTTACTACGACGAGCTGCTGACTATTGCCGAAGGCGACCCGAAGCCGGAGAACAAGCGCGCGTTCAGTGAATTCCTGGTCTGGTCCAAGGACCAGGGCCTGTTGAGCCGTCGCCAGGCCGAGCGCTACTACAACACCTACTTCAACGTGAAGTTCGTGGCGCTGGAAGGGGACTACAACAATTGTTCGCACAGCTGCCCGCGCCGCGACCGCGTGTACCTGGAGATGGAACGCGAGCTGAACGCCAAAGAACGCGGCTTGCTGAAGGTGAGCCTCGACAACGACGGTTACTACCGCGCCAACGAGCTCTACCAGGAAGTCGAGCTGGTGCTCGAGGCCACCTGCACGGCCTGCGCCGCGCGCTAGGGCCACGGCAAACGGTGAACGGCTGATGGTCTACTCGAGTGCACGGCAGTTTCTGCAAGGTCTCATGGCCGGCGTGTTCGGCACGCTGGTCGGCGGGACCGCGCTGATCTACACGCTCGCGCACCTGGGGCTGCTGGCCTTCCCCGACCACCGTCTGCCCGAGTTCAGCCACTGGCTGGAATGGGCGTATCTCAACCTCGGCTCGTCGATCCCGGTGTTCGCGGTGCTGCTGCTCGCATACTTCGTCACGCTGCAGCGGCTGCGTACCGGGCTCAACGATGCCAGCGAAGGTGACGGCGCCCGCACGAACCAGATCGTGCAGCTCGACCAGCTCTGCGACATCTGGACCACGCTGTTCTTCGGCACCGGCGTGATCTGGACGGCCATCGGCATGCGCGGCGCGCTGATCTACGCGCTGGGCGACCCGGACGCGACGCTGCAACAGGGGGCGT
Source organism: Chromatiales bacterium (assembly GCA_020351875.1). Taxonomy (GTDB): domain Bacteria; phylum Pseudomonadota; class Gammaproteobacteria; order Steroidobacterales; genus J054. The sequence goes on along the minus strand of CP070671.1, from coordinate 2,084,943 downwards.
TTGCGATTCTCGAGCGCATGGTGAACGGCGGCATCCTGCTGGCGCTGTCCACCACCATCTTCGGCGGGGTCGGCGGCTATCTCATGCGCGTGTACAAAGCGCTGACGCTCGGCTCGCAACTGCAGCAGCACTACGACCGCGCCGCGCGCTTCGACACCGTGGCCATGCGCGACTCGCTGGCCCGCATCGAACACCACCTCGACAAAACGGGGACCGAGAACGAAACGGGGACCGACCCCATTCCAGGAATGGGGTCCGTCCCCTTGTCCACCCAACGCAGCCACGGACCGGCCACCGGTGAGCAGCGATGAACCGTTTGCTCTACCACCCCCTGGCGCGCACTGCCGACATGGACGCCGGCGGTGCGGCCGACCTGCAGACCGACATTATGCGCTTCATGGCCATCCTGGCCCTGTGCCTGGTCGCGATCTTCGCGCTGGTACAGAGCATTTCGCTGGAACCCCTGAGCCCTTTGGAATCAGTACGGCCTGCTCCGCCACCCGTGAGCCCGACTGAGCCCGCCGTAGCTCCACTGGCGAAAGCAGCACCTTCGCCAGAAAAGCCGCAGCCAACGGCGGCCCCGGAATCGGTAGCCGCCCAGCCCAACCCTTCGCCTTCGAACATCCGCGAAATCACCTGGCGGGATCTGATTCCGAAACGGGACCCCGTCGCCGAGAACACACCGCCCGAGTCAACGCAGGCGCCGGCAACACCGGCACCCCCACCGGAACCGGCGGCGCGTGGGCTTGCAGAAGCCCCCGTGCCTCCAAGCTCCCCGCCGGCGCCTGCGCCCTTTTCGCCACCCAACGATCAAGACTTGACCACGACGTCACGGGAGCCGACATCTTCGGCGAACCAGCACGTGCCCGTTGAGGAAGGTACGGAGGCGCCAGCCAACGTCCCTGCTCGCGAGGGATTTACGTTGCGTTTCGAATCCGACGCCGCCCTCACCCGCCTGGTCGCGCGCAACGAGATCGGCCTGTACGCCATCGGTGAGAAGAAGTCGCTACGCATGAGCGTGAACCGCGGCACGGTCAGCTTCTGGCCCGCGTCGGCCCCCAACCAGTTTCACGAGATGGACCCCGGCACGGTGCCGGCGGATGTCACCACCGCACTACGTCGCGCCGGCGCCCTGGGCCCTGACCCGGGGCCTGACCCCGAGGGGTCTGGCCCCAAATTCCAGTGGGGCGTCACGCTGCCGCCGAAGATGCGCGGGCAACTCAACGGCTACCTGGCCGAACACACTGGCGGTGCGCTGGTGATCGAAGGCGACGGCAACCTGCGGCTGGAGCAGTAACGTGAACGTGCCCTGGCTGAACCCCTTCACCGCCCTGCTACTGTTCGCGTGCCTCGTGGCTTGGTCGGCGTCAGAGGCGAGCGCCGCCGACCTCGGCACCTGGGTGGACCAGGACCTCGCACCCTATGTCGCCGAACAGCTCACCGAGCACCCGCGCTTCAAGGGCGAGACGGTGGTGTTCGTCGGGCTCAACAACGGCGCGCCGGCACCGGTCACCAACAAGCTGGTGCTGGCGATTCGCCAGCGGCTGGCGAATACGCTTGTCGACCAGCCGGGCATCAACATCGGCTGGCAATCGACGAACAACGCCGCCGGCCGCGACGGCCCGGCCGTGGACTGCACGCGCGACACCGTGCACTACTACCTGGGCCTGGAAGTCACGCAGCTGATGGATGGCCGGCACCGCGTGGCGCTGCGCGTGCTCGATGCCACCGACCGCAGCTGGGTGACCGGCACGGGCCAATCCTGGGAAGGCCGCCTGACACGCAAGCAAAAAGACGCCTTCAAACAGGCGATGACCGACGAATACTTCCGCGGCAGCCGCGAGGTGCCGTACACATCGGCCCAGGCCGACCTGCTGGCCGCGCGCCTGGCCCACGAATTCACCTGCAACCTGTTGCGCCAGGTGTCCGGCGAATACGTGATCGCGGCCAAGGCCGACGAGAACGACACCGCAAACACAAACGCCATGAGCGGCGCGCTAGCCCTCGTGCGCAACAACCTGGCCGGGCAACCCGCGCTGCAGCTCACGTCGAATGTAAACGCGGCCAACGCCCGGCTGGAAGGCAAGGCCCACGCGATCGCCGGCGACCTGTACCAGTACTGGGTGACGATCACCCCGACCGGTGACGCGGATACTGTGCCCGCCGTGAGCGCCAGCACCTATGTGCGCCTGCCGTACACGGGGAGCACCACCGTCGCGCAAACAAACGTCACCCCACCGGCACCCTTACCCGTCAACGCAGTGAGCAACGACCTGCTCACCCCGTTGCGCATCGTCGAACCGCGCAAGCGCCGCGCGTGCAACTGGCGCGGGTCGTATCGCCGGGCGGGACTGGTGACCGCGGACCACCACATCAAGCGCGGCGACTGCTTCCTGCTGGAGACCCGCGCAGAGCGCGATGCGTCGGTGTTCCTGCTGAACTACCAGGTCATCCATGGCCTGGTGACCCTGGCAGGCCCGCGCTGCGGGCAAACACAGTGGATCAACGCGCGCGCCGGCCAGCCCCTGCACTTTCCAACGGCGCAGGACGTGCGGCAATCCGCCTCCGCCTGGCAGGGCCACCCGGGGCTGGAGAGTTTCTACGCCATCGCGGTCAGCGACCCGAATGCGGCCCGCGAACTGAGCGCACACGTCGGTCAATTACCGGCCCGCTGCACGCTGTCGGCCAAACAGGGACTGGAAGGACTGGAGCTGGAGGCCTGGCTCGGCGGGCTCCGCGATATCACTCACCGCTGGCAGCACGCGCTCGACTGGCAGGCCGTGCGTGTCGAGCACGTGTACTGAGGAGGCCACCGTGATGCGAGTACTGGGATTTGTGACAGGCGCGGCGCTGGTGATCGGCGCGATGGTTATGGTTTTGGGCAGCCCGGAGCTGCGCGACGAGCAAGGGCTTGTGCCTGTCGAAGTCACAGCGCAGCGACTCGCATTACCGGCGATCGCGGAAGCCGTAGCGGAGCCGGTGGTCGAAGCGCCGTTACCCGACGCGCCCGCCGAACCGGTGGGCGAGGTCGCGGCACCGGCGGAATCGGTTTTGCCCGCTGAATTAGTGACCGAAGCCGAAGTACCGGCAACGCGCGTCGCCGACGTGCCGCTGCCTGAAGAATTGCAAGGGCCCGAGTGGGGTCTCGACGAAAGCCTCGAGACGGAACCGCTACCGCCCGCAAGTGTTGAGCCGGCATCGCCAGCCACCGTGCTGGCCGAGGTCGCACCCCTGATGGACGAAGCGTCCGCAGCCGCCGCGCCGGCGGCGCCGGCTCAGGATGCGCACTGGCAGTCCATCTGGAATCCCTTCCGCAGCCAGATCGCGGCCAATGGTTTTGCCGCGCGTCTGTCGGCCGTCACTGACATCGACTATCGCGTGGTGTGCCTGAAGCCCGGCGCCTACCAGGTGGCCTTCGCCTATTCGGATGACAGCGAGCGCGCCGCGAAGCTCGCGCAGATCCAGGGCGCCACCGGGCTGGACCTGCCGGAGGCGGTGCCGTGATCGCCGTGCGCAAAGCACTAGTCATCACGCTGCTCTCCGTCTTCGCGTGCAGCGTCGCCACCGCGCGCACGGAACCCCGCCTGGAGCAGGCCTGGCGCGACTACCTTGCGAATGACACCGACCTGGCGCCGAGTTACACCTTCCCGCATTCGCATTGCTTCACGCGCGCGGCCAACGCACACAATCTGCCAGAGACACTGTTGCTGGCGGTTGCGCGGGGCGAGAGCGACTTCGAGGCCACCGCGCGCTCGAAGGCCGACGCCTACGGCGTGATGCAGATCCTGTGGCCAAGCACGGCCAATCACCTCGGCATCCACCGCCTGTCGGAACTCTACGATCCCTGCACCAATATCGATGCCGGCGCGCGGTATCTCAAAGAACTGCTGTCTACCTACGACGGCAACGTGCACCTGGCGCTGGCCGCCTACAACTACGGGCCCGGGCGCATCGCGGCCAATGGCCGCAGCATCCCGTCGGGTGCGGAGTGGTACAGCGGCTACATCTATCGCCACCTAGGTTACGTGCTCGGCGACCGCATCACCGGCTCACCGAAAACCAACCGGCTGTATTCGGAACTCGGCCGCACCACCGTCATCCGCTTCGGCGAACCCTATCGCGCCGCCGCCTTCATCGAACGCCTGGAAGCCTATGCCCCCGACCTGGAGCTGGACTGGTTCCGCCAGGGCGTCGGTGAATTCGTGGTCGTGCTCAGCTACGGCGACCGCGATGAGTTCAGCCGCAGCGCCAACCAGCTGAAACGGGCGGGTTTCCCGCTGCAGTAGCCGGAGGATAAGGAGAACAACATGCACAAGGGTCTACTCACCATCGCCACACTCACCACCCTGGCGCTCGCAATACCGGCTACCGCGGAAATCTTCTACGATGAGGCGCGCGTCATCGCCACGCAGCCCGTTTACGCAGCCCGCCAGGTGCCGGTCGAAGTGCAGGAATGCGGCTACGAGCAACCCGCCACGCCCAACCCGGTTGACCCGGCCATGCTGGGCGACGCCCGGGCCGTCGACCCCGGTGCGGGGCTTCTCGGCGCACTAGACCAGGATATCGAACTTCGCAAGGCGCCTGCCGAGGTCTACCGCTGCCGCATGGTGACGCGCATGGAAGCCAAGCAGGAACTGGCGGGCTACCAGGTGCGGTACGAGTATACCGGTCGAGTCTACGAGCGGCGGGTGGCGCAACACCCCGGCGACACAATCCGGGTCTCCGTGGGACTTAGCGCCAGTCAGCCAGGCGCCGGGCGACATCGCGCGCACGCCCGACGCTAACCCTTATGCAGGATCCAGGACCACCACAGGAATCTGGCGCTCTGTTGCTGCCTGGTAGTCGGTGTACGGCGCGTAGTGGTCCACCATGAGATCCCAGAGTCTGGCGCGTTCATCGCCTTCGGCCACCCGCGCGACCGCCTTGAATTCTTCATTGGCCACTTTCAAATGGAATTCAGGATTCGCTTCCAGGTTCAGATACCAGGCAGGATGCGACGGGGCACCACCTTTAGAAGCAATCACGCAATAACCGCCGTCGCCAGTGGGCTGGTAGATCAACGGAATGATCAGCTGTTTGCCCGACTTACGACCCGTTGTGGTCAGCAACAGGGTGGTCAGCATGCCTTCACCACCGCCCAGACTCGCATCCCAGAGGTGGCCGGCCTCGCCATCGGCAAGATACAGTTCAATATGATCCTTGACCCAGGAAGGCAAGGAGCCGGGAATACTAATTTCGGTCATAGTATTTGTCCCTGGCTAGCGGCCAAAAAGTTTTTCAGGTTACCCATAATCTTTAACTTTTGGCTGAGACATAACAGCTGACTCTACGGACAAGGCGGAATATCTCGGCCATGTCCTGAATATACAGACGGCGCTACCTGAACGGCTGCTTTCGGCGGCCAGAAGTGGACGTAGGCTACTCTGCCGGTATTACGCCTACTTCACTCGCATAGTCATCCCACGCAGCCTTCAGGTCCTCCAGCTTTTCAGGCATAGTCTCGGCGAGATCTTTGGACTCGCCAGGATCCTCAACCACATTGAACAGCTGCCAGGTGCCGGCTCCATAGGGCTTCGGAGCAAGTACGGCTTTGAATGCGCCCTGCCTCATCCACTTGCCGCCCATCATCTCTCCGCCGACGAACTCCTCGGCGTCGTAGATCGCGTCCCTGGAGCCATCCATCAGGCCAAGCATCGAGCGCCCGCGCGGTGACTCAATCTCGCGACCACCAAACTCAGCAGGATATTCCAACCCCGCCATCTCCAGGATAGTTGGCATGATGTCCCAGACGTAGGCGAACGCGTCACTCTGTTGGCCCGCCTTGATACCGGGACCCGCGATCAGCAGGGGCACGCGAATGCCGCCCTCTCCCACTGTCATCTTGAATTTATCCAGGGGCCCGCCGGAACCGCTCGCGAAGCCAATGCCGTAGGAGTAGTTCGAACCAGGTTTCCCGATGTTGTCGAGGCCGTTATCAAACTTCGCGCGGAACTCGGGTTCGTCTGCCCCCGGATACTGATCGGAATACCAGGGATTCGCCCCATTGTCGGAGAGGAAAATAATCACCGTATTGTCGTATTCGCCGATTTCCTTGAGGAAATCCACCACCCGACCATAGTGGTGATCCACTGCATCGATCATGCCGGCGTAGACTTCCATACCTCGCGCTTCGACCGCACGCTCTTCATCACTGAGTTCATCCCATGACCGGATCTGCGGAAGCGGCTCAGCCAGGGCCGCACCTTGGGGAACGAGCCCAAGCTCCTTGGCCGCCTCCCATCGCCGGGTCTTGAGCGACTCGTATCCCTCGTCGTAGGCACCGCGGTACTTCGACAGCCATGGTTCGGGCGCGTGCATCGGATCATGCGGAGCCGTGAAGGCGAGGTAGGCCAGGAACGGTTGTCCGTCGCCTTGATTCTCGCGAATCGCGTCTATCAGGTAATCCGCGTAGCTCTCACTTGAATAGAAATCTGCCGGTAACTCATCCAGCAGCTCCCCATTCTCGGAATACAGTGCCGGATCATCCATCGGCAGGATGCCAAGCATGTCGTCCCAGTGGCTGGCCCCGCCGACCAGCATGGAGAAGCTACGTTCGAACCCGCGGTCGAAGGGCCGGGTTCCAGCGTCTTTGCCCAGGTGCCATTTGCCAGCGATATAGGTGTGGTAACCGCCTTCGCGAAGCACCTCAGCCAGCGACACAACGCGCTCATTCAGGTGACCTTCATACCCCGGCTGCCCGACCTGATTGGCGGCCAGTAATTCACCCATGTTGCCCAGTCCGGCCACATGATTGTCGTTGCCCGACATCAGCATGGAACGGGTTGGGGAACAACTGACGGACACGTGGAAATCGGTGAACTGCACGCCCCGCTGCGCCAGTGCATCGAGGTTAGGCGTGTTTATTTCGCCGCCGTAACTGCCCATGTCGGTCCAGCCCATGTCGTCGGCCATAACGAGCAGAAAGTTGGGGCGTGGAGCTGCTGCTGGTGCCGGCTCGGGCGCAGCGGTGCTCGCGGGTTGCGCGGGCGGAGTGGCAGATGGCTCGCAACCGTGGAGAAGCCAGGTCGTCATCAAGAGCGCGACTAGCGCTGAACGCGAGGTCAATTGCTTCATGTGGGGCCGCCTCTGGTGCACGGGAACTGACAGTGTAGCGCGGCCGAATATGTGGCGTGCGGCCCAGCGCGACCATAGGGGAAAACCGCAACACCCATCGTTCCGCCGGCATCTATGATGTAACGTGGGGAGTATTTACCGAAATTTTGGAGATTCAAAAATGAAGCCGGTCCTCGGACCAGTTGCGGCGCTGTGCCTGACGATACCGGCCATGGCATTTACTGCGGAGTCTCCCACGCGGGGTGACGACGAGATCGATGTCCTGGCCATGAACAATCCCGGGTCTATTGCCGAGCAGTACCGGCAGGACCGGGAGCGCCAAGACTACCTGTTCCAAATTCCGGGCATGAACGGAATCATGGAACCGTGGGCCAGAGTCAGGACCAACCTGGACGAGAAGCACGGCTTCAAGCCAACCATTTCTTTCACGCACCTGTACCAGGATGCCAGCGATACGGTCGGGCCCGAAGACGACGCGGCGGGGTACGAAATCGTGGTCGACGGCACGTGGACCTTCCTGGGCCGAGACACACCGGCGCCGACCCAACTCGGTTTCGAGTTCCTGTACCGTGATTTCACCAGCGACATACCGCCGGTTGCCCTCTTCACGCAGGTGGGATCCCTGTATCCGACGACGGTGGCCTTCAGTGAAGTGGACCCCACCATCGGACAACTATGGATTCAGCACAAGTTCAGTGAAAAGCTGGGATTTCGGGCCGGCAAGCTATTCCCGGTATCGGCCTACGATTTTTTCCCGCTGAAGAATTTCCGGACGGACTTCGTGGATGGTATCCACGGCGCCAATTTCATTATCCCGCTGCCCGACCGGGGGCTGGGCGGGTTCGTGATGTATCGGCCGCAGCCCAACGTGTATTTGCGCGCCGGCTTTCATGACGCCAACGCCGATGCCGAAAAAGCCGGGTTTAACAGCCTTTTCGACGAGGGCGAACTCTTCAAGATCTTTGAGATCGGCTTTGATCCCCAACTGGCGCCCCGGCAGCCCGGCCGACCACCACCGGGTGACATTCATTTATCCGTCTGGCACCAGGATGAACGCGAGGATGAAAACCTCAGTGCCTGGGGCATTGCCGTCTCGGCGTCTCAGCGCTTTGGCCGCTTCCTGCCGTTTCTGCGCTATGGCTATACGGACATCGACAGTGATGGCATCCTGTTCCGGCGTTCGGGCTCTACCCTGATTGCACCCACGCCCCTCGAGCACATGATCAATGCCGGTGTTGCGATCGACAATGTCTTTGGCCAGGCCAATGACCGGATCGGCATCGGGCTAACCTGGGCACGCCCGAACGACGGCAACCTCGACAACCAGGGCGCACTGGACCTGTTTTACCGGATCAACATCACGCCCCAGATCGCAATTACGCCGATCCTGCACCTGATCATCGATCCGCCAAAAAACAACGATGAGGATACGGTTTACGTGTGGGGCATCAGGTCGCGATTCGCCTTCTAGCCCTCGCTCGGAGCCTGGTTCTCAATGCCCGCTTCGGGCCGGAAGCGGCCCGTTGAAGCAGTTGCAGCATTTCGCCCCACCCTGGAAGCTTCTGAACGGCTGCTTCCGGCTGCGATTTCAACCGATCGATGCAAGGAAAAACCCAACCAGGGGCAGCAGGGTCAACCGGGAATCCGGTTCGACCCCTATTCAGTGTTGATTTCGGTCATCGTGTTTCTCCTCCGCACCTACGTTCGCTGTGTTTGGGATGTCTTCAATAGTTCCCTGAGTTCGGCGACTTCCGCTTCCAGCTGACTGACCCTCTGGGCCAACTGGGACACCTCGTCGTGCCCTGACGGCCCGGCGGGCACGGCGGGCGCGGCGGCCGGCGCCTGATATTCGTGGGCTGCCACGTCAATGGGACCGGAGAACAGGTGCATATACTCTGCGTCTCTGCGGCCCGGGGTGCGCGGCAACTTCACCACCAGGGGACCGCCCTCCCACTCAATCAGCGCGGTGAGCGCATTGACGACAGCGGCGTTGTCAGCGAAAGCATGCAGGCGCCCGGTGCGCGTCCTCAACTCCCCCGGCGTCTGCGCACCGCGGAGCAACAACACGCAGACAACGGCAAACTCCGGCTGCTCAAACTGATAATCGGCCAGTTGTGTGTTGCAGAATCGCTGGATGTATTTCGCCACCCCGGTCTTGAAATTCTCGTCCACGCGCACGAGATGTTTGGTCGCCAGGTCACGGACCGTGCGCTCCACGGTGCCCTGATCCAATGACATGACCGGGTTGCGGCTGGACTTCTGATTGCAGGCGTTGGTCAGCGCATTCAATGTCAGCGGATACTGATCCGGTGTGACGACGGATTTCTCCATCAGGCAGCCAATCACGCGGACTTCGTTGGCGCTCAGCTTCGGCAGCATCATGGGGCCCTCATTGTTGAACAGCCGCTTCGGGTCGGCAGCGCTGGCCGGTTACCCACCGCGGCGTTCGGCTATCCTCGCGCGCAGCCACTTCAGGAACTTCTCCAGTTCCACGGCGTAGTGGTCGAGGTTCCGGCGGCAGGCCTCATGCGCCTGCAGCGCCTGCCACCACTCAGCCAGGCGGCCGTCGCCGGCCGTCGGGTCCACCACCTCCGGAAAATTCGCAAAGATATTTTCCTTCAGCATGACAATGAACGGCCCCAGCGCACAGTCACCCAGCGTGGGCGTGGCGCCGACGGCAAAGGGGCCGTCCGGCCAGCTCAGCTGCTGCTCGTCCCGGTACAGAACCCGGTATTCGCCGGACGGGGCGACCACACCCACCGCATAGCCGGTCACATCCGTGATGTAGACATTCCCGGCACCATCCATCGTGATGCCGTCACAGACCGGCCGGTCGCCATACCGTTCGATGCGCACGGCGAGTTGTTCGGCCGTCAACGACACATCCGCGAGGTCCGCGGCCCGCACGCGCCACAGGTCCAGCGACTGCGACGCGCCGTAGTACACCCACTCGGACTGCGGATCGATCGTGATGCCGTCCACCGCGGTGCTCGCCTTCGGTTTGCCGTCGCGGTCCACCGCGTAGGTCCGCTCGCCGATGGTCATCGCGATCGGCTCCGCCTGCACCGACGGGTGCCCTTCGAGCAACCGGCGCGCGCTGCCGGTCTTGAGATCCACCACGACCAGCGCGGCATGTTTCGCGCTCGCATCGGTGATGATGATCTGCCCGTTGACCGGATCGACCGCAATGTCGTTGAAGAACGAGCGCCGCGCGCGGGCCGGCGCACCGACCTCGATGATCCGGTGCAGCGCGTCGCGGTTCGTGTCCCACGCAACCAGGCGTGAGCTGCCGCGACCGTTATCCAGCATCCACACCAGGCCATCCGCGGTGGCCTGGATGCCGAGCACGCCATCGAAGCCGACACCCCCCTCGTCGCGCGGTGAGTTCCATGCCTGGTTGGGAAACGGCCGCACGCTGCCGTCCGGGAGCAGTTCCACAACCTTGATGTCCGGCCGGAAGATCGGGTGCTGGCTCAGGATCAGCCGACCGTCCGGCGTAACCGCGATGTTACCCGGTGCCTGGTCGAGCTCGGCTACCAGTTCCAGTTCGCCGGCGGGCTCCGGCTGCGTCGCGCAGGCTGCGCAGAGCAGCAGGGACAACAGCAGGCCGAGGGTCAGACAGTTTTTGCTCATCAGAATAAATGGGGTCGAACCGCTTATTTGCACACGACCCCTATACAATCACAGCCACTGCGGGGAAACATCAGCTGGACGCGACCTACATCTATATCGGCCTGGCACTGGCCTTCGGCCTCTTCATGGCCTGGGGCATCGGGGCCAATGACGTGGCCAACGCCATGGCCACCTCCATTGGCTCTGGTGCCCTGACCATCAAGCAGGCCTTGCTGGTGGCCGGGGTATTCGAATTTGCCGGCGCGGTGCTGGCCGGCGGCGAAGTGACCAAAACCATCCGCAAGGGGATGGTCGACACGGCTGAGTTCAGCGCGCAACCCGAGATACTCGTCTTTGGCATGCTGGCTTCATTGCTGGCAGCCGGCACCTGGCTGCTGATCGCTTCCCGCAACGGCTGGCCGGTCTCCACCACGCACTCCATTGTCGGCGCCATCGTCGGCTTTGCCGTCGTCAGTGTGGGCTTTGGCGCCGTGCAATGGGGGAAAGTGGGCACCATTGTGATGAGCTGGGTGATCTCACCACTGACCGCGGGACTGATTGCCTATGGCATTTTCACCTCCATCAAGAAGCTCATCCTGGCCCATAAAAAACCGTTCAAGCGCGCCCGCCAATACGCGCCGTGGTATGTGTTTGCTGCGGTCACGCTGATCGCGCTGGTCACCATTTTCAAGGGGCTGAAACATGTTGGGCTGGAACTGACGACCTGGCAGGCGTATCTCGTCGCGGTGACTTTCGGCGCGACGGTCGCGATGGCGAGCAAGCTGGTGATCAACCGGATGAAAGTTGCCAAGCAACTGAGCCGGCGCATGCACTATGCCAAAGTCGAAGGCGTGTTTGCGGTGCTCATGGTCGTCACCGCCTGCAGCATGGCTTTTGCCCATGGCTCGAATGACGTGGCCAATGCCATCGGCCCGGTAGCGGCCGTGGTCAGCATTGCGACAGAAGGTTCGGTCGCGCAGCAGGCCGGCCTGCCCATCTGGGTGCTGATCGTTGGCGGACTCGGCATCGTGGTGGGCCTGGGCACCTATGGCGTGCGCGTGATCAAGACCGTGGGCAGCCAGATCACACAGCTCACCCCGGTGCGCGGCTTTTCCGCCGAGATCGCCGCCGCCTTCACCATCGTGGTGGCCTCGGGTACCGGCATCCCCGTCTCCACCACCCACACCCTGATCGGCGCAGTGCTCGGGGTCGGCCTGGCGAAAGGTGTGCATGCCGTCAACATGGGCGTTGTTGGCAGGATCGTCACTTCCTGGGTGGTGACTATTCCGGCTGGGGCTATTTTATCAATCGTGTTCTTTCTGATTCTGCGGGAGTTGTTGGGTGGGGGGTGAATGGGGGATAGGTGTCTCGCCCGGACGCCAACCCGCGGAGAGCGCCCAACAACCGCTTCAAACCGTTTTTACTCCGACCCTATTTATTGAGCTCCGTCACCCACATTGGAGGTAAATATGTTTTTCTCCGGATGGCTAAATAGGATTACTGCAATCGGCACAGGAATAGTGGTTGCTATCCTGCTTGCGATAACATCTACGTCTGCTGCATTGGCAGAGGACGACGCACTTTTTACGAGCGATTTTGCCGGCTTGAATGAAGAGCAAAGAGCATTTGCCGCGCGCGCGCTCGTCTTCTTCTCCCGAATGGAGGACATGTATTTCGGCCGTATAGACAAGATGAACGGCGGCAACGAACATGAAACGCGCGTAATGAGCACGGAGTACGCGGATCACAACGCCAAGGCGGCGCGCGGGCCAGTCATTCAAAAAGGGGGGCGCGCCTACAACATCACAAAAAAGCCGACGCGGGACTTTCAAAAGCAGACAGTCTGGAGTCGATTCTATTCCGTCGACATGCATGCAAAGACTCCATTGGTCGGCATGATTCATGCCGCTTTCGTAATCCAGTTTTACCCGGACGGCAACAGTTCGATTGGGGGTTTTCTTGATGTTTTGCCGGGGGCGACGCCCGAGGAAGATTTGCTCTACATGAAAGAGGCAATGGATTCGGTTTATGAAAAATATGGAGTTGACCCCAAGCCGCATCGAGAATTGAGTTGCAAAGGCGACGATGAAGCGGCGGCAGCAACCGATAGGCGCTACCGTCGAAAAGTGGCTTGTATAGGCGGTAGTTTCTATGTGCAGCCAATGCTTAGGGTGACAGAAGACAATTTCAACTTCGTCACCGAAGCCTATGAAACACTCCTTGATTCATATTTGACGCTTGCGGAAAAGCGCGCGGACGATCCGTTTACGGACGAAGATATTGCGGCCCAAGATGCCATGCGCCTCAATTGGTTCGAAGACCGCTTGTTTTCGGATCCTTTTACGACGGAAGTGGTTCCCTACGAAATTTGGTCGCTTCATAGCTTGCCACCGGAAGTTAAATTCTAAAAAGAATTCTTCTCACTTAGGCCCGCCCCGACTCGCGTGAGCTGACATTCTACCGTCGCGCTTAGGCGGGGGACGTTGCGATAGCCTCACCCCGGCGCCAGGGTCGCTGCTATCCTCCCCCCGTGACCACCCCGCCCACCAGATCCTCCGCGACGTCTTCGGCTACGACGAATTCCGCGGCCAGCAAAAGGCCATCATCCGGCTGGTGCGGCGCGGGGACTTAAAGCTCCTTACCTGTTCAGAAAGTGCAACGGCAGACCCGGTCTTGGCCAGCGCAGTTTCACGAGCTGGCCGCTGCCGGCCAGTGCCAGGTAGGCAGTCTGCAGGTCGTCGCCACCGAAACAGATGTTGGTCACAAAGGGGTCGGGCATCGGGAGAAACTCCACCAGTTGCCCGGCTGGTGAAATGACCGTGACACCGCCGTTGAAGAGCGTGGCCTGGCAGACGTTGCCGGCGCTGTCGACGGCCATGGAATCGAAGCCCACGAGACCGGGGGCGCCGTACAGCAAATCGGCCGGGTTGAACGGCTGCACAGGGGCCGCGAGCGTACCGGGCGCGCGCAGCGCGAACTGCCAGATTCGAGCCGTGAAGGTTTCGGCGAAGTACAGCGTCGCATCGTCGGGGGCCAGTGCAATGCCGTTGGTGTGATCGAAGGGAAAGAACACCTCTTCGATGTGTTGACCGTCGGTGGTCGCGTAGTACACGGCGCTACGGTCCATCATGCGGCCATAATGCTTGCCGGTATCCGTGAACCAGAAACCACCGGCCCCGTCGAAGACCAGGTCGTTCGGCCCCTTGAGCTTGTGGCCATTGCACTCGGTGTACAGCACCTCGTGCCGGCCGGATTCCAGGTCAACCCGCTCGATGCGCCCGCCCGCGTAATCGGCCGGCGCATCGCCGGGCATCAGCAGGCCACTTTCCTCGAACCAGACGAAGCCGCCGTTGTTGCACACGTAACAGAGCCCGTCGGGGCCGATGGCCGCGCCGTTCGGGCCACCGCCGAGTTCGGCGATCACCTCGACCTCCCCGGCGGGGGCGATCCGGGTCAGTGTGCCGCCCGCCACTTCCACCACCAGCACCGAACCGTCCGGCAGCGCGACCGGGCCTTCCGGGAACTGCAGACCGTCGGCGACGACTTCGAAGTCGCGTGTGTCGCTCACCGGCTCGCAGTCGACGCGGTCGCCAGCGCGCCCAGGGCCCGGCTAATGCGCAAGAACACGACGGCGAAGGCGACGATGATCACCGCCGCGCCGATGGCTGCCACGATTTCCCCCGCGCGCGTGCTGCCGAAGAATTGCAGCAACAGGCCGGCGGGATACAGCCACGCCGCACCGGCCAACGCCAGCAGCCCGCGCCGCTGCCACGTTTGGCCCCCGGCCAGCAGCGGGCTTAAGAGCCCGATCAGCAACAGCAGGATGCCCAGATTGACACTGTGGGTGTGCACGTCCATGGCGCGACGATGGGCCAGGCTGCGCTGGTCGCTGGCCGCATGGACCTCGTCCGGAATGACCCCGGCCTCGCCCAGGCTGACAAACACCGGCCCGTAGTCATCAAAGGCCACCAGGCGCGCCTGGTGATCGACCGCGAGACTGAAGCCCAGACCGAACAGAAAGCCGGCCAGGATCAGCAGCAGACCGGCGATCAACAGCAGCCGCGACGAGCCGTTCACGGCGCCCCGGCCCCGGCGCGCACATCCAGCACGCCCGTGTAGCGAATCATGCCCACGGCCATGGCCAACAGGCCCAGCACGACGAGCCCGCCGGAGATATCCGCGAAGGCCGCCGCCCGCAAGCCATACAGCGTGGCCAGGTAGACGCACACCGGCAGCAGGTACGCACCGACCGACAAGAGTTGCGCCCAGCGCAACTGCCAGCGCCGGCTGAGCAGCACGTAGCGCTGCACCAGCGCGAGCAGCAGCATCAGGAAGCCAAACTCCAGCGCATGGGAGTGCGCCGCCGCGGTGATCGCAATTTTCGACTGCGACCGCTTGAAGGTGACGATCTCGTCCCGGCCCGCGGCCGGGTTACCGGCCAGTACCTCGCGAATGGCACCATCCATGGCCTGGTACACGGCCGGTTCGTCGACGCTGACCAGCCGCCACGCGTAATAGAGGCCAAACGCCATCCCCAGCAGCATCAGCAGCAGGCCGCTTTTCAGCAGGTAACGGCTGGCGGGTGACGCCAGGTGCGCGTGCAGGTGCTCGCGCCACGTGGCCGACTCGCTCGTGCCCGGCAGCACGGCCCAGAACGTGGCGGCGACCACACCGATCACCAGCACCGCACCGAGGTCCGACGCATTCAGCACCCAGCCGCCCACGTACTGGCTGAGATAAACGCCCGCCACCTGCAGCGTGGCGCCGGCGAGGTAGACCCACGCGAGCCAGCGCGCGGTGGCCGCCGGCAGGCGCAGGCGCGGCTGGAGATAGGCCAGCACCAGGGCCAGCACCCCGTAGGCCGCAATGTGGGAATGCGTATTCATGGTGCGGCCGCGTGTTTCGCTGAGTTCGGCAATCGCGCCAAAGGCATCGGTCATCGCGTCGAGGTCACCGTTCACCGCCGCGTCGATGATCGCGAGCCAGTGTTGCCGGATAAAGCCGTTCGCCACGTGCGAGATGTAAATGGCGTAGATCTCGCCCAGCAGCATGCCGATGACCACCAGCACCACTCCACCGAAAGCGAGGAGCCGCGACGCGTCGGCGCGCCCCAGGTAAGTCAGCGTGGCGGTGTCAGTTGGCGGCATCGGCCTCGGCGTAGCTCAGCTCCACCGCGTTCCGGATCCAGTCGGGTTCGCGCCAGTCGGGATAACGCTGTGTGAAGACGGTGTACAGGCGGTCCTGTGCGTCGGCCAGCGCCACGCCGGCGGCTTTCAGGTCGCGCGCCTGGCCCTGCACGCTGGTGAGGTAGGTCTTCACCCGTTGCATCACCTGCGCGTCAGTGAGCTGGCCGTGGCCGGGCACCACGGTGGCAGCGTCGAGCGCCGCCAGGTCGTCCAGCGTCGCAATCCAGCCCCGCACGCTCGAGTCGCCATCCGGCACGATCGGGAAGCCCTGGTTGGGTGTCAGTCCGCCGGCGAACAGGATTTTCTGCTCGGGCAGATAGATCACCGTATCGCCGCCGGTGTGGGCCGCATAGCCAAAGTGCAAGAGCTCCACCGGCAGATCGCCGAGATTCACCACCGCGCGCCGTTCGAAGGTGACATCCGGTGTCACCAGTTTCACCGGCTCGAGCAGCGCCTGCACGTCGGCACCGAACATGTCGATGAACCAGGTGCGGTAGGCCTCGCCCTTGGTCAGCACGTCGCGATGCTGCGCGGTGGAGTAGATCAGCACCGTGCTGAGCGGGAACGACTGGGCGCCGAAGTTGTGCTCGGGATGAAAGTGCGTGGACACCAGGTACAGGATCGGCTTGTCGGTAATCTGGCGCACCTCGTTCAGCACGATCTCGGCGTTCGCCGGCCCCATGCCGGTATCGACCACCAGCACGCCGGCACTGCCCACGATGATGCCGACGTTCGGCACCAGCGGGACGCCCTGGTCGGGAATCATGTACACCTGCTCGGTGAGCTGCACCGTCTTGCCGGCCGGCACCATCGGCGGCGCGGCGTGGGCGGCGGACAGCCCGAGCACCAGGGCCGCAGCCCAGGCGGCCCACCGGCAGTGGCCCGGTGGGCGGGAGCGGCAACTGACAGTGCGGCTAGCCATGGCCGAGGGTGGCTCAGAAAGTGACGCGGGCGTCGACGCCCCACCACAGGGGTCGGCCCCAGGCCTCTTCGTTGCAACCGCAGAAGGTGGCCAGGTCGAAACCGGTGACCTTGTATTCCTCGTCGGTCAGGTTCTGGCCGAAAACGCCGACCTGCCAGCGGTCGTCGTCGCTGGTCCACGACACCCGCGCATCCACCAGCGTGTAGTCGTCCATCAGCTGCCCGTCAAAATTGCGGATGTTGAAGTAGCGTTCGTCGGTGTAGGTGACCGCGCCCTGCAGCGTGACGTCGCCGTTGAACAGCAGGTCGAAGAAGGTGTAGCGCACGATGCTGGCGAGCTGCCATTCCGGGGTGTGCGGCGGTTCCACGTCGTCGATGATATCCGTCGCAATCTCCAGGTCCTGGACTTCTGCATCGATATACGACGCACTGAGCGACAGGTCCAGCGCGTCGATGGGCCGCGAATTCAGCTCGACTTCGAACCCGTAGGTTTCCGCATCGGCGTTACGCACGAAACCGGAGGCCCCGACGAACACGAAGGCCTGGTAGTCCTCGTAGTCGTAGTAATAGGCAGACGCGTTCAGGCGCGTGGTGCCGTCAAACAGCGTCGACTTCACGCCGATCTCGTAGGCATACAGCGTTTCGTCATCGTACGGGATGTCGTTGGTGGGCAATGGCGGCGAGAAGTCGTTCAGCTTGCCGTTGAAGCCGCCGGCCTTGGTGCCGCGATTCACGCCGCCGTAGAACATCAGCTCGTCGTTCGGCCGGAACTCGAGCACCACCCGGCCCGCCCACAGCCAGTCGTCGGGATCATCCTCGAACGACGGGTAGCTCAGGAAGGAATTCAATGGCGGCTGACCGTCTTCCACTTTCTGGTCGATGTTGCTGGTGTAAAAGGCCTGCCGGTACTTGTAGTCGGCTTCTTCGAGGATGATTCGCCCACCGAGCACGAAGGTCCATTGATCCGTCAGGCTGTAGTCCACTTGGCCGAACAGTGAGTAGGAATCGCGGTCCCACTGGGCGAAGCTGTTGGATTCGAAGGGCCCCGTGAACACCGGATCGACGCCGCCGATCAGCAGCGTGATGGGCGAGTCCGGCGGAAAACCAAAGCCGATCACGTTGTCGTTATCGAAGCCCAGGTAGTAGAAACCCGTTTGCCACACGAAGCGGTCGGTTTCACCGCTCAGGCGCAGTTCCTGCGAAATGGTGTCGCTGTCGTTCTCGTTCATCACCACCGACTGCGGCACCGGGGCCAGGTCAGTGTCGAGCGACTGGCGTTTGTCGTAGTCCATGTAATGGGTGATGGAGGTCAGCAAGGCCGGGCCCAGGTCCCAGGTCAGGCGAGCCGTTAGGCCGTACATTTCGTAGGTGTTGAAGTTGTCGATGGAATGATCGGCCGAGACCTTCTGGTCGCCGCCGCCGCCCGGGTCGACAAAGCCGAACAGGTCGCCGCCCTGCACCGGACGGGTCTGCGCGCCAAAAGTGCCGTCCACGAAGTCGATGTCCTGGCAGGTGCCGTCGGTACCCAGCGCCTCGCAACCCTGGGGATCGTCCTTCGCAAAAATCGTGTTCACGTGCCGGCCGGCACCGTCGAGGATGGCCGTTACCGCGCCCTGCTCGTAGCTGCCGTTGGTGGAAATTTCCTCGTCCCAGTAAAAGCCGCTCACCAGCAGCTCGGTCTTGTCGCTGATCTTCCACAGCAGCTGGCCGCGCAGCCCCAGTGAGTCGTCGTTCCAGTAATCACCCTGGCCGGCCGTCGACGGCACATAGGGCACGCTGGTGATCGGGTTGATGACATTGCCCAGCGGATACTTGTTGTCGACGAGTTCGTCCCGGGTCGTGTAAACGGCCGACAGGCGAAACGCGAGGTCGTCGTTGATGGGAGTGTTCAGCGCACCTTCCACCCGCACCTGCTCGTCGGAACCCACCATCACGTCGCCGTAGGCCTCGAACTCCTCGCCCGGCCGGTTAGTGATGTAGTGCACCAGGCCGCCGGTCGCGTTGCGGCCGAACAGGGTGCCCTGCGGCCCGCGCAGCACTTCCACGCGGTTGATGTCGAACAAACCAAAGCGGTTGCCCTGCACCGTGGCCATGTAGCCGTCGTCCACGTACACGGCATTGGGCGGTTCGATAGAGTCGTTGAAGTCAGTCTGCGTGACGCCGCGGATCGTGAACTGGGTGTCTTGGCCACCGCTGGTGGAAGCAATGTTCACCCCCGGTGTAAACCGCGCGATCTCCCAGCTCTGCTCGAGATTCAACTCGCGTATCTGCTGCCCCGACCACGCAGTCACCGCGATGCTGACATCCTGGATCGACTGCTCGCGTTTCGTCGCGGTGACGATGATTTCTTCAAAGGCCTCCGCGGCTAACGCTGCCGGGTGGACGAGTGCGACCAACAAACCGAACAGAATTGCAGCGGGAACCATCCTGGCCGTGATGCAGCCAGGTGATGAGTGACGCGTAACCATGTTGACCCCCGTTAACATGCAGCCCCTGTGGAACGGTCGTGCCGTTGCCCCTAGCATGCAGAGCGACGCTGCTTGGCTGCTGCCAGAGCCGATCAAAACCGAACGGCGTTTACTTTAGCACGGCCGTGATCGGATGAAAAGAATGTTAACTACCTGATCAGTAAGTATAATTTGGGTTTTGTCATTAAACAGGATTCAGTAAACTGTTTGTCTTGCGGTGGGGATGACCATGGCGCAGGTTAAAAAAGCCGAGTTGCGCAAGGCGATCCTGAGCAGCGCGTTCGACCTCTTCAGGGACAAGGGTTACGCGCACTGCCGGATGGCCGACATTGCCCGGGCGGCGGGCACGTCGGTCGCCAACCTGTATTCCTATTTTCCGTCCAAGCTGCATCTGCTCTACGAGGTGTACATCCCGCTGTCGACGGCGCGCCTGATGGAGCTGGCCAATACCGCCCGGAACATCGACGATCCCAAGAAGCGCCTGCGCCACATCTTTTTAGTCTTGTGGCGTGACCTGCCGCGAGAACACGACGGCTTTGCGCGCAACCTGATCCAGGCCATCGCCACGGCACCACCCGACGTGGAAAAGCCACACGAACCGCTGCAGCGGAACGTCGACTTCATTCACGACCTGGTGCTCGAGTGCCTGCCCGAACAGCGACGATTCCTGTTCCAGGAT
>CP070671.1:1949475-2064864 GCA_020351875.1 Chromatiales bacterium | reverse complement strand
GCCGGTACGACATCCTGTTCGCTGCGCCCGGCGAGCGCATATCGCTGGACGCGGATGGCCGGCTCCATGCTGCCAGGGCGCAGGCGGACGGCTTTCTGCGCGCACTGGACCGCGACTGGGCCGGCATGCGGGCAGACGCACAGCCGAACGGCCCCTTTGCCGGCGGCTGGTTCCTGCTGTTCGGTTATGAACTGGCCGGTGAGGTAGAGCCGAGCCTGCGGCTGCCGCGCACCAACGGTTTACCGGTCGCGGTCGCGGTCCGGGTGCCCGTCGCGCTCGTGCGTGACCGGCAGACTGAATCGGCATGGATCACGGCGGAGGCGGGGCACGAGCCTGACGCGAGGGCGCTCGCCAACGCGATGCAAAACGTCCTGCCCGTCGAGCCACAATCCGCGCGCCTGTTGGCCGGGGCTGTCAGCGAGGCCCCGCCGGGAGAATTCATTGCGAGTGTTGGTGCGGCGAAGGACTACATTCGCGCCGGCGACATCTTCCAGGCCAACCTGTCCCGGGAGTGGCGCGCGCGGGTCGCACCGGGCGTGCGCGCGGGTGACATTTATGCCCGCCTGCGAAAGACGAACCCGGGTCCCTTTGCCGGCCTGGCCGTACTCGATGATTGGGCGGTGGTCAGTTCATCGCCCGAGCGACTGGTCGTGCGGCGAGGCGACCGCATCGAGACGCGTCCGATCGCCGGCACCCGGCCCCGGCGCGCAGGGGACGCCGGTTCGCCGCCGGCGCACGCCGAACTGCTGGGACATCCGAAAGAACGCGCCGAGCACGTGATGCTGATCGACCTGGAACGCAACGATCTCGGTCGCGTTTGTGCCCCCGGGACCGTGCAAGTCGACGAGTTCATGACCCTGGAGAGCTACGCCCACGTGCACCACATCGTATCGAACGTCAGCGGTCGCGCGGGCGACGATGTGACGCCGGGCCAGCTGGTTCGTGCCGTCTTTCCCGGTGGCACGATCACCGGCTGTCCGAAAGTGCGTTGCATGGAAATTATTGCCGAGCTGGAAGGGCGTGCACGAGGTTTTTATACCGGTGCCATGGGTTATCTCGGCAATGACGGGAGCATGGATCTGAATATCCTGATTCGCACGATGGTGATGGAAGGCGAG
This sequence comes from Chromatiales bacterium, assembly GCA_020351875.1. Lineage (GTDB taxonomy): Bacteria > Pseudomonadota > Gammaproteobacteria > Steroidobacterales > J054. The sequence goes on along the minus strand of CP070671.1, from coordinate 2,063,746 downwards.
CGCCTGTCTCTCGCCGCCGGCAGCGGGATCGTGGCAGACTCCGTGCCGGAACGAGAATTGGAGGAAACCCGGGCCAAAGCCAAAGGTATGATGCTGGCCCTGGACTGACATGACGACCTGGCTGGTCAACGGCCAACGGGACGGGCGCCTGTCGCCGACGGACCGGGGGCTTGCATATGGTGACGGCTTGTTCGAGACCATCGCGTTGCGGACGGGCCGCCTGCGCTTTCTCGACTACCACTTCGAAAGGCTCGTCTTTGGCTGTGAACGACTCGGGATCCCGGTGCCTGACACCGACCAGTTGACGCAAGAACTGGAAACGGCCCGCGAGGACTGCACCGACGGAACCGCGAAGATCATCATCACACGAGGCGTGGGTCCGCGCGGCTACCGACCGCCGCCGGCGGCGTTGCCGACACGGGTGGTCGGCGTGACGGCAACGGACGCCAGCGTGAAATCAGTGTGGCGCGAAGGTATCCGGGTGCGCCTGTGTGACACGCGGTTGAGCGAGAATGAAACCTTTGGCGGGATGAAAACCCTGAACCGACTCGAGCAGGTCATGGCCCGCAACGAATGGCGCACGCCGGACATCGCCGAGGGATTGATGATGACGGATTCGGGGCACGTGATCTGCGGTACCGCCAGCAACCTGTTCCTGGTGCGCGACGATACCCTGCTGACGCCGTCCCTGGAACGCTGCGGCGTGCGCGGCGTGATGCGGCGGGTCATTCTCGAGGAAGCGGAGCGGCTTGGTATCGTGGTGCAGAGGCCAGTGGTGACGCGCGCGATGTTGGCGGCGGCAGAAGAAGTGTTTGTGAGCAACAGCCTGCAGGGCATCGGGCCCGTTACCGCCTGGAACGACGAACGCTACGGCGTGGGTGAGCTCACGCGCGCGCTGATGGCGGGCCTGGCAGAACGCGGGGTGCAGGAATGCACCGCCGGCTGATCCTGGTCACTTCCGCACTGCTCCTGCTGGCTGGCGGCGCCGCGGCAATCGCGGTGCTGCAGGCGCTGCGGAGCCTCGATCACCCCGTGGGCCCGGCGGCGGAAGCTTACGTGCTGGACGTCCTCGAGGGACGAGGCCTGGGCGAGTTGACCGCGCAGCTGGCCCGGGACGGGATCCTGGCCCGGCCGCGCGTGCTGCGCTGGTACGCGCGCTGGCGCGAACTCGACCAGCGCATCCAGGCCGGGGAATACCTGCTGGACGCCACACTGACCCCGCGGGACATACTGGACAAACTCGTCGCCGGCGACGTGCGCCTTTATTCACTCACCGTGGTCGAAGGCTGGACGGTTCGCGACCTGCTGGCCGCAATTCGCGATCATCCGTCGCTGCAACAGACCCTCGGCACGGACGACCCGGAGTTGCTGCCTGCAGCCCTGAGCATCGAAGTCGAACACGCGGAGGGGTGGTTTTTCCCCGATACCTATCGGTTTCCAAGGGGCACGTCGGACGCGCAGTTGCTGCTGCAGGCTTATCAGCTAATGAGCGAAAAACTGGCCGACGCGTGGTCCGAACGGGCGCTCGGACTGCCGTTCAGCAACCCATACGACGCGCTAATCCTGGCGTCGGTCGTCGAACGGGAAACCGCGCTCGATGAGGAACGGTCGCGGGTCGCTGGCGTATTCGTCCGCCGCCTGGAACGCGGGATGCGACTGCAGACCGACCCCACCGTGATCTACGGCCTCGGGGCGAGCTTCGATGGGAACCTCAGGCGCCACGACCTGCGCACGGATACGCCTTACAACACTTACACGCGTAAAGGCCTGCCGCCGACACCCATCGCGTTGCCCGGGGAGGCTTCCTTGCGGGCCGCGGTCAACCCCGTGGCCGAGGACACGCTGTACTTCGTGGCGACTGGTCTGCCGGACGGCAGTCACACCTTCAGCAGCACGCTCGAAGAACACAATGCGGCCGTGGCGGTGTACCTTGAGAGACTGCGCCGCAAACCGGACGGGAGCTGAGCGATGAGCGGTCGCTTCGTCACGCTGGAAGGCATTGAAGGGGTCGGCAAGTCGACGAACCTGGAATTCGTGGCCCGCTGGTTACGTGATCACGACAAGCAGGTGGTGGTCACGCGTGAGCCGGGCGGCACCCCCCTTGCGGAGCGACTTCGCGGCGTGCTGCTCGAAAGCGAGGGAAAGGTGCCGCCGATAGCCGAGTTGCTGCTGATGTTCGCCGCGCGCAGCAGCCACCTGCAGGACCTGGTGGAACCGGCGCTGGCGCGCGGCGAATGGGTGCTCTGCGACCGGTTCACGGATGCCACCTACGCATACCAGGGTGGCGGGCGGCAACTCGACATGGCCCTGATCGAAACCCTCGAGTCAGCGGTGCAGGGGACCCGCCGGCCTGACCTGACCCTGCTGCTGGACGCGGCACCGGAGCAGACCTCGGGACGCCGCAGCCGGCGGGGCACGGAAGATCGCTTCGAGCGGGAAGCCACGGATTTTTTTCGGCGGGTCCGCGGCACCTACCTGGACCGGGCGCGGGCAGAACCTGCACGCATCCGGGTGATCGACGCCGCCCGGCCGCTGCCAGACGTGCGGGCGCAGCTCGCGGTGACCCTTGAACAGTTTCTCGAAAACACATGATTAAAAGTTGCTAAGTGTCTGACGAAAATAAAATAATATATCCTTGGCTTGCGCCGATCGCGACGGACCTGGATGCGCTGCATCGTCGCGGGCAGTTACCCCACGCGATCCTGGTGCACGGGCCGGCCGGCACCGGGCGCCGTCACCTGGCGTTGTGGCTCTGCGCGCGGGTGCTCGGCGCCGGCGAGCCGGATCCCGCCCTCGCCGGCGATCCGGAGGCGGGCATCGGCCTGACGGAGGAGTTGCTGCACCCGGACCTGCTGGTGGCGCAGCCACCGCCGGACAAGCGCACACTGCCCATCGAGGTGGTGCGCCAGTTGATCGGTTTCCTGCAGCTCACGGCCCACCAGGGGGCGGCGAAGGCCGCGATCCTCGCGCCGGCAGAAGCCATGAGCCATTCAGCCGCGAACAGCTTGCTCAAGACGCTGGAAGAACCACCGGCGGGCAGCCTGATCGTGCTGGTCACGACGGCCCCGGGGCGACTGCCTGCCACCGTGGTGAGCCGTTGCCAGTGCGTCCGGGTTGCCCTCCCATCCGCAGACCTTGCCAGCGCCTGGCTGGAACAGACGCACCGCGATGCGGACTGGCCCCGCCTCCTGGAGCTGGCCGGCGGCGCGCCATTGACCGCCCTGCGGTTGCACGAGGCCGGATTCAGCGCGGAGGCGAGGCGGCTGGAAGAGGAACTGACGGCGCTGACGAGGGCAGAGGCAGAGCCGGTTTCCGTGGCCCAGCGCTGGGTCAAGGTGGGCGCGCCCCGATGCGTCGACTGGCTTTACCGGCGAACCGCCACGGAAATCAGGGCCCGCAGCCTTGCAGGTGAAAATGCCGGCACTGGGTCCTTGCAAAATCCTGCAGATCTTCTAAACATAAGCCGCCTGCACACGATGTTGCGTGAACTGGGCGAATTGCGCCGCCTGGCCGGCTCCGGCCTGAACATGGAGCTGGCCCTGGCGCAGTTGCTGGATGGCTGGTATGGCGCGGGTGCGCCGCGCTGAGGTCGATAGGATGTCGAAACCCGGACTGCTGACGCTGACGATCAAGGACAAGAGCGCCCTGTACCTCGCCTACATGCCTTTCGTGAAGAACGGCGGTCTGTTCATCCCCACCAACAGCAGCTACAAGATCGGCGACGAGGTCTTCATGCTGCTGAACCTGATGGGGGAGGACGAGAAGATTCCGGTTGCCGGCCGGGTGATCTGGCTGACGCCGAAGGGGGCCCAGGGCAAGCGCACCGCCGGCATCGGGGTGCAATTCAGTGACCAGGACGGCGGCACCACGCAAAAGAAGATCGAGAACTATCTCGCCGGCGCACTGGGCGGCGACAAGCCAACCCACACGATGTAAGCAGGCTCAGCTGGCTTCTGAATCGAGGCCGGAAAGATTCAGGCCGCCTTTTAATACCCGGGTCTTGAAACCGCGTTCGTTCAGAATGAATGCAGCCGCGGAACTGCGGCGCCCGGTATCGCAGCAGAGCACGTAAGTGACGCCGGTGTCGAGCGTGCCGAGCTTCAGGCGAATGAAGTAGAGCGGAATATTGAGCGCGTCTTGCTCGTGATAGGCCTCGAATTCGCTGGGTAGCCTGACATCCAGCCATTTGCCGCCGTTGCTCACGACTTCCTTGGCTGCCTCGCAGTCGACCCAGTCGATCATGGGTTCGTTGAGCAGCCGGTTGAAGTCGTCCTTCGCGAGCCGCATGGTGGTGCCCGGCGACGTCATCGTGACGGTCGCATTGCGGCGGTTTTCGGAAATCAGGGCTTCCTCGCCAAAGGTGTCGCCCACCCCCAGTTCAGCCAGCTTGATACCCTCTTTGTTCAACGGTGTTTCCCGCGTGACCACACAGGTACCGCGGGTAATCACATAAAAGAAATCGCCTTCTTCACCCTGCTTGATGATCACGTCGCCTTCGTTGAAGTCGATCCGTTGCATGCGCATGAAAATGGCCTGCAGATTCGCCGGCGGCACCCGGTGGAAGGCCTTGGTCTGCAGCAGGGTCGTCATCCAGTCGTCAGGTTTCGGTTCCTGCGACATGGTGAGTTCGCTGACCTCGTAGTCACCGGTCTGGTCCCACGTCAGCATGACGTCGAGCAGATCCGTGTCCACCGACATGTATTCGACATCGTCTACGGCCTTGACGTTGAAACGCCGCGGCAGCATGGGGCCAATGGGGTTGCGGGCTTCTTCGCTGCCGGCCCGGATGACCTGGGTGGTGCCCTTCGCATCCGTCAGTTCGACCGCGCCGGCCATCAGGTAGAAAGTGCGTTTCTCGGCGTCGCCAATCCGGAACAGCATTTCGCCACTGGGTAAGGAACGCAGGGTGGTCTTCTTGGCCAGGGCGGCGATGTTCTCGCGTTTCAGGCCGTCCAGAGGCGAGAATCGCCGCAGTTCTTCAATTGTGACGTTACGCGAATTCATTAATTAAAGCTGTTGCGCACCCTCAGCGCCCCGCGCTGAAGGCGCCATTCTAACCGTTGGCATTTGTGTCGCGAAACCGACCAGTTCCGCTATTTGCCCTCGACCCGGGCCCACCCGGGTGACGGGTTGAAGCGGTCGCCGTGGCGCTCGGCCAGCCGCTCCAGCCGGGCAACCACCGTGGCCACGCCCTCGGACCGTGCATAGTGCAACGGGCCGCCCCGGAACGGCGCGAAACCCGTGCCGAAAATGGCACCCGCATCCACCAGGTCGGGATCCGTCACCACGCCGTCGGCGAGGCAGGCCGCCGCTTCGTTGATGTAGGCCAGGATCAGCCGCTCCTGGACCTCCGGTTCGACCGAATCGGGCGGAATCCGCGGGCGAACCGGCTTCCGGTCCTCGTAGGTGTAAAAGCCTTCTCCTGACTTCTGGCCCAGCCGGCCGGACTCGACCCTGGCCTCCAGTTGGGTATCGACGGGGCGGCCGATGACCGGACTCAGTATCCGGGCCACGTGCAGCGCCACATCCAGGCCCACGGAATCCGCCAGCTCGACCGGCCCCATCGGCATCCCGAAGTCGACGGCTGCCTGGTCGATCTCCGCTGGTGCCAGGCCCTCGCCCAACAGCACCATCGCTTCGGCCATGTACGGCCCAAGAATCCGGTTCACCAGGAAACCCGGCAGGCTGCGGCAGGGCAGCGGTAACTTGCCGATCTGGCGACTGAACGCGCTGGCGATGGACGCAGCGGCGGCCCCGGTGTTGTTGCCCGCAACCACCTCGATCAGCGGCAGCTTTGCCACCGGGTTGAAAAAGTGCAGGCCGACCAGGCGCTCCGGGTGCCGCAGGCACGGCGCGAGGTCTTCGATCGGGATGCTCGAAGTGTTCGTCGCCAGGATCGCCTGCCCGGTCATGCGGGGTTCCAGGTCCCGGTAAAGGGCCTGTTTTGCGTCCTGATCTTCGAAGATCGCCTCGATGATGATTTCTGCGTCGCCCGCGCCTTCACCGGTGACATCAGCCACCAGCCGGCTCATCGCGGCGGCGGCCTCGCCGGGGCCGCGCAAACGCCGCTCGAACAGCTTGCGCGCCCGGTCCAGGGCCGGCTGGATGTACTGCATTTCGCGATCCTGCAGCGTCACGCTCAGACCGCGCAGCGCACACCACGCGGCTATGTCGCCGCCCATCACGCCGGCACCCACCACGTGCACGTGGGTGGCCACGTCCCGCTTGTCGCCACCGGTGTGCTTCAGGCGTTCCTGCAGGCCGTAAACGCGGACCAGGTTTTTCGACGTCGGGCCGACAGCGAGTTCGGAGAAAGAGCGCGCTTCCGCATCGTAGGCCTCTGGCCCACGAGCACCGTGCCCGCGCCACAGGTCGAGCATCGCAAAGGGCGCCGGGTAGAAGTTCCGTCGGGCCTGCCGCGCGACATTGGCCGCGAGCGTTCGCGCCAGCAACGGGCGCAGTGGCGCCGTCGACAGCAGGCGGTCCAGAATCGGCGGCCGGCGCACCGGGGCCGGCCGGCGCGCATAGCGAACGGCTGTGGCGCGCCAGTCGTCCGCGGTCACCAGGGCATCGACCAGCCCCATGCGCCTGGCCTGTTGCGGAGTCACGGATTTGCCGGCCAGCATGATCGGCATCGCTTCGCGCACGCCCACGAGGTTGACCAGCCGCACGGTGCCGCCGAGCCCGGGATGCAGCCCCAGCTTGACTTCCGGCAGGCCAAGCGTACGTTGCCAGCCTTCGAAGGCCAGCCGCCAGTCGCAGGCCAGTGCGAGTTCGAGTCCACCACCCAGGGCAAAGCCGTTCATGACCACCACGGTCGCGCAGCGCAGCGTCTCGATACGCCGGAAGAGTTCATGGCCCTGGCGGGTCAGCTGGTAGACCTGCTCCGCCGTCTGAAACTGCGGGAACTCATCGATATCCGCACCCGCAACAAAGCCCTGCGCCTTGCCCGAATACAGCACGACGCCGGCCGGCGGCGCTGCTTCCAGCCCATCGAGGATGCGCGCCAGTTCTTCGAGCACCGCGCGGGACAGCACGTTGGTGCTGGAGCCTGCTCGGTCAGCGCACAGCCACGCGATGCCGTCGGCATCGGTCTCCAGTCGCCAGTGCTGGAATGTCGATGTGGCGTCGCTCATGCGCCCCCCTTGATTTCCAGGTCACAGATCAATGGCAGGTGATCAGAATAATCTACCCGCGGGATTTCGAAATGCACCGCTTCGATGCCCTTGCCATAGAGAATGAAGTCCAGCTCCATGCGCGGCGCGCGGCTCGGGTAAGAAGGCAGGCCGTCGCGGTTGGCACTGCTCAGGCCCGCCGCTTCTTTGAAAAGGAAGATCTCGTTTTCACCCCAGAACGTATTGAAGTCGCCGGCCACGATCACCGGTTTGCGGGACTGCTTGACCAGTTCGTAGAGATACCGCAGCTGGAAATGACGGTGCCGATATTTCAGTGACAGGTGAACGAGGAAAATCGCGACGTCTTCCAGTTCGAGTTCGATGATCAGCCGTTTCACGCCCTGCTCGAAATAGTGGAAGCGTTCGCCGGTGACCCGCGGTGCGGCAAGGAAGGCGTTGCCCTGCTTGCGCAGAATTGGCAGGTACTGGTTGACGGATTCTTCGCCGTACTTGCACTCGTAGGCCGAGAAATGCCCCAGGGCTTGCGCAATGGTCTCGGCCTGGTTCACGCGGCCACTGCGCATGGAGCCGATGTCGACTTCCAGCAGGCCGACGATGTCGGGATCCTGGTCCTTGATGAACTCCGTGATCTGTTCCAGCACGCCGGACTGGCCGAACAGGTAGCGGGCGCCCGGTAGCCGCCGGGTGGCCGGGTCCTTGAGGCCGATGCCGTAACAGATGTTGTACACGAGCAGGCGCATGCTGCGCAGTGTAATGCGCGAACGCTCGGCCGGGAAAGCAGGTGCCTGCGGCGCGGACGTGGGCTAAACTTCAGGATGCTGGGCCAACTCGGGGGTATCGCCCATGTCTGAAAAGGATCCGATTCGCGTCTTCGTATCGCACCTGTTCGAGGCTGATATCGACTACCTGCGCGTCTTCGAATACATGGAGAGCCGGGGCCGGTTTTTCTACATCAATACGGCCAGACCCGACGACATCCCCACCGAGGGAGGGCAGGACCCCATGAAAGCGGCCCTGCTGGAACAGATCCAGGCCGCTGAAATCCTGGTATTGCCGGTGGTCACCTTCGAACGCAATCCCGACCTGGTGCGGTACCAGATGGATGCGGCCCAGGCGAAAAAGATGCCGATCCTTGCGGTCCGCTCCTTCGGTGGCACGGTCGCGATTCCGAAAGAGGTCCTCGACCGTTGTGACGACCTGGTGGAGTGGAACGACCGCGTGATCACGGACGCGATCCGCCGTCTCGCGCGCAATGAAGACACTGCCAAGTGGGAGGTGATCGAGTTCGATCCGGACTAGCATCCAACGGCAGGTTTCGCCCCCAGCCCACAAGGTTCCCCCAGGCCCGAACACAAAAGCATGAGCATTCAGACAGACGCATTGATCGTGGGCGCCGGTCCCTGCGGTCTTTTCCAGATCTTCGAGCTGGGCCTGCTGGGCCTGAAAGCCCATATCGTCGACAGCCTGGAACACCCGGGCGGACAGTGCGCGGAGCTATACCCTGACAAGCCGATTTACGATATTCCCGCGGTCCCCGTGTGCACCGGGCAGGAACTCGTTGACAAGCTGATGGCCCAGATCAAGCCCTTCGGCGCGACCTTCCATCTCGGGGAAGAAGTCCAGGAAGTGTCCGCGCAGGACGGCGTGTTCCGGGTGCGCACCAGCAAGGACACACTCTTCGACACGAAGACGGTGTTCATCGCCGGCGGCGTCGGCTCATTTACGCCGCGCAAGCTGCGCTTCCCGGAGGCCGAGGGCCTGGAGGACAGGCAGCTGCACTACCGGGTCCGGAACCCGGGTCAATTCGCCGGCCAGCACATCGTGATTCTGGGTGGCGGGGACTCGGCCCTGGACTGGGCGGTGGAGCTCGCCCCGGAGGCGGAGAGCCTCACGTTGGTGCACCGGCGAGACGAATTCCGCGGGGCGGAGGCGACGGCCGACAAACTGCGCGCGCTGGCCGATTCCGGCCAGGCCAACATCGTCCTGAGTGCCAACGCGACGGGGCTCGAACTGGATGGCGACCGGCTGACGGGCGTAGAGATCACGCAACTGGAGGACAAGACCAAGCGCGTGCTGGAAACCGATCAGCTGCTGGTGTTTTTTGGCCTGTCACCCAAGCTCGGCCCGATTGCAGAGTGGGGCCTGGAGATGGGCCGCAAGACCATCGACGTGGATACCTCGACATTTTCGACCAACATCCCGGGTATTTTTGCCATCGGTGACATCGCCGACTATCCCGGCAAGAAGAAGCTCATCCTGAGCGGCTTTCACGAAGCCGCACTCGCGGCCTTTGCGGCCAAGGCCATCATCGAGCCCGGCAAGAAAGTGCCGCTGCAATACACCACCACGAGTCCGATCATGCAGAAACGGCTGGGTGTGGAAGAGGAAACCGGCTGACGCACCGCCAGTCCGGGCCGTGGGCCAGCGTCAGTCGCGGCCCCAGTAGCGCTGCATTTCCAGGAAAATAAACGACGCCGACCACGTGATCAGCGCAAGGCCGGTCACCGCCTCGGTGCCGGTCATGAAGCGCACCGCACCGACCGGCACGATGTCACCGAAACCGAGGGTGGTGTAGGTGACGACCGAGTAATAGGCATGGTCGAACAGCGTCATCGGCCGCTCGACGAGACCTTCGCCAGAACCGAAATGCAGGAAATCGGCGTAGCCGGTGACGCCCTCTAGATAGAAATAGCCGCCGGCAAAGACCCAGATCTCTGCGGCATGGAGCAGGATCAGGCCGAAGATCATGGTGACGATGCGCCCGCGCGGCGGCAGCAGATCGGAAGTGATCCAGCGGCTGAGCGCGCGCAGGCCCTCGTAGTGGAGCAACACGCAGACAAAGACGATGACGCAGGTGGTCAGCAGCGTCACCAGCAGGGGCAGGTCCATAGGCGGATATTACCGTCTACCGTGGATGGATTTGCGGGCCGTATAATCCCCCACCCATGAATGCCGGGCCCGCCAGAATTCTTGCCAACCTGCTGTTGCTGGCCGTCGTGTTCAGCGGCTGGGAGGCCGCATTCGTGGCGCCGGCTCACGCGGACCATGGCGCCGCCCATTCGCACCAGGCAGGCAGCGACGACCCGGAGGACGCCGAGCACTCCGACCATTGCTGTCATATGGCCGGCCACCTGGTCGGTGCGGTCGCGGATACCGGCTTGCGCCCGGTTGATGCCCGCGCGGCCATCAGCAGTCAGCGGCATACGCTGCGCATCGGCTCCCGCGCACCACCGCCCGTACCCCCGCCAACAGCCTGAGTCTGCCGGCTAACGCGGTTCGCTGCCGCGTCTTTCTGCTTTTTCGACTCACTCAGGCAAGTAGTTATGAAACTGTTCCTTACCCGGCCAGCCGCGCTGGTCGCCGTGCTGGCCGTCTGCCAGGCCGCGGTCGCGGGACCACCGCTGCAGACCGAAGATCCGGAGATCCTGGATCAGTGGCAATGGGAAATCATTACCGCCACGACGCTGACCTCGACGGACGGCGGCGACACGTGGCAGGCCCCGTTTCTGGATTTGTCCCTGGGTTTGATCCAGGACTCCGTCCAGGTCTTTGCGGCCTATCCCTACGTCTACGTGGATCCTGACGACGGCGACTCCGAATGGGATTTCGGCAATCTCGAAACCGGGATCAAGTGGCGCTTCATCAACACCGAGCGGCTGCAGGTCGCAGCGGGCTTCCTGTATGCCTTCGGCGTGACTCGCAGGACCGCCGAGAAAGGCATTGGCGACGACGAGGATGTCGCCGTGTTCCTGTTGCCAGCGCAGTACCAGTTGAACGACAAGTGGCGGATCAACGCGTCGGCCGGTTACGCGAGCGTGGACGACGGCAGGGACGAATGGTTCTACTCGGGGGCAGTCGCCTACGGATTGAACGACCGGTGGGAGCTGTTGTTCGAGTTGGCCGGCGCCACGGACAACGATTTCGAGGATGACCTGCTGGACGTGCGGGCAGGCTTCGACTTCGCGTTCACCGAGGACTTTCACTTCCTGTTTTCCGCGGCGACGGGCCTGCGGGAGCCCGACGGGGAAGACGAGCTGGATTACGATATATTTATGGGTCTGCAGTTCTTCCGCTAGTTCCGCGGCGAACGCCGCTGGAGGGATTTCATGAAGACTGGCCGTACCTGTTTGGCAGCGCTGGGGATATGCGCGCTGGCCTGGAGTCTGCCGGCCACCGCCGCCGATGCGTGGCAGCAAATCAGTTCGCCGGAGCGGCGCGGTATCAGCCCGGAAATCACCGTGGGTCCGGACGGGACCATTCACCTGATCTGGCTCGACAAGGGCCTGGTGGCGGACCGGCCGCCGCCCAAGCCGCGCAAACCCGGCGAGCACAGCCATCGGTCCGTGACCGACCTGTACTACAGCCAGTCGGCCGACGGCGGTGAATCCTGGTCCGAGCCGATGCGGGTCAACGATGAACCCGGATCGGTCTGGGGTTTCCAGGTCAGCAAACCGCGTGTGGTGGTCGGCGACAGCCAGACGATTCACATCTTTTTCCCGGGCAACGAGTGGTCGGAGTCCGTGGGCAAGGACACGGTGACGGCGCGCTACACGCGGTCCACTGACAACGGCAAGACCTTCAGCACGCCGATTACGCTGCACCGGCCAGCCGGGTTCGACCAGGAGACACTGCTGGGCGAGGGGCTGGCGGCCACCTTTTCTTTCGGCACGATGGGTTTGGCACCTGACGGCAGCGTTATCGCGGCATGGCAGGATGTGCGCGGCATGGCGGACAACGCAGACGGTGCCGATGCGTATGTGGCGATCTCGCGAGACGACGGCAAGACCTTCAGCACCGAAATCCGCGCGCTCGGCGACAACGACGTCTGTCCCTGTTGCCAGCTCACGATGGCCTTTGGCGAAGACACGACCTTGATGGGTTACCGGCGCATCTACACCGACGGCCGTGACAGCTCGGTGGCCCTGTCGGCTGACGGGGGCGAGAGTTTTGGCAGTGTGGCGAGACTGCCGTTCGCACCGTGGAAGATCGATGGCTGTCCGTTGAAACCCACCGCGATGGCGGTGGACGGTGACACCGTTTACGCGGCGTCTTACACGGCCGGTGAGGAACCGGCAGGCGTTTACCTGGCCCGCTCCGACGACGGCGGGCAGAGCTTCCGCGACGGCCAGGCGGTGCACCCGGAAGCTGCGTATTCGGATGCCCCGTGCCTCAGTCTCGCCCCCGATCGCACCCTGCGCATCGTCTGGCAGGCGAAGACCGGCGGCGACCGGCGGCTGTACATGGCTGAAAAACAGCCCGACAGCCCGGTGCTGGGTGCGCCGAAGGAACTGCCGGCACCGGCGGGCAACGCGTCATACCCGGTCACCGCGATGGGCGCGGACGGCACGCTGTACGTCGCCTGGCAGCATGCGGGTGAACGGGTGCTGTTCATACGAATTCCGGCCGCAGCCGCACAGGCAGCCGCACGCTGAGAACCGGTTTGCCGACGGCGTGACAACGGGACCGGCTCCGTCGGCGAAAGCTGCGCACAAGGCAGGACCGTTGTGGCACGCGCTCGACGCTGATGCCGCGCTCAAACAGCTGAAGTCTGCGCGTGGTGGGCTGAGTTCGAGCGAGGCGCGCAGGCGACTGCGCAAGGTCGGCCTGAACCAGTTGCCCGAACCGCCGCGCCCGAGCGCATTCGCGCATTTGGCCGACCAGTTTCGCAATCCGCTGATCCCGATCCTGTTCCTGGCCGCCGGTTTGTCCGCGGTGCTTGGCCAATCGCTGGAAGCCGCGACCATCGTGGTGATCCTGGTGTTTTGTGTCGGCCTCGGCTTTTTCCAGGAAAGCCGCGCGGAGAAGGCCCTGCAGGCACTGCGGGAACTGGCCGCGCCCCATGCCACCGTGCTGCGCGACGGCCGCCCACACGTCGTGAGCGCGCGCCAGCTCGTGCCTGGAGACGTGGTGCTGCTGCAGGCGGGCGACCGGGTCCCGGCGGATGCGCGGCTCCTGGAGACCCACAACCTGCGGGCCGACGAATCGCCGCTGACCGGCGAATCCGAGCCGGTGAACAAGGTCAGCGACGCGTTGGCGAACCGCGCGTTGCCCGTGGGCGACCGGCGTAACCTCGTGCACGCGGGCACCGCCATCACCTACGGCCGTGCGCGGGGCGTGGTCACTGCCACCGGCACTGAGACGGAAGTCGGGCGTTTGTCCGTGTTGCTGGGGTCGGTGGAGCGAGGGGCCACGCCGCTGCAGGCCAACCTGGATCGGCTCGGGCGTGTGCTGGCGGTGCTGGCTGCCGGCGTCGCGGTGCTGGTGGTGGCGGCCGGGCTGCACCGGGGGGCCGACTGGCTCGACATGCTGCTGTTCGGCGTGGCCCTGGGCGTCGCGGTGGTACCGGAAGCCCTACCGGCCGTGGTCACCATTGCGCTGGCGGCGGGCGTCACCCGCATGGCCGCGCGCCACGCGCTGGTGCGCAAGCTGCCGGCGGTGGAAACCCTGGGCAGCGTCGACGTCATCTGTGCCGACAAGACGGGCACCCTGACCCGCGACGAGATGACCTTGCGGCGTGTCGTGCTGGCAGGCCACGAACTCGACGTATCCGGCGAGGGCTATGCCCCCGACGGCGACTTCACCGAGCGCGGTCACGCCGTCGTCCTGACAGATACCCTGCAGGCCTTCCTGGAAGCCAGCGCGCTCGCGTCCGACGCCCGCCTCTTGCCCACGCCGGATGGTTGGGAAGCGCAGGGCGACCCGACGGAAAGCGCGCTCGTGGTCGCCGCCGTGAAGGGTGGTATCGACCTCGACGCATTACATGCAGCGTACCCGCGGGTGGGCGAAATTCCGTTCAGCTCCGAGCGCAAGCGGATGACCACGTTGCACCAGGCCGGGGAGGGCAGGCTGGCCTGCACCAAGGGCGCGCCGGAAGTCATTCTGCCGGCGGCAACGGCCGTGCTGACGGACGGCGGCGAGCGCGCGCTGAGCCCGGGCGAGCGTGACAGCCTGCTCGACGAAGCCCGGGCGATGGCGGAGCAGGGGCTGCGCGTTATCGCCGTGGCCCGCCACCGTGATACGGGCCTGGAAGCCGCCGAACAGGAACTGTGTCTGCTGGGCCTGGCGGGCATCCAGGATCCGCCGCGCGCAGAAGTGGCCGACGCGATCGCGACCTGTCACAAGGCCGGCATCAGGACGGTGATGATTACCGGCGATCATCCGGGCACAGCCAGGGCAGTGGCCTCTGAACTGGGCCTGCTCGATAGCGACACCGCGGTGGTCACCGGCGCAGACCTCGATGCGATGTCTGCCGACGAACTGGCCGCCCGCGTGCAGCAGATCGGCGTCTACGCTCGGGTCGCACCCGAGCACAAGTTACGCATCGTGGCCGCATGGCAGAAGGCTGGCTGCACGGTGGCGATGACCGGTGATGGCGTGAACGATGCGCCGGCCCTGCGCAAGGCCAACGTCGGCATCGCGATGGGCCGCACCGGCACCGAGGTGAGCCGCGAAGCGGCCGACATGACCCTGACGGACGACAACTTCGCGTCCATCGAAGCGGCGATAGAAGAAGGTCGAAAAATATTCGATAACATACAGAAATTCCTACTATTATTACTGTCTACAAACCTCGGCGAAATCGGCCTGATCGCAGGTGCCACCCTGGTGGGTGCGCCGTTGCCGCTGACCGCCGCGCAGATCCTGCTGGTGAACCTGGCCACGGACGGTTTACCGGCCATTGCGCTCGCAGTGGATCCGGTGGAGGAAGACGTGATGGAGCGGGCACCGCGCAACCCGCAAACCGGCGTATTCACCCGTCCGGTCACGTTGCTGCTGGTCCTGGCGGGCATCTGGACCGGCGCCGTGACGCTCGCGCTATACCTCGGTGCGCGGGCCCTGGGCTACAGCCAGGCGCACGCGATGACCCTGACTTTCAGCTGCCTGTTCCTGATCGAGTTCATCCAGGCGTTCTGCTTTCGTTCGCAGCACGTGCCGGTCATTCGCCGACCTTTTGCCAACGGCTGGCTGAATCTCGCGGTGGGTTCGCAGGTGCTTCTGCTGCTGCTGTTGCTTTACACGCCATTCCTGCAAAGGGCTTTCGGCACCGTCGCGCTGGGTCCGGCGGACTGGCTGCTGGTGGGAATGACAGCGGGCAGCATTCTGCCCGTCATCGAGTTGGTCAAGGCGAGTCTGCGACGGCAGCGCCGGGCCGCCGGCTAGTTTCTGTCCGGCAGACCGGGCAGGCCGTCGATGCTGACTTCGTTGTACTCGTCCATGAACGCCTGCAGGTCGGCATCAGTCTTGTCGCTCACGTAGTTCTCGATGGAGCGGCGTTCGGCCCGGTAGTCCATCAGCGGTACGCCGTAGCCGCAGGAATCCGCCACCCGCGTCACGTCGATGCGAATAAACGACCGGGGCGGCGCCGGCGGTGGCGGAAACTTTTCCAGCAGCCCGGCAAACCTGGGATCGCCGGGAAATACCGGTTCGCCGCGGCCGTGGAAGCGCACGATGCGCGGCGGGCCTTCGAAGGCGCAGAGCATGATCACGATGCGCTGGTTTTCCCGCAGGTGGGCCACCGTTTCTATGCCGCTGCCGCCCATGTCCAGGTATACGAGTTCACTGGGCCCGACCACGCGCAGCGTGTCGCGGCCTTTCGGCGAACAATTGACGTGGCCGTTGACGTCCGCGGGCGCGGTGGCGACGAAAAACATGGGCTGTTTTTCCGTCCATGCCTTCAGCTTCGCATCGATGACCGGATCTTTTTCGCCCACGTTTGTCCTCCAGGCGTTGAACGCGTCCGGCGCAAATCCACCGGGCAGGACCATATTCTGGCCGATCTGCTGCGCGACGGGCAGATCGGGGGCTCTGCCAGGCAGTGCTAAAAGACGCATAATGTATATTATGTTAAATAAAGCGCCTGATCCGACTGCCTGGGCCATCTTGCCGGCCCCTTTCACTCGGGCGCCCCGTTAGCCCATCATCGGGCTAGACCAACGAGACGCGTCGTGCCCGAACCGAAGATCGCCTATTTCTCCATGGAGATCGCGCTGGAGTCCGACCTGCCGACCTACAGCGGCGGGCTCGGCGTGCTGGCCGGCGACACCATTGCCGCGGCCGCCGATCTCGGCGTGCCGATGACGGCGATCACGCTGCTGTATCGCAAAGGCTACTTCTCCCAACGCCTCAACTCGGACGGTCACCAGGTCGCCGAACCGGTGGCGTGGGCCCCGGAAGACTTTCTCGTCGAGACTGCGGCGCGCTGCGAAGTGGAGATTGCTGACCGCATGGTCGTGCTGCGCGCCTGGCGGCTGGATGTGCCGGGTGTCAGCCGGCACAAGGTGCCCGTGTATTTCCTCGATGCCGACCTGCCAGAAAATGCCCCCGAAGACCGCGCGCTGACCGATCACCTGTACGGTGGTGATGACCGCTACCGGCTGTGCCAGGAAATCCTGCTCGGCATCGGCGGGGTCCGCATGCTGAAAGCGCTGGGTTACCACCAGCTGGACCGCTATCACCTGAACGAGGGCCACCCTGCCCTGCTGATTTTCCAGCTGCTGCGCTACGAGTCCGCGCGGCACGGCCGCAGCGGCGTGACCCGCGAAGACTTCGAGGCCGTGCACGACATGTGCATCTTTACGACCCACACGCCGGTACCGGCCGGTCACGACCAGTTTCCGGTGGAGTTGCTGGACTCGGTGCTGGGGATCAATTCCCAGCATTACGTGGATTTCCGCGACGCCGCCGCGGTGGACATGGTCCAGCGAATCCTGCAGACCGACGCGCACCTGGCCGCGCATGTGCGGGACCTCGTACGCCCCGGCGTGCGACTGAACATGACCTACCTCGCGTTGAACATGAGTGGTTACGTGAACGGCGTGGCGAAGAAACACGGCGAGATCACGCGCAACATGTTTTCCGGTTATGAAATCGATGCGATCACGAACGGTGTGCACGTGGCGCGCTGGGCGTCGGCGGAAATCCAGGCGCTGTTCGACCGTTACATACCCGACTGGCGCCGGGACAACTTCAGCCTGCGGGCGGCACTGAGTATTCCGGCCGCTGAGCTGCGCGTGGCCCGTCGGCAGGCCAAGGAGCGGTTGCTGGGCATCGTCAGGGAACGCACCGGCAAGATCATGGATCCCGACGTGCTGACCATCGCCTTCGCCCGTCGCGCCGCGACTTACAAGCGGGCCGACCTGCTGTTCCACGACATCGATCGGCTGAAGGCCATCGCCCGCGACAAGGGCAAGCTCCAGGTCATCTACGCGGGCAAAGCGCATCCGCGGGACGAAGCGGGCCAGGCCTTGATTCAGCAGATCGTCTACTTCGCTAGGGCCCTTGGCGACGAGGTGCCGGTGGTCTACCTGGAAAACTACGACCTCGCCCTCGCCCGGCACCTGACCGCGGGCGCGGACCTCTGGCTCAATACCCCGCTGCCACCCAATGAAGCTTCAGGCACCAGTGGCATGAAAGCGGCGGTGAATGGCACGCCCAGCCTGAGCGTGCTGGACGGCTGGTGGATCGAGGGCTGTGTGGAAGGCCTGACCGGCTGGGCCATCGGCGAACCCGGTGAACAGCTGCACGCGGTGCAGGACCCAAACGTGCACGCCGGGTCCCTCTATCACAAGCTCGAGCAGGTGATCGTGCCGTTGTTCTACGGAAACCCGGACGGCTACACGAACGTGATGCGCCATGCGATTGCGTTGAACGGCGCGTTCTTCAATACACAGCGCATGGTGCAGCAGTACGTGCTGAAAGCTTATTTTCCCGGCGGCGTGTCCAACGAGAACGCCGTACCGTCAGACGACGAGGTGCCTCAGTCGACGGCGCGATACGCGCGATAGACCGGCGACCAGGTGCCGGACGCGACGCGCGCCTGGATCGTATCGGCATCCATGGGCTCGCACAGGCCGGCCCGCGCGGCTTCCTGCATGACCGCAGCGGCCACCACACCGGACACGGCACGCAGTCGATCCACAGCCGGGTACAGCAGCCCGGTATCGAGTTCTGATTGACTGACGGTGCCTGCCAGCGCCTGCGCAGCCGCGTAAAACATCCGGTCCGTTACCTGCCTGGCGCCGGCCAGCAGCACGCCGAGCCCGACGCCGGGAAAAATGAACGCGTTGTTGCCCTGGCCGATGCGAAAACGCCGCCCATTGCGATGCACGTCCGGGAACGGGCTCCCGGTCGCCATCAAGGCCTGGCCGTCGGTCCAGTCGAGCACTGCACCCGGCACGGCTTCGGACTGATCCGTCGGGTTCGACATCGGCATGATGACCGGGCGGCTCACCGCACTGGCGACCTGCCGGACCACATCCTCCGAGAACGCGCCGGGCTGCCCGGACGTGCCGATCAGCACGGTCGGCTCGAAGGCGGTGACGACGCACTGCAGGTCGCTGCCGGCTGCCAGCCCCCGCTCTCCCGTGATGGCCGGTTCCCAAGCGAGTTCCCGCTTGTAGGCGTCGCGCAAGCGACCGTCGTCCACCAGCAGCCCGCGACTGTCCAGCGCGGCGATACGATGAGTGGCGTCCGCCTCCGACAGGCCCTCTGCCATCATCGCGGCGCGAATCTGCCGGGCAATGCCCAGCCCCGCTGCGCCGGCACCGAGTATCACAACCCGTTCGTCTAAGAGCCGGCGGCCGTGCACCCGCTCTGCACTCAGCAAACCCGCCAGCGCGGTCGCGCCGGTGCCCTGGATGTCATCATTGAATGACGGCACCCGCTCGACGTAGCTATCGAGTATGTGCAGCGCGTTGTCCTTGCGAAAATCTTCCCACTGCACGAGTGCGCCTGGGAACACTTCGTTGACGGCATCGACAAACTCGTCCAGCAATTCGACGTAGGCGTCGCCGCGTAGTCGGCGCGCGCGCCAGCCGAGGTACAACGGGTCCGCCAGCAGGCCCTGGTTGTCCGTGCCGACATCCAGGCTCACGGGGAGCACGGTGGTCGGGTCCACACCCGCGCCAGCTGTGTAGAGGGCGAGCTTGCCGATGGAAATCGCGATGCCGCCGGCCCCCTGGTCGCCGATACCCAGGATCGATTCGTTGTCCGTCGCCACGATGAGCCGGATGTCGCGGCTGCCCGCCCAGCGACGCAAGGCGGGCGCAATCGCCCCGCGCATGGCCGGCGTGACCCAGATGCCGCGGCCGCGCTGGAAGACATGGCTGTACTGGCGAGTGGCCAGGCCGACAGTTGGCGTGTAGATGATCGGCATCAGTTCTTCCAGATGCTGACCCAGCAGGTGAAAGTACAGTGTCTCGTTGCGATCCTGCAGGGAACCCAGGAATACGTATTTCTGCAACGGGTCGCTGTAGTTCGCCAGGTTGCGGTAAACGCGTTCCGCCTGTTGCTCGATGCTCAGGATGCCGTGGGGCATCATGCCGTCGAGGCCAAAGGCTTCACGTTCTTCACGGCTGAATGCCGCACCCTTGTTCAACAAGGGTTCATGAATCAATTGCTGACCGCGCAGCTTTACCGCGACGGGCTGGTCTTGCTTGTTCACGACAGTCTCCGCGCCGGCGGTGTTGGCCACCGACGCAGTCACATTAATGGATTTTTGCCGCCGCCGGCGGCACGCGGGCGTATGTTAGCGGCTTCGCGCTGGTCAATCGGCCTGCAGGCAAAACTGGCGGATCAACGCGCGCAGGATCTCCACGCCGGGTTCGATCCCGTCCAGCGCCAGGTACTCGTCCGGCTGGTGCGCCTGGTCAATGGCGCCGGGCCCCAGCACCACGACGTCCATGCCGAGCTGCGTGAGGTACGGCGCTTCCGTGCCGTAGGCCACCGCGCCTGCTGGCGCACCGGTCAGGGCCTCGGTCGCTTTCACGATGGGGGCAACGGCCGGCGTCGTCATCGGGTCGACGCCCTCGAACAGCGCGTCGAAGGCGCTGTCGAGACCTATGCCGCGCAACACCTCCGCGACCAGTTCGCGCAACTCTGTACGCAGTGGCGCACACTGCATGCCCGGCAGCATGCGCAGATCGACATCCAGCTCACACTGGCCACAAATGCGATTCGGGTTGTCGCCACCGCTGATCCGGCCGAGGTTCATCGTGGTGACCGGCACTTCGAAGTCCGGATCCTGCGCGCGCCCTTCCAGGTCGCTGCGCCAGGTCAGCAGGGCCGCGATCACGGCGTGCATGCCCTCCAGTGCATTGTTGCCCAGCGCAGGGTTACTGGAATGCCCGGAGCGGCCAATCACGCGAATGCGCTCCATCAGGATGCCCTTGTGCAAGCGCACCGGCCGCAGGCTCGTCGGTTCGCCGATGACCGCATGCCGCCCCAGGGGCGCACCTGCCCGTGCCAGTGCCCGGGCGCCGCGCATGCTGCTCTCTTCGTCTGCAGTGGCGAGCACGACGAGCGGATGTTTGAGCTGTTCGGCCCGCAGGCCGTCGGTGGCCGCCAGCACGAGCGCGAAAAATGACTTCATGTCGGCGGTGCCGAGACCGTAGAGCTTCTGCCCGCGCTCCTGCACCTCGAACGGGTCGCTGTGCCACAGGCCCGGATCACAGGGCACGGTGTCGGTATGCCCGGACAGCACCAGGCCGCCCTCCCCCGCACCCAGCGTCGCGACAAGGTTGCTCTTGCCGGGTGTATCCAGCGGCTGCACGTCCACGCGAAAGCCCCGCGAGGAGAAGCGCTCGGCCAGGAATTCGATCACCCGTTCATTGGACTGGTCCCAGTCGGGCGATACGCTGCTGATGGAAGGCCGCGCAATCAGTTCGCGGATGTCTTTCAGCAGGGCTTGTTCGGCAGTCGGCATAAACGGTCAATTGGCGCGCCGGCCGGCGTGCCCTCAGGGCTCGACGACCTGGTCCATCACAATCGTCACCGCACCCTCGCCGGGCGCCCAGGTCGCTTCCCCGAAAACGTCACCGGGCTGCGCAATCGCGCCCCCACCGTTCGATACCCGGGCAATCAGCCGCACGTTTTGCAACTGCGACAGGTTGCGCCCGGCCAGCATCGCGTTCGCGTCACTGATGCGCAGCATGCGCGGCAATCCGGCGGCCTGCTCGCGCACGGCCGCTACCGGCGGTCCGCCCGCCGCATTCGCATCGCGCGCGACGAGAAACAGCATCGCGTCCGGGGCGAGCTGCGCCTCCAGCGCATCACTCACTGACACGCGCACGTCGATGGCCGTCTGTGCAGGCGCCGCCGCGGTGGCCGTGTCGGCGGCGAAACCCAGGCTTTGCATTTGCTGGGTCACGGCCTGGCGGACCGGGTCCGGAATGTCCTGGTTCAGCATGCGTTCCCAGCGCGCCTGGACCGTCGGCCGGTCGCCCCGCGCGAGCGCGGCCAACCCGCCGTACCACAGGGCCTTCGCATTGTCCGGTTCTGTGGCCAGGACTTCTTCGATCATCGTACCGGCCTGCCCGGTCAGCGCGTTCCGATCCTGCAGCACCAGGGCTTCAGCAACGCCCAGTTTCGCTGTGGGATCCTCGCCGCCGCTGAGGGCCAGTGCCTGGCCAAAGGCGGTTTCGGCATCAGCCGGCCGCTGCATCTGCAGGTAGGTGTTGCCGAGCAATAGCCAGCCGTCGCGATCATCGGGCTGGGCCTGCAGCCGGGCCTCGAGTTGCGCGAGCGCGGCATTGAGATCCGGAATGCCCCCCTGCGCTGCCGTTTGCGTGGTCGCCGGCGTCCAGCCATAGTTGCTGCCCGCCAGGTACAGGAACACCGCGCCGGCTGGTATGCCAAGGGCCAGCACGAACGCCGTCACGGGTGCGCCGCCCTGGCGCAACAGCGGAATCGCAACCAGCGCCGCGGCGAGTAACGCGGCGATGATGGAAATCACCAGGAAGACCGGCAGTCCGTCAGGCATCCAGGGCGTCCTGTTCTTCGCTGGTGACCGGCAGCGCTGCGCGCCTCTGCACGATGCGCCACAGCCAGAGCGCGCCCAGCAGCACCAGCACCGCGGGTGCGAGCCACAACACGGCGGTGGCAGCAGACCAGCGTGGCCGGTACAGCACGAATTCGCCGTAACGGTCGGTCAGAAAGGTCTTGATTTCGTCTTCCGCCTGGCCGGCTTCCACCATGCCGCGAATTTCCCGCCGCAGGTCCACGGCCAGGGCCGCGTTGGAATCGGCAATGGTCTGATTCTGGCAGACGAGACAGCGCGTCTCGTTCGTGAGCCGGTCGTAGAGTTCGCGCTGTTCGGGGTCGGCGATCGGCAACTCCGCCTCGATGGCCAATGCGGGCGCAGCCAGCCACAGTCCCACCAGCAACAAGGTGAGCCAATGCCTCATGAGCCCGTGCCCCGGGCGACAGTAATCAGCGGCAGGAAGTCCCTGGCAAAGATGTCCCACGTGATCGGCGCAATGTGTTTGTGCAGGACGGTCCCGTCCGGACCGATCAGGAAGGTTTCCGGTGCGCCGTACACGCCCCAGTCGATCGCCACCCGGCCATCGGCATCGACACCGGTCGCGACGTAGGGATTACCGAGCTGCTCCAGCCACGCGCGTGCCTGCAACGAGTCGTCTTTCCAGTTCAGGCCGTAAATGGGCACTTCACCCGACGCGGCAATCGCGAGCAACGCGTCGTGTTCCTGGCGGCAGCCAACGCACCACGTCGCCCACACGTTCAGCAACCACACTTTGCCGCGCAGGTCGCTGGCGGCGAGTTGCTGGTCGGGTGCGTCGAGGCGCGGCAGCGTGAAGGCCGGCGCCGGTTTGCCAACCAGCGGCGACGGCACGACGGACGGGTCGCGGCCGAGGCCCAGCCAGAAGACCACCACCATCAGGCCGAAGATGACGATCGGCGCAGCGTAGCGAATCATGATGGGTCAGCTCGCGCTGGCTTGCGCGGTGTCATCGGCGGCGGCCGCCTGCTGGCGCGCCCGGCGATAACGTGGATCGGAGATTGCGACCAGCCCGCCGAAGGCCATCAACAGGCAGCCGAGCCAGATGAAACGGATCAGGGGCTTGTACTGGATGCGCACGCTCCAAGCCCCGGCCCCCAAATCGTCGCCCAGTGCAATGAACACGTCGCGGTGCCAGCGACCGTCAATGGCGGCCTCGGTCATCGGCGAAGTTTGCACGCGGTAAATCCGTTTTTCGGGAAACAGCAGCGCAACCGAACGCTCCCCGCGGCGCAGGTGCATTTCGGCGCGCACGGCCTGGTAGTTGGGGCCCTCGACGGCCTGCAGATCGCGGAAGGTCACCTGGAAGTCCGACACCTCGATCGTTTCACCCAGCGCGAGCCGCTGGTCGGTTTCCACCGTGTAGGTGGACACCACGGTGACACCCAGCACGAACAGCCCGAGGCCGAAATGGGCCAGCTGCATGCCAATCACGCCGCGGGTTAGTCGCGGCCCGCGCCCGAGCAGCTTCGCGACGGGATCCAGGACTGCGCTGCCGACGAGCCACAGCCCGGCCGCAACGCCGACCGCCGTCAGCACACTCTGGCTGCCGTAGACCAGCCATGGCAGCGCGATGCCGCCGACCACGGCGATCAGCGCGGGCCAGCGCAGGCGACGCGCCAGCGCGCTGCCATCGGCCGAACGCCAGGCCGTGTGCATGCCGACACCGACGGCGAGGACCAGCGGCAAGGTCGGGAACAGGAATGCGATTTCGAAATACGGTGGGCCCACCGAAATCTTGCCGAGGTTAAAACCCTCGAGCACCAGCGGCGCGATGGTGCCAAACAGCACCAGCCCGGCCGCGATGCTGAGCAGGATGTTGTTGATCAGCAGGAAAGTCTCGCGCGACAGCGGCGCAAAGCCGACTTCGCGGTCGAGGGTACCCGCCCGGACGGCGTACAAAGTCAGCGCGCCACCGACCACCAGCGCCAGAAACGCGAGAATAAACAATCCACGGGTCGGGTCACTGGCGAAGGAATGCACCGACACGAGAATGCCCGAGCGCACGAGAAAGGTGCCCAGCAAACTCAGGCCAAAGGCCGCGATGGCCAGCAGCAGCGTGGAGCCCTTGAACAGGCCGCGTTTTTCCGTCACGGCCAGCGAATGAATCAGGGCGGTGCCCACCAGCCACGGCATGAAGGATGCGTTTTCCACCGGGTCCCAGAACCACCAGCCGCCCCAGCCGAGCTCGTAGTAGGCCCACCAGCTGCCCAGTGCAATGCCCACGGTCAGGAAGGTCCAGGCCGCGGTGGTCCACGGCCGGGCCCAGCGCGCCCAGTCGCGGTCGACTTTGCCCGCCAGCAGTGCGGCCACCGCAAACGCGAAGGCCACCGAAAAGCCGACGTAGCCGATGTAGAGCATCGGCGGGTGCAGGGCCATGGCCGGATCCTGCAGCAGCGGGTTCAGGTCGTTACCGTCCAGCGGGATCGGGTCCAGCCGCAAAAACGGGTTGGATGTAATCATGATGAACAGCAGGAAGCCGGCGCTCACGACGCCCATCACGCCGATGATGCGCGCGGCCATCGCTTCCGGCAGTGACCGGCTGGAAATCAGCACTGCGACCGTCCAGCAGCCGAGCACCAGCGCCCACAGCAGCAGTGAACCTTCGTGGCCGCCCCACACCGCGGCCACGCGGTAGAGCGTGGGCAACTGGCTGTTGGAATTGCTGGCCACGTACAGCACCGAGAAGTCGTTCGCGAGGAACGACCACGTG
This sequence comes from Chromatiales bacterium, assembly GCA_020351875.1. Classification (GTDB taxonomy): domain Bacteria; phylum Pseudomonadota; class Gammaproteobacteria; order Steroidobacterales; genus J054. The sequence continues at coordinate 2,039,103 of CP070671.1, read as the reverse complement.
AGCAGCCCGAACGCGATGGCGACAAAGACAAAGTGGCCGGCAGCGGCCGGCGTTGCGACGCGAGTCCAGGCCCGGTAGCGCTGGCTGCCGGCACCGACCAGCGGGAGTACGCCCTGGATCGCGGCCAGACAGAAGGCCAGCGCCAGGCAGAGCTGTCCGAGTTCGGGGATCATGCTCGACTCAGTTGGCGGCGACGTCCGGCGCGCCTTGCGGGTGACCCTTTTCGGCGAGCATGTCGGCCACTTCCGGGGACATGTAGTTCTCGTCGTGCTTGGCCAGGATCTTTTCGGCAACGAATTGCCCGTCGGGCTGCATCACGCCGTGCGCTACAACCCCCTGCCCGTCGCGGAACAGGTCGGGCAACACACCCGTGTAGCTGACCTGCACGGTGTTTTCCATGTCGGTGACGTCGAAGATCACTTCCATGGAGCCCGGTTCGCGAACCACGCTGCCTTCGAGCACCAGCCCGCCCATGCGCACCTTGCGGCCTTGCGGCGCGTCACCGGCGAGCAACTCGCTCGGACTGTAGAAAAAGCTCACACCCTCTTCGAAGGCCTGCAGCGTCAGCCCCACTGCGATGGCTACGCCCACCAGGATGACTGCAACTATTGCCATCCGTTGTTTCCTGGGTTTCATGACGCCTGTCTCCTTTGCCGCGCGGCCCGCAAGCCGGCTTCGCGCAGCGAATTTCGCAGCCGGCGCCGGGCACCGACCATATTGATAACCAGGACGACCGCCGTGAGCCCGAAGGTACTCCAGACGTATTCGGCGTAGCCGCCCATCGCGAGAAAATCACTCACCGGTCAGTTTCCCTGTGCCGGTGCGCCCATGATATCCAAGACCCAGCGCGCATTCCGCTCCCGGTCCAGCACTTCCGCCCGGACGCGCTGCAGCAACAGGGCGGCGAAAATCAGCGTGTAGGCCAGGATCATCACCAGCAGGGGCCACAGCATGTCGCCGGTGATAGAGGGTGCATCCAGCTTCTTGATGGTTGGGCCCTGGTGGATGCTGCTCCACCAGATCACCGAATAGTGAATGATCGGCAGATTCACCACACCGACCAGTGCCAGCACTGCGCAGGCGCGGTCGGCCTTGTCGCGGTCGTCGAAGGCGCCGCGCAGGCTGATGTAGCCGAGATAGATGAACAGCAGGATCAGCTCGGAGGTCAGCCGCGGGTCCCACTCCCAGTAAGTGCCCCACATGGGCTTGCCCCAGATGGCGCCGGTGACGAGCGCGAGAAAAGTGAACCACGCCCCGATCGGCGCGGCTGCGGCTGCCACGGAGTGGGCCAGCTTCATGCGCCAGATCAGGCCGATGGCGGACGCGACGGCCATCACGCCATAGACCATGGTCGACAGGTAGGCGCTCGGCACGTGCACGTAAATGATGCGAAAACCATCGCCCTGCTGATAGTCGGCCGGCGCCAGCACGAGCCCGCCGTAGGTACCCGCCAGCAACAGCAAGACGGCCGGCACGTAAAACCACGGTGTCAGCAACGTCGCCAGCCGATAGAAATGCGGCGGCGAGCCGAGCTTGTGGAACCAGGTGGGCAGTTTCATCGCGTGTCGACTCTCTCGGACTCAATCCAGGCTGATTCGAATGGCGGCGCTCGACGTGGCGGGCACGAGGGTCACGGCCAAAGCCAGCAGTGCGCCGAGCAGGTACAGCGGCCCGGTCACGACCTCACCCTCGGCGGCCAGCGCGGTAGCGCGGCTACCGAACATCAGCACCGGCAGGCACAGCGGCAGTATCAGCAGGGCCAGCAAGCCACCCGACTGCCGCACGCCAGCCGTGAGCGCGGCGCCGACTGAACCTAGCAGGCTCAGGGTCGGCGTCCCAAGGAGCAAGGTCACACACAGGGCCCGCACACCCTCGGCCGGCAAATGGTAGGTGACTGCCAGAAGCGGCGCCAGCAGGACCAGCGGCAAACCGCTCAGCAACCAGTGGGCCAGCGCTTTGGCCAGCATGATCAGTGGCAACGGGTGCGGGCCCACGACCAGCTGTTCCATGCTGCCGTCCTCCAGGTCCTGCCGGAACAGCGCGTTCAGGGACAGCAACATGGCCAGCAGCGCAGCGATCCACAGCACCCCCGGGCCGAGCCCCTGCAACACTTCACGGGCCGGCGACAGGGCCAGTGGGAACAACGCCGTGACGATCGCAAAGAACATCAGCGGGCTGGCCACGTCGCCCCAACGCCGGAAGCCGAGCTCCAGGTCGCGCCGCAGGATGGCAGAAACCACCGTGACCATGGTTACCGGGCCTCCGCCAGTTCCAGCGTCCGCAGGCCCGGGCGGGGCCGCAGTTCATGATGCGCCGCGATGATCGCCATCCCGCCACGGTCCAGGTGGGCGTCCAGCCGGGCTTCCAGCCAGTCGCGGCCGGCTGCATCGAGGTTCGTGAATGGTTCGTCGAAGACCCACAGCTGCGCCGGCACCATGAGTGCCCGCACCAGCGCCCCGCGCCGCTGCTGGCCCGCGGACAGGTGGCGGACGAGCAGGTCGGCCCGGCTGGCGAGGCCCAGCTGGGCCATGATGTCGCGCCAGGGCTCGCCGTGGAGCCCTGCCAGTCGCGCGGCAAAGGCCAGGTTGCCCGCGAGGCTCAGGTCAGCCTTCAGTCCGGTCTGGTGGCCGCAATAGGCCAGGGCGCGGCCGAACTGCTCGCCGCTGGTCTCCACCGGCTCGCCGCACCAGTGGACTTGCCCCGCTTCCGGACGCGTGAGGCCGCACAGCACGCGCAGCAGCGTGGTCTTGCCCGCCCCGTTCGGGCCACGCACCATCAGCGCCTGCCCGGGCTCCACGGCCACGCTCAGGCCATCGAACAGGCAAAGCTCACCGCGCCACAGCGTCAGTTCATCGGCTACCAGCATCGCGTCATTAGACAAATTAATCATAAAAAACAGTAAATAAAGAATAATTAGTCAAGCTATTTCTAACTCAGTAGTTTACATAAACTGACAGTCGATCTAGACTCCGAACCCATAACAATCCTCCTCAATAAAGCATTACAAGCGATTGTTGGACAATGCCCCAGCCTCCCCGGATTCTAGGCGCACAAGACTACCTGCAACAGTCACTGGACCGCGGACTGCCCGTCGCCGTGGTCATCGGCGGTCCGGACAGCGGCAAGCAACTGCTCCTGCGGCGGTTCCTGCAGGACCAGGAGGTCAGTCACGCGGCCCACTTGACGGCCCCGACCCGCGACAGCCATGCCTTCCTGGAGCGGGTGCTCGAACAACTGGGCTTCGAGCCCTTTCAATCCTCGACCGAAGAGCTGCAAAAACTCCTTGGCGTGTTTGCCTGCCACGAGGCCGCACAGGGGCGGCGGACGGTCATCGTGCTGGAAGACGCCCAGGACTTCGGGCCCTACGTACTGGACACGGTCCGTGCCCTCGTCCTGCAGTCTCCCCAGGAACCGGCCTCGTTGTGTTTCGTGCTGACGGGCTCCCCCAATCTGCATCGGATCCTCGATTCTGCCGGTCTCAGCGAGCTGCAGGAACTCACGCGGTCGCGTTACTCCCTCGACGAGCCCGATGCGGCGCCGGAGGTCGACGCGGACGATAGCGTGCTGCGACCGGCGCTCGAAATTACGCTGCAGGGAAAGATCATGGATCGCCTGGTGATCGATCAGCCGCGCGTGATGATCGGTCGCCATTCCCAGAATGACCTGGTGCTGGACAGTCTTTTCATCAGTCGCCATCACGCCCTGCTGGTCGGCCGCGCCGATGGAATTTATGCGGTGGACCTGCGCAGTACCAACGGCACCTTCGTGAATGGCAACGGCGTGCAACGCTACGCGTTGAAGGACGGCGACGTGCTGCAGATCGGCCACTACCGGTTGCGTTACTGCGAACCGCTGGGTGCCCGCCTGCCCACGCGCGCAGACGAAGAGGATGATCACGCCGACACCGGCGTGCTCGGTCCGCAGGCAATTGCCTCCTGATTCGCCGGTTCATCAACCCCGCCGGGTTTAACGGCCGGATCAGACTAGGTCCATCAACCGCTCCCGGAACAGTTGCTTGACTACCGCCAGCGCGGTGACGCCGCCGAGCACTACAACCACCGTGTCGAACTGCCATTCGTTCAGAACGTAGCCGAGCGCCAGGGCCGCGGCCGGCGGATGTTCGGTGTCCGTCAACACCATCAGGAAAAACGCGAGCCCGGTGGCCAGTGCACCGCAAATGATCTGCGAGGTGCGTAGTTCCAACCCTGTCTGAGCGGCCAGGGCTGAGGTCAGGAACGACAGCAGGCACCCGACGACGGTGCCCACGCAATAACCCCCGATCATGTACCGGGGGCGCGATGGATAACTGCGCGGCATGGCGAAGACGATAAAGGTGCTCGCGCCAAGCGACGCGATCAGCACAGTCTGCTGCACCAGGTCGAGCGCCAGTAATACGACCATGATGGTGATCACAGCCAGGAGTGTCTGCAGCACGTACTGAAGCTTGTTGTGGAGGAACTTTGAATCCACCAGCCGCCACCGCGTGGCGGCGCGGGCCAGGCGTGTACCCAAGCTAGTCATGTTGCATCCATTTTCACAACGCCCGCGGAACGCGCGATGCGCGACGCGGCCGATTGGTGCCCGGGGCCGGATTCGAACCGGCACGGGGTTGCCCCCGAGGGATTTTCGTACCCGCTACGACTTTCGCCGCTGCCCGCAGGCATTCGGGGTCTGGACTTTCTCTTCACCCTATGCCGTTGCTGTCCGGCACTTAGGCGGGAGCCGTCAAGTCTCTACACTTTCCACGGCTATGCCGTGGCTTAGCTCGGGATTGCCACCGCCGTTACGCGCTGAGGTTTCCCCGAATTTGACTCCATTCACACCGGCCGCTTTCCGACCGGGTGCTCAAGCATCAAGTCCCTTGCGTCTACCAGTTTCGCCACCCGGGCCCGCGAGCATTGTAGGCGATGAGCGGCGGGGGGGTTGGTCTCGTGATCGACCTTCAGCCTGCCCCGTCAGTACCCGGGGTGTCCGCCTGGGCTGCGGTTGAAGAGCTTGCCTGACCCCGGCGCGAAACAGGCCAGCAGAATGGCCCCGGTCAGCACCATGGACAGGTCGGCGAACAGCCCGCCGAACCACGTGTAAATCATCGCGTCGAGCAGCGGGTAAGACGCGAACATCGCCGCATTCGCCCCGGCGAAGACCCACCGACCCCAGTTCTCCTGCCGCAGGATACCGAGGCTGCCGCCGATCAGGGCCGCGAGGAGCGCGATCATCCAGCCGCGTTTCACCCACTCCTCCAGGTCCGGCGCCTGGGATCGGGACTCCAGCCATGCGCGCAATCCGGCCGGCAGCGCATCCGTCAGAAACAGCGATGCGGCGACGTCCAGGGTGCCGACCAGCCAGTAGGCCAGCACCAGCGCCTTGAGCCACTTGGCCATTGCGCTGTTTGTGCCTGCCGCCGGTATGTCCGGATCCGAATCAGCCATCTGCCTGCCTTTCGTCCTGCCCTGCCCTGTCGGCGTCGAACAGTGAACATAATCCACGCCCGGCCCCGGAATGGCCACATTGGCGGCCCCGCTTGCGCCCTGCCACCAGAATTGTTGCTTTTCAATGCTCAAGCACCGTTGACGCAATGAATAAGAAACGAACCTGGAGGTTCGAGTCATGCGTCAACGTGTAATCCCGGCCGTCGTTGCCACCCTCCTGATGTTCTCCGCATCAGCGTCGCACGCTGCGCTGCTGGAACTCGCCCTGATTATTGACGGGTCGAGCAGTATCTCCGGTCCGCGGGGTAATGAGTCCGGTCCCGACTGGGGTCTGCAGATCGGCGCATACCAGAACATCTTCCAGAACGACTTTTTTACGAACATCGTATCGAAAGGCCCGTACGACCAGGTCGCCGTCGCGGCCTATGTATTTTCCTCGGTCGCAGGATCAGTTCCCATTTCGGATCAAGACGACAACGTTCTCGAAACGGTCACTTTCGACATCGTCGTGACGAGTTTCCTCGACTGGACCGTACTCAATAATGACCAGGAAGCGGCGGACTTCGGAGTCTTGTTCGGGACGCTGCCGCAGCCGGGCGGAAAAACCAACACATCCGAAGCGATAAACATTGCCACCAGCGGTGGAACGGCGGGCTGCCCGGGCTCGGAAATGTTTCCGCAGATCAATCCAATACTTGACTTCTGCAATGTCGAAGAAGGCGAGGTCGCAGGGATTTTGAACAACGGCATCGATGGCGACGCGCTCGTGATCGATATATCCACGGATGGCGAGCCGACGGAACCCAACTCGGATGGCCTGGACGTCGATCCGACATCGCCGGAGAATATACTCGATCGCCAGCTCGCTTACGATGAAGCGGATGCCGCGCGAGCGGCCGGCGTCACGGTCAATGCCATTGGCGTCGGCGACGTGGATCCCGATTTCCTGGCCACGCTGGTAGCCGGTGACCCGGACGGCTTCTTCGTCACGGCGGAGAATTTTGCTGAATTCGAAACCACGCTGGAAGATAAGCTCGAGGTGGAACTCGGCTTGGCAATAATCCCGATCCCGGGCGCGCTGCCGTTGTTCCTGTCGGCGCTGGGTGGTCTCGCCTTCTGGCGTCGCCGTACGACCTGACACCGAGCCTGCCGACCGTTTGATCAGAGCCGCCACCAGGCGGCTCTTTTCATTTGGCTAACCGCATCGGGATGTTAGGCTGCCAACGCATGCCCGGCGCGCACCGAACTCCCGGAGTTCTTACCGATGAACGTACGCCTGTTGATTGTCCTGGTCCTGGCAGCCTTGTCGTCGCCCGTTGTGGCCCAGTCATTCCAGATCCGTTTCGCGAGCCCGAGCTTCCAGGCCATGCCTGTGTTCAGCGACGTCACCACGTTCTCGTTCCGAATCCTCGTGGGCGAGGAGCTCGTCGCCGGCATGGCCTACGACAACCCGGCCATCACCACGGTCGACTACGACGTCTCGGGCACGCTGGAACCCGGCACGCCGTCGGGCTTTCCCTCCTTCGCCCTGCAGCGCTCGATGACGGGTACCGAGTTTTACGCCCAGGGCAGCTCGTTGAGTTTCACGGTCAGTCCCAACGCGGTACTGACCGACGGGCTGCAGGTCGCAGAGCTTGCGGGCGGGGGCATCGTCTACACGTTCAACGGGCGGGAAGTCGACACCGGCCGCTTTAACCCGGCGCTGCTGGAACTCGACGCCAACGGCACGGGCCGGATCCAGAACTCGAACAACGTCCCGAGCCTGAACCCGCTGGTTGAGGTGGACTTTGGTGAGGAATACATCACCGATCTCGGTTTTGATCCCGGTAACCTGACCATCGTTCCGGTGTCGAGCCTCGGCGGGGGACGCGGCGGCAGCAGCACGTTGAGTGGAATAACTTTGTGTGCGCTAACGATCACTTTCGGGCTGACGCGGCGGCGACACAGGAATTCTTGCCGCAGATAGCCCAGAATGAGCCCGGCGGACGGCGGGAACCAAAGCGACGCCGGCGCTGACTAACGGGGCAATGCTTCCACTCGGGGGACGTGGATGAAGCGGACTGGCGACCGGACACAATGGCGCGCGTTGTTCGCGGCCGCGCTGGCTTGGCTGGGGCTGGCTGCTTGCACAGCAGGCAGCGGTGACGGACTGGACGAGAACGGGCGACCGTTGTCCGAAGGTGGCGGCAACGTGCCCCTGGGCCCCAATTTCGACTCGATCCAGGCGAATGTGTTTACGCCCACCTGCGCGGTCGCCGGGTGCCATGTGGGCGCCGCGGCGCCGGAAGGCCTGGACCTCAGCGAATACGCCAGCTACGCACTGCTCGTGACTATCGCGAGTAACCAGGTGCCGGCTTTGCTGCGCGTTGCACCGGGTGACCCGGACGCCAGTTACCTGATCCAGAAGCTCGAGGGCACGGCGGCAGGCGGCCAGCGTATGCCGTTGAGTGGGCCGCCTTTCGTGCCGCAGTCCACCACGGACGTGATCCGCCAGTGGATCACCGACGGCGCCCTCCCCGGTGCCGGCAGCGGCGGGCCACCCACGGTGGTGGCCACCGATCCGGCAGACGGCGCGGTGCTGGACCAGCTGCCTGTCGAGATTACGGCGACCTTCACACAGGACATGGACGGCACACTGGTCAGCAATGCGACGGTGGTCCTGCAGCGCAGTGGTGGTGACGGCAGCTTTGCCGACGGTAACGAAGTCACGATTACGCCGGCCAGCGTAGCGCTGTCGCCCGGTAACGACCGCCTGCTCGTGCTGGACATGGCCGGCGTGCCGTTTGCCGCGGACGACTACGAGCTCCGGCTGGTCGGCACGGGGGCTACCGCGCTGGCGTCCAGCACCGGCGTACTCCTGGACGGTGATGAAGACGGCACGGCGGGCGGCGACTTCACCAGCGGGTTCCGGTTGGCAGCAGTGCTGCCAACGCTGGCTTCGATCCAGGACAATGTCTTCACACCGACCTGTGCGACGGCTGGTTGCCACGAAGGCCCGCAGGGGCCGAGCCTGCCGGCGGGTCAGGATCTAAGTTCCGCCGCGGCCAGCCTGGCCAGCCTGGTTAATGTCACCAGCGAGCGTGAACCGCCGTTGCTGCGCGTTGAGCCCTTCAACGCCGACGACAGCTACATCATTCGCAAACTCGAGGGTAACCAGGTCATCGGCTTCCCGATGCCCCTCGGCGGCGGGCCGTTGCCGCAGTCCACGATCGACGCGATTCGCGCCTGGATCGATGCGGGCGCGAGACCGTGACCGTAAGCAATTAGTCCGGAGGAGTTGCAAACGCATGACTGCCGTCGCCTGCCCCCGCCTTTGCCTGCTGTCAGCTGCGCTGTTCCTGGTGGCTGCTTTTTCGGCACCCGCCGGGGCGGAACCCTATTTTGCGGTCATGACCGGCAACAAGTGCTCCGCGTGCCACGTGAATCAGACGGGCGGTGGCATGCGCACCGCCTATGGCGATGCCTTTGGCCAGGTCACCATGCCGGTTCGCGTCCCTGAAGACGGCTTCTGGGACGGCGAGGTCATGGAGTACCTGACCATCGGCGCCAACTTTCGGGGTGACTTCACCCATACGCGAGTGCCGAACCAGGGCAATGACACCGAGTTCGATGTGCAGGAAGGTCGCCTGTATGTCGCGGTCCCGCTGCTCAAGGATCGCCTCACGTTTTACCTGGACCAGCAGGTATCGCCATCGTCGGACAATCGTGAAGCCTTCGCATTGCTCTATTTCTGGGACCGCAAGGCCTATGTGAAAGCCGGACAGATCTACCTGCCCTTCGGCCTCCGCCTCGAGGACGACACGGAGTTCATTCGTTCGGTGGTCGGCATCAACATGAACTCTCCGGACGACGGTGTGGAAGCCGGTGTCGAACTGGGTCCCGCGTCAGTCCAGTTGGCGATTTCCAACGGCGGCGCCGGGGGCGCTGAAACCGATGACGGCAAGCAGTACAGCTTGCTGGCCAGTTACGTACAGAACATCTGGCAGCTTGGCGTCAGCGTGAATTACAACGACGCCGACGCGGGCGACCGTTTTGTAACCGGCGGGTTCGCCGGCTTGCGCACCGGCCCGATCAGCTGGCTCGGGGAAGTGGACTACATTGACGATGACAGCCTCGGACCGAGCGGTCGTAAGCAGTGGGTGGGTTTCGCCGAAGGCAACTGGCTGATTACCAAGGGCCACAACCTGAAGCTGACCTACGGCGGCTTCGACCCGGATGATGATGTGTCAGACGACGAGCAGACCCGGGTCAGCGTTGTGTACGAATACTTCCCGTTCTCCTACACCCAGCTTCGCGCCGGGGCGCGTTTCCGGGACGGCATTTCCCAGAACGATCAACAGAATTCGGACCTGTATTTTCTGCAGCTCAACATCTATTTCTGATCCTGAGCATGCGGTCAACGCGCGACGCCGACCAGCGGCTTCTGCGCCCGCACCGCAACGATCACCTCGAAATCGGAATCGCAATGGTCCAGCTCTTCCCGTGTCAGATCCGCCGCGGTCAGGCCATACAGCGACGCGGCCGCCGACAACACATTCCCATAGGTGACGATGCGCACGTGGTCGGCGGGGAACAGGGCGCCGAACAGATGCCGGGTCGACTGCGCGGTGAAGTGCCAGTATTCACCCCAGGGGTCGATGCCTTCGCGCCGCGCGATGCGGCTGATCCCGTGTGATGTCGCCAACAACACGCCGCCGGGCTTCAATATGCGGTGCAGGTGGTGCAGGGCCGCGCGGACGTCCAAGATCATCTGCAGCGTCTGGGTCAGGATGATGCAGTCGAAGCTGTCCGACGGGATGTGGTCGGCTGCGGTCAGATCGCCGACGATGGTCGCTTCTGGGTTGCCGGCGACATAGTGCAGCACGTCGCTCCGGGTCACCCGGTCGCCACCGAACTGGCAGGTGTAGGTGGCGTCGCCCATCTCCAGGACCCGGCCGCTAATGTCGTCGGCGCAACTGGCGAGGAATTTATCAATGTAGTAACGGTCGATGATCGGCAAGCCACGATCGAGACCGAACACCCGGCTGATCGGCGTCAGCCGCCGCAGATCGCCGAACGCGACCGTGCCGACCGGCTTGCGATGCAGTCCAAAGCGGCGGTGCTGCGCGCGCAGCCACTGCCGTACGCCGAGCGGCAGCAGCACTGCCGCGACGGCACGCAACCGGTCGGCGATCCTGGAGGCCATCGTCGTTCGCTTCCGCCCTGGCGCCGGCTACTTCACGCACAGAAAGCCGACGAAATTGAACCACTGGAAAAAACTGTCGACAGCACCGAAGCCGTTACGACGGAACATCTTCTTGTTCTCGTCGATGCGGTAAGGCACCAGCACGTTCTCCAGCGCCTCGCGCTTCTTGTGGATCTCCGTCTTCGTATAGCCGGACCGCGCCTTAAAGGCATAGTAGAAGTCGATGAAGTCGCGGTCGAGGGCGCGGGCATTGCTGAGCACTTTCTCCGTCACCACCAGCACGCCGCCGTCTGCGAGCGAGTCGTGGACTCGGCGAATCAGCGCCTCGCGCTGCAGCGGCCGGACGAATTGCAAGGTCCAGCACAGCAGTACAGCGCCGGCACCGTCCAACGCCAGCTCTTCGGGGTGCTGATCGAGGTCGCCGTGCCGCAGCTCGACGCGATTGGCGAGGCCCTCGGTGGCCACCGCACCGCGCGCCTGCTGCAGCATCGCCTCCGAGTTGTCGTAGCCGACCAGGCGCCCGGGCCCTTCGAGTGCATGCCCCAGGTTGATCAGCGTCGTGCCCGTGGCGCAGCCGAGATCGTAAACGTCAGTGCCCGGCCGCCAATAGCGCTTCACCACCTCGACGATCATGCGCTGCTGTTCCTGGTAGAACGGCACGCTGCGTGCGATCATGTTGTCGAAGACGGCGGCGACCTCGGCGTTGAATGTGAAATCACTGCCGCGCGGCCTGCTGTCGTCGAAGATGTCGTCGCGGCTCATCGTGCGCAAGGCCCTGCCGGTCTATGCAAAGTTGTTGTTGGACGGTGCGCCGCCATCGTTGGCGTCAGTCTCCGGCGCTGTCGTCGACAATATGCCAGTTGCGGTAGGCTTCGGGCCACCGCATAACGCGTGCCTGGAGCGCATTCGCGAACCGTTGCAGGCAGTCTACTACCTGGGCATCCACGTCGCCCACGGGGTCGGGAACGATCGGTGGATCGATCTCGAGGACCGGAGGTCCATCGTCGGCGGGCACCCAAAACACCGGGAACAGCGGCGCGCCAACGAGCCGCGCCAATTTGACCGCTCCGGGCGCGAAAGTGACGCTCTGGCCGAGGAACTCGATCGGATACAGCTTGCGCGCGATGCGGCCATCGCCCGCCATGCACAGGATCTTGTTCTCCCGAAGGCGTTTCACATAGACGCGGCCGGCCGCCATCGCACTGTGCACCGGAATGATCAGGGTTTCGGCGACGAAAGCTCTCTCGCGCCGTTCGTAGGTCGGCCGCATCAGACGTCGACGCAGCCAGGTACCGGGTTCCGCGGTGGTCCACATGACGCCGAGATGGGTCTCGCCGTGGGTCTGATGCAGCTGGATGCCGTGCGCGTGCAGGGTCCGCTTGGCCTGCACGCGGCGGCTGAAGCCGTTGCTCTCCCACAGGATCGCGCCTGTCCCCGCGGCAAGGGCACCTTGCAAATGTGCCAGGCCGCGGATTTTGATGTCCGCCGCCGGCAGCCGATCGCCCACGGCTGGCACCCATTCCACCATCTCCTGCCAGAATTCGCGAAAGCAGGCGATGGCGATGCGCCGGGTCCGCGCCGGGCCTGCCTGCTCGCCGAACGCGCGTCCGACGTTGCGTTCGATCCGCCGACGTTTGTCGCGCGACAGCAGGTAGGCGCTGCGCGCCAGCCCGTCGATGGCGGCCCGGCGCAATGCCGCCGACGGCACCCGGCCCACGGCCTCCGCCAGCACGAAATGCCCAAAGTGGTAGAGGTCGAGCAGACCATCCCGCATCACGCACCGCGCCGCCGCAGCAGACCTGTCACGTCAGTGCCCATCACTTAGCACGTATAGCACATGAAAATCAGAATATACGGTGAGTCCCACGGCAGGGCACTCGCGATGCCCGTCGTCGGCAGACGCCTGGTGCTGGGGATCGCCGCGAGTCGATGGCGAACGCGGTCATCTGTCGAGAGAAAAGATGGAGGCTAGGGTCGGAATCGAACCGGCGTACACGGCTTTGCAGGCCGCTGCATAACCACTCTGCCACCTAGCCCCTGCAGGCGGGTGCGGAAATCTATCACATCGGGCGCCGGAAAGCGGCCCCGTCAGTCCTTGCCGCCGCCCAGGAACTTGCCGAGTTCGCGCGTGGCCATGTCAGCGCCATCGCCCAGGGTCTCATCGAGTTTCTCGCGGCCCATTTTCTCGAGGTCTTCCTTGGAGATACTGGCCACGGACGAAATGGACTGGCGGATGATCGGCTCCAGCACCTGCTTGGCCGCCTCACTGGCCGTCGCGCCATTGCTCTTCGCACCGATGCCTTTCAGGCGGATATCCGGAATCTTGCCGTTGCGCTCGCCGACCTTGGGTATTTCGACACTCACGCCACCGTTCAGGAACTGGAAGTCGTCGATGATCAGCTTGGTTTCGGTCCCGCCGGCCTCTTCGGGCGTCTCTGCCGGCGCATCGGATTCCAGGTTATCCAGGATCCCCTGCAGATTGTTTCCCTCGGCGGTCTGGATGGCGTTGACCTGTGCCCCGTCCACCAATACGGACTTGATCCGCACCAGTTCCGCACTCAGGTTGCTGGTGTCGAGAGCCAGCGCGATGGTCTTCAGTTCCAGCGCGTTGCCCCGGGGAAACCCTTTTGGGTTGCCGACGGTGAGCCCGTTAATCTGGCCGCTGCCTTCCGCCAGGGAAATCTTCACGCTGCCCACACCGACCGGTACGCCCGCCACATCACTGCCGACGGTTTCGATGGCCCGCTCGACGATGGTGTCGAGATTGGTGAGCAAGAAAGTCAGCGCGATGCCGACCACGATGATCAGCGTGACGATGACACCGACGATGAGTTTGCCCGCTTTGCCCATTGGCCTGTTCTCCCTGCAGCGGCTGTCGTTATCCGTATAACGCTAGCACGATTGCCCGGCGGATTCTGCATGGGCTACACGCACGAAAAAGGGGACGCTGTGCGTCCCCTTCCCGATCTTGTCTGGAGCGGGCAACCAGATTCGAACTGGCGACCTATACCTTGGCAAGGTATCGCTCTACCAACTGAGCTATGCCCGCTTGAAGGCCGGTTATCTTAGCGTTGCGGCTTCACCTGTCAAGGAAGCTCGGCCTGGCCCGCCAGGTAAGGCCAGGCGGCCCTGATGTAGACCACCATGGTCCATAGCGTGAGCCCCGCGGCAATGATCATCAGCCCGGTGCCGATCGCATAGATCGGAATGCCGAACAGGTCCTGTGTCCACAGCATCAGCGACAGGCCGAACATCTGCGCAATGGTTTTGAACTTCGCGACGCCGGTCACGGCCACCTGCTGACGGTTGCCAACCTCCGCCATCCACTCGCGCAGCGCCGACACCATGACCTCGCGGCCAATGATGATCGCGGTGATCGCGGCGATGGAAATGCGCGGGTCGGCCTGCAGGATGACCACCAGCACGGTCACGACCATCAGCTTGTCGGCCACCGGGTCCAGGAAGGCCCCGAACTCAGACGTCAGCTCCAGCCGCCGCGCCAGGTAGCCGTCGAGCCCGTCGGTGATGGCGGCCAGGATGAACACCGCCGCGGCACCCGGGTGCGCCCACGGCACGGGCAGGTAAAAGATCACCACCACCAGCGGGATGGCCGCAATGCGCAGCCAGGTCAGCATCGTGGCGATGTTGGTGACTGGAGACATGGACGGGCGCACAGCAGAACAACAACAGCCCGGCAATGATAACGCGCTATGCGGCTCCACCGTGAAAATAATCGAAAATGCGCTGGGCCAGGTCGCGGCTGATCCCGGGTACGTTCGCCAGGTCTTCTACATTGGCCCGTTTCAGGCCCTGCAGACCGCCGAAGCGCTGCAACAGCGCCCGGCGGCGTTGCGGCCCGACCCCGGCGATCTGCTCCAGCGCGGAGCCCTGCCGGGCCCGGCCCCGGCGCTGGCGATGGCCGGTGATCGCAAAGCGGTGCGCCTCGTCACGCACCTGCTGCACCAGATGCAGCGCCGGCGAGTCCGGTGCCAGGCGCAATGGCTTGTCCTGGCCCGGCCGATACAGTTGCTCGCGTCCGGGTTTGCGGCCCGCCCCTTTCGCTACGCCGACCAGCGGCAGCTCGGGAAACTGCAGTTCTTCCAGCGCTCCGCTGGCCGCCCGCAGCTGGCCGGGACCCCCGTCGATCAGGATCAGGTCCGGCATCGGCGCCTCGCCGCGCTGCACACGCAGGTAGCGCCGGCGCACCACCTCGGTCATCGCGCCATAGTCGTCGCCCTCGGCCGCTTCGCGAATGTTGTAACGGCGGTAGTCCGACTTCAGCGGGCCCTGCGCGTTCCAGACCACGCAGCTGGCGACGGTACCCTCGCCGCCGGTATGGCTGATGTCGAAGCACTCAATGCGTTGCGGGGTCGCGTCCAGGTCCAGCACCTCGCCCAGCGCGGTGAACTGTTTGCCGAGTCCCGCATTTGCCGCCAGCCGCAGCCGCGCGCTCTCGCGAGCATTGTCCGCCGCCATTTCCAGCCACTGGCGGCGGGTGCCGCGCACCCGGTGGTGAATCGCCACCCGGTGGCCGGCGCGTTCGGTCAGCGCCGCGCCCAGGAGTTCAGCGGTCTCGAGCTGGGTAGAGACCAGCACTTCCGGCGGGGCCGACTGCTCGAAGTAATGTTGGGCGATAAAGGCCTCGAGCAGCTCGGCCGCATCGGGCGCGCCGGCGGCCTTCGGGAACAGCGCGCGGGTACCCAATACCCTGCCGGCCCGGACCATTACCAGCGCAACGCAGTGCACCCCGGCTTCGCTGTGCGCCCCAATGACGTCCAGGTCGCGCGCCTGCTTCCCGGCCACGATCTGCGTGGCCTGCACCTGGCGCACAGCGGCAATCTGGTCCCGAATCCTGGCGGCCCCTTCGAAATCCAGCGCGTCGGAGGCCGCTTCCATGCGGTCGACCAGGTCCTCCAGCACCTGCTCGTTGCGCCCTGACAGAAAGCGCATCGCGTTCTCTACGTCCCTCGCGTAGTCCGCCTGGCTGACGAGCCCGACACACGGTGCGGTGCACCGTTGAATCTGGTGCTGCAGACAAGGTCGTGAGCGGTTGGCGAAAAAGGAGTCGCGGCACTGGCGGACCTGGAACAGCTTCTGCAGCTGTCCCAGCACCTCACGCAGGTTGCCCGCACTGGGATACGGGCCGAAGTACCGGCCTGGCGGCTTGCGTGAACCGCGATGAAATTCGAAACGCGGGAATTCCTGCTGGGTGGTCACGCGAATGTACGGGTAGCTCTTGTCGTCCCGGTACAGCACGTTGTAGCGCGGCGCGTGCGCCTGGATCTGGGTGTATTCGAGCAGCAGCGCTTCCTGCTCGCTGGCCGTGACCGTGACCTCCACCCGGTCAACCACGCGCATCAGTGCCTGGGTCTTGGGGTGATGGGCTTTCGCGCCGAAGTAGGAGGCGACCCGGCGTTTCAGGTCCCGGGCCTTGCCGACGTAAACGATCTGCCCCTGCGCATCGAGCATGCGGTACACGCCCGGGCGATGCGTCAGGGTGGCGAGAAAACGCTTGGCGTCGAACGGCGCGTCATCCATCGCCGGGCTCACGCGTCGAGGCGGGATCGAATCTCACCGAATACGTTCCGGAACATGGTGTCTGTCAGGCGCCTGGTCTGGGTGTTGTAGCGACTGCAGTGGTAGGAATCCACCAGCACCGCGCCGGCCGGTTCGTGCCACACCCCGTGGCCGAAGGGATACGCCGACAGCCGGCAACCCAGTGCCCGCAGCACCGCCCGGTGGGCCACTGCGCCGAGCGCGAGGATGACTTGCGGCGCGCAGTCGCCGCTCAACTCCGCCTGCAGGTAATCGTTGCACGTGTCCACCTCGGCGGTGGTCGGTTTGTTCTGCGGCGGCAGGCAGCGCACCGCGTTCGTGATCCGGCAGTCGAGCAGCTGCAAGCCGTCGTCTGCGGCACGACTCTCCGGGGCCGTGGCGAAATTGAATTCGTGCAGCGTTCGATAGAGCAGCAAGCCCGCGTAGTCGCCCGTGAATGGCCGTCCGGTTGCGTTCGCGCCGTGCATGCCCGGTGCGAGTCCGACAATCAGCAGTCGGGCTGCCGGATCGCCGAAAGATGGCACCGGCCGCGCGAAATATTCCGGATGACGATCGCGGACCCCGGCCAGAAACTCCGCGAGCCGGCTGCAGCGCCGGCAATCGACGGAAAACGCAGCGTTCACGCGGGTTTCAGGTCCGCCGGGCCGTGGCCGGCCACCAGCATGGCAATTTCCATGGCCTGGTCGTAGTTCAGGCGCGGGTCCACCGTGCTGCGATAGTCGCGCCGCAGGTCCGTGTCCGTCAGGCCCCGCGGACCACCGGTGCATTCCGTCACGTGCTCGCCCGTCAGTTCCAGGTGAATCCCGCCCAGCGTGCTGCCTTCGGCGCGATGAACGGCCAGCGCGGTTTCCAGTTCGCTGGCGATATTCGCGAACCGGCGCGTCTTCACGCCGTCTTCAGTGGTGACGGTGTTGCCGTGCATCGGGTCGCAGATCCACAGCACGCCGATGCCGGTGTCGCGCACCGCCTTGATCAGCCTGGGCAGCGCCTGTTGCACATTGGCGGCCCCGAGCCGGTGGATCAGCGCCAGTCGGCCGGGCTGATCATCCGGGTTCAACCGGCGCACCAGTGCCTGTAACTCGGCGCCGTCGACCTCCGGGCCAATCTTCACGCCTACCGGATTCGCCACACCGCGAAAAAACTCCACGTGGGCGCCGTCAGGATCGGCAGTGCGCGCGCCGATCCAAGGGAAATGCGTGGTCAGGTCATACCATGCGCCACGCTTTTCCAGGAACCGCGTCTGCGCTTCTTCGTACAGCAGGTGCAGGCCCTCGTGGGACGCATAGAAATCCACGCGCCTGGCCTCGTGAATCTTCTCGCCGGAGATCGACTCGAAGAAATCCAGTCCGTCGGCCACCCGTTGCACGATGCGGTGATAGCGCTCGGCGGACGGCGACTTGCCAACGAACTCCAGGTCCCAGTTTTCCGGGTGATGCAGATCGGCGAAACCGCCGTCCATCAGCGAGCGGATGAAATTCAGCGTCAGTGCCGCGCGTTCATAGCCGCGCAGCAGCAGCTCCGGGTCGGGCTCGCGTTCGCCTCCGGAGAAGCCCGGCCGGTTCACCATGTCACCGCGGAAGCTCGGCAGCGCTACGCCGTCACGCGTTTCCGAATCTGCCGAGCGCGGCTTCACGTACTGGCCCGCCATGCGCCCCACGCGCACCACCGGCATCTTCAGCCCTGCGGTGAGCACGACACTCATCTGCAGCAGTACCTTCAGCTGCTCGACGATTTTCGGTGACGTGCACTCGACAAAGCTCTCGGCGCAATCGCCACCTTGCAGGACGAAGCCCCGCCCCTGCTGCGCGCGCGAGCTGCGCTTTTAGCGCCTCGACTTCCCAGCTGGTCACCAGCGGCGGCAGGGCGGCCAGTTCGTCCGTCACCCTGGCGAGCTGCTCAGCGTCGCGGTACACCGGCTGTTGCAGCGCTGCCCGCCCGCGCCAGCCATCGGGGCGCCAGTCTTCGCGTGCCACGGCCTTCATTTCGCGGTCATGCCCCGGTACACGAGCCGCACCCAGTCGTCCGGCTTGATGAAACCGTTGCCCCACTGCGCATCGAACTCTGCCGTCGGCTTTGCCGCAACGATCGCATCGGCATCCTTGCCGGCGCCGATCAGGGCATCCATCCGCTCGGTCACGGTCTTCAGCATGTCGTGGTACTTGCGCAATTCCGCCACGTTCGACAGTGGGCCGTGACCCGGGATCACCTGCGTCTGCTCGTCCATACGCTCCAGCGCGCCCGCCACCGCCGCAACCATCCCGCGTATGTTCCCTGCGCTGCCGTAATCAATGAACGGGTAGAAACCGTTGAAATAGGTGTCGCCCATGTGCACTGCGTTCAATTCCCTGAACCACACGATGGCATCACCATCGGTGTGCGCCGCCGGCACGTGCTCCACCTCGATGGTCTGCCCGTTCAGGTGCAGGGTGACATCGCGCTTGAACGTGACAACGGGCAAGGCGCCTGCGGGGGACGGCGGCGTTTCGGACTGGAAGAATTCGTTGAACTGCCCCGCACTCATCCGTTTGCGCACGTTTTCATGGGCGATGACCAGGGCGCCGCCGCCCGCCAGCAATTCGTTGCCGCCCGTATGATCAAAATGCCAGTGGGTGTTCTGCACCATGCGCTCTGGCTTGTCGCTGACCTCGGCGATTGCCGCACGGATCTTGTCCACCAGCGCCGCAAACTGGTCGTCGATCACGATCACGCCGTCGACGCCAACGGATACCCCGATGTTGCCACCCGAGCCGGTGAGCATGTAGAGCCCGTCGGCCACCGGCACCGTGCCGATTTGCACCTGGCTGAGGTCTTGCTGCTGCGCAATGACGGGCGCGGCCGGCATCAGCGCGACCGCAATCAGGCCGGCGAGGAACTTTGCAGGGGCATACATGGCGAACTCCGGGCTCCAATACCCGTGATTATTGCACTACCGCCCGCGTCGCGGCCCGGCTGGTATCATTGCGCTGACGAATTCTACGGTCCCGAATGGATGAAATGCTCCGACTCCCGCTAAAAACCATGGCCATGCTGGCTACCCTGGGTGGCCTGTTCGCCGCCTTCGGTGGGTTGGCCCAGGAAGAACCGCCCGCAGACGGCGCGCTATTGAGGATGGAAATCCGCGGCGCCATTGGCCCGGCCACCAGCAACTACATCCTGGAAGGCCTGGAACAGGCTGCGGCGACCAACGCGCGGCTGGTGCTGATTGAGATGGATACGCCGGGCGGTCTGGATTCGGCCATGCGCGACATCATCAAGGGCATCCTCGGCTCTGAGGTCCCGGTGGTCACGTGGGTCTCGCCCAGCGGCTCACGCGCCGCGAGCGCGGGCACCTACATCCTGTACGCCAGCCACGTGGCGGCGATGGCACCCGCAACCAACCTCGGCGCGGCCACGCCCGTGGCCATTGGCGGTGACGGACCGCCCCTGCCGTTGCCCAACCGGCCGAATCCCGGCGACGAAGCCGGTGATAAAGACGCCGCGGACGACAGTGAAGTGGAGGAATCCGAGCCGGCCGGCGGGTCCGCGATGGAGAAGAAATCCGTCAACGACGCCGTTGCCTACATCCGCAGCCTCGCGGAACTGCGGGGGCGCAATGCGGAATGGGCAGAGAGCGCGGTGCGTGAGGCCAAGAGTCTCAGCGCCGAAGACGCGCTCGAGGAGAACGTGATCGACGTGGTGGCCGCGACGCTGGAAGAATTGCTGGCTGCCATCGACGGACGCGTGGTGAAAGTCGGCGACACAGATGTGACCCTGGAGACCGAAGGTCTCGTGGTCGAGGAATTCGAAGCCGACTGGCGTACGCAGTTGCTGGCGACCATCACCAATCCCAATGTCGCCTACATGCTGTTGCTGGCAGGCGTGTATGGCTTGATCCTCGAGGGTTACAACCCCGGGGCGCTGGTGCCGGGCATTGTCGGCGCGATTTGTTTATTGCTCGCGCTGTTCGCATTCCAGGTGTTGCCCGTGAACTACGCCGGCCTCGGCCTGATCCTGCTCGGCGTGATATTGATGATCGCGGAAGCTTTCGCACCCAGCTTCGGCGCGCTGGGACTGGGCGGTGTGGTCGCATTCGTGATCGGGTCGATCATCCTGATGGACTCCGACGTGCCTGGCTTCGAAATCAGCCGTTTGCTGATTGGCAGCGTCGCTGCGGTGGCCGGCAGCAAGCTGCTGGCGCTGATGTACTTCCTGGTCCGCAGCTTCCGGCGCCCGGTGGTGAGCGGCGCCGAACAGATGGTGGGGAGCACCGGGGAGGTGCTCGAAGATTTCATCGATGAGGGACCGGTGTTCGTGCACGGTGAACGCTGGCGCGCCCATGCGCAGGGACAACTGCGGCGCGGTGAACAGGTACGGGTCACGGGCATGCGTGGGCTCGAGCTGGAAGTGGAACGACAAGACTGACGGCTCGAAGGGGCCACAGGAGGCAGACATGGGTTTGGGTGCCCTGATAGTAGGCGGTTTAATTGCGCTGTTCCTGATCAGCGCGATCAAGATCCTCAAAGAGTATGAGCGCGGTGTGATTTTCACGCTCGGGCGCTTCAGCGGCGTGAAAGGTCCGGGCCTGATCATCGTGATCCCGATCATCCAGCAGATGGTGAAGACGGACCTGCGCGTGATCGTGATGGACGTGCCGACCCAGGACGTGATCTCCCAGGACAATGTGTCGGTGAAGGTCAACGCGGTGGTGTATTTCCGGATCATCGATCCGGAACGCGCGGTGATCCAGGTCGCGAACGTGTTCGAGGCCACGAGTCAGCTGGCCCAGACCACGCTGCGTTCGGTGCTGGGCCAGCACGAACTGGACGAGATGCTGTCGGAACGCGACAAGCTGAACGACGACATTCAGATCATCCTGGACCAGCACACCGATGCCTGGGGCATCAAGGTCTCCAACGTGGAGATCAAGCACGTGGACCTGGACGAGAGAATGGTCCGTGCGATCGCGGCGCAGGCAGAAGCGGAGCGCTCACGACGCGCAAAGGTGATTCACGCCGAGGGCGAGCAACAGGCTTCGGCCATGCTGGCGTCGGCAGCCGACACGCTGGGTTCCAAGGGCGGCGCGCTGCAGCTGCGCTACCTGCAGACCCTGACGGAAATTGCGAAGGACCGGACCAATACCATCGTGTTTCCGCTACCGATGGACCTGATCGAACCACTCCTCGGGAAGATCGGCCACCGCGGCAATCCGGACTCGCGGCCGCCAGCGGTTACGGGGTCGAGCTAGCGCCCCGGCGTTTCGCCAGGGCCCAGAATTCGTCGAGGGTGTCCAGGTCGAAAGCAGACCAGTCGCCGCCCCGCGCGCGCACTTCACCCTCGACCATCGCAAAGCGGCCCTCGAACTTGTGGTTGGCGCGGCGCAGGGCCTCTTCCGGGTTCACACCCAGCTTCCGGGCCAGGTTCGCGGTGGCGAACAACAGGTCGCCGACTTCCTCCTCGATGGCCGCCGAATCCGCTGATTGTTCTGCGTCGGCCAGCTCCGCGAGCTCCTCGACGACCTTCAGCCGTGCGCCCGCCGCGTCGGGCCAGTCGAAACCCACCCGGGATGCCCGCTTGCAGAGTTTGTGAGCCCGCAGCAAGGCCGGCAGCGCCAGGCCCACACCGGCGAGCACGGCGGCGGCTCCGGCGGTTTGGCGTTCCTCCTGCTTGTGCGCTTCCCACGCCGCCGTCTGTGCCGCGGCCGTTGCGACCGCGGCGTCGCCAAACACATGGGGGTGCCGGCGCACCATCTTGTCGGTGATGCCTGTCGCCACCGCTTCAAAATCGAAAGCCCCCGCCTCCTCGGCCATGCGCGCGTGGAAGACCACCTGCAGCAGCAGGTCACCGAGTTCCTCGCGCAGGTGGCTCAGGTCACCGCGATCGATGGCCTCGGCCACTTCGTAGGCCTCTTCGATGGTGTATGGCGCAATGCTGCGAAAGTCCTGCTCCAGGTCCCAGGGGCAGCCTGTCTCCGGGTCGCGCAAGCGCGCCATGACATCAAGTAGTTTCTCTAAATCAGACATAGGACTATGTATTTTAGACAATTAACTGGACAAACTCGTCGACAATCTGCGCGGTTGCGCCCCAGATGCGATGCGCGTCGTAGTGGTACTCGCACACCGGGAACTCCGCGCCGCCCCACCGGCGGGTGGAGTCGATTCGATTGCGCCGGTCCAGGAACCATGCCAGTGGCACTTCGAAGACCGCCGCAACTTCGCGGGTGTCGGCCACGTGCGCGAGGTCGGGCGCGACGAAGCCGACGACCGGGGTCACGGCGAAGCCGGTCACGACGGCGCGCGCCGGCAAATAGCCCGCCACCTGGACCTGGTTGCCGGGCAGCCCGACCTCTTCTTCGGATTCCCTCAGCGCGGTATGCAGCGGCCCGGCATCGCGCGGCTCGACGCGGCCGCCCGGGAAACTGATCTGGCCGGCGTGATCCCGCAGTTGCTCGGTGCGCCGGGTCAGCAGCAAGTGCAGTCCGGACCGGCGTTCGACCAGCGGCAACAGCACGGCTGCCGGTGTGAGTCGCAGTGCGGAGAACGCCCGCGCCAGTTCCGGGTCCAGCGCCTCGATTGCCGCCAGGGCCGGGTCCGCCGCCGCGCGGGTCCCGGCCAGCCGGCTCAGGATCCGTTCGCGCATGCCCGAGCCCCGGTCAGGACTTGATGCCGCCGCGGGTCAGTTCCAGCGGATCCAGCAGCCGGTCCAGTTCGGCGTCCGTCAGGTCGGTCTGTTCTGCCGCGACGTCACGTATCGGTCGGCCTTCGGCGTAAGCCTGCTTGGCCACCGCGGCGCCCTTCTCGTAGCCGATCACCGGGTTCATTGCCGTCACCAGGATCGGGTTGCGGTCCAGGGCTTCGATCAGCTTCTTGTGGTTCACGGTGAACCCGGCAATGGCGCTGTCGGCCAGCACCCTGGACGCGTTTGCCAGCAGCGACACGCTCTCATTGAGCTTGTAACCCACCAGCGGCAGCATCACGTTCAGCTGGAAATTGCCGGACTGGCCGGCCACGGTGACCGCGGTGTCGTTGCCGATCACATTGGCAGCGACCATCGCGACGGCTTCCGGGATGACCGGGTTGACCTTGCCGGGCATGATGCTGCTGCCGGGCTGCAGCGCCGGCAGCGCGATCTCCGCGATGCCCGCCAGTGGCCCGCTGTTCATCCACCGCAGGTCGTTCGCGATCTTCATCAGGGACACGGCCACCGTCTTCAACTGGCCCGACAGTTCCACGGCCGAATCCTGGGACGACAGCGCCTCGAAGTAGTCGGCCGCCGGTGCAAAGCTCAGCCCGGTCTGCTCCGACAGCAGCACCGCCACCTTTGGCCCGAATTTCGGATGCGCATTGATCCCTGTGCCAACGGCCGTGCCGCCCTGCGCGATATGGCACAGGCGCGACATCACACCACTCACCCGATCGGCGCCGTTGCCCACCTGGTTGGCCCAGCCCCCGATCTCCTGGTCCAGGCGCACCGGCATGGCGTCCATCAGGTGCGTGCGGCCGGTTTTCACCACGTCGGAGAGTTCGCGCGCTTTGGCCTTCAGGGTCTCTTGCAGGTGCGCCAGTCCGGGCAGCAATTCTTCATTGACCAGCAGCGCCGCACTGACATGCACCGCAGTGGGAATCACGTCGTTGCTGCTCTGACCCATGTTCACGTCGTCATTCGGATGCACGGGTTCGCCGAGCCGCTCGGTCGCCAGCCTCGCGATCACCTCGTTGGCGTTCATGTTCGAACTCGTGCCCGAACCGGTCTGAAAGACGTCCACCGGGAACTGGGCGTCGTGGTGCCCTTCCGCCACTTCCATCGCTGCCGTCTGAATCGCGACGGCTTTCTGCGATTTCAGCAGGCCCAGTTCGCTGTTCGCACCGGCCGCTGCCCACTTGATCAGCCCTAGGGCACGGATGAACGCGCGCGGCATCTTCAGCTCGCTGATCGGAAAATTCTGCACGGCGCGCTGCGTCTGGGCGCCCCAGAGGGCCTGCGCGGGCACCTGCAGTTCTCCCATGCTGTCGCGTTCGACGCGAAACTCGTTGTCGGCCATTGTCAGCTCCGTATTGCTCGCGGGCACCCCTCGGTGGCCCCGGGAAGGAGCCGGATTCTACAGCGAAGGCACGCGAGCGTCGTGGTGTATCCTTTGCCGCCTCTGGTCACGATGCCTGCCGCCGATGGACCTGTCGCCACTCACCGCTCTGTCGCCCCTGGACGGGCGCTACGCCGCCAAGCTCGACGATTTGCGCGAGGTCTTCAGTGAGTTTGGCCTGATTCGCCTTCGCGTACTCGTCGAGGTGCGTTGGGTGCAGTTCCTGGCAACGCGACGGGAGATCCCGGAGCTGGAGCCGATCTCGAGCGTGGTCAGCGACGTACTCGACCAGCTGGTCGACGATTTCGGCCCGGGCGACGCCCAGCGCGTGAAAGAGCTGGAAGCCACCACGAACCACGACGTGAAAGCGGTGGAATACCTGATTGCCGAGCGCCTGGGCGAAGACCCGGAGCTGGCGAAAATCCGCCCCTTTGTCCACTTCGCATGCACATCAGAGGACATCAACAACATTGCTTACGCGCTGATGTTGCGCCGCGGCCGCGACGGTTTCGTGCTGCCGGCACTGCGCAAGGTGGCGGTGAAACTGCGCACGCTCGCCGCACAGACGGCCGAGCAGCCCATGCTGTCGCGCACCCATGGTCAGCCGGCCAGCCCCACGACGCTGGGCAAAGAGCTGGCGAACCTGGTGGCCCGGCTCGAGCGCCAGGCCGAAACCCTGGACGCGGTGCCGGTCACGGCGAAGATCAACGGGGCGGTCGGCAACTTCAATGCGCACATGGCCGCCTATCCCGAAGCCGACTGGCCCGCGCTTGGCCGCGAATTCATCGAGTCGCTCGGCCTCGTGTGGAATCCTTACACCACCCAGATCGAACCGCACGACTGGATGGCCGAACTCTGCCACGCGCTGGCCAGGGCCAACACCGTGTTGCTGGACCTCAGCCGGGATTTCTGGAGCTACATCTCGATCGGGTATTTCCGGCAACGCCGCGTGGCGGGCGAAGTGGGGTCGTCGACGATGCCGCACAAGGTCAATCCCATCGACTTCGAAAACGCCGAGGGCAATCTCGGCATGGCGAACGCGATGCTGGAACACTTTGCGGCGAAGCTGCCCGTGTCACGCTGGCAACGCGATCTCAGTGACTCCACCGTGCAGCGCAATCTCGGGGTGGCCCTCGCCCACAGCGTGCTGGCCTGCCGGTCCCTGCTGGCCGGGTTGAGCAAGGTCGAGCCCGATCCGGAACGGCTCGCCGCCGACCTGGACGGCAACTGGGAGGTCCTGGGCGAAGCCATCCAGACCGTGATGCGCCGCTATGGCCAGGCGGACGCCTACGAGCAGCTGAAAACCCTGACCCGCGGGGAGCGCGTGGGCGCGGAGCAGCTGCGCGATTTCATCCGCAACCTCGACCTGCCAAAAGCCGCCATCGACGGCCTGCTGGCGTTGACACCCGCCTCGTATACCGGCGCCGCACAACGGCTGGCGAAGGAGCTGGCCGGGTCGTCAGGGCCCGACGAGGACCCGGCGGGGAGCCAGTGAAATCGTGACCTGATCGGCATAGCGTCACAGCCTGACAACATAAAATACCGTGGTGGGCATGGACCCGGCTGGCTGCAGAGCCGGCCCGGCCCGCGCCGCTGGGATAACGACGCCGCGATGGAAGCTACACGAATCCAAGGCCGCCGCTGGGTGCTGTCCTCCAAGGAGGAAAACCGCGCCGCCGCGGCGGAAATCGCCAGCCAGGCAAAGCGGTGGATATCGATTTATACGCCCGACCTGGAGCCGGGCATCTACGACCATGCGAAGTTCCTCGACGTGGCAAAGCGACTCGTGCTGGCCAAACCCTACGCGAAGATCCGCGTCTTGATTTCAGAGCCCAGCCGGACCGTGCGAATCGGCAATCGGCTCGTGTCAGTCGGCCGGCGCCTGAACAGCTACATCGAATTCCGCAACGTGCACCCTGACTACCAGGATCACCGTGAAGCCTACCTGATCGCCGACGACACCTCGTTGCTCTACCGCGTGGAAGGTCGCAAGTGGGAAGGCATCGCCGACACCTACGAACCCGCGGTAGCCCGGCGTTACCTGAGCCTGTTCGACGACATCTGGAACGCGTCGGAGATCGAGCAGGAAATTCGCGAGCTGCGCGTGTAGACCGCGGTGGTGGCCGTCTCCGCGGCCGCGGACCCGAAATCGCCAAAGCCGATGAGTCCCGCCGATTATTTTCGTCCCGAGTTGACGGTCGCGGCGGTGGCCGAGCGCTATGACCGGTTGCTGATGATCGAGGAACTGGTGCAGGGTCGCGCGGTGTTGAACCAGCCGGCCGGGCACGTGGAGCCCGGGGAGACCCTCACGCAAGCCGTGGCTCGCGAAAGCCTGGAAGAAGCCGGCTGGGTATTCGTGCCCAAATTCATCACGGGTATCTATCTCTGGACCGACGCCGACGCGGGACGCAGCTTCCTGCGAGTGGTCTTCACCGGCCAGCTCGCCAGCCACCTGCCCGACCGAAAACTGGACGCCGGCATCCTGCGCACGCTCTGGTTGTCCCGGGACGATGTGGCTGCGCACCCGGAGAGACTGCGCAACCCGATGGTGCTGCGCTCCATCGACGATTACCTGCAGGGCCATCGGCTGCCGGTAGACCTCGATGAGCGGGACGGGCTGGTCGAGCGCGCGGCCCTGCTCTGAATCCCCGGCCCGCGGCAGGCTTGATAAAATCCCGGCGTGACCACTACGCCACAAAAAGTCATCGTTGCGCTGTCCGGCGGCGTCGATTCGGCCGTGGCCGCGCTGTTGTTGTGCCGGCAGGGCTACGACGTGGAAGCTCTGCACATGACGAACTGGGAAGACGACGACGGCTATTGCACGGCCGCGCTGGATTTCCAGGATGCGCGCAGCGTTTGCCGCGAACTCGGCATTCCGCTGCATCGGGCCAACTTCAGCCAGGCATACCGGGAACAGGTGTTCGACAAGTTCCTGGCCGAGTACCGGGCCGGGCGCACCCCGAACCCCGACGTGCTGTGCAACCGGGAAATCAAGTTCGGCCTGTTCCTCGAACACGCCAGGCGCCTGGGCGCGCAGCGTATCGCTACCGGCCACTATGCCCGTCTCGACACCGGCTCCCCGCCGCACCTGTTGCGCGGACTGGACTCCAACAAGGACCAGAGCTATTTCCTGCACGCGGTGCCGGCAGCTGCGCTGGCCCACGCGCTGTTTCCCGTGGGCGAACTGGAAAAGCACGACGTCCGGGCACTGGCGACGGCGGCCGGACTGCCGGTGCACACCAAGCGCGACAGCACCGGCATCTGCTTTGTCGGCGAGCGGCCTTTCCGCGAATTCCTGCAACGCTACCTGTCGGCACCGGCCGGTGCGATGCAGACACCCGCGGGTGAAGTGGTCGGCCGGCACGATGGCCTGATGTACTACACGCGGGGGCAGCGCCAGGGTCTCGGCATTGGCGGCCGGGCCGGGCACGGGGACGACGCGTGGTACGTAGCGGGCAAGGATACGGCGCGCAACGTCCTGATCGTCGTGCAGGGTCGCGATGATGCGGCGCTCTGGGACCGTGAACTGGTGACGGAAGCCCCGGTGTGGATTACCGGTGAACCCGACGCGCTGGCCAGTGGTGCCGCGTTTGAGTGCACGGCCAAGACCCGTTACCGGCAACGCGACGCAGCGTGCACGGTGACCCGGCTCGCGGGCGGTTTGCACCTCTGCTTCGACGAACCGCAGTGGGCCATTACGCGCGGGCAGTCGGCCGTGCTGTACCGCGGTGATATCTGTCTCGGCGGCGCGGTGATTGCCCAAGCCGGCGCAAGCCCCGCTGCTGTTCCCGTCACCGCCGCCGCCGCCGGCTGACCAACGACACCCCTGTCCGGCGGGCTCCGTGGCAGCCATGGCTTCCGCTATAATGCCGCGTCCGCGACTGCGGCGGCCGGCAAGCCGCGTGCGTTTTCGGCCAGCGCCCGCACCAAAGCCAAGAACCGGCGCCCCGCCGCACCGTCCGAAGCACAGACCCTACGGAGACAACTCATGGCGCAAGCAGTGAATGCCAAGTCCACGCTGTCCGTGGCCGGCACCGAGTACGAAATCTATCGCCTGGACAGCGTCACGGCTGGCCACGTGGAGAAACTGCCCTACTCCCTGAAGATCCTGCTGGAGAACCTGTTGCGCCATGCGGACGGCGGCGACGTGTCTGCCGACGACATCGAGGCGCTGGCGAACTGGGATCCGCAGGCGGAACCGAGCCACGAGATTGCGTTCACGCCGGCCCGCGTGATCCTGCAGGACTTCACGGGTGTGCCGGCGGTCGTGGACCTGGCGGCGATGCGCGATGCCGTCGTCAAGCTCGGCGGCCAGGCCGAGGCCATCAACCCGCTGTCGCCGGCAGAGCTCGTGATCGACCACTCCATCCAGATCGATGCCTACGGCACGCCGGACGCCCTGTTGCGGAACAAAACGTTGGAGTTCGAGCGCAACCAGGAGCGCTACCAGTTCCTGCGCTGGGGCCAGAATGCGTTCCAGAACTTTGCGGTCGTGCCGCCGGATACCGGCATCGTGCACCAGGTGAACCTGGAATACCTGGCCCGCGTGGTCTTCGACGGTGAACGCGACGGCCGGCGCATCGCCTACCCGGACACGGTGGTCGGCACCGATTCGCACACCACGATGATCAATGGCCTTGGTGTGCTCGGCTGGGGCGTGGGCGGCATCGAAGCGGAAGCCGCGATGCTGGGCCAGGCCATCACGATGCTGATTCCGCAGGTCATCGGGTTTCGCCTGACCGGCAAACTCCGTGAGGGAACAACGGCCACCGACCTGGTGCTGACCGTCACCGACATGCTCCGCGAGCGCGGCGTCGTCGGCAAGTTCGTCGAGTTCTTCGGCGACGGCCTGGGAGACCTGCCGCTGGCCGACCGGGCCACGCTCGGCAACATGGCACCGGAGTTCGGCAGCACCTGCGGCATCTTCCCGATCGACGAGCAGACCATCCGCTACCTGCAGCTGTCCGGTCGCGACGAAGAACAGATTGCGCTGGTCGAGGCCTATGCAAAAGCTCAGGGCATGTGGCGCGAAGACGGCCAACCCGACCCGCTGTACACCGATGTACTGGAGCTGGATCTCGGCGACGTGCAGCCGAGTCTGGCCGGGCCGAAGCGCCCGCAGGACCGGATCCTGCTCGCGGATGCGGCCAGCACCTTCCGCCGCCAGTCTGCCGAGTTACTGGACCGTGAAGCCCGCTCGGCTGCCGCGACCCGCCAGGGTGAAACTTTCGACGTGCGTGACGGCGCGGTGCTGATCGCGTCCATTACCAGTTGCACAAACACGTCCAATCCGTCCGTGATGGTCGGCGCCGGCCTGCTGGCCCGCAACGCACGGGCGAAGGGTCTGCGCACGCAGCCGTGGGTCAAGACCAGCCTCGCGCCCGGCTCCAAGGTTGTGAGCAATTACCTGGAGAGTTCCGGCCTGATCGACGATCTCGACGCGCTCGGTTTCAACATCGTGGGTTTCGGCTGCACCACATGCATCGGCAACTCGGGCCCGCTGGACCCGAATATCGATGCCGCCGTGCAGGAGCACGACCTGCTCGGTTGCAGCGTGTTGTCCGGCAACCGCAATTTCGAGGGCCGCATTCATCCGCTCGTGCGCATGAACTACCTGGCCTCGCCGCCGCTGGTCGTGGCCTATGCACTGGCCGGCAACCTGGATGTGGATTTGCTCAACGATCCCCTCGGCCAGGATGCCGACGGCAAGCCGGTCTACCTGAAGGACATCTGGCCCAGCCAGGCGGAAATCCAGCAGATCGTGATGGGCAACATCGATTCAACGATGTTCCGGGCGAGCTACGCGACGGTGTTTGAAGGTGACGAGAACTGGCGTGGCCTGGATACGCCCAGTGGTCAGAATTTCGAGTGGCAGCCGGATTCGACCTACGTGCGCAACCCACCCTACTTCGACGGCATGGGCAAGACGCCGCCACCGGTCACGGACATCAGGGGCGCGCGAGTGCTGGCGCTCTTAGGTGACTCCGTCACCACCGACCACATTTCACCGGCCGGCTCGATTGCAAAAGACAGCCCCGCCGC
Source organism: Chromatiales bacterium (assembly GCA_020351875.1). Taxonomy (GTDB): domain Bacteria; phylum Pseudomonadota; class Gammaproteobacteria; order Steroidobacterales; genus J054. Next base: position 2,008,835 of record CP070671.1, on the reverse strand, counting down.
CGAGTACCTGCAGGCGAACGGTGTGGAGCCGGCCGACTTCAACTCTTACGGTTCCCGCCGGGGTAACCACGAAGTGATGATGCGCGGCACGTTCGCCAACATCCGCCTGCGCAACCAGCTCGCACCCGGCACCGAGGGTGGCTGGACCCGCTACCAGCCCGGCGGCGAGCAGATGTCGATCTACGACGCCGCGATGCGCTACAAGGCCGCAGGCGTGCCGCTGGTCGTGCTGGCCGGCACCGAGTACGGCACGGGTTCGTCCCGCGACTGGGCGGCAAAAGGCACCAAGCTGCTCGGTGTGCAGGCGGTCATCGCGGCGAGCTACGAGCGCATCCACCGGTCGAACCTGATTGGCATGGGCGTGCTGCCGCTGCAGTTCCGCGACGGTGAAAACGCCGTGAGCCTCGGCCTCACCGGTACCGAGTCGTTCGACATCTCCGGCCTGAACGACGGTGATGCCCGGGAAGTCGAGGTGACGGCCACGGCGGAGGACGGCAAGGTCACGCGGTTCCAGGCGCGGGTGCGCATCGATACCCCGAAGGAACGCGATTACTACGAGAACGGCGGTATCCTGCACTACGTATTGCGCCAGCTCGCGGCCTGAACCCGCAGGCCGGCGACTGGGCCGGCCCGCTGTTTCGCCTTTATACTGAACGGCGTTACCAGCACCGGGACCCGCTCATGCGCGTATTTCTGACCATGTTGCTCGCTGCAGGCCTGACCGCATGTGTCACGCCCGTGTCCACCCCCCAGGCGCCAACGGTCAACACGCCCGCAGGCCAGCGGTGTGTTCAGGATTGCCAGACCGGCTATGCGCAGTGCGAACAACCCTGTGGCGTGGGTTCGTCGGCGCGCCGCACACCTGCCTGCCAGGAGCGGTGCTACAACGAGCTGTCCGCGTGTTACGCGAAGTGCGAAACGCTGTAGTCGGAGCCCCTAGCCCGGGTCGTTGAGTTCGTCCTTTGCAGCCTGGTAATCCGGCGCAATGCTCAGGGCCTTGTTGAAGGCCTCGCGGGCCCGGTCCACCGCGCCGGCTTCGCGGTGCAGCCAGCCGATGGTCAGCCAGGCCTCCGCTTCGCCCCAGACCGGCGCCTCCGGGTCTGGAGATTGCCAGTTCGGAAACACCTCGACTGCCAGCTTCAGCCGCTTCATCGCCTTTTCCTTGTCGCCACCGAAGATGGCCGGACGGAAGACCAGGCTCTGGGCATCCTGGAGCAGCACGCGGGGATTGCCGGAACTCAGCTTCAATGCCTGCTTCAGCGCCTTGTTCGAGGATGAACCGCGCGCCGCCGCCCGCAGCATATAGAACTGGGCGCTGTTGCCGTAGCAGGTCGCGTGCAGCGCGTGTGCTTCGGCCAGGTCAGGGCGGCGCTTCACCAGTCCGTTGAGCGTCTCGATGCAGCTGTTGAGCAGTGCCTTGGCCTGCTTTTTCTTCGTGCCGGCGATTTGTGACGAACGGTAATCGACGTAGGCCCGGTAGTAGTCGACCCAGTCGCCTTCTGCCCCTTTCAATTGCTCCGCATAGCCCGCCAGCGCCTCGCCATCGCCCGTCAGCACGGCCTGATCGATGCCGTCCCGGATCGCCATCACCTGCGTGGTCTGTTCCAGTGCCGGCGCCTGCATACCCACCAGCAGCAGGATGCTCAACCAGCGCGATCTCCGTATCATTGCCAAGGTCACTCCACCGAACCGGTTGCCTGCGCCGAACTCTAACCGATCGAGGCTTTGAATTGATGGCTGAAGCGTTGATTGACCTGGTCGACATCGGGGCGAACCTCGGGCACGACAGCTTCGATGGCGACCGGGACCAGGTGCTCGAGCGGGCGGCAGCGGCCGGCGTTCGGCGGTTGATCGTCACCGGCACGACGGTGGCGGCCAGCCGCAAGGCGGTAGCGATGGCGCACGCCGCGCCTGGCCGGCTCTACGCGACGGCAGGTGTGCATCCGCATCACGCGACGGACGTGGACGATGCTGCCATCGCCGAACTCACCGAACTCGCGACCGACAAGGCCGTGGTGGCCGTCGGTGAATGCGGCCTGGATTATTTTCGCGACTACTCGCCACGGGATGTACAGTGCGAAGCTTTTGCTGCACAACTGGCGATCGCGGTGGAGACGGGCAAACCTGTCTTACTGCACCAGCGCGATGCGCACGACGATTTCGTGTACATCCTGCGCAAGCGCATGGACCGCATCAACGGCGGGGTGGCGCACTGCTTTACCGGCGGCCCGGACGAAATGCAGGAGTACCTCGACATGGGTCTGCACATCGGCGTGACCGGCTGGATCTGCGACGAGCGCCGGGGGCACGATCTGCAGGCCGCGGTGCGCGAGTTGCCGCTGGACCGGGTGCTGCTGGAAACCGACGCGCCGTACCTGGTCCCGCGGGACCTGCCCGAAGCCCCGCGCGGGCGGCGCAACGAGCCCGTCTACCTGCGCCACATCCTGGAGGCGACGGCGGGTTTCATGGGCTGCGAACCCGAGGAGCTGGCGGCAGCGGCGACCCGGAATACAGAAAGGTTGTTCGGTTTGCCGGAGAGAAATCGCGGCTGAAGCCGTTCCTACCGCGCCATCCGGAGACCCCGGTAGGAGCGGCTTCAGCCGCGATTCCGATATCTGCCCATTAGTCGTCGATCAGCCGGCCAACCTGGGCTGCCACGGCTTCCCGCCGCAGCCGGTCCCAGGCATCGCGCAGGCCAGGCGCCTCGGGCTCGCCACGCTGCCGGCGCAGATTGTCAATCAGCGTGTCCAGCAGCACCACGTGTTCGGGCAGGCCCTTCGTGAAACGCGCGCGCGAGGTAAACGTGACCAGCCCCGTCACCTCGATGCCCGGCAACAGTCGGCGCACCGCGGCGACCCGATCGTGCATCGCATGTTGCGGATTGGCAAAGGTGAAGCGCCGGCGCTCCGCGAGCACCGTCCAGTCCTGCATCGCGTTGCTGCCGAACACGTGTCCTGCGACGTCCCGCAGGTCCAGCAACGTGACGCCGCCGGGGGTTAACAGCACAAACTCGATGTGGAGCTGGCCGTCATCGCCGTCCGGTACGACGATGCCTTCGAGCAGGTCGAGCGCCACCTCCCGCAAGCGCTGGCGCGGGTCGCGTTGCCGGCGCCGGCGCCAGGCCCAGCCGAGCACCACCAGCAGCAGCGCGGCCACGGCCGCACCACCGAGAAACCGCGGATCATTCAAGAGTGCCTGCCAGTCCATCGTGATGCGGCCGGTGCCTTAATCCTGGAGTCGCGCCGCGAGATCAGGGAGCTCGGCATCGATCGTCTCGTAGTGTGACTCCCAGCCCAGGAGCTCCGCCAGCTCGGGGGGTGGTTCTACCGTCGTGCCGAGCAGCGGCTCGACGATCGTGTCGAACTTCGCCGCATGCGCGGTGGCCACAACGGCCCAGTGGTGACCCTGCCGCGCGGCTGCATCCAGCTCGCGGTAAACGTGCAAACCCGTCGCGGTATGCGGACACCACGCAATTCCGTGACGGTCGAACTCATCGCGAATCGTTGCCCTGATGGTGTCATCGTCGACCGCGTACGCGTCGATTTCACGTGCGACCGATTCTGCGTCCGCACCGACCAGGGCCCGCAGGCGCTCCATGTTGCTCGGATCGCCCACATCCATCGCCGAGGCCAGCGTCGCGATGCTCGGCCGCGGCACCCAGTCTCCCGAGCTGAGGAAGTCTGTGATGGTCATATTCGCATTGGTCGCGAACACGATGCGGTCTATCGGCATGCCCATGCGCCGGGCCCACACGCAGGCAAAGCCGTTGCCCAGGTTGCCGGTGGGCACGATGAAACTGGTGGCTTGCCCGGTTTCGCGCCAGTACCCGAGGCTCGCACAGGCATAGTAAGCGGCCTGGGGCAGCAGCCGGCCAACGTTGATGCTGTTCGCCGAACACAGGCTGTGTTCCGCGTTTAGTTGCTCGTCGGCAAAGGCCGCTTTCACCAGCCGCTGGCAGTCGTCGAACTCGCCGCGTACGGCCAGTGACACCACGTTGTCGCCCCAGCAGGTCAACTGGTGTTGCTGGCGCGGCGACACCCGGCCTTCCGGGAACAACCCGACGACCCGCAGGCCCGGGCGGTGGTGAAAGGCGGCCGCTACCGCACCGCCGGTGTCCCCGGACGTTGCAACCAGTATCGTGACCGGGGGTTGCGCGAACTCGCCGTGCGCAATGATGCGCGCCATCGTTGCCGCCAGGAACCGCGCGCCAACGTCCTTGAAGGCCGCGGTCGGGCCGTGAAACATCTCCAGGACCGACAGTGGTTCGGCCCCGGTCTCCACGGCGCGTAACGGCACCGGGAAAGTCAGCGCATCGCGACAGATATCGCCCACCTCGCCAGCCAGGGACGAGCCGTCGAAAAAGGGCTGCAGCAGCCTCGCCGCGACGTCCGCGAAGTCTTCCAGCCCGGCGAAGTCCGCGGGCGTGAAATGGGGCAACGATGCCGGCACGTAAAGCCCGCCGTCCGGGGCCGTGCCACTCATGATGGCCTGTTCCAGCCGGACCGGCGGACCGTTGCGGGTGCTGAGAAAGTCCATGGTCAGCGGCTCGCGCCCAGATAGGCGGCCAGGCGCAGCAGGTCGGCGAACACGCCGGCCGCCGTGACGGCCGGACCGGCCCCGGGGCCCTGCACCACCAGCGGGTTGTCGCTGTAGCGACGCGACACGTAGCGCACGATGTTGTCGGTCAGGTTCATGCGTGCAAACGGGTGCTCCAGCGGCAAGGCTTCCAGCCGCACGGACGCGCCGCCGTCCCGGCTCAGCCGGCCCACATAGCGCAGCACCTGGCCGGCATCGGTGGCCTGTTGCCAGCGTTCCTGCATGGCTGCGTCATAGGCGGGCAGCGCGTCCAGAAAATCATCGATGGACCCGCCACTCAATTCCGCCGGTACCAGGCTTTCCACGTCCAGGTCGTCCAGTTCGAGCTGCTGGCCCATCTCGCGCGCCAGGATAATGACCTTGCGGGCCACGTCCATGCCGGACAGGTCGTCGCGCGGATCGGGTTCCGTGTAACCGCTGTCCCGCGCCTGCCGCACGATAGCCGAAAACGGCTCACTGCCGTCATAGACATTGAACAGGTACGCGAGCGTGCCGGAGAAAATACCCTCGATACTGAGGATGTCGTCGCCGGTCTGGCGCAGATCCCGCAACGTGTCGATGATCGGCAGCGCGGCACCGACGGTGGTCTCGTACAGGAAGCGCGCATTGTGCCGGCGTCGCACCGCGTGCAGCTCGGCGTAGGCCGCGAGGCTGCCGCTGGCGGCTTTCTTGTTCGGTGTGACCACGTGCACGCCCTGCCGGAACCAGTCGAGGTAGCGGCCGGCCACCTCGTCACTTGCGCTGCAGTCCACCATGACGGCGTGCGGCAGATGCTCGGCGTTCACGTGGGCCGTGAATCGCTCCCAGTCCAGCCGTTCTGCACCGGCCTCGAAAGCCGCCTGCCAGTCGGCCAGGTCGACGGCCCGCTCGGCGAGCAGCATGCGACTGGAAGTGGCGATGCCGCGCACGCGAAAGTCCAGGCCGAAATTGGCCCGCAGTTCGCCGGCCTGGGTGGCCATTTGCTCGAGCAGTGCCGCACCCACGTTGCCCGGGCCCACGAGTCCTACCGACAGGGTTTCGGCAGACAGGTAGAAGCCGGAATGCGCGGCGCGCAGCGCACGCGTGGTGTCCTCGGCGTCGATGACCGCAGAGATATTGCGCTCGGATGAACCCTGCGCGATGGCGCGTACATTGATGCCCGCTCGCCCCAGGGTGCTGAAAAACTTAGCTGCGAGGCCCGGCGTGCCGGCCATCCCGTCACCGACGACGGCAATGATGCTGCAGTCGGGCTGCACTTCCACGCTCTGTATCTGGCCCTGTTCGAGTTCGGCGGCAAAAGCCCGCCGCACGACCTGTTCCACCGCTGCGGAATGCCGCTCCGGCACCGCGAAGCAGATGGAATGCTCCGAACTCGCCTGGGAAATCAGGATCACGGAGATCCCGGCTGCGCGCAGGGCCCCGAACAATCGGTCGGCGGTACCCGGCACGCCGATCATGCCGGCTCCTTCCAGGTTCACGAGTGACACAGCGCTGATCGACGTGATGCCCTTGATCTGGGAGCCGGCGCTGCTGTCACCGCAAATGCACGAACCTGGCGCCTGCGGCTTGAACGTGTTGCGTATCCAGATCGGGATCCCGTGGGTCACTGCGGGCGCCATCGTTTGCGGATGAATGACCTTGGCGCCGAAATAAGCCAGCTCCATGGCCTCGTTGTAGGACAGCTCGTCGATCACGGCAGCCTCGGGCACCCGGTTCGGGTCGGCGCTCAGCACCCCATCCACGTCGGTCCAGATGCTTATGCTGTCTGCCTGCAACAGGGCCCCCACGATGGAGGCCGAGAAGTCACTGCCGTTCCGGCCCAGCGTGGTGTGCAGGCCGGCTTCGTCCGCGGCGATATAACCGGTGATCACGGTGATACCGGCGGCTGGCGCCGGGAAATGTTGCGCGGCGTTTGCCCGGGACGGTTCCCAGAGCACGGCCGGGCCCATCTCGCCCTGCTCGACGACGATGAGCTGCCGGGCGTCCAGCCAGCGTATGTCGGTCTCGCAATTACGGGCGACGGACTCGCGCTCCAGGTACCTGGCCAGCAACCGCGACGACCACAGTTCGCCGAAGCCGGCGACCAGGTCACGGCTGCGATCCGCTGCCGAGCGCACCAGTGAGATGGCGTGCAGCACGTCCGACGCATCTCCCAGCTCGGCCCGGAAGGCATCCAGTACGGCAGTCGCTTCGGCGCCATCTCCGAGGAGCTCGCCAACCGCCGCTTCGTAGCGCGCGGCGATGGCCTCAAGACCTGGCGCAATGTCGTCTGGTCCCTGCTCTGCGGTGGCGACCAGGCCCAGCAACGCGTCGGTCATACCGCCCATGGCCGACACGACCACCGCGATGGGCGCAGGGCCGGCATCCAGCAGGATATTCGCGACCCGCCGGAAACAGTCCGGGTCGGCCAGGCTGGAGCCGCCGAATTTGTGGACTTGCCAGAGATCCTTGCCCATTGCCCGGGACCGCCCCCAAGATGAAGCGCCGGGGACCGGGCCGCGGCGCGCAAAGCCCGCAATGATAACCCCCCGCGCATCGCCAGAGGAGCCCGTCGTTGCAATGCAAACGGCGCGGGCGAATAATCCACTGGCGTCATCGAGATACCTATGCCGAAACTGTTCGTCGCGCCCGCAGAGGATGCCCGCTCCCGGAAAGACCTGGAGCGCTCGATCATCCATGCCATCGACCGGCAGAAAGTCATTGCGAACTTCAGCGACGCGACCTATCCCGAGCTCATCGAGATCGAGCGTCGCGGCCGGGGTTTCTATGCGTGGGGGCTGCCCAACCAGGCGGAGTTCGTCGAGGCCTGGTTCCAGATGGCGCCGGGCGACTGTGTGCTGCTGGTCTACAAGGACACCTTCCACCACTTCGCCAAGGTGATCGGGCGTTACAACAATGAACGGGCCGCGCGGGCGATCTGGGACACCGACCCTGACGAGCCGGCCCGGGAACTGCTGTTTTTCCTGTCGGAACCGATCCCGTTGTCGCTGCCGTGCAACCAGCTGACCGACTACCTCCCGGATCAGTACCGCGACTTCCAGCGCGTGGATGACAAGATCCTGGACCGGATCGAGGCGGATTTCGCGACGGTCGACCGGTTCGTCCGGCGCCGGTTGCTGAATACGGGCGCGGGCGGGCCGATCCTGGACATGAGCGGCATCATCCAGCTTACCGAGCGCGACCAGGAAAAGCTCCGGGCCTTCAAGACGGCCAGCAGCAAGGAAGCCCGCAACCAGGTGGTCGACGCGATAATCCGCCGTCGCGGGCACCCGGAATTCCGCAAGCGTCTGCTCGCGGCCTACGATTTCAAGTGTGCGGTTACCAGCTGCGACGCGCCCGACGCCCTGGAGGCTGCGTACATCGTGCCGTACCGGGGGCGACTGACCAACGATCCGACCAACGGCCTGCTGCTGCGGGCGGACATCCACACGCTGTTCGACCTTGGCAAGATCGCGGTGGATACCCGCAATCTCAATGTCATCATCGCCGACGATATGCTCGACACGAACTACCGGATCCTGGCCGGCCGGCCGCTACGCTATCCAAAGGAAGAGGCGCACCGCCCCAGCACGGACTCCCTCGACCTGCACCGGCGCCTGGCCGGGCTCTGACGCCGGCGGCCTTGCGCCGGGCGGCACCCGCGGCAACAATCCCGGCATGCAGATGACCGCGGAACAATTCCTGCGCTGGCCCCGCAAGGCCATCACCCTGCTGGGCATGTCCGGCGTGGGCAAGACCTACCTGGCCAATCGCTTGCCACAAAGTCGCTGGTTCCACTACTCCGGGGACTACCGCATCGGCACCAAGTACCTGGAAGAGCCGATACTGGACAACATCAAGCGGCAGGCGATGAAAGTGGACTTCCTGCGCGACCTGCTGCGCAGTGATTCCATTTACATTGCCAGTAACATCACAGTGCACAATCTCGAGCCGGTTTCCAGCTTCCTCGGCAAGCTGGGCCGTCGCGACCGCGGCGGGCTGTCCCTCGAGGAGTTCAAGCGCCGGCAGCATCTGCATGCCGACGCAGAAGCGGCAGCCATGAACGACGTGAAGAGTTTCATCCGCAAGTCGAATGAGATCTACGGTTACGATCATTTTCTGAATGACGCCGGTGGCAGCATCGTCGAACTCGACAATCCGGCGGCCATGCAGACACTGATCGATCACACGCTCATCCTGTACCTGCGCGCGGGCAGCGACATGGAAGAAGAATTGATCAAGCGCGCGGTCAGCAACCCGAAACCGCTGTACTACCGGGAAGATTTCCTGGACGAACGGCTGGCGTTGTACTTGCGCGAGAAGAGTCTCAACGGCCCGGACGACATCGATCCGGACCACTTCGTCAGCTGGATATTCCCGGAACTGGTGCGCCACCGCCGCCCGCTGTACCAGGGCGTGGCCGACGCTCACGGATATACGGTGGAGGCGCGTGAAGCCGCAGCCATCGAGAACGAGGCCGATTTCCTCGCGCTCGTTGCCGACGCGATCCTGCGAAAACGTCGCCAATGAGCACGGCTACCGAAACGCGCTTCTATGACGTGCTCGATCATTCCATGGCGTGCCGCGAAGCGGGTACCGGGGACCCGGTGGTATTCCTGCACGGCAACCCGACCTCCAGTTACCTGTGGCGCGATGTGATGCCCGAGATCGCCGGGCAGGCCCGTTGCCTGGCCCCGGACCTGATCGGCATGGGCCAGTCGCAGAAACTTGCGAACTCCAACGCTGACAGCTATCGCTTCAACACGCATCGCCGGTACCTCGATGCGCTGCTGGAACAGCTGGATCTCGGCGATGCGGTTACGCTCGTCCTGCACGACTGGGGCTCCGCCCTGGGCTTTGACTGGGCCCGGCGCCATCCGGAGCGTGTACGCGGCCTGGTCTACATGGAGGCGCTCGTGCGCCCGCTGAAATGGAGCGAATGGCCGGAAGCCGGGCGCAGCCTGTTCCAGGCATTTCGCAGCGCGTCCGGCGAAGACCTGGTGCTGCAGAAAAACCTGTTCGTCGAACGCGTGCTGCCGGGATCGATTATCCGGGAACTGGGCACCGAAGAGATGGCGGCCTACCGCACCCCGTTCGAGAATCCCGGCGAAGATCGGCGCCCCACCCTGACATGGCCGCGCGAGCTGCCCATCGACGGCACACCGGCGGACGTCGTCGCCGTGGTCAGCGAGTACGCTGCGTGGCTTGCCCGTTGCGAGATCCCGAAGCTGTTCATCAACGCCAAACCCGGGGCCATCCTGACCGGGGCGCCACGCGAGTTTTGCCGCAGCTGGCCGAACCAGAGCGAAGTGACCGTGCGTGGCATCCACTTCATCCAGGAAGACTCCGGCCCCGAAATTGGCGCGGCCATCGCCGACTGGCTGCGCCGGCTACCCTGATTTCATGGGCTGGTACGCCGACCGTGTCCTGCCTGCGCTGATCGCGCGCGGCATGGAAAACAAGCAAATGACCAAGTACCGACCGCTGGTGCCATCGCTGGCATCCGGCCGGGTGCTCGAAGTCGGCCTGGGCACCGGCCTGAACCTTGAGCATTACGGCGACGAGGTGACCCATGTGTTCGGGCTGGAACCGGCCCGCAAGCTGCTGGAACAAGCCGCGGAACGCGCCGAGCGCGCGGCCTTTGAAGTCGACCTGATCGAGGCCGGGGCAGAGGCCATCCCGCTGGAGGATGCCAGCGTCGATACGGTCGTGACGACGTGGACCCTGTGTTCGATCCAAGATCTGGACACCGCGCTGTCGGAGATACGCCGGGTGCTGAAACCGGCCGGTCGCCTGCTGTTCCTGGAACATGGCCGGGCGCCCGACGCCGGCGTGGCCAGGTGGCAGGACCGGCTGACGCCGCTGAGCCGCCCGCTGCTGGGCTGCTCGCTGAACCGGCCCATGGACCGGCTGATCGACGCCGCGGGTTTCCGGTTCTCTGAGCTGCGCAAGGAGTACTTCGACGGGCCGCGTTTCATCTCCTATCACTATGTTGGACAAGCTCAGCCACGTTAGGGTAACGTGCGCGCCTCCCCAACCTGCGAGATCACTCATGCCCAGCAAGATTTGCTCCGCCTTCATCGCTATCGCCCTCGCTGTGGGCCTCTACGCGCCCGTTGCCGGTGCCCAGCAGGAACGCGACGTGATGGAAGTGATGCGCTCCCAGATCGCCACGAAACGCCAGGCCCTGGTCGCCGAGAACCTGCAGCTGACCGAGGCAGAAAGCGAAAAGTTCTGGCCCGTGTACCGCGATTTCCAGTACGACCGTGCGCCACTGACCGATCGCCGGCTGGAGAACATCAAGGCCTTCCGGGACAACTACGAGACGATGACCGACGAGCAGGCGAGAGCGATTGTCGACGCGGTCGTGAAATACGAAGAAGACATGCTGAAGCTCCAGCGCAAGTACATTCGCGAGTTCCGCAAGGTGCTGCCCGAGCGCAAAGTGATGCGTTACCTGCAAATCGAGCGCAAGCTCGACGCGGTGATCAATTTCGACCTCGCCCGCGTGATTCCGCTGACCGAAGCGACGGAAGCGACGAGCGCGACGCAGCAGTAGCCGGACCGGGCCACCAGCGTGCCCGGTGGCCCGGCATTCGACTGACGGAGAGCGGCTGCCGCCGGCTGTCATGGCCGGCAGGCTTGGGCTAGACTGAAACTCTCCCACCAACAACAAACCCCGCGCAGACGGGAGCCTGTGTCATGACAAAGAACAACGCCCGCCCCCTCGACGGCATCCGTGTGATTGAAGTCGGCCAGCTGCTGGCCGGGCCTTTCACCGGCACCATGCTCGGCTACTACGGCGCCGAAGTCATCAAGGTGGAAACGCCCGGCGACGGTGACCCGATTCGCAAGTGGCGGGTCATGAAAGACGGCATGGCCCTTTGGTGGCACAGCCTGGCCCGCAACAAGAAATGCGTGACAGCGAACCTGCGAACGGATGAAGGCCGCGACCTGGTGCGCCGGCTGGCAGAAACCGCCGACGTGATCGTCGAGAACTTCCGGCCCGGCACGATGGAGAAATGGGGCCTGGGCCCGGAGGTGCTCAGGGGCGCGAACCCGGGACTCATTTACGCGCGCATCTCCGGCTACGGCCAGACGGGCCCCTACGCGTCGAAGCCCGGCTTTGCGTCGGTCTGTGAGGGTTTCGGTGGCTTTCGCTACGTGAACGGTCATCCTGGCGAGGCGCCGGTGCGCCCGAATCTCAGCATTGGTGACACGCTGGCTGGCATACACTCCGTCATCGGCATCCTGCTCGCAGTGGTGAACCGGTCGCGGGACCCGGAACACAAGGGCCAGGTCGTCGACTCGGCCATTTACGAGGCCGTGTACAACCTGCTGGAAGGTGTGGTGCCCGAGTACGACGGCGCCGGCGTGATTCGCGAGCCTTCCGGTTCGACCATCACCGGCATCGTGCCGACGAACACCTATCGGTGCAAAGACGGCAAGTTCGTGATCATCGGCGGCAATGGCGATTCGATCTTCAAACGGCTTTGCCACGCGATGGGCCGTGATGACCTGGGTGAAGACCCGCGCATGGCCGACAACGCGGGTCGGGTGGAGCACGAACAGGAGCTGGACGACGCGATCACGGCGTGGACCGAGACGCTGACCTCCGATGAACTGCTCACGGCACTGGAAGAGGCCCGCGTGCCCGGCGGCCCGATCTACAGCGTCGTCGACATGCTGCAAGATCCCCAGTACCAGGCGCGCGGCATGTTTGAAACCGTGCAGATCAACGGGGATGAACTGAAGATTCCGGCCATCGTGCCGAAGCTCAGCGACACGCCTGGGCGCACGGATTGGCCGGGGCCGGACGTCGGCGCGCACAACGAAGAGATATACAGCGGCGTGCTGGGCATGTCCGCCGACGAACTGGCGGACCTGCGCGAGCGCGGCGTCATCTAGTCACCGACTCAGGCAGCGGCAGCCCCGGCACCCGGCAACGTGCCGGTGGCTTCAGCGGCATAATCCCAGATCCTGTCCTGGAAGGCCCGGTCGCGGCTCGCCGGTGACGGCTCCTTGTGCGCCATGTGTTCCCAGTACTGCCCACTGTCGCCCGCGACCGCCGGTTCACTTGCCAGGTAGACGTAGGTTCGCGTCGCGCGCTCGGCGGATTGCAGGAAAGGCCAGCAGAGCTTGACGCCGAGCTTCCAGAGCCCGCGCATGTGGCGATGGATGTTCGTCTGGATGAAGTAACCTGGCGATACCGTGTACACGGTGACGCCGGACCCTTGCAGTTCGGCCGCCAGTTTGAAAGACACCGCGGCCAGCGACAGCTTCGAACGCGCATAGGCCTGGAATCCCTTGTTGTGGTTGACGCCCTGCCAGCCCGCGCGATTGTCGATGTCGTCGAAGTCCAGGGCCTTGATCATCTTGTGCGCGTCGGAACAGATGTTGATCACCCGTGACGGCGCACTGGCCTTGAGCTTGTCCTTCAGCAGTTCGCAAATCAGGAACGGGCCGAGGCAGTTGGTCGCCATCGTCATCTCGTAACCGTGCACGCTGTCGCGCCGCACGGTTTCGGTGATGCCCGCATTATTGATCAGCACGTCGAGCCGGTCGTAGGCGGCGTTTACGTGTTCGCACATGCTGCGGACCTGGTCGAAGTTCGTCACGTCACAATCGATGAACTCCACCGCGTCGTTGCCCGTCTCCCGGACGATCTCGTCGCGACCGCTCTCCCCGTTCGGTACGTCGAAATCCACCAGGATCAACCTGGCCCCGAGCTCCGCCAAACGTCGCGCCGCAATTCGGCCCATGCCGCTGGCCGTGCCAGTAATCAGCACGGTCTTACCCCGCATGTCGTGCCCGACTTCGTTGAGTGTCAGTTCGCCCATCAGTTCCCCAGATCCATGATGGCCGGATCCATGCCGATGCTGCGCATCTGTTCTTCGATGACTGACCGGGTGATGCTTTCGTAGTGATTCAGGTGCGCGAATTCTTCCATCGTTTCGATGGCGTCCTCACGCGCGTTGCCCGGCATCTTCGCCAGTATCGCCTGGGCCTCTTCGTCCCACAGCATCGTGAAAATCTCGGCGTGTTCGCCCGTCGCCTTTTTCTTCTCCGCGGCCCGCTTGCGCTTCAGCCAATAGGGTGAATCCGGCGGCCGCGTGGCCTCGTAGATGGCCCGCGTATCGGGATTCTCGCCCAGGATGCTGAGTATTGACGCGGTCCACTGCATCGGCACGATCACGAACATTTCTTCGGGCTTCAGCCGGTTGTTCATGCGCCCGCCGACATCCCCCGGGGCCAGGACCACGTTGTCCGTGTACCAGGGTGTGGCGAAGAGCTCGCTGCAAAACGACGTCCCGGCCGCGCCGTGGGGCGGCGTGCCATCGACGACACTGCGCGCGCCGCCGATAAAGTTCGCCCAGTAGGGCGTGCACACGACCACGATCCAGTTCACCTCGACGCCGTCCGGCACCCGGTCCAGCGGCGCCGCACCGACGGCCCGCACGATGCCCTGCGGCAAGATGTACTCGCCCTGCTTCGCCGTCGCCGCACCTTCGTCGGTGATGGCGGGAATATGCCTGGCCAGGTACTGCCCCGAGCGGGTATCCGGCGTCCCTTCGTCGAAACCCGCGGTATAGGCGCCCATGATGCAGTCGTGGTGCTCCCGGTCCACGTGTACGATCTCGCCGTCGTCCATCGCCAATCGCACAATGGCGCACGGGTCCACCTTCTTCGCCTGGTAGGCGGGCGGGACTTCGTCGCGGAACAGGGAAATGGCCACGGGGTGCCCGCGCACTTTGCCGTACATCACATCGTGCAGGGCTTTCAGGTCGGTTGCAGCTGCCATCGCTGCGTCTCCTTGTTGACTTACGGCCAAAGATAATATATGTAATTACATGTTTCAAGCCTTGCGAGTGCGCCCGTGAGCCGGCCAACCAGGCCTTTGTCATTACGCCACCTGCCCCCACCGAGGGAACACGCGGCTGAGTTGCTGCCGTACCTGCTCAATCGCGCGACCAGCCGGGTGAACCAGCTCTGGCGCACGGCCCTGCGGCCTCGCGGCCTCACCGCCGCGCGCTGGCAGGTGCTGTCCGTGCTGACGGAGTTCGACGGCAGCCGGATCGGTGCGATCGCGACCATGATCGGGCTCGAGCAGCCGGCGGTGAGCCGGGTCATTGATCAGCTGGAGCGCGATGGCCTGGTGCAGCGCCGGCCCGCCGAGGATGACAGCCGCGTGGTCGAGGTGTGGATCACGTCCGTCGGGCGGCGCGTGCACGAAGAACTATTGCCGGAGGCCACCGACTACGTACAGGATCTGGTGGCGGGTTTTACACCGGCGGAAATTGCGGTGATGACCGAACTCCTCGGGCGTGTGCTCGACAACGTGGAAATCGCCGGCGAGCACATCGCCAACAGGCTGGAGATCGGATCGTGAGCGAAGTCGCGCTGAAACAGGCTGGCGAACTGCCTACCGGACCCTTCGAGTCCCTGCGGGATTTCGCCAGTGCACTGGAAGCCCACGGCCGGCTCGTGCGGATCCCGGAAATGGACCAGGACCGTTTCGAGGCGACGGGATTCTGCTATCGCCTGATCGAGGAATTCGGCTACGACGACGCTCCCGCCTTCCTGATCGAACGCCTCAAGATCGACGGCGAGTGGCGGCAAGGCCCCCTGCTCGGCAACATCTACGGTGGCTGGCTCGGCGAAGCTCTGGCACTCGGTGTGAAGGAACCCGGGCACAGTTCGCGGGAAGTCTACCGACGCACCTTTGTACACCTGGACGCGCTGCTCGACGACGCCGGCCGCTGGCCGACCGCGGAGCCGGTGGAAGTCGGTGCGGCGCAGGCGCCTTGCAAGCAGAACATCCTCAGCGGTGACGCGGTCGACATTCTGCAGTTTCCGTGGATCCAGACGAACCCGGCGGACGCCGGGCGCTACATTACCGCGGCCAGCGTCTTCATCGAAGACCCGGAACTGGGGCGCAACGTCGGCACCTATCGCTGCCAGGTGAAGAACGGGCAGCGGATCGGCGTGAACGCCGAGATCGGCCAGCACGCGTGGAGTTTCCTGATGCGCGTGAAAAAGCGCGACGAGAACCGCGTCCCAGCAGCAGTCGTCATGGGCGCCGACCCGCTGATCTTCGCGCTCAGCACCTCGAAGATCGCCGCGCTCGGTGAAGACGAGCTGCAGATTGCCGGTGGCCTGCGCGGCCGGCCGGTGGAACTGGTGAAGTGCGAAACCAGCGACATAGGCGTGCCGGCCCACGCCGAAATCGTGCTCGAGGGCGAAATCGCGTTGGACCAGATGGAAGCAGAGGGCCCTTACGGTGAAACCTACGGCTACATGGGCCTGAAGAAAGACAGCAATTTCTTCATGGACATCAAGGCCGTCACCTTCCGTAACAACCCGTGGGTCAGCAACTCGTTCGCCGGCATCACGAAGCTGACCATGGGCATCCCGCAACTGGTGACGAACAACCGCAATTACCGGCGCGTGATTCCGAACCTGGTGGAGTTCTTCCGGCCCACGGAAACGAACGGTGTAGTCCTGGCCAGCATCCGCAAACGCCTGCCGGGCGACGGCATGCTCGCCGGCCAGCATATCGCTGCCGGCGACATCTTCGGCAAGGTCATTATCGTGGTGGACGATGACGTGGACGTGCACGACCGCAGCCAGGTGATGCGCGCACTCGGCACCCGGTGGCAGCCCCACCCCGCGTCGGCCGTCCTGCCGCAGACCCGGGGCATGCCGCTGGACCCCAGTGCCCCGACCCGCTGGCTGACCAGCAAGATCATCATCGACGCGACGCGCCAGCTGCCCGGCGAGGGCGGCCCGGAACAGTGGCCGGAAGTCTCGCGCGTGCTGCTGGAAAAACTGAGCCCGGAGACTTTCGGCCTGGTGGGCCAGCGCTGGCCCGAGTACTTCCGCCACTGGCGCCGTTAGGCGGCCCGCGACCGAAACGGGCGCAGCAACGCAAACAGCGCCAGCAGCGCGATCAGGCCCGTGGCCACCCAGGCGCCACTCGCCACCACGGCAACGGCCGCCTGCTTCACCCCGATGCCCGCCAACGCCCAGACGAGCACGAGCAGGTAGATGAGGTCCCGCCGCTGCGCTGCGACCACGGCCGCCAAAGCCACCACCACCGCGAGGATGATCAGCATCCAGGTTTCCGCGGCAATCCCCCAACGTCCCCAGGCCACGTAGTCGAGCAGCTGCGTGGTATTGGCCACGGTGGCAACGCTGATCCAGCCGAGATAGAGGCTGAAGGGCGCGTGCACGCACCAGCGCTCGCTGCGACTCACGCCGGCGCGCCCGACGTCAAGGCGCAGGTAGACCGTCGTCAGCGTCGCCAGCATCAGCAGCATGCAGGCCAGCGCGAGTTCGAACAGTTCGTAGTGCCAGCAGAAGATCCAGGCGATGTTCGCCACGCAGCTCAACACGAAGCCCAGGCCCACCCGGCCGACGGCCGCGCTCGCGCGGTGCGCCGGCAACAGCGAGTAGACGACGAAGGCAATCAGCGCGGCGTAAATGAGGCCCCAGATGGAGAACACGTAGCTGGCCGGCACGAAATACACGTCGAAGCGGTTCGAGATCTGTCCCGTGGTCTGCCCGTTCAGCGGCAGGCCGCTGGCCAGGCCGTTCACGACCAGCGTGGCTGTCAGCGCCAGCGCGTTGATCACGCCGGTCCAGGGTTTTGCTTCCGTCACATCTGTCTCCCGTGCAGGTCGCGACCGGCGTTGAGTCGGCCGCGGGCGATGGCCACCCGGTGGCTCAGTCAGGCAGCAGGATGTCGATCAGCGCCGTGTGGTCCGCTGCCAACCGATGCGCGCCCGCTGCCGACAACGCTGCGGAGTCGGCTGCACCCGTTAGCATACCAATCGCCACGGCGCCCGCCGCCTGCCCCGCGCCCATGTCCGGGACCGAGTCGCCCACGTAGGCTGCCTCACCGGCTTCTACGCCCAGCACATCGAGACAGCGCAAGACGCCTTCCGGGTGCGGTTTGGCCTGCTCCACCTCGGCGCCCGTGAGGACGAACTCGAAGTATTCCAGCAGGCCCGACGTTTCCAGCGGTGCGAAGGATTCGCCGCGCGAGCCGGTATAGATTGCCAGGCGAACCCCTGCCGTGCTCAGCTGCTCGAGAGTTTCCTGTACCCCGGGCAACACGGTCACGTGTTGGTCCAGCACGTCTGCCCAGTGGCGCATGGTCTCTCGCCGGAGAGTCTCTATCATCTTGTCGCTGCGCGCAGCGGCGTCCGGAATGATGAGTTCCCAGAACTTGTACTGCCCGTTCAGCGCCTGTCGCACCGCCTCGCGCGTGACTTCGTAGCCAAAGGGCGCCGCCGCACGCCCGGCGGCGATGTGGTAGGCATCCACGCTATTCACCAGCGTGCCGTCCACGTCGAAGATGGCCGCCGTCACCGCGCGCGTCCCGCTCCCGCTCACGGCCACCCTGTCGCCGTCGGCCAGCCCCAGGTGCTCGCGCACTGGCAGCGCGGCCACCAGCTCCACCTGGTCGTCCGCATAACCATCGACTTCAGGCAGCACGATGGCCGCCGGCAGCCGGTCCGCCAGCCGCACTGGAAAGCAGCGGGCATCACAGGCACCCGCCTGGCCCGCGATCGTCAGGGCAGGCCCGGTCTGCACGCGGGACCAGGTTGCCAGATCGGCGGGCGACTCCGGCCGCAGGTTCAACGTGCCCGGGTGCAGCTCGATGCCGAGCTGCGCGCGGAAGGCCTCGCGGACCCAGTCCAGGGAGGTGAACCCGGCCCCCTGACCGAGACCCGTGATCACCCATCCGTTGAAGTGCCATTTCGCCATAGCTGGCGGATTCTGCCTAGCGAACACCCGCGGATGCAATTGGGACAAGCGGCGCACGGCATCTCGTATGCTGCCCGCCATGAGCGCCGCAGACTTCGGCTACGACTTTATCAACGACCTGGTGGACCGCTGCCTGGCGGACCTGCCCTTCGCCGAGCGCCACGGGGACGCCGAGGGCCCACTCTTGAGTCTCAGCGACCCGGAGAATCCGGAGGAGTACCGGGGCTTCGTGCGCCTGTGGGCCGGGGAAGCCCCCGCGGACCGGATGGTGCAGGTCCGGCTGCGCGGCGAACACGCCGATACGCAACTGTTTTTCCTGTTTGCCCGGCCGGACACGATCGTCCCCCACTTCCACGGGCAGGTGGTGCAGTTCGGCGCGGACGCGTGCGTGTACAACGCCGACCTGTTGCCCAGGCTGGATGCGGTCGATCACCCGGCCTATTTCCAGGCCGTATTCGGACCGATTTCCAAGCCCTACTGGCGTGCGACCCAGAAGCCGGAGAACGCCTGCGCCAGTGCCCCGGCGAACCCGGCCATTGCGACCTACCTGTCACCCTGGAGCATCGGCGCCGCCCGGCCGGCTACGCGGGCCGAACTGACCGAGGTCGGGGTGCAGATCCGCGCCTACCTGGATCACTGGTTACAGCTGTGCGACGGGCTGGATTACCCGCCGCAGGATCCGGCCATGATGATTGCGCGGGATGCCCGCCATCTGGAGGGTTTCTTCGACGAGCGCCTGGATCCGCGGGCCTGGAAGGGCGTCTACCGGCTGATCGGCACGGAACAAGGCAGCGAGGTGCGGCGGATCCTGATGGACAAACTAAGTTAGAAATAGTCTATAACTCTTTATTGAATAAGGATTTTAAAGTATGAAGATCGCGATCGTAGGCGCCGCTTACACGGGCCTGGAAGCAGCCCGCTACCTGCGCAGCAAGGGCCACGAAATCAGCGTGACCACTACCCGCGAGGCGCGGGCCACAGAACTCGCCAAGGTGGCGGACCGGGTCGTCGTGATGAAAGGCAGCGACCGGGCGAAGATGCGCGAGCTGATAGCGGACCAGCACGTGGTGTTGCTCACGATGGCCGGGGGCCTTACCGAGAAGGACGGCAAGCCCCACATGGACCCGGAGCTGTACCGGGATTCCTACGTCGGCACAGCGGAATCGTTGGTGGAGAACCTGGATGCCGCCCCGGGCCTGAACCAGATCGTGTTCTGCAGCTCGCTGAACGCCTACGGCGATGCCGGGGGCGCGGAGCGCGTGGACGAGGAAACGCCTCCTAACGCGACCTCGCCCTTCGCCCAGGTCTATATCGAAACGGAGAACCTGCTGGCCGGTGTGGAGACCGACGAACTGAAGGTCTGCAATTTCCGCACCGGGACCATCTACGGCCCCACCCGGGCCCATGCTTCCGAGGCCGCGCGCATTGCGGGCCAGCAGATCCCCTTCGACGGCGATTCCGACGCGATGATCGTGCATCGCGATGACGTGGTGCGGGGGCTGGACTTCGCGATCGAGAAGCACCTGAGCGGCCTGTACAACCTGTTCAACGATGTAACCGAGTCCAAGGCGGAGTTCTTCGGCAAAGTCTGCGAGAAGGCCGGCCTCGAGCCCATTACCTGGCTGGGCCTCAGCAAGGGCCCGCGAGGCGTATCCAACGCGAAGATCAAGGCGGCCGGTTTCACACTGGCCGATCCCCACTGCGAGCGCGAAACGGACGACCTGTTGCTGTGAGCCGTCCCACCGTCCTTGTCACTGGCGCCAACCGCGGGATTGGGCTGGAATTTTCGCGGCAGTATCTGGCCGACGGCTGGTGCGTGATCGCCACGCTGCGCGACCCGGCGAACGCCGGCGACCTGGACGCCCTGGACGGGCCCGGGGAGCTGGTGATCGAGCCGCTGGACGTCACCGATCATGACCAGATCGATGGGCTAGCTGCGCGTCATGCCGGTCAGCCCATCGACGTGCTGCTGAACAACGCCGGCATCATCGGCCCGGTGCCGATCCCCGAGCACATCGAACAGCAGCATTTCGGCAGCATGGACTACCTGCTGTGGGACCGTGTGCTGTGGACCAACACCTTTGCACCCCTGAAGATGGCAGAGGCCTTCGTGGAACACGTGGCCGCCAGCGATCAGAAGAAGATCGTGGCGCTATCGAGCACGGTAGGATCGCTGGTAGAAAGAGACACGGCTGCCTTCGCTTACGCCACCAGCAAGACGGCCCTGAACAAGGCCATGCGGCTGCTGGCCAGCGTGCTCAAGGAGCGCGGCATCAGCGTCGGGATTTTCTGCCCGGGCTACGTGCAGACGCGCATGGATTTCGGCACGGCGGAAGTAAAGCCGGAAGACAGTGTCAAAGGTCTGCGGGGACTGATTGCCGACCTTGAACTGGCCGACAGCGGCACGTTCCAACGCTATAACGGCGAGACCGTCGCCTGGTAGCAACTGCGGCTTGCGAACGGCTGCTTTCGGCGGCCGTTCACGGAATGACCAAAAGAACCGCCGTCAGGCCAAGATCATCTCACCCGCGCTTTCGGCTTGTGGCATTCGAGGCCGCGTCCTTTTGCTCGGCCGTTTTCGTTTTTGCTGTCGCGGCTACCTTCGCAGGCTTCGCCTTAGTCGAGGCCTCTTTTTTACTTGCCTTGGCAGCTTGCGCTGGTTTGGCCTTCTTTGCCGGCGATTTCTGTCCAGCTAAATCTGACCGTGACCGGCCCCCGCCGCTCATCTTTTCGCCGATCGACCGAACGCGCCCATAGAAACCGCTTATGAATTTCTGATTAAAGTCCTTTGCCGCCCGAGTTCGCTCCTTCGAGAAACCCAAGTCTTCCAGGAAGGTCAACGGAACATCGAAGGTCGATATCCACATCTTCTCGCTAGCGCGCAGAAAACCAATTGATCCCTCGGATTCCTTGACAGCGTCAACGTTTTGGTCCTTGTTCGTCATGATCGTAGGTCCTTTTTTACAAACCGAACCGGAGCACCCAATGGCGCTTTCAACTAAGATTTCTGCAGTCTCACGATGCTCCGGCTAGCAGCCCCGTCGGCTGTTTGCTGCTCGCACTTCGTAACACTTTTTTCTGATCTTTCTGGATTGCACAACAACTATTCCAGACTCGGTCAGATCATCTCAGGACACAAGATAGCGAAGGCATCCAAGAGTGACACTAGGTAAAAGTGTCTAAGTGCAAGTACGTATGCGTGGCAAAGACGCATTGCCAAATCAGGGCGTGTTGAACCTCTGCTTTGGATCGTTAGCAGTCATTCAGAGCAGTTGCTGCACAACTCACGCCCTGGCGCGGCCTGAACGGCTGCTTTCGGCCACAATCAGCCTCTGGTTTTCTTGCGGTCCTAACTGACCCAACCCCTGCCCAAGGACCACTTCGAATACCAGATCAAAAATGCGCCAACTGCCAACTGACTCAACCAACCGAGCCACGCTTCTAAGGGAAAGTCGGCCATCCCAAGAAAGGGTACCTGCGCTACAACCGCGCCAACGAACGACGCGACAAACACATAGACCGCAACCGACTTCCTGAGCAGAAGTAGAAGGCATCCGAGGGCACCGCCGAAAACGGCGATCGCAAAAGCTACGGTGCCCCACGCGGGTCGGCTTTCAACTATGGCGCGATACACGTCAGGCATTGAAGCGACCATCTCTTCATTCATCTGCGACATGTAATTCATGCAGCCCAAGAGATTGAAGATCAGCCCAACCGCAGCAATTAGCCAGAAACTCCAGTGAATACCGTTAGCGGTCCCCTCGTTCATTTTCTCCTCCCGCTTCCTGATTGCCGGAAACGATGCAAACAGTCCAGCTGCGACCGTCCGCAATAGGTCGAAAGCGGCCGTTCAGCGGCGACGGCGGGCAACCGGCATCAGCCGCGCACGAGGCGCTCCACTCATCCCGCCAGCGCCGCCCCCAGGCCCTGCAGCGGGCCGGCGAACACCGACACCTTGGCGATCATGCAGACCATGATGTACAGCGTCAGCACCAGCGCCAGCATGCCGCGGATCCCGCCGCTCTTCATGCCATGCCGGACGTTCCCGGCATTGCGATTGCGCGCGTAGCGAACGACGTCGGGAATGATGCTGATGCCGAGCATGATCCAGAAGGCGAAATAG
This sequence comes from Chromatiales bacterium, assembly GCA_020351875.1. Lineage (GTDB taxonomy): Bacteria > Pseudomonadota > Gammaproteobacteria > Steroidobacterales > J054. Next base: position 1,986,385 of record CP070671.1, on the reverse strand, counting down.
GCGTCCCAGGCCCATGGGGCGTTCTCCAGCCCGCCGAAGCTCTCCACCACCATCAGGCCGGTGACCGGGATGATGAACGACATGGGCCCGGTGATGCTGCAGGCGAGGATCCGGAGGAAGGCCCGGGCCCGGACCCCGGTTTCCGGGGGTTCTGTGAGCCGGAGTTTCATCGCCCAGATGTTGCTGAAAAAGGTATGGCCAAAGAACAGGAAGGCCGAGAACTCGTGGATCACCAGCAGCGCGGTGTAGTTCATGATTTGTGGCAGCCGGAAGGGGCTTCCGAGCAGCGGCAGGAAGGACACCACCATTAGCACGACCCAGACGCCGTACCAGAAGAAACGTTGCGGATCTTCCTCCACCGGGGCAGTGGCAAGAGTGGCGTCGGCGGCGTTACTCAAGGCAAATCTCCTTTTGGGGGCGCTGTTGATTTCGCCTCCGGATCATGCCCCGATCAGGCACGGGATGCATCTGCGCCGACAGGTTGGTGCGAGCTGCGGTGAGCAATCGCCATGCACAGAATGATACGAGAAAAATTCTCGATATATTTGTTTATAATGTTTTTATTGGTCTCAGTGATTTGGTTTCTAAGCCGTTGGAGACCGCACGTAGTACCGTCGATGCCCTGTCCGTGGTCATGGGCTTGATGCGCCTGCGAGCCTGGCCACCACGCAGATAAACTACCTGTTTGGCCCGCTTGGCCCCAAGACTCGCAAGGGAGTTACGAGTGCACGATTTTCGGTCTTTCGTCCGGCTGCTGGAGGAACGCGGCGGCCTCGATCGCATTGCCCGCGAGGTAGACCCCCGCTTCGAGCAGGCGGCGGTCATGCAGAAGCTGGACCAGGCGCGCCGCGCCTTCCTGTTCGAGCAGGTGCAAGGCGCCGCCTACCCGGCCGTGGGCGGCCTGCTGAACACCCTGCCCCGCTTCGGCCTGGCCCTGCAGCAGGAGAATCCGGAGGACTTCGGCGACGCGGAGTTCGACGCGCTGCTGGAGGCGGCCAAGGCCAGCCCCATCGACCCGGTCGAAACGACCCAGGCCGTGTCGCAGGAAGTCGTGATCGAAGGTGACGCGGTCGACCTCGCCACCCTGCCCGTTCCCACCTTCTTCGAGCTGGACACGGGGCCCTTCATCACCGCAGCCATCGGAATCACCCGCCACCCGGAAAACGGCATCTACAACGTCGGCGTGTACCGCACGCTGATCATCGGCAAGAATCGCTGCGTGATTAATGCCAGCAGCATGAGCGACCTGCGCCGGCACTACGCGGCCTGGGAAGCCACCGGCGACCCCATGCCCATCGCGCTGGCCATCGGCGCCGACCCGTCCATGCTGACTGCGGCGGCCTGCAAGCTGCCACCCAACGTGCCCGAATTCGGCGTGGGCGGCGCACTGAAAGGGGCCCCGGTAGAACTCGCGAAGTGCAAGACCAACGACCTGCTGGTACCCGCGAGCGCGGAATTCATCATCGAGGGCACCGTAGATTTCTCGGAAAAAGTCGAGAACCTCCTGGGCGAGTTTGCCGGCCAGTACGGGCCGGAAACCGCGCCGGCCACGACTGTGACGGCGATCACGCACCGCCGCGACCCCCTGTTCCACACGATCATGGCCGGGCGCAATCCGGAGCACAACACGCTCGGCAGCGTGGCGGTTTATGGCGTGCAACGCAGTATCGAGGCCTCGCTGCGACCGGTGCTGCCGCAGCTCAAGCAGATCCACGTCTACCTGGAGCCCGGTCTTGGCACCCTCGCCCACGTCGTGCTGAGCATCGACAAGCAAAACGACGCCGAGCCGCGGCAGATCATCGACGAGGCTTTCAAGGCGGGCGGGCACATCTTCCCGGTCAGCAAGATCACCAAGCGCATCATCGTGGTGGACGACGACATCGACGTGCACAAGATGGACGATGTGCAATGGGCCATCTGGAACCGGGCCGCCGCCGCGAACAAGTTCATGGTCATCCCGGACGTGGAAAGCTGGGAGCTGGAGCGAGCCGCCAAGGCAGGTCAGCTGTCGGCCCGCATCGGCATCGACGCCACGATGGACCTCGAGGACGTGGACAAGCTGGTGCGGCCCATCACTCCCGGCGCGACGGACCTCCGGCTGGAGGACTACCTCGGCACCAAACCCGGCAAGCAATCCGTCGCCTGAAGGAATCGCCGCCCATGATCGCTCCCTATACCGCGGTTGCCCTGCAGACCAGCGTGCACAACGTGCCGAACCGGCACGAGGTGGACAAGAACCTCCGGCACATCGGCAACATGATCGACCTGGTGATCCACATCTGCTCGCTCGAGTTGCCCGTGCGGCTCATTACCCTCGGCGAAGGTGCGATCCAGGGCTTCATCGACGAGATCATCGACATGGAGCAGGCCGAGTACACGGACGTGATGGCGGCCGATATCCCGGGCCCGGAAACCGACGCGCTGGGTGAGAAGGCCAGGCAGCACGGCTGCTTCATCCTGGCCCAGCTGAAAACGAAGAACGACAAGTACCCGGGGCGGTTCTTCAATACCGTGTTCCTGATCGATCCGCAGGGTAAGGTGGTTCACCAGCACCAGAAGAACATCATCCTGTACACCGAGCACTCCACCACGCCGCACGACGTGTACGACGAGTGGATTGCCGAGCACGGCGACAGTCTGGAGAGCTTTTTCCCGGTGGCGAAGACCGAGATCGGCAACATCGCCGGCAGCGTCGGCGTGGAAGGTGCATTCCCGGAGGCCTGGCGGGCTTTTGCGATGAACGGCGCGGAGATTCTGTACCACGCGTCGCTGCCCGAACCCTGGGTGTCACGCGAGATTTTCCAGCTCCAGAACCGGGCCCGGGCGCTGGACAACACCGCCTACATGCTCGCCCCCAACACCGGCTCACTGATTGTGTCTGGCCCGCCGGGCACGCCGGATACGACCATCGGCGGCGCGCTGGGCGGCCGCTCCGGCATCTACGGGTATCGCGGCGAAGTGCTGGCTGAAAGCACCGTGGTGGACGACTGCTATATCTCCACGCAGATCGACATCGAGTCGCTGCGCTACTACCGCGAGCATTCCCGCTTCCAGAACTGGCTGCCGTACCTGAAGACGGAAATCTTCAGCCAGCTTTACGCCGAGCCCATCTGGCCGAAGAACCTGCCGCCGCTGCAGCATGCCGACAAGGGCAAGATCGTCGCCGAAGTGGTCGAGAAACTCGTCGCCCGCGGCGCCTTCACGCGCAGCAAGATCCCGCCCGCGAAGTCGTGACCCCATTAAGCGGGCACTGGTACGCGGTGCTCAGTTCGCGGGAGCTCGGCAGCGCCCCCGTGGCGAAGGAGCGCTTCGGTCAGCGGCTCGTTTTCTGGCGCGACACCGACGGCCACCCCGCCTGCCTGCTGGACCTCTGCCCCCACCGCGGCGCGGCACTGAGTCTCGGTGAGGTCGTGAACGGGGCCATCGCCTGCCCCTATCACGGCTTCCAGTTTGCCCCCGACGGGCGCTGCCTGCGCGTGCCGGCCGAGGGCGAAGACTGGACCATCCCCGACCAGTTCAGCGCCCGCGCCATGCCGGTGCGGGAAAGCCAGGCATTCATCTGGCTGTGGCGCGGCCCCGCAGTCCCTCACGACGCGCTGCCGGCAGTGCCGCGCCAGCCCGGCGTCGGGGACCTGGTCCACGAAGAGTGCGTGCAGCGCTGGCCGGCCCACTACACCCGGTGCATGGAGGGCGTGCTGGACCACAGTCACCTGCCCTTCGTGCATCGCAAGACCCTCGGGCGGCGCATGCAGGACCCCACCACGCGCATCCGGGTGGACGATACCGAGGGCGGCTTTCGCGCGAACCTGCTGCAAGCGGATGGCGTCCGCCATCACGTGGACTGCACCTACCCGAATATCTGGACGCAGCTGCTCGTGGACGGCTACGCGATGTCGGCCACGTTCGCGCCGGTGGACGACTCACACACAAAGGTCTATTGCCGGGTACACCATCGCTTCGACTGGGCGCTCCTGCGACCCCTGATGCGGCTCTGGTGCCGGGTGAGCAACTGGCTGGTCTTTCACGAGGACCAGGCCGTGCTCGACTCGCAGCGCCCGCGCAGCGCCGACGACGCCGCGCACGAGAAGCTGGTGCCGAGCGACGCCGCTGTCCTGGCCTTTCGCAAGCTGCGGGCCAAGCACCGGGCGGAGCTGAGTGCTCAGCCGGGTGTGGTTAAGGTTTAGCTCAACGCGGCGTTGAGCGGAGCGGGACGCCAGCGCTGGCGAGAAACCTGCCTCGGCGGGTTTGAATTGCTGGCGACTGGCGGCGCTGGATGCTGAATCGGCGCGGTGACGGAAACCTTATCGCATGCTAGGGCTTCTGATCCCGCATCATCACGAGGTCATCATTGAAGCTGCGTGTCTGGCGCATGGCTTCGGTGAACTGTTCCAGCGGGTTGTCGTTGATGGAGGATGCGCCGGCCAGGCCTTTGGCCTCCTCCATGGCATCGCACGGCGCTTTACTTCGCGTGCAAATGTCCATGAACTCGTTGAGGATCGGGCTCGTGATGTCGATGCGGTCCTTGTCGTTGCCGGTGGCCTCGAGGCGCGCCCAGCTGTCACCCAGCTGGTCAACGAACTTACCGATCGTGGCATCGTTCACCTCGTCTTTTACCTCGCGCCACATTTTCTGCGCCCGCACCAGGCTCTGGTTGATGGCGTTAGTCAGGTAATTCAGGTGGAAATGCCAGTCACCGCGGATCTGTGACAGGTCTACTTGGGGCGCGTCGCTCATGATTTTGCTCCTTCACTCATCTTGTCTGCCGCTGCGATCCGTTCCTTGACGGCCGGATCCACGTCGTAGGGTTCCCAGCCAGGCGGCGCCGTGTAGACACCCCAGGCCACCATCTTGTTGATCTGGTGTTTCACCAGTTCCAGTTGCTGCCCCTCGTCCATCGGGGGCTGGTCCATCGCGAGATTCGCCGGGTAAATACCGCCCCGGGCCATCATCGCATCGTAAATGACCTTGTATTCCTCCACACGCAGGTCCTTCGCCAGGTTCTGCCACTGCGCGCGAACGCGGAAATCCCGCAGGCCATCTATATTAATGATGGACGAAACCAGCGTCTGCCCGCCACCGAGATATTCGGAAATCACGTTACCCCGGTAGTCGATGATCTGACTCTTGCCGCAGCTCATCCTCTGCTGGCCGCCCGGGAACCAGATCTCACCGATATTCGGTGCCAGCACGTAACAGGTGTTGAAGATCGCGTGCGACTTGTTCTGGACTTCCGCGAAACCGTTGCCCATCCACGGTTCGGGGTACTGGGTGCGCCAGATGATCTCGGCGCCGTTCAGGGCCAGGCCCCGGGCGGCCTCGGGAAAGCTCCCCTCGGCGCAGATCAGCGTGCCAATGTTACCGATTTCGGTCTTCGCGACCGGGAACACCGCCTCGAACAGTTTCTGCGGATCGTCGCCGTAGCGCTCCAGGTACAGGTTCCAGATGTCGCTGGGCGCGGTATTCGGCTCGCGCTGGTAGAAGGCCGTCTTGTAGTGTTTGTGAATGACCTCGCCGCTCGGGCCGATCACGAAAGCGATATTGAAGACGCGGTCTTCCATCACCTCCGGATCCTTCGCAATCATCTGCGCGATCAGGTAAAAGTCGAATTCCTTGCACAGCTCGCCGAGAAACTCGGTCTCCGGTCCAGGAATGCTCGGCACCACTTCGCGGGCGAGGCGCAGGTGCTCCTCGCCACCGCCCAGGCACCAGCCGCCGATTCCGCCCTCCGACACCGAGACCAGCCGGACCGGCAGATCCAGACTGCAGTTCCAAACGGCGTACTTGATGCTCTCCGCAAGGGCTCGCAGATCGGTCCAATAATCGTCAATGGTCAACGCCATGTGGGACTCGTTCTGAATACCCACGGCCGTGTACTGCAGTGTCATGGCGGTCCTTTCTACTGGTTCGTCTTCGGGCCCGACCGGCCCTGTCGGGGCAGGCGGCCCTGCGTTGCTCCGCGGAGTCTAGCAAACCACCCGGGGAAGCAGAGCGTGGGTGTGCCGGCCAATCAACCCTTGGTCAGGGAGGACGGGCGGAGCCCGCAGGGGGCCACGACCCCTGCGCCGGGCTCCGGGCCCACTCGCTAGGTCGGCTCCCGCAGATCGACGCTGCTCAGCTTGTAGCGGTTCAGAATGAAGATGCTGCTTACGTGCAAAACGGCGGGTGCCACGATATAGGCGATTCCGATCCCCCTGATCACCACCGGCGTCTGGCCAGCCATCTGGCCGTCAGCGGATTCCACGAAGCCGATGAGCGACAGGAAGAACATGAACAGCACGCCACCCAGCGCATTGCCGACTTTGTCCACTGCCGAATAGACAGACGAGAGCACGCCCTCCCGGCTGATGCTGGTCCTGATGCGATCGTAATGGATGACATCCGTCAGCACCGAGAAAGACATCAGAATGAAGCCGCCGTTGAACAGACCGATGGCAATGGCAATGAGCCAGACAATCCACAGGGAATCCTTGTCCGCTGTGAAATAGAACTGAATGCTGATCGCGTAGAGTACCAGGCACCACTTGTAGACCGTCATCTTGCCCAGCCTTGCCGCCGCCCAGACCAGCAGCGGCATGGCCGCCATCGATGCCACCGAGATAATGATCAGCCAGACCGTCACCACATTCAGCGCTTCCTGGCCGAGATCCATGGTCAGAGAGAAGAAAAACAGGCCACCCGCATAGCCGATACCCGCACTGATGTATTGCACGATATTGGCGGCGATCAGCACGACGAAGGGTTTATTGGCCCAGGCGATCCTCAGCTGCTCGCCCAGCGGCACCGTGGCTGCGGTCGCTGCCTTGGCCGGCGCCCGCGCGGTCCCGAAGAACACCGACAACGTAGACATTGCTATGACCAGACCTACCAGCAACCCCATGCGCTCATAGGCTTCCCTGGCCGAGGCACCCGATTCCTGCAGCCAGAACAGAATCGGCAAAGTCAGCGCCACCACAATCAGTCCGACGCCCAGAAACGCATTCCGGAACGACATGATGGTCGTGCGCTCGTCCGGGTTTGCCGACATCTCCGATGCCATCGTGAGATACGGCACAGAGAACAGGGAGTAGCCAGTATTGAGCACCACGTAGACCGCAGTCAGATAGAGAAACAACACGTTCTGGCTGTTCGTGGGCGGCACGAAGAACAGCAACATGAAACACAGTGCCGCTAGCAAGCCGCCGGCGAGGATGAACGGGCGCCTTCGTCCCCAGCGCGTTTCAGACTTGTCTGAGACAAGACCGGCAAGCGGATCGGCAATGACTGCCCAGACTTTGGCTATCAGGATAACCAGGCCGCCGAGCCTCGCATCAAGACCGACGACGGTCGCCATGTAAAAGGGCAGAATTAACGCTGGCGTATCTCGCAGTATCTGGCCGCCGATCTGTCCGACACCGTAGCCAAAGTAGGTCGATACAGGGAGAAGGTCTGGTGAGCGATTGCGCATATGGATTGCCGCGGCATAGTCCCGCGGCGATAGTCGATGAAACGACCGTTGCCTTCAAGTGTCAGGCCGTCGATATCGTGGGCCGCTGGCCGCGTCCTGCGTGATCGCCGCGGCAGGCTGGCCACAGGCCTTCACGCGGTGCGCCGCGGTCCCGGTGATGCCTGACGGTGTCGTGTTCCTGTTCCTGAAGTCCGTCCCCCGAGCAGCGGTCTGATGCCCAGCGCCGCGGACGGGGGCCGCCGCCGTGCGGTGTCGTTTGGGGTATGCCATCATTTCCGCTGACGCCGGGTAACCGGGACACCGTCGGGGGGCTTTGTCTTGCGCGACTTGCTGGGGGCGAAAACCAACGCCGTCATTACCGTGGCAGCGGTGATGATCATCATCTACGGCGTGCAGGCGGCCAAGGTCATCATCGTCCCCTTCCTGCTCGCCGGTTTCCTCGCGTTGATTACTGTGCGGCCGATGCTCTGGATGCAGGACCGCCGGGTGCCCGCATTCCTGGCCGCGATGATCATACTCAGCGGTATCCTGCTGCTGCTGTTCGTGATCGTGACCATCGTCGGCACATCGGTCGGTGACTTTGCGGCCGCACTGCCCACCTACCAGGCACGCCTGGACAGCATCGTTCAGGGTCTGCTCGAGCTCGTGTCCCGCCTCACGAGACGGGAGCTGTCCATGGAAGGCCTGCGGGAGCTGGCGGATCCGGCCTGGGCCCTGCGCATGGCGGCAACCATTCTCGTCGGGACACGCGAAGTGCTCACCAATGCGTTCCTGGTCTTTTTCACGATGGTGTTCATCCTGCTCGACGCGTCCGGTATCCCGACCAAGATCCGCGCGGCTTTCGGCGAGGAAGGCGCGTCCTTCACCGGCCAGGAGAACTTCCTCGACAACCTGGGCCGTTATCTCGGTATCAAGACGGCCGTCAGCCTGATGACCGGTATCTGTGCGGGGCTGGTCACCGGGCTCATCGGGCTGGACTTCCCGCTGCTGTGGGGGATGCTGGCCTTCTTGCTGAACTACATCCCGACCATCGGCTCGATCATTGCCGCGATCCCGGCCGTTTTGCTGGCGGTGATCCAGCTTGGCTGGCCCGCCGCCGGCGCAACGGCCGCAGGTTTCCTGGGCATCAATATCGTGTTCGGCAACTTCCTGGAGCCGCGGCTGATGGGCCATGGCGTCGGGATCTCACCCCTGGTCGTGTTCACCGGCCTGTTTTTCTGGGGCTTTATTCTCGGCCCGGTGGGCATGCTGCTGTCGGTCCCGCTGACGATGACCGTGAAGATGGCGCTGGAAATCAATGAGTCCACCCGGTGGATTGCGATTGTCATTGGCTCCGAACGTGATGCCGAGCACGTGCTCGCGCAACAAGATGGGCGCGGCCCGGAGCCGGAACCTGGCACCCACACCTGAATGCGTATCGACGTCATCATCGAGCCCGACCAGAGTGCCCGGGATTTCGCGCGCCTGGGGCGCCTGGCCGAAGACTGCGGCATCTCAGGCATCTGGGTCCCGAACAACAACAACAACCGTGATCCGTTCGTGAACTTCTCTGCGCTGGCCCTGGAGTCGAGCCGCATCCGGATGGGGCCAATCGCCGTCAGTCCCTTCGAACTGCATCCGTACAAGATGGCCCTGGCGCTGCTGACGCTGAACGAACTGTCGGGCGGCCGGGCCCAGATCGTGGTGGGCGCCGGGGGCGGCACGGTTCAGGCCATGGGCAAGCAGCCCGAACGGCCGGTACGCGCGGTGCGCGAGGCCATCGAGATTCTCGTGAAAGCTGCCGAGGGCGGTAAGTTTCGCTACGAAGGCGAAATGTTCCCGATCAACTGGCTGAACACCAGCTGGGCGAAATCTCCTGCGCCGGCGATCTACGCGGGCGCGAACGGGCCGCAGATGCTCGCGTCCGCCGCCCGGCACGCACCCGGGGTCATGGTCAGCGATTTCACGCCCGACCGGGTGCGCTGGGCCCGGAAGATCCTTGATCCCGCGCTGCGCGATGCAGGCCGCACGCCTGGGAAATTCCCCCTGAACAACTTCTGGGCCTGGCACGTGAAGGAAACCCGCGAGGCGGCGCACCGCGAAGCGCGGCCGTGGCTCTGCGTGCGCGGCACGATTTACCCGAAGTACATTGGCGACGTGGTGGACGAGGACGAGGCCAGGATCGTCACCGAGCACCTGGCCAGTTTCGCGAAGGCTTATTACAACCGCAGCCCGGATATCGACGGCGTCCCCGATGCCATCATCGACAAGATCCTCGATCGCGCGGTCTCTGCTTCGCCGCTGAGCGAAATCGATCGCGAAGTGCAGCGCTTCCGGGACTTCGAGGCCGCGGGACTCACGCAGATCGCGCTGCGTATTTACGAGGATCCGGACGCCGCGATCCGGATGATCGGCCGGCACATCGTCCCAGCATTATCGGGGTGAGCGCAGGCACCGCCGACGGTGTTGCCCCCACTACCCCTGCTACCGCATCGGCTAGTTCGCGCCGAAACGATAGCTCGCCCGGAAGCCGACAGTGCGCGGCTCCGGCAATACCCCGAAGAAGTGCCCCGCACCGAAACCCGCCAGGAAGCCCGTTTCGGTCACCTGCCTGCCGAAGTCCGGTCCCGAACCACCCGTGATGATCGTGTCATCGTCGAACAGGTTGTTCACATAGGCGATGGCTTCCCAGTTTTCGCCCGTCAGGCCGGCTCGTGCATCGACGCGCCAGTAGTCATCGAATTTCACGAACTCATTCTCGTCCAGGAAACGCTCGTCTTCATAATTGGCGTTGAATTCCACGAACCAGTCGAAGTCCAGGCTGCCGAACTGCCGGGTGTAGTTCGCCTGCACCACCAGGGCGTTTTCCGGTGTCCGTTCCAGCTTGTTCCCGGCGAAGTCGTACGCGCAGGTCTGGAATTCTTCCGGCGTGCCCACCAGGCCTGTCGTCACCTCGCAACTGCCGACCTGGGCCGCGCGCAGCACCGATGCGGACTGCAGATCAAACTCGGTGTACTCCGCGTCCAGGTAAGTGTAGGCCGCGAACAGGGTCAGGCCCTCGGAGAACCAGGGCTGCCAGGTCGCCTCCAGCTCCAAACCCCACACCTCTGCACCGCCAGCGTTTACAATCCGTGGCGCCAGCTCATTATTGACCAGGATCTGTGTACCGATCTGTTTGTCCGTGTAGTCCTGGAAAAAGACCGACCCGTTCGCCTGCAGGAAGCCCGCCAGCTCCCAGGAAGACTTGGTGCCGATCTCCCAGGCCTCCAGTTTCTCCGAATCGAAGCGCTCTTCTTCGATCTCGGCCGCGAAGCCACCGGCGATCAGCTGGTTGATACCGCCCGGCTTCTGGCCCTGCGCCCAGAAGAAATACACCAGCATGTCGTCCGTCGGGAACCACTCCAGCGTCACCTTCGGCGTACTGAAGTCCGAGGACTGGCTGCCCTCGATGTACTTCCAGTCCGGGGCGCCGGGCAGGCCCGGTGGCAAGTTGAAGATGTTGTCGTTCAGTACCTGTTCGGATTCGCAGACGACGTCCGCCGTGCTCGAATTGCCCGCGTTCAGGTTGCTCTCGTCGCTCAACGTGCTACCCGGGCCAGGCGAAAACGCCGTGGTAGTGCAGGAACTCTTTGCCGGCTTAAACAAGTTGAAGTCTTCGCTCAGATAGCGGGTCTCGAAGCTCAGCTTCCATTTCTCCGCCAGTTCCCATTCGAGCAACACGTAGGCGGACCACGAGTCCGTCTCCGCCTCCCACTGCGTGCCGTTGATGTAGGGATCATCGACACCCGTGACGGTGTTGAATCCGGACACGGGCAACAGCTGGGCATACTCCTGCCAGGAAGACACGGTGCCGTTCTGACCGTTGCAGATCTGCTTTTCCAGGTCGCTCGAACGCGGCACGCCATATTTTGCGTTCGCCGCGCCACTGAGGAGCGGATCGCCACGACCGACCTTGCGGATCGGTGCGCACAAGATGATGAAGTTCTGGTCCAGCAGTCTGCGCTTCTCATGCCAGTAGAGCCCGCCCACCGTTGCCTGGACCGGCCCGTCCCAGTTGGACGCGAAGCGGATTTCCTGGCTGAACTGGTCCGTGTCGGTTTCCGTCCGCGCCTGCTGTCCGCCGATGAGCGTGTCCGGCCTGCCGAGCGCCTGGTAATCCTGGTCGTAGCTGTCGAAGGCTTCGAAATTCGTCCACCCGGTGTACGACGAGAAAGTGCCGAAATCGGCGTCGAGAGAGGCAATGATGGACGCACGAAACGTCTGCTGGTCCAGCCCCGGAAAGTCGATACCGGTCCAGGGATTTTCGCTCTGCGACACCTGTCGGCCGTCCGCATCACCATAACTTTCCGGCAGGCAAAAGCCCGGGCCGAAGTCCGCCAGGCCGGTCGCCGAGAACCCGAAGGTGGTGCCGACGCCGAAGTCGGCATCCAGCGCCGAATTCGGGTACGGTACAAACTTGTTGCCCTGATCACGGCAGGTGTAGTCGTTCGGGTCCACATCCGGGAAACCGTCGTTGTTAGCGTCGATGGCGGTCCGGGTGATATTGGCCGGGTCAGAATCGTCGATGATCCACGGCCACGTGTTGTCCTGGCTCGCATCCTCCGTGGCCAACAGCTCGACCGGCAAACCGCCGCCAAGCCGGAAGACGGCACGCGGCTGGTAATCTTCGTCCGTGTACTCGACACGGGCCTTGATCTTGATCGCATCCGTCGGCGTAAACACACCGGTAAAGGCGCCGCCAAAGCCATCAGTGCCGCCGAAATCCTCGTTGCTGACGCTGTTCTTGTAACGCCCGTCTTCATCCCACCAGACACCGGAGATTCGCACGGCCAGGGTGTCTTCGAAACCCTTGACGGGCGTCTGGTACGCGAAATCGATCTGCTGCTGGCCGTCTTCGGCGAAATCCACACCCAACCGGCCCTCGGGATCCGGCCCCGGTTCCTTGGTGACATAGCTGAGTGCACCGCCAAAAGCCGCGCGGCCAAACAGCGCGCTTTGCGGTCCTTTCACGAGCTCGATGCGCTCGACGTCATTGAGCAAGCGCCGGTTGGCCAGCAGACCCGAACCGGCGGTAATCAGGTTCTCGGTGGTAACGTCGATGCCATCGACCAGGAACGCGACATTGGACCGGCCGCGCGTATTCGACAGGCCGCGGACCGTAATGCGCGTGTCGGCGGGCGAAAACGGGTTGTCGAACTGCACGCTCGGCGCGAGCTTGACCACATCGGCCAGATTGGTGATGCCCTGCCGCTGGATCTGCTCGGCACCGATGGCCGTGATCGCGATCGGGACATCCTGCAGGCTTTCTTCCCGGCGGCGGGTCGACACGACGATTTCGTCCATCTGCGCCCAGCCGGTCATCGGCAACATGGTCAGCGCCGGCACCGCTGCAGACATCGCCACACCCAGCGCCGTGATTGCTTTAACCCGCGACATGATTTCCCCCTGTATCTGTCGGCCCGCACGCTTCGTCGGTGCGGCCGGCACGCTGCTCGGCCTTTCCAGGCCTCGCCCGTTTGCCCCCGCCAACCAGCAATTTCCCGAGCCGTCCCGCCCCCGTTGCATGGATGCAACGTCCAGACGAGCCGGTCAGCGGTGACCATATATGATGAACGCGCAGAATGAAAAGATCTGCCGGGTGCCAATGGTGTCGAGGCACCCCGCGTGACCGCTTGGTGGCCTCGAGTGACTCCCCACCGATCTGATGCGCCCGGGCGCGGCAGGCCCTGTGCAAACGGGGCAACATTCGGAACAGTGCAGCCGGTGCGGCCGATTCAGAACCGGTAGCTGGCGCGGATCCCGACGGTCCGCGGCTCCGGGAGTATGCCGAAGGTGTACAACGCGCCGAAGCCGGCCGTGAAGCCCGTCTCGACCACCTGGCTCCCGAAGTCCGGGCCGGTGCCACCGGTACGGATGGTGTCGTCATCAAAGACGTTGTCCACGTAAGCGATGACCTCCCACTTCTCGGCCGACAGGCCAAGCCGCGCGTCCACGAGCCAGTGGTCATCGAACTTCGTAAAGTTATTCTCGTCAACGAAACGTTCGTCCTCCCAGCTCGCGTTGATGTCGACGAACCAATCGAAATCAAGGTTTCTGAACTGGCGAGTGTAGTTGCTCTGCAATACGACCGCGTTCTCGGGAGTCCGCTCCAGCTGGTTGCCGGAAAGATCGAAACTGCAGGTCTTGAACTCGCCAGGTGTGCTGGGCAGGACAGTAACCACGTCGCAGCGGCCGAGTTGAGCGGCGCGCAGTAGCGCCGCCGTTTGCAGGTCGAAGCTCGTGTATTCGGTGTCCAGGTAGGTATAAGCGGCGGTCAACGTCAGGCCCTCCGCGAACCATGGCTGCCACGTCGTCTCCAACTCTACGCCCCAGACCTCGGCCCCGCCGGCATTCAGCACCCGCGCCTGCTGCTGACCTGCCACCAGGATCTGTGTACTGAGCTGCTTGTCGGTGTAGTCCTGAAAAAACAGCGCCGCGTTAACCTGCAGCAACCCGCCGAACTCCCAGGTCGACTTGGTACCGAGCTCCCAGGCCTCGAGTTTCTCCGAGTCGAACAGGTTTTCGACGATCTCCGACGGGGAGCCGCTTCCGGCCAGCTGGTTGATGCCGCCCGGTTTCTGGCCCTGGGCCCAGAAGAAGTAGACCAGCACGTCATCGGTCGGGAACCACTCGAGCGTAACCTTGGGCGTACTGAACGTGGACGACTGGTTGCCCTCGATATACTTCCAGTCCGGCGCGCCCGGCACGCCCGGCGGCAGGGTAAAGATATTGTCGTTCAGCACATTCTCCGCCTCACAAACAACGTCATTGGTCGCCGGGTTCGCATCGAGATCGCTCTCATCGTTCCACGCATTGCCCGGGCCGGGCGAGAATGCTGTGTTCGCGCAGGAACTCTTCGCCGGCCTGAACAGCGTAAAATCCTCATTGACGTAGCGGGTCTCGAAGGTGAGCTGCCACCGCTCGGTCAGCGCCCACTGGACCATCAGGTAAGCCGACCAGGACTCGGTGTCGGCGTCCCAGATCGTGGCATTGAAATAGGGATCGTCGACGCCGGTCGTGCTGTTGAAACTCGACAGCGGCAACAGTCGTGCATATTCCTGCCACGACCCCACCGTGCCGTTCTGTCCGTTGCACACGCGGCGCTCCAAATCACTCGAACGGGGTATGCCGTATTTTGCATTCGCCAACGGGCTCAGGCTGGGGTCACCGCGACTGACCTTGGTGACCGGCGAACAGGAAATGATGAAGTTCTGGTCGTGGTTCCGCCGTTGCTCCTCCCAGTACAACACACCGACGGTGGCCTGCAACGACCCCGCGAAGTTCGATGTAAAACGGAACTCCTGGCTGAACTGATCGGTATCGGTCGTCAGCCGTGCCTGCTGCTGCCCGAGCAGGGTATCCGGCCGACCCTGGGCCTGGTAGTCCTGGTCATAGGTTTCGAAGCCGTTGAAATCCGTCCAGCCCGTGTAGAACGTGAAGCTGCCGAAGTCTGCATCCAGTGACGCAAACATCGATGCCCGGAAGGTCTCCTGCTCGGTACCCCGGTAGTCCTGGCCGGTGAACGGATCCTCGCTCAGCGTCACCGCGCGGCCGTTGGCTTCGCCGAAGCTTTCCGGCAGGCAATAACCCGGGCCGAAGTCCGCGAGCCCGGTGGACTGGAAACCGAAGATCGAACCAACACCCAGGTCCGCGTCCAGCGCGGAAATCGGAAAACGTCTGAACACGTTGCCTGGCTCGCGGCACGTGTAGGCGCTCGGGTCCACGTCCGGAAAGCCGTCATTATCGGCGTCCGTCGTGATGCGAATCGGCTCGGTGCCGGTTTCATTACCGGGCTGGCCGGGCTCGATGATCTGCCATGGCCAGGTGTTGTCCTGGCTTGCATCCGCCGTCGCCAACAGCTCTGCAGGCAGTGCACCGCCGATCCGCACGGCTGGCCGCAGCTGGTAGTGCTCGTCGGTGTACTCAACTCTCGCCTTGACCTTGATCGTCTCCGTGGGCGTGAAAACGCCGGTGAAGGCACCGCCGAAGCCGTCGGAACCGCCGACGTCGTTGCCGGACACACTGTTCTTGTAGCGCCCGTCCTCGTCCCACCAGACACCAGACACACGCACGCCCAGCAGGTCCTCCAGGCCCTTGATCGGCGACGAATACGCGAAATCGATCTGCCGCTGGCCATCCTCTGCAAAATCAACGCCCACCTGGCCTTCGGGCTGCGGACCGGGTTCCTTGGTGACGTAGCTGAGCGCACCCGAGAATGCCGCCCGGCCGTACAGCGCGCTCTGCGGCCCCTTCACGAGTTCGATCCGCTCCACGTCATTCAGCAGACGCCGATTCGCGAGCAGACCCGAACCGGCGGCGATCACGTTTTCCGTCGTCACGTCGATACCGTCGATCAGGAAGGCGACATTGGAACGGCCACGAGTATTCGACAGGCCACGGACCGTGATGCGCGTGTCTGATGGCCCGTAGGAATTGTCGAACTGCACGCTAGGCGCAAGCTTGACGATATCGGTCAGGGAGTTGATGTTCTGCCTCGCGATCTGCTCGGCGCCGATGGCGGTGACCGCGATGGGCACGTCCTGCAGGCTTTCTTCGCGGCGGCGGGTGGTGACCACGATCTCTTCGATCTGCGCCCAGCCCGTGCGGGGCAGCAGCGAGGCTGCCGGCAGCGCCGTCAGCAAAGCCAGCCCAAGCACTGTCGTGCCTTTACCCCGCGACATCGCCTTTCCCCACTGCAGGCCCACCCCTGTGACCGGATAGGCAAGTTACAGTATCAACGACCTTCCTGCAGGCGTATTGGCTACGCCGCGCCTGGTTCCCGCACCGCAAGGCGGGCTCAGAAGCGGTAACTGGCCCTCAATCCGACGGTTCGTGGATCCGGCAGCGTGCCGAACCAGTGGTTGACGCCAAAGCCGGCCAGGAAGCCGGTTTCTGTTGCCTGCTGGCCAAAATCCGGTCCGTTGCCACCAGTACGGATCGTGTCTTCGTCAAAGACGTTGTCCACGTAGCCGATGGCCTCCCAGCGTTCCCCGGACAGCCCGACCCGGAAATCCACCAGCCAGTAGTCGTCCCACTTGATGAAGTTGTTCTCGTCCAGGAAACGCTCGTCTTCCCAGTTCGCATTGACATCAATGAACCAGTCAAAGTCCTGGTTGGCGAACTGGCGGGTATAGTTGGCCTGCAGCACGACAGCATTCTCGGGCGTGCGTTCCAGCTTGTTACCCGAGAGGTCGTAGTTACAGGTCCGAAACTCTCCGGGCGTGCCTTCCAGCACCGTCACAACGTCGCATCGTCCGAGCAGCGCCGCTCTTACGACAGACGCGGACTGCAGGTCGAAGCGCGTGAACTCCGCGTCCAGGTAGGTATAAGCTGCAAACAAAGTCATGCCTTCGGCGAACCACGGCTGCCAAGTGAGTTCCAGCTCTGCGCCCCACACTTCTGCCCCACCGGCATTCACCACCCGGGGCTGGAGTTCACCGTTGACCAGGATCTGGGTACCAATCTGCTTGTCCGTATAGTCCTGGAAGAAGAACGCTGCATTCGTCTGCAGGAAACCCGCCAGCTCCCACGACGCCTTCATACCCAGCTCCCAGGCCTCCAGTTTCTCGGAATCGAACACATCTTCGATGATCTCGGTCGCGAAGCCACCGGAGATCAACTGGTTGATCCCGCCCGGCTTCTGTCCCTGGGCCCAGAAGAAATAGAGCAACGTATCGTCCGTGGGGAACCACTCCAGGGTCACTTTCGGCGTGCTGAACTCCGAAGACACCGTGCCTTCCACGTACCTCCAGTCCGGACCGTTGAACTCCGGCGGCAGGGTAAAGATGTTGTCGTTCAACACCGCTTCCGATTCACAGACCACGTCGTTGCGCGACGGATCGTCTGCCAGGTTGCTTTCGTCGTTCAGCGCCGGCGCCGGGCCGGGGGAGAACGCAGTGGTGGTACAGGAACTCTTTGCCGGTTTGAACAGCGTGAAGTCCTCGTTCAGGTACCGGGTTTCAAAAGTCAGCTTCCACTGCTCGGTCAGTGCCCACTCGAGCATCAGGTAGCCCGACCAGGATTCCGTCTCTGCCCGCCACTGCGTGCCGTTGATGTACGGATCGTCTACACCCGTCGCCGAGTTGAAGCCGGATAACGGCAGTAACCTGGCGTACTCCTGCCAGGATGAGACGGTCCCGTTCTGCCCGTTACAGATCCGCCGTTCGAGGGCACTCGAACGCGGCACGCCGTATTTCGCGTTTGCGAGAGGGCTCAGCCCAGGATCCCCGCGGGACACCTTACTCACGGGTGCACAGAGAATGATGGAATTCCGTTCCAGCAGCTTCCGTGTCTCCTCCCAGTACAAGACACCGACCGTCGCCTGCACAGGGCCGTCGAGGTTCGACGTGAAACGGATCTCCTGGCTGAACTGGTCCGTGTCCGTACTCGCATCGGCCTGGTTGGCGGCCTGCAGCGTGTCAGGGCGACCGATTGCCTGCTGGTCCTGGTCATAGCTGTCGTCGGCATCGAAATCAGTCCAGCCCGTATAAGACGTGAAGGTGCCGAAATCAGCGTCCAGCGATGCGACGAGGGAGGCGCGAAAAGTCTGCTGGTCCGTCCCCCGGTAATCCTCGCCAGTCATTGGATCTTCGCTTTGCGTGACGACGACATCGTCTGCATTACCGAAACTCTCAGGGATACAAAAACCCGGACCGAAGTCCGCGAGCCCGGTAGCCGAAAAACCGAAGGTGGTACCTACCCCGAAGTCGACATTCAGCGCGCTGTTCGGGTAGCGCAGAAAGACATTGCCTTTATTACGGCAGGTATAGTCGCCGGGGTTCACGTCCGGGAAACCGTCCCCGTCGGTATCATCGGCAATACGAATTGGCTCGGTACCCGTCTCGTTTCCGGGCTGGCCCGGTTCGATGATTTGCCACGGCCAGGTGTTGTCCTGGCTCGCATCGTCGGTGGCCAGCGATTCCAGCGGCAAACCGCCGCCAATGCGGGCCACTGACCGGGGTTCGTAGTCTTCGTCCGTGTACTCGACCCTCGCCTTGATCTTGATCGTGTCCGACGGGGTGAATACCGTGGTAAAGGCACCACCCCAACCATCCGTGCCACCCACGTCATTGCCGCTGACACTGTTCCGGTAACGACCGTCCTCGTCCCACCAGACGCCGGACACACGGACGCCCAACACGTCCTCGAGCCCCATCACGGGCGTCGAATACGAGAAATCGATCTGCTGCTGACCGTCTTCTGCGAAGTCCACGCCGATCCGGCCTTCCGGCTCGGGACCCGGCTCCTTGGTCACATAGCTGATCGCACCGCCAAAGGCCGCCCGGCCGAACAGCGCGCTTTGCGGGCCCTTTACCAGTTCGATGCGCTCCACATCGTTCAGGAGGCGCCGGTTGGCCAGCAGGCCGGACCCCGGCACGACCAGGTTCTCAGTGGTCACGTCGATGCCGTCGATCAGGAAGGCCACATTGGAGCGACCACGGGTATTGGACAGCCCGCGAATCGTGACCCGTGTGTCGGCCGGACCGAAGGACGTGTCGAACTGCACGCTGGGCGCGAGCTTGACGATGTCATTCAGGCTGTTGATGTTCTGGCGCTGGATCTGCTCGGAGCCGATGGCCGTGATGGCTATCGGCACGTCCTGCAAACTCTCCTCGCGGCGCCTGGTGGAAACCACGATTTCATCCATGCCCTGCGCCCAACCCACCGCCGGCATCGCGGCCAGCACCGGCAGTGCCACTGCCAGCGCCGCGCCCAGTGCCGCGATCGCTACACGCTTCAACATCGCACCCCCTGCCATCAGCACCCGTCGTTGCCTTCCTCCTCCCGGCAACGCGATGCTTGAGAATACGGCTGGCTTACGATCAGTGTAAGACGGCCGAGTACCGCCGATTATGCACCAGCCAAAACGCGCAGCAGCCGGCAGCGCGCGCGGCCTCAATCTGGCCTGCGGCCGCTCCGGTCACACAGCCAGCCCACGCCGGCGATTCAGGTGGTGACTTCGTAGAAGATTCGCCGCGCTTTGTCTTTGCCGATCATCTTGCTGATCATGCCCTGCGCCTTGTCCTGGGTGCGAATGTCGTCGACAAATCGCTGGTGAAAAGCCCGGATTGTCGCCAGCCGCCCGGGGTCCTCGACCGGGTCTGCCGCATCGATCTGTTGCATGTAGTAGTCGAGATACTCCATTGCACATCGCTGCAGGTCCTTGTAGCGGTCCTGATTGAACATCCCCATGATGGTGCAGTCGCGGCGGTACTTCTTCATCCACTCGGGATAGCGATCCGCAGCTTCGAACGGCGGGTACTGGTTCAGGATCTCGTGCAACGGTTGCACCCACCGTGCCCGGTAGTCGGCGTCGTCGAACGGACAGTTCACGTTCAGGTGCCCGATCACCTTGCGCTTGGTCAGCAGGCAGAAGAACAGGAAGATCGGTGCCTCGTAGACCGGCTCCGGGTAAAAGATCATGTTGATCTGGTCCAGCGGCGGCAGCTTGACCCGGAAGCGCATCGCGAAGAGCTTGCGAAACTTGTCCGCCTCCCAGTTGTAGTGATCGGCGTCGAGCACCTTCAGGAACGACTTGGGCTTTGCGAGTTCGGGGTCGAGGGCCACCGGGCGAATGTCTACCGACTGGCCGATGCGGTGCACCGCAGCGTCCAGCAGCTCGTCCAGCGGGGTCATGCGGCGCTATCCGTCTCCGTGTATTTCTCGAAGTCGCAGGTCAGGTCCTGGAAAGTCGCATTTGGCTCCCACTGGAACACGCGGTAGTTGATGTGGCTCTGGCCCCCGGCAACCGAGGTCGGTTTGATCAGACCCGCCGTCGATGTTACCGCGCCAAAGTTCTGGCGGCCCTCGAACATCATCGGGTCCCAGCCGTGATACATGTAGGTACTGCCTGGTTGCATTGCCGACGTCACGTGGGCCTGGACGATGAATGAACCAAAGGAATTGAACACCCGGACCATGTCACCGTCGGCGACCCCGCGCTCTGCCGCATCCTGCGGATTAACAAGAATGTCCGGCTCGCCGCGCTGCAGGCTCACGAGCAGGGGGTCGTCCCGCCACATGCTGTGAATGCCGTGGCGGGCATGCCCTTGCAGGAAACGCAGCGGATAGTTCTTCAACACCAGCGGGCGGCGATACGTCGGCAATGCCTCGCCCTCCTGCAGGAACCAGTCGTGATCGATGTAGAACTGCTGGCGGCCGGTCTCTGTGTGATACGGCTTCTTTTCGTTGACGCTGCGCATCAGCGTGTTGACGTAAGCGCTGCCCTCGCCCCACATCACGTCCTTGCTCCCTGGCATCCGCGTGATGCCATTCTTCGCCAACGTGTCGAAGGACTCCTTCGGCAGCCCCGGGTTTACGGCGAGCTGAAAATCCAGCGCATCGCGCGTCGTCTGGTAGGCCCCGTTCTTGGTGAACAAGTCGTGAAGCTGCCGGAAATCGCGTTGGATTGGCACGCCCATCGCATTGTCCGGAATCGGCTGAACGCCGCGTGCCTTTGCGCGATCGCTGATCGCCTTCGCGAGTCGCTTGTACAACTCGAAGTCATCCACGGCCTCGCCGAGCGGCGGCACGGCCGCATCCAGCACCTGCAGATACGGTGTCCAGGGCCAAAGCACGAGATCCTGCCGCTCGTAGTGATGCGCCACCGGCAGCACGTAGTCCGCGTACATAGCCGTTACACCCATGTCAGGGGCGCAGGCGACGATGTGGTCGAGCTGCTCGAAGCTTTGCTCGCGCCAGCGCTTGCCCGATGCGCGCCAGTTGGCGGCGTTCGTGCCGATGTAAAAGCCCATCTTCCAGGGCGCGCGACCATAGTCCGGGAACCAACCGCTCTGCACCGACTGCTGGAAGTAACGATCGAAGTGATCGGCGAGCGACTCGCCGTAGGCCTCTCGATTCAGCGCCTTACCGTCCGCATGGGTATAGTCCCACCGCGCCAGGGTTGACGCACGCAGGCCCGGGGGCAGGCCATCGAAAACGAAGGCCATCTGGTCGTCGGCGCGGGCCATATTCATGAACTGGAAGCCAGTGCCGGGCTTGCCAAGGTTGCCGGTGATGGACAGCAGCAACAGGAAGGAGCGCTGTAGCAGGTCGCCGTGCAGCCACTTGGAAATCCTGAACCCCGAGAAGATCATTGCCGGTCCGTTACCGGCGAACTGCCGGGCGACCTCTCGAATCACGTCGGGATGCACGCCCGTCTCTTCTGAGGCGCGCTCCGGTGAAAATGCCGCTGCGTGCTCTTTGACAAGCTCGAAAACCGTCGTGACCTCGACGGGACCGGACGCCGTATCCACGGTCCAGCGACCTTCGAGGGCCGGGCGGATGTCACCCAGGGTCAGGCGATCCTCCCGCTCGGGCTGCGGCGGACCGGGCATAGGAATCGTAAAGCCCGTGCCGGGGGCCTTCGCGATCGCGCCGGCGGCTTCATCCCAGAAGTAGAACTCCTGGTCCGATGCGCCCTCGTCGCTCGTGAGGTCCGTCGTGCGCAGGAACTTGCGGTTGTCGCTGCGAACCAGGAACGGCAGGTCCGTCTGCTCGCGGATGTAGTCCGCATCGTAACTCCCGTCCTCGATGATGGTGTGAACCATCGACATCGCCAGCGCCGCGTCGGTGCCGGGCCTGGGGTTCAGCCATTTGTTCGCGTGCATCGCGGTCGGCGTGAATTCGGGCGAAATCGCGATGACTTCCGTGCCGTTGTATCGAGCCTCCCAGAAAAAATGGGCGTCCGGAATCCGGGTGACGGCCGGGTTGCAGTACCAGATCAGGCAGGTGCGTGATTTGAAAATCGCCGCCGCAGTATCGCCGAGCATGGCTTCACCAACGGTCAGATACACACCGGTCGGCAGGTCGCCAACACCCGCGAATGCGTCCGGCATCGGGCTGCCAGTGATGTTCGTGAAGCGGAAGTACGCCATCATCGACGCACGTTTCATCGCCATCTGCGTGCCCATGCCGAATGTGATGGACTCGGGCCCGTGCTCGACGACGGTGTCGAGGAAACGATCGGCGATCTCCTCCAGCGCCTGCTCCCAGGTGATGCGCTCCCACTGACCCGCCCCGCGCTCGCCGACGCGTTTCATCGGGTACAGCACGCGCTGGTTGCCGTACATGTACTTCGCGTGCCGCAGGCCCTTCTGGCAGCCGCGTGGACCGAAATCGGGCGCGTCAGGGTCCGATTTGCCGTACTCGCCCTGCTGTTCCTCGCGCCAGACGATGCCGTTCTTGACATAGACGTTGAACGCGCAGCCGCCCTGGCAATTCGTGCCGTGGGAGCCGTGGGCAACCTTGTCCCAGGTCCACTTCTGCCGCATCAGGTCTTCCCCGGTGCCATAGGGCGTGTCGGCGGCGCCCTGGGCGCTGGCCAGCCCGGCGTATTTCAGCGACAACGCTGCACCGCCGGATCCAGCCAGGAACGCGCGTCGGGTTGGTCTTGCTGATTCCGTCACTCTTCAGCGCCTCCTGGCGGCCATCTCAATTGTGCTGGCCCGGCATCACAAAGCTGCGGCCACTGGCCTGGGCCAGCTCGAATTCCACGAGCGGCATGCGTGAATTGCCGCAGTACATCGCATCGCCCACGAACAGGGTCGCAGATCGAAAGCCACCCCGCGAACGGAGTTCGGCCGCATTGCGCGCCAGCGCAGCGGCCGTCTCATCGGTGCCCAGCGCCTGGCCAAAGGCCGCCGCATCGAGCCCCGCTGCGGTCGCAATGTCGGCCAACTCGTCGGCCGCCGTTATGTTCCGGCCCTGTCCGTACAGCGCCGCGAATACGCCGGTGACGTACGCAGCGGCCCGCTTCTCTTCGGCGGCGAACACCGCTCCCCGGAGCGCCGCCCTGGCCTCACACGGCCAGTCGGCCGGCAGCTCGAGCGGCAGGTCGCAGTAACGCGCCCAGTCCCGCAGGTCCTGCAACTGCCAGCTCGCCCTTTCGGGCGCGCTGTCCAGGCGGGCCTCACGGGCCCCCATGGCCGGGTCCAGGTCGACCAGCGCGAACGGCTTCCAGATGATCTCTGCCCCGGTCCGCATGGCCGCCTCGCGCAACCGGGCACAGGCCAGGTAGGTCCATGGACAACTGAAATCGAAGAAGAACTCGGCCTGCAGCATGCTTCAGGCGCGCTTGCGCAATTCCGTCTTCAGCACCTTGCCATTGGCGTTGCGCGGGATCTGCGCAATGACTTCCACATCCTTTGGCGTCTTGATGCGCGAGATGCGACCCTCGCAGTAGGCCTCCACCGCGTCGGTGTCGACAGTGGCGCCGGGGGAGGTCACCACAAACGCCTTCAGCCGCTCGCCCCAGCGCTCGTCCGGCACGCCGATGACCGCCACATCCACCACGTCCGGGTGTTTGATCAGGACTTCCTCAACCTCTCGGGGATAGATATTCGTGCCGCCGGAAATGACCATGTCCTTCTTCCGGTCGACGATGTACAGGTAGCCCTCCGCATCCCGACGCGCGAGATCACCGACGGTCACCCAGCCGTCATGGAAGGCCTCGGCGGTGGCCTCGTCGCGCTGCCAGTAGCCGTTGAACAGATAGGGGCCCGTCGAAAACAGCTCACCGACTTCGTCCGGAGCACACAGGGTGCCATCATCGCGGCGCAACTCGATTTCCGTGCAGGGGAAAGGCTGGCCCACACAGGCCTGCTTACGCAGCTGATCCGCCGGCCGCAGGTTCGTCACGATACCCGCCTCGGTGGAGCCATAGGTCTCGTGGAGCAGGCCTTCGCCGAAGTAGTCCACGAGTTGCTCTTTCATCGCCTGCGGCAGCGCCGCGGCGTTGGAAATCACGCTGCGCAGATGCGCGGGCCGGTGCGCGTCGAGAAAGGACTTGTCCAGGCTCATCATCGCGTGAAAATGGGTCGGCACACCGAAAAACCCGGTCATATCACCGTCTTTCAGCGCCCGCATCACCGCTTCCGGGTCGAAGCGATCCATGATTTCGGCGTAGCCGCCGAAAAACACCGGCGCCAGGGAAAAGATCAGGCCCGCACCATGGCACATGGGCGCGATGGCCAGGAATCGATCGTCCGGCGAGTAACAGCCGTACTCCACCGCCATCCCGAACAGCGTCAGCACGCGGGACCGATGCGGCACCAGCACGCCCTTCGGCTTGCCGGTGGTCCCGGAGGTATACGGGATCGTGAATACGCTCCACTCCGGCACGGCGGGCACGGTGGCCAGGGGTTTGGCTGTTGCCAGCCAGTCCTCCATGTCGTGGTCGATCACGAACCGCCGCCGCACGGTGGCGAAGTCGGTGTCGGCCACGGCGTCGGCACTGGCCGCATCCACGAACAGCACCTTGGCCTGGGCGTCGTCACAGATTGCGGCGATTTCAGCCGGGGCCAGGCGCGGGTTCACCGTGGCGAGTGCCACGCCGGCCTGGGACGCGCCGAAGATCAGCTCCATGTACTCGATGGAATTCTTCGCGACGATGGCCGCGTGATCGCCCGGCCCCAGGCCGAGACCGGCAGACAGGGCCGCTGTCACCCGGTCGATGCGCTCGACCAGTTCCCCGTAACGGCGTTCCTTGTCACCGTGGCGATACGCCACTTTGCCCGGGTTGCGGCTGGCCGCGGCGCGCACGCCGCCAGCCATGGACAGATGCTGAAAAGTTGCCGGCAGGCCTTGCGTCGCCATAGCGGGGCCCTAATCGCCGAGCTTGAATACGCGCAACGCGTTGTCGCGCATCAGCAGCTGTCTGGATTCGTCCCGGAATTCCAGCGCGTCGATTTCCCGCACGGCCCGCTCCGGATCGATCACCGGCCAGTCGGTGCCGAACATGACCTTTTCCCTGCCAAAAGTGTTGGCGTAGTGCACGAATGCAGCGGGCCAGTGCTTCGGCGCGTAAGCATCGCCGGCGGTGTAGACGTTCTCGTGCTTCCAGCACATCGAGATCATCTCGTCGGTCCACGGCACCCCGATGTGGATACCGATCAGGCGTAGTTCCGGGAAATCAATGGCCACCTGGTCCAGGCAAATGGGCCGGCCCACGCTCGGCAGGCGGCGCTCGCGCGAGTACACCAGGTTATGGCCGACCTGCATCATGATCGGCACGTCCAGCTCGCAGCATTTCGCGTAGTACGGGTAGTACTTCGCGTGATCCGGCGCCAGCTCGCACCAGTGCGGGTACAGGTGCGCGCCCACGAAGCCCAGCTCGCGCACCGCGTGCTCCAGGTCCCTGAGCCCCTGCATGCCGCGGAACGGATCGATACCGGCCAGTCCTGAGAAGCGATCCGGGTGCTGCGCGCAGAGCTGGTGCACGTAGTCGTACGGCATTTCGAAGCCGCCGCGCTTGTTCAGGTCGCCCGCGCGCACCGCGATCAGCAGCGAGCGCTCGATCCCGGCACGGTCCATCCGCCCCAGGTAATCCTCCATCGTCACGCCGCCCCGCATCGCCTCGGGCATGCGCACCTGCGCCTTGAAGGCCTCATCCAGGCCGGTCCACCCGTTCTGCACCGCCTCCGGCGTGAACGGATTTACAACAATATCAATGGCTCCAGGCATTTTTCTCTAGCTGATTCTCTGCAACGAGACGGTCGGCACCGCCCGCCAGGCGCGGGGAACGCCGACCGGCACGATCCTGCCCTTCGCTACTGGCCGTCGAGGTCCCAGGGGCCGGTGGAGCGCGAGCGGACTGGGATGCCGGCGATCACGGGTGCCTGGGTTTCCAGATCGTAGTTCACGGCGTCGCCTTCGATAACCACGCGCTCGTTCACCGTGATCCAGTTGATCAGGGACCCGTCCAGGCGGAAGAAGCCGCTCCAGCCCCGCTCTTCCCCGGCCACGAAATGCCCGTGTTTCACCTTTGCCGGCCGGAAGAAATAGGTGCCCGAGTCCAGGGTGCCGAAGTTGTAAACCAGGTTCCCGTCCAGGCTGTAGGCCTCCTCGAACACCGGGTGGTGCACCAGGCGATTGTCCGACCAGCCCGGCGGTGCCCAGGCCAGCATTGTGACGAAGCCCGTGTTGTTGTTGTCCGGGGAGGCCGGATCGAGATAGAGCAGCTTCAGCTTCAGGAAGCGCTGGGTGTCGCCCTCGTACACGTTCGGCATCCATTCCATCCGGCTCGAGTCCACCACCGTCAGTTCGCCGGGCTCATCCGACGCGGTGTTGCCGCCGCGGGACACGAAGCTGTCGCGGTCCTTGGCTGACTTGGAGAAACCCCAGTCTCCGTACTCGCGGAAGATCAGGACATCGGTGCCGGCCTCGACAGCGATCTCGGGTACAGACAGACCGGCCGGTGCCCGTACATAGGCCCCCTTGCCCAGCACACGCTCACCGAGCTTGACCTGCCCGCTCATCACGTACCACTCGATGTCGGCATGGTGGTAGCCGGCCGGCCGATGCCAGGCAGAATCAAACACTACCCGGGTGGAAGCCGAGCCGTCCTCTTCATCGTAGGACAGGTTTCTCTGCCGCGCCTGACCCTCCCCGCCGTGCAGTTCGGCCGGGTGCCAGCAAAGGTCGTCTTCTTGTATGCATTCAACGTGGGGTCGCACGATTCACTCCTCTGGTTACGGCCCGCAGGCGGTCAAGTACCGCCGAATGACAGACTATCCGACAGGCGGTACCCCCGGTGCAAGCGGGGGGCCCGGCGCACCCCGCTTGGCGGACGAGACCGGCAGGCAACCGACCCGGGCTTGCGCACGCGACGATTTCCGGTGACGATCGCCCACGACCGGCGCGGTTTCGCCGGGGTCGATACGAGGGGAACCATTCGTGACCGGCTACGATGGCTGGAATTACCTGCACCTGCTGATGTTCGTGTTCTGGATCGGCACGGACCTGGCCGTCTTCCTGTCGGCCAAGAAATCTACCGATCCGTCGCTGCCCCTGGATGCCCGGCTGATGCTGCTGCACTGGGCCCTGCGCATTGAACTGCTGCCACGCACCATGTGGAAAGCCGCGCTGCCGCTGGGTGTGATGTTGTCGGTGGAGCTCGACCTGCTCGAACTCGGCACCACGGGAGTGGCGCTGGTCTGGCTCTTCACGCTGGCCTGGTGGGCCGTGAGCATGACCGGCGCGTACAAGTATGACCAGCCGATCGGCCATACGCTAACGAAGCTGAACAACGTGCTGTCGGGAATTGTGGGTGCCGGCCTGATCGCGCTGGCGGTTTCCTCCTACCTGGGCAACGGGCCCTTCGACGCCGAGGCCACGTGGCTGCTGTGGAAAGTTGGCCTGTACGGGTTGATCAACCTGATGGTCATCGTGATGATCGTCGTCTTCGACCCGCTGGGCCCGGCCTTCGCCCAACTCGCCACTGAGGGCTCGACGCCGGCGCTGGAGTCGACGATCACGGCCGTGATGAACCGTTCGGCCGTGGTGATCTGGACGACCTACGCCACCATCGCACTGGTGGCGTTCATCGGCACGACGAAGATCTGGTAAGCGCTCAGCGCGGCGCGATCGAGCTCAGTTCGGCGACCGGCGCATCGGCTGTCCGGTCGCCCGGCTTCACGACACCCGCGAAAGCCGCCAGCAGGATCGCCGCCCACATTGCCAGCACATAAGGTTTCGTGCGTTTCAGACTCGCGGCCATCATCTGGTCCGTCTCGGCCGATGCTCCCTCCGAGGCCAGTTTGCCCAGCCCGGCCATCAGGGGCGCCACGCGCAAACGCATCAGCAAACCGAACAACAGGATCACGGCAAATAGCACGAGCTTCGAGCCGACCCACGGCGTGTCGGTCAGCCGACCGGTGCCGAAGGACCAGCCCACCGACGCCAGCACCGCAAGGATCATGAACGCGCGGAAATAGAAATCGATCTTCGTCACCGCGTCACCCAGCGCGGTACCGCGGCGGAAATAGATGATCAGCACCATCGTCAGCCAGACCGGCCCCAGCAGCACGATGCCCACCATCTGCCAGGCGGGGTGCGGAATGCCGACGAACTCGGTCAGGATGCCGCCCACGGTCAACATCAGGCTCAGGCACACGCGCGGGATCAGGTCCACCTGCGCCATGACCTGGGCCGCAGCCAGCCGCTGGCCGACGGACAGCTGTGGGTCCGTGATCCGATGGCTCAGGTAATAAACGCCGATGTCCGGGCCGATCCAGTACACGAACAGCAACTGGTGCAGGTAGCGCGTGAACTCATAGGCGGTAAGCCCGTCGTTCGCACCCTCGACGGCCGCTACGGCGACAATCCAGGCCGCCGGCAACAAAACGAAAAACAGGACCCCGAGACCACGTGCCACGGCTCACCCCCATGCAATCGCCACGTATTCTTGCCGCGCCGGCGAGGGATTACAAATAGCAGCGACCAAAGCCGCCAGGTTTTGCCGCCACGTGCGCCTGGCGGTGACGTAAAGCGTGGGTTCAGCCCTTCGGCGGCGGCTTTTGGTCGTCGTCCATCAGGATGCGCCAGGCCGGCGTGTCCAGGTCGTCGAACTGGCCGTTGCGCACTGCCCAGAAAAAGGCCCAGACGGCCGCCCCCAGCAGCAGCAGGCCCAGCGGAATCAGCACGTAGATGATCGTCATGATGCGGCCCTGGCGGTGCCCTTGCAGCAGGCTTTGGCCGGCGCCGACTCCGCCGTCGGCGGCCTGTCGACCTGGACCATGCGCCGGCGCGGCGCGGCCGCCCGGGTGAGCCGCAACGCATTACCGGTCACCAGCAACGAGCTGGCTGACATCCCGATGGCCGCCATCCACGGCGCCAGCGCACCGGCCGCGGCGAGGGGCAGGGCCACCAGGTTGTAAACCACGGCCCACACCAGGTTCTGTCGCACCACACGCATCGTGCGGCGGGCCACGTGGACCGCGGTCGCGAGCGGTTCCAGGCTGTCGCTCATCAGCACACAATCCGCCGAATGCTGCGCAAGCGACGTGCCCTCGCCCATCGCAACCGATACATCGGCACCGGCCAGAACCGGGGAATCGTTGATCCCGTCACCGACCATCGCGACAACGCGACCGTCGGCCTGCAACTGCGCCGCCGCCGCGAGCTTGTCCTCGGGCCGTAGCGTTGCCCGCCAGTGTTCCATGCCGAGCTGGCGCGCCATGGCCTCGACCGGGCCCGGTTGATCGCCACTGAAAATATGCAGGCGCAGGCCCCGCGCCGCGAGCTCGGTGAGCACGCCGGCTGCCCCCTGCCTCGGCCGTTCATCCACGGTGATGCGCGCGATGAGACCATCCTGATCACCCAGATAGACCACCCGGTCTGGCGCGGCGGGAAACTGTTCCTGGGCGGCCGGGTCACCACCCGGCGCCGCAGCGAATGTCCGGGTACCGATGCGATAACAACGCCCATTCACCCGGCCTTCGAGGCCCGCCGATGGCACGGCATTCACTGCGTCGACAGCCAGCGCCGGGTCGGGCGGCGGGAACGCGCGCGCCAGGGGGTGCTCGGACCGGGATTCCAATGCGGCGGCTATCGCCAGCGCGTCATCTGCCGATACCTGGCCTGCGGGCTCCACGGCCGACACACCCGACGCCCCGTCGGTCAGGGTACCGGTCTTGTCGAACACGATGTCCGAAACCCGGCTGAGAGACTGCAACGCACCACGATGGCGAACCATGAAGCCCCGGCGCGCGAGTGCCGCGGTTGCGACAGTAAACGCCGCCGGCGTCGCCAGGGCGAGCGCGCACGGACAGGTCACGACCAGCACGGCTAGGACCACCTCGAAGGCGCGGTCGGGCTGCCACTGCCACCATGCATAGCCCACGACGGCTGCCAGCAGCAGCACGGCGGCGACAAACCAGGAGGCAATCCCGTCCGCCAGTTCCACGAGGCGCGGCTTGCGGGCACCGGCATCGCCCACGAGCCGGGTGATCTGCGCCATCACGGTATCCGCACCCACCCGGGTGACCACCAATTCCAGTCCCTGTTCCTGGTTCAGGCTGCCGGCGACGACCGGTTCGCCGCGCTGGCGCCTGATCGCCAGCGATTCGCCCGTGAGCAGCGACTCGTCCAGCCGGGCGCTGTCCGAGGCCAGCACGCCATCCGCCGGCACGACCGCGCCAGGCGCCACAAGCACCCGGTCGCCCGCCTGCAGTTCCATCGTGCCCACGGCCTGCGGCTGACCGTTCACGAGCCGTGTGGCGACCCGTGGCAAGTGGTGGGCGAGCGCGCCGGTCAGGCTCAGGGCGCGATGCCGGCCCGTCATTTCCAGGTAACGCGCGGCGGACAGGAAGAACACGAACATTGTGGCCGAATCGAAATACACCTCGCCGGCGCCGGTCAGCGTGTTCCAGACGCTCGCCGCCCACGCGCCCCCGACCGCCAGGGCGACCGGCACATCCATGCCGAGGGCCCGCACACGCAGGCGGTGCCACGCGCCCCGGAAAAACGGCGCACCGGCATAGAACACGACCGGAGTCGCGACCAGTAGGCTGATCAGTCGCAGGAAGCTTTCGATCTGCGGGTCCCGCCACGCGCCGAAATACAGGGCGACGGCAAAACTCATGACCTGCATCATGCCGAGCCCGGCAACGATCAGCCGTTTCAACGCGGCGCGCTGTTCCAGTCGCGCCGCCCGGTCGCCGGCGTCCTCGGTGTACGGGATCGGTGTGTAACCCAGGTGGGCGAGCTGGGCGAGGACTTCGCTGAGCTGCAACTGCGCCGGATTCCAGTGCAGCGTGGCCCGCGTCGACACCGGGTCAACCCGCACCGATCGCATGCCCGGCAATGCACCCAGCGCGTTCTCGATCAGCCAGCTGCACGCCGCACAACGCACACCCTGCACCAGCAACTGCGCACGCTGGCTGCCGTCGGCATCGGTGCTGACGAACTCCCGCTGCAGGGCCCGCCGGTCATAAGCCTGCCAGCGTCCCGCCGCAACTTCCGTCGCTTCACCGGCCGCGGTCGGTCCGGTGCGGAACCGGTAAAACTCGGTGAGGCCACGGGCGTCGATCAGCGCCGCGGTGCGCGCGCAATCCTCGCTGCAGACCAGGCGGTCTTCGTCGTCCACCCGGACCGTGACGGCCTCGACCGGCAGCGGCTGGCCGCAGTGAAAACAACCCGACGCACTCACGGCGCACTCTCTGCAGACAGGTCGAGCTGGATTGCACCGGCGGGCAGTTCACCAACGAGACGCCACTGCCCGTCCAGGTCTTCCAGCTGCACGTAGAAACGGGATTCCGCCCGGGCGAGTTGGCCCGTGTACCGGCCGTCTTCCCACGTTATTGTGAGCGTTTGATCCAGTTCTTCCCGCGTGGGATGGATGAACCGCAGCCGCAACTGCGGCGGTGCCCGGAAGCCGTCCTGTGCGGCGCGCAGCGTTAACTGCACGGGGCCGACTGCATTGCCGGGCGCCGGTAGTTCGACAAACGCGGCCAGCCCAAGTTGGCCGGCCAATCGATCGCGATTGCGACTCTGCTCCGTCGCCATCGCAATCTCGCTGTAGTCGTCGACCACCAGTGCCGGCGGCGCACCGGCCAGCCACGCGGTAATGAAACCTGCCACCACCGCGGCGGCCGGTGGAATCATTACCAGCCAGACCCACAGGTGCCGGTACCAGGGTAAGTTCGTGTTGTCAGCTGCATTGACCATCAGGGACAGCCTAATTCAGGGGCAGCATGAAGCGCGACTCCCGCTCCACCTCGGCCGGCTGCTCGCCCCCACGCGCGGCGCGGAACACCACGTTGTGACCACCGGGTGCCGCCGCGTCGCGCGGCACGCGTACCCGGGCGATGACACTGCTCATACTCCCTGCGGCGACCCGCACGTCGGCGGGATCAGTTTCCAGCGACACGCCTGGCAACCCGTCAATGCTCAGCGAAATATCCTGGGGCGCATCGGACTTGTTCAGCAGCTTCAGCGTATAGACGTTCTCGACCCGGCCGTCGGCCATTTCCCGGTAAATCGCATTGCGGTCGCGGATCACATCCAGTGTGAGCGGATCACGATTAAATACGGCGTAGATGAACACGCCGAACAGCACGGTCAGCAAGGTGCTGTAGATCAGGGTACGAGGACGAAACACGTGGCTCGGTTTTCCATCCAGCACATTCTGCGTGGTATAGCGAATCAGGCCGTGGGGATAACCCATCTTGTCCATGACCGAATCGCAGCCGTCGATGCACGCAGCACAGGTGATGCACTCGTACTGCAGCCCGTCACGAATGTCGATGCCGGTCGGACAGACCTGCACGCAGATGTTGCAGTCGACACAGTCGCCGAGGCCCAGCTTGGCCGGGTCGGCATTGCGCTTGCGGCTGCCGCGAGGCTCGCCACGCTGAGGATCATAGGACACGATCAGCGTATTACGGTCGAACATTGCGCTCTGGAAACGCGCATAGGGGCACATATACTTGCAAACCTGCTCGCGCAGGTGGCCCGCGTTGCCATAAGTGGCCAGGCTGTAGAAACAGATCCAGAAGGTTTCCCAGGAGCCAAGTTCAAAGGACACGAGCCGGGCGCCGAGCTCCTGGATCGGCGAGAAAAAGCCGACGAAGGTAAAACCGGTCCAGGCAGCGAACAGCACCCAAAGGCCGCGCTTGGCGCCTTTGCGGAGTAATTTCTCCAAGCTCCACGGCGCCTTGTCGAGCTTGCGCCGCTGGGAGAAATTGCCTTCCGTCAGCCTTTGCAACCAAACGAAGGCTTCGGTCCACACCGTCTGCGGGCACGCATAACCGCACCAGACGCGGCCGGCCACAGACGTGGACAGGAACAGGGCCAGAGCGGCCATGATCAGCAGCCAGGACAACAGGTAGAAGTCCTGCGGCCACAGGGTGATGCCGAAGATATAGAACTTGCGCGCCGGCAGGTCGAACAGGACAGCCTGGCGACCGTCCCAGGTGACCCACGGCAACAAATAGTAGATACCCAACAGCAGCCAGGCGGCGCTCTTGCGCAGCCGCTGGAAGGGGCCCTGCACTTCCCGTGCGTGGATTTTTTCTTGCTTTGCGTACAGCGAGTCAACCGGAGGCGCGGTCTCGTCCATGGCGGGTCATCCTTTCCCGTTGTCCTGGTTCCTCGGGTTGCGTCGCGCGGTGCGTAACAGGTACACCGACACCGCGCTGGAAATTCCTGTAATCAGCCAGAAGAAGAAAAAGCCGAGTCCGTACCCCGTCATCCGGCTGCTGTCCGGCGGCAGGCGCAACACGTCCTGCATGTCTGCCGGGTCCACGTAGGCGAAGAACAGCATGGTCGCAACAGCCGCTGCGAGGAAAGACGGCCACACGACCGCAGCGATCGCCTGTGCCCGGCGGCCCCACGGCCGCTGGGCGCGCAATTCGGGTTCAGGGCGCCCGGGTTGCACCTCCCCGTGCCCGGCCATTGGCTTACTCCGCGCCGAGGCTCAGTACATAGGCACCGAGCACGCGGATCCGGTCTTCGCTGAGCAGATCTTTCTGGGCAGGCATCTGGTTCTGTCGACCGTTGATGATGATGTCGCGAATCGTGTCAGCACTGCCACCGTGCAGCCAGATGTCGTTCGTGAGATTCGGTGCACCCAGGGCCTGCATGCCCTGTCCCGTCGGCCCATGGCACGCGGCGCAGAATTGCATGTACTTCTGCTGTCCGGTCCCAAGGGTGTCGGTCTCGGCGCTGCTGTTGCCCGACAGGCTCAGCACGTACCGGACCACCGCATCCGTGCCTTCATCGCCGAGCGCCGCACCGAGAGCCGGCATCACGCCAACCCGACCATTGGAAATGGTTTGCAGAATCGCATCCGGCGTGCCGCCGTACTGCCATTCGTTGTCGGACAGGTTCGGAAAGGCCGTCGCACCGCGGGCGTCTGACCCGTGACAGGTGGCGCAGTTGTTCAGGTACAGGTTGCGGCCCAGGCGCACGGCACCAGGCTCACGCGCCATATCTTCCAGCGACATGCCGGCAAAGGCGGCAAATACATCGCCGTAGCGCTCCTCAGCGGCCGCCACTTCCTGGTCATACTGGCCCGTCTGCGACCAGCCCGTGAGCCCTTCAAACTTGCCGAGCCCCGGGTAAATCACCAGGTACACGAGAGTCCAGATCGCGGTCAGCCAGAACAGGTAGAGCCACCAGCGCGGCAACGGGTTGTTGCCTTCCTCCAGGTCCCCATCCCACATGTGGCCGGTGGTGGCACCCTCGGGTGACTTCGGCGGCTTCGTGTAGTTAGTCAGCAACCACAGTGCACCGATGACCTGTACTGCCACCAGCACGATGATGAATATGCTCCAGAATCCACTCATTCAACTCGCTCCGTCACCGTGAACGCCGGCGTCAGGCCGGCGGCCGGTTCTGATCATCCTCGTCCAGCGGCAGCCGGGAGGCCTCTTCGAAGTCCGTCTTGCGCCGGCCGCTGAAGGCCCAGATGCACACCGCGACAAACAGCAGCAGCATCAGCACTGTAAAAATGCCGCGCCAGGTGCCTGCGTCCATCGACTCAGCGCCGGGTCACTGCGGTGCCGAGACCCTGGAGGTAGGCGATCAGCGCCTCCATCTCGGTCGCACCTTCCACGGCATCACTCGCCGCGTCGATCTCTTCTTCCGTGTATGGCACACCGACGATCTGCAGCGCGCGCATCTTGCCCGGCGTGCGGCCTGCATCCACCTCGGTCTCGTCCAGCCACGGGAAGCCCGGCATATTGGACTCCGGTACCAGGTCGCGCGGATTCAGCAGGTGGATCCGGTGCCATTCATCGGTGTAACGCCCGCCCACGCGCGCGAGGTCCGGCCCCGTGCGCTTCGACCCGAACTGGAACGGGTGGTCGTAGACCGTTTCGCCCGCCAGGGAATAGGGCCCATAACGCTCCGTCTCCGCCCGGAACGGGCGAATCATCTGCGAGTGGCAGAGATAGCAGCCCTCGCGGATATAGATGTCCCGGCCCTCCAGCTCGAGCGCGGAATAAGGCTCCACGCCCGGCGCCGCCTCGGTGGCCTGCGGGTCCATCATCAGCGGGATGATCTCCGCGAGGCCGCCGATGCTGACCGTGATGGCGACCAGCACCCCGAGCAGCCCGACTTTTCGCTCAATGGTGTCGTGATTGATCATCGTTCCCCCCTCAAGCCGGCTCGATCACGGGGGTCATGGCATTCTTCTCACCCTCCGCTATCGTTTTCCAGACGTTGTAGGCCATGATCAGCGTGCCGACCAGGAACACCAGGCCACCCAGCAGCCGCACGGCATAGTAAGGATAAGTGGCTTCCAGGCTCTCGATGAACGAATAGGTGAGCGTGCCGTCGTCGTTGACCGCGCGCCACATCAGCCCCTGCATCACGCCCGCAATCCACATGGAAGCGATGTACAGCACCACACCGATTGTCGAGACCCAGAAATGCAGGTCGATGAGCTTTTCGCTGTACATCTGCTCGCGACCGAATACGCGCGGGATGAGGTTGTAGAGGCAACCCATGGAGATCATCGCCACCCAGCCCAGCGCACCGGAGTGCACGTGGCCAATGGTCCAGTCCGTGTAGTGCGACAGCGCGTTCACCGTCTTCACGGACATCATCGGCCCTTCGAAGGTCGACATGCCGTAGAAAGACAGTGACACGATCATGAACTTCAGGATCGGGTCGGTGCGCAACTTATGCCAGGCGCCCGACAGCGTCATGATGCCGTTGATCATCCCGCCCCAGGACGGTGCCAGCAGCAGCACGGAGAACACCATGCCAAGCGACTGCGCCCAGTCCGGCAGCGTCGTGTAGTGCAGGTGATGCGGCCCAGCCCACATGTAGATGGAAATCAGCGCCCAGAAGTGCACCACGGAAAGACGGTACGAATAGATCGGGCGGCCCGCCTGCTTCGGCACGAAGTAATACATCATGCCGAGGAAGCCGGCGGTGAGGAAAAAGCCCACCGCGTTGTGGCCGTACCACCACTGCACCATGCCGTCGACGACACCGGCGTAGATGGGATAGGACAGCAGCGCATCCACCGGCATGGCCAGCGAGTTCACGATGTGCAGCAGCGCCACGGTGATAATGAACGCACCGTAGAACCAGTTTGCCACGTAGATATGTTTCACCCGGCGGATGGCGATGGTGCCGAAGAACACGATGCCGTAGGCCACCCAGACCACCGCGATCAGCAGGTCGATGGGCCAGATCAGTTCCGCGTATTCCTTCCCCTGCGTCAGGCCCAGCGGCAACGTGATGGCTGCCAACAAGATGATGAGTTGCCAGCCCCAGAATACGAACGAAGCCAGTGGGCCGGCGAACAGACGCACGTGGCAGGTGCGCTGCACGACATACAGAGACGTCGCCATCAGCGCACATCCGCCGAAGGCAAAAATCACCGCGTTGGTATGCAGGGGCCGCAGGCGACCAAAACTGAGCCACGGCACGTCGAAGTTCAATGCCGGCCACATGAGCTGGGCGGCGATGATCACGCCGACGAGCATGCCGACGATGCCCCAGACGACCGTCATCACGGCAAACTGACGGACGACGCCGTCGTTATAGCTTTCCGAGCCAGCCATCGAGAAACCCCCGCGATGTCAACCTGCTGTTTAGTAACCCGAAACGGGAAAAGAGTCTAGCACCGGGCGGCCGCATGGCTCCAATCGCGCTTGGAGTCACGCGGCCGACGGTGCCACGAAATGCGACTTAGAAGTTGTAGCCGACGTT
>CP070671.1:1896156-1949375 GCA_020351875.1 Chromatiales bacterium | reverse complement strand
CCTCGACCCGCTCGGGCAAAATGATCGTGACCCAGCTGTCATAGTCCTGGAACAGGCCCGGCGAGTTCAGGTGAATGCTGCCGTCCTCGGCCAGGTAGCTGAGCTCGAAATCACTGAGATACGACTGCCCGGTGGTGTAAGGCTCGTTATCGTTCACGACAAAGGCCCGCGCCTTGTCCGCCGCGGCGCTGTCGCCTGCGGCCTCGAGTTCCGCGACCGCCTGGGCCTGGGACATGCGCGTAATTGTCGGGCAGAACAATTGTTCCCCGGCCGCGTCCTCCCCGTAGGCATCGCGCAAGTGCGCAGAGCCCTTCACCTTGCAGGAGACCATGATCGGCATATCACCGCGATAGGTCACCACCTGGTAGATCAGGTGGTAGTCCACTTTGGGCTTGGACCTGCGGTAGGCGGGCATGTTCGTGAACACCGTGTTCGCACCGGTGCGCTCGGTGTTCGCGAGGACCTGCTGCACGACCATGCAGAACTCTTCCGTCGTCGGGTCCGGCAGCGTTGTTGGCTGCGCGTGGGCCGGCAGTATCGCGGCGGCAAACGCCAGCATCGCGGCCAAACGTGGGATCAGCTTCATTGTTTACCCCCGGGCGGTGCAAAGACTGCGGGCAGTCTACCGGCTGCCTCCGCGAATTTGGCGAGCCCCACAAAATGTTCGACAGGTGGTCAATCTGCGAAAAGGTGCCAGCTCCGTTCTCCTGGCATCTCTTTGTTCACACCGCAGCCCGCTCCGCCTCCTCGACCCGGCGGCTCTTCAATGCCAGCGCCACAACAACGAGCGCGCCGGTCAGCACCGCCAGTGTCATGAAGGCGGCCTGGTAACCCGCAGTTCCGCCACCGCGCGATGCCGCCACGCCGCCGACGATCGCCGCGCCAAGCAGCTGGCCCACCGCCATGAAGACATTCAGCAGACCCTGGCTCGCGGCCCGGTCTTCGGCGCGCGCCTCCTGCAACATGATGTAGCGAAAGGGCGCACCCAGCAGCGATGCCAGGCCAAGACCGCCGATAATGCCGCCGATGATGAACACGGCAATACTCATGCTGAACTGTGCGTAGATCAGCAGCCCGGCCAGCACGCAGGCCAGCCCGAACAGGACGATCGCACGCGAGCCGGTTCGATCCAGCAAGCGGCCGACGACCGGGGCCGCGATCGTCATCGCCAGCACGCTTGGCAACAGCAACCACGCGGCGGTGGACTCCGTGACGCCAATCCCGGCAACCGCCAGTGCCGGAAAAAATACCGACCCCGACTCGACTGTGCCCACGCCCAGCGCAATGGACACTGTCAGGCGCAGCTGCTTCGACGCAAAGAAACTCGGGCGGACGATCGGATCGACGGCACGCTGCTCCACGCGCCAGAACAGCGGCAGTCCGACCAGCGTCACCAGCAGAAAGGGCCAGACTGTCGTCGACCCGAGACTCACCGCGAGCCGGGAACTGTCCAGGTTGGTGACCGCCACAGCCAGCGCCACCAGGGCGATGGACAGCACCGCGGCACCGACCCAGTCGAAGTGCCTTGTGTCGACAGCGCCGGAGCCCGGCAGCAGCTTGACCGCCTGCCAGATTAGCAAGGCTGCAATCGGCAAATTGATCAGGAAGAGCCAGTGCCAGGACCAGCGCAGCAGTACGCCGCCGAGCACCGGGCCGATGAGGAATGCCAGGCCGAAAACCGCCCCGATCAGGCCGAGGGCGCCGCCGCGCTTTTCGGGCGGAAACGTGTCGCCGATGACGGCAGCGGCAACAGGAAAGATGCCGGCGGCACCGAAACCCTGCACGGCGCGCGCAAACAACAGCCACTCCACGCCGGGAGCCAGCACCAGCAACAGCGAGCCCAGCGCGAAACCGCTGACACTCAACACGTAGATTCGGCGCCGGCCATAGCGGTCCGACATTTTGGCGAGCAGCGGGGCACCGACCAGGTTGCTCAGTACGTAGAGGTTGAACAGCCACGCGAGCTGGCGTGTGTTCATGTCGAAGTCGGCCTGGATGGCCGGTAACGCCGGGCCAATGATGGCCAGGTCCAGCGCACCCATCAGCACCCCGACAAACAGCAGCGCCATCACGCGCCGGTTCTGCGCTTCGTCCACTTAGCCTCCCACCGGCAAGCCGCCGCGCGCAAGCATACGGCATCGTCGGCGGTTGGCCGCAGGCCAGCCTCGGAAATTACCTACCGCTGTGCCCTGTGCGGGCGGGACGCAGGCTCGGAAACCGGCGTATATTGGGAAATTGGGGAGAAGGGTCCTGTGACCTCAACATGAAACAGATCGCACTCTACGGCAAAGGCAGCATCGGCAAGAGCACGGTCGCCACCCATGTGGCTTACGCCTTGGCCAACCAGGGGCACCGGGTCTTCCTGATGGGCTGTGACCCGATGGGAGACAGCACCCACAACCTGCTCCACAAGTACACGAAGCCGATTCTCGACGTACTGACGGAACACGACTTCGAATACGAGGACATCGAGGTGGCGGAGATTGTCCACAGGTCACCCCTGCCCTTTGAGAACGGTGGGTCAGTGTACTGCGCCGAAGCCGGCGGACCTGAGCCGGGCGTCGGCTGCGGCGGCAAGGGCGTGATTGAAGCCATTAACACGCTCAAGCGGCTGGAGGTTTTCGACGAACTGCAACCGGATATCGTGATTTACGATATCCTCGGCGATGTCGTTTGCGGCGGATTTTCTCAGCCGATTCGGGACGGCTTTGCCGAGGAAACCTACCTAGTCACCAGCGGCGAGCTCGAGGCCCTGTACCAGGCCGTGAACGTGATGGGCGCGGTGAACCGTTTCGCGAAACGGGCGGGCGCAAAGCTGGGCGGACTGATCGTCAACCTGCGCGGTCTGGAGCGGGAAGAACAGATCATCAACGATTTTGCTGCCAAGACCGATACGCGGGTACTGGCCGTGCTGCCGTTCAGTCAGTTGGTCAAGGAATGCGGCAGCGAGGCCAAGACCGTGTTCGAAGACCATCCGGACAGTACCGAGGCCGAGAAGTATAGTCGGCTGGCCGAACAGGTCATGGCCAGTGACTACGAGCCCACGACACCTCACCCGATGAGCTTCGAGGAGCTGTACGAGTGGTGGTGTCCGTACGTCAACTGAGGCACGGCAAAGGCTTATGCGCCAGATAGCAGTCTACGGCAAAGGCGGCATCGGTAAATCGATGATCTCCTCGCACATCAGTTTTGCTTTCGCCAACAGCGGCCTGCGGGTCTTGCACCTGGGCTGTGATCCGAAGCACGACAGTACGCGGCTGCTGCTCGCCGGCCGGATTCCGCATGCGATCCTCGATATCCTGCGCAAGGTGGATTTTGAAACGCGCAAGGTCGCGCTTGAAGACGTGGTCCTGGAAAGCACATTGAACGACACCGTGCCGGGACAGCTTTTCTGTGCCGAAAGCGGCGGGCCGGAACCGGGTGCCGGCTGCGCCGGCAAGGGCGTGACGGAAGCGATTCGCACCCTGGCCAAGCTGGACGCCCACAACAAGCTGGAACTGGACGCGATACTCTACGACGTGCTGGGCGACGTGGTCTGCGGCGGATTTACGATGCCCATCAAGCGGGGTCATGCGAAGGAAATCTACATTGTCACCAGCGGTGAGATGCAGTCACTGTTTGCCGCCTGCAACATTTCCAAGGCCGTAGCGCGATTTGCGCAGCGCTCCGGTGTGCGCCTGGGCGGTATCGTGGGCAACCTGCGCAACATGGAGAACGAACGCGAGGTGCTGGAGCGCTTCGCGGCGCGCCTGGGCACCCAGATCATTGGCTTCGTTCCCTACAGTGAGAAGATCAAGGCAGCTTCGGGCAGGGGCGAGACCCTGTTCCAGTATGCGCCGGACTCGCCCGAGTGCGAGGCGATGCAGCAGCTGGCGGACAATATCTACAACAACAAGTTAATGACGATACCGGAACCCATGAGCTTCGACGAACTCCACCACTGGTGGCAGGCGAACAAGACGCTGGCGGCCTGAACCCTGGCGCAACGACGAGAGGAAACGGCAGATGCCCATCAAGAACTACGAGCACGGCTGCTCCACAACCCAGGCGCTGGCGACGCTGGGCAAGGTGGAAGGTGTGATCCCGCTGGTGCACGGCCCGCAGACCTGCGTGTTCGAGAACCAGATGTCCACACTGTATTGCCGTCCTGCCAAGCTGATCACCGCGGGTACCTTGCTGAGCAAGAGCGAAGTGATCTTCGGCGGCGACGACAGCCTGAAGGAGCAGATTCGCAATGTCTACGAAAAGCACCACCCGAAGGTGATCGTGATCATCAACACCTGCATTCCGCAGCTCAATGGTGACGATGTGAAGGGCGTAAGCATGGAAATGGAGGAAGAGATACCAGGCTTGCGGATCCGCTCGATCAACACGGGCTTCGTTTACACGAACGCGATGCTGCGGGGCTCGGACGCGTCCTGGCTCGCCATCCTGCAGACGCTGGACAAGACCGAGCACGAGCCGGGCGCCATCGGCATCGTCGGGCGTTCGGGCCAGGATGCCGACAATATGGGTGCGATTGGCACGATGCTGCGAAAAGCGGGCTTGAACACCTACCTGTTCCCCGAGGGCCACATCGATGAAATGGCCAAGATCACCCGCGCGGAGCACATCTACCCGATTCACCTGGGTTCCTATGAGAGCTGCAAGTATCTCGAGTCCGAATTCGAGCAGGATGTGGAATTCATCGAAATACCGGTGGGCATCGACGGCACCACGAATTTCTTCCGGCGCGTCGCCGACAAGGAAGGCTGCCAGGCCCTGCACGACCTGGTAGACCAGGAGGAGAAGCAAGCTCGCGTGGAACTGGAGAAGCTCAGGAAGAAGTTTGCGGAAGACCCGGTACGCATGCTGCTGGTCTCCGGCCCCGCGAATGAAATGTCCATGGGCAAGATCGTGGCCGAATTCGGTGCCGAGGTCTTCGTAGTGCCGTCCATGAAAGACAAGTTCTACAAGCAGGAACGAGCGATCATGGAAGAACGCTACGGCGTCAACTTTATCGACGAGGATTTCGGCTCACTGGATGAGCTAATCGAGGAAATTCAGCCTACCGTGATCGCCAACGAGATGCAGGCCGAACCGGAATCGTCTGCACGCCTGATTCCGTCGTTCTGCATCTTCTTCTACCTGGCCGATTACGGCTACGACTACGCGCTGAATTTCGGCAAAAATTTCAACAACATGACGGGGCCGTCGGTATGGAAGCACTGGCGCGAACTGAACAGTCGCTACGCCGTGGTCTGACATGAACGACAGCCAGCCACAATTCAAACTCCAGGAGCTGCACACGCCGTCGTCCTTCGAGGGCGTGGTGTGGGCGCTGATGGGTATCGAAGACGCACGCACGATCATCCATTCCGCGCCGGGCTATTACTTCAACATGCACAACAACGCGCTGATGAACGACTGGCCGATGGAGCTGTATACCTCCCACCTGAAGTTCTCTTCGGTCATGAAGGGGGGCGAGGAACAGCTC
Source organism: Chromatiales bacterium (assembly GCA_020351875.1). Taxonomy (GTDB): domain Bacteria; phylum Pseudomonadota; class Gammaproteobacteria; order Steroidobacterales; genus J054. Next base: position 1,943,899 of record CP070671.1, on the reverse strand, counting down.
GCCAACGTGATCGATGCGATCAAGGAACAGCGGCCCGCCGCGCTGTTCGTCGTGACCTCCCCCGTCACCGAAACCAGCCAGGACGATGCCGAAGGCGTGTGCGAGCGCATCGGTTACCCGAACACGCGAGTCGTGCGCCCGGCCATCGGTGAGTCTTGCAACCAGGGCAAAGAAGCCGCCTTCCAGACGCTGATCGACTTGATGGACGGCGATGCCGAAAAACGGCCGCGCTCGGTGAACCTGATCGGCCCGGCGCTGTGCATGTTCAACTGGCGGGCCGACGTCTATGAGCTCAAGCGCATGCTGAGCGAGATCGGCATCCAGGTGAACGCGGTGCTGTCAGCCGGCGCGACCTTTGCAGAAATCCAGAACGCACCGGCCGCCGAGCTGAACCTCTGCATGTATCCCTTCGATTACGGTGTGGAAACTGCGGAAGTAATGGAAGAGCGCTTTGGCGTCCCTTACATGGCCGATATCGTGCCGATTGGCTTCGACAACTCACTGCGCTGGCTCGAGCAGATCGCAGACCACTTCGATATGGATATCAAGCGGTATCTTGCGAGCTGCGTGCAGAACGCCACCCACTTCATTCGTTCGAACCTGGTGTTCGGCACCACCTTTGAACTCAGCACGGCGCTGTCCTTCGAAAACCACAACACCTACGCGCTGGGGATTGCCGAGTTCTTCAAGAAAGAGGTGGGCATCAAGGTGCCGCTGGTGTCATTGAGCAACCCCGAGGCTGGCGAACGCGTGGCCGCCAGCTGTGAAGAAGTGCTGGTGTCGCCCACGCTCGACCTGAAGAAGGAGCGGTTCGTAGAGACCGGACCCAACCTGATTTTCGGCAATTTCTACGACCAGAAACTGGCCTCCGAGGAAGGCATCCAGAACTTCGTGGTGGCCGATATCCCCACCGCCGGCTATGTCGCATCGGAAGTCGGTCCCTTCATGGGGCTGATGGGCGCAAAGCACCTGGTGCAAACCGCAGTCAATAACACCGTCACGAAGCTGCTGATCGATACCAAGGGCGATGTCGCCGGTGAAGTCTCGGCAGGAGGAGCCGACTGGGACGTGGCGGCGGAACAGGCCTTGCAGCAGATCTCCCTCGCGGTGCCCCAGTTCGTGCGGACGTTTGCCGTGAAGAAGGTGTACGAGGCGTCGCAGAAGATCGCGCGCGAGCGCGGCACGCGGGTCACGGTGGACATCGTCCGTGACGCGGCGGAGTCCTTCACACCGGGGCGCTTTCATGCCAAGTTCGCGGCGATCTTCGACGCCGCGGAGCTGGAAAGTCAGCAGTAGCGACTCAGGCTTTCGCGGTCAGCCGTAGCCCAGGTAGGTGTGAAACACACCGTCCGGATCGTATTGGCGCCGCACGTCCGCCAGCCGCTGCCAGTTTTCCGCCGAGAAGCATTCACGAATGTGCTCCGGGTGGCGGCGGGCTTCCACTTCGTTGATGTAGTGGCCCTTGCCATACTTCTCCATTACCGGGATCGCTTCTTCCAGCCAGGCAAAATTTCGCTCATCGTCCGCCTCGTCCTGCCAGATGATGAAAGTGCCGACGTAGTGATTGGCAATTGACGACAGGCAGGAGTCGTCGCGCTGCTTCAGATTCATGCCGTAGGCACCAAGCACATGGTTGATGGGCGACGGGGTGGAACGAAAATGATCTGCCAGACCGATAAAGATCTGGCCCGGCTCGTTTGTCATCACGTTATCTACCGCGTAACGGCCGTGTGCGCCACCCGGCTTGTCGGGCGTAAAGAACTGGTAGAGCCCGCTAAAGCTGAGTTTCTCGTACTCCGTCAGCACGATGCTTTCGCGCGGCAAGGCCGACCGTGCAAAGGGCCTGAGCATGCTACGGGATTCCGCCACCGTATCGCCGAAGGCGTAGGCAGTGACGAAGCAGATCTTGGCCTCCTCCGGCGGCGCATCGGCCGCCGCCACCGGGCTGTGCATCAACGCGGCCAGCACCTCGACGCGGTCATCTTTTTCTTCGTTCAACCGGTCGAGCTCCCTCGTCATCGTCTCTACGGCTTCCAGCGGCAGGATGTAAGAGCTGGCCAGGATGCCCCGGGGCGTCGGGTACACGCTCAGGTGATACTGGGTTACAACGCCGGGAAAGCCCGGACCCGCGCCGCGCACTGCCCAGTAAAGGTCTGGATTTTCGTCGCGGGTGGCCGTCACTAGTTCCCCGTCCGCGGTCACGATGTCGGCCCCTTCGATGGACAGTGCGGCAAAACCGCCGCGAGACTGGTAGTTCAGGCCAATCCCGCCGCCGATAACAAAACCCCCGATACCGACCGTCGGGCAATGCGGCACCGGAAAGCTGAACCCGCGTGTGCCGGCCTCGGCCGACAGCTGGATACTCTTCACTCCCGGCTGCGTCAGCGCAATCTGCCGCTCGTCGTCTATCTGCACGTTCGCCAGCGGCGATACGTCGATACACAGACCCCCGTTGCGCAGTGACGCGCCGGTGGCATTGTGGCCGCCGCTGCGCGTCGTGACCTTGAGATTGTTGTCCGCCGCATAACGCACCGCCGCCTGCACGTCATCTACCGAACGTGCCTGCAGAATCATGTCCGGATACCGGTCGGGCTTCGAGCGGTGAAACACCATCGACCGGCGCCACGACTCGTAATCCGGGTCTCCCTTGCGAACCACGGTCCCGGACACCCGGGGCCCGGTGCCGTCCGGCCCCGAATCGCCCGCCTGCGGCAAGGCCGAGCGTGAGTACAAGGATCCCAGCGCGCCAATGACGGTGCCGGATAAGAACCGGTTCAGGATTTCACGGCGAGTGGACCTGGCGTATTTCATGACGTTGGCTCCACGAGTTCGATCAGGTGACCATCCGTATCCTCCGGCGCCAGGTACGCGACCTTCGAGCGGCCGTTGTCGAAGATGCCGTTCCTGGTGATATAGCCGAGCCGAAAGCCTTTTTTCGCCATCGCATCCACCACGGCTTCGATGTCCTCGACCTGGAACGCGACGTGGCTGATGCCGGCCTGCGGGTTACCGCACATCGCTTTCACATCGTCTGACAGCAACTGGATCAGCTCCAGTTCCGTGCCGCCGACGTTCACGAAGCCGAATACGCCGGTGCCGGCCGTCTCCTCCGCCGTCATCACGCGAATGTCTTCGTCCTCCAGGTCGAACATGCGCTGGAACATGGCCAGCGCGGCGTCCACGTCGTCGACGAAATAGCCCACGTGCCGCAGGTTCTTGATCTTGTCGCTGATGCTCAATGGCGGCTCCCGGTGTCTGGGCCTGCTGGGGTGGCCGGCATTGTCGCACGCCGGTCAAAGCCCTTGTAAACCGGGGGGTTCAGCCGTGATTCCGCCAACCGGGCCTGGCCGGCAACCCGGCGGGTACCACGTTCGCCCGCGCCTACACCACCCAGGTCCCGGCGAGCGGCACCACCTTCCGTGGCCAGCGCGACCAGCTGAACCAGGTCTTGCCCGAGCTGGTCCGGCACTGGTCGGCCTGGCCGTCGTTCGCCGGCGCCGCGCTGCACGGCTACCTGGAGACCTACGACTGACAAGGGTTTGCTAGACTCGCACCGGCCAAGAACAACAACGACTGTCGCCGTGCAATCCCTGACCGACACCCGCGCGTGGCTGAGTCCGCGCAACGCCCGCTTCTGGGTCGTCATCCTGCTGATCCTGTACACGCTGGCGGGGTTCTTTCTCGTACCGTGGCTGCTGCAGCGGGAACTGCCCGGCTTTGCCCAGACCCTCGTGCAACGCGATGCGGCAGTGACAACGGTGCGTTTCAATCCGTTGACCCTGGCGCTGGAAGCAGAGGACTTCGAGCTGCGCGACACGGATGGCAGCGACCTGATCGGCTTCGGCAAGCTGCGCCTGAACTTCCAGGTATCGAGCCTGTTTCGCTGGGCGCTGGTGTTCCGCGAAGTCCGGTTGACGGCACCGACGGTGAACCTGGTGCGCGACGGCTTTGCCGACACCAACCTCGGCCGGCTCGCCGCGGCCGCAAGCGGCCCCGCAGATCCAGCGGCAGAACCGCCGGAGGATGCAGGCATCCTGCGGCTGGTGATACACGAGTTGCAGATTGCCGATGGCGTGATGGACGTGACGGACCGGATGCCGGCAACCGCCTTCCAGACCCGCCTGGAACCGATCAATATCCAGGTAAATAACCTGAGCACCTTACCGAACGACCAGGGCGACCAGGTGATCCGCATCAGCACCGAGGGGGACGGCCTGATCGAGTGGGACGGCACCCTGCAGGTCAATCCGCTGGACTCGGCGGGCCGGATCACGCTGAAGCTGCCGGGCCTGCCACTGTTGACCCGCTATCTCGACGACGTGCTGGACTTCGACCTGGACGGCGGCCTGCTCGACATGGCCTTCGATTACCAGGTGCAGGCGCAACCGGACGGCGCCTTCCTCGGTGCCGTGAACGGCCTCGATCTGAGTGTGACCGAGACGGAGCTTGCGACCGAAGACAGCGCGGAACCCTTCTTCGGCTTTCAGAACCTGCGCATTGCCGGCGGCGAACTGCGCTGGCCGGAGGCTGAAGCCAGCGTTGAAGACATCGTGCTCACGGGACCGACGCTGGAGACCTGGCTGGACCCGGACGGCAACCTGAACCTGGCGCAACTGGTCGAAGAGAGAGCCGACGCCCTCGAGGACTCTTTACCCGCCGCCGACGCCGAAGCGGACCCGACGATTGGCGGCGACGACACCACAACAGTCGACGCCGACGAAACGACTGCCGAGGTTGCCGGCACCGATGCGACTGCCGTCGCCGGAGCCACGGTTGCGGCCGCGACGGAGGATGAACCAGCCACGGATTTCAAGCTGAGCATCGGCAGAGTGTTCATCGACGGGCTGCAAGCGCACTTCGAAGACCGCACGTTGCCGGAGACGGGCCGGGTGGAACTCAGCTCGCTGAACCTGGAAGTCCGGGAATTGAATAACACCCCCGACGCGCGCTTCCCGTTCGACCTCGACCTGGAGGTGGCCAGCGGCGGTACCGTCAACGCGGCGGGCCAACTGGGCGTGTTGCCGGCAGTCGTGGCGCAGGCCGACGTGAACCTCGACCAGCTGGCCCTGCCGGTGGCGCAGCCGTGGCTCGTGCCGTTCGTCCGCGCGGGACTGGACGCCGGCACGCTGAGCGGCAAAACTACCGTTGAATCGTTGCCGGAAGAGATGCTGGACCTGCGCGGGCAGCTGACGATCGACGGGCTGCAGGTCAGCGATGCGGGTGGAGAGGACCTGGTCCGCTGGCGGCAGCTGGCGGTGCAGGACCTGATCTTCCAGCTCACGGCCAACCAGCTCGAGATCGCGCGCCTGACCCTGCGCGAACCTTTCGCGCGTGTCGAGATCGATGGCGAGCGCCAGCTGAACTTCGCGAAGGCGATTGTCGAACCACCGCCCGGTGCGCCTGCCGAGCCGGTTGAGCCTGGCGAGCCCCTGGTGTTCCGGATGGGCCGCAGCTTCATCGAAAACGGCAGCGTGGATTTTGCCGACCTGTCGCTGCCCCTGCCCTTCCGCACCGACGTGCGCGGGTTTGGCGGCAATATCTCGGCGCTGGCGAGCGACACGCGCGAGCCGTCGGAACTCGATTTCGAAGGCCGCGTCGGCGAGTTCGGCCAGGCCAAAGTCACGGGGCAGCTGACCGCGCTGGACCCGCTGGCGCAAAGCGCCGTGCGCGTCGAGTTTCGCAACGTGAACATGCCGGACCTGTCGCCGTACACAGTGGATTTCGCCGGCCGCAAGATCGCCGCCGGCAAGTTGAACCTCGATCTCGACTACCGTTTCGAGAAAGCGCAGCTGGTCGGCAAGAACGAGATTGTGGTGGAAAAGATCCAGCTGGGCGACAAGGTGGACAACCCGGATGCGCTGGACCTGCCGCTGGGGCTGGCCGTCGCGCTGCTGAGCGACACGAACGGCGTGATCGACATCAAGCTCACCATCGAAGGCGACGTGAACGATCCCGAGTTCAGCGCGCGCGGCGTTGTCGCCAAGGCCCTCGCGAACCTGCTGGTCAAGGCGGTGACCTCACCGTTCCGCCTGCTCGGCAGCCTGGTTGGCGGCGGGGAAGACGTCGACCTGCAGAACATTGCCTTCGAGCCGGGCGAGGCCATACTGAGCCCACCGGAAGAAGAAAAGCTCACCCAACTGGGCACCGCCCTCGCCCAGCGACCCGGCCTGCAACTGTCCGTGCCGGGCGCCTACGCCGCGCAGGTGGACACCGAGGGCATCGCCGCGGCGCGTGTCGACGCGGCGGCCAGGGCGGAAGCGGAAGCGGGCGACAGCGACGAGTTGCTGGCCGAGCGCGCCGAGAAAGCACTCGAGAAGATGGCGCGCGAACAACTGCCCGACCTGTCGCTGCGTGAACTGCGCAAGCAGTTCGAAGTGCAGGATGACGACCCGGACACGCCCGACTTTGACACCCTCGCCTACCTGTCCGAAATTCAGCGCCGGCTCGTGGCTGCTGAACCGGTGTCCGAAGCCGAATTGCAGGCGCTGGGCGACACGCGCGCCGCAGCGATCGCAGACTACCTGGTCGAGAACGCCGGGCTGCCGCCGGAACGCATTGTTGTCACCGACACCGCCCAGGTAGAACCGGGCGAAGAAAACCAGGTCACGATCAGCCTGCAGCTCGACGCGGGCTGAACGCTATTCGCAGGTATCCTGGAATTTCACCGTGAGGTTGGTGGGCGTGCGCAGCAGGAAAAAAGCGATGGAGTCGGTACCTGACTCCAGCCCGCCGTGCGGAATGCCCGCCGGGCGGTAGAAGTAACCGCCGGCCCGATACTCGCCGTGCACCGGCCCCTGTTCCAGGCATTCGCCGAGCCGAAAGTGGCCTTCCAGCAGAAAGCCCTCTTCCGCGGTGTCGTGCACTTCCCACGGAAACTCGAAGTCCGCGCCCATGCGCAGCAGCCAGGTGCGCTGGCCGGTGTCCTCTACCCACAGCAGGTCCTTCACCTCCACCGCCAGCGTGCGGCCCGTGTCGCGCTGGGCGACCACCCCGGCCCGCCACGGCACACTTTGCGTATCCATGATCCGGGCCTGCAAGCCGTCGGTATCGCGCGACGGATCCAGGAACAACAGCAGGCGCGCCCCGGCCGCACCGGCGGTCCACACGGGTGACGGTGCCGCGGCCGGCAGGTGCGCATAGTGATACGGGCCGAGCGCAGAGCCATCGACACTCACTTCACCTTCGAGCACCAGCAGCTCGACGGTGTGCTCGCGGCCACCGGGCAACTCGCGAGACCACCCCGCCGGCAATTCCGCCACCGCAACTCGACGACCGTCGCGCGCCTTATTCAACATGCGCACGGTCTTGTCGCCGAGTATCGCCAGTGTTGCTTCGGGCGAGTTCGCGGTCTCACGGAACAGGACGAGATCGGGATCCGCCGCGCTCGCCGGCGCCGGAACGCACAGCACCAACCAGACAATGGCCGTCTGGCACACCGCCTTTGCGATGCGTTCACCGACTGACGTTGCTGTCTTCATCACGCCAGATTAACAAGTTCTCAAAGCGATACCACCAGGATAAACAGGCTGGCGGCCGCGCCGATGACCGGAACGGCCACCGGCAGGCAGCGTACGTCCGCCGGCTTCGGGTCCCGCTGCTTGATGCGCCACAGGCTCACGTTAATCAGCGTGAACACGACCAGTACCATCGCGCTGGTAGTCTTGGCCAGGCTGACCAACGGCAGCAACATGGCCAAAATCAGGACCAACCCCCCCGCGATCAGCGTGGCGAGCACCGGCGTACTCGTGCGCGGGTGAATGTGCCCCAGGACAGCCGGCAACCAGCCGTTGCGGCTCATGCCGAAAAAAATCCGGGACGCCATGATGATCTGTATCAGCGCGCCGTTGGTGACCGCAACGAGCCCGATCAGGCTCAGGAATACCGGCGAACGCGCGGTGGCGGCCGCGTAGACGTCAGGCAGGGGTGCCTCGCTCGCTGCGAGTTCTGCCGGCGAAAGCGTCGTGATGGACACCATGGCCACCAGCAGGTACAGCACTGACGAGAACGCAAAGGCGAGCACGATGCCTACCGGTATCGTGCGGCGCGGGTGCTTGACTTCCTCCGCGATGTTCACCATGTCTTCGAAGCCGATAAACGCGAAAAAGGCGAGGAACGCACCCGCCAGGACGCCCGGCCACGCGTCGCCTGCCAACGGCACCACGTCAGCGACCGCGAGGTTCTGCAGCTCGGCCAGGTTGGGCGCGGCCGCCCCGATGACCCAGCACAGGCCACCGGCTTCGATCAGTGTCAGGATGGCTGCGGCGAACACCGACTCACGAATGCCGCGCGCGGCAACCAGCGTCAGCACGACGACGTTCAGCGCGATGATCAGCTCGGCCGGCGCGGGCATGAACACGTTGAAGTAGCCGACGAAACCCCGCGCCATCGTGGCCGCCGACACCAGTCCCGCCAGTGAGATCAGCAGGCCCACACCAATGGACAGCGCCTGCATCCTGAAGGCCCGCTGCACGTAGACCGCTTCACCGGCGCTGACCGGGTAGCGAGCCCCCAGCTCGCCGTAGCTGAGCCCGGTGAACACCGCGACCAATGCGGCAACCAGGAACGCAAACGGGGCCAGCAACCCGGCCTCGCCGGCGACTTTGCCAACCAGCACGTAGATCCCGGCACCGATGATGTTGCCGGCCCCGTACAGCGCAAACAGCAGCAGGCCGACTTCGCGCTTTAGACCGCCGTGCGTTTCGTCGTGGGCTGGCATCCGGAGAGCCTAACACCGTGCCTGCCGCCCTCGTGCGCTAAGATAGCGGGGTGCTGAAAGGGCTGCTGAAGCTGATCGCCGGAGTCGTCGTGCTGGCCGTGCTCGCGGTAGGCGCTCTGTACGTCTATTACTTCATGATCCTGCCGCGGGATATTGCCCCGCCCGAACTCGCCGTCGAGATAACCCCGGAGCGCGTCGCCCGCGGCGAGTACCTGGCCACCGCAGTATTCGGCTGCATGTACTGCCATTCCGAACGCGACTGGAGCCTGTTCGGCGCACCACCGGTGCCGGGCACGCTGGGCAAAGGCGGTGAACGTTTCGACAAGCGCGTCGGCGTGTCCGGCGTATTGATCTCTGCAAACATCACGCCGGCCGGCATCGGCGACTGGAGTGACGGCGAGGTCTACCGGGCCATCGTGAACGGCCTGCACAAAGACGGTTACTCGCTGTTCCCGATCATGCCCTTCGACGTGTACCTGCACCTGGAAACGGAAGATGTGTATTCGATCATCGCGTACCTGCGCACGCTGGAACCGATCGAGGCCGAGTACAGCGGGCGCCGCATGACGCGGCTGATGCAGTTCATCGCCAACTCGCGCGTATTGCCCGCCGACCCCTGGCAGGTGGACCAGGACGACCCGCTCAGCCGCGGCGAGTACATGGTGATCATCGCCGGCTGCCGTTTCTGCCACACGCCGGCCAACGAACGCATGCAGCCATACGAGGACATGCGCTTCGGTGGCGGCCTGGGCATGCGGATTCCCGCTGGTGACACGGTGTACTCGGCCAACATTTCACCCGATCCCGACACGGGCATCGGCAACTGGACCGAGGCGGAGTTCATCGCCCGCTTCAAGGCCTATGCAGGTGCCCGGATCCCGGTGACCGAAACCGGCTTTCAGACCCAGCACGCGTGGAGTGAGTACGCGCAGCTGACCGAGGCCGATCTCGCGGCGATCTACGCCTACCTGATGGCGCAGCCGCCGGTCAGCAATGCGGTGAGCCCTGCGGGCTGATCTACGCCGCTGGGTCTTCGACGATCACCACCGCGGCGTCGATGTCGCAAACGTCGTCCGGATCGGCGATGGCGGCGCCGGACGCCTCGATCAGCAGGTAGTCAGCCGGATCGAGCAACTCGGGATTCAGGACCTCCGGATCCAGCACCGCGGGATCCAGCAGGTCGGCGATGGTTACAGTCGCACCGTCCGTCAGGATTCGCAGCACGTCCGTGTCCGCGGTCACGCAGACTTCCACCGCCTCAACGCCGTCCGCATGCACCGTCAGGATATCGAAGGTGTTGGTACCAAATGGGACGTCGAGATCGACCGCGGTCAACCGACCGCTTACCGTCGCATCCCCCGCATCAGGACCGGCCACGAACAGCGATGCGCGCAGCTCCTCGGTGCCACCGTTGTCCACCCGCAGCCCGTCGAAGGCGCCAGCCAGCCCTGCACTCAGGTCGCCCTGGCCCAGTTCCGTGCCGTCACGCGTGAACACGCGCGACTCGGCCTGCAACTGCACGGTGATGTCAGCTCCCGCCTCACTGGCCAGGAAATCCACGCACTGACTAGACGCGCAGCCGGTGGTAAATGGGTCCGAGGTCACGGTGCCGGTCGTGGTCTCCCAGCCCGCCATTGTGTTGTCACGCCGCGGGCCCAGCTCATCCACGACCGCATCCAGTTCCAGGACGATGTCGTCGGCCGCAGCCGTCCCGGGCAGGGACGCGAAGCCAATCGAGGTGACCTTCAGGCTATCGCTGGCATTAAAGGCTGTGACGATGTCGGCAAAGGGGATAGCCACCCCGTCCGTGCCGAAATGGCTCGCCCCGTTGGCGAAGATCTGGATGCAGGAGGTGGGGTCCACCGGCGCGGGACCGTCAAGCTGGGCAACGAACTCAGTTTCGCAGACCTTCATAGTCTGCGCAGTCTCGTTCACCGCCTCCACGGTGCCGAACACGCGCACGAGCCGGCTTGGCAGGATCACGTCCCCCTGGTAGATGTTCGTGAAAATAACCGGCCTCACTTTCAGGCCGCCGTTGCCGTTTTCAACCACCTGCACGGAGCGGCGCGCGTCCATGTCCAGCTCGATCACGGTGGTCTCGCCCGGCGTCACGGTGAAAGGACCCTGCGGGTTCAGGTCGATCTTGCCGTTGGCCGGCAGATTGTCGAGAACAACCACGACGTCGTCTATGGGATTCAATGGATCATCGCCCAGGTCCATGAGCGTCAGCCCGGCCAGCTCCAGGCGGATCTTGCTGAAGTCGCCGGCGGTAACCCGCTGGCTGAACGCGAGATCGGCGCGGTCCCGCAGCTGCAGCAGGTCGAAAGTCACCGGTGGACCGTCATAGAGCACCTGCTGCCCGCCGCTGCCAATCAGCGTCATACTGGTGATCGTGACCAGCATCCTTTCGTAGATGTCGGTGGGACCATCGGTCAGCGTTACCACCACCTGGCCGGTGGTCGGACCACCCCCGCCGGAGCCTGAGCCGCCACAGGCGACCAAGAATCCGCAGAGGATGGACAGGAGCAGCGCAGCGCAGCATCGCTTGAATGCAGACATAATTCCGATCCCTGGATAAGTCCGAAGGCAAATTGTGGCCGCAGCGGCTGCCAGCGGGTGTGACCGAATCCGCATCTGGTCAACCGGATCACACGGAGACCGGGTCCGAGTCCGCCGACCAGCACGGGCGCCCGGCGGAATAACGGCCCCCGCCAATGCCATTGGGGACAGTCCAGCCGTGTCTCAATTCAAGGCCTGCGACGGCGCACATCCTGTTGGTCGGAACGGACTACCAGACCCGGCGCGGCTCGACTCGTCCGGCTTGAAATCGATCCCCTCGCCCCCATTTCAGACCTATGGAAAATGACCAGACAACGATGTTGGCCGGCCCCGGCGTAGAGGCGGCCATGGTGGCCTATCAGCGCCTGCTGCAGCTGAACTGGGAGTCGTGGAAGCCGGAAGTGGCCGAGTGGCTGCACAGCGAAGATGCGGAGCCGGTGCTGAAGGAACTGCTCGTGGCCGTGCCCTGTTCAGCCACCGTGCACTGATCGTCTGAATTTCGTATAGCATTCGGCCGGGGAACCACGCGCTGCGGGCGTGGACAGAAGAACCGGCAATGAAAAAAATTCTCATCGTCACGGCGAGCATCGTCGCCGCGATCCTCGTGCTGCTGTACGGCTGGCTCAGCTACTCGTCGGAGAAAAACCGCGCGCGGCCCACGGAAGTGGCCATGGCCGCGCTCGAGCCCGACGCGGCAGTGGCGGTCGAGGAGCAAGGCGACTGGCTGATCATGCGCCCGCAGAATCAGACTCCGACCACAGGGATGATTGTTTACCCGGGCGCTTACTGCGACATCCGCGGCTACGCACCGATTCTCAAGGAGGTCGCCCGCGCCGGTTACCTGGTTGTCGGCGTGTCGATGCCGTTTTATTTCTCGATCTTTGCGCCGTTCAGCGCGGACGACGTGCGCGAGGCATTTCCCGACATCGAGCGTTGGGTGATCGCCGGTCATTCCATGGGGGGCGCGATGGCCGGCCTGTACGCAGCAGATAACCAGGACAATCTCGCCGGCCTCATTTTCTGGGACGCCTACCCGCCAGAATCCAGCAGCCTGGCCGACTCCAGCCTGCCGGTGACCCACATCCACCGGGCGACTCTCGAGGGCGCGCCGCCGCAGAAGTTCGAAGACATGCGTTATCTGTTTCCGGCCGACAGCGACTGGGTGCCGGTGCCCGGCGGCATTCACATGTACTTCGGCTCCTTTGACGGCGGCGCATACGAAGAAGTATGGGAGCCGAAAATCAGCGAGCAGGCCCAGATAGACATGATCACGGCCGCAACGCTGCAGGCCCTTGAACGGGCCCGTTAGCGCTTATGGAACAAGTGGGACGCGTGAATAGTTCGGCCGACGCTTGATCCGGGCCCGGAACCAGCGTCGATCTGGGGCCAATACTCCATATATTTCAATAGCTTGGAAACTCACTGCCAGTAGCAGGCGTGAGGCATCCGAGCACCCGCTGACAGCGAATTCTTAGCCACGGGAAGAGGATTCGGGTCTTGGAAGCCAGGCAAACCAATATTCTGCTGGCGCTGCTATTCATCGGCGTCCTGATGGGCGCGGTGGACATCGCGATCATCGGCCCGGCCCTGCCCGCGATCCAGGCCGACTTCGACATGACCGGCCGGCAATTGTCGGTGCTGTTCAACGCGTACGTGCTGTGCCAGATGATCGGCGCGCAGTTGCTTGCCAAGATTTCCGATCGCGTGGGTCTGCGCGCGGTCTACGTGTTCAGCATCGGCTGCTTCGCCCTGGGCTCACTGCTACTGTCCTTCGCCCCCGATATTTACACCTTGTACACCGGTCGCTCGATCCAGGGCTTCGGCGCCGGCGGTATCTTCCCGGTGGCCGCCGCGGTCATCGCGGCGCGGCTGCCGATGGAACGCCGGGGTCCGGCACTGGGCATCCTCGGTTCCGTGTGGGGCATCGCGTTCCTGATCGGCCCGATACTTGGCGGCATCTTTCTCCGCTTCTCGTGGCAGTGGCTGTTCCTGGTAAACCTGCCGATTGCCGCGCTGCTGATGATCGGCGCATTCCGCCTGCTGCCCACCGAGCGACCGCAGCGGAACACACCCTTCGATCTTGCCGGCACGGTCATGCTGGTCATCGGCATCACGGCACTCGTTGTCGGCATCAACCAGGTCGACACCAACGCGGTACTGGCCAGCGTCTTCAGCTGGCAGGTCTTGCCGCTGCTGCTGCTATTCGCGGTGCTCGCCCCGCTGTTCTGGAAGCGCGAACAATTGGCGGCAGACCCCATTATTCGCCCCGGGCTGTTCGACTCCCGGCAGATTAGCACGGCCTGTGCGGTGGCTGGCGGCGCTGGCGCGATGCAGTCGGCCGGCGTGTTCCTGCCCACGCTGATCGTGGCCGCGATCGGCATCACGGAAGCCGATGCCGCGCTGCTGCTGTTACCAGGCGTCATCATGTCCACCGTTGCCTCACCGGTGGTGGGCCGGCTGATCAACGTGGTGGGCACCCGGCTGCTGGTGCTGACGAGCCTGGTGCTGGTAACCAGTTCCTTCCTGCTCCTCGGTCGCGGCGAGCTCACTCTGCCCATCATCATCGCGGCCAACATGATCAACGGCCTGGGTTCGGCCGGGCTGGTGGGTGCACCGCTGCGCTTCATCATGCTGGCCGAGGCACGCCCCGAAGAACGCGGCTCTTCACAGGGCCTGCTGAGTGTCTGCACGTCCCTGGGCCGGCTGGTCGGCGCGGCCGCGGTGGGGGCTGTCGCGGCCTCGAAAGGCGGCGGCATCGCCGGATACCAGAGCGCCTTCGCCGGCATGGCCTTCCTCGCCGTCACGTTGTTCGTGGTCGCGGCACTGCTGAAGTCCAGGGCCGCAGAACAGCTGGTTTCCGACGCGCTGCCGGCCAGCGCCTCCGCCTGACGCCAACGCGAAACGCACAGCACCGGGCGGTCGGGCCTGCAGCATGTGCAGGGATTTTCGGGCACTCTCTACGTTGCTGAACATTCGCGCGGAGATCCGCCATGACCGTATATGCCATCGCGCAGGGCACCATTACCGACCGCGACGCGTTCAACCGTTACCTGGAAAAATCCGGGCCGACGCTACTGGCCTATGGCGTTCGTTTGCTCGCGGTGGACGAAACACCGACCGCCGTGGAAGGCGAACTCGACCATCCGCGCACAGTGATCCTGTCGTGCGAATCTGCAGAGGCCTTCTATCGCTGGTACGACTCACCCGAGTACCAGGCGGCACGCAAAGAGCGGGAAACAGCCAGCGTCGGCCGCTTCCTGTTGGTGAGAGGACTTTGAAAGCCACGCGGCAACCATGAACCGGACTGATTTCGAGCACCCCCGCGACAGTTACCCGGCCCGGCTGCGCGAGTTCTACGCCGCGATCAACGGTGCCGATGCCGCCGAAACACCACGCGAAACCGAGGGCGACAACTGGTACTGCTACTCGCAGGTGTCGCGCGGGCCGGTGCTGGAGAAGGCCGGCTACTCGCTGATGCACATCGTCGACGGCGAAATCTACGGCCGGCCCGGCAGCATCAAGCTCTTCGAAACCCTCGCCTACCCGGCAAATCCGCGAGTGCCGGGCCTGATCGTGCTGCTGAATACCAACGAGACCGAGGGTGCCGGCCGCTCGGTCGTGGTGTGCATCGATCTCGTGGTGCAGACGGGCGAGCCGCAACCGGAAGCCCAGGCCCTGTTCGCCGACGCGCTGCGCCCCGCGTACGAAGGCGCCGGCGGCGATTTCGCCAAGCGCTACAAGGCCGAGCCCGGCCGGATCCTGGCCGGCATCGCCGCCGAGTGCGGCATCATGGATTTCTACCAGGCCAGTGACGAGCCACCGCTGGACGCGCTGTTCGACGCCACGCTGTCAGCCTATCGCGAGGTGTTAGCGATGACTGCCGAGGACGAGCCCACCGATGCGGACTATCGAGAGACCAACCGGCACCGTGCCCGGCTCGTCGAGTGGCTGATGCTGGAAGACATCGGCATCCAGTTTGCCCGCAAGAGCGGCGTGCCAATGTCCGTGATCGAGGCCTACGGCTTCCCGCCGCAGGTCCGGTACTGAGAAGCGGCGGCGAACACAGCGCTGGCCGCGATCTAGCGGGGGATTTTGCGCCGGGCCGGTGCTCAGCCATCCGCGCCAGCCCCCGCCAGGTAGGCCGCGATCTCCGCCACGTCCGCATCGCTCACGCTGTCCGGCAACGGCAGGTGGGCCATCTCGCCGGTCCGCATCGACTGCATGGCCGCCTCGAGTTTCGGGACGTCGAAGGACGCGAAATTATCCAGCGAGTGGCAACTGAGGCACGGTTGCGCTTTCTGTTCGCCGGACTGCGCCGCGACCTGTTCGACCGCGGCCACCTCGGCAGCCATCTCCGCCGCAGCCTCCGCCATCTGCTCGTTTCCCGTCGCCACGTCCTCGGCCTGCTCAGCCGCCGCCGCAGGCTCCGGCGGTGTTGTCGCCGGCGCAGCGAGAGACTGAGGTTCCGTAGCGACGCCCGGCTCTTCTGTGACCGCGTTATCTCCGTTGCCTCCGCAGGCCGCGAGCGTGGCGGCGACCAGCAAACCGCCGAACAACCGGCCAGGAATCGTATTCATCGTCATTCGCTTATACCGCGCTTGGTGCAGCCGTCCCGCGCAACGCGGTCAACGGCTGCGATAATAGTCTTCCATCGCCGCCACGAAGCCCTCGAAGCGCGAATAGTCCTTCGCCACCACGTCGACCCGCAGGTTGCGCAGTTCCGCCCCGGCCGACGTGATGGGTCCGAAGCAGGCCAGCACGGTCTTGTCGTTCAGCACGCCGCTGTCGTCACCCAGGTGTAGCAACAGGCTCTCGATCTCGCCGCGGCTGGTGAACGCGATCATGTCGATCTCGCCGGCCAGCAACAGGCGGGTGCCGAGTTCCAGGTCTTCGGTCTCCCGCGCCGTCACGTAGGCCGGCACACGCTTCGTGGTCAGGCCAATCGCTTCGAGATTCTCGATGAACTTCGGCACTACGCGCGGTTCTTCCATGCCGATCACATCCGGCGCCGGCACCAGCACGGTGCCGCTGGTAACACCGCGGCGTTCCAGCTCCCTCACGATGCCGATCGGGCTCGGCGTCGGCGGCACCAGCACCGGTGTGATCCCCGCCTGCTTCAGCAGCGCGGCATCGTTGCCGATGGCCGCGGCCTTCAATCCAATCACGTCCCCTGGTGTCAGCCCGAGCGCGTCCATCCGGTTCAGGTAAGCGTCGATACCGTTGCGGCTCGTGAACGCAATCCAGTCGTACCTGTCGCGCTCGCGCAGCGCTTTATCGAACACGCGGTAGTCGGCCACCGGCTCGATGTAGATAGTCGGCATCCAGATCGGCCGCGCACCACGCTCGATCAGCAGCCGGCCGAGTTTGCCCGCGTAGTTGCGCGGCGTGGTGTACAGCACGGTCTTGCCGTACAGCGGCAGGTCGGCGCGCGCGATCAGCGCGGTCTCGCGTTTGGTGAGCGCGGCCGCGTGCTCGGCCGCCGTGACGGGCTGGAAGAACAGTCCGCACACGAAAGGCAGGATCAGCCAGCCAGCGGGAAATCTACGTATCACCTTCGAGCCCAAAAAAAGACGGCCGGGGCAAAAGCCCCGGCCGCATTGTGCCAAGAATTGGCCGCGCCTACAGGTTGCCGCCGAACTTGTAGGTCACCGTGGCGCCGAACTGGCGTTTGCGCGGCAGGGTCAGGCCGAAACCGCGCGGGCTGACGGACGGGCTGGTATCCGTGCAGATCGCACCCGGGTTCAGCGTGGCGCAGCCCGGCAGCAGGCCCCCAGGTTCCTCGAAGCGACTGCGGTCGACGTATCTGATGATGTCGATGGCGCTCTCGTCTTCGGTCAGGTTCTTGCCCCAGACCACCAGCGACCACGGGCCAAAGGCCACGCCCGCCTGCGCGCGCAGGTCACTGCGCTCGCCCGTCTCGATCAGGTTATGCACCTGCGCGTACTTCGAATCTTCCCAGCCGTAATCAGCGCCGACGAACCAGCTCCCGTCGCGGCCAAAGGGACGCTCGTAGCGGCTGGTCAACGAGAACATATTCTCGGGCACCCGTGGCGAATCGAAACCGCTCACGTCACCCAGCGTGTCGTTCTGGAAGTCGGGTGCGGCGTTCGACCCGTCACTGCCACGCAGGTCCGCCTGGTCCTGGTTCACGTACTCGTCGAACTCGGAATCGGTATAGGCATAAGTGAAACCGACGGTCAGGTAGTCGCCGAACAGCATGGAGCCCTCCAGTTCCAGGCCCCACACATCCGTCTCACCGACCGTGTCCAGGAAGGAGCTCGACAGGCCGCCCGGGAAGCTCACGTTCTGTGTCAGCTGCTGGTCACTGATGTCGAAGTAGTAGCCCGCGACATTGAACAGCGCCCGGCCGTCGAACCAGGTGGACTTCATGCCCAGCTCGTACATCCAGCCTTCCTCTTCGTCCACGAAGCGTTTCGACTCGTCCGGATCACCCGCCGGTGTATTGGGGATACTGGTATTCACGTCGCCCGGCTTCGTGCCCTTCGCCACGTTGCCATAGAGGTTCATATCCTCCGTAATACTCCAGGTCAGCGTGTAACGGGGTGTCAGGCTTTCAAAATCGTCCTGCACACGCAGGCGGTCCGAGAACGGCCCGCCGACAAAGCCCGGTGCGGTCGGCTGGTTCAGGCTGCGCACCTTGACCTCATCCACCGAGTAGCGCGCCTCCACCGTCGCATTCCACTTCTCAGCAAAGTCCCAGGAAAGGCTGCCGAACGCGGCCTTGTTGATCACCCGCGTGCGGTCCAGGCCGCCGAAGAACCAGGGCTGGTTTTCCCGCACCACGGCCAGTGTGCCCGGGTCGGCATAGGCGCGTTCATCGCGGTTTTCCTTGGTCTCGCCACGCCAGTAGTACAGACCCGCGGCCCAGCGCAGCGCCTGGTCCTGTGACGACGTCAGCCGGAGTTCTTGCGAGAAGTCTTCCTGGGAATCGTCGTCGATCTGGTTGAAGGCGCCGATCGACGCGCCGTCGAAAGCTTCATAGCCACCGTAAGTCGCATCGAGGCCCTGCTTGATCTCGTCATCCACGTAGCCGGTCAGGCTCGACGCGGTGGCGCCGTCGAGAATCCACCAGTCCAGGTCCCAGTCGATGGTCACCGCAGCCAGTGTCCGGTCAATCTCGACACCGGAGATCCCGGCCTGATCGAGAATATCGGTGTTCAGCTGCACCGGCCCGATCTTGCGGCCGACACCGTCATAGTACTCGCGCGCACGCGGATCGTCGAAGGTCCGGTCGCAGCAGTTGTTGATCTTGATCGGGGTAGCGGGATCGAAAGCCGTAGTGTTGTTCCGTCCCTGCACGAAGCGGTTCTGCAGATAGATCGGGAAGTGATCGTCGTCCGTTTCCTGGTAACCCAGCTTCGCCACCACGCTGATCGTGTCCGTCGGGTTCCAGTAAATCTTGCCGGTGATGCTCTTGGTTTCCTCACCACCAATGTCGTCACCGATTTCCCGGCCCAGGGTGTTGGCCGTGTCGCCGATCTTGCGATTGGTGTAATCGCCATCGTAGGTGTCATAGCCGGCGCCCGCGAAGAAGCCGAGCTTGTCGCCCATCAGCGGACCGCTGATCCAGCTGGAAATACGGTAATCGTCGTTCTCACCGACCGTGGCCCGCACGTCACCCTCGAATTCTTCCGATGCGCCCTTGGTGATGTAGTTGATCGCACCCGCATAAGTACCGCGGCCGAACTGGGCTGACTGGGGTCCACGCAGCACCTCGACGCGCTCCAGGTTGAACAACTCCGTCTGCTGAGTAGTGCCACCGACATACACACCGTCCACGAAAGTCGCGACGGATGACGCATTGGCCGCGCCGTTAATGATGGTGGTCACGCCACGCATCGATGCCCGGTCGGAACCCGGCTGCCGGCCAAACGCAGAGTTAAACGACAAGCCGGGCGTGAACAGTGCGATCTCATCGAGGTTCCGCACGTTCAGGTTCTGGAGGCTTTCCTGGGTGAAGGCCGAAATGGAGATCGGGATGTCCTGTGGGTTCTCCTCGACTTTCCGCGCGGTGACTAACAGGTCTTCGTCATAGGCGGTTTGCGCGGTGACGCTGCCGGTAAAGGCCAAAACTGCCGCACCGATGATGGTGCAACAGACCCAATTCGAGCGGTCTGTGGTCTGCATGTTGGCTGCCCCCTGCTGGCTGACCCAACGCGTGATGCGATTGTGGTTATCCCGACCCCCCGGTCGGCAGATCACGCGGTTGTACCGAAGTTAGGCCAATTGACAGCATCCTGTCAATTGGCGTTTCATGTGTCTGGCACGCGACAGATAGTGCCAGACCGTTATCAAAAGGGCACGGGGGATTCGCATCTTGACAACAACAAGCGCCGCCGACGGAGCCACGGGGATGCTGCAAAGCAACGAAAAGCCGCGCCAGGACGAATTGGTGGTCGCGTTTCAGCGCCTGGTGGGCGAACTATTCCGGCTGAACGGCGAGCTGTTGTCTGCCAGCGAACGCCTCGGCAAGGACGTCGGGATATCCCCTGCACGCTGGCAAGCGCTGGCCACCATTCGCCATGAACCCCGGACGGTCGCCGAGATTGCGCGCCGCCTGGGCCTCACCCGGCAGAGCGTGCAGCGCACGGTGAACCTGTTGCGCCGGGAAGGCCTGGTGAAGACGGCACCGAACCCGGGCCACCGGCGCTCGCACCTGATTGCACTCACTCGCGAGGGTCAACGCACCTGGGCGCAACTGCGGGATCGCCAGGCGCCGCTGACCGCCCTGTTCACCGACGGGCTGGGCCTCACGGCGCAGGACCTGGACCGGCTGGCCGGGCAGCTGCGCACAATCCGCAAGGCGGCCGAAGACATCGGCCCCTGACCCGGTTGTCAGTCGGCGGCGCGGTCGCCCAGTTGCTGCCGGGCGGCGTCGATTTCCGCTTCGAGATCCGCAAAGATCCGCGCCACGTAAGCCTCGCGCCACTCGCGGCGTGCCGCGTCGGTTGCCTCGTCTGGCGTAAACGCTTCGATGTCTGCGGTGGTCACGGAGCCCTTCGTCGTCAGCAAGCGCTCGACCGTATCGAGGCGTTCGCGAACCACCGCGAGTTCCGCCGCCAGGTTCATGACCACCCGCACCAGGCGTTCGGCGATGGGCTCGTCGACACTGAAGGCGGGCCGAGGCTCGCGAGCGGGTCGGTCAAAGGCGTCGGGCGCAGCCATCAATCTGCCTTGCGCGCCGTGGCCACGTACCAGCGCATGCTCTTGTCACTCTGCGCGACGAAACCGACATACACGTCGTCGTCGGCAAAACCTGCGTCCACGAGCATGGCGCGCGGGTCGTTGGTCGCATACACCACCCAGAAGGGTTCCGCGTTGTAGTCGTGATCCCAGCCGTAATCGAACTGCGTGTAATCGTCGAGCTGATCGTAGCGCAACGGCACGTCCTGATGTACGCATACCCCACCCGGTTTTAGCAACCGGTGGCTTTCGCCCATCATGCCGGCCACGTCATCGTTGGACATCTCGTGCATTGCATTGTGTGACACCACGAGATCAAAGGATGCGTCGGGGAATGTCGTGTCCGCCACATGCTGCTGGTGAAAGTGTACTGCCAGGCCCAGCGCCTCGGCCCGCGCGTGGGCATAGCGCAGCAACCCCGGCGTGACGTCAATCGCGTGCACTTCTGCATCCGGAAAAGCTTCCGCGTAGGGGGTGGATGAGGAACCGGCCGAACAGGCCATGTCCAGGATCCGGGTCGGTTTGAAGCCCGGGTATTGGGCTTCCAGCATGCCGATGATGATCTCGCCCTTGCTCTGCTTGGTGCCGATGCCCTGCGCCTGGGAGTACACCGCGCCGCCCAGCTCGTAAAACGCACCAGCGAGAAAATCATCGTCGCCACGGTCGAGCGTGTAACCGCCCGGCTGCAGGTGTATCTCCGTCTGCCGTATCTCTTCGGGCACGCGACAATCGGGGTCCAGTTCCAGGGAGCCAAGCGTTTTCTCGTTGCCGGTGAGCTCCCGGTAAACCTTCTCCATGCGCGGTGCTTCACGCAGCAGCGTGTCCTGCACCGCGTCCCACATTTGCTCCTGCGTGGCCCGGTTCATCGCGCTCCACAATTGCCAGTGCGCATTTGGCCGCATTGCCTGGCCGATCTCGTCGGGGCCCTTGGGTGCGTGCCCGTGCGCCGCCTCGAACCGGGGTTCGGCCTCCAGCTCGTAGTACACCCGGTTACCAGGGCGCAGCCGCCGGCCCACGCGCAGTTTCATCGCGCCGATGATGCCGAGGCGTGCCCGTTCGTCGTGGCTCGGCCGGCCCAGCATTGCGTGGTCGGGGTTACGGGACATTGGATAGCTCCGCGTTGGTCATTCGTCGGCGCGTCCTCGCTGCGTTGGCGCAACGACGGACGTCGCGGTTTTCAGGGTTTGTTCGTCCAGCTTGAAAAAGTACAGCAATACGAGCTTCAGCGCATACGTGGCCATCGGGATCACGGCAATGCATATGTAAATGGCCGTACGCGCGGAGTCCGGCTGGCCTTCCGGGCCCAGGTTGCGGTCGAAACCCATGGCCGACAGCAGTCCGCCGATCACCACACCGGACAACGCGCTGGCGATTTTCTCGATGAAACTGGCCAGCCCGGCATACACGCCCTCCCGGCGCATGCCGGTGCGCCGGCGGTCGTACTCCATCACGTCGGGCAGCATCGCCTGCGTCGCGAGCAGCGTGCCGGCGCCGCCGATGCCCAGGGCCAGGCCCCGTATCCCGTAGACGAGCAGCGATTCCTCCGGCCCGGAGAAGAACCAGGTGCCCGCAATGATCAACATCATCGCGCTGGAAATGACCAGCACCCGGATCTTCCCGGCCCGCTTGGACAGGCGCAGCCACAGCGGGATCGACAGAATCTGTCCGGTGACCTGAACGATCCCGTAGATGCCCGCGATGGCCATAGACCGCTCCATCACGTAGACGATGAAGAACAGCTGTACAGCCAGCACCGCGGCCAGCGAGAACAGCCCGGCGAGTTTCAGGCCCATGTACAACAGGAACGGCACGTTGCCGAACAGCAGGCGCGCCTGCTCACGCCACCGCAGCTCGGTGCGCAGTGGTTCGCTGAAGCGCGCGCGCCGCGTGCCGAAAAACGCCGCCACCATGGCCAACGTCATCAGCGTGCCGATGGTCAGGCCCATGCCGCGGTAAGCGCGGGACTGAGAGTAGCCGAAAGTCTCCTGCAACAGCGCCACCAGCGCGGGCGACACCGAAATGCCGATGAAGGTGCCGATGGCAATCAGGAACACGCGGTAGGACATCATCACCGAGCGTTCGTGGTAGTCGTCCACCATCTCGGCAGGCATGGCGAGATACGGCACGTTGAAGATGGTGTAGGCGGTGGACAAAAGCAGCAGCGCGGCACCGACGTAGAGGTACAGCGTCGTCATGTCTGCCATGGGCGGGACGCTGAACAGCAGGGCGAAAGACGCGCCGCAGGTCACGCCCCCCAGCAGGAGGTAGGGCCGACGCCGGCCCCAGCGGCTGCGCGTCCGATCACTGATCACCCCCATCAGCGGATCGGTCACCGCGTCATAGAGCTTCGAGCCGGTGATCAGCGCGCCGGCGATCACCGGCTCGATCTTCAGCACCGTGACCATGAAGAACAGCGCCGCGATGGCAAAGGTATTGAGCTGTAGTGACACGCCCAGCGTGCCGACGGCCCACCCGAGGTGGGTGGGCTCGATACGCTTCAGGGACAGCCAGCTAGCGATCGCCACGGTGAGAACTCAACGCCACCGCAACGCGAACGGGAGGGCGGAATCTCCCCGGCCCTCGCCAGCCTCGCGCGTGGGAAAGCCCGCTTCACTCCTCAAAAAGGTAGATTGAAACCTCGCCGCCATGCCTCACGCTGACTCCGTATCGTGGTTTGCCGCAATTTTTCCAGCGTAGTAATGATCTTAGCATTGGTCCATCAAGGTACCCTTGCGTGCCCGACTTGCAGACGGAGTCATTCATGAATATGCGATCAAGAAAGTTCGGAGTGCTGGCAGGCCTGGTCATCGCGGCCCTGGTATCCGGGGGGTTGTTGCAGGCTGGCATGCACAAGAATGGCGCCGGCGAGAAAAAGGGCATGGATGTGGGCCCGGGCGAGATGGGCATCAGCGCGACGATCATTCCAGGACCGCCGCTGACCAGCGATCAGGTCAGGCCGGACGGACACTTCGACTATCCGCGGGGCATGACCTGCGCTGAATGTCACGACGTGTCATTCGACGGCATGACGTCGGCGACGATGCAGTTCGTCAACAACTTCGGGGCGCTCGACAACGACGAGATCTGGTCGCGCATCGTCGAGTTTCTGCCCGGGCGCGAGCGTTTCGCGATTGCGACGGTGCACGACGGTGTACCCATCGCCACGACCGTCGACATGGTCCTGGACCCTCAAGAACGCGTGCTGTTCGTCGTGTCAGAGAAAGGCACCGAAAAACTGATGCAGTTGCGCAAGAACCCGAACATCAGCGCCGTGCGT
This sequence comes from Chromatiales bacterium, assembly GCA_020351875.1. Lineage (GTDB taxonomy): Bacteria > Pseudomonadota > Gammaproteobacteria > Steroidobacterales > J054. The sequence goes on along the minus strand of CP070671.1, from coordinate 1,920,143 downwards.
TTCAAAGGCTGGACCGTGGCCGAAGGCGGCAAGAAGGAGTGGATCAGCGTACAGATTCGCGGCACCGCGGAGATCATCGAGTCCAATGACCCTCGTTTCATGGGCTTTCTCGAAAAATACAACCTCGTGCGGGTCACGCCCGAACGGGCCGTGCGCCGCTTCGACCTGATCCGCGTGACCCCGCAGCAGATCTACTACTTCAACACCAACCTGGGCGCCGACAAGAAGAGCGTGTACCAGCTCTGGCAACGTGACGCCGCCTGACCCCTATTCTTGCGATGCTTGTTTTAGGCGTCAGCGGGAATACGCCTCGAGTCCGGGGTCCTGCGCGTGAAAGGTCTTGTTGAAACAGTCCGGGTTGTCCAGACACTGCAGGGTCAGGCTCGCCAGGTCCAGGCGCGTGATGTTGGCCATGACCGTATCGTCTTCCGTTAATTCACCGGTGCCGGTGGCTGGCGTGCCGTACGGCAGTACCCGGCCATTGCGGATGATCGTATAGGTGATACCGCTGGCCTTCAGCAGGTCTTCCGCTTCGCCCTTCGCGTTCAGCGTGTCCATCATCCGCCCGAACGGGATGTCGGGAAAATTCTTCACATTGTCGCCGGCACCCACCGAACCGTGCAGGATGAACTGTTGTACATCGCTGTCTGCAATCGCCACCAGGATATTGCGCATCGCGGTGTCGTAAAAACGCTCGGTGCTGCGACCTCTGCCCGACGCATCGATCACGAACCGGAACGGCTGTTCGTTCACGGCCGCCGTAACGCTGTCACCCTCCAGCAGATCGCCGGTGACATAGTCCACATCGAGACCCGCCAGTCGCTCGCGGTTCGATGTGGGCCGCGCAAAGATCGTCACCGGGTAACCGGCCTCGACCAGCAACTCCACGATGGGAGCGCCCAGGCGACCGGTGCCGCCGAAAACCAGCGCGCGATTACTTTCATCTGCTGTCGCCACGGCGAATGCAAACACCCCCGCAAAAACCATCAACCCTCGTTTCATCAGCCAATAGTAGCTGGAAGGAATTGCGCAACAAGCGGTCCTTTTCCGTGACTTTGTCAGCCGCGATTCTCTAGGTAAGCGATACCTTAACCCGTTGTTTTTCGGCTAACCAATCATTGCGGTGACGTTTCCGGACCCGGGTTTGGGCGGGAACTTCCCCGGAGCCGCGCAGTCTTGTTCTGCATGGCTGCGCAATTGACCAATTCGTGCCTTGGCGGCACGCTGCTGCTGGTTGCGGCCATGTTCAGCGCCCACGCAGACCAACTGAATGGCTTCGACCTGAGCGACCCGCTGGTGCCTCGCCAACTGATTCGCGCGGGTGGACCACCGCGGGATGGAATTCCGTCAATCGACAAGCCCCGATTCATGAGCGCCGCCAGCGCGAGTTCGCTGCGCGACACTGACCGCGTGCTCGGCGTGACAGTCGACGGCCTCGCGAAGGCTTACCCGGTCAAGATCCTAAACTACCACGAAATCGTGAACGACCGGTTCGGGGAATTACCGGTGGCCGTCACTTTCTGCCCTTTGTGTGGCAGTGGCGTGGCCTTCGACGCGCGGGTGAACGGTGAAGCCCGTGAATTCGGCGTTTCGGGCCTGCTCTACAACAGCGACGTATTAATGTATGACCGCGCGAGCGACTCGCTCTGGTCTCAAATTCTCGGCCAGGCCGTCACCGGACCGGCCCGCGGGACGAAATTGCGGACGGTGCCGGTGCGTCACACCACCTGGGCCGAGTGGCGCCGCCGGCATCCGGCAACGCTGGCGCTGGTCGAGCCGCGTTCCACCGGCCGCAACTACAACGTCGATCCCTACGTGGGCTATGCGGAATCGGCCCAGATCTGGGCACCCGTCGCGCACCGGGATCGACGCTATCCGGCCAAGTCCGTGGTGGTGGGTGCCGTCGTGAATGGCAAAGCGCGGGCATGGCCCTTTGCCGAGTTACCCGCGAATGACAATTTCCTGATTGACTCCGTGGACGATAAGCAGGTGCGGCTGGAATATGACCACGGCGCGCAAGCCGCCGCCTTGCTGGACGAGGAAGGCCGGGAGATTCCATCTTTCACCGCGTTCTGGTTTGCATGGGTGGCTTTTCACCCGGACACCAGCATCTACGCCGGCAGGTAAACCGGCCCGCTCCCGCTGAGCGGACAAGCGAGCGAGCTGGACTTAGCGTCGGCCCCTGATGTCCCTAACCTCAGCGAATGCGCCACTTGAACGTAGTCGCCATTGTGTGCCTGGCCGCCTGCACCCCGGAATCACCGACCCCACAACCGCCCCAGGTCGTTGCGTTTCGCGACTGTGATGCGTGTCCGCTGATGGTGGACATTCCGGCCGGGGAATTCCTGATGGGCACGGCCCCGGAAGACCGGCTGATCGATCCGCGCACCGGCAAGCCCGCCACCAACGACAGCCCGCAGCACCTGGTCACCCTGGCCCAGGATTTCGCGCTGGGCCGTTACGAGTTGGCGGTGGGCGAGTACGCCGCCTTCGTAGCTGAAACCGGTCGCGAACATGGGGGCAAGTGCATGGGCTTTGACGCGCCGAACCAGTTCAAGATGAGCTCGAAGTTCAACTGGCAGCGCATCGATGCGGAACAGTCCGCCCGTCACCCGGTGGGCTGTGTATCGTTTTATGACGCGCAAGCCTATGCGGACTGGTTGCGGGAAAAGACCGGCAAACCGTACCGCCTGCCCACCGAAGCCGAGTGGGAGTACGCGGCGCGCGCTGGCGCGACCACGAGCTATCACTGGGGTTCTTCGGCGGCCGACGCCTGTGAGTATGCGAACGTGCGCAGCCCCGGCGCGCAGTCCATCAGTCAGAGGCAGATGGAGTCGGATGAGAATGACGGTTTTCCGTGCGACGACGGATACCCGGCTGCCGCCCCCGTGGGCAGTTTCGCAGCCAATGGCTTTGGTCTGCACGACATGCAGGGCAATGCGTGGGAATGGGTGGCCGACTGCAACCACAAGGACTACGAAGGTGCACCGGCCGACGGCAGCGCGTGGCTGGACGCCGAGGGCTGCCAGTTTGGCCTGATTCGCAGCGGTTCGTTTCTGAATCGCGTGGAACGCTCGAGCACGACGGTGCGGGTAGGCCGGCCGCGGGCCGGCCGGGGCACGAACATGGGTTTTCGTGTCGCACTGGGAACCGTGGCCGAACCAGCGACTGCGGCAGCAAGCTCAGGGGTCAGCGACGTTCTAGCGGACGACGGCAGCCCCGGCGCCCTGCTCTTCAACGAGAACTGCCAAGCCTGCCACCAGCAGAACACGAACTACCGAGGCATCTATGGCACCGATCAGGCCGCGGTCGAGGGCGTGATTCGTAATGGCGGCAACAACGTGATGAGCATGCCGGCTTTCGCCGAGGTGCTGAGCGCGGAGGAGATCACGACCCTGGCCGCCTACGTGCGCGAGACGAACGGCTGGTGACGAGACACCAGCACGACGCCGCCGTTAGCAGTGGCGGCCGAATGTCCCCACATTATCGGAAAAGGATCAGGCTTAAGGCTGAGAAGCGGTGATCGACAGCCAGGTGGCTCCTAACCCTTCGCCAACCACTCCATCATGCTGGCCATGCGTTGCTTGAAGGCCTCGGGATCTTTGTCCCGCAATAGCATCGCTTGCCTGGCCTCTTCGATGCTGATGACCACCTCGTCCTCGCGGTTGACGATGGCCTCCACCACCCGCTCGGCGCAGGCCTCGGCGGTCATGCCGGAATCGTTGTTCCACGTGCTCTCGCCGTACTCGGAGCCATCGCCGGTCAGCGCGTGTTCGAACACATTGCTCTTGATGCCGGCGATCACCAGCAGCGTGCACGCGATGTTGTCCTTCAGGTGCTCGATGCGCAGCGTGTCGTAGTAGCCGTGCAGCGCGTGCTTCGCGGCGCAGTAGGTCGTGTGATACGGCACAGCGTGCTTGCCGGCCACTGACGACGTTACGACAAAATGTCCGCTCTGCTGCTCGATCATGCGTGGTAACACCAGCTTGGTCAGCGCGACCGGGGCGAAATAATCCACCTCCATGATCCGGCGTTCGACTTCCAGCTGCGTGTCCTTCGCCAGGCTGCGCTGACCGATACCGGCGTTGTTCACCAGCACGTCCAGGCGCGGGAAGCGCTGCAGCACCTCCGCCGCCGCGGCCTCCCGAGCGCTTTCGTCGATCACGTCGAAAGGCAGCAGGTGCACCGGAGCCGAGCTTCCCGTGCAGTCCTCCTTCACGCGTTCCAGCTCGGCCTCGCGGCGAGCGGACAGGATCAGCTCGGCACCCTCACGGTGAAAGACGGTCGCCATGCCCTCCCCGACGCCCGACGACGCACCGGTGATCCAGATCGTTTGCCCTTGCAGCCTGTTCTTCATAGAAATTGGGGTCGAACCGCGATTATCCAGCACGTAAACAATTTCGGCCTGACCCCGGTTACCTGCTAATTTTTCGGCGGCGCCGGCGTGCGCTCGGCGGCAAAAGTTTCCCACGTGGCCATGTTCGGCTCCACCCACTCGGTCGGTGCGGTCAGCCACTTCGGATAATGCTTCTCGGTATAAGCCAGCACGTGTGGCGGAAGCTGGTCCACACCGTCCAGCGAAAACACATTGGTCACGCCGAAAATACCGCCCGGACGATTGTCCATCAGCATCCATGGGTGCCACGGTGCCACCTTCTGCCATGCGCCGGTGTAGGGCACCTTCATCATGTCCGGGTTATTCAGGTCGGCCAGGCTCGCGTGAATCTGGAAGTACTCGCTGGTGCGATACCACTCGCCGAAGTTCTCGCGTGGCCATTTCTCCGGCGGCAACGGCGACGGCCAACGGGTGTTCACGGAGAAATTCACAATGGCGCGGCCGTCAAAGATGTCCCACGGCAGGATGAACGGAAACTCCACCACCTCGAAGCCCTCCGCTTCCGAACCGAAGCGCTGCTGGAAGGTGGGCGCGTAGTGTGAATTCACCGGATCGTTGTGGGTGTGAAAGACCTCCACCGTCTCGCCCGTCAACGGGTTTTCCCACTCCTCGAGTATCCGGTCTTCCTTCAGCGGCAGGTAGTAGACCACCTCGCGGTGCAGGTTCTGATAGCGCCCGTCTTCCAGGCGCGTCACGCGACTCATGCCGAAACCCTGGATCCGGAACAGCGGCTTGATGACTTCCTGCGGCCCGACGTCGGCGTACTGCGTACCGGTAAAGAACCCGCAGGTTTCAACCCCGTCTTCCAGGCTGGAAGCGAGTTTGACCCACGCAGTCAGGTTGTCCTCCGGCTTGCTGAAGTCGAGATTCAGGCTTTTTCCCGGGCCGGGCTCCGGCGCGGCGCAGGCTGGCAACGTGGCGGCGCCGGCCAGCGCGCCCATGCCGCCCAGGACAGAGCGCCGGCTGAGGGTCCGCCCGCCGCTCGCAGACAGGAAATCCAGGTTAGAGAACATGATTAACTCCCGGTCGTTAGAGCGTTGGATGCTAGCACGCGGAAAGAACGCTGAGCCGCTCCACCGCCGATCAAATGGCTGCCGGCATTACCCGGAATACCCCGGGTGCCGGCAAGCGCATCAATGTCACGTCAATGACAGTCGTGCGGTGCGACTGCACGAAGCGCCGCAACCGGTTGCCGGATAACGTGAGGCAGACCGGCAAGTAGCGAATGTCGCCGGTGCGCGGTTCTACCGGGGCGATCTCGAGCTGCACAGTGTCCAGACGCGCGAGTTGATCGACCCAATCCTGCTCATCGTCAGTGAAGCGTGTCGTACGCAAGTAGAAAACGATACTCCCGTCCGTGCGGCGATTCTTGTGCGTGTGTTCGAACAGCTCGTTGATACAAAGCGTGCAGCCTGGCGGAGAGTGAAAGAAGATGTCGAAGTGCTTTACCGGCTTGCCGTACTGGTCGCGCAGTCGGAACACCAGCTGCGCATGAGCGTCGTACTGGGCCCGCGGATCGTTCGCCAGGCCCCGCACCACACGCGGCTTTAGTTTCTCTGCCACTCTCGCCCGGGTAGCTTCCCTGCGAGCTGCGAATTCAACTGCTGCGCGACGGTACTGTGCCGCGGTGCCCACGTTGAGCGCTGTATCGATCAGCGCCATCACTTCGTTGCGCACGCCCTTGCCCGCCATCACACCGTGGTCTTTGCCTGAGTGGGCACACTGGTAAGGAATCGCCAGCGGCACCGGAAACTCGGCGTCATCCGCCAGCACTTGCGCCGTGACCCGGTAGTACTCGTCCGGCTCCGCGCGCCGCGCGCCCGGGTCACCGCCCAGCAGCTTGCAGCTGGCTGTAATTTCGTCCCAGGCGAGGCGGTTCGCGCGCGCGGTGGGTGCCAGTGCCACGTAATTCCAGTTCGGGTTACCGGCAGCCACGCGCACCACGCCGTCGCTGCCGTCCTCGTGCGCGTAACGCACCGGCACCGGCAGCCACGTGTTCAGCACCTGGCTGCCGATCACCGCGAACTCGCGCACCCGGTAGCGCCGATACAGATCGCGTTCCGGTGCCAGGAATGAATGGTGCAGGTCGATGGTCTCGCTGGCACCCAGCTCCAGCGCATCGAGCACCTGGATACCGCGCTCCGTGCCGCCTTGAAATACCAGCCGTCCCCACTTCGCGAGCTGGCCGCGACCGACATGGGCCCAACCGGAACCGAAGTGCGCACCGGCCAGGTAGATCAGCCGGTCCAGCGGGCTGGGCCGCGAAGAGAAACGCCGTAGCCAGTTGCGCACCACCAGCGCGCCGGTGCTGTGGATGATCACGTCGAAGCGGCCGTCCAGCAGGTCAGCGGCGTCATTCCGCAGTGCCTGGTCCATCGCCCGCGCCAGATCGTCCAGGCTCAGCCCGTCCTCCAGGGTCACGTAACGCGACACGTTGAGCTCGCGTACGCGGCGCTTCCCGTAACGCGCGCGCAACGCGTCGGGCAACGCGCCGTAGATCCGCGTAATCGCCTTCGCGCTCGTGCGTCGTGACTCGGCGGAATAACCGTGAATCAGCAGGATCGGGTTCACGAATGCGGCTCCGTCACCGTTTGCGCGATCCAGGCTGGACGACAGCTGGCTTCCTTCTCATGACACTTTCGGAGTTCGCCATAAGTCATTGATAGTTAGTCCATACGATTAGACATAACATCTTGGCAAAACGCGACCTTGTGAGCCCCGCAAACGCGAGCATATTATGTCCGCGATGATGCAAGCGCTCTCGAAAAGGGGGCCCTTGCGTTTTTTTGTGGCCGGGCTGGAGGCCGGGACCATTTGAGCGTGGTTATCCACAACAACAAGAAAAGTGCTGGGGAAGATCTTGGATAAATTCAACGTAATGAGAACCATCTTGCGGATGGCATTCGTGGTGCCGCTTGCGTGCTACGGCCTCGCAGCCGGTGCGGCGACGACCACGGGCATGGATTTTGTTGGCGGCTGTAACAAGACCCTGCCGACGGACGTTTGCGACCGCGGTGGCAACGCCAGCAGCGAGAGCATCGCGGCCATTCTGAGCGTGGACGAAAGCCTTGTGACTTACCTGGGCCCGGCGAGAATAGACCGCCACGGGAACATCGTCCTCTCCGGCTCGAAACATGACCTTTCGCAGTCTGATATCACGCACCTGGCCTTCAAATCGTCCACCTATCACATCGTCGGCGAGGTTATGGAGGGCCCGGTCAGCGGCAGCACGGACATCCTCGACTGGATGCCCGACTTTTCCGCGGTGACCTGCCCGGCTGACGTCTGTGGCGAGGAGCGTTTCTACGCACTCGAAGACTTTCGAAACGGTGGCGGCCAAGTGCCCCAAGGTGGGAGCATTCGGGCCTTCGCCGTTGTGCCGATACCAGCCGCGGCCTGGCTCTTCGCGTCGGCCCTTGGCCTGCTGGGGTGGAGCAGGCGCCGTTAATCGCGGTCACGCCAGCCATGCAAAAGCCCCGCCGCGGCGGGGCTTTTTTTGGCCCCGGCATTGTCTGGCACACTCTGGGGCCTGCGCCGAACTGCAATCGCTGACTGCAATCGGGGAGGACCGTGTGGATGAATCCCAGTCGCTTAGCATTCTTTTTCGCAGCCAGTGCGCTTGCCATCGCAGGCTGCGGCCCAGACAGCACGGACGAGGCGTCTGCCGCCAAGGACACTGCCGCTGCCGCGCCACACGAGGTGCTGGTATTCGGTGGTGTCGACGCCATCGTGCAGTGGCTGCAGGCAGAGCGGTGGTGGGGCGAAGTCACCGAAGAGCAGATCGGCAACGTGCCGCACGTGGTGATCACCGGCATCGCCCCGGGCTGGCAAACCGCTGCCCAGGACATGCCGGTGCCGCAAAAGAAGGAAATCTTCTACCGGTTCATGCTGCCCCTGGCCCTGCGCGCGAATGAACTGGTGCGCGAACGCCGCGGCCGGCTCGAGCAGATGGTGAAGGACCTCGACGCTGGCCAGGCGCTGTCCGACGAACAGCTGGAGGGGTTGCGAATTGCCGCGCGGTTCCTGCGCATCCGCGATGAAGAAACAGCGGCACAGCTGGGCGGTGATGCCGTTGAATTGCGCGCGGTCATCGACACGGCCTTGTACCGGCTGGATGAAATTCCCGCCGGCCTCGTGCTGGGACAGGCCGCGTACGAAAGCGGCTACGGCACCTCGCGTTTCGCCGTGCTGGGCAATGCGCTGTTCGGACAATGGACTTATAGCGGCGAAGGCCTCGTACCCCAACAGCAGCGCAAGCACCTGGGCGATCACCGCATCGCCAGCTACGACTGGCCCTTCGACAGCGTGCGCAGCTACTTCCTGAATCTGAGTTCGCACCCTGCCTATGAAGACCTGCGGGCACTGCGCGCAAAGCTCAAGCGTGAAGGCAAACCCGTCACCTCGCTGGCCCTCGTCGACGGCCTGCGCCGCTACTCCGAACGGGGCCAGGCCTACGTGGACACCCTGAAGGGCATCATCCGCAAGAATGGGCTGGATCGCGCCGACAACGCCGCGTTCCGGGACGAGCCCATGCGTTTTGTCGTGACGGCGGACGGCGAAGACGCGGCCACCGGCCTGCGGAAGGAGATCGAACACATGCGCGCGGCCGGCGAACTCGGCGAGATCATTGCGCGAATGCGGCTGGAATGATCGCGGCCACCGCCGCGCAGCGGCGGTAGGAGCGGCTTTAGCCGCGACATTTTCCCCAGCCGAAGCGGCTAACCGGACTTGATCGCGGCTAAAGCCGCTCCCACCGGGAGACCTGTGCGCAGGTGATTGAGTTCAGACTCGGCACCGGTCATCGCGCGTCAGTCGAGCCACGGCGCCAGGTCGTCGAGGCTGCGCTGCCACAGCGCTTCGGCCGTGGCGCGATCCCAGTCCAGCGGCACCGCGCGGCGGCCGTCACGGCCAACCCGCACGAAGAATTCCCCGCTGACGTCAGCTGCATCATCAGCTGTGGCAAGGTAAAAAGGCACCAGCGCGCCCTCTTCCGGCGGGCGCATGCCAGGCCGCAACCGTTCATATCCACCGTCGCCGAATATCTCGTTCGTGTGAAAGAAGTTGGTGTCGATCAGCCCCGGGCACAGCGAGTTGCTCACCACGCCGGTTCCCGCCAGCTTCTCTGCAAGTAACGCGCTGAACAAAACGTTTGCCAGCTTGGAGTTTGCGTAGGCCTGCCAACCGTCAAACCGGCGTTCCGCCTGCAGGTCGTCGATGTGGATGTGGCCACCACCCATCGCCGTTGAGGCCACATTCACGATGCGCGCCGGCGCGTTTTGCCGCAGCAAGGCGAGCAGCCGATGGGTCAGCAGAATTGGGGCCAGATAGTTCACCGCGAACGTGAGCTCGAATCCGTCCCGACTGAGCTGCCGGTGATCCGTCAACAAGCCGGCGTTGTTGATCAGCACGTTCAACCCGCCGAAATCCTGTTGAACTCGGTCGGCCAGCCCGGCCACCTCGCCCAGCGATGCAAAATCCGCCAACACCGTGTGCACGTGCCGGTTGTGCGTGGCCGATTGCACATCTGCCTGGGCCCGCGCCGCCTTCGCCGGGTCTCGACCGTGCATGATGACCGTCGCGTCGGTCTGCGCGAGGGCCAGCGCGGTCGCTTTGCCGATGCCGTCCGTCGCACCGGTAACAAAGTAGGTCGAACCATTCATCACCGGCCAGATCCTGTCAGGAACCGGCGGCGGAAGAAACGGGTCGAGCCGGATTCAATCAGTGCAGTTCGCCCCGGAACTGCGAATTTCGCCCCATTTCGACCCCTGGCTGCCGTGCTAGCGTCGACGGCTTCAGAGGAGGACCCGATATGCAGAAACGCTGGCAATTGCTGCTATCCCTCGCCTTCGCGGCGCAAGTGGCCATGGCCGCTGACGCACCGCAACGCAGCTCGCAGACACCCGCCCACAATCCCGAGTGGGGCAACGTGACGGACGCCGACCCGGGCACCGCATCGGCGTCGCCCGGTCGAGTCCGGGCCGCCGGCACCAGTCCGGCGCGCAGCCAGATGAGTGAACTGCAGAAAATCGTCGTGCTGTGCGCGAAGAATGCGGAATCGGCAGAGTTCAAACAGGCCTGGGGGGCGTACGTGGAGAAATTCCACGAGCCGGACGCGAAACTGGATCGGGCCATCGAAGAGGTGCTGACACGGGCCAGCGCGTATCGCCAGAGCCAGCATTCGTCCACCGGGAATCTCACCTGGACCGCGGCCAAACGCCAGCAGGCACGCCAGGTCATGCAGGACACGGCCATGGCGGTGATCCGCAAGATGGGTGGCTAGAGCGCCGATCATCGGCCAGGCAAACCACTGCAGTCTGACACCGGGCGACTTTGGGCCTAAGATCGGCGCGTGACCCCATTCCCGGAGTGCGCCGTGGACCGACGTGAATTCAACCGTGCGCTGCTGGCCGCCGGCTGGGCCACGGCCCTGGCTCCGGCCTCGACGCTGGCGGCCACTGCGAAAAGCCTGACGAAAATCACCGGCGACATCGAGGCGGTGACTCGCACCGGTGGTGACACCACCGTGCCGAAAGCTGCGCTGAAGGAATTGCAGAAAAGCCTGCGCGGCCCCCTGCTGTTGCCGGGGAATGCCGAGTACGAAAGCAGCCGTCGGGTCTGGAACGGCATGATCGATAAGCGGCCCGGGTTGATCGTGCGCTGCACGGGCGCAGCAGATGTCACCCGCGCAGTGGACTTCGCACGCGAGCATGACCTGCTCGTTGCCGTTCGCGGCGGCGGCCACAGCATTTCCGGCAAGGCCGTGTGCGACGGCGGCATCATGATCGACCTGTCACCGATCCGCTGGTGCACGGTGGATCCGGAAACACGCACTGCACGCCTCGGCGGCGGTTCCTTGCTGGGCGATCTCGATCACGAATCCCAGCGCTTCGGACTGGCCACGCCGGTGGGAACCGTCTCGCACACCGGGGCTGCCGGGCTGACACTCGGCGGCGGCCACGGCCGCATCTCGCGCAGCTTCGGGCTGACCTGTGACAACGTGCGGTCCGTCGACATCGTCACGGCGGACGGCCGCTTCCTGCGCGCGAGTGCCGACGAGAACCCGGATCTTTACTGGGGCGTGCGTGGCGGCGGCGGCAACTTCGGCGTGGTCACGGCCTTCGAATACCAGCTGCACCCGGTAGGTCCGGAGATCTATGGCGGACCCATCCTGTATTCCTTCGACCAGGCCCGCCAGGTTCTGCCCTTGATCGAAGAGCTAACCGCCACCGCACCGCGTTCGCTCGCGGCCGACCTGTTCATCATGGCGCCGGGCAAGCGACCGGGTAACTTCATGGTGAGCGTCTGTCACGTCGGCGACCCCGCCGAGGCAGAGCGAGTGCTTGCCCCGTTGCGCAAGGCAGTCAAACCGCGCGTCGACCAGGCCCGGCTCATGCCATACAGTGCGCTGCAGACTTCGGCTGATGCGGGCACTAAGGCCGGCCGGTTGTATTACAACAAGTCCGGCCTGCTCGGGCGCCTGGACACGGACTTCCTGACCATGCTGCTCGACCAGCTGGAAACGGCGGCCGCCAGCCCGGACCAAAGCGCGGCGAGCAACGTGGTGATCCAGCATCTCGGCGGTGCGGTGGCCGACGTGCCCACCGATGGCACCGCTTACGTGCATCGCGACGCGCGCTTCGACAGCGTGCTCATGACGGCGTGGGAAGACCCCGCCTACAACGACGAGCACAAAGCGTGGCTCAAAGGCGTGTTCGACGAGATGGAGCCGTACACCATCGGCTTCTATTCGAATCACATGGTGGACACCGACAAGGACAAGGCGAAGCGCGCCTTCCGCAGTAATTATGAACGGCTGGCCGTACTGAAGAGCCAGTACGATCCGACCAATCTGTTCCGGCTGAACGCGAACGTGAAACCGGTCGCGTAGCCACGGACACCCTGGCCGCGTTACCGCCGATTCTTGTCAGGGGGCGCCACTCCAGCGCACCTGCCAGATGCGCCCGTGCTTGTCTTCGCTGATGTAGATTTCGCCGTTCGGGCCTTCGGCGAGTCCCGTGGGCCGGTAGGCGGCGTCGCCGGGATTGCGAACCGACCCGGTGCCTTTGAAGCCGTCGGCAAAGATTTCCCAGTCGGCCGTCACTTCGCCGTCGCGCATCGGCACGAACACCACCTTGTAGCCGTCCTGCTCCATGCCGATGCGGTTCCATGAACCGTGGAACACGATGAAAGCGCCTTCGGCGTATTTCTCCGGCAGGTTTTTGCCCGAGTGGAACAACAGGTCATTGGGAGCCCAGTGGGCCGGGAATCCGATCAGCGGATCCTTGTAGTCACCGTCCGCCTCGGTCTGCCCGTCGCCGCCGTATTCCGGTCCGCGCATGCGCCGCCCGCGAATCGGGTCGTAGTAGGTGTAGGGCCAGCCAAAGTCATCGCCGGCTTCGGCCACGTGAAACTCTTCCGCCGGCAGCTCCGCGTTGGCCTGGCGCGAGTACAGATCCGGGAACAACAGGCCGAGACTGTCGCGCCCGTGCATCACAAAGTAAAGCTTGTCAGCCTGCGGATGCCAGGCCATCGCGACCAGGTTGCGTGTACCGGTGATGTAGCGTTCACCGTCGCGCACCTGGTCCTGCAGTTGTGCATCGGCCTTGAACTTCCAGACCCCAGCGGCTCGCTCAAGTTGCGGGCACGGATCAAAACCGGGCGTGTTTTTCGCCATTCGCTTGGTTTCACAGGCATTCGATGGGGCGGCGACGTTCACGTACATATTGCCCGCACCGTCAAAGGCCAGGGTCTTGGTGCCGTGGGTACGCTGCATCGGGAACCCGCCGGCGATGGGCTGCGCCGCGCCCGCGGGCACGAGGTTGTCGTCCAGCGCGATACGGTAAACCGCAACATCCGACGAGTAATACAACCAGCCGTCGTGAATCCGCACTTCGGTGGTTACGTCGATCGGGCCGAAAGCTTCGACGACATCGGCGACACCGTCCCCGTTCGTGTCCCGCAGCGCAATCAAGGCGCCGTTGGCCGCCTCCATACGCAACTGCGGCCGGCTCATGCGAAAGCTGCGCACCACATAGACATCGCCATTATCGCGAACAGCCATATGCCGGGCCGGGCCGAGCCCCGGGTGAAACATGGTCGCGGAAAATCCGGACGGCACCTGTATCGGCGGCAACGGCTCGTCGGCCGCATCCAGCGACGACACCAGCAGAACTACCGACAGCCACAGGGGAACACGTAAACGCCTCAACAGGAGAATCTCCATCTTCTTGTTACTTGGTATCGGACACTTTGACCGTATCACACACGTGCGGCCGATCGAGAAAGCGCGCCGCGTTCCGACACAGTATCCCGTCCAGTTCCGCGGTCGACAGAAAATCAGCGGAACGATAGGCTTCGATCGCCCTCCCATGATCACCGCCGTCTGTACCGAAAGTCACACGTCGAATAAGACGACGTTGCTGGAAAGCCTTGAGCAGCTGGTGAAAACGCTCACGCGCCAGGATTCGGTCGAAGGGACTCAGCTCGACGTACAGTTTCGGGAACTGCGCCATCAGGTCGAGTACCAGCGGGTAAACCAGCGGATTCGCGTGCATCACCAGCACCTTCAGGCGCGGGTAACGAACCAGTATCTCTTCGAGCGACATCGGATCACCCAGTGCTATTCGGAAGTTCGGGCAACAGCGACTGGCAGTCAGCGGTGGTGCCGAATGCGTGTGGAACGCCACCGGTATGCCAAGTTCCTCCGCGAGTTCGTAATAGGGCAGCATGCGCGGGTCATCGTAGGCCATGCCCGCGTACTGCGTGTAGATCTCCCCCATTAGCTGGTAAGTGCCATTTTCGTACTGTGTACGCAGCCATACCAGGTCCGGAAACTCGGCACCGTTCGCGTAACACTGGTATCGAAACCAGTTGGGATTCACCCCGCCTTCGCACGGCAACACAGGTCCCAGCAGCAAGCGAAGCGGTGCCTCACGATGCCACCGCTCCAGGAAGGCCTGCGGGCCGCTGGTGGCAGCCAGCACGACATTGTGTTCGTCGAGAGCAGCGAGGGTCCGGGTCATCACCTCCAGGTTCTTCGGGTGATCCGGCGGGCCATCCGCGCCGTACGGCCACGCGTGCAGGTGCATGTCGATCACGGGTTGTGCGGCCGCCAGGGTCAAGGGCAATAACGCCAGAAGGCCGGGAAGCGCTGCGCGCAGCCAGCGTCTGCCCAGGCCGACCGCAGCCAGAGACATCCCCGGCGCTTGCGAGAGTGCACGCGCACAAGCCAGCACGCCGATCTTGCTCATGAGGCCTTTGGTGCGGGCTGCACCAGTTGCTCTGCGCCGGGGTAACCGAAGTCGCGCCATACCTTGATCTTGTTGTCCTGCACGAGAAAGTAGCCCGCGACACGAAAGCGCATGCGCGGTACGCGGCTGCCGGGTTTCGGGAAGAAGTCGTCGATGCGATCGTTGATTACCAGCTGACCGATGGCAAATGACCGCAGTATCTGCCAGTCCACCTTCTCCAGCCCGTCCAGCATCGCACCGTTACGCTTCCTGTAAGCCTCCAGCCCGATGACTTCCGGCTGGCCTTCGGACACCTGGTAGATGATATCGTCGGCGAGGTAGCTGGCCAGCAGGTCGATGTCCCGGGTCGCGTAATCGCGAATGAAGTTGTTCACCAGCGTCTCGTTCGCGGTTTCTAGCTCCTGCTGCTGCTCGGGCGTCAGGATCACGCGCTCCCCGCCGGTGTGCCCCCCGGCATAGGCCTGGGCGGCGCCCAGCACCGCGAGCATGCCCGCGCCGTTCAGCAGCTCCCGGCGGTTCAATAACTGGGTCATCAGATCTGCAGCCATGGTCAGGGGCTCCACAAAAGGTCCAACGAACAGCGCGTATCGACTGTAGACGCCAAACACCAATCGTTTGGTCCCGGGCTAAAAATTGCGCCGCGAGGCGGGCACGGACGCCGCCGCAGCCGGCCCTGCGACTGGCCCGCGCCGATGGCCCAGGTGCCTGATCACATGGTGTTTTGTTCTGTGAACCCCATCAACGCCCGGCCCGCCGTGCCGCGTTATCTTTCCCTGATCAAAACGGGAGAGCGCCGTGGAAGATCCAAGCGGTCTTCGAATACGGCATCTCGACGTGATCGGGTTCTTCGTGTTAAGGGTCTCCATGGCCTGAGCTTCGGCTCCGGCGGCCGGCGAGTTAGTTGGCAACCGGCTCCGGCCGGGTCAGCCTCGCTCGGCCGTCGGTGGCCACCAACAGGTCCACCTCGTCCAGGTACACCCGTGCGCGGCGATCGCTTTTCGCGATCGCGTCCAGGAACGCGGTGGACGTGGTGTTGAAAATCGCCAGCCCCTCGTGGTCCGGCTCGCCCTTCTTCACGTCTTTCTGCACCAGGCCACCGAAATAGTGGTCCCCGCCGTCGAGCAGTAATTCGTAACGCGGCAGGTCCGCTGCCTCATCCGCGGTCAGGACTTCGGTTTGCCCTTCGGTCGGCGCACCACGGCTACCCATCAGGCCAAAGTCTTCGGTCCCGGTGGCCATGAACGTCGGCACCGGGCTCGCCAGCCAGGTATCCGGCGGCATCAGGCGCATCTTGCCCGGATCACTGACCAGTACCAGCGCGCGGTAGCGTTTTTCCGGTGACTCCATTACCTCGCCGTTGAACTCGGTGCGAAAACGCGCCCCGGTCACCAGCATGGCCACCTGCGTACCGATGGAATGCCCGGCCGCAATATACTCGTCGCGGGCAATCTTGCCGACGACCGCGGGCGCTGCCACCTCGATCGCGTCGAGTTCATCCAGCACCAGCGTCATGTCCGCCACACGGGTGCGGATCACGTCCTGCATCACCTCGTAACTCGACGGCCTCACCCCGTAGTCCGCATCCATGTGCTGCGGCAGTATTACCACGTAGCCCTGCCCAGCCCAGTACTCCGCGACCCGGTCGTAACGGTGGATCGACGAAAAGGTGCCGTGCGACAACACGACCAGCGGGAACGGACCACCGTCTGCAGGGTGGAAAATCTTTAGTGGCACAGGGCGATCGTCGGCCGCGGTCAACACGACCGAATCGTCCGCGACAACGGCCAGCGGCTGCGTCCGAACCTGGTACGCGGCATCGTCCGGCGCGCAGGCGCCAAGCCCCGCGGTGAACAGGGTCAGCAGCGACAGGAAAATCCACGCACAGGTGGTCGGCAGTTGGCCTCGCATAGTCGAAGCAGTGTAATCGGTGCGCCGCACCCGTAGTACCTGACTCAGCCAGGTATCTCGTAGATGTCGCCCGGCACGGCCGCGGCGGAATAGCGGCCTTTCGCGTCCTGCTGCACCGCGCCCAGCCCACACTCGGGATCGTGCGGAAAAGCCAGGCGCAGGTCCTGCTCCATCGCCAGTTCCAGGATCTGGCGCTTTTCTTCCACCAGCACTTCCGGATACCGGTCGTAACCCATGGTCACCGGCAAATGCACCCACGGCCTGCCCGGCGCGAGGTCCGATACGTACAGCACGCCACCCGGCCCACCGACCTGCGACAGCATCAGGCCCGGCGTGTGGCCGTGACTGAAGTGAAAGTGCACCGCCTCGCCCAGGGTGGGCGACCGCTCACCTTCGACGAGCTCCAGGCGGCCGGTGGCCTCGAGCAAATCCGGCAACTCCGGGATGAAGGACGCGCGGTCTCGCGGGTGCGGATCGCACGCCCGCTGCCAGGCCTCGGCGCCGACGATAAAGCGCGCCTTCGGAAACAACAGCGTCTTGTCGGTGCTTTCTGAATACGGGGCCAGCAGCCCGCCAGCATGATCGAAGTGCAGGTGACTGAGCACGATGACATCGATGTCTTCGTGTGCCACACTCAATTCAGCAAGGGAATCGAGCAACGCATGCTGTGCTTCGGACACGCCGTAGCGCTCGCGTAGCTTCGGTTCGAAGAATGCGCCAATGCCGGCCTCGAACAGCACGGCCCGGCCGTTCAGGTCCGGCACGTACAGCGCGCGCGTGGCAAGTTCAACCCGATTCTGGTCGTCCGGCGGCAGCCACTGCGCCCACAGCGCGCGCGGCACGTTGCCGAACATCGCGCCTCCGTCGAGGCGCTGGCGATTGCCTTCAACGCAACAGACTTTCATCGGTCAAGCTTCACTGCCCGGTCCGGATTCGTGGCGAGGGTGTGCGACCAGCGCCGCAACAAATACCAACCACGATACGCCTTCGTCCTGCAGTTCGGAAAGCTGCAGTTCGGTGACCCCGTCCACCGCCATCCCGAACAGGCGCACCGCCACGACGCACGCGTCGAACAGCACGATCACCCACAGGCTCGTCACCAGGTGCCGGGGCCGCGCCAGCCCGAAGGCCGCGGTGATGGCCATGCCCATGAACAGCGCACCCGGCCCGGCGCGCAGAAAATTGATGGACTCCGGCACACCGGACGCGCTGATGCCGAACCGGGCGATGTGGTCCAGCGGCTCGATCACGTACAGGTACGCGAGGAAAGTGAAGATCAGCAACGCGTACAGCGCGACCAGGCGCGCGAACCAGAGACGGGCTGTCAGCATCCAATCGGCCTCCGCGGCAGCCGGCCAGGCGGTATTTCTGGCCTGTTCGCCGGAAGGGATAGAATAACGGCAATCTCTGCATCAGCCTGGGCCGTGGAAAAGCGCTTGTATTTCGTGATCGGCGACCTGGTCGCCAATGCCCTTGTCGCCACCCTGACTGTGGCGGTCACTGCGTGGCTGATCGGTGGTGCCTGGGGCATGGTCCCGGGCATGCTGGTCGGCATGGTGCTCGGCATGGCCATCGCGTTGCCCGTGACTCTGGCCCTGCTGTTCCCGGTCCTGGGTGTGATGGAAGTCATGGCCCCGTGCATGCTGAGCGGCATGATCGGCGGCATGTGGGGCGGCATGTGGCCGCTCGCGGGTGCTGCGATATTCCGCTGGGGCATCGGCACCGGTGTGGCGGTGGTGATCATCGTCTACGCCATCAACGCCGCGATGCACGGCCCGCAGGAGGTTGCAGACTGATCATGGACACCGCCACCCGGGCCAAATGGGATCGCGCGTCGCGCACTTTCGACCTGATGTCGGCCTACGGGCCGGAATGGCGTTGGCGGCCGGCCAAGCTGCGGCTGTTCGAACGCATGCGTCCCGATGCAAAGATCCTGTTCCTCGCGCTCGGCACCGGGCTCGATATTTCCTGCTTTCCGCGCGGGCGTGACATCACCGCCATCGACATCAGCCCGAAGATGGTGGAGCGGGCGCAAGCGCGCGTCGCCGCCTACGACGGCAACATGACGGCGCTCGTCATGGACGTGCATGCTATGACGTTCCCGGAAGCGAGCTTCGACCAGGTCTTCACATCTTGCACGTTCTGCTCGGTGCCGAACCCCGTAGCGGGGCTCATTGCCCTGCACCAGGTCCTGAAACCCGGCGGCGAACTGCACATGTTCGAACACACCGGCAGCCGGTGGTTTCCATTCAACGTGATGATGAAGCTGATGAGTCCGCTGGCCAGCCGCTTCGGCCCCGAACTGGACCGCGACACGGTGACGAACGTTCGCGCGGCAGGTTTCCGGGTCACCGAAGTGAACCACGTATTTCTCGACACCGTGAAAACCATTCACGCGGTCAAGTAGCCGAGCCCAGGCTCCCGGGCAACATCGGGCGCGATGGCGATGGGCGGTCGATCCGCCTTTTGATGCCGGGCTACTGGCTCGTCGCGTCTGACACGAGGTGCTGCGCCGCCTGGTATTCTGCCAGGCGCTCTGTCAGCCAGCGCTTTGTCGGATAGGGCTCACCGTCGCCACACTGGATGGTATACGGTCGGCCGCTCAGTGAGCTCTTGCTCGCGATGCGGTCGATGAACTGCTCCGCGCCTTTGACCCGCGAACCCGCGCGGTCGTATTTCATGCGCAGGTGATCGGCGGCGTCTGCGGGGGGATGGGCGTCACCGTTGCGGATGAACGTGCAGCCACTCTGCTCCACCGAGGTCAGCAGGAACTCGATCTCCGCGTCCTCGGCCAGCGCCGGCAACGCGAGCATCAACAGTAAGACGAAGACGCCCGACTTCATAAGGCCAGCTCTTCGGGCAGCGACACGTCATCGGCCGTGCGGATCGGGTGGATCACGGCAAACTCCGCCGCCAGCGGGTTGTGATCGGACGTGCGCACCGACCGGGTCGCAGAACTCTGCACGGCCAGGCCGCGGACAAACAGGTGGTCCAGCGGCAGGCCGAATGCCAGGGTACGGTGATCGTTGTCGAAACCGATGGGCTCCAGGCCAAGCTCGCGCGTGACTTCAGAGAGTATGTCCAGCCGCGCGGTGCGCCAGGTGTTGAAATCGCCGGACAGGATAATCGGCCCGGCATGATCCGCCAGCGCCGTGCGCAACGCTTGGATCTGCTGCCGGAACTCCACCACGCCCACGGAGAAATTGACGGCGTGGATATTCGCAACGACCAAAGTCTCGTTCGTGCCGGTCAGGCCAAACTCGGTAATCGACGTGGCTTTCGGCGTGCGCAGCCACGGTTCCATGATCTGCAGGTTGCACTGCGTCAGCGGGGGTGTACTGCTCAGCGTCATCACGCCCGTGGCACCCATCCGGGTGCGGTAGCCGGGCGCAAAGGCCCAGTGCGCCGTGGGCTCCAGCGCGTCCAGTAACTCGGGGCCGAGGCTGGCCTCCTGGATCAGGATCAGGTGCTTGTCGGCAGCCATCCGTGCCAGGTCGTGGCGCCAGTTCGAATGCTGGCCCTTTTTCACGTTCCAGCTCAGGATGCCCAGGCGGCTGGAATCCAGCCCTGCGCCCGGCGCGGCTGCCGACTCGGCCATCCGGTCGCGGCAGGCCGCCGGATCGGTCTCCACACCGTTGACCTGGCTGGCCAGGGCCGTCAGGCGAACGGCAGGTGCCTGGCCCCGCCAGGTGCTGCAGCTCGTGGCGGCGATCGAGGCCGCAGACACCAGCAAGAGGGTGCGAAGGGTCATATCAGGTCCTGGGGCTGGAGCGCAGAGTCTGCGCATTCAGGCCGGCCAATTCTGGTCCGCAGGCCACAAATTTCGGTCCCGGCAGGTCGTCGCGGCGACCGCCACCAAAGCCGGCCCGGGGGCCCGCGCGAGAATCCTAAGGGAATCGGGCCCCCGACACCAATCTAGCCGTCATAGTCAGCCTCGACGGACCCGGCGTCATCGGTGGTCGCCGTGCGCCAGCCACCCTCCATGAGCCCGAGTTGCTGCATCATGCCGAGCGAATCCTCGTTGCCCCAGCGCGCGCAGATCTTGCCGTCCCGGATCTGGTAGGTATCCGTGGCCGTAATCCGGTAGCGCTTGCCGGTCGGGGCCATACCCATGAATGGCCCCGTCATCGTGCCCTCGGTAATCGTGCGCGACACCACGCGGTCGCCATCGCACAAGGTGAACTCGGGCGTCAGCACCCGGTCCGGGAACGCAGTCTTCATCATCGGCAGGTAGGCCCGGAACGCGGCCGGGCCCGTCGGCGCGCCGGGGTACCCGTCGTGGTTGTGGAAATCTTCGGTGAAGAACTCCTCGAGCCGGTCGAGGTCCTGCTGATTGAAAATCACATCAATCACGGTGTGGATCAATTGCTTGTTGGCTTCTGCAGACATCGGCTCCTCCCCACGCCACGGACTTGAAGATGCGAACGCCAGGCATCCAGGTTTCAATACACTCAGTCGACAGGCCGCTCCAGGGGCTCGCTCTTCTTCGGCCCGGCAAAGCGGTAGTGGAACTGGAGAATTACGCTGTCGAAGCTGGCGTCGTCGTTGCCGGTGTTAATGGCATCGAGGGCCAGCATCTCGTCATCGATTTCGAACGACTGGTACTCAAGACGCAGGTGCAGGTGTTCGAGGAGCGTCACGCCCAGGCCGAGGCCAACCAGGAAGCTGGGGCCGTTGCGATCTTCGCGGCGAAGCACCGACGGTCCGCCGACGGGTGTCAGCAACTGGTCACCGTCTGCATCCCAGGCCGACAGCCCCAGCTTTAAGCACAGCTCCCAGCGCTCGGCCACGGGCCACGTGGCGATACCGGCTGCCTGCCACGCGGTCAGGTCCACCTCGGTATCGACTCGCCCGTCGAAGCCGCTGTCGTTGAATTCCGGCGTGCCGCCGTCGAGATAACCCACTTCCAGGGCGATATACGGGTTAAAGCGATAGCCAGCATTCACCATGAAACCGTAGTCGCTGTCGCCGCTCTCGGAACTGCTGGTCGCGCTGGTCCAGCTGGTCGCATAGACATTCGTGAATGCTACGCCACCGCCAGCATAGAACCCGGGCCGGTCATTGACGAAATCGAGTTGCGCCTGAACCGGCGACGCGGCCAGCAGGCTCAGGACCAACAAGGATCGACGCATGGTGCCCTCCTTTCCTCCCTCAGCAGGCGGAACTGTCTTGCAGAACAACCGGCGATAGTGAGGGGAAGTACAGTATCCGCGAAGTGCTGACTGACAACGCGGATATGGGGCTCATTTCCGGATATTCAAGCCCTTTGCCTGCAGATTTCCAACCGCGGGTATGAGCAAGTGTCCACCCTACATGGCTCGCCTGATGGCGCAGACCGCAAGGTGCCACAAGACGCGGGTGGCCAGCGCATCGGGATTTGCCTGCAGCGGTTTTCAGATGCTAGCCTTCGCGCACAATCTCTTTCCGTACTCGCCTCCGTCCCTGCATCGCACACTGATTCGAGCGCCGTAATCAGGTTGAAGTGTCCTGGCCCCCGAACGGCCGGCACTTGGTTCTCAGGGCATATCGCGATGGCGGCGACAGGAAGTAGCCCCCGCGATTTCATCCACGCAATCCACATTTCTTTATGGGGGGCAGACGAATGTTCCGTCCATTACGCAAATTTAACTACGTGTCATTGTTTGTCTTCGCGACACTGGTGGCACCCCAGGGCATGGCCCAGGAGACACCCGAAATGATCGCAGAAGGCAAGCAGGTCTCGTTCACCTACACCCTCACGTCCGAGGGCGACGTCGTGGAAAGCAATTCAGGCCAGGAACCGATGGTCTATATCCAGGGCGGCGGCCAGATCCTGCCGGCCCTGGAAGCGGAACTGGAGGGCATGAGCGCGGGCCAGGAAAAATCCGTGAGCCTCACGGCGGCCAATGCATACGGCGAGGTCAGGCAGGACGCGTTCCAGGAGATTCCGCTGGACCAGCTGCCGGAAGGCGCTCGCGTGCAAGGTGCGATGTTGCAGGCGCAGGGTTTCCCGGGGCCGATCCGGGTATCGGAAATCAAGGAAGAAGTGGCGGTGCTCGATTTCAATCACCCGCTGGCCGGGAAAGACATCACCTTCGACATCCTGATCGTGGGCGTGGAGGCCCGCCCGCCAGCACCGTCTATTACCCCCGCGCCGGCCGAATAGTCACCGCGTTCAACTCGCGCCTGCAGGCCAGGTGCGGATAGTCGCCAGGCAGCGCGGCGTGAACGCCGTCACGGGCAACTGATCTGCAGCTTGGCGTTGCCGCCGTCGAGCCCGATGAAGTCCACCGCCGCGCCGCCCTCGAGCGGCACGCGCTGGGCGGGCTTGACCTGGTAGGTCCAGTCCTTGACCTTGAGCTGCACCGAGCCTTCGTTAGTGTCCGTGGCGGTCACACCTACCGACGCAATGCCGTTGCACACCCGCACCGCATCGCCGCTGCCGAGGACCAGGTCGGGCACGGAATCGATCTTGCGGTCGGCTGCCCGCCGGTTGCGCTGCCAGTCTTCGCGCAGTGCCTCCGAAATCGACGCCACCTTCTCCGTTTGCTCTGAGGTCTTCGCCACCAGCGCCGTCAGGCCAATCAAGCGTCCCTGCAGCACCGCGAACTCTTCTTTCAGTGCCGGGTCAGCCGCCGCCTTGGCCTCGATGTCCGCGACCAGCGACTTGATCTCGTCGGCAGACTCCTGCAGTTCCTCACTCGCCGCCTGCAGGTCCGTATCCAGTTGCACGACCTGGGGCTCGTCCAGCATCGAGTCGACGATGCGCCTGGCCACATTGTTGATCGCCAGCCCGAGGATGGCGCCCCCGATCACAAACAGCAGGTAAACCGGCCGGCTCCAGCTGGCCCGCAGCTTGCCGCTCAACTCCTCGCGGGTCTCCAGGGCGTCTTCCTTGATTACGTCCCGGATGCGTTTGCGTTCTTCTGTGTCTTCTTCGGCCATGCTCCCCTCCTCGGCCGCCAGCATAGGCAATTTCACCTGACTCGCCTACACTGCCGCGTATTCCAGCCCATGTGCGAACTCCGCGACACACGCCGATGATCGTGCGGCGCCAGAACCCGCTCAAGGCCGCAGCGTCGCTTGCCGCGTGGTCCTGTTGGCTGCTCGGGTTCGCGGCGACCGACTCGGCCGCGCAGGTCGGGCAAAGCGCCAACCCCGCAATGGAGATCCCGGGGTCAGCTGCCGGTACCGTTGTGTCCGACGGCAACGATTCCCTGGTCGTAGCGTCTGAGGACAGCCCCGTTGCGGACGAACCGGCGGAGGAGCTGCGAACCGGACCTGCCACCCTCGATGCGCCGGCCAGTGCGCCATCGGGCAGCGTGCTGACGGTCACCTGGACCGGGCCCGATAACAAGAACGATTACATCGCCATCGCGCTGCCGGCCCTGCCGGGCGGTCAGCAGGACAGCTATCGGTACACGCGGCAGGGTTCCCCGCTGACCGTGAAGGTG
>CP070671.1:1884316-1896056 GCA_020351875.1 Chromatiales bacterium | reverse complement strand
GCTACCTGCCGTTGGCTGGGCTACTCACGCTACCGGTAATGATGATTCGACAACCGCCGGCGACCGTGCCAACTGCAGTGCCAGTTTCCAGGTGGACTGCCCGGACGAGGCATCGGACCCGATCTATTCGGATTCCGTTGCCGCTCCTGTCGGGGCTCTCGCAGCCGGTGCAGTCGAAAGCGTGATCTTGATCGTCATACTGTACGGCACTTTGAGATCCGGCGTGAGAAGTAGGGCGCGTCCAGAACGACTCGCCACCGCAAGACAGCGAAGCAAGCTCTCACCAGTGATACCAGATGGCCAATAACGGCATGTATGACCGTGGAACTACGCCGGCATTGAACTTGTGTTGCGGCAGATTCCTTCGCATCGTGAGCCAAAACCAGGAGAGATGTTGCTTCCGGATAAGGGATAAGAGGATGTAGTTCATAAGGGTTCGCAGGCGAGGCTCTCGTTCAGACTGCGAGCCTGGTTCCACGCGAGAGCCTCAGCTTCCCAAGCCGATGGCGTACCAACTCGCCGAAAAGCAGACAGTCACAATTCATGATCGGGTGGCGACTTCTGGCCGGAAGCAGGCATCGGCTGAGGTGATACACAACTGTTCCACAAAGCTGCTATGTTGACGCTCAGAGGCACGCTGAGGCCACAAAGAATCAATGGGTTACAGTGCATTCGGGTAGGGGGTTCCAGTCCGCCCCTGGCCACCATAAAAAATGGTCCCATCAGGGGCCTTTTTTTATGGTTGATGAGTTGGAATCGAATCGTGAGCAGGGTTATCGCGACAGTTAGGGCTACCATTGTCTTAGACGAAGGCGCAATTAACCCCCGTCGTCGAGCCGTGCGAGCACCCGGTGCACATAGTGGGTGTCGAAATACGGCCGCACGGAAACGATCTTCCCGTCGCGCAGCGTGAAGCGAACCACGTAGTCGTTCTCGTACAGGTCGCCACGGCGGGTCTCGCCGCGCGCTGAGTACTCCACCGCGACTTCATCGCCGTCTCCAACCACGTGGTGGACATCCACCTCGTAGCCCGAGTCCGGGTCGAATTCGCCCACCAGCTTCGTCATCAGGAAATCGATCGCGTTGGCGATATCCGCGAATCGCGGTTCCCGAAGGGATTTCTGGAAGGTCCAGCGCGCGTCGGGCGCGCAGAGCGCGAGCCCGTCTTCAGGTTTTCCGTCCCAGAAAGCCTGCAGGAACTGCAGCGCTATTTGTTTCGGTTCGATCATCCAAGGACTGCCTGGCGCCGAGTTGCCTATCGTACGGCCGGACGTTGCAACCCCGCAACAAAAAGGGGTACAAAATGTCGGCACGAAGGCTGGTCGCGGCCGTCTGGCTGTGTACCTCGCGTTCACATATTGCCACACTAGGCCACGGCCCATGATCTCGGGTCTCTGTCGGGGGAACACTGATGAACAGACACTTGTCAAACACGCCCGGAACGCCGGTATTGTTTTTCGTGATCGCGGCATCGCTGCTGCCTTGGTCGAGCGCAGTCGCCCGCACCATCGAAGACATCCTGGTCACGGCGCAGCGCATTGAGGCCTCCCTGCAGGAGACGCCGATTTCCATCACCGCCTTGACCGGCGACCAGCTGCGCCTGAAGGGCATCCAGACCTCGGAACAACTGGCCGGGTTTACCCCCGGGTTGCAGATCCAGCGTGACGTAATCGGCAAGGTCGTGATCCGCGGCATCGGCACGGAGAACTTCACGGTTGCGGGTGATCCTGGTGTTGCATTGAACATGGACGGGACCTATATCTCTCGCTCTTCCATCGCAATCTTCGACCTGTTCGACATGGAACGTGTTGAGGTCCTGCGCGGCCCGCAGGGTACCCTGTACGGCCGCAACGCGACAGGGGGTGCCATCAACTTCATTACGCAGAAGCCTACGGACGAATTCGACATGGACTTCCAGTTCGACGCCGGTGACTACGACAAGCTGCGATTCGAGGGCGCCGTGGGCGGGCCCATCGTCGACGGCGTGCTGAACGGGCGCATCGCCACGCTGGTCTTCGACCGGGACGGCTTTACCGACAACAAGTTTCCGGGCGTGGGCCGCGGCCTGGACGAGCTCGACAGCCGTGACCTGTTCGCGGTGCGCGGTAGCCTGAGTTCCGAAATCGGCCGTCTGTCACTGGATTTCCGGGTCGACTACTACGACGACGACAGCAATCCGATTCCCTACAAGTACACCGACGATCCACTGGTCTTTTCCGGACAACCCGGCAGCCCGTATTCCAATCCGCTGGCCAGCCAGGAACGCGACGTGAGCCAGGGCTACGAGACTGACCTGCTCAATGGCAGATCTGCGGACAGTGTGGGCAGTTGGGACCAGACTGGCGCCAGCCTGACCGCCGCCTGGGACCTGGGCAACGACCTGACGCTGAAGTCCATCAGCGCCTACCGGAATTTCCAATTCACGTGGCTGAACGACGGCGACGGCATCGAAGAGTTCCTGGTGAATTACTACCAGGACGATGATTCGGACCTGTATACCCAGGAGCTGCAACTGCTGTCCGAGGGTGACGGGGCCTGGACCTGGATACTGGGCGCCTACTTCCTGTACGAGGACTCGGACACCGACACGGCGATTCCGCTGGCCGAGTTCGGCGGTGGTGTCTACTACGTGGGTGATGCCGAGACCACGGCTTATGCCGGTTTCGGCCAGGTGAACTGGCAGTTTGCCGACCGGTGGAGCCTGACCGCCGGCGCGCGTTACAGCTACGAAGAGAAAGAGGTGGACTACACCTCTGAACTCTCCTTTATACCGCTGACCTTGCCGGTTGATGAAGACGACGACTGGGACAGTATTACGCCGAAGGTAGGCATCGACTTCTTCCTGAACGAAGACGTGATGTTCTACGCCAGTGTGACGAAGGGCTTCAAGAGTGGCGGCTTCAACCTGATTGCGGTGCAGTCCAGCTACGATGATGAAGAAGTCTGGAGCTATGAAATCGGCTCGAAGGGCACCTATTTCGACGGCCGCCTGCTGCTGAATGCCTCGGCTTTCTACTACGACTACGATGACCTGCAGGTGGGCAAAGTGGTCAACCTGTCCGCAGTCATCGAGAACGCCGCCGAGGCAACGATCTATGGTGCGGAAATCGAGGCCACGGCCCTGATCACGGACAATCTGCAGTTCGATCTCGGACTCTCGTTGCTCGACACGGAGTACGATGAGTTCCTGACGGAAGACCCCGGCCTGCCGACGGGCACCGGCGAAGTTGACCTGGACGGCAATGACCTGCCCCGCTCACCGGAATACTCGGGCTATGTCAGCGGCCTGTACACCCTGCCGTTGCCGAATCAGGCTTCCCTGGAGTTCTGGGCGAACCTGCAGTTCACGGACGAGCAGTTCTTTACACAGTTCAACCGCTCGAACGTATCCGAGGACTCCTACGAGCTGCTGAACGCGAAACTCAGCTACGTGACCGACGACGGCAAGTGGCGCTTCTCGATCTATGGCGACAACCTGACGGACGAGGACTACTTCACCAACGCGCTGGAATCCGGCGTGCCGACACCAGGTGTCGACCCGGTAGTCCCGCAGTACTTCCTGGGTGCGCCGCGCACCTGGGGCGTGCAGGTCCGTTACCGCACGGAGTAAACGGCTGAACCCGCCGGCCGGGCCCGTTACGGCCCGGCCGGCGACCTTCCCGGAGGCGACATGGCCTATTTCACACTCAGCGACGGCGTGCCCCTGTATTACAGTGACCAGGGCCAGGGGCGCCCGCTGATCCTGCTGCACGCGCTGATGTTCGGCGCGGATTTTTTCTGGCAGAAGAACGTTCCCGAACTCGCAAAGTCCTGCCGCGTGATCGCGGTGGACAACCGCGGCGTTGGGCTATCGGGCAAACCCAATCAGGGCTACACCATCGAGCGTTTTGCCGAAGACCTGCATGAACTGATCCTGCAGCTCGACCTCGACAACGTAGTACTGGGCGGCCTGTCACTCGGCGGTTTTACGAGCCTGCAGTACCTGAAGTCCTATGGTGCCGACCGCATCGGCGCCCTGGTGCTGATGGAAATGACGCCGCGCCTGCCGTCCGCGCCGGGCTGGGAGCACCCTACCTTCGGCGATTTTCCGGAGGAGGCCGCGAAGGGTTATGGCTCGATGCTGCGGGCCGACCGGTCGATTTATAACGATTTTTTCCAGGCTGCCTTCCTGGAGCCGCCACAGGGTGCAGAACTCGAGGCCATGATCGCCAATACCTACCTGACGCCCACCGATGTAGCGGCCGACGTGATCGACCGCATGGCTGAACTGGACGTGCGCGCGGACCTGCCGAACATCCCGGTGCCCACGAGTCTTTTCTACGGCTATCCGAACAACCGCATCCTGCCAACGCCGCTCGGGCAGTGGCTGAACGAACAGATCCCCGGATCCGAGCTTGTCACCTTCGAACAGAGCAGCCACTCGCCGTTCTGGGAAGAGCCGGACAAGTTCAATGCCGAGCTCGCCCGCGTAGTCCGTGAACGATGACACGGCAGGGTTTCCCGGTCTTCCTGGCCGCGCAGATCCCGGCGGCTGTCGGTGCCGCGGACTACCTCGCAACCGCCGCTGAACTCGCTGTAAAGCACGGCGGCCAGGTCCTGGCGGCAACCGCGGCCGCCGACGTGGAGTGCCTGGAAGCCGGCACGCCGGACAGTTCCATCCTGCTGGCGCAGTTCGATGATGACGACAACGCCCGGGCATTCTGGCAGGCGGACGCCCAGCAGGAACGGTTTGCACCGCTCGCCGCGGCGCCGGAGACGAGCGCGATCCTGGTCAACGGGTTGCCCTTCGTCGGGCTGCCCGACATGCCGGAGATCCCGACCACCGCGTCGGTAACGCCGCCGACGGATCGCGGCCCGCGCGCGTACATGATCATCCAGGGCACCGCCACAGATCAGCCGCGAATGGACCAGTACCGCGACATCATCCTGCCGATGATCGCCGAGCAGGGTGCCTACTACATCTGTTTCGAGATCGAAGGCAACGCGGAGCGGCTGCACGGCGAGTGGACTCACAACATATTTGCGATCTCGCGGTGGCCGGATCACGCTGCCGGTCACGCGTTCTGGGATTCGGACCGCTACCAGAACGTGGCGATACCCACGCGTACCGGCGCAGGCCACTTCTGGGTGCACTTCATGCCCGGCCTGACTGGCTGACGCTGTCCGGCCTGCGCGACGTTTCAGTCGCTGATGATTTCGCCGATCTCGTGGCCCGGCGGCAACGCCGAGCCCGCCTGCGCACCGTGCTTCAGGATGCCGGCCACGGGAGCCTCCACGTCCATGATCGATTTCTCGATTTCCAGGCTGTAGATGGGCTGACCCTCTTCGACGCGGGTCCCGTCCGGCACCAGCCATTCGCTTAGCGTGCCTTCCTGCATTGACACGGCGGCCTTGGGAATGCGCAAGGTAGTGGTTGCCACGGCTGGTGCCCCTACCTGGCGAGCGCTTTCGCCGCGTCGGCAATGCGCGCCGCGTTCGGGAAGTGCAGTGCCTCCAGTCCCTGCGAGAAGGCAATGGGGGTATAGCGCCCGCCCACCCGGCCAACCGGTGCCTTCAGCTTGCCGTGCAGCGCCTCCTGCAGCATTGCCGCGATTTCGGCGCCAAAGCCGCCAAATTCCACGGCAGCGTGCGTGACGAGCGCGCGCCCGGTCTTGCCCACCGACTCGAGTATCGCCTGCCGGTCCAGGGGCACCAGGCTGCGCAGGTCCAGCACTTCGGCATCGATGCCGTCGCCCGCTAGCTGCTCGGCCGCAGCGAGTGCCTCGCCCACGGCCCAGCCGTAGCTGATGATGCTGAGGTCCTTGCCTTCCCGCTTGATGTCCGCCTTGCCCAGCGGAATGCGGTACTCCTCCAGCGGCACCTCGCCCGGTGTGAAGTAAAGGCGCATCGACTCGAAACAGACCACCGGGTCCTCGTCGTCGTTGGCCGCCAGCAGCAGGCCCTTCGCGTCGGCCGGCGTGCTGGGGAACGCCACTTTCATGCCTGGCGTGTGCGTGAGCCACGCCTCCAGCGACTGTGAATGCTGTGCACCGAAGCTGCCCACGTTGCCAGCCGTCAGCGTGCGAATGACGATGGGCACGTTGGTGCGCCCGCCCGACATATAGCGCAGCTTGGCCGCATGGTTGGTGACCTGGTCGAGGCAAACCGCGAGGAAATCGTTGATCATGATTTCCGGCACCGGACGCATACCGGCCATCGCCGCGCCGATCGACGCGCCGACGATGGCTTGCTCGGCAATCGGCGTCGGTCGCACGCGGTCCAGCCCGTGCTTGGTGGACAGTCCGTAGGTCTGCTTCACGACACCGCCGGCCGGATCGTGCAGGTCTTCGCCCAGCAGGAACACGCGCGGATCGTTGGTCAGCGCGAGGTCCAGCGTGTGGTTGATCGCCTCGCACATGGTCATGCGCTTGGTGTCGCCGGCGGGCGCGGGTACCTCCGCCACCTTGAGTTCACCGCAGCTGCCGTCAGGGATGGCCGCCGGGTCGGCAAAGATATCGCTGTAGAGCTCCTCCGCGTCGGGCGCCGGCGCTTCGCGCGCAAAGTCCTGGGCCTTGTCCACTGCCGCCCGTTCCGCCTGGGCGATCTCGTCGAGCTCGGCCTCTGTTGCCAGGCCGTCGGCAAGCAGCCGATCGCGCAACCGGATGACCGGGGCGTTCGCCTTCGCCGCTTCCAGTGCGGCCTGGTCCATGTGCTCCTGTTCGCTGCCGAAGGCATGCCCCTGCAGGCGGTGGCACACCGCTTCGACGAGGGTCGGCCCCTGGCCCGATCGCGCCCTTGCAAAGGCCCGGCTCAGCACGTCGTGAAGGGCGGCCGCGTCGCAGCCGTCCACCCGCTCCCCGGGCATGCCGTAGCCGGCGGCCCTGGCGGCAAATGATTCACTGCGGGTGTACTCGGCCAGCGACGTGTACTCGGCGTACTGGTTGTTCTGGCACAGGAAGACCACGGGCAGCTGCCAGACGGCGGCCAGGTTCAGCGCCTCGTGGAAGGCGCCGATGCTGGTCGCGCCGTCGCCGAAGCTGACCACGGTGACCCGGTCCTGTTTCTGCATCTGTGCCGCGAGTCCGAGCCCGTTGGCGATCGGCATGCCTGCGCCCACGATGCCCGTTGTGACCATCAATCCCGAAGCCGGGTCCGACAGGTGCATTGGTCCACCCTTACCTTTCGAGGTGCCCGCGGCCTTGCCATAGAGTTCGGCCATCACCTCTTTCAGCGGCGTGCCCTTCGCCACGATGTCGTGAATGCCGCGATAGGTCGTGACCATGTAGTCATCGGGGCGGATCACCGCCGACAACGCGGCGGCGATGGCCTCCTGCCCACCCGACGGGTAGTACTGGAACTGGACCTCGCCGGCGCTGAGGCCTCGCTGCACTGCCGCATCAACTTCGGCGATCCGAACCATGACCCGGAAGATGTCCTTCAGCGTGTCCGGTGCCAGCACCGGCGTCTGCTCTGCGGCTTGCATGGGCTTACTCCCCTGTTGTGTCGTTCTGCCTGCCCGGACCGCGCAGCGTTTGGGCGATGCGGTCGCCCCGGGCCCACCGTCGCGGGCGATGTCCGGGATTTCGACAGGATAGGAAATTCTGTCGCGATCAGCGAGTCATAAAGTGTCATGTCCGGCGACCTGAGAACAGGCCCCGCCCGGGTTGGCTTTTTGACTTGGTGAGGTGCCTGCGGTAATCCTTGGGTTGGCTACACGGCCGCGACAGGTTCCCCACAGGACAGCAACCGCCATCATGCTTACCCAACCTCCCGGCAGCGTGTACCAGGTCGCTTACCTGGTTGAAGACCTCCAGACCGCGGCCGAGCAGTGGGCCAGTCTCACCGGAGCGGGACCGTTCATGGCCTTTCCGCACTTCCAGTTCAACGAGCCCATGTACAAGGGTGAGCCCGCGGCCGTCGATATCAGCATAGCGCTGGGCTTTTCGGCGGGGCTTTGCGTGGAGCTCATCCTGCAGCATGACGAGCGCCCGTCCATCTACAACGACTGGCGCATGCAAAAAGGCTACGGCCTGCATCACATGGCTGTGCTGAGCGAAGACTATCCGGGGGACATCGAGCGCTGGGCCGCGAAGGGCGCGCCGGCGGTGTTCACGGCCGGGTTCGGCGAGAACACGCGGCTGGCCTATCTCGACACGCGAAACACGCTCGGCTGCTACCTGGAAGTGGTGGAATTCACCGATTTCGTGCGCGGGGCCCTCACGGGCCTGCGCGACGCCCACGAGGGCTGGGACGGCAAGGACGTGTTGCGCGCCTTCGGTTCATGACCCGCCGCGCGCGCCGCCGGGCTTTCTTGCGCTGGCTGGCCGCCACAGGGCTGACGTTGCCGGCGCTGCCGGCTTTGCACGCTTTCGCCGACAATCACGCGGCGCCGACGGACCTCGACGTCTTCCTCGCCGCGCTGTTGCAGCAGCTCTTTCCCCATCCCGCGCTCGATGCTGCAGTTTACGGGCAGGGCGGGCAGATCCTGGCCGGCGCGGCCGACGCCGACCCGGGCCTGCGCGGGCTCATCGTGGCCGGGTGGGCCGCTCTCGATGCAGCTGGGGACGGGCCGTGGCTCGACCGGTCGCCCGGCGCCCGCCGCGCGGTGCTCGAGGCCAGCGTCGATACGCCGTTTTTCCAGGTAGTGCGAGGGCTCGGCGGGCTGATCTTCTACAGCCTGCCGGAAGTCTGGGCGCTGGTGGGGTATCAGGGGCCATCCTTTGAGAAAGGGGGCTACCTCGCGCGCGGTTTCGACGACATCGACTGGTTGCCCGAGCCAGAACATGGCGATTGAGCTGGACGACACGGGCGCCGTGGTCATCGTCGGTTCCGGCGCCGGCGGCGGTACGCTGGCCGGTGAACTGTGCGCGCGCGGGGTGCGCGTCGTGCTGCTGGAGGCGGGACCGCGCATCCCGAGCAGCGAGTTTCGCAACGACGAGGCCTTCGCGTTTCAGCAGCTGAGCTGGCGCGACCCGCGCCAGGCCACCGGTACCTGGGCCACGGCGCGGCTGTCGCCCGACACTCCCGCGTGGATGGTGAAGGCGGTGGGCGGCTCCACGCTGCACTGGAACGGGCTGAGCTATCGCATTCAGCCGCGCGAGTTTCGTGCGCGCACCGAGTACGGCGCGATCGACGACGCGAATCTCGCCGACTGGCCGCTGTCGGCGGAGGAACTCGACCCTTATTACTCGGCAGCGGAGAAACGCCTGGGCGTGACGGGCACCCACGGCATCCCGGCCCATCCGCCGAACAACAACTTCAGGGTGCTGGCTGCCGGCGCGCGGCGTATCGGTTATCGCCAGGTGGCAAATGACCGCCAGGCCATCAACAGTGAACCGCGCGACGGGCGCCCGGCTTGCCTGCAGCTCGGTTTCTGCAACCAGGGCTGCCGCATCGACGCGAAGTGGACCGCGGCGAACAGCGAGGTGCCGCGCGCCGAGCGCACCGGCCGGCTCGACCTGCGACCCGGCGCGATGGCGCTGACGATCACCGTGAACGAGAAGGGCCGTGTCGACGGCGTGATTTATAGCGATAGCGAGGGGCGGCGCCAGCGCCAGCGCGCCCGCGTGGTCTGCGTGGCCGGCAACGCCATTGAGACGCCGCGCGTGTTGCTGAATTCGGCCACGGCTGCCTGGCCCGACGGCCTCGCCAACAGTTCGGGCCAGGTGGGGCGCAATTACATGCACCATGTGGCCGCGCTGGCCTTTGCCGTGTTCGAACGCCCGGTGCACATGCACCGTGGCATCACCGTACCGGGCACCGTTTTCGACGAGAGCGGGCACGATCCGGCGCGCGGTTTTGCCGGCGGTTACCTGATGGAAGCGGCGGCGGCGGGACCGGCCTTTCTCAGTGCGCTGATCGATCCGGGCGGCTGGGGCCCGGACTTCGCCGCGCTGATGGAACGCTACGACCACATGGCCGGAGTGCTGTTGAATGGCGAAGACCTGCCGCGCGAGGACAATCGGGTATCACTGCACTCGTCGGCAAAAGACCAGCACGGTCTGCCGATCCCGGTGGTCCATGTGGACGAACATACCAATGACGTCGCGATGCGCGAGCATTTCTTCCGCCAGGTGCGCCGTTTGTACGAGGCGGTGGGCGCGGTGGACGTTCGCGACCCCCTGCCGCTCAGTTCGGCGCACAATCTGGGCACCTGTCGGATGAGCGCGAAATCGGGCGATGGCGTGGTGAACCGCTTCGGGCAAACTCATGATATAGATAACCTGTTCGTGTCGGATGGCAGCCAGTTCACGACCAGCAGCAGCGAGAATCCGACGCTGACCATCGTCGCGCTGGCCTTGCGACAGGCGGAGTACCTGGCCGGCGAGCTCGGGCGGCGCAATCTATAGAGGGCAAGGTCATGGCAGCAGACGACCACAACAGCGACAAACCCGGGCGGCGAGCTTTCCTCAAGGGCACGATGGCGGCCACCGGTGCCGCCGCCCTGGGTTCGGCCCGCGCAGCCGGGCACGGCGATCGGGAACTGAACCTGAAGGGCTACAGCATTCCGCTGACCCCGGAGGGCAAGGCCTCGCTGGTCACGCCCACGCCACATCACTACGGCGGGCAGTTCATTTTCGTGGACTACCGGGCCGACGTAGACCAGGTGGCGCGCTTCCTGCCGGCGCCGCTGAAGCCCGAGCCCACCGGGCGCGCCTTCGTGATCGTGAACGAACTGTTCAGCATCCCGGGCGACAATCCCGACATCGTGTATACGAACCCGGAGCGCACGCACTACACGGAAGGTGTGGTCGCGGTGCGCTGCTCTTATAAAGGTGAGCCGGGCTCGTATATCACCGCGATCTGGGTATCCCGTGACTGGTCCATGGCTTTCGGCCAGTTCTTCGGCTGGCCGAAGAAGATTGCCAGCATCCATCTGACCCGTGTGCCACCTATCCACCCGATCCTGAAACCGCTGGA
Source organism: Chromatiales bacterium (assembly GCA_020351875.1). Classification (GTDB taxonomy): domain Bacteria; phylum Pseudomonadota; class Gammaproteobacteria; order Steroidobacterales; genus J054. Next base: position 1,885,157 of record CP070671.1, on the reverse strand, counting down.
CGTCGGCTCGCGGGTGCGCGGCGTGGTGGCGCGCGAGGGTTATCGGCTGGTGGATGTGTCCATGACGCTGAAAAAGCGCGAGGAAGACAGTGCGGCGCCGAAGTTTGGCTGGCTGTATTCTGTGCGTTACTTTCCGGAAATGGGGCCGACGGTGCCGGCGGTGAAGCAGCTCATTCGCAACCGCGTGCAGAACCCGCGGGCGATCAACGTATATTCAGGGGATGCGGACTTCAGCTTCGGCGAGTCCGACAACGAGGAACTGCTGCCGTTGCAGCCGGTGGAGATCATCAAGGGCTATTTCTATAACCCGAGCTGGACCACCACGCACACGGCGGAGTTGCTGGAAACCTATAGTTAGTTGGGGCGGCCGGTGCGGCAGTAGCCGTGCCGGAAGGTAGTCGGGTCTCGTGACAACTGCGGGGTGAGGGAAATGTCGAAATTGGGGAAGGGACTTTTTAGCTTGGTGGCCGGGGCATCGATGCTGGCGACGCCGGCGTCAGTGCTGGCGGTGGAGGCCCTGGAGGAAATCGTGGTGACGTCAGAGCGCGTGGAGTCGGTGCTTCAGCAAACGCCCATTGCGGTCAGCGCCTTCGACGAGAACGAGATGTCGCGTCGGCAGACCTTCAACGTGGTGGACGTCGTGACCAATGTGCCCAACCTGGTGGGCAACAACAACATCGGCCAGGGCACGGCAACCACGGTGTTCCTGCGGGGCGTGGGCACCACTGAATCCATCGTTACGGTGGATACGGCCATGGGTTTCTACCTGGATGACGTGTACATCGCCCGGCAGGGCGTGAACAACTACAGCCTGTTCGACGTGGAACGGGTGGAGGTACTC
>CP070671.1:1879049-1884216 GCA_020351875.1 Chromatiales bacterium | reverse complement strand
GCTCGTCTGGGCTGCCAGTCCCACGCTCACAATTACCGGCAAGCTGGGCTGGCAGTCCACGGACGACGGGCATTTCCCGGTGACGCTGCAGCCGCGCACGCAGAACAACTGCTGTGAGCGCACGCCCGAAGCACCGCGGGCCCGGGAGTACTACGTGGGCACCGCCGCGACCCCGGGCCGGGTCACCCTGGCGACTGATTGGCTGGACGCGGCGGGTGGATCCGGCGCGGGGTCCGAACTCGACCGCTGGCTTGCCACCCTGCGTGTGGACTGGTCGCTGCCGGCCGGCCTGCAGCTCACGAGCCTGACGGGCTATGTCGACGACGACATATCGCGGGGTTTCGACCTGTCCTTTGCGGGTTACGACCCACTGTTCTTCATCGTGCCGGGATTGTTTACCAAGCGTGACGAGCTGGAGCAGACGGATTTTTCGCAGGAGCTGCGCATCAGTTCATCGCCTGACGGCGACTGGCGGTGGTCGACCGGGCTCTACGCCTACGACGGAAAATTTGAAGAGACAGCAGATCAGCGTGTCTATGTCGACCTGGCCGGCGACCTGGTCGTGGATTACAGCCCGAGCCCGCTGACCCGCGACCAGGTGGACAATTTCGCGGTGTTCGGTGCGATCGAGCGTGACTTCGGCGACCGCTGGCGGGTGGGCGCGGAACTGCGCTGGTCCCGGGACCAGGTGAAGGTGCGGAATCGCGCGAACGACGGCACCGGCACGCCCGTGGAGCCGCCGTTTTCGGACACGTCGCGCAGCTGGAACCCGCGCGTGACCGTCGACTACGCCGTGCGCGATGAGATGCACGTATACGCGAACATCGCGAAGGGCACGAAGCCGGCAGATTTCAATGCCGAGGTGCCGGACGAGCGGTTCCGCTTCGTGGACGAAGAGACCGTGTGGAGCTATGAACTGGGCCTGAAGGGCGCCACGACCGGCGGGCGGGCCAGTTACCTGCTCGCAGCCTACCGGATGGACGTGGAGGATCAGCAGCTCACCACCCTGGCGGAGTTGTCCGACGGCCGCACTGCATCGCTGCTCACGAACGCGAACGAGACGAAGATCTACGGCGTGGAAGCGGAGTTCGGCCTGCTGCTGACCGACGCGCTGCGGCTGGATTTCACCTACAGCTGGGTGGACGCAACCTTCGAAGACTACGTCAGCGTGGACGAAGCGGATCTGCGCGGCAGCGATGGCAGTGTGGCGCAGACCAATGTGCTGGGTGACGTGTCGGGCAACCGCCTGCCGCGGGTGCCAGTGAACACCGCGTCGGCCGTGCTGGATTACCGGCGCCCGCTGTCTCGCCTTGGCACCGCGTTCCTGATTGCCGACTGGAGTTACGAGTCGTCACGCTACGCGCAGGAACACAACCTGATCGAGACGGGCGGCCGGGACCTGGTGGGTTTGCGCCTCGGGCTCGATGCGCCGGGCTGGGAACTGAGTCTCTGGGCCAAAAATCTTCTGGATGATGACACGCCGGTGGACATCCAGCGCTATTTCGACCTGCAGAGCGGGTTCCTGCCGTCATTTCCGCAGGCGGGTGATGAGTCCCCGAGCGCGAGCCCGCGGGGTTTCGGCGTGACGCTGCCGCGCGGGCGGCAATACGGCGCCACGCTAACCGTGCGTTTCTGAGACCCGTCGGCCGGGTAAGCAGTTTCCCTCATTGCGAGTCCTGTCAATTTCCTGATGATGCATGTCGTCAGAGAGGGTGTCTGACGCATCGCCAACCGAGGGTATTACCATGTCGTTCGTTTCCCGTTTTGCGCTCCATCTTGCGGGCATCGCCTTGTGCGCCTGCGCTTTGCCGGCATTCGCCGAGGCCAAGGACGACGCGCTGCTCGTGCACCAGGCCGAAGTGAAGCTGGCCCAGGCCGGTTCGGCAGGCGGCGAAGCCTTGTACGTGCAGCACTGCGCGGCCTGCCACCAGCCCGACGGCACGGGACTCGCCGGCGCGTTTCCGCCCCTGGCGAAATCCAGCTACATCGCTGAGGACCCGACTGTCCTGTTGACGGCAACGGTCGAAGGCCTGACCGGCCCCATCGTGGTGAACGGCCAGGACTACGACGGCGTGATGCCGGCGATGAGTTACCTGAATGACGATGAACTGGTCGCGATCCTGAACTACGTGCGCAACAGCTGGGGCAACCCGGGCGGTCAGTTCACCGTTGCGGAGGTCGCTGCCTACCGCGAGAAGGCCGGTCTGCAGGTCGCGAAGGGCGCGGGCGAGCGCCACACGGGCACACCGGAAGCGCAGCAGGCCTACCAGGGCGCCCCGAGCCCGATTGGCGAAGACGTGCAGGTGCGGCGATCCCCCGGTGCGCCGGACCTGACCGAAGCCGAATTCGAACGCGCGACGCAGCTCTATTTCGAGCGCTGCGCAGGCTGCCACGGGGTCTTGCGCAAGGGCGCGACCGGCAAGCCATTGACGCCGGACGTGACACAGCCGAAGGGTACCGACTACCTGGCCGCGCTGATCAGCTTCGGTTCGCCCGCGGGCATGCCCAACTGGGGCAGTTCCGGTGAAATCTCGGACGAAGACATCGACATCATGGCGCGCTTCCTGCAGCACGAGCCGCCGATGCCGCCGGAATTCGGCATGCCGGAAATGCGCGCCACCTGGAACGTGCTGGTGCCGGAAGACCAGCGGCCCACGAAGCAGCAGAATGACCTGAACCTGAACAACGTGTTCTCGGTGACCTTGCGCGACAGCGGTGAGGTGGCCCTGATCGACGGTGATACCAAGGAAATCGCGACAATCATCGACACCGGGTATGCGGTGCACATCTCGCGCACGTCGTATTCGGGTCGGTATATCTACACGATTGGCCGTGATGCGAAGATCAACCTGATCGACCTGTGGATGGACCCGCCGCAGACGGTGGCGGAGATCCGCGTGGGCCTGGAAGCCCGCTCGGTGGAGACCTCCAAGTACAAGGGCTACGAAGACGAATATGCGATCGCGGGGTCCTACTGGCCGCCGCAGTACGTGATCATGGACGGCGCGTCGCTGGAACCGCTGAAGATCGTGTCCACCCGTGGCATGACCGTGGATACCCAGGAGTTCCACCCGGAGCCGCGTGTGGCAGCCATCGTCGCGTCGCACGAGCACCCGGAGTTCATCGTCAACATCAAGGAGACCGGCCGCATCCTGCTGGTGAATTACTCCGACATCGAGAATCTCGGCGTCACCACGATCGACGCGGCGCGGTTCCTGCACGACGGTGGCTGGGACTCCACCAAGCGCTATTTCCTGACCGCGGCGAACCAGTCCGACGCGATCGCGGTCGTGGACTCGAAGGAGCGCAAGCTCGCGGCCATGGTGGACGTGGACAAGATCCCGCACCCGGGGCGCGGCGCGAACCTCAAGCACCCGGACTATGGTCCGGTCTGGGTCACCAGCGCGCTGGGTAACGACAAGATCACGATGATCGGCACCGATCCGAAGCGCAACGAAGAGCACGCGTGGAAAGTCGTCAGCGTGGTTCGTGGCCAGGGTGGCGGGTCGCTGTTCGTGAAGACGCACCCGAAGTCGAAAAATCTCTGGGTGGACAGCCCGCTGAACCCGGAAGAGGCCATCAGCCAGTCCGTGGCGGTCTTCGACATCGACAAACTGGACGAATGCCCGGATTGGAAGCCGGATGCCGAACTCGCCGAGGGTGAGTCCAACAGTTGCTACGAGGTGCTGCCGATTGCGGAATGGGCCGAACTCGGTCCGGGACCGAAACGCGTGGTGCACCCGGAATACAGCGAGGACGGCCGCGAGGTGTGGTTCTCCGTGTGGAGCGGCAAGGAAGAAGAGTCGGCCATCGTCGTGGTGGACGACCGCACGCGCAAGCTCAAGAAAGTGATCAAGGGTGAGCGCATCGTGACGCCCACCGGCAAGTTCAACGTCTACAACACGCAGAACGACATTTACTGAGTTATTTCATCGCGAAATCTGTTTATTCGAGCCGGCTCGACGCCGGCTCCTTTTTGGGAGACAAGATCATGCTCAAGCGGTTCTTTCTCATGCTTGCCGGCGCGGCACTGCTCGCCGGGCCGGCGCTGGCGGAAGACGACAACGGGATCACCGGAATGGTCGCGAAGGCCATCGAAGACGGCACCATCAAGCTGTCGTTCCGCTACCGTTTCGAGTTCGTGGACGAAGACGGCTTCAGCGAGGACGCGTACGCGAACACGCTGAAATCCCGGCTGACCTTCGCGCCACAGCTGAACGACGACTGGGGTGTGCTGGTCGAATTCGACGACGTGCGACAGTTATTCGCCGATCGGTCGTATAACGACACCCGCAATGGCCGCACCAACCGGCCGGGGGTCGCTGATCCGGAGGGCACCGACCTGAACCAGGCCCTGGTGCGCTACACAGGCTTCGAGAACACGGCGCTGACACTGGGGCGCCAGCGCATCAACCGGGGCACCCAGCGCTTCATCGGCGGCGTGGGCTGGCGGCAGAACGAGCAGACCTATGACTCGTTCTCTGCGGGCTACGCGAGCGAAGGCGGGTTCAAGGCCTTCTACTCCTACGTCTTCCAGGTGAACCGGATTTTTGGGCCCGACAGCGGTTCACCGCCGGAAGACCTGGACAGCGATACGCACCTGCTGGATGCGAGCTACAAGTTCAACGAGTTGTTCAACCTGTCGGGCTACGCTTACCTGGTCGACCTGGACACGGATGCGTTCTCGAACTGGACCACCGGTATTCGCGCCGACGGCAAGACGACGATGGGCGACGACGTGAAGCTCAGCTACGTGGCGGAATACGCCTACCAGGAAGACTACGAGAACAACCCGGTGTCCTACGATGCCGATTACTACCTGCTGCAGGGTGGGGTCGGTTTCTCGGTCGTGGATTTTGCGGTCGGCTACGAGGTGCTGGGCTCTAACAGCGAAGCCGGCAGCGCGTTCCGCACCCCGCTGGCCACGTTGCACAAGTTCCAGGGCTGGGCCGACCGCTTCGCGGGCGTGAGCGGCAGTGGCACCTACACCGGGGTGAGCGGTTCCGGCATTGAGGACTTCTACATTTCGGCGGCGGCCGACTTCCTGTCGGGCCGCTTCACACTCGTCTACCACGATTTCGAGGCGGAGACCGGCGGTGGCAGCTGGGGCGAGGAATGGGATGCATCGGCCGCCTGGAAGTTCGGCAAGCACTACGGGCTGCTGGTC
>CP070671.1:1842461-1878949 GCA_020351875.1 Chromatiales bacterium | reverse complement strand
GAGTTCACGGATTTCGATTTCACCGAAATCCGCGGCCAGAGCGCCGGCGAGCTGCGGGCGAAGGACCAGGCGATCTGCCAGAGCTCCACCGGTGACTGTGACGGCGCCGACGTGGCCGGAGTGCCGGAACACTCCGCGACTTTTCAGGCCAACTACACTGCGCCATTGACAGGCGACGTCGAGTGGTTCGTGAATACCATCGCGGTGTTCACGGACGAGCGCGCGCTCTACGACCGCGTGCGCACGGCGTATACCGACGATTTCTGGGTGGTCGATGCACAAATTGGCCTGCAGAGCGAAAACTGGACTGTGCAGATCTACGCCGACAACCTGTTTGACGATGACACCACGCGCTGGGGCCAGGGCTACCAGGATTTCAAGAACGGCATGTACGGCGGCAGCGCCGGCGGTGAACCGCGCGATGAAACCATCATGGCCTTCCTGCCGCCGCCGCGGGTCGTTGGGCTGCGGGCAACCTGGAGATTCGACCGCTAGGCCGGAACCGGGCTCGGTCGCTGAATCAAAGCGGCGGGTGCACCGGGATGTCGTGGGTCTGTGCCAGGCGCCTGACCAGGCCGTTATTGGGTCCACTGACCGGCACCGTCAGATCGTTCACCAGCTCCAGTTCGAACTTTTTCGCCGCGCGCTTGAGGCGGCGGATCGCACTTGTCCGCACCCAATAGGAACGATGCACCTGCCGGCCCGCCTCCGGGTCCATCTCGGCCACCGCGTCGCTGAAACGGTACAGGGTCATGAAACTCTTTTCGTGCGTGTAGACCTTCACGTAGTGCTGCTCGGCTTTCAGTGCAATGACGTCATCCACCGCCAGCTGCGCCGGTAGTCGCTGCAGAAAACGCGGCTCATGGGCGGCGGCCGACCCATGAATGTCTGCCGCTCCTGGAAAGGTGGAATCCGCGGCACTCGTTCGGGCCAGACCCGCAGCCTGCGTGGCGGGCACGTCGTACCGGTAACGCGGCAAGCCCAGGAAACGATCGAAGACCAGGTTCACGGCGATCCAGATAACGCTGGCGCGAAGCGTGAAGGACCAGAACCCGATCTCTTCGTAGATGTGCAGGCTGCTCAGCTCCCCTGTTGCATCGCCCGGCAACCAGCCGGCGGCAAAGGACTCGGTCAGCCAGATGGAATACGGCAGGATGACCACGCAGGCCAGCACGGTACCGAGCGTCAGGATCAGCAACTGGCGGGGACGCCAGCGCGCCAGCAACCGCATGCACAGGTAGGTCAGCAGGCAGGTCGTCCACCAGGGAATGAACGCGTGGCCGGCATAAAACAGCAGGGTGCCCGCATAACCCGCCACCTGCAGCACCGCCCAGTTGTTCAGGGCGGCGTAGACCGCGATGATGCCCGGCACGCCCAAGTAGAACAGAATCAGGCGCCAGTTCCACTCGGTGAACGGGGTCGACAGGATATCGGCCGGTGGCGTGTCTTTGGCGAGCGCCCCGTCCTCGGAAAGCTCTATATCTTTTTGTTTCTCCACCATTTCAATCTACCACCCGGCCTGCCGGCGCATCAATTCGCGCTGCGTGAACCGGGACCCGGGAATTCGCTGGTGAATCCGTGAATTTTGGCCTGTGGTCCTGTTGTATAGAACTGGCTGATGTTGTCAGATAATGCTCAGTCGACGCGGTAATCCGCGTCTCGCAATGGCGCCCGCGCGACGCGCTGGACGGGCAATTTTAATCCGGAAATAGAACTGAACCAAAAATGACAGCTTTAAAGAACGTCGACCGGCAACCCCTGGCAGGCATCCTGTCCGTGCTTACCGTGTTCTGCGGCCTCGCCCTCGGACACACCACGGTCGTGCTGCAGTGGGAAATGACCGGCGGCATTTCGGTCCTGGACACGGTGGTTTCCATGAGCATCGGTTCGCTGGGCCTGGTCCTGGTCTGGATCGGCCTGAAGCGCCCTGAGAACCAGGCCACGATTCTCGGCTATGTCGGGGGCCTCCTGATCTGGGTGGGTTTCTTCGAGTGGACCTGGCACTACTTCGGCCACTGGCTGAACCTGGAACCGGTCATGGACGGGGACATCCCGATCCTGATGCCGGGCCTGCTGATGATTCAGGCCACCTCGCTCATCGTCATCACGATGCTGATCTTCCTGGGCGCGAACAAAGACACCCGCTGCCGGATGTTCATGTGGTTCCACCGGAACTTCAAACTGCGGCCCGGTCGCATGACGCCGGGTTACAAGCGCCAGCACGCGCGCACCACGGCCATCGAAACCGTGTTTCTGATCTGGTTCATCTACCTGTGCGCGATCATGATCAACGATCCCCGCCTGATCAAGTACGACAGCGTGGCTGCCATGGTGATCACGGTCGGCTTCCTCGCCTGGGGTGTCTACCTGTTCAGGAAGGCGCTGAAGATTCGCGGCCTCGGTGCTACGTTTCGCTATGCAATTCCGACCGCGAATATCCTGTGGCTACCGATCGAAGCCTTCTCGCGCTGGGGCCTTTACCCGGAAGTCTGGGTCAAACCCCTGGAATACAGCCTGATCATGCTGCTGGTCCTGGCGTTGTTTGTGCTGGCGGGTGTCGCGGTGTTCCGCACCCCGCAACCCGGCGCCGCAGCAGCGCCCGCCTGATAAAGGCCTGGCGCGGCGCACCCCAACCCCCGGGGCCGAGCGCGCCACGCCACCGGTTGGGGCTGGTAACCGCAATCGAGTTCAGCCTCCCATGAACGGCGGTTACCAGCCGCCAACTCACTGGTGCTCGGGACAATTGGCATTGAAAGGCTAGTGCTGCACTGCGGACGACAGACCCCCGCTGCAAATCACGACCGGTAGCATCCTGCTACGCTTAGGCGATGACCGCGACATCATCTGCCAGCGCGCGCACCCGGGAAGCCCTGATCCTGGCCGGCGAACAATTGTTCGGGGAACAGGGTATCGACGGCGTATCGCTGCGGCAGATCAACACCGCGGCCGGGCAGCGCAACTCGTCGGCCGCGCACTATCACTTCGGTTCGAAGGACGCGCTGGTGGCTGCCGTTTACGAATATCGCATGGAGCGCGTGAACCGGCGGCGGCTGGAAATGCTCGCGGCACTCAGGGCGGATAAACGCGAGGATGATGTACGCGCGATTGTCTCCGCCATCGTGCAACCCATCGTGGAGGAAATCCGCGAGAGCGACGGCGGCAGTCATTACATCCGTTTCATGGCCCAGCTGATCGGTCATCCCCGCGTGAGCCTGCTCGACCTCTGGAACAGCCGCTTCGGCGAAGGCCTGTCGCAGGTCATCACCTTGCTCCGGGCCGCGCTGCCCGAGGTGCCACCCAGGATCATCGGCCAGCGTTTCGGCCTGATGTGGGAACAGGTCATTCATGCGCTGGCCGACCGGGAACGCCTGAGCGCCGGTGAGCAACCAGCCGACATGATCGAGCCCGAGCTGTTTGTCAGCAACCTGGTCGATACAGTGGCCGGGGGCCTCACCGCCCCGCTGTCACCCGACACGCGCGCGGCGCTGCAACGCCCTGATTAAATCAGACGGTGTTGTAGGAGCGGCTTTAGCCGCGATCAAAGGATTGGCCAAGCGGTGCGCGACGCGGGAATGGAGGATCGCGGGTAAAGCCGCTCCTACAAGAATTCGGACGCAAGCCGGACAGGCGCTTGACGTGATTAATACAAGTGCTTTAATTTCCTGAGCCTGGCTGCAGGAGAACAGGACCATGGCCTACACCCGCTTCGAAGTTCGCCCGATGACCGGTGCGATGGGTGCGGAAATCGTCGGCCTGAACCTGGCCGAGCCGATGGACGACGAAACCTTCGAAGAACTTCGCCAGGTCTGGCTCGACAAACTCGTCCTGTTCTTCCGCAACCAGGAACTGACGCCGGAGCAGCACCTGGCCTTCGGCAAGCGTTTCGGCAAGATCGATCCGTCTGCCTATATCCCGACGCTGGAAGACCACGAGGACATCCGCGTGCAGGATATGGCGGACGCGAGCCAGATCGGCAACGACATTAACTGGCACTGCGACAACAGTTTTCGCGAGTACCCGCAAAAGTGCTCGGCGTTGTATGCGATCAAGGTGCCTGACGGCGCTGGCGATACCACCTGGTGCAACATGTACCTGGCCTACGAACTGCTGTCACCCACCATGCGCGAATTCGTCGACGGGCTGACCGCCATTCACGACCTGGTGGAAACCATGGGGCCAGGCATCCTGAAGCAGTACGGCCCGGAACGCTGGCAGTCGTTTCGCGATCGCACGCCCCCGGTGGAACACCCGGTGGTGCGCACGCACCCGGAAACGGGGCGCAAGGCGCTGTTCGTGAACCGGCTCATGACCGCCAGCATCAGAGACATGACTCCGGCAGAAAGCGACGCGCTGCTCGAATTCCTGTTCCGCCACTGCGACCAGGAAGAACTGAAATGCCGTTTCCGCTGGGAAAACCACTCCCTCGCCTTCTGGGACAACCGCTGCACCATCCACCGCGGCATCGCCGACTTCTACACAGAGCGGCGTATCATGCATCGGGTAGCCATCACCGACGATGACAGGCCGCATTGAACTTCACACCTGATCCCGCCGGGCTGAAGGTCGGTCCCTTCTGGATCCGGCCGGGGATCACCCGTGGCAACGTGGCCACGGTCATTTTCGCGTCGTTCCTCGCGATCTCGATGACCGTGTTCCTGAGCCTGATTCAGCCCTATGTGCTGAATGCCATCGTGAAGATTCCGGAAGCACGGCAAGGGTCGGTTACCGGCTCGCTGGTCGCGATGTCGGAAGCCATTGCGGTGCTGCTGCTGGGCTTTATCGGTGCATGGGCTGATCGGGTTGGGCGCCGTATCGTGTTCTGTACCGGCTTCACGTTGTTGGCCGCGGGTTACCTCATTTACCCGCTGGCGACCAGCGAAACCCAGCTGTACCTCTTTCGCATCGTGTTTGCGGTCGGCCTCGCATCGGTGCCGGTGATGCTCAGCATCACGGTGCAGGACACGCCGCAGGAAGTCTCCCGGGGCAAGTGGGTGGCACTGAATAACATCTGCCAGGGCATCGGCATCCTGGTCATCGCCACCTTCCTGCTGGGCCGCTCACCTGCCTGGTTCCAGTCTGCCGGCATGGATCCGGTGATGGCGGGCAGGCTCGCGTTGTGGTCCGCGGCCGGTCTGTGCCTCGTCGCCGCTGCCGTGTTGTGGCGCGGCCTGCCGCGCGCGACCCACGTCACGCAGCGCAAGGTTGAGCTGCTGCCCCAGTTCCTGGACGGACTGCGTGCGGGTGTGGCGAATCCGCGCCTTGCCACCGCCTTTGGGGCCGCGTTCATCAGCCGTGGCGACATGGTCGTGGTGGGCAACTTCCTGACGCTATGGGTCACCCAGTACGGCATCGAACGTGGGTTGGACACCGCCGCGGCCAGCGGGCGTGCGTTCATGCTGTTCGGCATCGTGCAGATTTCCGCCCTGGCCTGGGCGGGCGTGATGGGCGTGCTGGCCGACCGCATGAACCGGGTCACGTCGCTCTGCGTCGCACTCGGTCTCGCTACCGCCGGTTACGGGTTGATGGGCCAGGTGGACGATCCACTCGCGCGCAGCACGATCCCCGTCGCGGTGCTGCTCGGCATGGGCGAAGTCAGCATGATCGTGGCCGGCGGCGCGCTGCTGGGCCAGGAAGCGCGGGCCAGCCTGCGCGGCACAATTGTTGGCGTGTTCAACCTGTTCGGCGCACTGGGCATCGTCGCGGTCAGCTTCGTCGGCGGCCTGGTCTTCGATTCCCTGGGCCGTTCCATGCCCTTCACGATGATGGGCCTGCTGAACGGCCTGCTGCTCATCGTGGCACTCGCGGTGCGGATGCGTGCGGGCACGCCGGCACCGGCGGGCGCCACTGCAGACTAGAATCGCGCGGACGACCGCAAGATTGTCGGCGCAGGCAGACGGCACGGCAGGAATCGCGGCTGAAGCCGCTCCCACAAAGAAACCAACACAGTACAGGGTCAGAACCATGGAAAAGAAAGCTCTCGGAGACAGCGGACTGGAGGTCACCTCCGTCGGCATCGGCTGCATGATGTTCGGCCTGATGTGCGACCAGGACCAGACCACGGCCATCGTCGATGCCGCCATCGACGAAGGGGTCAACTTTTTCGACACGGCCGACATCTATGGCGGTCCGCACGGCAAGTCCGAAGCGCTGCTCGGCAAGGCACTAGGCGCAAGGCGCGGCGACGTGATCATCGGCACGAAATTTGGTGCCGGTGGCCGGGGGGCAGCCGAAGGCGGCGGCTCGCGCGACTACATCATGCAGGGTGTCGAGAACAGTCTCGAGCTGCTCGGCACCGACTACATCGACCTGTACCAGCATCACTTTCCCGACCCCGACACACCGCTGGACGAAACCCTGCGTGCGCTGGAAGACCTGGTGCAACAGGGCAAAGTGCGCCACATCGGCTGTTCGAACTACACCGGGGCGATGCTGGACGAGGCCGCGCAAATCGCCACCGCGAATGGATCGCATCACTACGTGACCGCGCAGAATCGCTACAGCCTGCTCACGCGCGACATTGAAACAGACCTGGTCCCGGTCGCCGAACGCCAGAACGTGGGCATCCTGCCCTACTTCCCGCTGGAAAGCGGTCTGCTCACGGGCAAGTACCGCAAGGGACAACCATTGCCGGAGGACAGCCGGTTTGCCAAATGGGGTGGCGGTGGTGGCTTTGCGTCCGATCCCTGGTTCGACATCGTCGAGGAACTGGTCGCTTACGGGGACAGCATCGGGCGCAGTGTGCTCGATCTCGCGATGGGCTGGCTGGCTGCCCAGCCGCATGTGGCCAGCGTGATCGCGGGCGTGACGAAACCTGAGCAGGTGCGCTCGAACGTCGCGGCAGCCAGCTGGGGGCCGACGCCCGAGCAGGTGGCCAAAATCGCCGGAATCGCGGCTTAAGCCGCTCCCACCTAGAGATTTCTCCAAGTGCGGGCGGGTATGGCAATCGCGGCTAAAGCCGCTCCTACCTAGGAATGCTGCAGGGGCAGGAGCGATCACTGCCAATAAGCTCAATTGACCGTGGGAGCGGCTTCAGCCGCGATCACCCCCCCTGAGGCGCGGTTAGCCAGGTCCGCGATCAGAAACCGCCAATCCGGTACTGGAATTCCACGCCGACGTTGCGGCCACGCTGCGGGTTCAGGGCCCACAGCTCTGCCTGGTTGGCGCCCACTACGTTACCGCTGGCATCCGTAACATCCACCGTGTTGCCGAAATCGACGAAATTCAGTGAAGACCACGGCGTGTCGTCATCCAGCAGGTTGTTGACGTACCCGGTGAGCGTCCAGGCATCGCTGCCAATGCTGAGACGAAGATTGGCGAGCTGGCGGCTGTCGAGCTTGTTGAAGTTTGCAGACTGCATCCACTTCTCGGACTCGTAGATGTAGTCGAAGCGGAGCGTGCCCTCCAGATTGCCACTGAGGGGCTTGGTCACCACTGCACCGAGAATCACGCTGTGGTTGGGCGCGTTCGCCACGTCGTTGCCGTCCAGGTCACCGTTGCCGGTCGTCCGCTCCAGGAAGCTGTCGGTGCCCTCCTGAAACTCGCCCTTCTGGTAGCCGTAGTTCGCAATCAGGAACAGGGAATCGGTCACGGCGAAACTCGTTTCGAGCTCCAAACCGTAAATCTCTGTTTCACCAGCGTTTTCACGGATCGTCGTGGTCAAGGGCTGGCCGCTGATCGTGTCGTCGATCGTGGTCACAACGAAAATCGCCTGGTTGGTCCAGTCAATGTAGAAGCCTGCCAGGTTGGCGGTCAGCCGCTGGTCGAGCCAGGTGCTCTTGATCCCGACTTCGTAGGTCCACTGCTCCTCTTCGGACACCGTCGCGCGGCCGTCGTTGATAGCGTCGAAGGTGCTGTCCACGACGATGTCGTAACGAAAGAAGTCGTCGTTGAAATCCGCGGGCTTGGTCCCTTTGGCGATCTGGCCGTAAACCATCAGATCGTCGCTGGCCGTGTAACGCAACGTGTAACGCGGCGTGAAATTATCGGTCTCCTCTTCTTCCCTGACCAGGTTACCGCCGCGAATCTGCTGGGTGTCTTGCGCCCAGCGACCCTCGACGGCGAAAGTCCAGCGCTCCGTGATATCGAAATCCACACTGCCGAACCACGCTATGTTTTCCGTTCTCGTCCGGGTCTTGGTCGGAAAACCGGCGGTCACCAGGTTGCCCTGGTTGTCGAAAGTCTGAAACGACACGCTGGGGCCCACGAAGCTGCGGATCTTGTTATTTCTCTCGTAGAAATAGTAGTAGGCGCCCAGGCTGCCGCGCAGGCGGCTTTCACCCGGCGTCAGCACCTTCAGTTCGCCCGCATAGTCATGCTGGTGGGCACTCTGGTCGAAGCTGAACAAACCGGACAGCGCACGAATCTCCGTATGGTCGAGATCGTAGGTCTGTTTGAAGTCATCCTTGTTGTAAGCGCCCCGTGCGACCACTTCCCAGTCGCCGAAGGCCTGGGTCACATCCGCGAGGAACCGCGTGGTTTCGCGTTCCAGGCCCGGATCCGCCGGTGATGCGAAACGATCGGCATCGCTGGCGGGCGGATCGGGATTCAGGACGCTGCTGCCCTGGATACCGGCCTTGAAATCGGGAAGGTTCTTGCGATTTTCCCAGCCTTCAATGTCCCAGGTCCCGCAGAAGGCGCCGCCCGATTCTTCATTCACCCCTTCCACGGGCAGATAGCAGTTGATGATGCTCTCGCCCACGGGCGCTACCAGGGCGGCGAAGTGCGCATCGTCGGCTTCGGTGTAGCCGAGCTTGGTGGTCACCACAGTCGTATCTGTGGGCGTCCAGCGCAGTTTGAACAGGAAGTCCTTGGTGTCCTCGCCGCCCAGCTTGTTGCGGTCACCGCGGGTTGGCGGGTTGTCGAACAGGAAATCGCCGAACGGCGGAAATGGCGCGTTGGTTGCGGTGTTGGGTTGCAGGTTGTTGCGCCACTCCCCGTCCCACTTTTCCCACACGCCAGAGACCAGGAAACTGAGCTCGTCCTGGATCAGGGGCCCGCTAACCCAGCCGCCGATCTTGTAGTCTTCGTCCTCACCAGCCTTGGCATTGACCTGCGCCTCCCACTCATCGGTGGGCTGCTTGGTTACATAGTTGATCGCCCCGGCGAAGGTGGCCCGACCGAACTGCGCCGACTGCGGGCCGCGCAGAACTTCCACCCGCTCGACCGCGTCGGTGATCGCGGACGAGATACTGCTGGCGACGTATACGCCGTCCACGAAGTAGGACGCGTTCGGTTCGCCATCCACGGACGACGCCGCCATGCCGCGTATCGTCGGCCGGTCCAGCGTGCGACCCACCTGTCTTTGCGTACTGAAATTCGGCGTGAACAGTGCCACCTCGTAATTGTTCGTCACACCACGCGATTCGAGCTGTTCCGCGGTAAACGCACTGATGGACAGCGGGACTTCCTGCAGGCTCTCCTCGCGCTTGCGCGCGGTGACAATGATCTGTTCCATCGGCTCCTGCGCCGGCACCGGCATGGAAACGGCCAGCGAAAAGAGCACACACGGCAGCGCGACGCGCCGGCCCGCGAAATCGACCATCCTGGTGTTCCTCCCAGTTCGAAGCCTGCCAGCGCCTCTCTTGCGCCGGCCCCCCGACTTCTACCCACCGGGCTTGCGCCCGGCCGGCCTCATATTAAAGCACGCGGATTAATTGTCCACCAACCCACCTGACCCCGGGGCACCCAAGGTGCCCGTCCGGCCGGCACCTCACGGCCGGCCTCGTTCGCCCCGGCTCGGCTCACCCCGGACCGGGCGACCACAATATACGGGGACTGGCCGCGTGCTGAAAAATCTACGCACCGCCCGGCGCGCTGTTGCCTGCGCGAAGCGTCGTCCACAGGGCGATTGCCGCCTCCGATACCTGCGCGTCCGGATTCGCCCGGCAGTAGTCGACAAACACGTCGGTCAGGCTGTCGAAATTCCAGCCATTGTCTTCGGGCATCGTGGCGAGCATCGCATCGATGTTAGAGCCCGTCTTCGCGTAAATGTAACCCTGCACCCAGGTCAGCACGTGATGGCGCATGCCGGTCGGGCCGTTGTAGTGCATTTCATTGAACATTGCGCAGTCGCTCGCGCCGATGTCGGCGACGCCCATCATCCCTGGCCGCAACTGCAACTGGCCGGCCGCCCATACCACGCCGCTGAATGCCAACAGCAAGATCATTACCGTCAACCGATTCACCGTTCACCAACCTC
The DNA here is from genome assembly GCA_020351875.1 of Chromatiales bacterium. Classification (GTDB taxonomy): domain Bacteria; phylum Pseudomonadota; class Gammaproteobacteria; order Steroidobacterales; genus J054. Next base: position 1,868,751 of record CP070671.1, on the reverse strand, counting down.
CGACAATTTCTTGGGGGCCTTGTAGATCAGCACGGCCAGGACTGTGAATGCAGCGGTCAGCGCGAGCAGTTCCGGCCAGTATTTCGACGGGTACAGCCAGATTTCCGTCATGACGCCCCAACCCGACACGATTTCTACTGAGATCCAGAGAATATTCGCCGTCGGAATGCCGTAGCGGACGGCGGTCGATGTCCGGCGGTACTTCAGCAAACGGCTCAGGCAGTAACCACCCCATGTAATGGATATGAATACGCTCCCCAGTTCAGCGGGCAGCGCGTCCCTGCCATAGCCAACGAACGTGGGATCGAAGACCAGCAAGTTCCACGCGTAGCAGAACCAGGTCACGTAGATGGTCTCCATGAAGGTGATGATCGCGTAATTGCGATCGCGCGCTTTCTTCGTGCTCGGGCCCAGGCCATCGCGCAGCCCCAGTTTGTTCTGGAGCCACACAAACATGTTGCAGCGGGTGTCTTTGTCAAAGGTGTAGAAGACCAGCATGAACAGCAGCACACCGGTCGTCGCCGTCATGATCAGGTACTCGGGTTCGGACGTCACCGCGCCGCCGTCCACGCGCGGCATCATCCCGAAGTTCTTGCGGCCGTAGTACATGTAGAAGAACTCGACCCACGTCATCCAGATGACGATGCCGGTGAAAAACCCGGTCCAGGTGGCGAAGTTCTCGCTCCTGGATTTCACGCCATACCAGAGCCAGACAATGGCGCCGGCACCGAGGAACAGTTGCACGACGTAGGTGGCATCGTGGCCGATGGCTTCCTCGATCGCCCGCATCACGGCGTGTGCCAGGCCGATACCGAGCAGCATCGCCACCAGCGTGAAGATGCCCACGAACGGGGCGCGCCAGAGCTTGGAGCCCCCGGGTTTGGCTGGCGCGGGTTGCAGCGGGTCGGATGTGGCCACGGGCTTCAGGCTCTCAGGTTAGAGGTCGAGGGCCTGAAGTATACATAGTTGTTTACTTTCCTCAAACCATCTATTCTCCGCGTCAGACCCCCCGCGTTTGCCCGGATCGGCAGCCTGACCCGGCCAGAAAGGACATCGTTACCCAGTGACAGGATCCGTTGCCAAGATCGCGTCCAGCCCCGCCTCTCACCGACCGCGAACCGCCGCCAGGCGGGAGCAGATCCGGGAAAGGCTGTTGGTGGCGGGCGGCCGACTGATAGCGGAACGGGGTGTGTCGCAGGTCAGCGTCGAAGACATCCTCGCTGCAGCGGACATCTCGCGGCGGACCTTCTACAGCTACTTTGGCAACAAATACGAGCTCGTCGCCGGCCTGATCAACCCGGCCCTGGCTGCCGGCGCAGACATGCTGGAGGCGCTCGTCGAGCAACCGGCAGAAGCGCTGTTGCCGGGCGTCGTCGACTGCTACCGCCGGCTCTGGGCGTTACACAGCGACGGGCTTACCGTCATCGCGGCACTCGACCCGGCCGTGATGCCCTATATCGAGAGTGGCCATCGAAAGTTCGGGTCGGCACTCAAGGCGGTTCTCGAGCGGGCCGAACACGCGGGGCTGTTGCGCAACAACGATGCCACCTGCAGCTTCAGGATCATCAGCCGCACTGCTGTGCCGTTGCTGAAGATCTACGCAGACCACCCGAACGGCAGCGCCTTGTATCGCGACGCGATGCTCGCTCTGCTGAGCGAAACAATCTGAGCTACGACTGGGGGGCCTCGTCCACGCGGATCGTGGGGACGAAGCGCCCGGTGGCAACGCGCCACCCCTGCACCAGCAGCATCAGCGCCGCGGCACCCATGCCGACCAACAGCACGGCCTGGTTGTAAGCGGGCAGCGGGCCGGCGGCCGTGAATTTCATGGCCCACCACGCGACCAGGATCCAGGCCAGCGCCGGGAAAAAGGAACAAAAGCTCGCGGCAACGGCCAGCCCGCAAGATGCGAGCAATGCGACGGGGATCAGCAGCGCCAATACCGAGCGATCGCTGCCAGGGTCGTAGGTGAACACCGCGATCACGACGGTGAGAAACAGCACCAGCAGCCCCGGGATCGCAGGCTGCGGACGGCAATGGGCCAGCAGCGTTTCGATCGGATCGCGCGGCGCACGCACTGCCGGTTCATTACCTTGCTCTAGGTCATCAGTCATTTCAGCGACCTTTCGACACTGTCTCGTGGCGCGGCCAGGCATCAGTTAGACTGTGTGAATTCAGACTTTAACCCAACTATTCGTAAACATGAGTCTGCCAACAGGCCGAAGATTCAATCGAAGATTGCGGGGCAGACAACATTCCCGGCACCGAGCCGGGCCCGCCGCCGCCTGACAACCTGTTTGTCCTGCGGACCGAAACCCGCGAGCATTTTGCGCCGGCGGCGTTCCATGGTCTGATCCGTGGCTTCGCATCACCAGGGACAACTTCCATGGCAGAGTCGGCCAACCCGACAAACGCTGGCGCCCCGGCCTGGCCGAAGCCTGCGGTCGCGTGGTTCGGGGTCGGCGTGCTCGTGCTGGCGTTCATCTTCTCGATCGCCGACCGCATCATCATCAGCCTGCTCGTGGACCCCATCAAGGCGGACCTGGACCTGACGGATACCGAGATGGGTTTCATGATGGGTATCGCGTTCGCCATTTTCTATGCCCTGATGGGATTACCGATCGGCCGACTGGCCGACAGGCACAGCCGCCGACTGATCATCGGCGTCGGCATCTTCTTGTGGAGCATCATGACCGCCATGTGCGGCCTGGCCCGCAGCTTCTGGCAACTGTTCCTGGCCCGGGTCGGCGTGGGCGTTGGCGAAGCCACGCTGTCGCCCGCCGCGTATTCGATGATCGCCGACTATTTCCCGAAGGATAAGCTGGGCCGCGCGTTGGGCGTGTACCAGTCCGGTGCGTTTTTCGGCGTGGGCCTGGCCTTCATTTTCGGTGGGCTGGCGATCCAGTTCGCGAAAGGCGCCGACGAAATCGTGCTGCCGTTATTCGGTGCGCTGAAGCCCTGGCAAATGGCTTTCATTGTGGTCGGCCTGCCGGGCGTGCTGGTGGCGGCGCTGATGTTCTTCGTGGCGGAGCCGGCTCGCCAGGGCATCAAGTCCGCAGCGGAGGACGAGATCAGCCTGGCCCAAACCTTCCGGTTCGCGTTCCAGCGCTGGCGGGTCTTCATTACTCACTACACGGGTTTCGCACTGCTCGCGTTACCGATGACGACGCTGGCCACCTGGGTGCCCACCTACTTCATCCGGGTGATCGGCATGCCACCCCCGCAGGCCGCCCCGAAACTGGGCCTGATCGTGCTGATCCTGTCACCGCTGGGCGTGATCGGTGGCGGCTGGCTGTCGGACATGCTCTTCAAGCGGGGCCACAAAGATGCCCCGCTCCGGGTTGCAATCATGGCGGCGATATTCATGGTGCCGGTCAGCCTGGTGGCCACGCGGGTGGCAGACCCGACGCTGGCCCTGGCCATCATGGCACCCTTTGCCTTCGGTGCCAGTATCTCCATGGGCCTGGCGCCTGCCGCCCTGCAGCTGGTCACCCCGAACCGCCTGCGCGCGCAAATCGGTGCGGCGTGGATGTTGTTCCTGAACCTGATCACCGCCAGCGTCGGGCCGTGGGCGGTGGGCTGGATCAGCGATGACTTCTACGGTGACCCGTTGCGAATCGGCGATGCGATCACGATCGTGAACGTGGGCTCCGTCGCACTGGGAGGCCTCATTCTGTGGGCCACGCTGAAGCCGTTCCGGGCCGCAGTAGAACAGCAGAACATCGTGTAGGGGCGGCTTTAGCCGCGATGCCTCCAGTGGGAGCGGCCCTGCCGGGCAAGCGTTGAGATGATCAGGAAAAGGTCCGAACGAGCTCGGCGTGACGAACCAGCGCGGTCTCCACGCGCCGGAGCAGGTCGCGTTCGACCACCGGCTTCAAGAGGAAATCTGCCACGTCGTTGCGCAGCGCGTGCACGGCGGTCGGGATGTCGGCCTGCGCGGTCAGCACGATCACCGGCGTGCGGATCGCGCGGTCGCGCAGGTTGCGCACCAGGTCGAGCCCGGTCATGTCCGGCAACGACAGTTCGGACACCACGCAGCTCCAGTGAAACACATGGTCGGGCGCCGCCAGCAACTCGGCCGCGCGGTCGAAGTCGCGGGTCTGGTATCCGCCCCGCCGCAATACGGCGCCGAGTTCACCGCGCGCGGCGTGGTCCGCGTCAACCAGCAACACGGTGTACTCGCAGGCTTGAATGTCGGCAGCTGCCATCATGGGTCTTGCAGCGGCGTGTGGCGCACGTGGATTTGCCACGAAAAATTATTCCGGCGATAGCAGCGACCTGCCATTGGGGCATGTACTTAGATGCGACATAAGGCGGCCCCGCCGGGTTCCGGCCCAGTCAGTTGTCCTCTGCTGCGGAGATGGTGCCCGACTGCCAGTCGTAGTCGGCCAGGATGAAATCGCTCAGCGCCGTCATGACTCGCCCGTAGATGCCGTCGCCGGCGGCATTCGCCGACTTGGCGGCGAATTCCGGCACCCACCGCACGAGGTGGCGCTCGGCGAAATCCACCTGCGCCAACTGGTACGGCTCCGGGTCGTCTTCCGCCGCCGCCTCGCCGTAGCATAGGTAGTGCATGAACTCGAGTTCCACCGACAGGTGATCCGGGGCCCACGCGAAACGCTCGGCCAGTGCGTAGCCGAAGAAATCGTAGAAGCGCACCAAGTCTTCGCGCGTGCCGGCCCGCTGGCCGGTCTGCAGGTCTTCGCGTATCGGTACCGGGGGGCCGTCGCTGCCCACCTCGAACAGGCCGCTGTACTGGCGCTTCAGCGCGTCCAGGTCGGTATCGACGAACTCGGTCACCAGTGCGTCGAGCGCCTTGCCGTGGGGCACCGCCTGCCACGCGCCGAATTTTTCCCGCAGCCCGGGCCGCGGGTCCATGTCGTGGGGTGACGCGGTGAGCTCCGACCACGCGGCGTAACACGCACAACGCGCCGGTGCGGTGGCGTCGATGTCGCGGCCGTGCACCTTGCGCGACGGCTGCGGCGTCGTGGCTGCGGATTCCTCGCTCATGCCGTCAATGCCGGCAGCCGGTCAGACTCAGGTCGCCCAGCCGGCCCGCCGAGCCCTGTTACTTGAATACTGCCAGGTGGTCCTGGATGAACTGCTTCAGCGAAATCGGGTCGCGCCCGATCAGCTCCTTAAACGTCCCGGTCGTATGATCGAGCCCGATCTCGGCAATCTCCTGGAATAATTCACACACGGCATTCAGGTGCCACGGCACCAGGATCCCGGTCATTCGCTCGCGAAACTGATCCATGGGCATCGGAAGGTATTCGACTTTTTCGCCCAGCACTTCCGAGAACCGGTCGGCCACATCGTAGAACGACAGCACTTCAGGGCCGGTGATTTCATAACTTTGCCCGGCGTGCCCCTGGCCCGTCAGTACCTCGGCGCAGACCGCACCAATATCACGGCCATCTGCCATGCCGGTCGTGCCATTACCCATCGGCAGGAAGAACTTGCGCTGTTCCTTGATGGTGGGCGCGCTGGCGAGCAGGTTCTGCATAAAGAAATTCGGCTTGACCATGGTCCAGTCCAGGCCGGACGCGCGAATATATTCCTCTACCGCCCAGTGAGCCTGGGGAATCGGCGTCTTGGCATCGGCAACTGCCTCCATCGACGACATTTTCACCAGGTGCTTCACGCCACTTGCCACGGCTAGGTCGGTGAACTGCTTTTCGTTGGCCTCCTGCTGTTCGCCGTTCGGCAACAACAAAAACGCCTTCTCGGCACCGTCCATACCCTGTTTCACGATATCCGGGTCGGCGATGTCACCAACGATGAGTTCGACGCCGGCCGCCTTCAGCTCCGCCGCCTTGGCTTCGTCCCGAACCAGGGCCCGCAAACCGGCGCCTTTGGCAATCAGTTCTTTCGCCGTTTCGCCGCCGATCTTGCCCGTTACACCCGTCAGAAAAATCATTCTTGTTCTCCAGAGTCTGTCAGTCGTCCACCAAACCGGGACGATTCATTCAAGCACATTCACAGGAACCGGCTGCTCTACGCCGCGGCCGCCAGCGTCAGCACGCCAAGATAGAGGCTTTCCCCGCCCAGGTCGAACTGCGTCGACAGGCCGCCCGCGTCCCCGCTCACTTCCAGCTGGTACTGGCCGCTGTTGGGCTCGAGTTTGTCGATCTTGAACTCACCGAAAGTATCGGTTGTCGCCCGCGCGATCTCGCTGCCATTCTGTTTCAGAACGACCTCGGCACCTTCGGCACACTCTTCGACACCACCCACTTGGGCCGCCACCGATCCACCGACGAAGCAACAGTTCATCAGGTGCAGGTTTTTATAGTAGACGCGGGGCTTCGTGCCGAGTTCCGGCTGCAGGACCTCGAGGCCCTCCCGCTCCCTGATGCGCTGCATTTCCTCGTCTTCGACCTTGACCGACCTGAATACATCGGTCGGGCATGACTGTTCGGCGCGGGTCCGCTCCCAGCCCTCGTCCAGCAGATGGGCATCGAAAATCCAGACCTGCGGGATCTGCTTGTCCTCGTTCCAGGACACTGCACCATAGGGACAGGCGTCAACGATCTCTTTCTGTCCCTTCGACTTCTCCGGATCGATGATCACGATGCCATCCTCGCGCTTCTTGACGGCACCGTTTTTCGCGACCTTCATGCAGGGCGCATCGTCGCAGTGATTGCACATCACCGGCATGAAGTGCGCGTCCACAATCGGGTAAGTGCCGCGCTCCTTGCGTTCGATATCGAGCCAGTTGTGCCCCATGGCCGGTTGCTCGGCGGCATAGCCCGGGAACTCGTTGCCCGTGTGCTCGTCCTTCACGGCCAGGAAGCAGGCGCGACAGTTATTGCAGCGCTCGATGTCGACGATCATGTTCCATTTCGCGGCCATCATGCAGCCTCCCCGGGTTGCGCAGGCTTCGCCGGCTGCCAGGTATCGACGCCGGTCCACTTCTCGACTTCGATCAGCGTCGTGTTGGGCCGGATACCGTGGCTCTTCGTTGTGATGGGCTTGCTGGGGTTGAGTATGTTCACGCAGCCGCCGAGGTCCGTCGACTTGCCGGGCTCGCCGGCGGGCCGGTACTCGGCTGACGCAGTCGGCGCGCTGACCACGCCCGGCCGCAAGCGGTCGGTCACCTGCGCTGCACAGACAACGGAACCGCGGTCGTTCCACAGACGAATCAGGTCATCGTCCTCGATACCACGGGCTTCCGCATCCTCCCGGCTCAGGCGGCATGTCAGATAGTAGTGATCACCCACTTTCACCCGGTGCTCGCGGATATCCCGCACGAAACAACCCTCGTCATCACCCATCAAATGGAAGGGGTAGCGCGAGTGCGGCGTCAGCAGGCGCAGCGTGTACCTGGCCGCCAGCTCCGGCTCATTCTCTGCGTTCTCGAAGGTCTTCATATACTTGTTCACCGGCGGACGCTCGGGATCGTCGAAGCGCTTCAGGGTCGTGGGCACGAACTCGTACTTGCCGGAAGGCGTCTGCAGGCCTTCCGCGTACTTCTCGACGAAATCCGACGGCAGCGGATAGGGCTCCGGCACATCCTTCTTGCGACCCTCGTAGAACCAGTTGAGCCCCAGCGGCGCGCGCGATTCCTCCGGCTCCGGCGGCACCACGTAATAACCCTTCTTCAGGAACTTGCGCCAGGACATGTCCTTCACACAATCCGAAGACTCGTAGGCGCGCTTGCACCATTCCAGCTCCGAGTTGCCGCCTTCCGAGTAGACGGCACCCAGGTCCAGTTTCTCGGCAATGGCCAGGAAGATGTCGTAGTCCGACCTGGACTCACCCAGCGGCTCGATGCACTTGTGCTGCAGCGAAATCACCCGGTGGTTGTTCATCGAGTACATGTGGTGCACGTAGCCCGGGCCCACGTTGTACCACTCGCCGAGATCCCAGCGCTCGAACACGGTGCAGGCCGGCAGGATAACGTCGGCGAACTTCGTTTCGCCCTCCATCCAGACTGACTGGTTCACGACGAACTTCAGGTTCTCGTGCTGGTACATGTTGACCCAGCGATTCGAATCCACTTGTGTGCCAAGAGACGAACTGCCGTACTTGTAGATCATCTCCACCGGTACATGCCCCGGTGACGGATAGCCGATGGGGAAGAATTGCCCGGCCACCGAGTCCACGGCGGTCACGTAACCCAGCCTGGGTGTGCCCATGATGGCTTCGGGCAGCCACATGCGCGGGATCACCTGCTTGACCGAATTCATGGTCACGATGTGCGGCATGCGCTGGTAGTTGTTGGTCGACTGCGCGCTGTAGGCCAGGTCGCCCGACATGCTGCCCTCGGCGTAACCGGGGAAGTAGAAATTCATGTCGACCGGCGCGCCGAACTGCAGGTTGCCGAGGTTTGAACCCGGCTTACCCATGCCCTGCATGGCACCGAGGATCGTCATCATCCGCGCCCACTGGGCGCCGGTCGGTCCGCGGCAGGCGCCACCGAGACCGCAACCCCAGCCGCCGACGCCGAGGTAGGTCTTCTTCTTTGCCCATTCGCGAGCCAGCGCCCGGCAGTCACGGGCGGGAATGCCGGTCTCCTGCTCCTGCCACTCGGGCGTCTTCGGAATCCCGTCGTCCTCACCGAGCACGTGCGCCTTCCACTCGTCGAAGCCGGTGGTGCGCTGCTCGACGAATTCCTGGTCGTAGGTGCCCTCGGTGATCCAGACGTAGGTCAGCGCCTGGGCAAAGGCAGGATCGGTACCCGCCTTCGGCGAAATCCACTTGCCACCCAGGTGCGCAGCTGTGTGGTTCAGGTACGGGTCGATGTGCACCATCTTGATGCCGAGTTCCCTGGCCCACTCCCGCCGCTGTGTCCCTTCGAAACCGTAGGCGGCATCGGGATCACTGGACCAGAACACGATCATTTCCGCGTTCTTCAGGCAATCTTCCACGGTGCCGTACGGTTCGGCCGCGCCCAGGCGCATGCTGTTGCCCCAGTGATGCTGAGCGCCCCAGAACCAGCCTTCCCAGCTGTCCGGCGAGTGCATCAGTTTGGTGACACCAATCAGGTTCCAGAAGCGATTGAAAGCCGACAGGTAGTGGCCGAGGTTGCCCCACTGGTGGTGCGAACCGTTGGCGACCGCGATCGCGCCCGGGCCGACCTTCTTGCAGCGCTTGATTTCACCCGAGACGATCTCGAGCGCTTCGTCCCAGCCGATCTCGACGAACTCGGACTTGCCGCGATTCTGGATATTGCGCTCGCCGTTCGGATCAAAGTCGACCCTTTTCATCGGTTTGAGGATGCGGTTCTTCGAATAGACCATCGATTTCTGACAGGCGCCGTGAGCGGCCAGCGTGGTCTTGCGCGGCGGCGTGAATTTCCTGCCGCGCGCCTCGATGGTGTAGGAATGGGGGTCGCGATCGTCCAGATCCATCGGGGTCGTGCGGATAATCTTGCCGTCTTTCACATAGACAAAGATCGGGCCGCCGTTGGTACCGTTGGTATAGCGGGTCACACCATTACCCATGTCGGTGCCGATGGTCCACGTGTAGGACTCCATGCTGGCAACAAGATGCATGAACCAGACGATCATGTCGTCCGGGCCGGACATCGTGATCTGAAAATTCTTCGCCGCGTGAATACGTTCGAGCTGATTAAACGGCGGGGTCAGGAAATCGGCCGCGATCTTGCGGTTCTTGAAGTAAATCGTGAAATCGGCGTTGGCGTGGATACCTGCACCCGTCGAAATCCGGCCATCCTTGAGCTGAATCCAGCGTCCCTTCGTCGGTTCCTCTTTCAGCGCGAACTGCGCGATGGCGTTGCGCTCTTTCAAACATTCCCTGAACTTCGGGTACACGAGCGCGCAGGTACGCATGGCCTGCGGGATTCCCCAGAGTATGACCGACAGTTTCATATCACTCTCCTGATCAGGGCGCGGAGCGTACCGATTCCCGGCACTCGGCGCCGGGCGTGCACGGCCCGGTTCCAGGGTTGGCCGGAGCACAACCGCGGCTTTGATTCTATGGCTTCAGGCCGCTGGGGCCCTTAGCAAATATCAAGCCGCCAATATCCAGCCGACTGATGCGCCGGGCGGGCTAAGCGACCTGGAATAATTCCTGCAGCGCGCCGCTGCCGGGGTTGCGCACCACCATGGACACGCACTGGCCGCGGCCCGGCAGATCGATTGCCGTCGGCGCCGAGAATTCCTGCGCACCAACGGCGGCACAGGCACTCGCCGCCGCGTCTATGTCACCAACCTGGAAAGACTGGGCCAGGTAACCGATGTTCGGCGGTGCCTGGTCCGGCACCAGGTCTGGCACCTCGTAATTCAGCGGCGTCGCCAGGGCGATCTTGCCGTACTCGTGATCGCCCTGGACGATCACGCTCCGGGTCCGGCAGTCCTCGGGCAGGCACAGCGCGCGATTGGTCTCCGGTCCTTCCAGCACGGATTCGATGAACAGGGTCATGTTCAGCGGCCCGTAGTAGAACTCGAGCGCTTTTTCCATATCGGCCACGCCATGCGCCGTCGTGACGACGGAAGTGAAGCCGGTCGGCGTCCGGCCATAGCCGTCGATGAAGCGGACAATGTGGCCGATCACGGTCTTCGGATCGTCCGACAGCAACTGGATCAGGTTGATGACCACGCCATCCGGTCCATCGAAAGCCGCTTCCAGCGTTTCGCCCACCGCCGGCCCGAAATTGTTGTGGGCCGGCTCGCTCCAGAAATTGAATCCCTGCGCCTTGAGTGTCTCGTAATCCCGCGCCATGTCATCGGCGTAGATATTCAGATTGAACAGCCCGGTTGCGCGGCGTATTTCGGGCGGCCTGGCGAGTTTACGATCGGGCGCATCGAACTCCATGAGCTGGATGCGCCCGACGGGATCCGCACCGTGCGCGATGAAGGCACACCGTGCCGCGGTGCCCACAGGGACTCGCCAGTAACGCTCGAATTCAGGCCCTTGCCAGGTCCGGTTCTCGACCACGTCCAGCCCCAGGGTGCCCGCATAAAAATCCAGCGACGCCTCCAGGTTCTCAACGCCAATCACGACTGCGCTGACCGGGATGCTGGCACCGTTTTCATTGCTGTTCATAAGAGAGATTCCTGAAACGCCGGCTATGGTTGTTTATCAAGCGTATCGGTGCCCGATGCACGGCCGGGTGATTATTATCAAGGCCGCCGGGCGCAACAGCGGATGCTAGACAGCGGCACCGGGGCTTTCAAGCAGCACTCCCCGATGCGCGATGGCTGGCTTACACTGCGACCGACCGCCGGATACCGCGCCCATGATCACCTACTCCGAGGCCCTCGAACAGATAGTTGCCGCGCTGAAGCCGGCCGCGCCCGTCACCGTGGGGCCGGGCGCGGCGCTCGGCGCGGGCCTGGGCAAGCCGGTGGCGAGCCGGCTCAACGTGCCGGACTTCGACAATGCGGCCATGGACGGCATCGCGGTGCGCGCGGCCGACGTGGCGCAGGCGGCCGCGGGCCGGCCCGTGACCCTGCGCGTGATCGGCGTGGCGCCGGCGGGCCACCGGAGCGAGCAGAACGTGGACGCAGGCCAGGCCGTGGAGATCATGACCGGCGCCCCCATGCCGCCAGGCGCTGACACCGTCATCCCCGTGGAGCGGGTCGAATGGCGCGAGGCAGATGGCGGCGACAAGCTGGCGCTGGTCGAGATGGCCACCGAACGGGGGCGCAACGTGCGCCGCGCGGGTGAGGATTTCTGTGCCGGTGACCAGTTGCTGGCAGCCGGCAACGTGTTGAGCCCGGAAGCGGTCATGAACCTCGCGGCGGGCGGCGTGGACGAAGTGGTCGCCGTGTTGCCACCCGCAGTGGCAGTCATCACCACCGGCAGCGAACTCGCTGCGAGCGGCGCCCCGACCGGCACCGGCAAGATTCGCGACTCGAACGGCCCTTACCTCGCCGCGGGACTGGCACCGATGGGCGGCGCGCTGGTGGGCATGCACTCGGCGGCGGACGAGCCGGACGCCCTGGCGGCGGCGATGACGGCGGCCGCAGCCGGCGCCCAACTGGTGCTGACCACCGGCGGCGTATCGGCCGGTAAATTCGACTGTGTCCCGGCGGCCGTCGTCGCCGCCGGTGGCGAAGTGCTGTTCCACAAGGTCGCGATCCGGCCGGGCAAGCCCATGCTGTTTGCCGCGCTGCCCGATGATCGCTGGCTGCTTGGCTTGCCGGGCAATCCCGTGGCCGTTGCAGTGGGTCTGCGCTTTTTCGTCGCGCCGGCCCTGCGGGTGCTGCGCGGCCTGGCGCCGGAGCAGGCTTTGCCCGCCAGGAGCAGTCACGCGATCCGCAAGCGTCCCGACCTGCGTTTCTTTGGCAAAGCGTCGGCAACCGTCAGCGCAGCTGGTCAGCTGGAAGTGGCGCTGTTACCGGGCCAGGAATCTTTCCGGGTGCGCCCGTTGCTCGCCGCCAATTGCTGGGCCATCGTCGCCGAGGACCGCGACGAAGTCGCACCGGGTGAACTGATCGAGATCGCGCCGCTGTATCCGACCTCGTTCCTCCAAACTTCGTGAGCAGAATGCCGGGGACAGTTTTCCCATTTTGTGAACGTGCGCCGGCGGACGCTTAACAATTATATGGAATAGGTAAACTGCCCCGGGATTCGTCTTGAACTACTTCGCACCCGTCAAGTTCGTGCACGTGAGTGCCGTGATCATCACGGCAACGCTGTTCATCGTGCGCGGCATCTGGATGCTGCGCGGCTCGGCGTTGTTGCAACACCCGTTCGTGCGCGTGGCGCCGCACGTAAACGACACGGTGCTATTCGTCAGCGCGCTGACACTGGCCGCGATCGTCGGCCAGTATCCGTTCGTCACGGGCTGGCTCACAGCCAAGGTGATCGGCCTGGTGGTTTACATCCTGCTCGGGCACGTCGCGCTGCGCCGCGGGCGCAACCGCACCGAACGGGCCGTGGCCTTCGTCGCGGCCCTGGGCGTGCTGGGCTACATACTCGCGGTGGCGCGCTGTCGCGACCCCCTCGCCTGCCTGGGCAGTTAAAGCCCCCGAAAAACGCCCACGAAAAAGCCGCGCCACTTGCGCGGCGCGGCTTTCCTTCGGCTTACAGTGAAATTACGGCATCGGCGCCCAGACGCTGCACCAGCCGGCAGCGGCCACCGACTTGCCCGGGAAAATGCCACACGGCCGCCACTCGGCACCGTCTTCACCCTGGATCTGCACGCAGTTCGCGCAATTCTGGCCGGCTTCGAAACGCGCGGCCATCGGGTTCGACGTGTCGACGTCGGCCGCGTCATGAACATACAACAGGGCTTTCGCGGCCGGGTCCGCGGGATCGAGCTTGGGCAGATCGGCCGCATACACGACTTCGACCTGCAGCAGCGCGCTGCCGGCGGGTACGGCCACGGCAAGGCTCTTCAGGAAATTTCGACGGGAGATATTTTCATCACGCATTGAGCTGATCCTCTGGTATTGGAACCGCAAGACCGGCGAACGCACGCCGGCTAAAATCCTTATTCGTTGACGGAGCTGACTTCGGTATCCGCCAGGTTCGCAACGCGGTGGATACTAGCAATGACGCCGCGGGCGGCGGATAGGTAGAAACACTTAATCGGCTTTGCCGACCTGGTTATCTGCCAGCAGCATCGGGTCGCGCGCCTCGATCATGACCTGCACCTTGCCCAGCTGGCGCGAGTCCGGGTGCAGCGCGAGCCCGTCGGCCACGTCCTGGCGGGCCGCGGCGTAGTTGCCCTTGCCGAGGTGCGCGATCGCGCGGTTGTTCAGCGCCCGCCAGTTTGACGACCGCAGCTCGAGCGCCTCGGTGCACGCGGCAACGGCTTCTTCGTAACGCTCCGCACCCACGTATCCGGCGCAGAGGTTGCTCAGCGCCGCGGTCCGGTTACGCGGTGAGATCTCGCTGTTCAGGCCCTTCAACGTGAGTTCGATGCCGCTGTCGTAGTCGCGGGCGAACAGTGCGCGGGCGCCATTGGCGAGATGCTCGTTGGTACCGAAGGTCGCAATGCTGTCCGCCAGGGCCACCGGCGTCGCCCCGGCCAGCAGGATGGCGGCCAAGCCACTGAACCTGCGGAGGAATCTCATGAGTCGATTATACCGAAAGCCGGCACCGTGGCGCCCCTCGGGACTGAGACCGCGGTCACGCCCCGGCCGCGCCCGATGCGAGATTATGGACAGTCGCCGGATGCTGCCCAATGACGACGCACCACGACACTCACAAGCTGCCGTTCCACGAAGTCGGGGAAGACCCGCGCTGGATTCCCCGTCAGCAGCTGCAGCTGCTGTGCCGCAATACGCTGCCGGCGCTTGGCGGCACCGCAGCATGCGGGGCCGCGGCCGTGCTGCTGCTGTGGCCGGCCGCGCCGGGCGACGGCTTGCTGCTGTGGTTAGGCGTGGTGATGGCGCTGATCCTGGCGCGGTTGCTGCTGCAACAGCGTTATACCCGCCACCCGGAAACCCACGACCCGTGGGTCTGGCGGAACCGGTTTGCCGGCGGCGTATTCGTCTCGGGCGCCACCTGGGGCGCCCTGTCGGTGTTCCTGTTCCCGGCCGATTCGCTGGTGCACCAGCTGTACCTGGCCTTCGTCCTGGGCGGGCTGTGCGCCGGCGCGGTCACGGCCTACTCACCCCTGCCCCATGGCTTCCTCCTGTTTGCGCTGCCGGCCCTGGCACCGTTCCTGGTGCGCATGATGGCCACCGGGTCTTACCCGGAACAGGTGCTGGCGCTGCTGGTCGCGGTGTTCGCACTGGTGATGAGCCGCATTGCCGGGCAGTCCGGCGACATGCTGCACGGCATTCTGGAACTGCAGGCGGAGAACGCACGCCTCGCCCGCGCGCTGCACCACCAGGCAACGCACGACAGCCTGGTGGACCTGACCAACCACCGCGAGTTTCAGCGCCGGCTCGAACGCCTGACGGAACAACGCGAAGAGCCCGGGCCGGAGTTCTGCCTGGTGTTCATCGACCTGGACCTGTTCAAGGTGGTGAACGACAGCGGCGGGCATGCGGCCGGCGATGCGATGCTGCAGGCGGTGGCCCGCATCCTGCGCGCCCACACCCGCGCGCGGGATACCGCGGCGCGAATCGGCGGCGACGAATTTGCGCTGCTGCTCGAAGGCTGCCCGGCGGAACGCGCGCTGGAGATCGCCGAGCACGTGCGCCGCGACATCGCGAACCTGCAGCTGGAATTCGAGGACCAGGTGTTTTCTATCGGCGCGAGCATCGGCCTGACCTATGGCCGCGCCGGCGCGCAATCTGCGTCGAGCGTGCTGAAGGCCGCCGACGCGGCCTGCTACGCCGCGAAAGAAGGTGGCCGCAACCGGGTGCGCATGCTGCCGGCCGACGACATGTTCAAGACCACGGGCCGCTTCAGCCTGGACCGGCTCACCAAGACCGCCTGACGGCGGAATCGCGGCTGAAGCCGCTCCCACCGAATTTTGGTTCTTGGTGGGAGCGGCTTCAGCGGCGATCCGAACCCCCGGTGGGAGCGGCTTCAGCGGCGATCCGAACCCCCGGTGGGAGCGGCTTCAGCGGCGATCCGAACCCCCGGTGGGAGCGGCTTTAGCCGCGATGGCAACGCGCAGACGTTACAAAAAGTTACAAGCCCCGCACAGCAGCGAAATCCATCGGATTTTTTTTCGTTAACCGACTGTATTTAAAAACTTTTCTTTCGCCACATCGGCGCCAGCGCAGCCCCCGAAACCGGACCTGCGCGGTAGCGACGGCAACCGGGCTCCGGCTACAGTATCGCTTCGATATAGGCTATCGGGCCGATATATACGGCGCGATGGCGAGCGCACCGACGGAGTGATCGCATGGATGTGAAGACCCTGTGCCTGGGCCTGCTGAGTTTTCGGCCGGCCAGCGGCTATGACCTGAAAAAGGAGTTCGAGTCGCTGTTCAAGCACTTTTTCCCGGCCGGCTACGGCTCGATTTACCCCGCGCTGGCCGACCTCGCCACCGCGGGCTATGTCGAGTGCGAGGAGATTGCGCAGCAGGGCAAGCCCGACCGGAAGGTCTACGCGATCACACCCGCGGGCCAGAGCGCGTTCAGCCAGGCCCTCGCGCAGGCCAATCCCAGGCACAAGCTGCGCTCGGAATTCCTGGCGACGATTTATTTCGCCGAACTGATGGACGCAGACCAGCTGCATGAACTGCTCGACAACCGGCTGGCCGAGTTGCGGGATGCGATTGCGCACATCGACCAGGTATCGAATGGCGACCGGGACCTGCCGGCCGGCGCCCGGTTCGTTGCCGGCTTTGGCGCCACGCTGGCCGCTGCCGCTGCCGCGTATATCGAAGAACACGGCGCGATGCTGCTGAAAGACGCGCGCCAGGACAGCCGCCGGGCCAAGCGCCCGCGCCGGGCGGCCCAGACCAACCTAGAGACCCGAGTATGAACGTTCGCGACGCCGTTGCCCGACGCCCGTGGCTGCTGGCGGTTTTTGTCGCCGCAATGGTTGGGCTGTGGATGCTGTCCGGCACCCTGAGCCGCGAGTCGAACCCGCCACTGCAGTCGGCGGCCGACGTGGCCGCGAAAACCGACGTGTCTGCATCACGCGTCCAGGTCGAAGTGCAGACCGCCAAGCCGGTGACGCGCTTCATCAGCGTGAACGGCCGCTCGGCCCCGGCGCGCAGCGTGCAGATCAAGGCGGAGACAGACGGCCGTGTCGAAGCCATCGATGCCGATCGCGGTCAGCGCATGACGCGCGGCCAGCGCATCCTGCGGCTCGACATGCGTGACCGCCAGGCCCGCCTCGAGCAGGCAAAGGCCGGCGTGACCGAACACCGCACCGCGTACGAAGCGCAGTTGCGCCTGCAGACCGAAGGCTACGTGTCGGAAACGCAGATCGCGGAGACGCTGGCGAAGCTCGAAGCGGCGAAGGCCGAGCTGAAGCGGGCAGAACTGGACCTGCGTTACCGGGAAATTCGCGCGCCCTTCGACGGTGTGATCCTGGAACGCGACGTGGAACTGGGCGATTTCGTGCGCCAGGGCGACCCGGTGGTGAGCTTCGTGGACAACACAAAGATCATCGTGACCGGCACGGTGGCCGAGCAGGATGCGCGCTACGTGCGCCCGGGTATGGTGGCCGACGCGCAGCTGGTGACCGGCCAGACCGTGAAAGGCCGCATTCGCTATCTCGCCCCGGTGGCCGACGAGGCCACGCGCACCTTCACGGTGGAAGTGGAGATCCCGAATCCGGACGGCACGCTGCCCGCGGGCGTGACGGCAGAAATGCGCATCCCCGGCGGCGAAATGCTGGCCCACAAGATCTCGCCGGCCACGCTGAGCCTGAACGCGGCCGGCACCATCGGCGTGAAGACGGTGAACCAGTACAACCAGGTGGAGTTCTACCCGGTGGAGATTGCCCGCTCCGATCCCGACGGCGTGTGGGTTGCCGGGCTGCCGGAGACCGCCGGCATCATCGTGCTGGGCCAGGGTTATGTGGACGTGGGGCTCGAGGTTGAAGCCGTGTTCGCCGACAGCGAAACGGCCCTGGCGGCAGACAAGCTGAAATGATGGCATTGATCGAAGCAGCGGTGCAGCGCACGCGCACCGTGATCATTGCGTTCCTGGTGATCGTGCTCGCCGGCGTGGCGTCTTACCGCACGATGCCGAAGGAAAACGAGCCGGACATCGCGTTCCCGTACGTGAACGTGCAGGTCGTGCTGGAAGGCGTCGCCCCCGAAGATTCCGAACGCCTGCTGGTGCGGCCGCTGGAACAGGAACTGCGCACGCTCGCCGGCGTGAAAGAAATGGTGGCATCGGCCGCGGAAGGCCGCGCCACGATCAGTCTCGAGTTCGAACCCGAAGTCGACGTGGACGATGCGCTGCAGGAAGTGCGCGAGCGCGTGGACCTGGCCAAGGCGAAGCTGCCGCAGGATGCCGAAGAACCGCGGGTCGACGAGATCAAGTTCTCGCGCTTCGACCCGATGCTGGTGCTGACCCTCGGCGGGCCGGTGCCGGAACGCACCCTGCTGGCCGTGAGCGTCGACCTGAAAAAACGGCTCGAAGCGCTGGCGGGCGTGCTGGAAGCCAACGTGGTCGGCGCCCGTGACGAGGTGCTGGAGATCATCGTCGACCCGCTGGCGATGGAAAGCTACGGGCTGTCACCCACCGACATCCTGAATTTCGTGCAGCGGAACAACCGGCTGGTCGCGGCCGGCGCGATGCAGGGTGAGCAGGGCCGTTTCGCGGTGAAAGTGCCCGGTGTGATCGAGTCGCCGGAAGACATCCTGTCGCTGCCCATCAAGGTGGAAGGCGAGCGGGTGGTGCACTTCGAAGACATCGCCACCGTGCGGCGCACCTTCAAGGACGTGGAGAGCTACGCCCGGCTGAATGGTGAGCCGTCGCTGGCCGTGGAAGTCGTGCAGCGCAGCGGCACCAACATGCTGGACACCGTGAAGGAGATCCGCGCGACGATCGACAACGCGGCGCAGGCCTGGCCGCCCGGCGTCACGCTGAACTACACCCGCGACAAGTCCCTGTGGGTGAAAAAGAACCTGACGAACCTGGTGAACAACGTGGCAGCAGCCATCGTGCTGGTGTTCATCGTGCTGATCGGCGTGCTCGGCTTCCAGAATGCGCTGCTGGTGGGCATCGCGATTCCCGGTTCCTTCTGTGCGGCATTTTTCCTGCTGAACATCTTCGGCATGACCATCAACATGGTGATGCTGTTTGCGAGCATCATGGCCGTGGGCCTGCTGGTGGACGGCGCCATCGTGGTCACGGAGCTGGCCGACCGCAAGATGGCGGAAGGCGTGCACCGCCGCTATGCCTATTCAGAAGCGGCCAAGCGCATGGCGTGGCCGATCATCGCGTCCACGGCCACCACGCTGGCTGCGTTCCTGCCGCTGTTGTTCTGGCCCGGACTGATCGGCAACTTCATGGTGTTCTTCCCCGTCACGCTGATGTGCATTCTCAGCGCGTCGCTGATCATGGCGCTGGTGGTGGTGCCGTCCATGGGCAGCATGATCGGGCGGCCCGGGCACTTCAACGAGCAGATTCGCCGCGACCTGCTGGCCGCAGAAACCGGCGACCTCGACTCGATCGGCGGGATCACGGGCCGCTACATCCGGGCCATGAAACGCGCGATGCGCCACCCGTGGCTCGTGCTGGGCGCGATCACCCTGCTCCTGTTTACGCTCTACGCGGCCTACGGTGTGTTCGGCCGTGGCATCACGATGTGGCCGGAAGTGGAACCCAACCAGGGTGCGGTGGACATTCGCGCCATCGGCGATCTCAGCACGCAGGAAAAAGACCGGCTGGTGCGGCGGGTCGAAGAACGCGTGTACGGCATCGACGGCGTGGACAACATCTACGTGCGCTCGGGCCAAGGGAACCAGGGCGCGGCCCCGGACCAGATCGGCTCCATCCGGCTGAACTTCTCCGACTGGCGCACGCGCCGGCCGGCGGCAGAAATCGTCGCCGACATCCGCGAGCGCACGGCCGACATCGCCGGGCTGATTATCGAAACCCGCCTGCCGGAAGAAGGGCCGCAACAGGGCAAGCCCATCAACATCGAAGTGTCGGGCCCGGACCGCGACGTGCTGGTGGATACCGCGCGGCGCATTCGCGCGGAACTCGAAACCTATGACGGCGTGGTGAATGCCGAAGACACCAGCCCGCTGCCGGGCATCGAGTGGCGGCTGGTCGTGGACCGCGCAGAGGCCGCGAAGTTCGGCGCCGACGTGCAGCTGGTCGGCAGCGTGATCCAGCTGGTGACCAACGGCATCATGCTGGGTGACTACCGCCCCGACGACTCCGACGAAGAAATCGATATTCGCGTGCGCTTCCCGGAACTGGACCGCAGCCTGGACCGGCTCGGCGAACTGCGCATCCCGACCCAGATGGGCAACATCCCGATCAGCACCTTCGTGACCCGCGAACCGGCCAACGCCACGCGCAACATCATGCGCACGGATGGCCGGCGCACGCTGCTGGTACAGGCCGACCTGGACAGCGGTGCGCAACTGGGCATGATCCTGGACCGCCTGCAGGCACGGCTGCCGGAACTCGGGCTCGACCCCACCGTGCAACTGCGCTTCAAGGGCGGTGCGCGTGATCAGGCCGAAACCCAGGCCTTCCTGCTGAAAGCCTTCGCGCTGGCGATGGGCCTGATGGCGATGATCCTGGTCACCCAGTTCAACAGCCTGTTCCAGGCCTCGCTGATCCTGACGGCGGTGATCTTTTCGACCGGCGGCGTGTTGCTGGGCCTGCTGGTCACGGGCCAGGCTTTCAGCCTCGTGAACTGCGGCATCGGCGCCATTGCGCTGGCCGGCATCGTGGTGAACAACAACATCGTGTTGATCGACACCTACAACAAGATTCGCGAGACCGGCATGGCGGCACGCGAAGCCATTGTGCGCACCTGCGCGCAGCGGCTGCGCCCGGTGATGCTGACCACCATCACCACCGTGCTCGGCCTGTTGCCGATGGCGCTGGCCATCAACATCGACTTCCTGAACCGGGAAGTGTTCATGGGCGGGCCCGGCATGCAGTGGTGGAAACAGATGGCATCGGCCATCGCCGGCGGCCTGGTGTTCGCCACGCTGCTGACCCTGCTGCTCACGCCGGCACTGCTGATGATCCAGGCCCGCGCGTCGCAGCGCTTCCGGGCGCGTCGCCGGCGCCGGGGTGGCAATATCACCGCACCGCCTGCCGCCACTCCCTGATCTTGTGGGAACGGCTTTAGCCGCGACTCCCCAGTCTCGGTGGGAGCGGCTTTAGCCGCGATTAACGTTTTCCAAGGCCATCGCGGCTAAAGCCGCTCCCACCAGCGCTACAGCGGGCGCCCTTCGCTGAGTTCCGCTTCCGTCGCGGCCCGCACTTCGTGCACCGTGCCCTCGAAACACAGCGTCATGCCGGCCAGTGGGTGGTTCGCATCGACGGTGACGCTGTCATCGCCGATCACGGTAATGGTCAGCAGGCGGGTGTCGCCGGTGTTCGGGTCTTCGGCCTGGAACTGCATGCCCGGGGCGAGCTCCTGGCCCTCGGGAAAATTACCGCGGGGCACATCGACAATCAGTTCGTCTTCGCGGTCGCCGAAGCCCTGGTCGGGTGCGATCGTTACGCTGAAGGCGTCCCCCGCTGCCCTGCCGGCCAGACCCGCTTCCAGGGCGGGGATGATGCCGTCCGCGCCGTGCAGGTACACCAGCGGCGATCCTTGCGACGACGAGTCGAGCAACTCACCCTTGTCGTTCTGCAACGTGAAGTTGATACTCACCACACAATTCGCGGCAACTTCCATTGGTGTCTCCCATCCCTGTAGTTCGCGACGACGACCCGTCGCCCGGCGAACACTAGCACAGGCCACAGAACATGACCGGCGTAATCACCCTGACCACTGACTTCGGTCACAAGGGCCCATTCGTGGCCGTGATGCGCGGCGTCATTCTCGCGCGGGCGCCGGACGCGCGCGTGATCGACCTGACCCACGAGATTCACGTGCACTGGCCCGCGGAAGCCGGCTTCTGGCTGGCCCGCGCGTACCGTTACTTTCCAGCCGGCAGCGTGCATGTCGCGGTGGTGGATCCGGGCGTCGGCACCAGCCGCGACATCCTGGCGGCGGTGTGCCACGGCCACGTGTTCCTGGCACCGGACAACGGCCTGCTCGCGCAAGTGCTGGACAACGACGTTGACGCACGGGTGTTCCGGCTGGACGACGACTGGCGGCTGCAGCAGGACTGGCCGGCACCGAGCCACACCTTTCACGGCCGGGACATTTTTGCGCCACTGGCGGCCGACATCCTCAGCGGCCGCGTGGCGCCGGCCGACATCGGCCCGCCGGCGACTGACATCGTGCCGTCTTTGCTGGAACCGGCCGAGACCCACGGCGACGAGATTCGCGGCACCGTGGTGACTATCGATCACTTCGGCAACCTGATCACGAACATCGATGAGGCACTGCTGGCCGGGCTGCGCAACCCGCGCGTGCAGGCCGCCGGACGCAGCCTGCCGCTGCTCGACACTTATGGCCAGACCAAACCGGGTGACTTCCTCGCGCTGGTGAATTCCTTCGGTGTGCTGGAACTCGCGTGCGCCGAAGGCAACGCGGCCGACCGGCTGGGGCTGGGCCGCGGCGCGCCGGTGGTGGTATCCGACACCCAGTGACAACACCACTGTGGGAGGGGCTTTAGCCCCGACAACAAAGGCCATCTCTGTGGGAGGGGCTTTAGCCCCGACTGAGGGTCAAGGGGAACCCGTCGCGGCTGGCCGCTCTCGCACATCCCTGTGCTTCGCGGCATAAGCACTTCCTGTCCAAAAAGCCGCTCCCACCGGGCCGGAGGTTTCTGTTGTCAGGCCCTGAAGAGGTTTCTGCGGTCAGGCGTTACCGAGTTCCTGGAGCGCGGCCTGTTCGAGCTTGGCCCAGGTGTCGCGCAGGGTGACCACGCGGTTGAAGACCGGGGCGCCGGGTTGCGAGTCCTGGCTGTCGGCCACGAAATAGCCCGTGCGTTCGAACTGGTAGACGGCGCCCGCGGCGGCATCGCCGAGCACCGGTTCCAGCTTCGCCGCCGGCATCTCCTGCAGGGATTCCGGGTTCAGGAAGTCTTTGAAGTCACGGCCGGACTTGTCCATGTCGGGTCGCGGCACCGTGAACAGGCGATCGTACAAACGCACCGGCGCGCTCACCGCATGGGCTGCCGACACCCAGTGGATGGTGCCCTTCACTTTTCGCGACGCGCCCGGCAGGCCGCTGCGCGTGTCCGCATCGTAGGTGCAGCGGAGTTCGGTGACATTACCGTCCTCACCTTTCACCACCTCGTCGCAGCGGATGATGTACGCATTGCGCAAACGCACCTCGCCGCCCGGCTTCAGCCGGAAGAACTTCTTCGGCGGGTCTTCCATGAAATCGTCCCGCTCGATCCACAGTTCGCGACCGAACGGCACTTCGCGCTCGCCGAGTTCCCCCCGCTGTGGGTGGTTGGCCGCCGTCATCATCTCGACCTGGTCGGCCGGATAGTTGGTCAGCACCAGCTTCACCGGGTCGAGCACGGCCATGGCCCGCGGCGCGTCTTCATTCAGGTTTTCGCGCACGCAGGTTTCCAGCAGCGCCATCTCGATCAGGTGGTCTTTCTTGGTCACGCCCACCCGCGAGCAGAAATCGCGCAGCGCCGCGGCCGGGTAACCGCGCCGGCGCAGGCCGGCGATCGTGGGCATGCGCGGGTCGTCCCAGCCGCCGACCTGGCCGATGTCGATCAGCTCGGCCAGGCGCCGCTTGCTGGTGATCATGTAGGCCACGTTCAGCCGCGAGAACTCGATCTGGCGCGGGCGGTGCGGGAGCGTGAGCTGGTCCAGGATCCAGTCGTACAGCGGCCGATGGTCTTCGAACTCCAGCGTGCACAAGGAATGGGTGATGCCCTCCAGCGCGTCGGAAATGGTGTGCGCGAAGTCGTACATCGGGTAGATGCACCACTTGTCGCCGGTGCGCTGGTGGGCTGCGTGGCGGATGCGAAAGATGATCGGGTCGCGCAGGTTGATGTTCGGCGAGGCCATGTTGATCTTCGCGCGCAGCACCAGCTCGCCGTCGGCGAACTCGCCCGCGCGCATGCGCTGGAACAGGTCCAGACTCTCGGCGGCGGGCCGCTCGCGGTGCGGGCTGTTCTGCCCCGGCTCCGTCAACGTGCCCCGCGTGGCACGGATCTCGTCCGGGGTCTGGCTGTCGACGTAGGCCTTGCCCGCTTCGATCAGCTGCACGGCGCAGTTATACAAGTCTTCGTAGTAGTCGGACGCGTGGGTCAGCCGGTCTTCCCAGTCGTAACCCAGCCAGCGCACGTCGGCTTCGATCGCATCGACGAAGTCCTGGTCTTCTTTCAGCGGGTTCGTGTCGTCGAAGCGCAGGAAGCAGCGCCCGTTGTTTTCTTCGGCCACGCCGAAATTCAGGCACACGGATTTCGCGTGGCCGATGTGCAGGAAACCGTTCGGCTCCGGCGGGAAGCGCGTGACCACGCGCCCGTCGTGCTTACCCGACGCGTTGTCGTCGGCGATGATCTGCCGGATGAAGTCGAGGCCGGCCGGCGCGTCGTCGCTCACGTGAGGCCGGGGCCCGGATCGTGGTCGAGGCTCTGCTCGTATTCATCCACGATGTTGCGCTTGCGGTAGCTCGGCAGCAGGAAGCGCTTGAGGGCCTTGCCGCGGGTGAGCCACGCGATGTTCGCGCCGTGCCGGTCGTTGGCCAGCGCCTGCTCGGCGAGCCAGGGCGTCACCGTCTCCACCTTGTCGCCGAGGGTGTTCATGATGCGCTTGGATTTTTCCCACTGCGCGGGGTCTTCGGCGCGCGACGAATAGATCAGCAGGTCCGTCGGCACCATGCCGGGACTCAGCGAGCCGATCAGCACCGGGCTGTCGGCGTACTCCTTGACCAGGGACTGGGTGAAGTAGCGCACGGCGCGCTTGGTGGCGCCGTAAATGGCGAGCCCGGGGTTCGTCATGCCGTCGCTGCCGAAACCCTCGAACGTGTAGATCTTGCCGCTGCCCTGCGCCAGCATGCCCTGCAGAGCGACCTGCGAACCGTAAATGGTGCCGGTCAAATTCGTGTCGATGGTTGCCGCGATCTCTTCCGGCGGGATGTCCGCCAGCAGCTGGTGGTTGGGCGCGAGCGCCGCGTTGTTGATCCACACGTCGACGCGGTCGAACCGGGCGACGGCCGCGTCCCACAGCTGCTGCAGATCGGCACGCGAGCGCACGTCGCAGGGCTGCCCTAGCACGTCGCCGAGCGGCGCCAGTTCTGCTAACGCTTTATCCACCGAGCCCTGGCTGCGGCCGGTGACCACGACCTTGTGGCCACCCTTCAGGAATTCCCGCGCCAGCCCGCGCCCGATGCCCCGGGTACTGCCGGTGACCACGATGACCTGGCTGCTGGTGCTCATCCCTGGGCTCTCGCCAACGTTGTTGCTTTATTCATACAAACGCATTCCAAATATTGCTGCAAAGTCTTGCCGCCGTTGGTAAAGTCCCACACGTTGAATCCACCCAGCAGATTTGGCCGACCACTCCGGCTCGAGAACCGGAGCACCGGTCAGCGCTGGTGGTCCTGTTGTCCGGGGGTTCCTGTCGCTAAGGAGTACAACATGACTTTTGAACGCACGCGATTTTCACTGTTGCGCGGGCTGATTGCCAGCACGCTCGCGACCGCACTGGCCGTGCCGCTGGCCACCAGCTCCGCCTTTGCCGCGGAAGAACAATTCGAGGAGATCATCGTCACGGCCCTGGGCCGCGAGACGACACTGGAAGAGTCGCCGGCGGCCGTTACCGTGGTCACGCAGGACACGATCGAGCGCAAGGGCATCGAGCGGGTCGAGGACTTCGTGGCGCTCGTGCCGGGCATGAGCGTCGTGAACACGGCGGAAGTCGCCGACACGCAGGTCAACATCCGCGGGCTGAACGGCGCCCGCGACGGCGAGATCAATTACGCGCTGGTCGTGGACGGTGTCGTGATGACCGACCGCTCGGCACTGAACCGCGAATGGAACAATGCCTCGCAGATCGAGGTGCTCAAGGGCCCGCAAAGCGCGCTGTACGGACGCAGCGCGGCAGCCGGTGCCATTGTGATCACGACGAAGAAGCCGCAGTCCCCCTTCGAGGCGGACGTGAAGGCCACCGCGGGGGAAAACAGCGCGTACCTGTTGAACGGCCGCGTCGGCGGACAGGTGAACGACCAATGGGGCTGGCAGGTGTCCGGCACCTACCGCGACACGGACGGCTTCTACGAAGACGACTTTAACAACGACGACGACGTCATCGACAATTTCGAAAGCTGGTCGATCGACGGCCGGCTCCTGTGGGATCCCACCGATGACCTGAGCTTCGACCTGAAGACTCGCTATGGCGAAGTCGATGCCGGCTCGATCATGTTCAACTCGATCTTCCACCTGCCGGAATTCGCTGCATTTCTTGGAATTCCGTCCTTTGCCGAAGACATTAATGGCCACGATTACCGTTTCTACCCGAACGTCGAGTCTTCCAACGACCAGGATGCCTTGGAGATTTCCCTGCGCGTGGACTACGACCTGGGCTGGGCCGACCTGATCGGCTGGGGCCTTTACAGCGATATCGACAACTCGCTGGGCGCCGACGGCACCAGCGGCGCCTTCGGCTTTTTCTGGGGCGACCCGGACTGCGTTGCGAGCACCGCTGCCAATACGGGCTTCCCGACCAACCCGCCCACCTATATCGGCGCGGACCCGGTGTTCCCGAACTCGCTGTTCGGCGCTTACACACCCACCACCTGTGACGGCACGCAATACCAGGAACGCAACCAGGAGGACTACAGCTTCGAGGTACGCCTGCGTTCCAAGGACGATCAGCGGCTGCGCTGGGAGGCTGGTTTTTACTACCTGAACATCGACCGCGAAGTTGGCGTGAACCTGGGTATCGACCGGGG
>CP070671.1:1833539-1842361 GCA_020351875.1 Chromatiales bacterium | reverse complement strand
GGCCGCTTGTTGGTGCCGGTAATCGCCCGGCCGCGGCGGCCATTGTCCAGCAGCGCGTCCACGGACTCCTGCAGCATGCGCTTTTCGTTGCGCACAATGATGTCCGGCGCGTTCAGCTCCAGCAGCCGGCGCAGCCGGTTGTTGCGGTTGATCACCCGACGGTACAGGTCGTTCAGGTCGGACGTGGCGAAACGGCCGCCGTCCAGCGGCACCAGCGGGCGCAGGTCCGGCGGCAGCACGGGCAGCACGGTCAGCACCATCCACTCCGGCTTGTTGCCGGACTCCAGGAAGGCTTCGAGCAGCTTCAGGCGCTTGGACAGCCGCTTGATCTTGGTTTCCGAGTTGGTGCCACTGATTTCCTCGCGCACCTCCACGACCGCCTTGGACAGGTCGATGGTCTGCAGCATCTCGTGCACGGCCTCGGCACCCATCCGGGCGTCGAAGTCATCACCCCACTGCTCGATGGCTTCCAGGTACTGGTCGTCGGTCAGCAACTGGCCGCGTTCCAGGTCGGTCATGCCGGGTTCCACGACCACGAAGGCCTCGAAATACAGCACGCGCTCGATCTCGCGCAGCGTCATGTCCAGCATCAGGCCGATGCGCGACGGCAGCGATTTCAGGAACCAGATGTGCGCGGTGGGACTGGCCAGCTCGATGTGGCCCATACGCTCGCGGCGCACCTTGGTCTGGGTGACCTCCACGCCGCATTTCTCGCAGATCACGCCGCGATGCTTCAGGCGCTTGTACTTGCCGCACAGGCACTCGTAGTCCTTCACCGGGCCAAAGATCTTGGCGCAGAACAGGCCATCCCGCTCCGGCTTGAAGGTGCGGTAGTTGATGGTTTCCGGCTTTTTCACCTCGCCGAAAGACCAGGAGCGGATCATGTCGGGGGACGCCAGTCCGATGCGAATCGCATCGAAGTCCTCAACCGTGCTCTGGGTCTTGAAGAGCTTAAGCAAGTCTTTCATGAGTCACCTACCCGTCAGGGGTTTGTTTGCACCGTGCCTTCAGTCCTGGTCCAACTCGACATTGATGCCGAGCGAGCGGATCTCTTTGACCAGTACGTTGAAGGATTCGGGCATGCCCGCATCCATTTCATGAGTGCCATCTACGATGTTCTTGTACATCTTCGTCCGCCCCTGCACGTCGTCCGACTTGACCGTCAGCATCTCCTGCAGGGTGTAGGAAGCGCCGTAGGCTTCCAGTGCCCACACTTCCATCTCACCGAAGCGCTGGCCACCGAACTGCGCTTTACCGCCCAGCGGCTGCTGGGTCACCAGGCTGTAAGGCCCGGTAGACCGCGCGTGCATCTTGTCGTCCACGAGGTGGTTCAACTTCAGCATGTACATGTAGCCCACGGTCGTGGGCCGGTCGAAGGCTTCACCCGTCCGGCCGTCGATCAGCATTGCCTGCCCCGATTCCGGCAAGCCCGCCATCTTCAGCAGTTTCTTGATCTCGGCCTCCGTGGCGCCGTCGAACACCGGCGTTGCGATCGGCACGCCCTTGCTGAGGTTGCCGGCCAGCTCAATGACCTCTGCGTCGCTGAGGCTCTTGATCTGCTCTTCCTGCCCGCCGGTATCGTTGTAGATCTTGTCCAGGTAGGCACGCAGTTCTTTCACGGCCGCCTGCTGCTCCAGCATCTCGCCGATACGCAGGCCCAGGCCGCGCGCCGCCCAGCCCAGGTGCGTTTCCAGCACCTGGCCAACGTTCATGCGCGACGGCACGCCCAGCGGGTTCAGCACGATGTCCACCGGCGTCCCGTCTTCCAGGTAAGGCATGTCCTCTACCGGCACGATGGTCGAAATCACGCCCTTGTTACCGTGCCGCCCGGCCATCTTGTCGCCCGGCTGGATGCGGCGCTTCACGGCGAGGTAGACCTTCACCATCTTCAGCACGCCCGGCGCGAGGTCGTCACCCGCAGTGATCTTGCGGCGCTTCTCTTCGAACCGGCGCTCGAAATCTTCGCGCTGGGTCTTCAGGCGTTCCGCAGCTTTTTCCAGCTGGGTGTTCGCGTCATCGTTGGTCAGCCGGATTTCGAACCACTCCTCGCGCTGCAGTTCATCGAGGTAGGCCTTGGTAATCTTGCTGCCCTTCTTGAGCTTGTTGGGCCCACCCTGGGCCTGTTTGCCCAGCAACATGCGTTCGACGCGCTGGAAAATGTCGTCTTCCAGGATCCGGCGCTGATCGTCCAGGTCCTTGCGCACGCTTTCGAGCTCGGACTGTTCGATGGACAGCGCGCGGCTGTCTTTCTCGACACCGTCACGGGTAAATACGCGCACGTCGATGACCGTGCCGTCCATCCCCGGCGGCACGCGCAACGACGTGTCCTTCACGTCGGACGCCTTTTCGCCAAAGATGGCCCGCAGCAGCTTCTCTTCCGGCGTGAGCTGGGTTTCGCCCTTCGGCGTCACCTTGCCCACGAGGATATCGCCCGCCTTGACCTCGGCACCGATGAAGGCGATGCCGGCCTCGTCGAGCTTGCCCAGCGCTGCGTCACCCACGTTGGGAATGTCCGCGGTGATCTCCTCCGGCCCGAGCTTGGTATCCCTGGCCACCGCCGTCAGCTCCTCCACGTGAATCGTGGTGAAGCGGTCTTCGTGCACGAGGCGCTCGGAAATCAGGATCGAGTCTTCGAAGTTGTAGCCGTTCCACGGCATGAAGGCGACCAGCAGGTTCTGGCCCAGCGCCAGTTCACCCAGGCTCGTGGACGCACCGTCCGCCAGCACGTCGCCGCCGGCAATGTCGTCACCGGCTTTCACCAGCGGGCGCTGGTTGATGCAGGTGTTCTGGTTCGAGCGCACGTACTTCGTCAGGTTGTAGATGTCGACGCCCGGCTCACCGGCAGTGGTCTCGTCATCGTTCACACGGACCACGATGCGCGAGGCGTCGACCGAATCGACCACCCCACCGCGGCGACCCACCACCGTGACACCAGAGTCCACGGCGACGGCGCGTTCCATGCCGGTGCCTACCAGCGGCGTGTCGGAACGCAGCGTGGGCACCGCCTGGCGCTGCATGTTGGAACCCATCAGCGCGCGGTTCGCATCATCGTGCTCCAGGAATGGAATCAGCGAAGCGGCGACCGACACGATCTGGCGCGGCGACACATCCATGTACTGGATCTGGTCCGGCGGT
The DNA here is from genome assembly GCA_020351875.1 of Chromatiales bacterium. Lineage (GTDB taxonomy): Bacteria > Pseudomonadota > Gammaproteobacteria > Steroidobacterales > J054. Next base: position 1,839,226 of record CP070671.1, on the reverse strand, counting down.
GCGAGCGTGAACTCGTTCTGGTGACGCACCGACACCAGGTCGTCCTGGAAACGCCCCTTGGGATTCAAGCGGGCGCTGGCCTGTGCAATCACGAACTGGCCTTCCTCGATCGCGGACAGGTAGTGAATCTCGTCCGTGACCACGCTGTTTTCCACCTTGCGATACGGCGTCTCGAGGAAACCGTATTCGTTCGTGCGCGCGTAGACCGACAGCGAGTTAATCAGGCCGATGTTCGGACCTTCAGGCGTCTCGATCGGGCACACGCGGCCGTAGTGGGTCGGATGGACGTCGCGCACTTCGAAACCGGCGCGCTCGCGGGTCAGGCCGCCCGGCCCCAGTGCCGATACCCGGCGCTTGTGCGTGACCTCCGACAGCGGGTTGTTCTGATCCATGAACTGCGACAGCTGGCTGGAACCGAAGAACTCCTTCACCGCGGCGGCCACCGGCTTCGCGTTGATCATCTCCTGGGGCATCAGACCTTCGGAGTCGGCCAGCGTGAGCCGTTCCTTGACCGCGCGCTCCACGCGAACCAGGCCGACACGGAAGGCATTCTCGGCCATCTCGCCAACACTGCGAATGCGGCGGTTGCCGAGGTGGTCGATGTCGTCCACCGTGCCACGGCCGTTGCGAATGTCGATCAGCACCCTCAGCACGTCGATGATGTCGTCGCGGCTGAGCACGCCTGCGCCTTCGCTCTCGGAGCGGCCGACGCGGCGATTGAACTTCATGCGGCCGACCGCCGACAGGTCGTAGCGTTCCGGGTTGAAGAACAGGTTCTGGAACAGATTCTCGGCCGCCTCTTTCGTCGGCGGCTCACCCGGGCGCATCATCCGGTAAATCTCCACCAGGGCCTCGAGCTTCGTGGTGGTCGCGTCGATACCCAGCGTGCTGGAAATGAACGGCCCCTGGTCGAGATCATTCACATACAGCGTCTGGACGTGCTCGATGCCTTTCTCCATGCAGGCTTCGACGACTTCCAGCGTCAGCTCGCTGTTCGCCAGCACCGGCACGTCGTCTACCACCAGGAGTTCCCCGGTTTCCTTGTCGACGATGTCATGGGCGAGCACCTTGCCCACCAGGTAGTCCGGCGGCACCTGCAGTGATTCGACGCCGGCCTTCTCCAGGTCGCGCACGTGGCGCGCGGAGATGCGTTTGCCCTCTTCGACGATGACCTTGCGGCCCACCATGATGTCGAAGGTGGCGGTGTCGCCGCGCAGCCGCTGCGGCACGAGCCCCAGCTGGATTTCGTCCTTGGTCAGGTAGAAATCGTTCTTCTCGAAGAAGATGTCCAGCATCTCCTCGTTAGTCAGCTCCAGCGCGCGCAGGATGATGGTGACCGGCAATTTCCGGCGGCGGTCGATGCGCGCGAAGACGTTGTCTTTCGGATCGAACTCGAAGTCCAGCCACGAGCCGCGGTACGGAATCACCCGGGCCGAGAACAACAGCTTCCCGGACGAGTGAGTCTTGCCCTTGTCGTGGTCGAAAAACACACCCGGCGACCGGTGCAGCTGGGACACGATGACCCGCTCCGTGCCGTTGATCACGAAGGTGCCGTGCTCGGTCATCAGCGGCATTTCGCCCAGGTAGACCTCCTGCTCACGGACTTCTTTTACGACCTTCTTGGAGCCTGAAGCCTCCTTGTCGTAGATCACCAGGCGAACCTGCACGCGCAGCGGCGCCGCGTAGGTCATACCTCGCAGCTGGCACTCCTTCACGTCGAAGACCGGCTCGCCGAGCCGGTAGCTGATGTATTCCAGGGCCGCGTTGCCGCTGTAGCTGACAATCGGGAACACGCTCTTGAATGCAGCGTGCAAACCCATTTCATGTCGATTCTCCGGCTCGACGTCTTCCTGCAGGAACTTGCGGTAAGAGTCGAGCTGAATCGACAACAGGTACGGCACTTCGAGAATTGTCGGACGCTTGCCGAAATCCTTACGAATTCGCTTCTTCTCAGTGAAGGAGTACGCCATTTGGCAACACCTCTATCTACTACGGGTTATCGCGCCGGGGGCAGCGCGAAAAGGGATAGCGACCGACACCGCTCGGTGCCGGCCGGAATCCCGCGTTGGGCCGCCTGGCAACGGCCGCGTGTCTTGACTGAAAGCAATGCAGCGCAAGGGGGGTTACTTGACTTCCACCTTGGCGCCGGCTTCTTCCAGTTGCTTCTTGATTTCTTCGGCCTCTTCCTTCGGCACGCCTTCCTTCACGGTCGCGGGGGCACCCTCGACCATGTCCTTGGCTTCCTTCAGGCCGAGGCTCGTGATTGCGCGCACCGCCTTGATCACTGCCACCTTGTTGTCGCCGAACGAGGACATGACCACGTCAAACTCGGTCTTCTCTTCGGCGGCAGCAGCCTCGCCGGCACCGGCGCCCGGCGCTGCGGCTACGGCCACCGGTGCGGCGGCGGATACACCCCATTCGTCTTCGAGCAGCTTCACCAGCTCGACGATTTCCATGATGGGCTTGGCGCTCAATTCCTTGAGCAGGTCTTCGTTGGACATTGCCATTTTCAGTCTCCTGTAAGTCAGTCGTTACCCGATTTCTGTCTACACGGTCTGGCAGCAGCTCAGGCGTCCGCACCGGATTCGCCACGTGCACCGAGTACACGGGCGAGCATGGCCGGGGCTTCCGCCAGCGTGCGCACCAGATCGCTGGCCGGGGCCTGCAGCACGCCGAGCAGCATGGCCCGCGCCTGGTCGAGGTTCGGCAGGCTTGCCAGCCGGCCCAGGTCCTCGGCTCCGTACAGCTCACCGCTGATAGCCACCGCCCTGGTGACCAGCTGTTCGTTCTCCTTGGCAAAAGCCTTGACCACGCGCGCCGCGGCGCCCGGATCTTCACGGGAGAAGGCCAGCATCAGCGGACCTCGCAGCACCTCGCTGAGGCATTCGAAATCGGTGCCCTGCACGGCCCGCCTTGCCAGGGTGTTCTTGATCACCTTGACGTAGACGCCCTCGTCCCGCGCCTTGGAGCGGAATTCGGTCATCTGGGCCACGCTCAGACCGCGGTACTCGGCCGCAACGGCCGATTCCGCGTTAGCAGCGACTTCGCTGACCTCGGCGACAAGTTTCTGCTTGTCTTCGAGTCTGAGTGCCATTATTTCCTCCTAGCCTATCTGTCGGGCCGCGGCGTTGCCGCCCTGGCCCGCGATGGCGCCCTTCACCAGGAGGTCCTGACTCGGGTAACACCATCTGCGCAGGTCGGTTCCGTGGAACCCATTAAGCACGCCGCTCAAAAGAGTGGCTCGCCTGCGGTCTTCGATGTTGCGATCCTTCGCAAACGCCGCCCTGTTGCCACTCACCTTGCTGCGGTGAATCACTCCGGGGCGACGACTTCCTGTCAATTCTCTTCCGTCTCTCGGCTCCGGCCTATATGTCCAGAGACGCGGTATCTACGTGAACGCCCGGCCCCATCGTCGACGACACGGTCAGTCGCTTCAGGAACTGGCCTTTCGATGACGCAGGCTTCGCCTTGCGCAGGTCTGCCAGCAGGGCCGCGAGATTGTCCTTCAGCGCCGGTACGTCGAAGTCCACGGTGCCGATGGAGCAATGCACGATACCCGCCTTGTCGGTACGAAACTGCACCTGGCCCGCCTTGGCTTTCTTCACCGCCGTTTCGACATCCGGCGTCACCGTGCCCACCTTCGGGTTCGGCATCAGGCCCCGTGGGCCGAGCACCCGGCCCAGCTGGCCGACGACGCGCATCGCATCGGGCGTCGCAATCACGGTGTCGTAGTTCAGGTCACCGCCCTTCATCTGCTCGGCCAGGTCTTCGAAGCCCACCACGTCGGCTCCGGCCGTTTTCGCCTTCTCGGCATTGTCACCCTGGGCAAAGACCGCGATGCGCACGGATTTGCCGCTGCCGTGCGGCAGCGCGGTGGCGCCGCGCACCACCTGGTCTGACTTGCGCGGATCCACACCGAGGTTGATGGCCACGTCCACCGATTCCTTGAACTTCACAGACGCGTGCTCTTTCACCAGGCCCAGCGCGTCTTCCAGCTGGTGCGCCTGCGCACGATCGATCTTCTCGTGGAACGCCCGCACTCGCTTGGATGCGCCCATGTCAGAGGCCCTCCACTTCGAGGCCCATGCTGCGGGCACTGCCGGCGATCGTCCGCACGGCCGCGTCGAGATCGGCGGCGGTCAGGTCGGGGTCCTTCGTCTTCGCAATGTCTTCGAGCTGCGCGCGGGTCACCTTGCCCACCTTGGTGGTATTCGGCGTACCGCTGCCCTTCGGAATTCCGGCCGCCTTTTTCAGCAGCACGGCCGCGGGCGGTGTCTTGGTAATGAAGGTGAAGCTGCGGTCACTGTAGACCGTGATCACCACCGGGATCGGCATGCCGGCTTCCATCTGCTGGGTCTGCGCGTTGAACGCCTTGCAGAACTCCATGATGTTCACCCCGTGCTGGCCCAGCGCCGGGCCCACCGGCGGACTCGGGTTGGCCTGGCCCGCAGGCACCTGCAACTTGATGTAAGTCTGAATTTTCTTGGCCATGATGTTTCCTCTATGGGTCCAATCGCCTTACGGCTCCCCTCACCACCGGAGCGCCCAGCCAGGGCACTCTGGTTGAATTCAATAGTCAGCCCTTCTCGACCTGGCTGAAGTCCAGCTCCACCGGTGTGGACCGGCCCAGGATCTGCACCGCCACACGCAGCTTGCTCTTGTCGTAGTTGACGTTCTCTACGACACCGCTGAAGTCATTGAACGGCCCGTCGGTCACCCGGACCACCTCGCCCGGGGAAAACAGCACTTTCGGCCGCGGCTTGTCGGTCCCTTCTTCGACCCGGTTCAGGATGAAATCCGCTTCCTTGTCTGAAATGGGCGCCGGCCGGTCGCTGGACCCGCCGATGAAGCCCAGCACCTTCGGCACTTCCTTGACCAGGTGCCAGGTCTCGTCGTCGAGCTCCATCTGCACCAGCACGTAACCGGGGAAGAACTTGCGCTCGCTGCGGCGCTTCTGGCCTTCGCGCATTTCCACCACCTCTTCGGTGGGGACCATGATCTTGCCGAACTTGTGATCCAGGCCCTTCAGCTTGATGCGGTCTTCCAGGGAGCTTTTCACCTTGTTCTCGAAATTCGAGTAAGCATGCACGACGTACCACTTCAGTGACATCGCGTCAGCCCCCCTGCCCGGTGACGAAGCGCGTGATCGTCAGCAACAGCATGTCCAGCAGCCAGAAAAACACGCCCATGATCAACACGAACACGAACACGGTGAGCGTCGTCTGCAGCGCCTCCTGGCGGGTGGGCCAGACGACCTTGCGGATTTCGCCGCGGGACCCCTGGATAAACCGCCACAGCTCCCGGCCCTGCATCGACTGGAAGGCAATCACCATGGCCAAGCCGAGCGCGACGAGCACACCCACCACCCGCAGCAGCATCGACTCCTGCTCGAAGTAGTAGTACGCGACTACGCCGCCCACCAGCACCGCGGCTGCCAGGATCAGCTTGAACGCATCGAGTGCGCCCGGACTTGTATCTGCCTTCGTCGTCATTCTCGCCGCTTTGCTCGCCAGAGCTCTGGCAGGCCAGGAGGGACTCGAACCCCCAACCTGCGGTTTTGGAGACCGCTGCTCTACCAGTTGAGCTACTGGCCTGTATCAATTCACCTGTTCGCTGCTTTCCGGCCGGGTCCGGGGGGGTATCCCTCCCCGGAATGGCTCGCTCCGCTGCGCTTTAACTTCCGGTCC
>CP070671.1:1817253-1833439 GCA_020351875.1 Chromatiales bacterium | reverse complement strand
CGGCAGTTCCCGCGTGGCGATCAGGTATTCCTGCACCGGCTGGCCGCCCAACAGGTGTTCCTGGATGATGCGCTCCAGCACCTCGGGCGTGCAGTCGCGGTACCAGCTGCCTTCCGGGTACACCACCGCCACCGGCCCTTGCTCACACACCTGCAGGCAGTTGGCCTTGCTGCGGTAAATGCCGCCGCGGCCCGTCAGCCGCAGCTGCACCAGCCGCCGTTTCAGGTAGTCCCAGGACTCCAGGCTCCTGTCGCGGTCGCAGCATTTCGGCTTCGCCTGGTCGCAGCACAGGAAGATGTGCCGGCGGATGTGCGGCACGCCGAGCCGCTCCAGCCGTTCGTCCAGGTCCTCATTCTCCGGGGCGTCGCTCATGGGGCCATTGTCGCGGCTAAAGCCGCTCCCACCAAGAGGCGCCAGGTGGCAACCAAGAAGCTTCCGCCCCCGACCCTGTCCGCTGGCCGGCTTCGGTTTTCCGTAGTGTTGTCGGGCCGGGTGCGGGCGCTACACTGCGCGTCCCCAGGCTGGACAGCTGTTCCCATCGGTAGGAGCGGCTTGCTTGGTCAGGACGACCTGATGTCGCGGAGCACATGGATGTGCGGGAGCGACCAGCCGCGATTCAATTCAACGGAGCGACCGCATGACCGCTGGCACAGAAACCAAAACCATCATGGAATTCCTGTCGGACAACCCGAACGTGGATGTCTCCAACGCCTGGGAACGCTGCTGGAACATCCATTCCGGCATCGTGGACCGGATCCGCGACCGTTTCGACGTCGCCCTGCACCCGTCCTGTGAGGGCGAAGACTACTTCCAGTCGCCCGACGGCCAGCTGGAAGGCTCCTTCAATGCGTATAGCGGGCCGGAAGCCGACTGGCTCGTGCATTCGTGGATCGGCAACCGCAAGGCCAGCATCCTGGACATGAATGCGACCTGCTTCCTGAGCCAGGACAACCGCGTGCCGCACCTCGCGGTGATTTTCGGCACCATCCCGAAACTTTACTTCTACGCCGAGTACACGCCGCGCATGGACCTGCGCACGAACCTGGATTACCTGCAGCAGTACTACGAGCCCGCGAACGAAGATTTCCTGAAGTTCCGCAGCGATCCGAACTGGACCCGCTTCGTGAGCCACGGCACCTACCTGCGCGCGCTGATGTCGCCGGTGGCCACCAGCGCCACGGCCGAACTGACCGACGACAACATCACCACGTGCGAGAAGTTTCTCGGCCCGTTCGTCGACCGCTGGTTCCGGTGGCTGGACGACGCAGAAGCGCTGCCTGAAGCCGAGCGCGAGGCGCAGCGCGAATACGACTTCACTGTGCGCGAGCTCGGCTACCGCACCGATCCGATGAATGTCCTGCCGCAGAAGATCTTTGGCCAGCAGGAGTTCGAGCGCCGGCTGAACCTGCGCATCGGCGTGGACCAGATGGCCGAAAAGCGCCAGCGCGCCGCCTGAATAAAAAAGGGCCCGTGGGGGTACGGGCCCGAGCAGGGGTGGGGGTTGGTTGAGGTTTGCCAGCGATCCGGGCGGGCGTCCTGCCGGCCCGGGCCGCCGACGTGTCAGAGACCGACCATCGACGGCAGCGTGGCCAGGGGGATCAACAACGCCACCAGCGCCAGTACGATCTCATCTCTACGATCGATTCCTGAGTTGCCGTTACGCTTAAACATCTGTCTGTCTCCGTGTGAACTGTCCCTTGCGGGTTGATGAGAACTATAGGGATGGCCCTTTCCGTTTACGTCTCTGCGGGGTAACAGCCTGTAACAATTTGTAACCCCTTGAGGGGGAAAGAAATCAGGCAGTTACAATGGTCGCCACGCGATGCGCGGACCCCAATTTTTCCTATGACCCGAATTCTTCTAATAGACGACGACGAAAAGCTCGGCACCCTGCTGGGCACCTATTTCGCGCGTTTCGACATGGAATTGCTGGCGGCCACCCGGCCGTCGGCGGGGCTGGAGCTGCTGCGCAAGGAGCAGCCGGACCTGGTGGTGCTCGACGTGATGCTGCCGGAACAGGACGGTTTCGAAGTCTGCCGCACGATCCGCAAGACCAGCGCGGTGCCGATCGTGATGCTGACCGCACGCGGTGAAGTGACCGACCGCATCGTGGGCCTGGAGATCGGCGCCGACGACTACCTGCCGAAACCCTTCGAGCCCCGCGAACTGGTCGCGCGCATCCAGAACGTGCTGCGGCGTACCGGGCAGCGGCCGGACCCGGCCACCGGGTTTCATTACGACGGGCTGGAGGTTTACCCGGACAAGCGCGCGGCCCTGCTCGACGGCGAAGAACTGGACCTGACCACCATGGAATTTCAGCTGCTGGCGCTGCTGGCCGGCAACCCCGGCAAGACCTTCAGCCGCGACGACATCCTGAATGAACTGCGCGGCATCGACGCGCAACTGTTTTCGCGCTCGGTGGACATCCTGGTTAGCCGCCTGCGCGGCAAGCTCAACGACACGGCGAAGAGCCCGCGCTTCATCAAGACGGTCTGGGGCACGGGCTATATCTTCGTCGGCGAGGCGGTAGAGGCATGATCGCGCGCATTACCCGTTCCCTGTCGGCCCGGCTGCTGGGCATCTTCCTGATCACCTCGCTGGTGTACGCGCTGGCGTCCAGAGCGGCCGTCGACCTGGTGCTCGACCGCGATTACCTGCGCGAAGTCATCGGTGCGCACATGGCGCTGCATACCAACTACGTGCTGCGCGACCTCGGTTACCCGCCGAGCGTCGAGCGGGCCCAGGCGCTGGTCAATACCAATCCCATCGACATCCGTATCGACGGTCCCGGTGTCCAGTGGGCCTCTGACCCCGAGTTCCCCGGCCTGGACAAGCTGGACTTCGAGCCGAGTGAGTTCATCGAAGGCCTGGAGATCAGCCGTGCCGACGGCCGCGAGTGGGGCCTGCCGATCGCGGAACTCGGGTTCTATCGCTACGACCGCCATTCGTATACGCAAATCGTCGAGGGTGACTATCGCATTTCCGTCGTCACGCCGAAGATCGCGGAGACGCCGCCGCCGAACCTGGCCTGGCCGGCGATCGGCCTGATTTCCGTCCTGGTGCTGGCCGCGTGCTACTTCGCGGTGCGCTGGCTGGTGTATCCGCTGACGTGGATCAAGGCTGGTGCGGATCGCATCGGCAGCGGCGACCTGGATTACCGCATTCCCGTTGCCCGCAAGGACGAGCTGGGTGAGCTGACCTCCGACATCAACCAGATGGCCGACGACGTGCAGGAAATGCTCGAGGCGAAGCGCCAGCTGCTACTGGCCATCAGCCATGAACTGCGCTCGCCGCTCACGCGCACCAAGGTCGCGCTGGAGCTGATGGATGATGAGACCACGCGCCAGAACGTGCTGGAAGACGTGCAGGAAATGGAGCAGCTGATTCACGACCTGCTGGAAGGCGAGCAGCTCAACACGCGCCACGCACCGCTGCAAACCACGGCAGTGGACGTGAACGACATGCTGCAGCAGCTGGTGGCCAGCGAGTTTGCCGGCGACGGCGACAACGTGAGCCTGGAGTTGCCCGCGCAGCCGATCAGCGCAGAACTCGACGCGGTGCGCGTGCGCCTGCTGGTGAAGAACCTGCTGACCAATGCGTTGTGCCACACGCCGGACGGCGCACCGGGCGTGGAGTTGTCCGCACGCCAGGCCGGCGACAGGCTGCAGATCCGGGTGAAAGACCACGGCGTCGGCATGTCACCCGGGGATGCCGAACGCGCCACCGAGCCGTTCTACCGCGCCGACCTGTCCCGCTGCCGGGACACCGGCGGCCTGGGCCTGGGCCTGTACCTGTGCCGGCGCATCGCCGAAGCCCACGGCGGCCGGCTGCAAATCGACAGCGCCGAAGGGCAGGGCACCGAAGTCACCGTGACACTGCCGCGCCAGGCCTGACCTGGTATCCGATGGATTAACTTCGCCTCGCCAGCGGTGCTCCCGCTATTCCTTTTGTGGGAGCGGCTTTAGCCGCGATCTTTATCTTGGTGGGAGCGGCTTTAGCCGCGACTGGCCTCGTGATGACCGGCGCCCTGAATAACGGCGATCGCGGCTAAAGCCGCTCCCACTGAGAAGCCGCTCCTACCGGGAAGCCGCTCCTACCGGGCACTGCAACCATCGCCATACCGTCACCGCGCAGCGATCTGCTATCGTCCCCGCGGGTTCAGCGGAGCGCCTCCATGATCGACGAAACCATGCGCCGCCTCGGCGCAGACCTGCCGTTTCTCGAGAGCGTCAAAGACGCCGAAAAGCACTTCCTGTCCGGTCGCCGCAATCGCGGGGCAGACCTGGAAAGCGCGGTGCGCATGTTCCTGGAGTTCCTGAAAGGCTTCGAGCAGCTCGACATCGAGGGCCCCTGCGTCACGGTGTTCGGCTCCGCGCGCTTCCCTGACGGGCATCCGCACTACGCGACCGCGCGGGCGCTGGGCAAAGCTCTGGCGGAGGCCGGCTACGCGGTGATCACCGGCGGTGGGCCCGGCATCATGGAAGCGGCGAACCGTGGTGCGCACGAGGCCGGGGGGCTGAGCATCGGCTGCAACATCAAGTTGCCGATGGAACAGCAGCCGAACCCGTATCTCGATCGCTTCGTGGAGTTCGAACACTTCTTCGTGCGCAAGGTGATGCTGGTGAAATATTCCACCGCCTTCGTGGTCATGCCCGGTGGCTTCGGCACGCTCGATGAAGCTTTCGAGGTCGTGACGCTGGTACAGACGGGTAAGCTCGAGCGCTTTCCGATCGTCGCGATGGGGGGTTCCTACTGGGAAGATCTTCGCGAGTTCACGCTGGGCACGCTGTTGCCGGCCGGGACCATTGACGCGGAGGACGTGGACTTTATTCACCGCGCCGAAAACGTCGCACGGGCGCTGGAGCTCATTCGTGGCGACGCCGACTAGCGGCTGCGTCCGAAGCGCGCGGCTGGCTGATTGTTAGCATGGCCGAGGATTTCGGCCGGATGTTCCCCGGAGACCCCTGATGATGCGCAAGTTTGTGTTCCTGCTGCTGTGTATCGGCGCTCTGCCGGCGCTGGCCGCCGACAAGGTGAAGATGTTCGAGATCACGCCGTTCGGCGGTTACCGCATCGGCGGGGACTTCGAAGACGACGACACCGGGGTGGAATACGACATCGACGACGACAAGGCCTACGGCCTGATCTTCAACATGATGGCCGAGGCGAACACCCAGTGGGAGTTCGGGTGGAGCCGCTCGGAAACCTCGGTGGACGTGCCGTCGGTGAATGGCGGGCCGGACAAACTGGACCTGGACATCGACTACTTCCAGGGCGGCGGCACCTACCTGTGGGACGGCAAGCGGGCGCAGCCGTTCATGGTGGCGACCATCGGCGCCGCCCACCTGAACCCGGACGACAGCGGCGACTCCGAGACCTACTTCGCGTTCTCTATTGGTGGCGGCTGGCGCATTCGCCCCACCGAGCGGCTGGGCCTGCGCCTGGAAGGCCGCGTGTACGGCACGATTCTGGACAGCGACAGCGACGTGTTCTGCAAGACGGGACCGGACAACAACCAGTGCCTGATCCAGAGCCGCAGCGAAGTGCTGTGGCAGTGGCAGATGCTGGCGGGGGCCACGTTTCGCTTCTGAGCCAATTGTCGCGGCTAAAGCCGCTCCCACCAGGAACATTGGTTGCCGCCGGCTGTGGTGCCCCTTTTTCGCCGTAGGAGCGGCTTAGCCGCGATCATCCTGCCCGTCCGCAAACGGGGTCAGACACCAATTTCCGTTTTCGGTAGGAGCGGCTTTAGCCGCGATCATCCTGCCAGTGCCACCGTAGCTTGCCGGGTTCTGTCCCGGCTGAAGCCGCTCCTACCGGGATAACGGGGTGATCTGGGCGATCAGCTGGTGAGGCTGCGCCGCCGGAAGAAATCCAGCGACAACACCAGGGATTCCCGCGCCCGCCACGCATCGCCGTCGAGCAAACCGGCCTCTTCGGGGCTCGCGGCGGCCAGGCGCCTGGCCAGGGCCAGGGCCCGTTCACAGCGCTCCCGGAAAGCTTCCCGTTGCAGCTGGGCCTCGCGGTCTTCGCCGGCGCTCTGCAAACAGGTTTCCGTCGCGCGGATCAGCGCCTGGATCTCGGTGGCGAAACGCCGGGTGAGTGGGGGGGCGGCGTCCATGCCGAGCTCTCCATCCCTGGTGCGCCCACCTTAGCCCGGCGCCGGCGCCGGCGCCGTTACCGGCATCACAAACCCGGCACGAAAACCGGCCGGATGCGTTAGCATGTCGCCCCCGCAAACGGCGGCCGCCGCGGCCGCGGAGAGTCCCTTCCATGAGCGCACAAGAGGCACCCGAGACCCTGTTTGACGAATCCGCCCAGCAGGCCGTGGACCTGGGCAACCGGATTCTCGACGAAGACGGCGCTGCCGATACCTGGGAGGTGGCCTCCGGGCTGCTGGCCGGCGCGATCCAGTTCTGGCTGTTCTCGCGCCAGCCCTGCGACGACCCGTTCTGCGAGTCCTGCGCCGAGGTCAGCACCGCCGAGCGGCGGCTGAACCTGCTGCTGGAAGAGGTCCGCGAACTGGCCGAGAGCAGCGACTACTTCGAGTCCCCGCGCGACGTGGGCACGGGCACGCACTAGCGCTCGAGGGGCCCCGTTCAGTAAGCCTGCAACAGGCTCGAGCGCGACGGAAGGCAGCACTGCTTCAGCTTGTCCCTGGCCCGGGAACCAGCAGACACCTGACCCCTCCGGGCGGCCGTCGACACGCCTGTGTCTGCGGGCTCGCAAGAGGGATTGCCGTTGGTCGAGGGGCGCCGGCACAGGCAACTATCAGCACTTTCCACAGTCAGCCGCCCGCGGCCTCTATGCTATAGTCCGCGCCGTTCTGAAGCGGCCTGCGAGCCAGATTAATGGGAAAACTCCACGTCACCGACCGCAATGGCGATGAGCATGAACTCGAAGTGTCGAACGGCTCTTCGTTGATGGAACCGCTGCGTGACGAGATTGACGGCGGCATCGAGGCCCTGTGCGGCGGCATGTGTTCCTGCGCCACCTGCCACGTGTTCGTGGAAGCGGAGTGGTTTGCGAAACTGGACCCGCGCCAGGACGACGAGCTCGAGCTGCTGGAAGGCACCGAGTGTTTCGAAGACGGCAGCTCGCGGCTGTCCTGCCAGATCATCATGAGCGACGAGCTCGACGGCATGCGCCTGACCGTGGCGCCCGAGGAGTAGGGCGGCGCAATGAAGCTCTACCACGTCGCAAGAACCCGCTCGGTACGAGTGCGCTGGCTGCTCGAAGAGCTGGGTGTCGACTACGAGCTGGAAACCATGCCCTTCGACCCGAAGGCGCTGCAGTCGGTGGACTATCTCGAGCTGAGCCCGCTGGGCAAAGTGCCCGTGCTGGTCGATGGCGCCACGACCCTGTTCGAATCGGTCGCCATCATCCAGTACCTGCTGCTCCACTACGGCGACGGTGCGCTGGAGCCCGACAGCCAGGCGCCGGAGTACGGCGTCTTCCTGCAGTGGCTGCATTTCGGCGAGGCCACGCTGATGGGCGCGATGGCGAACATCGTGCAGCACTCCTATCACCTGCCCGAGGAAGAGCGCGATCCGCGCACCCTGGCGCGGGCCAAGCGGCAGCTGAATCACTACTCGCACGTGCTGGAAGAAGAACTGGGCAAGCACGAGTATCTCGTGGGCGACGAGTTCACGGCGGCCGACATCGTGGTGGGCTACGTGTTCTACCTGGCGAAGCTGTTCAAGGTGTTTCCGGACGACTGCCCGAAGTTGAAGGCGTGGTTCGACAAGCTGAAAGCCCGCCCGGCCTTCCAGACCGCGACCGAAGTCTAGACACCGGGGTGGCGACTCGCCGCCATCACAAATCAATCAAGGCGGTTTACGCACGGCCAAGGTGGTGGCGTAGCCGGGTTACCCCCTGGAATTGGCTCGAGTCGGCGGCCCGCCTGTCGCCTGTGCGCCCAGGCCTCGACGGATCACCTATTCTTAGGCGCCTGGCGGCGCTTGCCGCGTGATGCCGTGACTCCATGCCCCTGGATCCCAAGCAACTCCTGTCTGGTCGATTGCGCGGCGAGAGCGTGTCCTGGGACGAGCGCGACGTGCTGCTGTATGCACTGGGCATCGGCATGGGCCGCGACCCGCGGCTGCGTGCCGAACTGGCCTTCGTGTACGAGGGTGCGGGCCTAAAGGTGCTGCCCAGTTTCGCCAGCCTGCTGGCCAGCACCCGGTTGCTGGACGATTGCGGCTGGGACGACTCGCAGGTTCTGCACGCCGGCGAACGTCTGCTGATTCATCGCCCGCTGAGCGACGTGGGGGGTGTGACTCTCGACAGCCGGGTAGCAAGTCTGCGCGACCTGGGCGCGGAGCGCGGGGCGCTGATCCAGGTAGACACCGACGCGCGGGGTGCCCGCGGCGATACGTTATTTACCGTGCAGCGCACAATGCTCGCGCGGGCCGACGGCGGCTGCGGTGGCAGCACGGACAGCGGCCCCGCGCCGCACCCGCTGCCGGACCGGCGGCCGGACCTGGCCTGTGCGCTGGAAACGCGGCCTGACCAGGCGCTGCTGTACCGCCTGAGCGGTGACCGCAACCCGCTGCATGCCGATCCGCGCGCCGCCCGGGCCGCGGGCTTCGACAGGCCGCTGCTGCATGGGCTGTGCACCTGGGGCATTGCGTGCCGGGGCATCCTGGCGACCATCTGCGAGTACGACGTGACCCTGATGCGGTCCATGGACGGCCGCTTTTCCGCGCCGGCCTATCCCGGCGACACCTTGGTCACCGAAATGTGGCAGCAGGCCAACGTGGTGTCGTTCCGGGTCCGGGCGGCCGAGCGCGACGTGGTGGTGCTGAATCACGGCCGCTGCGAACTGGCAACCTAGTAACTTAGTAGCGCAGGGCAACCCTCCTCTTCGGTGGGAGCGGCTTCAGCCGCGATTGAAATCCCGCCGTCATCAAGCAAACCGGTGGGAGCGGCTTTAGCCGCGATCTCCGTTCCCGGTGCCACCGCGCTTTGTCGACAGGCCATCGCGGCTAAAGCCGCTCCCACGCTGGGGCGCCGCCCCGTGCATTGCCCGGCCGCTCCGCGTAGAATCGCCGCCCTTGTGGGGCGGTAGCTCAGATGGGAGAGCGCGGCGTTCGCAATGCCGAGGTCGGGAGTTCGATCCTCCTCCGCTCCACCACCTTCCTCTCCACCAAGGTGGCCGTCAGGCCAATCCGGTTCCGCGCGACGCCAACGTGTCTCCTAAGAGTGGCCACCCAAGGCTATCCCGGCCTCGCCACCCGCCAACGTGTCTCCGGCGAGTGGGTCACCCGAGGCTATCCTGGCAACGTCCGGCGCCGACGCTACCCGTGCCAGCCGACCACCCTGTCCACCCATTGAACATAATGCAGCGCCAACCCTGCTAAAGTGGCGGTGCAGCGCCACGGGTCAGGGCCCGCGACCGATATTTTGTGAACTGGCGCACATTGCGCAGGGCGGCGGCGGCTTATCTTTTCCTCAGAAATCCTGCCTGGAACCAGCTGATGAAGTGGCTTCGATTCTTTACTCGTAAGCGTGACGAAGACGAAGAGGACACCCGCATCTATACGGTGGATTCCCCGCGCGTCGTGAAGCCGCGCCCGCCGGTTCCGCGCACGGTGCCCGAGCCCCAGCACCCGATCTTCCAGGACACCGGTCCCCTGGAACTCGAGGGCGACGACACGGAGGAAGACGCGAATCCGTACAACACGTCGTCGTGGAAGCTCGACCCGGAAAAAGGCCTGCGTCGTGTAGAGGACGACAAAACCGTGGACCGCAAAGGCCGCGCGAAAAACACGTCGAACAATCCCTACGACACGGGCACCTTTCGCAAGGGCTGGTAAGAATCCTCGCACCGATCCCGGCACGACACCGGATCCCCGCACGAATCCCTGTAGGAGCGGCTTTAGCCGCGATTACCGTTCCACCGCCACTGGCGGGGTCTTTGCGTTTCGGCGGCCGCAGCAGTGGGCTTGATGACCCCGGTGCGACTTCCGGTAGGAGCGGCTTTAGCCGCGATTAAGACCAGGCAGCCACCGCGGCAAGGGAACGACGATCGCGGCTAAAGCCGCTCCTACCAGGATTGCTTATAGCCGCAACGCCCCGTCGATCTCGAAGCAGCGGCCGCTCACGTAGTCGTTCTGGAAAATGAACTCCACCGTCTGCGCGATTTCGTCCGGTTCACCCATGCGCCTCAGCGGCACGGTGCCGGCAATGCGCTCCTTGGCTTCTTCCTTCATGGCCGCGACCATCTCGGTGTTGATGAAGCCCGGCGCGACGGACGCGGCACGAATGCCGTAGCGCGCGAGTTCCTTGGCCCAGACCACGGCCATCGCGTGCACGCCGGCCTTGGCCGCCGAGTAGTTTGTCTGCCCCATGTTCCCCGAGCGCGAAATGCTCGAGATGTTCACGATCACGCCCTTTGAGCCGTGCTGGATCATGTGCTCGGCCGCTTCCCGGCCGCACAGGAACACGCCCGTGAGGTTCACGTCGATCACCGCCTGCCACTGCTCGAGCGACATCTTTGACACCAGCTCGCCGTCCTTGAACTTCACCATCAGCGCATCGCGGGTGATGCCGGCATTATTCACCAGCCCGTCGAGCCCGCCGCAGTCCGCGACCACCTGGTTGAACAGGTTCACCACCTCGTCTTCCTTGGCCACGTTGGCGCCATAGGTCTTCACCGTCGCCCCGGCCGCCTCGCAGGCACTGGCGCAGTCGGCAATGCTGTCGGCCTGCAGGTCCACCAGCGCGAGCTGGGTCCCGTGCCCGGCAAGGCGCTTGGCCATGGCGGCGCCGAGGCCGCGGGCCGCGCCGGTGATGACGATGGTCTTGTTCTGCAGGTCCATGAAGTTCTCCGCTGGTCGGGATGGGAAGGCCGCGTATGTTACCGGCTGGGTCGCTGGCCGAATAGGCGCGGCCTATTTGCTGTTAGAAGTTCGGTGGTGGCCTGACTCCTCATCGGAGTGGTTCCTGTACCGGGTGCCGTCTGGCTGTTTGGCTTTGCGTTGGGCCTGCTGGGCTGGCTGCGCCGCAAGGCCACCTGATCTCCTCCAACTCACTGATTCCACTGAAGCCCGGCCTTGCGTCGGGCTTTTTTTTGCACGCAGGTTGGACATTGTTGTCAACAGACCGCGCAACAGGCCTTGTCCGGTCTTTGAAGTACTTCGGCCAAGTGCCTGTTTTCCGGTTACCGGATAGTTGCTATTACAGAACGAGTTGACAAATTGCGCATGAAGGCGGAAATTGGTGCTTGCCGAATAGCCCGATGACGCAACACGAGCTCCTCGGCGATAAGAAAGATCTGGAGATCACCGGTCGTGCGTTCGCGTACGGCGACTGGTCGTAGAGGGGAATACGCCGATGACGAAGCTCATAACTAGGGCGCTTCTGCCCGCCATCGCATTACTATGGTTTCAGCCGGCCTTGTCGGCAACGACGGGTTTGGATTTTGCCGGCGGTTGTCCGGAGTCGGTCAGCAGCCCTCAGGGCGCCTGCGGGCCGAACGCCGAGGAGTCGAGCGTCGCCGCCATCCTGGGTGTCAGCCCGTCGCTGGTCTCACAGATCGGTGCGATCGACAACACCAATCCGACAAATCCGAATTTTTCGATAACGGGCCTCGGTACGACGAGCGGCACGTGGAGTGTCAGCAATCCAGACATCACCCATCTGGCGTTCAAGTCCAGTGGCTATTTCATTCTGGGTGAAGTCACGGCCTCCAGCGGTGACTGGATGAATGACACCTCAGCACCAGGTAGCTGGGACATCACCCTGGTTGATTGTCCGGCTGCAATTTGCGCGCCAAGCGGGCGGCCCTACACCGACGCAGACTTCCTGACCAATGGGGGCCAGGTTGCCGACCTGTCGAATGTTCGAGCTTTTTCGGTGGTTCCCGTACCGGCCGCGGTGTGGCTGTTCGGTTCCGCCCTCGGCCTGCTGGGCTGGATGCGCCGCAAGATTTCCTGATCTTTCTGGTCGCTCGAGACCTCGAAAGCCCGGCCTTGCGCCGGGCTTTTTCTTGCTTGCGCCCGACGCAAAGAATGGATACCAGTCGGGCGAGTTGGCGCTTGGTCGCATTCTTCGACCGGACCTGACTCCCTCCCGTCGCGCCGGGTACCATCGCGGCTAAAGCCGCTCCCACAAGGAATGGCCCGCAGTGTCGACAACTCTCTTCGGTGGGAGCGGCTTTAGCCGCGATCGAATGCCCCTTGACGCTTTTTCGATCGCCCAACCGGAGGCTACGCATGACCCAACCTTTCAGCCTTGATGGCCGCGTGGCGCTGATCACGGGCGCCAGCAGCGGCCTGGGCCGGCATTTTTCGCAAGTACTCGCCAACGCCGGCGCAAGCGTAGTGGTCGGTGCCAGGCGCAGCTCGCGGTTGGATGAACTTGTGGAGGACATCGGCACGGCGGGCGGGGAGGCCGCCGCCGTTCCGCTGGACGTCACGGACAGGGACTCCATTGGCAATGCCTTCACCGAAGCCGAGGCGCGTTTCGGCGTGGTCGACCTTGTGGTGAACAATGCGGGCGTCGCGTCGTCTGGCCGGGCGGAGGAGATGCCCGATGACGACTGGCAGGTCCAGGTGGATACCAATCTCACTGCGGTGCACCGGGTAGCATGCGAAGCGGCCCGCCGGCTGATCGCGGCCGGCAAGCCCGGCGCCATCATCAACGTCGCATCCATACTCGGGCTGCGCGTGGCACCGGGCACCGCGGCCTACAACGCCACCAAGGCTGCGGTGATCCACCTTACAAAGACCCAGGCGGTGGAGTGGGCGAAGCACGGCATTCGCGTGAACGCGCTGTGCCCCGGGTACTTCAGGACGGAAATGAACCAGGCCCTGCTCGATTCGCCACGGGGCGGGGAGCTGGTGAACCGCGTGCCGATGCGGCGTATCGGCCGCATGGACGAACTCGATGGCCCGCTGCTGCTCTTGGCATCTGAGGCCGGCAGCTTCATGACCGGCAGCGCGCTGGTGGTGGACGGCGGCCACCTGTGCAGCAGCTTGTAGGGCACCAGGACACCCCTGTGGACGCCCCCATGGCCACCTCGGTGGGAGCCGCTTGCTTGGTCAGGACGACCTGATGTCGCGAAGCACAGGGATGTGCGAGAGCGACCAGCCGCGACATACCTTCCAAGAGCCATGGTGCCCTGTTTGCCAAGATCGCGGCTAAAGCCGCTCCCACCAAGAATAGAAGGGCAGCCGCCAGACCTCTCACAAAGGGGAGAGGGGGAGTAGTAAGTATTTTGGTGGGAGCGGCTTTAGCCGCGATTGCTCCCGTGAAACAATAGGCGCCAAATCAAGAACCCACCGGGGACCCCCATGCGCATCACCCACAAGAAAGGCTACGCCGACGGCCCGTTCGGCCAGCTCCACTACATGACGGCCGGCACCGGCCAGCCGCTGGTCATGACCCACCAGTCGCCGGATTCCATGGTGCAGTTCGAACCGGTGCTGGGGCTGCTGGCGGCGCAGGGCATCCAGGCCATTGCGGTGGACATCCCGGGCTACGGCATGTCCGACACGCCGGACCATCCGCCGTCCATCGCCGAGTACGCGCAGATGGTGCCGGCCATCCTCGATCAACTGGGCCTCGACAAGGCGCACCTGCTCGGCCACCACACCGGCGCACTCATCATGACCGAGGCCGCGCTGCAGTATCCCGACCGCGTGGGCAAGCTGGTGCTGAACGGCCCGCTGCCCCTGTCCGACGAAGAACGCGCTTACTTCAAGGAGATGATGGCGGTGGAGAAGACCTGGGGCCCGAAGTGGGACGGCAGCCACCTGTCTGAACAATGGCAGTTCCGCTACAACGCAATGCCCGAGTGGACGGATCTCGCGGCCTTCAACACCCATTTCGTGCACGGCCTGCTGGCCGGCCACCGGGTCTGGTACGCCCATGACGCAGTGTTCGACTACAAGCACGAAGACGCGATTGCCAAGCTGGCTTGTCCGACAATGATTTTGGCCAACACCGGTGATGCGATCTACGCACAGTCGCGGCGCACCGCCGAGCTGCGGCCCGACTTCGCCTACGCGGAACTCGAAGGAGGCAGCATCGACATTATCGACGAGCAGCCGCAGGCTTGGTCGGAAGCGGTCGCGGCGTTCCTGTCATAAGGGTGGGCAAGGGTCTGAGGGCCACTCCGAGCCTTGAGTAAGCCTTTGAATATAAAGAAGTTAAGCATCTTTTCGATTATGTTAAATGCTCGATTGACAGTGCATCCGCTTTAGGTAATCCTTGCTGTTAGTAGTCGTAAGCGGCCACTGCCTTATTTGCACAGTGTGATTTGGGTAATGGCTCTGGCGTAAAACGCCGGCGACGACCGATGACGCTTGAAAACCGAGCCCCATGGGCTCCGGATTTCAGGCGTTTTTTTTGGTCTGCGCGCGGTGGCCAAGGTGCCAGCGATTGCGACCGATGACGCTCAAATGGCAGCCCAGGACGGGTTGCGGTTTGGGCGTGTTTTTAACGACGAAGAAGAAAAAAGGTCTCTGGAGGACCGTTGTAATGAAAAAGTTAATAATCGCGACGGCGTTGCTTGTGATCTCCGGGGCGGCCAACGCCGCTCAGTTCGTGGTGCTCCTGGCTGATGACGGCTTTGCGGCCGGCAATCCAGACGACCCCGCAGGCGCTTTCACCCTGACGGGAAACGTGGACGCAGCTGCCACGGATGCGACCTGGACCTACGATGATGTCTCCGGGCAGCTTCAAGGCACCGGGATACTCACTGCGGCCATCCAGCCGTTTGGCCCAGGTACCCCCATCTTTACCCACACGATGGTCGACCCATCGATTGTGGGCGGTGTCGCCAGCGCAGCATCGGGCACGTATGCGTGCATCAACGGAGGTTTCGCCGTTGTTGTGAATAGCCAAGTCTGCGGCAACTACGGTTTCGGCGCCAATTTCATGGACGACAGCGTGTTCGAATATGCTGATAACGGCCGGGACTTCACTCGGATGATCATGGGAGACGATACCGACGATGGTGTAGAGGGCGTGCAAACCATTGCCTTCATGGACATGAGCGTGGTGCAGTTCGACGGCCCGGGCGGCCTGCTGGTGCTGCAGACGGACGACTGGTTCAACGATGACAACGGCATTTGCGATGAGCAGAACCCCTGCGACAGCGCTGGTGCGCAGCTCACCTTCAGCGTCGTGCCGGTACCGGCCGCTGTGTGGCTGTTCGGTTCCGCGCTGGGCATGCTGGGCTGGATCCGTCGCCGGGCCTCTGCCTAGGGAACGATTCGGGCAGGCGCCGATTGATTCGGCGCACTGCCCAGTCCGACAGACGGGGTTCGCCACCAGGCATCGACGCCAGGCGCCTCCCCCCAGAGACTAAGCCGGCTGCTGTCTAAGGCAGCCGGCGCTTCTTTGTCCACGGCTTGGTCGTCCAGGCCGTTTGACTTAATCTGGGTGGCCACCGAAATCTGACTTAATTCAGTGCCTTTAGACGTCTACCTCATCACCGCCGAAGTTTCGCCCGGCCTGCTGCGTGAACAAAAAATTGAACTGATGCCCGAGCAGTGTAGTATCACCATGTCGAAGAAAAGAGGTGGGCAAACCGAGCGCGAGCTTGGGACGCAAAGCTACGGATCTTGCCCCCGATGCAAAACCCGATGACGCAACTTAGGGTTTGTGGGAAGTTAAAAAGAGGATCGCCAAGCGCTTGACGCAAGTCCGCGCCTGAATCCAAGCGAAACTCGCTGGAACCGCATCAGGGGATGCGCTGCAGTAGCTCACTACATCACTAGCGCGCGTAAGGGGTCGGGAAGCACCAGGGGAAAGACCGCCGGGCCACAATCTCTTCTGAAGACGATGTTTTGATCTTTGGAGGATACTTGTAATGAAGAAATTAGCTCTTGTTGTGGGGGCGGCAGCTCTCTTAGTAGGTTCCCAAGTCAGCGCAGCGGTGTTGGCAGTCTCAGGAACCTTTGAAAGTTACAGGGCGGTCGGTGTCGGCGTACCTTTGACGGGTGTCACGGACAACATCAGCACTTGGCCTATCCAGGACGCTGATGCGTTGACCGCCGGTTTGCAGCCGTTAACCTTCTCTATTTCCGGCACAGTCACTACTGACAGTGGTGGCAATGTCACGAGCGCCACGCTCAATCAAACGTCAAATCTGGTGCTTGATTACGCTGGTGCCGCGGGAACTGATCGCGGTACCTTTGCCGGTATCACGTGGAGCTACAATTCGACCACGGCCGCG
>CP070671.1:1808185-1817153 GCA_020351875.1 Chromatiales bacterium | reverse complement strand
CGCACGAAATCGTCGTGGAAAGCCCATTCCAGCGCCTGCATGCCGCCCAGTGAACCACCGATTGCGAACAGCACCTGGGTGACCCCGAGCCTGTCGAGCAGCACCCGGTGCAGGGCCACGGTGTCACGCACGGTCGTTGCCGGGAATTCGTTGCCCCACGGTTCACCGGTATCCGGATTGGTCGTCAGCGGCGACGCGGTGCCGTAGGGCGAACCCATCACGTTCGCGCACACGACAAAGTAACGGTCCGTGTCCAGCGCGCGACCGGGGCCGAGCAGATCCGCCCACCAGTCGTCCGCCTCTGGATTACCCGTCAATGCATGACAGATGACGATGGCGTTCGTGCCTCCCGCGTTCAGCGAGCCCCAGGTCCGAAAGGCCACCGGCACGTCGCGCAGCACCGTGCCGGCCTCGAGGGTGAACTCGGGAATGTGGACGATTTCAGTGCTCATGCCGGTTTGCCCCTGCGGGCAACGTGGTCTAGCCGCGCGCGGCCGCCAGCCCCCGGTCGAGATCGGCGACTATGTCGTCGATGTGCTCGATGCCCACGGCCAGCCGGACCAGTCCCGGGGTAATCCCGGCGTCGGCCTGTTGCTGCTCGTTCAGCTGGGAGTGGGTGGTCGTGGCCGGGTGAATCGCAAGGCTTTTCGCATCACCCACGTTGGCGAGGTGCGAGAACAGATCCAGCCCCTCGATGAACGCGCGGCCGGCTGCCTGGCCGCCGTGGATCTCGAAGACCACCATCGGCCCACCCATGCCGTTCAGGTATTTCTGGTTCAGCGCGTTGGCCGGGTCGCCGAGCAGGCCCGGGTAGCGCACCCAGTCCACCTGCTCCTGGTCCTTCAGGTACTCCGCCACGCGTTGCGCATTCTGGCAGTGCCGCTCCATTCTCAACGGCAGCGTCTCCAGTCCCTGCGCGAAGATCCAGGCGTTGTCCGGGCTGATGCACGCGCCGAGGTTGCGCATCGGCACCGTGCGCATGCGCAGCAGGTAGGCGATGGGTGCGAGTTCGTCCGGCAGGTCATGCGCCCAGCGCAGTCCGTGATAGCTGCTGTCCGGTTCATTCATGAGCGGGAAGCGGTCGCCTTTCCAGTCGAAACCGCCGGCATCCAGCACGATGCCGCCGATGCCGGTACCGTGGCCGCCCATCCACTTCGTCAGCGAGTTCACAACGATGTCGGCGCCGAACTCGATGGCCTTCTGCAGGACCGGCGTGGTGAAGGTCGCGTCCACGATCAACGGGAGGCCGTGGGCGTGGGCCACGTCGGCAACCGCTTCGATATCGGTCACGTCGCACGCCGGGTTCGACAGCGTTTCGCAGAACAGCGCCTTGGTGTTGGTGTTGATGGCCGCCGCAAAGGTTTCCGGATCGTTCGCGTCCACGAAATTCACCTTCAGGCCGAACTGCGGAAAGATGTCGTTGAACATCGTGAAGGTGCCGCCGTAGAGATTGCCGGCGCTGACGATTTCATCGCCGGCGCGGGCGATGTTGTTGATCGAGTTGAAGATAGCCGCGGTGCCGGACGCGTGGGCGAGCCCGGCCGCCGCACCTTCCATCGCCGCGACCCGCTGTTCCAGGGCATCCTGGGTCGGATTCATGATCCGCGAGTAGATGTTGCCCAGCTCCTGCAGGCCGAAGAGCTTTGCTGCGTGCTCGGTGTCGTCGAAGACATAGGCGGTGGTGCGGTGTATGGGCAGGGCCCGCGACTTCGTGACGGGGTCCGGGCTCGCGCCGGCGTGCAGGCACAGGGTTTCCAGTTTCACGGGCGTCTCTCCCCCGGTCGCGTGCGCCGGGCGCGCGCTGCCGGGCTGTTATTGGCTCTTGGGCACATTATTGTAAACCCGCGAGGCGAGCGGGAGGTAAACCGGCCACCGGAGTCGTGCACTAACAGTGTGGACGTGAATCGATGCATGTGGATGAGCAGTCAGATACAGAACTGGTGCGGCGCTTTCAGCGTGGCGACCAGGCTGCGTTTCACGCCCTCGTGCAGCGCTTCCAGGATCCGGTTTACCGTCTGGCGGCGGTCTGGCTGGACGATGCCCAGCAGGCCGACGACGCCGTGCAGGAGGTGTTCCTGCGCAGCTTCCGGGGCCTGCGCGGGTTTCGTTTTCGGTCGGCACCCTTCACCTGGTTGTACCGGATGACGAAAAACGTGTGCTTCGAGATCAACCGCAAGCGCCGGCCCGAGGCACTGGAGCACGAGCCACGGGATACGGCCGCGGGGCCGGAGCACCTGGCGACCCGACTCGACGCGGCCCGCCGCGTGCGCGAACTCGTCTCGGGGTTGCCGGCACGCCAGCGCGAGGTCGTGTTGCTGAGAATTTTCGAAGACTTGTCCGTGCGGGACACCGCGCGCGCAATGGGCTGCCGGGAGGGCACCGTGAAGGCGCTGTTGCACAAGGCCATGAACAAGTTACAGGCCATGACAGGCGGGAAGGCGGAGCTATGAGCGACGACATCAACGAACTGCGGCGCGACTATCGGGCCATCGAAGCCCCGGCACATCTCGCCCGCCGGATCGATTCGAAGCTGGCCACCCAAGGGCCGGTCCGAAATGCTATTTGGCCCGTGGTAGCGACCGCCGCCGCGTGCGTTGCCTTGCTGGTGACCTTGCCGCTGTGGCGTGAACCCCCGGCCGAACCGCAGGCCGCCATGCCGCGCACACCGTCACTGAGCGTGCTGTCGCGCGTGGCGGCGGTGAGGCCAACCGTGGCGGCGCCGAACCTGAACCGGCTGCGCAGCGTGAGCCCGCCGGCACCCCCGCGGCGACCCACGTTGCGACCGTCAGCCACACCCCCGAGTAACGACGATCTGGAAAGCCATCGTATGGAGGAGATATCCCATGACTACGTTTAAGCAATTCGCCCTCGGCACGGCGCTGAGCCTGGTGCTGGCCGTGCCCGCCCAGGCCCAGTCTCCCCAGGAGCTGCAGACCATGCAGACCTTCCTGGACATCATGACCAGCTACTTCGACATCATCGAAGCCACGCACACCGTGAGTTCGAACGAAGAGAAAGCTGCAATCATGCAGATGCAGAAAATCCAGGAGATCTACGAACAGCGCGGTGAGAAGGTGCGTTCGGTGGCAGTGCTGCAGGGCGTGCTGCAGGACAGCCGCAACCCCACCATCCGCAACGCGGCCTACATGATGATGGGCGATACGCTGAAGGATGCGGGCCGCACGGATGAGGCGCTGGACCTGCTGCAGCAGGGGCTGCGGGAGAACATCAATGCGGCAGATTCACGGTAGGCAGGATTCGGGGCTGACCCCTTTACCCGTGCCCTAAAAAAGAAGGGCCGGCGAAAGCCGGCCCTTCTGTGTCTTCAACTGAGCGCGTTGACGCTTAGTTGCCGATCTCGGTCTTCCAGAAGAAATTGATTTCGAACGAGTACAGGTCGGCGTCGTCCGTGTCATACCAGACGAATTCCGGCGAGATGATGATGCGGCCGATCTGCGTGGCACCACCGATGCTGGCGTACAGGCCGTCCTCGTCGTCCGTCTCGCTGATGGAGAAGCCCGGAGGAACGGCGGGGCCACTAACGGAAACGTCATATTCGGTATCGAAAGTGTAGTAGCCAAGGCCACCGATGACTGCGATACGGCCGGTGATCGGATAGCCGGCGTTCAGGCCCACGGTAAAGCCGTCGACTTCCACATCGACATCGACGCCGGGCACGTCGGACACGGAAAATTCGCCGAGGTCCTTGTAGCGGGCATTCACGCCGAAGTAGTTGGCGAACTGCCAGCCCACCGTGGCGCTGAAGCCGATATCGTCGTCGTCATCCGCGCCCGAGAAATCGGGATCGACAAACGACCAGTTGCCACCGGCACCAAACCAGAGACCGTTCTTGAAGATGCGGGTGTCCAGAGGGTTATCTGCACTCTGGGAGAAGGCAGGCTGGGCGACAAAGGCCAGCGCCACCAGTAACAATGCTGTTGCTTTCATGCGACAAAACTCCTGTTGATTCGCCGCTACCCGTAGCGGCGGCGCGACATTAACACAATTCCCGTGACAATCAAGACCGTGTCTAACCGCCGGCCAGTAAGGGATTTCCGCAGCCCCCGGGGGCAGGCGCCTGCCCGGACCGCCAGCTTGCTAATATCCGCCCGCCGCATCGATTCTGCCGGCTTGGAGAACCAACCATGACCCAACTGCGCAATGTCCTCGGTGTCTGTGCCGTGGCCCTTTTCCTCGGCGCCTGCGCCAATGAGCTGACCAAGAACATCAACGTGGATTCCCAGGTCTCGGCCGATGTGGATTTCGCGACGATCAAGACCTACCAGTGGCTGGCTTCAGCACAGATCCTGAACGATCCGAACGGGCAGTGGGAGCCGCGCGGTTTTGACGCGGACGCCGAGATCCGTTTCCTGATCAATCGTGAACTGCGCAACCGCGGTATCACGGAGGTGGAAGCGAACCCGGACGTGTTCGTCGCCTACGTGGCCGGTATCGACATGGATGCGATGGACTGGGAAGTCGATCCGAAGACCAAGCTGCAGGTGCTGTCGAACCAGCCAGAGGGTGCCCTTGCGGTGGTGCTGCTGAATACGACGAACGGTGATCCCGTCTGGGGTGCCATTGCGAGCGACAACGTCGAAGGGCAACAGAGTGCCGACGACGCCCGCACCCGCCTGGACTATGCCGTGACGCAGATGTTCAGGCGCTTGCCCAGCTCCTGACAGACATCTTCGGTGGGAGCGGCTTTAGCCGCGATTTTCCTGAATTGGCCGCTGCACCCGGCGCATCCAATCGCGGCTAAAGCCGCTCCCACCGGGGATAGCGCCTGACGAGTGGTGCCGGGGCTAACGGACAGGGCGCGTCGTTCTAGCTCTTGTTCAGGAACAGCCCCGGCACAACGCCCGGCGTAAAGCCGGGGAACAGCGTCGCTGCGTTCTGGCTGTAGAGCCGCCGTTCCAGCAGCTGCACGAGTACGTCGCGCAGATCGGTGGTGATCGCGAGGTCTTCGCCCTGGAACAGGCTGCCGGCGTCCAGGCCCGGCCAAGTGCCGGCCACCTGGGCGCCTATCACGCCGCCGCCCAGTAACCAGGCACAACCGCCGGTGCCGTGATCGGTGCCGTTGGAGCCGTTCTCGGCGGCCCGCCGGCCGAACTCGGTCATCACCGCCAGCGTCACGTGGTCCATCGTGGCGCCGAGGTCCGTGTGGAACGCATTCAGTGCGGCGGCCAGGTCCGCCAGCGAACCGGGCATGACTGTTGGCAGGTTTTCATGGTGGTCCCAGCCGCTGACGTCCACGCACACGACTTCCACGCCGAGGTCAGCCTTGATCAGTTGCGCGGCCTGCAGCAGGCCGGAGCCGAGCTGGCTTTGCGGGTAGTCCGCACCGTTTTCCGGCGGGTACTGCGTGGGGTCGGACGCTGCGAGCTCGTCCATCGCCGTTAGCGCGGCCTGCGCCACACCGCTGAAGGGCAGGTCGCCCGTGTACAGGGTGTCGAGCGTGTCCTGGTAACTGGTGCCGCCGACATCGCCAATCCCGAAATCCTCGAGGGAGTCCACGGCGAGGGGATCGTCGGCGCCCACCAGCGACATCGGCACTGCACCACTGATCGCCACCGCGCGAAATGGCCTGTCGCTGGGCGATTCCGTGGCGGCGAGGTGCCGGCCGATCCAGCCGGTACCGAGGTACTGCTTGTCCGCGGCACCGGATTCCACCAGTGCCTGCGCGTCGAAGTGCGAGCGAGTGTTGTGCGGCACGCCGGTGGCGTGAACCGCGGCGAGCCGGCCCATTTGATAGGGCGGCAGCAGTTCAGCAGCCGCCGGGTGTAGCCCGAAAAAGCCGTCGAGGTCGAGTGCACCGCCCTGGTTCGGCGGCAGGATACCGATGTCCGGGCGCAGGTTGTAATAGTCGCCGTCACCGTAAGGGATGATCGAGTTCATGCCGTCGGCCGCGCCGCGCTGGAACACGCACACCAGCACGTCCGGCAGGCCGGGGCCTCCAGCGGCACGCAGTTTGGGAGGGTTCGCTGTCATGTCGTCACCGTAACTGGAAGTAGACGGAGCTCACGAGCATCGCCACCACGAAGGGTGCCAGTGCGTTTACCGTGGCCTGGTCGAGGGGTTGCTGGGCCGTTACGCCGAGTTCGGTTACGAGCCAGTCGATGATCGTGGTGCGATCTGCCACGGACAGCTCGCGGTACAGCACGGCCGCGGCCGCGAGGTCGACGGTTTCGGCGAGGTTGGTTGCGCCCGCCACCGTGTGCTCCACCGGGAAATACTCCTGGATCACCGGTGCGTTCAGCGCCAGCGCAATGCGCCAGCGGTTCAGGAAGCCGCTGGTGCTGCCCCAGTAAGGCGCCACGTCCGGGTAGCCGTTTGGCGGAATCCAGTAGAACGGCACCTGGCTCAGCAGGTTCAGCAGCGCAAAGTACAAGCGCCCGTCGTCCGGCGGCAGCGTCTGGTTCACGTTCAGTGCCCGTACGAGGCCACCGATGAATTCCATCGGCCGCGCGAGTTTCTGATCCTGGATGTCCTGGAACTCGCCGCTCGCGAACAGGGTGCGAAGCATTTCGACGACATCACCGTCCGTCAGGTTGAACGTGGTCGCCACCGCTGCGATCACGCCGGCGGGCGGATCGTCGCTCAGGAAGCGCCGGCAGAGCTTGGTGGCGATGAAATTCGCGGTGGATGGGTGGCTGGCCAGCAGGTCCAGCACCGTTTCACCG
Organism: Chromatiales bacterium; assembly: GCA_020351875.1. Taxonomy (GTDB): domain Bacteria; phylum Pseudomonadota; class Gammaproteobacteria; order Steroidobacterales; genus J054. The sequence continues at coordinate 1,810,470 of CP070671.1, read as the reverse complement.
TCGGTGACGCCGCCGCCGACCGGGATCAGCGTGCCGAGCACTGTCTTCGCGCCGTTGTCGTGCAGGAAGGGCACGAACAGGAACTCTCCGGTGTTCTGGTTGATGGTCCAGCCGGTGAAGCAGCGCGCGACTTCCTTCACGTCGTCTTCCGTATAACCGCCATCGACCCCGAGCGTGTGCAGCTCCAGCAGCTCGCGCGCGTAGTTTTCCTGCGGTTCGCCGACGAAGTTCACGAAGTTGTCCAGGTAATAGAGCATGGCCGGGCTCTTCGCCGAGGCCTGCAGCAGGTCGCGGAACTTGCCCATCGCATTCGGGCGGATCACCGCGAAATCGTCGTAGGGCTTCAGCGCCGGGATGATCCCGTTGACCAGGTGGATGCTGAAGTGATTACTCCAGAACTCCACCATCACTTCGTAGAGTTGCCGCGGGCTGAAGAACGCGCGGTACAGCGTGGCGCCCACCAGGTCTTCGACGATGTCGCCGATGTTGTCCGGGAAGCCGGGGTACAGCTGCGCGGGTGTCTGGCTGGCCAGCGGGAAGGTGCTCGCCACAGCGGCTTCAATCGCACTGTCGTCGATGGCCTGGTAATTCAGCTGCTGCTCGAGATAGTTCGGTACACCGAGCGCATTGATCGCTGCAAGGCTGTCCGGCGACACGCCGAAGCTGGTGCGGCGCAGCGCCTGGACCTCCAGCGACGCCAGGGGCACCCCGGTCCCGCCGAGGCCGCCGCCGCTACTGCCGCCGCCACCACTGCCACAGCCGGGCAGCAGCGCCACCAGTGCCGACGCACCGATCCCGCGCCCTGCCATCTCCAGGAAACGGCGCCGGTCCAGCGGTGGAATCAGTTTTGCTGCGTCTTTCACGGTAACTCCTGTACGCCGTGTTGCAGAGATCAACGCTGCGCTGACGGATCCGTTGACCGCGCTCACGGGCAGGCGATCTTATGTTCAGAACGCAGCCTGCGCGGCAGGCCCACGATGGCCTATACCTTCCGGTCGTGGAACCGGCGCCGTCACGTCAACACCCTTTGCCTGATGACTTAGTGGCCATTGCGGTCGGGAGGTTTACCCGGGGCGCAGGATCTTTTCCTGCCGGAAACGAAAAACCGGGGCAGGGATCGGCCATCCCTGCCCCGGTCGTTGTTCGCGAATCGATAGTGGTCGCGAGGGCCGTTCTATTCCTTCTTCTTGAACGGCAGGCCGGTCAGGCCCGGCTTGATGTCGGTGTCGTTCCGCTGGTTGAACGCGTCGATCAATGCGTTCGTCACGGCAGCCGACTCCGGTTCCACGCCGGACAGGCTGAATTCCGTCCACTGGTAGGCCGTCATCGAATCCGGCGGTTCTTTCGTGCGCTGCGGCGGTGCCGGGAAGCTCTCGTGATTCGGGACGCCCATCCGGGTGCGGATGCCGTCCTTCGTCACGTTCCAGGTCATGAAGTCCACGGCCAGGTCGAAAGGCCCGTCGTAGGTCTTGCGGATTTCTTCTGCAACCACGAGCTGCGTATCGAAGTCGTTCTGGAAGTGATAGCACACGGCATGCTTCGGCTGCGTCAGCGACATGATTTTGCCGAAAGCCTGCGCCGCGGTGTGGCCCTGCGTGCCGACGTAGACCGCTTCAGACGGCGCCATCCCGTAGCGCTCCATCATCATCTGCGGCGGGATGAAGCATTCGTGAATCGACAGGTCGGCATTCGTGGCGTGCTCGCGCCACCACTTGTTCGGCAGGGTGTCGCTGGAAAACGCGAAACGCAGCCCGTTCCAGTCGAGCAGGAAGCTCACCGACTGGTCCAGGTGAATGGCCGGCAAGGTGCGGATCGTCACGCCGTTTTCCTGGTAGATGATCTCGTTCACGCCGGTCCAGTCGAATTCGTTGACTTCGAGTTCCAGTCCGCGCGGATCCACTGCACTGCCGCGACCGGCCTTCTCCCAGGCCCACTGCTTCAGCATGTAGTCGGCCCAGGCCCTGGTGCCCCATTCCGGTTTCACGCCACTGGGTCCCCACACGCGCAGCGGGGTCAGCCGGTTGTTGACCGGCCCGGTGAAATAGAAGGCCGGGAAATCGCCCGCGTGGTCGAGGTGCAGGTGGCCCAGGAAGACTTTATCCAGCTGGTCCAGGGGTATCCCGAGGGCCATGATGCGCTCGAAAGACCCTTCGCCCATGTCGAAGATGAACTTGTCGCCGTTGCCGAGCTCGACCAGGAAGCAGGCCGCGGCCTGCTTGAGGCGTGGCATGGGCATGCCGGTACCGCAAGCAATGACCCGCATCTCGTCCGGAGCCAGGGCTTCG
>CP070671.1:1776503-1808085 GCA_020351875.1 Chromatiales bacterium | reverse complement strand
CGCTCTTCACTACCGGAATATCCAGGCTCTGTTTAGAGCTAGACACGGTAAGTCTGTGCCCTGATTTGTGCCCTAAAGCGAAAAATGTGGTGGGCCGTATAGGAATCGAACCTATAACCAATGGATTAAGAGTCCACTGCTCTGCCTAATTGAGCTAACGGCCCGTTGACTGGTTGTGGCCCCGACCGAAACCGGCGGGACGAAAATTGGGGTGGATGATGGGACTCGAACCCACGACCACCGGAATCACAATCCGGGGCTCTACCAACTGAGCTACACCCACCGTTGGTCTATCAATCTTCACACCCTTCGGGTGTTGGCGCGCCCGGCAGGACTCGAACCTGCAACCGTCGGCTTAGCTTACCACTGCAGCTTTCGCTGCCGCCGGCAATCCGGCGTTTGCTGGTCTGGACTATCTCTTCACCGTCTCAGGTGCCGCACGTATAGTCTCTACGGATCCCCGCGCCGATCGCGGGTTTCCACGGGATTGCCATCAGCCCTACCTGTTAAGGGTTCCCCGTTACAGTGCAGTCCACTTGGGCGGTTCCGTTTTCCCGCCAAAGGCTCCTATTGCTCAAAGGCCGATGCTCTATCCGGTTGAGCTACGGGCGCAATATCTAATTCCACTTCCTCCCAGGCGTTATTCAGCCGGACACTTCAATCATCTTCTGACAGGATTGGTCGGGGCAGACGGATTCGAACCGCCGACCCTCTGCTCCCAAAGCAGATGCGCTACCAGACTGCGCCATGCCCCGTCGCCCGCCAGCCGTGCATTATAGCGGCCCAGCAGCTGCCGGGCGCGGGATCTTAGGCTCGCGACCCGTCGCCGTCAATGCGGGGCTACTGGCCTGGCTGGCGCTCTGGTATGTTGCGCCCTTCCCCTGCCACCCTTGACCCCGATCGGCCCCGATGACAGCGAAAATAATCGACGGCAAAGCCATCGCCGGGGAAATCCGGGCGGAGATCGGCGCGCGCATCGAGCGCCTGCGGCGGGACGGCCGGCCCGCGCCGGGCCTGGCCGTGGTCCTGGTGGGCGAAGATCCCGCCTCGGCGATCTACGTGCGGAACAAGCGGCGCGCCTGCGAAGAGGCCGGCGTGGTATCGCGGGCCTACGACCTGCCCGACAGCACGTCGGAAGCCGCGCTGCTGGCGCTGATCGACGAGCTGAACGCCGATGACGCGATACACGGCATCCTGGTGCAGTTACCCTTGCCGGACCACGTCAACGAAAACGCCGTGATCGAGCGCATCCTGCCGATCAAGGACGTGGACGGTTTCCACCCCTACACCGTCGGCCGCCTGTCCCAGCGAATCCCGGTGCTGCGGCCCTGCACGCCCTTCGGCATCATGATGCTGCTGGAGCGGATCGGCGTAGACCCGAAGTCGAAGCACGCGGTGGTCGTGGGTGCATCAAATCACGTCGGCCGGCCGCTGGCCCTGGAGCTGCTGCTGGCCGGCGCCACCACGACCGTCTGCCACCGGTTCACCACGGACCTGCAGGCGCACATCGGGGCCGCAGACATCCTCGCAGTCGCGGTCGGCAAACCGGAGCTGGTGCCGGGATCGTGGGTCAAGCCCGGCTCGGTCGTGATTGACGTCGGCATCAATCGCACCGCTGACGGCAAGCTGATTGGCGACGTAGAATTTACGGCGGCGCGGGCGCGGGCCGGCTGGATCACTCCCGTGCCGGGCGGCGTGGGCCCGATGACCGTGGCGATGTTGCTGCACAATACGCTGATGGCCGCCACCGAAGGCAGCAGCCTGCTTGAAGCCAGGCCTGCAACACGCAAGGATAACTAGAGTACGCGAGGCAGACCCGGAGGACTCCCAATGCGCGCTGGCATTCTGACCCTGTTATTGACGTTGATGACCTGGACCCAGGCGGCGACCGCGGCCGATTATCCGCAGGTTCGCTTCGAGACCACCGCCGGCAACTTCGTCATCGAGCTCGACGATGACCGGGCGCCCCTGACCGTGGAGAACTTCCTGCAATATGTGAACGACGGTTTCTACGAGGGCACGGTCTTTCATCGGATCATCGCGAACTTCGTGATCCAGGGCGGTGGTTACACCGTGGAACTCGCGGCCAAACCGACGCGCGACGGCGTTCCGAACGAATCGGGGAACGGCCTGCAAAACCGCCGCATGACCGTGGCCATGGCCCGCACCAATGCGCCGCACAGTGCGGACTCGCAGTTCTACATCAATCTCGCCGACAACGTTGATCTCGACCCCAAGCCAACCCGCTGGGGCTACACCGTGTTCGGTCGCGTGATCGAAGGCACGGAGGTAATCGATGAGATCGGCTATCGGCCGACTCAGCCCAAAGAACCTTTCCAGAACTACCCCGCCGCGCCGGTGATTATCGAGAAAACGGTCCTACTGACCCCGGCGAAGGAACCCGCAGGCGGCTGATCAGGCGCGGGCCGCGGACGCGCCCGAATCATTGTCGGGGATCCATTCCAGCAGCTCTTCGACGCTCTGGAATCGCTCGTCGGGATTCTTCGCGAGCATCCGGTCGATGGCCGGCTGGTAGCGCGCCAGTTCCGGCGGCAGCCGCGGCACGGGCGCGTGGCGGTGGCGAATGATCATCGCCATCGGCGTTTCCGCGTCGAAGGGTTTCTCACCCGTCAGCATTTCAAAAAAGATCACACCGAGACTGTAGATGTCGCCCCGCTGGTCCACCTGGTCGGCGTGCCCCTGCTCGGGGCTCATGTAATAGGGCGTGCCGAAGATCTCGCCGGTCCCGGTAATCTCGGCCCGCAGCTGGGCCTGCTTCGCCAGGCCAAAATCGATGAGCACCAGGGTACCGTCATCGCGAAACATCACGTTCGTCGGCTTCAGGTCCCGGTGTGTGATGCCGATCCGGTGCAACTCACCCAGCGCGTCGGCGATCTGGCGCATGTAGTAAAAGGCCAGGTCGGGGTTCATGCCTGCCGCTATGCGTCGCTTCAGGCTGCCCTGGCTGCAGTACTCCATCGCAATGTACGCGTGATCGTCAGCAATCCCGAGGTCGTAGATCTCGACGATGCTGGGATGTTTCAGTTTGGCGATCAGTTCGTATTCCTGCAGGAACCGCTCGAAGGCCACCTCGTTGCCGGAGTCGGGCATCTGGCGCAGCACCTTCAGCACCGCCGCGCGTCCGGTGCTCTCCTCCGTGGTCAGGTAAACCGACGACACGTCGCTGCCCGACAACTGTTCGCGGATCGCGTGACCTTTCAGGCTCGGCAAACCCGCCTGGGCAAGATCAGCCAGCTCCTCGTCACCGCCCAGCACCTGTTCCAGCAGCTCGATCAGGCGGGCGTGATTCAGCCGGGCCTTCGACAGGTACTCCGCAGCGCCAGCCTTCATCGCGGCCACGATCTGCCGCTCTTCGCCGTTGCCGATCAGGACGACCGGCGGAAATCCGGGCACCTGCCTGAACTGCCGCAGCCAGTCCAGCGCATCCTCGCCACCGGCCGGGTGGCCCAGCAGTATCAGGTCGTTGCCGGCCCCGGAAAAACTGTCCGGCAGGCGGCCGGAAAAAACCGGGTCGTAGCCGCGCACCACGGCGTCGGGCCAGCGGGTCGTCACATGATGCGAAAGCAACGCCCGATAGTCGGCGCTGTCATCGATGATGAAAATGCGTGGCTCCGCGGTCACCATACGGCGGGACCCTCGACCTTGTGTTGCAGGAAAATCAGGCCGCTCCCGCCTGCGGGCCCACATCGCGACTGTCGTCGCCTTCCATCAGCTCATCCGGGTCACCTTCCAGGCGCCGGCGCAGGTTCTCCCGCTGGGCCTTGGCGAGGTCGGAGCGTTCCCGTTCCAGCCGGGCCAGGTACGTTGCCGTCACGTCACCCGTGACGTATTCCCCCGAGAAGCACGACGCATCGAAACCGTCGATATCGGCATTGTCGTGACTGACGGACGCAATCAGGTCGGCCAGGTCCTGGTACACGAGCCAGTCGGCGCCGATGAAACGGCCCACTTCCTCGTCGGTGCGATTGGCCGCCACCAGTTCCGATGCCGCCGGCATGTCGATGCCATACACGTTCGGGTAGCGCACCGGCGGGGAGGCCGATGCGAAGTACACGCGACGCGCGCCGGCCTCGCGAGCCATTTCAATAATCTGCTTGGAAGTCGTGCCCCGCACGATGGAGTCGTCCACGAGCAGCACCGCCTTACCGGCAAATTCGAGGTCGATGGCATTCAGCTTGCTGCGCACGGACTTCTTGCGCATTTCCTGCCCCGGCATGATGAACGTGCGGCCGATATACCGGTTCTTCACAAAACCCTCGCGATACTTAACCCGCAACTGGTGGGCCACTTCCAGCGCGCTGGTGCGGCTCGAGTCGGGTATCGGAATCACCACGTCGATGTCGTGATGCGGATGCTCACGCAGGATCTTGTCGGCCAGGCTGGTGCCCATGCGCAGGCGCGCTTTGTACACCGAAATGCTGTCGATGATGGAATCCGGCCGCGCAAAATACACATGCTCGAATATGCACGGGGTATAGGCGGCCTTCTCGCTGCAGCGCTCGCTGAAAACCTGTCCGTCCTGACGAATGTAGACACCCTCACCCGGCAGGATGTCCCGGTCGAGCTCGAAACCCGCGCCGTCCAGCGCCACACTTTCTGACGCCGCCATGTAATCCGTCCCGGCATCGGTCTCCCGCTTGCCGATGCAGACCGGGCGAATCCCGTGGGGGTCGCGGAACGCCACGATGCCGTGCCCCAGGATCAGCGCCACCACCGCGTAACCCCCATGACAGCGTTCGTGCACTTTCCTGATGGCCGCAAACACGGCCTCCGGCGTGAGGTGGTTGCTGTCCTGGTTCTGCAGTTCGTCGGCAAAGACGTTGAGCAGGGCCTCGGTGTCCGACCCGGTATTCAGGTGGCGGCGATCTTCGTTGATCAGCACCCGTTTCAGCTCGTCGGCATTTGTCAGGTTGCCGTTATGGGCCAGGCAGATACCGTACGGCGAATTCACGTAAAAGGGCTGGGCCTCCGACGAACTCGACCACCCGGCCGTGGGATAGCGAACGTGGCCGATGCCCATGTTGCCGCGCAATCGCAGCATGTGCCGCTGATGAAATACGTCGCGCACCAGGCCGTTGCTCTTGCGCGTGCACAACGTGCCATTCGCATCCGTGGCAATGCCGGCCGCATCCTGCCCACGGTGTTGCAGCACGGTTAGCGCATCGTAGATCGCCTGGTTAACCGGCTGCTGACTGACAATTCCGACGATTCCACACACGGCTGGTGTCCGGTTAACTCAATACGCTCAGGACGACTCGGTCGCGACCGCCGGCTGGTCCGTGTCCTGATCCTGGTCCAGCATGTCCATGCCCTCGGCGGCCACGTCGCGTAACAGCTCGGCAACGGGCTCCGCATACGGTATCAACTTCGATTCAGCCCACCAAGGATCTTCATCGAAACCCGTGAACTGCAGGGCAATGACGATGATCGCGGCCAGCACAGCGCCCCGCCCCAGCCCGAAGAGCCCGCCCAGCAGGCGATCGGTGCCCGTGAGGCCGGTCTGATCCAGCAGAAAGGACAACAATGCCGTGAGCAGCCCGCCGAGAATCAATATGCTGACCAGCACCACCACGCGCGCGGCCCACAGCCGGAGCACCGGATCTTCGACCCAGCCCGTCATCTGGTCCGCCGCCAGGCCGGCAAACTTCCACGCGCCCCAGATGCCAATGACCCAAACCCCCAGGGACAGGGCCTCCTTGACGAAGCCGCGGAACAGGCCCACCACGCCCGACAGCACCATCACACCGATCAACAGGTAATCCACCCAGACCATACCGGCGCTCAGGTCGCCTGGCCTTCGGGGGCCACCTGGCCCTTGTAGCCCGCCCTGGCCAGCTCACCGGCCAGTTTTTCGGCCGCTTCGCGACTTTTTCGCGGCCCCACGCGCACCCGGTACAGGGTTCGTCCGTCGCGTTCCAGCGGCAACAGGTAGGTCTCGTAGCCCTTCGCCGACACCTCGCCCGCCAGGCGCCGGGCATTGTCGCGGCTGGCGAAGCTGCCGAGCTGCACGGCCCAGCCGCTGCGGGCCTCGGCCAGTTTCGGTTGCGGCTCTGCCTTGGGCTGAGGTTCCGGCTTCGGTTTGGGCTGCGCTTTCGGCTTCGGTGCCGGTGCGGGCTTTGGCGCGGGCGGTGGCTCAGGTTTGGCCTGCGGCTCTGGCGCCTGGGCCTCGGCCACCGGCTCCGGACTGGCAACCGGCACCGGCGGTTCCGCCGCCTGCCCATCCGGGCGAATCGTCACGGTGCGCACGTCGCGGTCCAGCGCATCGGGCGCCGGCAACGCCGGTTCCTGGTCGCCGGGACCGTCGAGAATCGCCGGCGCGATGACGACCAGCGCGATGATGAGCACCGCAGCGCCCACCATTCGCTCTAGGAGTTGACGATCCATTCGCGACCTCGGCCCACCGGGCGCAGAGTATACCTCCGGCAAGCGCTCCGGGCTGCCATTTGCGAGGCTGTTAACTGCCAGCAGCCAGGCACGCGGAATGCATCAGGCGGCCGGTTCCCAGCGCAGCCACTGCAGCGCCGGGCCTACCACCTCGAACGACCCGCACACGACGATTCGATCGCCGGGCTCACCCTCTGCCACTGCCAGCGCCAGCGCCTCGGCCGGCGTCTCGCGCCATACCACCTCGCCGCTCACGGCGGTAGCCAGACGCGTTGCCAGTTCGGCCGGATCCAGACCGGCGCCGTCGCCGGCCCGGCAGGCAATCCAGCGCTGTGCGAGCGGCGCCAGCGGGACGAGCATGTTGTCCAGATCTTTGTTCGCATGAATACCTATCACGAACACATGGTCTGCGGGCGCGCTCGACCGAGCCAGGCGAGCCGCCAGCGCGCGCGCGGCCTGCGGGTTGTGGGCGACGTCAAGCAGCCACTCCCTGTCGTGGCGAAACAATCGCTGGAAACGGCCCGGGGGTGGGCCCGCGGCCAGCGCAGCCTGCACCGGCTCAGGTCCGAACTGCGCCGGCGCGCTTTCGGCCGCCGCCGCCAGTGCCAGGCTCAGATTGTTCAGCCACGCGTTATCGCCGGGCGCCGGCAGCGGCAGATCGGCGAGACGTAAGTCGCGGCCCGCCCACCAATGCCAGGCATCCACGTCTGTGGTGTAGCCAAAGTCCCGGCCGGCGACGCGGAGGTCGGCGTTGATCGCGGTCGCATGGGACCGAATCGCAGCCGGCAAGTCGGGACCGCCGAAAAACCCTGGCCGACCGGCGCGCAGGATGCCCGCTTTCTCGGCCGCTATCTCCTCCAGGGTGTCGCCCAGCCAGGCTTCGTGATCCATGGCCACCGTCGTGATCAGGCTGAAATCGGCATCGATGACGTTGACCGCGTCCAGCCGACCGCCCAGGCCCACTTCCAGCACCCAGGCGTCGAGGTGCGCGCGACTGAACAGCCACATCGCGGCGAGAGTGCCGAACTCGAAATACGTCAGCGCTTCGCCCGCCCGCGCCTGCTCGACGGCTTCGAAGGCGTCCACCAGCTCATCGTCCGTCGCCAGTGCACCCGCCACCCGGATGCGCTCGTTGTAGCGCACCAGGTGGGGCGAGGTGTAGACCCCGGTGCGCCAGCCACACGCGGCCAGGATTGCGGCCAGATAGTGCGCTGTGGTGCCTTTACCGTTCGTGCCCGCGATCGTAAACACCCGCCCCGGTGGCGGCGGCGAGTCGAGGCGCTGCAGCACGGCCCGGACACGCTCCAGGCCCAGATCGATGGCACGCGGATGCAGCGTCTGCTGCCAGCGCAGCCAGTCTGCCAGTGAACGGCGCATGGGCTAAATGGCCTGCTAAATCAGTAACCTGTCAGTGACACCAGGCTGACGCCGCCGTTGGTGCCACCCGCGAGTTCGGGCTCAGGTGGCCGCGGCTGGCGCCGCGGACTCGGCGGGTTCCGGCTTTTTCATCAGCTTGGCCAGCAGCTGCGCAATCTCGTCGCGCAATTCACGGCGGTCCACGATCATGTCTATCGCGCCGTGCTCCAGCAGAAACTCGCTGCGTTGAAAACCTTCCGGCAGTGTCTCCCGCACGGTCTGCTCGATGACCCGGGGGCCGGCGAAACCGATCAGTGCATTCGGTTCGGCAACGTTCACGTCGCCCAGCATCGCCAGGCTGGCAGACACCCCACCGGTGGTGGGATCCGTCAGCACAGAAACGTATGGCACACGGGCGTCGGCCAGGCTCGCCAACGCCGCACTGGTCTTGGCCATCTGCATCAACGAAAACAGGGCTTCCTGCATGCGCGCGCCCCCGCTGGCCGAAAAACTGATCAGCGGCATCTGGTTGTCGCGACTGAAGCCGGCTGCGCGAGCGAACTTCTCGCCCACCACGGAGCCCATCGACCCGCCCATGTACCGAAACTCAAAAGCCGTGACCATCACGGGCTGACCCTTCAGCAGGCCCGTCATCGCAATCAGTGCATCGGACTCCCCCGTGTCGCGCTGGGCCTGCGTGATGCGGTCGCGATAGCGTTTGCTGTCCTTGAACTTCAGCGGATCCGTCGGTGACAGCTTGTCTGCCACTTCCCGGCCGCTGTCCGGGTCCAGGAACAGTTCCAGCCGTTCGCGCGCCCCGATACGAATGTGATGACTGCACTTGGGACAGACAAACTGGTTGCGCTCGACCTCGGATCGATAGAGCTGCGCACCGCACTGGGTGCATTTCTGCCACAAACCTTCGGGCACGGAGCGCGAGCGTCGCTCCGTCTTGATGCGCGAAGGCATGATTTTGTCGAACCAGTTCATTCGCGATGCATCATAAACCGCCAGCGCGCCGTGAATCACCCCGTTGCGGAGTCAGGCAAGCCAAAAGCCGGCGGATAACACACGCTGACCAGGGTCAGTCCGACCGCCGGCGCGGTCATACCGGCCAGTTTGCGGTCGCGGCCGGCCAGCAATTCACCAATCCAATGGTTTGCAGCTTCGCCCAGGCCAACGCGCACCAGGGTGCCGACCATGTTACGGACCATGTGGTGCAGGAACGCGTTCGCCACAAAATGCAGCGTCACGATGTCGCCGGCCCGGCTGACGACCGCCTGCCTGACTTCGCGCATCGGCGAACGCGCCTGGCAGGCGGCGGCCCGAAATGCCGAAAAGTCGTGCTCGCCAACAAAGCGTTCTGCCGCCTCCGCCATCGCGCGGTCGTCCAGAGGCTGGCGCACCCACCACGCACGATGACGTTGCAGGGCCGACCGCACGGGTCGATTCAGAATCCGGTAGCGGTAACCGCGCTCGGTGGCACTGTAGCGCGCGTGAAAGTCCCCCGGCACGTCCGCGGCCCACAACACGTTGATATCGTCCGGCAGGTTGCTGTTGATGCCGAGCACCCACTCGCGCGGCTTGCGACCTGCCTGCGTGTCGAAATGGGCGACCTGGGCTTCGGCGTGCACACCGGCGTCGGTGCGCCCGGCGCCAACACAGTCCACCGGTTCTGCGGCGACACGGGAGACCGCCGCGGCCAGCGTGGCCTGCACGCTGGGGGCGTGGTGCTGAATCTGCCAACCGCTGTACCCGGTGCCATCGTATTCCAGGCCCACCGCCACCCGGTGGCGTTGCGGGCCGGACCCGACGGTCTCGGGACTCAAGCGGACAGCGTGTCGAGCAGGCGCTGCGCTTCCTGGCGCTGGGGCTCGTCGCCCTCGTCGATCACTTCACCCAGAATGCTGCGCGCGCCTTCCGGATCACCCATGTCGATATAGGCGCGCGCGAGGTCCAGCTTCGTGCCCACTTCGGTCATCGTCGGGCCTTCACGGCCACGCGCGGGCTGCTCCATCGTGCCGGTGAGCGCGTCCTCATCCTTCATCTGCTCGCCGATGTCGAAATCGACGCTATCTTCAGACACCGGCCCCGGCTGCTCGGCCGTGACTTCCACCTCCGGCTTCGGCTGCTCGGCCGTATCGCCGACGGTTTCGCCGCCGCTGCTCTTCTCCATCGCCTGGTTCAGCGCATCCAGGTCGGGCCCCGCCTGCTCGGCCGTGATGTCGCCGGCCAGGATTGCGTCCACGGACTCTTCAGACGGCAATTCCACGGTCAACTGCTCGACTTCGGAAGTGGACTCCAGACCGGTGGCCTCATCGCGCAGCAGCGTGGGATCCTCCAGCTCGCTGGCCAGCAAGGTGGCATCGTCATCACGCGCGGCTGGTTCGTCTTCCTCGTCCCCGGCGACGTCTTCGAACTCGCTGAGATCGAGGCCGAGTTCATCGAGATCCAATGCGGCAGTGTCGGACGTGCGCTCGGAGTCCGGCGGCATTTCCGCGGCCGGCGACTCGATGGTGGGGGTCTCCATCGTCGGCTCGCTCATCGGCTGCTCGATGGTCGGCGTTTCCACGGTCGGCGTTGACGGTCCAGGCAACTCGATGGTCGGCGTTTCCATCGTTGATGCGCCGGGCCCCGGCGCTTCTATGGTGGGGGTTTCCATTGTCGGCGAAGCGACCGCAGGCGACTCGATGGTCGGCGAGTCGGCGGCGGATTCCTGTCGCGTGGTCTGCGCCAGGTCATCTTCGTCTTCCAGCAGCGCGTCACCCAGATCGAAGTCCAGGCCGGCGTCTTCCGGCATCGGCCGGATGCCCGACAGGTCCAGGTCGACGTCAGCTTCTTCATCACCAAGGGCAAAGTCCACCTCACCGCCGCTGTCATCGGTCAACGCCAGGTCCATCTCATCGCCGGACGCCAGGCCCTCGGGCGCAGCAGCGAACAGCGCTTCGTCGGGGCACAGCTGCTTGCCCATGACCAGGACCTTGTTCCAGAACTGGTCCCCGCCGTCGATGCGGTCGTGATAATCCTGCGCGGCTTTCTGGAAGCCGCCCCGGTTGTCCCAGCTGAAATACACCTCGATCAGCTTGCGGCGCAGGTCCAGCCGGTCCGGCTCGGCCTGCAGCGCGGCGTTCAACAGGTCCGCCGCCTGGTCGTACAGCCCATAAGCGGAATGAAACTCGGCCTCGGCGAGCGGATCTGACTGATCGAGATTCAGCGCCGCATCGCTGCTCAGCGTCTTCTCGAGCGGGAGCTCCTGATCCCCCGCGCGGTCCATCTCGATCTCGACGGTGCCGCTGCGGGCCGCGTCCAGCGCCCCGGTGTCCTGCGGCGGGGTCTCTTCGACAACGAAGGTGTCCTCCATGTCGCGGACCGGCGCCTGCAAACGGTTGGTTGCCTGGCGGCCCTCGTCTGCGACGACTTCAGGGCTGCCCAGCTCGTCCCAACTACCGGTCAGTTCTTCGCCGCGGCGCCGCTTGGCGATGAACAGGCCCACCAGCAACGCCACCACCAGGCCACCGTAGAGCCATGGATTGCCAATCAGCTGGCCGATGAACGACGGCTCTTCGGGCCGGGTCGTGACGGCCGGCGGTATCGCCCGCGGGGGGGCGACCGGCTCGGCTTCGTCCTCGGCAACGACTTCGTCGACCGGGGCTTCCTCGACCGGGGCTTCCTCAATCGGAGCTTCCTCGACCGGGGCTTCCTCGACCGGGGCTTCCTCAATCGGAGCTGCCTCGATCGGAGCTGCCTCGATCGGGGCCTCCTCGGCCGCAACGTCCGGTTGCCTGTCGCGCAATTCCGCCAGCTGGGCCTGCAATTGGGCCAGTTCCTGGTCTTTTACCTCCAGCAAGCGTTCACGCTCGGCGATCTGGGCTTCCAGCTCGGCGACGCGCGCATCCGCAGCGGCTGCGGCACCGGTATCGCGGGCCCCGGGTGCCTGGGCCGCAGCGTCTTCATCGACCGGCGGCACCAGGCGCAGGCGCGCAGTGTCTGCGGGCGCCGGGGCGGCACCCCGCCAGGCTTCGTTTTGCCGCCGCACTTCGGCGAAGGCGTCCCGCTGACTGGTCTGCGCCGCTTCGTTGGCACCCGGAATGCGCAAAATGGCCCCGGCGCGCAAGCGATTGATGTTCCCGTCAAAGGCTTCCGGATTGGCAGCGTAGATGGCCAGCATCATCTGGTTGATCGTGACGGACGGGTCGGTGCGTGTCCGGCTGGCAATGTTCCACAAGGTATCGTTGCGCTGCACCGGGCCGAAACTGCCGGGCGGCGCGGTTGGCGCAGGCCTGGCACTCGGCGCGGGCCTGGCCGCGGCGGGGGCGGGCCGCTGCACTGGCCGCGAGGTCGATCGCGGGGGCGGTGCCGGCGCCGGCTGCGCCGGCGCCGCAACCGGTGTTTCGAAGACCGGCGGATCGAGCAGCACCGTGAACTCGCGCAGCAGGCGGCCCTGCGCCCACTGCACCTCCAGCAGCATCGTCACGAAAGGCTCGACCACCGGTTCGGTAGACGTGATGCGAATCGCGCTGCGCCCGCCGCTCGTCACGACCTTGAAATCGAAACGGGTCAGAAAGCCGGCCTGCAGCAGGCCATAGCGCTCGAAGGTGTCGGCAGATGCCAGGCTCACCTTCAGGCCGGTCAACTCGTCGGCAGATGCCGACGTCACGGGAATTTCCGCGCGGAAGGGTTGGTTAAGGCCCGACTGCAGATCGATCTGGCCGAGTCCGAGGGCCAACACCGAACCGGGCAGGATCACGGCCATGACCGAGACCGCAAGCAACAGATTTCGCGACATCAACAGTTCCCCGACTAACGGCCCCCACGCCGCCCGTGGCTGCGACCAACAAACGCACAAACCCGCAACCCCAAAGCCTGCCCAACTATAGCTTACAAGTAATCACGCACCAATATCTCGGCGATCTGCACGCTGTTCAGGGCCGCGCCCTTGCGGACGTTGTCCGCCACCACCCACATGCTGATGCCGTGATCGTGGGATATGTCTTCCCGGATCCGGCCAACGAAAACTTCGTCCCGCCGGGCCCCTTCCGTGACCGCGGTGGGATACCCGCCAGTCGCCCGCTCATCGAGTACCTCGATGCCCGGCGCCTGCCGCAGCAGCGCCCGCACCTCGTCGGCCGAAATCCGGTCACGCGTCTCGAGGTGCACGGCCTCGGAGTGCCCGTAGAACACCGGCACGCGTGCCGCGGTGGGATTGACCATGATGCTGTCGTCGCCGAGGATCTTGCGGGTCTCCCAGACCATCTTCATCTCTTCGCGTGTATAACCGTTCTCCTGGAAGCTGTCGATGTGCGGGATCGCATTAAAGGCGATTTGCTTCGCCTGCCCTTCCAGCTCCACCGGGCGGCCGTTTAGCAGCTCCGCCGTCTGCGAGGCCAGGGCCTTGATGCCGCTGCGCCCGGCGCCGGATACTGACTGGTAGGTCGCCACGTTCACGCGGGCGATGCCCACGGCGTCGTGAATCGGCTTCAGCGCCATCACCATCTGGATCGTGGAGCAATTCGGATTCGCAATGATGTTGCGCGGCGGGTAACCGGCTATATCTTCCGGGTTGACCTCCGGCACCACCAGCGGAATATCCGGCTCGTTGCGGAAGTACGAGGTGTTGTCCACCACGACGCAGCCCGCTGCGCCCGCGCGCGGCGCATGCTCGGCCGACACGCTGCCACCCGCAGAAAACAGCGCCACCGCCACGCCGCTGAAATCGAACTCGGCGAGATCCTTCACCAATACGGGTCGGCTGCGGAACTGCACGGTATTGCCGGCCGAGCGGGCGCTCGCCAGCGCATGCAGCTCCCCGACCGGGAAGCCCCGCTGGGCGAGGATTTCCAGCATGGTCTCGCCGACCAGGCCAGTGGCTCCCACCACGGCAATGTCATAGGTATCAGACATAAATAATTTTTAAAAACATGTATTTCTTATACATACCTAAAGTCATTTATTCACCCGGGATACTGGCCGGGACCACCGGGGTCGCCGACCGCGAATCCGCATTCTGGGCCCGCTGCCGCAACCAGTGATCCATCACCACGATGGCCAGCATCGCTTCGGCGATGGGCGTCGCCCGGAGCCCGACGCAGGGGTCGTGCCGCCCGGTGGTCGCAATCTCGGCCGCCTGCCCCTCCGTATCGATGGTCGCGGCGGGCAGGCGAATACTCGACGTCGGTTTCAGGCCAATGCTCACCAGCAAGTCCTGACCCGACGAAATGCCCCCCAGGGTGCCGCCAGCGGAGTTCGACCGGAAACCTTTCGGCGTGATTTCGTCGCGGTGCTCGGTCCCTTTCTGGGCTACAGCCGCAAACCCGGCGCCGAATTCCACCGCTTTCACCGCCCCGATGCTCAGCATGGCTTTGCCGATGTCCGCCTCCAGCCGGTCGAAAACGGGCTCGCCGAGGCCGACGGGCATGCCCGCCGCCATCAGGTTGATGCGCGCGCCGATGGAATCCCCCTCTTTGCGCAGCGCATCCATGTAGGCCTCGAGTTCCGGCAGGCGCGCCGGCTCGGCGCAGAAGAACGGGTTCTGGTAGACCGCCTCCAGGTCGGGGCAGTCCAGCTCGATGGGCCCCAGCTGGCGCAGCCAGCCCTGGATCCGGATGCCTGCCTTTTCCTCCAGGCACTTGCGGGCCACCGCGCCGGCGGCCACCCGCATCACGGTCTCCCGTGCCGATGCCCGGCCACCGCCCCGATAATCGCGACGCCCGTACTTCTGCTCATAGGTGTAGTCGGCATGTCCTGGCCGGAACAGCTTCTTGATCTTGTCGTAGTCACGGGATCGCTGATCTTCGTTGTGCACCAACATGCCGATCGGGGTGCCGGTCGTTACGCCGTCGAACACGCCCGACAGAATGGTCACGCGGTCTGACTCGCGGCGCTGGGTGGTGTGCCGGGACTGGCCGGGCCGGCGACGGTCGAGCTCCGGCTGGATGTCCGCCTCGCTCAGCGCCAGGCCAGGCGGACAGCCGTCCACGATACAGCCCAGGGCCGGGCCGTGACTTTCACCAAAGGTGGTCACGGTGAACAACGTGCCGATGGAATTGCCAGACATATCTATTTAATTCAAATACTTAAAATTAACTCATAAGGTAAATTATACCTTTGCTCAGGCCGGCAGGTCTGCGGCGGACAGCAGTGCAATGCCTTCGCCGCCGTGCTCGAACTCCGGCCACAGGAAAGGCAGGCGCGGGAAGGCCGTCTCCAGTGCCCGCCACCCGGCGCCGACCTCCAGCGCGAGCAGGCCGTTGGGCGCGAGCAGGGCCGGCGCATCTTGCAGGATTCGTCGGACCGACGCCAGACCGTCGGCGCCGCTGACCAGCGCCAGGGCTGGCTCATGGCCGTATTCCGCCGGGAGTCCTGCGAGCTCGGCTTCCGGGACATAGGGCGGGTTGCTCAGGATCAGGTCGAAACGCCCGGCAATGCCCGCGAGCAGATCGGCCTGGACCAGATGCACACGGTCTTCCAGGCCATGCCTGGCGCGGTTCTCAAGCGCCAGCTGCAGCGCCGGCCAGGAGATATCCGTGGCCACCACCTGGCTGTCCGGAAACGCGAGCGCAGCGGCAATCGCGATACACCCGGACCCGGTCCCGATTTCCAGGATTCGAGCCATCGGTCCGGGCGGTCGCCACGGCTCGAAACGATTCCGGATCAGCTCTGCGAACGGGGACCGTGGTATCAGGACACGACGATCCACCCGAAACGGCAACCCACAAAACCAGGCCTCACCGGTGATATAAGGCACCGGCTCGCGCGCGTCGATGCGGCGCTGAAGATACCGGGCCAGCCGCTGGCGCGACGCGTCCGGAAACTGCCTGACGTCGACATCCGGCGTGTCCGCGGCCAGACCGGCCGCATGCAGGACCAGCGCCGCCGCATCGTCGATGGCATTGTCAGTGCCGTGGCCGTAGAAGAGCCCGGCCCGTTCCAGGGCATCGGCGCAGTGCCGGATCACCTCTCCGACCATTGCCGGTGCCGGAATATCGACGTTCATGCAGTGTATTTCGCGCCCGGCCGGCGGCATCATTGCGGCCGGTCACCCATTGTACCCAGCGCACCTGGCCCACTAAGCATTGCCCCGATGACTGAACTCTACGTCGCTTTACAACGCCTGCTACCCCAATTCCTGCTCGGCCGCGTCGTGCATCGGCTGGCGCGGGTGCGCACGCCCTGGTTCAAAGACCTGTGCATCCGGGGTTTCACCCGGCTGTTCCCGGTAAACCTGGCCGAAGCCGCCCACCCGGTGCCCAGCGGCTACGCGACCTTCAACGCGTTCTTCACCAGGGCCCTGCAACCCGGCGCACGCCCGCAGGACCCGGACCCGGACGCCATCACGTGCCCGGCTGACGGCCGCGTGCAGCAGGCCGGCACCCTCGACGACGGCCGGCTGTTGCAGGCCAAAGGCATGACTTATACCGCGGCGGAATTGCTGGGCGATGCCGACAGCGCCGCGCCGTTCCGCGACGGCTGGTTCCTGACCGTGTACCTGGCGCCGCAGGACTACCACCGCGTGCATGCACCGCGGGCGGGAACGCTGACAGACATGCTCTATGTCCCGGGCGCCCGTCTCAGCGTGAACGAATCCACCGCGGCCGCGGTCCCCGGACTGTTCGCCCGCAACGAGCGCCTGGTCTGCCAGTTCGCATCGCCCGACGGGCCGTTCGCGATGGTCTTGGTCGGCGCGTTGAACGTGGCGAGTATTTCCACGACCTGGGCCGGTGAAGTGCTGCCCTGTGAACCCCGCCGCCTGCGCCGCTGGCATTACGCCGGCCACGCGGGGATCACGGTTGGGCGCGGCGACGAAATCGGCTGTTTCAACCTCGGGTCCACCGTGATATTGCTGCTGCCGCCCGGCTTCGCCCCGGCGGACGGCGGCCTGGCGCCGGGCCAGCCGCTGCGGGTCGGTCAGCGCGTGGCTGTCCGGCAGTGACCGCTCGACACGACTGGCGGCCCGCCGCCACCCTCGAGCGCCTGGCCACGCGGGCAAACATGCTGACCGCAGCGCGGGAATTCTTTCGCGCGCTGAATGTGCTCGAAGTGGACATCCCGGCCCTCGCGCCAACAACCGTCACGGACCCGCATATCGCCAGCCTGCAAGTCGAAAGCGGTTCCCTGCCCGGTAAACGGCTGTTCCTGCACACGTCGCCGGAGTTCGGCATGAAGCGACTGCTGGCGGCGGGCAGCCCGGACATCTACCAGCTGGGCAAGGTCTATCGGGACGGCGAACGTGGCCGCCATCATCAGCCGGAATTCACGCTGTTGGAGTGGTACCGGCGCGATTTCGACCTGCCGGCCATGGCGGCGGAAACCTGCGCGTTGATCCGCACGCTGGCGGCCGTGGCCGGCATTCCACCCGAGGTGGCTCCCAACCTGAGCTATCGCGATGCCTTCATGCAGCATGCCGGGCTCGACCCGCTGACCGCCGGCGTCACAGAGCTGCAGAATTGCGCCGAACGGTTGGCAGGCTCTGCGCCGCCGGCGCTGGCCGATGTCCGCGACGACTGGCTGGACCTGTTGCTGAGCCAGGTGGTCGCACCCCGCTTGCCGGCCGACGCGCTGACCGTGCTGAGCCACTATCCGGCAAGCCAGGCGGCCCTCGCGCGCCTCGCCCCCGCCGATGACCGGGTTGCCGAACGCTTCGAGGTGTTCTGGCGCGGCGTGGAACTGGCGAACGGCTACCGGGAACTCAACGATGCAGCGGAACAGCAACGGCGATTCGCCGCCGATTGCGAGCGCCGGCGGGTACTCGGTTTACCCGCGGTGGAACCGGACAGTGCGCTGCTCGACGCGCTGGCGGCGGGCCTGCCGGACTGCTGCGGCGTGGCCGTGGGCTTCGACCGGGTCGCGATGCTGGGCATCGGCTGCGACCGGCTGGAGGATGTGGTGAGTTTTCCGGTCTGACCCGGATGCTACTTCACGCGCGACACGTATTCGCCCGAGCGGGTGTCCACGCGAATCACTTCGCCTTCTTCGATGAATAGCGGCACGCGCACCGTCGCGCCCGTTTCCAGCTCGGCGGGCTTGACCCCACCCTGTGCAGTATCGCCGCGCAGTCCCGGGTCCGTGCGCACGATCTTCAACTCGACGAAGTTCGGCGGCGCCACCAGCAGCGGCTGGCCATTCCACAGCGTCACCTGGCAAACGTCCTGTTCCTTCAGCCACTGCTTCGCGTCGGCAACCGCGGCCTCGCTGGCGGCAATCTGTTCGAACGTGCTCTCGTCCATGAAGTGCCACAGTTCCCCGTCGTTGTAGAGGTACTGCAGATCGGTCTCGAGCACGTCGGCCGCCTCGACGCTCTCGCCGGATTTGTAGGTGCGGTCCACGACGCGCCCGGTCTTGAGATTGCGGATCTTCACCCGGTTGAAGGCCTGGCCCTTGCCCGGCTTGACGAATTCGTTCTCGATAATGGTGCACGGGTCGCCGTCGATCAGGATCTTCAGGCCGGAGCGGAATTCGTTGGTGCTGTAACTGGCCATACAATACTTCCGAAGTGTGTCGGTAGCAGCCGGTCACAGTTGGCCGGCGCCGCGGGGGCGCTATTGTAGCGTCCGGACACCGGACCGCCAGCGGGCTATAAGGGAGTCGTCACAGTGAGCCTCGCCCATGAATCAGCCGGGGTGCCGCCCTGGCAGCAAGCCATGGCGGCGGCTTACCGGCGCCCGGAAGAACTGCTGGCAGAACTCGGGCTGGACCCGGGCAACATCCACACGGCGATGCCGGACTTCCCGCTGCGCGTACCCCACAGCTATGTCCGGCGCATGCGCTGCGGCGATCCGCAGGACCCGCTGCTGTTGCAGGTATTGCCGCAAGCCGATGAGCACCACCGCGTGGCCGGGTTCACGGACGACCCGGTGGGTGACCTGGCCAGCGCCCGCCGGCCTGGCCTGCTCCGCAAGTACACCGGCAGAGCCCTGATCATCACCACGGGCGCCTGCGCGGTGCATTGCCGTTACTGTTTCCGCCGCGCGTTTCCGTACCACGAGAACCTGTCGGACAGTACCTTCACGGGTGTGCTGGACGAATTGCGACGTGACACGAGCATCCGCGAGGTCATTCTCAGCGGCGGTGACCCGCTGAGCCTGTCCGACCGGCGCCTGGAAGCACTCCTGCAAGCGCTCGACACCATTCCGCACGTGCGGCGCATTCGGCTCCATACCCGCACCCCGGTCGTGCTGCCCGAACGCGTGGATGCCCCGTTGCTGCGGGTGCTCGCGCAGCTGCGCAAACCCTTGGTCACGGTGCTCCACTGCAATCACGCGAACGAAATCGACGCCGCGGTTGCCGACGCGGTTGCGGGACTGCGGGCACGGTCTGCAGCCGTGCTGAACCAGTCGGTGTTATTACGCGGGATCAACGATTCCCCCGATGCGCTGGTCGACCTGTCGGAGGCGCTGTTTGCGGCGGGCGTGCTGCCGTACTACCTGCACCAGCTCGACCCGGTGGCCGGCGCGGCCCATTTCGCCGTGGACGACGACCGGGCCCGGGCGTGCGTGACCGGTGCGGCGGCGAGGCTGCCCGGCTACCTGGTACCGCGGCTGGTACGCGAAGTGGCCGGTGCAGACGCCAAGCTGCCACTGCAGACATGACATAAGCGGCAACGACCAAATAAGTCAGATACGAGTCACATAATCCGGTTGCCAGCTCGCCTACAGTCCCCTTGCGGTGGTTGGGGCAATCGCCGCGCGTCATACAACCCATGCGCGATCAAAGGGGCTGGCCTTGAACGACTCAGTGGGCGTACCCATTGTCGTCCTGACCCACAGCGACGAGAATCTGTCGGCAATCAACACGGTGCTGCGTGAAGGCGCACACCCGGCGCATTGCATACGCCTGGATCAGCCGAACCTGCTCGATGAAGCCCTCGTGGAACACGGGCCCGAACTGGTCATGTTGTTCACCGATGAACCGGGCTTCGACGCCGCGAATATCGCCGCACGCGTGCAGGAACACGTGATGCCCCCGCCGCTGCTGCTGGTCAGCGGCCGGGTCGACGAACACATCATCGCCACGGCCTTGGAAAGCGGCGCTCGCGACGTGGTCTCCCTGGTCCATCGCAACCGCCTGCTCGCAGTGATCGAACGCGAGCTGGAAGCGCACCGCCTGCGCAAGGCGCTGGACGGCGTGTTGTCCTCGGCATCGACTTACAAGAAGGAACTGCGCGACCTGATGGAAGGGGCGTCGGAGGCTATCGCCGACGTCCAGGAAGGCATCGTGGTGGCCTGCAACAGCGCATGGGCGGGCCTGTTCGGCTATGCAGACGGCGACAGCATGGAAGGGCTGCCCGTGATGGACATGTTTCGACCGTCCGACCAGAGCGCTTTGAAAGGCGCACTGGTGGCCTGCCTGAAGGGCAAGTGGCAGGACGAGAAACTGCGCGTCGCCGGACTCAAGGTCGACGGATCCGAGCTGCCGCTCGAAGTGCAGCTGGAAAAGACCACGCTCGACGGCGATCCGGCGGTCCGCGTGATCGTACCCGGGAATACGCATGCCGAGCAGACACCCGCAGAACTCCTTGAGCAGGCGGTCTTCAAGGACCCGTCGACCGGTTTCTACCATCGTCACTATTTTCTCGAGCGCCTCGAAGAGCGGCTCAAGGATCCGCTCAGCGGCGGGACGCGGGCGATGGTGTACATCCGCCCGGACAATTTTTCGCGCGTGCATGACGACATCGGACTACTCGGCACCGAGGCCCTGCTGATGCGGTTGGCCGAGTCACTGAAGGAGTTCATGCAGCCGGCGGACATCTATGGGCGCTTTGGCGGCACCATGTTCGTGGCGCTGCTGGAACGGGGCACGATCAACGATGCGGTAGCCTGGGCGGAGAAACTCCTGAAGACGGTGTCCGAGCAGGTATTCGAAGTCGAAAACCAGTCGACTTCGCTGACTTGCACGATCGGTCTCACCGAGGTTGGGCGTGACTTCGACTCTGTTGCCACGCTGCTCGAAGAAGCCGAGCAGGCCTGCCGCGCGGGCCGGGATGCGGGCGGCAATCGCGTGCAGATCACCCAGAACGGCAACGTGTCGATACGCACGCGTGAAACCGACGAACTGTGGGTGCAACGCCTGCGCCACGCGCTGATGAAAAACCGTCTCCGGCTGGTGCATCAACCGATCACGAGCCTGACCGAAGAGATCGACGGCGTATTCGATACCCGGGTGAGATTGCTGGACGAACAGGATGAACTGGTGTTGCCTAGCGAGTTCCTGCCTGCGGCGGAGCGCGCCGGCATCGTGAAGAACATCGACCGCTGGGTCATTGGGGCGTCGTTCTCTTTCTGCGCGGCCAAACAGCCAGAGCTGGCTTTCGTGCGCCTGTCTCGTGACTCCGTCATCGACCCAACGCTAATGGACTGGTTACTGGCACGGCAGCAAAAGAGCCGTATCCGTGCCGAGCAGATCTGCTTCCAGGTGGCGGAAGACGTCGTAGCCCAGCAGCTCAAGCAGGCAAAACAGCTTGCTGAAGATCTCCGCGGGCTGGGCTTCCGGTTTGCCGTGGATCACGTCGGCACGGGGCGTGATTCGGCGCAGCTGATCCGGCACGTGCCCATGGACTACGTGAAAATCGACGGCAGCCTGATGCAGGGCCTGCATCGCGATGCGGACACACAGAAAACCGTGGGTGAACTGACCCGAATCGCCAAGCAAATAGGTATCCGCACGGTCGCGGAGCGCGTGGAAGACGCGAACACGATGGCCGTGCTTTGGCAACTCGGAATCGCCTACATTCAGGGCAATTACACGCAGCTGCACGGTGTGGTGCTGGAAGACACCATGAGCGTCCCCGCGGTCAACCTGAGCCTCGCCGAGTCGTGACGTGTCTCTCAGTCTTGACATAAAGCGAGCCCCAGTCGGGCCGGTCGGACCGAAACGAGAACCTTTTCGTATCTTGGCAGCCCCTCGCGGCATTAGCTTGCTCACGGTGGGGGCAGGAATGTCCCGCCCGTGTTCGACAGCCTGGAACTTGCATGAGTAGCGCAGCTCGCAGCTCTGAAATCACCCGCGCCGTGCGCCGCTTGCTGGCCCGGCCAGCTGGCGCCGGCCAAGGGCCGGCGATTGGTCCCGTGGCTCGTTCCGCCGTGGTGGGCGGAATTGCGCTGCTGTCACTGGCCCCCGGTGCGGCCACGGCTGTCGGTCTGGGCGAAGCCGTGCCCAGCTCGGCCCTGGGTGAGCCCCTCCGCGCGACGGTGCCCATGCGGCTGGGTCCGGGTGAAGTCGTCAGACCGGGCTGCGTCACGTCACCCGCCCGCCAGGGCGGCGACCTGCGTAGCCCCGCAAGCACCCGGGTTCGTACACCCCAAACCACCGGGCCTGCGGTGCTCGAACTCGAAGTCACCAGTCGCCAGCCCCTGTACGAACCGCTGTACGAATTGACACTGCGCGTCGACTGCCCCGGGCTCCCGAAGATCATGCGCCACTACGTGCTCATGCTCGACCTGCCGGGCCTGTCCGTGCCGGCAGCCAGCGCAGCCACGGTCACCCGGCCCAGCCAGGGCGCTACAGCAACCGTTGCTCGCAGCAATGCCGCGCCCGGTTCCGCCCCCCGGCGGCTCGCCGCGACACGCGAACCGATTGCAGCCGGCCAGGTCTATCGCGTGCGCGAGGGCGACACGCTGTCGACGATCGCCGCGCGCGTTGAGGGCCGCGCCCCCAACAGCACGTGGCAACTTGCCGATCAGATTTTCGCCGCCAACCCGCGCGCGTTCATTCGCGGCAATCCGGACCTGATCAAGCTCGGCTATGAAATTGCGATCCCGGTCTCCGGTCAGCTCGCCGCGAGCCCGGCCGCGCCGGCTCAGCCCGAAACACCGGCGCCGGTGGCCCCTGCCGCTGAGCCCGCCGCCCGCGCAACGAGCACCGACACGGGAACCGCTGCTGCGCAGTCGACGCTCAGCCAAACGCAGGCCGCAAGGTCGGCGACCACGCTGACCGAGGACACCCCGGTATCCGGCACGTCCACCACGGTCCAGGCCGGCACCGAAACCGCAGACGTGTCCCAGGACATCGTGCTGCCGCCCGCCAGTACCAGCCCCTTTGCCGACGAAAGCAACACCCGCGAGTCGTCGGCAGCGGCGACGGACATTGCCGAGGCACCGCCACCCGTGGCGCTTGCACCGCGCTCGACCAGCCAGGTCAGCCCGCTGCTGGCGGTGCTGCTGGGCCTGCTGCTGGGCCTGGGGCTCAGCATCGTGCTGCTGCGTTCGCACCTGCTGCAGGGCCTGAGCCGGCTGTTCGCTCGCGGCCGTGCCGATACAACCGTTAAATCGGATGAACAGTCTTACGGCGACACGGACGAGTGGCTGAAGACCGAGCAAGGCCTGCACGCAGAGGCCTTTGCCCTGGGCACGCCCGCCGAGCAGACCTATATCGTGGAAGTCGACGACGACGACGACGAGGCGAAAGCGACGCGCAGCGAGGAAATTCCGGTCGTTGAAGGCACGGCGGACTTCGACTCACCGTTTGCACCGCCCGCCAGCGAGTACCAGCCCGAGCTCGAATACATGGCCACGGCCGAGGCGTCCGGCCCCACGGAACCGGCCGACACTGCCGAAATCCCGAACAGCGGCCCGACCATGGAAATGCCGCGGATGGCGCATGCCGACACGGTCGACACGGTCGACACGGTCGACGACGAGCTGGAAGAGCCAGAAACCGTGGCCATGGCCGAGGCCGGTTTCGACCCGACGGTCGAACCCGAATTGGCAGAGCTGTTCGCGGAAGACCTGTCGGACCTGCCCGGGGAGCCGGACTTGCCGGTGGAAGCGTTCGGTGGCATCGAGGACGACCCCGACAACAGTATCCTTGGGCCGACCGTGGACATGCCGAGGTCCGAGATACCGGCCGACCCTCTTCTGGAAGCCACGGTGGAAGCCGCCAACCCGGGCCTGGAAGGCCTGGAAGCGGACGCAGACGGCACTGAAGATCCAGCTCTTCAGTGCCTTGGTGACGACTCGGCCGAGGAGCACGATCTGTCAGCAACTCTGCAGCAAGCTATGTCGCTGCTGGAAAAAGACTTCAACGACGAGCTGACCGCCAGTCAGATCATCGACCAGGACGCCCTGAAGCGGGCGGTGGGCGAAGGGGAACTCGGCAGCGACGAGACTGACATGCTGCAGGACCCGCCGCGGAAACGCGCCGGCTGATTGCGCTCAGTCCACGGCGACGCCCAGTCGCTCCACCTTGCGCCACCCACGCGGCAGCAGGCTCCCGCGCAAACCGCGATCACCCACGTATTTCTCGTGCTCGGTTGCCTTCAGGCACATGCGCCGCCCGCCGCTGATGATCTCCAGCGTGTCTTCTTCGCCCAGCACGGTGACCGCGACCATGCGTTCCTCGCCGCTCTTGAACTTCGTCGTCGGGATGCCCAGGACCTTGTTACCCTTGCCCCGGGCCATTTCCGGCAGCTCTTCGGCAGGGAACATCAGCAACCTGCCGAGGTTACTCGCCGCCGCTACCCATGCATCGCCCGGAAACTCCTCGCCCACCACCGGGGCCGGCACTACCACGGTGCCGCCCGCCGGCACGCGCAGACAGGCCTTGCCCGCCCGGGCCCGCGAATGGAGTTCGCCGAGCGTCACGAAAAAACCGTAGCCCGCATCGCTGGCAACCAGCCAGCGCGACTCAGGTGGACCGAGCATCACGCCGCAGAAACTGGCTCCGTCCGGCGGGTTCAGGCGCCCGGACAACGGCTCGCCCTGGCCCCGCGCGGACGGCAGGGTGTGTGCCAGCAGCGAATAGGCCCGGCCGGTGCTGTCGAGGAACACGGCCTGTTCGCTGCTGCGGCCGCGGGCCGCGCACAGGAATTCATCCCCGGACTTGTAGCTCAGGGATTGCGGATCGATCTCGTGGCCCTTGGCTGCCCGCGCCCAGCCGCGCGCGGACAATACGACCGTCACCGGCTCACTGGAAACCAAGTCGGTTTCGGAAATCGCCTGGGCCGGGGCTCGCTCGATAATGCGCGTGCGTCGCGCGTCGCCATGCTCGTCGACCAGCTCCAGCAGTTCCTCGCGAATGAGCTTGCGCAACTGCACCTTGCTGCGCAGTAATTTCTGCAGGGTGTCACGCTCCGCCGACAGGTCTTTCTGCTCTCCGCGTATCTTGACCTCTTCCAGCTTCGCCAGGTGCCGCAAGCGCAGGTTCAGGATGGCCTCGGCCTGCGTATCGCTGAGTTTGAAACGCTTCATCAGCACCGGTTTGGGCTGCTCTTCCTTGCGGATGATGCGAATCACTTCGTCGATATTCAGGTACGCGATCAGCAAACCGTCGAGTATGTGCAGCCGCTCCTGGACGCGTTCCAGCCGGTAGCCCAGGCGACGTTTCACGGTGTCGGTACGGTATTGCAGCCACTCCGCCAGCAGGCTGCGCAGGTCGCGCACGGCCGGGCGCCCGTCGAGCCCGATCACGTTCAGGTTCACCCGCACGGTGCGCTCCATGTCGGTCGTCGCACACAGGTGATCCATCAGCTGCTCGGCATCCACCCGCGCCGAGCGCGGAATGATCACGAGCCGTGTCGGGTTTTCATGGTCTGACTCATCGCGCAGGTCTTCCACCATTGGCAGCTTCCTGGCCCGCATTTGTGCGGCGATCTGCTCCAGCACCTTGCTGCCCGATACCTGGTGCGGCAACGCGTTCACGACCACCGCGCCGTCTTCCACTTCCCACGTGGCCCGCACGCGCAGGGTGCCGTTACCGGTCTTGTAGATCTTGCGCAGCTCCGCCTTCGGCGTGACGATCTCGGCACCCGTGGGGAAGTCTGGTCCGGGAATGTGCCGGCACACGGCGGCGAGCGTGGCCTTCGGCTCGTCCAGCAAGTGCACCAGGGCTTTCACGATTTCCCGCAGGTTGTGCGGCGGCACGTCGGTGGACATGCCCACCGCGATGCCGCTCGCCCCGTTCAGCAACAGGTTCGGCAGGC
This sequence comes from Chromatiales bacterium, assembly GCA_020351875.1. Taxonomy (GTDB): domain Bacteria; phylum Pseudomonadota; class Gammaproteobacteria; order Steroidobacterales; genus J054. The sequence continues at coordinate 1,782,413 of CP070671.1, read as the reverse complement.
GCGCCGGCAGCAGCGCCGGTTCCTGCAGCGAGCCATCGAAGTTCGGCACCCAGTCCGTGGTGCCCTGCCCGAGTTCCGCCAGCAGCACCGCCGCATAGGCGGTCAGGCGCGATTCGGTGTAGCGCATCGCGGCAAAGGACTTCGGATCGTCCGTGGAACCCCAGTTGCCCTGCCCGTCCACCAGCGGGTAGCGATAGGTGAATTCCTGGGCCATGTGCACCATGGCTTCGTAGCACGCGGTGTCACCGTGCGGGTGGAATTTGCCGATGACGTCACCGACCGTGCGCGCGGATTTCTTCGGCTTGGCCCCGGCACCGAGACTCAGCTCGCTCATCGCGTAAACAATGCGCCGCTGCACCGGTTTCAGCCCGTCGGCCAGGTGCGGCAGTGCGCGATCGAGGATCACGTACATGGAATAGTCCAGGTACGCCTGCTCGGTGAAATCGCGCAACGGGCGCTGCTCGATGCCTTCGAAGTCCAGTTGGTTCTGCTTGCTCATGGATCTATCCGCGCGGCCCCGTTCAGATGGAGGCCAGGTTGCCCTTGGTTTCCAGCCACTCGCGGCGATCGCGCGCGCGTTTCTTGGCCAGCAGCATGTCCAGCGTCTGCTCGGTCTTGTCGCTGCCGGTGACCGTCAGCTGCAGCAGGCGCCGCGTATCGGGCGCCATCGTCGTCTCGCGCAGTTGTGTCGGGTTCATCTCGCCAAGGCCCTTGAAGCGAATCACGTTGATCTTGCCCTTCAGCTTTTCCGCCTCGATGCGCTCCAGGATCCCCTGGCGCTCGCCCTCGTCCAGCGCGTAGTGCACGTTCTTGCCCTGATCGATCCGGTACAGCGGCGGCAAGGCGATAAACACGTGTCCCTGGCGGACCAGTTGCGGAAAGTGGCGCGCAAACAGCGCGCAAATCAGGGTTGCAATGTGCTGACCGTCGCTGTCTGCATCGGCCAGGATGCACACCTTGTGATAGCGCAGGTTCGACAGGTCATCGGAACCGGGCTCGATGCCCAGCGCCAGGCTGATGTTGTGAACCTCCTGGGAGCCCATCAGCTCACCCTGGTCCACCTCCCAGGTGTTCAGGATCTTGCCACGCAGGGGCAACACCGCCTGGAATTCCCGGTCGCGGGCCTGCTTTGCCGAGCCGCCGGCGGAATCACCTTCCACCAGGAACAGCTCGCAGCGCTCCGGTTCGGTGGCGCTGCAGTCGGCCAGCTTGCCGGGCAGCGCGGGTCCCGAGGTGACTTTCTTGCGCGCGACCTGCTTGCCCGCCTTCAGCCGCTTCTGGGCTGCAGCGATCGCGCGTTGCGCGATCTGGTCACCGGTCTCGGGATGCTGGTTCAGCCAGATGCCGAACGCATCCTTGACCGCGCCGGACACGAAGGCGGCCACCTCCCGGGATGACAGGCGCTCCTTGGTCTGGCCGGAGAACTGCGGTTCCTGGGTCTTGACTGACAGCACGTAGACCGCGCCATCCCACACGTCTTCCGGCGCCAGGCGCACGCCGCGGGGTAACAGGCTGCGAAAGTCACAGTACTCGCGCAGCGCATCCGTCAGGCCGCTGCGAAAACCGTTCACGTGGGTGCCGCCCTGTGCCGTCGGCACCAGGTTCACGTAGGACTCCGCAACGGTGGGACCACCGTCGGCCACCCAGGCCACCGCCCATTCCACTTCGTCGCGAGAACCCTTCAGGCTGCCGTCAAAAGGCACTTCAGGCAGCAACGTCGCGCCGTTGACCGTTTCGAGCAGGTACTGCTCCAGCCCGCCTTCGTACAGCCACTCGTGGGTTTCGGCAGGCTTCTCTACCCGCAGCCGGATCTTCAGCCCGGGGCACAGCACTGCCTTGGCCCGCAACACGTGCTTGAGTTGCGGTAATGAAATCTTGTCGGAATCGAAATACTTCTTGTCCGGCCAGAATCGTATGGTCGTGCCAGTGTTCTGCTTGCCGACCTTGCCAACTACATCAAGCTTGCCGACCTTTTTCCCGCCACGGAAGCTCAGGTTGTATTCCTTGCCGTCGCGCCGAATCCAGACCTCGAGATTCTTCGACAACGCGTTCACGACCGACACGCCGACCCCGTGCAGACCGCCGGCATACTCGTAGTTTTTGTTCGAAAATTTGCCGCCGGCATGCAGGCGCGTGAGGATCAGTTCGACGCCGGGGATCTTCTCCGTGGGGTGCTTGTCCACCGGCATGCCGCGGCCATCGTCCGCGACCTCCAGGGAACCGTCCCGGTAGAGCTTCACGTCGATGCGCTTGCAATGCCCGGCAATGGCCTCGTCGACGCTGTTGTCGATGACCTCGTGGGCGAGATGATTCGGCCGCGACGTGTCGGTATACATGCCCGGCCGGCGCCGGACAGGATCGAGACCGCTGAGCACCTCAATGTCAGCGGCGGCGTAACTGCGACTCATTGAATGACGAACCCGATTTACCGCGGCCGCCCTCACGGCCTCGGTGCGCACAACAACGGGTGAATGTTAGACGCTCCGGGAGCTACGTCAATCCCGGCAGCCGGCAGGCCTCGTCAGTCGAGGTCGGCGATCAGCGATTCGCGGCCCGCCTCCGACACTTCGGCGGTCATCGTGTATGCCGGGTGGCCGCAGCCGGCCGTCAGCGATTTACCGTCACGCAACGCAGCCATCATGCCGTCGGTGAGCTCGAAACGCAGGAAATGCACGGCCGAGGTCTTGTCGGCGTTCGACCGCTCCAGGTCCTCGTCGGCGATGCCCATGACCGGGTCGAAGCCCTGGATGCGCACCCAGACCTGGTCCTCGATGCCCCGCAGGCGAGCCAGCGCGACCCGTCGCTCGTCGACGTCGGGATACTCGATCAGCATGGTCGCCTTCCAGTTCCGCCCGTCCGGGATCAGCGGGTTGTAAGCGTCCAGCTCCGCGGCAATTTCTTCGGGTTCGAAAATGCGTTCTATGCGCAGCATCTCCTGCACCTGGTATTGCATTGTCAGGCGGTCTTCGAACAACAGCGTGACATGATCGCCGATGGCGACTTTGCGATGGGCCTTGTGTGCCAGCACCCGCGCCCGGAACTCGGGCCGCAGTTGCGCGTAATTCTCCAGCGAGTACAGATCTTCGGGCTGCAACTTGTCCATGCTCATATTCCGTAAGCCTTGCGTAACAGGGAAATCGGATGTTCACCCTCAGCCCCGTCGACACCCCCGGCCACCTGGTCGGCCGCCATCGGGCAATCGCTGACAAAATGGTCGGCCTTTGCTTCTGCCACCCGTCGCATGACGGGTTTGGCGATTTTCAGGCTCGCGTCGCGAAACCTGCGCTTCACGCCGTAGGTGCCGTCGTGGCCCGAGCAGCGCTCGATCGCATCGACCTCCGTCCCTGGCACCAGCGCCAGCACATCCCGCGTCTTCAGGCCGATGTTCTGCACCCGCAGGTGGCACGGCACCTGGTAGGAGACCTTGCCGAGTTCGTTGGCGAACTGCGTCTTCAGTGCGTCGCCCTTGTACCGCAGGAACAGGTACTCGAAGGGGTCGTAGAACGCCTTCGCAACCAGCGCCACATCTTCGTCATCCGGAAACAACAACGGCAGTTCCTGCTTGAACATCAGGGTGCACGAAGGCACCGGCGCGACGATATCCCAGCCGTCGCGCACCAGCTGGGCAAGCTCCGGCACGTTCACGTCTTTCGCCGCCGCCACCGCTTCGAGGTCACCGAGCTCCAGCTTGGCCATGCCACAGCAGCGCTCCGTTGCCGCCAGCGTCACCCGGATGCCGTTGTGCTCGAACACGGCCATCAGGTCTTCGCAGATATCCGGCCGGTTGCGGTTGCCGTAACACGTGGTAAACAGCACCACGCGGCCACTGGTACCGTTCGCCGCCGTCGGTGTCGCCCCGCTCTGGTGGCTGGCCAGCCGCTTGCGCGCGCTGCGGCTGTGGTACGCAGGAACCGGCGCGTCCGCGGCGACGCCAAGGGCCTTTTCGAGCAAGGCCCGCCCGGGCTTGCTCCGGTTGACCGCGTTCACGACTTCGGCCACCACCGGGATACCGCCCAGTTTTCCCACCCGGTCGGTGTCCGCAAGAATTCTGTCGGGCAGCGACGCGCCCTGGTCACGAAACCGTTTTGCCTTGGCCCGCAACATCAGGTGCGGGAAATCGACATTCCATTCGTGGGGGGGCACGTACGGGCACTTGGACATGTAGCACATGTCGCACAGGTAGCAATGATCGACGACGTCCCAGTAGACCTCGCGCGACACGCCGTCGAGTTCGCCCGTGTCACCCTCGTCGATCGCATCGAACAGCGTCGGGAACGCGTTGCACAGCGAGAAGCAACGGCGGCAACCGTGACAGATGTCGAACACGCGTTCCAGTTCCGCGAACAACGACCCTTCGTCGTAGAACTCGGAAGCTTGCCAGTCGACGGGATGGCGCGTGGGCGCCTCGAGGCTACCCTCGCGGGTCGTGGGTGTCGTACTCATGTTATTTCTTCGCGTGAGACGGACGTCCCACCGCGGGTGGGACGTCCGTTCAGTGCAATCAACTGTCCAGCTGATCCAGGGCTTTCTGGAAACGGTTCGCGTGCGACCGCTCGGCCTTGGCGAGGGTCTCGAACCAGTCGGCGATCTCGTCGAAGCCTTCGTCTCGGGCGGTCTTGGCCATACCGGGATACATGTCCGTGTACTCGTGAGTTTCGCCGGCGATGGCGGCCTTCAGGTTGTTCGACGTACCGCCAAAGGGCAGCCCGGTGGCGGGATCACCGACAGGCGCCAGGTAGTCGAGATGGCCATGCGCGTGACCGGTTTCACCCTCTGCCGTTGAACGGAACACGGTGGCCACATCGTTGTAACCTTCCACGTCAGCCTTGTTGGCAAAGTACAGGTAGCGGCGATTGGCCTGCGACTCACCCGCAAATGCGTCTTTCAGGTTCTGTTCGGTCTTGCTGCCTTTGAGGTCCACTTCTTTATCTCCTGCTGGTGGGCGACGATGGCCCGGCAATGTGTTTAGACTCAGTCTAAATATAGGGTGATGCCAGGAGCCGGTCAACCCGGGTTTTCCGAAACGCTGCGGCGTTGACCGCGGCGGGGCCCTGTGCAAGTCTCCGGCGTCCTGTTCGTTGCGGAGCACCCCGGATGGCGGAATCAAAAGCCAGGCGCGTCAACCTCGAAAAAGCCATGACCGAGCTCGAGGACATCGTGGAACAGCTGGAAGCCGGCGAACAGAGCCTGGACAAGTCCCTGCAGCAGTTCGAGCGTGCGGTGAAGCTCAGCCGCGACTGCCAGGGGGCGCTGGACCAGGCAGAGCAGAAGGTCGAAGTCCTGATCGGGGACGAACTGCGCGAATTCAGCCCCGAGGAGGAGGACGACGCGTAGGCGCGTCCGTGGGAGCGGCTTCAGCCGCGATACTCGTTCAAGATCCCTTCGTTGCCGCAGCCGCTTTCGCCGAATTTATTCCTTCGGTCGGAAAAACTCCCTCAGGAACAAATCGGCTGCGCGTCTGCTATTGCTGACGGGAATTTCCAGTCCAGCGCCACGTTTTCGGAAGAGGCTCTCTGCGCAGCAGACGCGCAGCCGATCTTGTCCTGAGCGACTCTATCTGGAGCGAAGGAGAAGATTCGGCGAAAGCGGCTGCGGCAACGAAGGGCTCTGACGGCGGCCGCGGAAAAGACAACGCGGCGTCCCGGGGAAGGCGATGGTGGGGGGCGGTCAGGTCGACGCGCTGTTGGAGCCCTGCAGGCGTTGTATCAGCGTGTCGAGGAACACGCGTGTGAAGCGCAGCTGGCAGGCCGTGGAAACCTGTTCGAGCAGCGTGGCGCTGACGCTGAGCAGTTCGACGCCGTCGCCGGCACGAATCGTGGCATTGCGCTTCACGTCCGATACGTAACTGGTTTCACCAAAGCAGTCACCCGGATCGAGGCTGCCGACCGCCTTGCCCTTACGCTCGACCGT
>CP070671.1:1692602-1776403 GCA_020351875.1 Chromatiales bacterium | reverse complement strand
ATCAACGGCCTGCTGCGGCAATACTTCCCGAAAGGCATGGACCTGTCGACCGTGCATCAGAACCGCCTGAATGCCGTGGCCAGACGGCTTAATGAGCGACCCAGGGAAACGCTAAACTTTGAGACCCCAGCCGAACGATTTAGCCAATGTGTTGCGTCGATCGGTTGAAACCGCAGCCAAAAGCGGTCACTGGCTGTCGGGAGCGACTACCCTGCGGAAGCCAGCAACGTCCTTCAGCATTTTCGTCTTTAAAGCACCCTCGCGGGCAACATAGCCGCTAGAAATAAAACAATTGCTCTTGGCTGACACCGTCTTCTCCGAAACTAATCATGCCGGCCCCGACAATGTCGCCAACCCGCCACTTACACCAAGCCGTGCCGCCTTCAACAACGACATCACTGATATCCATCTTATTGCCGATCTTTCGGAGCTCGGCGACGTAGCCTGGCAGATCATTTTTCCCATACACAGCCCCGTCTTTGTCGAGAAGTTTGTAATCGGCTGTAACGTTTGTGGCGATTGCCTCAGCATCCAGATTTGCGAATCCGCTGGCGTAGCCTCCTAACTTATCTGCTGCTGACATGTCTCTCATCCTTTGCTCTTAAGGCGGTTGTTGTGGAGTAGATGGAAAGATTAATCAGTATATGGTTCACCGGCAACACACGCACGTGGTCGAAAGCAATCGTTCGGCTAGCGCCAGTATTTCCAGGGGATCTAAACGGCTGCTTTCGGCTGCCGATTCAACCGGTCGATGCAACACTTCGTCGAACAGCCATTGCTTGGCGAAAATCATGTTGAATCATAGGAGTAGCCAGTGGTTCACAGAGACGCTGAGTTTCTGGCCCTGGGAAAACGGCTAGTTTGGACCCCGCAACGACCCGGATCGCCTGGCACACAAGGGCTCCCGGCTCCGATCGTCTTTTCGAGTTCTGTGCGCGTTCACGGGAAGCCATTGCTGTGCCTGCGCCTCGGACAGCCCCGTAAGACCCTCTGGCTCGAATCCCGAGCGGCACGGTTCAATACGGGTGTTGCGTCGACCCATTGAAACCGCAGCCAATAGCGGCCGTTCGTCCGGCGACCGTAGGGAGCGGCTTGATTGTACTGGTTAGCTGGCACATTCATCGGTCCATCACTGCCATGTAGGTACCAAGTGACGTAGCGCATAGTTTTTGATCTTGGTCACCGACACTCAATACATCACAGCGGCAAACAGTAAGCGACCGCCCATGCTTCAACACCGAAGCGTGAGCCACTAAATAGTCACCATCAGCTGGCGACACGAGGTTCACTTTGAACTCTACGGTCACGTTCGTTGCCTCGGGCCTAAGGAGCGAAAATGCTGCATAACCACCAGCAACATCGGCGATCGTCGCGACAACTCCACCGTGAAAGAAACCATGTTGTTGCATCCAGTCAGGTCGGGAAGGCAGCTTCAAATGACAAAGACCAGGCCCCAGCTCAGTCATCTCGACGCCAAGATGCCTCATAAAGGCTTGGCTTCGAAAGTTCTCCCGCGATCGCGTCTCAAAATTCGGGTCGGCAGGTTCCATCAGTCTTTTGACAGCTAACAGCTGATTCTACGGACGCCCCAATTGTTTTCGGCGGTTGTTTTCCGTTCAGGGAGACGGTTCCCCTGTTTGCTAGCGTTCACAGGCCAATCATAGCCCTATATCTGGCCTGCCCTGAAGCCGCCTGAACGGCTGCTTTGTGGTCTGACCCTGGTTTTCCGGACCACCTGATTAGGCGCGTGGACTGTCCCCGCAATTGTAGACACCTCGGGGCTACTATTTGAGTCTAGAGGAGGGGTCCATGAGCAATCAAAGGTACTCGCCTGAGTTTAAGGACGAGGCGGTTCGCCAAGTCATTGAGCGGGGCTATTCGGTGAAGGAGGTCGCCGATCGTCTGGGCGTATCACGGCACAGTCTATATAAATGGGTTAACGGCATGAAACCGCCTGACCGGTCAGCGGAACAGGCGCAAGAGCTGATGGAAGCGAAGAGCGAAGTCCTCAAGCTCCGCGCCGAGCTCAGGCGCACACGAGAAGAGCGAGACATCCTAAAAAAGGCCGCGGCGTACTTTGCCAGGGAGCCCGAGTAAAGTACGCATTCATCAATGAGCATCGACATCAATGGCGTATCAGAACGATGTGCCGCGGACTCGGTGTGGCGCGGAGCGGTTTCTATGCCTGGCTGCACAAGCCACTGTCGAATCGGGCGATCGAAGATGAGCGGCTCTTGGTGTTGATTCGCAACTCATATACTGCCAGCAGCGGCGTCTATGGCGCGCGGCGCATATTCCTCGATCTGCGGGAAGCCGGAGAGACTTGCGGTCGGCATCGCGTGGCACGCATCATGAGAGCCCATAAGATCAAGGCGTTACACGGCTACAAAGCGCCGCGGTTTATCCCCGGTCGACCATCGATCATCACGCCGAATAAGCTCCAGCGTGAGTTCACGGTCGATCGACCGAACCGTGTTTGGGCCACTGACATCACGTATATCCGTACCTGGCAGGGCTGGCTTTATCTGGCCGCTGTGATGGACTTGTTCGCGCGCAATATCGTCGGTGGGTCCATGAAGCCAACGTTGGCACGCGAGCTGGTGCTCGATGCGCTACTGATGGCAGTGTGGCGACGTAAACCGAAACACCAAGTCCTTGTCCATTCTGATCAAGGGTCTCAATACGGCAGCGATGACTGGCTGCGTTTCTGCCGCGCCAATAACCTCGAGCCAAGCATGAGTCGCCGTGGCAACTGCTGGGACAATGCCGTCGTGGAGTCGTTCTTTAGCAGTTTAAAGAAAGAACGAATCAGACAACGCATCTACAAGACACGAGACTTGGCAAAAGCTGATGTCTTCGACTACATCGAAGTGTTCTACAATCGAAACCGCCGACACAGCCATCTCGGCGGTATCAGTCCGGAGGCATTCGAACGTGCCTCATTTTGAGGCTTCGGCGTGTCCACGATAGTGGGAGCAGTCCACGTGGACTGGATGCGCCAGTCGTCGCCCAGGCGGCACACGCGGTAGGTCACTCGCCCGCCGTCCACGTCCTGGCGCTTGTGGTTGGGAATTCGGGGACGGTGACCTTAATTCAAATAATTAAGATCACCGTCCCCGAATTCCCCGCCTACGCAGCACCGGGACGATGCAGCGACCGTCCTTGGTATAGTAAAGGCCGGCCCTTTCACAACGATCTACCTCGCGGGGATCTCGTTGCTCGGCCGGCACACGAATCGTGACCACCTTCGGTGCTGCCGAAGACGTCGATGGGACACGCTTCACGACCGCAGTCCGGGTTGCTTTTCGCTTGGGTCGCCCCCTGCCGGGCGCCGTGATGACGTCAGTGCTAGGCGTGTTCGGGACGGATTCACCGTCACTGCCAACGGTATAGAAAGCAGCCAGAGTCGGTTCTATCGTGGCCCGGTAAGCCCTGTCTGCGGAACTGACACCTGGCCACGCGAGCCACGCAGCAACCAGCATGCAACCTGCGCCACTAACTCTCACGTTCTCGCTCACTCCTCCGGTTAGAGTGCCGTCTTCAGATGTACATCATGATCGTGTCCAGCGGCGAGTCGGCGTTCAGCAGGTCCACCCGCTTGCACTGGATGCGCCAGTCGTCACCCAGGCGGCACACCCGGTAGGTGACCCGACCACCGTACACGTCCTGGCGCTTGTGATTGATCATCGCGATGACCGACGTCCTGACCACGTACTCGTTCGCCGTGGCGGCGTCGATCGCCAGGTCCGCCAGGATGCGCACCGAGCGCACCGGGAAGTCCATGGACGGTGACAGCGGATGGCCCAGGTTGTTGCGCCGGATTTCCATCAGCGGACGGTTGTCGTAGATCAGCGAGTCGTGCTCGTCCGGCGACTGCTGGTCGGCTTCAAGCGGCATCCAGTAGTAGCCATCGTCGGTGAACAGCGCCATCCACGCGTCCAGGTCGCCGTCGTTCAGGCAGGCGGTCTCCCGGCGGATCAGGGCATTTATCGCTACCTCGATTTCCGGCGTGACATCAGGCCGCATGACCGGCTGCCCCGTCCGTCATGTAGTCCAGCCACGCGAGGTACTGGTTGCGCAGCGCCAGGTCGCTGGTGCCGATGGCCGTAAGGCGCTCACCGTCGCGGACCTCGCGGCCCAGGTGCCGGTGCAGGTCGATCCAGTCGATGGTGCCGGCTGCCGCGGCTTCCTGGATGCGGTCGTAGCAGCTCATGTCATCCGGGCCAACGCAAGACGCCGGCGAATTGATCAGCCGCGAATAACGCAGCGTGCGGTCGAGCATGCTCTGCGGCGCGCCCTTCAGCCGGAAGGTCCACGACTCGATCACCGTCTCGTTCACGGACACGGGTTTGACCACGCGAATCGACTGGATGCCGTCGCGCACCGTGCACGACGGGTACACCAGCGTGTTGTGCTTGTTGTAGGACAGGATTTCCTGGGTGCGCGCTGTGCCGTAGGCCTCCTCCATCGCGGCGAGGTAGTCTGGGTACATCTGGTAGTGGCTGAAGATGCTCTTGCTGCCGCCCATGTAGCCGTGGCCGCGCGGCAGGCCAACGAAGCCCATCTCGTCGAAGAAGTCGTAGGAACCGCCGAACGGCGCAATGACCTCCGCCTCCGGGCGCCCCACATCGCTGTCGGGGTACGCGTCGAGCACCTGCTTCACCGCATCACCCGTCGCCGCGTGCGCCACCATCGGGTGCATTGCGTCGTGCAGGTTCTCGATAAAGAACTTCCAGTTGTTGCGATGAAGAAAGCGATGGCCCACTTTTCCGGTGACTTCGATTTCACCGACAGGTGAGCGGTCCACCATGTTGTCGATGGTGTCGGCGGCCTCGCCGAGAAAGTTCGGCAGATCGGGGCCTTCCGCAGACAAAGACGCAAAGACAAAACCGCGATACATCGCCACGCGCGCGGCGGGCGGCATGCCGAAGGCCGGGTCGTCGGCATCGAAACCGACATCCTTGTAACCGCCGGGACTCGGCAGCGTGCGCAGCGACCCGTCCGAGCGGAAGATCCAGCCGTGATAGGGGCAGCGAAACAGCCCGCTCTTCGCGTGCCCGTGGCGCTGATAGCAGACGATGGCCCCACGGTGGCCGCAGCGGTTGTGCAGCACATGAATGGTCTCACCGTCCGTGTGGCGCACCATGATCACCGGCTTCAGGCCCAGCGTGGTGGTGATGAAGTCGCCGGGCTCGGGCACCTGGCTCTGGTGACCCACGTACAGCCAAGCGTGGCCCCAGATGCGCGCCATCTCGAGCTCAAAGACTTCCGGCGACGCGTATACGTCGCGGTACACGCGCGCCGATTCTACCAACCGCTTCAGGTCTTCTGTGGCGAGGCCGCTCATGGCCGCTGCGCTCCGCGGGTTTGTGCCTGATTGGTTAACGACCTTAGCAAATCGAGGGCGAATTGCACCCCCGCACCGCCGTCATACAATGCCGGCAAGCCCCGGGACGACAGCCTCGCTGAATTTGATGCAACAACCCTCCCAAGCAGGCAGCTGGCCCTCACCCGCCGCGGGTTGGTATGCGGTGGCCGTGCTGACCATCGCCTACATCTTTTCCTTCATCGACCGTACGATCCTGGCGCTGCTGATCGACCCCATCAAGACCGATCTCGGCCTGTCGGACACGCAAATGGGCCTGCTGGGCGGGTTTGCATTCGTCGTGTTCTACACGCTCATGGGCCTGCCTATCGGCTGGCTGGCCGACCGCAAGCGTCGCAACCTGATCATCACCGGCGGCATCTTCATGTGGAGCCTGATGACCGCGGCCTGCGGCCTGGCGAAAAACTTCGGGCACCTGATCCTGGCCCGGGTCGGCGTCGGTGTGGGCGAAGCGGCGCTGTCGCCCCCCGCGTTCTCGATGATCGCCGACTACTTCCCGCCCGAAAAACTCGGCCGGCCCATGGGCGTTTATAACTCGGGCATTTTCATGGGCGTGGCGCTGGCCTTCATGCTCGGCGGCGCCATCGTGCAGTTTTTCGCGGCACAGCCACCGGTTGATCTGCCGGTGATCGGGCGCGTGGTGCCCTGGCAGCTGGCCTTTATCACTGTTGGCCTGCCGGGCCTGCTGGTGGCCGCGCTGATGCTGACCGTGCGGGAGCCACCGCGCCGCGGCACGCACTCGGCGCAGCCCGGCAACCTGCGGTCGCTGTGGAACTGGGTGAAGCCGCGCAAAGCGGCGCTGGCGGCCTACGCGTTCGGCTTCGCAATACTCGGTATGCCGGTGCAGGCCGTCTTCCTTTGGGCGCCTACCTTTTTCATTCGCCGCTTCGACTACAGCCCGGGCGACGTGGGCCTGTCCCTGGGCCTGCTGGCCCTGGTGTTCGGCGCCGGCGGCATGATCGCCGGTGGCTGGCTGAACGACTGGTTCAAGGGCCGCGGTCATGCCGATGCGCCGCTGCGCGTCGGTGTGGTTGGGGCGGTCGGTTCTGCACCTTTCGCCCTGACGGCCGGTCTGGCCGACAACCCCACCCTGGCGCTTGTGCTGATGGCGCCGCTGGTATTTTTCATCTGCTGCGGCGTGACGGCTGCACCTACCGGCCTGCAACTCATCACACCCAACCGCTACCGCGCGCAGGTGTCGGCGATCTACATGTTGATCCTGAACCTGATCGCGTCCGGTCTCGCCCCATTCCTGGTGGGCTACTTCACCGACCACCTGTTCCGTGATCCGGCCGCGGTGGGCCAGTCCCTCGCACTGGTCGGCGTCGCGGCGCCTGTCGCGGCGCTGTTTCTCGCAATTGGCCTGGGCGCGTTTCGCCGCGCATCCCTGCAGGACGCCGCGGAGGCGGGTGCGGCCTGAACGATGTCCTACGCGCTCCTGACGCTGGCGCTTGCTGAACTCTGCCTGCTCGTGTGGATGGTGCGCCGCTGGCTGGGGGAACGGGACAACGTAGCGCTGTTAATGCTGCTGTTCATCGTGTTCCCGGTGATGCTCGACGCGACGACGGTTGGCAGCGGTCGCTGGATCGGTTTCGGCCCCACGCTGGAAACCATGAACCGCCTGCGTTTTTCCTGGTTCGTGTTCAGCATGCCGCTGATGTGGCCGATCTGTGCGTCGATACTCGCCAACGCGGGATTCGCCTGGGCGCAGCATCGGCTGATTGTGCCGGTACTGTTGCTGATCGCCGTCGTCGTGGGTGGCTACGAAGCCATCCAGGCCTGGGGCAATGAGTTTCACCCGGCCTGCGTGTTCGACATCAAGCGCTACGTGTTCCAGGTGCCGGCGGGACAGGAATGCATGGGCTCGCAGGCCGGCGACGGCACCTTCGGCCTGCCGATCACCGTGCCGATCGGGACTTTGGCCGTGATCCTGACCGGCGTCCTGCTGTGGTGGCAGCGACAGTGGCCATGGCTCGCGCTGATCTGCGTGGCACTGGTCGTGGTCATCGGGCTGCCGCAATCCGACGCCACGACTTTCCTGTCGTACCCGGTGGACGGCTTGCTGACGGCCACGCTGGTGTTCGCCGCGGTGCGCTTCTACCGACGCACCTGAACCGTCTCACGATCTATTTCTCGACGGGCTTGCTGTGCGTCTGCATGTACTCGGCGAAATCATCCCGCGTGTGGCGCTCGTACAGCGTCGAGATGTAGGGCAGCGGTGACTTCTCACCTTCCTGCCGGTGCAGCTTGTAAAGGCGCGAGATGTAAAGGATGGGCGAACCCGGTGACTCCGCCCAGGTGATCAGGCGCCAGCCGTCGTCGGTCTTCCGGAAGATCGCGCTCGCGCGGGCGTCGGTCCCGATAGCGCCGGGCATGAAGGCCATCTTCGTGTCGAAGCGGATCCAGAATTTCGCGAAAGCGAGGTCTTCCGTCAGCCAGCGCGCCTGCACGCCGTCGAAGCGCATGCGCAGCGATTCCGTAGAACTCGGTCCCGGCGGATCCCAGTAGTCTTTCAACTGGTCCCAGCCGATGCGCCACTCGTCCTGCTCCTCGGCCAGGTAGAAGGGCTCCGGATCGTCCTGGTCCCACAGCGCGATCAGGCCCGCGGGGTCCTGCTTGTCCCACAGGGCCTCGTATTCATCGAGAAAAGCGTCGATCTCGGCGGTCAGCACCTGGTCTTTCGCGACAGCCGGCTCCCGCGCCTGGTTATGGCCGCCCGCCGATGCGAACTGGGCACCAAGGCAAGCGATGACGACTGGCAACACACAGTATCTGGTTGTCATGGTTCCGGATTCCCGTTTTCACCTGTGACCGTTGGGTTGTAATCGAAGAAATCGAAGGGTCGGATTTCAAACTCGTGATGAACCACCGGCATGATGGGCCAGTCTTCGGCCCGCACCACGTGGTGCATGCCCACGGTGTACCAGAGCACCAGGTCGGTGTTCTCGATGGACCGGTCGGCGCTCGTCCAGGCGGGCAGCCCGGCACCGCCCGGGTGGCGGTTGGGATAGTCGCCGGCGGCGTATTTCTCGTCCCCCCGATAAGGCGTCACCCACAGGTGGTAAGCCGTAAAGCCCGCCCGGCGGTGGGCAATCTCACCGTCATTCAGCAAGGTCATCGCCGTCTTGCCCGGCCGGAGCTGGAAGCTGACCGGGTTACCCGCCGCATTCTCGACGCCCGGGTTGATGACCCGCCAGAGTGCCGGCCGCGCCAGTTGCACGTTCAGCATGGCGTCGGACTCATTCGTTGCCAGCTCGGGAAACACCTGCCAGATCTGGCGCCGCGGCGTGCCGGTTTCGGCGGGATCGAGATCCACCCGCTTCAGTCGATCCACCACCATCGAATTGTTCCGGCCGTCCACGTCCAGGTCGAGCCGGAAGTTGAAAAAATGATCGTGATTGACAGCCACCAGGCCCGGAGCGATCAGGCGGCCGTAGGCTGACTCCTCCGCGGCCCGTTCCTCGCCCATGTTCTGGCTCGTCACGGCCTTGGTCAGGACGACGCCTGTAGCTCCCACGCGGACCTTCAGCGAACCGGTTTCCGTGAAAATGTAGTCCAGCACGTAATCGTAATTGCCGAGCCAGACGATGAAGCGCACCACCAGCTCTGTGTGCCGGCGCATGCTGGAACCCTGGTTCGCCATCTCGTAGTGCGACCAGGCCGCATCACCGGTGATGCGCTCGAAGATGCAGACCAGATCTCTTTTCTCGGAGGGTTTACCACGCTCGCCCATGAAAGTGGCGCCCATCAGTTCGCCATCCGCCGGGCAATCTTTGCCCAGGCGCAGCGGTGTGCCGCTGGCGCCGATGCCGTATTCGCCCACGTCCAGGTAGGTGCGGAAATACCAGTTCTCGTTCGGGTCCATGTAGGGCACGAACAGCTCCGACGCGAATCCCTGGTACATCACCGGTCGTTGCCGCTTGCCGTCGCTCACGCTGAGTTGCGACAACACCGGGCCGACGCGCGGATCGATCGTGAGATGAAACTGCCACCGGTCCCAGCTGACCCAGTGGCCATCGACAACAAAGCGCCTGCCTCCCGCACCACCGGCGGGCATGTCCGTCGGCTGATTCCTGGCAACCGCCGGACCGCCCTCCGGAACCGGCACCTCGCCCGTGTCGATGATTTCAACGATGGTTTTCTCATCGTAATCCACGACCGCCAGCAGGCCTTCCACGGGCCGGCCCCACAGGCCCTTGTCCGAACCGGTGGCGTAACAACTCACCATGCCCAGCCGGCGATTGCCCTGGTCCCAGTCGCGATCGAAGTTGCCCGGGAAGGCCGGGAAACAGAACACGGCCCGGCGTCCGCCCAGACCCCGGCGCGCCAGCGCCGCCTGCCAGGCAGGGTCCTTGCGCAGGATCTGCTGCGACAATACCCACTCGGAATCGAGCAGGGCCGGTTGCACACCCTCGATCAATTCCCACGACACCACCTTGTCTTTATCGAGATCCACGACGGCCTCGTACATCTGCCGGTCGTGGCGAATCGAGGCGAAAGCGCGACGCCCAAGCTCTTCACCCGGCCGCCATACGAGTACCTGTTTCTTGTCGGGAGCTGCCAGATGAACCAGTGCGAAGCGGCTGGTCTCGTCGATCCTGCCAGCTTCGGTCAACACGCGCGTGACGGTTTCGAACTCAGTCCGGGTCAGGCTGTCCAGCGGGTGAGACGGCTCGGCCCAGGCCACGGCGCCGAGACTTGCGATATACAGCGGCACCGTAGCCATGATTGACAGAGTCTTGGTTTTCATCCGGGGCAACCTGCTTCTGTGGACGATTCAAAGCATAACGCCTGACCTGAATAATCGGGGGCAGACCGCATTTCGCAAAATATCGGTTCGACCCCGTTTCTCCGCAGCGGTGCGCTTCTATAAAACAGCATAGAATCTGCATATGGCGCCGCGCGACAGGGCGCGGGCGACCGGGATACGACGGGTAGAACAACATGGATCGGGATACGGCAGTAGCCATGGCCCAGGCCGCCATCAAGGCCAAGAACAAGCGGCTCGTAGAGGCCGTGCTGAAGATCAAGGCCGAGCGGCAGCCGGCGCCCGACAAGGCCATCGATCAATTACCCCTGATCGGCGTGACCTGCTCTACGGGCTGGGAGTGCTACGCGATCTGCGAAGAGCTGACGAAGACCCGCAAGTTCCGTGTTCGCGCGCTCTATCGCACGCCGGGCACGCAGGCGGCCGCGCGCCTCGATGCGCTGCTGGAGCGCACCGAGGCCGAGGCCCCGGGCCTGCTGACGCTGCACCCGGGCGTCGACATGAATTCCGAGGCAAAGCTCACCGAAGCCTTCGCGGGCTGCGACGGCGTAGTGCTGTACACGACGGCGAACACAGCCAAGGCGGGCAAGGTCACGAATCACGGCAATGACCCGGTGGGCGGCATGCAGGCGGTGATGAAGCAGGTCATGGCCTCGCTGGATGCGCTGAAAGCGAATCCCTCCGTGAAGCACGTGATCACGCTGATCTTTCCGACGGACAAGGTCACCCACATCGCCGACGACGCGCCCACCATCCCGTGGTGGATCGACCAGAAGCTGCGGATGTCCGATTTCCTGCGTGGCCAGGGCATCAACGTGACCTGTATCCACCGGCCCGCCTACTACTACAACATGCACCGGGTGGATTACACCCAGCAGGCCCAGATCCGGGGCGACAGCAGCCTGTCGCGCACGATGATCAAGGAGAACAGCCTGCCGGGAATCAACGACCCGGGTTTCCTGGTGAACTGGGTGGACGTGCGTGATGTGGGCAAGTGGTGCGGCACGGTGTTCGAGTACCCGGAAGTCTTCAGCAATGAAGACTTCTCCATTGCGTCCTGCGCCCAGACCGGCGACGAGGCGGTGGAGATCGCGAAACGCACCAATAAGCACGGCACGAACTTCGAATACCGGCAGTTTCCGCAATGGGTCATGAAGATGATCAGCCTGTTCACAGAAGAAGTCGTGTATCCGCTGCGCTATTCGCAGTGGTACAACGATGAAGGCAACGGCTACGACTTCGGGAGCAACGACGATCTCGCGGACCTGGAGCGCATCCACCCGCGCTGGAGCTTCGAGAAGAAGCTCGAGTCCTGGGGCATTACCGAGATTCAGCCCGGGCAGAAGAACTGACCGTATGCAAAAAGAAACCCGCCGAAGCGGGTTTCTTTACCGTTGCTAACTGTTTAACTGCCTAGTCGATGGGCTGCGTGGGCGGCGGAATCATGCCCTCCAGCTTGCCTTTCTCAAGCCACTCTGACATCAGGCCAGTGGCCGGCTCGCCGCGTGGCGCCGTATCCCAGGCCTTGCTGGTACCTTGCGGCCAGGCATCATGATTGATGGACGCCTCTCTCACCTCGATGTGATCCTTGGTTACGTTGATGACGGTGAGATCGTCTGACATGACCAGCGGTCCGTCGTAGGTCCGGCGTACTCCATCGTAAATACCAAATTCCACGTCGCGATGGTTCCAGTAGTGATAGGCCACCGCCAGGCGCGGCTTCACCATGGACATCAACTTCCCGAAGCCTTCCGGTGGTGTGTGGATCACCGACGTCACCCAGTAAGCCTGCTTGTAGGGAAAGCCCGCAATGTCCATCCAGTTTTCCGGCGTGAAGAAACACTCATGTACCACCACGTCAGCGCCGGCAGCTTCCTTGGCAAACCACTTGTTGGGCACGGAGTCGCCGCCAAACACGAAACTCAGGCCGTTCCAGTCAAGACGGAAGCTTACGGAACCGTCGCGTATGTGAATCGCGGGAAATGTCGTGACCTTGACGCCGTTCTCGTCATAGATCACGGCGGTTTCCGCGTAGTCAAATTCATGTGCGACGATTTCGCCACCAGCGTTCGGCAGCGTCCCTGCACGCGAGGTGACGTCCCAGGCCCAAGCCTCGCGAATATGGTCGATGTGGGCCTTCGTACCGAGCTCCGGCGTGGCTCCTGACGGCCCGTACACGTGCAACGGCGTGTAGCGGCCATTCAACCATCCGCTCACCCACAAAGAGGCAATATCGCCGACGTGGTCCGTGTGGAGATGGCTCCCAAATACCTTGTCCAGCTTCGAGTAGTCAGCCTCAAGACCAGCCAGCCGGTCCGTTGCTCCAGTGCCCAGATCGAACAGGAAAGACTCGCCATTGCCAAGTTCCACCAGGAAAGAAGCCGCGACGTTGCTCGGCGACTGGTTCGGCATGCCGGTACCCAGCGCCGTGATCCGCATCTCGTCTTTGCCCAGCTTTTCGGTACCCGGGAAGTAGGTCCGCGGGTAGCGGTTGTCCTTGATCTCCTGCGGGATACGGCCGGCTGGGGCGTTGATGCCGTCGACCTTGTCGGGCTTGGCCATTGCCAGCATCGCCACGAGGCTGAATCCGGCGATTACTAACGTAGCTATCAACAGTTTCATTTTCATTGGTCGTCCTCCAACTAACCGGCATCTGCTGAAGGCACACGCCGACTCGCAGTAACAGCGAGGTCCTAATCTGCCTCACCGAGCTGATCGTACATGACCGGCCGCCAATCCCAGTCTTCCCCAACATCGGGGTCGAACCGCAGTTTCAAAAAAACCTCGGTTCGACCCCATTTTCAGGGTCTACTCTGCCTCCTCGAGGGCCTTGTACATGGCAGGACGCCAGTCCTGGTCTTCCAGACCGTACTTCTTCATGTGCCGATCCAGCATCGGGTCCTGGGCTCTGAACGCCGGCGCCCAGCGTCCCCGCTCCATTTCCGGCGTCATCGGGTTGGGCCGACCCTTCTCCGGTGGCGGCTGGCGGGCCGTGCCGGGCACTGACCACGCGTCGTCCGTCGATACCGCCATGCGCTCGGTAATGCGGTCTTTCGTGATGTTCCAGACCATCATGTCGATAGCCATGGAGAGCGGCCCTTCGTAGGTTGTCCGGATCCCGTCGTAGATGCCATATCGGGTGCCTTCGTCGTTGAAAAAATGGAAGGCCACCGCGTGTCTCGGCTTGATCGTACTCATGATCTTGCCGAAGGCCTCCGGTGAGGTGTGAAACTCGCAGCAGGCCCGCCAGGCCAGTTGCGGCGGCTGGTTATAGAAGTCCACCAGCTGTTGCGGGCTCTGAAATGCCTCGTGCATCGCCAGATCAACGCCCTTGCCGTACTGGATGAACCACTTGTTCGGCACCGTGTCGCCACTGAACAATACCTTCAGTCCGGCGTACTCGAACAAGTAGCTGACCGGGCCATCCCCCGTGTGAATGGCGGGATATGAACGAATCGTGACCCCGTTTTCCTGGTAGACCACCTGATTTGGGACCTTGTAATCGAACTCGGTGGTTTCTATCTGCCCGGGTATCGGCGTGATCTTGTATTCCCGCGTCACCTTGTCCCAGTTCACGAACTTCAGGAAGTGGTCCATCGCATAGGCGGTGCCCATTTCCTTCGTGGCGCCGCTCGGACCCCAGACCCGCAACGCGTTCGGTCGTCCCGCCGTCCAGCCACCGGCCCAGAGCCCGAGGATGTCACCCATGTGGTCCGTATGCAGATGCGACAAGAAGACCTTGTCCAGGTACTGGTAAGGGATCATCAGGCTGGCGATATTTGCCATGGACCCGGTGCCGATATCGAACAGGAACTTGTCGCCGTTGCCTGCCTCGATCAGGAAACAGGTCGCGGCCTGGCCGCGCCGCGCGGCGGGCAGGCCCGTACCGCAGGCGATCACCCGGATCTCGTCTTTGGCCAGCTCTTCCGTGCCCGGGTAGTAGACGTAGCGGTCCGGCGCGGTTCCAGTCGGCGAACTGACAATCCCTCCCGCAGCCATGGCGTTGCTTGCAGAAAGGATTCCCAAGGCAACAATGCTTGCCGTTAGCGCGAACGTTCTCATAGAGCCCCTAATCCATAGCAATTGTCTGAAGTCTGGCCGAGTTTGACGATTCCCTGGCATGGTGGATACCCCTACGGTTAAACGTCTGGTTAGTTGCCCGCCGACTCCACTCCAAGGATCACATCCTTCGCATCACCATAGGTGTCCAGCCATGTCTGGATCATGACCTTGGTTTCAGGCCGCAGATTCTCTACGTCCTCGTAAGGCCGGCCCCTGCTGGGGTTCCAGTCCGGATACTTGTCTTTCAGGCGCAGGTGCTGCACGCGCATTCGCACAAAAGGCGTTCCGGACCAGACCCCCTGGTAAAGGAGTGCGTGTTCTTCCCGAGGATCCCAATAGAGATTGAAAATCTGCGCCATGGCCGGATTGACGCCCGGCGCCGGCCAGTGGATTTTCATGTTTTGCTTGACCGTGGCCTTCAGGTTGTCCACCTCGTAGAGATGCACGTAGTCGCGACGGCCATGGGTGTCCCCATTGATCAATATCGCGGTCTGATCAACTCCATCTACGACCCGGTCACGCGGGATGTCATCCATATTGCCAGCGATTCGCGCAAAGGTTGTGTAGAGGTCGCTGACAAACACCATATCGCCGGAGATGGAACCGGACTCTATAACGCCAGGCCAGCGAACAACGGCGCCGACCCGGTGACCGCCCTCCAGCGCCTGGCCCTTGGTGCCGCGGAATAGCCAGTCGGAGTAGCCGGATGCCGGAATCTCCTGTTTCATCGGCCCGTTGTCGCCCATTACGACCAATAGCGTATTGTCCGCGACGCCCAACTTATCCATCTCGTCGAGCAGTTCACCAATGTAGCTGTCGACGAGCGTCATCGCATTGGCCCAGCGACCACAGTTGGGCGTCAGGCAGCTTCCGTCATCCGTAGAATTAAGAACAGCCACCGGAATCTGCGGCCAGTAGTTCAGGAAAAACGGTTTGTCGCCCGCTGCAAGCTCCCGGAGTGAGGCTAATGCCTGCTGCTGGAAGCGTTCATTCACGCGCTGATAGAACTCGATATCGGGTCGCTCGCCGGCTTCGATGCCCCATTCCCGAACTTTGCCGCCTTTCCGGCCTTCTACCTGGGTCACCCAGTCATACAAACGAAAGGTCTTGTCCAATCCATAGTCCGGGTCCACGGTGGTGGGCGTAAAAGAGGTCGTGCGCGAGTAAATCTCGGCATCGCGGGTGAGGAAGCTGTAGGCGACCTGGTTGTGCATCGGGAATGATGCGTAGTCGAAGCCCTGATTAGTGGGATAGGTTTCCTTGATGTCACCTAGATGCCACTTGCCAATATGGTGCGTTGCGTAACCGGCGTTGGAGAGAAGCTCGGCGATGGTCACTTCATCGTCGCGCATGCCCACACCTTCCGGTGGCGTGACCTTGGTCAACTCCATCCCCGTGCGCACGGCATAGCGCCCCGTCATGAAGGCGACACGCGTCGAAGTGCAAATGTTCTCCGCGTACATGCGAGTGAAGACCATGCCCTCGTTGGCCAGTTCGTCCAGCGTAGGCGTCCGGCCACCGCGGATCTTGTTCAGTTCCGGCATGCCAAACTCGCCGAAGCCCATGTCATCGATCAGGATATAAACGATGTTTGGCGGCCTGCCGCCGTTCGCCGCCTGCAACTCCACAAGCCTCTGATCGATTTTCTTGTCTTCCTCGGCCCATTGATCCTGATATTGGCGAAGAAGAATGTAGTGCTCCGTATCGTGCTGAACAGGCGCGGCGAATGTGCCGCTGGCAACGAAAAGCAGTCCAAGCACCGCACTGAGTGACTTCGTCATTTTTCTCTCCCTATAACCCGCTCTCGTCGGCGAGTGGGTAGTCACCTGCTGCCAGGAATTACTTCATGAAGTATCGGAACCCGAACTCGAAGGTGAAATCCCTGTCGCCGTTTCCTTCGTCCGGATCCACACCCCAGCCGGGCTTGAGATAGGTGATCACCCCCGGCGCCAGGATCTTGCCGATCTCCGGAGCGATCCAGAATGAGAACTCATCGTCGTCAAAGTCGTAGATGGGTTGGGCCTCGGGCAGCAGATAGATGCCGTCGAATATCCCTGGACCCGGCGCCCTTAAAGGCAGCATGAAAAACCAGCGGCCCACGTACATGTTGATGTCATCACGCTGGCTGTCCTTCCACGCATCAATGAAGTAGAAATTCATCAGCGCTGCGAAGGCGCCCGGGCCGGGCCAGAAATCCAGGTTCCACACCGGCGCAACGAGGGGTGCGACGGCAAAGGTTTCGCTGCCGAGCTCATCCTCGTTAGCGGTTGGCAGATCGAATTGCGCGCCTATGAGCCAATCGGCGCCGAGAAAGTCCCACTTGGTGCGATACATGAAGCGCAGATTCATATCGCCGAAGCCGGTCTCTTCGCAATCGCCTTCTACAGGCGTACCGTTCGGCAAAGTAGGACTGCCGCCGCCCTCCAGGACGCCAGCGCACTTCGGCTCGTCCGGCTGGCCGAAATTGGGGTTGCGCAGCGACGTATCGCTGACATCCCGATCCATCGCCACCGGGATCTCGTAAGTCATCGCAAAGGTGCTGGTAAAGGCAAAGAGTCCGAACAGGACGGCTTCGTTCTGCTCCAGCCCGTTCTCCAGCTCCGTGTAGCGGTAATACGGCATGAACTTCGGGGCGAAGTCGCGTGGGTCGGTACCCGTCTCCGCATCGATGCCAGCGCCATCTGTCCCCGCCCGTGCCGCGGGCTTGGTTTCGCCTTCCGGACCCTCGTGAGAAGTCGCGGACACCACTGGTGATCCCAGACCAACGATCAGCCCCAGCGCGAGCGCGCCGGCAGCCGCGAACATCCCGTTACGAGCCATGTCGTTCCCTCCCGAAGATCGCCAACTTAAGTTAACATACTTCTGGGTATGGTCTAACCTTCTGACACGTCCGCACATCCGTGAAAACCGCTACCAGGCTCAAAACCGACCGGTTGACGCGTGCAGACTGGCTGCAGGGCGCGCTGGATTACCTGCGCCAGACCGGCGGCAGCGAGCTGCGCATAACACGCGTGGCGGAGTTCCTCGGCGTCACCAAGGGCAGCTTCTATCACCACTTTACGGACCGCGAAGAATTAATCGATGCGGTGTTGCTGCACTGGAATGAAATCCACAACCTGAGCGTGAAGGAGGCAATCGACGGGTCCACCGGCGGACCGAGAGACAAGTTGCGGACTATCATGCAGCAGGTCACCGAGCAGCAGCTCACTCATTACGACCTGCCGCTGCGAGCCTGGGCCATGGACAACCCGAAAGTGCGTCTTTTCATGGAACGTTCGGATCGATGGAGACTCGACCTGGTTCGGACCCTGTTCGAAGCGCTGGGGTTCTCTGGTCGGGATCTGGAGGTCCGCACGCAAACGTTCGTGACGTTGGTCAGCCTGGAAGCTGCAATGTACGCGAGGCCGTCGAAGATGGAGATGCTGGCACAAATCGACGCGCGGCTCGATCTGCTGACCCGACCGTGAAGCCTGGTGAGCAGTCGGGGCATCCTGGCAACAGCAGGCTCAAGAAATCCTATTTCGTCCTCTGAGCACGCGCTGTGGATTGGGATGTTTTCCGCTTCTGGGCATCGCTGATCAGCGTCGGCATCATCACCAGTGCGCAAGCCGCGTACCCGTGGGTCGAACGGCGGGCAGGTGAATCCTTGGCACGCATCACCGCCGTGGCCGGCGGAATCGCGGTGGGCTACGTGGCCCTCTACTTGCTGCCCAAGATCGGCGATTACACCGCGGCGCTCATTGCCAACCAGCCGGAGCTGCCGGAGCTGCTGCAGTACCGGCTGTACCTGTTCTTTCTGGCAGGGCTGGTGCTCTATTTCTTCGTAGACCGCGCCGGGGCGGCCGGCCGTGTGCTGCCGGCGTGGCTGCACGGTGGCGCCTTCGCGGTGTACAGCTTTGCCACCGGCTACGTGCTGGCCAGCGTTCCGCGGCCAGGCTACTTTCCGTACATCCTCGCCGGCGGTGCCCTGGGCCTGCACTTCATCGGTATCTGCCACCAGTTGCGCGCGTGGCATACGATCGCCTTTGACCGCTGCATTCGCTGGCTGCTGGGGGTGGCCGTGCTCGCCGGCTGGGCGGCCGGAAGCCTGGAGACATTTTCAAAGGCCGTGGTTGCCACAGCGGTTGCCTTCCTGGGCGGCGGTATCCTGGTGAACGTGCTGCGCGAGGAGTGGCCCGAAAAAGGCCCGGGGCGAACGGTCCCCTTCCTGCTGGGCATCGGGCTGTTCGTGCTACTGGTGGTCATCATCCGCAGCTTTACCGGCAGCCGGACTTGAGTACGGGGACATTCCTCGATATCCGTTTAGCGGATATCGAGGAATGTCCCCATTAGTTCTCCGCGCGGGCGTTTTCGAACTCACGGCGGCGGATCAGCGCGCGCTCTTCCAGGTAA
This sequence comes from Chromatiales bacterium, assembly GCA_020351875.1. GTDB lineage: Bacteria > Pseudomonadota > Gammaproteobacteria > Steroidobacterales > J054. Next base: position 1,757,795 of record CP070671.1, on the reverse strand, counting down.
TCCAGAGTGTCTTTATACAAGCTCGCCTGGGGCATCATCTCTGCGTCCGCCACCAGTACGAGATCCGTGTCGGGGCGGTACTCGGGCCAAACCGGCAGGCCTTCGCCGTTGGGGTTGCCCGTCTTCGCAAATTTCAGCCAATAGGCCTGCAGCGTATCGCCGAATACCAGATCAGCTTCGGTAGGCGCTTGCTCGGCTGCTTCCACCGGGCGCTGATACTCGGGGTGCTCGCGCACGTTGCCGAAGATGAACGGTACCTCGAGCCCGTGTACGGCGCCCGGGATCTCGCCGCGTAATCGCTCATTGATATAGGTGATGTGGTAGAGCCACGCCGGTGAGTCCACGTTCGCCATCTGCTTGCCCAGGTAGCGCGTGGAACTCAGGAACAGTCCCTCCGAGAACCAGCGCTGGGATTTGCCGATGCGGGTCCACTGGTCGTCGAAGGCGGCGAGGTCTTCGTCCGACAATCCCTCGATCAACGCACCGCCCAGGAACCACTTGCCGATCAGCGGTACGTCAGCGATCTGGTTCCACTCCCAGCTGTTCGCGCCGCCGATATAGGGCACGTCGTGCTGCTCGCCCCGCTCGAAGACCCGCGCTACGTGATCAACAACGACCACCTCGTCCACTACCGGGTTGAAGGGCACCTGGCGTTCGCGCTGGTACTCCACCATCGGCTCCCACGGCATCGCGCGCAGTTCCGCGAGCAGTGCTTCATCGGAGTCGGCGTCAATCTCGAAGTACTCGACGAAGTCCACACCCATATCTTCGCGCGACTTTGCAGTGGGACCAGGGCGGCCGCGTTCGAAAGCGTGTTGCGTCATGTCCAGCAGGATGCCGCTGCCCTGAGCGATTGCGCCCTGGAACAGGCCCTTCGACTGCGGCGTAACCATCAGCACGTTCACCGATACGCCTCCGGCGGAGTGACCGAAGATGGTCACGCGGTTCGGGTCGCCGCCGAACTCGGCAATGTTCCGCTGCACCCATTCGAGCGCGGCGATTTGATCGAACACGCCGTAGTTCGCTAAAGGCTCACCTGCCTGCGCGCGTGTCATCGCCGGATGCGCGAAGCGGCCGAGGTAGCCAATCCGGTAGTTGATGGTGACCAGCACCACGCCCTGCCGGGCCAGCACGCCGCCGTCGTAAATCGGCATGGAACTCGCGCCGTACTGCATGTTGCCACCGTGGATGTAGAACATCACGGGCAGCGGCCCCGATCGCCGAACCGGCGTCCAGACATTCAGGGTCAGGCAGTCTTCGTTCAGCCCAACGCTCTCGAAATGCGTGTCGGCCCACTCCGGGTAGGCGCCAAGTTTCTGCGGACAGGCATGGCCGAACTTGCTCGCGTCCCGCACGCCGTCCCAGGCCGCGGGCGGCTGCGGCGGACGCCAGCGCAGCTCGCCCACCGGCGGTGCGGCATAGGGAATCCCGCGGAACACTGCGACACCGTCTGCCACGGTGCCCTGTAACTCGCCCGTATCAATGCGCACCAGCTCGGGCGGCGTGTGCCCGCCGCCGAGGGCCGCCGTCATGGCCAGCAGGCTTCCGATCGCCACCACCGTGCAGACGCCGATTCTGGTTCTCATGGCTCCCCCCACCGTTGGGCCCTGAGGGGGACATTGTGCTTTTTCCACTTGGTGGAAAAAGCACAATGTCCCCAACGAAACTTAGTGTAGCGCCGCCGGTCCAACCGGGCAGTCTACGAGGAGAACAACCATGACCGACTTCACCGTGCATACCCCCGATACCGCACCCGAGGCTTCGAAGCCCATCCTGGAGGCCACCCAAAAAGGCTTTGGCGGCATGCTGCCGAATCTCTACGGCGTCATGGCGGAATCGCCGGCGCTGGTCGAGGCCTACCAGGCACTCGGCAAGATCTTCGCCAAGACATCACTGAGCGACGTGGAACGCCATATCGTCTGGCTGACGATCAATTACGAAAACGAGTGCACCTACTGCATGGCCGCGCACAGCGTAGTCGCGAAACATGGCGGCGTGCCGGAAGGCGACGTTGACGCATTGCGCACCGGTGCGCGGTTGTCCGATCCAAAACACGAGGCGCTGCGCCGCTTGACTTCACACATGGTGCGCACGCGCGGCTGGGCCGAACCGGCCGAGATCGGCGCGTTTCTCGCGGCCGGCTATACGCAGCAGACGATTCTCGACGTGATTCTCGGTATCGGACAGAAAACGCTGAGCAATTACACCAATCACATTGCCGACACGCCGGTCGACAAGCCGTTTCAGTCGGAGGAATGGAGCGCCGAGCTCAAGGCTGCGGCAGGCGATGCGGCCGCCTAGTCAGTCACGGGCATCTTTCTGCGCACGGCGGATGATCTCGTAGGCACTGCGCGCCCCGCTTTCCAGCTCGAAATGCGGGCCGCGGCGGCGCACGCGCCGGCGGCGCCGGGTTCCTCTACCCGGCACTGTCACCGTCACATCCGGTGAGAACTGGATGACGCCGCCGTCGATTCCCTCGGTCTCCAGCGTGACGTCGGGCAACTCTGCGAGGCTAAGGGACTCGACGCTGCGCGCCGGTACCAACTTCAGGATGACCATGCGCTGATCACTGACGCCATAGAAGGTGCGCGCCCGGATATAGGAATCGAGAAAAAACCGGCCGACGAACTGGTGCAAGCCGATCAGGATCATCATGCCACCCATCATGGTGGGGATCAGGTCAGCTTCTTCCTGCCACACGGACCAGGTCCACCATGCCGCGAAGCCGGTCCAGGCGAGGCCAAACAGCGCGGTCGGCACGTCCTCCCTGCGAAAGCGCAGGCCCTGCACCGGACGGCCGGACCACATCAGGCGTTCCGTGGTCGCCATTTCCGGCTGGATGTGTCGGGTGGCTTCGAAGTCCATTGCCTAGTTAGCCAACAAGTTACCCACGTAATCGCCAATTGCCAGCGATGCCGTGACGCCGGGCGACTCGATGCCGAACAGGTTCACCAGGCCCGGCACACCATGTTCTGCCGGTCCGTCAATCCGGAAATCGGCATCTGCGTCGCCGGGGCCGACAGTTTTCGGCCTGATGCCGGTATAGGCCGGCTGCAAACGGTCTTCACTCAGGCCCGGATAGTACCGGCGAATCGCGTCAATAAATGTCGACCGACGGGAGTCATCAAAGGCATAGTCTTCACCCGAAACCCAGGTCACGTCGGGGCCGAAACGCGCGGCGCCCCCCATATCCAGCGTCACGTGCACACCAAGCCCGCCACTGCCGGCCAGCGGGTAGACCAGCCGACTGAACGGCGACTTGCCGGACAGCGCGTAGTAGTGCCCCTTCGCAAAGTAGGCCTTCGGCACGTGCTCCGATGCCAGGCCTTCCACCCGGCCGGCGAGATCGGGTGCGTGCAGACCGGACGCATTAATGAAACTGGCGCATTCAAGAACCGCAGGCGCCGGCCCACCGCACTGCACCCGGAAGCCGTCGCTCGTCACGACAACCCGGTGCACGGGCGCGTTCAATGCAACCAGCCCGCCGGCGGTCTCCAGGTCGCCCTGCAGCGCAAGCATGTATTCGTGGGTGTCCAGGATGCCGGTGGACGGTGACAGGAGCCCCCGGACGCACCGGATCTCCGGTTCGAGCTCGGCAATCTCGTCCGCGGACAACCACTGCAAGTCGGTCACGCCGTTAGCCGCCGCCTGTGCGTAATAGCGCTCCAGTTCGGCGATCTCGTCATGCGTGACTGCGACGATGATCTTGCCGAGCCGCCGGTGCCCCACGACACGTTCCTCGAGGTAAGGATAGAGGGCTTCCTTGCCTGACACGCACAGACGTGCCTTCAGAGAACCGGTGGGATAGTAGATGCCGGCATGAATGACTTCGGAATTGCGGCTGCTGGTGCCCGTACCGATCGCGTCCGCCTGCTCCAGCACCAGCACCTCGCGCCCGGCGAGGGCCCTTGTCCGGGCAATTGCCAGCCCCACTGCGCCGGCGCCGACGACCACGCAGTCAAGTCGATCCTGTGTCGGCACGTCAGCCGAGATGCGGCCCGGTGATGTAGTCGTGCAGCTGGTCGATCACGAACTTCTGTTCGGCGATCACGGCTTTGACCAGGTCGCCGATGGAAATCACGCCGATCACGTTCTTGTGATCCACCACCGGCAGGTGGCGGGCGCGCTTGTCGGTCATCAGTGCCATGCAGTCTTCGATGGTGCGGTGCGGGTTTACACACAACACGCGCGTGGACATGATTTCCTTGACCAGCGCATCGCGCGACGACCGGCCTTCCAGCGCAACCTTTCTCGCATAGTCGCGCTCGGTCACGATGCCGATGGGTTTGCGGTTTTCCATCACCAGCAGTGCGCCGACGCTCTTGTCGGCCATCATCTGCACGGCTTCGAAGATCGTGATATCGGGCCCGACGGAATACACGTCGTTGCCCTTCACACTGAGAATGTCCTGTACCAGTCGCATAACGCCCCCTTCCGCTCCCCGCGGCTCTGGTGGCGCACTACCGCTTTATCGCTTCAGGCGTCTTAGCGCGCCGTCGCCCAAGTATGACCAAAAAGGCGGCCGAGGCCAAAATCCATCAAAAATTGTTATCAGGCGCCAGTTTCCCCGCGGCAATCCGTGGCTGATCCGCCATTACGGGTTCACAGTGCGTAGAGCACCAGGGCCGGCATAGTCAGGAATGACACCACCGTCGAGACGACGATCGCGCCGGCCACCGCGTCCGGGTCGCGGTGGTAGCGGGCTGCCAGCAGGAAGTTGAATACGGCCACCGGCATGGCCGCTTCAATCAGCACCACGCCGCGCAGTATGCCGTCGAGCTGCAACAGCTCGACGAGCGCGACGCCCACCGAGAAGCCGACGATCATGCGCAGCGCCGCGACCATTGCCGATGCCCGCAGGCGCCGCACCCCGAAAGTGCCCAGCGCATGGCCCAGGGCCAGCAACATCAGCGGAATAGCCATGCCGGCCACCAGTTCCACGGTGTTCTGCAGCCACGGCGGCGCCGGCACCCGAAAGCTCAGCATGGCCAGCCCAGCGATTGCGGCGTAGATGATCGGGGTCTTCAGCAGCGTCTGCCACGCGGCTTCGCGCCCGAGCACCAGCGGGCCGAAAATGAAATGCGCCATGGATCCCGCCAGGTAGAAGCCCACCGCCAGGCCGAGGCCCTCGGGGCCAAAGGCGAAATAGCACAGCGGCAGGCCAAGATTGCCGACGTTGCCGAAGGTCACCGGCAGCAGGTAACTGCGCACCGGCTGGCCGGAGACACGCAGCACCAGGTACCCGACCCCCGCGCAAGTCAGCAATACGGTACATGCCAGGCCGACGGCCAGCAGGAACTGCGGTGTCTGTGCATCGAGACCGCCGATGCCGTCCAGCACCAGCGCCGGTGCGCCGATATTCATGATCATGCGGGTCACGAACTCGCGGTCGAAGGTCCACCCGGCGCGCGCCCAGCCGTAACCGAGCAGCGCACAGACGGCCACCGGCGTGATGATTGGGATCAGCTGTTCGTACAAGAGTTAGAATTCGTGGGGGTAGAGCGGCGGCATTGTCGCACGGCCCCTGCCTCGAGGACGGGTGCCCGCTTCCCGGAGAGCGATGTATGGGTGAGAACATTCAACTGACGGCCGCGGACGGTCACCGGTTCGACGCCTACCAGGCCACGCCGGACGGCAACCCCCGTGGCGGACTGGTGGTGATACAGGAAGTGTTCGGACTCACCGATCACATCAAGCGCGTCACCGACCGATTTGCCGAAGCAGGCTACCTGGCCATTGCGCCGGCGCTGTTCGACCGCGTGTCACCGGGCATCATCCTGTCTTACGACGCCGTGGAAGAAGGCCGCGACGTGATGTTGAAACTGGATCTCGACGAATCCTTGCAGGACATCGCAGCCGCGGCAGAAGCCGCGAGGACCGACGGCAAAGTGGCCGCGGTGGGTTATTGCTGGGGCGGCGCGATGGCGGACCTGGCCGCGTGCCGCCTGGCGCTGAACGGTGCCGCGGCGTATTACGGCGGGCGCCTGACCAGCTGGCTCGACCTGCACCCGCAGTGCCCCGTGCTCTATCACTTCGGCGGCAACGATGCGCTGATCCCGATGACCACCCTGCAACAGATTCGGGCCGGACGACCCGAAGGCATCATGTACCTGTACCCGGAGGCCGGGCACGGCTTCAACTGCGAGGACCGCGCGGATTTTCATCCTGACAGTGCCGGGCAGGCACTGGACCGGACGTTGACGTTTCTCGCGTCCTGTATCTGACGCGGCTCAGTCTTCGTCCACCACGGCATTGCGCAGCACGCCGATGCCGCTGATTTCCACCTCCACCACGTCACCGGCCACCAGCCATCGCGGCGGCTTGCGCCCGGCGCCCACACCCGACGGCGTGCCGGTGGCGATCACATCGCCCGGCCGGAGCTCCATGATGCCGGACAGGTACTCGATGATGGCGGGCACGTCGATGCACAAGTCGGCAATCTCGCCCCGCTGCATCACTTCACCCGACACGCGCGTCTCCAGTGTCAGCTCAGCCGGGTCCGGGATTTCATCGGCGGTCACGAGCCAGGGTCCCATCGCCCCGCTCTGGTGAAAATTCTTGCCGGCGGCGAACTGCGTGGTGTGCTCCTGGTAATCCCGCAGGGAACCGTCCTGCAGGATCGTGTAACCGGCCACGTGCTCCAGCGCATCCGCGCGCGAGACGTGGCGAGCCGTGTGCCCGATCACCGCGGCCAATTCCCCTTCCCAGTCGAAGTGTGTGGACAGGCGCGGGCGGATTAGTGGCTGCTCGTGGCCCACGAGGCTGTCGTTTACCCGCAGGAAGAAGGCCGGGTAGCGCGGCGGTTTGCGACCCATCTCTTTTATATGTTCGCGGTAGTTCATGCCGATACAAATGATCTTGCCCGCGTCCGGAATCGTGGGAATCAGGGCCAGCTTGTCCGTGGCCACCGCCTCGCCGGCCGCCGCGGCTTCTGCGGCCCAACTCAACATGTCTGCGCTCAGGGCGGCGCGCAGGGTCGGGTAGCGGGCCAGCACCGATTCCGGCACCGGGCGGATGCCGTCGCTGTCGACCAGGCCATATCCCCCGGCGGCAAGACTCGCGAATTTCATGATTCAGGCCCCGATTACCGCGCCGCAGACGGTGCGGCTCGGGGCTCATTATAGGGAGCGCCGCCCGGGCAACGGCCAAGGGCTTTGTTTTCCAGGTTCACGGGGTGGCGCTGGCCCGGCGCGGCGTGCCGGAGCGCTGTCTATCCCCACCCGGGCGCTATAGACTCGCCGCCGTCATGATGCAGCCAGCGAAAAAATCTCCCGGCAAGGGCAGACCCCGCCTCACCCAGGGACCTGTCGGCGAATCCATTCGCTCGCTGATGCTGCCAATGATGATGGGGATGATTGCCCTCATCTCCTACAACCTGGCCGACACCTTCTTTGTCGGCCAGATCGGAACGATGGAGCTGGCGGCGATCAGCTTTACCTTCCCAGTGAATTTCATCGTCGGCGCGATCACGATGGGCATCGGCATCGGCACGTCGTCGGTGGTCTCCAGGTTATTCGGTGCGCAGGAACGCGAAGAGGCCGAGCGCGTGACGCTACACGCGATTTTCCTCGGCGTTGTCATCGGCGTCAGCGTGGTGGCCCTGGGGCTCGCGACCATCGAACCCGTGTTCCGCACGCTCGGTGCCGACGACACCACGCTACCGATCATCGTCAGCTACATGAGCATCTACTACTACGGTGGCATTTTCCTGGTGATGCCGATGATCACCAACTCGGTGTTGCGGGCGTCCGGCGATGCAACCACACCGGCAAAGATCATGACCACCGCCGCGGTGCTGAACATCGTGCTGGATCCGATCCTGATCTTTGGCTACTTCGGCTTTCCCGCCCTCGGTGTCGAAGGCGCGGCCATTGCCACGGTCGCGTCGAACATCATCACCATGTGCGCCTCGGTCGGCGTTGTTTACTTCCGCGACAAGCTGATCCAGTTCCGCGCGTTGCACCTGGACCTGCTGCGGGATTCCTGGCAACGCATCCTGCACGTCGGCATACCTTCGATGACCAGCAGCCTGGTCGCGCCGCTAACCACCGCCTTCATTACTTACCAGGTCGCCCAGTTCGGTCCGGAGGCCGTGGCCGGTTTCGGCATTGCGTCGCGCTTCGAGGGCCTGTCGCTGCTGGCGCTGATGGCCTTGAGTGCCGCCGTCACGCCGTTCGTCGGGCAGAACTTCGGTGGGCAACACTTCGACCGGGTGGAAGACGGCATCAAGTGGTGCTATCGCTTCATACTGATCTACGGACTCATCGTGGCTGCGGTCATGTTTGGTGTCGGGCCACTTGTCGCTGGGTTATTCACCGAGAACGAAAAGGCTCTCGATACCGCCACGATGCACATGCGCATCGTGCCAATCAGCTATGCGGCCCTCGGCGTAGCAATGTCCCTCAACGGCGCATTCAATGCCATCGGCAAGCCGCTGCAGGCAATGGTCACCTCTCTGTGCCGAACGGTCCTCGTCTATGCGCCGTTGGCTTTCATCTTCGCGCAGCTGTTCGGGCTCATAGGCGTGTTTGCTGCGGCCTGCACCGCCAACTTCGTCGCCGGCGGCGTAGGTGGGCTCTGGTGGCGCAGCGTGTTCCGCAAGCAACGCGCGGTGGAGGAAAGCGCCGCGCAGCCCGCAGGATCACCGTCTGCGTAGGAGCGGCTTTGTCGGTGCAACCGGCAGCCGTCGGCTGAAGCCTGTCCGGTTCAACTGTAGACTAGCCGGGTGATGCATGATCCCCGTCTCTCCAAGCGGCGCCGCTGCAGCCTGGCCGCCGCACTGTGCCTGCTGATACCAGCCTCTCTGTCAGCCGGGCAGTGGTACCCGGTCACCGTCGATGTCTGGGACCCACCGTTCAATACCGAACGTCAACGATCCCAACAGAGCTATGTGCCGCTGGAGAAGGCCGAGAAACGCTGGAACATCTGCGTGTCGATTCCGCATCTGAAAGATGCTTATTGGCTGGCAGTGAATTTCGGCCTGGTCGATGAAGCCCGGCGCATGGAAGTGAACCTGGCCATCTATGAAGCCGGCGGCTACGACCGCCTGGAGGTGCAACGCCAGCAAGTGAAAGAGTGCCTCGCTGACGGTATCCAGGGCCAACCCGTAGACGGCCTGATTCTCAGTGCCATCGACGCCGACGGGCTCAATGACCTGGTGACTGCGACGCGCGCGCGCAGCATACCAGTGCTGGACCTGATCAACGGCATCAACTCACCCGACATCACGGCCCGCGCCGCCGTCACCTACTACGACTCCGGTTTCCAGGCTGGGCAATACCTCCAGGAACTCTTGGCGCCAGACAGCGGCGAGATCAGGGTTGCGTGGTTTCCGGGGCCGGAAGGAGCGGGTTGGGTAGAAGCCGGTGACCGGGGCTTCAATGCCGCAGTGGCCGACAGCAACATCCGCATCATCGCGACCAGGAAAGGCGACACCGGCAAGGCCACCCAGACCAGCCTGATCGAAGCCGTGCTGGATGAACTCGGCGACCAGGCCTCGACGCAGCTGGACTTTATCGTCGGCACCACGGTCAGCGCGGAAGCCGCCGTGAGCGTGCTGCGACGGCGTGGCCTCGATGGGGACATCGGGGTACTGGCCTACTATTACGGTCCGGGGGTTCACCAAGGCATCAAGCGTGGCACTATCATCGCCGCTCCCGCCGACTCGAACGTGATCCAGGCGCGCATGGCCGTCGACATGATGGTGCGCATCCTGGAGGAGAAGCCCTACTTCAAGCATGCGGCGCCACGCGTGATCGTAATCGACCGCGAGACTCTACCCGGCTGGGATTCCTCAACCACCCTGCCGCCGCGTGGGTTCCGGGCCATGTTCAGCGTGGGGGACTAGTTGAACCGCCTTGGTCCACTGATTCGCTGGTCGATACTGCTGATCCTGCTCGCTGCCGGGACCTTCGGCTCACGACAACTGAGCGAAGCTTTCCGGAAAGACGCCTACCGTGCCTGGATCGCGCAGGCAGACAACGCCGGGCAGTGGCTGACCGGCACCATGCTCAACTGGCTGGAGGAAAGCTATGCCCCGTTGTCCGGGCTGGCGGCGCTGGCAGAGCACACCACGAGCCTGACGGAGGCGGAGTTCCTCGATGCCTATGACAGCCTGGAGTCGCGTGCCACGACTTTCTTTCTGGATGGTGCTGCCTACCTGAGACGCGGCGAAAACGGTGAATGGCAGATTACGTACACGACCAATCCTTATGGTCTGCTGGCCGAGGGCCGACACCTTGGCGATCAACCCTGGTTGAAAGATACCGTCGACGAGGCCGTCGATCGTTTTGGTGACCTGATCATGGGTCCGCCCTTCGAGGCCGACGGGCGCGTGTACTCGGCGGTGGCGTTGAATATTCAGACGCCGGAAGGCGAAGCCGTCATTGTCGGGAAAATCGACTCCACCGGCATCGTCGAGGGCCTGTTCGAGATTCGCGTGCCTCCTGGCATGCAGCTGCAGCTGGACGGCAGGTTCCTGGACGGCCAGAAGCAACGGATCCTGGGCGACGAAGTGCCAGGCGCACTGCACGTGGTGACCGATCGCACGGTCAGCGCGGGTGCAGATCTGAGTGTGAGCTGGGTCATTACCGAAGAGTTTGCCGGAGGCCCGCCCGAGAAACTGGCGCGGTTCACGTTACTTGCCGGGCTCGGGGGTACTGCAGTCCTTGCTCTGTTCATCGCACTACTCCTGTGGCGCAACCAGAACATCACCGAGCGCGTGCGCGCAGCGACAGCGGACCTCGCAGAGAGCAGGGAACGGCTCGAACTCGCGCTGAAAGCCGCCGATCTCGGAGTCTACGACTACCGGCCGCAGACCGACGAATACATCGTCAACGATCGCTGGGCTTCGATGCTCGGTTACTGCAGTGCTGACCTCACCGGTTGTATCGAGGACTGGACCAGGATTGCGCATCCCGACGACGTAGACGGCGCGTTTGCCGCCTTCCGCGAGCATGTCGAGAAGAAAACGCCATTGCTGCGTCAGGAATTTCGCCTGCGGGCGAAAGACGGCAATTACCGCTCCATACTCAGCATCGGCAAGACCACTGACTGGGACGATGAGGGCGCGCCGCTGCGTTTCACCGGCGTCCAGATAGACGTAACCGAGCAGAAACTGGTGGAAGAAGAGCTCAGGGCGAGCATGGAACGCTTCCGGTTACTGTTCGAGCAGTCCTTTGACGCCCACCTGATCTTCGATGATAACGGCATCGTCGACTGCAACGAAGCGGCAGTCCGCCTGTTGCGTTACGACGACAAGGAGGACCTGCTGTCACATCACCCGTCTGAGTTCTCGCCCGAGTTTCAGCCGGACGGACGTCGCTCTGACGAGAAGTCGTTGGAGGTGGATGAAACTGCGCGCCGCCTGGGACATCACCTGTTCGAGTGGATGCACCGCAAGAAGGACGGAGAGGAATTCCTGGTTGAAGTCAGCATGACGCCGGTGGAACTCGAAGGTAAGACCGCAATGCTCGGCGTGTGGCACGACCTTACCGAGCGCAAGCAAACAGAAGACGCGTTACGGGCAGCCAAAGACGCAGCCGATGCGGCCAACGAGGCCAAGAGTGCATTTCTCGCCAATATGAGCCACGAACTGCGCACGCCGATGAATGCAATCCTCGGCTACAGCGAAATGCTGATGGAGGAAGCCGAGGAACTTGAACAGGAAGACTTTATCCCGGACCTGAAAAAGATCAACAGCGCCGGCACCCACCTGCTTTCACTGATCAACGACGTGCTCGACCTGTCGAAGATCGAGTCGGGCAAGATGGACGTGTTCCCGGAAGAGATAGATCTCGACGAATTGATCGACGAGGTCAGCGCCACAGCACAGCCATTAGTCAAGAAACACGGCAACAAGTTACTGGTAGAACGAACCGGGGCCGGCGGGGTGATTTGCCAGGACATCACCAAGCTGCGGCAGACGTTGTTCAACCTGCTATCAAACGCGGCCAAGTTCACGGAGAGCGGCACCGTGACATTGCGGATCGACCGGAAGATAGAGCAGGACAAAGACCGGCTCACTTTTGCGGTCATCGATACTGGCATCGGCATTCCAGCAGACAAACTCGAGCACATCTTTCAGGAGTTCACCCAGGCCGACGAGTCCACCACGCGAGACTACGGTGGCACCGGACTCGGCCTGGCCATATCGCGGCGTTTCTGCCAGATGCTGGGCGGCAAACTGAGCGTGGAAAGCACCGTAGGCGAGGGCTCCACGTTTACCGTGTACGTGCCATCAAACGTGCCGGGCACGAAGCTCAGGCAGGCAACCTCACCGCAGCCGACCACCGTCAAAGCGGAGGTTCCGGCAGAGAGTGCAGGCGATGCTGGGGACCAGACAACAATCCTGATCATCGATGACGACCCGGAAGCCTGCGAAATCATCGGCCGCTACCTCAAGAAAGACGGCTTCGCGGTGGCGACGGCTTTCAGCGGTGAGCAGGGGCTGCAACTGGCACACGAACTGCGGCCCACCGCGATCACCCTCGACGTGATGATGCCGGAGATGGACGGCTGGTCGGTGCTGCGAGCCTTGAAGGCGGATCCGGATCTCCGCGAGATTCCGGTCATCATGCTGAGCATGATCGATGACCGGACCCGCGGTTACTCGCTGGGCGCGGTGGACTACCTGACCAAACCGGTGGATCGCGAGCAGCTGCACAAGGCGCTGGAGCGTTGTGGCCAGGACAAGGCTGCGGGAGGCACGGTACTTGTGGTGGAAGACGACGCTGAGTCCCGCGAACTCATGTCGCGGGCGCTGGAGAAAACGGGCTGGACGATCGCGGAAGCCGGGAACGGCCGCGAAGCGCTGGACCTGATGGCCGACCAAACGCCCGCGCTGATCCTGCTGGACCTGATGATGCCGGTGATGGACGGCTTCGAATTCCTCGCCGAGATACGCGAGCATCCCGAATGGAACGACATCCCGGTCGTGGTCGTCACTGCCAAGACCTTGACCCCGGAAGATCGAGCCCGCCTGAACGGCCGCGTAGAGGAAGTAGTCAGAAAAAGTGCCTGTACGCGCGAGCAGTTGCTGGCCCGGGTCCGCGAGGCCGTAGCCACGCCGGCCAAACGATCGCCCAGCCTGCAAAAGAGCCCGCAGGCATAAGAAACCTTGACCAAAAAGAGTGCCAGACTCCGACTGCCCTGGCTTGTCCTGCTAGGTTGGCTGATCACGGGAAGTGGCGCCAGCGCCGATGAACAGCGGCTGACGCTGGTCAGCAGCTGGAGCAAGCCGCAGAACTTCAACGTGCTGTTCATGGACTACGTGGACGCCGTGAATGAGACGGGCCGCGGCGTGGTGCAGATCGACTTTCTCGGCGGCCCGGAGGTGATCCCGCAGGCGCAGCTGTTGTATGCGCTGCGCCGGGGTGTGATCGACATGGCCTTCGGCGCCATTACCTACTACCGCGGCGTGCTGCCGGAAGGCGATGCGATTTTCGCCTCGACCATCACGCCGGCGGACGCGCGGCGCAACGGCGGCTTCGACGCGCTGCAGGCTTACTGGGCCAGGCGCATCAACGCGCATCTGCTGGGCTGGATGCAGTCGGGCGTCGGCGTGAACATCTACCTGACCGACGAACCGCGTTTCGATGCTGACGGGATGCCCAACCTGGCGGGCCTGAAGATTCGCACGTCACCGTCGAACCGCGAACTGCTGAGCGTGCTCGGTGGCCGGCCAGTGCAAATCGCGGTCAAAGAAATCTACACCGCGCTGCAACGGGGCACCGTCGACGGCCTCGCCTTCACGACCACCGGCATCCCGGATCTCGGCGTGGAGAACTTCATTCGCTATCGCATCGATCCATCGTTCCTGCAGATGTCCATTTGCCTGCAGATCAACCTGGACCGCTGGCAATCCCTGAGCCCGGCAGCACGGCGGATTCTCGCGGAGCAGGCAGAGGCTTACGAACCACGGGGGCGCGCAGGCTTCTTCGAACTGCAGGATCGGGAAGTGGCGCTGCTCGCCGAACGTGGCTTGCAGTCGGCCCCGATACCGGCGCCCCATGGCGATGCGTACCGGGCCCTGGCGCACGACGTCGTCTGGGCACGAATGGCACGACGTGCCCCCGAGGCTGCGCGCAAGCTCAAACCGTACTTCTACCCGGAAGGTGACGCGCAGTGATCCGCCGCGCGTACCACGTATTGATTCACGGCCTGGCGGGCTTCGCCGGCGCGCTGATCGGCGCACTGTGCCTGTTGATCGCGTGGGACGTCATTGCACGCAACCTCGGGCTGCAGCCGCCCGCATCCACGGTCGCGCTGACCGAGTACGCGCTGCTCTATTTCACGATGGCTGCGGCGCCCTACCTCGTGCGAATGCGCGGGCACATCATCGTGGAGGTCCTGTACCGGCGCGTGGACGCACAAAAGCGACGCTGGCTCGACCGCGCGGTGCTCACCCTGTGCGTCGTGATCTGCGCACTGATGGCAACACTGGCCATGCTGCTGGCGGTCGAAGCCTGGCACCGCGGTGAGGTCGATGTGCGCTCGCTGGACACACCCCGCTGGCTGCTGTTCCTGCCGCTGGTCGTCGGCTTCGGTTTGATGGGCACGGAGTTTTTGCGCCTGCTGGTGCGCGGTGAATCCCTGGCCGGCGCGCAACGGCCGGATACTTTCTGATGAGCGGCCCCGGCGCCGGTTTGCTGGTCTTTGCGCTGGTCGCGCTGCTGATGGCGGCCGGCGTCCCGGTGGCCTTTGCCTTTCTGGGTGCCAACCTGCTCGGCGCGCTGCTGATCATGGGCAGACTGCCGGGGTTACTGCAGCTCGTCGACAACTCCACCGCGCTGATTACCACCTTCACGCTCGTCGCCGTGCCGATGTTCGTGCTGATGGGCGCACTGCTGTTTCACAGTGGTCTCGCGTTGCGTGTCTTCGATGCGCTGGATGCGCTGTTCGGCCGCATCCCGGCCCGGCTCAGCTACCTGACCGTAGCCGGCGGTGCGACCTTCTCGACGCTGACCGGCTCGACGATGGCCAACACCGCCATGCTCGGTTCGCTGATGGTGCCGGAGATGACCCGGCGCGGTTACCAGCCGCACATGGCCATCGGCCCGATCATCGGCACCGGTGGACTGGCCATGCTGATTCCGCCGTCATCCCTCGGTGTGCTGCTCGGCAGTCTCGCCCGCGTGGATATCGGCGCGTTGCTGCTGGCGGGCCTGGTTCCCGGCCTGGTCCTCGCGACCCTGTATGTGCTGGTGATCTACGTGCAGGCGCGCCGCAACCCGGAAGCCGCCCCCGCCTACCACGTGGACTCGGTCACCGCGCGGGAAAAACTGCGGCTCGTGGTCGTCAACATCCTGCCGCTGGGCATCGTGATCTTTGCCGTCGTGGGCTTCATCATCCTCGGGATTGCGACACCCTCGGAGGCGGCAGCCTTCGGTGCCCTGTCGGTCGCAGGACTTGCCGTCGCGACGGTCGGTCTGTCGTTTCAGGCATTACAAAAATCTTTGCTGAGCACCGTCAGCGTCACCGGCACTGTGTTCCTGCTGATCGTTGGTTCATCGGTATTCGGTCAGCTGATGGCCTTTTCCGGCACCAGTGGTGCCGCGGTGGACTGGGCGATTTCGCTGGAGGCCGGGCCGGTGGCAAAGCTGGTGCTGATGTTCTCGGTGCTGCTGGTGCTGGGCATGTTCATGGACCAGATCTCCATCATGCTGCTGACCATCCCGGTGTTCTTCCCGCTGGCCGCGGCCCTGGGCTTTGATCCGGTCTGGTTCGGCATCGTGATGCTGCTGGCGCTGGAGATGAGCCTCAGCACACCGCCGTTCGGGCTGCTGCTGTTCCTGATGCTGGGCGTGGCGCCGCCGGGCACCACCTTGTCGCGCATCGCGCTCGCGGCGGCGCCCTATCTCGCCTGTGATGCGGCGCTGCTCGGTTTGTTGTTGCTGGCACCCGGCCTCGCGCTGTGGCTGCCGGGCCTGCTGGGGACATAAAAAAAGGGCCCCCTTCCGGGGACCTGCATACCCTTGCGCCTGTTAGCCGGGCTGCGGGCAGACTCCCTCAACCGTCGCGCAAACAGTCCGTGAGCAGCGGTTTGAACAGAGTCGGGGAATCCCAGGCTTCCGGCACCAGGTTGTCGTACAACCAGTGCACCAGGCCCCACTGCCCGCCCAGTCCGGACGGTGCCGGCGGCACGAACTCCTCCAGGCGCCGGCAAATGCGGGCCGGCTCAGCCGGCTCGTCACCCGCAGCCGGCTCCCACGCATAGGCGACGATAGCCTCCAGCGCCGGCGCAGCCCGGGCGGGTGTGCGCAGGCCAGGCGGCAGGCTCCGCAGTTGCCGGACCCTGCGATGTGCGCCATAGCGGCGCAGGGAAATGATGGTCGCTTCCGTCACGTCAGCGGATATTGTGCCAGACCGGCGATGCATTTCGGGGCTATCGTGACGGACGCGGTAACGGCGCCCGTGGTGAGTTCCAGGCACACCACTTCGCCGCTGAACCAGTTCGCGACATAGGCCATGCCGGGCTTAGCCGTGCCGATAACGGACCAGCCGAAGCCTTCCAGCGGGTAGCGACGCTGCAAACGCCCGTCGAGATCGAGGGCCTCTACCCGGTCCCCGCGGCAGATCAGCAGTTCCTCGTGTTCGGTAAGGGCGAGATCGAAAAACATCTCGCGCTGTCCGTCCGGGTAGCGCTGCAGGTCTGGCAGCTGCGCCCCGCGTTCGAGATCGAAACGCATCAGTCGCGGGCCGGTCTCCGACACGTAAATCAGGGTGTGGCCGTCAGGCGCCAGCACCGAATGGGTGATCGCCATGCTGCCGCTCATGCCGCCGTGAAATTCGGGATGAAACTGGCCGAGCAGTTCGCCCTCCGGCGTGTAGTGATAAAGCCCGGCCTCGCCGAGCAGCCGGTCGTGCCCTGGCAGCGGCCGGTGGCGCGTGGTCAGCGGTTCAGGCTGGTGGTCGCCGCCCAGGGACTCGGTGAACCACAGGCTGCCGTCGGCAGCAAAATGCACCATGGAAAACGCGCGCGATGCGA
The DNA here is from genome assembly GCA_020351875.1 of Chromatiales bacterium. Taxonomy (GTDB): domain Bacteria; phylum Pseudomonadota; class Gammaproteobacteria; order Steroidobacterales; genus J054. Next base: position 1,740,808 of record CP070671.1, on the reverse strand, counting down.
AGCGGCGGATCGGCAGCTGTTGCGCCTTCGCATTCACCCTCACAGTCAGCCACGCCCACGGGTCGAAAGCCCACAGCTCGCCCTGCGGCGAGAAAGTGAGCCCGTAAACCAGGTGCGTGGTGCCGGTGACCCAGAGCTGGCCGCGCAGGTTCAGATTCGCGTCGTACTGGAAAATACGGCCGAGGCCGGCGTGATCGTCATCCGGATCGTTCAACAGCGTAGCGCCGACGAATACATCGCCAAACGCGAAAGGCTGCAGCGTCGATGCGCGTTCTTTGCCGTCCACCATCAGGTCGTGATTCCAGCGGCTTGCTGTAACGCAGAAGTTCGAGTGTAAATGCGCTTGAAAAACAGCGCGAGTTTTCATGGGCTTAGCGGTTTTCAAGCGCTACATGATGGTTGAAAGCCCCTATAGACCCCACGCTTGTGCAACGGCAGCATTTTCTTATCATTCCCGAAAATGGGTACAACACAATGCTGAAGATCAGTAGCACAGGCTTACCGCTGGTTGCGTTACTCGCCGTCGCGGCGGGCTGTACCGCAAGCCAGCATGTCGACGAAGTACGTGCCGAAGACAGCGACCGCGTCACCGTGGGCACGGTGCAGAAGGAAATCACCATGGGCATGTCCGCGGCCGAGGTGGCGACGGTCCTCGGCTCGCCCAATATCGTGACCACGGACGAGGAGCGCCGGGAAACCTGGATCTACGACAAGATATCGACGGAAGTTGCCTACTCCAGGAGCGGTGGCACCATTATCGGCCTCATTTTTGGCGGCTCCGGCGGCGGCCTGGGCGCTGGCAGTGCCAGTTCCGGTGCGGAGAGCACCTCGCAACGGACGCTCACCGTGATCATCAAGTTTGACGAAGAGGACCGGGTCCGCGACTTCAGTTACCACACGTCGAGATTCTGACCATGCTCCCGCGTGCCAGAGGCATTCGGCGACAGTTTGTGCTGCTCGCATTGCTCGGCGCTTTCGTCGCCAGCTGCGCGGGGACCCAACCGAAATACCCACAGGATGCGCTGCGGCTGTCGGAAAGCGCCCTCGAGATCCGATCGATACAGACGCGCAAATTTGAAGTTTCAGATGAGTCCGTCATCCTGGCTGCATCGATCGGTGTGCTGCAGGACATGGAATTCAACATCGACGAGATCGAACGGCCGCTCGGGGTCCTAACCGCCTCGAAAGTGATCGATGCGGATTCAGCCGAGGAGAAGGTCGGCCTGTTCATCATGGATGTGATTATCGGTGGTGGATACATGCAAACCGCGAGCGATGAAGAGAAGATTATTGTCACGCTCGTCGTGCTGCCGAGCCTGGAGAGAGAAAATGAATATACAGCCAGGTTCACCCTGCAGCGGGTGGTATTCGATCAGCTGGAACGCATCAAACTGATGGGCGTAATCGGCAACCCGGAGATCTACCAGGACATGTTCGAGAAGTTGTCGAAATCGATCTTCCTGGAAACGAGCCAGCAATGAGACACCTGACCATACCGCTCACGTTGCTCGCGAGCCTGATACTCGCCGGTTGCGCGACGCAGGCGCCGGACGTGACCGGCGCCGGCAGCCAGGTACAGATTCGCCAGATCCAGACTCGCGAATACGACACCCTGAACAAGGACATGACGCTGCGATCCGTGATTGCGACTTTGCAGGACCTCGGTTTCGTCATCGACAAGGCCAGTGCCGATCTCGGCACTGTGACCGCGACGCGCTACGACAAGTACAAGATGCGAATGACGGTCACGGTGCGCGAAAAAGACTCGCAGCGCATCGCGGTGCGGGCCAATGCCCGGATCGATGAGAATGCAGTCGACGACCCGAAGACCTACCAGGACTTCTTCATGGCCTTGGACAAGGCGATGTTCCTGACGCTGCAGAAAGTGGACTAGGCGTTTTTCACCTGAAAAAATGGGTCAGACCCAATTTTTGGACTGCGCTGGATACTAGGAGATGGCCGGCCACTGGCGCTTTCTGGAGCTGAGCATCCCGACGCCCGACATCGTGGCGTCGCTGGATTTCTATCGCTGTCTCGGCTTTACCGAGCTGACGACCACGGACGCGCGCACCTACCCTTATGCGGTTGTCAGCGACGGGCGTATCGCCATCGGATTACACGCGGAGGACATGCCGGGACCGGCGCTGAGTTTCGTGCAAACCAACGCCGCGAACTGGGCGCGGCAACTCGAGGCCGCGGGCTTCGAGCTGGAAAGCCAGCGCCTGGGCATCGACGATTTTCACGAGTTCACGCTGGCCGGGCCGTCCGGGCACCGGGTAATCGTGATCGAGGCAGCTACGTTCTCACCGATGCAGGTGCAAGCTGCGCCGGCACCACTCACGGGTCCATCCGCGCACATCGAGCTGGGCTGCGGTGACCTTGCAAAGGGCGAAGAATTCTGGCGCATTGCCGGCCTCGAATCGGGCGACGACGAAGACAGCGACGAACCACGCGACATGCTGGAACTCGCCGCGCCGGCCTTGCGCCTGCGGCTTGCCAGGAGCGGCGGGGCGACGCCGAGGCTGCACTTCCGCTCAGCGCTGCTCGCCGATGTGGAAGCGACTGCGGAGCGTTTCGGCTTCGCGCTGACGCGCCGCGGCGATCACTGGGAAATCGTCGCGCCGGAGGGCACGATCCTGGCGCTTTATCTCAGCTGACAATACGGATAAGTCCTGAGCAACAGAACGGGGTCACATTTATAGAATGTGGCCGTCCAACAATGTCTAGTCGCTGGCGTCGGACCGGGCCTGATGACGCAGAGTGCCAGCACGCCGGGAAGGTGGCTTACCCATGAAACCGATCATTGCCGTTTCCGTTGTCTCCATCACGCTGGCATTCCTGCTGTACACCATTGCAGCCTTTAGAAACTGGCGACTGAAGATGCTCACCACCGCACATCTGGTGATCATCTGGGTGGGCCTGGCCTGCGATATGCTGGCCACGCGCATGATGGCGATGTCCGTCAAGGTCACGAGCTGGGACTTTCACACGATTAGCGGCTACACCGCGCTGGCGCTGATGGCCATCCTCGCGGTGGTCGGCACGTGGGCAAAGCGCACGGACCGAGAAGCGATCCTGAGCCGCTTTCACTTCTACCTCGCACCCGTGTGGGTGTACTGGTTAGTCGCTTATGCCACCGGCGTGTGGACCGGCATGCAGCGCGTCTAGTCGTCGCCCCGCAACTGCTCGAGTATCGCGGGATTCTCCAGTGTCGACACATCCTGCGTAATTTCCTCGCCGCTGGCAATGGCCCTTAACAAGCGCCGCATGATCTTGCCGGAGCGCGTTTTCGGCAGGTTGTCGGCAAAGCGGATGTCGTCGGGCTTCGCAATCGCGCCCAGCTCTTCGCCCACCCACGCCCGCAGCTCCTTCACGAGCGGCTCGACCGCATCGCCGGTCGGCCGGTCGCCGCGTAACACCACGTAGGCGAACAGCGCCTCGCCTTTCACGTCGTGGGGCCGGCCCACCACCGCGGCTTCGGCCACCTTCTCGTGGGCCACGAGCGCCGATTCCACCTCCATGGTGCCGAGGCGGTGCCCCGACACGTTCAGCACGTCGTCGATGCGGCCCATGATCCAGAAGTAGCCGTCGTTGTCACGGTGGGCACTGTCGCCGGCCACGTAAAAGCGGTTCTGGAACTGTGCCCAGTAGGTCTCGACGTAGCGGTCGTTGTCGCCCCAGATCGTGCGCAGCATCGCCGGCCACGGCTTGCGAACGACCAGGTAGCCGCCCTGGTCGGCTTGCGTGACGGATTCCCCCGCCTCGTCGACGATGTCGGCCTGGATACCGGGCAAGGCCCGGGTGCACGAGCCGGGCTTGGTGGCCGTCGCGCCGGGCAGCGGTGAAATCATGATGCCGCCCGTCTCCGTCTGCCACCAGGTGTCGACGATGGGGCAGCGTTTGTTGCCGATCACCGTGTGATACCAGATCCAGGCTTCCGGGTTGATGGGCTCACCCACGGTACCGAGCAGGCGCAGTTTCGACAGGTCATACTGGGCCGGGATGTCGTCGCCGAGTTTCATCAGCGCGCGAATCGCGGTGGGCGCGGTGTAGAAAATCGTCACGCCGTGGCGCTGGCAAATGCTCCAGAAGCGACCGCCGTCCGGGTAGGTGGGCGCACCTTCATACATCACGATGGTCGCGCCTACGGCCAGCGGCCCGTAGGCCACGTAGGTGTGCCCGGTAACCCAGCCGACGTCCGCCGTGCACCAGAACACGTCGTCGTCGTGCAGGTCGAAAATCCACCGGCTCGTCAGCGTTGCGTGCAGCAGGTAACCGGCGCTGGCGTGCTGGATGCCCTTCGGCTTGCCGGTGGAACCGGACGTGTACAGCAGGAACAGCGGGTGCTCGGCATTCAGCGGCGTGGGCTCGCAGGTGTCGCTCTGCCCGGCCACCGCGTCGGCCCACCAGGTGTCGCGCCCGGCCTGCATGTCGCAGCCGCAATCGCTACGCTTCAGCACGATCACGCTTTCTATCGTGTCGCAGCCCTGGGCCAGTGCAGTATCCGTGGCCGCCTTCAGTTCCACGATCTGGCCGCCGCGGTGACCGCCGTCGGCGGTGATCACCATGCGCGCACCCGCATCGCGAATCCGGTCGCGCAGGGAATTGGCCGAAAAGCCGCCGAACACGACGGAATGCACGGCGCCGATGCGCGCACAGGCCTGCATCGCAATGACCGCCTCCGGCACCATCGGCATGTAGATCACGACGCGGTCACCGGCCTCGATGCCCTGGCTCTTCAGCGCGTTGGCGAAGCGACAGACCTCGGCGGTGAGTTCGCGGTAGCTCAGCCGGCGCTTGTCGCCTCCCTCGCCCTCGAAAATAATCGCGGTCTTGTCGCCCCGCGTGGCCAGGTGCACGTCCAGGCAGTTCGCCGACACGTTCAACTCGCCGTCCGTGAACCAGCGGTAGTTCGGGGCGGCGGAGTCGTCCAGCGTCACGGTAAAGGGCTGGTCCCATTGCAGCTCTTCACGGGCGAGCCCGGCCCAGTAGCCCTCGTGATCGGCGTCGGCCGCCGCGTGCAGCGCGGCCAGCGAATCGGCGTTCAGCCGGGTGCCCGCCACGAAGTCCGCGGACGGCGGGAACTGGCGGTCTTCCTGCAGGATGGATTCGAGTTTCTTGTCGGTCATGGGGTTACTCCGCTTGTCTGCCGGCATTTTCCCCTATGTTCGGGGCGAAGGGGAATCAGGGCCTGCGCTCGCGGGCCACCTCCAGCCGCTCCCGGGAGGCGGGATGGGAATCCAGCAGCGTCGCGCGGCCGGGATTGCGCCCGGCGTCTTCATCGATGCGCACCAGCAGCTCGCCCAGCTCCGCCGTATCGATGCCGCGGGTCTCCAGGTACAGGAAAGCCGACTCGTCGGCCTCGCGCTCGAAGTCCCGGGAATAGGACGCGTTGAGCAACACCGTCGGGATGCCGGCGGCCAGGTTAGTGGCCGAACCCAGGTCACCCGTGACCGCGACGATCAGGCCGGCGGCCACGGAATTCTGGATCAGCTGGCGCATCGCGTGCCGATGCACCACGTGCCCGACCTCGTGGGCCAGCACCGCCGCCAGTTCGTCATCGTCATCGGCCAGCGCGACCAGCTCGTCGGTGAGCACCACGATGCCTGAAGGCAGCGCAAACGCATTTGGGCCGAACGCATCGGAGTCGCGAAAACGGAGCTCGTATTCATCCTCGTTGCCCAGCACGGACACGACATCGGCGAACAGCAATTGCAGTTCGGCCTGGCGGCCGATCGCGAGTTCCGTTGGCTCGAACAGGTAGCGGTCCATTGCCGCCAGGCCTTCCCGGCCGACCAGGTCGTGCACTTCATCCGGCATCAGCTCAGCCGCCACGCGGGCGGCCAGCGGAATCCCATATGTCACGAACCAGAAGACCACGCCGACACTCACCGCCGCGCACACCAGCGCGAGGGCCCAGTGCTCTTCCAGCGCGTGCAGCCACCGCATCCGGCCACCGCCGAGGGCCGCGTAGAACGCGTCGGCGTCGGCGACCTCCAGCCGGCCTCCTTCCGGCAACATCACCACCGCCGGCACGCCGGCCAGGCGCGGTTCAATGGTCAGGTCTGCCAGCAACCAGCTCTGCACATCGCGACCATCGCGCACCTGCAGGTTGCCGGTGGGCAGCACGGCTACGTCGACTTCGCGGCGCGCCGAACTGTCGCTGGAATAGAGCAGGCCGCGCATGCCAGGCTACAGACCGAAGTCGTAATCGAAAGCGTCGCCGATTTCGTCCCCGAGGGCCGAAACCTCCTCGGCTTCGGCGGCAGCAATCGCGCCCAGGTCGCCCTGCACCGCCACCCGGAGCTTCGAGAGCTTGTAGTCCTGCAACCGGATGGTCGCCCACGGAATCAGCAGGCCCAGGGACGCCGCGATCGCGACCAGGTTGGTGGCCTGGACCCAGGTCAGCTTCACCAGGCTCCAGTCGCAGCGCAGCTGGTGATCGCCGACCGACGTGCCGCGCAATATCAATCGCATGACCGCCGCTTCCAGCCCGTAGTAGGTCAGCAGGTAGAGCACCACGAGCACCGCGGTCGGGACGAAGGCGCGCCACACGAAGGAACTGTCCACGCCAGTGTCCGGATCTGCACCGCCGCTGCCCAGGGTCATCAACGGGACGCCCGCCAGCAAAAAAACCGCGAGGAACAGCAAACCCGCCGCCAGGTAGATCCCGTAGAATTCCGACGCGTCGACCTGGTCGCCGAGCTTCAGGTCGAGCGTGCCGTAGGCGGTGTTGTCCACGATCAATCGCGAGCGCGCGTAACGGAACCGCGGGTAAAACAGGCCGAAAGTGATGATCACCAGCAACATCTGCCCGATGATGACCTTATAGGCTTCCCTGTAGATCGGCTTGAAGCGGAAGCGCACGTTGCGGTACGACGTATTGCGCATCGCGAACATCCGCGAGCGCACCAGCAGCCACGGCACCGCAAGCACGATAACCAGGCCGATCAGCAGGCTCACGGCCGGCAACACCGTGGACGTCACGAGGTACAGCCCGAGCATGCTGACCGCGATCAGGCGGCCTTTCAGGATCGCCACCGGGTCGGCGTGGTAGTCGAAGCTCGCACCGGCGAGATGCGAGTGGCGATACAGGTACTTGTTGCGCCGGACTTTCGCCCACGGCGAGTAAATGCCCAGCGTAATCACCGTCAGGCACAGGTTGACGATCCAGATGCGGAAGTATTCACCCGACTTGCCGGTGAAACTCATCGTCTCCAGCGCCGGGCTCTGCACCGGCACCGCTGGCGCCGCGGGTAACTGTTCCATCGTGGCCCCCATCGGCCGCGGCTAGGCGCCGCTGGCCAGCAGACGATCCATCAGGCCCTGTGCCTGCGCGGCGTAGGACTGCCCGAACAGGTTCAGATGGTTCAACACGTGATACAGGTTGTAAAGCGCAACACGCTGCTCGTGCCCGGGCGGTAACGACCACGCCGCGTCGTAGGCTGTGTAGAAGTCCGGCGGAAAGCCGCCGAACAGTCGCGTCATCGCGAGATCGGCTTCGCGATCGCCGAAGTAAACCGCCGGATCGAAGATCACCGGTTCACCCGTGGTCAACACGCCCCAGTTGCCGGCCCACAGGTCGCCGTGCAGCAATGACGGCTCGGGTCTGTGTCCCGCCAACAGTTCCGGCAGGCGGGCCAGCAGCTCCCGGCCGCGCGCGAGCAAACCGCGGTCGTAGCCGTTGTCGCGGGCGAGATCGAGCTGAAAACCCAGGCGGCGCTCGCGCCAGAATTCCACCCAGTCTTCGCACCAGCCATTGGGCTGCGGGGTGCTGCCAATGGTGTTGTCGCGACGCCAGCCGAACTGCTCCCTCACGACCCGGTGCTGGGCTGCCAGCTGCCGGCCGAGTTGCGCCGCTGCCGCCGCACCACCCCGGCCGAGGTCCAGGCATTCCAGCAACAGGTACGCGTGATGGCCGGCCGTGCCATGGGCCAGGGCGTGGGGCACACGAACCGCGTCGGCCGCCGCCATTTCCTCCAGACCGGCAGCCTCGGCCGCGAACATGTCGGCCTGCCCTGCGTCATTGAGTTTCAGGAACCAGCGGCGCCCGCCTGTCCCGGTGATCACGTAACTGTCGTTGATGCTGCCGCCGCCTGCACCGGTGCTCGCCGCCAGCTCTCCCGTCACGGGCGCCAGGGCTGCCGCAACGGCAGCCGGGATCATCGCTGGTAGCGCTCGGCGATGCGTTGCGCCTGGCGGCGCAGGCCCTCACCGAACCCGGCTGCGTCGTACAGCGCGTTCAGCGTGTCGATTTCCGGCGCGCCGCGGGCCACGCTGGCCTTGTCCATCGGCATCGGCACGTCGCAGTGTATGCGGGCGAGTTCGCGGCTGAGTTCCGCCTGCTCACGGTGCTGAGTCAGCTTCGCACCAAGCTTTGCGGCGCCACGCAGCGGCAGTTCGGCCACGCGCTCCAGGTCGGCGTACAGGTGCTCCAGTGAGTCGAAGTGCTCGAGCAGACGCGACGCGGTTTTCGGCCCCACACCCGGCACGCCGGGAATATTGTCCACGCTGTCACCGGCGAGCCCGAGATAGTCGATCACCTGCTCCGCACGCACGCCGAGCGCATCGCCGACCTGGTCGTGGCGCACCCGCTTGCCGCCGGTCAGGTCCCACATTGCATCGCCGTCTTGCAGCAGCTGCAGCATGTCCTTGTCGCGGCTGACGATCGTCACACGCTGGCCGTCACGGCGATTACCCGCGGCCAGCGTACCGATCAGGTCGTCGGCCTCGTAACGCGTGTCGGCGCAGCTGCGCACGCCTAGCGCCGCGGTAATTTCCCGGCACATCTGGAACTGCCGCTTCAGTTCCGGCGGCGCCGGTTCGCGGTTGGCCTTGTAATCGGGATACAGGTCGTTGCGGAAGGAACTGGTGAGGCTCACGTCGAAGGCCGCGGCCACATGGTCGGGATCTACCCGCTCCAGGAAGTCGCCGAGGAAACGCGTGAAGCCGTACACCGCGTTCACCGGCTGCTGCTCGGCATCGAGCATGTCGTCCGGAATCGTGAACCACGCGCGGAACACGTAAATGCTGGCGTCGATCAGGTAGGTCTGCATCGCCTGTCATTCTAGCGTGTCGGCCAGGCGCAGGCTGACCGGATGCTCCGGATGCGTCGTGCGAAACTCGCTCAGCCGGGTGGCCGCGCCGATGTGATCGCCGGCGTCGTACAGACGCAGTATCTCATCAAGCTGCGCCTGCGGGTCGCCGTCGGGTAACGCGTCGCTCGCCATGCCGCCCTCATCGGCAGTCCTGGCCCGCGCGCGGGCAGCACCTTGTTGCCGCTCCACGCGGTCGGCTTCTGTCGTGCGCGCGGCGCGAATGACGGCCACCGCGTCGGCCAGGCGCGCTTCGGTGATCAGCACGGATTCGCCGACTTTCATCGCCGCGCCGGCTAAGGCCTCTGGTTCGGGCGCTTTCAATGACGACGCGACGGGTACCTGCACATCCATGTCGGCCAGACCAGGCTGTGCCTCCGCCGGCGCGAGATCGTCAAGCAGCTGCTCGCGCGCCGCATCGGCGGCCACTCGTCCCGGCGGTGCGGCCGGTGTATCGAAGCGGCCCTGGGGACTGGTTGCCGCGGGTGACTCCTTTTTTTCGAGCGTCGCGGGCTGCTGCAACTCGGCCTTCTCCATCAGCACGACCGACGCCGGCGGCGCGCTGACGTCGCCCTGCCAGAAGGGCTCGATCGCAATCTGCATGACCAGGGTGAACGCCAGCATGACGGTGGCCGCAACACCCACCGCGGTGGCCCAGCGTTGCCAGGGCCGGCGCAGCGGCACGACGTTCACTTCGGCTTCGGCGGCGGCCAGGATACGCGCATCGAGTTCCGGCGGTGGCTCGGCTGCGCCAAGCTCGGCGTATTGCCGGGATACCGGCGACTCACCCGACAGGTAGGCGTCGAATTCGCGTTCGTCACGCTGGTCATTCATTGGCCCGGCTCCGCATCGCCGAGAACCGCACGCAGTTTCTTGACCGCGTAGCGCAGGCGGCTCTTCGCGGTTTCTTCCGGCACGCCGGTGGTCCGGGCAATTTCGGCGAGGCTCAGCCCACCCTCCTCGCGCAGGAGGAACGCGCTGCGCTGTTCTTCCGGCAACTCTGCCAGCGCCCGAGCGAACCGTTGCTGCAGCTGCACGGCTGATGTCGCGCTCTCGGTATCCACCGGCTCGGGCGCCAGCCCGGCATCTACACGCCGACCGGGGTTGGCCGTGGGATTGCGGCCCAGCTTGCGCAGGTGGTCTACCGTGCAGTTGTGCGCGACCTTGTACATATAAGTGGTGAACTTCGCCGTGGGCTGGTAGCGGCGGCGCGCGCCGATGATTTTAGTCCACGTTTCCTGGAACAGGTCCGACGCGGTCTGCGCGTCGCCGACCTGGCGCAGGCAGTAACGATACAGCGGCCCCTTGTGGCGCTCGTAGAGCGTCTGAAACGCAGTGGTGTCACCACGCTGGTAGCGCAACATCAGTTCGCTGTCGTCGGGTGCCCCCGCCATGGCCGGCAGCATAGGCCAGCCGGCCACGGCGGGGAAGTTGCAGGATCAGCGGCGAGCCTGGCGGTCCGGTGCATTCACCGTCGCCAGCGAATCGGCCAGCCGCACCAGGCCGACGAATTCACCGCGGTAGCCGTGCGGATCCGCGCCCTTCGACTGCCCGGCCAGGGCCAGCACGTCGGTGTACTGGTAGTCACCCAGGTAGTCACCCCCGCGCAGCAGCTGGCCGAAGGCCGCGACGGCGGCGGCAAAGCGCAACTCGGCCGACGGATTCGCGTCCACATTACGGGTGCGGACCGGTTGCTCGATCAGCTGGCTCACGTCGCCGTCCGGTGCCTTGTAACGCAGGCGCACAAAGGCCGCCTCGCCGGCCGCCGACTGCGCGCGACGGTCTTCGCTGCCATAGCGCAGCGGATCCATCAGCCGCGCGGGGCTGTCCACCAGCGTCAGCTCGTACAGCGCAGTGACGGTATGCCCCGCGCCGATCTCCCCGGCATCGATCTTGTCGTTATTGAAGTCTTCCCGGCGCAGCATGCGGTTCTCGTAACCGATCAGCCGGTACTCGGCGACGACCGCCGGGTTGAACTCCACCTGGATCTTCACGTCCTTCGCGATGGTCTGCAGGGTCGAGCCGACCTGGTCCACCAGCACCTTGCGACCTTCGTTCAGGTTGTCGATGTAGGCGTAGTTGCCGTTGCCCGCATCGGCCAGCTGCTCCGTCAGGTGATCGTTGTAGTTGCCGGTGCCGAAGCCGAGTGTGGTCAGCGACACGCCACCTTCGCGCTCGCGCTCCACCAGGTCGATCAGGCTGTCGAAGTCCACCGTCCCGACGTTGAGGTCGCCGTCGGTGGCCAGCAGGATGCGGTTGATGCCGTCAACAAGGTAGGCCTGGCGGGCGAGCTGGTAGGCGGCGCGGATGCCGCCGGCCCCGTTCGTCGAACCACCAGCCTGCAGCCGGTCCAGCGCAGCCAGGATCTTCGCCTGCTCGTCACCCGGCGTCGGTTCCAGCACGACGCCGGCCGCTCCGGCGTACACCACCATGGACACGCAGTCGTCCGCGGTGAGCTGGCGTGCCAGCAGCTTCATCGACTGCTTCAGCAACGGCAGCTTGCGCGGATCGTTCATCGAGCCCGACACATCGATCAGGAACACCAGGTTGGCCGGCGGCCGCTGCTCCGCAGGCACCTCGTAGCCCTTGATGCCGATCTGCAGCAGCAGCCGGTCGGCGTTCCACGGCGCGGCCGCGAGCTCGGTGGTGATGGAGAAAGGCCGGCGCGAGTCTGCCGGCACCGGGTACGCGTAGTCGAAGTAGTTGATCAGCTCTTCGATCCGCACTGCATCCTCCGGTGGCAGGCGGCCTTCGTTCAGCATGCGGCGCACGTTCGCATACCCACCGGTGTCCACGTCGATGCTGAACGTGGAGACCGGGTCGGCGCTGACCAGCCGAACGGGGTTCGGGTCGAGGTGCGCATAGTTCTCCCGGTCCAGTGGCTCGCGTGCAATGCGCCACGGTTCCGGCACGCCGTAGGCCGACGCGACACCGGGTGCCATTTCCATGTGCATTTTCATCGCCGGCCGCGCCTGGTCGGCGCGATGGCGCCCGGCGATCGCGTCAGCTTCCACCGTGGCCGGTGAGTTCTTCACTTCCTCGGGCACGGCGCTGACCGGCGGTATTTCCTGCTGCGTGATGTCTTTAGGGCCCGGCGTGGGCGGTGTGCCGCCGGTGCCGGCGGCCTCGGGCGGGTCTTCCCGGACGGTGCAGGCGCCAATGGCCAGCGCGAGGCAGATGAATACTGCGGGCGCCAGCCCGCGGCGGTAGATAGGGTCGTTCATGGATACGTTCCTCCGTGTGGTCTCGGAGGTATGAACGCCGACGGGGGCCGAACGGGGTTAAGCCCCGGGAACTTTTTTCGGGCAGTCGCCCGAACTCAGTGCGGATCGGCGCCGGCGCGCAGGCTGCTGGCCAGGCGCTGGTGCAGCGGGCTGGAACGCGGAATGTGCGCCAGCAGGAACTCCATCTGGTCGGCCAGCACGCGGCGGCCCTTCAGGTAGATGTACTCGGCGTAGGTAGGCGTGAACGGCACCGCGAGCAGCTGCATGCCAGCCTGCTCGGGCGTGCGGCCGCCCTTGTGGTTGTTGCACCGCCGGCACGCGCTGACCACGTTCTGCCACAGGTCGCCGCCGCCCTGGCTGAGCGGGCGGATGTGATCCCGGGTCAGGTCCCGGATCATGAAGTGCTGGCCGCAATAAAGGCACAGGTAGCCGTCGCGGCGGAACAGCGTCTTGTTGTTCAGCGGCGGCGTGTAGCGCTCGCGCAGTTCAGCGATGCCGTGGGTGCGGCCAATGGTCGCGACGATGGAATTGACCTCGACCGTGCTGCGCAGGCCCGACAGCGCATTCGTGCCGCCGAAGATCTGGTACAGCGGGGTGCCGCACGTGTAGGCCACCTGCTCCGTGTGGTACAGGCGCACCGCCTCACGGTAGTCGATCCACTCCAGCGGCATGCCCGCCACGTCCGTGCGGAGCACCTGCTGGGAGAGGTCATGTCGCTCTGGGTCGGTCTCCATGGTCTTGGCCAGTGTCAGATGCTTCCGAATCTCCCAGACTGGGGTGAATAAATCAACACATTTGCCCACAGTGCCAATGGTCCGGCGCCAGGACCCGAGGCCCTGCCCGTTCTGCCATCCGCAGACCGGAGGTCTGTGTCATCATTCGCCCTGCCGGCCGACCCCGGACGCACATCCGGGCTCCCGCAACCACCAGATCAAGCCAAAGAATCTATCCAGACAGTCGATCCAGACCGAGGACATACCATGGGACTGACCATTGGCGTGGTGACCGAGACTGCGCCCGGAGAAAGACGTGTCGCGCTCGTGCCCGAGGTGCTGCGCAAGCTCCTGGCGGCCGACGCCCGCGTGCTCGTGCAGGCCGGTGCCGGGGTAGCGGCCCGCATCCCGGACGCCGCTTTCGAGGGCGCGGAACTGGTGCCTGATGCAGCCAGCGTGCTCGAGCATGCAGACGTGCTCCTGAAAGTGCAGCCGCTGACCATCAACGAGGTCGCGCGCCTGAAGTTCGGTGCCACGGTGGTCGGTTTCATGCAGCCCCATCGCCAGGCCGAGATGATCCGCGCGCTGTGTGACAAGGATGTGACCAGCCTCGCGATGGAACTCGTGCCGCGTATCTCGCGCGCGCAGTCGATGGACGCGCTGTCATCGCAAGCGGCGGTAGCCGGCTACAAAGCAGTGTTGCAAGGTGCCGCCGCGCTGGACAAGTTCATGCCGATGCTGACCACGGCCGCCGGCACCATTCGTCCCGCGCAGGCGCTGATCATCGGCGCGGGCGTCGCCGGGTTGCAGGCCATTGCCACCGCCCGCCGGCTCGGTGCGGTGGTTGAAGGCTTCGACGTGCGCAGTGCGACGAAAGAACAGGTGGAATCCCTCGGCGCGAAATTCGTCGACACCGGTGTGTCGGCTGAAGGTGAGGGTGGCTACGCGCGCGAGCTGACCCCTGAAGAACGCGAACAGCAGCAAACCGCACTGGAAGAGCATATCGTGAAGGCCGACCTGGTGATTACCACCGCGGCCGTGCCCGGCAAACCGGCACCAAAAATCATCAATCGCGCCACCGTGGAGCGCATGCAACCCGGTGCGGTGATCGTGGACCTCGGCGCCGAGAGCGGCGGCAACTGCGAACTGACCGAAGCCGGCGAGACCGTGCAGCACGGCGGCGTGACGATTATCGGCCCGGTGGACCTGCCGGCCACCGTGGCCCGCCATGCGAGCGAAATGTACGCCCGTAATCTCTACAACCTGCTGGAGCCCGCGCTGAAAGAGGGCGAGTTGCAGATCGACTGGGAGGACGAGGTGTTTGCCGGTACGGTGCTGACCCGCGACGGCGAGGTGCAGCACGAGTCCACCCGCGTCGCCCTGGAAGGAGGCCAGTCATGATCGAGCTCAGCGGATTCGCGGCGTTATACATCTTCATGCTCGCCGCCTTTACCGGCTACGAAGTCATTGCGAAGGTCCCGGCCATCCTGCACACCCCGCTGATGTCCGGTTCGAACTTCGTGCACGGCATCGTGGTCGTCGGCGCAATGGTCGCGCTGGGACACGCCGATACGACCGCCGGCTACATCATCGGCTTCCTGGGCGTGCTGCTCGGCGCGGGTAACGCCGTCGGCGGCTACGTGGTCACCGAGCGCATGCTCGAGATGTTCAAGACCAGCGGGGAGAAGAAGTCGTGACCGGACTTTTCTCCACCAGCCTGCTAATCGAGATCAGCTACTACGTCGCGGCCTTCCTGTTCATCATGGGGCTGAAGCGCATGAGCTCCCCGGTGACCGCGGCCAGCGGCATCAAGTGGGCCGGGCTGGGCATGGTGGTCGCGACCGCAATCACCTTCCTGTATCCGGACATGCACAACTACGCGCTGATGACTGCGGCGATTTTCGTCGGCGGCGTGCTGGCCTGGTGGACCGGCAAGCGCGTGGCGATGACCGACATGCCGCAGATGATCGCACTGTACAACGGCATGGGCGGCGGCGCCGCCGCGGCCATCTCGGCCGTGGAGCTGTTGAGCGGGCGCGAACTCGGCCCGGTGGTTTCCACCCTGGCGGTACTCGGTGGACTGATCGGCTCGGTGTCCTTCTCCGGCAGCATGGTGGCGTTTGCGAAACTGCAGGGGCTGCTGCGCAAGGACGTGCGCTTCAAGGGCCAGAACATTGTGAACATCGCGATCCTCGCCGCTGCTGCGGTACTGGGCGTGATGCAGATCGCGGCCAATGGTTCTACGGACTCGATTACGCTGATGTTCGCGCTGGCGCTGGTGCTCGGCATCACAATGACGCTGCCGATTGGCGGGGCGGACATGCCAGTGGTGATTTCGTTATACAACGCATTAACGGGGCTCGCTGTCGCCTTCGAAGGCTTCGTGCTCGACAACGCCGCGATGATCATTGCCGGCACCGTCGTGGGCTCAGCCGGCACGCTGCTCACGCAGCTGATGGCCAAGGCCATGAACCGGTCGCTGGCGAACGTGCTATTCAGCGGCTTTGGCGATTCTTCCGGTGGCAGCCAGGAAGTGACCGGGGCAATGAAAGCCATCGACGCGAATGACGTCGGCATCATGATGGCCTTCGCGGAGAAAGTACTGATCGTACCCGGCTACGGCATGGCGGTCGCCCAGGCCCAGCACAAGGTGTGGGAACTCACGCAGCTGTTGCAGGACCGCGGCGTGACGGTGAAGTTCGCAATCCACCCGGTGGCCGGGCGCATGCCGGGCCACATGAACGTGCTGCTGGCCGAGGCGGGCGTTCCGTACGACATCATCTACGACCAAGACGAAATCAACCCGGAGTTCGACACGGCCGACGTCGCGCTCGTAATCGGCGCGAACGACGTCGTGAACCCGGTGGCGCGCACCGACAGCACCAGCCCGATTTACGGCATGCCGATCCTGAATGCGGACAAGGCCAAGAACTGCATCGTGATCAAGCGCGGGCAGGGTGCAGGTTTCTCCGGCATCCAGAACGCGCTGTTCTTCCTGGACAACACGCGCATGCTGTACGGCGACGGCCAGGCCGCGGTGTCGGAATTGATCCAGGCGATCAAGTCACTGTAGCGGCGGCGAGGGGTACAAATAACCCATGGAGCGCGAGGTTTATCAACACAAAGGGGATAACCTCCCGCGACCCGGCGAACACAGCCAGGAGGTGCTGAGCGAAGCGACCGTGCACCGCTACTGGCGCGCAAACCTGCGTCTTGTCATCGGCCTGCTGTTGCTCTGGTTCGTGGTGTCATTCGGCTTCGGGATTCTGCTGGTCGAACCTCTGAACCGCATCCCGTTTTTCGGCTTCAAGCTCGGCTTCTGGTGGGCCCAGCAGGGGGCTATCTACGTCTTCGTCGCGATCATTTTCATCTATGTGATTCTCGCCAGCCGGATCGATCGGAAGTTTGGCGTCGACGACCGCGAGCCGCCGCCCGAATGACGACCCAGACGCTGACCTATCTCTTCGTCGGCCTGACCTTCGGGATCTACATTGCCATTGCGATCTGGTCACGCGCGGCCTCGACAAAGGATTTCTATGTCGCCGGCGGAGGGGTGCATCCGATCGCCAATGGCATGGCGACGGCTGCCGACTGGATGAGCGCTGCTTCGTTCATATCCATGGCCGGCATCATCGCGTTCCTGGGCTACGACGGGTCAGTCTATCTCATGGGCTGGACCGGCGGATACGTACTTCTGGCCCTGTTGCTTGCGCCCTACCTGCGCAAGTTCGGCCAATTTACCGTGCCCGATTTCATCGGCGAGCGATACTACTCGCGAGTTGCCAGGGTCGTGGCCGTCACCTGCCTGATCTTCGTGTCCTTTACCTATGTGGCGGGACAGATGCGTGGCGTCGGTATCGTGTTTTCGCGCTTCCTGGAAGTCGACATCAATCTTGGCGTCCTGATCGGGATGGCGGTGGTTTTCATCTACGCGGTGCTTGGCGGTATGAAGGGGATTACTTATACCCAGGTCGCCCAGTATTGCGTGCTGATCTTCGCCTACCTGGTGCCGGCCATTTTCATTTCCTTCCTGGTGACCGGTGTCCCTGTGCCGCAGCTTGGCCTCGGTTCGGAGACCGTCGACGGATCAGGCATGGCTGTGCTGGAGAAACTGGATTTCACCTTGCAGGAACTGGGATTTGGCCCCTACACCTCCGGCAGCAAATCCACCATCGATGTCTTTGCGATTACCCTGGCGCTGATGGTTGGTACCGCCGGTCTGCCGCACGTCATAGTGCGGTTTTTCACTGTCCCCAAGGTTTCCGACGCACGCGTCTCGGCGGGTTACGCACTAGTATTCATCGCCTTGCTCTACACCACCGCCCCGGCGGTGGGCGCCTTCGCGCGGCTCAATTTCGTTGAGACCATTCACGAGACCCGCTACCAGGACGCGCCCGGCTGGTTCCGGAACTGGGAAGACATTGGACTGATCGGCTGGCTGGACAAGAACCGGGACGGTGCGATTCAGTACGGACCCGGCGCTCCTTTCGAGGGCCGCCCGGCCTTCAATACCGGCCAGGGAGACAGCGGCGAGCGCCTTGTCAGCAGCGCGCCAACCAAGGTCCGCAATGAAGTGTATGTGGATCGGGACATCATGGTGCTGGCGAACCCGGAAATCGCGAATCTGCCTGGTTGGGTAATTGCGCTGGTGGCCGCTGGCGGACTGGCCGCCGCTTTGTCCACAGCGGCCGGGCTGCTGCTGGTGATTTCGACGTCGATCAGTCATGACCTGCTGAAAAAAACCTTTCTGCCCGGCATCAGCGAAAAACAAGAGTTACTTTATGCTCGGCTGTCTGCCGCGACAGCAATCTGTGTAGCGGGTTACCTCGGGATCAATCCGCCGGGCTTCGTCGCTCAGGTCGTGGCTTTCGCGTTTGGTCTCGCCGCGGCCTCACTGTTTCCGGCCATCTTCATGGGAATCTTTTCCCGGCGCATGAACACGCTCGGCGCGGTTGCCGGCATGTGCGCCGGACTATCGTTCACGAGTATCTACATCGTGTATTTCAAATTTATTCGGCCAGACCTCAACAATGCCGAGCATTGGCTGCTCGGCATTTCACCGGAAGGCATTGGCGTACTCGGTATGGTCATCAACTTTGCCGTCGCCTTGAGCCTGTGCCGTCTGCAAGCGCCGCCACCCTTTGAAATTCAGGAGCTTATCGACGACATCCGGGTGCCGGCCGGTGCCAGAGTGGCCCACGAACACTAGAAGCCGGTTCCTCAAACGAACAGTGTTCAAAGCCATGGCCGAACCGCCAGATCCAGGATTCTTAGAGAAAGTCGCCAAAAACTTACTGCCAAGCTGGACCGAACGTCCGCTTTCTGATCGTCGTTGCCCAAACAGCTGAAACCTCGTGAGGCGGCGGGGCCGGGGGCTGCTGCAGGCGCGTTGGTAGCCATGAGCCTCCGGGCGCCATCATGTAGCATAATCTTGAATTCGCCGCGTAATAGAACCGATCTCGCGTCTCTGTCTGGAGGAACATCATGAAACGCGCTCCCTTGCCGATTGCGGCGGTCCTAGTCACCGTCGCGTGTGCCACTCCCGGTCCGAAAACCGGCACGGAAGTAACGCGCTTTCACCGGGGGGATACGATCGCGCCCCAGGCTGTCAATGTGGAGGCGGCGAATACGGCTAACGAGGATAGCTTGGAGTTCAGCACCTACTTGGGTCAGGTGGCAGCAGAGCTGAATCGGCTTGGTTTCGAAAGAGTGGAGGGTGAGCAGGTCGACCTGCTGGCGATCGTCGACGTGACGAAGAGCGTGGAGATTCAGGCACCTAGCCGTTCACCGTTTTCCATCGGGTTCGGCGGTAGTTCCTACGGCGGCAGCGGCGGTATGGGTGTGGGCGCCAGTACGGACGTTGGCGGATCCGAAGGGGGCGAAGTCATCGTGACGCAACTCGACGTACAGCTGGTCAGCCGAGAGCAGAGAGATGTTCTCTGGGAAGGCCGTGCAGTGCGGACAGCTGAGTCAGCTTCCGGACAACAGCCCGTTGCTACCGTGCAGAAGCTATCGTCAGCCTTGTTTCTTGACTTCCCCGGTAAGTCGGGCAGCACAATTGAAGTTGAGTGAACGGCATTCGCCTGATTCTTGATGGCCAAAGGGCTGCTGGCGAACAGAGCTTGGCATATTGAGCAGGAGCTTGCGGGGGCGCCGGATTTTTCTTGATCTTATCGACGTCCGTTTTGGCCGAAAGCGGGCATCAGGGTGGCGCCAGGAACCCGTGCTAGCGGCAGGGGCTAGAACAGCTGTTCTCCGGTGTGTTGTCCCCAAAGGCCTAGAGAACCGTTTATCAAGCTCGGGCAGCTAGCGCCAGACGCTGTGGCTACGGCACGGTAGTCGTTTAGATCTGCTACCGGAGGCCGCTCTGCGACGAAGGCCGCCCGGAGAGACGATCAAGTGCATTGCGTGCCGTTGTGGCAACCCGCGTGAAGATATTCGGTGAAAAGCGGCCATGCTCCAGCTGTGCGCTGACATCCTGCAGCGCCGAGATCGCAAACTCCAGATCCCTGCGCAGGTCATCAATAATAGCCTGCTGCACGCAATAGACTGACCGCGCCTGCTCATTGCGCGCATCTTTTAGTTTGTTGAGGGCCGCGACCGCGGCGTCTCGCTCATCCACGCATCGAGACAAAGTGCTGGCCATGCGATGGCGTATTTCCCGCAACTCGTCCAGCTTGGCTCGGGCCGCATCCAGATGGCGCAAGGCACCGTCACGGACTTGCACGTTGCCGTCCCGGCGGAGCCGACTGGCGAGTAGTTCAACCTGTTTGGGGTGCATAGAAATTCTTCGAATAGCAGTGGCAGCCTAACACGGTTTCCCAGTCGACCCGCGTGTAACCTAAAGCCAGTTCGGCGCAACTGGATTTTCGATCCTGGTCATCTACGAGAAAATTCAACATAGAAAAATTCTAAGAAGTCGAACGTGATGTAATTTCGAGAATAGGCATCTGGCTATTAGCCCGCGCCGGGATGGGAGGGGGAATGGGAACCGCCCGTTGGTATCGTGTTCGCGCCCAATGACACCCTGACGCCGGAGGTAGCCTCGGTGAAGACCGAGCACAACGACCGCGGGGTGTGCGAGGCGGACTTCGTGGTGCTGGCAGAGTCGGAGCTCCCGCCCATCACGGACGGGCCGTAGCACCGTAACTAGTCAAGGCGGAAGGACCCGGCCTAGTGAGGCTGCGTGAAAATGCAAGACGCGGAAAACTGGTGGAAATCTGCATCCGCTAACGTGACCGTTAGCTGATCTGGCCGAAAGCGGACATTAAACCAGCGACTCGAGAAGCTGTGTCCGGCGTCATCACCCGTCGAGACTACAACCCCGAAACCCGACGCGATTACTGACCGCGGTTGCGGGGCTGGGGTTGCGCGCGACCGTTGCCCTGGCGGTTCTGCCGGCGCTGGCGCATCTGCTGGCGCTGCTCCGGGGTCATATTACGCAGCCGCTCCCGTTGCTCAGGCGTCATATTCCGGAGCCGCTCACGCTGTTCGGGAGTCATATTTCTTAGCCGTTCCCGTTGTTCCGGGGTCATATTGCGCAGGCGTTCACGCTGCTCTGGTGTCATGCTCCGCAGGCGCTGGCGTTGTTCCGGTGACAGTCGTTCCCAGTTGCGACGCAGGCGCTGGCGTTCCTCCGGCGGCAGGTTGCGGAAACGCTGGAAGTTGCGGCGCACCTGGTCCTGCTGTTCGGGTGCCAGCGACTTGTATTCCTGGAACCGGCGGCGAATCTGGTCGCGCTGTTCCGGTTCGAGATTTCGCCAGCGCTGGAAGCGCCCCTGCGCCTCCGCGCGCTGGGCTTCATCCATGCCGAGGTAGCGTTCGGCGCCCTGCGCAAGGTTCCGTTGCTGCTCCGGCTCCAGTGTTGACCAACGGTCACGTGCACCCGACAGCACCCGTTGCTGGTCGGAGTTCAACGCATTCCAGTCCACACCCTCGTTGGCCCACGTAGCGCTCGCCAGCAGGCCTAGGAACAGCAAGGTTGTCAGCCTAATCCAGCTCATCTTCTTCCTCGGCTTCCAGTGGCTCGATGTCGGCCACGACCGGCGGCGCCGGCAAGTCGTCCGGGACGCTGTCGAAGAAGACTTCCCAGTCGTCATCGGCTGCCAATCCGCCAAGGAACGCCAGGAAATCTTCGTCGGGCAGCTCGTCCTGCCCGGCTGCGTTGCCAGCCATCACCGCCAGCAGTACCAGCGTCGTCCAGCGGAGCTTCATCAGCCCGCCGCACCGCCGCCCAGGTCCTCTGCGGCCAGCCAAGTGTAGAACTCCAGGTCCTCCAGCATGTCGAGGCTTTCGTCCGTCATCAGCAATTCGAGATCCGGTGCGTCGAATGCCGGCGGTGCGACGACCTCGGGACCGTTCTCGATCGGCTGCCACATCAGCAGGGCGACTACCGCGACGGCTGCTGTTGCGGCGCCGGCCAGCGCCGGGCTGCGCTGCCATAGCGGCCGCGGCGACAACTCCTCGAGGGCCTTCTGCCGGGCTCGGTTCAGCCGCAAACGGGTCTGCGCATCGAGACTGTCGGCGCTGTCGCGCAGGCGCTGACCGACGCGCGCCGCGAATTCCGCGTCGCCCGGTGTCACCGTGTTGTCCTGCTGATCGTTCATTCCCAATGATCTCCTAAAACTTCTCGCAGGCTGTGCACCGCGCGCGAGTAATGCGTCTTCACGCTGCCCTCCGAGCAGCCCATCGCTTGCGCGGTATCGGCCACGCTGAGTTCTTCCAGCGCCCGCAACAGGAAGGCCTGTTGCTGGCGTGCCGGCAATGCCTGAACGGCGGCTTCGAGTTCCTGCATCGCATCGCTCGTGGCCAACTGTCGTTCCGGCCGGTCACTGTCACGTCCCGGGGCCTGCGCCACCGGGTCCGGCACCGTGTCTTCTTCGCGACCGCGGCCGAGCCAGGCGAAGACGCGGTTGCGAACGGTGCTGCGACGCTGGTGATCCGTAATCCGGTTCTTCAGGATACGAAAGAACAGCGGCGCCCATTCCCCCTCCGGACGCTGCGAGTAACTGCGCGTCAGCCGGATCATCGTGTCCTGCACGATGTCCAGCGCGTCGTCGGCATCACGCACGGCGAACTGGGCCATGCGAAATGCGCCGACCTCCACGCCGGCCAGAAACCGATCCATTGCCCGGCGATTGTCCAGGCTCAGCTCCTCCCTTTCGGCCTGAAGGCAACCGCCGTGCGGCAGTGTCGCGTCGACCCCGTTCATAGCATACCGTGAGTCCCATGGTCCCCGGCCTCGTTGCCGGCGCCACCGTCCTTTGGCTTTCGGGCAATATAACGAGTGAAAACGATGCCGGTTGACCGCGAACACGCAATGAAAACACCCGTTTATTCACACAAGGGCGTGCCGTGCCCGTACCTTAGCGATCATTCGGTCTTATTGTTAAAAGAAGAAACCGCAACCCCCTGTTTCCAAAATACAAATCAGCCTTCGCGCAAAATTTAACCAAAGTGTCACAAATTGCCTTGTTATGCGGGATTCGGGCCCATTGCCCCACGCTATCCACAGAGATATCCACAGGAATTGTGGAAAACTGTCAGCGGCCCGACACGGTGGCTGCCCCCCGCCCGTGAATAGCCCGACCGTGTTGCGCGTGGCGCTGGCAACGCCACTGAAACGGTTGTTCGACTACCTGCCACCGCAGGCAGTGGCGGAACATACGTTAACGCCCGGTTGCCGCGTGCGCGTGCCGTTCGGACGCGGCAAGCGCATCGGGTTGATCGCCGACGTCAGCGATCACACCGACGTGCCGGCAGAGCGGCTGCGGCGCGCGACTGCCGTGCTGGACACCGAACCGCTGCTCGACCCGTACCTGCTCGCGCTGCTGCGCTGGGCCGCCGACTATTACCAGTACCCGCTGGGCGAAGTCGTCGCGACCGCTTTGCCCGCGGCACTGCGCCGCGGCCAGGATCTCGCCACACCCAGCCTGCGCTGGTGCTGCACGCCGGAGGGCCGACAGGCCGACCCGGAAAAACTCGGGCGGCGCGCGCCGGTGCAGGCGCGCATACTCGACGCCGCGCGGCGAATGCCCGACGGCATCGGGCCGGAAGATCTCGACCCGCCGGCGCCGAACTGGCGCAACGCGGTGAAATCTCTCCAAGAGAAGGGACTGCTGTCGGCCCGCGAAGGTTCGATTCTGACTCAAGATGCCGATGCGCGGGCGGCCAAGGCAGGGCCGCAACTGAACCCGGCGCAGTGCGAGGCCGCGCAAGCCATAGAAGCCGACGCCGGCTACCGGTGCTACCTGCTGGAAGGTGTGACCGGCAGCGGCAAGACCGAGGTCTACCTGCACGCGATTGCCGCGCAACTCGCCGCTGGCCGGCAAAGCCTGGTGCTGGTGCCGGAAATCGGCCTGACACCCCAGCTCGTGCAACGCTTCCGCGAACGCCTCGGCGTCCCGGTGGCCGTGCTGCACTCCGGGCTGGCCGACGGCGAACGCCTGCGGTCATGGACAGCCGCCGCGCGCGGTGAAGCCGGCGTGGTCATCGGCACGCGTTCGGCCGTGTTTACGCCGCTGTGCAAGCCGGGCCTGTTCATCGTCGACGAAGAACACGACACGTCTTTAAAGCAGCAGGATGGCTTTCGGTATTCCGCTCGCGACCTGCTGGTCTGGCGCGCCCGCCAGCTGAATGTGAGCGTGATACTCGGCTCCGCAACCCCCGCGCTGGAAAGCCTGGAAAACGCGCACTCCGGCCGCTACATGCATCTGCACCTGCCGGAGCGTCCGGGCGCCGCCGAACCGCCCACTGTGAAACTGGTGGACCTGCGCCGGTACCCGGCGCCGGACGGCCTCAGTCAGCCACTGCTCGCCGCGGTGCGCCGCCACCTGGACGCCGACGGCCAGGTCCTGATCTACCTGAACCGGCGCGGCTACGCCCCGGTGCTCCTGTGCGGCGGGTGCGGCTATGTGGCCGAGTGCCGGCGCTGCGACGCGCGCATGGTGCTGCACCGGCATCGCAGCAAGCTGGTCTGCCACCACTGCGGTGCAGAGCGCCCCGCGCCGAGTCACTGCCCGGAATGCGCCCACGCCATGCACCCGGTGGGCCAGGGCACCGAGCGGCTGCAACACGCCTTGCAGGAACAGTTTCCGGACGAAGCGCTGCTGCGCATCGACCGGGACACCACGCGCCGCCGCGGCGAACTCGCCGCGCAGCTGGAACGCTTTCGCCGCGGCGAGGCACGCCTGTTGCTCGGCACGCAAATGCTCACGAAGGGGCACGACTTTCCGGCGCTGACCCTGGTGGGCGTGATCGACGCCGACCAGGGGCTGTTCGGCACGGATTTCCGCGCGAGCGAACGACTCGCACAGTCTTTCGTGCAGGTGGCCGGCCGGGCCGGGCGCGCGGACCGGGCCGGCGAAGTGCTGATCCAGACCGCCAGCCCGGAACATCCGCTGCTCACCACGCTGGTGCGCGACGGGTACACGGCCTTCGCCGAACGCGCATTGGCCGAGCGTCGCGAAGCCGGGTGGCCGCCATTCGGTTTTCTCGCACTGTTGCGCGCGGAAGCCGCCCGGCGCGAAGCCGCTTTCGAGTTTCTCGACGCTGCGCTCACGGCAGCCGGGCCTTACCTGGTGAGCGGCGTCACTCTGCTGGGTCCTGCCCCCGCACCGATGGAGCGCCGGCAGGGACGGTTTCGCGCGCAGCTGCTGGTGCAGGCGCGCCAGCGTCCCGCCCTGCAGGCCTTCCTGCAACCGTGGCGCCTGGCGCTGGAAGACCTGCCGACGGGTCGGCGGGCGCGCTGGTCACTGGACGTGGACCCGGTGGAACTCTACTGACCGGCGGAACGCGGCCGGCCGCCTGCTAGAATGCGCCGTTTGCGCAAGCCCACGGCCGTGAAACACGAGATCGAAAAGCTGCTGGCCGCCGCCGCCGCCGAGTTGCCCGGGCTGGAAGGCCAGATGCCGCGCCTGGAGGTGGAGCGCGCCCGCGACGCGAAACACGGCGACTACGCGAGCAATCTCGCGATGCAACTCGCAAAGCCCCTGCGGCGCAAACCGCGCGACATCGCCGACGAGATCGTCGCACGACTGCCGAATACGGGCCTGCTCGCCGGCGTGGACATTGCCGGCCCCGGTTTCATCAATTTCCGCCTGTCGCCGCAGGCCTTTCACCAGGAACTCGCGCAGATCATCGACCGGGGCGAAGCCTATGGCAGTTCGCAGCTCGGCGCCGGCGAACGGGTGCTGGTGGAATTCGTGTCGGCGAACCCCACCGGTCCGCTGCACGTGGGCCACGGCCGCCACGCCGCTTACGGTGCGTGCGTCGCCAACCTGCTCGCCGCCACCGGGCACCAGGTGCATCGCGAGTACTACGTGAACGATGCCGGGCGGCAGATGGACATCCTGGCGCTGAGCCTCTGGCTGCGCATGCAGGAGCTGGCCGGGGTGACACTGCCGTTCCCGAGCGCCGGCTATCGCGGTGCGTACCTGGTGGAAATCGCCGGCGACGCGCTGGTCGACGCGCAGAGCCAGAAACTGCTGCCCTTTGTCGACCACTGGGCCGCCGACGCACCTCCGGACGCGCCGGACGGTGACGCGGACCTGCACCTGGACGCGCTGATTGCGGCGTTACGCGAACTGCTGGGTCCGGAGGGTTTCGCCGCGGTGCTGCAGATCGGCCTGCGGGCAATACTTGGCGACATTCGCGACGACCTCGCGGAATTCGGCGTGGCCTACGACGAGTGGTATTCCGAGCGCAGCCTGGTGGATGGCGGCGCTGTCGACCGCGCGCTGAGCCGGGTAAACGACTCGGGGCACACCTATGAACTGGACGGCGCGACATGGTTCCGCGCCACCGCGCTGGGCGACGAGAAAGACCGGGTGGTGGTGCGCGACAACGGCAGCACCACGTACTTTGCGTCCGACATTGCCTATCACCTGGACAAGCGGGCCCGCGGCTTCGACCGCCTGGTCGACATACTTGGCGCCGACCACCACGGTTACGTGGCCCGGGTACGGGCAGGGCTGGAAGCCACCGGCGAGCCGCCGGAAAGCCTCGAGGTAGACCTGGTGCAGTTCGTGGTGCTCTACCGCGGCGACGAGAAGGTGCAGATGTCCACGCGCTCCGGCGAGTTCATCACGCTGCGGGAACTGCGCGACGAGGTGGGCGACGACGCGGCGCGACTGTTTTTCGTGTCGCGCTCCAACGAGCAACACCTGGACTTCGATCTCGAACTCGCCAAGTCGCGCACGAACGAGAACCCCGTGTTCTACATCCAGTACGCGCACGCGCGCATCTGCAGCGTGATGCGCGAGATGGAAACCCGGGGGGTCGACTGGGACGACTCGCGGGGCAAGGTGTCACTGGACCGGTTGACCGAGGCCCACGAGCAGAAGCTGATGCAGGCTCTCGTCCGTTATCCCGAGATGGTGGAGCAGGCGGCGCGGCAGCGGGCCCCGCAGCACATCGTGCACTACCTGCGGGACCTGGCCAACGACCTGCACGCGTACTACAACGCGCACCGCTTTATCGTCGATGACGACGCGCTGCGCGACGCACGCGTGCTGCTGATCCTGGCCACGCGCCAGGTACTGCGCAACGGCCTCGGGCTCCTGGGCGTGTCGGCGCCTGCTTCCATGTAGCCTGCGCGATGGCGCGCAAAAAAACACGTCGCAAGACCAGGCGGCGCAAGAAATCCGAGCCGCTGCCCGGCTGGGTGTGGATGCTGTTCGGCCTGGCCGTGGGCCTTTCAGTGGCCGCGGCGATCTACGTAAACGATCGCCGCCCGGCGGCAGCGTCGATTTCGGACACGGAAACCGCACCACGAGCCAAGGTCGCGAAGAAAAAATCGGCCCAGCCTGACGATGACAGGCCAAAGTTCGACTTCTACGAGATGCTGCCGAAATTCGAGGTCATCATTCCGGAACAGGACCTGGACGCGCGGCCCGACGTCACCCCGGCGGCAGTGGAAGCGCCCGGTTCCTACGTGCTGCAGGCCGGCTCATTTTCAACCTTCGAAGACGCCGACCGCATGAAGGCCAGGCTCGCGCTGCTCGGCGTGATGTCCCGCATCCAGAAAGTCAGCGTGGACGACCGCGACTTCCACCGCGTGCGCATCGGGCCAGTGGAGGACCTGGCCGAGTTGAACCGCACGCGCGAAAAACTGCGTGACGCACGCGTGGAAGTGCTGGTGATCCGGGTGGCGGACTAGGCTAATGCCGGCTCGTGCAAAGTTTGCTGCCCCGGTCGTCGTTCTGGCGCTGGTGTTGCTCGCCGGTTGTGCGGCCCAGCCACCGACTCCCGCACCGGTACCCAGGCCGGCGCCCGCGCCGGCCGAACCTGCGCCGCCTGCAGCGCCCACCCCGATGGAACTGGCGAAACGCCGCGCCCAGGCGCTGGCCTGCGAACGGCTGTCCGTCGCGGCCGTGGGCGACATCATGCTCGGCACCGATTTCCCGGAATCCCGGCTGCCCGCCGACGACGGCGCGGGCCAGCTGAGCGACGCGGCACCGATACTCCGGCAGGCCGACATCGCCTTCGGTAACCTGGAAGGGGTGCTACTCGACGGCGGTGAACCGGCGAAGAAATGTCGCAACCCGTCGGCCTGCTACCTGTTCCGCTCGCCGCCGCGTTTCGCCGACACCCTGGCCGCGGCGGGTTTCACGGTGCTGAGCCTCGCGAACAACCACGCCCGCGACTTTGGTGAAGAAGGTCGCGATTCCACGATGGCCGCACTGGACGACGCGGGCGTCCTACACTCCGGCCGGGCGGACACGCTGGCCAGCTGGCAGGTCGGCGACGTGCGCGTGGCGATGATCGCCTTCGCCCCGTTCAAGGGTGCGTGGCCGATGCTCGACCCGGTGGGTGCGGAGGCTGCCGTCGCCGGTCTCGCGGCCGGCCACGACATCGTGATCGTGTCCTTCCACGGCGGCGGTGAAGGCGCCGACGCGGAACGTATCCCGTTCGCCGAGGAGTTCTACCGCGAAGAGAACCGCGGCAACGTGGTGAAGTTCGCGCGCGCGATGGTGGATGCCGGCGCCGACCTGGTGTTCGGGCACGGCCCGCACGTGCCGCGCGCGATGGAGCTGTACCGCGAGCGCCTGGTGGCTTACAGCCTGGGCAACTTCGCCACCTGGTGGGGCATCAGCGTTTCCGGCCCGAAAGGTTACGCCCCGATTCTGCGCGCGACCGTGGACGGTAATGGCCGTTTCGTCAGCGGCGACATTGTATCGATGCAACAGATCCGGCCCGACGGCCCGCGACGCGACGCCGCCGACCGTGCCGGGCGGATGATGCGTGAACTGACCGTGCTGGACTTCGGTGGCGGTGGCCTCGGTTTCGACAATGCGGGTGCATTCGCCCCCGTGACCGGGCCCATCGCCGATTGCGTGGCTGCACCATGACGTTGCTGACGGATCGGTATCCCGCCCTGTTCGCAACCTTGCCCTACCTGCAGCTGGCCGAGCTGCCGACGCCGCTGGACGATGCGGACCGCATGGCGTCGGAACTCGGTATCCGGCGCCTGTGGATCAAGCGCGACGATGTCTGCGCGCAGCCTTATGGCGGCAACAAGGTGCGCAAGCTCGAACACCTGCTGGCCGACGCGCTCCAGAAAGGCTGCGATGCCGTGCTGACCTATGGCGCAGCGGGCTCGAATCACGCGCTGGCCACCTCGATCTACGCGCACCGTGTCGGCGTCGATTGTTATGCGGTCATGACCCCGCAGGCATCCACGCCGAAGGTCGCGGACACGCTGCGCTATCACGCGCTGCTCGGCACGAAGATGGTGGCAGCGAAAGGCTTCCAGGAAACCGTGACGGCCCGTGATGCGGTGATGGCTAACCATCCCACCGGTGGGTCTAAGATTTACGACATCTGGTGGGGCGGATCGTCCTGGGTCGGCGCCACCGGCTTCGTGAATGCGGCGCTGGAAATCGGCGAGCAGCTGGCCCGTGATCCGCCGGACTATCTTTACGTGGCCGCCGGCACGCAGGGCACGGCCGCCGGCCTCGCGCTGGGCCTGCGACTGCTGGGCTGGCAGACGCAGGTGGTCGGTGTACGCGTGGTGCCCATGCCCACGCGCCTGCCCGCGGCCTACGACCGCCTGTTTCGCGAAACCGGCCAGGAACTGCACGCGCTGGACGGTAACTTCCCGATCGTCGACGAACCCTTTGCAAATTTCGAGCTGCGCGACGAGTTCCTGGGCGACGGCTACGCGATTCCAACCGACGGCACGACCGAAGCAGTGGAAATGGCGCAAAAGCTCGCCAGTATCGGCCTGGAAACCACCTATACGGGCAAGGCGATGGATGCGCTCGTGCAGGATGCCCGCAGCGGGCGCCTCGCCGACAGCTCCGTGGTGTTCTGGCTGACTTACAACTCGCACCCCTACCCCCCGGAGATCGCGGACTACGGCGTTAACGACGTACCGGCCGAGTTCCGCAGTCACTTCGAGTAGCGCCCGGGCACCAACCATTGGAGGAACGAGCCGACAGCGATCCGCGTGCCGGCGGATTCCCGTGCTAATCTGATCATGGGCACAGGGTCGATCCAGAAGACTGCGGACGCAGCCGCTTCGACCTAGGGGGGTAGTGATGACAATCCGCTTGGCTCGTGTGGGCAAGCTGTGCGGCCTGTTCGGCGCAGGGTGCGTGGCGCTTTGCCCGATCGCCTTTGCCGCGCAGCCGATCGAGGAAATTGTCGTCACGGTCAGAAAGCGAGAGGAGGCCCTGGCCGACGTGCCGCTGTCGGTAGCGGCCTTCGACGCCCGGGCGCTGCGGGACCGCAACATCAACAACGCGTACGATGTCGCAACCTTCACCCCCAACTTCAACTTCGGTCCCAACATCATCGGCCGGCAGCTGGACGCACCGAACATCCGCGGCCAGTTCAGCCCGTTGCTCGGCGGGTCGCCAGCCATCGGCAGCAGCAACGTCGCGTTCTATGTCGACGGTGTATTCATCACCGGCACCAGTAGCACGCTGCCCATCGAGAACCTCGAGCGCGTCGAGGTGTTGCGCGGGCCCCAGGCGGCCCAGTTCGGCCGCTCGGCCTTTGCCGGCGCGGTGAATTTCGTCACCCGTGCACCAACGAACGAATTCGAGGGCGAGATCAACGCCCGGATGGGCGAAGACGCGGACTACAACCTGGGCGGTTTCCTGAGCGGCCCGATCATCCAGGACAAGCTGCTGTTCTTCGTGTCCGGCACCTACGAGACCTGGGACGGGGAGTGGAGCAATGGGCTGATCCCGTGCGAGGACCGGGCAGACGACGGACAAGGCTGCACTTGGGTAACGA
This sequence comes from Chromatiales bacterium, assembly GCA_020351875.1. Taxonomy (GTDB): domain Bacteria; phylum Pseudomonadota; class Gammaproteobacteria; order Steroidobacterales; genus J054. The sequence goes on along the minus strand of CP070671.1, from coordinate 1,710,532 downwards.
ACAACTTCTTCGGCACCTGGCCCGAGTTGCCGGCCTCGGCAACGACGCCCAATTTCACCGATCTGGGTGGCGAGGAAACCTGGAACGTCACGGGCAAGATCGAGTGGCGACCACGGGATGACTTTGCGGTCAGCTTCAAGGCGAGCTACACCGAAACCAACGACGATCACTACGCCACATTCTTCCAAGGTGAGACCAACTGCTTTTTGCCTGGTGACCCGGGCAGTTCCCCTGACTCGCCGGGCTGGTTCTGCGGGGAACTGAAGGTTGACGGCCTGATCAACCAGATGAACATCGCGGACTTCGGTGCCGGCGCATCGAGCATCTATGCCACGGTCGACCCTGCACCCTACGTGGGCGCTGAGAGTGAGACGAGACGTTACCTGGCCGAGATTTTCTGGGACCCCGGTGACTGGAGCGTCATCGCTCGCTATGCATGGAACGAGCAGGAAGTGGAGCAGTACCGGGACCTCGACCGCAGTCCCTACCTGGGCCCGGCAGACATCGGCGTCTTTACCGGTGGCCAGAAAAACGACTTCGAGGACCAGTCCTTCGAGTTCCGGGTGTCTTCCCCGCAGGATGAGCGATTCCGCGCAACCGCGGGCCTGTATTACTACGATTCCCAGGAAACCGCGTTCCAGCGCGACTTCACCGGCATCTGCCGGTTCAACTTCGGCGATCCCCGCATCGGCCCAGGGGCAGTCGAGCTCTACGAAGGAGATCCCGGGTACGACACCACGCGCCCCTCGCCCGTGGGCGACGGCGATGTGACCAACGAGGCCGTGTTCGGCAGCGTCGAGTATGACCTCACACCGTTCCTGACCGCCTCTGTCGAGGGCCGTTACGCGGTGGACACCCCGAAAAGGAAATCACCCCGGGGCGTTTCCGAACAGGATGACTTCGAAAGCTTCGCGCCCCGTTACACGCTCACCTACCGCCCGAACGACGACCTCACGCTATATGGGCTGGCGGCGAAGGGCACCAAGCCGGGTGGGTTCTTCTTCGCCTACTTCGACGTGGACGTAGCCCCCGCAGATACCCGGGCCGGGATCGAGAACGGTGATGCCTTATTCGATGAAGAAGAGGCCTGGACCTACGAGATCGGTGCGAAGACCAGCTGGCTCGATGGCCGGTTGGCGCTCAATGCATCGCTGTTCTATATCGACTGGACGAACCAGGCGATCAATGAAAACGTCAATATCCCCACCGTGTGCAATGGGGTATCCCTGGACGAACCGAACCGGATCGTGTTCAACGCCGGCGAGTCGAGGGTCTACGGTCTGGAAATGGACCTGCAGTTGGCCGCGACGGAAAACCTGTTCCTGTCCCTGGCCTACGGCCTGCAGGACACCAAGCTGGAAGATTTCGAATCGTTGACCTATGCGGAGCTGACCGGCGGCGACGGCGACGTGTCAGGCAACGAGGCCCCGCGAGTGCCGAAGCACAATGTCACGGCGGCGGCAACCTATACCCGCAGCTTCAACGCCACGCTGGACTGGTTTGCACGCACCGACTGGGTCTATGAATCGGAACAGTGGATCTCGGCAGTCAACGAAGCGAAGATCGGCGAAACCTACCTGTGGAACGCCAGGCTGGGCGTCGAGAACGACTCGATCGTCGCAAGCGTCTACGTGGACAATATCCTCGACGAGGATGCGCCGGTGCTGGTGTCTGACTTTCCGAACTTCCAGAATTTTCCGGCCCAAGTGACTAACGCCTTTCCACTGACCCCCAGGCGCAGCCGAAACTGGGGTGTCAGCCTGACCTACCGCTTCGGCGGGCGGTAAACACCCCCGAGGTCATTACCGACCTGCATTGGCGCATCGTTGCCGGGCGCCGGATGCCCGGCGCCATGCACGAGTCCGTCTCAAGCGGCTGCGCTACGGCGACGATGGACAGGCAGGATAGACATCGGCCGGGCATTTCACCGCCGCGCCGGCGTCAACCGGGCGGAAGCTCAGCACGTGAATGTCCCGCGCCTCGAACACCGGCAGGTAGAACTCCGCCATGCCGAGCGGCCCCGGCTCGTCGTAACGCCACGCCAGCCCGCCGATCGTCGAGATGCTGATGCCCTGGGGATCTGTCATCAGCGTCTGCGTGGTATTCGGGCCGTAGTGGTCGTTGATGTCGAAGATCACCGCCGACTCATAGTCCCAGTTGTTGCTGTCGATGGGCAGTCGCGGCTTCAGGATCCAGACCTTCGATGCTTCGTCGCCGCCCACGACCAGCCACGGCTTCGTGCTGCCCTGGAGTATCCGTGCCGGCCAGAAGGCCACTGCGCGGTTCGGCGCGAGCCGGCCCGGACCCCGCGCGGGTTCCGGATACGTAGGCGTGGCGAGAATGTCGTCCTTCAGCACGTGCGCCTGCCAGTCGCTGGAGAACAGCTTGCCGTCGGCCGGCTGTTCGATCGCGATGACCCGGCCACCGATGTCGCTCTTCGTCACGTCGAAGCACTGGTCGCCCTGGTGATTGCTGGTCAGCACGTCCACGCGGCCGTCCAGGTTCAGGTCCACGATCTCCACGGCGAACGGGTTGCCCTGGCTGCGCATGATGTCTTTCTGCCGCACATAGGGCCCGGCGACCGGATCGACGTCGGACCAGCGTTTACCGGCCGGGGCCCCGTAGATCGTGATGCCGTCGTATTTGAAGAAATGCGACGCGACCACCTCCGGAATCCCGTCGCCGTCGAAGTCGTGCACGTTCATGTTGACCTCCGGCCCGCCGGGTTCCGGCTCCGTGTCGACCAGCACGGTTTCATCCCACTCCCTGCCCGGCGCCAGCGCGTCGCCGGGGTTACGGAACCAGACCAGCTGGCCGGTCGGCGGGCAGAAACCGCCGGCGACGATGAAACTCGAGCGCACGGTCACGATGTCGCGCAGTCCGTCGCCGTCCATGTCGACAAAGCGCCCATCGTGGTAGAACCACGGCTGGTTGTCTGCGCTGCCCGGCGCGCAGCGCGGCGGCTGGAAAGTACTCTGATCCACCACGTACTCGGTGCGTGCCGGATCGTCCAGGTTAATCAAGGTCAGCCGCCCGGGGCGGGGCGTAGACTGAAAACCCTGCGGCGAGATGATGGCCTCGAAGGGCAGCACACCGTCGGGCACGCGCGCGGATTCGTTCGGCCAGACCTGCCGCGACACACCATCGAGATCGGTCAGCACCTCGATATCGCGCGCGCCGTCGAAGGACTCGAAATTGACCGCGTCCAGGTCCGCGATCCTGGCAACCAGGTCGCGCTGACTGAACCGCTCGACCTTCCTGCCATCCGCGGTCTTCACCGCATTGAAAAAGCTCGACATCAGCAAGCCGTCCGCCTTGCCGGCCTTACCTGCATTGAATTTCTGAATGTGCAGGAACGCCACGTTGAACGGTGCCTGGAGCAGGCCCTTGCGGTAAACCTCCGGACAGAAGGCCGCTGATGCCCCGCTTGCATCTGAAAGCCCCGGTATGGCGGCGGCCGCAACCAGAATCCACATTCGCCTGATCATCGGGGCCACTATATAGACACCGGCCCTGCGCATCGACGCCTGGCTGGCGACCGTCCGTAGGCCGAAACGACGAGGTGCCGGGAGCGTCTGCCGGCAGCAGGACAGCGGCTACAACGGGCGGGCGGTGGTTTCCGTTTCCAGTCGGGGTCGTTAGGCTATCAGTGGATTCTCGACGGGGCTGCAGCCATGCGTGCCTTTTATACCTCGGTCCTGCTTTGCCTGTTGTCGGTCAGCGGCTGCGCTGGCGTTACTTCCGCAGGCGAGGCTGCCCGCTTCGACCCGGACCAGCCGACGGTCCTGATCACCGGTTCCAACCGGGGCCTGGGCCTGGAGTTCGCGCGGCAATACGCCGCGCTGGGCTGGAACGTGATTGCGACCTGCCGTCGCCCCAAAGCCGCCGCGGAGCTGCAGATGCTGGCGGCCCAGTTTGATCGCGTCGCGATCGAAGAGCTGGACGTTACCCTGGATCGAGACGTGCAGCGGGTGGCCGAAGCCTATGCCGGGCAGCCGGTGGACGTGCTGCTCAACAATGCCGGTATCTACGGGAACCTGGAAAAACAGACGCTCGGTAGTTTCGATTACGAAGAGCTGAAGCGCGTGCTGGACGTGAACACGATCGGCTCGCTACGCATGTCGGAGGCGTTTCTCGGCAACGTGCAGGCTGGCCGGCAGAAAAAGATCGTCAGCCTGGGCGGCGGCATGGGCACGCCGACCATCGGCAGCATGTTCGGCGGCCACTACTTCATGAAAATGAGCAAGGCGGCACACATCAGCGCGATGGGCACTTTGCAGAAGGACCTGGAAGACACGGGGATCATCGTCACGATGATCTCGCCGGGCCGCGTCGACACCCAGATGCTGAAAGACTCTGGCTATACCGGCAAATCGATCAGCGCCGAGGAAAGCGCGACCCTCGTGATCGAAATGATCGCGAAACTCAAGCCGGAAATGGGCGGCCGGGTGATTCTCTATAACGGCCGCACGATTCCCTGGTAGCCCTACCATCCTGCCAGACGGCGCGACTGCAAAAATCAATGAAAAACTATTATTTACAAGAAGTTAGCAGGTTAGATACCGTTAACTACTCCCGTCCGCGGCGCCGGGCCGCCACTATCAGTGCCACGCCAAAGCGGCGTGTCAGACTAACTTGACGGGAGAAAGAGCATGAACGGCAAATTGATAGATACGGCACTCGCCACGATCATCGGTGTCATCGTGATCAGCTCTACAGTGTTTTCCATCGTTGCACACGTGCCTGCCTGAAGCCGGGCAACTTTGCCGCCTGCCACAGGAGCCAATCACCATGTCAGAGATCTACAAAGGCAGTTGCCTGTGTGGCGCAGTCCAGTACGTGTATCGGCCGTCACGTGAACCCATCGCAACCGTGGTCTGTCACTGCCTGGATTGCCAACGGTACACAGGCACTGCCTTCGGCACCTATATCCTGATTCCAAGCGACGATTTCAGTCAAACAGGCGAAGTGCGAAGTTTCGAAACGGAAGTGGCGCCCGGACGGATCAACCAGAGAAACTTCTGCGTCACCTGCGGCTCTCACATGGCGGAGTATGGTCCCGCCTTCCCTGGAATCACCATCCTGCCAGTCGGCACCCTGGATGATGCCAGCTGGATCAAACCGGCCGCCCAATGCTTCGCCGGCAGAACCCAGCCATGGGCCTATCTCAACGACGACATTCGCAAGTTTGATGCACTGCCGCCCATTGTCGAGCGGTGACCAGAACCAACCCTCTAGAGGCCGACTCGATGTCAACTCCAACCGCAGAACAACTGACTGCCTTCGGTCAGACATTTTCCGGCAAGTTGCTTCAGCCTGAAGATGGTGGTTACGACGAGGCCCGGCAACTCCACAACGGTATGGTGGACAAGCGTCCGGCCCTGATCGCACAGTGCCGAACGGCGGAGGACATCGCAGCCGCCGTGCTGTTCGGCAGGGAACATGATCTGGCTATTGCGGTGCACGGTGGTGGCCATAACGTAGCCGGCCGGGCCACAGTGAACGATGGACTGATGATCGACCTGTCGCCAATGAAAATCGCCCAGGTTGATCCACGGACCCGCGTCGCCCGTGCCCAGACCGGGATGACGTGGCGGGATCTGAATGCCGCCACCCAGGAACACGGTCTGGCCACGACGGGCGGAGCGGTTTCTACCACGGGCATTGCCGGCCTGACGCTTGGTGGCGGTTACGGGTACATGATGCCGCTGCACGGCCTGGCCGTAGACGCGGTGATATCAGCAGAAATGGTGCTTGCGGATGGCCGCATCGTTACCGCCAGCGCCGATGAAAATCCCGAGCTGTTCTGGGGCATCCGTGGCGGTGGCGGCAACTTCGGTGTCGCAGCGTCCTTGGAATACAGCCTCAAGCCGATCGGGCCGGCGGTCACCGGCGGCCACACCGCGTACCCGTGTGCCGACGCCAGGGAGGTACTGCGATTCTTCAGGGATCAGACTGATTCGCTGCCGCCAGGCCCCGCGCTCAACGTGGGCTTTCTCACTGCACCGGACGATTCCCGGAGCAAGCTGGCGGCGCTGGTGGTCGGTCACTGCGGTTCCCTGGCCGACGGCGCGGCGGTGGCCAAATCGATCAAGAACTTTGGTGCCCCGCTGATGGATACGGTCGGCCCCATGAGCTACGAGGCCCTGAACACCATGCTGGACGGGAGTTTCCCGCGCGGCATTCGCGCCTACTGGAGATCCTTCTTTTTGCCGGATATCTCGGATGCCTTCATCGACGTCATGGTGGACGCCTATGCGCGCTGCCCTTCACCGGACACGGTCGTCATCCTGGAACACTGGTACGGCGCCGCCGTCGAAGTGCCAGCTGAGGCCACGGCCTTTCCCCACCGCGAAGAGGGCTACAACCTGCTGGTCATGTCCCAGTGGCATGCCCCGGCGGCAGACCAGGCCAACATTCAGTGGACCCGGCAACTCAGCGAGGACATGGAACCCTTCAAGCGGGGCAACATCTACATGAATTACCTGGATCACGACGAAGGCAACGCCGTGCCGGCTGCCTACGGCAGCAACTATGCCCGCTTGCAGTCACTGAAAACCAAATACGATCCGGACAACGTGTTCCGGCTGAACCAGAACATCAAACCGATGGGCTAGGCTTCCGTCCAGCCCGCCTTGCGCAGGCCTTCCAGGATGAACTCGAAGTGCGCGGGGTCCTGGAACGGATGGAGTATCGACAGATACCGAACCGAAGGCTCCATGCCCAGGGCCCGGGCATCTGCAAGCACCTTTGCCGCTGCTTCCGTCTCGTCGCGATAGGCGAGTCCGGCCGCCAGACGATAGTAACTGCGATCCACTGTCGGCTTCGCGTGCACCGCCTGTCGCGCCATACTGACAGCCTGATCGAAGTCTCTCAGTACCAGGTGGGCCAGGGCCATGTTGGCCAGCATGACGTCCCGGTCCAGGCTCCTGGGCGACAACTTCATCGCTTGCCGGAATTCCTCCAGGGCCTCCCGAGGTTGCCCGGCGAACAACAGCGCGGACCCGAGACACAAACGGCTGTGGTGACTGAAAGGATTCAGCGCCACAGCTTGCTTGGCCGTCTCCACGCTTTCCTGGTGCTGGCGGAGTTCCTTGAGACACGCGGACAAACAGGCAAAAGATTCCGAATGTCGCGGATCGTTGGCCACCGCCTGCTGCGCCACCGTCAGTGCCTGGTTCAGTGAGGCTTCCGGATCGTCGGACCAGCCGTAGGTCCGCTCCAGCAGATGAGATATCGCCAGGTGCGGCAGCGTGTCCGCTGACCGGGGCTTCAACTCCAGCGCCCGGTTTGCAAAGTGCTGTGCCCGCTGATTGTCATCCTGGTTGCCCCGCGCCACATGCCAGGCGGCCCGGTTTACGCAGCCCCAGAAACCCAGGGATTCAGGGTCTTGTTTCAGGGCCCGGTCGATCTCCGCCTGCCGGAACTCGATGGCCACATGGGTAACGACGCGCCGGGTAACGTCATCCTGAAGCGCGAAGACATCACCCAGTTGCCGGTCGTATCGTTCCGCCCACAGGTGGGTATCCCCGTCGGCCCGAATGAACTGCACGTTGATGCGAAGATTTTTTCCGGCCCCGCGGACACTGCCTTCCAGTATGTATCCGACACCAAACTGCTCAGCCATCGCGCCAAGGTCGGCCGCTTTGTCCTTCAGGTTCAAGGACGAATGCCTTGCAATCACCGGGCACCAGCGATACGCAGACAGTCCAGTCATAATGTCTTCGGTGAGTCCTGCGGCGAAGGCTGCGATGTCCGCACCACCGCCAAGATTGTCGAACGGGACAACCACAATGGCGGGTGGCTCGTCCGTTCGAACTGACGGCGCAGGCCTGGTCGGGGCAGAATCGTCCACCGCCTCGCGGGACGCAACGAAAGTAATCTCCGGGGCGTACCGACCCTTCGGAATTTCGAACTTCCATGCATCATGCCTGCCGTCTGTTACGTAGTACTCCAGCAGTTTCGACCGCAGCCGCCCCGCCTCCACGCGCACCACGGAGTCCGCGGTCGGGTCAAAACCGGCCCCACGATCGAATACATCAATGCCGATGGCCGTCTGATTCAATCGTTCGCCCTGACCGGCCAGGGCTGCCTCAACGACAAACTCGAGAAAGCGCAACATCCGTTGCGAATGGGCGAACACCTCGCTGGTCTGCAGCTTGGCTAGCGCAGCGCGGATCTCGACGGCTTCGGCAGGCGAATAGCTGGTCATGGTGCGCCGCTGGCCACCTACAAGGCCGGCCACCTTCTTGTATTTTTTGCATGGCGAATCATCGCCAGACACTCCCCCGAGGCAAATGCGGGTTACCCCGGAGCAATAAGCATACTCTAAAGCGATAACCGCACATGAGCGCGATCGGGAGTTATTAAGGCTATCGCAGGCCCAAAGTCGTCCCAACTAGCGCATGCCGGGAAATGAGCTGATTGTTAGTGGGCCAAACCGCAGGAACAGACCGGACCCTTCGCGGCGCAGGCCTGCGCCAGTTCGCGGCGCACCAGGTTTCTCAGGAACCCGCATACCGAGTCGCCCTCCGACTCGGCCATCTCCACGAGCTGCTCCCGCTCTTCGGGTTCGAGGCGCACCCCGACCGTGATCATCCGGGTGCGGCCCAGCGGCGGCCGCCCGCGCTTTGACTCCTCGTCCTTACTCACAATCTGACCTCTGTAGCTTGCGTTTCGTGTCTCAGAACTAACGATCGCCATGGGTTAACCAGCACGAAACGCCACACGCCACTCCGCGCCATTTAACGCACGCAAATTAAATTGCAGGCGGCCGATCGGATCAAGGGACACCCCCCTGCCCCTTGCCTAAAAGATAGCGAAACGATGTCGATTCCGAAAGTTTTCATTTAGGCTCCCGCCCGGCGCCACTTCCAGCGATTGGCGGTGATTACTGACCGGGCAGGTCAGTGAAGGCCGGGCGTGCCTCGACAAAGGGATCCCGGAATTCGGGAAAAGCCTCGCGGAACCGGTCGGTCCGACGCTTGCCATAGAACAGCAGCGCCTTGCCCGTGCCGCCGTTCCACGGATCGAACTCGGGATCCGCGTATTCATTAAAGAACGCGACGAGTCGCTTATCCAGTTTGTCGACCACGTCGGCATACGCCGGGTCATCGACCAGATTGTTCGTCTCCCCGGGGTCGACCCGCAAGTCATACAGCTCGTTCGGGCTGTCCAGGAAGCGCCGCGTGTATTTCCATTGACGGGTCTGGATGACTCGGGTGGTGATGTACTCGAAAAACACTTCGTCATCCCACGCCATGTCATCACCACGCAGCATCGGCGCAAAACTCACGCCAGGTGAATTGGCGATCTCCAGGTGATCCAGGCCCAGGTAGTCGAGCATCGTCGGGAAGATGTCGAACTGGTCAATCATCGCGTCCACGCGCTGCCCGGCCCCGACGCCGCCGGGGTGCCTGAAAATCAGCGGGACATGCATGTTCGCGTTGTAGGCCGGCGGCGGTTCACCCCATGAGCTGTTGCCCCACAGGCCCAGCTGGCCGTAGGCCGAGCCCTGGTCGGACAGAAAGATCACCAAGGTGTCGTCCTTGAACCCATTGGCCTCCAGGACCTCCAGCACCCGGCCCACGCCGGCATCCACGTGCGTCGTTTCGGCCGCGATGTTCCTCATCGCCCGGCGATTGTTCAGTGCATCGACGGCCGCCCACGGATAGCTGCCGCCCACGATATTCGGGTTGTTCCCGCGGCCCGCAGCCTTCACCCAATCGCGCAGGTACGGATGCACCTGGTGCTGTGGCATCGGGGGAACCGTCTCTTCGTACACCGGGGCGAAGCGAGACACGGGCGGCTCGTTCACGGTCGGCGGCAGGATGTACGGCCCGTTATAGGACAGCCACAGGAAAAACGGTTCATCTTCGTCGTGACTCTGGATGAAATCCACCGCGCGGCGGGTCCAGAAGTCCGTCAGGTGCTCGCTCACGTCGGCGAGGTTGTACTGCTTGCCGTTGTCGAAGATCTGTAGGTCGGTGAAGCTCGCCGTGTGCCCGCCGCGGAACGTGACCCAGTAGTCGAAGCCAAGTGTCGGCTGCGCGTGCGTGCCCAGGTGATACTTCCCGACCAGGCCGGTGCGGTATCCCGCATCGGCGAGCGTTCGTGGCCAGTTGCGAAACTCTGCGATGGCCGAGTATCGGTCCAGCGGAAAACGGCCGGGCAGGCCGTTGTGCACACCGTTCGCCGACGGGATCAGGCCCGTGAGCAGTACCGCCCGCGACGGCGAGCACACGCCGGTGGTCGCGTAGGCGCGCTCGAACAGCGTGCCTTCCGCCGCGAGCCGGTCGATGTTCGGTGTTTGAATCACAGGGTTGCCGTATGCGCCGAGCAACGAAGCGCTCTGGTTGTCCGTCATGATCAGCAACACGTTCGGCCGTTTTGCCGCCTGCGCCCCGGCGCTGACCACGCCCGCCAGCAGCAGCGAACAGAACAAACGGCCGAGTTGCCGCCTGTCAGCACTGCAAACTGTGTCAGTCACCAGGGCGGCCATGGTCTTCGCTACTCATCCCAGCGCTTGATCTCGTCTTCGGTCGGCACCGACCAGTCACCCGTCTCGCTCTGGTAAATGATGTTCACGAAAGCGCGACTCTTGATAAAACCTTCTTCCCAGACCGGGTTCAGTTCGGCCAGCGGATCTGCGGCCTTGATTGCACGGACATCGAGGCCCTGGTCGATGAGTCCCACGACCTTCTGCCGCGCCGTGACCAGCATGTCGCGAATCTCCGTCATGCGCCGCTTGTCGGCCAACGGACCGTGGCCGGGGATGATGATGGTGTTGTCGCCGATCAGTTCCAGCATCCGGTTCGTCGCTTCGATCTGGCCCTTGATCGTGCCGCCGCTCGCCACATCGATCAGCGGATAACCACGGTTGATAAAGGCATCGCCCGTGTGCAGCACGTCAGCCTCGCGGAAGTAGACGGCCGAATCGCCGTCGGTATGCGCAACCGGCAGGTGAATCACGTCGATCCGTTCGCCGTTCAGGTGAAAGCTCATCCGGTCGCCGTAGGTAATCACCGGCAGCGCTTCGGGTGGGTGGGGTCGGGTGCCCGTGCGAAACAGCATGTGGTACTGCACGCTCGACATGCGTGACCGCACGTTGTCATGGGCCACGAGCGTGTAGCCCATGCGGCCCAGGTTCACGTTACTGCCGGTGTGATCGCCGTGCCAGTGCGTGTTCAATACGTAGCGCAACGGCCGGTCGCTCAGTTCATCGATCGCAGACAGCAGGCGTTCCGTCATCGGTGCAAACTGGTCGTCTACCATCAGCGCGCCGTCTTCACCGATCAGGACCGCGACGTTGCCAGCCGGCTCCATCACCATCAGGTAGATGTCGTCGCGCACCGGGATCACGTCCAGGTCGCCTTCCATCCGGCGGCCCTGGGCACCGGTGGCATTCGCCGTGAGGTACAGGGCCACGCCGACCACCCCGATCAGCCAGTTCTTCGTATTCATCGCACCCACCCCCGTACCGCAGGCCCCTTATCCCAGCGTATTTGGCGCATGGGCGCAACGGGCTGACCGACTCGTGGAGTCCGGCAGTGCGCTATTCGTGTTTGAGTGCCCGGATCGGATCAATACGCGCCGCTCGCAGCGCCGGCCAGCTGGCGAAGACCAGGTTCAGCGCCAGCGCCACGCCCACGGCCAGCCACGCGTTGTCCCGGTCGAATACGAAGGGCAGGTCGACGCGCTCGGCCATGCTCTGGCTCGCGAATGTCCCGAGCAACAAGCCCACCAGCACGCCGACGCCCGCCAGCAGCCCGGCCTCGAACGCGAACTGGAAAAATACGTGCGGCGCGGTGGCGCCCAGCGCCCGCCGGGTGCCGATCTCCGTCGTGCGATCACGCACCGCGATCCACGCGATGGCCAGGATGCCGAGACCGGCCACCGCCAGGATGCTCAGGCTGATCCACGCCACCAGGAACTCGAGACGATCTGCGGACGCGAGCTGTGTATCGATCAGTTCCTGCTGCGTCTGAACCTGGAAGTCGTCGGGGCGAAATTGCGAACTTCGATGCCGCACGCGCATCAGTGCCGCGATGTCTGCTGCGGCAGCCTGCATATCCCCGACGTCCGGTAACTCGAACAACAGCGCGTTGTAATAGTCGACATTCAGCAACCTGCGAGTCGCTGCCGTCAGCGGGACGAAGACCCGGGCATCTTCATTCGCCTGGTCCAGCCCGGGGCCACGCTCGCTCAGCACACCGATCACTTCAAACGGCACGCGGTTGATGAACAGCCGCTCGCCGACCGGTGACTCGCCTTCGTAGAGATCCCGCGCCACGGTATGGCCGAGCAGGGCCACGCGCGACGAACGGCGCACCGCATCGGTATCGAAGAACAACCCGTCGGCGAGCGTCCACGCTTTCATCGGGAAATAGTCCGGCTCGACACCGACCACCGTCGTGACCTTCGAGAGATAACCGGCTTTCAGCCTGAGACTGGCAGATACGATTGCCGACGACGGCACCGGGCCGACCACTTCCTCGCGCAGCGCGCGATAGTCGGCGTCCACCAGCGTCGTCACGATCGTGCCGGTGCGCTCCCGGCCGGCGACTGCGCGCGACTGCTTTGCCGACACGATCACGATGTTGGTACCCAGCCGGCGGATTTGCTCGAGGACCTGCTGGCGACCCCCGGACGCGTAGTTCACGCTCGTGATGGCGGCGGCGACACCCAGTGCCGCGCAGGCTACGACGAGGAAAGAACGCAGCGGGTAACGCCAGATCTGCCGGAGCGAAGACCTGGCAAGCAGACCGTAGGTGCCGGCCACGCTCAGCTACGCAGCGCGTCGATCGGGTCTACCCGGGCGGCCTTCCAGGCTGGCTGCAGGCCAAAGACCAGGCCGACGGCAACGGACAATAACAGCGCACCGCCCACGGCCTGCCACAGCACCACCGGCGGCAGGGCGCGCTGGACCGCCACGACCACCGCGGCGCTCACGCCAATCGCGATACCGATCACACCACCCAGCGCGGACACAAGCGCCGCCTCGATCAGGAACTGCGACAGCACATCACCGCGCGTCGCGCCCACGGCCCGGCGTACACCAATTTCACGCCGGCGTTCGGAGACTGCCACGAGCATCAGGCCCATGATCACCGTGCCGCCGATCAGCGTGGCGATGCCAGCCGTGCCGGCCAGCACCGCGCTCAGCGTGGAACGCACGTTCGATACACGCAATGCCGCAGCGCGGGGATTGTTGATCGTGAAATCATCCTCGCCCGGCGGCACGATGCCGTGGCGCTCGCGCAGCAGCGCGGTGATGTCGGCAACCACCGGGTCGGGCTCGTCCGGGTTGTCGAGCTGCACAGTGATCGTGGTCAGGTAGTCGCGGTTGAACAGCCGCTTCGACGCCGTGGTCACCGGTATGAACACGATATTGTCCAGGCTGCTGCCCCCGGGGCCGGCGCCGCGGGACTCCAGCACGCCCTTGACCTGGAACGGCACGTTGCCAACGCGAATCTGCTTGCCCAGCGGGTCTTCGCCCGGGAACAGTTCGCGGCTGACATCCGGGCCGATCACCGCCACACGCGCAAGAGACTGTATGTCGTCGGCCGAGATGAGGTTGCCGGCCGCCACGAAGTAACTGTGCATCTCCAGCCAGTTTGCCGAAATGCCGTACATCGCGCTGGCCGTCGTGTTATCTCGGTACTTCACGTCGATGTCGAATGCGTTCTGCACTTCGGCGACCTGGCGCACCCCGGCCAGCTCCGCGGCAATGGCGGCCGCGTCGGCAAACTTCAGGGTCGGCTCCACGGTGGTCAGTGACGGCATGCCCCGCGTGCGTCCGCCGCCGGGCGAGATGTTCACCACGTCGAAGGTGCCCACCATGTTCTTGAACTCGCGCAACGTCTGTTGCTTCGTGGCCTCGCCCACCGAGGTCATGGTCGTGAGCGACGCGATGCCGATCGCCACCCCGAGCATCATCAGCAGTGTCCGCAGCGGGTTCCGCCAAAGCGTGCGCAGCGCCAGGGCCAGGGTTTGCAGTGTCTTCACCGGGCCCGCCCTCAGCCGGCCTCGCTCACCGGTCGCAGTGGCGACCGCGCGCGGTCGGCGGCTATCACGCCGTCGCGGATCAGCAATTCACGCTGCGCGTAGGCGGCCACTTCCTCATCGTGCGTGACCAGCACGATGGTGCGACCTTCACGGTGCAAATCGGTGAGCAGGTCCATGATCGCGTTGCCCGCCGCCGAGTCCAGGTTGCCGGTGGGCTCGTCGGCCAGCAGCATCGGCGGGTCGTTCATCAGCGCCCGGGCAATCGCCACCCGCTGCTGCTCACCACCGGACAGCTCGGACACGAAGTGGTCTGCCCGGTCACTCAGCCCGACGCGCTCGAGCAGCTCAGTGGCCTTGCCGCGGTCCGGCGCTTCGCCGCGGTAAAGCGCGGGCAGCTCCACGTTCTCTTCCGCAGTCGTCCGCGGCAATAGGTTGAAGGACTGAAAGATGAAACCAATACGCTGATTGCGCACTCGTGAGCGCTGCTGGTCGGAATAGTGCGACACGTCTTCGCCCGCCAAGCGGTAAACGCCTGACGTGGGCGTGTCGAGACAACCAATGATGTTCATCAGCGTGGACTTGCCGGCACCCGAGGCCCCGCGCACGGTCACAAACTCACCGTCACCGATCACGAACGACACGTCGTGCAGGGCGGTGACGGACCTGCCATCGCCGCGCTGATAGGTTTTTTCCAGGTGCTCGGCCTCGATCATCTGGCTGACCTCAACTGGGTTGCTCCACCTTCTCCGGTAACGGCTCGAGCAGCACCCGGTCACCGTCTGCGAGCCCCTGGCGGATTTCGGTAAAACCGGCATCCCGTGTCCCCACGGTCACGGTACGGCGGCGCAACTCACCATCGGACTGCACGTAGACAAAGCGTTCGAAACCGTCGCGCTGTATGGCGCGGCTCGGCAGCACCAGGGTTTCACGCTCCGCCGTGCGTATGGAGACGTTGGCGGTCATGTCCGGGCGCAGCACCGTAACCGGCGATGCAATATCGATCATCACCTCATAGTTCACGACACCGGAAATGATCGTGCCCTTCGGCGCGACCTGCTTGACCGTGCCCGTGAACTCATCGGCCGGAAAGGCCTCGACGGTGAACAGCGTGTCGTTGCCCGGCGCCACGGCGCCGATGTCCGTTTCGTCGACCATGGCTACCAGCTCCAGTGCCTGGCGGTCGATGATTGTGACGAAAGTCGGCGTCGTAAAGGAGGCGGCGACCGTCTCCCCTTCCTGGGTCGTCACCGATGCGACGGTGCCCGAAATCGGCGCGCGAATCACCGCGTAAGCAAGATCAGTTTCAACCACCGCCGCATCGCGCCGGGCTTTCTCCAGCCTCGCTTTCGCATCGATCAGATCCAGCGTCCGGTCTTCCACCTCGGTGCGGGCCACCAGCTTGTCCTGGTCCAGCTGCCGGGCGCGCGCCAGCTCGACTTCCGCCCGACTGACTTCGCGTTCCAGCACCTCGATCTGTGCCTCCGCCTGGGCGAGCCGCGCCTCCAGGCCACGCGAGTCGATCCTGGCGATGATGTCGCCCCGCTCGATTTGCGAGCCGACCGTGACATTCAGTTCCTCGACAATGCCCGACAACTGCGAGCCAACCCGGACTTCCGCGCCGGTTTTCAGCCTCAGGATGCCGGTGGCCAACACGGTCGACGCGATCGTACGCCGCTCAGGCGACACGAAGGTGGTGACAATGCCTGCGTCGTCCGCGGATTCGAGGCCGCCCCGACCCCAGTACACGCCGCCGGCGGCCGTCGCCAGCACGGCCAGACCCGCAATGGTCAGGCTGGCCTTCATTCCTGCCTGTCGTAGACCATGATCATCGACGGCCGGCCCTCGCGGGCGGTCTCGACGCTCATGGAATTACCGTCGTCGGACAGCCAGCGGGTTTCGGTCTTCACCACCTCGGTGCCGGCAATCGCGCCTTCGCTGGTCCACGTGGTCACCAGCTTGTCGCCGTCCCAGCGTGATACGGTCCGGCTCTCGTCACCCATCGCGGCAAAGTTCGTCGCGGGCTTGCCATTGAGGTCGTAACTGGTCTGTCGCGTCGTGGTGTTGCCCTGGAACACGTCGGTGAAGTCCACGTCCAGCGCATCCTGCGTCTGTGTAACTACGATCGTCTCCTGCACGGCAGCGACCATGCCCAGGTTCTGGCCCTTGTCAGCGTTCAGGACCCAGGTCCCGGAAAAATCCACGCCGGCAGTCTGCACCCCGGCAGAAAACGCTGCCAGCGCGAGACACGCGGCGATATAGCTGGCTCGTTGCATTGTTGTCTCCTGCGACGCCGCGTAGCGGCATCAGACTCACCCAGATGATAGTTTAGTGGCGCGCCAGAAAAACTGAATAGGTACAGTTACTTGGATACGCCCGGATGCCCGTCTTGTCGACCGTGCTGCAGTGTGATGCATCGCGCCGTATAACGGTCGGAGTTATTCGCACCGTTGTACCTCGACGGTCGCATGCACGACGTTGAGCCCGGGTGGTATCAGGCTCTTGTAATACCGTGGTGCCTTCGGGTCATCGCTCACCACGGCGATTTCAGCGGCGTAAATGCCGGGGCCTATGCACCACAGGTGCAGGTCGGTGACGCGGTCCGACGCGGGCCTTTCGATGGACTCCCGCACATCGGCCAGACGGTGCTCATCGGCCTGGTGGTCGAGCAGTACCCGGGACGACTCGCGGATCAGCCCGAGTGACCAGCGGGCGACCAGGCATGCGCCCACGATGCCCATCATCGGATCGAGCCACCCGGCGCCGAAATACTTCCCGGCAAGGAGCGCCACGATGGCCAGCACGGATGTCAGCGCATCGGCCAGCACGTGCAGGTACGCCGCACGGAGATTGTGATCATGATGCTCGTGCGCATGCCCGTGCCCGTGATCGTGGGGCGTGGACATCAGGATCCACGCACTGACCCCGTTCACGATGAGCCCGACCACGGCAACAATTAAGGCCTGGTCAAAGGCAATCGCCAGCGGATTGATCAGCCGGTCGACGCTCTCGGTGACCATCGCGACCGCGAAGCCCAGCAACAGGACCGCGCTCGCGAAACCGGCGAGACTGTTGATCTTGCCGACCCCGAAAGCAAAGCGGTGATCTGCCGCGAGGCGCCGGGAGACGATGTACGCAACCAGTGCGATACCCAGTGCGGCGGTGTGAGAGGCCATGTGCAGGCCGTCCGCCAGCAATGCCATCGACCCGTAGGCAAGACCGGCCGCGATCTCGATGACCATCATCACTGCGGTCATCACGACCACGATCAGCGTGCGCTTCTCTCCCGCGCGCTTGCGGTCCTGGTCAAAGACGTGGTCGTGCCGCCACTTGCCTGTTTCTTTGGTGTGCAACTGGAGTACCTTTTTCTATTCGGCTCTGTTCTTTTCCTGAGGCGACATCGCTCAACCCGACGAAAGACCCGGTTCAGCCCCTGGCCGGTTCCGCGGCCCGCGGCTTCCCGTCGCGCAATTTCCTGATGGCGGCGATACCGAGACCCTGCCCGGTGATGACCAGCACCGTCACGAGCGCCACCACGACCACCCACACGGCGGCGCGTGTCTCGAGAACCTGGAACATGAACGCATGCGCACTGGTGAAAATGAACACTGCATAGCTCGTTCTCTGGAGCCGCTTCCACCACTTCAGGCCGACCTTGCGCACCATCCAGTCGTTCGACAGCCCCATCAATACGATGAACAACACCGCAATCACGTAGCCGAGAATTGTGCCCCACAGGTAGAGCGCCTCACGAACCGGCACAGATGGCGGCGCCGGCGCGTTTTCGACATAGATGCCCAGGTACTCGTAGTTCATCGCCAACACGTTGGCCAGGAAGAAATGCAGCAGCCCGTTCAGGGCTGCCCAGATACCCGTATCGCGCCGTGCGTAGACATTTACGAGCGCCTTGCCTTTACGAATCGCGT
>CP070671.1:1678551-1692502 GCA_020351875.1 Chromatiales bacterium | reverse complement strand
GCATGGACCTGTCGAAGGTGCACCAGAACCGGCTGAATGCCGTCGCCCGAGAACTCAACGAGCGACCCAGACAGACGCTAGACTTTGAAACGCCAGCCGAACGATTTAGCCAATGTGTTGCGTCGATCGATTGAAACCGCAACCGAAAGCGGACGTTCGCGGACTTCCGAACTGAAATTGGTGGACATGCAGTGGACAGGCCCTCAAATTGGCGGCGTATAGAATTCTGGATGGACGTAAGCTTTTGAATTATTTGGTGCCCCGACCAGGATTCGAACCTGGGACCTTCCGCTTAGGAGGCGGACGCTCTATCCAGCTGAGCTACCGGGGCTGGCGCGAAAGTGTATCGCGAACTGAACAACCGAGTTGACTGAGGTTTGGTGTTGGCTGTTGCGAGCGTCAGCGCGTAACGGATTCTTGCTCGTCCGCCCAGGATCGCCAGCACCCGTAATCCCAGCTGGCAGTGAATTGGTCCCCGTCCTGCCCTGCGGCTGACTGGGCCGTGCAATCGGCTACCCAGGCCTGGGCAACCGGGTCGTCTCCATACTGCGCGATGATTGCCTGGTGCCGGGCTTCCGCCTCGGTCGCGGTCTCGACGATCTCGATGCGCAATTCGTCTGCCGCACCCGTTCCGGCTGACACAGCCCCGGCGGCAGAACCCTGGCCGGCGACCGGGGAATTGCCGAGCTTCAGTCCTGGGAGTTGCGTGCGCCAGAGCAACAAGGCGCCCAAGGCAAGCAAAGCGATGATGACTACCCGGCGCATCCGCCGGGCTCAGCGCAACACGTTGAAAAAGCGCCGCCGCGACGAACCGGTGGCCTCTTCCGTGGCCTCCGGATCGAAGACCTGGCGCGTGGTCTCGCCGCCAGGCCACGACGAGTGCTCCAGGTTGGCGAGGTCGTCGCGGCAAGCCACGTCATAGCGGCGCACTGCCTGGTCGAACTTCACGGAGAGCTCGTCACTAAAGCCGGTATTCATCAACATCTGGCAGGTGAAGCACATCTGCCGCGCGGCCAGGGCCGCATCGGGCGTGCCCCGATCGCTGACGTCGCGAAGCAGGTCACGCGTGAGGTAAAAGCTCGCCCAGCGCCCGCCGCCATCGGCAAGTTCTTCCACCAGCCCGGCGGCAGCGTTGCGAAAAGACAGATACAGCTCACGCCGCCGGTTCCAGCTCTCCATCCGCAGCTGGCGGCTGCTCGCCTCGAACATCGCTTCCATTTCCCGCTGGCGCCGGCGGCGGTTAAAGAACGCGATCAATAGCGGGCACAACAGCGCGATAACGACCACGCAAAGGGTCAGGCTGAGACCGACGGACAGACCGATGTAAAAAGAATCCATGGGGCGCTTTGACACCTCTCGTCATGAGGCCTATCGGCCTGACGGCCGACTCACTGCAGGACGCCGTTCACAATTCTCCGTGCACCGTTACCAGCAGGCGGCGGCGGTGGGAACGGGTCCGGTGCTCCCAAAGGTACACACCCTGCCAAGTGCCCAGCGCACAGGCGCCCCCGTTGACCGGCAGGCTCAATGACGAGTGCGTCAGCACGCTGCGCACGTGGGCCGGCATGTCGTCGGGCCCCTCGGACTGGTGGCGGTACAGCGAGTCCCCATCGGGCACCAGGCGCGCCATGAACGCGTCCAGGTCACGCCTGACGTCGGGGTCGGCGTTCTCGCAGAGCATTAACGATGCACTGGTGTGCTGCAGGAACACCTGGCACGTGCCGGCTGTGATGCCCGATTCGGCGACGACTCGCTGGATCTCCCGGGTCACATCGGTCGTACCGCGCCCCGGCGTATCGACCACAATCTCTCTCTGCACGATCACGAGCCGGCCACCACCGTGGCAGAAGCGCCGTAACGCAGGGCCACGGCGCGCCCGGCGCCGACTCGCGGCATGGTCACCAAATAAAGGCGGTCAGGGTGATTGTGCTCGTCGTCGCCAATCACCGTGCCGCCAAGCAGGCGCTTGATCAACCCGGGCATCGCATCGGCATCCGTGACTACCACGAGCAACTGCCCGCGATATTCCGACGCCACGCGGCGCAGCAGTGGTCCGTGATTCGCCGAGTCCACCAGCTGCACCGGCAGGTCGAGATGGCGGGCGATGGGCTCTGCCGTTTCCTGGCTCACCCGATAGCGGGTCGCAAACACCGCGGCGACCGACCCGGTAATCGGCAGGTCACCGATCACGCGCACCAGTTCCCGGGCCCGCTCGAGCCCCGCCGCCGACAAGCCTGGGTTTGGCTGGCCATTTTTGGCGGCTTCCGCCGGACCGAGCACGACCACAGTTGTCGGTGTTCTCGTTTGCAGGTAAACGACACTCGTTGTCGCCAGCACCATCGTGCCCAGTAACAGGACAGACCAGGCAGCGGCTCCCCCGCTCTGCGTGCTGGTCGCGGGCACGATCAGGGTCCGCGGCTCTGCCGCTCCGATTCGTCGACGACCCGGTACTCGGCCTCGATGAACTCATCACGCTGAGCCTGCTCGAACCGGCGCCGCAACCACCAGAACCGCGCGTACAGGGTGATGGCGACCAGCAACACGAAACCGAGAAAGGCGGCCAGCAGGAACGCACCGAGCACCACGGACACGACCAGCACGCCCAAACCGACAACCAGGCCAACGACCTGGGCGAACAGGCTGCGCTGGCCCGGCTGGCCATTGATGTAACGGATTTCCGGCATCGGGTAATTCTACCGGGCTTTGGCCCGGCAGCGCGCTGTCATTGCGGCCGTGCTTCGACGATGGACAGCGTTGCGGGCGGCGGTAGCGGCCGAACCGCGTCCAGGGCGAAACCGGCGGCAGCAAACAGGGCGACAAACTCCGCTTCCGTGCGCTCCCGCCCACCCGTGAGGGCCATGATGTTGAGATCGAGGTCCTTGTTGGGATCCGGCGCGTTGCCTGGCCGCATCACCGCATCGATGACCGCGAGCCGGCCCCCGGCACCTGTCGCCGCGCGGACCGAGCGCAAGATTGCGATCGCCTCCGCGTCGTCCCAGTCGTGCAGGATGCGCTTCAGCAAGTAGAGGTCCGCGCCCGCCGGCACCGACGCGAAAAAGTCCCCGCCCACCAACTCACACCGCTCCAGCAAACCCGCAGCCTGCAGTTCGGCCGGCTCATCGATGACCTGCGGCTGATCGAACAGCAGGCCGCGCACCTCGGGATACCGGCCAAGTATCGCGGCGAGCAAGCCGCCCTGCCCGCCGCCGATATCGGCCACCGTGCCGAAGCGCGCAAAGTCGTAGCTCGCCGCAATCAGCGGATGCTCGGTGGCCGCCACCAGGGCCATGGCCCGGTCGAACGACGCGTTGGCCCGAGGGTTGGCTGCCAGGTAGTCGAAGAACGGCGCACCGTGCGCCCGTTCAAACGCAACATCACCCGTGCGTATCGCGGCTTCCAGTTCGCCGAAGGTCGCCCAGACCAGCGACGGAAACTCACCGGCGAGCAGCGGATACAGGCTGTCGGGCCGGTCAGAACGTAGCGGTTGCGCTCCGTCGGTCAGCGCGAATCTTCCGTCATCGTCCTCTGCAAAAATGCCGTGGCCCGCCAGGGTTCGCAGCAGGCGGCAGAGCGGATCGGGTTTGGCGCCACAGTGATCGGCCAGCTCAGCCACCGCCATGGGCCCGGCGGCCAGCGCATCGGCAATGCCAAGCGCCGCAGCCGAGGCGATGGCCTGCGCCAGCAGCGCCTGGCTGCGCACATCGAGGATGAAGGCCCGCGCGTCGCTCATTGGGACCGTTTCAGCCTTCGCTGATTCCCAGTGCCGCGATGGGGTCGTTCAATACGTCCGCATGGTAGCGCTCGGTCAGCTCGAGGTAGTAAGGCGGCAAATCTTCCACCCGCGTCTCGCGGCCACCAAAACCGCGCGCCGTGGTATGGCCCGGCGTGTCACCAAAACCCATCCAGCGGCGGAAAGTCACCAGGCTCTGGAACTGCACGTTCACCGGTGCGGCAGTCAGTTCGGGATCGTTGAGATCGGCAAGCCGCGACTCGTAGGTCGTCATTTCGTTGTAGCGAAACGCCTTGCCGCCTGGCTGCCGCGGCTCGCTCTCCACCCGGATCTCCTCCGTGATCCACACCCGGCCCTGGAACTGGATCGGGTCCTTGAACCGGTGCCGGATTTCCATGCCGGCCGCTTCTCCGGACGGGTTTGGCACCTCCAGGCCGTCGGCGCGCATCAATATGCGCGACGGTCCCATGCGCGTCTGCGGCACCTCGACCACCTTGCCGGTCACCGGGTTCTCCCAGGTCTCGAGCAACTTGCCCGTGTCCAGGTCCGTGAAGTAGGCAACTTCCAGCGCACGCGCCTCGAAGGTGTCCGGGTCGAGGCGCTGATACCGACTGAAGGTACCGGCCAGGATGCCGAGCATTGGAATCGCCTTCTTGTCCACCACCGCATAGCGCGCACCCATGACCCAGCCAATGGTCAGGCTGCCGTCGGTGCTGCCACGCATTTTCGCCAGTGCCGTCAGCCGGTCCCGGGGATCGCTCAGGTCCAGGCCGGTAGCCGACAGGGACAGCGGTGATGCGGCGGCGAAGGCGATGCCACCCATGCCCTGCAAGAGTCGTCGACGATGAATCACGGAGGCTCCAGGATTTGGTCTCAGCGGCTCATTCTCCGGCACACGACCGCCGACACCAACAGTGGCCCGCCTGATTTCACCCCCGGGCACCAACCGGTGGATGCCGTTAGGAACATTGTGGGTCTAACCCGCTATTGGCCGGGTGGGAGCGGCTTTAGCCGCTATCCAGCCAGAGATGCAGCCCTTGGATGGTTATACCCAGCTCTATCGCGGCTAAAGCCGCTCCCACCGGGCCGCAATGAAAACCGTTGATGACAACCGATACAAACCCGCTTTGAGGCCAGGGAGTGGCGGTCCCGTCAGGTGTCGATCCCGGACAGCAGCCCGTCTTCCAGCCAGGTGCGCAGCAGGCTCGCGGCGCGCAGGGGCACCGCATCGGGATCGTGCCAGCCGCATAGCCCCGCGCAAAGTTCGCCGAAGGTCTGGCCCTGCACGGCCGCGTCCAGGGCCCAGGCCTCATCCGCGTCGAGCGAACGCCAGTGCACGATGAGATCACGACGCCAGAGTATCCAGGTCAGCGCGTCGGGCTCGCCCACCAGCGCGGGCGGATCTGCATCCCGGGTCGCGGCTTCGAACAGTGCGGGGACGTTGTAGTTCAGCGCCAGGCGCTGCAGGCTCGGATGCGCCGTCACCCGCAGGCCGGCCCACGCCTCGGGCGCAACGTCAGCCATCGCGTCGGGCCCGACGGTGATCTCGTCGGTGGCATCGAACGCGTGCGCCCATGCCCATTCGAACTGCGCCATTTCCGCCAGCTCCGGGTGCTCGGCATAGGGTGGTCGCGCAAGGAACGCGGCAAGGTGGCGTCCAAACCAGCGCACGGAAGGGTGCTCCGACGGGTGGGCGGCAATGTAGCTGAGCACCATGTCGCGAAAAGCGTCGGTGCCCAGCAGCGCATGCACACCGGTGAAATCGTTTTGCAGGATCTCAACGAGGCGCAGGCGATAAGCCTGGTAGTAAACCTCGAGGCGTGTTGCCGCGTCGGCCTTGGCGTCCCCGACGATACTGGCGCTGACTTCCGGGTCGCCCGTCATCAGGTGCGACTGGAAGGCTTGCTGGTCTGCGTTCAGTTGACTCACGCAGCGGCCTCCAGGGTCTGACCGGAAATGCGCCGGGCCTCCTCCAACTCGTCCAGGAGTTCGGCCAGCGGTGGAATGTCGGCGTCGCGCTCGATCATGGTCGCCACTTCGCCGAAGCGCGACACGGCTTCCGCATAGAGCGACCAGACCGGGTCAGGAACCGGGTGATCGTGTGTGTCGATAATCAGCTCACCGTTGTGGCTGTGCCCGGCCAGGTGAAACTGACGGACGCGGTGCGCGGGCAGCGCGTCCAGGTATGCCAGCGGGTCGAAACTGTGATTCTGGCTGCTGACGTAGATGTTGTTCACGTCCACCAGTAACAGGCAGTCGGCCGCCTCCGCAATGGCCGTGAGGAACTCCCATTCGTGCACCTGGCTGCCCCGCCAGGTCACATAGCTGGACACGTTCTCCAGCAGGATCTGCCGGCCAAGGCAGTCCTGCACCTGGCGCACCCGTTCCGCCACATGTTCGATGGCCTCTTCGGTATACGGCAACGGCAGCAGGTCGTGCATGTTCTTGCCCGCGACGCCGGTCCAGCACAGGTGGTCGGAAATCCACTCAGGCTGTACCCGCCCGGCCAGCGTCTTCAGGCGTTGCAGGTAATCCCGATCCAGCGGCGCCGTGCTGCCCACGGACAGCGACACGCCGTGCATCACCATCGGGTAGTCGGCGCGAATGCGATCCAGAAAGTGCAGGGGCTTGCCCCCCGCCACCATGTAATTCTCGGAAATGATTTCGAACCAGTCGACGGGCGGCCGGTTCTCGATGACGTCTTCGTAATGCGTGGTGCGCAGGCCAAGGCCGAAACCCAGGCTCTGCCGGCCACCGCTGACTTGTTGCTGACTCATGAACACCCGGCCAAAAACCGGGCCGGCAATGAACCGGCCCGGTTTTGGCTGCCGAAAGAATCAGGAAGCTTCGAAAGTACCGCCGGCTTCTTCGCACTCCGCTTTCGAAGTGACAATCCAGCCCTGCCCTTTACAGGCATTCTGGCCGGCACAACTCGTGGTGGCCGTGTTGCAGGCACTCTGGCCCTTGCAGGAATTGCCGCCAACGCACTTGCCCTTGGCCTCGTCACCGCCGGAAGACGCGTGGGCGCCGGCCGTGGCCGTCAGCGGGGCCGTTGCAAACATTGCCGCCGCAGCAGCCGCGAGCGTCATTCCAGACAACGAAGTCTTAGCAGTCATAGGATTTCTCCCCTCTCAAGGTAATCAAAAGCCAGGTTGCCAGTTGGCTGTACCTGACGGACGATAGTGTTGACCGCGGGAAGCGGCAACCGGTTCCCTAAAAATTTCGTCTGCTGCGACGCAAGCGTTTCATGGATTCCGGAATCAGGCCTCGGGCTTTTTCTATTATTCTGTTCAACTAAATTCTATAAATTATTGTTTTTATGCATATTGATTGTAGCCGCTTTTCGATGGTTCTGGCCTGCTTCCTGCTCATCCCAACATCCGGATTGGCGGGTGAAGAAAACCCGCCTGCGCTGCGTTTTGACCGCGATGCCGGCTGGCACGAAGCCGTCATTTCCGTTTCCGACCTGGCGCGCAGCGAAGGATTTTTTCGCGACGTCGCCGGCTGGAAAGTCCTGGATCGTGGCAGTGTCGACCCGCAGGGCCTGCGCTATTTCGGTCTCGACGCCACGACCACGCAAGCCAGCTACGTCGTCGTCAGGCCGACGGACTACCCGCAGGGCTGGGTGCGACTGGTGCGCTATGGCGACGGCAGTCAGCCGATGGTCCGCGCCAATGCCCAGGCCTGGGACACCGGCGGCATTTTCTCGATCATGACCCGCTCGGCCGATGCCACTCGTAACCTGCGAGCGGCGGAAGCCCGAGGCTGGCTCGCGTACAACGAGCCCTACCAGTTCGACTTCGGTGACCTGTCACTGCTCAATCTCGTCATGCGGGGCCCGGACGGGGTGAACGTTGCCGTGTATGAATGGCTGGCACCAGAACTACCCGACCCGCCGGCACCGGGGACCTTGTCCAAGGCTTTCAACTCGATGCAAATGGTGCGTGATATCGCGGCCGCGCGCGCTTTTTACGTCGACGTGCTGGGCTTCGAGGTCATTGCCGAGGGCGAGTTCATCGACCCGGAGGACCGGCCCACGAATTTTGCCCTGCCGGTTAACTATGCCACCCGGATTCCGCGCGCCTACGTGATCCTGATTCCACCCGGCGCCGACCGCGCTGCCGGGCGGGTCGAACTCATGGCCTTTGCGGGCTTTACCGGCCGGGACCTGGCCGAACGCGCAATGCCCGGCGCCCGGGGCATTCAGAGCCTGCGTTTTCCGGTCAGCCACGTGGAGCTGGTCCACGCTCGGCTCAGGGATCACGATGCCCCCATCCTGTTTGGACCGGGTCCGTTGCCGATGCCGCCTTTCGGCACCGCGCAGGCGCTGACGACCCGCAGTCCCGACGGTGCGTGGCTCACCTTCTTCCAGTTGCCCGACTCCGGCTAAGATCGGCACCGAGACTCCTCCGGACGTTCCCGATGAATGCAAGCCAGGGCTCTGACAGCAGCCTGCGTTTCGTTGCGCACCGCGGCTACGTGGCGCGTTACCCGGAAAATACCCGCGAGGGCCTGCAGGCGGCCGTGGATGCAGGTGCCCGGTATATCGAGTTCGACGTGCAGCTGACCCGCGACGCGGTCCCGGTGTTGTTGCACGATGACAATTTCCAGCGCACGGCCGCGGTGGACCGCTCGGTGTTCGATATCGATGCGGCGGAACTGGGTGGGATTGACGTGAATGAAAGTACGCGTCTCGGCACACGGTACTCCGGGATTGCGGTACCGACACTGGAAGACATCTGCGCGGCCCTCGCCGGCTGGGCCGATGTCACCGCGTTCGTCGAACTCAAGCGCCACAGCATCGCCCATTTCGGGGTCGCCAGGGTGGCCCGAACAGTGCTCGATATCCTGCGCCCGGTACTCGACCGCTGCGTCGTGATTTCCTTCAACCACGACGTGCTGCAGGCGTGTCGCGCGCGAGCAGACGTGCCGGTGGGCTGGGTGTTGAGGGAATGGGACGCGGCTGCCCGGGAAACCGCGCAGGCCTCCCAGCCCGAATACCTGCTGGTGAACGAAACACGACTGCCCGCCGACGGTCCCGTCTGGCCGGGCCCGTGGACCTGGATCTGTTACGACATCACCGATTACCGGCGGGCCCTCCAGCTGCACGCCCGCGGCATCGAGATGATCTCGAGTTTCGACATTGGGCATCTGCTCGCGGCGGCGCGGGACGCAGGGGCCACGACGTGACCGGCAACTATGATGTCGTGATCGTGGGTGCCGGCATCAACGGCGCAGGCGTTGCCCAGGCCGCGGCCGCCGCCGGGCACAAGGTGCTGCTGCTGGAGAAAAAGGCTATTGCCGCGGGGACGTCCCGCGGTTCCAGCAAGCTGATTCACGGCGGTCTCCGCTACCTGGAAACCTACGAGTTTCACCTGGTGCGCGAGAGCCTGCTGGAACGCGCGCTGCTCTGCAAGCTTGCACCCGACCTGGTGCAGTTGAAGGACTTCTATATCCCGGTGTACCACGAGACGCGGCGCGGACCATTGCTGCTTCACGCCGGGCTCACGCTTTACTATGCTCTCAGCGGCTTCAACCGCTCGGCGCGTTATCGCACCGTGCCCCGCAGCGACTGGGGTTCCCTCGACGGTATCAAGACCGATGGCTTACGGGCCGTATTCCGCTACCACGACGCGCAGACTGACGATCGCCTGCTGACCGAGGCCGTGGTGAATTCCGCGCGGGAACTCGGCGCAGAATTCGTCTGCCCGGCGCAATTCGTCGGCGCCAATGTGGGAACAGGCGGCACCGAGGTGGTTTACGAGGCAGGCGGCCAGCAGCACACCGCCACGACAAAAGTCCTCGTCAACGCCGCGGGACACTGGGCGAACGAGGTGCTGGCCAGGGTGCAGCCCACCATCCCGATCATGCCCATCGAACTGGTGCAGGGTTCGCACATCGTGGTGCCCGGGCAGCTGACGAAAGGTTTCTACTACGTGGAGAGTCCCAGGGACGGCCGCGCGGTTTTCGTGATGCCGTGGTACGACGACATCCTGGTCGGCACCACGGAAACGCGCTTTCACGGTGACCCGGACAGCGTGCGGCCATTGGCCACCGAGATTCGCTACCTGTGCAAAGTGCTCAGCCACTATTTTCCGGCCTACCGCGATTTCAAACCCGCCGATGTGACGGGTACCTATGTCGGCGTGCGGGTACTGCCGGCCGGCAAAGGCCACGTGTTTCAGCGCTCGCGTGACGTGATCATGCGCGCGGATCGGCCGGCATCGGAGGGGCCGCCGCGCGTGTTCACGCTCTACGGCGGCAAGCTGACCACCTATCGCCGGATTGCGTTGCAGGCGATGCAGCGCATCGGTCCGGCGTTGCCGCAGCGCGAGCCTGTCGCCGATACGGCCAGGCTGCCGCTGCGCCGGCCCTGAGGACTCACCGTGGCGAAGGCTGACGAACCGCTGTACCTGGCCATCGACCAGGGCAGCCACGCGTCGCGGGCCCTGGTCTTCGATGGCCGGGGCGATGTCCTGGCAAGAGCGCATGCGGAGATCGACACGCTGCACCCGCGCGACGACTGGGTGGAACACGACGCCGACGCGCTGCTGGATGCGACACGCCGGGTAATCGACGACAGCGTGCAAGAGTTGGGCACCGACATCCAACGGTTGCAGATGGCCGGCCTCGCCACCCAGCGTTCGAGCATCGTGTGCTGGGATCGTGACACCGGCGGGCCGCTGTCCAACGTGCTGTCCTGGCGGGACCGGCGCGCGGCCGACTGGCTGGCCGATTTCGAAGCCGAAGCCAATCGCGTGCACGACATCACCGGGCTGGTGCTGTCGCCGCATTACGGGGCCAGCAAACTGCACTGGTGCCTGCAAAACCTGCCGGAGGTGGCCGCCGCGCTCGACTCGAACCGGCTCGCCCTGGGACCCTTGTCGAGTTTCCTCGCGCACCGCCTGGCTGCTGGTCAGCCGCCGCTGGCCGATCCGGCGAACGCGTCCCGCACGTTGTTGTGGGACTACCGCGCCCGCGACTGGTCACCGGAACTGTTGAAGCTGTTCGGCGTGCCCACAGCCGGCCTGCCCGCCAGCGTGCCGAGCCGCCACGACTTCGGCACCATCGCGCTGGGCGAGCACCGCTGCCCGCTGGCGCTGGTCACCGGTGACCAGTCGGCGGCGCTGTTTGGTCTCGGCGAACCGGCCACCGACACCGTGTATGCCAACCTCGGCACCGGGGCCTTTCTGCAGCAGGTCGTCGGCGGCGAACCCGTTGCCGGACCGGGATTGCTGAGTAGCGTCGTCTACCAGGATGCGCAGCGCTCGATGTACGTGCTGGAAGGGACCGTGAACGGCGCCGGGGGTGCACTGGTCGCGGTGGCCGACGAACTCGGCATGGACCGGGACTACCTGAAAGCGCACAGCGCACGGTGGCTGCAGCACGAGTCGGATCCGCCGCTGTTCCTGAACGGCGTCGGCGGGCTGGGTGCACCCTACTGGGTCGCGGATTTCCCGACGCGTTTCGTCGGCCGGGGCCACGATGCGGCAAAGATCGTCGCGGTGATGGAAAGCATCGTGTTCCTGCTCGTGGTGAACCTGGAAGCGCTCGCGCAATGCGCGCCGCAACCCCGGCGCATGATCGTGACCGGCGGACTCGCCGCGGTCGACCCGTTGTGCCAGCGGCTCGCCGACCTGAGCGGCCTGCCGGTCGCCCGCCCGCAGATCAAGGAAGCCACGGCCCGAGGACTAGGATGGTTGCTCGCGCAGCGCGCCGGCAGCTGGTTACCCGATGCGGAGCGCAGTGAGTTCGAGCCCGTGGCCGATCAAGCGTTTAGCCAGCGTTACCAGCGCTGGCGCCAGGCGATGGAAGACCAGGTCCAGGCGAGCGGAGACGAGTCCTAGTGCCGTTGCCACCGCCAAAAGTCCCTGCTACCAGGGCATCGGCTTGCCGGTGTAACTGAAAAACTTGCCGGAGTCCCTGACCGTGTAGTTCTCGATCACGGTGATCACCGCGGCCGCGGATTCTTCCGGCTCGATCATCGGTACCGGCACGTTCTTCGCAAAGTCGGTCCTGACCACACCGGGATCGATCAAGCCGAAGATCAGCAGCTTGCGGTTCGGGTCCTTCGAGCGCTTCATCTCCCGGGAAATGTTGCGCATGGACATGTTCAGCGCGGCCTTGCTGGCCCGGTAGAAGGTCTGGCCGCCAAAAGACAGCTTGATGGAGCCCACCGCGCTGGAGATGTTCATCAGCTTCTTCTGGTCGCTCGCCGCGACGTGATCGACGAAGGCTTCGACCATCTTGATCGGCCCGCGGGTATTCACGTGCATGACCGCGTCGAAGGCGCTGTAGTCGAAGCTGCCGAATTTCTGCTTGTCGTTGTCGCCCAGGATTCCGGCGTTGTTGATCAGCACGTCGATCGCCACGTCCCGGTAGCGTTCCGCGAGCCCGTCGATCTCGGCAAAATCCGTCACGTCCAGCTCTTCGATCACCACGTTGTCGTGGCGCGCCGCCAGTTCCCGCAGTTGCGCTGCGCCCGCGGGGTTCCGCGCGGTCGCAATCACGCCCCAGCCCTGCTCTGCATACTGGCGCGCCAGTTCAAAGCCGATCCCGCGGTTGGAACCGGTAATCAGCACCGTGGGCTTTGCGAGCTCCACTGCCGGTGCATCGATCGGCCACGCCACCACCAGGAGCAGGACTCCTGCGTATGCTGTCCATCCCTTTCGCATCGGCTTCCTCCATTCAATCAACGCACATCCGGCGTGCGATACTGTGGCGAAGAATACGAATGTTCTCCCCTTTCAGAGTCACGATGGGCGATAACAACGCGACTTTGTTCGGCATGATGCCCGGCCAGTGGACGCCGGCCGTGCCGTTGACTGAGCTCGGCGATGACCTGGTGCCGCTGGAGATCGCCGGCGAGCGGCTCGTCGCCTTCCCGTCCGGTGCTGAAGACTGGACAGTGCTGCTGGATCGCTGCCCCCACCGCGGCGCGGCGCTGTCGCTGGGGCGCTTGCTGCCTGACGGTGTCCTGCAATGCCGCTATCACGGCTGGCGTTTCGGTGCCGGTGGACAGTGCCAGCGCGTGCCGTTCAACGATCTGAACGACGCGGCCCTGACGAAAATCCGGGCCACCGCGATACCGAGCCGGATGGCGGCCGGGTGCCTGTGGATTTATACGGGCACCGCAACCGACTCCGAGCCGGCCTTGCCCGACACGCTGCAGGGGCCGCCACGCGGGTTCGGTACCTACCAGCAGGAGTGGAACGCGCACTGGACCCGCGCGGTAGAAAATTTCATCGACTTCACGCATCCGCCGTACGCCCACCGCGACACGATCGGCGCGTATACCCGCGATTTCGCCGAACGTGGCGGGACGGCCCATATCGAGATCGAAGAGCGGGATTGGGGGCTGAGCATGATGAATTTCATGGGCAGCCGGCGTTTCGGCTTTCGCCTGGACTGGTATGCGCCGAACATGACCTGCCTGCATTTCGGCCCCGGGCACCAGCTGCACGTTTACTCGATTCCAATCAACGCCACACACACGCGCGTGATGACGGTGCGCGCGCTACCGCCGGGCCAGGACCAGGCCTCGTGGGAAGCGCGCGCGGCCGGCATCGACCACCAGATCCTGGATGAAGATCGGCTGATCGTGGAGTCACAGCCCGGGGACATTGCCAACGCTGATGCCGAGATATCGGTGGCCACGGACGCCCCCACCCTGCGCTTTCGGCGCTGGTACCGGCAGCACGTGCTGCACGCGGATCAGCCCCAGCCGGTCACCCGTTCCACGGTCCAGTAAGCGCCGATCAGCGCGATGACCAGCGAAGCCGGCACCACGATGCCGCGCCGGTACCAGTCGCGCTGGCGGAACCACAGGCCAACGGCGAAAAAACCGAGCGCAATTACCGCCAGCTGCCCGAGTTCCACACCGACATTGAAGGCCACCAGTGCGGTGACGTACTCGTTGCGCGGCAGCCCCAACTCGGTCAGCACGCCGGCGAAACCCATACCGTGCAGCAGGCCGAAGGCGAACACCACATAAACCCGCCACGGCTTCAGCACCGGCGTAATGATGTTTTCGACGGCCACGTAAACAATCGACAGCGCGATCAACGGTTCGACGATGGAAGCCGGCAGCGACACGATGCCGTACAGGGACAGGGCCAGCGTGATGGAGTGCGCCACCGTGAAGGCCGTGACCTGGTACAGCAACGGGCGCCACTTCAGGCTCAGCAGGAATATTCCCAGCACGAACAGGATGTGGTCGAG
>CP070671.1:1665969-1678451 GCA_020351875.1 Chromatiales bacterium | reverse complement strand
CCACCGCTCGATCGCCGCCATCGGCAAGCCGGTGGACCTCGCGGTCATCGCGACGCCTGCGCCCACGGTCCCGGAGATCGTCCACCAGTGCGCGGTTAGGTGGCTAGGCCATCCTACGGGGAGCTTGGTCTCAAGCAGTTGGCCCGATTACTAATGCTTGTGGCCGAAAGCGGTCGTTCTTCGCAGTTGCAGCATTTCGCCAGCTGAGAGATACACGAGCAGGCAACCGGCCAGGTTTGCCCGACAATATGCTCTGACCGGACCGGACCGGACCGGACCGGACTGCGAGGCCCCGGTTGGATGTGCGCACCCCAGCCGGGGCCCGACTTTGTCCGGTCCAGCATTACCCCGGGGGTCATGGTCTAGCTCCGCGATGGTTAGGTGCCCCGGCCAGACTCTATTAAGATGCGCCCCGTTGTTGTTGCGAGGCCGCCCGGCCGTTGCCCGTGGGAAGGTGGACGAAAGGGTGGGCCAACTAATCTGGTGCGTCCATGAAAACCTATGACAATCAATGGCATGAGTGGCCGTTGAGGGTGTACTACGAGGATACGGACGCCGAAGGCGTCGTGTATTTCGCAAACTACCTGAAGTTCATGGAGCGCGGGCGCACGGAGTGGCTGCGAGCGCATGGCGTCGAGCAGGACCAGCTGCGCGCGGCGCAGGGGCTTTGTTTCGTGGTCACCGAGACGGACCTGCGTTTCCGCCTTCCGGCCCGCTTCAATGAC
This sequence comes from Chromatiales bacterium, assembly GCA_020351875.1. Classification (GTDB taxonomy): domain Bacteria; phylum Pseudomonadota; class Gammaproteobacteria; order Steroidobacterales; genus J054. Next base: position 1,677,726 of record CP070671.1, on the reverse strand, counting down.
CAGCTGGTGGTCTGCACCAGCCTGACCGACTTCGGCCGCGCGCGCTTCGGCCTCGAACAGAACATCCATCGGGCCGCCGGTCGCGAGCTGCTGGTATCCAGCCGCTGCGTGGCGGCCTGCGTTGACTTCGAAACATTCCGGCCGCGGCGCATGCCGCCGGCACTGCATGCCACGCTGGCAGGGGAAAGCCTGACATGAACGATAATCTGTCCTTGATGGAACTGGTCTGGTCGGCCAGCCCGGTCGTGCAGCTGGTGATGCTGCTGTTGCTGGTGGCATCCGTCGCGTCATGGGCCATCATCGTGCGCAAGCGCGGCGTGCTGAGCGGGGCGGTGGCCAGCTCAAATCGCTTCGAGTCGGACTTCTGGTCGGGCGGCGACCTGACGGAAATCTATCAACAGCTCACGCGCGGCGGTGCCAGCCCCACGGCCATGGCCGGGGTCTTCGAGGCCGGTTTCCGGGCCTTTCGCCGCCTGGCCCAGCAGGGCGGCGTGTCGCCGGGACAGGTCGTGGAAGGCGCACAGCGAGCCATGCGGGTCGCCCAAACCCGCGAAATGGACCGGCTCGAGGAGAACCTCGCCACGCTGGCGACGATCGGCTCCACGAGCCCGTACGTCGGCCTCTTCGGCACCGTCTGGGGCATCATGAATTCTTTTACCGCGCTCGGTAACGTGCAGTCGGCGACGCTGGCGATGGTGGCCCCCGGGATCGCGGAGGCACTGATCGCCACCGCGATGGGGCTGTTTGCCGCGATACCGGCCGTGATTGCTTACAACCGCTACGCTGACAAGGTGACACGGCTGGAAGTGCGTTACGACACCTTCGCCGAAGAGTTCGCCACGATTCTCGAGCGCCACGCCCGCCATCGCGCCAGCGGTGGCGCCACCGCCGCCACCGGGGGCGCGGGCTGATGGCGCGCCGGGCCAAGCGTCGCCTGATGGGCGAGATCAATGTGGTGCCGTACATCGACGTGATGCTGGTGCTGCTGATCATATTCATGGTCACCGCACCGCTGTTGACCCAGGGTATCGAGGTGGAATTGCCGAAGGCGGCGGCTGAAGCGCTGGACCCCGAGCTCATGCGGGATAACGAGCCGCTGATCCTGTCCGTGGACGCGGACGGGCGCTTCTATCTGAATATTGGGGAGGACGAGGAAAGGCCGCAGGAGCCAGCTGTAATCTTCGATTTGGCGGCGGCTGTGATCCGCCAGCAGCCCGGGATGCCGGTGCTCGTGAAGGCGGACCAGGGCGTGTCCTATGGTCGCGTTGTCACCGCAATGGTGATCCTGCAGCAGGCCGGGGCGGCCAAAGTCGGATTCCTGACGGACCCGGCCGATCTCGATCGGGCGCTGGCCGACGCAGGGCTCGACGAGCCGGTATAGCCGTGTCGGCTGCTGCTGCAAGCCAGTCTTCCTGGCGACCCTTTATGTGGTCGCTGGCAGGCCATGCGCTGGTGCTGTTGCTGCTGGTCGTGAACCTGCCGTTCCTGAGCAATACGGCGAGCCAGCCGGTAAGGCTGGCCATCGACGCGGTCGTGGTGCCGGACATCGAGGCCGTGCAGGAACGGGAGCGCGACGCAGATCGGCGGCGCCGGGAAGCCGCAGAGCGCCGGCAGGCCGAAGAAGCACGCCGCGTGGAGGAGCAACGGCAGGCAGAGCTGGCCCGGCAGCGCGAGGTTGAAGAGCAGCGCAGGGTGGAGGAGGCGAAACGCCGGGAGGCGGAACGCATCGCGGTGGAGAAACGCCAGGCGGAGGCGCAGCGTCAGCGCGTGGCGGAACAAAAACGCCAGGCCGAGGCTGCCCGGCGCGCCGAAGAGCAGCGCAAGGCAGAAGTCGCCAGGGAACAGGCAGCCCGGAAACGGCGCGAAGCACAGGCCCGGCGGCAGAAAGAACGCGAAACGCAGCTCGCCGCTGCGCTGGCGGCGGAGCAGGAGCGGGAAGATGCCGTGCGCGGGGGGCTGCTGGACCAGTGGATCGAAGTCATCCGTCAGCGCGTGCAGCGCAACTGGAACCGCCCGGCCAGCGCCCGGGCCGGGCTGGAATGCGAGGTGCGGGTCATGCAGATACCCGGCGGCGAGGTCGTGGACGTGCAGGTTGGCCGTTGCAACGGCGACGCTGCCGTGGTGCGTTCGATTGAAAACGCGGTGTACAAGGCCTCGCCCCTGCCACCACCGCCAAACGCGGCATTGTTCGAGCGAAATATTACATTAATCTTTAAACCTATTGATTAGTAAAACATTCAATGAGATTCTCTGATCGTATTTTTCTCAAACTCGTGATCGCCGGGGTTGTGGCCCTGTGGCTGGGCAGCGCGGCTGCGGAATTGCGTATCGAGATTCGCCAGGGCGTCGACCAGGCGGTCCCGGTGGCTGTGGTGCCCTTCGGCTGGGAAGGTCAGGGCGCGGCGCCGGCTGATGTGGCGGCGGTGGTGGCCTCGGACCTCGGGCGTTCGGGCCGGTTTGCCCCGTTGCCGCGGGGCGACTTGTTGGCCCGGCCGACGGACGGACGCGATGTCGACTTCGACGACTGGCGCATACTCGGCACCGAGATCGTCATTGTTGGGCGGCTGATTCCGCAGTCGGGCGACCAGTTCACGATCCAGTTCCAGGTGTTCGACGTGCTGCGTGGCGAGCAGGTGCTGGGTTATCGCCAACCGGCCCGCCTGCAGCAGCTGCGCACGGCGAGCCACCGGGTCGCCGACCTGATTTACGAGGAACTGACGGGCATTCGCGGCGTATTCGGCACGCAGGTGGCTTACGTGACCGTCAACGGCCCGCCCGGGGCGCGTCGCTACCAGCTCATTGTCGCCGATGCGGATGGCGAGAACGACCGAGTGGTGGCGGAAAGTGCATCGCCGCTGATGTCGCCGGCCTGGTCGCCGGACAGTCGCAAACTCGCCTACGTGTCCTTCGAGAACGAGCGTTCGGAGATCTACGTGCAGACCCTGCGTTCCGGCGCCCGGGAACGGGTGTCGTCGCGCGCTGGCGTGAATGGCGCGCCCGCGTGGTCGCCGGACGGGCGCACGCTTGCGCTGACCCTGTCCCGGGACGACGGCAACCTGGATATCTATACCCTGGAGCTGGACAGCCAGGTGCTGACCCGTTTGACCCGGCGCCCCTCCATCGACACCGAGGCGGCCTGGTCGCCCGACGGGCGCACTATCTACTTCACGTCCGACCGCGGCGGCGCGCCGCAAATCTATCGAATCGGTGCGCGCGGTGGCGAGCAGCCGCAGCGCGTGACCTTCGAAGGCGGCTACAACGCGAGGCCCCGGGCCAGTCCCGACGGCCAGCAGATCGCCGTGGTGCACAACGACCGCGGCGACTATAGAATCGCGGCGGTCGATCTCGGGCGGGGATTCACGCAGGTGTTAACGGATGGCGCGCTGGATGAGTCGCCGAGCTTCGCCCCGAACGGCGAGACCTTGATTTACGCAACGGTGGAGGGCGGCAAGGGTGTGCTGGCCACCGTGTCGGCGGACGGGCGGATTCGCCAGCGAATCTCGGCATCTGAGGGAGATGTCCGTGAGCCGGCCTGGTCGCCGTTTCCGGCCTATTGAGAGTTGGTTGGCCGGCCCCGCGCCGACAATCGCAACACAGCAGGAGTAACGGGTTATGAACTCAGTGCGCATTGGAATCTTGTTGCTGCTCGCAGCGGCCCTGGTGGCCTGCGGCGGCCAGTCGGGTACGACACAGGCAGACGGGCCGCCGGACCAGCAGACCGCGGCCGGGGCCGAGGGTGCCGGCGTGGACGGGCTCGACCAGGGCAGCAGCTTCGGAGATAGCGACACGATGGCCGGCGGCGATGTGGCCGGCCCGAACGCATCGCTGAAAAACCGCGTGGTTTACTTCGATTTCGACCGCAGCGAGGTGCTGCCGGAGTACCGGGAACTCCTCGATCAGCATGGCAGCTACCTGGTCGCAAACCCAACGGCGCAAATCCGGCTGGAGGGGCATACGGACGAGCAGGGCAGCCGGGAATACAATATCGGTCTTGGAGAGCGTCGTGCCCAGTCGGTCCGGCAAATCCTGATGCTGCAGGGCGTGTCAGCCGGTCAGCTCAGCACCGTGAGCTACGGTGAAGAGCGGCCCGCCGTGCTCGGCAGCGATGAGGAAGCCCGGGCCCTGAACCGCCGCGTCGAGCTGGTCTACTATCGCTGAGACGCCGGGAGTTGCCCATGCGCCTGAAACTGCCTGCCCTGATGATCCCGGTTCTCGCCGTGACCGGTTGTGAGCTGATGGTCGCGCCGGAAGACGACCCGATGTACGTGAAGACGACGGAGCTGGACAACCGGCTCACGCGGGTGGAGCGTATCGTCGACAACCAGAGTCTCAGCAATCTGTCGGCGCGCATTGACACGCTGCAGGCCGATACTCAGGCGCTGCGCGCGCAACTGGAAGAGTTGCAGTACGAGATGGGCCAGGCCAACGACCGGCAGCGCCAGCTTTACCTGGACCTGGACCAGCGCTTGTCTGCGCTGCAGAACGCTGCCGTGCGGCTGGACGAAGACCGCAGCGTCCTGGAGGGTGGCACGCTGGCGCCGGGTGCGTTGCCCGTGCCCGGGGGCACCGATCGCGCGAACTACCAGGCGTCCTTCGAACTGCTGAAACAGGGTCGCTACGATGAAGCCGCGCGGGCGCTGCAGCAATTCATGGTGACCTATCCCAACAGCGAATATGCGGATAATGCCCAGTACTGGCTGGCGGAAACCCACTACGTGACCCAGGACTACAAGACCGCACTGGCAGAATTCCAGGTGGTGCTCGACCGCTTCCCGGACTCGCGCAAGCTGCCCGATGCCCTGCTGAAGATCGGGTTCTGCAACTACGAGCTGGAACGGTGGGACGCCGGGCGCAAGGCCCTCACGACCGTGGCGCAGCAGTACCCCGAGACAACAGCCGCGCGACTGGCCAATCAGCGCCTGGACCGCATGACCACCGAGGGCCGCTAGGCACGGCCGGGCGATCATGACGGCTGCCAGCGGCATTGAGCCGGTGCCGCGCGAAGAGCGGCTGCGAATTACGGAGGTCTTCTACTCGCTGCAGGGAGAGTCGCGGCCCGCGGGCCTGCCCACCGTGTTCGTGCGGCTGACCGGCTGCCCGCTGCGTTGCGTTTACTGCGATACGACCTACGCGTTCCATGGCGGGACGGTGCGCCGCATCGATGACATCGTCGACGAGGTGGCAGGCTATGGCGTTCCAAGGGTCTGTGTCACCGGCGGTGAGCCGCTGGCCCAGCCCGGTTGCCTGCGGCTGCTGCAGAAGCTTTGCGACCGGCACTTCGACGTGTCGCTGGAGACCAGTGGCGCGCTGGACGTGGTGGACGTGGATGAACGGGTGTCCATCGTGCTCGACCTGAAGACCCCCGGTTCGGGCGAGGCAGCCCGCAATCTCTGGCAGAACATCGACCGTCTGAAGACGGGCGACCAGGTGAAGTTCGTGATCTGCGACCGGCGCGACTATGACTGGGCGTGTGAACAGCTGGCGGCGCATGATCTCGCAGCGCGTTTCGCCGTGCTGTTTTCACCCTCGTGGGGCCAGCTCGACCCGCGTGAACTCGCCGAGTGGATCCTGGCCGACCGCCTCGAAGTGCGCTGCCAGGTGCAGCTGCACAAGTACCTGTGGGGCGATGCGCCCGGTCACTAGCCGATGCCAACTGACCCGCGACAAGCCGTCGTAATGCTTTCCGGCGGCATGGATTCCGCCACCTGCCTGGCCATCGCGCGCGAGGACGGCTTCGTCTGTCACGCACTGAGTTTCGACTACGGGCAGCGACACGGGGCCGAGCTGCTCGCCGCTGCCGACGTGGCGAGGGCCCTCGGTGTGGCCAGTCACCGCACGCTGCGGCTCGACCTCGGGGCGCTGGGCGGGTCCGCGCTGACCGACACGGCTATCGCGGTGCCGGAAACCCCTGCGGACGGTATTCCGGTGACCTACGTGCCGGCGCGCAACACGGTGTTCCTGTCTTTCGCGCTGGCCCTCGCTGAAATCATCGATGCGGATGCAATCTACGCCGGGATGAATGCGATCGACTACTCCGGCTATCCGGACTGTCGCCCGGAGTACATCGACGCGTTTCAGGCCATGGCCAACTTGGCCACCAGGCGCGGTGTCGAGGGTCGGCCGGTGGAGATCCGGGCCCCGCTGCTGCGAATGAGCAAAGCAGAAATCGTGTCGCGGGGCACCGCACTCGGCGTGGAATTCGGCCGCACCGTGTCATGCTACCAGGCTGATGACGACGGCCGTGCCTGCGGTCGCTGCGACGCGTGCCGCCTGCGGCGCCAGGGCTTCGTGGACGCAGGCATCGACGATCCGACCCGATACCAGGCCGGCTGATTGGTCAGACGCGCGCCTTCCGGTATGATCCCCGCGCCGCAAACGCCGGCACAGCACATCCAGGCCGGCGCCTGGCCACGGGTCGCTCAGCGCAGGGAACCCGGGATCAGTATTCTGTATGGGCCGTTAGCTCAGTTGGTAGAGCAGGTGGCTTTTAACCACTTGGTCGCAGGTTCGAATCCTGCACGGCCCACCAATTTCCCAAACTTGACAGCTAGTACCCGAGCCTGAGGCGCATGCGATTCGCAAAGGCACAAAAAAAGCCGCCCGTCGGGCGGCTTTTTGGCGAATGCGCGAGGCGATCAGTTGAATCGCCAGATGGCCGAAAAACTCAACATCCAGACATCATCGGTCTCGTCAACGTCGAAATACTCGAACTCGCCGCGCAAGGCCAGGTTCTCGTCGTGCAGGTAGTTGATACCGACACCGCCCTTGATGTCTTCGCCACTCTGATCGTCGAAGAGAGTCTGGTTCGCGCCCGGCGGATTGCCCGACGGTGAGCCACTGGCATCGGCCTTGCTCCTGACTTCGAGTTCGCTGTTCCAGAAAAACACGCCCAGCTTGCCGAAGACTTCCCACTGGTCCTGGAAACGCCAGAAGGCGACCAGGTCGGCATTCCAGCCTTTCAGTTCAATCTCGGTTTCTACGCGGGTACTCGGGTCGACAAAGGCGCTGCTGCCGTCGGGTTTGCCCAGGTAGTACCAGCCACCTTCAACGGCAAGCCAGTCCAGGAGCCGGTAGCCGGCGAATGCCTTGAAGCTGGCGTCGTACTCGTCGAAGTCCACCACGATGGGATTCGGCGGCACCGCGTCGTCGACGAAGGGCGTGTCCACGTCGGCCGAGACTTTCGAACCACCGACGCCGAGTCCGCCGTACAGTCCGGTCTCTGCGAAAACACTGGAGCTGAACGCGCCGAGTCCGGTCAGTGCCAGCAGGATGATCAGTCTTTTCATAGGGGCAGTACTCCAGAATTCCCCATCAGGCCCTAGAACAATGCATCACGGTCGAGCAGCTTGTCGCCGAAGTACCAGCGCAGACCAATGTCAAAGCCGGACTCGTTATTGAAAATGATGCCGCTGCCCGTCAGGGTGAGACCGTTCCAGAGTTCGTAGCCAATGCCGATGACGATGTCGATGTTCTCAATGTCATCCAGGTCCTGGTACTCGGTGCCGGCCCATACTTCGGCACGGTCGGAGATTTGCGAGCGCAACAGGGTATCGACGCTGTAGCCGTCTTCGTCGATGTCGTCCAGTGAGACATCGAGATAGTGTGCACGCAGGATGAAGTCCGTCTGCTCGAGCCCGATGACGCCCAGCGCGTAATTGATGCCGCCGCCGATCTTGTAGCCGTCGAAGTCAAGGTTGCTGATGTTCGTCGCGGTGACCGGCGGTGGGCCCGGGTCCGTCTCGAAGGTGACGGATTGGCAGCTATTGCAGTCGCCGTCGAAGTACTCCCCGTGCAGGTGGAACCAGTCCGTGATGCCCAGGGAGCCCTGGACCGTAAACAGGGTAAAGTCACCGTTGTTGAACGCTGGGTCGTCGGACGGGTCGACGCCTTCCTTGGTTTCGGTGTCTTCGTAGTTGAAGGCGATATAGGTGTACCGGGGCGTATCCAGCGCCGGTTCATCCTGGGCAACAACGGCACCGCCCAAGCCAAGCCCGACGAGCGCGAGCACTGCTTGCGCAGCGCGCGTTCCCAACAAACGCGAAGCCATCTGATTCCCCCCTAAGCGGCGCGACCCGCCAAGCTGTTTTCTGATCCCGCGGTCGCGAATATAGCAGCGGACGGCACTATATCAGACGGAAGCCAGCTGACTACAGCCTGCCGTCGCCAAGGAATGGTCAGGCTTAGGCCTTTCCCGAAACAGGGTTTTCCGCTATTTTGCGGCGCTGCCCGGTGGGGATGCACGTTAACAGGCGGGGCGCGGTGCAGGCGCCCGAACAGGCCGACGAGCGATCTGGTCGAGGTGCATAGAGCGGATTGCTGGCCCGCAGTGGCCAGTCTGCATCCGCCAGGAGAGCCTAGGTACAAGTGCCTATGGTGGCCGGTCGAAGGCGCCGGAATACTCGGCGGCCGGCGGCCGCGCGCGGTTTTTGGCTCATTGCGACATTCGAATGGGTTGACGCCGGCGCCGACCGGGGCCTGTGCCATGTTGCCACTGCCGGTCGGCGTTTGAAGGGGACAGAGGGGGATTGCATGTCCAGACTGAAGGGGATTCTCGGCTTAGGTTTGACGATGACCGTCGCCATTCCCGGCGTCGCATTGCTGCCGACGACCGGCTGGGCACAGATCGAAGAAATCGTCGTCACGACCCGTAAGCGTGAGGAGAGTCTCCAGGACGTCCCGATCGCGGTGACGGCGATCGGCTCCGAGCAGATCGAGCGGCAAAACATCAACTCGCTCGACGATGTCGTGAAACTTGCCCCCAGTGTGCAATTCGACAGTTCCTTTGGCCCGTCCGATACTCGCGTCACCATTCGCGGACTGTCGAATACTCGCGGTCGATCCAACGTTGCCTTCCTGATTGACGGTATCGACGTAACCACGGAAAATCTGGTGGTCGCCGGATCGGGCCTGCTGGCGAACCGGCGTCTGCTGAACGATGTCGAGCGCATCGAGCTGGTGAAAGGCCCGCAGAGTGCGCTATACGGCCGCGCCGCGTTCGCCGGCGCATTGAGCTACACGACGAAGGAGCCGGGTCCGGTGGCCGCCGGCAAGGTGGGCGTGGATTTCGGGGAAGACGGCCAGCAACAGATCGACTTTTCTTATGAAGCGCCCATCAAGGGCCTGGAGGACATCCTCGCGGTCCGTGTGTCCGGCGTCTGGTGGGACGAGGACGGCCGCTATCAGAACTCCGTGTCGGGCGAGGATGTCGGTGGCACCGACGGCTTCGGCGGCGCATTTACCACCGTATTCACGCCAACGGACGCGCTGAAGATCAAGGCGCGGATCGAGTATACGGACGAAGACAACGAACCCCGCGCGGCTTTCCGCCTCGGCGGCGGTTTGCCGGAGGAACTGGTGCCCACGGCGGACGCCAGCCAGGACAACACATGGCCCTGGATCATTGACGATTCTGACCCGGCGAATCCCACCCGCACGACTATAGATGCCAACAATGACGGTTTACCGGACGTCGATCCCAGTAATTACACCTGTCGGGATCCGGGCAACGCGTTTAAGCTGTACCCGACCAGCGCGCTGGATGCGGACGTGGGCGTCGGGTCGGCCTTCGGATTTTCGGCCACCGGGCTGGCGGATTTTGGCCCGGGCATCTGCCTGCCCGAGACTTTCGGTGATGCGGATGGACGCCAGATCACGCAGAGTGAAAACCCGTTCACCGGCCAGGACTACAACGGCACCGACCAGCAGACGTTCCGCGCGTCCATCGTCGCGTCGCTGGACACGGATTTCGGCACCTTCGCGTCTTACACTGGGTGGACGAATTTCCAGGCCTACAGCACTTTCGACCAGGACTACCAGGCCCGGGGGCGCCCGGACACTCTTTTCGGGCAACAGTGGGGTGAGACAGACGCCGACACGGACCAGTTCAGCCAGGAGATCCGCTTCACATCGGGTTTCAACGGTCCGATCCAGACGACGTTCGGTCTGCAGTACTGGGAAGAAAACCGCAAATTGCTTGACCAGAACGGAATAATTTTCTGCGCGCCGGTGAGCAAGGTGAGCCGCGGCGATCCCGCGCTGAGCCCGCTCGCGAACGCGAAATACGGAATCCCGCGGTCGGGCGATACCGAGCGGCAGATCTGCAACGGCCAGAACGGCACCGTATCGTCGTGGCAGGAGTATGCACGCCTGCTGCCGCTGTCCGGCTTCAACTCCGTCACCGGCGTCGACGACCCGTATTTCAATGCGACGAACTGGGATGCGGATACGGAATCGTGGTCCGCTTATTTCATGCTCGAATGGGAACTGACGAGCGCTGTGAAACTGACTTTCGAAACGCGTTACCTGGACGAAGACTTCAATTTGTTTTCCCCGGCGAAGAGTTCCTGCACCAGTTCGGGGTTTTCCCCCGGGCCGGCTCCGCGACTGAATGACGAGAGCACCCTGAACGCGGGCAATGCGAGCACTGCGGACGTGGTCTGCGAATCGGAAGCGGTCCTGAACCCCAATATCAACACCCTGCCGCCGGAGTTTGGCGGTCCCGACTGGAAATACGTGGAAGGCTCCGAGTCCTCTAACTTCAGTACGCCGAAGGTCACGCTTGACTGGTACCCGACAGAAGACAGCCTGGTGTATTTCTTCTGGGCCCAGGCGCAGAAGCCGGGCGGTATCAGCACGATCGTCGGTGGCGGCTTCGCGCAGGAGATCGATGCAGCCCGGTTCGATTCCGAAAAACTGGACGCGTGGGAACTGGGTACGAAGGCGTCCTGGGAACTGGGCGGTTTCCTGCAGACCAATGCCGCCCTGTACTTCCAGGATTACTCCGACAAACAGGTCGGCACCCAGGTGGTCGTCAACGGTGAGTTGAACGCGCGCATCCTGAACGCGGGTGGTGCAGAGGTCTGGGGCGTGGAGCTGGAGACCACCTGGCAACCGTGGTTTGCCGAAGGCCTGACACTGTTCGCCGGCTATACCTACCTGGACACCGAATACACGGATTTCGTCGTCACCTCGGCGGCCTTGCAGCGCGCGGCCGGCAACGGCTCCTGCGATGTCGTCGTGCTCGCCGGGGAACAGACCTGCGCCTACCAGTTCGCCGGCCGGCAGCTGGAGCGCACGCCGGAGCATTCCGTGGTACTGCAGGGTAACTACACGCGGCAATTCTTCAGTCTGGACTTCGACTGGTTCATCGAGTCGAATGCGACGTGGCAGGACGAACGCTTCCTGACCGAAGACAACCTGGTGACCTTCGACGACTACTGGCTGGTGGACCTGCGACTGGGCCTGTCGGCGGAGCAGTGGGAAGCTATTGCCTACGTCGACAATCTGTTTGACGACGATACGATCATCACCGGCGGCAACGGGCCGGATTTCGGTCAGCAGGTTACGGAGACTGGTTTCCTGGCCGGTTTCGGCAGTCTGCACTGGTTTGGCGTCCTGCCCGAGCCCCGCACCGTGGGCATTCGCGCGAACTACCGGTTCTAGGCAGCGCCGCCGTTGGGCAATGGTCGGCCGGGGAGCGCGCTCCGATTCAGGTAGATCCGAGAACCCCTGCACCACAGAGGTTTCCGGGTGTTTTTGTTCCGGCCGGTCCAATGCGGTCTACCGCGTTCCCGCAATACGTACAAACCGCAGGGATCTGCGGTGAATCAGCGTATTCCGGGCTGCAGCAATGCCACGTATGGTGCGCAGCTGTCGCAGGAGGGCAACACGGACGGTTCCGTACCGACGGGCCTGACCATCTGTGCGCAACATCCTGCGATCCGGTTTTCAACCAGAGTGAATCAACACGAGGGAGTT
>CP070671.1:1649743-1665869 GCA_020351875.1 Chromatiales bacterium | reverse complement strand
TCCAGCAGGCGGGCGATGAATCGGAGACGTTCTTCCACAATCTTGCGCTCCTTCCAGGGCATCGCACTCTCCCCGCCAAAGGGGAAAAGTGTTACCCATGTCTCCGGAAGGAGGTGTCACCTGTCTCTCGGGTAGGTCAAAAGGGGGCACCACGAGTGGCCCCTTTTGGTTTATCGATACCTGCTACGCTCTCAAGGATTGCGGATCGTCATCATGCGGCTGAAAAACTGCTACAACACCCAAGACTTTCGCAAACTGGCGCGGCAGCGGCTCCCGGCCCCTCTGTTCCATTACATCGACGGCGGTGCAGATGACGAGGTGACGATGCACCGGAACACGGCGGCCTTTGAAACTGTCGACCTGGTTCCACGAGTGCTGGCCGGCGTTGAGAGCGTCGATCTGTCCGTGCAGGTGCTCGGCCAGCAGTTGCAGTTGCCCCTGTTCTTCTCGCCCACCGCCATGCAGCGCCTGTTTCACCAGGAGGGTGAGCGCGCCATCGCCCAGGCGGCAGCCCAGTTCGGGACGCTGTTCGGGGTGTCCACCATCGGCACCCGCAGCATCGAAGAGCTGGGCCGGTGCGGGTCGCCGAAGCTGTTCCAGATATACATCCACAAAGATCCCGCCCTGAACCGGGACCTGGTCGAGCGCTGCAGGGACGCGGGCTTCGATGCCCTCGCGCTGACGGTGGACACGATCGTCGCCGGCAATCGTGAACGCGATTATCTGACCGGGATGACCGCCCCGCCGAAACTCACCCTCAAGAGTCTCATGAGCTTTGCCCTGCACCCGCGCTGGACGCTGGCCTACCTCATGGGCAAAACATTCGACTTGCCCAATGTCAGCAAGTACGTCAGGCAGGGCAGCGATGTGGCGGCGTCGGTCGTCGACTATATGAACAACCAGCTCAGCCGCCGGATCGACTGGGACGACGCGGCCAGGCTGATCGAAGACTGGCAGGGTCCATTCGCGATCAAGGGCGTGATGTCGGTGGCTGATGCCAGGATGGCCGTCCAGGTAGGTGCCTCGGCCATCATGATCTCGAACCACGGTGGTCGACAGCTCGACGGCTCTCGCGCACCTTTCGATCAGCTGCAGACCATCGTCGACGCTGTCGGCGATGACATCGAAGTGATTCTCGACGGTGGCGTGCGGCGCGGCACGCACGTGTTGAAAGCCCTGGCCATGGGGGCCACGGCGTGTTCCGGCGGACGCATGTACCTCTATGCCCTGGCAGGTGCCGGCACCGCCGGCGTCATGCGGGCGATGACGCTGCTGCGAGACGAGATGGAGCGCGACATGCTGCTGATGGGCTGCGCCAAAGTCGCAGACCTGAACCGCAGCATGCTGGCACAGCGCTAACGATGTTCACGCACGTGGCGCCCGCAACCAGAATCGGGGCCGACAGACCGACGGTGCCGTCAATCCGGCTGTCACTGCTCAGCTTTGCGGCCCTGCTGTCATGGGCTGCTGCCAGCGCAGAGACTACGCGCGCCTTCGCTGGCTGGGAAAGCTATGCGGGCGACCCCGGCCACAGGCGTTATTCAACGCTGGGGCAGATCCACGCCGGCAACGTCGCACAGCTCGAACTGGCGTGGCGCTACGACACCGGCGATGCCGACACGGAAGGGTCGCAGATTCAGTGCAATCCCATCGTCGTCGACGGGCTGCTGTATGGCACGACTTCGAAGCTGAAGGTCTTCGCGCTCGACGCCGCCACGGGCCGGGAGCGCTGGCGATTCGACCCGTACGCCGGCCGCGCAACCGGACAGGGCATCAACCGTGGTGTCAGCTACTGGCGCGACGGTGCCGACGCGCGCATCCTGTTCACCGCCGGGCCCTGGCTCTATGCCCTCGATGCCCGCAGCGGCCGCCTGATTCGCCACTTCGGTGACGGCGGCCGTGTCGATTTGCGCGAGGGGCTCGGGCGGCCGCCGGAGACCCTGCAGGTGGACGCCACAACACCCGGGACCGTATACGAGAATCTCCTGGTGCTCGGCTCGCGGGTCGGCGAGACGCCGGCGGCGGCGCCCGGCCACGTGCGGGCTTACGACATCGTGACCGGAGCCCTGGTCTGGGTCTTCCACACGATCCCGCACCCCGGCGAGTTCGGCTACGACACCTGGCCCCCGGAAGCCTGGCGCGAAGTTGGCGGCGCCAACGCGTGGGGCGGCATTAGCCTGGATGCGTCGCGCGGCGTGGTGTATGTGCCCACCGGTTCGCCGTCCTTCGATTTCTATGGCGGCAATCGCCACGGCGACAACCTGTTCGCGAACAGCGTTATCGCGCTGGACGCGCGCACCGGCAAACGACGCTGGCATTTTCAAACTGTGCATCACGACCTGTGGGACCGCGATCTGCCCGCCGCACCCACGCTGGTCAGCCTGCAGCGGGATGATGCCGCCGTCGATGCGCTGGCCCAGGTAACCAAGTCGGGTCACGTATTCGTGCTGGATCGCGAGACCGGTGAACCACTGTTCCCCGTTGCAGAACGCCCGGTGCCGGCGTCCACGGTCCCCGGCGAACGCGCGTCGCCGACCCAGCCGGTGCCGCTCAGGCCACCGCCCTTCACCCGTCAGCACTTTGCGGCAGCCGACGTCACCAGGCTCTCGGCCACCGCGCGCGCCGATACCCTGGCGCGTCTGGCAGACATGCGCACCGGACAGGCATTCCTGCCGCCGGTGGTCGGCCAGCAGACCATCATCTTTCCTGGCTTCGACGGGGGCGCGGAATGGGGTGGCGCCGCCTTCGATCCCGGCAGCGGCTACCTGTATGTCAATGCGACGGAGCTGCCGTGGAGCTACGCGCTGGTGGAACTGCCAGCAGAGATCACGCCAGGCGCGGCGGTCTACGCCCAGAACTGTGCCAGCTGCCACGGCGTCGACCGGCGTGGCAACGGCCGCGACTATCCATCGCTGCTCGGCATTGGGGAACGCCTCTCTTACCCTGCCATTGCCGGCGCCATTCGCAACGGCAAGGGACGCATGCCAGGTTTTCCACAGCTCGGATTCGAAAACATCCTGCTGTTGCTCGACTACCTGAACGCGCCGGAAGGGACCACCCCGTCTCGAACTGCAACAAAACGCAAGGCCGACGACGAGACGCCGCGTTACATGCACACGGGCTATTTCCGTTTCGAGGACCCGGACGGCTACCCCGCCATCGAGCCACCGTGGGGCACACTGACGGCCATCGACCTGAACGCGGGCGACATCGCCTGGCAGGTGCCTCTGGGCGACTACCCGGCATTGGTTGCCCGGGGCATTCGCGGCGCCGGTACGGAAAATTACGGTGGCCCGCTGGTCACCGCCGGCGGGCTGGTTTTCATTGCCGCCACCATGGATGAAAAATTCCGTGCTTTCGACAAACGCACGGGGGCGCTGTTGTGGGAAACGCAGCTCTCCGCGGGCGGGTTCGCCACGCCGGCAACCTACGCCATCGGCAACCGCCAGTTCGTCGTCATTGCCGCGGGTGGCGGCAAGTCAGGCCGGCGTTCGGGTGGCGAGTACCTGGCCTTCTCACTGCCTCGTGAGTGAAGTCCGGGCCTGATCTGCGACGAACTCAATGCGCTGCACGGCCCATTCCAGCGCCTCCGGGTAATCCGGGATCATCTTGTGATTGATGATCTCGCTGAAGTCGCCACGCACCCGAACTTCAAAAGGCGCGAATCGACTGTGGCCCAGCCGCGTGGTGCCGATGAGCCGAATGCGCAGCAGCCCCGGACCGGGTGCGGATTGCACGCGCGCACGAAGGAATAACAATCGTGGGTTTGGCTCGTAAGAGAATGTGCCCGTCATGCAAAACTCGCCCGCCTCGTCGCACACTCTTTCATTACGAAACAGGTAGTCCGTCTGCGCAGCCGGGACCGGCGAGGTACCCGCCAGAATCAGGAAACCGACTGAGATGCCTAACCAGCGCTTCATCCCTGGCAGTCTGACGCGAGCCTGCATGCAAGGTCCAGAGGAAGCCGTCGGTAATGGAAGATAACCTCAGGGCGCGGCCCTTGTCAGTCCGCCCGTCAGCGCGGCTTCGGCAACGCTGTTCGATACCGCAATGAGCAGCGTATCACCGGCCACCGCGCCGTCCAGTACTGCGGCCAGCCCGCTGAAATCGCCGGCATCGGCACAGCCGGACAGGGTCAGGTCGACCTGGTAAGCGTTGAAGTTCGTGTCGATCAGCGACACGCTGCCACCGTACGTGCAACCGTCAGAGTCCGAACCGGAAATGTCACCGTTCGCCGCAATATTGATATCAACCGTATCGCCTGCGCCGTCGTCAAATGACCAGTCATCGGCGACGGTGGCGAAGGACGAACCGTTCTCGTAGACCGCATCGTAGGCCAGGCTCAGCGAACCGGTGTCACCCACCCCCTGGTACGACAGGGCCAGGCTGACGGCGGTGTCGACCAGACCGCGTATCAGCACGGAACCGAAGGTCGTGCCATCCGGGAACAAATCACCGTCCGCAGCGAATCCGTCGAACATGCTGTCCAGGAAATTACCACTGACATCCGCCGTACCGGCCAGCTGCGTACCATCGATGACAGCAAACCGTGCCACGCCGTTCTCGGCGATGATGGCCGTGGTGGAGACCGGAATCAGGTCCAGGTCGGAGGTGATGGTCCCCGTCCAGATCCCGGCGGCCGAGCGTGACGATATGCGATCGGCGTTGATCGCAATGCCGACCGCTGCATTGGCCGCGCTGAGCAACAGGGTATCTTCCAGACCCGCGTCATTCGCCAGGCTGGCCAGCCCCGTGTACGAACCGTTCAGGCCACCGCAATCCGTGATGTCGAGCTGGGCATCGTAAGCGTTGTAGTCAGTGTCGATGATTGCGAAGCTGCCATTGTACGTGCAGCCGTCTGTATCACCGCCGGTGAAAGTGCCGTCTGCCGCTACACTAATGGCAAGTATGTCGTTCTCGCCGCCGATACCGGCCTTGAATACCAGGTTGCCGATTGAAGTCCAGTCGCTGGCCAGTTTTCCAAGGTCCGAAAAACTCTCGTACGCCGGGTCGTAGGTAACATCGAAACTGCCGGAGTCGTTAGCCCCGGTGTAGGTGCCCGTGATCGCGCCCTGGCTGGTCACGGTGGCGTCGATCGTGATCGTGCCCGCCGGCAAGGCTGCAGGTGGCATCAGCCCCGCGAAGTTCACGGCTTCGAGCGTTCCAGTGACTTTGTCCCCGTTGACCTGCACCGTGCCGGTGTAAACCGCGCCGCCGTCGCTGGAGACGAACTGCAGCTCGCCCGTTTCGGTCACCACGCCACTGAGCTGGAAGGTGCCATTAATCGTCGTCGACGCAATGGTGCCGGCCCAGAAACCACCCACTTCCTGGTTGCCAGCAGAAAAACTGCTGCCCCCTCCGCCACCACCGCCGCTGCAGGCCGCGACGGCCAGTGCTACGACAAAGATTGCCAGGGCTTTCGAGGGAAAAATTGCGCGGGTGCGTCGTCCTTGATTCCGCATTGAACCGTCTCTCCTTAGTCGGCACTTCTTGTTTTGAACGCCTCTGCTCCAGGCGCTTGGTTGCACTGTGAGCAACGCCACTGGCTTCGGACGCCAGTCTGATCGTGAATCGTACTCTGCGAGTCAGCAGAAAGCGTGCCGAATTGACATAAAGGCCCGAGGCTATCGAAAGCTTGTTGCCCGATCCGCCCATCAGGATCTCGACGCGGCTCACACCAGTCACAACAAATACCACGGTGTCCCAGGTATTGTCACCACCAGTGTCTGGCTCGGCACCTGTTCGGGCTTTGATTAAACAACCAGGTGCTCGGGATGGCTCTTGATGCAACTCGCTGGTCGCAATGGATATTCCCGTCGCACCTGCTAGCATAATGAAGCTCACTGAAGTCTTCGGGCCGCCCGCGGCCCGGGCGCAAACAAGTAACGGTAGCGCGGTCACGTGAAATACGATCTGGTCGTCGTCGGCGGTGGTCCGGGCGGATTGATGGCCGCCCGCACTGCCAGCCGCCAGGGCATGCAGGTCCTGGTGGTCGAGAAGAACAAGGCCTTCGGCATTGCGCGACGCCTGTGCAGCCGGCTACTGCGCCTGGGTGCCGGTGGCTTCCAGTCCGACATCGAGGTAACGGACGCAGGCCACCGGAAAATTACGATCACGATCGAGCTGGACGGCGAGCGGTCGGTACTCCACCTGAAACCCCTGCCGCCGGACGCTGACGTGCGCTATACCGGTGCATGGGCCGCGAGCTTCAATGACACCTGGTTCTCACCGTCCGGTTTCAAGCTGCATCACAAGCCGACGGACGACCACTTCACCGGGCTGATCATCGACAAGGACGCATTGCTGGCCGGCATGGCCGCAGAGTGTGCCGAAGCCGGCTGCGAATTGCGTGCAGCAACCCAGGCCGTGGCGATCGAAGACGGTCCGGACAGCGTCACACTGGAGCTGAAAAGCGGCGACACCCGGGCCACGGTGCGCGCACGCAAAGCGGTAATTGCGGATGGTTCCTTTTCTCCCCTGCTGGAACAGCTGGACTTCAACGAAGGCCGCAAGGTAGTGGGCGTGCGGGTGAAGTTCCTGACCCTGATCCTGGACGGCGTGGCTTCCAACTACGTGGATACGCACCGCGTGAAGTTTTGTTTCCCTTCCCTGCATCGCGGTTACATCACATTGAGTCAATACCCGCCCGGTCGTTTCCAGCTGGGCGCAACCACGACCACGGGCAGCCAGGTCAACCTGCCGACGGTACTGGAACACTTCATGGCAGAGTCCCCGTACGCGGACTGGTTTGCCGAGTCGAAAGTCCTGGGTCGGACCGGCTGCAACATGGACCTGCGACCGCCGGTCTGGGAACCGGCAAAAGGTAACGTCATCTGCGCCGGCGACAACGTGGCCTACGGCGAAACGTCGATCAAGCACGCGATGGGCTGTGGGTACATCGCGGCCCATGCCATGCGCTCATCGCTCGACGGCGGCAACGGGAATGCTGAATACAATGAGTTCTGGCAGAACTCCCTGAACTATTTCAGCAAGCAGTATCGCGCCCAGATCGGCAGAACCAAGAGCATTCCTGCCGTGTTGAATGATGAAGAAGCCGACACGCTGTTCCGGTGGCTGCAGGACAACAGCGTTTGCGGGCTGCCCCAGGACTGCCTGCCAGACAACCGGAACCGCCTGTATGCGGAAATGCCGGGCATTGCGGAAAAGCTGATGGGGCCACGCGACACCGAAGGCACGGACCGTGCGGCCTGACATTCCGTCACAGGATCCGGGCGAAAACCTCTAGAATGTGCCGCGTCCCTCTGGGCACAGACCATCTTCCACGACGAGACACCGGTACCCCATGGGGATCAACACGAGCATTGCGACACTATTGTGCCGGGCCGGTCAGCAGGGCACGAGCTTCGGCCACACCCTGACGATTGGCCGGCAGTCGATGACCGTGCCACGCGCCGAACTCCAGCGGCTCGCCCGGAAATTTGAGCTCGACAGTGCCGGGGTGGCAGCGGTGACCAGCAACGGCTGGGCGGAGGAGTTCTTCATCCAGTACCTGGGCGCCGAGCACGTGTCGTCCATGGACTACTCGGACTACGAGTCCGCCAGCATCGTCCACGACCTGAACACCAGTATCCCGGAAGACCTGCACGAGAGATTCGATGCCGTCATCGACGGCGGCAGCATCGAGCATATTTTCGACGTCAAGCAGGTGCTCGAGAACTACATGCAGATGGTCAAACCAGGCGGCAGCCTGTTTATCGCGGCGCCGGCGAACAACCTCTGCGGCCACGGCTTCTACCAGTTCAGCCCGGAGTTCTTCTATCGGGTGTTCAACGAAGACAATGGCTTTCGTGTCGTCGACATGGTCGTGATCGAAACGCCGCTGTTGACCGTCGAAGCGAGCCGCCACCAGAAATACTTTCGCGTGCTGGACCCGGAAAAGGTCCGCAAGCGGGTGCAGCTGCTGAGCCGCAAACCGGTCATGTTGTTCGTGCACGCCGAGAAGGTCTCGAGCGTCCCGCTGTTTGCCAAAAGCCCGTACCAGAGCGACTTCAAGACCCAGTGGGACGAATCCGCGCAGACCGGCGCGGCCGAAAGTGCCCGGGCGGCAACCGGCACCCAAGGGTTTGAGTACCTGTCGCGCTGGAGTGAGTGGCGCAAACGGCTGCGCCAATGGCGCAAGCATGGGCTGCATCGGGGCAAGTTCTACACGCGCTTCGACCCCTGAGCTAGAATCGCGCGTCACCCGTCACCGAGTCACCGGCATGCGCCAACCCCAGGGTCAGGGCCCCAGCGGCGCCAGGATCGCAGCCTTCTGGGCAGTCCTGTTCTTGTTGTTCCTGGTGCTGCTCGAAGTCATTGGCTTTGCGGGGGTCTTCCTCGCCGATGACCTGTTCGACCACAGGGCCGGCGTGCTGGCGCGGGTCAATGAGCTGGAGCTGAAGAGCAAGCAAAAAGTTGACCCGGTCCTCGGCTGGGAACCGGAGGCCCCGTCAGCTTTCGTCGAAGCCAACTGCATCGGCGATGAGATTTCCTACCAAATCGCTGCCGATGGTGCCCGCAGCTACCCGGGCTACCAGCCCACTGCCGCGACCATCGTCATTGGCGGCGACTCCTACGCTTTCGGCAGTGAAGTGGGCGACCCGCAAACCTTTCCGGCGGTCCTGGCCAGGCTGAGCGGCCAGACTGTCGCCAACCTGGGAGTTGGCGGCTATGGCCCCGTGCAGGCGCTGCTGCGGCTGGAGCGACACATCGACCAGTATCCACAGGCCACCACCGTCGTGCTGGGCATCATGTATGAAAACGTACATCGCATGGTCAACGGCTATCGGCCGGTGCTGTACGACAAGACCGAAGTCCTGACTTTCACGCCGTACATGAGCGACGGACAGGTGCAGCCTCACCCGGGCATCGAAGCGCTGAGTACCGAAGCCAGGCTGCGGAACGAAATCATTGTCGCTTTCGACACGGATTTCTGGGCCAAGCCTCAACATGACTTTCCGTATTCCATGAGCCTCGCGAGAGCCTTCACCAGTCATTACTTTGTCCTGCGTAAGGTGCAAAAGTCACTGCGCAAGCTGGGCCGGCCGGAATATGCACTGAGTTTTGGGTCCCCGGTTATCCAGGAGAATCTTTTCGGTCTGATCGACCGGTTCGCGCGGCTCGCCGACGCCCGGGGCCTGCGCGGCATCGTTCTTTTCACGCCGCGTAACCGCCTGGACACCCAGAGCGTGTCAAGGCTGCTGGCTGCGCAGGGCTCGCGTCTGCCAACCACCCTGCTCGCCCTGGATGTCGCCGACGCCGACATCGACTGGACCCGCTACAATCTCGAGAACAAGGCAGAGGACAACATCTGCCACCCGTCGGAGTATGGCTACGCCGAAATCGCCCGCTACCTGGCAGCAGCCCTGCCCTGACGGGAACGTCGTGACCGGGGACTGCGGCAAGTCCGTATCCAACTTGACCCTCCCAGTGCGCACGATGCACTCTTTCCGGCCCAGCGACCTGCCCCAGGAGCATTCATGAAATTCCAACAACTGGCGACAACGACAGCCCTGCTGGCGGCCGTTTTTGGGCTGACGGCCTGCGTTTCGGCTGAGGACGAGCCCAGCAAGCCGTCGGAGAGTTTCGCTGAACACATGCACGGCCATCTCGATCAGATCAGCGCCGTGAAGGCAGCGGTGATCGCTGGAGATCTTGACGCAGTGCGCGAGCCGGCCAAGTGGCTGGCAGAACACGAACAGCCGGCGGGCATGCCGTCCGCATGGGCGCCGTATGTGAACAGCATGCGCATGCAGGCCAGGGTTGCGGTGTCGGCAACAGACCTGGACACCGTCGCCGGGGCAGTCAGCGAAATGGCGAGAAGCTGTGGCGACTGCCACCAGGCAAGCGGCTTCGCGGTGGCCTTTGGTTTTGACCAGCGCCCGCCCGCCGACGTACAGAACGTGACGACCCAGATGCAACGCCACCTGTGGGCGGCCGATCGCATGTGGGATGGATTGATCGGGCCGTCGGACAAGGCCTGGGAATGGGGCACGGAAATGCTGTCCGAGGTCACGCTGACCAGCGCACAGGTCACCTCCGAGCCTGCAAAAGAACAGCAGGTGGACGGGCTCGTGCAGGCGATCCGCGAAGTCGGGAACCAGGGCAGCACAGCGCCAGCCGGCGAGTCACGGAGCGCCGTCTACGGAAGGTTCCTGTCCCTGTGCGCCAATTGCCATAGCCTGACCGGGGGCGGGCCGGCCGGCTGAGATCTTCCAGCGCCGGCAGCGCAACAAGCCGGCGACCATGACACCGCGCCCGCCCGGCATTGTCAGGCGGGCGCTTTTTTGTGCGTAGTTCTCGCGGCCGGGATGCGGGTGCTGGCGCCTCCCGTTTCGGCGACACGTCGCCGACGAGAAAGCGATCATAGGTGCTTCCCCTTATTGCGAGTGCGGGGCGAAAAGCCCTACATGGAACAGCACACGCAAAGGGGTAGATAACATGTACATCAATTTCTGGTATCCGATGGTCCGCAGCGAGGATCTCGGTCCCGACCAGCCCGAGAAGGTCAAGTGCCTCGGGCTGAATTTCGTGGTTTTTCGGGATGACGAGGGTCAGGCCCACGTGCTCAGCGACACCTGTGTGCACCGCGGCGGATCCCTGGGCGGCGCCTGGTCCGGGCCGGAGAACGCACCGCGCATCGTGAACGGCTGCGTGGTCTGTCCCTACCATGGCTGGGAGTTCGGCGGCGACGGCGTTTGCCAGAATATCCCGTCCATCGGCTACGGTAGCAAACCCCCTGCGCGGGCCAAGATTGACTCTTACCCGGTACAGGAAAAATACGGCATCGTGTTCGCTTTCCTGGGTGACCTGCCGAAAGAGGAACGCCCGCCGCTGCTGGAAATCGAGGAATACGGCCAGGAAGGCTGGCGCGCGAATTCCGTGCTGATCCTGGAAGTGGACTACTACTACGAGCGCTCCATCGAGAACGGCCTCGACCCGGCCCACAACGAGTTCGTGCACCCGACCCACGGCTTCTCGGGCATGAACCGCGACACTTATCGCGTGAACGAGATCGAGATCGAGGAGAACCGGCACGGCTGGGGCTTCTGGTTCTGGCACCCCTTCGATGCCCCGCCGCTGCCCGACAGCAAGCACGAAACGGCGAAGGGTTCCGGCGGCAAGACACCGTGGGGCAAGGTCAAGGCGTCGCGCAGCACGGTGAAGGCTGGTGGTGGCACCTATGGCCCGAACATCATGCCGACGTACATCATTGTCGATCCGCCGAACATGTTCCGGCAGTACTTCTTTGAACAGCCGGTCGATGTAGACAAGACGCGCATCTTTTTCCTGAACATGCGCAACTTCCTGCTCGACCCGGCGAAAGACGGCCCGATTCACGCTCGCAACAAGGTCATCGCCGGACAGGATATCCAGATCCTGAACGAGCTCTACCCACGCATGACGCCGGTATCCAACACCAAGGAAGTGCTGGTGCCGGCGGACTCGCCCATCGCGGCATACCGCGAATGGCTGGCCAAGTTTGACGACAACGGCTGGCGGATCGACTGGGAGGACTTCCAGGGTCGCAACGGTAAGACAACGGCCTTCGCCATTCCGTCGCCGGCACGCCGTACGTCCGGCAACTGGGTGCTGGAGCCCGTGCCACTCATGGACGGCAGAGCCGCACGGAAAGCGCGGCAGAAACCGGACCGCGCCGCCTAGCCAGATCGGTACCAGGCAGGAATACGGCGGCCACACGGCACGTGGCCGCCGTTTTTCGTCTGGGCATACGTCCGCCAGACCTTATTGCCAGGACGCAGATTCCACGCCTGCCCGGCGGGCCGCATTAGCCGGCCACCTCTAGCGAGGATTCGCTGACACAACGGACGGGCGCCCCACCATTGCGGCTGCGCTAGACTCCGTCACCAACGCCCAGATCCTGCACCTGGAAACCGATGACCGACGACCCCGACCGTGGAGGCCCCCCGTTGAACATCCAGGCACTGGACCATGTGGTGCTGCGCTGCTCTGATCTGGAGGCCACACTTGCCTTCTATGGCGATGTGCTGGGCTGTGTCGTGGAACGTATCCTGGAGGAGGAAGGCCTTTATCAGCTACGCGCGGGTGCGTCGTTGATCGACCTGGTGCCCGTAGGCAGCCCTCTCGGTGGCAGCAACCCGCCCGAATCCGACCAATTCAACGTCGCCCATATTTGCCTGCGCATCGATCCGCCTGACTGGGAACAGTTAACGGCTTATCTCAAGCAGCGCGGCATCCCCGCGGGCGACATCAGGACACGCTACGGAGCAGACGGCTTCGGCGCGTCGATCTATGTGCGGGACCCCGAAGGCAATCAGGTAGAGTTGAAGGCCGGCGTCATCGACGATAACGATGCCTGAGCGGGCCAATCACCTGACCGCACCCCGAAAGAGAGGCTGACACGCCTATGACTGAACCCCAGATTCCCGTGGTGGCCTTCGTCACCTTCCCGACGGCTGCGACGGCGGATACCCGGAGCTTCCGGCAGATCCTGGAAGACGCGGGTCCCGAATACACGAACCTCCCCGGCCTGCGACGAAAATACTTTCTCGCCGGCGACGGGATCGCGGGCGGTGTATACGAGTGGGATTGCCGTGCCAGCGCCGAGGCCTTTTTCGACGCGGGCTGGCATCAGCAGATGACGGAGCGTTATGGCGCCCGCCCGGACGTCAGTGTCTTCGATTCACCCGCCATCGCCGACGGGATGATGCATCGCCTGGACATCTTTCTGCCCAAGTCTTGAATAGCGCGGTCAGCCTGCCTCTGGTCATGCCAACGCCAGCGCCCTGGCCTGGGGCGGCAAAACTTCCACCAGCCCGAAACTGGGCCCGGGCGTTCTGGGTGCCGACAATAAACGAGCTAAAGGGCCGCGGGCCAGAGCACCACACTTGGCCGGCAGGGGCCGCCGGCATCGTGCTGTCTAACAGCAAAAAGCTGCAGGGACGAACCACCCTGCCAAGCCTGGAAGTTGGGCCCGGAACCCTACCGTGCACCAATGCTCGCCGGTCGCAGGCTCGCCTTATGTAAAAAGCCTTCCAGCGCTTGGCTCCAGACCCAACTGTCACTTGCGCCAACCCCGAAAAATTAGTGACAATTGACATCTAGACGTTAGGCTAACGTCTCGCCAACATTAAAATAATTAGAAAAAGTAGTGGCGGAAACTCTCTTCAGTCTTACCTCGAGCGCAAACAAACGCGATCTCGTCCGACGCCTGCTCTTGCTCGCGTTGCTGTCCGCCGTGGCCCTTGTATTTACCTGGACCAAAGCGACTGCGCAAAACGTGTCGTCGGCCGTCATAGCCAGTTTCAGTGAGGACTTCGCACCCGGCTCACCTGGTCCCGGCTGGAGCTATCTCTGGAATGCGAATGGTCTTCTTGGAGATTCGGCAAATTATGAGGCCATGCAATGGATTGGCGGAGCGCAATATGCCGGGGGCGCCGGGATACCGAACGTCACGAATTTCACTTTTGGCATTGTAGAAACGAACCTGGTTCACCCTGGATTGGGAGCCGCACAAGGCGAGGTGACCAATCGCTACGCCGTTGCCCGCTACACGGTAGCAAACGACGGCACCTACTTTCTTGTCAACAGTTCCGCCACGCTGCTTGACAACAGCTGCAGCGACGGCGTGGAGATCGTCGTATTTACAAACGATTCACCGGTGGCGAACACCTTGGTTACTGGAGCAAGCAGGGCAATATTCGACCTCACGCTCGGGGCTCTGGTCGCTGGCGACATCGTGGACGTCGCGATCGGCCCCAATGGCAATTCCGATTGTGACTTAACGATTGTGGACTGGGAGATCTCCTTCCTGCCGGCCACCACACCGGGGTCAGAAGTGACCTACATCTTTGAAAGTGCTCCAAGCGGTTTAAGAATCGACTTCAACGACGCGAGTCAAGCAACGCCCTTTGGTGTCCTGTTGCCGGTAGGTGGCAATCTCGATATCGCTGCGCCCAACCAGCAACTGTACGCCTTTGATAGCTGGTCCAACGGTGGTGAAATTGCCCAACGGCTCACTGTCGGCAACACTGACGAAACGCTGATCGCTACTTTTCTCGACCTGGCGGCCAGCGGCGGTTCGATAGTCGCGGGCTACAGCGACGACTGGTCGAACGGGCCGGCACCCCCTGCCGGCTGGGCATACCTTTGGAATAGCACCAGTGTGCTGGGTGACGCCGCAGGATATTCCGCACTGCAATGGAACGGCACGCAATACGCGGCCACCGCGCCTTCGGGATTACCGAATGCCTACCGCTTTAGCTGGAATAACGTAACGGCTGACCTGGTCAGTCCGGGGCCTGGCATCCAACAAGGTGAATCGACGGATCGCTACGAGATTACCCGTTACACCGCATCACAGACCGGTATGTATTACCTGGTCAACAGCTCTCTAAGTATCCTCAGCAGTACCTGCAGCAATGGCGTGGACATCGTTGTGCTGCGCAACGATGAGCCCTTGGCGACCGTCGCCAATGAGCCTGGTGCCCGACAGCCTTTCGACCTGACCCTGGGATACCTGGCGGTGGGTGACTCTGTCGATGTGGCGGTTGGGCCGAATGGCGACTCTGCCTGTGACACGAGCGTGATTGACTGGGAGCTGTTCCTGATTCCTGGACTCCCTGGCAATACGCCTCCTGAATTGCGGGCGTTCGAATCTGAATCGGTGGCTGAGGGGAACAGCCTGACGGTTCCGTTGAGTGCAAGTGACGCGGACGGGGATGGGCTTACCTTCACTCTTCCGGACCCACCGGAATTTGCGTCGTTAACCGACAACGATGATGGGACCGGCAGTATTGCACTGAATCCAGCACCTGGTGATGCGGGAACCTATGCGCTCACAGTGACAGTAACAGATGACGGTTCACCGGCCGCGTCGGACACCGAAACCCTGACCGTGACTGTGACGGGCACCGCAGCAACGCCAGTTATGACACCTGCAGGTGGAGTCTTTGAGGGGCCGGTGCAGGTATCCCTCTCGACAGCCACAAGCGGGGCAACGATCTGTTACACGCTGGACGGCACGGATCCCGATGAAGCTTCCCTGGAATACAGCGGCACGCCGGTCCCGATAAGCGTGGATGCGAAGCTGAAGGCCAAGGCGTTCAAGGCTGGACTGAACGCCAGCGGAATAGCGAGTGCCGACTTCCTGTTCGAGCCATTGCCATCAGCCGGACTGGTGGGCCACTGGTCGCTGGATGAAGGCAGCGGCACGCTGGCCGGGGACAGCAGCAGCAACAATAACGACGGCAACCTGGGCAGCAACGCGGCCTGGGAACGCACGGGCTATCTCGGCGGCAATGCCCTGACGGTCAACGGCACGGCCGACAGCCATGTCAGGGTGGCCGATGATCTCAGCCTGCGGTTTGCTGCGGGCGACGACTACACCGTGTCGTTCTGGGTCAGGATCAACGCCTACCCGGGGACCTGGCAAACCATGCTGTGGAGGGGCGACGACGCTGCGCGGTACGCATTCTTCGTGACGCCCGACAACAAGCTCCTGTTTACGTCCGGCGCCAACAATGCGATCAGGAGTTCCGTCGAACTGGCAAGTGGCAGCTGGCAGCACGTGATGGCCGTGCAGGAAGCCGGGCATCCGTCGCGGAAACGGCGCCTGTACATCAATGGCGTCGAGGTCGCATCCAGCCCGACCGCGCAGCCGGCCGACGGCTTGGGCGATCTGTTCATCGGCTCACGGCGAGCCGACAGTTACGAGGCCTTCGCCGGCGATCTGGACGAGGTCCGGATCTACAATCGTGCTTTGTTGGACGAAGAAGTTCTGACGCTGTCGGGTCGGTCAGTGCCATCAGCCGGCATGGCGGGCCGCTGGTCGCTGGATGAAGGCAGTGGTGCGGTGGCCGGGGACAGCAGCACTAACAATAACGATGGCACCCTCGGCAGCAATGCCGCCTGGGAAGGCACGGGTTACCTCGGCGGCAACGCGCTGACAGTCGACGCCACGGCCGACAGCCATGTCCGCGTGGCCGACGATGCCAGCCTGCGGTTTGCTACCAGTGACGACTACACCGTGTCGTTCTGGGTCAGGATCAACGCCTACCCGGGGACCTGGCAAACCATGCTGTGGAGGGGCGACGACGCTGCGCGGTACGCATTCTTCGTGACGCCCGACAACAAGCTCCTGTTT
>CP070671.1:1580886-1649643 GCA_020351875.1 Chromatiales bacterium | reverse complement strand
CGGAGATCCCCAGTTCCCGCCACTCCTCGCCGGTGGTTTTGCCGCCGGCGAGCTTGATCTCCGCTTCCCGCAGCATGTCGATGAGCTGCTCGGGCTTGAAACGCCGTCTACCCAGGTCCTGCACTCCTCATTCTCAGTGAAGGTCTCTCTCACCGGGCGGAGTCGTTCCAGGGGGTCAGGTCAATACACAACGGCCCCCAAGAGGGGCCGTTGCGTTTAGTGCAGACGACAATGGCGGCCATTCAGGCCGCCATTGTTGGTCATCACGATGGCGCCTAAGTCAGGCGGCCTTCAGATTTCCAGCTGCGGACTTGCCGCGCTCTGTCACAACATCGAAGTCAACCCGCTGACCTTCGGTCAACGTGGCTAATCCCGCCTGCTCCACGGCGCTGATGTGGACAAATACGTCCTTGGCGCCATCTTCGGGCTGGATAAAACCGAACCCTTTCTTTACATCAAAAAACTTAACAGTTCCTGTAGCCATGTTTTGGCCTCCACAGTAGTAAAAGCTGCGCATAAATCGAGCGCAGAAACGAACAATCTGGTTGTAGCAATTGACTTGAAGATTGCGCCCGAGGACCGGGCGGGCAGCTAGAAGGAAGGCCAGAACTTAGATCGCGGACGCATCCTGACAACATTCGCCGAGAAATACAACCTGAATGCTGTCCCACCAGCAATCTTCCGGCCGGCCACCTATGCCCGCTGTCCGCCAAAAACGGACTTTAGCCAGGCAAGAAAAACCCGGCACGTGCCGGGCTTCTCTCTCACTTCCTTCGGTTCACTACGCTCTGCGCCTCACCCAGACCAGCAGTCCAAGGGCTGAGCCGAATAGCCAGACAGCGGCCGGAACCGGGATGATGCTGGAGTTGGCGACGGTCATACCCAAGCCCATATCGAGGCCGGTGACCTCCGTATCGACCAGACCAGCGTCATTCAGGAATGCACTGAGTTCCGGCGACACCACGAAATCTCCCACAAGAACCAAGGATCCCTCGAGGGCTTCGATGATCCCGTTGGCGATATCAAACAGGACCAGGCCGGTATCGATGTTGTCCTTGACGAAAAATCCGTTTGCGTCGGGACTGGCGGTGCCGACACGAGCGGCATCAAAACCAATCGTGAAGTTGCCGATCGTTATGGCCGCCGTTTGTGTCGCAGCATCAGTCAGGAAGATCGCACCATCATGTTCGATCGAGCCGGCGAACGGCGCCAGGGTGCCGGGTGTGTAGACAAATGTGGTCGGCAAGTATGGATCAACGGCGTTGCGCGAATTGATGCCATAACTTATTGAGTTGGGTCCCAGCGCGCCCGGAACGGCCCCGGTGGTACCTACAAATGCCAAGCCAATGCTTTCGAGTGCACCGAACCCGTAGACAGAACTGGTCAGGCCGCTATCGACCTGATACGTGGCGGCCTGGGCTGCAAACGGGGCTCCCGCGAGCAATACGGCGACTAAAGCGATTTTCCCGAAACGCATATCGTCTGACTCCTTCGCCACGATGTGGCGTTCGTTCTTCGTGCGTCATCGGGTTGTGCCCACTCTTGGGCGGGGCACAAAAAACGCGAGGCCCCTTTCAGGAAACTCGCGTCATCGCGATGACCTATCAACTAATTACAAGGTGGGGTCAAGCGATTGGCGTTGCGGTAAATACGCATCCCCGAACGTATGTCGGACGGCGATGGACATCGCAGCGGCCTGCGAGTTAGAAAGGCGCCAAAGCGTTCTCTCGGCTATGTCCGCTTTGGGTCGACAGCGGCAGTTCTTCGCAGGCGCAGCATTTCTGCCCTTTCGGGAGGCTCCATCCCGCCGCCTGCCGCGCTCTGGCTAGGGTTCTAACCGACCGCGACGAACCACGCCGCTGCCGCGGCAATGGCAAGCACCGCCGCCACAACGATGATCGTGAGCCATAGCCTGGGCGGAGCGGTGCTCGAATCCTCGGCCCCAAGGCGCCGGAGGAAGCGCCGGGAGTTCTGTTTTTCGCGTTCAGTGGGCATAGGTAATTATTCCGTCAGGCAGTCCTGCGCTTCAGCCAGCCCAGCAGGCGAGAAGAATGCTCTAAGTCGACGCCCAATTTGTTTACATTCAAAATTATTGTGATCCCGTCGACGGTAATCCATTCCCCGCAGAGGCAGCCTCCAATAGGGAGGTCTCGCCATGTTGACCGTTGCGGGCGGCATCGTTCTCGGTGTCATCTTTCTAGTACTGCTCGTCATTTTCCTGCCGCTGCTTGTGCGGGTAGTCAGGTGGGCTACGATTCTGGGTATCGCAGCCATTGGCCTCCTGTTCGTTTACGTGAACAACCAGACATTCGAGGCTGACCGGCCAGCGGAAAAGGAAGCAATCGATAAGGCAAGTCAGCGCGTCGAACGCGTAGATGAACAGGTACCGGCAACCTCGCAAGATATAACTCCTACCCCGCAGTGGACCATAGACGCCATCGACTTTGAGCGGCAACGCTGTTCCGCTAGCAAGGGTGAGTTCTATTTCATGGCAGACGGCGCACCTAATTGCCGGTTGCCGAACTATGGCCTGGACGACGCCAATCTGAACGTCGCTATCACCGAATGACAACAAATTAGTTGCTGCTAGTCGCCCTTGCAAGCCTCCTGTGCTGAATCGCCCGACTAGGCACAGAGGCGGCCACGATTTGTTGATCCTTCGGCCAAGAAAACCCCGCCAGGGGAAACGGGATTCTGAGCAGAGCAAGACCACCACCTATATGCTCGCCTATGCCCTGTTTTCGCTTGCGTGAATGAGGCGCAGGGATGTATGGCAACTCAGCCAATTTGATAAGGACCGCAATGCAATCGGCAGACGAGCCCTGAGCGGTTTGTGGTCGATTCCACTAGGTATTTTTCCGGATTGCGATTCTCGTCAGCCTTTGTAGCTTGTTATGAGTGCGTAGTTGCGAGTCGGGGGTGGAGCCCCGCGGAGCAGCATGTATCAGTCGAGACACATCGGTCAGTGCCTGGTGGAGTCCCTTGCGTATCCGCGCTCGATGGCGCTCGCGAGGATCAATCCTGGCTCGTGTCCTCACGGCGGGTATTTCGAAGATTCCGACTGCAGATGCTGGCAATGCTCTAAAGAAACCGAGTGTCGCTGGCTCGATCAGCTCGATCGAACCGCAAATGCCGCCAGTCTGTCAGCCGCTGAACTGATTCAAGCGCTCGACATCGCGATCAGTTTCATGGATCAGCACAACGCGCACCACGATCGGCAAGCGTGCGACTGTCGAACCTGTGCCTGGCTGCGCGACACGCGGCATCTCGTCAAGCGGTACAGAAAGTGGTCTCGGTGAGCGGCGGGGGCTCGGTCGCAAAGCATCGATGAACAGCTGCCAACGGCGGCGGCCTGAGCTGAACGGCGTGACGCTTTAGCCTGAGCCATACACCTCTTTGAGTACGATGCCCAGGTCTGCCAGGGCGGCTGCGCCGTCGCCTGCGTAGGCGGAGCCATGCATTGCTGCGCAGACGCTGGGTTTCAGTTCAGCCAGTTCCTTCAGGTACCTCTCCGTATTCGGTGTGTATGGCATGTAGTTGGCCAGCGGGCCCTGCTGGTACGTATCGAGGGTGTCTCGGAACCGCTCGACCACGCTCGATTCCGTCAACGGCTCTAGGTCGCCCGCCTGGTGAAAGAGGTCCGAGCAGAACAGCACCCCGCTCGTCTCATCGAACAGCATGCTGGCATCCCAGCCGTGCGGCAGGTGGGGTGTATGGCGCAAGCGGAAACGGTGAGCGCCGGTCGACAGGACCTCATCATTGGCCAGGCCGCGAGCCGCACGGGACGCGAAATCCTCCATGAACACGATGGCGCCCACTTCGCTCGTGACCGGTCGGGCCAACGGAGCAATGTCCAGCCATTCATTCAACGCGCCACACTCGTCGGGCTCGAAGTGACTGAAGCTGATCCACCGAAGTTGCGCCGGATCGATCAACCTGGAAACGGCGTCCCGCACTTGGGGGAACAGCCCACGCATCCCGGTGTGATACAAGAGCGGCTCATCATCCCTGACGAGGAACTGGTTAAACTGCAGGTTCAGGTCCGGTACCAGCGTGGAGACCCGAAATACGTCCGGGGCTATCTCGTCGACCGCTGTCATGTTCCGTCCTCCAGGTATGGCGACAGCCGAATGCCACTCTGATTCAGATCACTGCCGATATTGGGCTGCGGTGATGAACTGGCCGAATGATTCGCACCAGATGATGACCGACGTGTAGGCACCCGGATCGACAGACTCCGGAACCGGGACGATGAAGTTCTCGAAGGTCTTCACGTCCCCGACCCTGACCATTGTTGATTTCAATCGATTGAAGTCCTTTTCCGTCTCCACGAACTCGGGTGACAGATAAAGCTTGTAATCGGGCCCGGGCGCGATGCTCCCCTCCAGCGAGATAGCCGTGTTGCCGACGAAGACCGTGCCTTCACCCCAATGCAGGGCATCGCTATCCTGCAGGTCCCGGCGAAACTGTCCCGAGAACTCGGCCCGCTCAGCCATAGCCCGGACTTCGGCCGCCGGCGGGGCTGCCGGGGCTGTCAGGATCGGCAGTACGTAAATCCCGGCCGCGAAGCCCAGCAGAAGCGCTGCAGCGTGCGAAGCAGTCAACAAGAGAATCTTTTTCACGGCACTGATTCTATGCGATGCGTCGTGCGTGCCAGCCCCGGGCCCCTAGTCCTTTGCGGGAGGCGGAAAATGCTGCTTGAAGGTGAACGCATCCGGCGTCGGGCCCTGGCTGCGTAGCCTATCCAGGCGCTGGCGGGCCTCGACGACCGTCGGCCTGTGCCCTGCCGGCACCCACCAGAGTACCTGGTAGGTATCCGTCATGCGTTCGAACCACTCTCTCCGTCGGCTCATCACCTGGGCGTGTGCCGTGCGGTAAATGAACTGGTGCAGGTGATCCGCCGATGCCCAGACCGACATATTCACCAGCATGTCCGGCCCGAAATCATGCGGTACCTCGGTCGCGTCTCCTTCCTCCGACTGCAGCCGCCACACGAAGCCCTCGGCCTCGTCTGCCAGGCCGTTGATCCGGTCTAGGTCAGCCACGAAATCGGCCAGTTGCGGCGAATCGATCGGCGCCTGCATCTGCGCGATATTCAGCTGGGCCAGCTCCCACTGCAAAGTCGGGGCTTCCGACTGGTAACCGTTCAACTACCGGTAACCGCGCTTGCGACCGCCTGGAGCTGTTCCCACGCACTCGTGACGTGGCGGCGCTGCGTGTTGGTCTGACCGATGGACATGCGCAGCGTGAAATGATCATCCAGGCGCGTGTGCGTCAGGTACATGTCACCGCCGCGGTTCACGGTGTGCATGATCTGTTCGGTGACCGCGTCGCCGTCTCGGTGCCGGAAGCAGACCAGGTTCAGCGGCGTGTCCACCCCGAGCTCGAAGTCATCACTGTGGATGACCCACTGCTTGAATTCCTGCGCGAGGGCCACGTGCTCGCGGATGTGGTGCTGCAGCCCCTGCACGCCGTAGTAACGGATCACGAACCACAACTTGATTGCGCGGAAACGGCGACCCAGCGGCACGTGCCAGTCGCGGTAGTCGAACACCGCGCCCGAATCCGTCGCCTGATTGCGCAGGTACTCGGGCAGGATGCTCAGCGCGCTGATCAGCGCCGCCCGGTCGGCCACGAAGAACGCGTTGCAATCGAAGTTCGTGAACATCCACTTGTGGGGGTTGAAGGTGTAGCTGTCGGCACTTTCCACCCCGTCATTGATAAAGCGGAATTCCGGGCAGATGGCGGCGGTCCCGGCCATCGCGGCATCCACGTGCAGCCAGAGCTCGTGCGCGCTGGTGACCTTGGCAACCTCTGCCACCGGGTCCAGCGCCAGGGAAGACGTCGTCCCGACACAGGTGCAGACGAAAAACGGCACCAGGCCCGCAGCCTTGTCAGCCCGGATTTGCGCATCGAGGGCTTCCGGGCGCATCGCGAAGTTCTCGTCCACGTCAACGAGTCGCAGGTTCTCCGTGCCGATACCGGCGATCATGCAGGCCTTCTCGATCGAGGAGTGCGCCTGGGCCGACGTGTAGGCAACAAGCTGGCCGTCGCAGCCCGCCTTGTTCGACCCCCCGCCGGTGGTCCGCTCCCGCGCCGCCAGCAGTGCACACAGTGTCGCGTCGGAGGCTGAATGCTGTATCACGCCGCCGCCGTCGGTATGCGACGCGTAGCGCTCGGGCAGACCCAGCATCTGCACCAGCCAGTCCATCATGTGGGTTTCCAGTTCGGTGCACGCGGGACTCGTAGCCCACGACATGCCCTGCACGCCGAGCCCGGCGGACAGGATCTCACCGAGTATCGCCGGCGGCGAGCTGTTGGCCGGAAAGAACGCGAAGAAATTCGGTGATTGCCAGTGGGTGATGCCGGGCAACACGATCTCGGTCATGTCGCGCAGCATCGCGTCGTAGCCCTCGCCCTTCTCCGGCGGCTCCGCTGGCAACTGCCGGCGAACCTCGTTCGGCTCCGCCTGCGACAACACCGGGTAGGATTCCACGTTGGCCAGGTAATCCACCACCCAGTCGATGGTCCGGTAAGCGTTCTGTCGGAACTCCTCCAGGTCCATGTGATACGAAGGCTGGTCCTTATCGTTCATTTGGCCGTCTTCCCGATCATTTCGATCGCCGCGTCCGTGCTGATCACGTCGCCGAACACCTGCACGAAGGTGCGCAGGCCGGCGAGGTGGTCGTCGTCGGTCTTTGCAGCGTTGGCGTCGGCGATCATCAGCGTGCGAAAGTCGCGCATCATCGCATCACGGGCCGTGGACTCGCAGCAGCAGTTCGTGAGGGTGCCGGTTATCAGTACGGTGTCGATCGACGCTTCCCGCAGCCGGCCCTCCAGCGGCGACGCATCCTGGATGAATGCGCTGAAGCGGTCCTTGTCGACAATCCAGTCGTCGGGCTGAATGTCGAGCCCCGCGCAGAATTCGTGGGAAACATGCCCGGGGCTGAGCTGTGCGTGCCAGTCTGCGCGCTCGGCTTCGGGTGTGAAGTGATCGAAATACATCGCCCAGGCGCCGCGCCCGGAGTCGGTCAGCGACACGCGTATCCAGATGACCGTGCCACCGGCACCGCGCAGCGCGCCGGCCAGGCGGTTGATGTTTGGCACGATACCGGCGGCCTTTTCAACGTGCGCGAAGCCATCCGGATGCACGAAGGCATTCTGCATGTCGATGACCAGCAGCGCGGTGCGGGCCGGATCGAGATGGTCGAACACGTGCAGCCGGCCGCGCCTGGCCTTGAGCTGTTCTAATAGTTCTGCGGGCAGCTCGACGTCGTGCATCTTGATTCCGGGGACCGTTGACCTATTGCCTGGGACGCGGCCCGGCTTTCTTGTCTGGCTGCTTGTCACCCCGGGCGCGGAAGTAGAACACCGGCAGGCCCAGCACGAACAGCAGTGCAGACGGGCTGCGCACCAGCCGGCCGAGGAAGGCCACGACATCCGCCGGGCTGATGTACACCTTGCTCTTCATGGTCTGCGACGGATGGCTCGAAATCACCAGCGTGTTGCCCTTCCGCTCGATATCGCCCAACTGGAACTCCACGTTGGCCAGCTTGCTCTTGACCTGCATCAGCTCGTCTCGCGCCCGTTAATCGGGTTTACGCAGGCGGCCGGTCGACTGCGCGAACTCGATCCGCTCCATCAGCTTGCCGGACATTTCGCCGGCGTCGCAGCCGTGTGGCGGCACGAACTGGCCGCGTTCGTATAGGTCGTCGATCGCATCCCGGCACACCTCCATCTTGTCCGACAGCGTGCGCGGCGGCGTGCCAGACGGGAAGCGGTTGGCCGGGTAGATCGGGTTTTCGTAGATCTGCCGAAACCCCTCGGTGCGCACGTCGACCCAGCAGTTGTGGTTGATGCGCGCGCGGTGTTCGCGCAGCGCCTCGATGTCGATGGTCGCGCCGATGACCTGTTCTTCCGGGTACGGTGCCTCGCGCAGGATCATGCCGGTGTAGTCGATCACGAAAGACCCGCCGGGACAGAAGGCCTGCGGGTAGAAGTCGTAGTCCACCCGCCCCCAGTTGGAGCCCAGCAGGTAGCACATGTTGTCGTGCGCGCGGGTGCGCCGCGTGAAACGCCAGAAGTCCCACGGCTCCGACACGCCCTCCACTTCCTGCAACGCGGTGGGATGGCAGATCACCTCCGCGCCGTTGTAGCCCAGCGCCCGGGAGACCTCCGGCGTGCAGCCGTCATGGCAGGTCATGGTGCCCAGCTTGCCGATTTCCGTGTCCACCACGGGGAACAGGTTCTTGATATCGCCGCCGAGTTTCTCCGAGTACTCGTCGAAAATGTCGTGCGGGCTGGTGCCCAGGCCGATGGACGCCGGCACGTGCCACTTGTGGTAGCGCAGGATGCAACTGCCGTCCGGGCCAATGA
The DNA here is from genome assembly GCA_020351875.1 of Chromatiales bacterium. GTDB lineage: Bacteria > Pseudomonadota > Gammaproteobacteria > Steroidobacterales > J054. The sequence continues at coordinate 1,641,267 of CP070671.1, read as the reverse complement.
TGAAGGCGGTATTGAACCAGCGGTCCGGGAATTCGGGCACCTGTTCGATCACGCCGCCACCGGCGATGTACAGCCCGTACTCCTTCGCCTTTGCGCCGAGCACGTCCATTTCCGGCCCGGGAATCGTGATCGCCTTCTTCATGAAGGACTCGATGCCGTGCTCGCCCTTGCCCGGCGTCGTGACACCCTGCAGGAAATACTCGGGCAGCACGATCAGCCGCACCGGGATCTCCCAGAAATAACCGACCCCGAAGTCGATCATGTTGCAGACGCGCTCCAGGTTCTGTTCTATACCGGCCTTGTCTTCGGCCACCTTCACCGCGGGCTGAATCACCATGCCGGTGTATTTTTCGATTCGCTTGCTCATATCGCTCTATCCCTTTGTCAGGATCGATCCGTCAGAAATCGTCTTCCGGCTCTTTCAGGCCCAGGTCCTCCAGCAGCACGTTGGCCGTGTTGGTACCCATCGCGCAGATGCCGCCGCCGGGATGGCAGGAGGGCCCGGCCATGTACAACCGGTCAATCGGCGACCGGTACTCGGCGTAACCGGGGAACGGTCGAAACGCCCCCATTTGCCCCAGCGTGCGTTCTCCGCCGTTCGTCACGCCGTTCGCGAACGACCAGTTCGCGCGGGCAAGGCTCGGGCCCGTGTCTACGTACTGCCCCAGGATGTTGTCCCGCTCCATGTTGGTGGTGTAGCGCTGCAATTGTTTCAGCAGCACATTGTCGCAGTAGTCCGGCCCGATCTCCTCCCAGTCGGCGCCATTGGCGAGTTCCACCGGCACGAAGGTGTCGCAGATCAGCGTGTGCTTGCCGTCCGGCGCGCGCGTCGGATCCATCGTCGTCCACGCGGCGGTCCACAGGAACGGGTTGGTCGGCGCGATGCCGCCAGCGATCTCCAGGTACTGCTGGTCGATGTCCGCCACCGTACCGAAGATCCGCTGGAACGGTGTCTTCGACATCTCCGCGCCGTTGATGAACGCCGGCGCTTCGTTCAGCGCGTAATGCACGCGCGCAATCGTCACGTTGCCCCACGCGAAATTGCGCACCATGTCGAGAAAGCCGGGGTCCAGGTGTTCGGGCTGCATGCAGCGCAGGAAGGTCTGCTGCGGATCCAGCGCGGTAATCACCGCCCGGGCGGCGTCGATCTCGGACCCATCGGCGAGCCGGATACCCACGCACTCGCCGCCGCGGACCAGGAACTCGTCCACGGTGGCCCCGGTCATCACCGTACCGCCCAGGCTTTCCAGGTAGCGCTGTAACGCGATGGACAGCATCTGGCTGCCGCCTTCCGGGATGGACTGGCCGAAGTAATGAATGCTCGGGATCATCACGTAAAAGCCCGCGGCCGTGCCTTCCTGGTCCGGCAGGGTCTGGGGCGCGGTGGCCCAGCCGAGAATGAAGGCCCGCACATGCGGATTTTCGAAGTTCTGCAGCGTGAAGGCCTTCGAACTCAGCTGGTAATCGCGCAGCCGCTTCAGTCCCTCCGGACTGTTCTCCATCGCCTGGTACATGTAGCTGGGCGGCGCCGGGGGTGAAAACATGCCCTTGATCACGCCGTCCTGGATTTCGCCGAACTCGTCGTAGATCTCCCGGTAGCGCTGCGCGTCTTGCTTCGAATACTCCGCGATCGTGTCGCAGGTCTTGTCCACGTCCTTGTAGACGATGATGCCCTGCCCTTCGAGGCGATTCGGGTGCCCGGTGATGTGGTCGTCGGACCACAGGTATTTCAGCCCGTGCGCCGGGAGTTCCGGCATCAGTTCTTCGGCAAAGGTGGGATTCAGGTGGATCCAGACGTGGGAAGAGCCGTACAGGTCGTGCTGGAAGCCCGGCAGCGTGACTTCCTTCGTCACCGTGCCGCCACCCACGTATTCGTTGCGCTCGGCGACCAGCACCTTGAGCCCGTACCTGGCCAGCAGCGCGCCGGCGGCCAGGCCGTTGTGCCCGCCCCCGGCAATGATCACGTCGTAGTCGGCCATTGATCTCGCTCCCGCGCCCGTCTTACCAGTGCCACACCGTGCCGTCGGCCAGTCGGTTCACCGGCAGGTAGGCGCGCTGGTACGGATACTTCGCCGCCAGCTTCTCGTCGATGTCCACGCCGTGCCCTGGTTCCTGGCCCGGATACAGCGCGCCGTCCTTGAAAAAGTAGGCGTGGGGAAATACCGCATCCGTTTCCGCCGTATGCCGCATGTATTCCTGGATCCCGAAGTTCGGTACCCAGGTGTCGAAATGCAGCGCCGCACCCATGCAGATCGGCGACAGGTCGGTGGCACCGTGACAGCCCGTGCGCACGTGGTACAGCGCGGCAAGATCGGCAATACGCCGCAGGTGTGTGATGCCGCCGGCATGCACCACCGTCGCGCGGATGTAGTCGATCAGCTGGCTTTCGATCAGTTCCTTGCAGTCCCAGATGGTGTTGAACACTTCGCCCACCGCCAGCGGCGTGACCGTGTGCTGGCGGATCAGTTCGAAACCGGCCTGGTTTTCGGCCGGCACCGCGTCTTCCAGCCAGAACAGCCGGTAGTCTTCCAGCGACTTGCCAAGACGTGCCGCCTCGATCGGCGTCAGCCGGTGATGCACGTCGTGCAGCAGGTGCGGTTCGAAACCGAAGCGTTCGCGCAGCGTCGCGAACAGCTGCGGCACGTGATCCAGGTAGCGTTCGGTCGACCACAGGTTTTCCGTCGGCAGGTCGGCATCGGCCGGCTCGTAATAGAGCTTGTCGCCGGAGACACCGTAGGTGCTCTGCAGGCCCGGTATGCCGCACTGCGCGCGTACCGCCCGATAACCCATGTCGAGATAGCGCGCGACTTCATTCGCGGTCTCTTCGATGTCCCGACCATTGGCATGGCCGTAGACCATCACCCCGTCGCGCGAGCGGCCACCCAGCAATTCGTAGAGCGGCAGGCCGGCGACTTTCGCCTTGATGTCCCACAGCGCGACGTCCACCGCGCTGATCGCCGCCATCGTCACCGGCCCGCGCCGCCAGTACGCACCGCGGTACAGGTACTGCCAGGTGTCTTCGATCTGGTGCGGGTCCCGGCCGATCAGCAACGGCACCAGGTGCTCTTGCAGGTACGCGACCACGGCCTGCTCACGGCCGTTCAGGGTCGCATCGCCGATGCCGTAGACACCGTCGTCGGTCAGGATCTTCAGCGTGACGAAATTGCGACCGGGCGAGGTCACGATCACCCGGGCCTCGGTGATTTTCATACCGCCCGCTCGTCCATCCGCAATGACTCCAAAGGGGTATACGGGGCCATTAGTTTAGTTATGAACTATCTTAGGCCCGGGCCGCGGGTCTGTCAAAGGCCGCGGGCCTTTGGGCGGAGCGCGTCAGGCCAGCAGTGCCTCCAGTGCCGGCGTGGTCGCGCGGAGCAGGATCGCACCGGGCACCGCGACGACCTGGGCTGCCAGGCGGTGGCCCGCCCGGGCTGCGGCGGCCCCTGGCTGCCCGCTCAGCCGCGCCGCAAGATAGGCCGCGTCGAACGCGTCGCCGGCCCCGGTCGTGTCCACCACTTGGCCCGCCACGGCCGGCGGCACGGATTCGCTCTGCCCGTCGGCCAGTAACAGGGAGTCACCGTGCCCCTGCCGCACCACCACCTCGGCGAGACCCGCCGCGCTGATCCGCGCCCGGGTAGCCGCCGCTGATTCGTCACCGAACAGCGCACGCTCGTCGTCAAAGCTCGCAATCACGATGTCCGCGACGGCCATCGCGTCCCGATGGCAGGCCTGGGCGTCGCGCACCACTGGCCAGAGCCGCGGGCGGTAATTGCTGTCGAACACAATCCGGCTGCCGGCCCGGCGCAGACTGCCGAGCGTTGCCAGCAGCTCTGCCCGGTCATCGGCCGGCAGGATCGCGAGCGTGATACCGCTCAGGCACACGAGGTCGAAACCGGCGAGGCTCGCCTGCACGTCACTCAAATAAGCATCACTGAACATGGCCCGCGCGGCGGACTGCTCTCGCCAGTAATAGAAACTGCGCTCACCGCTCGCGTCCGTGTCGATCCAGTACAGGCCGGGCAAGCGGTCGGCCAGCCGACGCACCAGGCGGGTATCGATGTGGTCGTCCTGCCAGCCGGCCAGCATCCGGTCGCTGAACGGATCCTTGCCCAGCGCCGTGACATAGGCGATCTGCGCCGCTGGCAACAGTCTCGCCAGGTACACCGCGAGATTGGCGGTATCACCCGCAAAGCCCTGGTGCAGGCTGCCGTCGGCGCGCAGACTCAGTTCGATCATGCATTCGCCGATGCAGGCGACACGCAGCGCGTTGGATGATTCTCGGGGCACTGAAACTTCGTGGTATGTTCTGGCGATCATGATGCCATGAGCCGAGTGTTGCGACACGAACCGCGCGATGCCCCTCACGTTGCTCGAACTGTTTCCCGAACCCACGGTCATTCCGGTCGTCACCGTCGACAAGGCGGATGATGCGGTGGCGGTGGCTTCGGCCCTGCAGGACGGCGGGCTGCGCAGCATCGAACTGACGCTGCGCAAGCCGGGGGCATGGGAAGCGGCGGCAGCAGTGCGTGCGGCGTTTCCCGATATCTTGCTGGGCATCGGCACCGTGACGCACGCGAACCACCTGGAACGGGCGGTGGAAATCGGCGCCCAGTTTGCCGTCAGCCCGGGACTGACCGACAGTCTCGCTCACGCCGGGCGCGAACTCGACATCGCCTACCTGCCTGGCATCGCGACCGCGAGCGAACTGATGACGGCCGCCGACTTTGGCTATCACGCGGTGAAAGTCTTTCCTGCCGAGCGCCTCGGCGGCACCGCAATGATCCGGCAGTTCAGTGACGTGTTCCCGCACATGCGCTTCTGCCCGAGTGGTGGCGTCCGGGACACCACGCTGGCTGACTACCTCTCGGTGCCGGCCGTGTTCGCCGCCGGCGGTACCTGGCTGGCGCCCGCCGCCGACATCGCCGCGCGCGACTGGCCGGGCATCCTCGCGCGGGCACAGCAGGCGGCAGACATCTGCCTGCACCGTCGGGCCGGCGGCGCCGGGTCGTGACGCGATGAACGCACCGGGCAGCCCCGAACCGATCATCGCAATCGAGTCGCTGAACAAGTGGTACGGCGACTACCACGCACTGCGCGACATCGACCTGGCGGTCGCGCCGGGCGAAAAGATCGTGATCTGCGGGCCATCCGGGTCCGGCAAGTCCACGCTGATCCGTTGCATCAATGCACTGGAGGACTACCAGGAAGGTTCCATTCGCGTCGAGAACACGGTGCTGAAGAAGGTGCGCGATATCGAAGCGGTGCGGCGGGAAGTCGGCATGGTCTTCCAGCAGTTCAACCTGTTTCCGCACCTGACGGTGCTCGAGAACCTGGAACTCGCCCCGATGCGGGTGCGCAAGTTGCCGGAAGCCAGGGCCCGCGAACTGGCGCTGAATTACCTGGACCGGGTCAAGCTGACCGAGCACGCAGAAAAGTACCCGGCACAGCTGTCCGGCGGTCAGCAGCAGCGCGTGGCCATTGCGCGCGCACTGTGCATGGAACCGCGCATCATGCTGTTCGACGAACCCACGTCGGCCCTCGACCCGGAGATGATTCACGAAGTGCTCGACACGATGATCGGTCTCGCGGACTCCGGCATCACGATGCTGTGTGTGACCCACGAGATGGGGTTTGCGCGCCAGGTCGCGAACCGGATCGTGTTCATGGACGAAGGCCAGATCATCGAGGCGAACGACCCGGACACCTTCTTTAACCACCCGACGACCGAACGGGCCCGGACCTTCCTCGGGCAGATCCTGAAGCACTGAACCGGCTCAGGTCCGCCGGCGCAGTCCCTGCAGCCGCTCGTAGAGATTCCGCTCGTCTGCCGACGGCTCCGTGGGCACGTGCACCTGCACCCGCAGCTTCAGGTCACCGCGATCGGCGGTCCCCAGGCGCGGCAGGCCCTGGCCCCGCAGGCGCAGCACTTCATTCGGCTGCGTGCCGGCCGGCACCTTCACCTCCACCTCACCGCTCAGCGTCGGCACCTGCACCTGGGTACCCAGCACCGCATCGGCCACGTCGATCGTGATGCCTCGCCACAGGTCCGCGTCGCGCCGTTGAAAGCGGGCATCGGGACTGGTGAACACGGCGACATGCAGGTCACCAGGCGCTTCACCCGCCGCGCCGGGCAGCCCGTGGCCCGCCACCCGCAGCACCATGCCGTCCTCGATGCCGGCCGGGATCTTGACCTTCAGGGTTTCGACTTTTTCTACCTGGCCGGTACCGCCGCATTTCGTGCAGGACTTGTCGATGATCGTGCCGGCACCGTCACATTTCGTGCAGCGGAGAATTTGCTGGAAATGGATTTCGCGATGGTCTTTTCCGTCGGCTTGCCGGGTCACGACCTTGTGGCCTGTGCCGCCGCAGGCCTCGCAAACCGGCGGCGGCTGACCCGAGCGCGTGCCATGCCCGTGGCATTTACCGCAGGCCACCGGCCGGCTGACGTGCACGGTTTCCTTGCCCCCGGTCGCGATGCGCTCCAGCGGCACGTCCAGGCGCACCTGCAGATCGGCACCCCGCCCGGGCGCCCGCGGTCCGCCGAAGAACCGATCGAAAATACTCTGCCCGCCCGGGCCGAAGCCGAAGCCGAGATCCCCGAACAGGCTCCCCAGGTCGACACCCCGGTACAGCTCGTCCGGGGAAAAATGCGCGACGCCCTCGAAACCGTGCGCGTCGTAACTCGCCCGCTTCTTCGGATCGGACAACACCGCATAGGCCTTGGCGATTTCCTTGAAGCGCCCCTCCGCCTCGGGCGACGAATTGCGATCCGGGTGCCACTGCATCGCCAGCCGGTGATAGGCGTCCTTGATCGCCTTGCGGTCCGCATCCCGCGGTACGCCCAGCACTTTGTAGTAGTCACGCTCAGCCATGCGAGCCGTCATTCCGGTCGGTCGGCCCCCGCCGACCACCACTGCGTGTCGTTGACCCCGCGAATGAAATCGGCGCGCGCCGATTCGTCGAGCGCGCGCAGCCTCTGCACGACCTGTTCCGCCTGGCGCCCGGCCGCGTAGCGGAAGCCCGGTTCGTCGGTCTCGGCAATGTCCGCGATCAGCGTCGCGACCCGCTGCGGATCGTCGCCGGTGCCCAGCTGGCGCTGCGCGCGTGCCGTCAGGTAACTGAGCAGCGGGCGATACGGCGAGGCCGCGGGGACCGCGTCGCCCGCCGCCAGTTTCGCCGGCATGGCGGTGTCGAAGGCACCGGGCTCGACCACTGACACGTGGATGCCAAACCGGTCCACTTCGTAGCGCAGGCTTTCGGCGGCGGCCTCCAGCGCGGCCTTGCTCGCGGCGTAGATACCCTCGCCTGGCAGGCCCACCAGGGCCGACAGCGACGAGACCATGATGATCCGCCCCTCGCCCTGCGTGCGCATGCCCGCCAGCACCGCGCGAGTCACGCGCAAGGCGCCGAAAAAATTCGTTTCCATCACCCCGCGCAACGCGTCGGCGTCGAGATCTTCCAGCGCGCCGAGCCGCGCAATGCCCGCGTTGTTCACCAGCACGTCGATGGCGCCGGCGGCGTCACCGATGCGGCGCATCGCCGCATCCACGGAGGCCTGGTCCGTCACGTCCAGTGCCAGGGGCACGATCCCGTCGCGGCCGGCGGTCTCCGCCCCCAGCTGGTCCGCGGCGGCCAAGGTGCGGCAACTCGCGAAGACCCGGTGACCCCGGCGGGCCAGTTCGACGGCGGACAGCTTGCCGAAACCGCTGCCGCAACCAGTGATCAGAATTGTTGCCATGCGTGGCCCCTCGCAGATGGACAAATAGTTTAGTAATAAACTAATATCGAAAGACGCTCCGGTGCGGTCCGACACCCCGTGGGGTAGCGGTCGGGCGACCACCGGGCGCGTTACAGGATAGGCGATTCATGACTCGGATGACCGGCGCGCAAGCGATCGTACGCTCCGTGGTGAACCACGGTGTCGACACGATATTCGGCCTGCCCGGCGGCCAGCTGTACTACCTGTACGACGCGTTCTACCGGCAACGCGATCAGCTGCGCATCATCACGTCGCGCCACGAACAGGGCGCGGCCTACATGGCTCTTGGCTATGCCCAGTCCACCGGCCGGGTGGGTGTTTACGACGTGGTGCCCGGCCCCGGCGTACTGAATACAACCACCGCGCTGTGCACGGCCTGGGCCTGCAACGCCCCGGTGCTGTGCCTGACCGGCCAGGTGCCGACGGTCGGCATCGGCTCGGGTGCCGGCTACCTGCACGAACTCCCCGACCAGCTCGGCATCATGCGCCGGCTCACGAAGTGGGCCGAACGGATCGAGCAGCCCGCCGACGCCCCCGCCCTCGTGGCCGAGGCCTTCCGCCAGCTGCAGACCGGCAGGCCACGGCCCGTCGAGCTGGAAATGGCGCCGGATATCATGGAGTTAGAACAAGAAGTTCAACTCTTGGATGCGGTCAGGCAATACCCGGCCGCCGAGCCCGATCCCGATGCGGTGACCGCGGCCGCGCAGCTGCTGGGCGCGGCGAAGCGCCCGCTGATCATGGTCGGCGGCGGCGCGCGGGACGCGGGCGAAGAGCTGCTCGCGGTCGCCGACATGTTGCAGGCCCCGGTGGTATCGCACCGCCAGGGCAAGGGTGTGGTCAGCGACCGTCACTACCTCAGCCAGACCTATCCGGCCGGGCACCGCCTGTGGCGCGACGCCGACGTGGTGCTCGCCGTCGGTACCCGCCTGAAGTACCCGCTGATGTACTGGGGCACCAAGGGGCTGAACATCATTCGCGTGGACATCGACCCGGAGGAAGTCGCGCGGGTGCAGGCACCGGCGGTGGGCCTGGTAGCAGACGCGCGCTGCACGCTGGCCGCGCTGATCGACGAGCTGCCGAAACACATGGCCACCCGCGCCTCTCGCCAGGATGAACTGGAAACGCTCAAGGGGGGCATGGCGGCTGAATATGAACGCATCCAGCCCCAGCTGAGCTACCTGCAAGTGATGCGTGAAGAGCTGCCGGACGACGGCTACTTCGTCGACGAGGTGACGCAAACCGGCTTCGCGTCCTGGTTCGGTTTCCCGTCCTACCTGCCCCGGCATTTCATCTCCAGCGGTTACCAGGGCACGCTGGGCTACGGCTACGCCACGGCGCTGGGCGTGAAAGTCGCGCACCCGGACAAACCCGTGTTGCAGATCAGTGGTGACGGCGGGTTCATGTACAACGTGCAGGAAGTGGCCACTGCGGTCGCGGAAGGCATAAAGCTGGTGACGGTCATCTTTCGCGACAACCGCTTCGGCAACGTGCACCGGGACCTGCGCGATCGCTTCGGCGACGACAATCTCGGCGCGGAGCTGCGCAACCCGGACTTCGTGGCCCTGGCCGAGAGCTTCGGCGCGCTGGGCCTGCGTGCGACCACGCCCGAAGAACTGCGCGGTGCGCTGCGCAAAGGCTTCGCCGCCGACGGGCCGGTGCTGATCGAGGTTCCGGTGGACGAAATGACCAGCCCGTGGGAGTTCATCATGCTGCCGGCGGCGCGGAGCTGAGGCCATGCACGGCGGCGGCGCGCGGCGTTGGGGGTACCTGCTGGTGCTGCCGGTGGCCGTCTTTGCCATCGCGACGGCCCGCGCGGACACGCTGGCCGACGTGCGTGAACGCGGCTTCCTGCGGTGCGGGGTCATCGAGGGCAGCCCGGGCTACAGCACGCTGAACGACAAGGGCGAAAGGGTCGGTTTCGATATCGATCACTGCAAGACGATTTCTGCCGCGGTGTTCGGCAAGGTCAGCATCGAGTTCGTGCCGATCACACCCAACACGGTGTTCACGCTGTTGCAGTCGGGCGGCATCGACATCTTCCCGGGCGGCGCGACCTGGTCCTTCACCCGCGACACCACCATGGGCCTGGATTTCACCGGCGTGTACATGTGGGCTGGCCAGGGCTTCGTGGTTCACAAGGCCCTGGGCGTGAGTCGGGTCGCGGAGCTGGATGGCGCGACGATCTGCGTCGCACAGGGCACCACCCTGGAGCAGAACCTCGCCGATTACTTCGACGCGAACGGCCTGCGCTACACCGCGATCACCTTTGCCGACATCGACAAGGGCCTGCAGGCCTACCGGGCCGATCGCTGCGACGCATTCACGAACGAACGGGTCTCTACCGCCGGCCGCATCAGCGTGTGGCCCGATCGTGAAGACCACGTAATCCTGGACGAAGTGATTTCCAAGGAACCGATGGCGGCACTGGTGCGCCAGGACGACCCGCGCTGGCGGGATATCGCGCTGTGGTCGTTCAACGTGCGCATTGCGGCCGAAGAACTCGGCATCAACCAAGCCAACGTGAGCCGGATGCGCGACGAATCAGACAACCAGGAAGTGCGGCGCCTGCTCGGCGTGCAGGGCAGTTTCGGTGAAAGACTGGGGCTGTCAAACGACTGGGCCTACGACATCATTCGCATCGTCGGGAACTCCGAGGACATGTGGAACCGGCACTTCGCACCGCTGGGCGTGAGCCGCGGCCTGAACCGGACCTGGCGCGACGGCGGCCTGATGTCCGCGCTGCCGTTCCGTTAAACCTGCCTTTCATCAGCATGCGTCGCACGTGGATCTACCAGGCCCTGTTGCTCGCCGCGATCGTGGCGGCGCTGGGGCTGATCGTGTCGGCGACCAACGCGAACCTTTCGCGGCTGGGTGTCGAAACCAGCATCGACTTCCTGTGGCGCCGCGCGGGTTTTGAAATCAGCCAGAGCCTGATCCCGTTCAATGCCAACTCGACCATCGCCCGGGCCTTCGTCGTCGCGTTGCTGAACACGCTGGTATTGGCCGCCGCGGCGATCGTGGGCGCCAGTGTGCTGGGGCTGATCGTCGGCACCGCGCGGCTGTCCCGCAACTGGCTCGTGTCGCAGCTGGCAACGACCTATGTCGAGCTGTTCCGGAACATTCCGTCGCTGCTGCAGATCTTTTTCTGGTATCTCGTGGTGCTGCGCTCACTGCCCGGGTTCCGGGACAGCCTGTCGCTGGGTGAAGCGGCGCGGCTGAACAACCGCGGCTTGTACCTCGCGGCGCCGGAGATCATGACGGGCGGCGGCTGGATTGCCGCGGGCTTCGTCGTCGCAATCGCGGCAATCATCGGCCTGGCCCGCTGGGCCCGGCACCGACGCCTGGTCTCCGGGCGGGCATTCCCGGTGACGGTCACCGCCATCGCGCTGCTGGTCGCGGTACCGTGGCTGGCCGCGCTGCTGGGCGGTGCAGCACTTGACTGGGACGTCCCGCAGGCGGGGCGCTTCGGTTACGAAGGCGGCATCGTGATCATGCCCGAGTTCATGGCCCTGGTGGCCGGCCTGTCCGTCTACAACGCGACCTACATCGGCGAAATCGTGCGCTCAGGGTTTGCGGCGATTCCGCGCGGCCAGGTGGAGGCCGCGGACGCGCTGGGCCTGTCCCGCTGGCTCAGCTTCCGGCTGGTGCTGTTCCCGCAGGCGCTGCGGGTCATCATTCCGCCACTGACGACCGTTTACCTGAACCTGTTCAAGGCCACGTCGCTGGCCGCCGCGATTGCGTACCCGGAAATCGTGTCCGTGTTCGTCGGCACCGTCAACAACCTGGTGGGGCAGCCGGTGATCATCATGGGCATCACCCTGATCATCTACGTGCTGGTGTCGCTCGCGATCGCGGTGTTCATGAACTGGTACAACCGGCGCATTGCGCTGACGCGCGCATGAGCACGCTGATCACATCCCGGCCCCCGCCCCGCCACGCCGGCGGCTCCCGCACCATCGCGTGGCTGCGCGCCAACCTTTTTTCGACCCCGCTGAACATCGGGCTGACCCTGCTCGCTGCCGCGCTGATCTACGGAGCCGGGTCGGCTGTGTTCCAGTGGCTCGCCGTCGACGGCCAGTGGCGCGGCACGGGACCCGAGGCGTGCCCCGACAAAGGCGCCTTCTGCTGGCCCTTCATCCGCGCCCGCTTCGACCAGTTCATGTACGGCCTGTACCCGGCCGACCAGCGCTGGCGGCTGAACCTCGGCGTGGGGCTGGGCTTGTTGCTCGCAGTGCCGATGTTCCTGCCACGCGTCCGTCACAAAGGCTGGCTCGCGCTGGGACTCGCGATTGCCTGGCTCGCAATCGGCGTGCTGCTGTTCCGTGGTGGCTTCTTCGGGTTGCCGACTATCGAGACCAGCCTGTGGGGCGGCTTCTTCCTGACCATCGTTGCCGCGGTGTTCGTGCTGGGCACCGCGCTGCCGGTGGCCGTGCTGCTGGCGCTCGGGCGCCAGGCAGAGGCGCCGCTGGTACGCAGTGTGTGCGCGCTGTGGATCGAACTGTGGCGCAGTGTGCCGGCCCTGGTGCTGCTGTTCGTCGCGATCGTGATGTTTCCGCTGTTCATGCCGCCGGGTGTGGAAATCGACAAGCTGCTGCGCGCGCTGATCGCGCTGACCATCCTGATGTCTTCCTATCTCGCCGAAGCGATACGCGGGGCGCTGCAGAGCATCCCGAAGGGCCAGTACGAAGCTGCCGATGCACTGGGGATGAGCTACTGGCAGCGTACCCGGCTGGTGATCCTGCCGCAGGCGCTGCCGGTGGCCCTGCCGCAAATCACCAGCAACTTCATCGGGCTGTTCAAGGAGACCACGGTGCTGCTGATCATCGGGCTGTTCGACCTGCTCGGCATGGTGACGACGGCCGCGTCGGACCCCCAGTGGCTCAGCATCGGCACCACCGCGACCGGTTACGTGTTCGCGGCGGTGTTTTTCTGGATCTTCTGTTTTTCTTTTTCTCGCTACACAGCCTACCTGGAGCGCAAGACCACACAGGGTCAGCGCCAGATGGAACTGTAGGCACCGATCAATGGAGACGACTTTGTGACGGAGTCCACCAATACACCCCGCCAGGAAAACACGACACGCCCGCAGATGGTGCCCGGTGTCGCGCAGCTCGCGCTGTACAAAATGGGCAAGAGTCAGCTCGACGACCATGCGTCACCGATCAAACTGTCCAGCAATGAATCGGCCCTGGGCACCTCCCCGGCGGCGATCGCCGCCTTCACCAGCGTGCAGGACCGCCTGCACCGCTACCCGGACGGCGCGCAGACGGAATTGCGGGCAGCGATAGCCGACACCTGGGAGCTGGATCCGGAGCGGATTCTCTGCGGCAACGGTTCCGAGGAGCTGATCGGTTTCGTGATCCGCTGTTTCATGGCCGACGGCGACGAATTACTGCTGTCGGAGAATCATTTCGAGATCTGCCGCAACTACGCGCTGTCGGTCGGCGGCCAGGTCGTGACCGCACCGGAAAAAGACTTCGTCACGGACGTGGACGCGCTGCTCGAACGGGTCGGCCCGCACACGCGCGTGGTGGCCCTCGCAAACCCGAACAACCCCACCGGCACCTATGTGAATGCGCAGGAAATCCGGCGGCTGCACCAGGCATTGCCCGCCGACGTGGTGCTGCTGCTCGACGGTGCCTACGCCGAATACGTGACCGCCGATGATTTCGAAGCCGGCGCGTCGCTGGTTGACGAGAATGACAATGTCGTGATGACGCGCTCCTTCTCCAAGCTGTACGGACTGGCCGGCCTGCGCATCGGCTGGGCCTATGGCTCGCAGTGGCTCGTCGATGCGCTGCAGAGAATCCGTGTGCCGTTCAACGCCAACGCCGCGGCGATGGCCGCCGCAGCCGCCGCGGTGCGCGATAGCGCTTGGCTCACGCACGCCCGGGAACACAACGCGCGCTGGCAGGCAAGGATTGCCGGGGACCTGACGTCACTGGGCCTGCACGTGGTGCCGAGCGAAGCCAATTTCTACCTGCTGGTGTTCGACGACTGCCCGGGCAAGACTGCAAAAGAAGCCGCCGCTGCACTGGAAGCCAACGGCATCATTCCGCGCCCGGTGGGCGGTGCTGCAGGCACTGATCACGACGTGCTGCGCATCACGGTGGGTAACGATGCAGAAAACGACGCCGCGCTGAACGTGCTGCGAAACTATTTGACGGCCTAGTCCAGGTGAAGCCATGAGTGCACAGCTCGAAATATCGGCAAAGGTCGCGCAATTTCTGCAGCGCCCGGCGCAGATACTGGTCGGCGGCGAGTGGGTGACTGCCGCCGGCGACACGCTGCAGATCGACAACCCGTCCACCGGGGAGGTCATTGCCGAGGTCGGCGCGGGTAGTTCCGACGATGTCGACCGGGCGGCGCGCGCGGCCCAACAAGCTTTCGACAGCAAAGCGTGGCGAGGCCTCACGCCCGCGGCCCGGGCCGCGATCCTGTGGCGCGTCGGTGACCTGATCGAAGCGAACGCGGACGAACTGGCGGAGCTGGAAATGCTCGACACCGGCAAAACCTTCGCGGCCGGCCGGCAGGGTGAAGTGCCCTTTGCGGCCGAGTGTTTCCGCTACCACGCCGGCTGGTGCACCAAGCTGGAAGGCCACACCAAGGATATCTCCACCGTGCCGGGTGCTGACTTCCACGTCTACACGCGCCACGAGCCGATCGGTGTGGTCGCGCTGATCGTGCCGTCGAACGGCCCGCTGGTGCAGGCCTGCTGGAAACTCGCACCGGCCCTGGCGGCCGGCTGCTCCGCAATCCTGAAACCGGACGAGAAGACACCGCTAACGAGCCTGCGCCTCGGCGAGCTGATGCTGGAGGCCGGCGTGCCGCCCGGCGTGGTGAACATCGTGACCGGCACTGGCGAAGCCGCGGGTGCTGCGCTGGTCAGCCACCCGCTGGTCGCGAAGATTTCCTTCACCGGCTCGACCGCAACGGGCAAGGCCATCGCGCGAATCGCCACGGAAGACCTGAAAAAGGTCACGCTGGAGCTCGGCGGCAAATCGCCGATGGTGGTGCTGGCGGACGCCGATCTCGACCAGGTCATTCCCGGCGTGGCCGCCGGCATCTTCCCGAATGCCGGCCAGATTTGCGTCGCCGGTTCGCGGCTCTACGTGGAGGCGCCGGTCTACGACGACGTGATCGCCGGCGTTGCCCGCATTGCCGAGAACCTGAAGGTGGGGCCCGGGCACGACCCGGCCACGGAAATCGGCCCGGTGATCTCCGCACCGCACCTCGACTACGTGTGCAGCATGGTGGAATCCGGCGTTGACCAGGGTGCGCAGGTCGCGGCGGGCGGCGAGCGGGTGGACCTGGGCGGCGGTTACTTCATGCAGCCGACGGTGCTGACGAACACGACACAGCAGATGAAAGTCGTGCAAGAAGAAATTTTCGGCCCGGTGCTGGCCGCGATGCGCATCGAGGACAACGAACAGATCCCGGCGCTCGCAAATGAGTCTCGCTACGGTCTGGCGGCCAGCATCTGGACGCGCGACGTCGGCAAGGCCCACCGGCTGGCGGCGGAGATGCAGGCGGGGCTGGTGTGGATCAATTGCCACGCGATACCGGACATGGCCGTGCCCTTTGGCGGCTACAAGCAGTCGGGCTGGGGGCGGGAGAACGGCCTGGAAGGGCTGCTGGAATACACGGAGCTGAAGTCCGTGATGGCCAGGCTGTAACGCGGACCGGCGCGCATGAAGGAACCGAACCTGTTCGAATCGATGGTCGGCGATCTGCCGGACGACGACCAGGCCATCCGCCTGTGGTTCACGCTCGTGGGCTGTTTCACCACGGTCGAGCGCGCGTTGCGCCGCCGCCTGCGCAACGGCTTTGACCTGAGCCTGCCCCGGTTCGACGTACTGACCGCGCTGGTCACTTTTCCCGATGGCCTGACGATGTCGGAACTGGCCGGCAAGCTCGGCGTGTCCAAGGGCAACGTGACCGGCGTCGTGGGCGGCCTGCGCAAACAGGGGTTCGTGGACCAGACGCGCCGGGCCACCGATCGCCGTGTGCTCCAGGTTGTGATTACGAAATCCGGGAAGTCCGCCTGGGAGGAGATGCAGGCTGCCTACCGCGAAGTCGTGGAGACGATGCTCGACGAACTGCCGGCCGCGGAGTCCCGGCAGCTGACGGCAGGCCTGGCGCAGTTGCAGCAGCTGCTGGACCGGGCGGACGTGGATGAGCCGGCTTCCGGCTAAGGTGTGGCAGATTCGCGACGCGGGCCGGCGCTGGCTTTGGTTCACACCGCCCAACGGTCAGCCCACCGGGAAACCTTTCGGGGGGTTGACGCACGGGTAGTTTAGTTGGAAACTAATTTTCGAACGGCATCGGGGGATGCAGATTGCTGTCCGTTCGCCACAACAACCATGGCGGCCTGAAACGACCGCGCCACCACGGCGCCGGCCACGATTCCGTCGTGCCGCCAGCGCCGGCACCTGTGCCGGCACCTTCCCTCGCGATCGACTCACTCACTGTCTCTGCATTCCGTGCATCGGGACGGCCTGCTCCGCAATAGGCCGGATTGTTTACTAGGGGGTTCACATGCGTTATCTGATATTGGTACTTCTGTCCGCCGCCATGCTGTCACCAGGGCCACTGCTCGCGCAGGGGGCCGGCACGCTGGACGAAATCCTCGTCACGGCGCAGCGGCGGGAGCAGAGCGCGCAGGACATTCCGATCGCCATCACCGCCTTCGACGGTGACACCCTGAAGCGCGCCAACATCACCGAGGCGTCGCAGTTCCTGAGCCTGACGCCGAACGTCAGCTTCACACAGGACGGCCAGGTCGGTTCGCGCGGCATCAGCATCGGTATGCGCGGCGTCAGCAACATCAATACGGACGAGAGCTCCTTCATCCAGTCCATCGGCGTGTACCTGGACGACTTCAGCGTCGCATCCGTGGGCCAGGGCACCATCAATCCGCAATTGCAGGATCTGCAGCGCATCGAAGTACTGCGCGGGCCGCAGGGCACCTTCTTCGGTCGCAACGCGGTGGGCGGGGCCCTGAACCTCGTGACCAACAAGCCAGTCGATGAGTTCGACACCTATGTGACGGTCGGTGGCCGCAGCTTCGACGGCGATGGCGAACAGTACGACATCGAAGGCATGGTGAACATACCGATTACGGACGGCCTTTTCTTCCGCGGCGTCGGCTACTACGAGGACTCCGACGGCCTGGTGGAAAACAAGACCCCGGGCGGCAACGATAGTGACCACACCTACTACATGCTGCGCGGCGCGCTTCGCTGGGTGCCGACGGATCGGACCACTTTCGACCTGATGGCCATGTACACGAACGAAGACCAGGACCTCGACGAAAACGTGCCATCCGGCGTGTGGGACACGGACTCCGTCGCAACCTTTTTCCTGCCGCAGCCCGTTAATCCCCCCGACGTGGTGGCCCCGGGCATCACTACCCCGGTCAACCCGGGTGGCGTGGGCTTCTGGGACGACAATACGAACGAGCACGCCCGCTCGGCAATGAACGAGAACACGCAGAACGACACCACGGCCTTCATCCTGAACGTCGAACACGGATGGAATGACGACATCACGCTGAACTTTGTGGCTGGCTACATCGACACGAATACCGACCGCCTGTTCGACAACGACCTGGTACCGGAAAACCTGGTGTTTCGCGAGCAGGAGCGACATGGCGAGTCCTACAGTTTCGAGGGCCGCTTCAACTGGTCCGTGGACGCCTTCGACCTGATTGGCGGCGTGCTGTTTTCCCACGACGAAAAAGAAATCGAAAACGCAGTTCAGCGCGGCGGCGATGATGTGGTCAACGGCGTCGACTTCGCGGCCATCGGCTCGTTGCCACCCGCCTTCCTGAACGGTGTATTCGGGCGACCCTTCTGCCTGGCCTGCAGCGAAGACGATTTCGAGATGGACAGCTATGCCTTCTTCGGTGACTTCACCTGGCACGCGACGGACCAACTGGACCTGATCGTCGGTGGCCGCTACACGGTGGACGACGTGGAGCAGAAGTTCTTCGCAATCGGTGCGGACGGCACCCCGCGTTGGCCCAGCGCGACCTTCACCGAAGGCGACACCCTGGAGCGCAAGGAGAACTACGACGACTTCTCGCCACGCATCGGTGCCACGTACAGCTTCAACGACGACGTGAACGTGTACGGCATCGTGTCGAAGGGGTACAAGGCCGGTGGCTTCTCACTGGGTGTCAATACCTCTGACAACTCCGCCATTGACACGGACTACGATGAAGAAGAATTGTGGAATTACGAGATCGGCCTGAAGTCCGAGTGGTTCGACAACACGCTGCGGCTGAACCTGTCCGCCTTCTACCTCGAGTGGAGCGACCTGCAGCTGGAAACCTTCTTCTTCCTGACGCCGGGCGACCCGACCTCCAACGTGGAGCTGACGATCAACGTGGACGACGCGGAAGCGAAGGGCTTCGAGGTGGAATCCATCTGGGTGCCAACGGAACGCATCACCGTGACCGCCGCGCTGGGTTACGTGGACACCGAGATCACCAGCGACGAGCAGGCGCGCCTGAGCGGCAATATCTTCGTCTCCCTGGAAGACGAGGAGCTGCCCCGTTCACCTGAATGGACCTGGTCCAGCACCGCGGAATATCGGCTGCCGCTGGGCGACAACGAGGCCTGGTTCCGCGCCGAGTGGATCTTCCGCGACGAGATGTTCAGCACCATCGAGGACGTGACCTACCAGCAGACCAGCAACCAGCCGATCTGCGACACGATCTGTTCCGATCCGGGCGCGGTGGTACTCGGCCAGGTGCCCGATCGTTCCAATGGCTTCCCGTTCAAGGGTGATGACTACCACGTCGTGAACCTCCGGGCAGGTTTCCTGCTGGGGCAGGGCTGGGAATTCGTGGGCTGGATCGAAAACGTGTTCGACGAAGACTACTTCGCGGGCACGGGCGAGAACTTCGGCCTGAGCGGTTTCCGCCTGCGGCCACATCCGACCACCTACGGGGCAAGCGTCACCTGGCGTTTCCAGTGATCGTCTGCACGGACTGTCGCGCGCCAGCGCGGCAGTCCGTGCCTCACTCCAACCATCCATCCGGCTCGACACAGCCGGGGAACGGTTAGTGCCATGCCATATCACCTCCGGTTATTGACGGTGACCCTGTGTGCCGGGCTGTTTGCCTGTGCGAACGACAGCGAACCGACCGCGCCCCCGCCGCCGCCGGCAGCAACCGGCGAGGCTGACGTGTCAGTGGGTTCTCCGGGCGACCACGTGTCCTTTTTCGTGATCGGCAAATCCTGGAACTTCGACCAGGACAGCGACGGCCAACTCGCCCTGGTCGATATGGGCTACTTCGCGGAGATCTTCAAGACGGCCGGCGGTGAAGTCAGCGCGGCATTCACGCAGCTCGATGCGCCGGACGCAGAACCCATTCCCTTCGACGACGAAGGTGACGGTGGCGCAGTGCTGTACGGCATGAGCGGCGTCCGCCACCAGGCCCTGGACACCCTGGACGCCGAACTGCCCAACGGCGACTATGTCTTCCGTTTCTCCACGCCCGCGGGCGAGGTGGAAGGTTTCGACATCTCGCTGAGCGATCCCGACGGGCAAACGAACCTGCCACCCGGGCCCGTGATCAACCTGGAACAGGGCGGCGCTGTGGTCGCGAATGACCGTATCGCACCCGGCGAGGACGTGGTGGTGTCCTGGACACCGTTTGCGACCGGCCGTGCCGATCCGAACGGCATTGCGGATGACCTGATCTTCGTGATGATGAAAGACTGCCACGGCGAGCGGGCCTTCCACTCCGGCCGACCACTGGACACACCGAACCCTCTGGAGCCGGACAAACCGTCGGCCACGTTGCTGACCTTCGCCAACGACGAGGTCGTGATCCCGGGCGACGCGTGGCGGCCCGGCGTGCACTACACGCTGGACGTGGAACACGCGCGGCTGCTGGATACCGACAAGCGCCAGGGCGTGGTCGGCATGTCCACCTATGCCGTGACGACCCACCTGCCGGTGCGGGTGACGGGCGACGCGGCGCCAGGCGATGCGTGCCCGGCGGACGAATGAGCGCGCGCCTAGATAAACACCTGCAGCGGTTCGAAGGGTCCGTCACAGTCGACCAGGTCGACCCGCTTGGTCCGTATCCGCCAGGCGTCGTTTACTGGCGTCACGTAATAGGTAAACAGACCCGCAAAATCCCGAGTGCGGCGGTCCTGGTACTCCGTCGCCTGGAAGCGCCGCGTCACCTGGACCTCACCTGTTTCTGAATCGATGCCCGCCAGCAGTGCGGGGCCGGTGACGTGGCTCACGCGCAACGGTAGCTCCAGGGAATGTGCGTCGCCGCCGGTCAGCCGCGCGATACGCATCTCCATCAGGGCGCGGTCCTCGAAAAACAGCGACACGTGATCGACGGCATCCACCTGGCCCGGCACGGCGGGCACCCAGTAGGTGCAGTCCGCAGCGTATAGCGCCAGCCACTCCGGGTAGCGCCCCTGGTCCAGGTATTCCGTCTCCCGGTCCAGCAGCCACTGGATTTTCTCGCGCGCAGCGTCGTCGAGCTGCGCCAGCAGCTGCGGGTCACCCTGCATCTTCAGCGCTCATGTACTGGCCCCATGCGCGGTACTGGTTGCGGATAAACCGTTCGCTGAGGGCAGTGCTGCTTCGCGAGCCGTCCTCTTCTCCCTCGGCGCGCCGGTGATTACTGATCCACAGGCCGCTGCCCTCTTCCACCCCGACCTGCACGCGGTGATACATCTCCAGGTCGTCGGGTTTGATCAGCGACGATGGCGAATGCACCGTGTTCGCATAAACAATATGTCGACGATTGAACTCGTCGGGCGCGCCCTTCAGGCGCAGCGTCCAGTGTTCGATCAGGGTCCGGTTGACCGACAGCGGAAACAGCACCCGCACCTGCATGAAGCTCGGGTGGACGGAGAAATTCGGATAGAAGTTCGCATTGTGAATGTTCAGGTCCAGCGTCGCCAGCGCGTTGTCCCTGCCCTGCCCCCGTTCCAGCGCCGCCTGGTACGAGTCGAAAACCGCGTCGTCGCTGCGCGGCTCGCGGAAGCCGCGCATGTCGCTGTGACCGTGCGGGTAGCACGTCACCTCCAGGGACCCGAGCTGGCGCAGGCTCTGCGCATTGCCCTGGATGATCTGCACCGGCAGCGGCACCGTCCCGGTCTCCGCCAGTGCCTTGCGCTGCTGGGGCTGGCTCGCGGCGATGGATGACTGGTGCACCACAGCGGGATGCATGCCATCGTGCAGGTTCTCCAGGTAGACCTTCCAGTTGTTCCGCTGGATCGCGCGCAGGCAGCCGCCGGCCACTTCCAGTTCGCCGTCTGGCGCCCGGTCCACCATATTGTCCAGCGCGCGGCGCGCCCCGCCGAGCCAGTCCTCGAACGCCGGACCCGTGCGGCTCAGCCTGGCAAACACAAAACCCCGATAGTTTGCGCTGCGCAGCGCCGGCAGGCGTTCGGTGGATGCATCGACATCCAACTCCGTTCCCGTATAACCATCCGGCAATGGGATCGATTTCAGTCGCCCGTCCGGGTGGTAGGTCCAGCCGTGGTAAGGGCAACGCAATACGCCGCAATGCCCATGGCGCGCCGTCACGATGCGCGCGCCGCGATGCCCGCAACGGTTACGCAAGACGCAGATCTCCCCATCCTCCTGCCGGATCATCAGCACCGAGCGCCGGGCCACCTCCGTCTGGAAAAAGTCTCCGGGCTTTGGCACCTGGCTGGCGTGACCGACATAGTTCCAGCTGCGCGTAAAGATCCGGTGCATCTCGAGCCGGAACAGCGTCGCATCGGAGTACACCCGGGCGTTAACGGCGTCTGGGCGCACCAGCGCATCGGCAGAGTAGCGATTGTCAGCGTACATAGGCGAAAACGGTCACTGCAGTGCGTATAGTAGCAAGGGTCACGCGGCTCCCATCCGGACATGATTGAGACCAGCCCGCCCGCCAGCCGATCACCACCGCGCAAAATCTTCTATGGGTGGTGGATCGTCGCAGCGGCGATGGTGGGGATCTCGTCCGCACCGTCCCAGTTCGCGTTTGCCTCCCTCGGGCTGTTCATGGAGCCGCTGACCGCGGAGTTTGGCTGGGACCGGGCGCAGCTGAGCCTGGCGTTGACGGTGTTCACGGTGGCGCTGGCCTTTTGCCTGCCGCTGGCGGGCCGCGTGGTCGACCGCATCGGCAGCCGGCGCGTGGTGGTCCCGTCCATCGTCATCTGCGGGCTCTGCCTCGCCGCGATTCCGCTGGTCACGCAACTCTGGCACCTGTGGGCGATCTTCCTGCTGATCGGCTCCCTCGGTGCCGGCGCGAACAGCCTGCCCTACATGCTGACCATCTCGGCCTGGTTCGACCGCCGGCGCGGCCTCGCCATCGGGCTGTCGATGGCCGGCGCAGGCTTCGGCTTTGCGTATGTGCCACCGCTGGTGCAGTTCATGATCGACGGTTACGGGTGGCGTTCCGGCTACCTGCTGCTGGCAGCGATCAATATCGTGATTGCGGCCCCGCTGGTCGGGCTCGTATTTCGCGATTCGCCCCGCAGCAAGGGCCTGCTGCCCGACGGCGATCCGGCGCCGGCCACGCGCGCAGTGCCCGCGGAGGCCACCGGCCCGAACCTCGCGCAGTCGCTGCGGCGCCCGGAATTCTGGATGCTGTGGCTCGTATTCGGTGCACTCGCCTTCAGCCTGTACGGCCTGTTGCCCCACCTGGTGCCGATGCTCACGGACCGCGGCATGCCGACCGAGCGCGCCGCGCTGGCAGCGTCCAGCATCGGCATCACGATCGTGATTGCGCGCGCGGTGATCGGCTACCTGATCGACCATTTCTTCGCCCCGCGCGTCGCGCTGCTGTTCTTCCTGGCATCGGCTGTTGGCATCGCGATCCTGGCCGCCGGCGGCATCGGCGCATGGGCCTTCCTGGCGGCGGTACTCGTCGGCCTCAGTATCGGCGCCGAGCTGGACCTGATGGCTTACCTGACCACGCGCTACTTCGGACTGAAACATTTCGGCACCGTTTACGGCGTGATGTTCGCCGCGCTGCTGGTGGGTACGTCACTCGGGCCGGTGTCCTACGGTGCGGCCTATGAACTGAGCGGGTCGTATATCAATGTGCTGTTCGTGTGCGCGGCGCTGAATGCGGGTGCGTCGTTACTCTTGTTGTTGCTGCCGCCCTACCCGGATTTTGCGCAAGCCGATGCACCCGCCAGTGTGGCACTGACCGGAGCGACTGACTGATGCGCGATTACCTGGCGAAACTGCAGCAGCGGGGTGAACTGGTCACCGTCCGGCGCGAGATCGACCCGCGCTACTAACTGGCGGCGGTCACCAGGGCCTTCCAGCAACGCGGTGATGCGGCCCTGCTGTTCGAAAGTGTGCGGGGCACACAGCTCCCCGTCGTCACGAACCTCTATTCGAGCCGCGAGCGCGTGGCCGATATTGCCGGTGCCGGCGACGACACCTTCTGCAGGCGCTGGTCGGAACTCGTCAGCCGCGCCGCGGACTCGCAGGGCGCCGCCATTGCCACTGTCGAGCGGCCAACGACGCTCGTCGCCGGCAAATTGAGCGATCTGCCACTGCTCACCTATCACGCGAAAGATGCGGGGCCGTATTTCACGTCGGCGATCTACCTGGCGAAGCACCCGGATACCGGCACGCCGAATCTGTCCTTTCACCGCTCGATGTATGTCAGCGACAGCGAACTGCGCGTCCGTCTCGGCGATACCCACAACCTGGCCGCTTACTATCGCGCGGCGGAAGCCCGCGACGAGCCGCTGGAAGCCGTGCTGCTGCTCGGCGCCGCACCCGAGATTTTCATGGGCGCGTGTGCGTCGATCCCGGAAGGGGCCAGTGAACTGGACCTTGCGGCGACACTCGCCGGCACCGCCATCGCGAGCTACCAGGGGACCACGGTGGACCTGCCGGTACCCGCCAGCAGCCAGGTGGTCGTCGAAGGCCGCTTCCTGCCCCATGAGCGCCGGT
Source organism: Chromatiales bacterium (assembly GCA_020351875.1). Classification (GTDB taxonomy): domain Bacteria; phylum Pseudomonadota; class Gammaproteobacteria; order Steroidobacterales; genus J054. The sequence goes on along the minus strand of CP070671.1, from coordinate 1,617,560 downwards.
CCGAGGGCCCCTTCGGCGAGTTTCTCGGTTACTACGTGCCGGAAGCAGAGAACCCGGTGTTCGAAGTCACCGCGGTGTACTGGCAGCCGGATGCCGTCTTTCACAGCATCCTGTGCGGCTCGGCCGAAGACCACGTGCCGATGCAGGCCGTGAATGCGGCCAAGACCTTCGCCCACCTCGATGCGCGCCTGCCGGGCATCCTCGACGTGAGCTGCGCGCCCGGATTCATGAACACCACGATCCGGATCCGCCAGGCCTATGAAGGCCACGCGCGCCAGGTGCTGCTGGCCGCGTTCAGCGCCGACATGGACTACAACAAATTGTGCATCGTGGTGGACGAAGACGACGATCCGGCGGACATTGCTGCAGCCATCCGGGCCTTCGTCAACCGGGGCCGGGTCGACCATCGCGTGATGGTGATCGACGACGTGCCGGGCTTCTACCGCGACCCGCACCGGGACCACTGGGGGCGCGTGGGCATCGATGCCACCCGGCCCTTCGGCCGCAGCGACGAGTTCGTGAAGAAAAGCATACCGGGCGTGGAGGACATCGATCCCGATGACTACCTGTGAGCGGGCCCCGCTCCCGGGGCTGTCGAACACCGCTGCACCGCGGATGACCCATGGCCGGCACTAGTCACCAGACCTGGTCCTCCCGCACCGCGTTCCTGCTCGCCACCATCGGTGCCGCGGTCGGTCTCGGCAATATCTGGCGTTTCTCCTTCGTCGCCGGTGAAAACGGGGGCGGCGCCTTCGTACTGATCTATCTCGGCTTCGTGATCGTGATCGGGATCCCGATCGCCATGGCGGAACTGCTGCTCGGGCGCCGCGGTCACGCGAGCCCGGTGAACACGCTGCGAATCGTGACACGGGAAGAGCAGCGGAGCCGCGGGTGGGTTGTCATCGGCTGGATGTCGGTGGTGATGCCGCTGCTCGCGCTGTCTTTTTACAGCGTGGTCGCGAGCTGGTCGCTCGAGTACATCGGCCGGGCGTTGCTGGGCCTGTTCGAATCACTGGACGCGGAGCGCTCGAGCGCCGTGTTCGCCGGCCTGATGGCCTCACCGCTGCGCCTGATTCTGTGGCACACGATCTTCATCAGCCTGACGACCCTCGTCGTCGCACGCGGCGTGCGCCGGGGGCTGGAAGTGGTGGCGAAACTGCTGATGCCCGGGCTGTTCCTGATCCTGCTGATCATGGTGGGCTACGGCATGCTGACCGCGGAGTTCGGTCGCGCCGTCGAATTCCTGTTCCAGCCGGATTTCTCGCAGGTCAGCGTGCCGATGGTGCTGATGGCGCTCGGGCAGGCTTTTTTCTCACTGAGTGTGGGCGGCGGCTACCTGATTACCTACGGCGCCTACCTGCCGGGCTCCATTTCCATTCCCCGCGCGTGCGTGGCGATCTGCCTGGCCGATTCCGGCGTGGCCCTGCTGTCGGGCCTCGCGATCTTCCCGATCGTGTTTGCCTACGGCTTTCCGGCCGACGGCGGCCCGGGCCTGATGTTCCAGTCCCTGCCGGTGGCCTTCGGCGCGATGCCCGGCGGCCAGGTCGTCGGCGCACTGTTCTTCATGCTGCTCGCGTTTGCGGCCTTCACCAGCACCGTGAGCATGCTGGAGCCCACAGTCGCGTGGTTGTCCGAACAACGCGGCTGGCAACGCCGGTGGATGGCGCCGGTGGCCGGCCTGCTGGCCTGGCTGCTGGGCATCGTGGTCGCGCTGTCTTTCAACGTGTGGCGCGACGTGCGGCCGCTCGCCGTGATCCCGTTACTCGCCGACAAAGGCATCTTCGACCTGCTCGATTTCCTGATTGCGAACCTGATGCTGCCGACCAATGCGCTGGTGATGGCCATCTTTGTCGCCTGGATGATGTCGCGCGAGACCGTGATGGGAGAACTCGGCTTGTCCGACTCGCCGGCCTTCCGGCTGTGGCGTTTCGCGACGCGCTTTGTCGCGCCGGTGGCGATTTTTATCGTGCTGGTGACCGCGATCCGGAACAACCTCGGTGTGTGATAATCCTGACTCCTGATCGACCGGAGGCGAATAACCATGCGACTGAAGTCCCTGCCTGACGACGCCAAGGTGTACGAACTGTTCGCCCGGCGCCCGGACACGTTCCAGCCCTTCGTGCAGACCTGCGAGCAGATCATGCGCGGGCCGTCGGCGCTGTCGCGCGGCGACCGTGAACTGCTCGGCGCCTTCGTGTCGGCGCTGAATGCGTGCCCGTACTGCCACGACGTGCACAATGAAGCGGTGAAGGCCTATGGCATTGCCGGCGAACTGGCGAAGGACTGCCAGCATGATCTGGCCAATGCCGATATCGACGACAAGCTCAAACCGCTGTTCGCGCTGTGCCGCAAGACCACGGAAGCAGCCTACAAGGTCACGGACGAGGACTTCAAGGCAGTGTACGCAGCCGGCTGGGACGACGAAGCGATCGAGGACGCGGTGCTGGTGACCTGCCTGTTCAATTTCATGAACCGCATCGTGTCGACACTGGGCATCGAAGCGGACGCAGACTACCTGATCGGCGCCGGGCCCCGCATCCGGGACGACGGCTACGCGAGCTCGCTGGAGGCCAGCATTGGCGCCGACTGACCGCAATTTCCGGGGACAGTTGACTTATATCGTTTCGCTCGGCAGCGCAGCGGGTTGCCTTGTGCCGGATATAAGTCAACTGTCCCCGGAATTCTCTAGCCCTGCAGCGCGTCGCGCACCTGGGTAAACGCCCGCCGCCCTTCGTCGGCCGCCGGACCCCAGTGCTGCAGACCGTCGAGTTCGGAGTGCCCGAAGGCGATGCGGCCATAGTGTTGCCGAATCACATCCCGCGGTGCACGACCCGACGCGCCACCGTAGAAGCCCGGGAACGGCACCGAGTACGCGTGGCCCCAGCGGTTCAGGATGATCCCGGCCACGTCCCGGCGCGGCTCGAAACCCGCTGACCCGAACAGCTTCTGCATCTGCGCGAGGATCTTCTCCTCGTACTGCGCATAAGTCGTGGACAACAGCTCGGTGCGGCCCCTGACACACTGAGCCTTGACGGGCAGCCCGGGATAGAAAAAGGGCGTGTAGAACGACAGCACAATGGGCTGCCCGGGATCCAGCGGCGGCCGGTAGTCACCCACCTGCATCGGGTTGCGAATGTTGCACGTGTAGCCGAAATCATCCTCGCCACGATCCCAGATCGCGGCCGTGATACCCAGCTTGTACAGGAATTGCCAATTGGTCAGCGCAACATTCGCCACCAGGAAGGGCACGTGCTGAAACTGTTCGTAGGCCTCTCGGTACGCCGCCGGCAGGTCCCGGACCACGTAACGATTCATCCAGCCGCCCGTCGCCATCACCACCGCCTTCGCGCGGACCCCGCGGATCTCACCGTCGCGGGTATAGACGATGCTGACCGTGTCCGCGGCACCCGGTTCGCCGTCGTGCGCGACTCTGAGCACCGTGGAGCTCAACCGCATGCGCAGGGGCTGCCCGGCCCGGTCGAGGGCAGCGAAGTTGATGCGGCCCGTGATGATGTCTTCGAACTCAACCTGTCCGGCGATCGCATCGGGAATGAGCCGCTTCAGGAAATAGCGCGCGTAACCGGAGTTACCACCAGGGAATGAATAACGCTTCAGGCTCGCGGGCGGCATGTCCGACAACCCGGGCATCGGCAGCTGGTAGGCGGCATAGGCGGACACCGCATCGCTGCCGAGCCCGCAGGCGGAAGCCATGAACAGATCGCCGGCCGCTGCGGCCTCCGGACGCATCTGCAGTTCATTTTCCAGGAAAGCTGCGTAAGACATCGTATCCAGGTAGGCGATCGCCGCCGCATCGGAGTCAAAGCGCCGGGTCGCGCCCGCCTGGTACCACTGCCACAGGCCCTTGCGACTGGCAGCCGACAGCGGCGCGTTGGCCAGGCGTTGCCGCCACATGTCGACGGCCCACGTGCCGGGCGCCGTCTCACCGCCCCGGAAGTAATGCCCGACACTGGTGTTGTCCTGCAGGCCCCGCACCAGGTAACCGTAGTTGTCGGCGCAGAATCTCAGCGGCTCATTGTCCGCCGGCCAGTCCTGCAGCTTGAATTCCCTCGGCAGGTCCAGTTCGGCGTAGTAACGCGCATCACCCGATGCCCGCTCCGGGTCGCTGACCGCCGGGGGCACGAAGAAGCCGTTTGCCCCCTGCGGCGCAAGCAGGCGGGTGCCGTCGACGTTGAACTCGTTTTCCTTCGCTTCACCGCCGAAGATCGGGTGATTGTCCAGCAGCAGGCAGGTCTGGCCCGACTGTCGCGTCTTCACGTACTCCAGCGCGGCGCCCAGGCCGGCCAGGCCACCGCCCACGATCACCAGGTCGTAGTCTTCGACGTCGCCGAGGCCATCCAGGCTGGCGGGAAACTCGCCGTCTCTCAGGCGATGGGCGGCGGCGACGACCTCCGGGGTATTGCCGTGGGACAGTCGATAGTCACCGACGCCGCCATAGCCGTACCAGTCCGGCGCCAGCGACGGTCTGCGGGCCCGGAACGCCTGCTGCGCCGCAGCCGGGGCAGCCGCACCCAGCAACACACCGCCGGCCCCCAGGGCGGCGCCGTTGAGGAAATCACGCCGGGAAATATTCAGGCCCGGGTTTGCTGACGACTTCCTGGTCCCCACGCGGTGTTTCCTGGTCTCCTGGCCGGTCGCCAAAACGCCCCGGGAGCTTAGCATTGCCGCCCGCCGGCACGACGACCCGCAACGGCAGGAGCCCGGCGACCGCGGCCCGCACGCGGCCGGCGCCGCGCCCGCGGTATTGCTGCGCCCGGGCACCGGAGACCCGGGCGGAAAGCCTGGCCGCAGCGAGTCTCGGCAACGGCCAATTGTTCAATTAGAATTAGCGCCTGGAACCCCAGTGCCGCGTCACTCGGCAGCCCGGCTGCCGGTCCCCCAGCAACTATGATTCACCTGATTGCCAAGCGCCTGACGAAGTGGTTTGTGCGTTTCGTCTCACTGTTCGTCTCGCAGGAAACCGGCCACGATCTCGAGCGCTGGCGCCGGGGCCGCGAAGACTTCTGGAAGTTCAGCCGCTGCGACTACGTGTTTGCGTCCTACGGCAAGAGCGGCCGCACCTGGGTGCGCGTGATGATTTCCCGGTACTTCCAGCAGGCCTACCGGCTGCCGGAAGGCATCATCATGGGCTTCGACAATTTCCACAAGCTGCAGCGGCCGATCCCGAAGATTTTCTTCACGCACGACAACTACCTGCGGCGGTACCTCGGCCACCCGGACACGCTGGAGGACTTCTACGACCGCAAGGTGGTGCTGCTGGTGCGCAAGCCCCAGGACGTAGCGGTGTCGCAGTTTTTCCAGTGGAAGTACCGGATGCGGCCGTACAAGAAGACCTTGAACCGTTACCCGGAAGACGGCGCGGACGTCTCGATCTACGACTTCGTGATGAAGGAACAGCAGGGCATGCAGCGCATTATCGGCGCGCTGAACAAGTGGACCGAAGAGCTGCCGCGTATCAAGCAGCTGCTGATCGTGCGTTACGAAGACCTGCGCAGCCACCCGGAACGGGAACTCGGTCGCCTGATGGAATTTCTCGGCGAGGCGGTCGACCCCGGCATTGTCGCCGAGGCGGTCGAGTTCGCGTCCGTTGAAAACCTCCGCAAGATGGAGGCGCAAGACCACTTCTGGCGCAGCGGCAGCCGACTCCAGCCGCGCGATGCCAGCAACCCGGACTCCTACAAGGTACGCAAGGCGAAGGTCGGTGGGTACCGCGATTATTTCGACGACGAGCAGATTGCCGCGATCGACGCGACGGTGGACCAGGACCTGTTGCCGGGCTTCGGCTACACGTCCACCGAGTCCCCGGCGCCGGCAACTGCTGCCACGGGGACATCAGCATGAGAAGTGGCAAGATCTTCATCCAGACGAATGAACGCCAGTGGCTCGGCGCGCTGGTGTCCGCGTATTCCCTGAAACGCCAGTCGGCCGATCCGGACGCCTTCGACGTGGAAATCATGCACGTGCGCGATTTCCCGTTCCTGGCCGCGAAAGAAGGCCAGGCCTTCCTGCGCGGGGGCGTGTCGCGCGTGTGGCGCATGGACGACCTGCAGTCCTTCACACCGCTGCGCTTCATGCCGCCCAAGCTGATGGGCTACCAGGGCCGCGCGGTGGTGATCGACCCCGACGTGTTTGCGGTGGGCGATATCAACGAGCTGCTGAACCGGGACATGCAGGGCACCGCGGTCATGGGCCGCCGGCGGTCCCACAAGCCCGAGAAGGCCGCGCAGATTGCCACCAGCGTGATGCTGCTGGACTGCGCGCGCCTGGAGCACTGGCAAACCGAACAGGAATTCGACGAGTTGTTCCATTTCGAGCGCGACTACAAGGACTGGATCGTGCTGGAGCACGAAGACCGGCAGAACATCGGCGTGCTGGAAGACGAGTGGAACGACTTTGACCGGCTCACGGGGGCCACGAAGCTCCTGCACAACACGAAGCGCAAGACGCAGCCGTGGAAGACCGGCCTGCCGGTGGACTACACCCCGGCCGACAAGCTGAAGAAGTACCCGGTGCTGCACAAGCTGAACCAGTGGCGGGCCGGCCTGCTGGGCGAGTACGCGCTGCTCGGCAAGTACCAGCCCCACCCGGACCAGCGCCAGGAACAGTTCTTCTTCGACCTGCTGCGGGAGTGCCTGGACCGCGGCGTGATCGACGAGGCCGTCGTGCGCGATGAGATGCAAAAGAATCACGTGCGCCACGACGCACTGCAACTGGTGGAACAGCGATCGGTGGCAACAGCCTGAGGTAAATGTGAGCTACATCGACTGGGAACAACTGGAATCGATTTCCGTCGAGGAATTCGAGGCGGTCAAGCCCTACCCTTTTGCGAACCGGAAAGGGCTGCTGACAGACTCGGGCTTCGAACGCCTGCTGGAGAACATGCCGGATATCGCGACCTTCGATACCCGCTTTGGCGAAGAGCGGCTCGCGGGCCAGGAGCCGCACGACCGGTATTCTTTGGAGTACAAACCCGACACGCAGGTCCCCGTGCCGTGGCAGGAATTCATCGCCGAGCTGCGCAGCGCCCGCTATCGCGAGAATATCGCGCGGTTACTGCGGGCCCCGAAAATCGAGTTCCGCTTCCACTGGCACTACACGCCGAGCGGCTGCTCGGTGTCACCGCACACCGACTCGTCGCGGGAGAAAGGCTCGCACCTGTTCTATTTCAACAGTGAAGACGACTGGGACCCCAGCTGGGGTGGCGAAACGCTGGCACTGGACGACGGGGGCAAGCTGGACTTCAAGTCCGCGCCGGAACTGAGCGAGTTCAAGGGCGAGATCGCGTTCCAGAGCATCGGCAACTACAGCGCCATCATGAAGCGCACCGATCACGCATGGCACGCCGTGCGGCCCATCAACTGCCCGGAAGACCGGCTGCGACGCATCTTCATCGTGGTCTGCAATCCGGCCAGCCTGTTCTGGAAAGCCCGCGACCGCATCATCGGGAAAAAGAAGCAAGCTTTCTAGCCACCAACGTATCTGAAAGCCTCAGTGGCTAACCAACCTGCGCCCTGTCCCGCGCAACCCACCGTCCCTTGGGAATCATCCAGCGACAGGCGTCGCCAGGGGCGTTCCGCTAACCGTGATTCAACGTCCTGATCGGCTGCACCGCCGCCGCCTGGATCGCCGGGTAGGCTCCGGCCAGCACGCCCACCGCCAGCGCTGCCAGCAATCCGGATAAGCCGGCGGTCAGGCCGATCGCGACCGGCCAGCCGAGCTGCCAGCCGACGACCTGGGCAATGACGGCGCCCACCACCAGACCCATGACCCCGCCGAAAGCCGCCACCAGTGCCGACTCGGTCACGAATTGCTCGATGATGTCGCGACGGCGCGCGCCGAAGGCCATCCGCAGGCCGATCTCCGGACGCCGGCGCAGCACGGTCATCAGCATCGTGTTCATGATGCCGATGCCACCGACGACCAGCATCACCGCGGTGGTCCCCATCAGCAACAGGCCGACTACGGTCTGCAGGTGAAATTTCTGGCGCAGCATTTCCACCGGCACCACGTATTCGAAGGTCGTGCCCTCGGCGTCGTACTCGAGAATTCTCTGCACGGCCCCGCTCGCGCGAATCATGTCGGCTTCGTCGTCGAAGCGCAAAATCAATTCATCGAGTGACGCCCGCGACGTCGCCAGGCCGTCCGTTGCCAACGGCACGTAGGCAACCTGGTCCAACTCGGGCAATTCCATCGCACCGAGTTCGATATCCGGCCTTTGCATCGGCGCCAGCCAGCCCACCACCAGGAAGACCCGGTCGCCCAGGCGAACCTGCTGCCCGACTGCCCCGCCCCGCGGGAACAGCTGGCGCCCCAGCTCCCAGCCCAGCACACACACGCGGGACTCGTACTCCTGGTCGTACCAGCTGATGAAACGCCCGTCATAGATGTCCAGGCGTTGCGCGGCCAGGTAGTCGCGCGCCGTTTCCACGATGCGCACACCGTCGACCCGGGCGCTGCCGGATTGGGCAGTGGTCTGTGCGCTCGCCACGGGCACGACCTGGTTCAGGTCGCGACCGAAAATGCGTTTCACCGCCGCGACGCGCTCCATCGGCAGCGCGGCACCGCTGCTGCGGACCACCAGCGTACCGCCACCCATCAGCCCGATGGCTGCATTGAATTCCCGGCGCGCGCCCTCGCCGATGGCGACCACGGTGACCAGGCCGCTGACGCCCGCCACCACACCCAGCACGGCTAACACCGCCTGCACCCGGTGATGTCGCCAGACCTGCAGCGCGGAACGCACCCGTGCACGCCAGCGATTCATGCCGCCAGGTTCTCCAGCCGACCACCGCGCAGTCGATAGCAGCGGTCGGCAATGGCAGCTACGTCCGAATCATGAGTGACCAGCAAGATCGTAATGCCTTCTTCGTGCAGATCCGCGAACAGTTCGACCAGCTGCCGCGTGTTCTCCTCGTCGAGGTTCCCGGTGGGTTCGTCGGCAAGAATCAGTCGGGGCCGGGCGAACATCGCGCGGGCAACCGCGGCGCGTTGCCGCTCACCACCGGACAGCTCGGACGGCCGGTGATCCAGGCGGTGACCCAGGCCCACCCGCTGCAACAGCTCGATCGCCCGGGCCCGGTGCTGGTCGACGTCAGTTGACGGTCCATATTCCGCGGGCAGCGCCACGTTGTCGACCAGGTCCAGGTAATCGACGAAGTGTGCACTCTGGAACACGAAACCGATGCTGCGGTTGCGGACTTCGGCCAGGTTGTCCGGGCCGAGTTTCGATACCTCGCGATCGTCCAGCCAGTATTCGCCGGCATCCGGCACATCGAGGCAGCCGAGCAGCTGGAGCAATGTGGATTTGCCGGCGCCCGAGCTGCCCATGATCGCGACGAACTCGCCGCGCCGGATTTCCAGGTCCAGCCCTTCCAGCACCCGGACCTCCCGCTCGGCCTGCCGGTAGGCCTTCTGCAGGCCCGCGGTGCGGATCATTCCCGGTTACGGGCCAGGGCCACTGCCGGGTCGGTCAGCATGACCCGGTCGCCGGCCTCCAGGCCCGCCTCCACGATCACCTGTTTGCCGTCGCTTGGCCCGATGTCGACCGCCTGCCGCACGGCGCGACCACCCGACCACACGTAACAAACCGGCTCGCCCTGGTCGTAGAACACGGCTTCTACCGGCACCCGCAACACGTCCGCGTAACGCTCTGTCAACACCGACGCGCGCGCGCGCATGCCGGGTCGCAGGCGGGCATCCAGTTCGTCCAGCAGGATCCGGACCCGGAACAGGTTTTCATTACCGCCCGCGCCCTCGGTCGCCAGCGTGCCGACAAAGCCCACCTTGCCGGCCAGGCTCATGTCGGGAAACGCGTCCGGCCGCAGGATCACGGGCTGGTCGACGGCCAGCTTCGCAATGTCGCGCTCGCGGACATCGATATCGGCCACCATCGTGCTCATGTCCGGGATCACCATGAAGCCGTGGCGATTCCACACCGAGTCGCCGACCTGCACTCGGCGGCGCTCGTTCGCCACGCGCACCTGCTTGTACACGACGAAGCCGGACACGGGCGCGGTGACCGTCGTCTTCTCTATCAGCGAACGGGCCTTCTCCAGCGCCTGGCGCGTTCTTTCCACCTGGTGAGACATCCGCGTCACGGCGGCATACTGGCGCGCCTGCCCGTGCTGGTCGGCCTCCACCGCGTGCTTCAGTTCTGCCCGCCGCCCGGCCAGTTCCATTTCCGCCTGCCGGGTCTCCGACGGGATCTCGATCTCACGCAGGATCCGCAGCCGCTCGGAGGCCAGCGCCTTCGCATTCTGCTGTTCGCTTTCCTGCGCCTTCGCCTGCTGCAGCTGCCCTTCGCTGCCGAGGCCCGCCTTCAGCATTTCCGCCTGGGAATTGAGTTCCTGGCGAGCTTCCTGCCATGCCGCCTCGGCCGCCGCGAGCTCCGCTTTCGCCGCCGCAATGCGCAGCGGCTGGTCCGCATCTTTCAGGCGCTGCAGCTTCAGCTGCGCCAGCTCGATCTGCTCCTGCAACTGCCGCCGCGTTTCCCGCCCCTGCTGCACCTGCAGCTGCAGCTCGGCTTCCGCCTGGATCTGTCCGGCTGTCGCCTCCTCGAATTCCTGCTCCAGCTTCTGGACCTCGGCTTCGAAGGGTGTCGGATCGAAGCGCACGATCTCGTCACCGGCCTCGACCTTCGCCCCCTCGGGCACCAGCCAGACTACCTTGGCCTGGTTGCTGGGCAGTTCTGATGCAACGGTGATGGATTGCCCGGCATCCAGGCGCGCCGACTCGATCACGCGCAATTCGAAGGGCCCGGCTTCCACCGGCACCGTATACGGCTCGTCGGCCGCTGTCGCAATCGCGCTGCCCAAGACCGCGGCCATCGCGGCAAAGCATTTAAGCAGCCCGCTCAAGGCGCCCAGTCCTTGGCCAGCGTGCCGCTGACCCGGCTGACTTCCAGGTCGGACAACAGGTAGTCCACCCGCGCCTGCCGTTCCTGCTTGCGTGCCTCTGACAAGGCCTGCTCGCGCTCGAGCACACCTTCGGTGCTGGAGCGACCCGCGCGGTACAGCAGGTCCGCCTGCCTGAAGCGTTGTTCGGCCAGCTGCTCACCACTGCGCGCGAGCGTCAGCTGGCTGCTGCTTTCCTGCCTGTGCATCAGCGCCCGCCTGACGTCGGCGCGTATGTCCTCGGCGAGACGGTCGTAAGCGCGCTGCTTGGACTTGTAAAACAGCGCGATGCGCCGGTAGGTGATGTCGCGCCGCCCGTCCACGTCCATGTCCATGGACAGGCCGATGCCGAAGCGGTTTTCGTCGAGCTCGATGCTGTCGCTGAACCCTTCGCCGCGACCCACGCGCGAGTACTGCAGGGTCACGTCCAGGCCCGGCATCCGACTCTCCGGCTCCGTGGACAGCTTGCGCCGCGCGAGATCCATTTCTTCGCCGAGGCGCAACAGCTCCGCCCGGTTGGCCAGGGCCAGCGCCTCGACTTCTTCAGGATCACGATCCAGCTCGCCGAACTCGTCCACCGGGGGCAGGTCCGGATCCAGCACCAGCGGGTCGTCGATGCCCATGCCGAGCATGATCTTCAGCCGGTTGTCTGCCGACACCAGGGCCGCGCGCGCCGAGTTCCAGCGTTGATTCGCCTGCGCCACCCGCAGTTCGGCCGCCGCCACATCCAGCTGCGAAGACCGGCCGTTTCGCTCGCGCACACGGGTCGCATGGGCCAGTGCCTCGGTGAGGCGCACCTCACTTTCGGCAGCTTTCACACCGTCGCGGGCCAGCACCGCCTGGTAGTAATGGCGGGAGACCTCGGCGATCAGTTCTTCGGAGCCAACCCTGGCCAGCCGCTCCCGGTGTTCATAGTCGAGCTCCGCGCGGCGCAGCTCCAGCACGCCGGAGTCCAGCGGATCGTCGAAGATCGGCAGGCTGTAGCTGAAGCGCAGCTCCGACAGGTTGTCACCGCCGAACTCGGAATTGTAGAACTCGACGTTCCAGCGCTGGCCGCTCTCGAGTTTCTGCGACATGCCGGAGCGAAAGGTGTTGCCGAGTTCGGAGCCCACGCGCGCGTCGGAATCCATGCGCGTATAGAACTGGCGACGGAACGTCGACCGCGCATCTTCCAGGTCGAGCTCGGCGCTCTCGATGCTGCTGAGCAGGTCCAGGTACTCGTGGTTGCGAACCAGCGCGCGGCCGATCGCGTCCTGCAGGCGCAGTACCGAGGGTTCCGGCGTGTCGAAGGGCCCGGGTTCGGCCAGCTCGGCAACCGCCGCCGGCGCCCCCAGGCTCAGAATCAAGGCTGCTGCAACCGCCTTCATAGAAAGTGATGACGGCGCGACAGCCGGAACTGCCGCGCCGCTGTGCTCAATTTTCGGTCGGGCCGGACCCGCTGAACGTCACTTCGATCGGGTCGTTTCTGCCGTCGTTATTGTTATCAGGAAGCGCACCGTTCGCACCGGCCGACGCGTTGCCGTTCCAGGAACTCCCCAGCGTGCCGCTGATCTGGATCTCGACGCCGCCGTTACCGGCGAAACTGCCGACGCCTGCCGCGTTGAAATCGCTGCCACTGGCCGACCCGGTGGCAGTCACGCTGATGCCGTCGCCGTCACAATCGAGCGTCACGCCGCTGCCGGCCACGGTGACCGCACAACTGGCACCCTGGAACCCATTCGGGTGATTGTCCGGGTTACTGACGACCTGTGTCGCGTCCATCGTGTAGGTGCCGTCGAGACTCACCACCTCCGGGTCCGGCGGCGGCGAACTGCGGCGACTGTCGTCATTGTCGGAGTCGTTGGCGGCAATGATCGCCGCGGTCACGCCAATGGCCGTCGGCACCACGATCCAGGGGCCGATACCGCCACCGGCACTGATGGTCATCGCACCGCCCGCCCAGCTGACTTTCCAGTCACCGTCTTCATTGAAATTGAAGCCGACGACTTTGCCGCCGGCGTCCGTCGTTTCCGTGTAGCTCTTGCCGCTGGGCGAAACCAGCGTGACCTGGGTGTTGGCCACCGGCTGGCCATCCTGCATTACCTGAAAGCTCTTGACGACTGCGTACACGTTGGCAGGCGCCAGCAGCATGGCCGACACCAGCGCGGCCGTGGCGCCAGTCAGTGCTTTCGTCATCAGGTTCTTCATGTTTCTCAGCCCCCCTGCAGTGCGCTGTTTCTAATCCCTAGCACGAGATACAGCCGGTAATACGGATGCACCGGCCGATATTGTGTCGCCTCTTTAGCCCCGGCAGCTCGCCGGACCGGGGATATCCCCCGCTGCGCCAACCGCGTCGCGGCTAAAGTTACCATGAAGAATGGCCCCAGCGGGACCCATTTCGCAGCTGCCGGTCCCGGCCGCCGATGCGCAGCCAGCGGGCACTGCGGCCGCCAGCGGCGCGGGACCGGACGGAGCCGCCTGCCGGTCGCGGTCCGCCGCGGCCTGCATCGCCAGGTTGTCGAAATCATCCGCGAAACCGTTCATCCGGTCCTGAAATCGCTGGCGTTGCTTATCGTCCAGGGACACGATGATATCGGCCATCATGCCCAGCACGATGCGCTGGTTGGCTTCCACCTTCGCGCGATATTCGGGCGCGTCCATGTAGTTCGGATCGATGCTGATCTCGAGCAACCGGGCTTCGAACTCGGGGGTCGGCGGCCGCTCCAGCAACAGCCGCCTGAAGTCCTGTTGCCACAGGCGCCGGCCCAGCAGCCACTCTTCCGAATTGTCGTACATCGACGCCACTGCACTGCTGACGAGCGCTTTCTGGTCGCCGTTCAACCGCCCCGTAAAGCGCTGCATCCCTTTGATGATGGCTTTCTCGCGGCGACGCTGCCGTTGCTCGGGGGTTCTGCCGGAATACTCGCGCGCCAGCTCCTCGTTCTCTTCCTGGAGTTTTTCGATCATGTACTCGACCTGGTCGTCGGACAGCGTCGACAGGAACGCGACGGCATCCGGAATCACGTGGCGCAGGAACTCGTCGAACAGCGCGATCATCTGTGCGTAGATCGCCTCCCATCGGCTCGGCGTGAGTTCTCCGGTACCGGCTTCGCCGGCAATCGCCCGCAGCAGTTCCGCGTAGGCCGGCAACTGCTCGACGCGCACCCACTCGAGTTGGCGGCTCACAGTGGCGCGCAACTGTTGCGACTGTTCCTTTTCCAGGTCGAAGTAACCGCTCAGCTGCCAGGTGATGAACCAGTCGAGCTGGTTGTAGATGAAGCGCGTGCTGATACATCCGCCGACGATTGCGGCGATGACCAGCACTGTCACAAGACGCAGCCGGCGACGGGGGCGGCGGGCGGTAGCACCGACTCGGCTGGCGGCATCCCGGCGAATCGTGGCGGCACAGCGCATCGCGTCGACTCAGTCGAAGGGGTGCCGGATCACGATGTTTTCGTCGCGACCGGGCCCGGTGGACACCATGTATACGGGAACGCGCAGAATGTCTTCAACGCGCTGCAGATAATTGCGCGCCGCTTCCGGTAGCCGGCTGAGTTCGGTGACACCGACGGTGGACGCCGACCAGCCGGGCATTTCCTCGTACTCCGGGTGACACTCGTGATAGCGGTCCACACGAACCGGCGGCGTGTGCTGCACCTCACCGTCGATTCGATAACCGGTGCAGATCTTGATCGTCTCCAACCCGTCCAAAACGTCGAGCTTGGTGATGCACAGCGCGGTGATGCTGTTGTTCAGCACCGCGCGTCGCAGTGCCACCGCGTCGAACCAGCCGCAGCGCCGCGGGCGACCGGTGGTCGCACCGAACTCGGCGCCGACCTTGCCCAGGTGTCGCCCCATGTCATCGAACAGCTCTGTCGGAAACGGCCCGGAACCCACCCGGGTCGTATAGGCCTTCACTACGCCGAGCACCTGATGAAATGCGGTCGGCCCGATGCCGCTGCCGGTGGCCGCGGCCCCGGCCGTCGTGTTGGACGACGTAACATAGGGGTAAGTGCCGTGGTCGACATCCAGCAAGGTACCCTGAGCGCCCTCGAACAGCAGGTTCTCGCCGCGGGCAAGCAGTTCGCCGAGCAACTCGGTCGTATCACCAATCAGCGGCTTGACGCGCTCGGCGAGCGCCAGCCATTCCGCTGCGGTCGCTTCGATATCCACCGGCTGCGCACCGTAGTACTCGCGCAGCATGAAGTTGTGGAATTGCATCGTGTCGGCGAGTCGCTCGCGGAAAACGCCGGCGTCGAAGAGGTCAGACATGCGCAGCGAGCGCCGTGCCGCCTTGTCTTCGTAGGCCGGCCCGATGCCGCGCCCGGTGGTGCCGATGGCCTGGCTGCCCCGGGCCGCCTCGCGCGCGTGATCGAGCGCGATGTGCGTGGGCAGGATCAGCGGACAGGCAGCGCTGACCGTCAGGCGTTCGGCGACCGCAACACCGCGACCCTCCAGTTCGCCGATCTCTTCCAGCAGCGACGGCAGATGCACCACCACGCCGTTGGCGATGATGCACGCCACACCGTCGCGCAGGATCCCGGACGGAATCAGGTGCAGGACCGTTTTCTCACCGTCGATCAGCAGCGTGTGTCCGGCGTTGTGCCCGCCCTGGAAACGCACCACGGCCCCGGCCCGTTCCGTCAGCAGGTCGACAATCTTGCCCTTGCCTTCATCACCCCACTGGGCACCGACCACGATGACGTTTCTCGCTTGCATGAATTCGGCTCGGGTCGTTTGTTCAGCCACGCACCAGCCACAGCAACACCAGGCCGGCCGCAATACTGACCAGGCCGAACAGCCGCAACTGGCCATCGCGCAGCTGGGAAATCAGCAGCAGGCCCTGCCGCCAGCCGGTGGGACTCGCGAATGGCAGAAGACCTTCGATCACCAGGTAGAGCGCAATCGCAGCAAGCAGGTCGTTCCAGTTCATCGTCGCTGATTCGCCGGAGCGCAAACTCCGCTAACAATGCTCGTGGTCTATCGTACGCTGCTCGTCGCTCAGCGCGATGGGGACTTGTTGTTCAGGTAGCGCAGAAAATCGCTGTCCGCATCCAGCACCAGCATATCGTTACCGCTGCCGACCGAAGTCTTGTAGGCCTGGATACTGCGATAGAAACTGAAGAACTCCGGATCCTGCTCGAAGGCCTGGGCGTAGACATTCGCTGCCAACGCGTCACCTTCACCGCGGATCTTCTCAGCGTCCCGGTAGGCTTCCGCGACGATGACCGTCGCCTGGCGGTCGGCATCGGCCCGAATCTCTTCCGCGGTCTCCACGCCTTCTGCGCGCAGCTTGGAAGCGAAGCGCTTGCGTTCCTGACGCATCCGGTTGAACACCGAATCGCTGACCTCTTCCGGAAACTCGATTCGCTTGACCCTGACGTCCACAACATCGATGCCAAAGCGCTCGGCTTCCGACCGGGCATTGTTCAGCATATTATCCATCAGGTTGCGCCGCTCGGCAGACACCACCTCCGGCACAGTGCGCTTGGCAAATTCACCGCGAATACCGTCCTTCACGATTTCAAGCAGCCGCTGGGCAGCGATGATCTCTTCACCGCCAGTGGCACGGTAGTACTTTGACACGTCAACGATTCGCCACTTCACGAAGAAGTCGACGACGAGATTTTTCTTCTCGAAAGTCAGGAATTGTTCCTGCGGATTGATGATGGTCAGCAAGCGACGGGGGTAGAAATTAACCGTGTTGACGACCGGCAGCTTGAAGTGCAGCCCCGGCGGAATGTCGGCATCCACGATTTCTCCGAAACGCAGCTTCAGCGCATGCTCGCGTTCGTCCACGGTATACAGAGCCGCGCTGCCAACGAACAGCGCCAGCAGAATCAGAACCAGTATGGGGCGTCCGCCGGCCATTATCTCGATCTCCTCAGGCGTTGCGTCTCGCGCGGTGTCAGGCGAGACGACTCGGCGTCACGACTGTTCCCGCCGTCGAGACGCCCCATCGACGCACCCCCACCGGGCAGAGTCCCCATGCGCTGCTCGAGCAGTTTGTCCATCGGCAGGTACAGCAAGTTGCCACTCCCCTCGGCGTCGAGAAGAATCTTGCTGGCCTGCGAATAGACCTGCTCTATTGCATCGATGTACAGGCGTTCGCGGGTGACTTCCGGTGCGGCTGTGTATTCCACCAGCAGCTTTTCGAAGCGTGAGCTTTCACCCTCGGCATCAGCCACGACCCGCGCGCGGTACGCCTCGGCGTCCTGCAGCCGTCGCGCTGCCTCACCGCGCGCCTTCGGCACGATGTCGTTGGCATAGGTCTGGGCCTCGAAAGCCAGGCGTTCCTTGTCTTCCCGGGCCTTGATCGCATCCTGCACGGCAGCTTCCACCTGGCTGGGGAAGTTGGTGTCCTGCAAATTGACCTTGGTGACGACGAGACCGGTGTTGTACTCGTCCAGGGCTTCCTGGATCACTGCCTGGGTCTGCAGCGCGATCTCCGCGCGACCTTCCAGCAACACGAAGTCGACCGCGCTCTTGCCGATCACTTCGCGGATCGCGCTCTCGCTGACGTCACTGAGGGTTTCTTCCGGGTTGCGCACCTGGAACAGGTAGGTCACCGGGTCAGGCCTCAGGAACTGCACCACCATGTCGACCACGACAATGTTCTCGTCTTTGGTCAACATGCGCGTCTGGTTGCTGAAGGTCTCGATCTCGGCGACGTTGACCTTCTCGACGCTTTCTACCGGCCACGGGATGTGCCACCGCAGGCCCGGTTGGTTGGTTGCCGTGTACTCGCCAAAGCGCAGTACGACGGCCCGCTCTGCATCCTCCACCCGATAAAGACCGGTGGCCGCCCAGCCTATGACTACCAGCGCAAACAGGATCGTCAACATCGAGCCACTGCTGCCGCTCGAGCCGCCGTCGCGCCCGGATCTGCCGCCGAACAGCCCGCCGAGGCGGCGCTGCCAGTCACGCAAAATAGTGTCGAGGTCCGGCGGGCCGGAATTGCCGCCGCCACGATCCCAAGGATTCTTGCCGTTACCTGACTCGTTCCACGCCATCTCGTTAATCTTGAATATCAGTTAAGGACTGCCCGGCGCGCATCGTCATCGGGGACGATGAGCTTCAGGTCCTCGCGCCGCCGCAGCTGTTCATAGCCCTGGCGGTCCAGTTCTACGTCCAGCTCCCAGCCGCCGTCTTTGAGTTCTTGCTCGTTCAGCACCTGCCCGGCGTCATACAGCAGCGATCGCAGGCGAGCCTGGGTAACACCCAGGCGCACAGTGCCTCTCACAAGCTCCTGGTGGAGATATTCGCTGATAACCCCGAGCAGGGATTCGATTCCGTCACCGGTAGTTGCCGAAACCCAGACCCTGCTCGGCATGCCGGTCTCGGCCCGGTCTACCCGTGGCCCGGCGCCAAGTATATCAATCTTGTTGAAGACCTGGACCACGGGCAGATGGTCAGCCCCGATCTGCCGCAGCACGACGTCGACATCGGCGATGCGCTGCTCGACCTCCTCGTCCGTGCAGTCCACCACGTGCAGCAGCAGCCGGGCGCCCCGGCTCTCCTCCAGGGTGGAGTGGAAGGCGGCCACCAGCTCGTGCGGCAGGTCGCGGATAAAGCCCACGGTATCTGCCAGCACACACGGCGTGCCGTCCGGCAGCTCGATGCGGCGCAGGGTCGGATCCAGGGTCGCAAATAGCTGGTCGGCGGCCACCACACCGGCCTCGGTCAGGCGGTTGAACAGCGTCGACTTCCCGGCATTCGTGTAACCCACCAGCGATACCGTCGCCAGGTCCCGCTTGCGGCGGCGCTGGGCGCTCAGCGCGCGGCGCTTACCCAGCCGCTCCAGCCGGGCCTGCAGCTGCTTGATGCGCCTGGCCAGCAGGCGCCGGTCTGTCTCCAGCTGGGTCTCACCCGGACCCCGCAGCCCGATACCGCCTTTCTGGCGCTCCAGGTGGGTCCAGCCCCGCACCAGGCGGGTGGACAGGTGCCGCAGCTGGGCCAGTTCCACCTGCAGCTTGCCCTCGAATGTGCGGGCACGCAGCGCAAAGATGTCCAGGATCAGGCCGGTCCGGTTCACCACCCGCAGCTTCAACTCGCGCTCGAGGTTGCGTTCCTGGCCGGGCGTCAGTGGGTGGTCCACCAGCAGCAGGCTCGCGCCGGTCTGTTCTGCCAGCGCGGCCAGTTCGGCGAGCTTGCCGGTACCGATCAGGGTGCGTGGATTGACTTCGCGCAGTCGCGCCGACAGCTCGCCCGCGATCTCGGCCTCGGCCGCATCTGCCAGTGCCCGGAATTCCTGTTGCTGATCTGCATCGGGCGCCTCGCCTAAGCCCACGTGCAGCAGGATCGCGAGTTCCCCGCGCCGGGGCCGTTCAAACATAGCGGGCCCCTGGCCAGACCTGCCGCGGGCGCCGTCCCTGCGCGCAGCGAATTGACAGGCCTGGCAAGCCGTTACCCGTCGCCGTGCTCTTCCGCGCCGGGCACTCTGACGTTCTTCGCCGGTACGACCGTAGAAATCGCGTGCTTGTAAACCATCTGATTCACGCTGTTTTTCAGAACCACGACGAACTGATCGAAGGAATCGACGGTGCCCTGAAGCTTGATCCCGTTTACCAGGTAAATGGAGACCGGAACCTTCTCCTTGCGCAGGATATTCAGGAAGGGATCCTGCAAGACTTGACCCTTGGACATTGTCGACTCCTGAGGCGTTATTGTTATTTCAGTGTTCTTGTTATTGAATGAAAACCGCCACGCCTCACGCCGCCATCCCCCGTGGCGCGCCGGTTTCCCCGAGATTCTAGCCGCTCGACCCGGATAATGCATCCAATGCGCCGGTCCCTGCGAGCTGCCGGCGCACAGCGTCCAACGCGGCTGGCGGCCCCTGCTCCTCCAGCCGCTGGAAACCGCTTTCGGCGCGCAGCCATGTGAGCTGGCGCTTGGCGTAGCGTCGGGTGGCCGTGATGGCCCGGGCCCGCGCCTCTGCCAGCGTGCAGGCACCATCCAGGTGGGCCCACAGCTGCCGGTACCCCACCGCTCGCGCGGCCGGCAGGCCGGCGTGCATGCCCGGCAGGGCCCGCAACGCGCGCACCTCTTCCAGGAGACCCCGGTCCAGCATCTGGTCGAAGCGTTCGGCGATGCGCGCATACAGCGCCTCACGGTTCATCGTCAACAACGCGAAACCGACGAACCGGATCTGCGGCGCGGGCGGATTCAGCCGCTGCAGTTCACTGATGGGCCGACCGGTGATCGCGTGCACTTCCAGGGCCCGTTGAATGCGCTGCCGGTCGGTTGGCGCGATTCGCGCCGCCGCGTGGGGGTCTACCTCCGCGAGCTCGGCGTGCAGCGCCGGCCAGCCCTCGGTTTCGCCGCGGGCGTCGAGCGCGGCCCGCAGGCCCGGATCTGCGGTTGGGAGCGCGGCAAGCCCGCGCATCAGCGCACGAAAGTACAGCAGGGTGCCCCCCACCAGCAGCGGCAGCCTGCCGGCAGCCTGTATTTGCCCGATCAGCGCCAGCGCATCGTCCCGGAACTCGCCGGCCGAATACGACTGCTGCGGGTCCCGGATGTCGATCAGGTGATGGGGTACCTGGGCGAGCACCTCGCGGGACGGCTTGGCCGTGCCGATATCCAGGCCGCGGTACACCATGGCCGAATCCACGCTGATGATTTCCGCGGGCACGCGCTCGGCGAGCGCCAGGGCCAGGGCCGTTTTCCCCGCCGCGGTGGGCCCGGCAATACAAAGCGCAGTGGGCGAAGGCACGGGCGCTAGCGGCCCCGGGCAAACAGGCGATCCAGTTCCGCGAGGCTGAGCAGGGTCCAGGTGGGCCGGCCGTGATTGCACTGATCGCTGCGTTCGGTGGCCTCCATGTCCCGCAACAACGCATTCATCTCTGCGCTGGTGAGGCGGCGGTTCGCGCGCACCGAACCGTGACAGGCCATGGACGCGAGCACGTCATCCATTTTCCGGCGCACCCTCGCCACATCAGCACCACCGGCCTGCAGGTCTGCCAGCACGTCGCGCACCAGCGACTCCGGGTCACCGGCTGCCAGCAGCACCGGCACCGCACGAATGGTCAGCTGTTCCCGCCCCACCCGATCGACCTCCAGGCCCAGTGCGCCCAGCAGCGCCGCGTGAGTCTCCGCCAGATCGGCTTCGGCGGCCGACACCTGGAAGCTGTGCGGGACGAGCAGCGGCTGGGACTGGATGCCAGACGCCGACCAGGCCTGTTTCAGGCGCTCGTAGGTAATGCGCTCGTGCGCGGCATGGGCGTCGACGATCACGAGCCCGTCGCGATTCTGCGCCAGGATGAAGGCCCCGTGCAGGTGCGCAAGCGCGTGCCCCAACGGCAGTTGCGCGGCGTCCTCCGTCGCCGTATCGACTCCTGCATCGGCGGCCAGGGCCGCATAAACCGGCGCCGCCTCGCGCACCGTGGCCGGCGACAACCGCAACCCGCGCTGCCCGGCCCCCGGGAATGCCGCCGGCGCCGGGACGGGTTCGGACACGGCGGCCCCGGGCCGGGTATCCGCCAGCGCGGCCTCCAGCGTGCGGCGAACGAAGTCATGGACGCGGCGACCGTCGCGGAATCGAACTTCCTGTTTCGACGGGTGCACATTCACGTCAACCTCGGCCGGATCCATCTCCAGGTAGAGCACACAGGCCGGGTGCCGGCCGTGATAGAGCACGTCGGCGTAAGCCGAGCGAATCGCGTGACTCAGGCTGCGGTCGCGGATCACGCGCCCGTTCAACACCACGTGCTGCAGGTCGGGCTGGCTGCGCGAATACGTCGGCCGGGCAATCCAGCCCCGCAGGCTCATGCCCTCTGCGTCGCGCTCCACGTACAGTGCATTGTCGACGAATGCTTGGCCGCAGAGTTTTGCCAGCCGGGCCTCCTGCTCGTCGCGACTGCTCGCCGCGGGCAAATCCAACACGGGCCGGCCGTTGTGAATCAGCCGGACGGCGGTGCCGAAACGGCTCAGCGCCAGGCGCTCGACCACCCGCTGCGCGTGCATGAACTCGGTGCGCTCGGTTTTCAGGAACCGCCGTCGCGCCGGCGTGCGGGCAAACAAATCGCGCACCTCCACCGTGGTGCCGCCCGGATGGGGCGCCGGGCGCAATTCACCCTGTTCGCCGTAACCCGACTCCACGGCGAAGGCGGTATCCGCGTCGACATGCCGGGAGACCAGGCGCAGGCTGGCGACCGAGGCGATGCTGGGCAGCGCTTCGCCGCGAAAGCCGAGCGAGGCGACGCAAGTCAGGTCGTCGAGGCTGGCGATCTTGCTGGTCGCGTGCCGGGCCAGTGCCAGCGGCACCTCCTCGCGGGGAATGCCGACGCCGTCGTCGCGCACCCGGCACAGGCGCACGCCGGCCTGCTCGAGTTCCACCTCGACACGGCGCGCCCCCGCGTCCAGGCTGTTCTCGAGCAGCTCTTTCAGCATGGCGGCCGGCCGCTCGACGACTTCGCCGGCGGCGATCTGGTTGATCAGCTGGGTGGGGAGCTGGCGGATGGCCATGCCGGGATTGTTTCAGAACCCCCGGCAAATTTGAATCCGTGTCAGATGTCCCGCGGAATCGGGATACGCAGCACCTGGCCCACGCGAATGCGGTCGTTGCGCAGGCTGTTGTGACTGCGGATGCGCCTGATGCTGACGTTGTAACGATCCGCGATCTCACTGAGCGTATCGCCCCGGCGAATCACGTACTGGCGCTCGCGCGGCCGGGGATTCTGCGCCAGCTGGGCGACCCGGGTGCCGGGCGGCGGATTCTGGTAGAAATAATCCCGCATGCCGTCGAGGATGGCGGCGACCAGCCGCTCCTGGTAAGCGGAACGGCGCAGGTTCGACTCGTCGTCCGGGTTCGAGATAAAGGCCGTCTCGATCAGCAGTGACGGCACGTCGGGCGACTTCAGTACCAGGAACGGCGCGCGCTGGACGTGGCGCTTGCGCACCCGCGCGAATTTGCCGAGCTCCTGCAGGATTTCCTCGCCGATGTCCATGCTGGAACTGACCGACGCGTTCTGGGACAGGTCCATCAGCACGCCCGCGAGCAGCGGGTCCTTGTCTTCCAGGTGCACGTTGCCGATTGTGACCGCCGCGTTTTCGCGCGCGGCCAGGCGCCGGGATGCCTCATCCGAGGCGCCCTTCTCGGACAGCGTGTAGACGGTGGCACCGCGCACCCGGCGGTCACGGAACGCGTCGGCGTGAATCGACAGGAACAGGTCCGACTTCTGGCCGCGGGCCAGTTCCATGCGGGCCCGCAGCGGCACGAAGCGGTCGCTGTCGCGTGTCACCACGGCGCGCATGCCGGGTTCGGCGTTAATGGCGCCGGCCAGGCGCTGGCTGATGCTGAGGGTCACATCTTTCTCGCGCGTGCCGCGGCTCCCCCGGGCACCGGGATCCTTGCCCCCGTGTCCGGCATCCACCGCGATCACGAGGTCACGGGCCACCGCCGGCGGGCGCGGCGCGGTCTTGACCGGCTGGCTGGGCCGCGCGGCCGCAACGCCCAGGTCGATGACGAGCCGATTGCCATGGGCGGCATTCGCGGCGAGATCGAAACTGCGCACCGGCACGACGCGCTGCATGTCCAGGACCAGCCGCAGCGAGCCGTCTTCGCGATTGGCGCCGCGCAGGCGGCGTACGTCGCCCGCACCGGCCGGCAACGGCAACGCGCCGGGGGCGAATCTGGCGGGCTTGATGTCAATGACCACCCGGTCCGGGTTACGGAGCGTGAACAGCTTGTGGGTCGCTGGCCCGCTGAGGTCCAGCGCCACCCGGGTCGCGCCGTCGCGCTCGGCGATGCGCACGTCCTGGACGCGCACGGCTTCGCCCAGTGCCGTCGCACACCAAAGCACCGCCAGCAAAAGCCCGCTCAGCCGCAGCATTTCCCCAACTCCAGTCACGCTTTACGGTTCTCCCAAACCAGAACCGAATACGCGTTTTGTTATGTAAATTATATGGATAGCATTGCTTTCTACAAGCGGAATTACATCACGCTTTGGCGATGCACCGCAGGGCGGCCGCCCCGGCGGCGCTGCCGGCCTCCAGCTGCGCTTCGCGCCCGGACCCGGCCACCGCCAGCTTAACCCGCAGATCCGGCCCGGGCAGGAACCCGGCACCCCGCTCCGGCCACTCCACCAGCAGCCAGCCGCCCGCGGCGGGCAGCTCGGCCAGGCCCAGGTACTCCGCTTCTGCCGGATCCTGCAACCGGTACAGATCGACATGATGCGCGGGTCCGGCCGGCAATTCGTAGGGCTCCACCAGCGTATAAGTGGGGCTGGGCACGCGCCCGGCATGGCCGAGCGCCTGCAGCAACGCCCGGACCAGCGTGGTCTTGCCGGCCCCGAGTTCCCCCTGGAGCCAGACGGTAAATCCGTCGGGCGGCGGCGGGCTGGCGCCCGCCGCAACGCGGCGACCCAGGTCTGCCGTCGCCGCCGCATCCGGCAACAGCAGGGTCAGGGATTCAGGCACGCGCGCAGTTCGTTGAGTACGTCGCCGGCCAGCAGGCCGCGCTCGCCGGCGGCGGCAGCCCGGTCCCCGGCAACGGCATGCACCCAGGCGGCAGCGGCGGTCGCGGCCAGCGGGCTCGCCGGGACCTGGGCGAGCAACCCGGCCAAGGTGCCGGTCAGCACATCACCCATTCCCGCCGTGGCCATGCCAGGGTTGCCGCGATCGATCAGGAACGGAATCTGCCCGTGCTCGCCCACCAGCGTGCCGCGGCCCTTTAGTACCGCGATGCCGCCATAGCGCGTAGTCAGCTGCGCCAATGCGTCCAGCCGGTTCGCCTGCACCGCTGCCGTGCTGCCACCGAGCAGCCGGCCCGCCTCGCCCGGGTGGGGTGTGAGCACCCAATCGTCGCGCTTGTGCGGGTCCGCGGCGAGCAGGTTCAGCGCGTCGGCATCAAGCACCAGGGGTCGCTCGGCCGCGAGCACCCGGGCGAACAACTGCCTGGCCCACGCATCCTGGCCCAGCCCCGGCCCCACCGCGATGTGCGTCGCGCGCTCCAGCAACGGCTCGAGATCGTCTGCGCTGTCGACCGGCCGGCACATCAGTTCCGGCCTGCCGGCCACCACCGCGCCGGCCGTCTCCGCCCGCGTGGCCACGCTGACCAGCCCCGCACCCGCGCGCAGCGCTGCTTCCCCGGCGAGGCGCACCGCGCCGCTCATACCGCGATTTCCACCGACGATGAGTACGTGACCAAAGTCGCCCTTGTGCGCGCTGGCGTGTCGTTGCGGCAGCAGTTCCGCCAGCTGGTGTTCATCGAACAGACGCAGCGCGGGTTCGATGCCGGCCGCCATGTCGCCCGGCACGTCGAGATCCGCGAACCGCACTTCACCACAGAGCGCCGGCCCGGCGCCCAGGTACAAACCCTGCTTGCGGCCCACGAAGGTGACGGTCAGGTCGGCCTGGATCGCCACCCCCATGATCTCGCCGGTGGTGCCGTTCAGACCGCTGGGGATGTCTACCGCCAGCACCGGGGCCGCAGCCGCGTTGATCTGCTCCACCGCATCGCGATAGCTCCCGCCGACCAGGCGATCCAGACCGGTGCCAAGCAATGCATCGACCAGCAACTCAGCCTCACCGCAGTCCAAGTCGGCAAGCCCGGCCGCGGTACCGCCTGCATCGCGAAAGTCGTGCCAGGCGCGAGCCGCATCGCCACCGAGGCCATCCGGATCACTGACCGCGATGACCTGCACTTGCAGGCCCGCGGCACGCGCCAGGCGGGCGATGACGTAACCGTCGCCCGCATTGTTACCGGCGCCGCAGACCACGACCCATTTCGCCGCGGCCGGATACCTGTCACGCGTGGCATCGAAGGCCGCCCGACCGGCGCGGCACATCAGCGTGTAGCCGGGAATGCCGCGATCCTCAATGGCGCGCCGATCGAGCTCGCGCACCACCTCGGGAGTAAAAACGCTGCTGGCGACGGTATGCATGGCAAAAATTATACTTGCCGGGCGCCGCGCACTCCCGACGGCGCAGCGGAGACGTCTTGACCACGCATTCACCGTCGGCGCTGGCAGCCATGGCCAACCAGGTCAAAGCCTGGGGACAGGCGCTGGGTTTTCAGCAGGTGGGCATCGCGCCAGCCGACGTTGGCAACGCGGAAGCGGATCTGCAGGCATGGCTCGCGGCCGGTTATCACGGTGACATGGATTACATGGCCAGGCACGGACAGCGCCGAACGCGGCCAGGCGAGTTGGTTCCGGGGACCGTGCGGGTCATCGTCGCGCGCATGGATTATCTGCCGCCGGAGTCACGGCCGCCGGCAGACTTACTGAATGATGCCCGCCTGGGCTACCTGGCACGCTACAGCCTCGGACGCGACTACCACAAGTTACTGCGCCGCCGGCTGCAGCAACTGGCCGATCGCATCACGGCTGCCTTCGGCCCTTTTGGCTATCGCGTGTTTGTCGACAGCGGGCCGGTCATGGAGAAACCACTCGCCGCGCTGGCCGGGCTGGGCTGGCAGGGCAAACACACGAACCTGATCAACCGCGACGCCGGCTCATGGTTCCTGCTCGGCACGATCCTCACGGATCTGCCCCTGCCCGCCGACGGCCCGGCTACGGACCACTGTGGCACTTGCACTGCGTGCATCGACGTGTGCCCGACCAACGCCATCGTGGCGCCTTATCAACTGGACGCCCGTCGCTGCATTTCCTACCTGACCATCGAACAGCGCGGCACGATCCCGGTCGAACTGCGTCCGGCCATCGGCAACCGCGTGTTCGGGTGTGACGACTGCCAGCTCTTTTGCCCGTGGAACAAATTTGCCCGCCCGACCCGGGAACCCGACTTCATGCCCCGGCACGGCCTCGATTCGCCGGACCTCGTTGCGCTGTTCAACTGGGATGAGAGCACCTGGCGCGAACGCACCCGGGGCAGCGCGTTGCGCCGACCGGGCTATACGGGCTGGTTACGCAACATTGCGGTGGCGCTGGGCAACGCGCCGGCCTCCCCCGCCGTTCGCGACGCGCTGGCCCGACGCGCGACAGACGAATCCGAACTGGTGCGCGAACATGTGCAATGGGCGCAGGCGCGCCAGGCGGGCTAAGGACCACCGCGGTCCCTGTCGCGCTAAGGTTCTGGCAACCGTGGTGGGTTAAACATCCACCCGCACGTTGTCGATGAGTCTCGCCGGTCCGCAGTACGCCGCGGCCAGCACGGCAAGTGGCCCGGTAGCCGCATCGGGCAAGCCGAGATCGGTGGCGCGGCGCACGGCGAAATAGTCCGTGCGCATGCCGGCGGCCATCAGCCGCGCCGCACCTTCGGCTTCCAGTGCGGCGAAGTCGCGACGCCCGGCGCGCAGCGCGTCCGCCGTTTCCTGCAGCGCCGCGTGCAGCCCCGGCGCCTGGGCCCGGCTCGCGGCGTCGAGATAGCGATTGCGTGAACTCATGGCCAGGCCGTCGGGCTCCCGCTGAACAGGCGCCGACAGCACGCGCACCGGCAGGTGCAGGTCCGCGACCATGCGCCGCACGATCAGCAGCTGCTGGTAATCCTTCTGGCCAAATACCGCGATGTCCGGCTGCACGATGTTGAACAACCGACACACCACCGTCGTGACCCCGTCAAAGTGCCCGGGCCGCGACGCGCCACACAGCACCGCCGATAACCCCGGGACCGAGACTCGGGTCATCTCGTCGACACCGAAAGGATAGATCGTGTCCGCCGAGGGCAGAAACAACGCGTCAGTGCCGACGGTCTCCAGGGCTGCCCGGTCCTGCTCCGGCGTGCGCGGATAGGCCTCGAGATCTTCGCCCGGCCCGAACTGCGACGGGTTCACGAACACCGACACCACCACCCGCGTCGCATGCTCGCGGGCCTGGCGGACCAGGCTCAGGTGGCCTTCGTGCAGGTTGCCCATCGTGGGTACCAGCGCGATCTTCGCACCGTCGGTTCGCCACTCGCGAACCAGGCGGCGCAGCGGCGCGACGTCGGTCACGCGTTTCAGCTGCGGCACGGGTTGCGTGGCACGACTCACGAGAAACAGTGCTCTGGCGCCGGGTAGCTGCGATCTTTGACCGCGCTGACATAAGCCGCGCACGCGTCGATGGGCGTGGCGGAGTCCAGCATGAAATTCTTCACAAAGCGCGGCATGGGACCCTGGGTAATGCCCAGCACGTCGTAGAGCACCAGGATCTGGCCGTCGACGTCGGGTCCCGCGCCGATGCCGATGACCGGCACGTTGAGCGCATCGCGAATTGCCTTGCCGACTTCGTTCGGCACGCATTCGAGCAGCACGACGTCGGCACCCGCCGCTTCCAGCGCACGGGCGTCCGCGAGCATTTGCCTTGCCTGCTCGTTCTCGCGACCCTGAACCTTGAAACCGCCAATTTTGTGCACGGACTGCGGGCGCAGTCCCAGATGCGCACACACCGGTATGTCGTGCCCGGCGAGATGCTCGACGATGTTGACCTGGCTGGCACCGCCTTCCAGCTTCACCATCATCGCCCCGCCTTCCTGCATCAGGCGCACCGCATTTTCCAGTGCCTGCTGTGCACTGCTGAAACTCATGAACGGCATGTCGGCCATCAGGAAAGCATGGCGCAGACTGCGGGCCACGGCCCGGCTGTGGTACACGATGTCGTCAACCGTGACCGGCACGGTCGTATCGTGCCCCTGGATGACCATGCCGAGGGAATCGCCAACCAGCACGACATCCGTGCCCGCATCGTCCACGAGCCTGGCAAAGCTCGCATCGTAGGCCGTGAGACAAGCGATCGGCTCGCCTTCGGCCTTCATGCGCATCAGCGTGGAGACATTGACCGGCGGCCTCGTCTGGTCGCGCTCTTCCAGTTGCTTGTACATGCTTGCCTCCCGCTGTGGGGATCAGGCCAGGGCCGAAACCAGCGGATTGAAGAAATGCCTGCCACTGCGAGTGCGCTGAATCTGCTCGAGCAGCATCGCGTAGTGCTCGTCATTGTTAATAGGGTCGATCGTCGCAGCATTCACGATGAGCAGCGGCGCTTCGTCATAGTCGTGGAAGAACCGGGCGTAGGCTTCGGCCAGCCTTTCCAGGTAACGACGACCGATGCGTTGCTCGTAACTGATGCCCCGTCGCGCCACCCGGAACAGCAGGGTGTCGACCGGCGCCTGGAGGTAAACCACCAGGTCGGGCACCGGGGCTTCAACGGCCATGGTTTCGTAGACCTTGTCGTACAGCAACAGTTCGTCGCGGTCGAGGGTAATTTCTGCGAACAGGCGGTCTTTCTGCATCAGGAAATCGGCCACCCGCACTTCGCTGAACATATCCGCCTGGCGCAACTCGCCGATCTGGCTAATACGCTGGAACAGAAAAAACAACTGGGTGGGCAGGGCCTGACCGCGTGGATCCTTGTAAAACCGTTGCAGGAAGGGATTGGCGTCCGCGTCTTCCAGCAGCAGCTCACTGTCGAGACTTTCGGCCAGGCGTTTGGCGAGACTGGTCTTGCCAACGCCGATTGGACCCTCGATCGCAATGTAGCGGGAATCTGCCATCCAGCGTTCTGGTTCTTCTATGCGGGCCAGCGACGACGGCCCGTTTACTCGAGCCTCTCAACGCCCTCGCGGTCGATACCAGCCGCCAGCTGACGCACCGGCCCCAGTCCCGGAATTTCCAGGTCGGGCGCCACGGAGAGCAGCGGCAACAATACAAAATTTCGCTCGCCAATGCCCGGGTGCGGCACTTTGAGCCCCGGGCGGCTGATGCACTCGCGACCATAGGTCAACAAGTCCAGGTCGAGAACGCGTGGGCCCCACCTGGTTTCGCGCAAGCGGCCGGCCCGCTTTTCTATGGCCTGCAATTGTGCGAGCAATGCGTCGGCTTCGAGACCCGTGTCGAGTTCCGCCACTGCGTTGATGTAGTCCGGCTGATCCTGCGGCCCCATCGGCGCGGTCCGGTACAAAGGTGACTGCACGCGCAGTTCCGTGTCGGGC
Source organism: Chromatiales bacterium (assembly GCA_020351875.1). Lineage (GTDB taxonomy): Bacteria > Pseudomonadota > Gammaproteobacteria > Steroidobacterales > J054. The sequence goes on along the minus strand of CP070671.1, from coordinate 1,587,807 downwards.
AATTCTGCCAGCGCAACGAAGGCGCGACGGACCTGGTATTCGGGATCGTCGAGATTACTGCCGATACCCACCCAGGCCGACACCCTGCGCTCGTCACGCGTCATGAATTCAGGGAGCGGGCGTTGAATTGCCCTGCCGGCGACGCGGGCGGCGGCGACGACGACGCCGGGCACGTTGCGCGGGCGCCGGCTCGGACTCGCTGTCGCCCTGCTGCGCGGCTGTCCAGAACTCCGCGAGTTCACCCGGTACCTCGCCAACCTGGGCCCGCAGCAGCAGCAGGTCGTAGGCCGCGCGAAATCGCTTGTGCTGCAACAGCGAGCGCACCCGGCGCGGTCGCTGGTCTTCGAAACGGCCTTGCAGCTGCAACACTTCGCGCATCGGCAGGCTGAAGCGCTTCGGCAGGGCGACACGCGCGACCTGTTGCGCATTGATGTCGGCGGCCGCCTGGGCAAGCGCGCGGCCGGGCGACAGGCCTTCGTCCTGCATCAGCGTCGCCGCGCGGTCTTTTACCGGTCGCCACAACAGCACCGCAAACAGGAACATCGGCGTGACCGGCAGCTCTTCTGCGATCCGCCAGTCGGTATTGGCCAGCGCCGCTTCGATCAGTTCACGGAAATCCTGCTGCGAGTCGTCGGCCAGCACACGGGCCGTCATCGGGAACAGGTGCTCGAACAAACCCAACTGCGCGAGCTTGCGATAACTCTCGAGCGCATGCCCCGACTGGAACAGCTTCAGAAACTCGTCGAACAATCTGGCTGGCGGCACACCGTCGAGCAGATCGGCCAGGCGCGGCACCGGCTCGGCCGCTTCGGGATGCAACTCCAGGCCGAGTTTTGCCGCCAGTCGCGCGGCCCGGAGCATGCGCACCGGGTCTTCGCGATAACGGGTCTCGGGGTCGCCGATCAACCGGAGCCAGCCGTGCGCGATATCGTCGACGCCACCGGCGAAATCCCAAATCGAGAAGTCGGCAATGTTGTAGTAGAGCGCGTTGACCGTAAAGTCGCGGCGTATCGCGTCTTCTTCGATACTGCCCCACGCATTGTCCTTCAGGATTCGCCCTGACTCGTGAATCACGTGCTCGCCATCACTCGGATCACCGTTACCGGTGCCGCGGAATGTGGCCACTTCGATGATTTCCCGGCCAAAGCGCACGTGGGCCAGCCGAAAGCGGCGGCCGATCAGGCGGCTGTTGCCGAACAGTGCGCGCACCTCTTCCGGGCGCGCGTCCGTCGCCACATCAAAATCCTTCGGCTGGTGCCCCAGCAGCAGGTCGCGCACACTGCCGCCCACCAGGAACGCCTGGTAGCCCGCATCCTTGAGCCGGTACAGAACCTTTAAGGCTGGTTTGGAAATGTGTGCCCGCGAGATGTTGTGCTCGGGCCGGGGAATGATCTGCGGCGGGGAAACGTCGTCTGATTTCCGTATCTCTGTCAAATTTGCCTGCTTGTGAGGCTGAGTTCGCTCTCTATAATAACAGCGCTGCCCGCACCGGGCAGCCGTATGGACCCTACGCTCCCTTCGTCTAGCGGTTAGGACGCGGCCCTCTCAAGGCTGAAACACGAGTTCGATTCTCGTAGGGAGCGCCACTTCCTGCCGGCCCACCCCTCACGCATGACTGCTGCCACCCTCGTCGCTCCCAGCTTGCTGCGCCGCCTCGCGGCCGGCGCCTATGACCTGTTGCTGCTCGGTGGACTGCTGATGATGCTGGGCATCGCGGTGCTAATGCTAAGGGGCGGCGAGGCCGTGCCGCCGGGCAGCCTGTGGTTCCAGGGCCTGGTGTTGCTGGTTTGCGTGGTGTTCTACGCGGGTTTCTGGTGTCGCGGCGGCCAGACCCTGGGCATGCGCAGCTGGCGCCTGCGGGTTGAGAAGATCGACGGCAGCCCGCTGGGTCCGGCAACCGCGACGCTGCGTTTCGCCGCCGCCCTGCTCAGCGTGTTGCCGGCCGGGCTCGGTTTGCTGTGGATCCTGGTCGACCCGCAACGGCGCGCCTGGCACGACCGCCTGACCGGCACGCGCGTGGTCCTGCTACCCAAAGACGCGGCCCGCCGCTAGCGCGCCAGGGCCCGGCGCGGCCAGCCGTGCTGGTAGGCCACCATCAGCAGTCCGGCCGATCCCCAGAGCAGGTGCACCCACCACACGCCGACCCGCGGGCTGATGGTGCCCTGCTCCACCCACACGCGGGCAATGGACAGCAGGTTCACGTAAATCAGGTAGACAAAGACGCCGGCGACGATGCCGGTGTAACGGCCCTGGCGCGGCGCGCTGCGGCTGAGAGGCACGGCCAGCAGGGTCAGCATCAGGAGCGTGAGCGGCGACGACAGGCGCCACTGTAATTCCGCCTGGTCCGCGAGGTCGGCGGAACCCCATAGCTCCCCGAGCGGCTTGGCCTCGGGCCCGCGCACCGGGGGGCCGAAAGTTGGCAGCTCGTAGGGAATACCGTGCTCGGCGAAGCGCATCACGTTGAAGCGCGGACTACCGGGCTTGCCCTCGTAGCGGCGGCCGTCGGCGAAACGCAGCACGCGGCGGCCGTCGGCTTCGCGCTCACCCTCCCAGGCCCGCTGCGCGACGATCAGCTGCACCTTGTCGCCGTCGCGCCGTTGCACGAAGACGTCGGCCAGGCTGCCGTCCCGGTTCACCGCACCGGCGTACAGCACCGCGCCGGTATCGCCCAGTGACACGAAGCGGCCCGCTTCGAGCATGTCCAGGCCCACGCTCGCCTGGGCGGCCGCCGCCATGCTCTGAATCGACCGCGTGGCTGCCGGTGATACCACGATAGCCAGCCAGCCCACGCCGGCGGCCAGCAGCAGCGCGAACCCCAGCAGCGAACGGTAAAGCCGCGCGGGGCCAATGCCGCAGGCCATCAGCGCGGCCATCTCGCTGTCGCGGTACAGCCGGCCAAGCGCGAGCAGAATGGACAGGAACAGGCTGATGGGCGTCAGCACCGCCAGCAGCTGGATGGACGTCAGCCCGAGCACCCGAAAGATCGCGTCGCGGGGCAACTTTGCCGACGCGGCGTCTCCCAGCACTTCCGTGAACTGGTAGGTCACGAGAATGACCAGCAACACGAGCGTGGTGACGAACCACGTCTGCGCGGTTTCCCGCAACACGTAGTTTTGCAGAATGCGTGCCATGTGCCGCCGTCAGAAACGCCGCGCCCGGCGGCCGCCAGAGGCCCGGGCAGGAAATCGCGGACAGTGCTGAATCAAGTACAATTCCGGGCGCGACGGCTCAGCTTCGACCGTCGCCATGATCGACGCTAGCCTTTCAGACCGTCAAGGGCGGTCGCCGCCCCGGTGCGGCCAGCAAGACAGCAAGGGGTTCTGCATGCAGTTTCAGGTCAGTACGGCAACGGCGGACAAGCAGCGCACCGACTGCCTGATCCTGCCCGTCTATTCGAACGGGGCAACCCTGCCGGCGCCGACACGCGCCGCTGACCGGGCCCTCGGCGGCCAGATCGCCGAACTCGTCGCGGCCGGTGATATGCGCGGCAATGTGGGTGACACCCTGCTGGTGCGGGCGCCGTCCGGGCTGCCCTTCAAACGCGTACTGCTGACTGGCTGCGGTGACAAGAAGGATTACGACCGAAAGCGCTACCAGCGCGCGCTGCGCGCCGCCTATGCGGCGTGGCGCAAGACGAAAATTGCCGGAGCCGCCTGCTACCTGACCACCGAGAGCCCGAAGGGTGCGGACGTCTATCACCGCGCGCGGCTGGCCGTGGAAACCTGGCATGACAGCGCATACCGCTTTACAACGATGAAGTCCAAACAGGACGACAAGCAGCCCGCCCCGCGCAAGCTGACCCTGGGAGCCACTGCCAAACAGGCAGCGCAGGCCCGCAAGGGCGCCAGTCACGGCGATGCGATCGGTCAGGGCATGAGCCTCGCGAAAGACCTCGGCAACCTGCCGGGCAATGTCTGCACGCCGTCCTACCTGGTCAAGCAGGCTCGTGATATCGCGAAGGGTGACAAGCAACTCACGGTCGAAGTACTGCAGGAAGCCGAGATGCGCAAACTCGGCATGGGGGCCATGCTCTCGGTCACCGCGGGCACGAGTGAACCGGCCCGCTTCATCGTCCTGCACTACCGCGGCGCCGCGAAAAGCAAGGCGCCCGCCGTGCTGGTCGGCAAGGGGATCACCTTCGACGCCGGCGGTATCTCCCTGAAACCGCCACCGCAAATGGACGAAATGAAATACGACATGTGCGGTGCGGCCACCGTGCTGGGCGTGTTTCACGCCTTGCGCGAACTCGGCCCGAAGATGAACGTGGTCGGCATCATTCCCAGCTGCGAAAACCTGCCGAGCGGCACGGCCACCAAGCCCGGCGACATCGTCACGTCGATGTCGGGCCAGACCATCGAGATCCTGAACACGGATGCCGAGGGCCGCTTGATCCTGTGTGACGCGCTCACCTACGCGCAACGTTTCAAGCCGCGGGCGCTGATCGACATCGCAACCCTGACCGGCGCCTGCCTGATCGCGCTGGGCCGGCACCGCAGCGGCTTGCTGGCGAATTCCGACCGGCTGGCCAACGGCCTGCTGCGGGCGGGCGCGCGGGCGGGCGACGAAGCCTGGCGGCTGCCCATCGGGCCCGAATACGACCAGCAGCTGAAGAGCAACTTCGCGGACATGGCCAATATTGGCGGCCGCGAGGCCGGGACGATCACCGCCGCGTGTTTCCTGGCCCGTTTCGTCAAGGACACACAGTGGGCCCATCTCGACATTGCGGGCACGGCGTGGCGCCAGGGTGCGAGCAAGGGTGCCACCGGCCGCCCCATTCCGCTGTTGATGGAGTACCTGCTGAACGGTTAGCAACCGGGACGCCATAACCGGCACCTGCGACACCCTGCGGGGCCGACCCCGGCATTGTGGAGAACGTCCTTGAGCAGCGATCCCCTCCGCGTCGATTTCTATGTCCTGGAACAGGCCTCGCCACAGGCGCGCCTGCGCTTCGCGTGCCGGCTGGCCGAGAAGGCAATGAAGCGACAGCACCGGGTGCATGCAGTGACAACCGATGCCCAGACCGCCGCAGAACTCGACGAACTGCTCTGGACTTTTCGCGCCGAGAGTTTCGTGCCACACAGCATCCAGGCCCCCGACGAGGCGGGCGAGATCCCGGTCACCATCGGCTGCGACGCTGCTGCGGCACCCGGCCACGGCGAGGTATTGATCAACCTGATGCCAACCGTGCCCGCCTGTTTTGAAGGTTTCGAGCGCGTGGCGGAAATCATCGATGCGAGCGACGAGGGCCGGCGCGCCGGGCGGGAACGCTTCCGGTTTTACCGGGACAACGGTTTCGAGCCGCAGACCCACCGCATTGCCTGATAACCCGTTGCAGGACCAGCCAGACCCGGCCATGGACAAGACCTACGACCCGGCAGCCATCGAACAGCGCATTTACCGCCAGTGGGAAGACGCCGGCTATTTCGCACCGTCCGGGCAGGGTGAGCCCTACTGCATCATGATCCCGCCGCCCAACGTGACCGGCACGCTGCACATGGGGCACGCATTCCAGCACACCATCATGGACGCGCTGACTCGCTACTACCGCATGCAGGGCCGCGACACGCTGTGGCAGCCCGGCACCGACCATGCCGGCATTGCCACGCAAATGGTCGTGGAGCGGCAGCTGGAGGCGGAGGGAAAGAATCGCCATGACCTGGGACGCGCGGCCTTCCTCGACCGGGTGTGGGACTGGAAAGCACATTCCGGCGGCATCATCTCCGAACAGATGCGGCGCATGGGCTCGTCGGTGGACTGGTCCCGTGAGCGATTTACGATGGACGAAGGCCTGTCGGCTGCCGTGGCCGAAGTCTTCGTGCGACTGTACGACGAAGACCTGATCTACCGTGGCAAACGCCTCGTGAACTGGGACCCGGTGCTGCACACCGCGTTGTCCGACCTGGAAGTCCTGTCCGAAGAAGAACAGGGCCACCTGTGGCACTTCCGCTACCCGCTGACGGACGGCAGCGGACACCTGGTGGTGGCCACGACGCGACCGGAAACCATGCTCGGCGATACCGCCGTCGCGGTGCATCCGGACGACGAGCGTTACCAGTCACTTATCGGCAAGACCGTACGCCTGCCGCTCGCCGAACGCGACATCCCGGTGATCGCCGACGACTACGTCGACCCGGAGTTCGGCACCGGCTGCGTGAAGATCACGCCCGGGCACGACTTCAACGACTACGAGGTGGGCGAGCGTCATGGCCTGCCGCTGATCAACGTGTTCGACTCGCGCGCCACGCTCAACGATGCCGCCCCCGAGACCTATCGCGGTATGGACCGCTTCGAGGCGCGCACCCGGATCGTCGCCGACATGGACGCGCTGGGCCTGCTCGACGCGACTGAGGATCACACGCTGATGGTGCCCCACGCCGAACGGTCCAAGGCCGTCGTCGAGCCGTGGCTCACCGATCAGTGGTTCGTCAAGATCGCGCCCCTCGCCGAGCCCGCCATCGAGGCGGTCGAGCGCGGCGACATCGAGTTCGTGCCGCGGCAGTACGAAAACCTCTACTTCGCCTGGATGCGGGACATCAAGGACTGGTGTATCTCGCGCCAGCAGTGGTGGGGCCACCGGATTCCGGCGTGGTACGACGCCGACGGCAACATCTACGTCGGCCGCAACGAGGCCGATGCGCGGGCCAAACACGGTCTGGCCGACGACCTCGAGCTGCGCCAGGACGATGACGTCCTCGAAACCTGGTTCTCGTCGGCCCTGTGGACGTTCGGCACGCTCGGCTGGCCGGAGCAGACTCCCGAGCTCGAGCGCTTCCATCCGACCGACGTGCTGGTCACGGGGCACGACATCATCTTCTTCTGGGTCGCGCGCATGATCATGATGACCCTCAAGTTCATGGGTGAGGTGCCGTTCCGCAAGGTCTACATCCACGGCCTGGTGCGCGACGCCGATGGCAACAAGAT
>CP070671.1:1501657-1580786 GCA_020351875.1 Chromatiales bacterium | reverse complement strand
GATTCAGTCTGCCGGTCACGCACGAGCGCGACGGGCACCCGGACCGCGACCGCGACCGGTAAACCGTTGGTGCGCGGCAGCCGCAGGCTCGGCTCTACCTCACCGGCCAGTTCATAACCCAACAGCAGGAACCAGCCACCGGCAAAGGGGCCGTTCGGCTGTGCGTCTGCCCGCATGCCGGCCCAGTAGCGGTCCAGTGCGCGCAGAAAGCCGTCCGCCTGCGCCCTGGCAGCATGGAGCCGGCCATCCGCGTCCAGCGATATGCGCTCGCCGGGCGCAGCGAACAGGATGTCGTACCGGCCCTGTGCGGTGCCGTGCGCAGTGCTCTGCAAAAGGAAGGGATAGGTCGCGGGATCCGCGCGATGCAGCGCCAGGGGATCGACGGCAAACGGCGCCGGCAGTTGCAGCCCCGGCTCGCTGGCCTTGCTCATGGGAGGAAACGGGTGGTCCCGAAAGGCGTCAGGCCCGTCGAAACACCAGGCTGCCGTTGGTGCCGCCGAACCCGAAGGAGTTACTCACTGCGGCCTTGACCGGCATTTCGCGCGCGGTGTGCGGCACGTAATCCAGGTCGCACTCCGGATCCGGGTTGTCCAGGTTGATCGTCGGCGGCACGACGGAATCGCGCAAAGCGAGAATGCAGAAAACGGACTCCAGCCCGCCCGCAGCGGCCAGCAGGTGACCGGTCGTGGACTTCGTTGAGCTCACCGCCACTTTCTGGGCGTGCGCACCGAACACCTGCTTGATGGCCACGGTTTCGGCCTTGTCACCGAGGGGCGTGGACGTGCCATGCGCGTTCACGTAGTCGACATCGCTGACGTCCAGCCCGGCATCGCGAATCGCGGCGGTCATGCACTGCGCGGCCCCCTGGCCGTCGTCGCGCGGGGCCGTGACGTGATGCGCGTCGCCACTCATGCCAAATCCCGCCACCTCGGCAAGGATGTTCGCGCCGCGAGCCTGCGCCGATTCGAAGTCTTCCAGCACCAGGCATGCCGCCCCGGCACTCAGGACGAATCCGTCGCGGTCACGGTCCCATGGGCGGCTCGCTCCCTGTGGGTCGTCGTTGCGGGTCGAAAGTGCGCGCGCCGCGCAGAAGCCGCCAACGCCCAGCGGCGTCATCGGATACTCGGCACCGCCGGCAATCATGACTTCGGCGTCACCATAAGCGATGGTGCGCGCCGCAATCCCGATACAGTGGGCGGCGGTCGTGCAGGCCGTCACGAGGGCCAGGTTCGGACCGGTAAAACCGTAGCGAATCGACACGTGCCCGGACACCATATTGATGATGCTGCCCGGGACGAAGAACGGTGAAATCTTGCGTGGGTTGTTTTGTTCGAAGAAGCGCTCGCAGTTCCACTCGATGGTGCCAATGCCACCGATCCCGGAACCGATGGCCACACCCACCCGGTCGGACGGATAGGTGTCGGCGGTAATACCGGCATGGTCGACCGCCTTGCATGAGGCGGCAATGCCATAGTGGATGAACGGGTCGATCTTGCGCAGTTCTTTTTTCGACACGTACTCCGTCGCATCGAAATCCTTTATGCACCCGCCGAAGCGCGTCGTGAAACTGCTGACGTCGAATTCCGTGATCGGGCCTATGCCGCTCCGACCTTCGACGACGTTTTTCCACGCCGGTTCGATTTCGTTGCCAACAGGGGAAATGATTCCCATGCCGGTAACGACGACTCGTCGACCTTGCATGTCAGTTTGTCAGAGGCTGGGCAACCGGAGATGAACGACCTGCTTTCCGCCCGTAGGGCTCAGGCCGAGCCCGAGCGCGCATTGATGTAGTCGATGGCTTGCTTGACCGTCGTGATTTTCTCGGCGTCTTCGTCGGGAATTTCGGTCTCGAACTCTTCTTCCAGAGCCATCACGAGCTCGACCGTGTCGAGGGAGTCTGCCCCGAGGTCGTCGACAAACGACGCCTCCAGGGTCACTTCCTCCTGTTTGACACCGAGCTGCTCAGCGACGATGTTCTTAACCTGTTCCTCAATAGTGCTCATATGGGCTGGTTCCTCTGAACTATAGACGCCATGCTCAGGGCTGGCGACGGCAACCGGTCTTGGCCGGGGCGGTATTTTAGGTTAATCGGAATCCGCAGGCTAGACTGGCTGAAGCTGGCCGAGGCCGGGCCCACAGATGTTCAAATCATTAACATGCCGCCGTTAACGTGCAGGGTTTCCCCAGTCACGTAGGCGCCCGCCGGACTGCTCAGGTACAACACCGCCGCGGCGATGTCCCGGGCGTCGCCCAGGCGTTGCAGCGGCACTTGTTGCGTCAGCGCCTCGCGCTGCTCATCGGGCATCGCGGCGGTCATGTCGGTGGCAATGAAGCCCGGCGCAACAACGTTAACCGTTATGCCCCGCGAGCCCACCTCGCGGGCCAGCGACTTGCTGAATCCCACCAGTCCGGCTTTCGCGGCCGCATAGTTGGCCTGGCCGGGATTACCCATGGCACCCACCACGGACGCGATGTTGATGATGCGCCCGTGCCTGGCTTTCATCATGCCTCGCAGAAAAGCCCGGCTCGTATGAAAGGCCGACGACAGGTTGGTGGCGATGACCGTGTCCCACTCGTCGTCCTTCATGCGCATCAGCAGGTTGTCACGCGTGATACCGGCGTTGTTCACCAGCACGGTGACCGCGCCTTCATGGGCACTGATGTCTTTCTCTGCCGCGCGGACCGCGTCGGCATCACTCACATCCAGCACGATGCCGCGGCCGCTGATGCCCGCGCCGGCGAAGCGCTCGGCAATCGCTTCGGCGCCTGCTTCGGTCGTTGCGGTACCAACCACCGTGGCACCCGCTTCCCCCAGCGCGTCGACCACCGCCGCACCGATACCGCGCGTCGCACCGGTGACCAGTGCGACCTCGCCGGTCAGTTCAAACAGTCCTGGCATTTAGTGCTGAATCTCGGGGACAGGTGAAAGGAGCGCGCGATTATAGCGGCGCAGCACGCGGACGCCAGCCAGCCGGCAATCGCGGCCCAGCGCCTTCCCGCAGTCGGTCCAGGCAAGCGCACGACTAACGGGACCCAGGGCCATGGTCGAACACGAGCCGATCCAGCAGGGCCGCTATCAGGCCACCTGCCGTGCCCCAGAGGTGCGCGGCGGTGATGACTGCCCCGCCGACTATCGCTTCCGACACCGGCAGGCCGCCCATCCACTGCTCGTAGCCCACCTTCAGCGCCAGCCCGGCCAGCAATGCCCAGCCCAACCGGTCGCCCTGGCGAATCCAGCCGACCGCGCCGAAGGCAAACAGTCCGTGCAGGGCCCCGGACAGCCCGACCAGCCAGAACACCCGGGGACTGGCCAGGTGCACCCCCAGCGTGGAAATCACCCCCGCCAGGGCCAGCGCCAGCAGCCAGCGGCCGGGGGGCCAGTCGCGCGCGAAGATCCAGCACATCAGCAGCAGGCCGGCGGCGTTCAGCGCCAGGTGCGGCCAACCGAGGTGGACCAGGCAGGCGGTGAGAACGCGCCAGCCCTGCCCTGCCTGGAACAGAACCCGGTCATAACGCAGCCAGTTCTGCCAGTCGGCCGGCAGTGCCTGGCACAGGATCATCAGGCCCAGCAACAGGCCCACGGGGACAGTCCAGCGAGGCCAGGGCGAATCTATGGGGATGATAGGCATCACTTTGCTACAATTCGCCGGCGCTGCAGCGAGGTGACGAAAGGGCATCAAAACCTCGCCTAGAGCATGGAATGTTGTCAGAAACACGGGTGTTTTGCATGAACGGCAGGAAGCACAGTCGCCGCCGGACGCGGCAATCAGGCTTCACCCTGATTGAAATTATGGTCGTCGTGGTCATTCTCGGCATTCTCGCCGCGTTGATCGCGCCCAACGTGATCAGTCGCATCGACGAAGCACAGATCACCAAGGTAAAGCAGGATATTCGCGCCCTGGAAAGCGCGCTGAAGCTCTATCGCCTGGACAATTTCCGTTATCCCACGACGGATGAAGGCCTTGATGCCCTCGTGACGCCGCCGAACGATCCGAATGCGCGCTGGCCCGAGGGTGGCTACCTGGACCGCTTGCCGCGCGACCCCTGGGACAAGCCCTACGCGTACCTGAACCCGGGTAACCAGGGCGAATACGACGTGTACTCTCTCGGCCGCGACGGTCAGCAGGGCGGTGAAGGTCTGGACGCCGACATCGGCAACTGGAACCTGAACTGACGCCTTGAGGTGTCGCACAACCGGAAGGATTGCCCCGGTTACCGACGAATGGCCCCGGAACACAGCCGCGGCTTCTCCCTGCTCGAACTGCTGGTGGTCGTGGTGATCATCGGTATTCTCGCCACCATGTTCACATTGTCCGTGGGCATTACCAGTGGCGACCGCGAGCTCGAGCGCGAGGCCGATCGCCTGCAGGCACTGTTGCAACTGGCGTCCGAAGACGCCGTGCTACAGGGCCGCGAACTTGGCCTGCGCTTTTACCCCGACGCTTACGAATTCTCGGTTCTCGACCCGGTGGAAAACCGCTGGCAAATTGCGCTCCAGGACCCACTCCTGCGCGAGCGCAAGTTCGAAAACGACGTCGAGTTGCTGGTCACGATCGAGGGTCGCGAGATCGATCTCGACGCGTCGCAGGAAGAACGCGAGGAACGCCGGGCGGCAGCGGCCGATAAAGCCGCCGAATCCGAAGACGGTGAAGCGCAGCCGGACGAAGACGCAGACGAGGATGCCGGTTACCGGCCACAGGTCTTCCTGTTTTCCAGCGGTGACCTGAGCCCGCCCTTCACCGTGGAACTCCGCCGCCGTTTCGGCGACCTGCGCCTGACCCTCGAGGTGGCCGAGAACGGGGAAATCGAGCTGACGCGTGAGCAATTCTGAACACAGTCTTCGTGCGCACCGCTTGAGCAGCGGCGGATTCACGCTGCTGGAGGTCCTGGTTGCCCTGGTGATCGTGGGTCTCGGGCTCATGGCGGTATTCAGCCAGTTGAACCAGACCCTGGTGACGGCATCGATGCTGCGCGACCGTACCCTCGCCCACTGGATTGCGATGGACCGGATCGCGGAACTGCGCCTGGCAGGCGAGTTACCCGACGTGGGCGAGACGAGCGACGACATCGAGATGGCCGGCATCGAGTGGACCTATGTGCTCAAGTTCAGCGACGTCGGCGTGGAAAACTTCCGGCGGGTCGATGTCACCGTCAGCTTCGCCGACAGGCCCGACCGCCTGGTGACGGAACTCGCTGGGTTCCTCGGCGAAGGCGCGAATACCGCGGCCCCGCCGTCATGGAGTCCGGGCGATCCGAACGCCGAGTCGTCCGACGGAGAACGGCGATGACGGCACGCGGCTTCACGTTGATCGAGCTGTTGGTGTCGATGGCGATTTTCGCCGTAATCAGCGCGTTGACGCTCGGCGGGCTGAATGCGGTGGTGACCCAGCAGGAACTCGCGCGCGAAGACATGGAAGAGCTGGTCCGCCTGCAGCGTGCGGTGCGCGCGCTGACCGGCGACCTCGGCCAGTTGTACCCGCGGTACGTGCGCGACTCCCTCGGCTCGGGCACCGAACCGCCCCTGGTGACCGAAGGGCGCGGCGAATTCTACGTGCGCCTGACCCGGGCCGGCTGGCGGAACCCGGCGCAACTGCCGCGGGGCACACTGCAGCGCGTGCAGTACCGGGTCGAAGACGAAGAACTCATCCGCGAGAGCTGGGTCGTGCTCGACGCGCCGCTGGGCATGGAACCGCGCAGCGAAGTGCTGATCGGCGGGGTCGAGGAGTTTCGCATCGAGTATCTCGACGGCACCGACGACTGGTCGGAAACCTGGCCGCCGCTGCGCCGGGTCGGCGAGGCCAGCGTCGGCGGACCCCGGGCCGCGAGAATCACCCTGACCCTCGCCGGCTGGGGCGAAATTCAGCGGCTGGTGGAGATGATGCCTTGATCGCTGCCCCCGCTCGCCGCCAGGCGGGAATCGCCGCCGTCACCGCGATGCTCGTGGTGGCACTGGCCACCGTGTTGGCCGTCGAACTCCTGTGGAGCACGAGCCTGGACGTGCGCCGCACCCAGAACCTGCTGGAACGTGACCAGGCCATGCAGATCGGAATGGGCCTGGAACTGCTCGCCGGCGAGCTGCTGCGCGTGGACCTGGAAGACTCGGATATCGACTCGCTCGACGAGCGCTGGGCCGAGGAATACGGCTTTCCGTTCGAGGGTGGCAACGTGGTGGGCCAGCTGGAAGACCTGCAGGGTCGGTTCAACCTGAATTCACTGGTCAACGAGGGTGGGCAGCGCCAGGCCCCGGCCGTGGCGCAGTTCCGGCGGCTAATCGAGGTGGTCGTCGCGGCCGACCGCGATCTTACGGTCGACCCGGAGAGCGTCGTGGATGCAGTGGTGGACTGGATCGACCCGAACACGGTGCCGGACGGGATCGGCGGTGCGGAAGACGGCGTGTACACCAACCGCACACCGCCCTACCGGACCGCAAACTTCTGGTTCACGACACCCACGGAGCTGCTGGCGGTGGACAACATGTCGCCGGAACTCTACGCGCCGCTGGTACGGATGGTGACCGCGCTGCCTCCACGGGTACAAACCGCCATGAACGTGAACACGGCGTTGCCGGAAGTGCTGCAGACCCTCGCGGAGGACATCAGTTCCAGCGACGTGGAAACCTGGGTGGAAAGCCGGCAGTCGGCACCCTTCGAAACCACGCAGGAGTTTCTCGAGCAGGCGGGCGACCTGTTCACGGAGGACAACCCGGCGCCACCCCTGGAGGTGGGCAGCCAGTGGTTCGGCCTGAGTGTGATCGTGTCCGTTGGCTCAACCCGGCTGGCCATGTACAGTCTGCTCGAACGCAATGCCCAGGATGGCAATGTGACCGCCCGACTACGCGCTTTTGATACCCCGTAGAGATGTCTGAACTGCTCGTCGTTCGCCTCGATAGCCCTGCCCCGGCCACCCAATGCTGGATGGTCGTGGACGATAACGGCGCGATCCTGGACCCCGGCACGGCGGCCCTTGGCGATGCAGCGGCAAAGGCTGCCTGGCGCAAGGTTGTCGCGCTGGCACCCGCCACGGAGGTGCTGCGCACGGCGGTCGAGGTGCCGGTGCGCAGCCGTTCGAAGCTGGCCCAGGTGCTGCCGTTCGCGATGGAGGAGCAGCTCGCGGACGACGTCGAGTCGCTACACTTTGCGGCCGGGCGCGCCGACGCGGACGCGCCGTTGCCGGTGGGCGTGGTACGCCGGGAACAAATTGCCGACTGGCTCGGGACCCTGCACGACGCCGGGCTGGAGGCCGCGGCGGTGTATTCCGAAGCGGATGGCATGGACGAATTGCCCGGTACCGGCGTGTTGTTCGTTGAGCCGGGACGCGCGGTGCTCCGGCGTAGTGACGGCGCCGCCATCGTGACCGAAACGGACGACTTGCATGCGGCCGTAAGCCTTTGGCTCGCAGCCGCCGGCGAAGAGGCCACCGGGGCTAACCTGCTGGCCTACGTCGATGCCACCTGCGGCGCCGAGGTCGACGCGCAGCTCGACGCACTGCGCGCCGACGTGCACACGCTGGAAGTCAAACGCCTGGAAGGCGGCCTGCTGCCACGTCTCGCGACACTGATCGCTGCACGACCGGGAGTGAACCTGATGCAGGGTGCCTTTGCGCGCCGGTCGAACCTCGGTCGATACCTGCCGCAATGGCGCCTCGCGGCGGCCCTGCTGGCTGGGCTCGCGGTCCTGGCCACCGGTACCAAAGTGGCCGAAACCTGGCGCCTGGGCCGCGAGGCCGTGAACCTGCGCGCCGCCGTGGAACAGGCTTTCCGCTACACGTTCCCGGATGTGCGCCAGGTCCGCGAAGACGTGCGCGCACAATTTGAAAGTCAGCTGAAGGCTCTCGGCGCATCGCGGCCGACCGACAGCTCGATGTTCCTCGACGCGCTGCAGACGGTCGCCGGCGCCGTCAGCCAGGACAAGGCGACCAAGCTGGAATCCGTTGACTACCGCAGCGGCGTGATGGAGCTGCGGCTGCGCGCCCCGAGCGTGGAAACCCTGGACAAAATCCAGCGCGACATTTCCGGCAACAGCCGCTTCGAGGCGGAGATCCAGTCTGCCAACGCGGACGACGGCGCGGTACTTGGGCGCATGCGCATCAGCACGCCGGAGGCCTGACATGGATGCACTGCGCAACTGGGTCGAACAGATGTCGCCGCGCGAACGGGTGATGGTTGGCGCGGCCGCTGCGCTGCTCGTCTTGGCTATCGTCTATCTCGCCGGCTTCCGCCCACTGCTGATCAGTGCTGAACGCAACGCCGCCGAGGTGGCCGAGCAACAAGAGTTGCTCGACGAACTCACGCAGCTGGCGGCGCGGCGCGGACCGCAGCGTGGCGCCGCTGCCGGCGCCGGTGGCGGTGGCCAGTCGCTGGTGCTGGTCGTCGACCGCACGACCCGCGACAAGGGCCTCGGTGGCTATCTCAAACGTAATCAGCCTGACGGCGCCGACGCGATCCGCCTGCGCTTCGAAGACGCGCCGTTCGACAACCTGCTCAGCTGGCTGGTGGAGATGCAAACCAACTATGGCGTCGGGGCCATCTCGGCGAACATTGACACCAGCCGCTCGCCGGGCCGCGTGAACTGCAACCTGGTACTCAGCCGGGCGGCCGGTTAGATCATGCCCCGCGCTGGCCTGCATGCGGGCTTGGCCGCGGCCGTGTTCCTGGTTTTCGTCGTTGCGAGCGCGCCGGCATCACTGCTGGCAAGGCTCGCACCGGCGGCGGTGCAACTGAACGGCGTGCAGGGGACTTTGTGGGCCGGTGAGGCGAGTTCGGTGCGCGCCGGTACCGTGTCCCTCGGCCGCACCAGCTGGCAACTCGCACCGTGGCAGCTGCTGCTGGGGCGGCTTGCGGGTGACCTGGAAACGACGCTGCCCGGTGGCTTCGCCCGCGGCGAATTCGCCATCGGCCTCGGCGGCACCCTCCGGCTCAACGATTTCAGCGCCACGAGCCCGGTGGCGAGCATCGTCGCGGCCACCGGCATGGGACTGCCGGTGAGCGACGGCCAGGTCGTGGTCGAGCTGACGGCGCTGGCGATTTCCGACGGCTGGCCAGAACGGGCCATCGGTGAAATCCGCGTCGGCGACGTGCCGCTGGTATTTCGCAATGGCCAGCCCGTTCAGGATCAGCTGGCCAGCTTCGAGCTGCGCTTCGACGCCGACGAGGTGCCGGATACCGGGCCGCTCGAAGGCACGCTGACGGATCGTGGCGGGCCCCTGGAGGTCACCGGGCTGCTGCAGCTGACGCCGCCGACCAACTACGAGTTGACCGGCCGGGCCAAAGCACGCGCCGGCGCACCGCCGGAAATGCAGCAGGCGCTGGTCCTGCTGGGTCCGGAAAGCCCCGACGGCGGTCGCGACTTTAGCTTTGCCGGTTCACTCTGACACAGCCGCTCCAGTCAGCGGCACCTCCAGCAACCGCGGCAACAACGGCAGGTACAAGGCGAGCCGCACCGGTCGTGGCCGCGGGTCCAGTTTCGCAATGGCCTCCCGGTAGCGCGCCAGCTGCGCCTGGTAAAGCGCGGCCTGTTCCGACAGGAACGCCGCCTCGGTTTGTCCCGACGCGGGTTCGCTGATCTTGAAGTCGACGATCCAGCGCTGTCCGTCACCATCCACAAAGGTGCGGTCCAGGCGCAATTCCATGACCTCGCCGGGCGCAACCGTCTGGCTGATGGCGAACTCGCTCTCTGCCTGGGTGTGCGTGGTGGACAGTAACCAGCGGCCGCGTTCATCTTCCAGGCAACGCGTCAGCGCTGCACAAACCCGGTCGCACCCAGCATCCAGCCGGTCCGCGCTCGTGCCATGCTGTTGCAGCTGCCGACAAATCGTCGGCCGCAATTTCGCCACGCGAGCCCTGTCGAAAGCCTCCGGCCCTTCGCCGGCGATGGCCTGCAGCCAGCGATGCGCCACGGTGCCCGCGGCACGCACCCACGCGGTTTCCTGGGTTGCCCAGGCGTCTTTGTCCTCGACCTCGCCGTCACCCCATACCGGGAGCGTGTCGTCCAGCGGAGAAGCCCATTGCGCGGGCAGGCGGCGCAGCGGCACGTCGAACCACTGCGGGCCCTCCGGCGCGGCAACCGCGGGCGCCGCGTCGCGCAGCGCCGCCCGCACCTCCGTCGCGGCGGCCGGCCACAGCGACAACAGCAGGGACCCAGGCCCCGCTTGGACGCTGTCGGGATCGTCAGCTGCGGGGAGGCCCGCAAACAGGTGCAGGCGCCGCCGGGCACGCGTGGCCGCGACGTAGAGCAGGCGTTGTTGCTCGTAGGCCGCCCGCTGCCGTTCCACGCGCCACAGGGTCTCGAACAGCGGATCTTGCGCGGCGCCCCGCGCCTGTCGCGGCGCCAGGACCAGCTGGAGTCTGCCGTCTGCATCAACCAGTTCATGCCAGAGCAGCAGTGGCCTGGTATCGGTCCGTGGGCGGTGATTCAGCCCCGGCAACAATACCGTGTCGAACTCCAGGCCCTTCGCCTTGTGCATGGTCATCAGCTGCACGCGCGGGTCATGGATCGCGTCACGGCTGACCGGCCGGGCGTCGATGCCCGCCAGGAGTTCGGCGACATCCGGGCAGTCGCCCCCGGCGTCGATCTCGTCGAGGTAGTCGAAGAACTCCGCTGCGATTTCCAGTTCCATCGGGTCCTGGACGCAAGCGGGTCCGCCGATGCATTGCCAGGCGCCTTCGACGACTTCGCGCAGTGCGCACGCGCCGCGTCGTGCAAGCCATGGCGCCAGCTTCTCCGCAAACGCGCTCGCCCTTGCCCGGCCGTCGGCGCTGAGCCGCGCGATACGGTCCGTGTCATTGACCAACGACCAGATGCCATTGTCCCTGTCATCTGCCGCGAGGGCATGCAGGTCGGCAAGGGTCAGCCCGCACCACGGCGCGCGCAGTAACGCGAGCCAGGCGATCCGGTCGGCGGCATGCGATAGCGCGCGGGTCAGTGCCAACAGGTCCTGGATGACCGGTTCAGCACCCAGGAGTTCGAGATCGGGTGCCGAGTAACCAATGCCCGACGCGCGCAGCAAAGGCCCGAGGCGCGCGGCGTGGGCGCGACTGCGCACCAGGATGCCCACCGTGTCCTGTGGCCAGCGTTCGAGACTGTCGCGCACGATCGCGACGATGTCGTGCGCCTCCGCGTCGGGATCGGCGTCGGCGCGCACGTGCCATTGCACGCCCGTGTCTTCTGCGTCCGCGCGAATGGCCCGGCTCGGTGCCAGCGGTACGGCGCCGGTAGCCGGATCTTCCGCTTCCGGCAGGATGGCACCGAAACATCGGTTCACCCAGCCGACGATGGCCGGTACCGACCGAAAATTCGTTTCCAGTCGCAGGAACTCGAGCGGCAGCTCGTGGATTCCACGCGCGCGGGTCTGCAGGAAGATGCCGACCTCTGCTTCCCGGAAGCGGTAGATGGACTGCATGGGATCCCCGACCAAGAACACCGTGCGGCCGTCACCCGGTTCCCACCCGGCCGTCAGCCGGCACAGCAAGTCGTGTTGCGACCGCGAAGTGTCCTGGTACTCGTCCAGCAGGATGTGCCGCAACGAATAATCCAGGACCAGGCTCAGTTCACCGATCGTGTCGTCGCTGCCGAGGCTGGTGAGCGCCTGCGCGGCAATCTGGGTGAAGTCGGTTTCGCCACGCGCGTCGAACACTTGTTGCAGCATGGCCGCGGCCAGGGGTAACACTCGCAGCATCGCTGCCAGCACCTGCCACTGGGTATCGGAATAACGCGCGTCGGGCAACTGCTGAACTTCGTGCAGCAATTCACCCAGCAATTCGTCCCTGGCCAGCTGTTCGAGCAGCGCGACCATGCGCGCCTTCTCGTCACCCGCGTCCTTCGGGAAACCAAGCCGGACGTTGACGCCTTTCGCCTGCCGCCAGCCGCCCGTCTTGGTCAGCAGCGCCTGCGCCAGGCCGCGCCACAGACCCACGTTGTTGCCCGCGGCCGGCGGAAATGCCGGGCCGTCGCGCCACGCGGTGAGGTCGGACTCGATGCCCGCCGCACTCAGATTGTTGGCAGCAAAAGCCAGCAGTTCGGCCAATTCTGCGCGCGGTTCAGCCGGCAGCCTGGCATCGGCGCGTCGCAGGCTCGTCTCCACCAGCACGCCGGCGGCTGCCTCGAGGGCTTCGCGCCCGGCCGCCGTCACTTCGCCCGAACCGGTGTGGCGCAACCACTGATCGCGACGGGCCAGCATGCGCCCGAGCAGACCCGCAGCCAGTTCTGCCTGGTTATCACAGTGGTGCAACAACGCGCGAATCGCATCGCCGTGCGCATCCGGCTCAGCGGCCAGGCTCAGCGTCTGGCGAGCCGCTTCCCGGTACAGGGCGTCCGGGTTTTCCGTCACCCGGCTCATAGCCTGCAGCCCCGCACTCAACGGGGCCCGGCTGCTGAGCCAGGTGTTCACGGAGTCGATCGTGCCAATGCGCAGTCGGCCCGGCTGCTCTGCCAGGCCCCAGCCGAGTTCCCGATCACGCGCGTCTGCCGCCCGCGCCAGTTCGAAGCCCTGCTGCAGGTGGGGCTCGACGGGCCGCTCGCCGCGCCGCCCTCTGGCGAGGGCGAGCAGCACCCGCTCGCGCATTTCCGCCGCCGCTTTGCGGGTAAAAGTAATGGCGAGTATCTCTTCCGGCTGCCGAACGACCGCCAGCAGCCGCAGCAGGCGCTGGATCAACAGCTCGGTCTTGCCCGAACCTGCCGGCGCCTGCACCAGGAACGAGCAGCCCGGTTCCAGCGCCCGGTCGCGCACCGCCAGATCCCCAGGCGTCGCCTCCGCCTTCATTCGCCGTACTGCCGGTCGTAGACGCGGGTCAGCGGTGCGTACTGCCCGGCCGCCAGTTCCGGCGCACCGATATCAATGCGGCACGAACCCGCCGCGTACTCTTCCGCGAGCGCCACCAGCGCGGCCCGCCATTCGGCAACCAGCTCCGACCATGACTCCAGCCGGCCGCGGGTCAGCTTGCTGACGGTCCTGATGCCGTCGATACCGGTGTCCTCACCCGCGATCCCGTCGGTCCGGATCCCGTCTTCGGTCAACCGGACATAGGCCACGCTGCCGGCACCGCTGCCCACTGCGTAAAGCGGGAGCTGCGGCTCGGCCGGTCGCGCGCCGAACCAGTCGGCACGGCTTTTTTTTGCCCCCGTCTTGTAATCGATCACGAGCTCGCCCCCGCTGTCGAGCTGGTCAATGCGATCGACCCGCAAGTCCAGCTGCAGCCCGCCGAGGGGCACCTGCAGTTCCGCTTCTGTCGCGACGATGCGAAAGGCGGGCCGCGCCGCGTCGATGTCCAGTAACCCGTGCACGAGACTTTCCAGGCGCTGGGCCTCCAGTTCAGTGAGCACGCGATTCAGCGGCGTGCCCGGCAGCCGGTGTCGCAGGCTTTCCTGCACGATCGGCGCAACGAGCGCCCGCGCGCCCGGCGCGCCCGGTGGCAACTCCCGGCCACGCATGTCGTTCAACAATCGGTCCAGCACCGCGTGCACCAGCTGCCCTCGCGTGGCGGCATCGATGCCGAACGATGGGACGGACACTTCACGCGCGTGCAGGCGCAGTTCGAAAAACGCGCGGGCTGGACAGAGAGCCTGCAGCTGCAACAAGCGCACGCCCCCTCGCAGTGTCGCTTGCCGGCCAATGCCCGGAGGTGGATCCGGCACGACTTCCAGTTCGGCGGCCATGGCAATCTGCTCACTCAGCGACGGCGGGTGGGCAGCGTCCGCCGCCGTCGATCCGGCCAGCGGGATATCCGCCAGCGCGGGCGTCGGTGTCAGGCGTTCATCGCCGCGCCGGTGCGCGGCACTGACGATGATCCGGTCGGCGGCCCGCCACAGTGTCTGCAGCAGCGCGCGCGCATGGCGGGCATGGCTGTCCGGCGCCGCAGCCGGCACCCCGGCCTGCCGCTGCAGGCTGAGGGGGATTAACGGGTTGGGCCGCATCGGTGCCGGCCAGGCTTCACTGTGCAGGCCGGCGACCCACAACCCGTCGAACTGCTGGCCCAGGGCTTCGGCGGGACTCAGCAGCTGCAGGCCACCACCCGCTGCCGGGTTCGGCGCCCGTTCCTCCTGCGCCATGTCGGTCAGCATGCGACGTGCGGCGCTAAAGTCGAGCGCTCCCGTCACGTCACCGCAGGCCGAGAATTTCTGCAGCAGTTCCCGCCAGGCCCGGATGGCGACCGCAACGTCCGCGGCTGGCTGGTCCTGGCCGGGCCAGCCCATCAGGTCCAGGTGCGCGGCAATCCAGTCCGCCCAATCCGCCGGGCTGCGGCGCCCTGCAGGGGCGCGTTTGGCGATGTTCTCGAACCGCTTTGCGAGGTCCGGCGCCAGCTCGGCGGCCTTGTTCTGTGCGACGGAAAGATCCCAGTCACGCTCGCCCCGCTCGCGCAGCCATGCGTCGAGCCGCCCTCGCCCGGCCATTTCCACGCCGGCGCCGCCAATGAAGGGTGAGCGCAGCAGCTGCCCCAGCCGCTGGTATTCCATGCGAGCTTCCCCGCCCAGCCACAGGCACAGCAGCGCAGCGTGCACGGGGCCGAGATCGGCCAGTTGTGGCACTTCGCCGCCGGACACCGGACGCTGTGAAGCCGCTCGCTGGCGCCAGTCGGGCTGCGCGGCATCCAGCATGGCCCGGCGCAGCGCCGCACCTCGCTGCGACAACTCTGGCATCACCACAGCGATGCACCCGCTCCGCGCCACCGCCCGGGCCTGCGCGGCCCATGTCGCAGCCGCCGTGAATTCCTGCCGCTCGTCCGGGAGTTCGACCCGCTCCGGTGGCGCGGTCTTCGCCGCGGTGGGTGTGACCGCCTGCGCGTCGCAACCGCCCGCCCGCAGGCTGGCGGCCAGGCCTTCCAGGGCGGGATGCCACGTGTCAAAACCGACGAACAGCAGTTGTTTCGGCAGCCACGCAGGGCCGGCGGCGAGTTCCTTCTGCAGCACGCGCATCGCGACCACGGAGTCCAGCCACCCGCCCTGGTGACAACGATCCTGGTAGCGAGCCGCCCAGCGCTGAAAACGCTCCGCGTCGGTACCCGCGCCCCGCGCACCCACGGCCTGCAGGGCAATGTCCCAGTCATTCAGCGTGCGCCAGGCCTGGTCCACCAGGTCCAGCAGCGGGCCGCCAGGTTCCAGGTCGGCGCCGACGACCGCACTCCACAGCCGGCGCGACTGGGTGCGATTCAACAAGCGGTGGCGGGCGCCGATCCCGCCCGCCAGCAGCGAGTGTTCCCAGGCCTGCTCGAGCCAGCCCGACAGCAGGTGCACCTCCGGGCTGCGCCAGGCACTGAGTCCACCGTCAACCTGCCGCTGGGCGTATCGCCAGCGCCAGTGCGCGGCCTGCTGGCGGGTGGCCGTCACGACGACGGCGCCGGACGAGAGGTAGGAAGTTAAAGTTTCCATTAAAACAATTGTTTAATGGATATAGTTAAAGTCTATTATTGATCGGCCGCGTACTCGCCAAGCAATGCTTCGATTCGGCCGAACACGTCCGCCAGTACCGCGGGGTCAGGCAGGGTCGTGATCCGGAAGTAGTTGTTGTAGTCCGTGTTGAAGCTGGTGCCCGGCGCCACGAGCACGTGGTGCGTTTCCAGCAGGTCCATCGCGAAGCGATTGTCGTCGAAGTCAGGCAGCCGTTGCTGATCGACGCCGATGAAGGCGTACATCGACCCCGCGGGCGGCACGACGGTGAGGTACTGGCTCGCAGCCACACCGTCGAGCACGGTTTGGCGGGCTTCGTACAGCCGGCCGCCGGGTCGCACCAGTTCCCGAATGCTCTGGAATCCGCCCAGGGCAGTCTGCACCGCCCACTGGCCCGGCACGTTGCTGCACAGGCGCAGCGATGCCAGCAGGTCCATCGCATCCAGGTAAGGCTGGGCGTGGGCGAGCTCGCCGCTGAACACGACCCAGCCCACCCGATAGCCGCACGCGCGGTACACCTTCGACAGCCCGCTGAAACTCGCGCACAGGCTGTCTGCCACCAGCGTGGCCATGGGTATGAATTCCGCGTCTTCGTAGACCATCTGGTCGTAAATCTCGTCACTGAACACCACCAGTTTGTGCTGTTCGGCCAGCCGGGCGATGCCTTCCAGCAGCTCGCGGCTGTACACCGCACCGGTGGGATTGTTCGGGTTGATGACCACGATGCCGCGCGTGCGCTCGGTAATCAGGCCT
Source organism: Chromatiales bacterium (assembly GCA_020351875.1). Lineage (GTDB taxonomy): Bacteria > Pseudomonadota > Gammaproteobacteria > Steroidobacterales > J054. The sequence goes on along the minus strand of CP070671.1, from coordinate 1,564,656 downwards.
TCGATTTCTGCCAGGTCGGGCTGAAAGCCGTTTGCCGGTCGGCAGTTGTAGTGGACGGCCCGACCTTCGTTCAGGGTCACGGCCGCGGTCCACAACGGGTAATCGGGACTCGGGATGAGCACCTCGTCGCCGGGGTCGAGCAGCGCGCGCAGGGTCAGGTCGATCAGTTCGCTGACCCCGTTGCCGATGAACACGTGCTCGGCGCTGACATGGGTAATGCCGCGGTCCTGTTGCTGCATCACGACCGCTTCCCGGGCCGGAAAAATCCCTTTCTGGTGGCAATAGCCCTCGGCGCTCGACAGGTTCTCGATCATTGCCAGCCGCATGGTTTCGGGGGTGCGAAAACCAAATGGCCCGGGATTGCCGATGTTCAGCTGCACGATCTCGTAGCCGCGCCGCTCCAGCTCCTGGGCGCGCGCGGCCAGGCGACCACGAATCTCGTAGCGCACTTCACGCAGGGCCTGGCTCGGTTTGAAAGCGTCGGTCACGCCGGTGGTCCTCTCGGGTCTGGCGGGCGTCGGGGCGTCAGCCTTGCGACGTTACCCGGAATCGCGTGGCGAGCACCAGTGCCACGGTCACGAGCACGGCGATGATCGTAAACGGAATGGTGTACGAGCCGAAGCGGTCGTACATCAGCCCGGTCAGCACCGGGCCCAGGCCCCCGCCGAAGGTATCGAGCACGGTGATCGTACCGAGAATCTTGCCGAGGTCGCGCACCCCGAAAGTTTCCGCGGCGAGCAGTTGCAGCAGCGTGTACAGACCACCCCAGCCGCCGCCCAACAGCACGATGGCCGGCCAGAAGGTCGCGTCACTCGTGCTGATCAGCAGCCACGCCCCGACACACATGATGGCCAGCGTGCCGACGAAGACGCGTTTACGACCGTACAGGTCCGCCAGCACGCCGCTCGTCAGCTTGCCGACCAGCCCGAGCAGGAACAGCACGGTCAGCCCGCTCGCGGCGACCTGCGGTTCGAATCCCTGTTCCCGCATGTGCAGGAACAGGTTGGTCAGCAACGCGAGAATGGAATAGAAGGTCAGCATCGCAATGGACGCGAGCAACCAGAAGTTCGACGTTCGCAAGGCCTCCCTGTAGCTCATCCCCAATTGCGTGTGGGATACCCCGCCGCCCAGAGATTCGCTGCCCGGCGCAACGAGACCCATGTCTTCGGGTTTCTCGCGCATGACGAACAGCACGATCGGGATCAGCAACAGCGGAATTCCTGCCGTGTAGACAAACGCCATGCGCCAGCCGAACTCACCGATCAGCCAGGCGTTCAACTGTGGCAGGGCCGCATTGCCCAGGCTGGTCCCGGCCACCGTCAGGCCCACCGCGAGGCCGCGGTTCTTCACGAACCACTTCGACACGATCATCACGTTCACGACCAGCCCGGCGCCGGCCAGGGACATCGCGATGATCGTGTGGATGCCGTAGATGTCGCCCATCGATGTGATGCGCGAGTACAGGAAGTTCGCCACAGACAACAGGATCAGGCCGACGACCATCAGCGGGCGCACCCCGATGCGGTCTGCGAGGGCCCCCGCCAGCGGTGCGAGGAGCCCGCTGCCGAGCAACGTGATGGTGTCCCTGAACTTCAGTGCGCCGCGCAAACCGTCCGGGCCGTCTTCACCACCGAGGAAGTTGAGCAGCTCTTCGTCGAAAACGGTCAGCCCGGCCAGCGTGATGCCGTTCGTGATCCACATGATCACCAGGGAGCAGATCGCAATGATCCACCCGTAATAAAAGCGCTTAGGCTCGTTCAACGGCCTTCTCCGGCACCCCGCTGCTGGGCGCGTCACGATACCGGAAAGCCCGGGGTGACCCAAGCGCTTTGCGGCTGCGGAAGAGGCCCCGCTACAATCGACTACCGTTAGCCTTCAGCGGAGCCCGCTCATGCTCAAATCCATAGTCGTCGTTACGATCGCCGTCGCACAGCTCGGTCCCGTGGAAGATGCCTACGAGCGTTACCTGGACTACGTGAATGTTGGCGGTGGCATCGTCAGCGAAGCCACCGCGACGGTCTGGGGGGCACCGGCGGCCGCCGGCCAGCCGTACCTGCTGATGCGTGCGGAGAGCGGCCATCCTGCGCTGCTGCGCTTTGTCGAAGCAGAACCGGTCGACGGCTACGCGCCGATGCTGACCCACGGCTGGAATGCGACGGAACTGCTGGTCAAGGACCCGGACGCGGTTGCCGAGCGGCTGGCAGACTCGCCTTTCGAAATCGTTGGCCCGCCGGCCGACCTGTGGCAGGCGCCGAACGCACCCCGCGCGATGCAGGCCATCGGTCCGGGTAATGAATTGTTGTACCTGACCCGGAATGCACAGTTCGAGACCAACTCTGCTGTCGACCGCGTCTTCATCATGGTGCTGGGGGGTCCGTCGATGGCCGCGTTCAACGATTTCTACGGCGACCGTTTGGGCCTGGCGGTCAGCGAAGCCCAGGCTTTCAAGATCGGCGTGCTGTCGAATGCGCTGGGCCTGCCCGCGGACACCACGACCTTCCCGCTGGCCATTGCGACAATCTCGAAGGAATTCCTGATCGAACTGGACGAATACCCCGACGGTGCCACCACGCCACGACCTCGCCAGGACGGCATGTTGCCGCCCGGGGTGGCCATGGTGGGTTTTGCCGTGGCCAGCATCGATGCGCTGGGCCTCGACTGGCGGGCCGCGCCGGCGGCGCTGCCCGAGGTGCCCTACCTCGGCGCGACGGTGGCAGTGGCCGTCGGGCCGGCCGGGGAATGGCTCGAGTTCATCGAAGCCCCCGCCGCTGAGTAAAGCCGCCTAGCGAGCAATATCTAGTCCGGTGTGCCCGGATGGTCGTCGTGGACCAGTTCCACGAGTTCGTAACAGGTCTGCATGTAACCGCCGACCGTGCCGCGCAGGAAAATGTAATCGTCGTCCGCGGTGCACCAGATGTCGTAAGGCGGGTGTGCTTCGGGCAGCCCGGGCGCGGATACCATCTGGAAATGCCATGCATCGAAGCTGCCGGCCGGGATTTCGATGGTTTCCTCGCCGATAAACTGGCAGTGCATGCTGATGCTGAACAACATCGGCCCGGTGGCACCGCGGTGATCGGGTGACGACAGCAGCATCTGGTCGAGAGTCTGCACGCCGAGGCTGGCATCGCGCTTGAATAGCTGCATGTGCCACGCATCGCACAGGATCGCGTGGTTCTGAAAGCTGCGCAGGCGCCCGCGCGTCTCCATGCGCTGCGTCACACGACCTTCCAGCGCGGTGTAGGTCTCACACTCCGCAAAGTCTGCACCGAACCGGAACCAGCCGGTGCCCATGAACCGGTCGTTCACGGCCAGGCGCACGAAACAATCCATCGGGTCCCAGTCTTCATTCAGGCTGTAGTGGATGTCGCGCATCACACTGGGACGGTCGTCGATTTCGCAATGCGCGTAGCACGACCGCTTGCCGTCGCCGTGCACATTGATGATGAAGTACTCGCGACCCCGTTCCTGGTCCAGGCGCTCGGGCTTCTTGCTGGTGTAGAGGATCTTGCCGCGAATCGATCGATGGTCACGCTGCAGAATGTCGTTCATGTCCGGGTTCCTGGGCTCGGGAACCGGGATTCTACTCATCCGCGGCGCTTTCTACAGGCTCGATCTCGGCCGCGGTATCCGTTTCCGGTTCCATCGGGGTTGGCTCGTCGCCCTTGCCGTAGCTGGCCAGCACCGTGTCCAGTTGCCCCGGTTCCAGGCGCCGGACATCCACCACGCTGAGCCGCCGCAGCGTGCCGGCACCCAGCAGCAAGGCGTCTCCGGCCCGCCCGCAGACCTGGTTGGATCGCGACTCGAAGGCCAGCGCATCGACGAAGCGCAGGTCGTTGGACGGCGGGCTCACCTGCACCAGGTACGCGTTGCGTCGGTTCGGCGCAAAGACCACCAGTGACGTCCGGTCCAGTACCTGGAAATCCTGCGCCTGCCGGCGATAGAAACAGGCCTGTTGCCCGGACAGTTCCGGCGTGGCGCGTGGCTGGCTGTCGCGGTCATCCTGCCCGGCGCATGCGCACAACATGCCGGTCAGCAACAGGCCTGCGATGCGGGCCTTGCGGCACGCAACCATGCGTCAGAGCCTGGCGATCGGACGCGCCGGATCGCTGATCCAGTCGGACCATGAACCCGTGTAGAGCGATGCGCCGGGCAAACCGGCATGCTCCATGGCCAGCAGGGTCTGGCAGGCCGACACGCCGGACCCGCACATGATCACCGCGTCTGCCGGTGCGCGCCCGCCGAGCAGCTCGCGAAAGCGTTGGCCGAGTGCTGCCCGGCTCAGGAAGCGGCCGTCGGCATCGACGTTGCCCGTCAGCGGCAGGTTCAAAGCCCCGGGCACGTGACCCGCCTGCTTGTCCAGCGGTTCTTCGGCGCCGGCAAAACGCGCGGGTGCCCGCACGTCGATGAGCACCATGGCGCCGTCGCGCAAAACGCGGGCAACCGCCGCAGCGTCCAGTGTCGGCATTTGCCCCGTGACCAGTTGCCTGACCGGGGCGGCACCGGTCTCGGGGGTGTGCGTCTCGACCGGCAACCCGGCTGCCTGCCAGGCACGAAACCCGCCGTCGAGCAGCGCCACGCGCTCGTGACCGCAGTCCCGCAACAGCCACCAGAGTCTGCCGGCGATCGCGCCGCCGGCGTCATCGTAGGCCACCACCAGGCTGTCCTCGCGGATACCCCAGTCCGCCAAGCGCTGCTCGAATGCTGCCAGGTCCGGCAACGGGTGGCGGCCGCCGCTGTCACCCACGGGCCCGGCCAGGTCATCGTCCAGGTGAGCGCAATGTGCCCCGGGTATGTGGCCCGCCAACCAAGCCGCGCGGCCCGCATCCGGATCCGCCAGGTCGAAACGGCAATCAACGACCACGCAATCGTCATCGTCAATCCGGGGGAGAAGCGCCTGGGGGCTGATCAGCGTCATCGCCATGTCACGCGTTATTCAGCAACAAGGGAGTCAACTTGTCAGCGACTCCGGGCTTGACCGACAATATCACGTTTTGGATACGCCCCCCCTTCCGGAGTCCCAGATGAAGATACTCGTGTGCCTGAAGCGCGTGGTGGACTACAACGTTCGCATCCGCGTGAAACCCGACGGCTCCGGTGTCGTCACTGACGGCGTAAAGATGAGCATCAATCCCTTCGACGAGATTGCGCTGGAAGAAGCGTTGCGTATTCGCGAGCGCGGCGACGCGGAAGAAGTCATCGCGCTGTCCATCGGACCGGAGGACTGCCAGCAACAGCTCCGCACCGGCCTCGCGATGGGGGCCGACCGGGCGATCCTGGTGACGGCCGAAGCCGCGGTCGAGCCCCTCGCCGCCGCGCGGGTCATGCTGAAGCTCATCGAGCGCGAGGGTACCGACCTGGTGATTCTCGGCAAGCAGGCCATTGACGACGACTGCAACCAGACCGGCCAGATGCTGGCCGCGCTCTGGAACCGGCCGCAGGCGACGTTCGCGTCGAAGCTGGAGCTGGCCGATGGTCGCGCCACGGTCACCCGCGAGGTCGACGCGGGCCTGGAAGTTATCGACGTGGAACTCCCGGCCGTGATCACCACGGATCTGCGCCTGAACGAACCCCGCTACGTCAAACTGCCCGACATCATGAAGGCCAAGAAAAAACCCCTCGAAACGCTGGCCATTGCGGACCTCCAGGTCGACGTCACGCCGGGTGTGCAGGTCGAGACCTATGAACCCCCGCCGACCCGTGCGAAGGGCATCATGGTTGACAGCGTCGAGGCGCTCGTGAGCGCGATGCGCGACAAGGGCCTGCTCGGCTGAGCGGGCAACCGGGACACAGGAAGACAACGAATGAGCAAAGTACTGATTCTTGCCGAGCATGATCAGGCCGGCCTGAACCCCAGCACGGCAAAGTGCGTGAGCTGTGCCGCCGAGCTGGGCGCCGACGCGATTGACGTCGTCGTGTTCGCGGCCGATGCGTCCGGCGCCGCGGGTGCCGCGGCCGGCCTGGAACATGTGAGCCGCGTCATTACCGTGGAGCGCGCGGAGAACTCAAGCCCGCTGGCAGCGATCATCGCCCCGCAACTGGCAACCCTCGGCGCCGACTACGACTACGTGCTGGGCCCGTCGACCACCTTTGGCAAAGATGTGCTGCCCCGTGCTGCAGCGCTGGCGGGTGTCGGACAGATCAGCGACATCATGGCAGTGGAAAACCCGCAGCGCTTCCAGCGACCCATCTATGCCGGTAACGCGATCATTACGGTCACTGCGCCGGATAACGCGAAGATTTTTGCCACGGTGCGCGTGGCCTCCTACCGGGCGGCCGGCGAATCCGGCAGCGCGGCGCCGATTGAAAGCGCCAGCGTGGATGCCGAATTACCCACGCACACTCGCTACGTGGAACTGCAGTCCGGCAGCGGCGATCGTCCCGACCTGCAGACCGCACGCCGCGTGGTGTCCGGCGGCCGGGGCGTTGGCAGTGAAGATAACTTCAAGGTGATCTTCAATCTCGCCGATCGGCTTGGCGCCGGCGTCGGTGCATCGCGCGCCGCCGTCGATGCCGGTTACGTGCCGAACGACATGCAGGTGGGCCAGACGGGCAAGATCATTGCGCCGGATCTCTACATGGCCTTTGGCATTTCCGGTGCCATTCAGCACCTGACCGGCATCAAGGACGCGGGCACCATCGTCGCGGTGAACAAGGATGCCGACGCGCCCATTTTCGAGGTGGCCGACATCGGCCTGGTGGGCGACCTGTTCGAGATCATCCCCGCACTCGAGCGCGCGCTGGGCGACTGACAACCCCCGCACGGCCCTGACGATGCAGTTCAAGGCCGCGACCGCGCCCCGCGCGCTGATCCCGTTGCTGAGCCTGGCCAGCGCCCTGTCACCTTTCGGTATGGTAGTGGTCGTGCCGACGCTGAGCGAAGTTGGCCGGCGCTACGGCATCGGTTCGGCCGAAACCCAGTTCCTGATTTCCGCCTACCTGTTCGGCCTGGGCGCCGCCCAGCCGTTCAGCGGGCTGCTGTGCGACCGGCTCGGGCGCCGTCCCGTGCTACTGGGCGGCTTCCTGCTGTTCGTGGCCGCGAGTCTCGGCTGCGCGGCCATCCGCGACATCGACTGGCTGATCGCACTGCGTTTCCTGCAGGCCGTCGGGGTCAGCGTCGGCACGGTTGCCAGCCGCGCAGTCGTTCGCGACACCCATGACGAAGAAGGTACTGCGGCGGCTCTGGCGATCATTGCGGCCGCGATGGGTATTGCACCCGTCATTGCACCGGTGGTCGGTGGCGTTCTCGGCGGCACTGCCGGACCACAATCCGTGTTCGTTGCCAGTGCCTTGCTCGGCGTCGTCGTGCTGCTGGCGGTGTGGTGGCGCCTGCCCGAAACCCGGCGTGCCGGGCAAACACCGGCAGTCAACCTGCAAAGTACGCTGCGCGACTACCGGCACTTGCTGGGCTCGCGGGTCTTCATGGGCTACACGCTGATGTTCGGCTTCGTGCAGGGTGGCTTTTTCACGTTTCTCGCGGTGGGCGCCACGGTATTCGAACGCGATCTGGGTCTCGGCCAGCAGACCTTTGGCCTGGTCTGGGGCGGCATGGCCTTCGCTTACATCCTGGGCGCCAGCGCGGCCGGCCGGCTGACGCGCCAGATGGGCATGAACCGCACGATTTACGTGGGCATGTTTTTCACGTGCGTCGCGGGCTGGGGACTCCTGGCCCTGGCGTTGACGGTGGGCATCAGCCTGGTGCCTCTGGCGAGCCTGCTGGCCTTATTGACCGCCGCCAGTGGCCTGGTGATCCCCGGTTCCATGGCCGGCGCGGTGAGTTTCCGGCCGGAGATTGCCGGCACGAGTTCCGGCCTGTCGAGCGCGCTGGGCCTGGTGCTGAGCGGTGCGTTTGCGATCCTGTCCGGCGTGATCTACACCGGCAATTTCACACCCATTGCGCTGTTGATGGCCGCGGGCGCCACGCTGACGGCCATCAGTGGCTGGATGGTCCGGGGTGCCGCGGCTTCAGAAGCCGGCGAAGGGTGACGCCGCACCCAGCACTTCGCTGACCGGTACCTTGTTGCCCGGTTTCGCGACCCCGAGCCAGCACTCCAGGAACAGGCCCGCCCAGATGGCCAGCACGAACGGGCGGCATTGGCCGAGACTTTTCGCCATGGTCGCATTCATCTCGTCGCTCAGCCGTGGCTGATCGATGTCCTTGCGCAGCGCCATGATCCCCTGGATATATCCGGGGATGTAGACGCGAATCATCAAGCCACAAAACACCATGGCGGCGAATACCAGCAACTTCGTGCCGACCCACGGCGCATTCGCAAGCTTGTCGGTGAACGCGAAGGAGTAACCCACCGACCACAACAGGTATCCCACGATGAACCAGCGGAACCAGAAGTCGACCTTCGTGACGATTTGTGACAGCGGCGTCCCGTGTGCGAAATGCAGGTAGAGCACCATGGATAACCAGCCGGGGCCGAGCAGGATGAAGCCGATGGTCTGCCACTGCGGATGCTCGATTCCGTTGTAGGAACTCAACAGTCCCCCGACCGTCAGCATCAGTGTCATGCAGATGCGCGGTACGAAGTCGAGATCGATCATGATCTTCGCGGCCGTCACCCGCGCCGAGTTCGACAGCTTCGGGTCGATGACCATGCCGCTGGAGTAGAACACCCCCATGTCCCCGCCCAGCCAGTACACGAACAGCAACAGGTGAAAGATGATCAGCCAGTCATACAGGGACATGGGCCCCTCCGATGATTGTTGTCGTTGTTTGGCAGGCGCCGCCGGTTACAGGGCAGCGAGCACCGCTTCTGCGGAACTGACCTTGAATTCTCCCGGACCTTCCACGTGGACCTGGCTCGCCACGCCGTCTTCGACGATGATTGCAAACCGCTGGCCGCGTGTGCCCATACCGAAACCACTGGCGTCCAGGGTCAGGCCCAGCGCCTCGGCGTAAGTGCCGTTACCGTCCGCGAGCATCAGCACATCGCCCCCAACGCCCTGGTCGCGGCCCCACGCATCCATCACGAAGACGTCGTTCACGCTCATGCACGCGATGGTGTCCACGCCCTTTTCCTTCAGCGCGGCAGCTTGCTGGACAAAGCCCGGCAGGTGGCTCTTCGAACAGGTCGGCGTGAAGGCACCGGGGACCGAAAACAGCACGACCTTGTTGCCGCCGAAGAGTTCCTCCGTCGAAATGCTGCCCGGCCCATCGGCGGTCATCGTGGCAAAACTGCCCTCGGGCATGCGGTCTCCGGCCTGAATAGTCATTGCGATCTCCTTCGTTTTCGTTTTCACCGCGGGGTTCGGCGGGAACGCCGAACCGCGCGGTATTGTACATGGTGCGTGGCTCAGCGGAGCAGCGCCAGCGACAGCCCGGGCCACAGGCTCACGGTCACGAGGCCTGCCAGCATCAGGCACAGGAACGGCACGACCGCGCGGCAGATGGTCCAGAAACTCTCGCGAAAGGCGGTCATCGCGACGATCAGGTTCAGGCCCAGTGGTGGCGTCAGGTAGCCGATCTCCAGGTTCACGACCATGATGATGCCGAAGTGCACCGGGTCGATGCCCTGGGCTGCCGCGAGCGGCTGCAGGATCGGCGCCAGGATCAGGATTGCCGAGCCGATGTCCATCACGCAGCCGAGCACCAGCAGGAACAGGTTGATGCCCAGCAGGAAGGCCACCGGGCTGTCCATGCGTCCGCTCATGGCGGCCACCAGCATTTCCGGCACCTGCTGGTAGGTCAGGAACACGTTCAGGCTCAGCGCAATCATCAACACCGGAAACAGGGAACCGAGCAGCTTCGTCGTCTGGCCCACCACGTCGTACAGTTCGCGCAGACCCATCTCCCGGTAGATCACGGTTTCGACAAACAACGCGTAGACCACGGCCACCGCCGCCGACTCGGTGGCGGTGAAGTAACCGCTGTAGATGCCGCCGAGAATCAGCAGCGGCATGAACAGGGCCCAGACGCCCTGGCGGAAGGCCCGCCAGACCTCCGCGCCATTGAAGGCTCCGGCGCGGAACCGGCGGTTCGCGACGATGGCATAGGTAATCATCAGCGCGGTGAGCAGCAGTGCGGGCCCGACGCCAGCCAGGAACAGGTCTGCGACGGAGGTCTGGGTCATCACGCCATAGAGAATCAGCGGGATGCTGGGCGGCACGATAATGCCGAGTGTCCCGGCTGCGCACAGCGCGCCGAGTGAGAAACTCCGGCTGTACCCGGCCTCCAGCAGCGCCGGGTACATCACGCTGCCGACCGCGAGCAGGGTCACGGTGCCGGAGCCCGACACAGCCGCAAAGATCGCGCACGACAGCACCGTGGCGATGGCCAGCCCACCCGGCACCGGTGCGCTGACCGCGCGCATCAGGCGAATCAGCCGCGGTGCCATGGCCCCGCGCGACATGATGTTGCCTGCCAGGATGTACAGCGGGATCGACAGCAGCACTTCCCGGTTAGCCGCATCCCACGCATCGACCACGATGTTGCCGAGCATCCCGTCGCCGAAAACGACGTAGGCGTAGGCGGTCACGACGCCCAGGATCACGAGCAGGTTCTGGCGCAGCGCCAGCAGCACGAGCACCGTGGCGACCAGGCCCAGGGTGGCCAGCATGTTCAGGCGCCCCGCTCCGCTGTCGACTTGTCGTCCGCCGGGCGCAAGGCCGGAAAAAAGCCGAACAGCGCGTGCCGTGCCGCTGCCAGACTGAAGGCGACCGGGATCACGGCCTGCATGGGCCACACAACGACGCGCAGCACCGCCGAGCGCTCACCCATCGCGTAGCTGTCGGCCACCACGCCGCCGGCGACGATGGCGAACCCAACGCAGAACAGCGCCATCAGCCATTCGCTGACGCGAGTCAACCACGGCTCCCATGCTGCCGGGAGCCAGCCGTCGGCAAAACGCGGGCGCAGGTGGGCGCCGTCAGCCGATGCCAGCCCGATGCCAAACATCACGACGACCAGGTTCGCGTACACCCCAACCTGGCGCGCCCAGTGCAGCCCGGTGCCGCTGAGCTCCCGCGCAGCCACGTCGGCAAAGACCACGGCAACCATCAGCAGGAATGCGCTGAAGGTCACCGCGCGCTCCACCCGGCCGCAGGTCTGTAGCCAGCGCCGCGCCCAGCCGGGCCCGGCAAGGTCCGCTTCGTCAGTCATAAACGAGTTTAGAAAACGTTCCTAACATCATGTCTCTAAAAACTATTTTTCTGCATCTCGACGCGCGGTATCAACACGCTCACGAACACCGCAGACAGGAGCTGCGTGGCCCCAACGGCGACGAACACCGGGGCAAAGCCCGCCACGTCCGTCACCCAGCCCGCCGCCGCATTGAAGGCCATGCCGCCGAAAGCCCCCACCGCGCCGAACAGGCCCCAGGTGGTGCCGACTTCCCGCGCCGGAAACAGGTCGGCGGGCAGCGCGAACAGGTTGGCGGCCTTGGCCTGGATGGCGAACATCGCCAGTGCTATCAGCGCGAGCGCCAGGTAGGGCGAGTCGACGCCTACCGCCGGCAAGGTCATCAGCACCAGCAGCGCACCGCCCCAGATCATGAACTTGCGCGACCGGTCCAGGCTCATGCCCCCGTTGATCAGGCGCGTGCCGAGCCACCCGCCCGCCAGGCTGCCGAGGTCAGCAGCCAGGAACGGGATCCAGGCAAAGATCGCGATCTGCTTCAGGTCGAAACCGCGGGCCTGCGCCAGGTACAGCGGCAACCACGAGATATAGAAATAGAAGCCGCCGTCGTTCACGAAACGGCTCAGCATCAGGCCCCACATTGCCCGCCGCTGCAGCAGTTCCAGGATGGTGCGCCGCGGGCCACCGTCGCCGGGCTGCACCGGGTCCTGGCCGGCGCGGATCAGGGCCCGCTCGTCGTCGCCCAGGCGCGGGTGATTTTCCGGGCGGTGGTAGAAACGCTGCCAGATCCACAACCACAGGAAGCCGGCGGCACCGGGCACGATGAACGCCCACTGCCAGCCGAAAGTGATGATCAGGTAACCCAGCAACGGTGGCGAAATCAGCGCGCCCAGCCCCGGCCCCAGTGCGACGATGCCGGTCGCGAAACTGCGTTCCCGGGCCGGGAACCATTCGGCCACGGACTTCAGGGCAGCCGGAAAATTCGCCGCCTCGGCCACGCCCAGCAAGGCACGCAGACCAAAGAAACTCCAGAAGCCGCGGCCCGCGGCGCACAGCATGCCGGCCAGGCTCCACGCGACCACCGCGATGCTGAAGGCACGCTTCGTCCCCAGGCGGTCGATCACCGGGCCGGCGAACAGGTGCCCCAGTGCATACGCGAACAGGAAGCCGGACACGATCAGGCCGAACTGCGTGTTGTCGATGGCGAACTCGGCGGTGATCACCGGCGCCGCGACCGCGAAGGCCTGGCGGTCGACGTAGTTCACCGTGGTGATCAGGCACAGCAGGATCGCGATTTGCCAGCGCACACCCAGCATCACGCCAGGCACTCCGGCGCGTTGGGCCAGGCGCCGGACTGCGCACCGTTGTCGCTTAACGCCATACCGGACTTCAGGGCTCGCCGGCGCCGGGGCGGTGAACGCCCGGTGACCAGCCCGTTCCACTGAGCCGGTCTTCAGCAAATTCCAGGGGCAGCGTTTCCAGCGTCGTGCCGAGGCTCGCATTCCAGCGGTTCAGGAAACCGAATAATGCGATCACCGCGGTCAGTTCGAGAATTTGCTGATCGTTGAAGTGCGCCTTCAATCGGTCGAAGTCGACGTCCGTGACCGCGGACGGCGTTTGCGCGGCACCGCGCGCGTAATTCAGGGCGGCACGCTCGGCCTCCGAGAACGCTGCATGCGTATCGAATTGCCAGATCGCTGCCTGCTTGTCGGCCGCGACACCTTCCTGTTGCAGACCGAGCGCGTTGTGCGCCACGCAATACTGGCAACCGGCCGCGGCACTCGCAATGGTCGCCACCAAGCGTTTCAGCTCCATCGTCGCGGCGCCGGGCGAAAATATCACCCCCACCATCGGCAGCATGGCCTGCAGCAGTTCCGGCCAGTGGGCCATCGTCAGCACGTCATTCGGCGTGAAGCCCATGGTCTGCTCGGCAAATTCGAGCACTGGGCGGACTTCCGTCGGGACCTGGTCGGGGGGCAACGGCGCAATCCGGGTCATCGGTGAGTCCTCGGTCAAGACGGTTATCGGGGCCCGGGACGAGTCCGGCCAGCTGGCATGGGATTACCTGCCACCTACACGTGGCCTGCAGGCGCTCCCGCCTTGATCGCCCCTCTGACGGGGCGATATTCTGACCCTTTTGAGCGCGAGGAACCAACATGAGCGCGGCCCCCGAGAGTTTCAGCCCGTCCCCCGATACGCAGGCCTACCTCGCGCGTCAGCATGACCTGCTGATCGGCGGCGAGCGGGTCCCGGCCAGCTCTGGCGAGAGTATCGCGGTCTACGATCCCGCCACGGAAGCGCAGATTGCCACCGTGGCCGGGGCCGGCCCCGAAGACATCGATCGCGCCGTAGCAGCTGCACGGGCCGCCTTCAAGGGTGACTGGTCCACGATGACAGCCTACGAACGCGCCAGGCTGATGTTGAACTACGCGGATGAAATCGAGCGCAACCTGCCGCTGATCGCCGAGGTCGAGGTGCTGGAAAACGGCATGCCCCGGATGATCTCCGAATACACAATTATGAAGTTTGGCGCCGAGTTCCTGCGCTACTACGCCGGCTGGGTCACGAAGATTCACGGCATGACCATCCCGGTGTCGCCGATGGACGCGCGTAACGGGGAAACACTGACGTATACGAAGCGCGAGCCGGTGGGCGTGGTCGGCGCAATCATTCCCTGGAACGCACCGCTCGCGATGGCAATCCTGAAGCTCGCGCCGGCCCTGGCAACGGGCTGCACGATCGTCCTGAAACCCGCAGAGCTGACACCGCTCACGGCACTGCTCCTTGGCGAACTGGCCGAAAAGGCCGGCATCCCGGCCGGCGTGGTCAACGTCGTGCCGGGTTATGGGCAGACTGCCGGCGCTGCGCTGGCCGAACACCCCGGCGTCAACAAGATTTCCTTCACGGGTTCCACTGCCGTTGGCAAGGAGATTATTCGTGCATCCGCCGGCAACCTGAAGAAAGTCACGCTGGAGCTGGGTGGCAAGTCACCGTTCGTTGTGTTCCCCGATGCCAACCTGGAAAGCGTGATACCCGGCGCCGTGCGGGGCGCGTTCTTCCTGCAGGGCCAGAACTGCATGGCGAGCACGCGCCTGTTCGTGCACGAAGACGTGTTCGAACCGATCGTAGACGGCATCTGCCAGATGGCGGGCGCGATGCAGCCCGGGCCAGGCCTGGACCCGGCGTCGATGCTCGGGCCACTGATCTCCGGCCAGCAACGCGAGCGGGTCCTGAGTTATATCGAGGCCGGCAAGCAAACGGACGCGGAACTGCGGTGCGGCGGTGAAGCGCTGCCCGGCAAGGGTTTCTTCCTGCAGCCCACGGTGTTCGCGCGCACCAAGATGGACATGAAGATCGCCCGCGAGGAAATCTTCGGCCCGGTGCTGTGTGTGCAGGCCTTCAGCGACTCCGACAGCCTCGAAGACATTGCGGCAGAAGCCAACGACACCGATTACGGCCTGTCCGGTAGCGTGTGGACCAGGGATATTTCCGTCGCGCACAAGATGGCGGCCCTGATCGACTCGGGCCAGGTCAGCATCAACTGCCACGCAGCGGTAGATCCGGCGATACCCTTCGGTGGCAACAAGCAGTCTGGCTGGGGCCGGGAATTCGGCATGGAAGGCCTCGAGCCCTATCTGAAGACCAAGGCGACCACGGTATTGTTCTGACAGCTGCGGGCACCCCCGGCCGGCCCCGGGATCCGCCGTCATGGCAACCCGCATCCACGGAGACAATTAATGGCATTCGTTCACGCAGTCATTGCGCTCGCGCTCATCCAGTTCATGGTCTACGGGATCCTGGTTGGTCGCGCGCGGATTCAGTACGAGATCCCCGCGCCAGCCATCACCGGACACGAGATCTTCGAGCGCTACTACCGGGTGCACTACAACACGATGGAGCAGCTGGTGCAATTCATTCCCGCCATATTGCTCTTCGCGTACTACGTAAACGCACCGACAGCCGCGGTACTCGGGCTCGTGTTCATCGTTGGCCGCGTTGTCTACTTTCGTGCCTACATCGCAGATCCCGCGAAGCGCGGCCCCGGCTTCGGGCTCACCGTATTACCCACCACGATCATGTTGCTCGGCGGGCTTGGCGGGGCGATATGGGCAGCGTTCAGTTCGAGCTAGAAGCCGATCCGCAGGCAAAGTGCCTGATCACAGCGTTCGCTCCCGCCTGGGATGCCTGAACCCATTTGCGAAGTCTCTGAATGTACGCTTGCGGCCAAAAGCAAACGTTAGATCGGCGTGCGGTTTAATATCGCCCAGCCCCAACAACCAGCAACGCCGAGGAAAACGATCAAACCAGCAGCCCATTGCATAACAGGGCCGCCTCTCCGCAGTCTCGAGGCCCAGCCCAGCAAAGTTCCCAGAATTAGGCCGGCGATAAAGCCAGTAAGATGGGCAACGACATCCGTCTGCGCATCGCCGGTCCCAAGCCAGGCGAGCACCCAGAGACCACCAACGATGGGTGCCCAGCGGCGCGCCCAGGTGTCCCGGTAAATGCGGCCGAAAATGAATGAACACGCCGCCAACAAACCCAGCGCAGCGAATACCGCGGTCGAGGTACCAATGGACATATGTTCAGGGCGCTGTATCAGGACGTTAATCCCGTTACCACAAGCGCCCGCCACGAGGATTGCGAGCCATGCCAACCCTGGGCCTAGCTGGCGCGAGAGCATGACGCCGAATATGGCGCCAAATGCCAGATTGCCTAATAGATGCCAAAAGTTTCGGTGCAGTGTCAGCGCCGTTATTGTGCGCCAGTATTCGCCATCTTGAATCGCAGCAACATGCACACGGCCTGCGGAAGTCCAGTCGATGCCGAAACCATAATTGCCCTGTAGGTAGAACATGGACATTAGGACAGTGAAATAAGCGAAGACGCCCAGCTCGATACCGCCCCGTGTTGTTGCCGTATCAGGCAAGCTGGGCGGCGCGTGCTGCTCTTGCTCATAGAGCGCAAGCTGCAAACGAGCCTCGTTCTCAGCGCCCTCCTCAACCAGCAGGCACCAGCCCCACCAAGTGCGCTGCACGAAGTAATCGATACCCATGGCGGCGAGAACCAGCGCCCGTTCCATGCAGTCTTGGCTGCGCAAGCATCGGTACACAATTACCAAAGGGGTTCCGGTTCGATAGCTGGGATCCAAGCGGGGATTAAGCCCGGATAGGCGCTGGACGTCCACTTGGAGGTACGAGCGGACATCACGGCCTCACGCTGAAATGTGACCAATATCTCGTTCGCTAACCGGCGGTGGGATTTACAGTGCTGGTGCTGTCGCAAATTTGGGCCAACCATGCGTGTCTTCTTACTGTCGTTAATCTCCCTGCTGTGGGGCTGCAGCAGCATCGATTCAGCATCTAACGGTAACTATCCGCCTCGGGAGCCAACACCCGTGGCAGGTACCGTTGGCGTGGAAGTAGTCTTCACGGAAAATGAGATAAAGATCATCCGCGCATACTACGAGGCTAATGGATATAGCGGTACTAAGAACGGTAAACACAAGGGACTCCCACCGGGTATTGCCAAGAACCTGAAGCGGGGCAAACCCCTTCCCCCTGGAATCGCGAAGCGGACGCTACCCTATGACTTGCAACGGAAGCTGCCCGAACCACCGACAGGCTACGACCGAGTTGTCGTGGCGGGTAAGGTTCTGCTGGTAGAACTGGGAACCCTCATCGTGCGAGACATCCTGACCGACGCCGCCTTCGGATAGTGCCCACCAATCAGGCAGCCACTTAGCATCCAAGCTGTCAGGTTTCAACTCCTGTCCGCTGCGTCGCAAGGGTCCCCTTTGGGTCGGAAGCGGCCAGTCAGGCGGTATCAGGTAAGGCCATTATCCTGCTATGCGACTGACTCCCGTCAAGCCATAGTGTTTACCAGGCTACGACGGCACCAAAGCGGTCGAGTACCCGACCCGACTCCTCCAGCGTCACGCGTGCGAATGTCCGCTGTTGTTCGCGCACGCTGTCTTTGGTCTCGATGTGCGCAATGTCGCCACCGAGGTCGGTCTTGCACCAGCCGGGCGCCATCGCAATCACGATAATGTCCGGCCATTCCTGGGCAATGCCGCGCGTGACCATGTTTAGCCCCGCTTTGCTGGTGCGGTAGGCATAGGACTTGCCCTGCGTGTTTTGCGCGATAGATCCCAGGTCACTGGTCATCATCACCAGCAGCGGACGTTCTGCACGGGCCAGATGGTCGTGGAAGGCCACCGCCACCTTGAACGGCGACAGCAAATTGACTTCGAGAATCTGCCGCCAGATTTCGTAGTCCATTTGTTCGAGACCCTGGTAGGCCATACCGTCAGGAAAGCCCTGGGGACCGAAGGTCCCGGCATTGTTCAGCAGTACGTCGATGGTCTCGTCGTTGAGTTCAGATGCGAGTGCGTCGACTGCCGCATGATCCGTGACATCCAGCGCCATTGGCTCGATTTGTTCCGGATAAGACCGCTGGAGTTCAACGAGGGCCTGGGACCGCGCCGGGTCGCGGGCACAGGCGAGCACGCGCCAGCCCTGCGCGGCATATGCCCGGGCATGCTCAAGGCCGATACCGCGGTTCGCGCCGGTAATCAGTACGGTGGGCACGTGCGACCGCATCAACCCGTGCCCGCCAGGTCAGCCTCGTGCTGACCCCACATCATGACCCGGAAGAACTCGCCGTCGAGCAGGCTCTTTGGGTAGGTCGGAGGCGGCGGCTTCAACGCGTTCAGGCGCTCGACGGTGTCAGACTCCAGGGTCAGTGCCGTGGCGCCCAGATTCTCCTCGAGCTGCGCCAGTTTCCGTGCACCGATAATCGGGATCACTGGTGCCTCCCTGTGCCGCAACTGCCAGGCCAGGGCAACCTGGGCCGGGCTGTAGCCGAGTCCACCCGCAATTTCACTGAGCCCCGCCGCTGCCTCCTGGTTCACGTCGGTCATCGTGCGCGCGCGCATCGGGCTTTCGGCCAGCCGTGCGCCTGCGCGCCCCGTCGGGTCACTACCCGGGTCGAATTTGCCGGTCAGCAGCCCGCCTGCCAGCGGGCTCCACGAGGTGATGGCCATGTGTTGACTGGCAGCGAGCGCCGGGAAATCGGCCTCGATCGATCGCTCCAGCAGGTTGTAGTGCAGTTGCAAGGCCGTGAACGTGGTCAGGCCGCGTTCCGCAGCCAGCGTGTTCGCAGTCGCTACCCACCAGGCCGGCGCATTACTGACGCCAATATGCAGCACTTTGCCCAGGCGAACCTGGTCGTCCAGCGCGCGCATCACCTCCCCGACCGGTGTCCGGCGATCCCAGCCATGGATCCAGTACAGGTCCACGTAGTCGGTATCCAGTCGCCGCAAACTGTCTTCCAGGGAACAGACCAGGTTCTTGCGATGACTGCCACCCGCATTAGGATCATCGGGGCGGGTGCTGAGCGTGTACTTGGTGGCAACGACGTAACGATCACGGTCCTCGCCAACGAACTTGCCAAGCATCCGCTCGCTGGTACCCCGGTTGTAGATGTTGGCGGTATCGAAGCAGTTCCCGCCGGCCTCCACGTAGGCATCGAAGACTTTTCTGCACTCCCCCTCGTCGGCACCAATCCCGAGTTCCTCGCCGAAGGTCATGGTCCCGAGACAGAGTTCGGCCACTTTGAGACCGCTGTGTCCAAGTTGCAGATATCGCATTGCCTGGCCTCCACCAGGCCATGGGCCCGGTGTTTATTGCTGTTATTGCGTCCCCGTTGCGGCTGCAGCAGAATCTGCCCACGCTTCCAGGGGAGAAGCAGAATAACAAGGCGATACCAAGGGGTCTAACCATGCCTATCGATCTATCCGGCATCAGTTTCGAGCTGCTGGAGCAGTTCGGGATCAATGTTGTCCTGGCTCTGCTGATTTTCTTTTTCGGCCGCCTGGCCGCGAAGCTGGTCACGAACGCGGTCCGCAAGATCATGGCCCGCACGGACATGGAGGACACGCTGGAGCGCTTCCTGTGCAACCTGCTTTACGCGGTGCTGATGGTCGTGGTCGTGATTGCCACGATCAACCAACTGGGCATCCAGACCACGTCGCTGCTGGCCGTGCTCGGTGCCGCCGGCCTGGCCGTCGGCCTGGCCCTGCAGGGCTCTTTGTCGAATTTTGCCGCTGGCGTGCTGATCGTTGCCTTCCGACCCTACAAGGTCGGTGACTACATCGAGGCTGGCGGTGTGTCCGGCACTGTGGAGGAAGTGCAGATCTTCACCACGGTGCTCAAATCTCCGGACAACAAGAAGATCATCGTACCGAACAGCCAGATCATGGCTGCGGAGATCGTCAACTACTCGGCAAAGGACACTCGACGCGTTGACCTGGTGGCCGGCTGCGGCTACGACGATGACCTCGACAAAGTGCACCGGGTACTGAAGGAGATGGTGACCGGTGACGAGCGGGTGCTGCAGGACCCGGCGCCGACCATCGCGGTGTCGGAGCTGGCCGACAGCAGCGTGAACTTCGTCGTGCGGCCGTGGGTCAATGCGGCGGACTACTGGGGCGTGTACTTCGATCTGACAGAGCAGATCAAGAAGCGCTTCGACCAGGAAGGCATCGCGATCCCGTACCCGCAACGCGACGTGCACGTGTACCAGCATGGAAGCGCCAGCGCTTAGCCGGCCGGCTGGGCACCGGTCAGCGAGTCATGCGCAGCAGGTACTCCAGCATCCGACGCTCGCGTTCCAGGTTGGTCTCGTAGCCTACCATCGGTGGGTAGCGCATTCGGTTGCCGGGCACGACGGCAGCCGGATCGGCGATAAAGGCCGCCATGGTCTCCGGCGTCCAGACGAGGCCGTTTGCCCGCGCTTCCAGGAATTCATCTGAGTACGCAAAGTTGTCGACGACCCCGGCCGGCTGGCCGAAGATACGATGCAGGTTCGGGCCCACGCGGTTCTCGCCGCCCGCTTCCAGCGTGTGGCAGAACCGGCACCAGGTGAAGGCTTCTTTTTGCGCCGCCAGCTCCGCCTCGGCAAGCGGGGGCAATTCCTCCGCGTAGAAGTCCGGCAGGTTCTTGCCCGCCAGCAGCCGGTCGATCTCAACCTGGCTCACTTCATTGTCGCTCGCAAAGGGCACGACACCGAACCACCAATAGGGGAAATACAAAGCGAGCCCGAGAAATGCCGCCAGCACGACAGCATGAAACAGGCGGGTAGTCACTGACGCACTCAAAATTGCGGCTCCCGGGTCGGCAAGTCTTGCAGACGAGGACTCAGACAGCGGCGCCGGGCCACAGGCGTCGAAGTCCCACGCGATAACGAAAATGCTGGTAGGCACCAAAGGCGAGCCAGATGGTCACCAGCATCATGTAGTAGAAACCCAGCGCGCTGTGCAGATAGCCGGTGGGAATGCGCACGCTCTCGCTCGGCTGCATCAGCACCGGCAAATAGGTACCGAAGAAGCCGACGTTTCGCCCCTCGGCCCAGGCATAAAACGGCCCGATCGTGGCCTCGGCCGCGAAGGTCAGTAACAACGCCAGCAGGACGGCACGATTGAAATTGAACGAAGCTGCGGGCAACCCGGCCGGCGGGTTGGGTGCCGAGCCGCGAAACCACCAGACCAGTCGCGCGATCACCAGCACGAACACGATGAAGCCAATGCTGTCGTGGAGCATCTGCAGGGGCGCCCGCTGGTCCAGCGGCGTGCGCGGCAGAGTCACGATGTTGACGAACAGGGCCAGGAAGCTCACGAACAGCAGCCAGCCAAGCACCGTGGCCGTCCGATCCTGGCGTCCCGGCGTGGTTGACTCTGGCATCCGGCGTACCCCCGCGCGTGGGCAAAACGGCCGCCATGGTAGCCAGCACGGGACCAAAATGCACCCTCCGCCCCCGGCATCCTGCAACGCAAAATTCTCAAGTGACACTTGGCTTTGCGGGCTGGCCTGACTACCATTGTCCGCTTGTTGGTCACGCTAGGAGCCGATCAAGGATGAGCTCGACACGCCCGATCCGGGCCCTGTTACGTGGGCTGGAAGTGCTGCACGTACTGAATCAAAACAATGGCGCGACGGTGTCGGAAGTGGCCGCCGCGATCGACCTGCCGCGCACGACCACCTATCGCATCCTCGAGACGCTGTGTGTCGCGGGTTACGCCTATCGCGCGAAGAGTGACGAACGCTACCGCCTCACCATCATGGTGCGCGGCCTAAGCGATGGTTTCGATGACGAAGCCTGGGTGACCCAGATTGCCCGCCCCTACATGTACGAATTGTGCCGTGACCTGGTCTGGCCGGTGGCCATTGCGACCCTGTCAGGCGCCACCATGCTGATTCGCCAGACGACCGATCACGAGAGCCCGCTGGCCGTGGAAAAGCGCGGGCCCGGCTTCCGCGTGTCGTTGCTCGGCTCGGCGAGTGGTATCGCCTACCTGGCTTTCTGTCCGAAGGAGCAGCGCGACACACTGCTGGACATGCTGGCGCAGTCCAAGCGCGAGGAAGACCGCCCGGCGCGCAACCGCACCAAGATTTACGAGACCCTGGTCGAAACCCGCCAGAAGGGTTACGCGGTGTACCGGCGCAAGCGGCGCGTGTCCGACGAGCTGAGCCTGTCAGTCCCCATCGTGGTGGACGAACGGCTGTTGGCTACCATTGCGATTCGCTTCGCGAGCACCGCGGTGGAACTGGCAGATGCCGAAACGCGCTTCCTGCCCAAGCTGCTGGCCACTTCTCAGAAGATCAGCCGCGACTTTTCCAGCCAGGAACAACGCGACGTGCTGGTGTCCATCCCCACCGGCCCGGCGCCCGGCACCGCCTGACACGTCTACCGGTTCGCCAGGTCCCTGGCCGCCAGAAAAAAGCCCTGGCCCCGCCTGTGCGGGGCCAGGGCCCGTGGGCTTAAGACTGACGCCGGCTCAGGCGGCTTTACGCCGCTTCACGCCGCTTCGCGTCGCCTTCTTCTTCGCCTTCGCGGGTTTCTTCACCGCTGCCGGTTTCTTCGCCGCTGCCGGTTTCTTGCGTGCCGCAGCCTTGCGCTTCGGCTTGGCCGCTTCGTCACCGCGGTTCCAGCTCTGGAACACCGGTGTCGCCGGCGCCTCAAGACCGGTTTCGCGCTTGCAGCGTTTCTTCAGCTCCGGAATCGTGCCGCCGAAATCGAAGACCTGCGTCTTGCCGCGCTTCTTGGCCATGCGCGCCCGCAGCGAAGCGGTCTTCTTCTCGTCGACGGAGCCGTCACGCTTCAGCGCCACGCCGTAACGCTTCGCACCATCATGGCTCACCAGACCGGCTTCGACATCGAACAACACCTTCTCCGGGTCGCGCGTCAGCGGGTCACCCCAGCCGCCGCCGCCCCAGGTGTTGAAATGCAGCAGATCGCCTTCTTTCACCACGATGTTGTCGCACTTCGACGGCAATAATTCCTTGGTGCCGTCGGCCCGTTCCAGCAGCTTGGTCGAGCGCATGCCCGGCGTCCCGCCATTCACGCCCCACGGCTTGGTGAGCCAGCGGTCATCGTGAATCGAGATCTCACCGTCTTCCAGGAAGCGATACGACATGTGAATCGCGTTACCGCCGCGATGGTGCCCGGCGCCACCCGAGTCCGGGATAGTCTCGTAGGCCTCGATGCGCAGCGGGAAGTAAGCCTCCAGGAACTCGTTCGGCACATTCGTGAAGTTCGGCCACAGCGAGTGCCCGTCCGGGCCGTCGCCGAAGGGCCGCCCCGGGATGCCGCCAAAGCCAATCTGGAACAACTGGTACCACTCGCCCTTCTTGTCGTGGCCGGAATACATCAGGTGCGGGCTGTCCGAGAAGCCCGCCGCGTTCAGGAAGTCCGGGTTACCCTGGCCGAGTAACGCACCGAGCACGTCGAAAATCCGCCCCAGCGCGTGCGTACGGCACGACAGCGCGGCCGGGAAATTCGGTTTCAGCAGCGTGCCTTCCGGGATGTGCACGTCGATCAGGTCGTAGAACCCGTCGTTGAACATGATCTGCGGGTCGAAGACCATGATCATGTACACGCCGCAGAACATCTTGAACATCTCTTCGTTCAGCAGGAAGTTCACCGAAGCGATGGACTGCGGGTCCGTGCCCGTGAAATCGAAGACCGCCTTATTGCCCTCCCGCCACAGTGAGCACTTGATCTTGTATGGGCCCATACCCATGCCGTCGTCGCAGATGTAATCCTCGAAAGACTGCTTGGTCGTGGGGATCGTGTCCTTGATCAGCTTCTGCATGGCCCGCTTGTTGCGGTCGAGGAGCTCTTCCAGGCCCGAGTAGTAGACGTCGTCGCCGAAGCGCTCGCACATCTCCAGCACGCGTTTTTCCGCGGTGCGCAGGGAGGCGATGATGGCGTTGAAGTCGCTGCGGTTCCACTGCGGCATGCGGCAGTTGTGCAGGATGACTTCGAACAGGTCTTCCTGGAGTTCGTCGTTCTTGAAGATCTTCGTCGGCGGCACGCGGATGCCTTCTTCGAAAATCTGCCGCGCATCCGTCGGCAGGCTGCCCGGTACCTTGCCGCCGATATCGGTCATGTGCCCGAAATGCGCCGCATAGGACACCAGCCGCCCGTCCTTGAAGATCGGCCGCAACAGCAGCCAGTCGTTCGCATGACTCACTGCGCCGTTACAGGTATAGGGATCGTTCATGAAGAAGATGTCGCCTTCTTCAATGGTCCCGTCATAGGCTTCCTTGAAGCCGTAGATAAAGCTGCCGAACTGGCCGACGACCATCTTGCCGTCCAGGTTCGCGATCATCGGAAATGCGTCACCCTGTTCGCGGATCCCGGGTGACATCGCGGTGCGAAACAGTACCGCGTCCATTTCCCAGCGCGCGTTCAGCATCGCATTCTCGATAATGTCGAGCGTAATGGGATCGATCTTGACCCGATTGAAGGGCTTGGGCCGGGTTTCAACAATTTTTGCAGGCATGTCTTCGGCTCCCTTGAATCAGAGCGGGTTAATCAGGATGTTGCCGTAGTCGTCTATCGTCCCGGCGTGATCCGGCAGGATCAGCGTCGTGGAGTCCATCTCCTGGACGATAGCGGGTCCTTCGATAACATTGCCCGATTTCAGTTTGGCGCGGTTATAGAGAACGGCCTTGCGATCCTTGCCTTTGATAAAGACCTTGATGTCTGCGATCTTAGCAGCAGCCGGGCTCTTGCTGCCCCTGCCCACACTCTGGGCGCTGACGTGCGTGGCCTCCCCTTGCGCAACCGCTCGGACATTCACGACTTCTTTATCCTCTGGCAGTGCGAAGGTAAACAGCTGCTTGTGCATTTCGTCGAACTGGTCACCAATCAAGTCCAGACCCTTTTTCTCGAGATCCGCTACGTCAAAGGTCACCGTTAGCGAAAGGCCTTGCCCGTGATACCGAATGTCGGCTTCGAAACTCGTTGAGCGTTCCTTCTTTGGAACACCTTCCGCATCCAACGTCTTACTGGCCTGAGCCGCCAGTTTCTTGCACACGCCGGCAAGTTCCTTAGGCGATGTATGGTGGAACTTTTGGATCAGGGTCCGGGAAGCCTCGTCGCGAACACGGGTGGTGGCGTCACCGTAGGCACACAGCACACCCGGTCCCGGCGGAATAATGACCGGCCAGGCATTGGTGAGCTTACCGAGGGCATTGGCGTGCAGCGGTCCCGCACCGCCGAAGCCCATGAGTGCAAAATCACGCGGGTCGTAACCCTTTTCAACGGACACGAGGCGCATCGCGCCATACATGTTCTCGTTGACGATATCGATAATGCCGGCCGCCGCTTCCTTGACGGAAAGACCCAAGGGATCAGCCACCTTCTTCACGGCCTTCACCGCTAGGTCCTTGCGAATTTCCATGTCGCCCCCGAGACGTACGGCCGTCGGCAGGTAACCCAGCACGACATTTGCATCCGTCACCGTGGGCAGGTCGCCGCCCTTGTCGTAGGCCGCAGGCCCGGGTGCGGCACCGGCACTCTGGGGACCAACACGGAGTGCGCCGGTCAGTTCCGGCACGTGGGCGATGGAACCGCCTCCGGCGCCGACCGTGCGGACATCTACAGAAGACGCACGCACGACCACGTCACCGACAGTCGTTTCACGCCGCAACTGGGCTTTGCCGTCTTCCACGAGGGCGACGTCCGTGGACGTGCCCCCCATGTCGAAGGTCAGGATATTGGGAAAACCGGCCTGCGTAGCCACCCAGATGGCACCGGATACGCCGCCTGCCGGGCCGCTCATGAGAAGATTGACTGGATGGGACGCAGCCG
This sequence comes from Chromatiales bacterium, assembly GCA_020351875.1. Classification (GTDB taxonomy): domain Bacteria; phylum Pseudomonadota; class Gammaproteobacteria; order Steroidobacterales; genus J054. Next base: position 1,539,416 of record CP070671.1, on the reverse strand, counting down.
CTTTCGCGGACGCAAGACCGCCGTCGGATCGCAGCACGTGCAGCTTGACGTCCCCCATCTTTTTACCCAGTTCCCGCGTCAGGTTGCGCACGTATTTTTCTACTTTGGGCCGCACGTACGAGTTAGCCACCGTTGTGATGGTGCGCTCGTACTCCTGCATCTCCGGCACGACCTCCGAAGACAGGGAAACGGGCATGCGCCCAAAGACTTTCTTCGCCACGCGCGCCACTTCTTTCTCGTTCTTGGGATTCGCGAAGGAATTGATCAGTGAAATGGTCAGCGCCTCGATGCCCTTCTTTTTCAGCCGGCGCAGTTCCCGCTCCAGGGAACTGACCTTGAGCTTGCCCACCATTTGGCCGTCGGCACCAACGCGCTCGTCGGCTTCCACGGTCAGCGCCAGCGGCGCCAGCGGCAGCGACTTGTTGTAGATCACCCAGCCACCCAGACCCCCGGGCACGAAGGAGCGCGCGATCTGCAGCACGTGCCGGTAGCCTTTCGTCGTTACCAGGCCCACCTTCGCCCCGGACATCTCCAGGATGGTGTTCGTGGCCACGGTCGTGCCGTGCATCACGTGGGTAATGACTTTCGGGTTGATCTTGGCACTCTTGCAGACCCGCTCGATGCCGTTCAGTACGCCGATGGAAGAATCATGCGGAGTACTCGGCACCTTCGCCGTGTGGATGTTGCCGGACTTCTCATCTACGAGCAGGAGGTCGGTAAACGTTCCCCCTACGTCAACACCTAATCGGTAGCTCATACTGTCCCCTCGGGCTCCTTAAGTTCTGTATTCACGTACACGCCACACCGGGCCTAAAGCCGGTGGACGAACGGTCCGTTGTAACCGCTTACAGCGCCGCGCGATTGCGTTCGGCGACTTGCGGAAAGATCCCGGCCTTGGGCAGCATCGCCGGCACATCGCGACCGAGCTGCTCTTGTAGCCAGTTACTTGTTTCAATAATTTTTTCGAGTTCCACGCCGGTCTCTATGCCAGCTCTCTGTAACATGTAAACCAGGTCGTCGGTGGGTATGTTCCCCGTGGCGGCAGGCGCAAACGGGCAACCACCAATGCCGCCGATACTCGCGTCCAGCGACGTCACGCCCGCAGTGACCGCCGCCCTGGCGTTGGCCAGCCCGGTATTGCGGGTGTTGTGAAAATGACAGCGCACGGGCGTGTCACCGATGCGCTCACGAACCGCGTGCAGCATGGCTTCCACTTCGTCCGGCACGCCCACGCCAATGCTGTCCGCCAGCCCCAGCTCCACCGGCTGGCCCTCCATCACCTGGTCGACGATCTCCAGCACGCGGGCCAACGGCACCTCGCCTTCAAAAGGACAACCGAAGGCTGACGACACCATCACGTTGGCGCGTATGCCGGCGGCTCTTGCATCGCGGGAAATATCCAGCCAGACCGCAATTGACTCGGCGGTGGTCGCACCCTGGTTGCGCTGGTTGTAGGTATCGCTGGCAACAACTGCCATCCCGATTTCATCGATCCCGGCGTCGCGCGCCCGCTCGAAGCCCTTGCGGTTCAGGACCAGGCCGATGTACGTCACGTCGTCGCGCTTCGGCAACCCGGCGATTACCGCTTCCGCATCCGCCATTTGCGGCACGCGTTTCGGGTGCACGAAGCTGGTCACTTCCAGCCGACGGATTCCGGCATCGATTGCTCTGCGGATGTACTCGAGCTTGACCTCGGTGGAGAGGATTTCCGGCTCGCTCTGCAGCCCGTCTCGCGGGCCGACTTCGATGATGGAAACGCGGCGCGTGTTGCTGGCCATGGGAAGCTTGTTGCGGGGTAAAATCCGGTAGTTTACAGCACCTGACCCGATAGCAGGAATCTGCCCGACATGCCCACAACAACAAGCGCTAACAACGGCCCCCTGTCCGATCTTCGCCTCGTCGAAATGGGCACGCTCCTCGCCGGGCCCTTTTGCGGCCAGTTGATGGGCGATTTCGGCGCGGAAGTGATCAAGGTCGAGCCGCCGAACCAGGGGGATCCGATGCGGGACTGGGGCCAGGAAAAAGCCCACGGCATGTCCCTGTGGTGGCCGGTGGTGGCGCGCAACAAGAAATCCATCACGCTGAACCTGCGCGAGGCCGAGGGTCAGGCCATCGCCCGCGACCTGGTCGCAAAGGCGGATTTCCTGCTGGAGAACTTCCGGCCCGGCACCTTGGAACGCTGGAACCTGGACTACGAGCGGCTGCGCGACAGGAACGAGGGTTTGATCATGATCCGGGTGTCCGGCTTCGGCCAGACCGGCCCCTATTCGAAGCGGGCGGGCTTCGGCGCTGTCGGCGAAGCCATGGGTGGTTTGCGCTACGTGTGTGGCGATCCGGCGACCCCGCCCAGCCGCATGGGCATCAGCATCGGCGACTCCCTGGCAGCAACCTTCGCCTGCCTCGGCGGCATGATGGCCCTGCACCACCGCGAGCGTACCGGCCAGGGGCAGGTGGTGGACTCGGCCATCTACGAAGCCGTGCTGAACATGATGGAATCCCTGGTCACTGAATATGACCTGGCAGGCTACGTCCGCGAGCGGCAGGGCTCGATTCTGCCGAACGTCGCGCCGTCCAACATCTATCCCACGCGGGACGGCGGCATGATCCTGATTGCCGCGAACCAGGACACCGTCTTCGGCCGCCTGGCCGTGGCCATGGGCCGGCCGGAACTCGCCGAAGACGAGCGCTACGCCACGCACTCGGCCCGGGGCGCCCACCAGGCCGAACTCGATGAACTCATCGCCGCCTGGACCCGCACCCTGAGCGGAGAGGAGCTGGAGCAGCTGATGGCCGACAGCGGCATTCCGTCGGGCAAGATCTACCGGGCGCAGGAAATGCTGGAAGACGAACACTTCCGGGCCCGCGAGGCCATCGTGAAAACGCTGCACCCGGTCTTCGGCGAGATACGCATGCAAAATGTCGCACCGAAACTCTCCGCAACACCAGGCGCGGTCCGCATGACCGGCCCGGAACTGGGCCAGCACAATGAAGAAATCTACGGCGAGATTCTCGGCATGAGCACCGGGCACATGACAGAGCTTCGCGACCGCGGCATCATTTGAGGCACCCTGGATGAGCGTTACGCCGGCCCCGCTGGGGCCCATCACCACTGTGACTTTCACGGCCCCGGATCTCGCGGCGGTCAGCGAACTCTACGAGACCTACCTGGGTTACCGGGTCGTGACGCGCACCGAGGTTTCAGAGACGCAGGCCCGGGCGTGGGACGCCGCCGCGGTGGCGGGGCGACCCATGCTGGAACTGGCGCCGGCGGCGGCGGAGGATTTCCGCTTCCGGGTCGTCCAGGCCAGCGCCGAACACTATGTGCCCTTCGCCACCCACGGCTGGAACGCGGCCGAACTCATCGTGCGGGACGTCGACGCGCTGGCGGAACGACTGGCGGATTCCCCCTTTGACATCATCGGTGAGCCCCAGGACCTGTCGTTCAGTGCAGACATCCGCGCCATGCAGATCCTGGGTCCGGGCAGTGAGCTGCTGTACCTGACCCAGTTCAAGAAGCCGGTGCCCGGTCTGGATGTGCCTGCCCCCCGTTGTGATGTCGACCGGACCTTTATCGTGATACTCGGCGGTCCGTCGATGGACGCACTGCAGGCCTTTTATGCCGACCGCTTCGCGCTGCCGCGAGCACCGGTCGTGGAATCCCGCGTGAAGGGGCTGTCGGCAGCCTTTGGTCTGCCCCCGGAACACCGCCATCCCATCGCCGCGCTGCCAGTGGCCGGCCAAAGCCTGATCGAGCTCGACGAGATGCCGGCGGCCGCAAAGCCGCGGGCGGCACGCGACGGCGAATTGCCGCCGGGCATATCGATCGTGAGTTTTGCCGCGGCCGAGACACGGTGCCTGCGGGGCCCGGCCGGTGAGATTCTCGAGCTGGTCGAGGCGCGTTAACCCACTTCACTCCCGCTTGCGCGCGATGGTCAGCCCGTCACCGATCGGGATCATCGACAGGTCGACCCGGGGTTCCGAATGCAGCCACCGGTTCAGCGCCCTGATTGCCTGTGTGTCTGCATCCTGCTTGTCGGGATTGATCACGCTGCCGCCCCATAACACGTTGTCTACCAGCAGCAGTCCACCCGGGCGCAGCAATTCCAGCATTAGTTCGCAATAGCGGCGGTAGTTGGTCTTGTCGGCGTCGATGAAGGCGAAGTCGAATTGCCCGGCCGCACCATCGGCGAGCACTGCTTCGAGAGATGCCACCGCGGGACCGAGGCGCAGCTCGATACGCTCGGCAACCCCCGCATCGCGCCAGTAGCGCCGCGCGATGGTGGTCCACTCCTCGCTGCGATCGCACGTGAGCAGCCGACCACCCTCCGGCATGGCCAGCGCCACGGCCAGCGTGCTGTAACCGGTGAAGGTCCCCACCTCGATGCAACGCCGCGCAGCAATCAGCCGCACCAGCAGCGCCATGAGCTGGCCCTGCTCCGGGGAAATCTGCATGCGCGCCATCGGCAGTGCGGCCGTCTCTTCGCGCAGCCTGGCCAGCACGTCGGGTTCGCGCAGCGACACCGAGCGCATATAGGCGAGCAGCTCGTCGTCGGTGTCGAGGGTGAATCGGGACATCGTGTGTCGTGTTCTGTAACCGCCGGTGCGGCGTTTCTCAACCGACGGTGTCAGAACCGCAGTCGCGTCTCCAGCCGCATGCAGCCCTCGAATTCGACAGCCACCGTATCACCATCCCGGTACTCGCGCTGATCTTCAGCACCCAGCGGTAGATCGAAGCCAATCACGTCACCGGGACGGAATCCAAAGCGCTGGGACAGTCCCGCCAGGGTGGCCGGCACGTCGAGGAGATCGTGGTCGATCCGGGTACCCTCAACGCCATTGACCGCCAGCACGATGGTCAGCCCGGACTCGCCGGCCAGCTCGTCAGCGGTCACCAGGGCCGGGCCGATCGGGCACGCGCCGGGAAACTGCTTGCTGTCCTGGTAGGCTCGCCACCCGGCCGCATCCACCGCGCCCTCCGGATGGGGACGCGACAAGTCCAGCAGCAATGTATAGGCTGCGATGGCGGCGGCCGCGTCTTCCGTCCCGGCGAGGTGCAACGGGCGCCCCAGCACCGCGCCCAGCAACGGCCGCGCACTCAGGCCCTGCGCCGCGCGCCACGGCACCGTCACCATGGTTGCCGGTCCGACCACGGTATTGGGACTCTTGATGTAAGCCACGGGATCCGGCTCGCCCAGGGCGGCGCGATCGGACTCGAGAATCAGTACCAGGCCCGGCCGCCGCACCGGCGCCATCAAACGTGTCTGGTCCGTTGGCAGCAGCACACCGGCTTCGCGAAGCTGCTGCGGGTCTGCCTCGGCCGCACTGTCCAACAGCCGTTGTACGCGTTCCCGGCCTTCTTCGCCCGCCGCGAGAATGCTGACGACTGACGGGGGAATCCACTGCGCCTGGTCCAGGGTGGTGGGCGCAGCAGCGAGATCGAGGATTTCGCCGCCGGCCGTGATCACGCCTGGCCGGCCTGCGACTTCCCGGCACTCGATCGTGACCAGCTGCACGGCCGCGGCCTACGCGTCGTTCGGCGCGACTTGCACGACCAGGCCGTCAAGCTCGTCGGCGACTTCGATCTGACAGCTGAGTCTGCTGGTTGGCTGGCGGGACAATGCGGAATCGAGCATCGCGTCTTCCATGTCCGAAATGGGTGTCAATCGGCCTGCCCAGGCATTGTCCACGTACACGTGGCAGGTGGCGCACGCGCAGGCCCCACCGCATTCCGCCACTATGCCCGGGACGTCGTTGTCGATCGCACCTTCCATGACCGTGCTGCCGAGGGCCAAATCCAGCTCGTGGCGGTCTCCCGCCTGGTCGATGTAGGTAATCCGAGGCACGGCCGGAACAGCAGTGACAGAGGCCGGATATCTAGCTGGTGCTGGCGCTGCGCACGCGCTGCAGGGAACGTTCCAGCTGCCGCTCCCGTTCCTGCTCGCGTTCAATGAACTGAATCCACTGGTTCGCGGTCTTCGCGCTGCGCTTGTCGCGGGCTGCCGAGCGGAAGGCCTTCTTGGCTTGCTCGTAGCGGTCTTTCTCGTACAGGCACATCCCGAGCACGATATAGGCATTGTCCTGGCGCCGCAGGCCGCCTTTGTCCAAGCCTTTTTGGGCCGACTCGATGCAGGCATCGTAATCGGAAATATTCAGGTAGCTGTTGGCAAGGCGCACGAACAGCTGTCCGTCCTTGGCCATGCCCGCCGCGGTCTTCAAGGCCGGAATGGCCTTGCGATCTTCGGCGGCGAGTTGCAGCGAGTTGGCCAGCAGCCGGTAGTTGTCGGCGGTTTTCTCGATCGTGCCGGCTTCAAAACCTTTCTCGAGGACTCGCGCGGCCTTGTAGGGCACCTGGGACTGCAGAAACAGCTGCGCGAGCTGCACGAGTTCCGAACTGCGCACCAGCAGATTCTGGTCGTACGCGGACTCGTAAGCCGCCAGCTGCTTGCGTTCGGATTTCAGCTCGCCGTACATCGCCGAAAGCTGGGTCCAGTATTCCTTCTTCGGCCAGTTAACCACGAGTATTTCCAGCAGGTCCTTGACCTTCTGGAAGTTCTCCATCTCGTAATAGGCCGCGCGCAGCAGCAGGTACCACTGTTCCTTGACCTTGGTGTCGCGTTCGCGCGCGATGCGCATCGCCGTTTCGATCGGCTGGATCATGTCTTGCCAGCGTTCCAGCGAGTAGTACCCCGAGCCCAGCAGGATGTAAGGTTCCGGGCCGGGGTTCTGGGCGTTTGCCAGCCACTGGTTCACGAGGTCGATGGCCTTCTGCCAGTTTTCCGTTGTGAAATACAACTGCGCCAGGGTATAGAGGGTCTGGTCATGCAGGCCCTGTGGAATTTCCGGCTGCGCCAGCACCTTCTCGTAGGACTTGATGCTCTGCTGGTAGTTTTCTTCCGCGTAATAGATGAAGCCATAGAAGTTATAGAGCTGCGCCATTTCGTAAGGCGACAGCTTCGGCGACGCTGCGAGATCGTCCAATACGCGGCGTGCCCCCCGATAGTCTTCCGCATCTGCCAGTTCCTGGGCCTCGGCGAGCTTCTTGTAGGTTTTCTCGCTCATGGACCCGGTCCGCTTGGTTTCCTGCTGCTGCTTCTGGCCTTCACCCTCCTGCGCGTTCGCGGGCAACACCATGCCCCAGCCCCCCACGATCATTGCCAGCAGCAACCAGGGACTCCTGCGAGCAATTCGCTTTGTATGGCGTTGTCCTGGGGCTGGTTGCCGCATTCGTCAGTCCTCGAGCTGGAACGTGATCTTGTGTTTCACGCCGGGCACGTCGATGGGTTCGCCATTGACCACCCGTGGCTTGTACTTGAATTTGACCACCGCATTGGTGGACGCGCGCTCGAATAGGGAGCTGCTGCACTCGATGACGGCCGGGTCCGTAACTGTGCCGAGGCGAGTCACCGTGAAACTCAGGATGCAATACCCCTCCACACCTCGCGACTGCGCCCGCCGCGGATAGATGGGCGCCACTTTAACGATCGGCAGGTACTCACCGTCCACGTTGTCGAAACCACCAATCCCCCCGATGCTGATGCCCGTGTCCACGCTCACGTTGCCGATCGTGATGCCCTGGGCACTCGGGTCGGCACTATCGAAGTCCGGTGGGGGCTGGTCGGGCGGCGGCTGGTCAGGCTCCGGCGGTTTTTTCGGTTTGACCTTTTTCTGCTCGATGCTTTCGTCACGATTCACGCGCACGAAGTCGACGAACTTGTAGTCCTTGTCGTCGACCAGCGCTTTTTCGCCCGTGGCAATCAGGATCTGCATGATCCACAGCAGCGCGAAGGTGACCACCACGCCTGCCGCCAGGGAAATGCCTATTCTTGCAACCATCAGTACTCGATTCCGTTCGCTACCAGGTGCTTAGACCTAGTCTAGCCTAATCTTGTTCCGCCGAGAGGGCGATATTAGCGGCCCCGGCCTCGCGGACCGATGCCATCACCTCCAGCAGCGCTTCCGCCTGTGACTCGGCATCTGCCTGGATCACGACCTCGCCCTCCGGGTTCTCGGCCAGGAGCCGCTCCACGGCCGGTTTTACGGCCTCGGGCTTGACCTTGCGCCGGTCAATCCACACGTCGTTGTTCGGGCTGATCGCAATCAGGATGCTGGCCCCACGCTGCTCTGCAGCTGTCTTCGCGATCGGTCGATTGATGTCGATACCAGCCTCCTTGATGAAGGTTGCCGTCACGATGAAGAAGATCAGCATGATGAACACGACGTCGAGCATTGGCGTCAAGTTGATCTCGCCTTCGTCTTCCTCGCTAGCCTGGGAAATGTTGCGTCGCAAACTCACGCTTCGCGTCCTCTCTTTATTCTGGCAACGGGCTGATCGGGATGGCTTCACCCCGGAAACCCGCATCACGTGCCGCATCGATGACCCCGACCACCAGGGCCGTCTTCGCCCGCTTGCCGGCCAGGATGGCCAGCGGTGCATCCGGATCTTCAGCCTTGCGGCGGGTAATCAGCGCGCTGACCGCCCGGGGGTCCACGCTCAACCCGTCCACCATGATCTTGTTGGTGCTCGTGATCTTGATCGTGATGGAGTCGGTCTTTTCCGGGTTTTGCTGAACCGATGGCGGGCGCTGTGCTTCGACGCCGATTTCCTTCACGAAAGATGCGGTCACGATGAAGAAGATCAGCATGATGAACACGACGTCGAGCATCGGTGTCAGGTTGATCTCGGCCTCTTCCTCCCCTTCGGAGAGCGAGCGGCCCAGTGTGTCGAGTCTTGTACTCATGTTGCTTGCACCTTCCCAGGACCTGTCAGTGGTCCATCGTGAGCGAATCCTCCAGGCTCTCCACCTCGCGCTCGACGCGCCGCGTGAGCAGGGTCACCAGGAATACGCCGGACAGGGCGCCCACCATGCCAGCCATCGTGGGAATCGTGGCCCGGGATACTCCGGACGCCATCGACCGAGCGTTGCCGCTGCCTGTCAGCGCCATCACGTCGAAGACCTCGATCATGCCGGTGACCGTGCCCATCAGACCGAGCAACGGGCACAGGGCCACCAGGGTCTGCACGACCGGGATCGCGGCATTGGCGGACATGGAGAACTCCGAGATCATGCCCTCGCGAATGCGGTGGGCGTACCAGGATTTTCTCTCGCCGCGGCCTTCCCAGTTCGCGCAGACCTCGCGCGCCAGCTCTTTCAAACCGGTCTGAAAGTAGATCAGGCGTTCGACGATCAGGATCCACATCGCAAAGATCGTCCAGCCGATGAGCGCCAGCACCGGGCCACCCATTTCGAGAAAATCCCGAACGGCTTCGAACGCGTCGATCAACCACTGCATCCGCGTGTCTCTCCGGCTACCGGCTCAGGCCCGGGTTTCAGTGACCCCGCCGTGCGATTCGGCGTGCTTCGCGATGATGCCGGCGCTCTGCTCCTGCAGCACCTGCAGGATGCGCTTGCTGCGGCCGCTCACGAGCGTGTGCAGCAACACGGTCGGAATCGCCACGGTCAGCCCGAGCACGGTCGTCACGAGGGCCTGGGAAATACCGCCGGCCATCAGTTTCGGATCGCCGGTGCCGTAGAGCGTAATGGCCTGGAAGGTCTGGATCATGCCCGTCACCGTGCCGAGCAGGCCCATCAGCGGTGCGACCACTGAGATGATCTTGATGAACAGCAGTCCACGGTTCAGCGCGGGTGTCTCCTTGAAGATGGCTTCGGACATCTTCAACTCCAGCGTCTCGGTATCGACATTGCGGTTGTCGGAGTAAACGCTCAGCACCCGGCCCAGCGCGTTGTCGCTGGTCGGCGTGTCGTTGGCCAGCTGCACGGTCACCTTGCGGCTCGCCATGCCCAGCGCCACCATCCGCTCCAGCGCGATCAGCACGCCGATGATGCCCAGCGCGATAATCAGGTAGCCCACCAGGCCGCCCTGCTGCACGCGTTCCTGCAGGTTCGGGCGGGCGACCAGCGAGTTCAGCACCCCGCCCAGCGTCGGGTCGATGCCCAGACGAACCTTGCCGGACGTGGCGTTGAACAGGTCACTGGTGCTGTCGGTGAATCGGCCCTGCTCCGGCTGCCGCGGCAACTCGGACACCTTGCCGTTCTCGTACTTCAGGTACAGACCATCCGTGACCATGTTGAACAGACCGACCCGCACAACGTCCGTCGGCGCTTCGGTGCCGCTCTGGTCGATCACGTTGGTCGTAAACTTCACGACCTTGCCGCTCTCGGTCATCTCGCGCTGCAGTTCGTACCACAGCAGCTCGATTTCTTCGAGGGACGGCAGCTTGGACGAACCGCCGATTTTCTTCGCCAGCGCTTCCAGGAACTCGCCGCGTTCCGGGAACTGCACGTTCGTCAGGGACGTGTCGAAGCGGGCCCGCGCATCGCCGGCGACCTGCTGCATGACACCGAACAATTCCTTCAGGGACCCCAGGCGCTGGTCCAGCAACTGCGTCTGTTCGGCGATCAGTTGCTCGTTCGCGTCGTAGTTGACTTCCAGCTGCTCACTGCGCGCTTCGGCCTGCCGCTTGACGCCCTGCGACTCGTTCAGCAATCGCTGCTGCTCGGTCCTAGCCTGCCTGAAGCGCTGCTCGCGCTGCTGGTTTTCCTTGTTGTCAGAAACCCGGCCCTGTTCCACGCGACGAATCAGTTCGTCCATGGACATGGCCTTGTTTTCCTGCGCGTTCACCGGCGCGATGCCGGCAAGCAGGACCGCGGCTGTTGCCGAGATAATTGCTGTTCTTGCGCTCATCAGCCGGCCTCCGGGGCATCAACAGGCATCAACACCAGGTCCGGTGCGACTTGTTTACGGGCGATCTGCAGACCGAACTTGATCTGGTTCTTGTACTCGTTGCCCAGCGACTGCCAGGTGTTGCCTTGCTGGTCCCAGACGCCGGAGATCTTGCCGTCTTCCGTCTGGTAGACCAGGGCGATTCGACCAATGCGCAGGAAATCCACCTGGCGCGTCGCGCCATCCAGTTCCAGCGTGCCCTTGTAGGCCTCGATCGTGCGCCCGTAGTCATTCTCGATCTGGAAGGCCTCGGTGACCTTGCGGAACTTCTCGGCCACGGTCACATCCTGGCGCTCCATCAGTTCCCACAGACTTGCGATGCGGTCGGTGCGTTCTTCCAGCAGGAAAGGCACGTCCAGGTCGACGAACTGCTCCAGTCCCTCGATCATCTTCGTCATGATCGGCACGATCTGGCGGTTGATGACCTCCACTTGCTGCAGGGACGCTTCCAGGTCCGTGAGCTGCAGGACCTGGTTGTCGACCTGCCGCTGAAGCAAGGTGTTGTAGACCTCGAGCCCTTCGATTTCCTTCAGCACGGCCTTGTACTGATCTTCAAGGCTGCGCGTCTGTTTGACCGTGGCATCGACGCGTTCCTGAGATTCCTGCGCGAGGCGGGTGCGCCGTTCCTGCGCATTCAGGACTCTTTCGAGGGACTGAGCCATGGCGAATGACGGCAGCAGTACGAATACGGCACTGCCTGCCACGAGCCACGACATCCAGCTTCTTGGACTCATGAGGGATCCCCTTGACAGCAATTTGGACAGCAATTTGATCGAATTTTGCGCGCCAGCGAGCACGCTTGTTATTCCCCACGCGCAACCGCGGGCTTCAAGCATTTTCTAGGTTACTACATGTAAGCCCGGCCCCGCATTAGCTTTGCAGGCGAAACCGATGACTCCAACCACCGAGGCCACCCATCTGCAGACGATCGGCCGGCCCCCTCGTCCGCGGGATCCGGCACCCGTTTTTCGTGCCGAATGTATCCCCACCGGACTTGTGCCAGCATATCACACAGAGCCTGCGTGACCCTCGAGGTTGACAAGGTTCGCAGCATACCCGAACATTTTCCGATGGCTGATTTTGTCAACACGCCCGCCGCAGACGAGATGGCTTCGTCCGTGCGACTCCTCGAGCTTGCGCAGTGGAGGTGCGGGCCTCTGGGCGCCTGATCGGGCCGACAGATTTCAAGACCCCGCACCGGCCCAGGTAGCGGGGTTTTTTTGTGCCCCCTTTGGACCAGGTTGAATGATCGCGGACGATTCCGCAGGAGAAATACAAGATGAAGATTTACGCAGAAAGTGACGTGGATGCGACCCGGCTGGCCGGCAAGCGTATCGCCGTGATCGGCTACGGGAGCCAGGGGCGTGCCCACGCGCTGAACCTGCGCGACAGCGGCCTGACTGTCGTCGTCGGGCTGCGGCCTGGCGGCAAGACGTGGGCCAAAGCGGAAGCTGACGGCCTGGAAGTCCGGGAACCGGCGGCAGCGGTGGCGGACGCCGACCTGGTCGCGTTCCTGCTGCCGGACACGGCCCAGGCGCGGCTGTACGGCAAGATCGAAGACTCGATTCCGGACGGCGCCACGCTGCTGTTCGCCCACGGCTTCAATATCCACTTCGGCCAGATCGAACCGCGCCGCGACCTCGGCGTGGTCCTGATCGCACCGAAGGGCCCGGGCGACCTCGTTCGGCGCCAGTATGAACAGGGCAAGGGCGTGCCGTGCCTGGTGGCCGTGGCCCAGGACGCGAGCGGCAACGCGCTCGCCACCGCGCTGGCCTACGCCCAGGGTATCGGCGGGGCACGCGCCGGCGTGCTGGAGACCACCTTCGCCGAGGAAACCGAAACGGACCTGTTCGGCGAGCAGGCGGTGCTGTGTGGCGGCGCAACGGAACTGGTGCTGGCCGGCTACGAAACCCTGGTGGACGCCGGCTACCAGCCGGAGGTGGCCTATTTCGAGTGCATGCACGAACTCAAGCTGATCGTCGATCTGCTCCATGAAGGCGGGCTGGCGAAGATGCACGAGTTCATCAGCGAGACCGCCCAGTGGGGCGACCTGATCAGCGGCCCGCGGGTCATCGACCAGCACGTGCGTGACCGCATGAAAGAGGTGCTGAAGGACATCCAGGACGGGGTGTTCTCGCGGCGCTGGATCGAAGAGAACGAGGCCGGGCAGCCGGAATTCAAGCGGCTCCTCGGCGTGGATCTCGAACACCCCATCGAGCCGGTGGGTGCAGAACTGCGGGCCAGGATGCCCTGGTTGAACGAGGAGAACTGACGCCCGGCAACGTGCCGGGCAGGCAACGGAGACGACCGATGAACGAGCAGGCAAACAAGCGTGTCACCATATTCGACACGACCTTGCGCGATGGCGAACAGGCACCTGGATGCAGCATGACCCTCCGGGAAAAGCTGCGCGTAGCCGCTGCGCTCCGCGACCTGCGCGTGGACGTCATCGAGGCCGGCTTCGCCGCCGCATCGCCCGGCGACTTCGAATCGGTCAAGGCCATCGCGGAGAGCGTGGAAGGTCCGCGCATCTGCAGCCTGGCCCGCTGCCACCCGGGTGACATCGAGCGCGCCGCGCGCGCGCTGGAACCGGCGGCCAACCGGCGCATCCACGTGTTCGTGGCCACCAGTGAGATTCACCGCAAGTACAAGCTGGAGCTGGCCAAGGACGAAATCATCCGCTCGGCCGTGGACGCGGTGCGCCTGGCCCGGGAGTCCTGTGACGACGTGGAATTCTCGCCGGAAGATGCGTCCCGCACGGAACCGGCCTACCTGGCCGAGGTGGTCGCGGCCGTCATCGAGGCCGGTGCCGGCACGGTGAATATTCCTGACACGGTGGGCTACACCGTGCCGACGGAGTTCGCCGAGTTGTTCCGCTACCTGCGCGAGCACGTGCCGAACATCGACCAGGCAATCCTGAGCGTGCACTGTCACAACGACCTGGGGATGGCCGTCGCCAACAGCCTGGCGGCCGTCGGCGCCGGGGCCCGACAGGTGGAGTGCACCATCAACGGCATCGGCGAGCGGGCCGGCAACTGTTCACTGGAAGAGGTGGTAATGGCCCTGCGCACGCGGGCCGAGCACTTCGGCCTGGAGACCGGGATCGACAGCACCAAGCTGTACCCGACCAGTCGGCTGGTGGCGAGCATCACCGGCATGCACATCCCGCGCAACAAGGCCGTGGTGGGCGAGAACGCCTTTGCCCATGAGGCCGGCATTCACCAGCACGGCATGCTGAAGCACGCGTCCACCTACGAAATCATGCGCCCGGAAGACGTGGGCCTGAGCCGCTCGAACCTGGTGCTGGGCAAGCACAGCGGCCGCCACGCGTTCCGTGAGCGGGTGGAACAGCTGGGCTTCAGCCTGGAAGACGCGGAGCTGAACCGGGCCTTCGACGCGTTCAAGCAACTGGCAGACCGCAAGAAGGAACTGTTCGACTCCGACCTGGAAGCCATCATCATGAACGCGGAAACCGGCAGCACCGGCCCGTGGACTATCGATGAGCTGCACATTTCCGCCGGCACGGGGACCATTGCCGCCGCCGCGGTGCAACTGAGCCACGCTGACGGGCGGACCATCAAGGAAGCCGCGGTGGGCGATGGCCCGGTCGAGGCCGCGTTCACCGCCCTGGAACGCGCCACGGGCATCGACCTGGACCTGCGCAATTTCGAAGTGCGCAGCGTGTCCATCGGCGAAGACGCGCAGGGTGAGGTGACCGTGACCGTGGAATATAATGGCCAGAGTTACCGGGGTAACGGCGTCAGCACCGACATCGTCGAAGCCGCCGCCCGGGCCTACCTGGAGGTCATCAACCGCGTGGCCCGGCGAACCAGGCACGACAGCGCCGAAGCCGACAGCGTGGCCGCCAAGCAGGCGGCGACGATCTAGCGCGGACCCTGCCCGGAGTCGAAAGCCAATGAAAAAGAGCGAGTGGATCTGGCACAACGGGGAGCTGGTGCCCTGGGAAGAGGCGCGCGTGCACGTGCTGACGCATGCCCTGCACTACGGCTCGTCCGTGTTCGAGGGCATTCGCGTGTATCCCACGCCCGGCGGCTCCATGGTGTTCCGGCTGCAGGCCCACACCCAGCGGATGCTGGACTCGGCCAAGATTCACCGCATTCGCATTCCCTGTTCCGCCGACGAGATCAACGCCGCCTGCCGCGACGTCGTGGTGCGCAACGGGCTGAACAACGGCGCGTACATTCGCCCGATCGCCTTCCGGGGCTATGGCGACATCGGCCTGGCCCCGCCCGCCGATCACCCGGTGGACGTGGCCGTCGCGGCCTGGGAATGGGGTGCCTACCTCGGCGATGAGGGCCTCGAGAAAGGCGTGGATGTCTGCGTGTCATCGTGGCAGCGCGTGGCGCCGAACACGCTGCCGGCACTGGCGAAAGCCGGCGGGAATTACCTGGCCAGCACGCTCGTGAGCCTGGAGGCCAAGGAGCGCGGCTTCGTGGAAGGCATCGCGCTGGCCACCGATGGCACGGTCAGCGAAGGCGCGGGCGAGAATATTTTCCTCGTGCGCGACGGCAGGCTCTACACACCGCCCGCCTGCGCATCGATCCTGACCGGCATTACCCGCGACACCGTCATCACGCTGGCCCGGGCCCTCGGCCTCGAAATCGTCGAACAGAGCATTCCGCGCGAGATGCTCTACATCGCCGATGAAATGTTCCTGACCGGGACGGCGGCAGAAGTGACACCGGTGCGCTCGGTGGACCGGTTGCCCGTGGGCAACGGCGGGCGCGGCCCGGTGACGCAGCAGCTGCAGGACAGCTTTTTCGGGCTGTTCGACGGCCGCACGGAAGACCGCTGGGGCTGGCTCGAACCCGTGCTGCCCGGCGGGCAGAACGCGGGCGAACTCGCTGCAACCCGCTAGATCCGGGTGCCGGCGACCCACCGGCAAGACCCGGGCAAGACATACGGAGACGACACCCGAATGAGTGGTCAAACGCTTTTCGAGAAAGTCTGGCAGGACCACCTGGTCGTGCCGGAAACCCCGGACAATCCGGCGGTGTTCTATATCGACCTGCACCTGATTCACGAAGTCACCACACCGCAGGCCTTCGACATGCTGCGCGAGCGCGGCCTGCCAGTGCGCCGCCCGGACCTCACGCTGGCGACCATGGATCACTCGACGCCGACGGTGCCGGTGCCGAGCCTCGGTGAGCTCGACGTGGTCGCGGAACCCGCCGCAGCCGGCCAGATTCGCCAGATGATCGTGAACTGTGAGGAGTTCGGTATCGACCTGCTCGGCTTTGACAGCGAGCACCGCGGCATCGTGCACGTGATCGGGCCGGAGCTCGGCGCCACCCAGCCGGGCAAGACCATCGTGTGCGGCGACAGCCATTCGAGCACGCACGGCGCCTTCGGCGCGCTGGCCTTTGGCATCGGCAGCACCGAGGTGGGCCACGTGCTGGCAACCCAGACCCTGCTGCAGCGCCAGCCGAAGACCATGGCGGTGAACATCGAAGGCACGCTGAGGCCGGGTGTTGGCGCCAAAGACATCGTGCTGGCGCTGATCGGGCGCATCGGCGTGGACGGCGGCGTCGGCCACGTGCTCGAGTACCGTGGCAGCACGGTGCGCGGGCTGACGATGGAACAGCGCATGACCGTCTGCAACATGACGATCGAGGGTGGTGCGCGCGCCGGCATGATCGCGCCGGATGACACCACGGTGGAATACCTGGCCGGCCGGCCACGGGTCCCGCAGGGCGCTGACTGGGATGCAGCGGTGACCCGGTGGCTCGCGCTGCCGTCGGATGACGACGCGGTCTTCGATCTCGAGTTGAACCTGAACGTCAGCGACCTGGACCCCCAGGTCACTTTCGGGACCAACCCGGGCATGGTGGTGCCGGTCACCGGCCAGGTACCCGCCGACACCGGGGACCTGAGCTTCCGCAAGGCGCTGGACTACATGGGCCTGGCCGCCGGGCAGCCGATGCTGGGCACGCCGGTGGACGTGGTCTTCGTCGGCAGCTGCACGAACTCCCGCCTGTCGGATCTGCGCGAGACGGCCAGCGTACTGCAGGGCCGGCGCGTGGCCGACAACGTGCGCATGCTGGTGGTGCCCGGTTCACAGGCAGTGAAACAGCAGGCCGAAGCCGAGGGGCTGCACGAAGTCTTCCAGGCCGCCGGGGCGGAATGGCGCGAAGCCGGCTGCTCGATGTGTCTGGGCATGAACGGCGACGTGGTGCCGCCGGGCAAGCTGTGCGTGAGCACCAGCAATCGCAATTTCGAGGGCCGGCAGGGCGTCGGCGCCCGCACCGTGCTGGCCAGCCCGCAGACGGCGGCGGCCGCCGCGGTGGCCGGCGAGATCGCCGATCCGCGTGCGTTGCTCAATCACTGAGATCACCGATATGGAAAAGATCACCCGCATTACCTCGCGCACCATCGTGCTGCCGCAGAGCGACATCGACACCGACCAGATCATGCCGGCGCGATACCTCACCACCACGAACAAGGAAGGCCTGGGCGATGCCGCTTTTGCCGACTGGCGCTACGACGACCAGGGGCAACCCATCGCCGACTTCCCGCTGAACGCCCCGGGCGCACAGGCCTGCCAGGTGCTGGTGGCCGGGAACAATTTCGGCTGCGGCTCGTCGCGCGAGCACGCGCCCTGGGGCCTGGTGGACTTCGGCTTTCGCGCCGTCATCAGCACGCGCATTGCGGACATTTTCCGTAACAACTCGCTGAAGAACGGCCTGGTGCCGGTCATCGTGTCCGCCGACGTGCACGAGACGCTGCTGGCTAACCCGGGTGCAGAAGTGACGGTGGACGTTGATTCGCGGACGCTGACGCTGCCGGACGGCAGCCGGGTGGAGTTTCCGCTGGACGGCTTCTCCCGCCACTGCCTGATGGAAGGCATCGACCAGCTCGGCTACCTGCTGTCGCAGGCGGGTGCGATCGCGGAGTTCGAACAGGATCGACCGTTGCAGCCCTGATCGCTGTCCTACCCGGCGACGGCATCGGGCCGGAGATCATCGCCCAGGCCGTGCGTGTGCTCGCCGCGGCCGGCCAGGCCGCGGGAGAAAAGTTCGAGATCCGCGAAGCGCTGATCGGCGGGGCGGCGATGGACGCGACCGGCGAACCCTTCCCGATCGACACGCGCGCGCTGTGTAAAGAAGCCGACGCCGTGCTGCTCGGCGCCGTGGGCGGGCCCAGGTGGAGCGATCCGAACGCGACAGTACGCCCCGAGCAGGGCCTGCTCGACATGCGCGCAGCGATGCAGGTTTACGCGAACCTGCGGCCGGTGAAGACCCACCCGGCCCTGTACGCTGCGTCACCGCTGAAGCCCGACCGGCTGGAGGGTGTCGACATACTCGTGGTCCGCGAGCTGACCGGTGGCGTGTACTTCGGCGAAAAATCCCGCGACGAGAACTCGGCCCGCGACCTGTGCGCCTACACGCGGCACGAGATAGAGCGCGTGGTGCGGATGGCGGGCGAGCTGGCGCGCGGCCGGCGCGCCCAGGTGGCCTCCGTGGACAAGGCCAACGTGATGGACACCTCGCGCCTGTGGCGCAGCGTCACCACCGAGGTCTACGCAAAAGACTTCAGCGACGTGCAGCTGGAGCACGTACTCGCGGACGCGGCGATGATGCACCTGCTGTCACGACCGGCGGACTTCGACGTGATCGTGACGGAAAACCTGTTCGGCGACCTGCTCACCGACGAGGCGTCTATGCTGTCCGGCTCGCTGGGCATGCTGCCGTCGGCGTCCCTGAATGCCGACCGGCGCGGCCTGTTTGAACCGATCCACGGTTCGGCCCCGGATATTGCCGGCAAGGGTATCGCGAACCCGTGCGGCACGATCCTCAGCGTGGCGATGCTGCTGCGCTACTCGCTGGGCCTCGAGGAACTGGCGAGCCGGGTCGAAACGGCGGTGTTCGCAGCGGTCGCCGCCGGCCACCGCACCGGTGACATCGCCGAGCCCGGCGGGGCCGCGCTGGGCAGCGAGGCCATGGGCGATGCGATCCTCGCGGCGTTTGACGCCGCCGGTTAACCGGCGGCGTCCAGGCCCCGCGCCAAATCCCGCACCAGGTCGTCAGTCGACTCGATCCCCACGGAAATCCGCAGCAGGCCCGCCCCGATCCCGGCGGCGGCGAGGCTTGCGGCGTCGAAGGTCGCGTGGCTCATGCTGGCCGGGTGGCAAATCAGGCTCTCCACCCCGCCCAGCGATTCCGCCAGCGTGTAGAGCTCGATCGCTTCCAGCAGCGCGCGCACGCCGGCCTCACCGCTGGTCAGTTCAAAACTCAACATGCCGCCGAAACCGGATTGCTGGCGTTTCGCCAGCGCATGGTCCGGGTGGGAAGGCAGGCCCGGGTAATGCACGCGGGTCACCGCCGGGTGTCCCGCCAGCAACTCCGCAAGCGCCAGCGCGTTCTCCTCGTGCTGGCGCATCCTGGCGTACAGGGTCCGGATACCGCGCAGGGTCAGGAAGGCATCGAAGGGCGAACCGGTCAGCCCGACCGCGTTGCCCCAGTAGGCCAGCTGCTCGGCGAGTTCCGGGGTGCCGGCAATCACCGCGCCGCCCACCATGTCGCTGTGACCATTCAGGTACTTGGTCGTGGAGTGCACCACCAGGTCGGCGCCGAGGGCCAGCGGGCGCTGCAGCGCTGGCGACAGGAAGGTGTTGTCCACGGCCATCAGCGCACCGGCAGTCTTCGCCCGCTGGCTGAGCGCCGCCAGATCGATCACGCGCATCAGCGGGTTCGTCGGGCTTTCTACCCACAGCAGCCGCGGCTCCTGGGCGATGACTGCATCCAGCGCCGCCACATCCGCCTGGTCGATCAGCTCCACCCGGAACAGTCCTCGCTGTGCGCACTGGGTCAGCAGCCGAAACGTGCCGCCATAGCAATCCCGTGGCCCGACCACCAGGTCGCCGGGGTTCAGCAGCTGACAGGCCAGGTGGATGGCGGCCATACCGGATGCGGTGACGGTGGCGCCGGCACCGCCCTCCAGCTCGGTCAGTGCATTGGCCAGCGCGTCGCGCGTGGGATTGGCGGTGCGCGTGTAGTCGTAGGCGCCCGCCTTGCCGAGGCCCTCGAACGCGAAATTCGACGTCAGGTACAGCGGCGGCATCACGGCCCCGTGCTGGGTGTCGCTGTGCACGGCCGCCCGGACCGCCCGGGTCTGTCTGGTGTTGTCCTGGCTCATAGGCTTTGTCCGGTTGCTGGGCGCGGCAAGACCCGCGCCGCGGGCGGCGGAGTTTAGGCGGCAGTCACAAAACCGGTCAACCGGGCTTGCCGCGACTGTTTTAATGTACTAACATGTTAATACATTTGAACACCCGGGAGCCATGAAGGACCACCGAGTACTGAGTCCCCGCGAGGAAGTCGCGGCCGAAGACGAATTGTTCCGCGCGTTGCTGAGCCTGCAGGACCTCGCCGAATGCCGGGCGTTTTTACAGGACCTCTGCACGCCGGCGGAACTGCAGGCCCTGAAAGACCGCTGGGCCGTGGCCGAGTGCCTGGCCGAAGGCCTGAGCTATCGCCAGGTGCACGACCGCACCGGCGTGAGCCTGACCACGATCAGCCGGGTCGCGCGCTTCCTGACCAGTGGCGCCGGCGGCTATCAAAAGGCGCTGGAACGCCTTAAGAAGTAGTTGTAAATGATTGATAAAGAAACACGTATCAAGATCGCAATCCAGAAGTCCGGGCGCCTGACCGACCACTCGCTGGACCTGCTGCAGCGCTGCGGCCTGAAATACACGCGCGCCCGCGATCAGCTGATCTGCTTCGGCGAGAATATGCCGCTGGACATCCTGCTGGTGCGCGACGACGACATCCCGGCCCTGGTCCGCGACGACGTCTGCGACCTGGGTGTGGTCGGGCTCAACATCGTGGAAGAGGCCCGGCTGGGCTTCCAGGACAATGGCCCCGGCGAGCCCTTTTCCATCCTCCAGCGGCTGGACTACGGGCACTGCCGACTGTGTTTCGGCTACCCGGAAGACGGGCCGGTGCAGACAGTTGCGGAGCTGGCCGGGCAGCGGGTGGCCACCAGCTATCCGAACGTGGTGGCGGACTACCTGCGGCGAGAAGGCATTGCCGCCGACGTGGTCGAGTTCTCCGGCGCCGTGGAAATCGCGCCCAGCCTCGGCCGCGCAGATGCGATCTGTGACCTGGTGTCCACGGGAACCACGATGAAGGCCCACAAGCTTCGCGAAGGTGAAACCATCCTCGACAGCGAAGCGGTCATTCTGCGCACGCCGGTGGACATTCCGCCGGCCAAGCAGGAGTGGATCGACCGTCTCCTGCAACGCATCGAGGGCGTGATGCAGGTGCGCGAAAGCAAATACATCATGATGCACGCGCCCAAAAGCGCGCTCGGCCAGATCAGTGAACTGCTGCCCGGCTCGGAGGCCCCCACGGTACTGCCGCTGGAAGGCCGCGACGACAAGGTGGCCGTGCACGTGGTCTGCCGCGAAACCGTGTTCTGGGAAACCCTGGAAAACCTGAAAAGCATCGGTGCCAGCTCGGTGCTCGTGGTCCCGGTGGAGAAGATGCTCGCATGACCACCGGCATGAACGTGATTCGCTGGAGCGAACTGGACGAAGCGGCGCGCGCCGACGCGCTCACGCGCCCGGCCGTGAAGGCGAACCCGGAAATCGCCGCCCAGGCGGCTGACATCATCGCGGCGGTCCGGCGCGACGGCGACGCCGCGCTGCTGCGTTTCGCGCGTGAATTCGACCGCGCAACGCTGGACTCCCTGCAGGTGGGTGCAGCAGAAGCGGCCGGGGCGCGGGCGGAACTCGGCGCGGATGCGATCGCCGCCATCGACACCGCCGTGGGCAATGTCGAACGCTTTCACGCCGCGCAGCTGGCGCCGCCGATCCGGGTCGAGACCGCGCCGGGCGTGATCTGCGAACGCGTGTCCCGCCCGGTCCCGGCCGTGGGCCTGTACGTGCCGGCCGGCAGTGCACCCCTGCCCTCCACCGCCATCATGCTGGCGGTACCGGCACGTCTCGCTGGCTGCCCGGTACGCATCATTTGCACGCCGCCGCGGCCGGATGGCCGCGCCGACCCGGCCGTGTTGGTCGCGGCCCAGGCCTGCGGGGTCGAGCAAATTTTCAAGGTGGGTGGCGCCCAGGCCGTTGCCGCGATGGGCTATGGCACGGCCACCGTGCCGAAGGTGGACAAGATTTTCGGGCCCGGCAATGCGTGGGTCACGGCGGCGAAAACCCAGGTGGCGGCCGACCCGGCGGGCGCAGCGCTGGACATGCCCGCCGGGCCGTCGGAAGTCATGGTGGTGGCCGATGCCGGTGCCGACCCGGAGTACGTCGCGCTGGACCTGATGTCGCAGGCCGAGCACGGTCCCGATTCGCAGGCCATCCTGGTCTGCACGGACGCCGCCCTGGCCGAGGCCACGCAGCGGGCCATCGCGGCGGCGCTGCCGGCCCTGCCGCGCCGCGAAATCATCAGCGCGTCGCTGCAGCACGGGGCGGTGATCCTGACGGACGATCTCGGCGAGGCCTTCGACATCGTGAACCGCTATGCGCCGGAACACCTAATAATTCAGGTTGATAATCCTCGACAATTTATTGATTACATAGAAAATGCAGGCTCGGTCTTCCTCGGTCCCTGGACCCCGGAGTCCGTGGGTGACTACTGCAGCGGCACGAACCACGTGCTGCCGACCTACGGCTATGCGCGCAGCTACAGTGGCCTGTCCGTCGGCAGTTTCCAGAAACAGCTGACGTTCCAGGAGCTGAGCCGCGAGGGCCTGGCTGGGCTCGGGGACACGGTTACAACGCTGGCAGGTCTCGAGGGGCTGGATGCCCATGCGGAGGCCGTGCGGGTGCGGCTGCGGCGGCAATCCAAGCGCGGCGCGGCATGAACGGCCTGACCGCGTTATTCCGGCCGGAACTCCGGTCGCTGCAAGCCTATCGGGCAGCCACTTACGAGTCCGGGCTGCTGCGCCTGAATGCGAACGAGGTGCCGTGGGCCAGTGCCGGGGCGGAGGGGCTGAACCGCTACCCGCCGGCGCGCCCCGATACGCTGACGGCACGCCTGGCCGACCACTATGGCGTTGGCCCGGAGCGTGTGCTCGTGACGCGGGGGTCCTCGGAGGCCATCGAACTCCTGGTCCGCGCGGTGTGCCGGCCCGGCCAGGACGACATCGTGATCTGCCCGCCGACCTTCGGCATGTATGCCCACTACGCCCAGGTGCAGGGCGCCGGCATCGTCGAGGTGCCGCTGCTCGCCGACGCGGGCTATACGTTGGATGTCAGCGGCGTGCAGCATGCGTGGAACGAGCGCACGCGGCTCGCGTTTCTCTGTTCGCCCAACAATCCCACCGGGAATGTGCTGGCCGTCGACGATATCGCGGCCCTGTGCGACGCCGTGGCCACGCGGGGCCTGGTGGTGGTGGACGCGGCTTACGCCGAATTCGCGCCCAACAACGATGCACTGATGGCGCTGCTCGATCGCTACCCGCAGCTGGTCGTGCTGCGCACCTTGTCCAAGGCCCTGGGCCTGGCCGGCGTGCGCTGCGGCGCGTTGTTGAGTTCGCCTGACGTGGTGGACATGACCGGCCGAATCCTGCCGCCCTACGCCATCCCGGTGCCCTGCGAAACCGCGGTGCTCGCCGCCCTGGAGCCGGCGGCGCGTGCAGCCGCCCAGGCGCAGCTCGCCCGCATCCGGCACGAGCGCGAACGCCTGTCGGCGCGGCTGGCCGCTCTCCCCGGGGTTCGCCGGGTGTGGCCCAGCGACGCGAATTTCATCCTGCTCGAGGCAAGGGACGCGGCGGCACTGGCGGCGGCGGCCAAAGCCGGCGGCGTGCTGATCCGCGACTTCAGCGACAGTGCGTGGACGCCCGGCTGCCTTCGGATCACGGTCGGCCGCCCGCAGGACAACGACCAGCTGCTCGCCGCGCTGGAGGCGTGACTGACATGGCGAAGGGCAAACGCATCGTCTTCCTGGACCGCGACGGCACGCTGATCGTGGAACCCGCCGACGAGCAGGTGGATCGGCTGGACAAGGTCGAGCTCGTACCCGGCGTGGTCCCGGCCCTGCTGCGACTGCAGGATGCCGGCTACGAGTTCGTAATGGTCACCAACCAGGACGGGCTGGGCACAGACAGCTTTCCCGAGTCGGACTTCCACCAGGTGCAGGACTTCGTGGTCGCGCTCTTTGCGTCGCAGGGCATCGAATTTCTCGAGGTCTTCGTGTGCCCGCACACGCCTGACGATGCCTGCCTGTGTCGCAAGCCCCGGCCGGGGCACATCGGCGACTTTTTCGAGCGTGTCGAAGTCAATCGGTCAGCGAGCGTCGTCATCGGTGACCGCAAGACCGACCTGGAACTGGGGGCCAACATCGGGGTGCCCGCCTTGCGCATCGACCCCGCGAGCCCGTCGGCCTGGAGCAAGATCGTGCGCGACCTCGTCGAGCAACCGCGCACCGCCACGGTGAACCGCCAAACGCGGGAAACCAGGATCCGGGTGGACGTGGACCTGGACCGCGAAGGGCCCATCGAGGTCGGCACGGGCATCGGCTTTTTCGATCACATGCTCGAACAGATCGCGAAACACGGCGGCTTCGCGCTGCGACTGAACTGCGAGGGCGACCTGCACGTCGACGAGCACCACACGATCGAAGACACGGCCTTGGCGCTGGGCCAGGCCCTGCGCGACGCGCTGGGTGACAAGCGCGGCATCGGGCGCTTCGGGTTCCTGTTGCCCATGGACGAGTCCCGGGCGCAGGTGGCGCTGGACCTGTCCGGCCGACCCTACTCCGTGTTCGAAGGCGAGTTTCCGCGCGCGGAAGTCGGCGGCCTGCCCACGGAAATGGTGCCGCACTTTTTCCGGTCCCTGGCCGAGAGCCTGGGTGCATCGCTGCACCTGACGGTGCAGGGTGAGAATACGCATCACATGGTGGAGTCCTGCTTCAAGGCCACCGGCCGCGCGCTGCGCGACGCTTGTCGGCGCGACGGCCGCGAATTACCCAGCACCAAGGGCACGCTGTGAATGCCACCGCGAGCAACGCACTCGCCATCGTGGATGGCGGTGGCGCGAATATCGCATCGCTCAAGTTCGCGCTGGCCCGGCTCGGTGTCGCCGGTGAGCTGACGACGGACGCGGGCCGGATTCGCGACGCGGCGCGCGTGATCCTGCCTGGTGTCGGCGCCGCGCGCGACGCGATGACGCGCCTGCGTGAGAGTGCGCTGGATCAAGTGATACCGGCCCTGACTCAGCCGGTGCTCGGCATCTGCCTGGGCCTGCAACTGCTGTTCGACGGCTCCGAAGAAGCCGACACCGACTGCCTCGGGATCCTGCCTGGCACTGCCCGGCTGTTCGAAGCCGATGCGGACCACACGGTACCGCACATGGGCTGGAATCGTGTCTGGCAGACACCGGGCTCTGGCCTGCTGGCCGGCATACCGGACGGTGCGCAGTTCTACTTCGTCCACAGCTACGCGGTGCCGGTGACCGACTTCACCACCGGGCGCTGCGAATACGGCCGGGAGTTCTCGGCGGTTGTCGAGCGCGGGAATTTCGTTGCCACCCAGTTTCACCCGGAACGCTCGGGCAGACACGGCGCGCGCGTGCTGGCCAACTTCCTGGAGCTGTCGCCCGCATGATGGAAGTGATTCCTGCCATCGACCTGCTGAGCGGCGGCGTGGTGCGCCTGTACAAGGGTGACTTCGACCAGGTCACCCGCTACCAGCAGGACCCCATAGAGCTCGCCGAACGCTACCTGGCGGCGGGCCTCACGCGCCTGCACGCGGTGGATCTCGACGGCGCGAAGACCGGCGATCCGGTCAACCTGCCGGTGATCGAGGCGTTTGCGGCAACGGGCCTGCGCGTGCAGGCCGGTGGCGGCATCCGCGACGCGGCACGGCTGGAACGGCTGCTCGCCGCCGGTGCGGAGCGCGCGGTGATCGGTTCTGTCGCCGTGCAGTCGCCGGCAGAAGTGATCGACTGGATTGGCGCGGTGGGTGCACAGCATGTGGTGCTGGCCTTCGATGTGCGTATCGACAACGGCACGCCGGTACCGCAGACCCACGGCTGGACCCGTGGTAGTGACGTCACGCTATGGGACTTGCTGGACCGTTACCTCGCAGTCGGTGCCCGCGATGTGCTGTGCACGGACATCGCCCGCGACGGCACGCTGGAAGGCCCGAACGTCGCGCTTTACACCGAGTGCACGCGGCGTTATCCCGACGTGCGGTTCATCGCGTCCGGCGGCGTCAGCAACGCAGCGGACCTGCCGGCCCTGGCCGCCGCCGGTGCGGCCGGCGTGGTCTCGGGCAAGGCCCTGCTGGACGGCCGTCTGACCCTCGAGGAGATTGGACAATTCTTGCAAGACGCATAATTCCGTGCCTCGACGTGCGCGACGGGCAAGTCGTGAAGGGCGTGCAGTTTCGCGATCACGTGGTCATGGGCGACATCATGGCGCTTGCCGCGCGCTACCGCGAAGAAGGTGCCGATGAGCTCGTGTTTTACGACATCACCGCGAGCCCGGACGGGCGCCGCGTGGACCGCAGCTGGGTGAACCGCGTGGCCGAGGTGCTGGACATCCCGTTCTGCGTCGCCGGCGGCATTCGCAGCGTCGCCGAAGCGGAAGAAGTGCTGAACTATGGTGCCGACAAGATCTCCGTGAACAGCCCGGCGCTGGCGCGCCCGGAGCTGATCGGTGAACTCGCGACCCGCTTCGGCTCGCAGTGCGTCGTCGTGGGCATCGACAGCCGGGAAGAAGCCAACGGCGAGTACCGTGTGTACCAGTACACGGGCGATCCGGACAAGACCAGGCACAGTGGCCGGCTCACGGTGGACTGGGTCAGCGAGGTACAGGAACGTGGCGCCGGCGAAATCGTGTTGAACTGCATGAACCAGGACGGCGTGCGCAAGGGCTACGACATCCCGCAACTGCAGCGGGTGCGCGCCGGTTGCAGCGTGCCGCTCATTGCGTCGGGCGGCGCCGGTGCCATGGAGCACTTCGCCGACGTGTTCCACGAAGCGCGGGTCGACGGCGCGCTGGCCGCCAGCGTGTTTCACACGGCCGCTATCAACATCCAGGACCTGAAACAGTACCTGCGCGCACGGCAGGTGGAGATACGTGAATGAATGCCCCAGTTCTCGATTACCTGCTGGAACTGCAACAGACCATCGACAACCGTCGCAATGCGAGCACCGAGCAGAGCTATACCGCCCAGCTGTTCGCGGCCGGGCCATCGCGTATTGCCCAGAAGGTCGGTGAAGAAGGCGTGGAGGTGGCAATTGCCGCCGTGCAGGCCGACGGCCCGCGCCTGAAAGCGGAAGCCGCCGACCTGATCTACCACCTGCTGGTGCTGCTGCGGATCAACGACCTGAGTCTGGAAGAAGTCGTGGAGGAACTCGCACAACGCCGGCGTTAGCCAGTCGGGTCCTCCGAGCTGTCTGCGAGCCTTGCTGCCAGGGGCGGCAGAATCTCGCCGGCGGGCCCGTGCAGCTTCAGGTCGAACAACGAGGACGTCTCGCCGGGTTCCAGGTTGATTTCCACGGTCAGGGCGCCGGCGGCCTGCGCCTCGGCCACAAAACCGCCCGCGGGATAGACCTGGCCACTGGTCCCGACACTGATAAACACGTCGGTTTCCAGGCTGCGCGGGATCTCTGCTGCCATGTGCAGCGGTACTTCACCGAACCACACGATGTGTGGCCGCAGCGTTGCCTTACCGCAGGCCGGGCACACACTGTCGCCGTCCAGGTCTGCGAGCCAGGGCGCGACACCGTCACAGCTCGTACAGCGCGCTTTCCGCAGCTCGCCGTGCATGTGCAGCAGTCGCTCGCTACCTGCCCGTTCGTGCAGATCGTCGACGTTCTGCGTGATGAGCGTGAAGCGATCGCCCAGCAGTTGCTCGAGATGGGCAATGGCCTGATGGCCGGCATTCGGCGCGATGTCTGCGAGCGCTGCACGGCGCAGGTTGTAGAAGCGGTAGACCAGCTGCGGATCACGCCGGAAAGCCTGCGGACTGGCCACCTCCTCCACCCGGTAGCGTTCCCACAGCCCGCCCATGTCGCGAAACGTGGGCACACCGCTTTCGGCCGAGATGCCGGCGCCGGTCAGCAGGGTCAGTCGGCCGGACCCGGCGAGCCGCGACCCGATGCGGGCCGCTACTGCCTCGAGCTGCCTGTCATCGCAACGAGTCAACGGCCCGCGTGCTTCGCCACCTCGCCGTCCATCCGGCCGACGAGCATCAGCCAGAACATCCGGAAATCTCCGACAAGGGACCAGGCGGGATAGGTGAAGGTCGCCGGCCGGTTTCGCTCGACGAAAAAGTGCGCATACCACGCAAACCCATAGCCGGTCACCGGCACCAGCGCCAGGAGTCGCCAGTCGACCGTGACCGACGCCAGCAGCGTGATCAGCGCAGCGAGCGTGCCAATGAAATGCAGCCGGCGGGTCAAGGGCAGCCCGTGCTCACGCACGTAATGGGGCCAGAACTCCTGGAATGATTGGTATCTTCGTGGCTCAGACATTGCGCACAGGCCCGTGTCAGGACCAGATCAGTCGCTGGATGCCCCATCTTCCAGCAATCGGCACGCGTGCCGCAACCAGGTGGTCAGGACTTCGGCAGGTGCTCGGACTCGGGCGCGTCAGCCATCGCTCGCGCACGGTAGTGGTTCCGAGCCACCAGCACGACCCCGAAGGAGAAGACCACGGCGGACACCGGCATGATCAACTGCGCAAACCAGTCCGGCAGGAAAATATCGGCGATGTCCCGCCGACCCGCCAGGTGATAAATCAGCGTTGTCAGCGGACACTCGAAGCCGTTCAGAAAGTTGGCGGCGCCGACCAGGCTTGCCACCGCCATGGACGTCCACAGGAAGGTGTTCGTGCGACCTGCCAGGCCGCAGTAAACGACATACAGTACGCAGCCTGACGCGAAGAAAAACACCGCCGTATGAATCAGCTGCAGCCAGTAAATCCAGTCCATTTGCTTATGGGGTCTTTGTCACTGAAGGCTCTGCGGTTCGGCATGGCACCCTGTCAGGGCCTCGCGCCGGGCGTGTGTTTAAACGGCAAGTTTACGTACCTCACCTTATCCGCTTCAATAACCAGGAGTACTCTTCCCTCTGGATCTCGCACGGGGAATTGCGTCCCAATGTACTTCACGGATATTGGATCCATTGCCGTGAAGTCCCCGTCGGCTCGGTGCTCAACCACGCGGCCGCGTATCTGTGCTTCTTCATAGGGATTGTCGAAATCCACAACGGACAGCGCCACGCGCTCGTCCCGCCGCGAATTTCTGGCCTTCAGGGTACCCTCCCCGGTCCCGACCAGGATGCGGTTTCCCTGTCTGCCTACCCAAACCGGATCGACGTGCGGCGAACCGTCGGGCATCAGGGTTGCCAGGTGAGCAAAGTTAGGACGGTCCAGCAGGGCTTTCACTTCGTCGGACAGCAAGGTCATGCGCTCTCCCCGCAGTAACGGGTCAACGTTGAAAAGAATACCAGACCGGTCACAGTGACTTCGACAGAGCAGCCCGCGATCGCCGCTCAGTTCAGCCAGCGGCTCTCCCGGTCCAGCAGCGCCGACATGTCTTCACGCGTCTGCGGCATGTCTGCGGGGGGCATGTCCATGTGGTTCAGGGGCACTTCCTGCTGGTACTGCTCGAACACCGGTGCAACGACTTCTACCGGATAGCGGGGTATGCGCCGGTTCTTCCGGAACTCTCCAATGGGAATCTCCGCCTCGATGATGCCTTCGTTGTTGGTCGGGTCCTCGGCCAGGATCTGCCCGCGCGGGTCGACGATCAGTGACCGGCCGCCGAAAGGTGCGGCCTCGCTGTCCGGCGGAAACGTAATGTTCGACATCGCCGAGTAAAAGTTGTGATAGAACGCAGTCGCACGGACATCTTCGGTCGAAAACAGTGTCGCCGTGCGAAACATGATCTCGGTCCCGCGCATTGCAAACGCCGCAAACACGAAGGGATCGAGCTGCACGGTGCTGACCGCGATGTTGCCGAACTCGGTGCGCAGCACGGGAAATTCTGCTTCGATACCGTAGCGTGCACGGTAACGGGCCCGGACGCTTTCTATGGTCGTGGTCGGGATCTCCGCTCCCGGCGTCAGGCGCTTGATGTTCCGGGTCTTCCAGAACGTCTCTTTCACTTTCCCGTCGCGGCCCATCACGGTATTGATGCTCAAAATATGGCCGGGCCACTCTGCATCGCTGGCGTAGCTGCCGAAGATGATGTACGTGTCGCACTCGCGGGCTACCTCACCCAGCCGCGCCGTTTCCGGCCCGGGAATCTGGATGGTGAACTGCAATTTCTCCTCGCGCGTGCCGGTGGAGTAACCCGTCAACGGGAATTCGTTGAACAACAGGAAATCGGGCTTCTTGCCCTCACTGCAGGCCTGTTCGGACAGGCGCACCATCGTATTCAGGTTGATTTCCAGCCCCGCCTCGATGGACTCCGCTTCCTGCAGGTTGGTCACGCCATTCTGGATGACCTTCACGACGACCACGTCTTTTTCCAGTGGCACGACAGGGTAGCTGCCGTCGGCCCGCACCAGCTCCGGCACGGCAGGCGCGTCGCTCGTTGCTGCCGGAGGCGGCACATTGCTGGCTGGCTGCTCCCCACAACCGGCAAGAACTGCAAGGACAGCTCCCACGAGGGCCACCGGCACGGCAGACCCGCCGACTCCGGTTTCATTCATCTTGCTATCACCCTGTTCGTTTGATCGGTCGGCACAGGCTACTTGTCCAGGCACCGGATGCAACGGGTCAGCGTCGGATCGACAGCCAGGCGGCGAATGTCGATCGCCTCGCCGCACACGAAGCAGTCGCCGTAGTCGCCGGTTTCGAGTCGCCGCAGGGCCCCGTCGATGGCCACCAGCTGCGCCTCGCGGCGCCGGGCGGCCTCCAGCGCCATCTGCTGGGCCTGCATTGCGTCCATCCGGGACAGTCGGCCGACGCGGGCCTGGTCCAGTTCAACCGTCTCGCCGGACTGCTGCAGGCTATCGCCGAGCGCCTGGAGTTCCGACCGCAAGCGCAGCAGCTGCTCCCTGATGGCGGCCAGTTCCTCTGCTTTCATACCCGGGTGCCTGCTGCCACGTGATACGGCCCGCTAGAAATCGTAGGGGCCGGCGGCCATGGTCGCGGCCGGCAACCAGGTCTCGTGGACGTGCAGCCAACGCAGGCTCTCGTTGCGCTGAAACAGCACGGTAGCGAGCCGGCCGTTGTCCGCCGGCGTCGATGCCAGCGCGTTGCGCTGCCATTCTTCATAAGTCGCGAGCACGTGGGTTGCGGTGATTCGTCGCAGCTGCACGTCGCGTATCGCGATACGGAAGTCCGGGTTGCTGCCGTGGGCCACCCTCAGCACGCCGGATAACTGACCCAGTGTCAGCAGTTCCCCGGACGGCGGGATCAGCACGAACTCCGGGTCGAAGCGGCTCGTGAATTGCGCATCGAACTCGGCGGCGGCCAGCGCACCGGAAAACCAGCCCACGAAAAACTCGTGGAGCGCCTCGATTTCCCGGCGAACCGCCGCGTCAAGCCCGTCGGTCGTCAACGCACCGGTTCCTCAAATCACAAACTCGGCGGCGGGCTCGCGCAGGTTGTAGTGCGAACTCATCACGTAGCCGTAGGCGCCGGCCGTGGCGAGCAGCAGCACATCACCCTCCCGACACGCCGGCAACAGGCGATCGTTGCCCAGGCGGTCACCGGTTTCGCAATTGGGCCCGACCACGTTCACGATCTGTTCCGCAGCTTCGTCCAGGCGGCTCAGGTTCACGATCTCGTGGTAAGCGCCGTAAAGCGCCGGGCGGATCAGCGAGTTCATGCCGGTGCTCACACCCACGTATTGCACTTCGCCCTTGCCCTTTACCTGGGTGACCGTGGCCAGCAACACCCCGGCCTCGGCCACGATGTAGCGGCCCGGTTCCAGCCACAGCTCGTAATCTGGGGCGGCGGCACGAATCGCGGCCAGGCTCGCATCGAGCTTCGCCATATCCAGGGCCCGCTGGCCCGGCTTCTCCGGCACACCGAGGCCGCCGCCCACATCCAGGTATGTCACATCCGGGAACTCCGCGGCAATGTCCGCCAGCGTGCGGGCCACGTCTTCCCAGTTGTCGGCCTTCAGGATGCCGCTGCCCGTATGCGCATGCAGCCCCACGACCCGCGCGCCGGCCGTGGCCGCAAGCTCGCGGGCTTCTTCCAGCTCGAACAGCGGGATGCCGAACTTCGACTGGGCGCCCGCCGTGCGCACGTGTTCGTGGTGGCCGCGACCCTGGCCGGTATCGAGCCGCAAAATGATATCCCGATCACGAAACGCCTCACCCCAGTGGCGCAACGGGTGCAGGTTGTCGAGCGTGACGAACACGCCCTCGCCCAGTGCGAACTCGTATTCTTCACGCGGCGCAAAATTGGGCGTGAACAGGATTCGCTGCCGGTCGATATCGGGAAACAAGTCGAGCACGCGGCCAATCTCACCAGGCGACACACACTCGAAGTTCACTCCGGCGTCGCCCACGGTCCGCAAGACTTCCGGGTTGCTGTTGGCCTTGATCGCAAAGTACACCCGCTCGACGTTGTCGAGCCCGGTCAGTCTCTCGCAGGCCGCGCGCACCGACGCCAGGTCGTAAACATAGGCCGACGGTGACTCGGCCGCGATGGCCAGCAGCTCACCCTGGCGGGCCCGCCACCAGGCCGGAGGCGTCGGCGCCACCGGCACCGCTTCCGCCTGCAGTTCTTCCCACGTGGGCCCGAACACGGGATCGCGGGAACCCGGGCGTATCAGCGTGGCGTGCAGGTCCTGCAGCAGGCGATGTGCCTGTCCTTCCTCGACGACAAAACTCAGGTTCAAGTCACTGGCGGCCTGGCTGACCAGGTGAATGCGGTGCTCTTCGAAGGCTTCCAGCGCCGGACCGATCTCGTGCAGCGTCGCACGAATCTTGCGGCCGACCAGGCTCACCACTTCCGCGCCAGTGATGATTTCGACGCGACACAGGCGCTCCAGTCGCCGCTGCAGCCGCGGCATCACGTCCGCGTCCACTGCCTGCGCGGCCGTGTCGAGTGTCACCGTCACGTTGCTTTCTGCCGTTGAAATCAGGTCGATGGAAAGCCCGAGATCACTGAAGCAGCGAAACGCTTCAGTCAGGAAGCCGACCTCGTGCCACATGCCCACGGTTTCCATGGAAACCACCGTGATCCCGCCGCGACTGGACAAGGCGGTCACACGTGGCGCGTCGCTGACCGGGTCGGCGCTGATCAGCGTACCTTCGCGCTCGGGATTGTGAGTGCAAAGCACGCGCAGCGGCACACCGTGGCGACGCGCCGGGCGAATGCTGCGCGGATGCAGCACGCTGCCGCCCGTGGATGCAATTTCCTGGGCCTCTTCATAGCTGAGCTGCTTCAGAAGCCGGGCACCCGGCACGACGCGCGGGTCCGCGCTGAACAGCCCCGGCACGTCGGTCCAGATTTCCAGCCCGTCCGCCCCGAGCTTTGCCGCGAGGTAGGCCGCGGTGGTGTCGGAACCGCCCCGGCCGAGTAATACGTCTTCGCCCTGGGCCGTGCGGGCAATGAAACCCTGCGTCAGGATGACGTCGCCGACGTCGGCCAGCCGTGCCGCCAAAGCGGGATCGGGTTCGAAGTCGCAGGTCGCCGACAAGTAGCGCACGCGCTCGTTGTCGTGACCGTCGTCCGCCGCCACCAGCACATCGCGGGCATCGACCAGTTCCACCGGTACCTGTTCGGCAGCCAGGTAGGCGGCACCTATGCGGCTCGCCATCAACTCGCCCAGGGCCATCACGCGCGCGTGCACGCGCGGGCTGACTTCCCGCACCAGGCGAATGCCGGACAACAGCTGCTCCAGTTCCGCCACTTCCGTGGCGACCAGGGCGGGCCCGTCTACGCCGAGGTCTCCGGCCAGCACGTGGTGTGCGTCCGCGATCGCCCGTGCATCGTCGACGCCGTCACCGGCGGCCGCATGCTTCAGCGCATCCTCCAGCTGATTGGAAATGCCGGCCAGCGCGGAATGCACGACCACCGGGCGCAGACCGGCCTCGCGCCGGGCACGAATCAGTTCGACAATCGTGCGCCAGCCGTCGGCCGTGGCCACACTCGTGCCGCCGAACTTCATGACCAGCCAGCGCGGGTCGCCTGTAGATGCAGTTTGACTCATGTTATGAACCGGTCGCGCCGGCCGGCTTCAGTCGCCGGTGGTCACCGCACCCCGGGATGCAGAACTCACCAGCCGCCGATATTTTCGCAACAACCCGGGTCCCGGCGGCGGTGCCGGCGGTGTCCAGGCTGCGCGGCGGCGCTCGAGCTCATCCTCGGGTACCTTGAGATCGATCGTTCTGGCTTCCGCGTTGATCCGAATCCGGTCGCCGTCCTGCACCAGGGCCAGCGGCCCGCCGGTGGCCGCTTCGGGCGTCACGTGGCCCACGACGAAACCGTGGCTGCCGCCGGAAAAGCGGCCATCGGTTATCAGCGCCACCTTGTCACCGAGGCCCTTGCCCATGATGGCGCTGGTCGGACTCAGCATCTCCCGCATGCCGGGCCCGCCCTTCGGGCCCTCGTAGCGCAATACGAGTACGTCGCCGGCCACGACCGTGCCGTCGAGGATGGCCTGCAGCGATTCCTCTTCGGAATCGAACACGCGTGCCGTGCCGGTGAACTCCATGCCCTCTTTCCCGGTAATCTTCGCGACCGCCCCTTCCGGTGCAAGATTGCCGTACAACACGACCAGGTGACTGTCTTTCTTGATCGGATTATCAAGCGGTCTGACGATGTCCTGATCTGCCGGGTACGGCGCCACGTCGGCCAGGTTCTCGGCCATGGTATGGCCCGTCACCGTCAGGCAGTCGCCGTGCAGCAGACCCGCATCGAGCAGCATCTTCATCAGCGGCTGGATGCCACCAACGCTAATCAGCTCTGACATCGCGTACTTGCCGCTCGGGCGCACGTCGGCCAGTACCGGCACACGGGCGCCAATGCGGGTGAAGTCGTCCAGCGACAGCTCGACACCCGCCTCGTAAGCCATGGCCAGCAGGTGCAGTACCGCGTTCGTGCTGCCCCCGAGCGCGATAACCACGGTGATGGCATTCTCGAAGGCCTCACGCGTGAGTATGTGCGACGGGCGGATCCCCCGATGCAGCAGGTTCACCACGGCAGCACCGGCGCTGCGGCTGTCTTCGCGCTTGTGGGCAGAGATTGCATCCTGCGCCGAGCTGTTCGGCAGGCTCAGGCCCAGGGCCTCGATTGCCGAGGCCATCGTGTTCGCGGTGTACATGCCACCGCACGAACCCGGACCCGGAATCGCCGTGCGCTCGACTTCCAGCAGCTCCGCGTCTGAGACCTTGCCGCTGGCATGACCGCCCACCGCTTCGAATACGCTCACGATGTCGCGCCGCTTCGCGCCGGGCTGGATCGTGCCGCCGTAAACGAACACGGC
The DNA here is from genome assembly GCA_020351875.1 of Chromatiales bacterium. GTDB lineage: Bacteria > Pseudomonadota > Gammaproteobacteria > Steroidobacterales > J054. The sequence continues at coordinate 1,504,295 of CP070671.1, read as the reverse complement.
CGGCCGGTCCAGCCGCGCGATCGCCATCACGCAGCCGGGCATGTTCTTGTCGCAACCGCCGATGGCGACAAAACCGTCGAAGCCCTCGCCCGCCACCACCGTTTCGATGGAATCGGCGATCACCTCCCGGGAAATCAGCGAATAGCGCATCCCGGGCGTGCCCATGGAGATACCGTCCGACACGGTGATGGTGTTGAACAGCACCGCCTTGCCGCCGGCAGCATCCGCCCCGGCTGCGGCTTCCTTCGCCAGCTCGTCGATGTGCATGTTGCAGGGCGTGACCATGCTCCAGGTCGACGCGATGCCGATCTGGCTCTTGTGAAAGTCTTCGTCGCTGAAGCCCACGGCCCGCAGCATGGCGCGGCTGGGTGCCTGCTCGACACCATCGACGACCACGCTGGAATAGCGGCGCTCGTCCCCGTCGCCCTCGGGGCTGCCGTGCCCGCGCTCGGAGTCACTCATCGAAACGGCCTCTGCCGGTCAAAGGGCCGTGGATTTTACACGCGGGGGCCGGCAAAACCGACCTTTGGGGTCAGTCGGCGGCCGGGAACAGCTTGCCGGGGTTCATCAGCCCGTGGGGGTCGAGCGTCCGTTTGAGCGTGCGCATCAACTCGTACTCCACCCCCCCACGCAACCGGGCCAGCTCGTCGCGCTTCATGGCCCCGACACCGTGCTCGGCGCTGAAGCTGCCCCCGAAATCGTGGGCGACGGTGTGCACGACGCGTGACACGGCTTCCCAGCGATCCAGGAAAGCCTGTCGATCCATCCCCGGCGGCTGCTGCAGGTTGAAGTGAATGTTGCCGTCGCCGAGATGGCCGAAGACGACGACGTGGGCGCCAGGCACCTGGGCAACGGCGGCAGCGCCCGCTTTGTCGATGAACTCGGCCACTCGCGATACCGGCACCGCCACATCGTGCTTGATGCCGGCACCCGCCTGTTTCTCCGCCTCCGATATCGAATGGCGCACGCGCCACAACGCCTCGCGCTGCGCCTCGTTCTGGGCCAGCATGCCGTCGATGATCGCGCCGGATTCCAGCCGCCCGGCCAGGAAGGCTTCCAGCTGCGCCTGCGCGTCGCGGGCTGCCGGGGCCAGCTCCAGCAACACGTACCAGTCGTAGATGCGGTCCAGTGGCTCGCGCGTGCCGGGTATGCGGTCCAGCACGAGCTGCAACGGCAACCGCGCGATCAGTTCGAACGCGCTGAGTTGGCCACCGAGTTGATCGCGGGCGCTGCCATGCAGTCCGATCGCGGCGGCAACGTCGGGCACTGCCACCATCGCGGTGGCGACGCTGCCCGGCTGCGGGTAGAGCTTGCAGGTGGCGGCCGTGACGAAGCCGAGCGTGCCTTCGGCGCCGATGAACAGCTGCTTGACGTCATAGCCGGTGTTGTCCTTGCGCAGACCCCGCAGCCCGTCGAACACGCGGCCGTCAGGTAGCACGACTTCCAGGCCGAGCACCAGGTCGCGCGTATTCCCGTAGCGCAGCACGTTGATGCCGCCGGCGTTGCTCGAAATATTGCCGCCGATCTGGCAGGTGCCCTCGGCACCGAGGCTCAGCGGGAACAAGCGGTGGGCAGCCTCGGCGGCCGCCTGCAGATCGGCCAGCACGCAACCGGCCTCGACCGTGATCGTGTAATTCGCCGCATCGAGCTCGCGAATCCGGTTCAGCCGCCCCGCGCCGAGAATGATTTCCGGTCGTCCCGGTTCGGCATGGGCAATGGCGCCGCCCACCAGGCCACTGTTGCCGCCCTGGGGCACCATCGCCACCCGCGCCGCCGCGCAGGCCGCCACCACGTCAGCGGCCTCTGCCGTGGTCCCGGGGAGCACCAGCGCCGTCGCCTCGCCGCGGTAAAGGCCCCGCCATTCGGTCAAATGCGGCTCGAGCTCGGCAGGCTCTGTTAACACGGCCTGCGGGCCGACAATGCTCCGGAGGCGGTCCAGGATGGCCCCGGCATCTTGCGTCGGCGCGCCACGTTGCTTTACCGTCTCCATCTCGCCCATGGTATGTCCGACAGGACAGGGATACGAGTACCGCTCAGCGAGGCCCATGGAGGAATTCATTCAACCGCAACTGCCCGGCAGCAGCTGGCATTCCGATCCCGGACCTGCCTCGCAGCTCCTGAGCCTGGATGCGACGCTGGACCTGCGCCAGCGCGGCTGCCTGATCGACCTCGACCGGCAGCTCCACGGCCAGTGGGGACTGGGACGCAATTTCGTGCTGGCATGGAGCCCGCAGGGCCGGGAAGTGCTGCTGCTGGTCGTGCCTCACTACCGGATCGCCGACTACGCGATTGCGACGCGCAGTGAGCTGCCGGACGACGAGACACAGACCTTCATTACCCGGATGCTGTCCGGCTCGCGCCGGTTCTCCGAGCGGCAGATCAGCAATGCGGCGCGCCTGCTGGGGAGCGAGCCCGTTCGCGTCGCGTTGCGCCAGCCCCTGCTCGATTCACCGAATGAAACTGACCTGATCGATCGGCTCGTGCGCCGCTACAGTGTCAGCTACGCAGCCGGGCGGGCCGTGGCATTGTTCGACATCGTCGGCTTCAGCCTGCTGAGCCCGTTTGAGCAGATGACCCAGCTGAACAGCCTGTCGCATTCCCTGAATTCCGCCCACAGCAAGATGCTCGGCAGCGCGAT
>CP070671.1:1497420-1501557 GCA_020351875.1 Chromatiales bacterium | reverse complement strand
GACCTGCAGCCGGAGGGGCTGATCGGGGCGATCGAGAACATGCTGCCCGACGGCGCGCACCGCAAGCTCTTTTACCTGTCCATCGACTTCCTGCGGCAGACGCCGTTCACGCCGAAACAGGAGATCTACCAGCAGACGGTCGAGGAGTCCTACCCCCGCGTGCGCGAACTCGCCGTGCACGGCAGCGAGAACCCGAACCTGATGCCGAAGGACAGCATCACGGTGCGACTACACTCAGTCGGCGGCTGGGGTGCGATCACCACCGGCAAGAACCTGGCGCTGACGCTGTTCGACCTGCTCGGCTATCACATCAAGGCGAACCCGAAATACGGGTCGGAGAAAAAGGGCCAGCCCACCACGTTCTACCTGTCGGCGGCGCCGGAACCGATCAAGGTCAACTGCGAGTACTACTACGTGGACGTGGTGCTGTCGCCGGACCCGAACGTATTCGGGCACACCAACGCGCTCGCCGGGCTGAAAGAAGGTGGTGTATTCGTCATCCAGAGCGATCTCGACAAGGCCGAGCTGGTCTGGGAGTCCATCCCGATCAACTACCAGCAGATGATCGTCGAGAACGATATACGGGTTTTTTACCTCGACGCCTTCAGCATCGCGCGCGACGAGGCCACGGACCCGGACCTGCAGCTGCGCATGCAGGGTGTCGCCTTCCAGGGGGCCTTCTTCGCCGCCTCGCCGGTGGCGGAAAAGGCGGGCTTCGACGAAGCCACGCTGCTGAAAGCCATTCGCGATCAGCTCGAACACAAGTTCGGCAGCAAGGGCGCGCGGGTGGTGGAAGACAACGTGCGGGTGGTCAGGCGCGGCTTCGACGAAGTCACGGAGATCACGGACAAGCCCTTCACGCTCAAGAAGAACGAAATCACCACGGTGCCGGCAGAGCCCGCGATTCCGATCATGGTGAAGACCCTGCCGCAGAGTGCGGCGCCAGCCACCGACATCCACCGGTTCTGGGAGCAGACCGGCAACTTCTATGCGCGCGGCATGGGCAATGACAACCTCACGGACCCGTTCATCGGGCTCGGGGTGATGCCGGCCGTCACGTCCCTGTTCCGCGACATGACCGGGATTCGCTTCGAGCACCCGGAGTGGATCGCCGAGAACTGCACGGCCTGCGGCAACTGCTACACCGTGTGCCCGGATACGGCCATCCCCGGCCTGGTGAACGACGTCGGCCAGGTGCTGGATACCGTGGTGACCCGGGTGAAGAAGCACGGCAACAATGTCGAGCACCTGCCGCGCGCGGTGCGCCAGATGGAACGCCACCTGCGCACGGCCATGACCGCGGCCGAGGAGAGTGACTCGGTCGGGGGCCTGATCGAAGAGGCGATCGAGACGACGATCACGCAAAGCGCACTCGAAGGCGATGAACGCACCGCCCTGACCCGGGAATTCCAGCTCTTCAAAGAGGAGCTCGACGGCTTCCAGTTTGCACTGTCACGGCCCTACTTCACGTTGCCGGAGAAAAAAGAGCCAGGCGGCGGGGGGCTGCTATCCATCACGATCGATCCGTACACCTGCAAGGGCTGCATGGAATGCGTGGCCGTCTGCGACGACGACGCGCTGACACCCGTCACGCAGACGCCGGACTCCATCAAGCAGCTGCGCGAACACTGGGACTTCTGGCTCGACCTGCCGAACACGCCGCCCAAGTACATCCGCGTGGATGACCTGGAGGAGCGGATCGGCGCGCTCGAGACCATCCTGCTGGACAAGGACAACTACCTGTCTTTCGCGAGCGGCGATGGCGCCTGTCTCGGCTGTTCCGAGAAGACGGTGATCCACGTGTTCATCGCCACGGTCGAGGCACTGATGCAACCGCGCATCGCCCGCCATGTCGCTCGCCTGGAAGAGCTGGTTGACGGGCTGAAGCGCAGCGTGCAGGCGCAACTGGTCGGCGAGATCGACCTGGGCGACCCGGCGGAAATCGCGCGCGTGGTCGAAGGCCTGGACGGCGGCGACGTCACGCTGGCCGGCATCGCCGATCGCATCGAGCACGACAAGGGCAGCCAGCCGATCGACCCCGACTGGCTGAAGCGTGTCACCGGGCTCATCGGCAAACTGGAAGACCTGAAGTGGCGGTATACGGAAGGCACCACGGGCCGCGGCCGCTCGCGCATGGGCATGCTGAACGCCACCGGCTGCACCTCCGTGTGGGGCAGCACGTACCCCTTCAACCCCTACCCGTTCCCGTGGGCCAATCACCTGTTCCAGGACGCGCCGTCCCTCGCGATGGGCGTGTTCGAAGGCCACATGGCCAAGATGGCGGAGGGTTTCAAAACCATTCGCATGGCCGAGCTGGAACTCGCCGGTGAGTACCGGCCGTCGGAGCACGACGAGTTTCTGACCTATTTCAACTGGAAACAGTTCAGCGACGAAGAATTTCAGCTCTGCCCGCCCGTGGTCGCGGTGGGGGGCGACGGGGCGATGTACGACATCGGCTTCCAGAACCTGTCGCGCATGATGGCCTCGGGCAAACCCATCAAGGTCATGGTGGTGGATACCCAGGTGTATTCCAACACCGGTGGCCAGGCGTGCACGTCCGGCTTTTTCGGCCAGGTGTCCGACATGGCCCAGTTCGGCAAGGCCATCCAGGGCAAGGAAGAGGCGCGCAAGGAGATCGGCCTGGTCGGCATGGCGCACCGCACGACCTACGTGCTGCAGAGCACGATCGCGTACGCAAGCCACATGATCGAAGGCTTCATCGAGGGCCTGATGGCGCGCCGCCCGGCGCTGTTCAACATGTACACCTCGTGCCAGCCCGAGCACGGCATTGGCGACGACATGGGCGAGCGGCAGGCGAAGCTGGTCGTGGAATCCCGGGGCTATCCGCTGTTCAAGTACGACCCGGACCTGGGCACCACACCGGCCGAGTGCTTCGACATTGGTGGCAATCCCGAGCTGGATGCCACCTGGCCGAGCTACACGCTGACCTATCGCGAAGGCACGCGGGAAAAAACGCTGGAACTGCCGATGACCTTCGCCGATTTCGCGATGACGGAGGTGCGCTTCCGCAAGCACTTCAGGGCTGCGCCGCCCGACACCTGGAACGAGAAGATGGTGCCGCTGCACGAGTTCCTGGAGCTGGCCGAGGAAGATTCTGAAGATCTGTTCCCCTACATCTGGACGGTAGATCGCAAGAACCACCTGAGCCGGCTGCTCGTCGACCAGGCGATGGTCCGCTCCTGCGAGGACCGGCGGGATTTCTGGAAGATGCTGCGCGCGCTGGCCGGCGTCGACCGCAAGGAGCCACCGCTGGCCGAAATCGAAGATCGCATCCGCCAGGATGTGCTCGCCAGAATCACGCAGGGCCTCGCGCAAATCGCGGGCGGCGAAGGCGGCGCCGTGCCGGCTATCGTCCCACCAGGAGCCGCACCCGGGGCCGCACCGGCGGCCGCCGCCGAACCGGCGGCCGCGGCGGGCGACTACATGGCGGCGTGGCTCGACACGGACGAATGCACCGCGTGCGACGAATGCATGCGCATCAACTCGTCGATATTCGCGTACAACGAGGACAAGAAAGCCTACCTGAAAGATCCGGAGGGCGGGCCTTACACGGACATCGTGAAGGCCGCCGAGAAATGCACCGCGCAGGTCATCCATCCGGGGCTGCCACGTGACCGCTCGGCACGGGACATCGACAAGTGGATCGCGCGCGGGAGCAAGTTCAACTGAGCGCCAGGACGGCTGCACGAATGCCGGGTTTTCTGCACCGCTACCAGACCTTCGGTCACGGCGTGCATCCGCCGGAATCGAAGAATGACACCTGCGGACTGGAGATCCGGCAGTTTCCCTTCGCGCCCGTGCTGGTGATACCGCTGTCACAGCACATGGGCAAACCCTCGGTACCCGTCGTGCGCCAGGGCGAAGAGGTGCTGCGCGGACAATGCATTGCGAAGGCCGACGGTTTCATGTCCGTGCCCCAGCACGCGCCGGCCACCGGCATCGTGCGTCGTATCGGCCTGGTGCCGAGCATCAGCGGCCAGATGGTGCCCGGGATCTACCTGAAGCCGCACCCGGGCTCCTCGCAGGAAACCATCGAAGGCGAGCCCTGTGAGCTGGCGACCGCGTCGGCGGACGAGATTGTCACAGCCATCCAGTCGGCCGGTGTCGTGGGCCTCG
>CP070671.1:1487417-1497320 GCA_020351875.1 Chromatiales bacterium | reverse complement strand
TGGGGCGTGCGATCCGGTCATCACACCAGGACGTACGATGATGTGATCTACCTGTTTGCCGGTGCCCGCAACTCAATTAAACGCATTTTCTACCCGGAGCTCTGGGTCAGTCATGACCTGGGCGAAACCTGGGAGCTGCGGGCCGAACTGCCCGCAGACATGGGCAGGGCCGGCATGCAGGTGCTCCAGATTGACGGCACCCTGTATTTCATCGGCGGCGACCACGACAGACCGGTGTTTATGGCCAACTGGCCCGGGCGCAGGAATGACGTCTGGAAATCCGAAGACATGGGCGAAACCTGGGAGCTGCTCGGCAACGCACCGTGGGTCCCGCGCACCGGACACCAGTGTATCGAACACAACGGCAAGATTCTGTGCCTGGGCGGCCATGCGCAAGGCACCGGCAAATACGAACAGATCCTGATGCATGACATGTGGGTCTGGGATCCGAAGAATGCCGTGGATGATTGGCAACTGGCCACCAACAACGTGTGGCGTTGCGAGGACGACCCCACCAGCTCTGGCAAGAGCGACTTTCTTTTGGAGATCCACGATAACAAGCTCTGGACCTTCGGCGCCGAACGGTCGGTGTCGTCCCCGTGGGCCCAGGACAATGATGTCTGGGTTGCAGAGTTACCGGCTGAATAGGGGGATCCCGTGAAGAAGGTTTACGCGATCGCGTTCTCAACTGGGTTGACCATCGTCGCCCTGCTAATGGCAACACCTGGCGCCGCGCAATGGTCCGCCGAACCCGGTGCGACCGTGCGCAACGCCTTTGGGCCGCAAGCCGGCCGCAAGGCTAATCAATGTCGCGGCGCCTGCGGTGCCGGCTGTCCGGACACCTGTGCGAAGACCGTGACTTATGAGTGCCAGGATTCGGGGCAGATGCGCAAGGTCGTGATCTATGACTGTGGCACGCATCAGGGTTGCCGGGTGCACGACGATTGCCTGGACGCCTGCCTGCAGAACGGCAACCAGGACGGCGTGTGCCAGCAAGCGTGCGACGCTGACGTGATGCAACGCTATGGCTTTCCGTCCTCGGCGTCGTGGCTGAAGGGCGGTGGACCCTACGACGGGCGCATCAACTTCGAATACACGCAGGACGCCCCGGGCACCCTCGAACCCGCGTACCGCTGCCCGGACGGCGCGAGCCAGCAATGCCTCGGCAGCGTCGGCTGCGTGGCGGCCAACGGCACCCGGGTGGATCCCGTGTTCGCCGCCTACGCGGGTGCGGGTGCCGGCGCCATGCGCGTGTCGGCCTTTCGTGCCGGCCCGGCGTGTGGCGATCGGGTCTGCGAACAGTCGGCCAACATTCAGGTCACCGGGGCCGACTCGTGCGCCGGCGGCCGTTGTACGCGCTTCGGCATGGAATTCGACTATGAGAATGCCGACCCGTCGGCACCGCTGGAGTGCTCGCCGTCCACCAGTGGCGGGGATAGCGACTTTATCGGCGACCTGGCCAAGCAGGGCGCAGACGCGATGGAGTCCCGCGGCGGCACTGCCAGTGCCGACGGCCAGGGTGAAGACGGGATGGCCGAGCTGATGGGCATTTTCGGAAAAGTCCTGGCCAGCGCCGATTCACCGGAAGATGTGAATGTCAGCATGGCGCCCCTCGGCCCGGACGGCAAACCGATCGAATCGCAACGCGTCGGCAGCACACCGCGCGACGGCCCGCCGCCGATCCCGCGCAGTGTCGACCTGCCCGCGACAAGCGGCCACCTGTTCGTGCCCATGTACCAGCTGGCCGACGGCATGCAAGCCGGCCAGGTCAAAGAGCGCCGCATCCGCTGCACCCACAAGGGCGCGCCAGTGCTGGACACGGTGTTCCGGCTGCAGGCTGGCTGAAGACCCGCGCGGGCTCTGCAAAGCCTGCCAGGTCTGGTTTTCTCAGACGGCGGTGGTTTTAAAGCTCGCAGATTTCCAGGCGGGCGCCGCCCGGCAGGCAGCAGCAGAACGTGCGGCGGCCATCGTAAGGTGGCGCGGCAATGACCACCGGCTCGGCGAACACCGTTGGCCCCAACTCGGCGCCAATGCGTTGCCAGGCGGTGTCGATGTCGGCAGTGGTGTAAGTCACCAGGCACGCGCCGCCATCCAGCGCATCGACAGGTGGCGCGTCGGGGTCGATCACCGCCGCCGGGTAGCCCTGTAGCTCGATGCCGCCCAGGCCCGTGCCCGGGGCGTCGCCCTTGAGAATGTCCAGCGCCACCGGCGTGCCGGGCGGCAGCGACCACAGCTCGTGCCACGGGCCGCCATCGAAACGCGAACTCAGGAACGGCGCCATGCCGAGTGTGTGTTGCAGGCAGCGACTCTCGGCCGCGAAATCCGCCGTGATCAGCGGCACGTCGAACACGTGGCCCACCGGGCCGGCGGCTTCGGGAAACGCGCGGCCCTCCGGCTGAGTGAGCGCCATCGTGAAGGCCAGGTGCGTGCCGCCGGGCGCCTGGCCGATGAAGGCGCGGTGCACATTGCTGCCGAACTCCGACCAGTCCATGTCGAAGGGCGCGTGCAGCGTGGTGAACGCGGGGTGGGCAGACACCCCTTCGAACAGTGTGTCGATGCCGCGCATCACCAGGATTTCCGCCCCGGCCCAGCGCGCGGCCACCGGGCGGCTGCGGCGCCGCTCCGTGCCCCGCACGATACGCAGCATGCCGCGGTCGGTGCCGGGGGCGGCGAGCAGCACGAAGTCATCACCCGCGCTGCCGGGTGCAATTCCCCATGCGCGCTGCAGTGGTTCGTCCAGTGCGCCCCGGGCGCGCAGCTCCCAGCCGACCGCAGACACCAGCAGGTCGGCCATGGCCGCCGGGTCCTCGCAGGCGATAGTGACGGCGGCCAGCGCGCGGACGAGGGGTTCGGTGGGTGCCGATAGTGACTCAGCCGCCATTCTCAGTCCCGGTCAGAATGTCTGTTCGGCAAAAAATGCTTCCAGTTGCTTCAGCAGTGCTTTGAGTTCGCGCGAGTTCTTCGCACCGAAGTGGGACTGAATCCTGGCCTCGATCTCGCTCACTTTCTTGTCGAAGCGTTTCGCCGCGGCTTTACCCGCCGGCGTGAGATACAACGCATGCGCGCGCCGGTCGGTCGCACTGCGGCGGCGCTCGATCCAGTTTCGTTTCTCGAAGGTATCGAGTATGGGCACGATGGTGGACGGGTCGCGCTGGATCGCCCTGGCCAGCGCGGTTTGCGTCAGGCCCGGGTTCTTCTGGATCAGCGACAGGCTGGTGTAGAAGCCGGGCTTCATGTCCTTGTCCATGGACTTGTAGAAGTACTTGTAGGCGCCGTTGTGGGCGCGGATCAGCGCGATGCCGATCATGTCGTCCAGCGCGCCGCGCTCCAGTGCCTCGTCGGCCTCGTCCATGCCTGTCGCCACGTGTTTTGCATTGGCCGCCATTGTCTCAATACCTCGCCAGAACAGTCAGTCAGAGGCCCGGTCACGGCTGCCGTGGCCACCTGGTTGCTATTATTGCATATCAAAATATTGGCTGCTAGTATTATTGGATATCCAACGTTATCCCGAGGGATCGACGCCATGAGCAACTACCAGAACATCATCGTTGAGATCGACGGCGAGGCCGCCACCATCACGCTGAACCGGCCGGAGAAGAAGAACGCGATGAGCCCGGCCCTGCACGAAGAGATGACGTACGCGCTGCGGGAAGTGCGCGACGCGAAGGTGAAGGTGCTGGTGCTGACCGGTGCGGGGAACGCGTTTATCGGCGGCATGGACCTGGAGAAGTGTTTCTTCGATCCCTTCGATGACCCCGACAAGTTCCGGGAAGGCACGGAGTGGTCCTTCGAGTGGATGCGGCACCTGAAGGCCTTTCCCGCGGTGACCATCGCCAAGGTCAACGGCTGGTGCTTCGGCGGTGGCATGGAAGTGGTGGGGCTGTGTGATATCGCCATCGTGGCGGAGGAGTCCACCTGGGGCCTGTCGGAAGTCAACTTCGGGATTTTTCCCGGCGGCGGCACCACCTGGACCGTGGCCCACAACATGGCCTTCCGCAAGCAGGCGCTCTACTACTCGCTGACGGCCGATACCTTCGACGGCAAGAAGGCGGTGGAACTCGGCTGGGCCTCGAAGGCGGTGCCGCTCGCGGAACTGGACGCGGTGACGCAAAAGGTGGTGGATGGCCTGCTCACCAAGAATCGCATCGTGCTGGAAAAAACCAAGGAAGTGTACGAGCGCGCGCTGGACCTGAATTTCCCCGATTCCGTCGATTACGAAATCGCCAAGCTTTGGGAACTGTCGCGCCTGACGAAGAACGAGTGGATTCGGGTGGCGCTGAATTCCTTCAAGAAGCGGGAATACAAGCCGGGCCTGGAGACTTACGAGCTCCCGAGCGAGGCCTGAGCGCGCGGGGTCAGCCATGAACGGCAACGAGCTCACGCTGCGGGACCTGGTGCATCGCGCGGCCCGGGACTATCCCGATCACGAGGCCGTGGCGGACCAGCGCTACCGGTATACCTACAGTGAGCTGAAAGACGCGGTTCAGCGCATGGCCAGGCTGCTGCACACCCAGGGTGTGCGCAAGGGTGACCGGGTCGTGCTGCTGATGCCCCCGTGCACCAGCCACGTGATCGCACTGTTCGGCGCCGTAGAACTGGGTGCGATTCCGTGTTCCCTGCACGTGCGCGAGGCCGACAACACGCTGGCGGCCGTCGTCGAGCGGTTGTCGCCGCGGCTGCTGGTCTACGACGGTGTGTATGCCGAGAAAGCCGCGCTGCTGCGTGAGCGTGTGCCGCCGATCACGGCCGGCATCCTGGCAAGCTCGGAGCTGACGCCGGCCGATGCGGCGGCCACGCACGACCCGGTGGTCCCGGCCGACCTGCAACACTATTCCCCGGATTTCGAGCCGATGCCGGTGGCCGTGGACGATACCGCGGTCATCGCGCTGTCTTCCGGCACGACGCGCCTGCCCAAGGGCATCATGCACACGCACCGCACGCTGTTGGCGAGTGCCCGCAACGGCGCGCGCTACATGGATGTCAGTGCGCAGACCTGCACCATCAGTACCTTCTCCACTGCGTTTATCGGCTGGTACAACATGTACCTGCCGTTCCTGTTTGCGGCGGCGAAAGTCGTGTTCGTCAGCCAGTGGGACCCACGGCGCTACGTGCAGACCATGCAGGACGAACAGGTCACCATCACCTTCCTGGTGCCGACCATGTGGCGCATGCTGCTGCAGCAGCCGCTGGAGGAATTCGACCTGTCATCCGTGCAGCGCGTGGGCTTCGCCGGCGAGCCGATGGATGCAACGACTGCGGCGCGAATTCGCGAGCAGTTCTGTCCGGCCATGATCAATACCTACGGCACTACCGAAACCGGGTCCTGGGGCGGATGCACGGTCCTGCTGCCGGAGGATTTTGCGAGCGGTGCCGGCCAGGACAGTGTCGGCAAGGCGGCCGAAGGCGTGGAGATCCGGATCATCGAGCCGGGCGGTGCGGTCGACGCCGTGCTCCCCGCGGGCGAGGAGGGCGAAGTGCTCATCAGCGGGCCGTCGGTCGCAAAGCAAATCTGGGAGCAGCCGGAACTCGCGCGCAGAGTCTTCGACGGTCGCTGGTGGCGCTCGCGCGACCTGGGTGTGCTCGATGAAGACGGTTACCTGTATTTGCGCGGGCGGATCGACGACATGATCATTTCCGGCGGCATCAACGTGCAGCCCGGCGAAGTCGAAGACGTGATTCGCGCCCATCCGGCGGTGGCCGAGTGCGTCGTCATCGGCTTACCGCATGAACAATGGGGCCAGCAGATCACGGCTTTCGTGATACCAAAGTCCGCGGTGACCGCGGCAGAGCTCATCGCGCACGTGGATAACAGCCCGTTGTCCAAATACAAACAGCCACGCGAATATCGCCTGGTGGATGACATTCCCCGCGGCAACACCGGCAAGGTCGTGCGGCGGTTATTGCGCGAGCAGGTGTGCGGCCAGGGACAAACCGGAGTCAGACGCCCGACGGCTGGAGAATCCACAATTGGGGGACAGTGACCCTGATTCCCGCGCCGGTCCGGGCTCGCGCACGAATTGTGGTCACTCTCCCCGAACTTGGGGCTTCATACCGAACACAGGCGAGTTGTTTAGCTCCCGCCGCTGCTCAAATTGCCGGCGGCGAATGGCTGCTCTCTCAGCCTCCCAGGCTTCGTACTGCACCAGGATGTCTGGTGGCAGTTGCTCAAAGCATTCCGTGCGCAGTCCGCCTGCGGCCATGCAGTCATTGAGTGGTTGGGTCCAGGGATGCTGAGGCGAGCGCCCGCCAGCTGGTGCAGGTCGCAACTCGGGATCCGGCGGCTGTATTTCGGCTGGCGCATCCTTGCAGCCGAAGATACCGGTGTTGTTGCATCCCGCGGCACGTTGCGCCTCGAAACAGCCGGCGAGCAGACTGGTGAACACCAACACCATAATCATCTTAGCCATCTGTCACCCCGGCATGGATACTGGGCTGGACTATCAGAAAAGTCCGCCGCAACGAGTTGTACAGACCTTGCCGGCTCCGTTGAGTTCCCCCGGTTCGGCCGTCAACCCGTTACCTGGCCTGGACACCACATTGGTATCCGCGAGACGACCGTCCGTGAGCCAAACCGGTGAAAACGGTGCTTGAAAATACAGGTTCCCACCCGGCCCTCTGCTACTCTTGCCTGCCTTCCAATCCTCAGGCAACGCCCATGTCCGGTTCAGGCCCGTCTGATTCCTTTGTCTCCAGCCCCATGCGCGATAACTGGTATCAACGCTGTTCCTTCCTGGGGTCCAGCTTTGCGCTGATTACCTCGGTGAGTGAAGACGGCCAGACCAACATCGGGCCGTACCAGCTGAGTTTCCCCTTCGAGGTGAATACCGGCCGCTCCTGGATGGTGATCAGCCGGAATACGTCCAACACCGCCACCAACGTGTGGCGCACCCACAAGTGCGCGTTGAACTTTATCGAGTATGACGAAGAGCAGATCAAGACGATCCTGAAGTTCGGCTATCCCGGGCAGACCACCGCGCAGAAGATCGAATACAACACCTTCGAGCTGATCGACAGCCCGACTCCGGGCCGCGAGTCCAGTGACATTTATCCGAAGATCCTGGCCGAGGCCTACCAGGTTTACGAGTGCACTTTGGATGTGGAGCGCATCAAGGAGAACCCGATCCTGCGCGACTCACCCTCGGCGCACCTGTTGCTGAACATCGACAACATCCTGGTGAAAGAGAAATGGATGGCGCACGTGGACGGCAGCCAGGACACGATGCCGAACATCCCGCTGACCTATGGCTTCCGCGGCGGCAGCACCTTCTGGTTCGGGGAGGTGCAGCCCGCCTACAAGCTGCCCATTCCCGACATGGGGCCGAATCACGAGCTGGTGCACTACGAGGCCAACCGCCTGGATGACGAGGTGCGCTTCACCTGGGAGGCCTGCAAGCAGCTGACCGGCATCCCCAACGCCTTCCTGCAGAACGTGCTGGGCGGCATCGTGAAGCAGGCCAAGGCGCGCGGCGTGACCGAGGTGGACGAGGACTTTGTGATCGCCCTTAACAAGGAGCGGGAGAACAGCTGATGAAACTCTACGGATCCATTGCGTCTCCCTACGTCGCGCGCGTCGTGATATTTGCCGACCTGAAGGGCATCGACCTGCCCATGGAGCCCGCCCCCGGTGGCATGGGTTCGGATGAGTACAAGGCCATCAACCCCACCGGCAAGATACCGGCGCTGGAGATCGAGGGCCCGCACGGCAAGCAGTGCATCGCCGAGTCGACGGTGATTTGCGACTACCTGGAAGCGGCGCACCCGGAGCCCGCGCTGATACCGGCCGACCCGCTTGAACAGGCACAGACCCGCATGATCGCGCGCATGACGGACCTGTACGTGGCGCCGCACAACACGCCGCTGAACCGCATGGGACCGAATCGGGATGAGGCACTGATCGAGCAGCAGGCCGCGCTCTTCGCCCAGGGGTTTCACTACATTGAATCATTCATGGGCCCCGGTCCGTTCGTCGTCGGCGCCACGCCGACGCTCGGCGATTGTGCACTGGCGCCGTTCATTGTCATGCTCAAGGAAAACATCTTCGCCAATTTTCCGGAGGTGGCCGACCCGACGGCAGGCGAGGGCCGCCTGGCTGAGTGGTGGCAGGCCCTGCAGGCGCATCCGGGTTGCCGCAAAAATCTTGACCACTACGCCGTGGAGCTGGAGAAGTTCCTGAAGTGGCTGCGGGAGATGATGGCGAAACGCCAGGGCAAGTAGGCGGTGATTAGCGGCGACTTCGGCCCGAGGTAAATCGCCCCCAGCACGATTATTGAAACCCAGAAAACAGCCATGACCAAGAACCGGCTTTATGCAGTGATCATGCTCACCTGCCTGGTCGCATGCAGTCCCGATCCGGAACCCGTCGTTCCTTCGAGTCAATCGACAATGCCTTCGGCGACTGCGACGGTTGAGGCGCCGACCGCCCTGTCGGCAACAGAACTGATTGACATGCACTGTGTGCGCTGCCACCTGGCGCCGAATCCGGAAGACCTGTCCAAGGAAAACTGGCCGTTAGCGCTCGCGGGCATGGGCATGTACCTGGGATTCAAGGGCGACGAACTGTCGGATTTTACCCTCGCCTCCTTTGACCCGGATGCCGCGGATGATTCCACTGCGGCCGAAGCGGATTACAGGTTTTTCATCAAGCTCGTCGATACGGAGGGTGCAGAAAGACTCGTCTGGGGATTCAAGGATTTCGTTCCTCCAGAACCCCTGATCAGCGCAGCGGATTGGCAGAAGATCCGGGATTACTACGTGGCTAACGCCGCACCCATGGCGGATATGTACATACAGCGGCCGAAACCACCGCGGCTGACGGGGTTTACCCCCACGGAGCCGGAGCTGGATATCGAGCCGAACGGTTTGGCTTTTACGACCGTGGTCGACGAGGAGCGTCGGCAGCTATATGTCGGACGTGCCGTCATGGACGATTGGGTGATCGGCGGCCGACCCGGGTTCGAAGGCACGGACGATCTGCTGGCTCTCGACCTGGTGACGGGTGAGAGGGTGGGATACCTGGAACTGCCCACGGATCCGATCGAGCTGGAACTCACGGAAACCGGAATCCGCGTGAGCACCCATGGCGAGCACCCTATCGAGCGGGGTAAAGGGCAAGGTTCGGTCACGGACGTGGCCGGGCTCAACAAAGGCGAGAGCCGGGTCCGGATGCTGCTGAAAGGGCTGCATCGGGTCACCATGCATCGTACCCACGATATGGACGGAGATGGCCTGGTCGATATCGTGGTCAATTCATTTGGCGACGGCATCCTGTCCAACTACGGCGGCAGGTTGGTTCTGTACTGGCAGACGCCGGAATATACCTCGCTGTGGGAAGACGCAGCCGCGGAGATTCCGCCCGGCCCCCTGGAAGGAGCGCTGGAGGAGAACGTGCTGCTAGATCGAGTCGGCATGATCAGCTCCGCGATCGGCGACTTCAATGACGATGGCAGGCCGGACCTGGTCGCGCTGAAAGCCCAGGGCCTGCAGCAGCTATCGCTGTTTGTGAACCAGGGCGACCGAAGCTTTGATCAGCACGTGATAGAGCAATACACGCCAGCGTGGGGGCTCAACATGGTCTATGCAGCCGATATGGACGGTGACGGCCTGACCGATATCGTTGCCGTCAATGGAGACAATACAGGCGGCAACAGTACCGGACACCCCTACACCGGGGCCAAACCCAAGCCCTACCACGGCCTGAGGATATTCCGGAACAATGGCGATTTGACGTTCACGCAACGGTACTTTTACCCGATGCACGGAGCGCTCCGGGCGGTAATCGAGGATTTCGACGGTGATGGTGACCAGGATGCCGCGATGATTGCGATGTGGGCGGACTGGAGCTTCGATGAACCCGAGACCTTTGTTTACCTGGAAAATCAGGGTGGCTTTGAATTTAGTCCTGCG
>CP070671.1:1471212-1487317 GCA_020351875.1 Chromatiales bacterium | reverse complement strand
ACCACCAGCCAGCTTGATCTCCGCCTCGCGCAGCAGGTGAATGATCTGCTCCGCCTGGTATCGCTTCCTGGCCATGTCCTGACTCCTCATCCCAGTGAAAGTCTCTCTCACCAAGCGGAGTCGTTCTAGGGGGTCAGGTCAGTCTCTACCTAAAGCCCGATCGCCGCCGACGCGGCGACCGCAACGGCCATAGGTACAAGTCCCGGCGTTTCTACCTTGCCTAACCCTTGCGAACGGGGCAGTCTCCTGCTGTCGAAAGACCGAGACATATTAGAGGGCATAGCGCATATGATTCGAGTCGCTCTGGCAGCCATCGTTCTGTTGCTCCCTGGGGCCGCTGCAGCCCAGGCGATCGACGAGTATTCGGGTGCCGAGACTTTCGAACGCTATTGCGCCAGCTGTCACGGTGGTGGCGGGACAGGGGACGGGCCGGTCGCAGCCGCTATTCCAATTCCCGTTCCGGACCTCACGCGCCTGGAGGCCCGTGACGGTGATGCCTTCGACGAGGACCTGCTGCACAAGATCATCGACGGGCGGGAGCCGGTCATCTACCACGGCACACGCTACATGCCCGTCTGGGGCTACGAGTTCTGGGTCGAGGAGGGCGCCGACGTCGATGCGCAGGAGCGCGTGGACATCATCGTGCGCAACCTGGTGGATTACATCCGGACGATTCAGCGCGAAGAGCCCGCGGGTTAGCCGCCGCCAATCCCGATGTCGTCGGGCTGGCGGTTGTCGGCCACCCCAGCGATCCGCCACCCGTCGGGGGTCCGGACCAGCAGGTAGACCTCGGTAAACGCCTCCGTGGAGGTTTCACCGTTGCTCGCGAGTACCGTCTCCGTGGCCACGTCCACCCAGACTGTCGCGACATCGCCCGCCTCGTGCACGTCCACCACATCCGTTTCGCGGGTGTAGGAGCGGGTGGCGCTGAACAGCACCGGTCCCACCATGCTCCAGCGGGCATTCAGCTCCGACGTCAGGGGGCCCGTCTGCAGGCCGCCGTGCGATGGGCGCAGGTTGAACTGCACACCGCCGTCCATGAAATGCGCGAGCAGACTGTCCATGTCCCGGTCCGTGACGGCGCGATTGAAGGATGTGACCACCGCCGCCGGCCCGGGTGGTTCGGCCCCGGATTCCGCCCACCCGGGCGATGCGGTGAGTACCGTGGCGGCCACCACGAGCCCAAAGCCTGCTCGACAACTTCCCATGGGTGCGTCTCCTGACAGTTCGGGATCGACTCTAGGCCCGCGCCCAGGCCGAGGAAATGCGGGATTACTCTTAGGTCGGGCCACGCGCCATTCCTTGAGGAAGAATTAACAATAGTTTTTAACAGATTGTTTTAAAAGATAAATACGCTAGACTAGTCACTCACTGTTGGCGGATAAATGGGCCGGTCCCGGTACAGCGCTTCGTTATAATGGCGCTGCGCGCAGATCATCGGCCGGCGAAAGTGGCGGAATTGGTAGACGCGCAGGATTTAGGATCCTGTGGGGTAACCCGTGAGAGTTCGAGTCTCTCCTTTCGCACCATCGCCCGCGACCGGGTAAAGGCCAGAGATTGGAAGACACGACAGCTAAATGAGCGAACTACAGGTTGCATTGGAAACCCGCGACGGGCTCGAGAGAGCGCTGCGGGTGCAGGTGCCCGCGGCCCGCATCGATGCGGAAGTCAGCACGCGCCTGCAAAAAGTCGGGCGCACCGCGAAAATCAAGGGCTTCCGGCCTGGCAAGGTGCCGGCCAAGGTGATCCGGCAGCGTTACGGCGATCAGGTCCGGCAGGAGGTACTGCAGGACGTCCTCCAGGCCAGTTATTCCGAAGCCGTGGCCCGGGAGCAATTGCGCCCCGCCGGCGGCCCCAGGATCGAGCCGGACACCGTGCAGGAAGGGCAGGACCTCACCTACACGGCCGTCTTCGAGGTCTTTCCGGAGATCGAACTGGCCGCCGTCGACAAACTCAAATTGACCCGCCCAACGGTGACGGTGGGCGATGCGGACGTCGACGAGATGGTCCAGAACCTGCGTCGGCAGCGTGTCACCTGGCAGCCGGTGGAGCGGGCAGCGAAGAAGGATGACCAGGTGCGCATCGACTTCGCCGGCGAACACAAGGGCGAGCCCCTGGAGGGCGGCAAGGGCGAAGACGTTGCCGTCGTGATCGGCGAGGGTCGCATGCTGCCGGATTTCGAGAAGAACCTCACCGGCCTGAAGTCCGGTGAGGAAAAATCCTTCAACCTCAAATTTCCGAAGGATTATCACGAGGCCAGCCTGGCCGGCGAAAAGGTCGTGTTTACCGTGAAGGCCCTCGAGGTGGCGGAGTCGGTACTCCCGGAGCTCGACGAGGAATTCGTCAAGTCTTTCGGTGTCGAATCCGGTGCGGTTGAAGACCTGAAGGCGGATGTGCGGCGCAACATGGATCGGGAAGCCGATGCCCGGGTTCGGGCCGAGACAAAGCGTGAGGTGATGGAAGCGTTGCTGGCAGCCAACAAAATCGACGTGCCGAAAGTGATGGTTGAACAGGAGGCCGCCAGCCTGCAGGCAGATACGATGCGGCAAATGGGCATCCAGGATCCCGCGCAGGCACCGGAACTGGCGACGTTCATGGAGACGGCCGAACGGCGCGCCCGGCTGGGGCTGCTGGTCGGTGCGGTGATCAACGACTTCAAGATCGAGGCGGACCGTGAACTCGTGAAGGCCAAAGTGGATGAAGTCTGCGCGCCTTACGATGACCCTGAGCAGATTGCCGGCATGTACTACCAGAACCCGAACCTCCTGCGCTCCGTGGAAAGCGTCGTGCTCGAGGACCAGGTCGTGGACTGTATCCTCGAGCAGGCGAAGGTCAGCGAGCGCAAGGTATCGTTCAATGACCTGGTAAACGGCTGACAGTGACAGATGAATTTCGCTAACTGAGACGCAAGTATGGAAACTAAAGCATTGAACCTCGTGCCCATGGTCGTGGAGCAGACCGCCCGCGGCGAACGTGCCTATGACATTTATTCCCGCCTCCTGAAGGAACGCGTGGTGTTTGTCGTGGGCCCGGTCGAGGACTACATGGCCAACCTCGTGGTGGCACAGTTGCTGTTCCTCGAGTCCGAGAATCCGGACAAGGACATACACCTGTACATCAATTCACCCGGCGGCTCGGTGAGCGCGGGTTTGTCGATGTACGACACCATGCAGTTCGTGAAACCCGACATCAGCACGATCTGTGTCGGGCAGGCCGCCAGCATGGGCGCGGTCTTGCTGGCCGGCGGCGCGCAGGGCAAGCGCCACTGCCTGCCGCATTCCCGGGTCATGATTCACCAGCCCATCGCCGGCTTCCAGGGCCAGGCCTCGGATATCGACATTCACGCCCGCGAGGTTCTGCAGACCCGTGACCGGCTGAACAAGATCCTGTCGAAGCACACCCAGCAGCCCATCGAGCGGATCGAGGCGGACACGGACCGGGACAATTTCATGAGCGGCCGCGAAGCCGTGGAATATGGCCTGATCGACACGGTGCTGGAACAGCGTGGCGAGATACCCAGGCCGGTCGCGGCGACTTGACCAGAATTGGAGCGGCGGCTTTGCACCTTGCGATTCAGGCGTGTTATATACAGGTTGGCGGCGGGGTAGTGCGCGCAACCCGCGCACCACAATCAACCAGAGGTCACGATGGCTGACGATACCAGGGGAAGGAGCGAGGACGGCAAGCTTCTCTACTGCTCCTTCTGTGGCAAGAGCCAGCACGAAGTTCGCAAACTCATTGCGGGCCCGTCCGTGTTTATCTGTGACGAATGTGTCGAGCTCTGTAATGACATCATTCGGGAAGAACTGGAAGACCGCACCGACCAGTCAGGCAGCAAGCTGCCGCGGCCCCACGAGATCAAGAATGTTCTCGACGAGTATGTCATCGGCCAGCAGCGGGCGAAAAAGGTGCTGTCCGTGGCGGTGTACAACCATTACAAGCGCCTCGAGAGCCGCACCAGCGAAGGCAGCAAAGCCGAGATCGAACTCGCCAAGAGCAATATCCTGCTGATTGGTCCCACCGGGTGTGGCAAGACACTGCTCGCCGAGACCCTGGCCCGGTTGCTGAATGTGCCGTTCACCATTGCCGACGCCACGACCCTGACCGAAGCGGGTTACGTGGGTGAAGACGTCGAGAACATCATCCAGAAGCTGTTGCAGAAGTGCGACTACGACGTGGAAAAGGCGCAGACGGGCATCGTCTACATCGATGAGATCGACAAGATTTCCCGCAAGTCTGACAACCCGTCCATTACCCGGGATGTGTCGGGCGAGGGCGTACAACAGGCCTTGCTGAAGCTCATCGAGGGCACGATTGCGTCGGTCCCGCCCCAGGGTGGTCGCAAGCACCCGCAGCAGGAATTCCTGCAGGTCGACACGTCGAATATCCTGTTTATCTGCGGCGGTGCCTTTGCCGGTCTGGATCGCATTATCCGTAACCGCTCAGAGCACGGCGGCATCGGCTTCGTGGCCGAGGTCAAGAGCAGCGAAGAGGCGCCGAATATCGGTGACCTGCTGACCGATGTGGAGCCGGAAGACCTGATCAAGTACGGGCTGATCCCGGAGTTTGTTGGCCGGCTGCCGGTGGTGGCCACGCTGGATGAGCTCGACGAAGGGGCGCTGGTGCAGATCCTGGTCGAACCGAAAAACGCGCTCACCAAGCAGTACCGCAAGCTGTTCGAGATGGAAGGTGCGGAACTCGAATTTCGCGATGACGCGTTGCGTGCCGTGGCGCAGCGGGCCATGCAGCGCAAGACCGGTGCGCGGGGCCTGCGGACCATCCTGGAGAACGTGCTCCTGGACACCATGTACGACCTGCCGGCCATGACCAATGCGCGCAAAGTGGTCGTGGATGAAGCCGTCGTGACGGGTGAGACGAAGCCGTACATAATTTTCGAGTCCGAAGACACGACGCCGCTGCTGAAGGTAGACGAAGAACGTCTGCCAACGGGTTCCGACAGCCCTTGAATCAAGCCGCTTTCACCCCCATTTCCATGCAGCGGCGGCTGGATGGAGCAGTTTCCCTGCACGCCGCAAATCCCGTGCCCGAGTTCTGACGAATACTCTTCCCGAGGTGTAATACACGATGTCTGAACAGCAACCAGAAGTGCGCAAGGGTGTGCCCATACTCCCCCTGAGGGACGTGGTGGTGTACCCGCACATGGTGATTCCGCTCTTCGTCGGGCGCGAAAAATCCATTCTCGCACTCGATGCGGCCATGGCCGCCGGGAAGCAGATCCTGCTCGTGGCCCAGAAGCAGGCCGATGTGGATGAACCGTCCCTGGACGACATTTACCGCGTGGGCACGCTGGCGACGATCCTGCAGTTGCTGAAGCTGCCTGACGGAACCGTCAAGGTCCTGGTAGAAGGCGGCTCGCGCGCTGACCTGGTCGACGCCCGATCAGACGATTTCTTTACCGCCGACATCAAGACGATTGCCGATGTCGGTGAGTTCGAAGCACGCGAACTGGACGTGCTGAAACGTTCCGTCGTCTCGCAGTTCGAGAACTACATCAAGCTGAACAAGAAGGTGCCGCCGGAGATCCTGACTTCCCTGTCGGGCCTGGATCACCCGGGCCGGCTCGCCGACACCGTTGCTGCCCACATGGCGCTGAAGCTCGAGGAAAAGCAGAAGGTCCTCGAGATTGCCGACGTGCGCGCCAGGCTCGAGCACGTGATGGGCCTGATCGACGGTGAGATCGACATGCTGCAGATCGAAAAGCGCATTCGCGGGCGCGTGAAGCAGCAAATGGAGAAGAGCCAGCGCGAGTACTACCTGAATGAGCAGATGAAGGCCATTCAGAAAGAACTCGGCGAGATGGATGATGCGCCCAACGAGGTGGCGGATCTCGAGCAGAAAATCGCCGATGCCGGCATGCCGAAGGAAGCCCGCGAAAAGGCCGAATCCGAGGTGAACAAGCTGAAGCTGATGTCGCCGATGTCCGCCGAGGCCACCGTCGTCAGAAACTACATCGACTGGCTGCTGCGGGTACCGTGGAAAAAGCGCACCAAGATCAACAATGACCTGGAGCGCGCCGAAACCGTGCTCGAGGAAGACCACTACGGTCTCGAGAAGGTCAAGGAGCGCATTCTCGAGTACCTGGCCGTGCAACAGAGGGTGAAAAAGCTCAAGGGTCCGATCCTGTGCCTGGTCGGTCCTCCAGGTGTCGGCAAGACGTCGCTCGGGCAGAGCATTGCCCGCGCCACCAACCGCAAGTTTGTCCGCATGTCGCTCGGTGGTGTGCGCGACGAGGCGGAAATTCGCGGGCATCGGCGCACCTACATCGGCTCGATGCCGGGCAAGATCCTGCAAAACATGTCCAAGACCAGCGTGCGTAACCCGTTGTTCCTGCTGGATGAGGTCGACAAGATGTCGATGGATTTCCGCGGAGACCCGTCCTCCGCGCTGCTCGAGGTGCTGGACCCGGAACAGAACTCGGCCTTCAACGATCACTACCTGGAGGTCGATTTCGACCTGTCAGACGTGATGTTCGTCTGCACCGCCAACAGCCTGAACATTCCGCCGCCGCTGCTCGACCGCATGGAGGTCATCCGCATTCCCGGCTACACGGAAGACGAGAAGGTCAATATCGCGCGGAAGTATCTGACCCCGAAGCAGATGAAAGCCAATGGCCTGAAGCCGGAGGAAATCGCCATTGCCGACGCCGCGATCCGTGACGTGGTGCGCTACTACACGCGTGAATCGGGTGTGCGCAATCTGGAGCGCGAGATCGCAAAGCTCTGTCGCAAGGTGGTGAAGAACCTGCTGCTGAAGCCTAAGGAAAAGCAGACACACATCGTCTCTCGCAGCCTGGACAAGTATCTCGGTGTGCGCCGCTATCGTTATGGGCGTGCGGAGGAGAACGACCAGGTTGGCCAGGTCACGGGGCTTGCGTGGACCGAGGTGGGTGGCGAGCTGTTGACGATCGAGGCCGCTGTCGTGCCCGGCAAGGGCAAGCTGATCCACACGGGGCAGCTTGGCGAAGTCATGCAGGAATCGATCCAGGCAGCCACCACCGTGGTACGCAGCCGCGCACAGGTGCTTGGAATCAAAGAAGATTTTCACCAGTGCTACGACCTTCACGTGCACGTGCCAGAAGGTGCGACGCCAAAAGACGGGCCGAGCGCCGGCGTTGGCATGTGCACGGCCCTGGTCTCGGCTCTCACCGATATTCCGGTGCGCTCCGACGTGGCGATGACCGGTGAAATTACGCTGCGGGGCGAAGTGCTGCCCATCGGCGGCCTGAAGGAGAAGTTGCTGGCAGCCCATCGGGGCGGCATTTCCACGGCGCTGATTCCGTACGAGAATGAAAAGGACCTCGCCGAAATTCCGAAAAACATCAAGGACAAATTGGATATTCTTCCGGTGCGATGGATAGACGAGGTTCTCGAGCTCTCCCTGCAACACATGCCGGTCCTGGAAGCCTCGGAAGACAAGGCTGCAGAGGACAAGCCGGCCAAACCCTCAGGCAAGGGCGGGAAGGTCGTCAGGGCACACTGAAACCGGGCGCATCCCTTTATTGACAGTACCTGGAGCCGCTTGTATAAGGGGCCGCGTATTTGTTGTTTCGCGTTTCTGGCACTGCCCAAAAAATGCTTGTAACTGTCGCGACCTTCGGGTAGGGACGGAAGGTGCATGAGCAGCAAGTACGCAAGCGGGGACGTCGCGTTTCGCCGCACCCAGGTGCGCAGGGGACGTTGGGTAAGTAACTTTCTGACGAAGGTAGATTAATGAACAAGGGTGATCTGATTGATACTGTCGCCGATAAGGCGGGTCTTTCCAAGGCGGATGCGACTCGTGCAATCGACGAAGTCGTAAAGGCTGTTACCAAGGCGCTGAAGAAGGGAGACCAGGTATCGCTGGTCGGATTCGGCACCTTTTCCGTGAAGAAGCGTGCTGCCCGCCAGGGCCGCAATCCGCGTACGGGTGAAACCATCCAGATCAAGGCGAGCAAAGTGCCTGGGTTCAAGGCTGGTAAGGCCCTGAAGGATGCCGTAAACTAGCGCGCCTTTTCGCACCGCGGCTCGCGGTGCAGCATGGGAAAAGCAAGATCGGCCGTGAAGCCCTGGCTTCCCGGCCGTTCTTCCGGTTACCGGCATGGCAACCCCTGCGGGTGCTTAGCTCAGCTGGAAGAGCGTCGCCCTTACAAGGCGAAGGTCGGGGGTTCGATCCCCTCAGCACCCACCAGGTTAACAGCGGAGTGGTAGTTCAGCTGGTTAGAATACCGGCCTGTCACGCCGGGGGTCGCGGGTTCGAGTCCCGTCCACTCCGCCACTACTTGCAGGATGGCGCCGTCATGCGGCGCCATTTTTTTGGTCCTGTGCGGCGCTACAATACGCGCCCGACGATTCGGCAAGGGCTTGGGCGAAACGCGTCGGCCCTTCGCGTGGAGTTTCTATGCTGCAGACCATTCGTGACCGGTTGACCGGCTGGGTCGCCGTCGTATTCCTCGGCCTCATCGGCCTGACGCTGGTCGTGTCCTTCGGCAATATGACCACGGATGTTGCGTCAGCGAACGTCGCCGCCACGGTGAACGGTGAAGAAATCCCGATGGCCCGCTTCCGGCAGATCTACCAGGACCAGCTCGTGCAGCAGCAGGAAGCGTTTCAGGGCAAGTTACCCGAGTTCCTCCAGCAGCAGTTGCAGCGAAACGTGCTGGAAGGCCTGGTTCGTAACCGGGTGATGGTCCAGTACGCGAGCGACACGGGTTATCGCGCCGACGACCAGCGGGTTGCGGCCTACATTCGCAGTTTGCCGGCATTCCAGATTGACGGTGAATTTTCGCAGCAGAGTTACATCGCGTTGTTGTCCAGCGAGGGCATAGCGCCGGAAGAGTTCGAGAGTGAGCAGCGCTCGGCGCTGCAAATCGGCGAGTTGCAGGGCGGAGTTGTATCCAGTGACTTCTACACGCCGGCGGAGTATCGGCGTTTCATCGAACTGGACCAGGAACGGCGCGATGCGGTATTTGCCCGCTTCGACCCGATTGCGCTGCTCGCCGGCATCGAGGTGAGCGACGAAGAAATCCAGGCTTTCTACGAGGCCAATTCGGCTCGCTTCCAGACCGAGGAGAGCGTGGCGCTGGAATATGTCGAGGTGCAGCTGGCGGACATCGCCGGCACCGTCGACGTGGACGAGGAAGCCCTGCGCACTTTCTACGAGGCCAACCTGGAGCGGTTTCAGACCGCCGAGGAACGGCGCTCCCGGCATATCCTGATCGCCGTGAATGGTGACCGGGACGAGGCAGCCGCGGAGCAGCTGGCGGGCGAATTGGCCGACCGCCTGCAGGCAGGCGAAGATTTCGCCGCCCTGGCCAGTGAGTACTCGGACGATCCGGGATCTGCCAGCGATGGGGGTGAACTCGGCTGGGCCGGGCGCGGCGTGTTTGTGCCCGAGTTCGAAGAAACGCTGTTCAACCTGGACGAGGGCCAGGTGTCGCCACCGGTGCGCACCCAGTTCGGGTTTCACCTGATTCAGCTCGAAGAACTGCGCAGCGGGTCGCAGCAGCCGTTTGCCGAGGTTGAGGCGCAGCTGCGGGAAGAACTGCAGCGACGCGAGGCGGAGGATGGTTACTACGAACTCGCCGAGCGCCTGGACGACCTGGCGCTCGAGAACCCGGGCAGCCTCGAGGCCGCGGCCCAGGGCACCGGCCTGGCGCTCGAGCGAGCCGATCGCATCACGCGTTCCGGCGGGGTGCCGTTCGGCTTCAACCAGGATCTCGTGGATGCAGCCTTCAGTGAGGCAGTGCTGACGGACGGGGAAAACAGCCCGCTGATCGAGCTCGAAGATGGCCGGGCGGTGGTGATCCGTGTTGCGGAATTTCGCGCGCCGGAACTGCGTTCGCTGGACGAACTGCGGGGCGAGATTGAACAGGAACTGCGGCTGCAGGCGGCCGGACGCCGCGCAGGCGAGCAGGGCGAAGCGATGCTGGCCAGGGTGAACGCCGGCGAGACTCTCGAGGCCGTCGCTGCGGAAATGGGTGTGGAACCCCTTGCGCCAGGCCCTGTGCCCCGGCGTTCGGATGCGGTGGCTGCCGATGTCCTGGCCGAAGTGTTTCGCACGGTGCCGCCCACCAGTGGTGGGCCGGCCATCGGCAGTATCGCCGGGGGAGATGGCGCCTATACGGTGTTTCGCATCGACCAGGTCCTGCCCGGGAAACCGGAAGATATTCCGCGGGCCCAGCGAGATCAGGCCAAGGGCGCGCTGGCGCAACAGACCGGCAACGCGGCGCTGGGCGCGCTGATCCTGGACCTGAGGGCCGAGGCCGAGGTTGCGGTGTCACCGGATGCGATCACCGAGGAGAGCGACCTCTGAGCACCAGCCGCATCGCCGGCAGAACCCCATGCTGCGCCTGAAGCTGCACTGGCAGATTCTGATTGCCATCGTGCTGGCGGCCCTGGCGGGTCGCTTGGCGGGCGAAAGCGCGTCGCTGTTCGACGTCCCGCTGGTCGAGGTCTTCGGCTTCTTCGGCACGCTGTTCATCAACGCGTTGAAGATGCTGATCGTGCCGTTGATCGCATCGTCGATCATCGTCGGCGTGGCCGGTATCGGTTCATCCGGGAACCTGGGCAAGCTCGGTGGCAAGACCCTGCTGTTCTACGCGCTGACCACGCTGGCTGCGATCCTCGTTGGGCTCGTGCTGGTCAATTTCGTGCGCCCCGGCATTGTCGACGGTCAACCCGCGGGCGAATTGCTGGCCCTGGGCGGGGACAGCCCTGGACTGGAGGAACGGGTCGCCGGGCGGGGCGCCGGCGATGTCGTGCAAATCTTTCTGCGCATGGTGCCGCCGAACATCGTCAACGCGGCCGCCCAGGGAGAGATGCTGGGCATCATTTTTTTCTGTCTGCTGTTCGGCTTCTTCATGACCCGGCTGGATCATGGCCTCGCAGAGCCCCTGTACCGGTTCTGGACCGGGGTGTTCCAGGTCATGATGCGCATGACCGAATGGGTCATGATGTTCGCGCCGGTAGGGGTCTTCGGCCTGGTCGCGAAAGTGGTGGCGCAGACGGGATTCGACGCGGCCGCCCCGCTGGTCGTGTTTGCGCTGGTCGTGCTGGCGGCCCTGCTCGTGCACACGTTGGTAACTTTGCCAGTGCTGCTGCAGTTGGTAGCCCGCGTGTCACCGGTCGCGATGATCCGGGCAATGGCGCCCGCGATGCTGACCGCATTTTCAACGGCGTCATCATCGGCAACACTGCCCATCACCATGGAGTGTGTCGAACGCGATGCGGGTGTCTCGAACCGGGTCAGCAGCTTCGTGCTGCCACTCGGTGCCACCGTGAACATGAATGGTACCGCGCTCTACGAGTGCGTCGCAGCGATCTTCCTGGCACAGGCCTATGGCCTGGAACTGGGCTTCGGTGCGCAGTTTTCCATCGTGGCGATTGCGCTGATCACGTCCATCGGGGTCGCGGGTATTCCATCGGCATCCCTGGTGGCGATTGCCATTATTCTTGCCGCCGTCGGTTTGCCGGTGGAGGCGATCGGGGTATTGTTTGTGTTTGACAGGGTGCTGGACATGGCACGCACCAGCGTCAACGTGTTCGGGGATGCCTGTTGCGCGGTAATCGTTGCTCGCCTGGAGGGCGAAGAAAAACTGCTGGTGCCGGCGCCTGCCTGAGTCAGGACTGCTCCGGGAATGCCATGCCCATGATGTGGAAACCGCAATCCACGTAGAGAATCTCCCCGGTGATGCCCGCGGCCAGGTCGGAGCTCATGAACGCACAGGCGTTGGCGACGTCCTCGACGGTCGCGTTGCGCTTCAGCGCCGACCCCTCGGCCACGTAATTCAGCATGTAGCGAAAGTTGCTGATACCGGCAGACGCCAGGGTCTTGAGCGGGCCCGCGGAAACGCCGTTGACGCGGATGCCGTCACGGCCGAGATCGGCGGCCATGAAGCGCACGTTGGCCTCGAGACTTGCTTTGGCCGGTCCCATCACGTTGTAGTTCGGAATCGCGCGTATCGCGCCGAGGTAGCTCATGGTCAGCAGTGATGCCCCCGCACTCATCATGGGCTTGGCTGCCTTGGCCAGGGCCGGAAAGCTGTAGCTGCTGATGTCGTGGGCAATACGCGAGCCGTCGCGGGTCACACAGTCCAGGTAACGTCCCTCCAGTTGCTCCCGCGGCGCAAAGCCCACCGAATGCACCAGGATGTCGAGGTCGTTCCAGGTCTGGCCGAGCTGGCCCATCGCGGCATCAATTTCCGCATCGTCGGAGACGTCCATCGGCAGACAGACGGCGGCGTTGAGTTCTTCGCCCATTTTCTCGACCCGGCCCTGCAGTTTCTCGCCCTGGTAACTCAGGGCCAGCTCCGCACCTTCCCGGTGCAGGGCCTGTGCAACGCCCCATGCGATGGAACGATTGCTTGCAAGCCCGACCACGAGGGCCTTTTTTCCGGCCAGAAAACCCATATCGACTCCGGCAGCGTCTTTGGACAGCACGGATTGTACGCTGGTGTGCACGTGTCGGTTAAGCCCATGCGAAAGTGGGCGTCGCCTCCGGTATGATTCTCGGTTTTCGGGTTCCGGTTGTTCCATTGATCCCGCAGATACCGACACCGTCGAACACGGCCGAAACGGACTGGCTCGCGTCTCCGCAGGGCAGAAACCTGCTGGCCGCGGAAGTCCTGGAAATTCGGCGCGTGCTGGACGGCGTGTTCGGCGATCACCTGGTCCAGATTGGCGGTTGGGGAGGCGGCGTCTTCCTGAAGGCCGCGCGAACCCGGCGCACAGCGGTGGTGGCGGACCGGCTGGCTGCAGGCGCCGGGGTCCTGAGCCACCTCGACGAGCTGGCGATTCCCACCGACTCCGTGGATGCGGTGCTGCTTGCCCACGTGCTGGAGTTTCACGCCGATCCGCATACCGTGCTGCGCGAGGCCGAGCGGATCCTCCGGCCCGACGGGCACCTGATCGTCGTTGGTTTCAACCCGCACGGCTTCTGGGGGCTGCGTCATTTCCTGTCCCGCCGCAGGTTCCCGCCGGGCGCGCACCACCTGATTTCCGAGCGCCGTTTGCGTGACTGGTTGCGCCTGTTGAACCTGAGCGTGCAGGACTCGCGCTTCTATCACTTCCAGTTACCCTTCGCACGCACGGTTCGGCGGCCGGCAGGCGCACCCGCGCGCGTGTCACCACGGGCGAGTTCGGCGCGGCCCGCGGTAAGGCGGCTCCGGGGTATGTCAGGCAGCATCTGGCGTCGCATACGCAGCTGGCCGCCTTTTGGCGCCTGCTACATCACCACGTCCCGCAAGGAGATGTATACCGTGACTCCGGTGCGGCCAGTCTGGCAGCGTCGGCGTCGGCTGGTCGGCGGCCTTGTTAACCCGACCACGCGAAACGCAGCGTGACGCGCGTGGTGATCTACACTGACGGTGCCTGTCGCGGCAACCCCGGGCCCGGCGGCTGGGGCGCATTGCTGCAGTACGGGGACAAGCGCCGTGAACTTTGCGGGGGGGAAGCGGAAACCACGAACAATCGTATGGAGCTCATTGCCGCAATCCGCGCGCTGGAAGCGCTGAACCGGCCATGCGACGTGGTGCTGTACACGGACTCGAAGTACGTGCGTCACGGTATCGAAGACTGGTTGCCGCAGTGGAAGCGTCGCGGCTGGCGGACGGCTGCGCGCAAACCCGTGAAGAACGTCGATCTCTGGCAGGCGCTCGACGAACTGGCGCAACACCACCGGGTCGAGTGGCGCTGGGTGCGCGGCCACATGGGCGACGAAGGCAACGAGCGCGCCGATCAGCTGGCCAACCGGGGCCTGGACGAGATGCTGGACGATACGAAGGGCTGACATGATGCGCCAGGTGATACTGGATACGGAAACGACAGGTCTCGAGGTCGAGAAGGGCCATCGAATCATCGAAATCGGTTGCGTCGAGCTGGTGAACAGGCGACGCACCGGTAATACCTTTCATCGCTATCTCAATCCCGAGCGCCAGATCGACGAGGCTGCCGCGGAAGTCCATGGCATTACGGCCGACATGGTGGCGGACAAGCCGCGCTTCACGGACGTCGCTGAAGAGCTGATCGATTTCATCGGCGGCGCCGAGCTGGTCATCCACAACGCAGAATTCGACGCCGGGTTTCTCGACCAGGAACTGCAGCTGGCGAGTCTCGACACCCGGGTGAGGGACTGTTGCCAGATTATTGACACGCTGATCCTGGCCCGGCAGATACATCCCGGCCAGCGAAACAGCCTGGACGCGCTGTGCCGGCGTTACCAGGTGGACAATAGCGGGCGCGATCTGCACGGGGCCTTGCTGGATGCCCAGCTCCTGGCAGATGTCTACCTGGCCATGACGGGCGGCCAGGGTGAGCTGAGCCTGGACCGCAATGAGCCTGGGCGGCCAAGGGCCGAGGCGACCTGCCGGCGCGTGGACCGGCAGGGGCTGGCGCTCACCGTGCGGCGGGCTTCAGCCAGCGAGCTTCGCGCTCACGAAGCCTGTCTGGATGTTGTGGATCAAGCCTGTGACGATGGCGCCCTGTGGCGGCACACGGCGCAAGAGGAGGCCCGGACTTAGCATGACCGGAGCGGGCGTAATACACTGCGGCGCCGAGGCCACGGCGGAGACAGACCATTCATGAATGAAAGCCTGTTCAAGGCCCTGGCAGAGAATTTCCTGGGCCACTCACCCGACTGGTACAAGCTGACGATTATCGGCTTCCTGCTAGTCAACCCGATCCTGTTTTTCTGGGTTGGCTCATGGGTTGCCGGTTGGGTACTGGTCGCGGAGTTCATCTTCACGCTCGCGATGGCGCTGAAATGCTACCCGCTGCAGCCGGGCGGTTTGCTGGCGATCCAGGCCGTCATTATGGGCATGACCACGCCTGAGGCCGTGTACCACGAGGTAGAACACAACCTGCCCGTGATCATGCTGCTGATGTTCATGGTGGCCGGCATCTTTTTCCTGAAAGAGATGCTGCTGTTCACATTTACCAAGATCCTGCTGGGTGTGCGGTCGAAGGTGCTGCTGTCTGTGCTCTTCTGCAGCGTCTCGGCTGTGTTGTCGGCCTTCCTCGACGCACTGACCGTGACGGCCGTGGTGATTACGGTGGCCGAAGGCTTCTATGCCGTTTACCACAAGGTGGCATCCGGCAAGGGTTACGACCACTCGCATGACGCGTCCGACGACGCAGAGGTGGAGACGCTGCATCGTGAGGACCTGGAGCAGTTTCGCGCCTTTCTCCGCAACCTGATGATGCATGCCGCCGTTGGCACCGCCCTGGGCGGTGTGATGACGCTGGTCGGCGAACCGCAGAACCTGCTGATTGCCAAGGAAGCGGGCTGGGAGTTCCTCGAATTCTTCTTGCAGATGGCGCCCATATCGCTGCCCGTGTTCGTGGCCGGTATTCTGACTTGTTTTCTGCTCGAGTCATTTCGCTGGTTCGGCTATGGCGCGGATCTGCGGCCGGGCGTGCGCGGGGTTCTCGAGGAATACGACCGCTTCGAATCGGAACGGCGCACGACTCGCCAGAAGGCGGTGCTGATCGTGCAGGCAACCGCAGCCCTGGTCCTGGTGATTGCCCTGGGTACTCATCTGGCCGAGGTGGGCATCATCGGCCTGATGATCATCGTGCTGGCCACTTCGTTTACCGGTGTGGTAGAAGAAAAGCGCATTGGCCATGCCTTCGAAGAGGCCTTGCCGTTCACCTCCTTGCTGGTCGTATTTTTCGGCATTGTCGCAGTCATCCAGGACCAGCAGTTGTTCGACCCGGTCACGAACTGGGTGCTGGCGCTGGAAGGGGATCTGCGGGTGGCAATGTTCTTCGTTGCCAACGGCGTCCTGTCGATGATCAGCGACAACGTGTTCGTTGCGACGATCTATATCGGCGAAGTGAAAGACGCGTTGGTGGAAGGGGTCATCAGTCGAGATCAGTTCGATCTGCTGGCGGTGGCCATCAATACCGGCACCAATATTCCCAGCGTCGCCACCCCGAACGGCCAGGCCGCGTTCCTGTTCCTGCTGACCTCGGCCCTGGCGCCGCTGATTCGCCTGTCCTACGGCCGCATGGTCCTGCTGGCCCTGCCGTACACCATCACCATGAGCGCCTCGGGCCTGTTGGCCGTCATTTATCTGTTGTAGTGTGACGCGGCGGGTGGCGCTGGATGT
>CP070671.1:1468270-1471112 GCA_020351875.1 Chromatiales bacterium | reverse complement strand
TCAGCGCACTGGCGACGTAGCCCGGCGCAATGCCGTCGGCCGTCACTTCGAGCCGGCCGTCGGGGTCGTTGCCCGGGTTGCGCACCTGCGTGGTGGACTCGGTGTCGGTGTACTGCACGGACACGCCGCCGCCCAGGGACAACCACGGTGTGATTCGCCGCGCCAGTGTCGCGGTGGCGGCCACGAATACCAGGCTGAACTGGTCGCTGTAGTAGCGCCCGGCCCAGTTGGGGCCGTTGCCGGCGCCAAAGCCACCCGGCACGTTCAATGTGAGGCCCAGCCGCCAGTCGTCACCGAAGATCGGCCGCACGTAGTATAGGCTCGGCACGAGCACCGGGTCCTGGTCGCGGGGATCACCGCCATCCACGGTGGTCAGCGCGTTGTCGTTCTGGAAACTCTGGAAGGTCTGGCCGTAGATCAGCTGGGCCGTGAAGGCCGAACTGTCCAGGCGGGTCATACCGGCGGGAATCAGGTAAGACGTCTGCGCGTCTTTCGCCGGCGCGAACAGTCCGGTGAAGGCAGGCCCCGCAGCGTAGGCCGCCTGGCCGAACACGCAAAGCAATAAGGCCAGCGCCGCTACATGGCGGAGGTGAATGCTGGCCGGCATGCGAGTCATACTGGCGAGTCTACCCGCGGCGATGGCAGGCACCAAGAGGGAAGATCTGACCAGTTCCCGCCAGTCAGCATGAGTCCGTCTGCAGGACCCGCGCCTCCAGCTCGAAGACATGCGGGTCCGTCACGCCGAGGTCGCGCAGGGCACGGGCCAGCTCCACAACATAGTCCACGTTCCTGCCGCTGGGCCCGGCGCAGCGCCGGATTTGCGCTGCCATGTCTTCCAGCGGTGCGTCGCCGAGGAAAGCGAAATTCCCCACGTGGCCGATGTAGACGACACCGAGCAGCTGACTGTCGTCGAAGTGAACGTCGACGCGATGACGCTCGTAGCCGTTGACCTCGCGGTCGTCAAGGTGCTCGAACACGTCAGGCTCGATCAGAAAGGCGCGCCCGTAGCAGCGCTCACCCGGCGCCTCGATCAGCGTTACCACCCGGCCGGGATCGTCCGGCACCCCGCGATGATCGTGCGAGCCCTGCCAGAAACGACGGACCCAACCGTCAATGAAGGCCGGACGGGCTTCGATGAACGGGAAGTCCTGCTTCCAGATCAGTGAACCGTAGCCGAACAACCACTGGGGACCGTTCATAGAAGACACATTCTATGACCAGCGCGAGCTTAGCCCGACCCCTCGCTATCCGCCGCCGGCTTTTTCCAGCACGGTGACCCATACGGCCACCGCGAAGCCGAGCACGGTAAATACGCCCGCAAGCTTGCCGCCGTGCTCGTAGGCTTCGGGAATCATCGTGTTGGCCAGCATCATCAGGATGGCGCCGCCGGCGAAGGTTTGCACGAAGGCGAGCCACTCGGGTGCAACGCCGGCAAACAGGCTGTAGCCCGCCGCGGATGCCCCAGCGCAGACTATCGTGATGCCCAGCCACAGCAGGAAGATCTTCGCGCCGCTCCAGCCACCTGAGCGCATCCCCGCGGTGCCCGCCACCGCTTCCGGGATATTGGATATGAACACGGCCACCAGCATCGCGAAACTGACGGTTCCCCCTTCCAGGATGCCCAGGCCGATCACCGTGTTCTCCGGGATACCGTCCAGGAATCAGATTGGTGCCGGTCATAGCTTTATAGCTTATTGCGGTCATTCAGTCATTCACTCTAAATGGATCAATAAGCTATAAAGGCTATGACCGGCACCAGATCGCCCCCTCAGAACGCGCTCCGGAGCCGGAAGCTGAACACCGACGCATCATCGACACCGAGATCCAGGGCAGGATCAACGATGTACTGGTAACTGAAGCTGGTATCGACGTTCGGAAAGATCGGAAAGCGGTAGAACACTTCGAAGTGATACTCGCTGCGCGTACCGGGTATCGGTGTTTTCGCCCAGTTGAAGGCCGCGCCGATCACGTCGTTTTCCAGCCTGGTCAGAAAACGTGGCTCGTAGAGCAGGAAATGCGCCGCCGCCTGCTCATCGTACAACGCGGAATTGTCGAAGCTCTTGCCGTATCTGAGGATCCCGATCGCGCGGCCGTCCGTTGTCATTTCCTGCTCGAGTTTCAGGTAATAGCCCCAGCCAGACGGACCCAGCTGCCCGTTAGCGGCATTGCCGTCCTGAGTCCCGTCCGTGTGCCAGATGGTCAGCTTGGAGTAGCCGGCCTTCGATGTACGCGGCGCAATCTGGCCCCAGAGTTCGACGGCCGTAAACAGGTCGCCTTCACCCAGATCACCCGCATCGAAGCGATCCGCATTGGCGTCGGCAACGATGCCGCCCAGCGCGAG
Source organism: Chromatiales bacterium (assembly GCA_020351875.1). Taxonomy (GTDB): domain Bacteria; phylum Pseudomonadota; class Gammaproteobacteria; order Steroidobacterales; genus J054. The sequence continues at coordinate 1,468,771 of CP070671.1, read as the reverse complement.
CCGATCGGAAAAAAACCAGACGCCCGCCGCGCCCAGCCCCGAGTCGGGCAGTGCGATGGCGAAGGGTCCGGTGCCACCACTCGGCAGGAAGGTGGTCTCAGAGGCCAGGTGCTGCGAGGAAGAGACGACACCGTCCGGCGTCTGCTTGCCGACCTGGTAGAACCAGCCTGCCTCGCGCGAACCCTGGCGCCAGTAGAGATTGCGCAGCAGGAACGTCGGACTGTACTCGGCGAAGGTATCGGCGGTGCCAATCGCGCTGCCCACGCTCTCGAAGCCGATGGTTTCCGGCCCGGTGGTGCCATAGTCCCAGCGCCCCTGACCGTGGGCAACGATCCGCCCGCGCGTCGGCTCGCCGCGATTGAACAAGTCCCACTCAGCCACCAGGTCGGCGGTGGAGGCAGCGCCCCGGCGGTCCTTGTTCGGCAAGGTATCAGAAACCGCCTGCAGCACGTGGGTCATGGCAAAAGCGAGCTGCAGGCCGGTGGCGTCGTAAAGTCGCTT
>CP070671.1:1448256-1468170 GCA_020351875.1 Chromatiales bacterium | reverse complement strand
GGCGGCCAGCAAGCTGCGCAAGACGCAGCAGCGCATGGCCTCAGCGCAGCCTTACGCAGACAAGATTCGCACGGTGATCGGTCACTTGTTCGAGGCCAACCCGGATTACCGCCACCCCTTCCTGGTGGAGCGGGAAATCAAGCGCGTTGGCTACATCGTGATCACCACCGACCGCGGCTTGTGTGGTGGCCTGAACGTGAACCTGTTCCGGCACCTGCTGACCGAATTGCGGCAGTGGGAGGCCAAGAATATCGAGACCGACCTGTGCCTGATCGGCGCCAAGGGCGTGCAGTTCTTCCGCAGCCTGAAAGTTAACGTGGTCGGTGCTACCACGCAGCTCGAAGAGGATCCGCGACTGGGCGACCTGCTGGGCGCTATCCGCATCATGCTAGACGCTTATACCGAGGGCCGCGTCGATCGCGTGTACCTGGTGCACAACGTCTATGTGAACACCATGACCCAGAGCCCCCGGGACATCACCCTGCTGCCGGTCGAGCCGCTGGACAAGAGCGAACTGGCAGAGCACTGGGATTACATCTACGAGCCCGGCGCCGTGGACCTGCTCGACAGCGTGCTGATGCGCTACATCGAGTCACAGGTTTACCGCGGCGCGGTGGAGAACGTGGCCTGCGAAATGGCCGCCAAGATGGTGGCCATGAAGGCCGCGACGGATAATGCGGGCAACCTGATTGACGACCTGCAGCTGGTTTACAACAAGGCCCGCCAGGCGGCGATCACCCAGGAGCTGTCGGAGATCGTCAGCGGTGCGGCGGCGGTTTAGGGATGAATCGCGGCTAAAGCCGCTCCCACAAAGACTTTGTGGGACCGGGCACCGTGGGAGCGGCTTTAGCCGCGATTGATTGGCGAAAAGGTTTAGAGAATTCAGGTGGCCCAGGCCACCACAGGAACAGAGGTTAGAGCAATGAGTGGTGGCAAAGTCGTACAGGTTATCGGCGCGGTGGTGGACGTGGAGTTCCCGCGGGAATCCATCCCGAAGGTTTACGATGCGCTGACGCTGAATGATCGTGATCTGACCCTCGAAGTGGAGCAGCAGCTGGGCGACGGTGTCGTGCGCACCATTGCGATGGGTTCCAGTGAGGGCCTGGAGCGTGGTCTGGCGGTGACGAACACGGGCCAGCCGATTGCCGTGCCGGTGGGGGAGAAGACCCTGGGCCGGATCATGGACGTGCTCGGCACGCCCATCGACGAGGCCGGTCCCATTGGCGCCGAGCAGAGCCTGCCCATTCACCGGGCACCGCCGGCCTATGAAGACCAGGCAGCCAGCACGGAGCTGTTCGAGACGGGCATCAAGGTGATCGACCTGATCATGCCCATCGCGAAGGGCGGCAAGATCGGGCTCTTCGGCGGTGCGGGCGTGGGCAAGACCGTGACCCTGATGGAGCTCATCAACAACATTGCGAAGGAGCACGGCGGCTACTCCGTGTTCGCCGGTGTCGGTGAGCGCACCCGCGAAGGTAACGACTTCTACCACGAGATGACCGACTCGGGTGTTATCGACAAGGTGGCCCTGGTCTACGGCCAGATGAACGAGCCCCCGGGTAACCGCCTGCGGGTGGCGCTGACGGGCCTGACCATCGCGGAAAACTTCCGTGACGAGGGCCGCGACGTGCTGATGTTCATCGACAACATTTACCGCTATACCCTGGCCGGCACCGAGGTCTCGGCGCTGCTGGGCCGCATGCCGTCGGCCGTGGGCTACCAGCCGACGCTTGCGGAAGAGATGGGCGTGCTGCAGGAACGCATCACGTCGACCAAGACCGGTTCCATTACGTCCTTCCAGGCCGTGTACGTGCCCGCGGACGATCTCACCGACCCATCGCCGGCCACCACCTTTGCTCACCTTGACGCGACCCTGGTGTTGTCGCGGCAGATCGCGGAGCTTGGCATCTACCCGGCGGTGGACCCGCTCGATTCCACCAGCCGAATTCTCGACCCGAACGTGATCGGCCAGGAACACTACGAAGCGGCGCGGTCGGTGCAGTCGGTACTGCAGCGCTACAAGGAACTGCAGGACATCATCGCGATTCTCGGCATGGACGAGCTGTCGGAAGAAGACAAGCAGATCGTGCAGCGCGCGCGCAAGATCCAGCGCTTCCTGTCGCAGCCCTTCGCGGTGGCGGAAACCTTCACGGGCCAGGCAGGCAAATACGTGTCGCTGGCCGATACCATTCGTGGCTTCAAGGCTATCGTTGCCGGCGAATACGACCACCTGCCCGAGCAGGCCTTCTACATGGTCGGCGGCATCGAAGAGGCGGTCGAGAAGGCCAAGACCCTCCAGTAATAAACATGGCCACCATCCAAGTCGAAATCGTCAGCGCCGAAGGGCACATCTTTTCCGGGCAGGCCGAGATGGTCGTCGCGCCCGCGAAGATGGGCGAAGTGGGCATTCGGCCGCGCCACGCGCCGTTGCTCACGGATCTGCGGCCGGGCGAAGTGCGGGTGCAGGTCCCGGACGAAGCGGAAGAACGTTTCTTCTACGTGACCGGCGGCATTCTCGAAGTGCAGCCGCACCTGGTCACCGTGCTGGCCGATACCGCGTTGCATGCCGAAGAGCTGGACGAGACTGCGGCCATGGAGGCCCGGCAGGCCGCGGAAGAAGCCATGAAGGGCGCCACTGGCCAGGATCTGGCCCACGCCCAGGAACAGCTGGTGGAAGCTGCCGCCCGCTACCGCGCGGCCCAGAAGCTGAAGGGCAAGCGCTAGAAAAAGGGACCAGACACCGATTTCTGGAATGGGCTGGCCGCCGGATAAGCTGGTATCAGCGACAGAAACCGGGGTCTGACCGCTGTTCCTTGTCTCTTCTTTGCGCCGGTACCGAGACAGCGGCACCGCCACTGGCTATCCTAGCCAGCCTCGGAACCCAGGTGCCCACTGACCCGATGGATCTCAGCGTCATCATCCTCGCCGCCGGCCACGGCAAGCGCATGCGCTCGCGCCTGCCGAAGGTCCTGCAGCCCCTTGCCGGCCGGCCGCTGCTGCAGCACGTAATCGATACCGCCCGCGCCCTGCAACCGGCCAGCATCTGCGTGGTGTACGGGCACGGTGGCGAAGAAGTGCGCGCGGCTTTCGCGGACCCCGATCTCGACTGGACGCTGCAGGCGGAACAGCTTGGTACCGGTCACGCCGTGCAGCAGGGTTTGCCGGGGCTGGATCCCGATCACCTGGCGCTGATCCTGTGCGGGGATACGCCACTGCTCCGGGCCAGCACGCTGACTGCGCTGCTGGATGCCGGTGGCCCGGATCGTCTCGCGTTGCTGACGGCCGACATGGACGACCCCACCGGCTACGGCCGGGTGATTCGCGATGCGTGGGGGCACGTGGCGAAAATCGTGGAAGAACGCGATGCCACCGACGACCAGCGCAAGGTGCACGAGGTGAACACCGGCGTGATGGCCGCACCGGTCGGCCTGCTGAACGGCTGGCTCGGGAACCTGAAAGCCGACAACGCGCAGGGTGAGTATTACCTGACCGATGTCGTTGCGATGGCGGTGGCCGACGGTCTGACGGTGGCCGCGGTGCGCGCACCAGTGGCCAGTGAAACCCTGGGCATTAACGATCGCGCGCAGCTGGCCGACGCCGAAGCGGTTTTCCGTGCGCGCGCAGCGACGACATTGCTGGAGCAGGGTGTGACACTGGCAGACCCGGCGCGTGTCGATGTGCGCGGTGAACTGGTTTGCGGGCAGGATGTTGTCATCGACGTGAACGTGGTGATCGAGGGCCGTGTGACCCTCGGCGACGGCGTGCACTTGGGCCCGAACAATGTGGTTCGCGACGCGGTGATTGGCGCTGGCACGAACATACATCCGAACTGCGTGATCGAGGAGGCGCAGGTGGGTGAACGCTGCGAGATTGGCCCCTTCGCGCGCATGCGGCCTGGCGTGGAGCTGGCCGAACGCGCGAAACTCGGTAATTTCGTCGAGCTGAAGAAGAGCGTTGTGGGCCCCGGCAGCAAGGTGAACCACCTGACCTACGTGGGGGACACCATCATTGGCGCGAACGTGAACGTGGGCGCGGGCACTATCACCTGCAACTACGACGGGGCCAACAAGCACCGCACGGTGATCGGCGACGGGGCCTTTATCGGCTCGGGCGTGGAACTGGTAGCGCCCGTGGAAATAGGTGCCGGAGCCACCATCGGGGCCGGCTCCACCATCACCAAGCCGGCGCCGGACGACAAACTGACCCTGGAACGTGCGAAACAGGTCACAATTGAGGGCTGGCAGCGGCCTGTGAAGGGGCCGAAAAAGCGCTGATCCGCGGCGAAATGGGAGCTCGGTCATGACCTTAGGTTCGCCGCCTGCGACAATAACAAGCGATCCGGCAGGAAGCCGAGGAACAACAACATGTGTGGCATTGTTGGCGCCGTTGCAGAACGCAACGTGATCCCGATTCTGATCGAGGGCCTGAACCGCCTCGAGTACCGGGGCTATGACTCGGCCGGGGTCGCGACCGTGGGCAACGGGCAGGTGGAGCGCCGCCGCCGCCTGGGCAAGGTGGCCGAACTGGAGGCAGCGCTGGATGCCGACCCCGTGAGGGGCCACACGGGCATCGCACACACGCGCTGGGCCACCCACGGCGTCCCTAGCGAAGACAATGCCCACCCGCACGTGTCCGGCGATCGCCTGGCCATCGTGCACAATGGCATTATCGAGAATCACGAGCAGCTGCGCGCGGAACTGGAAACCGAAGGCTACCGCTTCGACACGGACACCGACACCGAAGTCATCGTGCACCGCGTGCATGAACACCTGGAGTCCGGCCAGGACCTGCTGGAAGCCGTGCGTGCCACCGTGAAAGAACTGGAAGGCGCCTACGCGCTGGTGGTGATGTCGGCGGACGATCCGGACCGGCTGATCCTCGCACGCTGCGGTTGCCCGGTGGTAATCGGCGAGGGCATCGGCGAACACTTCGTCGCGTCGGATGTCGCGGCGCTGTTGCCGGTCACACGCCGCTTCGTGTTCCTGGAAGAAGGCGACGTGGCCGACATCAGGCCTGCCGGCCTGCGCGTGTGGGATGCCGACGACCGGGAAGTGGACCGCCCGGTGACCGAGAGCGAGTTGTCCGCCGATGCGGCGGACAAGGGCAAGTACCGCCACTTCATGCTGAAGGAAATTCACGAGCAGCCGCGCGCGGTGGCGCAGACCCTGGAAGAGCGGGTGGCGGGCGGCCGATTGCTGGAGGCTGCGTTCGGGCCTGCCGCATCGAAGGTCTTCGAGAAGACAAAGGCCGTGCACATCATTGCATGTGGTACCAGCTACCACGCCGGCCTGGTGGCACGTTACATGATCGAACAGATCTGCCGCCTGCCGTGCCGTGTAGAGATTGCCAGCGAGTTTCGCTACCGCAACCCGGTCGTGTTGAACAACACCCTGTTCGTCAGCATTTCCCAGTCGGGCGAAACCGCCGACACGCTGGCCGCGTTGCGACTGGCGAAAGAAGGCGGCTTCCTGTCGACACTGGCCATCTGCAACGTGCCGGAAAGCTCGCTGGTGCGGGAATCGGAACTCGTGATGCTGACCCGCGCCGGCCCGGAAATCGGGGTGGCGTCGACCAAGGCTTTCACGACCCAGCTCGCGGCGCTGTCGATGCTGGTGCTGGGCCTGGGCAAGTACCACAACATCGACGCCGAACGCGAACGCGGCCTGGTGAACCGCCTGATCGAATTACCGGCCATCATCGAGCGCACGCTGGCGCTGGACCCGGTGATGCGGGACCTGGCCGAGCGCTTCTCGGAAAAGCACCACACGCTGTTCCTCGGTCGGGGCGCGCTGTTCCCGGTGGCGATGGAAGGCGCACTGAAGCTGAAAGAAATTTCCTACATTCACGCCGAGGCCTATGCAGCCGGCGAACTGAAGCATGGTCCGCTGGCCCTGGTGGACGACGACATGCCGGTTATTGCAGTGGCGCCAAACGACGACTTGGTGGAGAAGTTGAAGTCGAACCTGATGGAGGTGCGCGCGCGCGGCGGCGAGCTGATCGTGTTTGCCGACCGGGAGGCCGGCATCGAAACCAGCGAAGGCGTCACCGTGATCAAGATGCCCGACCACGTGACCTACTTCCAGGCCCCGGTGGTGTACACCGTGCCACTGCAATTGCTTTCGTATCACGTGGCGGTGCTGAAAGGCACCGACGTGGATCAGCCGCGCAACCTGGCGAAATCAGTTACCGTCGAGTAGCTCCGGACCTAGTCAATTCGCCGTATCACTGACGAGGCGGTCACCCTGCCATCTTAACTGGGGGCAACGCCTGTCGAGTTCCCGGAGAAACTCGGCCTTCGATTCCGGAGAAATCAGGATCCTGCGTTTCCCCTCCTGCCACTCGATCAGCAACCTGTCCAGCGAGCAGGCGGGGCTCGACAGCGGGCTTCGGGAGGGTCGCACCAGGCTGATCTCGGCCAGCGGTACACGGTAGCGGATCGGACCACAGTTGATCAGCAACAGGTCCGCCGACAAAACATAGTTGCAGCTGTAGAGAATCCACAGCATGAAAGCCGCAGCTCCCAGGAATACGCCGAGCATCGTGGCCCGCAATACCAACGGCGCGGCACTGGTGAACTGGTCGAAGGCGGCAAATACCATCATCGCGGCGCCGATCCAGATTAGCGCGACGATCCAGAAGTCACGTTTTGATGGATATTCTGGTTGGATATCTAACATCGAACTCTTCGCCGAACTCCAATCAACCTGCGCGACGTGGAGCAGTTGCCGTTGCCGTCTCATCCCGCCCAATACCGGCAAGAAACTGGCGCTCGAGGACCATGGCTTCAGACGCCTCGGCCAGCCTCAGGGGTTGGCTTGTAGCCGCAGTGCCCGCATCGTCTGAAGAAAAACTTCTGCAGCGCAAACTTCATTTTGCCTCGCCTGAACATGTACTCGTCGCATTGCGGGTACCTGGCCCGTTGCAGCCAGAACGCAAGTCCATAGCACGTGAACAGGTAGGGAAGGATGAAATAGGCTGCGCTGTCGCCATTCAGCCCAAGCTGATTCAGACTGGACGGTGCGAGAAAGATGGCCGGTGCCAGCAGCCACAACCACGTTGTCACTGTGCGTGGCGCGATGAGTCTGTTGATGGTCATGCCTTACCGTTCCTCGTTCACTCGTGAATCATGATCACCTCTTTTGCTCGGTTTGGGGCTTGTTACACGCGAAATCAGTTGATATCTACGACCCGGTTCTCACTAATCGAGGCCACGCGCATCCGGAGGACTGGTTTCTCTACCGACCTCAGGCTCGGCGGTCGGGATTCCTGGCCTCGGCCGCCAGCCTGGCCGCGGAACTCCGCCTCGCGATGTAGCCCCCTACCAGCAGCGCCATCCCGATCGCGAATAACGTGGCGGCCAGGCCGAGAGGTGGGTGCTCGTCGCGGGCCTGTATCCGCCCGCTGATCAGGTAATAGATGGTGACCGATTCCCAGCTCACCAAGATCGCCCCAATGACGACCGCGACCCCGCTAATGAAGTGGATGCACCAGGTCGCGAATCTAGACATACCGGCAAGTCCGGGCCTGGCAGGGAAACGTCCCGGCGTTAGCTTTCACGGTTGTTGCCCTGAACCTCGGGTGCCGGATGGCGTGTGAGGCTCCCACGCCAGGTGGGCCACCAGGTTTTCGCCGAAACCGGCTGCCATCAGCACATCCCGCCAGTCTTTTGCGGCCGCCTCGGTTTGCTCTGTGAGCCGCCGGAAATCTCCGTTCGACAGCTTCAATACCGCAAACTGGATTCTTTCGGCCAGTTGATGATATGACGCGTCAACCATCGGCAGGTTATCGCCACATTCGTGCAGCAAGTGTTCAGATACACGCTCGCGGTCATTCTCGGGAAACAGCGCATCGATGCGGCGTTGCGTTTCGGCGCTGAGGGGAATCACTTGACCGTTTCGCCGGTACGACGCTCGGTCGACGCCACTCGCATCGAGTGTATCGCGGCCGCCGCCCGCCGACCCCACTCGGCGTAGATCCCGGGCCCCGGGTGGAAACCGTCCGGGGCCATCAGCGCCGTATCCTGACTGAAGTCCAGCCGCAGAAATGTGCAGTCAGCCTCCGTTGTTACGTCTCGCTCCAGGACCTGCGAGAAACAGGTGGCCCGGCTGCCGAGGAACCATCTCAGGGGCTGGGGCAGTGCGGGGAACCGTGACACCGGGGCCACTCCGCAGACCAGCACATGGGCAACACGAAACCGTGACCGGAGCAGCCCCCGCAGTTCGGCCTGCCGCGCGCGCCAGCGCGCTTCGCTCACCCCGGACGTGACATCGTTCACGCCCAGCGCCACGACTGCGGCGTCGAAATCCTGCGGGGTACGCTGGCCGAGGTCTCGCAGCGAAGACAGTGTCGTTGCACCGGTCACGGCAGCCAGTTCCCACTGAACCCGGTAGTCGGGCGACAGCCGCTGCGCGATCTGTCCCGCCAGCGCGGCTTCCTGGTGCGGTGCACCGACACCCGCAGCCGCCGAGTCACCGACGATCAGAACGTGCAGATCGTCGCCCGATCCGCATGTCCCGGTTCTTGCTCCGGGTGCCTCCGGCAACTGCGGTACGCGCCGCCGCACCAGCCAACCCTGGACCAGGAGCAACGGTGCGAGCAATGGGGCGGTCAGGAGGTAACCCATGCGGTTGCGGTAATAGTGCCAAGCGACCTGGTGGTTGCAGGATGGAGGGCTCTGGAAACGGCTGGAGTAATCTGAGCCCTTTACCAGTAGTAGACGTGAGGCTTTCTGTTCCCAACCGGAAAAGTGAGCGTCTCGGTATCCCGGCCTTTCTCAACTAGACGACACGGCCCTCGCGTCGCACGACGTCGAGGACGGGTCATATAAAGCTTTCGTCACCACTTAGGTGTGCCGGATGGAAACCTGACTCCTCGACAGGCATGTCTATATTTTCGGCGCAGCCGCCCATCCGGGCCACGATCCCGATAGCGATACGTTCTGGACATTCATTGTCTCCCAACGATTGAGTCGCTGGAAGATGTCCAGAGAAAAGTAAATGTCTGTGGTCATGGCTGGATAAGAATGCGGGTGCTAACGTCTAAACCAATAATCCGGTCTTCGCTTTTGATGAGCGACTGCGATTATTTCAACATACTTGGGTAGCTTTCTATATACCAGAGAGAATGGAAACCGCGGCATCACGTAGCGCCGCTCAAGCTCACTAAGCTTCGGCCACCGGTCAGGGCTCTCTGTTATTGCCTGTATCGCATGGTCCGTCTCTGCGCGAAACGCGCTCGCGACAATCCCACTCCGCTCCAGATACCAAAGATAGGCGGATCGAAGCTCCCGCTCGGCATCCGGGTGGAGCCGAACCTCAATCGACACCAGCTTCGAATACCCTGTTCCTCAATTCTGTCCAGGGTATCGACTGAACCACTCCCGAATCGAGTTCAGCAACACGTCGCTCTATCTCAACCAACCAAGCGGCCTCGATGCCTTCGTCATCCTGGGCATCCAGGCTCTCCAACAGCATGCTGATAAGCTCAGCGCGTTCCTCTTCGCTCAGATCCATTGCGCTCGCAAAAAGTTCTTTGGGCGTCACGACCATATCCAAATAATATCACTTCCATGATTCCCCAAACGCCTGAAAAAAGTCGACATAACATCTGGAATTGCGATCCAATGTCATGCGATCACCGCATGGAGTGACCGACCTGCGCCGGTTAGCTGGTGACGGGATGGCGGTAGACATGAAAGACCTTACCTTCGTAGGGCGCTTCTCTTTCGAATTCCGCCCCAATCGAGCGCGCCAGCCGGATTGATGGCAGGTTATCAGGATGAATCAGGCTGATGAGTGATATGTCTGGCAGATACTGTTTGCCTGCCGCCTGGACCGCCCTGGCCGCCTCGGACGCAAACCCCTGGCCCCAGTGTTTGCGGGCCAATGCCCACTTGATTTCGGGCTCCGGCCAGTCGATCGGGTACCAGAAACCTACTGTGCCGAGCACTTTGCCAGTTTCCTTTTCCTCGACTGCGTAGGGACCATAGCCACGAATCTGCCAGTGCCCGATCATGCCGCACATGATGCGCCAGGTATCACCCTCAGTCAGCAGTCGCCCGAATGTGTACCGGGTGGCATCCTGGTCGGAGTAGTAATCGTGCAGGTCTTGCCAGTCGTCATCGAGAAACTGCCGCAGCAGCAGTCGCGGCGTCTGCAGCTCTGCTGGAACCAGGTAAGGCATCGGTCAATCTGATATCTGAATACAACGAGCGGCATCCCGCCCCGCACGGTTTGGCAAGCTGGGACCTCGACGGCTATTTTTGCATGGGCATCTGCGCCAGCTCCGACACTTCGAGCGAACCACCAATGTCGAGAAACGGGCAGGTCCGGGCACTGGAAAGCGCTGCGTCTATGGAATCGGCTTCAATGATGGTGTAACCGGACATGGTCGTGGTGCCGCCGGTCGTAACCGTGCCATCGGGGTTGACCGTGCTCGTATTCTTCAGGGGATTGGCCGGGCTGACCACGGAGTCGCCCAGCGAAGACAGCCATTCCATGTATTTCGCAAAATGTTGCTTGCCTTCCTCCGGGCTGGAGGGCTGATTGCCGCCTAAATAGACAAGTAGGTACTGGGCCATTTGTTCGCCTCCGTGTGGAAATTCAACGCTCTCTGCCGTCCACCGCTCAACTTGCCCACCATGGATGACTAAACGATTAATCCAGTATGTCCAGCACCGCTTCGGGCGGGCGACCGATACGGGCGCCTTGGTTGCTTACGACGATGGGTCGCTGCAAGACCTTCGGGTTCGCCGCCAGCCAGCTTGCCAGCGCCCCGTCATCCATTCCATCAATATTCTTGCGGGCTTGCTTGTATTCGTCTTCGCCGGTCCGCAAAAGGTCACGCAGGCCGACGCCCAGCTGGGCGGCAAGGTCGACCAGGGTGTCGGCATCAGGCGGGGTCTTGAGGTATTCAACAATTTCGGCTTCAACGCCACGCTCTTTCAGCAGAGCCAGCGTCTGGCGCGACTTGGAGCAGCGCGGGTTGTGATAGATGCGTACAGTCATAGCAGGGTTCCTGAAAACCAGGTCATTCCAGATCGTGGAATCAAAATGATGGTTATGAAGTTCCCGGGTCTTAGTGGGTGCCTCCTTTTTGTTCACGGCGCACCTGTTATTGGGCAACCAGAGATGCCTGCGAGACTACAATAGCGGCTGGAGTTCTCGCCGACAACGCCTTCCGTCGTGGCGTGACGAACGTCGGTGTGCGCCTGCTATTTTGATCTGTTGCCATTGCCCATCATCGCTAGCGCGGTTCCAACTGCGGCCCCCAGCGCAGTTCCGACGCCTGCGCCAAGGGCGATGTCGCCGAGCGCCGACCCGACCCCGGCGCCGATCGCGACGCCGGCACCGGCTCCGTAGAGCATTGCCGTATCTATCCGGCGCTTCTTCGCTGCTCGGTCGTCGTTATCCTTAGTCATAGTGTTCCACCCAAAGTGCCAGGTCCCGGCCAACTAACGGTATGCAACAGCGGCGGCGCAAAGCGCCGTCGGGCAATCTGAGGGCGGCAACTGCTTGCACTGGTTAGGTGGCGTTTTCGTCGATTCGGCCTTCCAGGAACTGTGGAGCATCGCCACCAATGTGATCCCAGGATGCCTTCGAAGCAACATGGATATGCATGGCAATTTCGACACCAGGATCCCCGTCAATAGTGCCTAGCGTAATGCCGTGAATGTCATTGGCTAGCATTCCCGCTAGTGCAGATCCGCACTTGTCGCAAAAGACCAGCCCCCAATCGACGTCCGCGTGGTATCGCCGCAGATTCTCTTGACCCGTTTTCCACCTAAATGAACCAGTCTTGACTTCAGCATATGCGGACGAGGGTCCACCGAAGGCTTTGCGGCATCTCGAGCAATGGCAAGATCTGGCGTTCGCTAGCGGCGCTGTTACCTCGTACGTTACTAGCCCACAGAAGCAGGAACCAGAGATCGCCATTCAAAGTCTCCTTGGCACCTAACGCCAAAGCTCATCGGCCGACACGGGCCCTGCATTTGCGAGGGCTGTGACAGTCCGTTGCAGCAACTGGTTATGCGGCCGACTCAACACCGACGTCCCAGCCCGGAAAAACCAGTACTGCCGGGTGACAGCGTAGAGCCCGCGCCAGAACCTTGGCACGCTCTACGCCTAATCGTACGCGATCGTTCTCGATAGCCGAGATCGTGGATTGCGGGATCCCGGTCAGTTTTGCCAACTCGTTCTGGCTCAATTGCTGCAACTCCCGAAGAATCCTTACCGATTCTCCCGGTGAGACCTCTACCGTCCTCTTCGCCTTTCTGTATTCGGCCATGACTATTTCATCCGGTAATCGTGCGCTGTTAAGTCGATAACCTTCACAATTAGGTTTTGGGGCTCGGCCTTGTAAATCACCCTGTCTTGGCCACCTAGCCTGGAGGATCGGTGGCCGCGCCATTCGCCGCGCAAGGCCTCATCGTTGAAACCTCTAATCTCACGGAGGCCCAGCGGCCCCGATAACATGACAATGTCTTTCCACTTCTCGTACCGCTTCAGAACCTCAAGCGGCAGCTTGGGCAGGCGCCTAACTAAGCGGCGATGCTCGAGGACCTGCCACATACCTTAAATAGTATGTATACACTAATTGGTATGTCAAGGCTCAAATCGGGCCTTTAGGCCGGATAACAGCTGATTCTTCAAACGAGGCTATATATCTCGGCCACCACGGACATGTACAGCTGTCTCCGTGTTTCTTGATTCAAGTGGCGTGGCCCGTTTTTGAAAGTACCGGATACGGGTAGACTGACGCAATGCATCATTTATATGCACTTTCGGCCGCAAGCGGATATTTGCAGCATCACCACGTTACGACGCTGCGTTAGCGGGCCTGAATAGCGGGGCTCGGCCTGCAGCAGTCGCGACACCACATAGGCATTTTCCGCAATTTGGGAGCCACACGGCGCCCCAATATTAAGCTCGTGTAGCTGCTAAATGAGGCGTGCCACCAGCTGCATCCGTTGATACGAATTGGGATCCGACGGGGCGCTCCCTGGGGGGACGGCCTGCCGATGCAGGCAAGCGAGCTATTCGGAATGGCTAAAACGAACCACAAACTGTTTTTCGCGTGCAGGTTGGCGGGCCTGATAGTCGTGGTTTGCCTCGGTATCGTGGCCATTGTCGGCTCCACTGGCGGTGGAGGTGGTGGTGACAATCCGAGGTGCACGGGCATTTTCGATGTCGTCGACTCGTTTAGCTTTACTCCGGTTACGAACGCACCGCTGAATACGCCGATCACCTCCAATCAGGCAATTATCGAGGGGTTTTGCTCGCACAAGGAGATAACCATCTCCGGTGATGGTGAGTACTCCATCAATGGTGGCGCCTTCACGAGGCAGCCGGGCCTGATTGGACCAAATTCGACGCTGCGGGTGCGAATCTTGTCGGCCCCAACCTTCAATACGAGACGGTCAGCGACCGTCGCGATCGGCGACCACATCTTCGATCCCGTCGCGACTTTTTCCGTCACGACGAGGTCCGGTAGCCCTGCGGACGCGCCCACCGTACAAATCATCTCGCCGGTGGACCAGCAAGTCGTCAATGCGCAGACGATCGTGGTCGCGGGTCAGGCCAGCGATCCCGACGGCGTTGCTTCCATCGAAGTCAACGGGGTGGCCGCGACGAGCACCAACGATTTCGCAACATGGTGGGCAGAAATTCCGCTGGTGACAGGCTTCAACACCATTACCGTGGCCTCAGAAGACACGCTTTTGAACAGGAACCCGACGGCGGCCCAGGTCAACATTCAGAATCTGGCCATTGTGCTGGCTGAGCCGGTTGACCTGGTCGTCGACGAGGGGAATGCGCGGATCCTGGCTCTGGACAGTCAGTTGCGAGCTGTCTTCGAGATCGACATGTTGACCGAGGAATACTCGCTGGTTTCCGGCGAAGGCACGCCTGATAACCAGATACCCTTCGTCGATCCCCAGAGAATCGCGATCAACGCTGCTGCGACACAGGCCTGGGTGATCGATCATGCGTATGAGGACCTGATTGTGGTGGACCTGTCAATCGGCAGCCGCTCGCTGCTGGTGGATACGGTTGCGCCGGATCCTGGCGAATCCCTGGAAGAGGCGCGCGATATAGCCATCGATGAAATGAGCAACAACGCGCTAATGCTGGTAGGCGGTCTGAATAGCGCGGTGAATGATACGCGCATAATTTCGGTCAATTTGACAGACGGGTCGCGCTTCATTCTTTCCGACGCCACGACGCCTGATGAAGACCATCCGCTGGACCTGCTGTTTAACGGTATGAGCGAGGTATTCGACAGCGTCGGCTTCCGGTTGCTTGTCATGCAGTCTGATGAACTGCTGTCTGTGGATCCGTTGACCGGTAACCGCACCGTGTTCTCGGAAACGGGCGTCGAGACTGCCATCGACTCGACGCTGGACTGGCCTAACAATCGAGTGATCGTGCTGAACCGATTTAGTTCGGACCTGTATGGGGCGGATCTGAATACCGGCAATGTGGAATTCCTCTGGCCGCTTTTCGGGTTCACGCCGTTACGGATCGCATTCGATCCGCTGAATAACCGCACCCTCATCTTGGCCAGGCTTAGCAGCGATATCTACGCAATTGACATGGTTACCGGTCAGATCTCGATCGAATATTGACGGGCCACGTCCACCCACATCTACACGCGTGTGCTGAACCGCGGCGGTCGCGGCGCCGTGAGTCCGGTAGACGATTGAAAGAGCCTCGGCTGCGGAGCCTGGTTGGTTAGGTTCGCCCGATATCCGTAGGTAACTCGTGTTCCGCGAGGCGGTGGCTCACCAGTGCGCCCACCTTGGCTACGGTGTCGCGCTTCACGGTGAAGCACGGCGGCTTGCGGCGCAGACCGGCCCAGTTGCCGGTCGTCAGCACCTGGTCCAGGTAGGCCAGGTTGGTGTCGATCCACTCCATGTACGGATTGCGGCCGTCGAACATGGGTTCCATGTAGCGATACGCACGGTTGAACTGGCGGTTCATGCGCCGGAATGCGGCCTGGCGCCAGAAGCCGGGCGTCTGGCGCAACAGGTCCTGGCCCGATTGATAAGTGGGTGATCCACCCACCGCATCGCCGAAGGCAATGCCAGCCAGCACGAACTCTGCGTACAGGCGGTCGCGGCATTTTTCCAGGTAGCAGCGATCGGCCATTTGTGCGAGCAGGTCGGCCGTGCCCAGCAGGTGGCCCAGGGTGGCATCGAGAGGATCTTCCAGCTCGATGTCGTCCACGTCGTGTTCGTAGCCCGTGAAGTGCACCAGCATGCCGGCCCGCCCGGCCAGGTGTTCGAGCCCCAGCTCCGGCAGGTACGCACGCAGAAATTCTGAACTGCGGGAGACGTGCCAGTTGGTCAACTGGGCGCCGTTTTCCCAATGCGGTTCGTCGGTGCGGCGAATATAGCCCGAGTCGTGAAACAGTGCGGTCATCAAGCCCAGCACCGCGCGCTCTGCACCCAGCTGCATGTCTGGTTCGTTGCTCTGCTCGTAGCCGGCCAGCAGCCTCGCCATCGCCAGCGTCATGTCGAGCGTATGCTGGCGGTCGTGATACACGGTGTCGCACCCGACGTATCCAGGGAAGCTGCCGTCGAACAACCGTTCGTAATCGTGAAACGCCATCCACAGCGCGTCGTAGCTCGCGCCGGGATAAGTCTTGCGAAACAGCTCGTCTACCGCATCACGCACTGCGTCGGGCGAACTGACGCGCACCGTGTTGGTCACGTCGAATTCGTTGCGCCGGTCGGGCAGCGGGCCGGTCACCGGTCAGTCCTCGCTAAAATCTGCATATACGGGTGCATGGTCGGACGGCCGCTCCAGGCGCCGGGGTCCTATGTCCACGTTGCTCGCCGAACACTCTTTGGCCAGTGCGCTGGACACCAGCAACAGGTCGATGCGCAGTCCCATCTTGCGGCGAAAGGCCGCCGCCCGGTAGTCCCACCAGCTGAACACGGCCTTTGGCTGCTCGAACAGCCGGAAGCTGTCTTGCAGGCCCAGGGACAACAGGCCGGCGAGTCGTTCGCGCTCCGGGCCGCTGCACAACACCTTGTCGCGCCAGGTTTCCGGGTCGTGAACGTCGCGGTCGTCGGGTGCGATGTTGAAATCCCCCATTACCACCAGTCGTGGATAACGTATTAATTCTTCTTCTAAATAAGCTTTCAGGGCGTCGAGCCAGCTGAGCTTATATTCGTATTTTTCCGAGCCTACGCTCTGGCCGTTGGGTACGTAAAGATTTATCGCCCGTAATTCACCATAAGTGGCCGCAATGACCCGTTTTTGTGAATCAGGTAGCCCCGGCAGGTCCAGGCTGACGTCTTCGGGCGGGTGGCGCGACAGCAGTGCCACGCCGTTGTAGGTCTTCTGGCCGTTCACCACCGCGTGGTAGCCCACGGCCTGGAAGGCCTCCACGGGGAAGTCGGCCGTGGGCATCTTGATTTCCTGCAGGCCCAGCACGTCGGGGGCCTGGTCCGCGAGCCACTGGGTCACGTGCTCCTGCCGCACCCGCAGCGAGTTCACGTTCCAGCTGGCAACCCGCATGGCTCAGGCTGCGCCGGCAGCGGTTTCTTCTGCGCTCAGGATGCCGCTTTGCTGCAGCAGCGGCTCCACACGCGCCGGTCGGCCCCGGAAGGCTTCGAAGGCGTGCCCAACTTCCACCGTGCCGCCCACTTCCAGGATTTGCTGGCGAAAGCGCTGGGCGAGCTCGGCGTCGAAGATGCCGGCCGCCTCGAAAGCCGACCACGCATCGGCGGCCAGCACTTCCGCCCACTTGTAACTGTAGTAGCCGGCCGCGTAACCGCCGCCAAAGATGTGGGCGAAGGCATGCGCGAAGCGGTTGTATTCCGGGTAGCGCACCACCGCCACGCGCTTGCGCACTTCTTCCAGCACACGGTCCAGGCGGCTGCCGCGCCGCGGGTCGAATTCCGCGTGCAGGCGCATGTCGAAAATCGCGAACTCGAGCTGGCGCACCATCTGCATACCGGCCTGGAACACGCGCGACGCCCGCAGCTTGTCCAGCAGTTCCGCCGGCAGTGGTTTATCGGTCTGGTAGTGGCCGGAAATGCTTCGCACCACGTCGGGCTCCCACGCGAAGTTCTCCATGAACTGGCTGGGCAATTCCACCGCGTCCCACGGCACGCCGTTGATGCCGGCCACGCTCGGGTAGGCCACGCGTGTCAGCACGTGGTGCAGCGTGTGGCCGAACTCGTGGAACAGCGTCAGCACCTCGTCGTGATTCAACAGGCACGGCTTGGTCGCGGTGGGACCGGCGAAGTTGCACACGAGATGTGCCACCGGAATCTGCGTCCGCCCGCCGTAATCGCGGCGGTTCAGGCATTCGTCCATCCACGCGCCGTTGCGCTTGTCCTTGCGCGCGAACAGGTCGGTGTAGAAACTGCCCACCGCGTCGCCGTCGGTGTTCAGCAACTCGTAATAGCAAACCTCCGGTCGCCAGGTATCCACGCCTTCCCGCTGCTCGATCCGCAGGCCGTACACGCGTGCCACCAGCTGGAACAGGCCGTCGATCACGCGGTCCAGCGGAAAATACGGGCGTAGCTCATCGTCCGACACGCTGTAACGTTCTTCACGCAGCTTCTCCGAGTAATACGCGATGTCCCACGCGGCCAGCGCCTGGCCGGCAAAGCGCTCGAGCTCCTGCAGCTCGTGTTCGGCGGCGGCGTGGGACCGGTCGGCCAGCTCTTCGAGGAAGGCCATGACCTCGGCCACGGAACCCGCCATCTTCGACGCCAGCGAATATTCGGCGAAGTTGTCGAAACCCACCAGCTCGGCCGCCTCGTGGCGCAGCGCCAGGATTTTCTCGATGATGTCGGAGTTGTCGAACTCGGTGCCGGTCTCGGCCCGCTCGGACGCCCGCGTGCTCCAGGCCCGGTAGAAGCGGTGGCGCAGGTCGCGGTTGTCCGCGTGCGTGACCACCGCAATGTACGTGGGCTGGTCGAGCCGGAACAGCCAGCCTGCCTCGCTGGCCTCTTTCGCCAGCGCTGCGGCCTGTTCCAGCGTGGCGGCCGGGATGCCGCCCAGGTGGTCTGCATTTGTTTCGTGGTGGGTCCACGCGGCCATCGAGTCGAGCACGTTCTGGTCGAAGTTGGCCTGCACCTGCGCCAGTTCTTCCATCATGGCCTTGAAGCGCTGCTTGCGGTCGTCCGGCAGGTCCACGCCCGACAGGTGAAAGTCGCGCAGCGCCAGTTCCAGCAGTCGCGCCGCCGCCCGGTCTTTCCCGTTGCATTCGGCGGCCCGGCGATACAGCTTGTACACTCGCTCGTCCTGCGCGAGTTCCGTCTGGTAGCGCGTGAGCAGCGGCAGGCAGGTGTTATAGGCCTCACGTAATTCGGGCGAGTTGGCCACACCGTGCAGGTGGCTCACCGGCGACCAGGCCTGCTGCAGCCGTTCGCCCAGTTCCTCCAGCGGCAGCACGCTGTGGGCAAAATCCCCATCGTCTCTCGCGCCGGCCAGGATTTCGTTCAGCCGCGCGCGATTGTCGTCGAGCACCCGCCTGACGGCGGGCTCCACGTGTTCCGGCCGGATCTGGCTGAAGCTCGGCAGATCGTGGCTGTCGAGTAGAGGATTAGACACGGTGTTGGCTGCGCTGGAGGATTTTCGATCCTATCACAGGGCCCGGGGCTGGCTTACACTCGCCAATCCCCTGTTTCGCGATGTAAACCGACATGAGCGACAACTACGACCTGGTGGTAATTGGTGGCGGCAGTGGCGGCCTCGCGGCGGCCCAGCGCGCGGTGGAATACGGCGCCACAGCGGCGGTCATCGAGCGCGGGCGCCTGGGCGGCACGTGTGTGAACGTGGGCTGCGTGCCGAAGAAAGTGATGTGGAGCGCCGAGACCCTGGCCCATGCTTTCCACGACGCGCGCGACTACGGCTTTGCAGTGCCGCCGCATATCCCCCACGACTGGGCGGCGCTGAAGGCTCGACGCGATGCCTACGTCGAGCGGCTGAACGGCATCTACGCGCGCAATCTCGATACCAAGAAGATCCCGCACATCGCCGGTGTCGCCCGGTTGAAAGACGCGCACACAGTGCAGGTCGGCGACCGCGAGCTCGTCGGCTCTCACCTGCTCATTGCCACCGGGGGACGCCCGTCCATTCCGGCCATACCCGGTGCAGAGCTCGGCATCGACTCCGACGGATTTTTCGAACTGGAATCGCTGCCCAGGCGCGTGGCCATTGCCGGCGCCGGTTACATCGCGGTGGAGTTTGCCGGCATGCTGCGGGCGCTGGGCGCCGACGTCACCCTGTTTTTCCGTTACGACAGCGTGCTGCGCACCTTCGATGCGATGCTGCAGGAAAGCCTGCTCGAGGCGCTGGCTGACGACGGCATCACGCTGGTGCCTCGCACCACGCCCGCGGCGCTGGAGGGTAATCCCGGCGATGTCAGGGTGCGCACCGAGGCCGGTGCGATGCACGGCCCCTTCGACTGCTGGATCTGGGCCGCGGGGCGAGTCCCGGAAACCGAAGCGCTGGGGCTGGACGCCGCGGGCGTCGAGGTGGATGAGCGCGGCTACGTGCCGACCGATGCCTACCAGGTGACCAATGTCGGGCACATCTACGCAGTGGGCGATGTCAGCGGCCGCGTGCAGCTCACGCCGGTGGCCATCGCGGCGGGCCGTCGCCTCGCCGACCGCGTGTTTGGCGGCATGGCCGGCCGCCACCTGTCTTACGACAATATTCCGAGCGTGATTTTCACGCATCCGCCCATCGGCACCTGCGGTATCACCGAGGCGCAGGCGCGTGAGAAACACGGCGACGCGGTAAAGACTTACACGTCTGACTTCGTGCCGCTGTTCTATGGCGTCACGGACCACAAGCCGCGCACGCGGATGAAGCTCGTGACCGTCGGGCCGGATGAACAGGTGGTGGGTTTGCACGTGATCGGCCCCGGGGCCGATGAAATGCTGCAGGG
>CP070671.1:1445057-1448156 GCA_020351875.1 Chromatiales bacterium | reverse complement strand
GCCCGGCCGCACCGGGGTCTTCGTTTCATCCGTCCACAGGAAACCTTCGCCGTTGAGGATGGTGATGGTCTCCTCGTACAGGTGCCGGTGGTGCGCGGCGCGGCTCGTCGGGATCTCGCCGATGAACTGGGTCACCGGCGTATCGTGCTGCTCGTGGTCCACTAACACCTGGTAGAACCGGTCGGCCATCGGCTCGCGCTTGGCCGGATCCACGCCCTGCACCCGATTCGGGACCGACGCATCGAAGGTGTCCGGCATCTCGTCCAGGTATCCTGGTGCCTCGCAAAGCGGGCACACGGTGATGTTTACGACCAGCGGCTCGGCGCCCTGTGCACTGAGCCGGAAACCCTCGCCGGGTTTCACGCACACACCGGTCTCTGCACCCACGTCGAAGCTGTGATTCGCAATCTGTACCTGGCCGCGACCGGACACCACGAACAGCGCAACGTCAGTGTCCGGGAAGCGCTGCACCGGTGTATCGCCCTCGCCCACGATGGCCAGGTACTGCGACAGGTGCTTCGCGCCATCTCGCGCGCCAATCACTGGGAAAATCTTCAGCGCGCCGTGCTGCTCCATCGCGTCTTCCGGCACCCGGATCACATAGCAGCCGCTGTCGAGCATCGCCTTGCTCGCCCCGCCCTCCGCGGTGCCGTAGTCCACCAGCTGCGCACCCGCACCGTCCTCGGCCTTCGCTTCCGCGTACTTGTCTGACAACTGGTTGTGGGCACCGTCGCAAAAGGGCGCGTTCTGCGTGTGCTTGCAGGCACAGAACAGCTTCTCGCCATCGGCCTCCGCTTTCCATTTCAGCGGCTCGAAACCGGTGTCCTTGTGGGAACCGTCGCAGAACGGCTGGTTGCCACTGTGCCCGCAGCTGCACCAGAAATACGTCTTGCCGGCCTGCACCGTCACCAGGAAAGGCTTGCGCCGGAAAATGACGGGTTCGGTCATCCGAATATCCTTTGTCTGTTTGTCGTTATCAGGCAAGCAGGTCGCGTTGGCCATGCAACACTTCGAACAGCCGTTCGATGTCCTGCTCGTTGTTATAGAAGTGCGGCGACACGCGCAGGTTGTTATCGCGATCCGAAGTCACGATATCTTGCTCGGCCAGGCGCGCCACCAGCGCGGGCGCATCATGACTGCGTATCGCGATCATCGCACCGTGGCGCCCGGGATCCGTGGGCGTCACCACCGTATAGCCCGCCTCGCGGGCCCGCGTCTTGATCTGGTCCGTCAGCCCGCCAATGCGCCGCTGAATGGCCGGCAGGCCGACCTCGTCCACGATGTCGAGCCCGGCGATGGCCGCATAAATATTCACCACCGGCGGGGTGCCGGCCTCGAAACGCCGCGCTGAATGCGCCGGATTATAGCGCGTGGTATCCATCGCGAAAATGTCTTCCTGCGCGAACCACCCGGTGACCGTGGGTACCAGGGACTCGATCAGTTCGTCGCGCGCATACAGAAACCCCACACCAGCGGTACCGAGCAGGTACTTCACGCAACCCCCCACCGCAAAGTCGACGTTGGCGGCACGAACATCAAAGGGCATGGTGCCAAATCCCTGGTAACCATCCACCATCATCAGCGCACCACGTTCGCGGGCCAGTTTCGCAATGGCCGGGATATCCAGCCGCGCGCCGTTGCGGAAACAGACCTGGGCCACGGCCACGATTTTCGTCTGCTCGTCGATCGCGTCGGCAAAACTCTCGGCAGGGATGTAGCCGTCTTTCTCCGGGACGCGCACGACCTCGGCACCGCGCAGTTCCTGCGCGTACCAGATCTGGGCATCGGTCGGAAACTCATAGTCGCTGATCACGATCTTGCGGCGGCCTTCGTCAAAGCGCAGTGCCGATGCAATGGCGTTGATCCCCGCCGACGCCGACGTCGTGACTGCGATCTCGTCGGGTTTCGCACCCAACAGGCGCGCCATCGCGCCCCGCGCCGACTCGTTGCGTTCCACCCAGTAGTTCCAGTCACAGCCCTGCTCCAGGCGGTCCTGCAGGTAGCGCTGCACGGCCGCCTGCACTTCCACGGCCAGCGCGCCGTAGGAGCAGCTGTTGATGTAGGTCTTGTTCTCGAACACCGGGAACCGTGCGCGCAGCGCCGCCCAGTCCGGCTCGGGATGCACGCCTCGTTCAACCTCGTCTTGCATCGTCTTTACAGTGACAGGTCAGCTGAACCACAGGTCCAGCATGATCAGGATCATCGCCAACGGCACCAGGAAGCGGACGGCGAATTGCCAGTACAGGAACCACGGGCCGCTGCTGGTGCCGATTTCCTCGCCCACGGCAGCCCGGTCCAGGCACCAGCCGGCAAACAGCGCGATCAAAAGCGCATTGACCGGCAGCATGAAGTTGGCCACCACGAAGTCGATGACGTCGAAGAAGGTCTTGCCCTTCATCAGCGCCAGCGACCCGAGCGGATGAAAGTCGGCCAGCAGGCTGAAAGACAGCACCGACACGATGCCGCCGATCCATGCCACGACACCGCAGGCCACGGTCATCGTCGGCCGGTGCGCGCCACGGTGTTCCTCGAGCCACGCCACCACCGGCTCCACCATGCCAATCCCGGTGGTGTAAGCCGCGAGAAACAGCAGCAGGAAGAACAGCGTGCCGATGATGATGCCGCCCGGCATCTGGCCGAAGGCCACCGGCAAGGTCACGAAAATCAGGCCCGCACCTTCACCCGGGCTCAGGCCGTACTGGAACACGATCGGGAATATCGCCAGGCCGGCGAGCAGCGCCACCATGGTATCGCCGCAACAGATCACGGCTGCGGACGTGGGCAATGAGAACTGCTCGGGCAGGTAGGCGCTGTACGTGATCATCACACCCACGCCGATGGCCAGCGAAAACAACGCCTGGCCCAGGGCCATCAGGATTGCGTCCGTGCCGAGCCGGGAGAAATCCGGCGTGAACAGGAAACGCACTGCGGCCCCGAAGTCCGCCTGCACCAAGTTGTAGAGCACCAGGAAGACCAGGATCACGAACAGCGCTGGCATCGCGATCTTCGCGATTCTCTCAATGCCGCCGTGCAACCCGCGAGCGACCACCACCACCACGCTCAGTATGAACAGCCCGTGCAGGAACAGCTGGCGCAGCG
>CP070671.1:1424710-1444957 GCA_020351875.1 Chromatiales bacterium | reverse complement strand
GTCGCCCCGTACAAGAGCGGCTTCGGCCCGTTCCCGGGCGACGTGTACCACGTGCCGTTCCCGATTCCGTATCACGGCGTGACCGAGCAGGATTCGCTGGACGCACTGGACGCGCTGTTTCGCGCCGACATCGAAGCCGAGCGCGTCGCGGCGATGATCATCGAACCGGTACAGGGTGAAGGCGGCTTCTACCCGGCGTCGCCGGCATTCCTGCAGACCCTGCGCCGGATTTGCGACGACAAGGGCATCGTGATGATCGCCGACGAAGTGCAGACCGGCTTCGCGCGCACCGGCAAACTGTTTGCGATGGAACACGCCGGCGTGGAGCCCGACCTGATGACGGTGGCGAAGAGTCTCGCGGGCGGTTTTCCGCTGGCCGGTGTGGTCGGCAAGGCCAATATCATGGACGCCCCGCCGGTGGGCGGTCTCGGCGGCACCTACGGCGGTTCACCGGTGGGCTGCGCGGCCGGGCTCGCCGTGCTCGAAGTCATCGAGCAGGAAGACCTGGTGGGCCGGGCGGTACAGATCGGCGCGCGCGTTCAAGCCTGGGCCGAGGAATGCCAGGCGGCTCACTCGGGCCTGGGCGACGTGCGGGTGATGGGGGCAATGGTGGCGCTGGAATTTGTGCGCGACGGCGACGCGAACCAGCCGGACCCGGCACTGACCAGGGCCATCGTGACCGCAGGTGCGAAAGCTGGGTTGATCCTGCTGACCTGTGGCGTGCGCGGCAACGTGGTGCGCCTGCTGCCGCCGCTGGTGATCAGCGATGAGTTGCTGGACGAGGCACTGGCGACCCTGCAGGACGTGATCGCCAGCGAAAGCGGCAAGGCGGGCTGACTAGCTGTCGATGCCGCCCATGCACAGGTACTTGATCTCCAGGTAATCGTCCAGGCCGTACTTCGAGCCCTCGCGGCCCTGGCCCGATTCCTTGACCCCGCCGAACGGCGCCATCTCGTTGGAGATCAGGCCCTCGTTGATACCGACGATGCCGTATTCCAGGGCTTCGGACACGCGCCAGATGCGGCCGATGTCGCGCGCGTAGAAATAGGCCGCCAGCCCGACGTTCGTGTCGTTGGCCATCGCGATGGCCTCTGCCTCCGTACTGAAACTGAACAGCGGCGCGATGGGTCCGAAGATCTCCTCGCTGAACACTCGCATGTTCGGTTGCGCGCCGGTCAGCACGGTGGGCTGCACGAAAGTCGCGCCGAGGTCGGCCCGCCCGCCACCGCAGGCCACTTGCGCGCCCTGTGACACCGCGTCGTCCACGAAGGCCAGCACGTCGTTCGCCGCACCTTCGTCGATCAGCGGGCCGATGGTCACGCCGTCTTCCGTCCCATCGCCCATCTTCAGCCCGGCCACCGCTGCCATCAGCTTCGTGGTGAAGGCGTCGTACACGCCGTCCTGCACCAGGATGCGATTCGCGCACACGCAGGTCTGCCCGGCGTTGCGGAACTTCGAGATCATCGCACCGACGACCGCAGCGTCCAGGTCGGCATCGTCGAACACGATGAACGGTGCGTTGCCACCGAGTTCCATCGACGTGCGCTTCACCGTGCCCGCGCAGTCGGCCATCAGCTTCTTGCCCACTTCGGTGGAGCCGGTGAAGGTCAGCTTGCGTACGGTCGGATTGGACGTGAGTTCCGCACCGATCTCCCGCGTCTTGCCGGTCACGATGTTGATCACGCCGGCAGGTATGCCGGCCCGCTCGGCGAGTTCGGCGAAGGCGTAGGCCGACAGCGGTGTGGCATTGGCCGGCTTGCAGACCACGGTGCAACCGGCCGCCAGCGCCGGCGCGATTTTCCGGGTGAGCATCGCGTTCGGAAAATTCCACGGCGTGATGCACGCGACCACGCCCACCGGCTGCTTGATGACCACCAGCCGCTTGTCGTTGGCCGGCTGCGGGATCGTGTCGCCGTAGACGCGCTTCGCCTCTTCCGCAAACCATTCGATGTAGTTGGCGCCGTAGGCAATTTCCCCGCGGGCTTCCGCCAGCGGCTTGCCCTGCTCGGCCGTCAGGATCTGCGCCAGGTCTTCCTGGCTCGCCATCATCAGGTTGAACCAGGCGCGCAGCAGCGCGGCGCGTTCTTTCGCCGGTTTCTGTCGCCACTCGATCTGCGCGGCCTCGGCCGCCGCGATGGCACGGCGGGTTTCCGCCTGGCCGCATTTGGCCACCTCGGCGATGACTTCGCCGGTGGCCGGATTGGTCACCGCCAGGGTTGCGCTACTGTCCGCGTCCGCCCACGCCCCGTCGATATAGGCCTGCGTGCGCAGCAGGCCGGCGTCCTGCAATTGCTCGATCATCACTCGCTCCTGTCGCGGCGCGTCGCCTGGTTACTCATTGCGACCACCAGGCTACGCCTGCGCGCCATGATATCGAGCGCCCGCGTGGCCCGGTACTTAGCGACCTCGACTTCGGTATAGGGTTGAAAATCTGCCGGCAGCGTCGGTGCACTGAACTCCTGCACCAGCCAGTTCAGCAGCGCTGCCACTTCCGCATCGGACAGTGGCGAGTGCGCCGTCCCCGGCACCTGCACCAGGTAAGCGCGACCGCCCGGCACCGCCAGGAAGCGGCCGAGCTGGTTCACCATGTTCGGCACGTAAGGTTCACGGCCCGTCGCGTCGGCCAGGTGACAACCCTGGCAGTGCAGCATGTAGTCGGCACGGGCGGCATCCTGTGCGCCGGCAGCCGGTAGCCAGAGCAGGCCGAACAGCGCCAGCGCGACCAGTTTCATGCCACCTTGTCTCCCTGCTGCTCCAGGTACTGCTGGATCGACGCGACGCCACGCTCTTTCGCTTCGAACACGCTTTCCAGGTGCTCACGGGAATTGACGAGCCCCTGGGCGCGGATCACGCCGTGCTCGTCCAGCAATACCACGTAGGGCAGACGGCCGATGCGCAGGCTGATGCCCAGGTCCGCCGACACGATATACACGAGTTCGGCCAGGTCGTAATCCCTGACGAAAGTCTTCTGTTCGTCCAGGTCGCCATCGCTCACCAGCATCACGTCCAGCCAGCCGCTTTCCGTGCGGCGGCTGCTCTTCAGCACCGGCAACAGCGTTTTGCAGACCGGGCAGGTCGGGCTCAGGAAGAACAGCAGCGTGCTGCGCCCGTGCTCGTTGGAACCGCCCACCGTCACGTGACGACCATCGATGGCTGTCAGGTCGAAACGCGGCACCTCTTCACCGACCTTCGGCCCCTGGCCCAGGGCCAGCGCGCCGACGGGGCCGATGCGCTCGTGCAGTACGCCGATCTGCCGGACCAGCGCGACCACCACGGCGCACAACAACAGCACCACGACCCACAGCAGGATGTTGGAGATGAGCAAGGTTTCAGTCATGGGCGGCAACCAGTTCGCGGGTGCGTGGCGCATTGGCGAGCAGGTGCTCCGTGGCCACATACAGGCAGCTCAACGCGAGCAGCGCAAACAGGCCCACCAGGTAATCCCAGGCGGACACGTCGCGGAATATCGGGCTACCGCCCGCGAGCCAGGCCACGCCGACCAGGGCCAGGTTGCGCAGCACGAGCCACTCGCTGATGGGCTGGCGCAGGGACTGACCGCCGCAACCGCAGTCGATGCTGCGCCGACCTCGCGCCAGGTTGATGACGATTGCGACGATGTAAGCCGACAGCAGCGCCATGGCCGCCGTGCTGCCAACCGGCACCGCGGGTGGATACAGCAGCGCGGCGACTATCCCGACTTCCAGGCCGATCACGAGCACCGCTGCGGGGGCGAGCAAATCATGCGGCAGCAGGTCGTAGTTCTCGACGGTGTCCTGGAAATCCACGAAGTTGCGCAACTTGTGACCGGCAGCCGTCGCGAACAGCAGCGCGACGACCAGGCGCGAAACCGTGACCACCACCGGATCGTGCCACCACCCTGCCATTGCACTCATCATGCAGTGACCTTAGCAGACTCCCGCCTGATTCTAGACCCAGCTGTTGCGTGACAGGTGGCTGGCGAAGGTACATGCGTTCTTCTTCGTATACGGCCGAACGGCCGGCCAGCGAATGCCTGCCGCGCGGCAACGATCCCAGAAGTCCGGCATCAGGTAAAGCGTGCGCGCGCCGGCCATCACGGGATTAAAGAACAATGGTGGCAGCAGGATTTCGCGGTCATCGGTCTGCTCGTTGAGAACGTGCTCGGTCACCACGTCGCCGAAAGGAATGAAGGTGCGCACGCCCGTGTCCTTGATCTGCGCGGCCTTGTCGAAGCCACCCATCGCAGCGATGGCCATGCGAGGCAACTCGTCCTTCTGCAACTCGAAGTCGGCGCGGCGGTGCCAGATGGACCGGACCCTGTCGAGGTACCCGCGCATGACCGGGTGGCCCGGCCGCGCGCCAAACAGGGAATTGCAGACCACGATGGGTGAGCGCCAGATCGCCGGCCAGCCCAGGTACGCGGTAAAGATATTTTTCAGGGTGCCAAAGAAATCGAAGCGCAGCGCCAGATCATCGATGGGCCGGAAACATTCGTAGTCGAGATCCACATACACGCCGCCGAAGCAATCGATCAGTTCCGCCCGCAGCAGGTCCGACTTCTGCCCCCAGCAGGTCGCCTCGTCGTAGAGATCGCGCGTGCCAAAGTCGAGTTCGTCAACCTCGCGGTCGGTCCACAGCCTGATTTCCCAATCCGGGTGCTGCGCGCGCCAGGAATCCGAAAGCTTCCGCAACGGCCGCGGCAGCGGGCTGCCCAGCCAGATCTGGTGGATGACGCGGGGTATCGTGGGCGAATCGAGACGCGGGGCGTCGCGGGTCGCCTGGTACAGGGCCTCGAATCTCGCGAGCGTGGCCCGCACATCCGCCTCGACCAGCGCACCCAGCACGCCATCCAGGTGCAGGGCCTCAGAAAAGTCCGGCCATTGTTCTGCCAAAGATGTTCCCCGTCGCGCCTGGGTGCCGGCCGACTGCCACTGGCGGACGATACACGCAACGCAATACCTTGCCCAATGCGGCCCGACCGCCAGCGGCATCCGGCCGGGCAGCGACAAACAGTTCAAGAAACGCCGCTCGCGCAACACGAGTCACCAACAGGCCGTGACGCGACTCACAATTCTGCCCGGGAACTTTAGTTAAGGTCGATCAGTCAATGAGTTAGCCGGATCCGGGACCATGAAACGCCTGAGCCGCAGGCGCTTCGCAGGACCTGAGACCGCCGTCCCCCTAGTCCACCGGGCATTGACGATGAATCGCGTCTGCAGGCTTGCCGTGATCGTCGGCCTGTTCGCCGCCGGCATTCCATGGGCGGTCAACAGTTCGGCACCGGCGCGTTGCACGTGTCCACCGCCCGAATGAATGACGTGCTGGCCTTCGATGCCGAGCGAGGCATCGTCACTGCGGAAGCCGGGATTCGCTGGCCCGCGCTGATCGACTACCTGCTCGAGCAACAGACCGCGCCGCGCTGGAGCATCATGCAGAAGCAGACCGGTGCGGACCAGTTATCCATCGGCGGCTCGATCTCGACCAACATCCACGGCCGCGGCTTGACCCTGCGCCCGCTGGTGCAGGACATCGAAGCTTTCCGCCTGGTCACCGCCGCGGGCGAGGAACTGACCCTGAGTCACGCGGCGCGGGCAATCTAGTCCTCGAGATCCGGCTCGACGAAACACCACGCGAGCCCCGGCACCTCTTCCTTCAGGCGCCGTTCCAGCCGGTTGATGACCTCCACCGCGGTCTCGATGGAGATGCCTTGCCGCATCCTGACCTTGGACGCGAGCATCGTGTCGGGCCCGAACTGCAGTGTGATACTGCGGAATGCTTCTTGTATATCCGGCTCATCCGCGATGATGCGGTCGATCGCGCCCTGAATTTCCGGGTCTGCCGACTGCCCGATCAACAGCGAACGGACCCGCAGCGACAGGAAGATCGAGACCGCGACCAGCACCACGCCGATGCACATGGACCCAATCGCATCGAACACCGTGTTACCCGTGAGCCCGGCCAACCCAATGAAGGCGAAGGCCAGGACCAGCCCTAACAGCGCGGCAATGTCCTCCCCCAGCACCACGACCAGCGCCGACTCGCGGGTGTTGCGCAGCCATTCCCGGAACGGTCGCCCGCGTCGCATCACTTTGATTTCGCGCAGGCACCCCAGCAGGGAAAAGGTTTCGAGCACGATCGCAACGCCCAGCACCAGCAGCGCCACCCAGATCCGCGACAGCTCCTCCGGTGCGCTGAGCTTGTGGAAACCCTCGTAGATGGAAAACAGGCCGCCCACGCTGAACAACAGCATCGCGACGATGAAGCTCCAGAAGTAGCTCAGCTTGCCGTAGCCCAGTGGGTGCTTGTCGTCGGGTGGCCGCTGCGACTGCTTTAGCCCCAGGTACAACAGCACCTGGTTGCCGGTGTCCGCGTACGAGTGGATCGCCTCCGCCAGCATGCTGCCGGACCCGGTGAGCCAGGCGGCCCAGGACTTGGTCAGCGCGATACCGAGGTTGGCCAGGAACGCATAGAGAATCGCTCGCGCGGTGGACTCATGGCTCGAAGCTGACATGGGTTCTATAGTAGCTTGCAGGCGTGGCTGATCGACAAAGGTCGGTAAGTGCGAGCGGCCCCAACTATGCCCCATGAATGAAGAGTTCGAAAAAGCCCGGGTCCTGCTGATCGGCGACTGGGAGGTCCGCCAGTTCGAGGGCGTGATCCGTGGGCCCGAGGGTGAGCAACGCCTGCGGCCGAAGAGCATGGACGTGCTGGTCTGTCTCGCGAGCCGGCCGGGCGACATTTTCGAGCGCGACGAGATCATCGCTGCCGTGTGGGGCCGGGAACTGATCAGCGACGAGCCACTGACCGCCTGCATCGCGGAACTGCGTCGGGTGCTGGGTGATCGCCGTGACCGGCCCAGCTACATCCAGACGGTACCGAAGCGCGGTTATCGACTGGTCGCATCGGTGAGCACCCCTGCGGCGGCCACGGGTACTGATTCGGGCGACGCCAAGGCGCCGGCAGAACCAGCCGCCGCCCCGCGCCGATCCCACGCCCGGGTGCTTGCAGCAGTCATCGTCGCCGTGCTGCTCGGGGCCATCGCGTACTTCTGGCCACAACAGGTAGATGACCAGCGACCATTCGTCGCGACGGAAGGTATTGCGATTGCGGTCCTGCCTTTTGAAAACCTGAGTCCCGATCCGGAGGACACCTTCCTTGGCGACGGCCTGGCGGAGGAAATTCTCAGCAGCCTGACCGACCTCGAGGGCCTGCGCGTGACCTCCCGCACGTCATCCTTCGCGCTGGCGAAGCAGGGTCTCGACGTGCCGGAACTGGCCACGCGGCTGGATGTCAGCCACATCCTGGAAGGCAGCGTGCGACGCTCCGGCGAGCGGCTGCGCATCACGGCGCAGCTGATCGAGGTGGCCAACGACACCCGCCTGTGGTCCGAGGTCTTCGAAGCCGGTGCGGGCGACATCTTCCGCATCGAGCGCGAAATTGCGATTCGTGTCGCCGACGAACTGCAATTGCGGTTTCGTCTCCCGGACGCGAGCCAGCCCGCCAGTGTCGGCACGAGCAACGCGGAAGCCTATGACTGGTACCTCCGCGGCCGGGACCTGCTGGCGCGCAGGACAACCGAAAGCCTGGGCAAGGCCATCGAGAGTTTCCGGCTGGCCCACGACCTCGACACGCGTTTTGCACGCGCCTATGTCGGCCTCGCAGACGCTTACCTGCTGATGCGCGACTACAACGACCGGCCGTCCGAAGGCTACCTGCGCAAGGCTTTGCGGGCTGCCGATGCCGCACTCAGGCTCAATCCCGAACTCGGTGAAGCCTGGACGACGCTCGGTGCGATTCGCCACGAGGAGCTGGATTTCGCGGGCGCCGAAGAAGCCTTCCAGCGCGCGCTGGAACTGGCACCGCAACATCCGAAGACGCTGCACTGGTACGGCTACTACCTTTACGACACGGCCCGCCAGGATGAAGCCGACCGGCTGCTGCGGGCAGCGCTGGAACGCGATCCGCTGTCACCGATCCTGAATTACGCGGTCGCGACCAACCTGATCGTGATGCGTGAATTCGACGCAGCCGAGGCCGGGTTCCGCTCCATCATGAAAAGCGACGCAGAATTCGCGTGGGCCTACGAAGGCATGGCGGAGCTCAACTGGCGCGGGCGCAACCGCTTGCCCGAAGCCATTGAATGGTATCGGCGGGCGATCGCCTACGACCCGAGCTCCGCCGACCGCCGCGCGCTGCTCGGGCAGATCTACCTGGACAACGGTGAATTCAAGGAAGCCGGCGACCAGATTAAGGCGGCCCTGGCACTGCGAGATGATTCCGTGATCGTGCTCGCCCACCAGGCGCTGCAGCAAATGCATCGCGGTGAACTCGACGCCGCCGGACAGACGGCCCTGACCGCGCTGGAACTGGACCCGACCCAGTACCTCGCCCTGTACGTCGCCCGGAACTATTTACTGGCGAAGCAGCGGCCGACCGATGCACGACGCCTGTACGCAACCGGGCACCCAAAGTTGTTTGAGCCCGAACCGGTCTTGGACCGCGGCAACTTCCAGGCTGCGGTTGACCTGGCACTGGTCCTCGAACAAACCGGTGAACGCCTGCAGGCCGAGCGCCTGCTCGAACGGGCCGAGCCCATCGCCCTTGCGTTTCCGCGCGCGGGATTGCCGTACTTTCTCAGCGACGTAAAGCTACTGGCACTGCGCGGGGACCAGGACGCGGCACTCGAGCGGCTCAAGTTTTCCGCCGACCAGGGCTGGCGGGCCTACTGGTCCGTCTTCCTCGAGCCCGACCCGGCCCTGGCGGGCCTGCGGGATAACCCGGGCTTCGCGGCCACTGTCGCGCGGCTGCGGCCGGCCACCGTCGACCCCGACACCGTGGCAACAGACCACTAGGCCCCGAAAACCAGCAATCTTCAGGGGACCGCAGAAAATTTCAGCTTTTTTCAGCTGAATTTCCTCACAATTTCAGGCGCTTGCGTCGGGCGCGGCCAATACTGGCCCCATGTTCGAAACGACGCAAAACCTGCTCCACGAGTCCCGGCCCGGCACCGAAACGACGGCCAGCCGGACTGCCGAGGGCGCCCGGGACTCCCGTTACGGTGCACCGGCCCGGTGGCTGCACTGGCTGTCCGCCGCCGTGATTCTGTGGGCGCTCGCCTCCGGCCTGGCCATGGCCGCCGGCACGCTGGCACCCGCACCGAAGGCGGCCGTGACCGGCTTCAACGTGGCCATCACGACGGCCTTCCTGCCGATCTTCCTGCTCCGCATCGCGTGGGCGCTCGTGGCACCGCACCCCGGCCCACTCACCACCGCACGCAAGCAACGGCTCGCAGCACGCATTGGCCATTTAGCGCTGTACGCGACCACCAGCGTGGTCCTGGTATCCGGCGTGCTGATGATGGACCGGCCCATCGATCTGTTCGGCCTGGCGACCCTGCCCCGGCCGCTGACGGACGACGCCTGGTGCCAGTGGTTCGCCGGGCTGCACCGCGACTCTTGCGAATACCTGACGATTTTTCTCGCGCTGCACCTGGCCGCAGTCGCGTGGCACCAGCTGCGCGGACGCCGCGTGCTGCAACGGATGCTCTGAATTCGAGCCGAGGTAAACACCATGAACAAGCTTGTCATCACCGCACTCTTCACATTGCCGTTCCTGCTGGCCAGCGGCGAGGCCAACATCGACCCGGCGGCCGGCATCGCGCCGCTGACCGGTGCCGATTTCTACGACCGGGGCCGGCCGAACACCGACCAGGTCGAACTCGGCCGGCTGCTGTTCTTCGACAAGATCCTGAGCGGCAACCGGAATATTTCCTGCGCGACCTGCCACCACCCGACTCTCGGCACGTCAGACGGCCTGGCGTTGCCCCTCGGTGAAGGCGCGACGGGGCTCGGGCCGGACCGGCGGGTGCCGGCCGACGCGCCGGTCGCCGGCCGCGTGCCGCGGAATTCCCCGGCCCTGTATTTCCTCGGTGCCACCGAGCAGGCACGCCTGTTCCATGACGGCCGCGTGGCCAAAGACCCGAATGAGAACTGGGCGAGCGGGTTCTGGTCGCCAGCGCGCGAGCAGCTGCCGGCGGGCCTGGATAACGTGCTGGCCGTGCAGGCCATGTTCCCGGTGCAGTCCGCCGTCGAGATGGCCGGGCAAAAGGGCGAAAACGACATCGCCACTGCCGCGGCGCTGAACCGGCTTGCGGGACGGGATGGCGTCTGGGAACTGCTGGCCGAACGGCTGCGGCAGATCCCGGAATACGTAGCGCGCTTCCGCGGCGTCTACGCGCATATCGATACCGCTGAAGACATCAGCTTCGTCGACGCGGCGAACGCGATCGCGGCCTTCGAGGTCGATGCGTTCCGCGGTTACGACAGCCCCTTCGACGATTACCTGCGCAGCCGCGATCACCGGGCGCTGACTCTCGACGCCCGACGCGGCATGAACCTGTTTTACGGCCGCGCGAACTGTGCCAGCTGCCACAGCGGCCAGTTCCAGACCGACAACGAGTTTCATGCCATTGCGATGCCGCAGATCGGCCCCGGCAAGAACGACGGCTGGGACCAGAGCTACTGGCAGGCCACCGGTTTCATGGCACGCCTGGAAGACCACGGCCGCGCGCGAGAAACCCTGCGACCGGAAGACCGCTACGCGTTTCGCACGCCGTCGCTGCGCAATGTCGAACTGACGGCGCCATACGGCCATTCGGGTGCCTACACCACGCTCGAGGCAGTGATCAGGCATCACGCCGACCCGGTGGCGTCGTTCAACAACTGGCGGCCCGCGGCGGCGCAACTCGTAGCGGTGGATCACGTGGTGGAAACCACCGCGACCGGTTCACAGCTGCGCTACAAGCCGGTCAACCCCGGGCGCCTGGGCGACTACCGCAAGCGTGACACGTGGGTCATGCAGACCGCGGCGCTGCGGGAACAGATTCTCAACGCCAACGAGCTGGAGCCAGTCGAGTTAAGCGACGGCGACATCAACGACCTGACTGCATTCCTGCGGGCACTGACGGACCCGGTGCACCGTGACGCGGCGCACCTGGTGCCGGAGCGAGTGCCCAGCGGCCTGCCCGTCGACGACTGATTCAACCACCAACTGGAGAGACTGAAATGAAACTGCGATTCTCACAAATCTACGCCATCCTGACCGCCATCGCCCTGTGCTACCTGGCAGTTACCGGTTACGCGGACGATCAAGTTCCCACCAGTCCCGTGCCACGCCTGGCCATCGACGAAGATGTCCTGTACGAGGAGACCAATAAGTTACTGCGACTGGCCGCAGTCAATGCCGGGGCGAAGCCGCAAGGCCACGTGAAGCCTGCCACGGTCAGGCCCGCCACGTATGAAACGCCATCTGAGGACGCCTACGACGCGCCGGTGAGCCTGGACCTGAGCTTCATCTACCACGTGGATGCAGACATGCACGAGCAGGACGTGTTCATCGAGCGCGAGCCCGGCTCCGGTGAAGTCTGGCGCGTGACCAAGGCCGACAACAATATGAACGCGCCCCTGTACCGCGCCGCCGTGGCCGTTGAGCACGCGCCCTTCGAGCCGGACAAGACCGGCCCCTTCCCGAAGGGCGACGCGCTCGGGATTACCGTTGGCGAGTGGTTCGCCGGCCAGGGCCAGGGTACCTACACGTGCGCGAACGGCCAGGGACGAATCGACGTGGAATTCACCAGCCTCGTCCCGAACTCCGCGTACACGATGTGGCACTGGTTCGTCGCGATGCCGCCGACCACGCCATTTATCGGCACCTACGACCTGCCGATCGGCGCGCGCGACGGTTCGCAGTCAGTGTTCCGCTCAGATTCCGAAGGCAATGCGCGGTTCCAGCGTGAATTCAAACCCTGCCTGCAGATGACCGGCGAACACCTGGCCGGCGCACTGGCCGTCACCTGGCACAGCGACGGCCAGACTTATGGCGTGGTGCCGGGCGAATTCGCCACCGACAGCCATGTGCAGATGTTCCTGGTGCTGCCGAAGCGCAGTGGCATCTAGTATTGATGCGGAAGACGAACGAAGCGGGCCGGCCATTGCCGGCCCGCTTTCGTTCATGGCTAACAGATTCCTGCCGAAAGGAAATAGACTAGCCTGCCAAGGCAATCTGACTTGAGCGCCCCAATTTCAACATCACCGATCGACCTAGGAGCGCTGACGAATGTCGATTCGAGACAGTCTGGAAAAGCAGTCGTTCCAACGCGTGCGCAAACTTTACCCCGGCGCAACCGTCTCGGTACTCCTCGCGCTGGCTGCTTACGCACTGTCGCAGAACTACGGCGCGCCGGTCATGCTGTTCGCATTGTTGCTGGGCATGGCAGTGAATTTTCTCGGTGAAGACGAACGCTGCGGACCTGGCATTGAATTCTGCTCGAAGTCCGTGCTGCGCGCGGGCGTTGCGCTGCTGGGCCTGCGGGTCACGGCAGGGCACCTGATGGACCTTGGCTGGACTCCCGCCCTGCTGGTCGTCGCCGCCGTGGTGCTGACCACCGCCCTGGGCGCGTTGCTGGGCAGAATGCTCGGGTTGGGCGCGAAGCTCGGCGTCCTGACCGGCGGCTCGGTGGCCATCTGCGGCGCGTCCGCTGCAATTGCGATCTCTTCGGTGCTGCCGGACCGCGAGCAGGCAGACAAGCAACTGGTGTTCACGATTATCGGCGTCACCGCGCTCAGCACGCTGGCGATGATCATTTATCCGGCCTTCGCGACCCTGCTGGGCCTGACCGATGTGGCGGCCGGGGTCTTCCTCGGTGGCACCATTCACGACGTGGCCCAGGTCGTCGGCGCCGGTTACTCCGTGTCCGACCGGGCCGGCGATCTCGCCACCATCGTGAAGCTGTTACGCGTGGCGATGCTGGTGCCGATGGTGGTCGCGATCATGTACCTGTTCCGCCACCGGGCGTCGGGCGGCACGGCAAAGTTCCCGGGGTTCCTGTTCGTGTTCATCGGACTCGCCGCGCTGAACAGTTTCGGCCTGGTCCCCGAGGTGCTCACGAACTTCGGCAACTCGCTGTCGCGCGCGTGCCTGGTGACCGCCATCGCCGCGGTGGGCATGCAGACCGCATTGCGCGAGGTCGCCCGGGTGGGCTGGCCGCCGGTGATGCTGATGCTGGCCGAGACCGCGTTCATCGCCGCGCTCGTGCTGACCGGCTACATGTGGCTGCGCCCGGGTCTCGGCTGAGGGCTGTGTGACGCCGCCTGAAACACCCGTGGCTGTCGGGCTTCGGCGTCGTTGCGTTTTACATAATCTGGTGCTATCGTCCATCGCCGACCGCGCCCGATGACGCATTTTCTGGGCGGTCCGCTCGAAGGCATCGCCTTTCGAGATTGACGGCCCTGCTTCGGCAGGGCCGTTTTTTGTTGGGCACCGTGCCGTTGCTGCCTAAACCACGCCGTAAGCAACCATCGCGTCGGCCACCTTGATAAAGCCCGCAATGTTGGCGCCCTTCACGTAGTCCACGTAGTCGCTGCCCGGTTCCTTGCCGTACTCGACGCACCGCTCGTGGATGTCTCCCATGATTTCGAGCAGGAGCTTCTCCAGCTCTTGCCTCTTCCAGGTCCTGCGCTCGCTGTTCTGGCTCATCTCCAAGCCCGAGATCGCAACGCCACCGGCATTCGCGGCCTTGCTCGGGGCAAACATTACGCGCGCCTCGGTAAAGGCCAGTATCCCGTGCTGTTCCGTGGGCATGTTGGCGCCCTCCGACACGCCCTGGCAGCCATTACTAATGAGAGTGTGGGCCTCTGCCGTGCTGATCTCGTTCTGCGTGGCGCACGGAAACGCGAGGTCGCAAGGTACCTGCCACGGCTTCTCGCCCGCGTGGTATTCCACGTCGTACTCGCGCGCGAACTCCTCCAACCGGCCCCGCCGCTTCGTCTTCAGATCGATGACGTATTCCAGTTTCTCGGCGTTCAGTCCGTCTTTGTCGTAGATGAAGCCCGTGGAGTCCGACAGGGTGACCACCTTGCCGCCGAGGTGCAGGAGCTTCTCCGCCGCGTAAATCGCGACGTTACCGGCGCCGGACACTAAACATGTCTTGCCTTCGAGCCCGTCACCCCGGCGCTGCAGCATGTCGTCCATCATGTAGACGGTGCCGTAGCCGGTCGCCTCTTTGCGAATCGGGCTGCCGCCGAATTCCATACCCTTGCCGGTGAGCACGCCGACGAAGCGGTTGGTCAGCCGCTTGTACTGGCCGAACAGGAAGCCGATTTCCCGGGCGCCGACGCCGATATCCCCAGCGGGCACGTCAACGTCTTCGCCCACATGCCGGAAGAGCTCGGTCATGAAGGACTGGCAGAAGCGCATGACTTCGCCATCCGACTTGCCCTTGACGTTGAAATCCGAACCGCCCTTCGCGCCGCCCATAGGCAACCCGGTGAGACTGTTCTTGAAGGTCTGCTCGAAGGCCAGGAACTTCAGGATGCTGAGATTCACGCTCGGGTCGAAGCGCAGGCCGCCCTTGTAGGGCCCGATGGAATTGTTGTTCTGCACCCGGTAGCCCTTGTTGACCCGGATATTGCCGTTGTCGTCCTCCCAGCAGACCCGGAAGATGATGATGCGATCCGGCACAGCGATGCGCCGCAGGATCTGCATCTCGTGGTAGATCTCCTTGTCGGCGATGTAGTCGAAGACATTCGCCGCGACTTCAAAGACGGCCTGGTGGAATTCCGGCTCGTTGGCATTGTGCCGCTTGAGCCCGGCCATGAACTGGTCGAGATTAACGTGATCTGTGATGGCCATCCGTCTCTCCCTTTACATACCTGTTCATAAATCAGCGACCTGGTGTATGACCGGTTGGACCGATCGTTCATAATGCTACGGTGGTTCGAAAGTCACGGCGCGACCGCGTTGGCCGGTCACACTGACGATAATTCTCTGTGGAGTATATGCCGATGACACCTGGAAATCGTCAAGGCAACACAACGGCTTCCAGCCGCATCCGGGAGCAACTGGATCACCCGGTCATCGATGTCGACGGGCACATGGTGGAAGTCTTCCCGGTGCTGTTCGACTACATCAAGCAGGTGGGCGGGATCGAAATGACCGAGCGCACCTTCGCGAGTTTCCGCCGGCAGAACAGCCTGAGCTGGTACGACATGGATCCGCAGCAGCGGCGCCATCACAACCAGATGCGGCCGGCGTTCTGGGCTGCGCCTGCGGAAAACACCCGGGACCGGGCGACTGCGATGCTGCCGAAGCTGATGCACGAGCGCCTGCCGGAAATGGGTATCGACTTTGCCGTCGTCTATCCCACCATTGGCTTCCTGCTACCGGACATTCCCGACAAAGATATCCGCCGCGCCGCCTGCCGGGCTCACAACCTGATGACGGCCGATCTGTTTCGAGGGCTCGAAGATCGTTTAACGCCCGCGGCCGTCATTCCCTGCCATACGCCCGCCGAGGCCATCGAAGAACTCGATTTCGCCATGAACGACCTGGGACTGAAGGTGCCCATGTTCGCGAACCTGGTGCGCCGGCCGATCCAGGCGGTGGCCGACCATGATCCGGACCTCGGGCGCTACGCCTTCTGGGTCGATACGCTGGCGATCGACAGTGCGTACGACTATGACCCGGTGTGGCAAAAGTGCATGGAGCTGAAGGTGCCCGTAACGGCGCACGCGATCGGCCAGGGCATCGGCATGCGCAGGTCGATCAGCAATTACATGTACAACCAGACAGGACACTTTGCGGCCGCGGGTCACGCCTTCGCCAAGGCCATATTTTTCGGCGGCGTCACCCATCGTTTCCCGAAGCTCAATTTCGCCTTCCTGGAAGGCGGGGTTGCATGGGGAGCCAGCCTGGTCTGCGATCTCAAGGAACGCTGGGAGAAGCGCAACCGGGAAGCCGTGCAACAGTTCAACCCGGCGAAGGTCGACGTCGATTATCTGTTGGAATTGTGCGATCAATACGGTGGAGACATACTGCGCGGCAAAATCCGGCCGGACAACATAGCGCGCAACGTAGACGAGACCGACGACACGGACGACTTTGCCGCCGCCGGCATCGATACCCTGGACGACCTTCTCGACCGCCTGGTCCCGAATTTTTACTACGGTTGCGAAGCGGATGACCGGATGAACGCAACGGCATTCGATACGCGCCTGTTACCAGGTGGCAGGAAGCTCAACGCGGTGTTCTCTTCGGACATGGGACACTGGGACGTGCCGGACATGGACGAGGTGCTGTCTGAAGCCTACGAGCTGGTCGAGAATGAAATCCTCACCGCGGACGATTTCCGCGACTTCGTGTTCGGCAACCCGATCCGCCTGCTCGCAGGCATGAACCCCGATTTTTTCGCCGGCACTGCGATCGAACACCAGGTCAACCGGGCCATGCAGGAGCCTGGCTTCCTGGACAGTTCACCTGTCTGCGATACCCACTGACGCAGCGTAACCTCGCAGCGGAACGTGGACTCCGAATGACCGTATCTTCGCGGCGGGGCCACCGCAAACTGTCTTCGAAATTGGGCTC
Organism: Chromatiales bacterium; assembly: GCA_020351875.1. GTDB lineage: Bacteria > Pseudomonadota > Gammaproteobacteria > Steroidobacterales > J054. The sequence continues at coordinate 1,428,559 of CP070671.1, read as the reverse complement.
GGGAACTGGAAAACCGGGGTTGGAATGATTTGTCCGCGGAATTGCGTAACGACTACTGACAGTCGGGATCCGCGCCGTCGACCAGGCCGTCACCATCATTGTCGGCGCCGTCAGTGCACTTTTTGCGACCTTTCTCGGAGCTGACGGTGCTCGTGTCCCCGCCATCGCTACTGCCACCGCTGGAGCCGGACGTATTGCCCCGGTTCTTGACCCGGAACGACGCGCTCGCGCTGTCGCTCGCCGCTTCGATGTCGGACACGACCAGCGTGACCGTGTAGTTGCCCGTGGATGCATAAGTGTATCCGGGGCTGACCGCCGTTGAATTGCCGCCATCGCCGAAGTCCCAGGCGTAGCTGACGATCTCGACATCGTCACTGGAACTGCGCCCGTCAAAGGTGCAGTCTCGGCCAGAACAGGTGTAGCTAAAGCTCGCCACTGGCGGCGCGTTGCTGCCTGTCTCGCTGACCGTGACGGACTGACTGGTGGCATCCTGGCTGCCGTCGTCATCGGTCACCGTCAGGGTCACGGTATAGGTCCCACCGGCACCATAGGCGTGCGACGGGTTCTGCACGCCCGCGGCCATGCCGTCACCGAAATCCCAGGCCCAGCCGACCACACTGCCGTCGGAATCACTACTCGTGTCGGTAAAATCGACCTGCAGGCCGGCAACGCTGGTGGTGAAGCTCGCCATGGGCGGGTTGTTGCCGGCCGCAGCCAGCAGGTTGGCAATAGCCGCATCCGCCTGCACCAGGCCGTAACCGGAGTCGTGGTCGAAACCCGGCGCATTCATGTCGATGGCCGTGTTCTGCAGCGCGCTCTTCAGCTGCGCGGGCGTCGCGGTCGGCTTGGCCTGCAGCATCAACGCGGCGATGCCGGCCGCATGTGGCGCCGCCGCGGAGGTGCCGAAGAAATCGTCGATACCGTCGTTACCATCGCTGTCATTGAAGAAGAAGGTGGTATTGACACCATCCGCCGCCGTCATCTCCGGCTTGGCGCGGACTTCGGCGCTGCCGCGCGGAGTGCCGTTAGCATTGAACAGGATCGGTGTCCCGCCGGCCGATGAGTAGGGCTCCAGCGTGGGCGGCGACACGCCATATTCCGGCGTCTCCGCAAAGAACGCGGCGCCAACCGCCTGCGCACCGGCCGCGTTCGCGTGCCCCATCAGCGTCGAGCTGTTCGTTGCAAACTCGTCGATCGTGGAGCTGCCGAACACGACGGTCTTCATCAGGTTGGTCGGCGCCCCGATCGAGTCGACATCGTCGTAGGTGATGATGACCGAAAACGCGGTACCGTAGCCGAGCACTGCGGCGTTCTGGAATTGCAGCACTTCCCAGCCTTCCCCGGTCGCGACGTTGTCATTGGCGCTGATTTCGAAATACAGCCCGCCGGATTGATCCAGCAGCACGATGTCGTAGTCAGTCCTGGAGCCCGGCCCGCCGAAGGGCTCGTCCCACTGCATCGCAATGGTCAGCACACTGTCTACCGGAACGGTGACATTCTGATAAAGGTCGACGCCCGGTCCTGGATCGAAATCGTGCATTCGGCCAACCCGCTCGAAGATCGGGTCGCAATCCCCGATCGGGAAGAAAAATTCGATGCAGAAGATCACGCCGCTGTCGGCGAATGGCCCAACATAGCTGTTGCGGCCCGAATTCCCGGCGGCCGAATAATAAGCGACACCCCCGGCAACCACCGAGTCCACGGCCTGCGCGACAACGCCGTCCTGGAACATCGGCTCGTTCAAGTACATCAGGTCATCGACGATGACGTCTGCGCCCGCCGCCGCCAGGTCCGTGATCGCGTTCGCGTAGCTCGCGTTGCCACCCAGGCCGGTGTGAAACAGCAGCCCGGCGGCCGGCGCGATGTCGTGCACGATCTGCAGCATCGCGCGGCCCTCATCGATGCAGAAGATCAGGGAGCCGCACAGCGTCGATTCGCCATTCAGTACCGGGACACCGCCCGTTGGCAGATCGCCGCTGGCGATGTCGGCGGCCGCACCGTTCAACGTATCGTAGGCATCGGACAGCACGCCCACGGTGACGCCGGTGCCGTCGACATCGTGCACGAGCGGGTCGCGCGCCACGTCCGCCCGCAACGCAATGTCACCCTGACTGTTGATGGAACCCGTGTGGGTGATCGGCCGCGGTGAAGCCGCAATCGCGCGCAGGCTGGACAATGCGACGGCCCTGTCGAGCGCGGCCAGCGGCAACAGGCCAGACACGACCTCACCGGCATGCGCGCCCTGCGTCAGCCCCAGTTGCCGCAGATCGGCCAGCAGTTCGTCACCGCTAGCCGTCGCCCGGGCGTCGACAAGGACCCGCCCGCCGGCAAACTGCAGGAACTGGTCCGTGGGTTCGAATGCGGTCGTCCGCCGCTGGGCGACGTGAGCACGGTACTCGGCAAACGCGCGGGCCAGCGTGCTGCTTGCCTTGGACATTTGCGCAGCTTTGTAAAGGCCGTTTTGGCCGGGATGGTGCTGTGCCGGCAATGCGCTCTGGATTGACTGCGCCTGGGCACCGAATGCCAGCAGGCCGACCAGGCATGCTGCTAAGCCGCTCCGAAGTGTGTTTCGCATGGCAGATCTCACCGGGTTATCAGGTTTCGTGAACCGGCGTGGTTGACGGCAAGTGTCTGGAGTCACGGTACGCCGTTAGCCAAAGAAAACTGCCGACAATTGACATAAACATATGCTTTTCCCTGTGACTTTCCTGAATCTGTGAAATGCATTCGGGGACCGTGAAAGCCGCGGTCGGGAATCGCATCAGAAAGAGGTCGAACCGGTCCACGAAGAAACCGGTTCGACCCTTTTCTTAGTCGCGGCCCCGGCGTCGCCTGCTCCCGCTGCTGGCACTTCTTACGCTGAGCGGCAGTCGCCGTTTCTCGCCGCCTGTCGTCACCCGGTATTGCCGGTAAAGCAACCAGACCAGCAAGAGCAGCCACAGCGGGTCGATTGAGCCACCGCCACCGCCGCCGGACCTGTTGGCGGTCACGATGACCTCTTCCATGACCTCGCGGCTCAGGCTCACGGTGTTATTGACGGGGTCGTCGTCGACCTCGTCGCCCGTGGCCACCGCGGTGATGCCCAAGGTGCCGGGCATCTGCGGGGTCATGCGCAACTTGGTACTCACACTGCCGCCGGCCTGCATGTCGACGTACTTGCAGATCACCTGGCTGCCGGCCCGGAGGCACTGGCCGTCACCGGAGGCATCGCCGATCTGCACCATTGCCGGGAGATCGATCACGACCTTGGTGCCGGTGGAGAAGAACGGCCCGTAGTTCTCCACAGTCACCAGCAACTCATCGGGCTGGCCGACGGTCAGCTGCTGCGGCGCGATGGTGGCGGCAATGGCCAGGTCGGCCCGCGGCTCCTCGACATCGGGCACGCCGTTATTGTCGTCGTCGGGGTCAGCGTTGTCGCCCAAACCGTCACCGTCGGTGTCCACCGATTCGTTCGGATCCACCGGGAAGGCGTCGCCATTGTCGCCCACGCCGTCACCGTCCGTGTCCACGATCTCGTCGGGATCGGTGGGGAAAGCGTCGCCGTTGTCGCCCACGCCGTCACCGTCGGTGTCGGTGGTCTCGGTGGGGTCGGTGGGGAAGGCGTCGCTGTTGTCGCCGACGCTGTCACCGTCCGTGTCTGTGTTCTCGTTGGGGTCGGTGGGGAATGCGTCGCAGTTGTCGCCCACGCCGTCACCGTCCGTTTCCTGGGACTCGTCGTCACCGCTGGGGAAGGCGTCGCTGTTGTCGCCGACGCCGTCACCGTCCGTGTCGGTGGTCTCGGTGGGATCGGTGGGGAAGGCATCGCTGTTGTTGCCCACGCCGTCGCCGTCCGTGTCGGTGGTCTCCGTC
>CP070671.1:1418664-1424610 GCA_020351875.1 Chromatiales bacterium | reverse complement strand
TGCCGGTGTGTGACGCGCGTGACGTTCAGCGTGAACACGGCCTCTTTCTGCGGGCCCTGGTAACCGAACATCTCGCCGAACGGGCCTTCTCTTTCGAGCGGCGCCTGCAGCGGGACTTCGCCTTCGACCACTATCTCGGCGTGTGCGGGGATCAGCATGTCGTTCGTGTCCGACTTCACCACTTCCAGCGGTTTGCCGCGCAGCCCCCCGGCCATGGCGAGTTCATCCACCGGTTCTTCGCGCCGGCGCGCGATGGGCGAACCGCTGAGCGTGTAAACCGCCGGGTCGGTGCCCTGCACGATAGTGACCTTCGCCACCTCTTCGCCACGCTCGCGCGCCGCCATCCAGGTCTTGTAGCCCACGTGGTTCTTCTCGGAGTTGATGCGCAGCTTGCGCGGCCCGACGATCTGACACCGGTAAGTGCCGAAATTGTTGCCGAGCTTCGCATCGGTGGTGAACACCGCGCCCGTGTTCAGATAACGGCCCGCATCCGCGGGATTCGTCTTCATGAACGCGAAACTCAACAGATCGATATCGTCGCCGGTCAGCACCACTTCCTTGCACGGCGCGCGCTCGCGTGGAATTTCCACCGGTGGAATCAGCGGGTACATACCCTGGTTGGCGACGAGCAGCTCCGTCAGGTGTGCCTTCGCGCGGCGGTAGGTCGCATAGCCGTCACCCGGCACGGGCTCGAGCCCGAACGCAATACAGTCCGCATCCCAGTGGGCCATGTGATTCGCCAGCACCGGACCGGGCATCCATTCGCCATCGATCTTGATGCGTTCGAACAAAAAGGCGGGTGAGCCGGTGAAACCGTATTTCTCCGTCGCGTAGAACATCAGCGCCGTGGTCTGGTAACGGTCCTGGTTGATACGCGGGATGCGCACCAGCAGGCCGTGCGCGTCGAGCGCGGCCACGTAGTCACGCAGACTGTCGAAGGGTGCCTGCGGCGCGGCGCCCGGATCGCTCCGCGACGGGGCCGCCAGGGCGGAACTGGCCGGCAGGCTTGCGGCCAGGGCCGCCAGGCTGGAAGACGCGAGAAACTCGCGGCGGGACGGATGCGGCGTGCGGCTGGGCATGAGCGGCTCCTCCTGTGCGGGCAATGGGTGCCGGAGGTCACTTTATAACCCTTTGCCCGGGGTTGGGTGGTGCATGCAGCTGGACGGTGCACGGAGTGCACCCTGCGACTCGCTCCTGCGCCAATCAGGCGCGGCGGCGTAGCCAGCCGAGCAGGCCGAGCGCCGAACTGAACAGGAACGCGGCGGGCGGCACGGGGATCACGCCGATGCCGATCCCCATGTTGTCGCTGCTGAAAGTGTCGAAGTCGAAGTTGATCGCGAAGACGAACTCATCGTCGACGGCGAAGGTGCCCAGGAACTGCACGGTACCAAATGCGCCCGCTCTCTCTTGCTGTGCGCCTGCCAGGGTTCGTCCACCTGCAGCGCGGCCGCCTGGGCCTGGGACATGCCGACGAGCCCGGCGACCAGGGCCAGCAATGCCAGCAGGCGGGTGAAACTGGTGAGATCGTTATTCTTGTTCTGACGCACCTTAGTCTCCTTGCAGCAGACTGAGACAGAGCGCTGCCTTGAGACAGGGCCCTCGTGCGTCATCGGGAATAGTGAACATGGTCGGTTTACGCAGCGGCACGGTCAAGGCGATCGCGCTACGCAGAAACCGAAACAGTTCCCAATTATGTAACGCGGAAGCCGGCAAGATCCCGTCGCCGGCATCAATCAGGGTTTACGCCTATTGGGAAGTGGCTTCCTGCCCCCAAGTCTAAACATCAATTGGAGGAATTTGCTTTCCCAGCAAACAGCAGCACTGACCCGACAGTGAATCGGGCACCGAATCGACTGCTGTCATTGCGCCGCCGTGTTGGCGCGGCACAAAGGAGGGGTTGTCATGCAACACCGTTCCTACTGGTCATTGATGTTATTTGCCGGCCTGTGCCTGGTGGCCGGGGCTTTGGTGTACCTGGTTGGACGACCCGCCGGCAGCGCCTACCTGTTGCCAGTGGGCTGGTACAGGAGCGCGGGGGTCTCGTGGCTGAGCGGTGCGCTGGGTCAGAGCCTGCCGTCTTTCCTGCACGCACTGGCCTTCAGCCTGGCCACGGCGGCCTGTCTGTCGCCATGGCGTTACGCGGCAAGCGCAAGCTGCGGTTTGTGGCTGCTGGTCGGCAGCGTCTTTGAAATTGCGCAGGCCAATGCCGTGGCCACCGTGGTGACCACACGACTGCCGGCGTTCTTTGCCGACTGGCCGGTGCTGGACCACGTGGCGGCATACCTGCTGAACGGCCGGATGGATCCGATGGACCTGGTCTTCACTGCAGCAGGGTGCGGACTTGCGTGGGTGGTGCTGCATCGGCGGGCCCGATCATGAAAACGACCTTGCGAGTCCTGACCACGGTCCTTGTCGTATTCACCGGCGTGGTGACGACGGTTGGCTCCACACCGGACTTCGACTGGGGCGGTGGCGGAACCACCAGCGTCAGCGTGCGGCCACCCGTCGACAATCCGCCCACTTACTGCAACGCGGGGGCGGACCAGTATGTGGTATCGGGCAACCTGGTGCAGCTCGACGGGGAGGGCTACGACGCCGAGGGCTCCATCCGCTACGAATGGACCCAGGAAGCAGGCCCGACGGTGACGCTCAGCAATGACTCCCGGCCGAATCCCACTTTCACAGCGCCGGCGGTTGCACAGGAAGACACCGAATTGCGGTTCCGGTTGCGGTGCATAGACGGCAAGGGACAGATTGGTGCCAATGGCGTCGATCGCGTGTCCATCTTCGTGGACCCGTTGCCGGCAGCGCCCGCGCAGGTGCCGCTGGATTTCGAGACGCTGCCCGACGGTTCGCTGCCCGTGGAATTCGACGCGGTGGAAGATGACTACGCCGACGAGTGCCTGAGCTTCGGCAGCTACGCAACGGACGACACGTTGCGGGGCCCCGAGTACCGACGCTTCGTACCCGACAACACGGTGGTCTGGGACAACGACCGGCGTTACAACCCGCCTCCGGAGACGAACTTCAACATCACCGTGAATTTCGCGATGCCGGTCATCAGTGTTGGTGCGGATGTATTCGTGGCTCCCGGCGCGAGCGTGGTGCTGACCGCGTATGACGATGCGGGCGCGGCACTGGGCGCCGTGGAATCTGTCGTGTCCGCAACGTGCTGCACGACCAGGACTGACACGCTGACGCTGGGAGACCTCGGCGAGATTTACCGGGTGCGTTTCGAAAGCTCGGCACCCGATGTGGCACCAACCATCATCGACAACCTGCGCTTCGAACGCACGCTTGCCTGCCTGCGGTAGAGAAATTCTGTCGACAAGAAGTCGGCGCCTGACGCCAAAGCCCTCCTGTGGGAGCGGCTTTAGCCGCGATGGAGCGTGATGCCTGGGCTCTTTCGCGGCTAAAGCCGCTCCCACAAGTGCCTGACCCCATGCCCACGCGGTCTTGTTCTTATTGCCGCTCTAGGCGTTGGTGTCTGAGATCTTGACGCCGGCGGCGTCCATCAGTTGCCGGAACCGCGTGACCGCGTCGCTGCGTCCGTCCAGGGTTGTCTGCAGGTGGGCGGCCAGTATCTCGATGGGCTCGTCACCGTATTCCACGCCCAGGTGGGCGAGCACCTGCGCCGCGCCGTGGGTGTCCACCGACAACACCTGCTCGTGGTCTTTGTCGTCCCAAACGTCTTCGCAGAGTTCGCCGACGTTGTGGTCTTCCAGGCGAAGCGCGGCGACCTCGACGATCAGCTTCACCTCGCCGGCGACGGTGCCGTTATGCCAGCGGTAGAGTTCTATTTCTCGGCTCATGGGTTACCTCCCCCCGCGCATCATAATACGCGCACCAGTCACACTCCGGGCCCGCGGCCGGGATTTCATCGTCCTGCAGGCATTCGTGGATCAGCGTTAACGTGGGCTCGACCCAACTGTCGTCACCGTCATAGGTGATGAGCGTGACGTCGAATTCCAGCTTGCCGTCGAAGGCGGTCTCGTCAGCCCGGCCGTTGCAGTAAACAAAATAGCCGGTGGGCGACACCGTGTAGCCGTTCTTCCGCAACAGCCACTGGTAAACCTCCATCTGGCGCTTGTAGCCAGAGTGCCAGTCCTTGTCGAGCGCGGTGATGGGCTCGGATTTCGACGTGGCCTTGTAGTCCACCACCACGAATTGTTCGTTCTCGTCCATCCACAGGTCGTCGATCGCACCGCTGACGCGAAACTTGGTCTCGCGGTGCAGGTACTGCACGCCGGTGAAATTGTGCCGCCACTCCTCCAGCTGCTCGTGGGCGATGGGCCGGGCCGCGATGCCGTATTTCTGCTGCAGCGGGTGCTGGGTGCCTTTCGCGCGATGCACGTCGAACTCTGCCTTCAGCAGCGTGTCGACCGCGGTGTTCAGGTTGAACGGGAAGCCCGGCGGCCGCCCGGTGCCCAGGCGCCGGTCGATGTAGAAACACCGCGGGCACTCGATGAACAGGTCGATCTTCGACCGGCTCAGGTTGAAGGGTTTCGGGTCGCCGGGCACGTATTTGTTGCGGCTGCGGTGGGGGTTGTAGAAGCGGGACATGGCGGGTCTCGGTCGTGCCTGGGACGGGGATTTTGACACACCCGGGCACTGGCGCCCCTGGCGACAGCCAGGGGTGGCTGTCCCCGGCCAGCTCGGTGGTCCTGGGGGCGGGCACTGCTCGCGTCCCTGACGGAGCCGGGCCCCTGCAACTACACCACTGGCCGGCGCCGGGCTATGCTGACGGCTGGCCCGTCTTTCGAGAACTGCGATGAAAACCGCCCTGCAACCCGCCGCTCTGTTCGACAGTTCCATCTATCACTTCTCCCAGGTGGTCACCGTGCCCGCCGGCAAACAGGTGTACCTGGCCGGGCAGGCCGCCATGGACGAAAAGGGCGAACCCGTGGGTGGTGACGACATCGTGGCCCAGTGCCGCCAGGCCCTGACCAACGTGGGGCTCGCCCTGGACGCCGCGGGGGCGACGGTGGCCGACATCACCATCGTGCGCGTATACATGGTGGACTACCAGCCGGAATTCATCGAACAGCTGCTGCCGGAGTTCGAGAGCTTTTTCGCCGGCCACCCGCCGCCGGCGAGCACCTGGGTTGGCGTGCAGTGCCTGGCGCTGCCGGAGCTCAAAATCGAGATCGAGGCGCAGGCGGTGGTGTCAGGCTAATCGTGCGGAACTGGCTCTATTTGCGCAGCGAACGGTAACTGGCGCAGGAATAGACGGCGACGGCTGCCACGATGCTCGACATTCTCGACCTGACGCCATGGGCCATTGTCACCGCGACCGTGGCCGGCATGCTGATTGGCGCGGCCTGGTATTCGCCAGTGCTCTTCGGCAACGCGTGGATGGCGGCGCTGGGCAAGACGCAGGACGAACTCGGTTCGCCAGCGCCCGCGATGATTGGCAGCGCGCTCAGCTGCCTGCTGTCGGCCATCGGCATGGCGGTGATCGTGGGCTGGTTCGGCATCGAGAGCGCCAGCGGCGGCGGCATGATGGGCGCCTTTGTCGGCATCACGCTGGTGGCCACCGCGATGCTGTCGGACAGCCTGCTCTCAGGCAGCGGCTGGCGACTGTACTTCATCCAGGCGGGGTACCGCGTGACCTACCTGGTGGTAAAGGGGGCGATTCTGGCGGGGTGGCCGGCCCGATGGCTCGGTGTTGGGGGTTCGCGCCTATTACGTTTTCAACCGGCACCGTTCATTTGCAGACCGGCGCAGAACAAGGGAACAGGCACCAGTTGCCCATCAACTGGTGCCTGTCCCTGATCAGAGCGTGGCGCTCGCCTCTTCCGACGGCGGGCTTTCATTCCCGCTGGTATCTACAGACGTGAGCATCACGTAGTACGTGCCAGGCGCCAGCTGATCGAAGACGTAGCTCGTCACACCGGAGCTGTCAAGATCGACAACCTGGCTGTAATTGCCGGGTGTGGTGCCCAG
>CP070671.1:1346333-1418564 GCA_020351875.1 Chromatiales bacterium | reverse complement strand
TGGCTGGGTCGAATCCAGGGCGCCTTTGAGCGATGGAGTGCCTCAACCAGACGCGTGTATGTCTGATTCAGAACCTGCCTTGCGGTTTCCGGTGTCAGCTCGGTCATGCAACGCGCTACCTGCTTCAACTCATATATGTAAGGGAGAAGTGATGCGACTCGTCGCCGCGCCTCTTCCCTATCATCTGTGTCCAGACTTAACCGCAGTTCTTGCTTCCCATATACCGACTGAATCGCAGTTGGACACCGAAACCGGAAGTACCAGGTGGTGCCACGCTTGTGCAGATACGGGTTCTGGTGTCTTTTACTGGGCATAGGTAACCCGCCGTTTGTGTGCCAGTTGTGGCACACCGGGAAACCTATTAGGAATCAAATGGTTGAAAGCGCAGCAGTTTTGCCGAAACTGGTGGCCAGGGGCGGAATCGAACCACCGACACGCGGATTTTCAGTCCGCTGCTCTACCAACTGAGCTACCTGGCCATTCGCTGACTGCGGCCTGGCGGCCGCGAAAGGGCCGCTATTAGAGCCGCTGGCACCCGGCGCCGTCAAGATGACCCGGCGGCGGTCCGAAAAGGCCCGCCAGACCTTGCTTTTGACACTCCCTGCCCCGCCGCCTACCCTCTGCACGCACGCATTAAGACAAGAGTCAACGGTTGGCAGCACCCCCGGGTTCGCGCCGCCGGCCGTATCGCCATCATGACCCTCACCTCGAAGACCCCAACCGCGGCCACCGCCGCGCTGGAAGACCGGTACCTGGCAATCCGCGACCAGAGCCTGGCGCTCTGCCGCACGTTGCAGCCGGAAGACTGCGTGGTGCAGACCATGCCGAGCGTGAGCCCGACCAAGTGGCACCTCGCGCACACGAGCTGGTTTTTCGAGCAGTTCATCCTGGTGCCGCACGCGCCCGGCTACCAGGCATTTCACCCAGCTTTCGATTACCTGTTCAACTCTTATTACTACACCAAGGGCCAGATGCACCCGCGCGACGCACGTGGGTTGCTGTCGCGGCCCACGCTCCGGGAGGTTCGTGACTATCGCGCCTGCGTGGACGCGGCCATGCGCAACCTGATCGACTCGGACTCGTCGGATGAGTTGGCTTTCCTGGTGGAACTGGGGCTGCACCACGAGCAGCAGCACCAGGAACTGATCCTGACGGACATCAAGCACGTGCTGTCGGTGAACCCGTTGCAGCCCGCCTACGCGGAACTGCCGTTGCCGCCGGTCAGCGAGGCGCCCGCTGCGCTGGGCTTCGTCGAGTTTCCAGGCGGTATCCGGCAAATTGGCGCCGATGGCCCGGGTTTCTGTTTCGACAATGAAACGCCGCGGCACCGTTTGCTGCTGGAACCTTTCCAGCTCGCCGATCGCCTGGTTACCAACGGTGAGTACCGCGAATTCATCGACGCCGGGGGTTATGCCGACAGCCGGCACTGGCTCGCGGATGGCTGGGCGTGGCTCCAGGAAACCGGCACCGGCGCGCCGCTCTACTGGAGTGATGATCTGGCCAGCGAATTCATGCTGGGCGGTCCGCGCGACATCGATCCGCACGCGCCGGTCTGCCACGTGAATTTCTACGAAGCGGACGCGTTTGCCCGCTGGGCCGGCGCACGCCTGCCCAGTGAATCGGAGTGGGAAAGTGTCGCGACTCAGCACGCCATTGACGGCAACACGGTCGACACCGGTCTGTTGCACCCGCGCGCCCTGCCCGCCGATACCCAGGGCATCGCGCAGCTTTACGGCGACGCGTGGGAATGGACCGCATCGGCCTACTCGCCTTACCCGGGCTTTCAACCGCTGGAAGGGTCGCTGGGCGAGTACAACGGCAAGTTCATGTCCAGCCAGGTGGTGTGCCGCGGCGGGTCCTGCGTGACACCGGCCGATCACCTGCGCGCCACGTACCGTAATTTCTTCTACCCGCAAGAGCGCTGGCAGTTCTTTGGAATTCGGCTGGCCAGGGATGTCACCAGGAACCCATGAACAGAGCGCGGAACACAGTACGCCTGACCGAGGTGCCCCAGCCGGTCACGGATGAACGCGAAGAAATACTGGCGGGTCTGCGCGACCGGCCCAAACACGTGTCGCCCAAATTTTTCTATGACGAGCGCGGTTCCCAACTGTTCGAAGAAATCTGCGAACAGCCCGAGTACTACCCCACGCGCACCGAACTCGACATCATGGAGGACAACCTCGATGAAATGGCGAATCTGTTGGGAACCGCGGTCTCATTGATCGAGTACGGCTCCGGCTCGAGTACCAAGACCCGGCTGCTGCTGGACCAGCTGCAGGATCCCGCCGCTTACGTGCCCGTCGACATTTCGAAGGAACATCTCGCGAGTACCGCGGAGCAGCTGGCGGCGGACTACCCGGACCTGGAAGTGCTGCCGGTATGTACCGACTTCACCAAGCCGTTTCCGCTGCCGGTACCAAGCCGGGCGGGGGCACGCAACGTCGTCTACTTTCCCGGCTCCACGATCGGCAACTTCAACATCGACGAAGCGGTGGGCCTGATGAAGGTGATGCGCGGTGAGGCCGGCGACCGCGGTGGCCTGCTGATCGGCGTGGACCTCGTGAAGGCACGCGATGTGCTGGAGCGTGCCTACAATGACGCAGCAGGAGTCACAGCGGAATTCAATCTTAACCTGCTCTGCCGGTTAAACCGGGAACACGACGCGGATTTTGAGTTAGAAAACTTCCGGCACGAAGCCATTTATGACGAACAGCACCAGTGCATCGAAATGCGCCTGATCGCGCAGGACGAACAGACCGTGCAGGTTGGCAACGAGAGCTTCGAGTTCGAGGAGGGTGAAGCGCTCGTCACCGAGCATTCCCACAAGTTCACCGTGGACCAGTTTGCCGAGCTGGCCGCCCGAGCAGGATTCGAGCTGCGCAAGGTCTGGACCGACGACGCCGAACTGTTCAGCGTGCAGTACCTCGACGCCGCTTAGAGCCTATTCCGGGACGAACTCCTGGGGTGTTTCTGACCCGCCGCCGAAGAAGTATTTCTCCATTTCCTTTTCCAGGAATTCCCGGGCCTTCGGCTCAATGGGCGTCAGCCGGTACTCGTTGATCAGCATGGTCTGGTGAGACAGCCATTGCTGCCAGGCCTGCTTCGATACCGCGTCGTAAATTCGCTGGCCCAGCTCGCCGGGATAGGGCGGGTAGTCCAGGCCCTCGGCTTCAACGCCCAGCAGCGCACACTTGATCATGCGGGACATCAACTTTCTCCAATGGTGGCCAGCAACCTGGCCACCGGTGCGGCCAGCCCCACTTCGGCGGGGTCGCGCCGGTTGTACCACAGCCAACCGTCGCCCTCCATCACGGCGCGGTCGTCCACGCGCACCAGCACCGGGTGGATATCCAGTTCGAAGTGCGTGAAGCCGTGCACCACCGCTGACCGGGGCTCGATACTCTCCGGCACGCACGCGAGCCGACGCCGGCACCACTCTTCCACTTCCGCCGCCTGCCGGGCCTCCGGCAGGCCCCACAGCCCGCCCCAGATACCTTCCGCCGGCCGGCGTTCCAGCAGCACCGAACCGTCGCCGCGGGTCACCATCAGTGCCACCGTCTCGCGGCGGGGCCGCTCACGCTTCGGCTTGCTGGCCGGGAATTCCGTCGCCCGGCCGGTTCGATTCGCCACACAGCTTGCAGACAACGGACAAGCGGCACAGTCCGGCTGCCCGCGCCCGCAGAGTGTCGCACCGAGATCCATGATGGCCTGGGTGTAACGCGCGGCCTGCTCGTCGGGCGTGCACGCGTCGGCGAGTTCCCACAACTTGCGGGCCACCGCTGACCGGCCCGGCCAGCCTTCCACCGCGAAGTAGCGCGCGAGCACCCGCTTGGCGTTGCCATCGAGAATTGGAAAACGACGGTCACTCGACAACGCGAGAATCGCACCCGCGGTAGACCGGCCGATGCCGGGCAAGGCGAGCAGCGCGTCGAAGTCTTCCGGCAGTTCGCCGGCATGCTCTGCGGCGACCTGTTGCGCGGCGCGATGCAGGTTACGGGCGCGCGCGTAGTAGCCGAGGCCGGACCACAGGTGCAGCACGCGGTCCACCGGCGCAGCGGCCAGCGCGCGCACGTCGGGAAAGGCGCCGACGAAGCGGTCGTAGTAGCCCATTACCGTGGCCACCTGCGTTTGCTGCAGCATGATCTCGGACACCCACACGCGGTAAGGGCTCGGGTTCTGCTGCCACGGCAGGTCCTTGCGGCCGTGCTGCTCCCACCACGCCAGCAGGGAGGGTCCGAGGTAACCGGGGTCGGGCCTAATCGTCACCGGCCAAACAGGTCTTCCAGACCACGCTTCAGGATGTCTTCCGGCGTCGGCGGCCGCTGTTCTTCCCGCTGCTGCTCCGGCTCTGGCTCCGGCGCCGCCTGGCTTTCGTCGGCCGGGGCCTCGGCAGGCTCACCCGCGGTTCCCGTGTCCGGCGCGGTTGCCGGTGCCGGCTCGCGCTTCTTCTCGAGGCCAAGCTTGTCGAACAGCTTGTCGCGAATCTCCTGCGCGGCGCGGGTCTTTGCGAACTCGGCGAGATCTACGCCCAGCTTCGGGTTCTCCAGCGTGCCGCTCAACAGCAGTGGGATGCTCCAGCCTTCCAGGTCTTTCAGCCGCTCGCCGTCCGGGAATTCCGGAATCTGCAGCACGCGCGCGTTGAAGCGGTAGTTCAGGCTTTCGTCGGCCAGGTTCAGCGCGCCGTCGCCGGTCACGCGCAAAAACGGGAGCTGCGCGACCATGCGCTCGGAATTCAGCGTGCCGTCGACGAGCTGACCCGCGAAATCGAGCGCGGTGATCTCGGTTTGTGCAGGCCCGGTGCGCGCCGGAGGCGCCTCGCCCTTTATCAGGGCCCGGGCCTTGCGAATCTCGTGCCAGATGTCGAGTCCCTTGTAAACGCCTTCGGACAGTTGAAAAGACACGCTGCCGGCCAGCGTGTTGCGCAGGTCCACATCGGTCTTGCCCGTACCCGTCAGGTTGAGCTTCGCCACCACCAGCCCTTCTAACTGCTCCACGTCGGCGAGGTCCGTCAGCAACTGCGCCACCTGCACCGCGTCCAGCGACTGGCGCATGTCCAGCCGCGTTTGTGCACCGGTTGCATCGACGCGGATGCTGCCGTCGTAACGGCCGCCATACAGCAACGCGGTGAGGGGCTCCAGGGTCAACACGCCGTCGCGCGCCCGCGCGGTAGCCGCGACCTGCTGCAGGCGCAGATCGTTCACTTTCAACTCACCGACACGCAACGTGCCGTCCAGGTACAGCTCGCGCAGTTCGTCGCGCGGCAGCTCGGTGGCGCCCGCTTCGTCACCATCTCCCGCGTCCTCTTCGGCCGACGGTGCGCCATAGCGGTCGAGATCCACCGCGTCGACAACCAGCGCAATGCGCACGCGCGGCGCATCGAACTTGCTCACCGCGAGATCGCCCGTCACCGCGGTGTCGTCCAGTTGCACCTGCAGGCCGTCGAGCGCGAGCGAATCATCCCCGAGCGCCCAGCCACCGCTGGCTTGCAGCCGCGACAGTACCGCAGGGTCGGCGGTTTCCGGTGCGGCCTCGCCCAGGGCCGCGAGCCATTCGCGCGGCGAACCGGTCGGCAGTTCAAACCGGCCCTTCAGGCTGGTGCCGGTTGCTTTCAGCACCCCGCCGCCGTTCAGGCGCAATTGCGCCCCGGCCACCGCCGCCTCTGCCTCCAGTTCCTGCAGCGCGCCGGCACCGGAGTCCACGTTGTAGTCGAGTTTCGCCAGGCGCACCGTTGCATCCAGGCCGTCGGCCGGCACGGTGCCGCCGCGGGCGGCCACCTCGGCGTCCAGCGCATTCAGCGTGGCGGTGCCGGCGTTCACGTCGTAGGCCAGACCGGCCAGTTGCAACTTCAGGTCGGCGGCGTCTGCAGGTAATGCGCCACCGCTCAATGCCACGTCGCCGGCGATGTTCGCCAGTTTCGCGACCCCGCCCTCCAGGTCGTAGTCGACACTGGCAACGGTGAGCCGGGTCGCGATCTTTTCGGCAGGCAGGGACTGGCCGGCGAGTTCCAATTCGAGCTTCGCATCGTCGAGCCGGGCGCGCTGCGCCTCCAGGTCGACATTCACCACGGCTTTCAGTCCGATGTCGGCCTGCGTACCGGTGCCGGCATCCTGGAACTGGAATCCGCCCTCCAGGTCGAAGGGTTCGCCGGGCGCCACCGCGCCGGTTTGTAGATTCAGCTGTTCGACCCGGTAATCGGCCGTCTCCACTTCGTCGCGATAGGCCAGCCGGGCGTCACCGATGTTGATACCGGCAATCGACAGCGACGTTGCGCCCGGCCCAGTGTCATCGGCCGGGCCGTCGCTTTCGGGTGGCGTGTCGTCGGCGCTGACGAAAGTCCAGTTGTCGCGGCCGTCGGCGCGGCGCACGAGCTCTACGTCCAGGCCCTGCAGATCGACCTCACCGATGACCAGCGATTTGTCCATCAGCAGCGGCCAGATCGCCAGGCCGAGCCGCACGCGTTCAACACTGGCAAATTGCGGCGTGTCGAAACCAGGCGGGTTGCTCAGCGAGGTCTGTTCCAGGCGGATTCCGCAGCACGGCAGCAGCGCCAGCCCGAGGTCGCCGTCGATCGCAAGCGTGCGGCCGGTTTGCCGTTCCACCGCGGCCGCTATTTCGTCCCGGTAGTCATTCGGGTCCACGAACAGCAGCACGGCAATGATTGCCGCCAGCACCAGGATCACGGCAGCGCCGAGCAGCCCGAGGATCAGTTTCAGCAGGGTCTTCATCGGCGCTATTAGAGCACCGCCGCGCGGCACGGACCACCTTGGCACGCCCGGTTCGCAGTCGGTCCAGCAGGCATCGCCGGTACAGCCGGGCAGCCCACGGCGCCCAGGCGATGACCGGCAGCACCAGTAATGCGTCGCGCAGCGCCCCGTCGAGATCCCGGCTCCAGACCAGCGCGCGCGCGAGGCAGACGGTCGCCACCACCACCAGCGCGCCGATCCGGAAGACCCGCAGGCGCCGCAGGTCACCCAGCGCCTGCACGCGCAAGAACCACCGCCGCGGCCACGACAGGCGCCGTCCGGGCTGTGACGCCGTTAGCAGAATCAACCAGCCCCGCCGCCAGGCCCGCACGGGTGAGCTCTTGCCCATGGTCGTATTGGAACGTCCCCCGGCACGCCCGCCGACCGCCAAATAGCCGGATTTTCGCCAGATTCTGGCGAGTTCGTGACCCGGTTCGCCACGTGCCGAAAGTCAAATGTGAAAGCGGTCTCAATGCGTTTCGGAACAATCACCTACGCTACTCGTTGGGTGTTCCTGGGCGACTCGCGCCGGTGTTCAGACCGGTGACGGAGGGGTGCGGCCGCATAGTCATGAAGCTGCTGCTGGTCGAAGACAATCTCGAAGACGCAGATTTTCTGGCCGCGTCACTGCGCCGCCATAATGTTAGCGACATCGAACTGAGCCACGTCACGTCCCTCAAGGACGCCGTGCACCAGTTGCGCATGCAACGCTTCGACGTGGTGCTGCTCGACCTGCACCTGCCCGACGGCTCCGGTATGGAATGCGTGGATGCCATCCAGGCGGCGGAAGGCAGCGTGCCCATCGTCGTGCTCAGCGG
The DNA here is from genome assembly GCA_020351875.1 of Chromatiales bacterium. Classification (GTDB taxonomy): domain Bacteria; phylum Pseudomonadota; class Gammaproteobacteria; order Steroidobacterales; genus J054. Next base: position 1,411,000 of record CP070671.1, on the reverse strand, counting down.
TCAGGACGACGAAGAATTTGCGCTGAGCATCCTGAACAAGGGCGTCCAGGACTACCTCGTCAAGTGGGAAGGCGAGACCCGCGCAATCCTGCGCGCGATTCGTTACGCCGCGGAACGCAAACGCAGTGAGCTGCGGCTGAACTACCTGGCGCAGTACGACTCGCTGACCGAAATTCCGAACCGCCAGCACTTCCAGGAACAGCTCGAACGAGCCACGGCCCGCGCCCGGCGGGAAGGCCGCAAGGTGGCGCTGTTCTTTCTCGATCTCGACCAGTTCAAGGTTGTCAATGACACCCTCGGCCATGACGCCGGTGACAACCTGCTGCGGGAAATGGCGGTGCGCCTGCGCCGCTCCATTCGTGCCGGCGACGTGCTAGCGCGGCTTGGCGGCGATGAGTTCGCGGTGCTGCTCGAAGGACTGGACGGTGCGCTGGAAACAGAGACCCTTGCCAAGGGCATCCTCGAAGTGATCGCCGAGCCGTTCTACATCGACGGCCGAGAAATCAGCGTGACGACCAGCATCGGTATCACGATCTACCCGAACGACAACAGCAATGTCACCACCCTGCTGAAAAACGCCGACATCGCCATGTACCAGGCGAAGGAACAGGGCCGTAACAACTTCAAGTTCTTCACCGAACGCATGCACGCCGAGCTGGTGGAATACCACCGGCTCGAACACGAGATTCGCGACGCGATCAGCGGCGAGATGTTCAACCTGGTCTTCCAGCCGAAAGTGAACCTGGTGACACGCAAGCTGCAGGGCCTGGAGGCACTGCTACGCTGGGAGCATCCCGAACGCGGCGCAATATCGCCTACCGAATTCATCCCCGTTGCCGAACAGAGTGGCCACATCATTCCGCTGGGCCACTGGGTGCTGGAAGAGGTCTGCCGCACCCTGAACCGCTGGCAGGCGGCGAACCTGCCGCTGGTGCCGGTCTCCATCAACGTGTCGGCGCGGCAATTCCAGCAGCCGGATTTCCACCGCCGTGTAGCCGACGTGCTCCGTCACCAGGACGTCGGCCCAAACCTGGTGGAGCTCGAGCTCACTGAAGGCCTGCTGATGGAAGACACGGAATCTGCCCAGAACGCCCTCCAGCATCTCAAGGACACTGGAGTGCGGGTGTCCATCGACGACTTCGGCACCGGCCACTCCTGCCTGAATTACCTGCGCCGTTTTCCGATCGACGTGCTGAAGATCGACCGGTCATTTATCAACGATATCGATTATTGCGAAGACAGCCAGGTGATCGTCGAGGCCATCATTTCGCTGGCCCGCAGCCTGCGCTTGAACACCGTGGCCGAAGGCGTGGAAACCCGCGGCCAGCTGAACTTCCTGGTCGAGCGTGGCTGCATCGTCGCCCAGGGCTTCCTGTTCGGCCAGCCGCTGCTGGCCCGGGAGGTCATGCCCTTCCTCGAAGACCTGATCGAAGACGCTCCGGGCTTCGCTACCGCGCGGCTGCCGGTATCGAAGAAGCGCGCCTGAAAGGAGCCACAGCATGACCAAAGGTCACAGCCTGCACCTGGAAGATCACTCGGCGCACGACTGTGCGGTGGCCGACATGCAGATGCTGCTGGAGGCCACCGGCGTTGGCACCTGGTCGTACGACAGTGCGACACACGCCCTGCAGCTTGACCGTGTTTGCCGGGAGATGTTCGACCTGGCCGATGATGACGTGCTCGACATGGACAACATGCGCAAGCGTATCCATCCGGACGACGTCGACCACTACTGGCAGGCGGTGACGGAATCCATGCGCACCGGCAATTTGTCCATCAATTACCGCATCGTGCGGAAGGACGGTACGGTGCGGTTTATCAGCGGCCGCGCGAGGACTGCCGGCACAGCCGACGGCACCGGCCTGCAGATCCGCGGCGTCTGTATCGATATTTCAGACCGCCGCGAGCTGGAACAGCGCTTGCGCAGTACCGAATCGCGCATGCAGGACCTGGCCGACAGCATCCCGGGCCTGTTCTCGTTCATCGACCGCGACTATCGCGTGGTGTTCATGAGTTCCATGTACCGCGAAATCTTCGAACGTTCCCACGACGAGCTGCTGGGTCAACATATGGCCGAACTGGTCGGTGAAGAAGAATTTCGGGATCGCAAACCCCGTTACGACGCCGCGCTGGCAGGTGAGACACTGCTGTACGACGCCAACCGCCGTTTACCCGATGGCACGGAGCTGTTCTACCGGGTTTCACACCAGCCCTATCGCGACGAAAAGGGTGCCATAAAGGGTGTCATGTCACTGGCCCTCGACATCACCGAGCGAAAACGGGCGGAGCAGGCTTTGCAGCACAAGAGCGAGGAACTGGCACGCTCCAATCACGATCTCGAACAGTTTGCATACATCGCGTCCCACGACCTGAAGGCACCGCTGCGCGCGATCGAAGCGCTCGGACAATGGCTGCAGGAAGACCTGAAGGACTATACCGACGGCGAAGTGCAGACCAACCTCGGCCTGCTCCGCCAGCGCACCCAGCGCCTGAACCGGCTGCTGGACGACCTGATGGAATACTCGCGCGCCGGACGCCGGGTGGGCAGCCGCCGCGAGGTGAACACGCGCGAAATGGTGCAGGACATCGCCACGCTGCTTGCCCCACCGCCTTCCATGCGAGTCGAGGCAGGGCCCACCCTGCCCACCTTCGACACCCACCACGCGCCGCTGGAGCAGGTGCTGCGCAACCTGATCAACAACGCGATCAAGCATCACCCGACCCAGCGGGGCCACGTGCGGGTGAGCGCCGTCGACCAGGGCAAGTCGCTGTTGTTTGCGGTACAGGACGACGGCGAAGGCATTCCGGAGGACTATGCAGAAAAAGTCTTCCAGATGTTCCAGACGCTGCAGCCGCGCGACGAACGTGAGGGCAGCGGCATGGGCCTGGCCATCGTGCAACGAATCATCGACTGGCAGGGCGGGCGTGTCTGGTTTCACGCCGGGCCCGGCGGCGTCGGTACCGTATTCAAGTTCGTCTGGCAAAAGAACCCCGACCTGCCAGGCGAAGAGATCTTTACAGAGACTGAGGAAGACGTTGATGTGCCAGGCACCGATGAAACCCGTCAGCATTCTGCTGGTTGAAGATGACCAGATCGATGCCAAAGCATTCATGCGGGCGATGGAAACGCAGCGCATCAGCAACCCGGTGATCCGGGCCAAAGACGGCGTTGACGCGTGGGAGATCCTGAAGGGCATGCACGGCGACACGCCCCTCGCCCGGCCCCACATCATCATTCTCGATATTAACATGCCGCGCATGTCGGGCATTGAGTTGCTGCGCAAGCTGCGCGGTGACGAAGACCTGCGTGATTCCATCGTCTTTGTCCTGACCACGTCGAACGACGATCAGGACAAGATCGAGGCCTATAACCTGAACGTGGCCGGCTACATGCTGAAGTCCGACATGGCCAATGGCTTCCTGAAGGCGGTGGAACTCATCGACAAGTACTGGCGGGTGGTGGAACTACCTGCCAGCAGGATGCACGCAGCCACAGCTGCGTAGCCCTGTGCAACAAGGAGAATTCGCATGACCGCCAGTCACGGCCCGGCCTTTCAGTTCGTGCAGCAACTGGCTGCTTCCCTCGGCAAGGAAGACCTCGACCTGCCGGCGTTCCCCGACGTGGTCGGCCGTCTGCAGGCCACGCTGGCCGACGAGTCGGCTGGCGTGCGCGAGGTGGTGAACGTCATCGGCTCCGAGCCGGTGTTGACCGCGCGGCTGCTGAAGATGGCCAACTCGGCGGCCATGAACCCGTCGGGGCGCGAGATCAACAACATCAACGGGGCCGTCACCCGGCTCGGCTTCAACCTGGTTCGGGGCACCGCCGCCGCCTACGCGATTAACCAGATGAGCCGCGCGCAGGAACTCAACCCGATACGCGGCGAGCTGGAAGCCATCTGGCGCGAGAGCAACGAAGTGGCAGCCATCTGCTACGTGGTGGCCAACCAGAACGACCTGCTGGGTGAAGAACTGGACGAGATGCAGCACGCGCTGGCCGCGTAGCGCTCTTCCTCAGCGCAGCCGCTGGAAAAAGTCCACGGCGTAATTATCCAGTGCCGAGCGCAGGCGGTAGTCCTTGATGAAGGCGCAGTGCCCGCCCCGCTGGCTCAGGTCGAAACTGTCACCCGGCAGCACACGCAGGGGGCCCAGGGTGCCCACCGGGATCACCGGGTCGTCGACCGCCGATATCACGCGCACGTCCAGGTCGATAGACGCCAGCATTTCCGCTCCCAGCGTGTAGTGGGAGTAGTACTCCGTCGCGTTCGCATAGGGCGTGTAGCGCTCGACCAGTACGTCGGTCAGCTCGGCCACGCTCTTCAGCCGGCGCAGGTCCGAGAAGTCGTAGTGCTCGGGGAACGCGGCCTGCTTCTCGGTAAATGCGGCCTGCCAGTTGCTCACGAAGTAGGCCCGGTACGCCGCCCAGCCGGAATCCAGCGCGTCGGCCGATGCGCTCGGATCGAGCACCGGGCAAACGGCCAGGCTGGCCCCGAAGTCCAGTCCGCGTTCCGGGTGCACCAGCACGCGCAGCACGAAATTGCCCCCCAGGGAAAACCCCATGAGCCCGGTTCCCGCCGCACCGTAATTCCCCGCGAGATACCGGCACGCATCCACCACCTCTTCGATACGGGCGGCGTTGAACAGCGCGAGGTTCAGCGCCGCAGTACCGCCATGGTCGCGTAACAGCAAGCGCGCCACGTTGAAGCCGGCGCCGTAAAGCGCATCGGCCGCGCGACAGACATAGGGCGAGTCGGCCCGCCCCAGCCACCCGTGTATCACGATGACCAGCGGCGCCCCCGGGTGATCGGCGTTCACTTCCGCCTGCAGCCGTATCCCGTCGCGGCACGGAATGGTGACGGTCGTCGCCCGCCGGAGCAGCGCCGTGCCCGCACCATTCAGGCCTCGGGCCATACGGCTGGATAACAGCGTCTGCATGTGCGGGGAACGCAGCAGCGGCGGGGGATTCAGGTTCATGGCTTCCATATCGGCAGCGGGAGTCTAAGGCCCGCGCCCCGTCACGGAAAGTCGTTTCTCGGCCGCTACGGGCTCTTGAACTAGAATCCGGTGGCGCAGGCAATACGCCACACGCCCTTTTGGCCGGCCATTACCCCTTGCGCCATGAGACCGCATGAGCAACCTGGGCAAGAACGTTCGCGAGTACCTGGTCATTGTCATCGTGACGCTGGTCGTGGTGGAGATCGGGGCGTTCGGAATACTCGTCTGGCGCTCTGCCGCCGCCGACGACACCATCCTGGCGCAGGCCATCAAAGAGCGCGTGCGCCAGCACCCGCTGTTCCGCCGGCGGGCCGGCGGTATCACCCGGGCCAGCGAGTACGTTTTTCAGCCCCCGACCCAGTACGCGTTTCGCGCCAACGCCCGCTTTTCGAACCTGCAGGTTGGCCGCCACGGCTTCATTCTGAACGGGCCGGACGAAGCGGAGCCGTTCCCCGACAAAACCGCCGGACTCAAGCGGCTGGTGCTGCTGGGCGGCAGCAGCGCTGCCGGCGCAACAGCCAGTGGCAATGACAAGACCATCGCCGCGCAGCTGGAACGGCTACTGAACGCCGGCAGCGACGCGCGTTACCAGGTGCTGAATTTCGGCGTGGGGGGCAACTACACCTACGGCGAACTCCAGAAACTGATCACCGAGGTGGCCTACCTGCAACCGGACGCGGTAATCATGTTCGACGGCTTCAACGACGCCCACTACTCGAACCTCGAGCACCTGCGCGCGGGGCTGGACGCCCCGCTGATGAACTGGGCCGACTTCAGCTACCAGTACTTCGACGCCATGGCCGGCCTGCGGGGCAGCCTGCGCGCGGCGCCACCCGTGATGACCTACGCCTACCTGCTGGTCGCCGAGTGGCTGGGCGGGGCCAACTCACAATCGCTGCGCCAGCGCCGCGCCGCGCTGTACGCCGAACTGCCGGCACAGACACTGTCCGACTGGGTCGCATCGCGCGATCCGCGATTCGAGTCGGTGCTGCAGACCAACCTGGACCTTGCCGCCGCGTGGTCCGCGCGCCAGAACACCTGGTTCTTTGGTTACCTGCAGCCCCATCCGTGGGAATACAAGAATCTCGACTGCGAACGCGCAGCGGGTACCAAGCTGATGGTGGGACGACTCGGCCCTACGGTCGACGAAGTGCGGTATGCAGACATCATGCGGACCGCCTTCCAGGGCTACGCGAAAGCTTACGGAGCACTCGATCAGGCTTATGCAAGCGAAGCGCAGATTCGCTTCATCGATCTGCGGCAGCTGTTCGACGGCGTGGCAGACTGCATATACAACGACCCGATTCACTATAACGACCAGGGCAATCAGCTGATTGCCCGGCAAATGTATGCGGACTTGCAGGAAGCCGGGTTCCTGGCCGAGCCGTAGCCGTCAGCGGGCCATGGACCGCCACCAGTCATCGACACCGTAGTGTGTCAAGAGGGATAACAGTGGACACCAGCACGATTGATATCTGGACGATTGTCGTCAACCTCCTCGGCGGCCTGGCGATATTCCTGTTCGGACTGGACCAGCTCACCAGCATGCTGAAGGCGACGGCCGGCGCCCGCATGCGCGACATACTGGCCCAGGTGACTACCAACCGGTTCAAGGCGGTGGCTGCCGGTGGCTTCACCACGGCGGTGATTCAGTCGTCGTCCGTGACCACCGTGCTGGTCATCGGCTTCGTGTCAGCCGGCCTGATGTCCGTGCAGCAATCCATCGGCGTGATAATGGGCGCGGAAATCGGCACCACGATCACCGCCCAGATCATCGCCTTCAAGATTACGAAATACGCGCTGGTGGCGGTGGTCGCCGGCTTCGCGATGCAGTTGCTCATCGCGAACGAGCAGGCCAAGCGTTACGGAACGATGATCCTCGGCCTCGGCCTGGTGTTCTACGGCATGAACATGATGGGCGACGCGACGCGACCGCTGCGCGACTACCAGCCCTTCATCGACGTGCTGGCCCGGATGGACAACCCGGTCCTGGCCATCCTGCTGAGCGCCGCCTTCACCGCGGTGATCCAGAGTTCATCTGCCACCGTCGGCGTGATCATCGTGCTGGGCAGCCAGGGGCTGATTTCGCTGGAGCAGGGCATCTCGCTGGTGCTGGGCGCCAATATCGGTACGTGCGTCACCGCGCTGCTGGCCACCATTGGCAAACCGCGCGAGACCTTGCGGCCAGCCCTGATTCACCTGACTTTCAACGTGTCCGGTGTGCTGCTCTGGTTCGGTTTCATCGATGAGCTCGCAGCACTTGCCCGGTGGATATCGCCATCGGCCCGGGACCTGCCAGGTGCCGAGCGGATTGCGGCAGATATGCCGCGCCAGATCGCGAACGCGCACACGATTTTCAATGTCGGCAACACGCTGGTCTTCATCTGGTTTACAGGTGCATTTGCGTGGTTCTCGAGCAAGATCCTGCCGGCCAAGGAGCGGGCCGGCAGGGCTGGGATCCAACCCCGCTTTCTCAATGCAACGCTGATCGAGACCCCGACGCTGGCCCTGGACGCAGCCCGGATGGAAGTCGTCAGGCTGGCCGGTTACGTGTTACCGATGGTGCGCGATGCGGGCCCGGCCGTGCTGGCGGGCACCTATGCAGACCTGGATCGCCTGCGCAATCGCGACACCAATGTCGACTTGCTGCACGCTGCGATCCTGAAGTACCTCGGCCGGGTGTCACGGGAAGAGTTGACGCCGCAGGAAGCCGACACGCTGAACGACCTGCTCAGCGCTGCAACCCTGTATGAAAGTATCGGCGACGTGGTGGAAACCGACCTGGTCCACGTGGGCACGGAACGGCTGACGCACGGTGTGCGCGTGAGCCGCGAAACCCAGGAAGAGCTGAACAACCTGGCGACGCATGTGATCTGGACGCTGGAGACCGCCACCGAGGCCATCGACCGCGACGACCGGCACCTGGCGATGAAAGTGATCGAGACGAAGGCGGATGTGAATCAACTGGCGGACCGGGTCAGCGAGCGCCTCGTGAAGCGGCTGGTCGCCGAGGAGCCGCATCGGACTTCGACCTACCGGGTGGAGAGCCAGGTGATCGAGCACTTCAAGCGCATTTACTACTTCTCGAAACGCATCGCGAAGATCGTGGCGGACACGGAAGCGGAAAGCAGAGGCACGACGCCGGCGCCGGCCAAGAATGTGGCCTGAACCGGCAGCGCGGATCGGCGCCCGCCCGCGGAGCTAAGCCTTGCTGCCGGCCGCAACGTCGCGGTAGAACTGCGCGTAGGTCCCGATGGTTTTCTCCAGGCTCATGTTGGCTTCGATCCACCGCCGGCCGCGGTTCGCCAGGCCTTCACGCAGGCCGGCATCATCCACCAGCTGTTCGAAGGTCGCGGCCAGGGCCTCGGGGTTGCGTTCGGTGAGCAGGTATTCGCGACCCGCTGCGCCCAGGTCGTCGGACAGGCCGATAAACGGTGTCATGACCACGGGCAGGCGACAGGCCATGGCCTCGATCGCCGAATTGGGCAGGCCCTCGCGCGTGGATGCCAGCACGAAGATGTCGGCCGCGCGCAGATAGTCGGCCACGTTGTCCGTCAGGTCGACGAAGTGAATGCGCTCGGGTGCGCCCGATGCCGCTACCAGGCCGTCGAGCTTGCGCTGGAATTCCAGGTGATGCGCTTCGAGCCCCGGTTGCCTGGGGCCGACGAACAGCAGGTGGGTATTGCCGCGGCGCTTGTGCAGGCGGCTGAAGGCTTCCACCAGTATGTCGTTGCCCTTGCGCGCCATGATGCCGCCCACCGCGGTGATCACCAGCTCACCGGGCTTGATGCCGAAACGCTCGCGCAACTCGGTGACACCGTCACCAGGCTGGGGGGACCTGAAGCGGGCCAGGTCCACCCCGTTCGGAATGACATCCACGCGCTTCGTCACGCCCATGTCCAGCAGCGCCTGGCGCAGGGGCTCCGTGTTGCACACGATGCCGTCGGTGGCGTTGTAGATCAGGCGAAAACGAAACAACCGCGAATCGAAGCCGGACTTCTGGCGCGTGACCTTCGAGGCCGTGGTCACGGAATACAGCACCTTGATGCCCAGGCGGCGCAGGCGCCGGATAAACGGAATGCTGCCGATGCGGATGGTGCCCAGCAGCTGCAGCACGTCGGGCCGGTGCTGCGGGTCCCGGCAGTACTTCAGCAGGCTGCGGTTGAACATCAGCCGGCGGCGGCCGCCGCTCTGCTCCGGCAAGCGAACGCGGTGCACGGGCGTGCCGTTGATCGCTTCTACCGGCAGCATGGTGCCCTGGGCATAGTGGCTCCAGCTGGCGAACACGTCGTCGGGCGTGTAATCCACCGGGGTCGCGGTGCCGGTGAACACGCTGACGTCGAGGCCCTGCGCGCGCAGGCCAGGCAAATAGCGCAGGTAGCGCAGCTGCGCACCGCCGTAGGTGGGAAAGAACAGCGGCGTTGCGATGCAGAGCTTCGGGCCGGTAACCAGCTTGTCCATCGCGCAAGTATACTTGCGGCCCCGGATGCGACGGCGGCTGATTCGTCAACGATTCATGGCATCGCACACGCTCAAGACATGGACCCAGAACCTCCTGATGACCGTGGTGTCCGTCGGGCTCACCCTGGTGCTCGCCGAAATCGCGTTGCGCCTGGTCTATCCGAAGTACGAGCTTGCGGCCGAAGCGCAGTTCCAGCCGGACAGCCTGCGCATTACCACCCGCCCGGCCAATGCGCGCCACACGGTAAACCACCCGGACAACGGCCGCACGCACCTGGTGATTTACAACAACCACGGCATGCGCCAGCACCGGGACTTTGCGCCCGAGGACCTCGCCGACGCGGTGAACGTGGGCTTCTTCGGCGACTCTTACATGGAGAATCTCGGCCTGCCGGGGCCCTACTCGTTTACCGAACCCCTGGACTACCTGCTGAACCGGGGCGAGCAACGCTTCAACGTGCTGAATTTCGGCCAGAGCGGTTACGGCACAGACCAGTCTTATCTCGCGTACCGGTACTCGGAACTGGGCCCGGCGCTGGACCACGTGTTCTACGTGTTCTGCATCAACGATATTCGCAACATCTACGAGAACGACCTGTTCTTCCTGGACGACAACGGTGAGCTGCAGCGTAACCCGGCCCTCGCCACGCCCTGGTGGATAAAGCTGATCTCGCGACTGCACCTGACCTACCTGCTGCAGGACGGTTACAACCGGCTGTTCCCGCGCAAGAACGCGTGGCAGGGCTTCGATGCGCGGATCATGCAGGAGAAACACGCCGACAAGCACGTGCGCAAGCGCATGCGCACGGACCGCGCCAAATCCGTGGAAGACAGCATGCTCGAGGGCGAAGACAACCCCGACGTCACGCGCGCGCTGGCCGTGTTCCAGGTGCTGCTGAAACGGTGGCGGGACCTGGCCCGTGCGAACGGCGCGGAGTTTTCGTTGGTACTGCTGCCCACCGGCTACGGCAGCCTGGTCACGGCGGTCATCCCGGAAGACATCCGGGTGATCGACCTGCACGCGCGGTTCGACGCGGCGATTCCGGACTACCGTTACGACGACTGGCATTTCGAGAACGACCGGCACTGGGCGGAAGCGGCGAACCGGCTGGCGGCAACCATCTTCTACCGCGAGATTGCCGGGCAGGCGGCGCGGGAAGCGCTGGCCGAAGACGAGATAGACCAAGCACTCTTTACCTACTACTCGGCCTTCGATTACGGGTGGATGCCGGCCACGCAGAGTGCGGCGGAAGCAGCCGTGCAACCCGAGCTGGAGCAGATTGCGGGCAAGTACGCGGCCCTGGAACAGGACACCGCCTCGAACTGAGCCCCGCGCCCGACGATGGGCGGCATGAGCGCCATGCGGGCTCTGCCTTTAAGCGCAGCGGCCTACTCGGCGGTACTGGCGGCCACCACCAGGTGCGGCCGCTTCTTTTGCGGCTTCAGCTTGTACTTCAGCGTCTTTTTCAACGCCGTGAGTTTTTCCCGCAGCGGGTGCGGCCGGTGGCTGGTGTTGAAGCTCACCACGAAATCCGTCGTCAGACTCTTCTGCACCTGAAAGCCCCGACTAGCCAGGTAGGCCGACAGGGACTCCGCCGACCAGCTGCGCACGTGTTGCCAGCGGTGGAAGAGCTTGCCGGACACCGGGCACAGGATGTAGCTGTCTTCCAGCACCTCTTCGTTCGGCGTGGTGAACACCACAGTGCCGCCCGGGCGCAGCAGTTTCTTCACGTTCGCCAGCAGTTCGTCGAGCTGCTGATCGTACAGGTGTTCGACCACTTCGATGACCACCGCCGCGTCGAACAAACCGGCGCGTTCATCCAGCTCGTTCAGCTCGAAGGCGCCGATGAAATTCGGCCGGCCAGCGAAACGCGTGGTCACCGCCTGGATCGTCGCGGGGGAAAAATCCAGGCCGGCCACCTCGAGCGGGGTGTCGAGCAAACGCTCGATCAGGTTGCCGGGCCCGCAGCCGTAGTCCAGCACCCGGCCCTGCGACGGCAGGAACGGCAGCAGCTGGTCGATGATCTCCCGGCCGAAGCGGTAGGCGAAAAAATTCTCCGGAAACTGAGATTCATAGTCCCAGAAAGTCTGCACCATCTCAGGCGTCCATTCGAGCAGCTCAAAATTCTTCACGTTGGATCTCTTGCGGCAAGCGGGCGGGCTTGCGAATTCACGCGCTATTCTGCTTGGCCGAGACGATTTCATCCAGATAGCCGAGGTACTCGGCGCTGGTGTGCTGCACGGAAAAGCGGGCCGCACGTTCGGCCAGGGCCTCGGCCGGTGGCGGCTCTTGCAGCGTGGTGTGAAGGGCGTCGGCCAGCGCGGCTGCGTCCCGCATCGGCACCAGCCGCCCCACCTGGCCGCCCGCCAGTATTTCCGCCGAACCGCCCGGGCAGTCGGTGCTGACCACCGGGCACGCGCAGGCCAGCGCCTGGATCAGCACACCCGGCAGGCCTTCGTAGATGGACGACAACGCGAACACGCCAGCCCGGGACATGTACCGGTAGGGATTTTCGGCGAAACCCGGCAGGTCGAAGTGGGACGAGATGCCGAGTTCCCGGGCCAGTTCTTCCAGTTCGCCTCGCAGCCTCCCTTCGCCCAGGATCACCAGCCGCGCACGGTACTTGGTAGACAGGAGTGCGAACGCGCGCAGCAGTGTCGGGAAATCTTTTTGCGGAATCAGGCGGCCCACGCCGAGCACGACCGGCGGCGCGCCGGGGGCGAACCACGGGTGGTCCAGGGGCTCGGCCGCCATCTCCCGTAGCTTGTCGTCCACCACCGGGTTGTAGAGGGTGCGGATTGCGCTGCGTTCCAGCTGAGTGTTCGCCGCGAGGTCTTCAGCCACGCTGTTCGATACCACGCAGATGCCGTCGGCTGACCGATAGGCATGGCTGACGGCGGGCAACAGGTAACGCCACCGCCACGCGTTTTTCGCGCTCTTGCTCTCGATGTGGTGCGACAACGAGATCCGCTCGGTGATGACCACCGGCACAGTTGCCTGCACGAGATCCCGCGCCCACAAGGCCACCAGGTTCGTGTATGTCATCGCGCTGAGCAGCACGTCCGGCGGCTGTTCGCGCAGGTAGCACGCGAGGGATGCGATGTGCCGCAGGTCACCGTCGGTCTTGCGCGGGAATAACACCGGCCTGAGCAGTGCACCGATGCCGGACGGATCCGCGCGAGCGGCCAGCCAGCGCCCGTGCAGCGCCGAACCTGCCGGCAGCTCAACGACCCGGGTGCCGTCGGGCACGCTGTTCAGATACGCGCCTTCCCGCCGAAACAGGAGCAGGTCCACGTCACGGCCCTGCCGGAGAAAGGCACCGACCAGGTTCAGCATCGACCGCTCGGCGCCGCCACCGGCCAGCGACGGCAGCAGCACCGCAATTCGTTTGGCCTTGCCCATAACCGGAATCATAGCCGGGAACCGGCTCACCTCCCGCGGAATACACTTATCATTGGCGTAACCGTGCGAGACGCCACCGCACGCAACCCAGCCAGGATCGAAGCCAGGAATGTGCGGAATTGCGGGGTTTCTGTACCGTGAACAGCGCCCGGATGCGGGTGAACTGACACGTGTCGTCGACCAGATGTCGGCGCGCCTGCATCATCGCGGGCCAGACGCCGGCGGCGCGTGGACCGATGCAGGAACCGGCATTGCGCTGGGTCACCGGCGACTTTCCATCATCGACCTGTCGGCAGCCGGCGCACAGCCAATGCGGTCGGCCAGCGGCCGATACGTGATTGCATACAACGGCGAGATCTATGGCGCGACCGCCGTGCGCGCGCAACTGGAGGCAGAAGGCTACCCCTTTGCCGGCCACTCAGACACGGAGATCCTGCTGGCAGCCATTGAACGCTGGGGCCTGAAGAAGGCGCTGGATGCGGTGCACGGCATGTTCGCGTTTGCGGTGTGGGACCGCGAGACGCGGCAACTGTCGCTGGCCCGCGACCGGGCGGGCAAGAAACCCCTTTACTACGGCTGGTGCGGCGACGCGTTCCTGTTCGGCTCCGAGCTGAAAGCGCTGCGCGTGCACCCGGCCTTCGACCACACGATTGACCGCGATGCGCTGGCGCACTTCACCCAGTACGGGTGGATTTCCGAACCGCTGTCGATTTACCGGCACATCCGCAAGCTGCAGCCCGGAGCCTGCATGACCGTGACTGCCACCGCTGCGCCGTGGACCGTTGCCGAAGAACGCTACTGGTCGGCGAAACACATGATGGAGAACGCGCGAGCGAATGGCTTCGACGGGACTTTCGAACAGGCCTGCGATCGCCTGGACGAGATCCTGACCGGGGCTGTGACCGAACGCATGGTGGCGGACGTGGACCTTGGCGCGCTGCTGTCCGGCGGTATCGATTCCAGCACCGTGGTTGGCATGATGCAACGGCATTCGGACCGCCCGGTGCGGACCTTTGCGATTGGTTTTCGGGAAAAGAAATACAACGAAGCCACCTACGCCGCGGCGATTGCCGACTACCTGGGCACCGAGCATGAAGAGCTGTACGTCACGCCGCAGGATTGCCTGGACGTGGTAGCGAAGTTGCCGAGCATCTACGACGAACCCTTCGCAGATACGTCCCAGATCCCGACATACCTGGTTGCCCACATGGCCCGCCAGCACGTGACGGTGGTGCTGTCCGGTGACGGTGGCGACGAGACCTTCGGCGGCTACAAGCATTACGCGGAGGGCCTTGCGCACTGGGGCCGGCTGGCCGCTGTGCCGGCCAGCCTGCGCCGCGCGGCTGCCAGGGCGGCCACCGCGCTTAGCGATGCGAGCTGGAAATTGCTGCAGCCGGGTGACCCCGGGACGGCCAGCCGACTGCCGGGCTGGAGACGCGCGGCCGGCAAGCTGCCGCGCAAGACCCGCTACTGGGGCGCGGGATCTCCCCAGGAATTGCTGGCCAACCATTTCGCCCGGGTCAACCGGCCGGAAAGCCTGGTGATCGACGGGCAGTGCGGCGCCAGCAACATGAACGACCCGGTTGTGTGGGCACAGGGAATCGACCCGCTGTCATCCATGTTGCAGTTCGATTTCTCCGGCTACCTGGTCGGCGACATCCTGGTGAAGGTAGACCGCGCGACGATGGCCGTGAGCCTGGAGGCCCGGTGCCCGATACTCGACACAAGAGTGACCGAGTTTGCCTGGACACTGCCTTACGAGTTTCTGATGGATGCGAAAGGCGGCAAAAGAATTCTGCGCCAGGTGCTGGAACGCTACGTACCCACCGAGTACACGGACCGGCCAAAACGCGGTTTCGGCGTGCCGTTAGACGAGTGGCTGCGCGGCCCGCTGAGAGACTGGGTCGAGACCCTGATCTCAGAACAGATGCTGAAGGATGTCGGTTACTTCGAGCCGGCTGGCGTCAGGACACTTTGGCGCCAGCACCTTTGCGGCTGGCGCAATCACTCGAACGTGCTGTGGGCAGTGCTGATGTTCCAGGCGTGGCACCAGGAAAGCGAAGCGCCCTAGCTAACGCAACGGCCCTCTTGCCAAAAAGAAAGAGCCCCGACGGGGCTCTTTTTTGTTTGGAGCGGGTGATGGGAATCGAACCCACGTCATCAGCTTGGGAAGCTGAGGTTCTACCATTGAACTACACCCGCGTGGCTCTAGCCCTTGTCAGTATTGGCTTTACGCCATCTGGCTTTCAGCTTAAGCGGAGATATTAAGCGGAATCGGCGGCTAATCGCCACAGGAGGAAATTTGCCCCTCCACGAGTCGTACGAATGTCCACTTTCGGCCAGAAGCGGCCGTTCGCCGGCACTCCCGTCAACCTTGCAGGCGTAGGCCCATTTTGCGCATGAAATTGGCCATTGCCAGCATGGCAACCCCCATTACGATAAGCGCAACCGCCACCAGCCATGCAAGGATTTGTGGCTCGATCAGTACCACCACACCAAGAATGATGAACACAAAACCGGGGGCCATGAGCATCAGGCCCGACCGCGGTTTTTCCATCATTCCCTTGCACGCCCCTGCCATCGGGCACATTGCCATTGGAGTCGTCTCTGCCATCTTTGCCTCCGTTTACTACAGACCTTGCCTGGGTCAGTCTTGAATCGCTGTTTCGCCAAGCAGTTGACGGGCCTTTTTGCGTATGGCGTTCTCCGCCCCACGGTTCACGATCAAGCCAACCTTGACCGCCGCGCTGACTTCCGCCCGGTCTATCCCTAGCTCGTCACATTTCGCCAAGTGAAAATCCATACAGGGATGGCAGTTGGCGGCCGCTGCGGCACCCATGGCCACAAGCTCTTTAGTACGTTCGTCCATCTTTTATCTCCCACAATTAGACCCGAAACCCGAATTCGGGCCGATCGGCTAATAGAATGTGCGACCTACAATTTATGATGCTGTCTATCGACGGATTCCGTTTTAGCCCGAAGAGTCTTCTTCTCGTTTTGATTGTGATATTGAAATCACCTTGGCGTCCTCAAAGGATATATTGCATGGAAGCTGGAATCGTGGCTTCGCGTTCATGATGCCGGCAACTTCCATACCTGGAATTACTTTGCAATCAGTTGACTTGAGTGCCTCGCGGACAGTTTCGGTCGCAGAATCGCAGCCAAGGACTATTACTGCATCAAATTGCTTTGCATATTCTTGTAGTTTCTTGCGCCGGCCCGCAGTCCACATGCAGAGAAACCATTGGTGATAAAGACTGCTCTTGAACACCTTCGTGGTCACGCCTTGTTCCTTCAATCTCGACTGCAGTGCCTTAATGTGGTGGTCAAAAGGAGCCGATTTGAGAAAGCTGCTGAAGAGTTTAATAAATGGCTCTTGTTCTTTAACGGCTACCGTCACTGCAGGACACATGTTGCAGGGAACGATTAACGCGGAACTCAATCCCGCGACTTCAGGGCGAACGTCCAAATCTCTAAGATGGATCGGCATTTTTGCCTATTCTCCTTTAACGCCGCGCGTGAACGATAGATCGTGCCAGATATGCACGCCTCGCCGGTTGCCTGCTTTCGGCCCGAAGCGATCATTCAGCAACACCGTCTTTGTTCTTGCACCGAGGGGCAATGTACGTCACCGAACGAACAGAATACACAGCAATCGCCATTCCGTGGCTTCAGCATCGTCTGGCAATTAGTGCATTCGAAGAAGAATTGACATGAGTCGGTCGGCATTTGTTCAATGGTTTCATGGCCGCACTCAGGGCAAGTCAGCGTTGAGGTGAAACGCGTGTTCATTTGAGGCCGATATTACTGGCTCCCAATGTCCGCTTTGGGCCGTTAGCGGACATAACCGTTGCATTGCGGCATTATCCGTGGATCTGGTACGGTCCAAGACAGCCAAAGCTACCTGAATCAACAACTACGGAGGCGGCTGTTGTTTTCTGATCTACGCGAGATATATCGCGGCGTCCGGAGAATCAGCTGTTACGTGGCAAGTGACTTTTGACGTTATCACCAGGGCTCAATGAAGAAGCTAGAGAACGAGAAACAACTAGTTAAGAAGGCGATCGCCCTTGGCGTGGCGTACGGCGAGGCGCGCGGAGCCGTCGAGTTTGAGCCTACAGATTCAGCAAGCGAGAAGCTGGAATATATTTATCGACTGCTGGTTCACGACAAGTTGATTCAGCCGCTGCCGGAAGAACAAGTGTCTCAAGAGACCATTAGACATCGACTGGCTATTTGGGCATCAAAACAAAAAGAACAGGAATGAGCTGGCCACCTAACCAGTGGAAGCAGTCCCCTCCCTCCGGTCGGCGCACGGCCAGCCGGCTGGCCGCGGCTGTTGCAAAGCATTAGGTGTCAGCAGGTGAACGTTCCGGCTAGATTTTCAAAAGTATGGTGGGCCTGGGTCCTTTCCACTGGACTTACGTGCGGCGCCGTGGTGGCTATAGCCCTCTATTTGTTGGGGGAACTTTCGGACACGCAATACATTTGGGCCTTTGTAATTGGTGCTGCCGTTGGCGATTTCTTCTTGGCCTTGGGTTTTGAGGCGATGGCGCCAACCCACATTACAGTGGGGCCTGGTGATCGAGGCCACGTTAATTCGCCTGTCAAAGATCGAGCTAAGGTCGTATCCGACTTTTCGGCAGACGGCTTGGGCAAGGTCAGTGTCCGCGGGGAAGTCTGGAATGCCCGTTGCTCGTCTGTCGATCGAACCACGCTTACGGCTGGTCAGGAAGTCCGGGTTTCTGGCCGAGACGGTCTCACACTCCTAATCGATGGCGGTGCCAGTGACACCTAACCAGTGCAAGCAGTGCACTCCCTTCAGTCGCCGGAAGCAGCTGCGCCGCGCTACCTTGGAAACGCGTTGGCACTGATATACCCGAGATTTTCTAAAAACGAGCAAGGCTTGCTCAGCCAAGCAGGAATTCCAGCCGCCCGTCGGCCCTGGACGCCGCGATTTCGATGATTTCCGCAGTGACAACACTTTCAGCCACGAACGGATCATCGTTTACCCTGCGCTGAAGACCTTCTAATGAAGTGTTGTGCGCCACGATCCCGCCACCCAGATTAGGCTGAAGACTCCCGACCACCAAGAATACGTCGTCGTTGAAACCGCGATTGATCCACTCTTTATGGCCTTCCATGAATTGGCTGGCTTGTTCTTTGTTACTGGAAAATTTGAGAAGTACGACAAACATTGGATTTAATCTCCGATCTCAGAACACGGTAATTCTGACGGCGTTGATCGCAAGGACCCACAAACAGACTGTCGAGAGCGTGAACAGAACGAGATAAAGCTAGTGTACAAGGCGATGAGCGCACCACTGGGCCGCCGATCCTGTTCGTTCAGTCGTCGATCAGGGGGCCTGAGTATCTCTACGGATCAATGACTTAGCGTCTTCATCCCGGCGGGGCTCTTCAACCGTTGCGGATGGCTCTGTGAAGTCCGGCCGGGTATCGATTTCCGGTTCATCCTGAATCAGCCACGCGTTGCTGCGCGAACGTTGGGGCGCAACCGGCACGGCTTCTTTCAGCGGCGCCAACGCGTCCGGGTCCAGCCCACTCTCCGCAGGTGCCTGGGGGCTGGCCCAGGGGGGATCAAATTCCTGTGCAGGCTCCTCGACGGGTTCCACAACCGGCTGAGCCATGCGCGAGGCGAAGAAGACTATCGCGGCAATGAGTGCCAGCGTGATGACACCCAGGATCCCGACGAGCCTCTCGAATGACCGGTAATAGTTCATGACATCAACGCCTCAAGATCAGGCTCCACGTGGAACGCCTGCTGCGAAGGCGGGGAAACAGCCTATCAGCTAACTAACATGCCAGTTCGACAAACGGAATTGAGTTTCATTGCGGCACCTTCTTTCAATTTGTTACGGTCAACCCGGCGACGCTGGTCGTCCATCCACAACGCCACAGCGGCATTTCGCCAGGTAACCCATTGCACAGCAGCATCTCCCCAGCGCCTGAAGATAACCGTCAAAGCTGGTCCGGGATCTGGTCGGGCCTGATCTGGTTCGTTATCGGCTACGTCGCCATCAGCATCGCGCAGCTCGTTGCCATTGTAATCGCGGTAGCCGCGGAGACAGCCACAACCGGCGCTGAGCTGGGTGAAGACAGAGTCATGGAGCTGGCCATCGACGGCGACACGCTGGCATTGTCACTTGTTCTTGCGTTGCCCGCAGTTCTCGGGCTGCTTGCCATTGCGGTCAAGAACAGGCGAAACGAACCGCTGTTCGAGTTCCTGGGAATACGCTCTGCTGACAAGGCATCGATACTGCGCTGGTCGGTTTACGCCATCGGCCTGCTCATCACCATCGCGGTGCTCGACGAGTTGCTGGGTCGCCCGCCAGTGCCGGAGTTCGTTCAGAAAGCCTACGGCTCGGCAGACAATCTTCTGCTTTTCTGGATTGGCATTGCGCTGATGGGCCCGATTACCGAAGAACTGCTCTTTCGCGGCTACATCGCCAGGGTCTGGGCCAATTCACGCCTGGGTCCGGTCGGCACGACGGTCTTCCTGTCAATGTTGTGGGCGGCAACCCACCTGCAGTACGACCTGTACGACATGGCATGGGTATTCATACTGGGCACGCTCCTGTGCCTGTCGCGCCTGCAAACGAATTCAATCCTGCCGGCGGTCATCATTCACATCGGCTGGAATTCAGCGGCCATGGTCGCAACCGCTTACTACCATGGCCCCTGATCCCGCCACGCACTCAGCAACCGTGAGAACTGAGACCTGGCCGATTGTCGCCGGGTAGCTGGCCGGGCTAAGCTTCCCGCATGCTGGGAAATTCCATTATCGGAACGACGGGCCAGGGCGGGAAACTCGTGGCGGCCCTGGTGGCCATGCTGGCCGGCAGTGTCCTGCCCGCATTTCCCGCCACGGGCATGTCGTGGACCGTCGGCACCATACTCGCCATCGCCGGCTACGCACTCGGCGTTGCGCTGATTCGCTGCCCCGTCTGCAAAGCGCGCTGGTTCTGGGACGCGCTGATGCAGCCCGAGCTTTACAAGCAGATATTGAGTCACCCGGAATGCCCGGAGTGCAGCCGAGCCTCGGCGACCGAAAAAGAACCGGACTGAATCCGGCATTTCCCAGCTCGCCGGGTCCAGCCCCGGTTGGCAGGCCTCAGCCAGACCGCCGCGTCAGGAAAAACCGCCGGTAGCCGATCAGGCCCAGCGTGTAGAGCATGGCGGGCACCGCGAAATAAAACAGCACGACATCACTGCGCCCGACCCAGAGCAGCAGGCACATCACCAGTAACTGAAAGCCCATCGCCAGCGCACTCAGCGCGGTCAGAAATCGACTCGTCAGGCGTCCACCGTGTTCGATGGCACCCGGGTCGAGCAGGTACGCCAGCCGGTCCTGCCACCAGTAGAACACCAGATAAGACGTATGCAGAAATTTCAGCGCAGCCGGATTGTCCCAGGGATATGGCTCCGGCGGGGCGCGCTGATCAATTTCGCTGGTGCGGTCACCGGCACACGCATGGCGCTTGATCACGTGGTAATAGTTATAAACCGATGCTTGGAACACCGCGCACAGGAAAGCAACGAATGCGAGCGCGGCGGACTGGTTGTTGTAGTGAGCAAAGGCCTGGAACAGCAACAGGTGGACAAAAAAATCGCAGAAAGAATCGAAAAACCGACCCACCTGCGACGGCCGGTTGCGCGCGCGGGCCAAAGAGCCGTCGGCCGCATCGATCCAGCTTCTCGCGGGTAACAACAGGCCGGCGAACAACAGCCACTTGCCGTTCCAGATCAGGGCCGCGGCCACCAGGCCAACAATCGCGCCGGCCAGCGTGACCTTCACCGGCGTCACCACTCGGTACGGGCGCAGCAGGTTCACAAGACGAATGGCCAGCGGTCGCGCGTAGTCGCTCAGGTCGACAAACCGGCTCTCCCGCGGCAGCTTCTGCATGCTCGCGTCGTTCATGCATTGCAGGGTAACAGTTCCTGTCATTTTTCTGTCATATTCTCGTAACGCCGTCGATATGTTTCGACAACCGCACGCCGCACTCTTCTGCCTGAAGTTGCTGTCGGTCATCGCACCAGCAGCAGGCCCTGGCGGTTTCGATGATTTCCAGTGCCTGGCGAGCGGGCATTGGGACAACCAGGTATGGGATACTGGGGCCCCGCGTTCCCGCAGTCGATAACAAGAGGAGGCCATCATGAGTCTTGCCCACCCCTGGCTGGAACAGGAACCCTGGCCCACCGCGAGCATGCCGAAGGAACTGCTCGAGCAGCGCATCGAACGGATACTCACGCTGACGAACATCGGCTACCTCGGCACCACGATGAAAGATGGCCAGCCCATCGTGAGCCCGCTGGAGTTCTATGCCGACGGCTTCACGCTGTACATCTTCCCGCAGCCCAATAGTCCGAAGATCAAGGCCATCAAGCGCGACCCGCGCGTGGCGATTGCAATTGCCAACCCCATGGCCGGCTGGGCCTGCGTGATGGGCTGCCAGATTTTCGGCAACGCCAAGCTGCTCGACGTCGGCACGCCGGAATGGGAACACGGCATGCACATCTTCAAATGGCAGGCGTCGTCCACGGAACTGGGCCGGCCACTCGAGGTGCCGCCCCAGGGACAACTCGCGCGAATCGAACCCGAGCGCATCGTGTACACCGAGCACCTGATGCGCAAGTACGGCTACGCGCCACGGCAGATCTGGCGCCCCGGCGATGCTGAAACCCAGGTGGTGCCCGGGGGCAACGTCTGACCACGCAGGCACTCGTCAACCAACAGCAGACCACGGGGCAACATGATGGACGCCGCGAAATCTGATACCCATCAGAAAGCCCTGGATATCAATCTCGACCCGGGCATCTACGGCACCATTGCCGAAATAGGCGCGGGCCAGGAGGTGGCGGCCTGGTTCTTCAAGGTAGGCGGAGCGGCGGGTACCGTCGCGAAGACCATCTCCGCCTATGACATGAAGGTCAGCGACGAGATCTACGGCAAGGCCGGGCGCTACGTGTCCAGAGAGCGCGCGCAAGCCATGATCGAACGGGAGTTCCGCCTGCTGCAGGACCGCTTGAGCGACGACCGTCCGGATACGCGTTTCTTCGCCTTTGCCAATACCGTCGCCGCACGCAACTACCAGGGCACGAACGAATGTCACGGCTGGCTTGGCCTGCGCTTCCAGGACAAAGTCGGCGGGGAATCCAACGACGTCATCCTGCATGTCAACATGCTGGATCAGACGAATGTCCGCCAGCAGCGCGCGATGGGCATCCTCGGTGTCAACCTGATTCACGCAGCCATGCATGCCATCGGCAGCCTGGACATCTTTCTCACGTCCTTGTTCGCAGAACTGTCGCTTAGCCGCCTCGAGATCGACCTGCTGCACATGTCCGGTCCGGATGTACCGGCTGAAGATGACCTGGAAGTGGGGCTGCAGCTTGTGCGTCGGGACCTTGCCCAGGCCGTATGTCTCTCCGACGAAGGACGAATGGAGCCGCCCACCGAGGTGATTCGCAAACGTCCCGTCGCCATTGCGCGCGGCCTCTATCGCGAGCCTGAACACGTGCACCCGGAGATGCTCCAGGCGGGCATTCGGTGCGTTGCGACGGAAACCGGGCCAGACGAGCGCGAGCCCTTGGGCCTGATGGAACTCAGTGTGAATAACGTGAGTGAAGGCGCCGACGTGCCCGATTCTGACTACCTGGGCAGGATTGCGAGCCTGCTGGACCACGGTTTCCCGGTGCTGCTGACCAGGCTCCGGGAAAGCTACAGCGTCACCGAGTACCTGCGCCGCTACTCCGATGCGCCCCTTCGCTACAACCTGGGCGTGTCGTCCCTGGCACTGACCTTTGCCGAGGACTACTACGCCGATCTGCCGGGCGGTTTACTCGAGGCCACGGGCAAGCTGTTTGCGCACGACGTGAAAGCCTACGGTCATGCGATGGACGCGGGAGCCTTTCGCGAGCACCTGCAAACCGCGAGCGTGCCCGTGGACCACGTCTGCGAACCCAGGTCGGACACCGTGAATGTCGACAACCTCGAGCTGCTGCCCCCGGTGGGGCGCCTGTACCGCTACCTGGTCGAGGCCGGTTACATCGAAAACATCTGCTGAGTGGAAAATCGGGGTCGAACCGCAATTACGTTGCGTGCAAGCGCTACCCAGGCTCTGGCCACTAGCTATGTAATTGCGGTTCGACCCCAATATTGACTGCCGCTTCGCGCCGCAGGAACACGCCCAGTGCCGCCATCCAGATCGGGTACAGCTGGATGTACGCGAAACCGGCGGGTGGGAAGACCAGGCTCATCACGCCGGGCAGCACGTTCACCCAGCCGTAGTAGCCGAACCATTTCGGGAACAGTCCGGTCTTCAGCGTGCACCACGCCACCTGGCCGGCAAACCAGCCCAGGCACGCAATGGCCATCACGTTCACGATGCCGCGGAACATGGTTGTGATCAGCAGAATCGTCACGTTGTAGTCGGCGTTCAGGTCGCGCAGGATGCCACCGTAAAGCGTGCCGGGGATGTCCGATATGCCGGTCAGCAGAAACCCGATACCGGACAGCACCGCCGACAACAGGATCAAGCGGGCCGCGGCCGAGTGTGCCTGACGAAACAGGTCGCTGACGCCGAGGCCGAGAAACATCATTGAGAAGCCGACCACGATATGGGAGATGCCGCTGGACGTGAACGAGAACGACCACAGCGCGTTCTCGATCTTCGCCATATCGCCGTAGTCTTTGGCCTTGTCCTCGAAACCGAGATAGGTCGGCTCCAGCCACAACGCATTCACGTTGTGAATCAGGAACCCGACGACGATCAGGAATGCCGCAACGCTCGCGGCTCGCACGGAAATACGCATGGCCTGCCCCCCGGTGGCGAATGTCCGGATTCTAGCGCCGGGCGCCGGCGTGGCATCATCGGCCGGGCCATGGGCACCACGGGACAAACAGGGCCGCGCCGCGTGCGCAGCTTCGTGCGCCGCACCGGGCGAGTCACAGCCGGCCAGCAGCGCGCGCTTGCTGAACTCTGGCCGCGGTGGGGCGTGGAACCGCCCGCCGATACGCTCGACCTCGATACGCTCTTCGGCCGCCAGGCGCCCAGGGTGATGGAAATCGGCATCGGTAATGGCGACGTGTTACTCACGATGGCGGCACAGTATCCGGAACAGGATTTCCTCGGCGTGGAGGTGCACGAGCCGGGCATCGGGCATTGCCTGCTCGGCCTGGAAAAGGCGGGGCTCGACAACGTGCGGCTGATTCGCGAAGACGCCGTCGTGGTGCTGCAGCACTGGCTGGCGGGGGCCTGCCTCGACCGGGTGAACCTGTTCTTTCCGGATCCGTGGCCGAAAAAGCGACATCACAAGCGGCGCATCGTGCAGCCGGCCTTCGTGGCCCTGGTGGCCGCGCGGCTGAAGCCCGGCGGGCTGCTGCACATGGCCACCGACTGGGCGCCCTATGCCGAACACATCGAAGAGGTGCTGGCCGCGAGCGCGGATTTCGTGCCGCTTGCCGCGGACAGTGACCGCCCGCCCACCAAATTCGAGCGCCGGGGCGAGCGGCTGGGGCACGAAATCAGGGACTTGCGCTACCGCCGGCAATAGCGCGTGACCGCGCCCTTCGCGTGCGCTATAAAGAGAGTCAGCGTCGTACGGGGCGCTGTACTCACTGACCGGACAGACACACCGCTATGGGATGATCTCTCCACAGGTGGGAAGCTGGTACCGCCGTCTCGATGGGCGTCTTTTCGAGGTCGTGGCGGTAGACGACGAAGAGCTTACGGTCGAACTCCAGTATTTCGACGGCACGATCGGCGAGATGGACTTCGACCTCTGGCACGGGGTGGAACTGGAACCCGCGGCCGCACCGGAAGACTATTCGGGCCCGCTGGACCTCGACCGTCCGGAGCTCAGGGAGTTGCGCGAAGTCGCGGGACTCGGGTGGCACGATCCGATGGAGTTCGTCGACCGCCTCGACTAGTTGCGTACCGGCTACCCGACTGCCAGGCGCGCGTCACGCGCGTCGGGATTATTTTGCTCCACCCGCTGCCCTGACCAACGCGATGCCCTCCTGCAGGGTTTCGGGCGCCCGCACCCAGACCCGGTCGTCTTCCACCCGGCATTCCAGCTGCAACAGCGACTGCCCGGCACACGGGCCGACGATGCAATAGCCACTGTCGGGGTCGAACCGCGCGCCGTGCGACATGCAGCGCAACACCCGGCCCTCTTCCGCGAAAAACGCATCGGGCAACATATCCAGCGGGTGGCTCAGGTGCGGGCAGATGTTTGCGAAGGCCCGCAATTCGCCGTTGCGCCGCACGACAAACCCGCGAAAGGGCCAGGTGCCGTCCCCCACCTCGAAACTCCGCGCACCGGGATCGTCCAGCTGCGCGACTTCTGCCACCGGCCACTCTCCCCACTCACTCATGCGGGAGCGCGCCGCCGCGTGACGGCAATCGCTAGGAACACCGCCGGCAGACCCATGCCCGATGCATAGATGAAGAAACTGAACCAGTCGACCTGTGCGACCACCCAGCCCGAGCCGGCACTGATCAGCTTGCCCGGCAGGGTCATCAGCGAGGAAAACAACGCATACTGCGTCGCCGTGTAAGCGACGTTCGTGAGGCCTGACAGGTACGCAATAAACACGGTGCCCGTGAAACCCGCCGCCAGGTTGTCCGCACTGATGGTCAGCACCAGGAACCAGAGTTCGGGCCCGTACAGCGCCATACCGGCGAAGAACAGGTTGGTCACGGCCAGCAATACCGCGCCGAACACCAGCGGGCCGTTCAACCCGTAGCGCGCCACCGCCACACCGCCGACGGCCGCACCGAACAGCGTGACCAGCACCCCGAACACCTTGGTCACGGCCGCGATCTCGGTCAGCGTAAAACCGAGGTCGATATAGAACGGGTTCGCCATCACGCCGAGCACCATGTCGCTGATGCGGTAGCAACCGATGAACGCCAGCAGCAGCAGCGCGATCTTGCCGTTGCGCTCGAAGAAATCCACGAACGGGCCGACCACGGCGGTGGCAAACCACTGCGCGATGCCAGGCGCCCGGTCATGGTCTGCCGCCGCTGCCGGCCGTTCCGGTTCCTCGATCAGCAGCACGGTGACCAGGCCGATGCCCATCAGTGCGGCCATGACCCGGTACGCGGCTTCCCAGTCGAGCCACTCGGCAATTACCAGGGCGCCGGCCCCAGCGGCCAGGATGCCGATGCGATACCCCGTCTGGTAAGCCGCCGCCATCGCGCCCTGCCGGCTCAGCTCCACCGCCTCGATGCGATAGGCGTCGATCGCAATGTCCTGGGTGGCCGACCCAAACGCCACGACCAGTGCATAGACCGCCACGGTGAACAACTGGGCAGCGGGATCGGTGCCGGCCAGGCCCACGAGACCTGCAATGACCGCCACCTGTGCCAGCAGCATCCAGCTGCGCCGGCGCCCGAGGACCCGGTTCAGTATCGGCAACGGTAGCCGGTCCACCAGCGGCGCCCACAGGAACTTCACCGAGTACGCGACGCCGATCAGCGCGAACAGGCCGATGTCCGTGATGCTGACATCGGCGAGCTTCAACCACGCAGTCAGCGTGCCGGCCACCAGCAGGAACGGCAGCCCGGCGGAGAAGCCGAGGAACAGCATCGCGGCGACCCGCGGGTGCAGGTACACCTGTGCGGCGCTCAGCCAACCATTCCTGCCCTCGCCGTCAGTAGTCATAGTCCATGATCAGCGGGGCGTGATCGGAGAAGCGTTTGGTCTTGTAGATGCGCGCGTTGGTCGCGCTGCCGGCGAGCTGCGGCGACAGCACCTGGTAGTCGATGCGCCAGCCGACGTTCTTTGCCCAGGCCTGGCCGCGGTTGGACCACCACGTGTACTGGTCCGGCTGCTGGTTCACCTCACGAAACGCATCGACGAAACCCAGGTCGTCGAACAGCTCGTCTAGCCACGCGCGCTCTTCCGGCAGGAAGCCGGAATTTTTCTGGTTCGAGCGCCAGTTCTTCAGGTCGATCTCCCTGTGGGCGATGTTCCAGTCGCCGCAAATCACGTAGTCTCGGCCCGAGTCGCGCAGCTGTTCGAGATAGGGCTTGAAGGCATCCATGAAGCGGTACTTCGACGCCTGCCGCGCTTCATTGGACGACCCCGACGGCACGTACAGCGACACCACACTGAGCTTGCCGAAGCGGGCCTCGATGTACCGGCCCTCGTTATCGAACTCGTCCACACCGAAACCGCGGATCACCTCGTCCGGTTCACGCCGGCTGTACAGCGCAACACCGGCATAGCCCTTGCGCTGCCCGCTTTCGTACAGGCAGTGCCAGTTACGCGGAAAGTACATGCGGTCCGTCAGCTGCTCGACCTGCGCGCGGGTTTCCTGCAGGCAAATCACGTCGGCCGACTGGCGGGGCAGCCAGTTGAACACGCCCTTGCGGGCTGCGGCGCGAATGCCGTTCGCGTTCAGCGTGACGATACGCATGAATGACTGCAGAGTTGCCGGCCGCCCCTTAAAGAAGTGCGATACTCTAACAGCAGGTTGTCACGATCGCCCCCGATGCAGTCATACAAGTCTGAGTTCATCGAACTGGCGCTGAGCGTGGGTGCGCTGCGCTTCGGCAGTTTTACCCTGAAGTCGGGCCGGGAGAGTCCGTACTTCTTCAACTCGGGCCTGTTCAATACCGGCCGTTCCGCCGCCGCGCTCGGCCGCTTCTACGCTGCCGCGGTTCAGGATGCCGGCATCGACTTCGACATCCTGTTCGGGCCGGCCTACAAGGGCATCCCGCTGGTGGCGCTCACGGCCGCCGCGCTGGCCGAGCACCACGACCGCGACGTGCCCTACTGCTTCAACCGTAAGGAGGCGAAAGCCCATGGCGAGGGCGGGGCCCTGGTCGGCGCCCCGTTGACCGGCCGCGCGCTGGTGCTGGACGATGTGATCACCGCGGGCACGGCCATCCGCGAAAGTGTGGACGTGCTGCAGGCCAACGATGCCGAGTTGGCCGGGGTGATCATCGCGCTGGACCGGGAAGAGCGCGGCACCGGCGCCAAATCGGCGGTGCAGGAGGTCCGGGACAGCCTGGGAGCCCCGGTGGGCAGCATTGTCGGCATGCGTGACCTGATAGAGCACCTGCGAGGCCACCCGGAGCTGGGGGACTATCTGCCCCAGATGGAGGCCTACCGGCGGGAATACGGGGTCTGAGCGGGGTGGTACCAGTTCACGGTTTGGGGCCAGTGACGCATGTCATAATCGGGTCTCAGAATGCGGGGCGCGACGAATATGGCTGACAGGTGGCAGGTCCTCGTAGCGGCGTTAGCCGTAATGACTGCGCTAGGGGCGCAGGCCGAGGGACGCAAGGTTTATCGCTGGGTGGACGACCAGGGTGTCGTGCACTTCGGCGACAGTGTGCCGCCGGAGTACGCGGTGCATGACCGCCACGTGCTGAACGACTACGGCGTGCCCATCGCGCGGCAGGAAGGCGCGATGACCGCCGAGGAACGGGCCGAGAAAACCGCCAGGGAGCAGGCGGCCCAGGCACTGAAGCAACGCCAGGAAGCCGCCCGCGCCCGCGACGAGACCCTGCTGGACACCTACCTGTCGGTGCAGGAAATCGAGTCGCTGCGCGACCGCCGCGCGGAAATGCTCGACGGCCAGATTCACTACACCACGCTGTACCTCGACGCACTGCGCGACAAGCTGGAACGCCTGCAGGCCGATGCCGCGCGCTTCCGCCCGTATAACTCGGACCCCGAAGCGCCGCCGATCCACGAGAACCTGGCGAAGGAACTCTCCGACACGCTGGATTCGATTATTCGCTACGAGAAGACGCTGACGGCCGCGCGCAGCCGCAAAGTGCAGCTGGTGGCGAAGTTCGACGAAGACATCGACCGTTTCAAAGAACTGAAAGGCGTGCCGTAGCCGTCACTGCCCCGTGTGCCCAAAGCCGCCGGCGCCGCGCTGGCTGCTGGCAAACCCCTCCACCACTTCGAACTGCACCTGCACCACCGGCACGATCACGAGCTGTGCCAGGCGCAGGCCTGGCTCTATCTGAAAGGGCTCGTTACCGCGGTTCCAGCACGACACCAGGATCTCGCCCTGGTAGTCAGAGTCGATCAGGCCCACCAGGTTGCCCAGCACGATGCCGTGCTTATGGCCCAGGCCGGAGCGCGGCAGGATGGTCGCCGCCAGCCCGGGGTCTTCCAGGTGCATCGCTATGCCGGTGGGAATCAGCTCGGTGGCGCCCGGCGCCACGGTGAGTGGCGCGTCGACGCAGGCGCGCAGATCCACGCCGGCAGAACCCGGCGTGGCGTAGTCCGGTAGCGGAAAGTCGCGGCCGAGGCGCTCATCGAGGATGCGCAGCGGGACCTTCGGGCGAGCCGTCATCGGGCAATCAGGACGCGGACGGCTGGCGCAGCGGGGTCGGCGCTTTCGTCACCGCCAGATAGTGACTCGCGATCAATGCAACGAGTCGGCGGGCAAGATCGGCCTTGGACATCTCCGGCAGGGACTGCTTGCCATCGGCCCACAGCACGAGCGCACTGTTCTGGTCGCAGTCGAAACCAATCTTTTCGCCGACCAGGTTACCCACGATCATGTCCAGGGCCTTGCCCTGCAGTTTCGCGCGCGCGTGTTCTTCGAGCTTCTGGGTTTCGGCAGCAAACCCCACGGTGAACGGCCGCGCCGGCAGCGCGGCCACTTCTGCCAGCACGTCGGGCGACTTGATCATGTCGAGAGACAGCGTCTCGCTGTGCTTCTTGATCTTGTGCTTGGCCACCTGCTCCGGCCGGTAATCGGAAATGGCCGCCGCACCAATGTAGATGTCGGCCTGGGGGGCGCGTTTCAACGTGACTTCGCGCATCTGCGCGGCGGTTTCCACATCTATCCTTTCCACGCCGCGCGGCGTCGGCAGGTTCACCGGGCCGGCCACCAGTGTGACCTGCGCACCGGCGGCGGCGGCTGCCTCGGCCACGGCGAAACCCATCTTGCCGGAGCTGCGGTTGCTCACGAAGCGCACCGGGTCGATGGGTTCGCGGGTGGGCCCGGCTGTAATCAGCACCCGGGTATCCGACAGCGGCCCGGCCGTGACGCCGGCGGCCTCCAGTAACGCCGCCACGATGCTCTCCGGCTCGACCATACGCCCAGGCCCGACGTCGCCGCAGGCCTGCTCGCCTTCCGCCGGACCAATGAAGCGCACACCGCGTTCCAGCAGCAACGCGTGGTTCGCGCGCACTGCTGGGTGGCGCCACATGGCCTGGTTCATTGCCGGGGCGAGAAACACCGGCGCGTCGCTTGCCAGGCAAAGCGTGGTGAGCAGGCTGCCCGCCGCGCCGGTCGCCAGTTGCGACATCACGTGGGCGGTGGCCGGCGCGATCAGGATCCGGTCGGCCCAGCGAGCCAGCTCGATGTGACCCATGGCCGCCTCGGCCTGCTCGTCCCACAGCTCGCCGCGCACGGCACGGCCCGACACGGCCTGGAATACGGTGGGCGAGACCAGGCGCTCGGCGCTGTGCGTCATCACGACCTGCACGTCAGCGCCCCGGTCGAGCAGGCGCCGCACGATGTCCGGGCTCTTGTATGCCGCGATGCCGCCGGTCACGCCGAGCAGCACCCGGGGATGGTCTGCGGTGCTCATCTGGATGCCCCGTTCTGGTCTGCGGATAGCTTAGCCCAAGGGTGGGCGGGCCGCGGCATTTTGTCGCCGTCTTGCCGGCTTTCGAGCCTTGGCGCTGATCCTGCTTCGGCCGAGACTGGGGTTATGCAATACCGCCGCATCAAGCACTGGCCAGCGGGGGAACGGCCGCGGGAGCGACTGCGCCACGGCGGGCCGGCCGGGTTGTCCGACGCCGAGCTGCTCGCGGTGCTGCTGGGCCGCGGCGCGCCGGGCATGTCGGCCGTGGACCTCGGCCGGGCGCTGCTAACGAGGTTCGGGGGCATGCGGGGGCTGTTGAATGCGGCCGCCACCCAGCTGGAAGGAGTGAAAGGCATCGGGCCGGGCCGCGCGGCCCAGCTGGTGGCCGTGCGCGAGTGCTGCAATCGCTATATGCAGGAGAAACTGGCTCCGGGGCGAGCCATCGGCTCACCCAGCGACAGCCGCCAGTTCCTGCTGGCCCGGCTCCGGGACCGGCCCCACGAGGTCTTCTGCTGCCTGTTCCTGGACAACCGCCACCGGGTGCTGGCCTTCGACGAGCTGTTTCGCGGCACCATCGACAACACGGCGGTCTATCCCCGCGAGGTGGTGAAGCAGGCCCTGGCCCGCAACGCGGCGGCCGTGATCCTGGCCCACAACCACCCGTCGGGGGTCGCGGAACCCAGCGACGCCGACCGCCTGATCACCCGCCGGATCCGCGACGCGCTGGACCTGGTGGACATTCGGCTGCTGGACCATTTCGTGGTGGGTGACGGCAGCTGCGTGTCGCTGGCCAGCCGCGGGCTCGTCTGAATCCCGCTTGCTGCCTTGCCTGCCGCCGGCCGGGCTGGTATAAATGCGCTCCCTTCGCCGCCGCGGCGGCAGCAACCCACTGATTTGACGAAGGTTCACCATGTCACGCGTCTGCCAGGTCACCGGCAAGCGACCCGCTTCCGGCAACAACGTCTCCCACGCGAACAACAAGACGCGGCGGCGGTTTCTGCCGAACCTGCACACGCACCGCTTCTGGCTCGAGAGCGAGCAGCGCTACGTGAAGCTGAAGGTCTCGACCAAGGGCCTGCGCACCATCGACAAGCGCGGCATCGAAACTGTGGTGGCGGAACTGCGCGCGAAGGGCGAGCGCATCTAGGCGCAACGGAGCACCGATATGGCCAAGAAAGGCAACCGCGAAAAGATCAAGCTGGTGTCCAGCGCGGGCACCGGGCACTACTACACCACCACCAAGAACAAGAAGACGCACCCGGAAAAGATGGAAGTCAGCAAGTACGACCCCACGATCCGGAAGCACGTGGCCTACAAGGAATCGAAGATCAAGTAGGGTGGGAGCGGCTTTAGCCGCGATTCAGCTCGACAAGAACCCGCCGGATGGCGGGTTTTTTGTTGCCTGAGCCCAGTCGGGCAACAAGCATCCAGGTTCCGGACCCTTCGATTCGCGCGCGGGCCGCGACAGCTGAGCTGCACTGCCGTCTAAGAAGACGGCTCTTACGTTCCGCTCACCAGTCCCGGCCCACCCGCTCAGGCCGCTGGTCGTCCCGAGCGCAACAGCTTCCTTCGCGGCGACCAGGTGCTGCCATCACGCGAGGAAGGACGGAGATTCACCCGCCAACGATGCAGGCCGCGCTGGGGATGTTTTTCGTGAGCGACTTTTTTTGGAGCGAACGAAAAAGCATCGCCAGGAAAGCGGCCCGGCACTGCGCCCAAGGAAGGTTCAACCGAGGTTCAAGCAAGAATCGCGGCCAAAGCCGCTCCCACGGCGACTAATGGGAATCCATGGCCGCCAGGCGCTAGGCCGCCTGCGGCACGTAACCCCGCAGGTGCGCGGAAAACTCCTGCAACGCCCGGATGCCGCTGGCCTCGGCCCGTTCGCACCAGTCGCGCAGGTGCTTCACCAGCGCGTCGTTGCTCACGTTGGCCTGCCCCCACAGGGCCTGGAGCTGCTGGCGGTATTCATTGACCGTGCTCAGGGCCGCGCTTTCAGCCAGCAGTTTCTTGCGCCGCGCGATGGCGGTCTCGTCCAGCAACTGCGGGCGCCGCAGCAGGGCCTTGCGGGCTTTGCGCAGCGCAGTGTCCAGCCGGTTGGCCCGAATCTCGCGCCGCAGTACCGGCATGGTCACCTCCCGCGAGAAGTCGCGGAATACGTGCATGCGGTTTTGCAGGACGGCCTTCAACGTTTCCAGGTCTACCTTGCGAGGCGTGTCGGCCACTGCGGGCACCGGTGCCACGCGACGCACCTTGCAGAGGCCCAGGACACGGAACACGCTGATGTAGAGCCAGCCGATATCGAATTCCCACCAGCGCACGGAAAACTTCGCCGACGTCGGGAACGCATGGTGATTGTTGTGCAATTCCTCGCCGCCGATCAGCACGGCGACGGGCGTCAGGTTCGTGGACGCATCGTCCGACTCGAAGTTGCGGTAACCGCGAGCATGGCCCAGCCCGTTGATGACTCCGGCCGCGAAGACCGGCTGCGACAGCATCTGGATCGCCCAGATGGTAATGCCGGCGACGCCAAACAGCGCGAGGTCGATGATCGCCAGGCTGACCAGGCCACCGTTCTTGTAGCGTTCGTATACGTTGCGCTCGACCCAGTCGTCGGGACAGCCGCGGCCGTATTTCTCGAGCGTCTCGGGCTTGTTGGCTTCTTCGCGATAGAGTTCCGCGCCTTCCGTCAGGACCTTTTTCAGCCCGAAGACCACGGGGCTGTGCGGGTCGCCCTCGCGCTCGACCATGGCGTGGTGTTTACGATGCACCGCGACCCAGTCGCGGGTGATCTGGCCGGAGGTCATCCAGATCCAGAGCCGGAAAAAATGCCGCAGGACCGGGTGCAGGTCGATCGCCCGGTGCGCCTGGTCGCGATGGAGGTAAAGGGTGACGGCCATCATCGAAACCTGCACCATCATGAAGGCTACGAGTACATAGCCCCAGAGGCTCAGGTCCCAGATTCCGAACAGGTATTGCTCCATCGCGCGTGTTGCTCCAAATTAACGGCCAGCCAATATAACCAAAGCTTCGACTCCCCGAAAGCAGAGGTTTCATCCTTTACCGCCGGATTACTACTAACTGCATCCCAATGCCGGAACTACCCGAAGTCGAGACTACCCGCCGGGGCATCGCGCCCGCACTGGAAGGCCAGCGCATCAGCCGGCTGGTGGTGCGCGACCGGCGCCTGCGCTGGCCGGTGCCGCCGGGGCTGGAACGGCGCCTGGCCGGGGCCCAAATTGAAGCGGTGGAGCGCCGCGCGAAGTATTTGCTGTTACGCAGCAGCCGGGGCACCGCCCTGCTGCACCTCGGCATGTCGGGCAGCCTGCGGCTGGTCTACGACCGCGCGGCACCGCAGCCGCACGACCACTATGACCTGGTCCTGGATCGCGGGCCGGTACTCCGCTTCAACGACCCGCGGCGCTTCGGCAGCCTGCTGTGGGCCGGGGCCGATCCCGGGGCGCACCCGCTGCTGCGCGACCTGGGACCGGAACCCCTGGACCCGGAATTCGACGGCGAGTACCTGTACCGGGTGAGCCGCGGCCGGCGGCTGGCCATCAAGCCGCACCTGATGAACGCGCACATCGTGGTCGGGGTCGGCAACATCTATGCGAGCGAAGCGCTGTTTCGCGCGGGCGTGCACCCGAAACGCCGCGCCGGGCGGATTGCCCGGCAGCGATGCGACGCGATCGTGGCCAGCGTGAAAGACGTGCTGCAGGAATCCATCCGGGCCGGCGGCACCACTCTGCGGGATTTCCACGGCGGTGACGGCACGCCCGGCTATTTCACGCGGGAATTGCGCGTGTACGACCGTGAAGGCGAGCCGTGCGTGCGTTGCGGGGCGTCCATTCGCCACGCCGTGCTGGGCCAGCGGGCGACCTACTACTGCCTGGACTGCCAGACCTGACGCGGGTCAGTAGACGCGAACGTTTTCCGCCTCGACGGCACCGCGGGGATCGGTGGCCGCTTCCACCCGGCCGCTGGCCCGCTCCCAGGTCACCACGTTCATGTTGCCGAAATTGCGCGGCGACACCGATACCTCGTGGCCGCGCCGTTCCAGTTCCGCCTGCTCTTCGTCAGTCAACGCGCCGGTCTCGGCGGTAATCCGGTCCGGATAATACTGGTGGTGAAAGCGCTTCATGCTCACCATTTCCTGCGCCGTCGCGCCATCCATCCACGCCAGGGACGAGCGCAGCACCATCGTGATGATGCGGCTGCCACCCGGCGTACCGAGTATGGCGATGCCGCGGTCGGACTCCAGGAAGGTCGGGGTCATGCTCGACAGTGGACGCCGGCCGGGGCCGACCGCATTCGCATCGGCCCCCAGCAACAGGAAATCGTTGGGCACGCCGGGCGCAGTCGCAAAGTCGTCCATCTCGTTGTTCAGGATCACGCCGGTGCCGGGTGGCATGAAGCCAGAACCGTACCAGCCGTTGATCGTGATGGTCGCCGCCACGCGATTGCCGGCCGCATCCATCAGGGAAAAATGGGTGGTCTGCGGCCGCTCCGCGCCGGCCGGCCACAAACCCGGCAGGCTCGCCGACGGCGTGGCGCGGTCGACGCGAATCGACGCGCGCAGTCCGGCCGCATAGAACGGGTGCACCAGGCGCTCGACCGGGATGTCGATGAAATCCGGGTCGCCCAGGTAAATCGCCCGGTCACGATAGGCGCGGCGCATGGCTTCGACCAGCACGTGCTTGCGGTCTACACCGGTCAGCGCGGCCGGATCGTAGCCAGACATCACGTTCAGGATCGTGGCAATTGCAATACCGCCCGAAGCCGGCGGCGGCGCCGTCACGATGCGCACACCGCGATACTCGGTAAACAGCGGCTCGCGTTCCACCACCCGGTAACCGGCCAGGTCTGCCAGGGTCCAGTTGCCGCCGGCCGCCTGCACGCCGTCCACCAGGAATTGTGCGGTTTCGCCGGTGTAGTAACCCGGTGCACCTTCGGCCGCCAGGCGCTGCAGGGTTTTCGCGAGATCCGGCTGGCGAATCACGTAGCCCGGTTCCGGCGGTGCACCGTCCGGGTAGAACACCTCCCCGAAGGCCGGCCACTGGGCCGCCGTTTTCTGCCGGAAACGCAAACCCAGCAGCATGCGCCGGTAGGCCGGAAAACCCTGCTGTGCGTAGCGAATGGCCGGGGCCAGGGACGTGGCCAGCGGCAGGCGCCCGTAGCGCTCTGCCAGGTGCGCAAAGCCCGCCGCTTCGCCGGGAATGCCGGCTGCCAGTGGCCCGTTGGTGGACGCCCCGCGCCGCGGTTTGCCCGCCGCATCCAGGTAGGTTGACGGTGTGGCAGCCGCGGGCGCGACTTCGCGCGCATCGACGAACACGTAGCGGTCTTCGGCAGCTATGTAGAGAAGGAAGAAGCCGCCGCCGCCGAGGCCGGAAGAATGCGGCTCCACCACCGCCAGCGCACCGGCAACCGCGACCGCCGCATCGAAGGCGTTGCCACCGGCCGCCAGGATTTCGTGACCCGCAGCGGTGGCCATCGGGTGCGCGCTCGCAATAGCCGCGTCGCGCGTTTCCCGCGCCAACACACCGACCGCAACCAGCAGGGTCGCGACCAGCCACCACCGCCCCCGGCGAATCGGTGCAAACGCCCGCACGGGATCAGCGACCGAAGTGCTCGGTGAGCGTGGCCTGCACCACCGGGTGCACAAAACGACTCACGTCCCCACCCAGCGCCGCCACTTCGCGAACGAGGGTAGAGGAAATAAAGGTGTACTCGGCCTCCGGGCACAGGAACACGGTCTCGACGTCCGGGCGCAGTGACCGGTTCATGCTCGACAGCTGGAATTCGTACTCGAAGTCGCTCACCGCGCGCAGACCACGCACCACGGCGCGCAAGTCGTTGGCCCGCGCGTACTCCACGGTCAGACCTTCATAGGAATCCACAGAAACGTTCGGGATGTCGGTCAGCACTTCGCTGGCCATGCGCGTTCGTTCCTGGAGACTGAACATCGTCTTCTTGTGCGGGCTGGCGGCCACCGCGACCACGATGTGATCGAAAACGCGCGCAGCCCGGCGAATCAGTTCGTGGTGCCCGTTCGTGATCGGGTCAAAGGTCCCCGGGTACATGGCGCCTGTCGGCATGCTGTCAACCTCGCTCTGCCAACCCGAATTGCACCTGGCCCGCTGCCTTGTCCCGCAACAGCTGCCAGCTCGGTGGCAACGACGGTGGCGCCTGCTTGCGGTTCCACTCCAGGTAGATCCGCGCCCGCGGTGCCAGCCAGCCCTGTTCAAGCAGTGTACACAAGTTGTCCAGCACGGTTCCGTAGGGCGGGTCCAGGAAGACCACGTCGCTCGCGACGGGCGTGCCGTTCAGGAATGCCTCGACATCGGCCGTGACCACGTGCCCGCCTTCAGCGCCCAGCATATCGAGACTGGTTTCGATCTGCCTCGCGACGGTTGCATTGCGTTCCACAAACACCACGTTGCTGGCGCCACGCGACAGGGCCTCGACACCCAGCGCGCCGGTCCCGGCATACAGGTCCAGACAGCGCGCACCCGGCAATACGGGCGCGAGCCAGTTGAACAGGGTTTCGCGAACCCGGTCCGGCGTCGGCCGCGTGCTGGTGGCATCGGCCACCGCAAGGCGGCGGCCGCGCCAGCGCCCGCCGATGATCCGCACGCTGCCCGCGCGCGCCGTTCGCCTGCTCCTGGCCGCCATGCCGGCATTGTCTCCTAACATCCATCGCCACCGCACGGACACGACGAGGTGGCCGGTGTTTTCCATTACCATGCGCGCCATGAGCGATCGGGACGAGCAAAAACCGCGCGGCGGATTCTTCAAGCGGCTGCGCGAACGCATGAACCGCGGTCGCGGCCTGGGCCTGACGCTGGGCTTCGCCGGCCGCAAGCTCGACGACGAACTGGCTGAAGAGCTGGAGACCCAGCTGCTGATGGCCGACGTGGGCCTGGATGCCGCCGACCGGATCCTGGCCGCAATGCGGAAAAAGCTGGGCAAAGCCGCCATCGACAGCGACGACCAGGTGCGCGCGTTGTTGCGCGACGTGCTGGCCGACATGCTGCGAGACCACGCGCAGCCGCTGACCGTGGACACGAGCGCGCGGCCCTACGTGATCCTGGTGGTGGGTGTTAACGGTTCGGGTAAGACCACCACCATCGGCAAACTGGCCAGGCGCCTGAAAGACCAGGGTTACTCGGTGATGCTGGCCGCCGGCGACACCTATCGCGCTGCCGCGATTGAACAGCTGCAGGCCTGGGGCGAGCGCAACGACGTGCCGGTGGTGGCGCAGCAGCCGGGCGCAGATCCGGCCGCCGTGATCTACGACGCGTGCGAAGCGGCCCGGGCGCGCGGGGCGGACGTGCTGCTCGCCGACACGGCCGGGCGGCTGCAGAACAAGGCCGGGCTGATGGCGGAACTGGAAAAGGTGGTGCGCATTGCCGGCAAGCTCGACCCGGCCGCACCGCACGAGAAGATGCTGGTCCTCGATTCGAGCCTGGGGCAGAACGCGATCAGCCAGGCCGTGGAGTTTCACAACGCGGTGGGGCTGACTGGCATCACGATGACCAAGCTCGATGGGGGCGCGAAGGGCGGCGTGCTGGTAGCACTCGCCGCGCAACTCGACGTGCCGTTTCGCTTCATCGGCGTGGGCGAACAGGCCGAGGACATGGACGTGTTCGACGCGGACGCGTTTGCCGCGGCCCTAGCCGGTATCGAATCGGCATGATTCGTTTCGACAACGTGACCAAGCGTTACGCGGGCGGGCGTGACGGCCTTAGCGAAGTGAACCTGGAAGTCGAGGCGGGCGAACTGGTGTTCCTGACGGGGCATTCAGGCGCCGGCAAGACCACGCTGTTGAAACTCATTGCGCTGATCGAGCGCCCGACGCGCGGCCAGGTGCTGGTGGATGGGCGCAACATCGGGCGCCTGCCCGCGCGGGCGATCCCGAAACATCGGCGCAGCCTGGGCATGGTCTTCCAGGACCACAAGTTATTGCCCGAGCGCACGGTGTTCGAGAACGTGTCGCTGCCGCTGATCATTGCCGGCATGCCCCGGCGTGAAATTGCGCGCCGTGTGCGCGCCGCGCTCGATCAGGTAGGCCTGCTCGGGCGCGAGTCGGCCAAACCCGAGTCCCTGTCCACCGGCGAGCAGCAGCGCGTGGGCATTGCCCGCGCGGTAGTGAGCCGGCCCGGCCTGCTGATTGCCGATGAACCCACCGGCAACCTCGACCCGGCGCTGTCGCTGGAGATCATGACCGTGTTCAAGCGGCTGAACCAGGTGGGTGTGACCATGCTGATTGCCACGCACGACCTGGCCCTGCTCGACCTGGTGGGCGGCCGCCGCGTGGTGCTGGCCGACGGCCGGGTCAGCGGCGGGAGCGGCTAAGCCATGCGGCAGTGGCTCACCCGGCACGCGCAGAACTGCGTAGCATCCGTCGGCCGGCTCGTCGCCCACCCGGGCGGTACGCTGCTGACCGTCGCGGTGATCGGCGTGTCGCTGGCGCTGCCGGCGGGACTCAACATCCTGGTGCGCAACGGCGAAGCCCTGGCGGGTGGCTGGGAAAGCGTGCGCGACTTCTCCGTGTACCTGCAGCCGGGTGCCGAGCTGGCGAACGCGCAGGCCCTGGTCAACGAACTGGAAAACGTCGTCGACATCCAGTCGGTGGAACTCGTCACGGCCGATGCGGCCCTTAAAGAACTGCGCGACTCGGGTGGCTTTGCCGGCGTTCTGGATGGTCTGGAAAAAAACCCGCTGCCGCACACGCTGGTGGTGCGACCGAAGGCCGAGGTGCCGGCGGCCAACCTGGAACGCCTGGCCGCCGAGCTCGGCAAGCGCGACATCGTGGACCAGGTGCGACTCGATACCGACTGGGTCGCGCGACTGAACGCGCTGCTCGACCTCACCCGACGCGGCATCTGGCTCGCGGCGGGCTTGCTGGTGGGTGCGGTGGTGGTGATTGTCGGCAACACGATCCGGCTCGACATCGAAAACCAGCGCGCGGAAATCGAGGTGGCGAAACTGCTCGGCGCGACGGACGCCTTCGTGCGCCGACCGTTCCTGTACGCGGGATTCTGGTATGGCCTGGTGGGCGGCCTGTTCGCGCTGGCCGTGGTGGCGGGCGGGCTCGCGTTGCTGGGCGGGCCGGTGGCCCGCCTGAGCATGCTGTATGGCGGCAGTTTCCGCCTGGTGGGCCTGGACGGCACCAGTAGCCTGGCCGTGGTGGGCGGCGGCCTGCTGGCCGGCCTGGCGGGCGCCTGGGTGGCCGTGGCCAGGCACTTGGCAGCCATCCAGCCAAAAGTTTAACTGTTTGTTTTTATTATATTTTTTCTCGTTTCCGGTCCGGAACTCAGGCGCCGTTTAGCACTCTAAATGCCCGAGTGCTAAAATTGCGTCCCAAGGAGGAGTGCGCCCGATGACGACTGCCGTAGCCCCGCTGAATCGCGACCTGATACTTGCCGGACCCGTCGGCAGCCTGGAGACCTATATCCAGGCAGCCAACTCGGTGCCGATGCTGAGCGCCGAAGAAGAGCAGGCACTGGCGCGCCGTTTTCGTGATGACGAAGACCTGGATGCGGCTCGTGAACTGGTGATGTCGCAGCTGCGCTTTGTCGTGCACATTGCCCGCGGTTACCTCGGCTACGGCCTGCCGCTGGGTGACCTGATCCAGGAAGGCAACATCGGGCTGATGAAAGCGGTGAAGCGCTTCGACCCGGACGTGGGCGTGCGCCTGGTGTCGTTCGCGGTGCACTGGATTCGCGCCGAAATTCACGAATACGTGCTGCGCAACTGGCGCCTGGTGAAAATCGCCACCACCAAGGCCCAGCGCAAACTCTTTTTCAATTTGCGCAAGGCCAAGAAACACCTGGGCTGGCTGAGCGCCAGCGAGACGGAAGCGGTGGCCAGGGACCTGGGCGTGACGCCGCAGGAAGTCACGGCCATGGAACAGCGGCTGTCCGGCTACGATGTGGCCTTCGATCCGGCGCCGGGTGCCGATGATGAAGAGGCCTTCTCGCCCGCGCATTACCTGGAAAGCGACGATGCCGATCCCGCGGTCACGGTCGAAGACTACGACTGGCAGAACCATCACAACGCGCAACTCGCCGAAGCGCTGACGGAACTCGACGACCGCAGTCGCGACATTCTCGCGTCGCGCTGGCTCGCCGAAGACAAGACCACGCTGCAGGTGCTGGCTGACCGCTACGGTGTGTCTGCAGAGCGCATTCGCCAGCTCGAAAACCAGGCCATGCGCAAGCTGCGCGCGTGCTTGGCCGCCTGAGTCCAGCCGCACAGAGCCGGTTGCCGCCGCCCCGACTACCCGTGCTGCCGCGTTGTCTGCGCTGACCCGCGCCTGCGTGCCGTCAGGCCGTCACCGGGACAATCGTGATCTCCACGCGCCGGTTCTGCTGGCGCCCCTCCGGCGTGTCGTTGGTCGCAATGGGTCGTAACTCGCCGGCACCCACCATGATGAATCGGTCGAAACGCACTTCAAAGGTCGTGATGTACGCTACCACGCTCTCGGCGCGGCGTTCCGACAGCGCCTGGTTGTAAGCCTCGGTGCCGGTGTTGTCCGTGTGCCCGGCCACCTCGATGAAAGTCTTGCTGTATCTGTTGAGCACCAGTGCGACGGAGCGGAGCACCGGATAGAACGACGCATTGATATCCGCGCTGTCCACCGCGAAGGTGACGTTGCCGGGCATATTGAGCGTGATGTTGTCGCCGATGCGCGTCACGCTGACACCGGTGGCTTCGAGTTCCTGCCGCAGTTCGAGTTCCTGCTGGTCCATGTAGGCGCCCACGGCGCCGCCGGCCAGTGCGCCGAGGCCGGCGCCAATCAGCGCGCGCTTCTTGCGCTCCGACGAGTCGTCCCCGGAAATCAGGCCGATGACCGCGCCGGATGCGGCCCCGATGGCAGCGCCCTTGGCCGCGTTGCTGGTCTTCTCTTCGCGGGTGTAGGGGTCGAGCGTGGTGCAGGCAGGCACGAGCAAAACGATGGCGACGGCAGCAGCCGTGCACTCTTTGAAATAGCCAGTCATCGGGCAATCCTCCTTGATGTCCCGGGGCCTTATAACAGGTGTCTTAACCTAATAAAACGTATAACCGCACACTTAGTTGACGCCGCAGCGCCCGCGTAGGTACCGTGAGTCAAGGGAATAGCCATGCCTCACGTCCATATCTGGTTAGACGAGTACGCGAAGGATCACCAGCATCCGGTGAACCAGCGCGCGCACAAAATCTGCGTACCCCTGATCGTGGTCAGCCTGATCGGCCTGATGTGGTGTATCCCGGTGCCGGAGGAATTCACCCGAATTTCACCCGCGCTGAACTGGGCCACGGCCTTCCTGCTGGCGAGCGTCGTGTACTACCTGATCATGTCCGTACCGCTGGCACTGGGCATGCTGCCGATGGTGCTGATCACCGTCGTCATCGTGAACTGGGCTGACCAGCTCACCTGGCCCCTGTGGCTGACGTCCGGCATCGTGTTCGTGCTCGCCTGGGCGGGCCAGTTCTATGGCCACATGGTCGAGGGCCGCCGGCCAGCATTCTTTCGTGACCTGCAGTTCCTGATGATCGGTCCTTTGTGGGTGCTGGCCAGCCTCTATCGCCGGCTTGGCATCCGCTACTGAATCAAGCCACCGGTGTCTGACACCGACGTCCCCGACCCGTACAGCAACCGCGCGATCTGGCGTATCGCCGGACCGATGATCCTGTCGGCCGTCACCACGCCGCTGCTGGGCATGGTGGACACGGCCGTGGTGGGTCATCTCGAGCAGGCCTGGTATCTCGGCGCGGTGGCCGTTGGCGCCACGATCTTCACCTTCCTGTTCATGGGCCTGAACTTCCTGCGCATGGGCACCACCGGCCTGACCGCGCAGGCCTTCGGCGCCGGGTCCGACGACGGCGTGCGCGAGTCGCTTGGCCAGCCGGCGCTGGCCGCGCTCCTGCTCGCGGGCCTGATCGTGGTGCTG
The DNA here is from genome assembly GCA_020351875.1 of Chromatiales bacterium. Classification (GTDB taxonomy): domain Bacteria; phylum Pseudomonadota; class Gammaproteobacteria; order Steroidobacterales; genus J054. The sequence continues at coordinate 1,368,620 of CP070671.1, read as the reverse complement.
CAGGCCCCCATCATCGACATCGCGCTGCAGTTGCTCGCACCCGGGCCGGAGGTGGCGGAGCAGGCGCGCCTGTATTTTGCGATCCGGGTATGGAGCGCACCGGCTTCCCTGCTGAACTTCGTGCTGATCGGCTGGCTGCTCGGCATGCAGAATGCGCGCGGTCCGCTGGCGATGGTGCTGACCATCAACTCCGTGAACATCGTGCTGGACCTCTGGTTCGTCGTCGGCCTCGGCTGGCGTGTGGAGGGCGTGGCCGCAGCGACACTGATCGCGGAGCTGGCCGGCCTCGCGATGGGATCGCTGTTCGTTCGCCACGAACTGCAGGCGCGCGCCGGCGACTGGTCCACCGTCCGCCTCGGCGACCCACGACGTTACGCGCGCCTGCTGGACGTGAACAGCAACCTGTTCCTGCGCACGATGGCACTGATGTTCGTATTCGCCTTCATCACCGCCCGCGGTGCGCGCCTGGGCGACACGGTACTGGCCGCCAACGCGGTGCTGATGAACTTCCAGATGTTGCTGGCCTACGCACTGGACGGCATTGCCCACGCGGCCGAGGCCCTGGTGGGCCGGGCGGCGGGCGCCCGGGATCGTGCCGGCCTGTTGCGTGCCGTCGCGCGCACGCTGCGCTGGTCCGTCGGGCTGGCCACCGCGTTTATGCTGGCCTATCTGATTGCCGGCACCCGCCTGATCGACCTGCTGACCGGCATCGACGCCGTTCGTGACACGGCGCGCACCTACCTGCCCTGGCTCATCGTCTCGCCACTAATTTCCGTGTGGAGTTTCCTTTACGACGGTGTCTACGTGGGCATCACCCGCAGCCGGGAGATGATGGTAGTGATGGTGGGTTCGACGATCGGCCTGTTTCTGCCGGCGTGGTACCTGTTTGCGGACCTGGGTAACCAGGCGCTGTGGCTCGCCTTCACGCTGTTCATGGCGGGCCGGGGGCTGGGCATGCACTATTGGTTCAAACGTTTGATGGCGGGCGGCGCTGCCTTGCCACCCCTCGAGGAACGCAGCCCATGACCAAGACCAAGAATCCCTGGCAGACACTGAAGATTCGCGAGGTCTATGACAACCCATGGATCCGGGTCACGGCTGAAGACGTGATCAAACCTTCGGGCGATCCCGGCATTTACGGCAAGGTCAGTTTCAAGAACATCGCTTGCGCGATCATTCCCGTCTCGGATAACGGCGACACCTGGCTGGTGGGCCAGTACCGCTACACGCTGGACATCTATTCATGGGAAGTGCCGATGGGTGGGGTGTCGCGCGATGCGGATCTGCTGGACGGTGCGAAACGCGAACTCAAGGAAGAAACCGGGCTCACAGCGGAACGCTGGGAGCGGGTCATGGACAGCCATATCAGCAATTCCATCACCGACGAGATAGGCGTGGTCTACGTCGCGGAAGGGCTCACGCAGGGCGAACCGGATTTCGACGACACCGAAGACCTGCAGATTCGGCGCCTGCCCTTTCGCGATGCGCTGCAACTGGTCATGAAAGGTGACATCACCGATGTGCTGAGCGTCGCTGGGTTACTGAAGCTCGCTCAGCTCAGGCCAGAACTGCACTAACGTCTGCGGACGCCAGAGCCGAGCCGTTATCGCCGGCATCTCCCGAGAAGCCTGCCGCTATAATCCGCCACCATGAGCATTACAGCCGTCCTGATCCCGGGCGACGGCATTGGCCCGGAAATTACCGCCGCAACCCTGCGCGTGCTCGAAGCCACGGGTGCGGAACTCGACTGGGTAGAGCAACAGGCGGGCGTTGCCGCAATGGATACGGTAGGCGAAGTGCTGCCGGAAGCCACGCTCGATGCAATCCGCGAACACGGGGTCGCCCTGAAAGGCCCGTGCACCACGCCGGTCGGCAAGGGTTTTCGCTCCGTCAACGTGCAGCTGCGCAAGGCCTTCGACCTCTATGCCGCCGTGCGGCCGGTGCGCAACATGCCCGGCGTCGAAACGCCCTTCAAGGACGTCGACATCGTCGTGATCAGGGAGAATACGGAGAGTTTGTACAGCGGCGTAGAGAATGAAATCACGCCCGGCGTGGTCACCAGCATGAAGGTCGCGACCGAGAAGGGCTGCACGCGCATTGCACGCTGGGCCTTCGACTACGCTCGCCAGCGAGGGCGCAAGAAAGTCACTGTTTTCCACAAAGCGAATATCATGAAGCTGACGGACGGCATGTTCCTGCGCTGTGCCGAGTCCGTACATGCCGACTACCCTGACATCGAGTACGACACCAAGATCATCGACGCGGCCTGCATGCGCCTGGTGCAGGACCCCAGCCAGTTCGACATGCTGCTGTTGGAGAATCTCTACGGCGACGTGGTCAGCGACCTGTGCGCCGGCCTCGTGGGCGGCCTGGGTGTGGTGCCGGGAGCCAACTTCGGTGACGAGCGCGCGATTTTCGAAGCAGTACACGGCTCCGCGCCCGACATCGCGGGCCAGAACCTGGCCAACCCGCTCGCGTTGCTGATGTCGGCCGTGATGATGCTGAACTACCTTGCCGACAAGCACGGTGACGAGCAGCTGCGCCAGGCCGCGCAACGCATCAAGACTGCCTACGATGCGGCGTTGACGGACGGGCAGAGGACACGAGACCTCGGCGGCAGTCTGAACACCAGCGAATTCGCCGACGCGGTGATCGAGCGACTCTAACCCGTTGCCGCGCCCAGGGTTATGCCCGGCGCGGGCAGTTCACTCGCACCGCACAGGAACTGGTCGATGGCGCGGGCAGCACCGCGGCCTTCGTTGATGCCCCAGACCACCAGGGACTGGCCGCGGCGGCAGTCACCGGCAGCGAACACGCCCTGTAGGCTCGTGGCGAAGGGTCCGTGCTGGGCTTTGTAGTTCGTCCGGTCGTCCAGTTCGACAGCCAGTGCTTCCGACAGGTAGGTCTCCGGACCCAGGAAGCCCATCGCCAGCAGCACCAGTTCGGCCTCGATGGTCTGTTCGGTGCCGGGTAACTCGGTCATCTGCATGCGGCCATCCGCACCCTGGCGCCATTCCACCTGGATGGTTTCCACGCCCTCAACCTGTCCGTTGCCGTCGTCGACGAAACGCTTGGTCACGGTCGTGTAACGCCGGGGATCAGCCCCGAAACGCACATCGGCTTCTTCGTGACCGTAGTCGGTGCGGAAAATCTTCGGCCACATCGGCCACGGGTTGCCAGGCGCCCGCTCCGCCGGCGGTTTGTCCAGCAGCTCCAGGTTCACCAGGCTCTTGCAGCCGTGGCGCAGTGACGTGCCGATGCAGTCGGTGCCGGTGTCGCCACCACCGATCACCACCACGTTCTTGTCTTTCGCGCTGATGTAATCGCCGTCTTCCAGATTGCTGTTCAGCAGGCTTTGCGTGTTCGCCGTCAGGAAATCCATCGCGAAGTGCACGCCGGCCAGCTCGCGGCCCGGCACCGGCAGGTCGCGCGGCCGCGTCGCACCCGTGGCCAGCAGCACCGCGTCGTGCTCTGCCAACAGCTGCTTCGCATCTACATTGTTGCCGACATCCACATTGGTCTTGAACTCGATGCCGGCGTCAGCCATCAGTGCCACGCGCCGGTCCACGTAGCTCTTGTCGAGCTTCATGTTTGGAATGCCATACATCAGCAAACCGCCGATGCGGTCGGCGCGCTCGTAAACCGTGACCAGGTGCCCGGCCTTGTTGAGCTGGTCGGCCGCGGCGAGTCCCGCCGGACCGGAACCGATGATCGCGACCTTGTGGCCGGAGCGTGTCGCGGGCTTTTCGTGCTGCACCCAGCCTTCTTCGTAGCCCCGATCGATGATGGCGTTCTCGATGTTCTTGATCGTGACGGCGGGGTCCGTGATGCCCAGCACGCAGGCGCCTTCGCACGGCGCGGGGCAGGTGCGGCCGGTGAATTCCGGGAAATTGTTGGTGCGGTGCAGGCGGTCCAGTGCATCGCGCCAGCGGCCCTGGTAGACCAGGTCGTTCCATTCCGGAATCAGGTTGTCGATCGGGCAGCCTTCGTCCGACTGGCAGAACGGCACACCGCAATCCATGCAGCGTGAAGCCTGGCGCTTCAAGGCGGCCTCGTCCGGCGGCGTGTAGATCTCGGCGAAGTCCCGCAACCGTTCGTCCGCATCGCGGTACGGCACGGTCCTGCGCGGAAATTCCATGAACCCGGTCGGCTTACCCATGCTCAGCTCCCCGACTGGATTGACGGAAACACGCCGGTCTGATTCTCGTGAATCGTGGCTTCCATCTCTTCATCGTGCTTGCGGCGCTCGGCCAGCACGCGCTTGTAGTCCGTGGGCATCACCTTCACGAACTGCGACAGGACGTCGGGCCAGGCATCGAGAATCCGCGCCGCGATGGTAGAGCCGGTGAACTCGCGATGCAGTTCGATCAGCTCGCGCAGTTCGAACACGTCCTCATCGTCTTCCACCGGGTCGAGATCGACCATGCCGGGATTGCAGTGCGCGGTGAAATCACCGTTCACATCCCACACGTAGGCCACACCGCCGGACATGCCGGCCGCGAAGTTGCGCCCGGTGGGGCCGAGGATTACCGCGCGGCCACCGGTCATGTATTCGCAGCCGTGATCGCCGACCCCTTCCACCACCGCCTTCGCACCGCTGTTGCGCACACAGAAGCGCTCGGCCGCACGGCCACGGAAAAAGGCCCGGCCACCGGTGGCGCCGTACAGCGCCACGTTGCCGATCAGTATGTTGTCTTCGCTGGCGAAATCGCTCTCGTGCGGCGGGTACACGATGATCCGCCCGCCCGACAGGCCTTTGCCCACGTAGTCGTTGCTGTCGCCCTCGAGTTCCAGCGTGATGCCGCGACACATGAAGGCGCCGAAACTCTGCCCTGCCGAACCGCTCAGCTTGAAGTGAATGGTGTCGGGCTCCAGGCCGCGTTCGCCCCAGGCGTTGACCACGCGGTTGCTGAGCATGGTGCCAACGGTGCGGTTCGTGTTCACGATCAGCAGTTCGCTGCGCACGCGGTCGCCACGCTCGATGGCTGGGCGCGCCAGCGCAATCAACCGGTTGTCCAGGGCCAGCTGCAGCCCGTGGTCCTGTTCACGAGTGCAGTGCACCTCGGCATTCGGGTGCGGCTTCTGTGCTTGCGCGAGTATCGGTGCGAGATCCAGGCCGTCGGCTTTCCAGTGGTCCACCGCATCGCTCTTGTCGAGCACGTCGGTGCGGCCAATCATGTCGACGATCCGCCGGAAGCCGAGTTGCGCCATGATCTTTCGCGCTTCCTCGGCCACCATGAACAGGTAGTTCACGACGTGCTTCGGCTTGCCCGCGAACTTCTTGCGCAACACCGGGTCCTGGGTCGCGATGCCGACCGGGCAGGTATTCAGGTGGCACTTGCGCATCATGATGCAGCCGAGCGCGATCAGCGGGCCGGTCGAGAAACCGTATTCCTCGGCACCCAGCAACGCAGCAATTACCACGTCCCGACCGGTCTTCAGACCGCCGTCGGTCTGCAACACCACGCGGCTGCGCAGGTCGTTCATCACGAGCGTCTGGTGGGTCTCCGCGATGCCGAGCTCCCACGGCAGCCCAGCGTGCTTGATGCTGGTCAGCGGTGACGCGCCCGTGCCGCCGGAATCGCCGGAAATCAGGATGTGGTCACTGTGCGCCTTCGCCACGCCCGTGGCGATGGTGCCCACGCCCACCTCGGACACGAGCTTCACGCTGACGCGCGCCGCCGGGTTCGAATTCTTCAGGTCGTGGATCAGCTGCGCGAGATCCTCGATGGAATAGATGTCATGGTGCGGCGGCGGGCTGATCAACCCGACACCCGGAGTCGAATAGCGCGTGCGCGCGATGATCTCGTCCACCTTGCGCCCGGGCAGTTCGCCGCCTTCACCGGGCTTGGCACCCTGCGCCATCTTGATCTGCAACTCGTCGGCGTTCGCCAGGTACCACGCGGTGACACCAAAACGGCCCGACGCAATCTGCTTGATGGCCGAGCGGCGCGAGTCACCCGACGGCAGCCGCTCGAAGCGCGCCGGGTCTTCGCCGCCTTCGCCGGTGTTGCTCTTGCCGCCGAGGCGGTTCATCGCCACGGCCAGGGTTTCGTGCGACTCGGCGGAGATCGAGCCGTAGCTCATCGCACCGGTACAGAAGCGCTTCACGATTTCGCTGGCGGGCTCCACTTCCTGCAGCGGAATGGGCGCGCCGCCCGTGAAGCACAACAGGCCGCGCAGCGTGCAGCTGTTGCGCGCGGTGGCGTTCGCTTCGGCCGCGAAACGTTCGTAAGCCTCCGCCGAGTTCTCGCGCGCGGCAATCTGCAGCGCCGAGATCACTTGCGGCGACCACGCGTGGCGCTCGCCGGCACTGCGCCAGTGGAACTCACCGGGGTTCGTCAGGCCGACCACCTCGTCGTCGAAGCCCAGCGCATGGCGACGCAGCTGCTCTTCTTCCAGCACGTCGAAATCCACGCCCTGCAGGCGGCTCGCGGTACCGGCAAAGCAACGGTCGATGATCGGGCCAGCCAGGCCGAGCGCCTCGAAGATCTGCGCCCCCTTGTAGGACTGCAGTGTCGAGATGCCCATCTTGGCCATCACCTTCAGCATCCCCTTGGCCACGCCCTTGCGGTAATTCTCGACGATGGCGGCATCGTCCTCCCCGTCTTTCGCATCGACGAGCCCGTCGCGGCGCGCCTGCCACAGGGCCTCGAAGGCCAGGTACGGATTGATGCCGTCGGCACCGTAGCCCACCAGCAGGCAGTGTTGGTGGACTTCGCGCGCTTCGCCGCTTTCCAGCAGAATGCCGATGCGCGTGCGCTTCGCCTGGCGCACCAGGTGATGGTGCACCGCACCGCAGGCGAGCAGCGAACTCATTGCGACGCGGTCGTGGGCGATGGCGCGGTCGGACAGCACGACCAGGCTGTCGCCCTCATCGATGGCCTGTTCCGCTTCCGCGCAGATGCGTTCGAGCGCGGCGGTCAGGCCGCCGGGAATCGTCGACCGCTCGTAAGTGATATCGATGGTCCGGGTACGCCAGCCGCGATGGTCCATCGCCTTCAGCGCGGCTATCTCCTCGTTCGTCAGCACCGGGTGGCGCAGCCGCAGCCGGTGCGCATCCGTCTCGCTGGTTTCGAGCAGGTTGCCCTCGGGCCCTATGTAGCACTCCAGGGACATGATGATCTCTTCCCGGATGGAGTCGATGGGCGGGTTGGTGACCTGGGCGAACAGCTGCTTGAAGTAGTCGTAGATCATGCGCGGCCGGTCGCTGAGACAGGCCAGCGTGGAATCGTTGCCCATGGAGCCCACCGGGTCGCGCAGTTCGCGAATCAGCGGCAGCAACATGAACTGCATGGTCTCCGAGGTGTAGCCAAAGGCCCGCATGTGCGACAGCAGCTGGCCCTCCGGCAGCGGTTCCGGCGGCCGCACGGGCTCGAGATCGCTCAGCGTGATGCGCTGGGCCTCCAGCCAGTCCCAGTAGGGACGCCGGGCGGCGAATTCCTGTTTCAGGTCTTCGTCCGGCACCAGCTGGCCCTTCTCGAAGTCGATCAGGAACATGCGGCCCGGCTCCAGCCGGCCCTTTAGCTTCACGTTCGCCGGGTCGACCGGGATCACGCCCACCTCGCTGGCCATGATCACCCGATCATCTTTGGTCAGGTAATAACGGCTCGGTCGCAGGCCGTTGCGGTCGAGCACCGCGCCGATGTAGCGCCCGTCGGTGAACGCGATGGATGCGGGGCCATCCCACGGCTCCATCTTCGCGGAGTGGAACTCGTAAAAAGCGCGTTTCTCCGGGGCCATCAGCTCGTGCTTCTGCCAGGCCTCCGGGATCATCATCATCACCGAGGCCTGCAACGTGCGACCGCTCATGAGCAAGAACTCGAGCACGTTGTCGAACGCGCCGGAGTCCGAGGTTTCCGGCTCGACCACCGGGAACAGCGACTGCACCGAGTCACCGAAGAGCGGGGAGTTCACCACCCCCTCGCGGGCGGCCATCCAGTTGCTGTTGCCGCGCAGGGTGTTGATCTCGCCGTTGTGGGACATGAAACGCAGCGGCTGCGCCCGGTCCCAGCTCGGGAAGGTGTTGGTCGAAAAACGCGAATGCACCATCGCAAGATGCGTGGTGTAGTCCTCGCACTGCAGGTCCGGATAGAAGGTGCGCAGCTGGTCCGGGGTCAGCATGCCCTTGTAAATAATGACCTTGGTCGACAGGCTGCAGATGTAGAAATTCAGCGCCTCCTGCAGCTCGGGGTCGTTGCGCAGCAGGTGACTCGCGCGCTTGCGAATCTGGTAGAGCTTGCGTTCGAAGGCATCGCCCTCGATTCCGTCGGTGGCCGCGATGAACAGCTGCTGGATGCGCGGTGCCGCAGAGGCGGCAGTCGGGCCGAGATCGGCGCCGACCGGATCTACCGGCACGTCACGCCAACCGACCAGCTGCTGGCCTTCTTCTGCACAGATTGCCGCGACCGCATCCTTGCAGCGCTGGCGTTCCGCGTCGGCCTTGGGCAGAAACACGATGCCGGCGCCGAAGCGACCGGGCGGCGGCAGGATTGCCGACAGCTCCTCGCGGGCCACGCGGGCCAGAAATTCGTGGGGCAGTGCGGTCAGGATGCCGGCGCCGTCGCCGGTGTTGCGCTCGGCACCGCGCGCACCGCGATGGTCCATGCGGCACAGCAGGTGTTCGGCATCTTTTACGATCTGGTGACTGCGCTCGCCCTTCACGTGGGCGACAAAGCCCACGCCGCAGCTGTCTCGCTCCTGGTCGGGCGAGTACAGGCCATGGGGCTTCGGAAATCCGTGCGCGTTACCAGTCATATCTTTTTATCTCTTCCTCACCGCTGCCGTGGCGCCATTCTGCTAACGGCGCAGGGACCGCTCACCGGCGGTCGAAGGTCGCCGGCGCTGGTGCGTGAAGCTGCTGTCTGACAGCCCCTCGACGAAAGCGGCCTTACGGCTTGCGCCCGGCTTTCGCCGCCGCATGATCGAGAGGTCTACCCTAAACGGTTGTTTCTTCTGGGTTTTAAGCGAGAACTCTCGAGGTCCACCCAGACGGCCCAGAACCGGAGATTATAAGTCAGCGCCCCGGCACGACTCAACGCCACACCCGGCCACTGGCAACGGGTGCAAAGCCTGACCGGCAGGCGGCTTCGTGCCATTATTGCGCTATGAGTGCGGCAGAGTACGAGGACGTCCTGAGCTTCTGGTTCGACGGCTGCGAGCAGGACGCCCCCCACATCGATGCGCGCATGGACCGCTGGTTCGGCAACGACGCCCGGCTCGACGACGAGATCGGCGAACGTTTTGGCACGCTCGTGGCGCAAGCCTCAAATGGCAAGCTGGACCATTGGGCCGACGAACCGCGCGGGCGCCTTGCGCTGATCATTCTCATCGACCAGTTTCGCCGCAATATCCATCGCGGCACAGCCGAAGCCTTTTCCCGTGACGGCCAGGCCCTGAAGTTCTGCGTGGACGGCATCGTGAATCGCGCCTACAAGAAGCTGCGGCCGGAGGAACAGATCTTCTTCTTCATGCCGCTGCAGCACGCCGAGTCGAGCAAACTGCAGGACAAGTCCGTCTCTATCTACCGGGCCCTGGCCAATAAAGTGTCAGAGACGCAGCGCGAAACGTTTATGACCACCGCCCAGTTTGCGGAGCTACACCGCGACATCGTCGAGCAGTTCGGCCGCTTCCCGCATCGAAACAGGGTGCTCGGCCGCGAGAACACCGAAGCCGAAGAGGCTTACCTGGCCAACGAAGGCGTGTCCTTCGGCCAGTAGCAACAACGGAGTCCCTATGCATTACCAGCCCACCCGGCGGGTTGCGATCGTCGGCAGCAAGCGCATCCCGTTCCTGCGCGCGAATACCAACTACGCGGAGTCCTCGAACCAGGACATGATGACGGCAGCGCTGCAGGCGCTGGTCAAGACCTACCGGCTGGAGGGCGTGCGCCTGGGTGACGTGTCGCTCGGCGCGGTGATCAAGCACTCGCGCGACTGGAACCTGGCCAGGGAATGCGTGCTCGACAGCGGGCTGTCGCCGGAAACGCCGGCCTTCGACCTGCAGCGCGCGTGTGGTACGAGCCTGGAAGCCGCGATCCTGATCGGCAACAAGATTGCGCTGGGGCAGATCGATGCCGGCATCGCCGCCGGGGTGGACTCGATCAGCGACGCGCCCGTCGTGTACAGCGACGGGTTTCGCAAGATCCTGCTGCGCAGTGCGCGGGGCCGCAGCCTGGGCGACAAGCTGAAACCGTGGCTCGGCCTGCGACCGCGTCACTTCAAGCCCGCCTTCCCCGGGGTGGTGGAACCGCGCACCGGGCTCAGCATGGGTGAGAGCACGGAACTCACGGCGAAGGAATGGGGCGTCACCCGCGAGGCGCAGGATGAACTTGCGTATCACAGCCACCACCATGCCGCCGCCGCGTGGGAAGCAGGCTTCTATTCGGACCTCGTCGTGCCCTTTGCCGGTGCGGATAGAGACAACAACATTCGCGCCGACACGTCGGTCGAGAAACTCGCGAAGCTCAGAACGGTGTTCGATCGCACGGAAAACGGCACGATGACCGCCGGCAACAGCACACCGCTCACGGACGGCGCAGCGTCCGTGCTGCTCGCGTCCGAGGACTGGGCCCGCGAACACGATTTGCCCGTGCTCGCGTACCTGAGTTTCGGGCAGGCGGCGGCCGTCGACTTCGTAAAGCGCGACGGGCTGCTGATGGCACCGGCCTTCGCGGTATCGAACATGCTGAACGCAGCCAACCTCACATTCGCGGACTTCGACCTGTTCGAGATTCACGAGGCCTTTGCCGCGCAGACGCTGGCGACACTGGCCGCGTGGGAAGACGCGGACTTCTGCCGTGAGCGGCTCGGGCGCACCACGCCGCTCGGCCCGCTAGACCGCGCGAAGCTGAACACGAAAGGTGGCAGCCTGGCCATCGGCCACCCCTTCGCGGCCACCGGCGCGCGCATCCTCGGCGGGCTGGCGAAAATGCTCGACCAGCGTGGCGGCGGGCGCGGACTGATCTCCGTGTGCACCGCCGGCGGCATGGGCGTGACCGCAATCGTCGAACGCTAGGCATGGATGCTTTCAACCGCTTCCTGATCGACGCGAACAGCCTGCTGTGGCACGACTCGGTGCTGTTCATCATTCTCGGCACCGGCGTGCTGTTCACGATCTGGAGCGGGTTCTCTCAGTACCGCGCCCTGACCCACGGGGTTACGGTACTGCGCGGTCGGTACGACAACCCGGACGACCCGGGCGCGATCAACCACTTCCAGGCCCTGTCCGCCGCGCTGTCCGCCACGGTGGGCCTGGGCAACATCGGCGGCGTGGCCATGGCGATTTCGCTGGGCGGACCGGGCGCAGTGTTCTGGATGTGGGTGGTGGGCGCCATCGGTATGGCGCTGAAGCTCACCGAAGTCACGCTGTCGATGCTCTACCGCAACACCGAGGACCCGGATAATCCGCACGGCGGGCCCATGTGGGTGATCAGCAAGTCACTCGCCCGGCACGGGCCGGGCTGGGCGAAGGTGGGCAAGGCGATCGGCTCGATTTTCTGCGTCACGCTGCTGATCTCGACCATGACGGCCGGCAACATGTTCCAGTCATGGAACGTCGGCGAAATCACCGAGCACTATTTCGGGGTGCCGAGCATCCTGACGGGCATCGTGCTGGCCATCCTGGTGGGCATGGTGATCATCGGCGGCATCAAGCGCATCGGCGCGGTGGCCGGGCGCCTGGTGCCGATCATGCTGATCCTGTACCTGGTGGCCGGCTCGTACGTGCTGGCCATGAACATCGACCTGGTTCCGGCGATGTTCACGCTGATCGTGAAATCGGCGTTCGTGCCTGCCGAAGCCACCGGCGCATTCATCGGCGGTGCGGCAGGTTATGCCTTCCTGTTCGGCATGAAGCGCGCGCTGTTTTCCAACGAGGTGGGCCAGGGTTCGTCGCCCATCGCACACTCGGCGGCAAAGACCAGCGAACCGGTGCGCGAGGCGGTGGTCGCGGGACTGGAACCGTTCATCGACACTATCGTGGTCTGCACGCTGACCGCGCTGGTCATCATGAGCACCGGCGTGTGGAACCGCGACGCCGCCCTGGAACTGGCGGAACCGCCGGCGGTCAGCGCCGCGGGCGACGGCGTGTGGCAGCTGGCCGACAGCCCGCTGCCGGCGGACAGCTGGGCCGAGGGCGGCCAGTTCTTCATCATCGTCAGCGCCCACCCGAACAAGCAGTCGAAGACCGAGCTGCACCGGATTCCGGGCACCGCGGAGCTGGATGCGAACGGTGCGTTGAGCATCGTCTGGACGCCCTTCGAAGGTCCGCAACAGCCGGAAACGCGCACGCTGGTTTACGAGTCGCTGGTCGGCGCGACGCTCACCGCGCGCGCCTTCGACTCCGTCACACCCGGTCTCGGCAAATGGCTCGTGACCATTGCATCGTGGCTGTTCGCAATCTCCACGATGATCTCGTGGAGCTATTACGGCGAGCAGGGGTCCGTCTTCCTCGCCGGCGAGCGTTCCGTGATGGTCTACAAGCTCGTGTTCTGCCTTCTCTGCATCGTCGCCACCGCGGGCTTCCTGAAGACCGATGCGCAGCTCGACAATCTGACCGGCATCGGCACCGGCGTGATGCTGTTCGCGAACCTGCCGATCATGTGGCTGCTGGGCCGCCAGGCGATGCTCGCCTATCACAACTACATCGAGCGGCTGGACGACGGGCGCATTGGCAAGGGTCACGCACCACCGTCGCTCGAGGATCTGATCAGCGGCCGGGACGTCGAGCGCTAGCAGCCACACAAACAACGACCGATGTGGAAAGCCGTACTCGCCGCCATCGTGGTCTACCTCGCAACGGATGCGGCCGGAAATTTCCTGCTCAAGCCCATCGGCCTGAGCTACATGCACGCGTTCGTGGCCATGTTCTGCGGCATGCTGGTGGGCGGCTACCTGGCGAAACGCAACTTCATCTGGATCGCGGTGGCGCTAAACCTGGGCTTCTCGACGCTCACCTACGTGGTGGTCGCACAGATGCGCGAGCAGTCCATCATCAGCCTGATCCTGGAACAGCACCCGATGGTTTCCGTCGGGTCCTTCGCCGGTGCAATCCTCGGCGCATGGCTGGGCCAGCGACTGGCCGCGTCGAAACAGCCCCAGCCGGTCAGCTAGTAATGGCGCCGCGCGCAATTCACCACCAGGACCGTCGCGGCCGGCAAGCGCGTCACCGGGACGTGACATGAGCCGGGGCCTGAAGCGCGCCTGGCAAGGCATCAGGGACATCGGCGGCACGTGGGGCCTCGGTATCCTGGTCATTGTTGCGGCCACGGTCGCGGCCTACCAGTTCGTGGGTCCGCCGCCGCCGAGCCGTATCGCAATGGCAACGGGCCAGCCGGGCGGTGCTTACGAACGTTTCGGCAAGCGCTACGCCGAAGTTCTGGCGCGCGACGGCATCACCGTGGAGCTGAAGTCGACCGCCGGCTCAGTCGAAAATCTCGCGCTGCTGGACGCCGGCGACGCAGACATCGCCTTCGTACAGAGCGGTCTGAAGGACGTGCAGCCCACCGACAACGTGCTGGCGCTGGGCTCGCTGTACCTGGAACCGCTGTTGCTGTTCCTTCGCGAGGGCTTGAACATCGACGACATCGGCGACCTGGCCGGCGCGCGCATCAATGTGGGCGCCGAGGGTAGCGGTACCCGCGCTGTCGCGCTGACACTGCTCGCCGCCAACGGTGTGAATGAGCGCAACGCCGAGCTGTCGGAACTGGGCGGCGTGGAGGCCGCCACCGCGTTTGCCCGCGGTAACCTCGACGCCGCGTTCCTGGTCGCGGCACCGGAATCCAGCGTCGTGCGCCAGCTGAGTGCGGCACCGGGCGTCACGCTCTACGATTTCGAACGCACACCGGCCTATGCACGCGTGTATCGCTTCCTGTCACCGGTGCTGTTGCCGGAAGGGATACTGGACCTGGACGCGAACGTACCGGATCGAGACATCCACGCCACCGCGCCCACCGCCATGCTCGCCGCGAACCAGGCGCTGCACCCGGCGCTGATCGACCTGCTGCTGGTCGCAGCCACGGAGATCCACGGTGGCAGCAGCCTGCTGAGTGACCCGGGCGATTTTCCGGCGCCGCGCTTCATCGACCTGCCGCTGAGCCCGGAGGCAGAACGGCACTACGAATTCGGTCCGCCCTTCCTGCTGCGCTACCTGCCGTTCTGGGCGGCGACGCTGGTGGACCGGCTGTGGGTGCTGCTGTTGCCGCTGATCGGCCTCGCGATTCCGGTGTTCAAGCTGGTGCCACCCGCATTTCGCTGGCGCGTACGCCGGCGCCTGCTCAACATGTACGACGAGCTGGATACCCTGGATCCCGCGCAAAGGGCACTGGCGGACGAAGGCGACCTGAAGCAGCGACTGGAACGGCTCGAATCCATCGACCAGGAAGTCGCCGAGCTTGCAGTCCCGCGCAGCTACACCGACGATGTCTATAAACTCCGCCGTGACATCGACCTGGTGCGTCGCCGGCTGCATGTCAGTGGCCAGGTGATCGTAACGGCGCCCGATTAAGATCGACCGCAAGCTCCAATAACAAGAACACTCGTTTCGTTGATCAGCATTCGTCAACTCGACTTCCGCTATCCACGCGGGGGCTTCCGACTCCAGGTTTCGGCCCTGGAGGTGCGCGCGGGCGAGCGGGTGGCGGTGGTCGGCGCCAGCGGGTCGGGCAAGACCACGCTGCTGGATCTCATCGCGGGAATTCGAAACCCGCGCGCCGGTGCGATTACCGTGGCGGGTAATTTGCTGGCCGATTTTTCAGATGCCTCGTTACGCGATTTTCGGATCTGCCAGATCGGGCTGATCTTCCAGGCCTTCGAACTGCTCGAATACCTGACGGTGCGCGACAACATCCTGCTGCCGTACCGGCTGGGCCCCACACTGCAACGACCCGGCGACCCGGATACGCGCGTGGAAAAGCTGGCGGCAGAGACGGGCATCGCGGCCCGGCTCGACCGGCTCCCGGAACAGCTCTCGCAGGGCGAACGGCAGCGCGCCGCGATCTGCCGCGCACTGATCACCGCACCCGGCCTGATCCTGGCCGATGAACCCACCGGCAATCTCGACCCGGAAAACAAGCAGCGCGTGCTCGCTTTGCTGCTGGAACAGGTCGCGAACCACGGCGCCACGCTGGTGATGGTGACCCACGACCACGACCTGCTCAAGCCCTTCGACCGGGTGCTGGACATGCGGGACTTCCACGCGGGCGACCCCACGTGAACCACGTGCTGTACCTCGCCTGGCGCTACCTGGTGTTCAACCGCTGGAAGACCGGCATCCTGATTGCCGCCATCACCGTAATCCTGTTCCTGCCGCTGGCGCTGGAGCTGGTGCTGGACAGAAGTTCGGAACGCCTGCGGGCGCGCGCCATTGAAACGCCGTTGTTGCTCGGCGCGCCGGGCAGCCCGCTGGAACTGGTGCTGGGTGCGTTGTACTTCGACAGCGAACCGCCGGCTACGCTCGAATATGGCGTGACCGCCGACGTCACTGCGAGCGGGCTTGCCACCGCGATACCGCTGCACCTCGGCCACCGGGTCGCGGGCCAGCCGGTGGTCGGCACCAGTCCAGACTACTTCACCTTCCGGCAGCTGCGCATTGCGGCCGGCAGGCCGGCGGCGATTTCCGGCGAAGCGGTGCTGGGCGCTGCGGCGGCACAGGCCCTGCAAGCCGGGCCCGGGGACGGGGTTGTGACCGCGCCGGAAACCGTGTTCGACGTGACGGGTACCTACCCGATCAGGCTCAACGTGGTCGGCGTGCTGGCGCCGACCGGCACACCCGACGACCAGGCCGTGTTCGTGGACATGCGCACTGCCTGGATCATTGGCGGCATCGGTCACGGCCACGAAGACCTCGGCCAGCCGGAAGCATCCGGGTCGGTGCTGAAACGCGATGGCGAAAACATCGTCGCGAACGCAGCCGTGGCGCAGTACCGGGAAATCACCGCGGAAAACCTGGGGGAGTTTCATTTCCACGGCGACATCGCCACGTTCCCGGCCTCGGCGATCATCACGGTGCCCGTCGACCAGAAGTCCGGTGTCTTGCTGGAAGGCCGTTACCAGGAACCGGATGCACCGGTCCGCATCGCGCGGCCGGTGGCCGTGATGGACGAGCTGCTGGCCACGGTATTCACCGTGCGCCAGTACGTGCTGGCAGCGGTCGCGCTGGTGGGCCTGGCAACGCTGGCCACGATTGCGCTGGTCTTCCTGCTGTCCATCCGCCTGCGGCGCGCCGAAATCACTACAATGACGCGCATCGGCGCCGCGCCGGGCCGCGTGGCCGCGATTCTCGGCGCCGAGATCCTGCTGGTGCTGGTCGCGAGCCTGATGCTCGCCGGATTGCTGACGGCGCTCGCCACGGCCTGGGGCGACGAACTGTTCCGCTGGATCCTGCTGGCCTGACTTCCGGGGACAGTTTACTTATCTCCCGTAAAGTCGGAACGTCAAAGCCTGCTCTGCGGGGGAGATAAGTAAACTGTCCCCGTTGCTAGGACGAATCACCAACGTTGCCTGGAGCCGATGACCTATAAGACAAAGATCCTGCCCCTGCTGATCGTGGGCCTCCTGCCGCTGGCCGCTTCGGGCGACGCCATCATCCGCACGCAGGCGATGTTCGCGTCGACCATTGCAGAGCTCTATGTCGAGAAAACGTCGGTACGCCTGGAACTGGAAATCGGGCTCGCGGATCTCGGCGCCTTTCGCAGCCTGCTGCCGGACGACATCCACCAGAAGCTGGGCTTCGACGCGGAACCGATGGCTGCGCGCATCGCGCGTTTTCTCGACAGCGAGTTCGTGATCTTCGCGGGTGGCAACGCGCTGGACGGGGAGCTGCTGCGCATTGGTCCGGCCGACCGCGTGCGGCGGGACGAGATCACCGGTGAACCCCTGCCGCCCGGCGAGGAGCCGGAGATCGTCATCAATGCCACCTTCCTGTGGATGCTGGACGAGCCGCCGGCGCAAATCGAGTTCGGCCTGGCGCTGCCAGCCGCAGCGTCTGTCGGCTTCGTGGTGTACCACGAAGGCATCGCGGTGAACGACTTCCGCTACATGACCGCGAGCCAGGTGCTGAAGCTCGACTGGGGCGACCCGTGGTACAGCGCCTTCGAGACCCGCGCGCTGCGCCGCCAGTACTACGCGCCGATGACGGGCTTCATCTACGTGGAACCCTACGAGGTGCGCAAGGAAATCATCGTCCGGCCGAAGGACATCCAGCGCTACGTGGACCTAGGGCTGGAAGGCCGCAACACCATCCCGGTGGAGATGCAGGCGGACGTGCGCCAGAAGATCATCGACTTCCTGAGCCAGCATCACCCGGTGACGATCGACGGCAAGCCGGCCGAGCCGGCCATGGTGCGCGCGGATTTCCTGGAGCGCACATTGCGCACCAGCCGCGTGATCGATCCGCCGGAAGAATTGGACGTAAACGCCGCGATCATGGGCGTGAAGTTCATCTACCCGCACGAGTCTTTCCCGGATAAAGCGACGATGCGCTGGGACCTGTGGGACGAACGGACACAGATGGTGCCGGTGTCGGCGGTGGACCCAACCGGGCCACTGCCGCAGTTCCTGGAGCCCGATTACGACCTGCTGGAATGGCAGAACTTCATTCGTATCCCGGTGATGCCGCAGCTCGCAGAAGTCACCTCACCGCCAAGCGCCGTCGCGCAGTTCCTCTACTACGGCCGTTGGGGGCTGCTATTGATTAGCGCATTGCTGATGTTGTGGTTCGTGCGCTCGGCGATGGCACCGACGAACCAACTCGCCGGCATCGGCATCCTGACCGGTGTCGGTATCGCGGTCACGATGGGCGGCTGGTGGCTGGGTGCCCAGGTGCGGCTGAAAGATGACGCGACGCGGTCAGTTATCACCGGCGTGCTGACCAATGTCTACCGCGCGTTCGACTTCCGCGCGGAGAGCGACGTTTACGACGTGCTCGAACGCAGCGTCGACGGCGAGCTGTTGCGCGACGTTTACCTGGAGATGCGCCGCGGCCTGGTGCTGGCAAGCCAGGGCGGTGCGAGCGCGCGGGTAAAGGACGTCGAACTCGTGGAACTGGAGGCCGAGCCGGCGGAGGACCAGGGTATCCAGGCCCGGGCCACCTGGCAGGTGCGCGCAGCTGTCGGACACTGGGGCCACATCCACGAACGGCGCAACGAATACCAGGCCGACCTGACACTGCAGCCCATCGACGGCGCGTGGAAGCTGGTGGACGTGGAGATCCTGGACGAGGTCAGGCTCTAGGCGTCAGATAGAATGCTGCAACCGCGTCGAACGGCTGCTTCCGACCCAAAGCGGACGCTCGAAAAACCAAAAAAATCGCACCAGAAATAGCTCACTAGCGGGTCCACTACGACCCGGCAAATGCCCCGTACCTGCAGTGAATTGAACTTAAGCGTGTAGTTGGCTCACATGGCGCTGCACTATCCTTCAGGCTTATCGCATCAATCTGCATGCAGCCGAAGTATTGCTCCACTAATGTTTCGCCAAGGTCACTGGGAATCTACCTGGATGACGCAAGGGCTGGAAGCCCGTCTGTAGCTACTTGGTCATTCACAGAGGTAGATACCAATGAAACAAGCTTTAATGGAGTTCCTCTGGGAACAAGAAGGCCTGACGACGGTGGAATACGCCATCGCTGGTGGCCTGGTCGGCGCTGCCGTTGTGCTGGCGTTCGTTGATCTCGGTACGGCGGTGGACAACGTGATCACGTTCATCACCGGGGAGATCAACAACAATACCCCCGCACCGTAACGGGTATTGCTAATGCTTCATGCTTAAACCCGGCCTCGCGCCGGGTTTTTCTTGTCCTGTGAATGTCCGCGGACTTCGAGTCCGGAAAAGCGATTGGGAGCTGGCGCGCGGATAGCCCATTAAGGCCCGGCATCAACGTATGCGAACTACAGAGGCCGGATATACGTACGCAGTCGTACCTAACCGTCGTCAGTCAGCAAGCTTGCAAACCGGGGAGGAGTCCATATGCGGACATTCAGGTGTCCGCTGCCTTTACTTGTCAAGAAGCATGTGGACTTGGGAAATATCTGCTGGCAACTAGATCATACTATCGCGCTCACCCAACAAGTAGCGAACGACATCCGTGTAATCGAATACCAAAGACACTGCCAGTGTCGCTGCAAACATCCACATGGCCAGCCGGCAGGGCAACGGCATTTCGCCGTTCTTGGCGCGTAGAAAGAGATAAATCAAAAGCGGCGTCCACAGAATGACATGCACGATGCCCAGGAGTCGGACGTAGCCCATCTGGTCATATACCCAGCTCATGCCGGCGAACATAGCGAGATTCGTCAGAAATACGATAACCGCATCAAGACGCGTAGCCTTTGAAAAAATCAGCACCAGCGGCGTGACCGTAATCGCAAACGACATCCAGTAGAGCCAAGCAGTCTGCCAGCCGCTGGCGAGGGTAAACATTGCTTCGTTGAATGGAATTTGATTGTCCATAGTCACTAACCCAGCTGTGCTAGCTATGCATGGAGACAACCAGCATAACGTCGCTAGCGGCTCTTGGGCAGAGCCTTTGCCCTGACGGGGTCTGAACGGCTGCTTTCGGCCAGAAGCGGACCCTTGCATAGCAGCAAAAAAGAAACCCGCCGAAGCGGGTTCTTTTTTCGCTATGTCGTGCCTAGCTACGCCTGCTTGCGACGCAGCCACCCCAGCAAGCCCAGCGCCGATCCAAAAAGCCAGACCGCGGCGGGAACTGGCACGGGTGCACCCGGTGGCGTGGGCTCAGACACCTGATTCAGCAGCAAGTCACTGGTGAAGTTAAATGGAATCAAATTTTCAGGGTTGCCCGCTGCATATCCGGGGGCAGAACCGCCGAAACTACTGGGGGTTGCTGGTCCCAGAGTCAACAGCACATCATTTAGAGGAGCAATAGGCAAAAACGTCAGTGTGGCCAAAACCACCGGCCCAGTGTTAGCGATGGGCGCTGACAACCCAACAAGGAAGTTGTAGACGCTGCCAAAATTCACAGCACCCGCGGGCAACACAGTACTCAATAAAAAGAATTCCGCGGGCACCCCCCCCAGACTGAATTCGAAGCCACTGAGTCCGGTGGTATCGGTAAAGTTGTCGGCGATGACGTAGACGTCGAACGGTACGTTAGTAGCAAAGGTGCCGACCGTGCTTGTCGCTGGGTCAAAGGTGGACGACGATGACAGGTGAAGTTGCGGGTTGAACGACACCGCGTTCGCGTGTGCAGGCAGCTGGCCCAGCAACATCACAACGACGCTGAGCGCCCCCCAGGCAGTCAATTTCTTCATGATTACTTTCCCCCAGTGAATTGCCCCTGCAGGTCGAGCTGGAAGCTTTTTTACGCGTCCAGCCCGGCCCACGGGACCGGTATCGCGACCCTTCATCAAGTCCGCAGCGAACAGACCGCTCGACCGCTATCGGCACGGCAAGCGTGCTGAGAGACGGACGAGTTAGCCGCTCGCAGGAACCCCTTCTTGCGACGCTGATCGCGCTCTTCCCACTTTCCGGTGGTCGGACGACCCGTCCTGAGATTGCGTCATCGGGATTGGTCGGTAACGGTTGTATTACGCTGTTTGTTGCGCTCATGCAAACCTATGCAAAAGACCATCATGTGCGAGCCCCGTGTCAGCGACTTGCGTCCATCTGCTCAGACAGGCGCTGAAGAACACGCAATGATGTCGCGCAGCATTATGTGAAACGGCAGCCGATGTCCGCTTTGGGTCGGAAGCAGTCCCTCATTTGCGCTGCAGCATCGGGCCCCGCTTTGGAGGGTTCTGAACGGCAGCTAACGGCCATTAGCGGACCTTTGCAATGCAGCGATGAAGTCCCGCGAGGCCGGATATACGTACGCAGTCGTGCCTAACCGTCGTCAGTCAGCAAGCTTGCAAACGGGGGAGGAGTCCATATACGGACATTCAGCAGGCAAGAACCCCCCCTATCGAGACCGTCGCCCGGGACATTGTCGAGCCCAGCTGCAGGCTTATTTCTTCTTCGCCTTGTTCCTGGCCACTTTTTTCTTCGGCGCCTTCTTTCTGGCTACCTTTTTCTTGCCCGCAGTCTTGTTCTTAGCAGCTTTTTTCCTGGCAACCTTCTTCTTTGGGGCAACCTTTTTCTTTGCAGCCCTCTTCTTACCGGTTTTCTTTTTCGCCGCTTTCTTCTTCAGCTTTTTCTTGGGCACAGGCCTTCCGGCTGCCTGCAGCTTAAGCTTTTCAGCATCGCTTGCGGCTTTCGCCACCAGTTTTTCGGCGTCCCTGACAGCGCGTTGCAGGATCTTTTTTGCATCTTTCGACACTTGTTTGGTCAGCTTTTTGAGAATTTCTACCTCGAGAGAAGCCTGTTTCACCGCTGCTGTCAGCGTATTCCTCAGCGCGACAATTTCGTTTTTATGATTCGCCGTAATGGCCTCAATATCTTTTATCGCCGAGGCGGCAACCGCCTGCAGAACTGTTTTTCCTTCTTTGGCGTTATCTGAAGCAGCCATAATGATTTCCCTGTTTGTACTCAATAGTCGGCTCGTGACCCAATCTAGCGCGTTTGACGACCTGCCGACAAGCCGGTTCAGGGCGCCTCAAAATGGGGCCTTGGCGTGTCCACGATATTGCGGGAAGTCCATACCGCCAGAAGCGGACATTGGCCATCAAATTAATCCGGGGCCGAATTTGCTTCGATTGGGGTAATTAGCCTGCGGGATGAATCGATAGCCAACCAGAGAACCGCCACCAAATAGGGAGCGCGAAGCTCCCACGCGAAATCATTTCCTGGGCTATCTAAGTAGCGATAGTACTTGTAGGTCTCGAAAAGAAAGCCGCCGAGAGCGATCATCGATAACACGGCTACGCCTAAAGCAATGTTCCGATGCAGCCGCCAACCACGTTGCCATAGTCTCGCGGCAAAGATGCCACTCAGACCAGTTAAGGTGGCCACTAAGCTGAATGAGCCGAAAAACAGCTGCCCAAACAGATATCCGATTATGCCTACGAGCACAACATACACTCTCGCGGCTGTATCCACTCTATTGTTGCGCTACCCTCATTCCCCGGTCATGGCACATTAATGTCCGCTTTCGGCCAGAAGCGGACCCTTGCATAGAAGCAAAAAGAAACCCTCCGAAGCGGGTTTCTTGGTTGCATTGAGATGCTGAAAGGAGCCTACAATCCAAGTTGCTCGCAACGTTGCACGATTTGCTCAGCACACTGCGCAGCTTCTGATTCTGTGACCTCCATATACCTGGCAGTTATGGGATCATCGGTTTCATCGTAATAGCCACACTCTAGGCCAACTTCGCCTGGACTGACGACAGCAAACT
>CP070671.1:1322509-1346233 GCA_020351875.1 Chromatiales bacterium | reverse complement strand
TGTTTCCGTCCATCATCCTGTTCCTGCCGCGGTTGCTGGATTGAGCACGAGCCGATGCGCTGGGAGGACATCGACGAACAAATCGCGACGAAGGTGCGCGGGCAGCAATTCGCATGCCGCAGGGGCTGTGCCTGGTGCTGTCACCAGCTGATTGTCTTAACGCACTGGGATGACGGGCGGCAGATACTGGACGCGGCCCGCGAGCGGATGACGGCCGAGGAGTTCGAGGCCTTCGTCGAGCGGTTGCGCGCGCAGTCGCGAGAAATCCACGAACTCGGCCACGAGGCAGCCGAGGCACGCCGGTGGACCTGCCCGTTACTGAAAGAGGGCGAATGCGTCGTGTACGACGTGCGGCCGGTTGCGTGTCGCAGCGTGTTCAGCCCTGATGCGGACACCTGCCGCGCGATGATGGAGACCGACGATTTCGACACGCTGACGCCGGAGCAGCAGGCCACCGCAACGGCCATCGGCGAGCGGGCCTTCAGCCTGCAGATTGCGGTGAATGATCAACGCCCGGTGGACGGCCCGGTGGAGTTGCGCGAGCTGCTGGTGCGGCTGATCGATGCGGGTGATTACCGACGACCTTCCGGGTAGCGGCCCAGCGACAACAGCAGCAGGATCGCCACGACCAGGCAGCCCGCCGCCACGACCATGATCGGTCGGTAGGTACCCAGCGCGTCGTAAGTGCGTGCGTAGATCAGTGGGGCGAGACCTGAGCCCACGGTGAAGAACGCGTAGACGCCCCCGAATACGGCGCCGTAGTGCAGGACGCCGAAGTAACGGCTGGTCAGGAAGGCCAGCAGGTCCAGCTCGGCGCCGGCTGCAAGGCCCAGGCCGAAGGCGGCAACCAGTGCGACGCTGTCGGTCGTTTCCACGTTTGCGAGCATCAGCAGCGCCAGCACCGGCATGGCAAAGAACAGCGCGGCGACGGCGGGTGCCCAGATCCGGTCGACGAGATAACCCGCCGTCAGTCGACCGACGATGACCGCAATGCCCAGCACACCGGCAATCTCCGCTGCGCGTTGCGGTGACATTCGACTGTCGATCAGGAACGGCACGAAGTTCGGGATCATGCCGATCAGCGACAGCGTAATGATCAGCAGCGCGGCGCCCAGCGCCCAGAAGCGGTACGTGCGGATGGCTTCCTTGCGCGTCAGACCCCACACGGTCAAGGCACTGGCACTCGCTTGTTTACCATCCTCGGCCGGCCGCAGGCGGAACAGCAGCAGCACCAGTGGCAGGGACAGGGCGAGGGCCGTGAGCCCGATACCGAAGTAGGCAGCGCGCCACCCGAAATTGGTCAGCAACCACTGCACGTAGGGTGGCGCCAGGGTCGCGGCAAGCCCGGTACCGGCCATCGTCAGGCCAATGGCCAGCCCCCGATTGCGAAAGAACCAGCTGTTGATCACGGTGGTCCAGGTCACCGGCAGCGTGCCGGCGGCGAACACCGCCAGGCCGGCAAAGCTCAGGTACCAAAGGACCAGTGACCCGGGGTTGATTGCGAGCACGCCGTACATCAGTGCATGACCAATCAACCCGACGATGCCGACGATGCGCGGACCGATCCGGTCGACGATGCTGCCCACCGTCGGTGCGGTGAGCAGACCGAGCAGCTGCATGATCGTGAAGCCGAGGAAGAAGTCGCCGCGCGACCAGCCGAATTCGGCTGTTACGGGGCCAGCAAAGATCCCCTGCGTGTAAAAGGTGATCGACAGGATGCCGCAGGCCGTACCCAGCACGCATGCGAGCAGCGGTCCCCAGCCTGCCTTGAACTCGTCGATGGGATTGATCCGGGTGATTTACGGCTATGCCGCGGCGCAGGTTAACACCATCGCTGTGCGGCAGATCAAGCTTGCCAAAGCACTGCACGGGACTCGCCTCGGCCCAATCAGCCAACGACTCTGCCCGCTGAGGCATCGTGGTCGAGCGGGGGAGTGCGTAGCCTCGAAACGGACGCGAAGAATTTGAAGGGCTCGCGGCGGTTGCCGTCGGCAAGCCCTGGAGGCCAGCATGAGTCCGGTTGAGTTTCACCTTGGTATCGTTCCGAACCGCAGCCTGCCCGAATGCGTGAAGCTGGGGCAACTGGCGGAAGAGCTGGGCTACGCGGGTTTCTGGGTCGCCGACTCGCACTCGGTGTTCCGCGATGCGTACATGGTGCTGAGCAACACCGCGGTCGTCACCAACCGCATCCAGCTCGCGGCCGGTGTCACGCCGACGCCCACACGCCATCCGGCGGCCATCGCGAATGCGTGGGCCACGCTGCAGGAGCTGTCGGGCGGGCGTGCAATGCTCGGCCTCGGCGTCGGCGACAGTGCGGTGAGAAACCTGGGCCTGAAGCCGGAAAAACTGGCCGTCTTCGAGCGGAAGCTGCAGACCATCCGTGCGCTGATTCGCGGCGAGGCGGTCGAGTACGAAGGCCATGAATTGCGCATGCCGTGGGCGGACTTCGACCTGCCCATCGTGATGGCCTGCACCGGGCCGAAGTCACTGCAGATGGGCGGTCGCATTGCCGACGGGATCCTGTTCCAGGTGGGCTCGCACCCGTCGTTCGTGCGCTATGCGCTGGACAACATTCGCAAGGGCGCGGAAGCGGCGGGTCGGAAACTGGAAGACCTGAAGCTGCTGATGCGCGTGGCATGCTGCGTGAGTGACGACCGCGACGCCGCGCGTGACGCCGTGAAGGGCTACGCATCGGTGGCAGCCGGCACGACATTCACCGCCGTGCCGCGCGAGTATTTCGACGACGCGCTCTACAACGAACTCGCCGAGTTCAAGGCCGCTTACGACTACCAGCAGCACGCGAGCAGTGACGCGGGCCATGCCGCACTGATCACCGACCGCATACTCGACGCGATTGCAATCGCCGGGACCCCGGCGGAGGCGGCGCCGCGCTTCAGGGAGATTGCCGACATGGGCGTCAACGGTTTCTGCTGGACCGCCGGCATGCCCGAACCGGTACCCTTCATCAAGGACTTCGCGGAACGGGTGATGCCCGCCGTGAATGCCGTTTGAAAAAACGCGCGTGACTTCGCTGCATCTCGCGTTCAAGGCCCACGACATCCACGAGCTGGGCTGCCATTTCGTCGCCCGCCACGCGGGCCTGTATGACCGCTATAAGCTGCGCCCGACGCTGGTCGACTCGACTTTCACGCCCGACGATGAGCTGCCCGCACCAAGCTTTCACGCCGCCTGCGGTGCCGCGCTGGCGGCCTGGCTGCAGGGGGCCGACACGCGGGTCGTTTTCGTGGCCACCGACCGCCCGATGTTCTGGCTGTGCGCGCAGCCGGACATCCGCAGTCTTGCGGATCTCGCCGACCGGCTGGTCGCCGGTTATCCACCCGCCGCGCCGCCGGCTGTGTTCCTGCGGCAGATCTGGGCGGAGCGAGGGCTGGCGCCCGATGCGCTGCAGGTGGAAGCTGCCCGGGATGACAATGCGCGGATCGGGCTGCTGCAAGACGGGCACGCGGCCGCGGCCCTGGTCAGCTCCGCCACGCCGCCGAGCGTGATGACAGCACTCGGCTTCCAGCCCCTGGTTTTCCTGGGCGACGAGATCCGGGTCGCGACGACCGGTCTGGCGGTGCACGCGAGCCTCTGCGAACAGGCGCCGGAGCTCGTGCGCGCGATGTGCGCGTGCTACCTCGACGCGCTGCGCCTGATTCATGGCGATGCCAGCGTGGTGCAGGCTGCGTTGCGCGGCGTGGCTGCGCCGATCGGCGGCGATGCTGCCGAACTGGCTGCACTGCTCAAATGCTGCTACACGGCCGCGGGCCGCAGTCCGCTGGAAGCACTGCAGACAGGGGCCGACAGAATGGCGGTGGCGATGGGCGTCGACACCGCGCGGCCGGTGTCCGGCCTGTACGATTTCTCGTTTCTCGATTAGCGCCGCCGGGCTTTCTGGTCACCGGACGGTGGACGGTGGCGCCGGGCCGGTGGTGATCCAGTGCCTGCCCCCGTGTTAGCCTCCTGCGCGCCGGTTCTGGCGTTCTGCGCTGACGGTTTAAACCCTTTCGAAAAAAGTGCGGTAAGGGCATGGCCTTGAACAAGTTTTCTTTGTGTCGCCGGAGTGTGCCGGTATGAACGGCCCGTCGGCGGCAGAGCGCGCGCTGCGCGACGCGCTGGGCCAGTTCGCCACTGGCGTCACCGTCGTGACCACCGTGACGGCGTCAGGCGAGCCCGCCGGCATCACGGTCAACAGCTTCACGTCCCTGTCGCTGACCCCGCCGCTGGTGCTGTGGAACCTCAGCCGGAAGTCGGCCAACTGGGAGGCGTTCCAGGACGTGGAGCATTTTGCGGTCAACGTGCTGGCCGCGGACCAGGAGCCCATGGCGCTGGCCTTTGCGCACCCGGGCGGCGATCCCTTTGCCGGACTGGAGGTGGAAAAGGGCCTGGGCGGGGTGCCGCTGCTGCCCGGTGTGCTCGCGCAGTTCGAATGCGAAGTGCGGAATCGCTACCAGGGCGGCGACCACGAAATGCTGATCGGCGAGGTCTTCGACTACCGCGAGTTCGACGGCGAGCCGTTGCTCTTCTACCGCGGCAATTTCGGTCGCTTTCGGCACCACACGCGGCCGTGGAAAGCCTGACGTGCCAAGCGGCGCTCGGCTGACTGGCCCCGGCAGGTTCCGGATGGCTATCGACGTGGCGGTATCGGCGTGAAGTCCGGGCGCACCGCGCCCACTTCCGGGTTCCAGTTCAGGAAGCAGTCTTCGAAGACCTTGTAGGCGTGGCTGCGAATCACTTCTGATTGCGGCAGGTGCTGCCACTTCGGCCAGACCTTCTGCGCCATGATTTCAGCCGACTGGTCGACATAGTTGCCCCAGAACACGCCGGCCGTCAGGCCCGGACCGTTCTTCTCTACCGCCGCGCCGATTGCGCTGCCGGTGGCCCAGGTGGGGTAGATCTCGGTGGCATAGGCGTCGTACAGGTCACCCAGGTAATCGAAAGTGCGCTCGATGTCGCGCTTGTAACCCACGTTCGCATGGCCGAGGTTCGCAATCTGCCAGTCTTCGCCCAGCACATGGCGCAGGAAGTCGATCCAGCCGGTGATGTTGATGGACGAACTGATGTAGGCCAGCGGCACGCGACCCGGGTAGTTGAAGTCCACGTACATGATCACGCCGTCCGGCGTCAGCACGTAACTGTCGGCAGCACTGTGGGCCGCCACGATGGGTGTGCCCAGCACGAAGTCCCATTTTTCGAAGCGAAAGATCGACCGCCCGTCTTCGACGATCTCGGTGGGCGGTGCCACGTTGTCCTGGTGGGCGCGGATTTCCCGTGCGGCGCTCTGGCTGGCGACGATGCGCAGCTCGATGTCCTGCGCTGCCAGCGCATCCCGCAGCCTGAACGAGCCGCCTGTGTGGTCGGTGTGCGCATGGCTGTATACCAGTGCGCGGACCGGCAGGTCCGTGAAGCTGCGGATGGCCGTAAACATGTCGTCCGGCTCTACCGTGTTGGACGCGTCCACCAGCAGCACCCCTTCGTCGCCAACGAAGGCGGTAGTCGCAAACGCGTTGCAGATCATGAAATACGTGCGCTCGGTCAGCCGCTGAACGTACCAGCGTCCGGGCTCGCCGAAGTCCGGCACCTTGATGCGTTTGCCGACCTCCAGTCGCTCGGTGACCGAGGGTTCCACGTAGGTCTCGCTCTGCATCTGCCAGCCATTGATCAGCGGCGCGGGCTCGATGTGCTGAAATGGAAACGTGCGCTCGCCTGCGGCGGTGGCAGCGTTCGCGAAGGCGACGCCAACGAGCGTTGTTAGCACTAACTGGAGCCGCGCAAAGAGCCTGCGCACCAAGCCGTCATTCCCCATTGTCTTACCCCGTCGCAAAGATTCAGCCTTTGGTGACCCGTTGCACCTGGCCGAGACAAGCATGAACGAACGGTGGTCGGTGCGGCTTGGCAATCCCGGTAGGCACGTATGCCGATTGGGCCTGCCGGGCGCAGGACGCCCGGGCCGACGGGACGCGATTAGAACCAGTCCAAGTATCAAAGTTGGCGCGCGATTTGCAATTCCGGCACTCTGTGTTGCCAATCACACAAACTTGCCATCTTCCCATTGACTCCAACCGGGCACTGGCAGATAAAGCATCTAAGAATACGGGCAGGCATTGAGAGTCAGCCCCATGTTTGTGACGTCGTATTTCTGCGACAGGAGATTTCCGGCAGCTGGCCAGCGGGCCAGCGGGGCGGCCGGACAGGATTCGAGGGGGGCCGTGAACGGCAAAGCGTTAATTCGCCTGGCAGGCGCGCTGTGCTGCCTGTTGTTGCTGGGCTGTGAAGCACCGCTGGTGCTCGACGGCGTGAAAGCACAGGCCGCCCAGCCTACGCAACGTTCCGACCTGCTGCAGGCTGTTGCCAGTAACGAGCAGGTCATCGTTGCGGTTGGTAACCGGGGCGTTGTGCTGACGTCTGTGGACTCAGGCCAGAACTGGCAGCGCAGGATGCTCGACGGATTGCCGTTCCTGATGGACATCGATGTCTGTCCGGACGGTCGCTTCGCGGCCCTGTCTGCTACCCAGCAGGTCTGGATCGGCAGTGCGGATGCCACCGACTGGCAAGCGGCGGCGCTGGAAACCTACGAAACGCCGCAGGCGCTGACATGTGACCGGCAGGGCCGGCTATGGGTCGTGGGCAGCTTCAGTACCATCTGGCGCAGCGACGACATGGGCCAGAGCTGGAATGAGACCAGCCTCGACGAGGACCTGTACTTCACGACCATCCAGTTCGTTGACGACCAGCTGGCGTTCATGACCGGGGAGTTCGGCACGGTGGCACGGTCGACGGACGGCGGCGAAAACTGGGAGATGCTGACGCCGATCGAGGGCGAGTTCTACCCGCAGGACGCGTTGTTCCTGGACCAGCAGAACGGCTGGGTCGTGGGCCTGACGGGGACCGTGCTGCGCACGACGGACGGCGGCGAAACCTGGGTCCGGGAGAGCACGCAGACCGACGCGCCGTTTTATGGCATCGCTCGCCGGGGCGAGGATATGTACCTGGTGGGCGGCTTTGGCACTGTGCTGAAAAGGGCCGCAGACGGCAGCTGGAAGCGGGTCGATCACGGTCAGCCGATTCGTTTTTACCTGCGTGGCCTGAAGCTGACCGATGATGGCCAGCTGGTGGCCGCCGGTGGCGCGGGCGCGCTGCTGGTGATGAGTATCTGAGGCGGGTGTCGTGAATCGTTTCAGCGCCCAAATCCACAAGATCGATCGCGTGATTTTCGCCTACCCGCGAGTCACGCTGGGCATCATTCTCGCGATCACCGTGTTCTTTGCGACCCGCATTCCCGGCGTGCAGATCGTATCGGACTTCGCCGAGCTGCTGCCGCAGGAACATCCCTACATCGAACTGCACAACGAGATTCGCGACGTGTTCGGCGGCGCGAACAACGTGATCCTGGCCCTCGAGGTGGACGAGGGCACGATATTCACCAACGACAACCTGCAGCGTATCGACCGGCTGACCCAGGGCGTCGATTCGCTCTACGGCATCAACCACAACCTGGTCACGAGCCTGACGCACCGCACGACCCGCAAGGTCTGGCTCAGCCAGGAAGGCAACGTGAAGTCGGCGCCGCATTTCGACCCGACTCACGGCGAATACACTGACGAAGAGCTGGTGCAGATGCAGGCAGACGTGATCGCGAATCCCCGCGTGTTCGGCCTGCTCGTGTCGCCGGACCTGAAGTCCGCGCTCATTCGGGGCACCCTGAACGAAGGCGCGCTGGACTACGAACGGGTGTTCCTGCAGCTGCAGGAACTGCGGGATACGGAAACTGTGCCCGGCGTGAAGATTCACGCCACGGGCAATCCGGTACTGGTGGGCTGGGTGTCCACCTACGTCGACCAGATCGTGCAGATCTTCCTGTACACGATCCTGATCATGCTGGTGTTGTTGACCCTGTATTTCCGCCGGACCTTCGGGATCCTGCTGCCGATGATCGGCCTCGTGCTGACCAGCATCTGGGGACTCGGGATCCTGTCGCTGCTGGGTTACAACCTCGACCCGCTGATGATGGTGATCCCGTTCCTGATCTCCGCGCGGGCCATGTCCCACGGGATCCAGCTGGTGGAACGCTTTTACCAGGAGCGGGCGGTCCTGCAGGATGGCAAGAAGGCCGCGCGAGCGGCCTTCGAGAACCTGTTCCGGCCCGGGGCCCTGGGCGTGATCTCCGATGCGATCGGGCTGTTGCTGATTTCCCTCGGCTCGGTACCGATCAACGACAAGCTGGCCGTGTATGCCTCGCTCTGGGCCTTGTGCGTGATCGTGACCGTACTGATCGCCGTCCCGGTGACCCTGGAGCTGCTGCCCGACGCCAGTCACAAGGCAATGAAGCACAGCGCGCTGCGCCAGGTGTTCCCCCGCGTGGCCACCGCCGTGACCAGCCGCGCCGGCGTGACCGCGGTCCTCGGATTTGCGGTGCTTTGTTACTTCGTGGGTGGTTACCTGGCGTCGTGGGTGCAGATCGGCGAGGCGGAGCCCGGCTCGCCGCTGCTGTACCTGGACCACGACTACAACGTGTCATCGAAGTCCATCAATGATGCGTTTCCGGGTTCGGAAGAACTGTACATCGTTGCGCAGACCGAGGAAGCGGGTGGGCTGAAGCGACCGGAAGTCATCAAGGCGCTGGCCGATTTCCAGTCGCACATGCTCACGGACCCGGAACTCGGTGGTTCGAAGGGGCTCCCGGACCTGCTGTACGCGGTGAACCGGATGATCCACTACGACGACCCGCGCTGGCTGACCGAACCGACGGACAGTTCCATCGCTGGCGGGCTGCTGTTCATGTACATGATGTCGAGCCCGGTGCCGGGTGCGACCATGGAATACCTGGACCCGGATGAGCGCATCGCGAACCTGGTGTTCTATTACAAGGACCACCAGGGTGAGACCATCCGCCGTTCGGTCTACATGGTGAAAGACTGGATGGAGTCGGCCGCCGCACAGGTCGAGGGCCTGCAGCTGCGCCTGGCGGGCGGGCTGGTCGGGGTCACGGCCGCGATCAATGAGGCCGCCTACGAGACCAATCTGCTGGTCATCCCGCTGGTCCTGCTGCTGATCCTGGCCTTCGTGACCGCTTTTTACTGGTCTTTCCACGCCGGTTGGCTGATGATGCTGGCCATGTCCTTCGCGACGACGCTAACCTACGCGTACATGGGGCTGACCGGCACCGGGATCAACGTGAATACCGTGCCGATCATCGCGGTGGGCATCGGGGTGGGTATCGACTATTCCATCTACATCATGGACCGCATTCGCACCGAGATGGAGGCGCTGGACGACCTCACCGCGGCGGTGCGCCGGGCCATCGAGACCACGGGCGTGGCCATTGGTTTCACGGCCACCACGCTGATCGGTGGTGTGATCATGTGGGTATTTATTTCCGATCTGCGCTTCCAGGCCGATGCTGCCCTGCTGCTGATCGTGATGCTGATCCTGAACGCGCTGGCCGCCATTTTCCTGGTGCCGGCGTGGATCCTGCGTTTCAAGCCTGCGTTTATCATGCAGGCGAAGAAGCTTTCGGATGAACTGCAACCCCAGGCCGCCTGACTGCATCTAACGGTCATTCGTGGTGGAATGGGGGTCTTGAGTCGATAGTCTGCATTGGGGGGATAACACGATGACAGGGTGTGTACGACAAGCATGGCCCAGGGCGATTGCATTGCTGGTCGCGCTGCTAGTGACTCTGGCTGCAGGGCCGGCGCAAGCCGTCTGGTATTCCGACGATGGGTCACTGGAGTTGCGCGGTTTCCTGGACAGTTCCAGTTACTTCCGCCGCAGCATGGGCATGACCAAGCAGCGCTTCCAGGGGCAACTGGAGTTCTTCAAGGACTTCCGGCCCACGACTGGTCTGTTCTCGGAGCTGTCACTGGGCGGCACTCTGCGCGTGAGCTACGACGCGGTCTACGATATCAATGGCGAGTACGGTAACAATGCGGGCAGCGGGCTGACCTATTCTGCGCCCGGCAACCCGGGTTTCTCGGGCGTGCCCGTAGCAACTACGACCCCGGACTATGCGGGCATCTTCCCGACCACTGGCGCGGTCCCGCTGCCCGGCACCGGCGGCACGATCAGCGGGGTCAACAACCCGAACCGCGGCCTGCGCTTCGCGGCCGAAGAGCTTTACGACTACACGGATGGAGGCACCGTGCTCGCCACGCCCGTTCGTCCCTGTGACGACGACAACCGTGGCTGTATCAACGACTACATGGACCGGGACCTGAACGAGCTGCGCTTCCGTGAGTTCAACGACCACTGGGACTGGCTGCGCGAGCTGTACCTGAACATGACGATCCCGACCTTCGGGGGCCGCAACGAGTTGAACTTCCGGGTTGGCCGGCAGCAGGTAGTCTGGGGTCGCACCGACCTGTTCCGCGTGCTGGACGTCGTCAACCCGATCGACTTCGGCCGGCAGAACATCTACGCGGAGTTCGAGGATTCCCGGATCCCGCAGGGCATGGTGAACGCCGAGTACCGTTTTGGCCCCGTTGCCTTCTTCGAGGACC
The DNA here is from genome assembly GCA_020351875.1 of Chromatiales bacterium. Classification (GTDB taxonomy): domain Bacteria; phylum Pseudomonadota; class Gammaproteobacteria; order Steroidobacterales; genus J054. Next base: position 1,335,734 of record CP070671.1, on the reverse strand, counting down.
TGAACTTCCAGGTGCTCTACAAGTTCGAGGAGTTCCGGCCCCACGATCTCGGCCAGGGCGGTGAGCCTTACGCGATTCTCGGCGCCGGTAACCTGTTCCGTGCGCTGAAGAACTGCTGGGATAACGGTTGTACCGTGGGTAACTTCCCTATTACCGGCGTTGCTGTGGATTTCCCTTCAGGCTCCATCGGTATCCGCGATGCCGACGTGCCGGATGACGAGGACATCGGCGCCCGCATCGAGGGCGTGTGGAAAGGCATCGGTTTTTCCTTCAACGCGTTGTACTACCGCTCGCAGTTCCCGTCCCTGCGCGGTGGCATCGCGGTCAACGATCCGTTTCTAGGACTGCCAACGGGACTGCCAGCCGCGAATGACCCGCGCTTCTATCCCTACAACTTCGGCTTCGAGATCGAATTTCCGCGCCTGATGATGTACGGCGCATCGGCCGACTGGTACTGGGACTGGGCGACCACCTCGTTCCGGATCGAGACTACGTTTACGCAGGACGAGGAGTTTGCGGATACGAGCCAGGAGCGGCTGTACAACGACTCGGACGTGTGGCGTTTCGTGTTCGGTTTCGACCGGCCCACGTTCATCCCGTTCCTGAACAAGAACCGGGCCTTCCTGATTTCGGGCCAGGTCTTCTACCAGGAGATCCTGGACCATAACAAGGACAGCTTCAATTCCATCGGCCTGGATACCACCCAGTTTGGCCGCATCGGCTTCCAGGACTGGGACCAGAACGTGTTCCTGACGCTGCTGATACAGGGCAACTACATGAATGACCGGCTCACGCCACAGATCCTGGGCGCCTACGACACGCAGGCCCAAGCCCTGGTGCTTGGCCCGTCGCTGGAGTTCAAGCCGAGCAACAACTGGCTGTTCAAGATCATGGCGAACTGGAAGTGGACCGACGGTAACCCGGCGGAGGATGCCGATGACAACCGCACCGCGAATATCTTCCCGCCAAACACTTGCGGTCCAGCCGGTGGTAGCCCGATTTGTCCTGATGATGGTTCCTTCGGGCCATGGAGCAGTCTCGGCGGGCGCGGCTTTGAACCCTTGGGCCGCTTCAAATCCGGCCCGATTGGCACCGCAGCCAAAGAAGACGAACTGCAATTCATAGTTCGTTACCAGTTCTGAATGGAGGATGGCCAGATGAGACAAAGACTGACAACGCTAATCGCCTTTACGGGCTTGCTGGCCGTCGGCGCGCACGCACAGGTGCCAGAGGAAGTCATCCAGCAATCCTTCTTCCCCTACGAAGATGGCATGCCTGGGGCAGAGGGCTACGAGCCTGGCGTAGTGATCAATAAGGATAATGTCGACCAGTACGAGGGAATCATCGACGAGTTTCTGTACCGCTACGTGAAGAACGGCTGGACCGAGCTCAGGACCAAGCCGAACTTCTCGTTGCCGCTGCACCCGAACTACGTGCAGGCCACGCGCGATCACGCGGGTAGCGTGTCCCTGTCACCGGAAGGTGCGCTGCTGGACCACGTCGCCGGTCGGCCATTTCCCCAGGCGCCGAGCCTTGACGATCCGGAGGCCGGGTTGAAACAGATCTGGAACTACCAGCGGGGATTCAATGCCGGCGACAGCGAGACCATCAAGCCTTTCTACTGGACCTTCCGGGACGGCAAAACCGGCAAGACGGAGCGCCAGATTCGCTTTCACTGGCGCTTCCTGAACTGGAAACATCGCACGGTCTTTGACCCGAAACCGGACATTGAGCCGAACCCGGGCGGCATCTTCCGTTCCATCTATGGCACGGTGCTCGAACCCTTCGACCTCGCGAATACGCAGCTGCTGATTCAGCGCTATGAAGATGACCTGCAGCGTGACGACGCCTGGCTGTACCTCGGTTTCCAGCGTCGTGTGCGGCGCCTGGCCTCGGGGCAGATCACGGATGCGTTTCTGGGCACCGATGCCATGATCGAGGATTTCGAGGGCTACAACGGCCGCGTCTCCGATTATGAATGGACCTACATCGGCACGCGCAACGTTCTTATGCCGTTCATCGAGTCGCGGGACGAGGCGACGCTGGATACGGAACCGGAGCGTGACCCTGACGGATTCCGCTTCATCGCGATGGGCGGGCAGGGCAATTGCTTCCCGCAGAGCCCGTGGCGGCTGCGCACGACCCACGTAGTGGAGGGCAGGCCGAAGGACCCGAGTCACCCGCTCAGCAAGCGCGTGCTGTTCTTCGACTCGCAGACCGGCACCGCGCCCATTATCCACGTATACGACAAGAAGGGTGACCCGTGGAAGTGGTTCCCGATCTGCAAGACCAGACCCGAGGCCCACTTGCCGATTAACCACGATAGCGGGGTGCCGATCGAAGACTGCGCCGTATTCTGGGACGAGCAGGCCGACCACTGCACCACGCTGCAGTTCAAGGTCATGATCAACAAGGAGGACACAAAGCCGTTGCTGTTCAACGTGCAGAACATGAGGAAGACGGGGCGGTAGCGCCTGAGCTTCTTCAAGCTGAGAAAGAACCGCCGGCTTAGTGCCGGCGGTTTTTTTGTGGGGGCTACACGCGCGGTGGCAGGGCCGCTATCGGTGATGCTTTTTCCTGCGCTCCAAAACAGTCGCTCCGGAAAAACATCACCTGCGCGGCTCGCGTCGTTGGTGTGCTGTCCCTCGTCCCCCGCACACGCGTTTGGTCATGGCATGGATAAGAGTGGGCGTACCTCGCCCGCGACGTATTCGACATAACGCAAAGCACCCGCTTCGCGTTCGGCATGGCGGATTCAGGAAATCCCCGGAACAGAAATGCAGCAAAGAAAACTTGACGTTGAAGCCGTTTTTAGCTGTAGAATTTCGAATAGCTGATCCTGATGCCTTTCCACAATAATCAACACAAATAATGGGAATTCGCCTTGCCGCTGTGAGAGTGCTGCTCACTTCTATTTGCCTCTCAACGGTAATGCCGTTCGCGACCGCGCAGGTCGTGATCGGGGATGAACCTGCTCTTGGGCCGCCTGAGCTACGCGTCAGCCAAAGTGACCTGGACAGCGGGGCCATGGCAATCTGGCAGATACGCCAAGCCGGTTTCAAGATGTTTACGACCCGGTTTCGCCATGCCGACGGTTTCGGTGACGGCCCCACTGAATCGGGCGGCCGGCCGACGCTCCAGGGCAACGGTACCTTTCTCCGCGTCAATGGCCTGGATTCGCAATCCTGTGTGGCCTGCCATGACGTAGTCAGCACCGATGCAGTGCCGGTAATCACCGGCGTTGGCGGGTCCGCTGGCATTGGTAACTCAGCCATGTTCATGACCCGCGCGATCGATGTCGCCGACTTTTCGGGCAACGGCTTCGCGGCCTTCGATGGGCGGCTGATCAATCCGCTGGCATTGTTCGGTGCCGGTGGCGTGCAATTGGTTGCAAAGGAGATGACCCAGCGGTTGCAGGAACTGAAACAGCGCGCGCTGGCCAAACCGGGCATTCCGGTGCGCCTGCGGGTGAAGGGAGTCGATTTCGGCCGGATCGTAGCGGATGCCCAGGGAAACGTGGATACCGCTGAGGTCGAGGGGGTGGATGCTGACCTGGTGGTCCGGCCCTTCGGCCGCAAGGGTGAGTTTGCCACTGTCCGGCAGTTCGATGTCGGAGCCCTGATGTTTCATTTGGGTATGCAGCCCGTCGAGCTGGTCGGCGAAGGTGTTGACGCTGATGGGGACGGGGTTGCCAACGAAGTCACCGTGGGCGAACTCTCGGCGCTGGAAGTCTTTGTCACTACGCAAGAGCGTCCGGTGCAGCGGCCGATGGACCGCGCCGCGCGCGCCGGTGCGCGACGGTTTCGGCATCTTGGCTGCGCGGGTTGTCACACGCCCGGCATGGCTACCCGGAGTCGCTATCTTAGCTACAGTTACCCGGAGGTGGACACCGACCCGTCGCGGAATGTGTTTTTGCGGGTAGATCTCAGCCAGCTACCCTCTGGTTTTCAAACCACAACCGGCGGTGGGATCAGGGTACCGATGTTCTCAGACCTGAAGCGCCACGACATGGGACCGGAGCTAGCTGAGGACTTTTTTGCAGCCACCCCGCAACAGAATCGTGAATTTATTACGGCAAAGCTCTGGGGGGTGGCAGATTCAGCGCCCTATCTGCACGACGGCCGGGCGTTGACGTTGAATGAGGCGATTCTCCTGCATGGCGGTGAAGCACAGGCGGCGCGCGACACCTATATGGCTCTGTCCGTCGCGGGTAGGAATGAGTTGATTGCGTTCCTTTCGACCCTGCGCAATCCCCGCAGTCCCAACGCGGATGTCCTGGACTGATGTGGCTATGGCCACTTGGTGTTCCGGAGGGTTCCGAACCGCGGAACTGTCCGGCCTTGGCAAATGTTGTTGCCTAGTGGTGTCGGGGACATTCTGAATACAGAATGTCCCCCGCTTAGTCACCACCGACGTTAGCGGGCGGGCCGGAGTTTCTGTTCGTAACGTAAGAGTCGGCGGCCGATCACGACAAACAAACGCTCGACGCTAGGGACGCCGCGCCAGCGACAGGAAGCGAGTAGGGAGCGAGTGGCAAGCCGGCAGTGAAGGGCGGATACCCCGGCCCGCCCGCGAGGCCGCAGGTCTTTGCTTGTGCAACTGTTGCTACCTCAGTGCGGTGCGCAGGGTTCTGGCGAGACGCGCCAGGCTCTCCAGGTTGTGGGCCGGCAGGAAGTGATCCAGGTGGGGCAGGGCGGTGAGCATGCCGCGGGTCAGCGGTTCGTAGTCGATATTCCCCAGCAGCGGGTTCAGCCAGATGATCTGGTGGGCGCGACGGCGCAAGTGCGCAATCTCGTCGCGCATCAGCTGCGCGTCACCGCGGTCCCAGCCGTCGCTCAACAGCACCACCACCGTGTCTGAGGTCAGCATGTCGCGGGCGTAGCGGTCGTTGAAATCGCGCAGGCAGCCGCCGATGTCCGTACCGCTGCCCCAGTCGCCGGCGCGGTGTGCGACCTCCCGGAGGGATTGGGCGACACTGCGGGCACTCAACAAGTCGGTAATCACTGTCATGCGGGTCGCGAACACGGCCACTTCGGTGTCCGGCAGCTCGCGGCGCAACGCGTAGATGAATTCCAGCAGGAAGCGCGAGTAGCGCTCCATGGACCCGGATACGTCGCACAGGAGCATCAGCCGGGTCTTCTTGATTTGCCGCTGGCGGAAATGCAGCTCCGCCAGTTCGCTGCCGCGTGCGGCGGAACGGCGCAACATGCGGCGAAAGTCCAGCAGCCGGCCGCGGCGGCTGGCCCGGTGGCGGCGGCTGCGCAGGGTGGCGAACTCGGCGACGAAACGGCGGATCAGGCGCCGTGCCTTCTCGATGTCTGCATCCGTGAGCGTTGCCAGGTCTTTGTGCCGCAGGATTTGCTCGGTGCCGTAGGTGGCCTGGCGATCGTCCTTCTCGGGGCCGGACCGTTCCTCCGGTTCTTCCTCCGGCGACGGCTGCGCTTCCTGACCCTGCACCTCGCTGTCGTCCTGTTCCCCGAGGCGGTTGCGCGGCCGGCGCTGGCCCAGCCAGTACTCGCGGAATACCTCGTCGAAATGCGCGAGATCTTCCTTGCGATGCATCAGGGTGGTGCGCGCGGCCGCGTGGAAGTCCGCCGCGTTCGCGATGTCGATCTGCTGCAGGCCCGCGCAGAAATCGATGGCGCCCGCGGGATCCGCCGGCAGGCCGGCGGCGCGCAGCGCGTCCATGAAGCCGAGCGCGTGGCGGAAGAGTGTGGGCTGGCCCTGTGCCACGGGCCTCAGCGGGTGGTCGGCGACTCGGCGAAGGCCTGCGCGTCCCGGGCCTCGTCCACGAGTTTCTCCAGCCCGGCCGTCTGCAGTTTCTCGATGTCGCCCTTGTACTTCAGGATGCAGCCGAGGGTCGCGTCCACGGTGCCGGCATCGAGTTCGCTGGTCCCCAGCGCGAGCAGTGCGCCGGCCCAGTCGATGGTCTCGGCGATGCCGGGGCGCTTGTACAGGTCTTCACCACGCACGCGCTGCATGAAGAAGGCGAGTTGTCGCGCGAGGTCGTCTTCGATGCCCGGCAGGCGCGCCGCGACGATCTCGATTTCCTTCTGCACGTCCGGGTAGTCGATCCAGTGGTACAGGCAGCGGCGCTTCAGGGCGTCGTGCAGCTCCCGCGTGCGGTTGGACGTCAGCACCACGACCGGGACCTGGTGCGCAGTGATGGTGCCGATCTCCGGAATACTGACCTGGAAATCCGACAGCACTTCCAGCAGGAAAGCCTCGAACTCTTCATCGGAGCGGTCGATTTCATCGATCAGCAGCACGGGCGGCTTGCTGCCAGAGTGCCGGATCGCTTTCAGCAGCGGGCGTTCCAGCAGGTAGTCCTCGCTGAAGATGTCCGCACCGATGCGCTCCTTGTCGATGCCGCGCGCTTCCTGCAGGCGCACCTCAAGCATCTGGCGCGGGTAATTCCACTCGTACAGGGCCGTGTGCATGTCCAGCCCCTCGTAGCACTGCAGCCGGATCAGTTCGGTGTCGAGAGTGTCGGCCAGCACCTTCGCCAGTTCCGTCTTGCCCACGCCGGGCTCACCCTCCAGGAAGATGGGTTTGCCAAGGCGCAGGGCCAGGAAGACGGTAGTGGCGAGTGCGCGGTCCGGGATGTAACGGCGCTCTGTCAGCGCGGCTTCCACCTGGTCGATGCTGGTGAAGTCTGTCGGGCTCATGGGCCTATTCTACCGGCCGGCACCGCTTCACCTCACGCTCCAATTGCGCGGTGGGAGCGGCTTTAGCCGCGATGAAACTCCGGTGGAGGCCAATCGCGGCTAAAGCCGCTCCCACGAGGGTCTCAGATACGATGGCATGCAGGCCATTTCTCGATTGAGGGCCCGCTTATCTGGCTGGCTGAAACTTCACGCATGGTTGGAGACTTGACGCTGAAAAAAGGAAATCGGGGGGCCGTTCAGCAACTGAACCCGCTTGGCGTGCGGCGATTCGTTCCAGTGTAGTTGGTAAAGGTAATGACAAAGTGTGCTAATATTTGCCATCCAGATGGAAGGAGCCCGGCGATGGCAACCCTCAATATTTCGATGCCGGATGCGATGCGCGAATGGATCGACGCGCAGGTCCAGGGCGGCGAATACGCCAACGCGAGCGACTACATCCGGGATCTGATCCGGCACGACCAGCGCGAGCGCGACGCGGTGCGATTGGCGCTGATCGATGGCGAGAAGAGTGGCCGCAGTAGCCGGTCGGTGTCGGACATTGCACGGCAGACAAAACGCCGCATGAAGCGTGGCTAGTTATCAGCTCAGTCGTGCGGCAGATAAAGACCTGACAGACATCTACGCGTTCACCGTCACGGAGTTCGGGGAACGCCAGGCGGATCTTTATTTCGGCTCCCTGGAAGATTGCCTGACGCGACTAGCCGCGAATCCCCGGTTGGGCCGCGATGCCGGGGCAGTGCGCAAGGGTTACCGGCGCTTCGTGCACCGCCGCCACTCGATCTACTACAAGCGAACCCGGGAAGGGATCCTGGTCATCCGGGTGCTGGGCCCGGGCATGCTCGCGGAGCGTTCTGCTTTCTAAGAAAGGGTGTCAGACACCAATCAGGTTCAATTGTCCGGTGGGAGCGGCTTTAGCCGCGATGAACTCTTGCATCGGCTCTGTCGCGGCTAAAGCCGCTCCCACCGGTTTTTCAAAGGTTCCAGGCAGGCTCCGCTGTCTAGAGTTCCCCCAGCGCCGCCAGCACTCTCTCAGGGGTGATCGGCAGATCCTTCAGCCGCGCGCCGGTCGCGTTGTAAATCGCGTTCGCGATCGCCGGCGCCGGGACCACCACACAGGCTTCCGACATGGACTTCGCGCCGAACGGTCCGGTCGGTTCGTTTGATTCGACGAAAATGCTCTCGATCTGCGTCGGCATTTCCACTGCGGTCGGGATCTTGTAGTCGAGGAAGCAGCCGGTCAGGCAGGTGCCGGAGTCCGGGTCGAACTGGATTTCCTCCATCAGCGCATAGCCGATGCCCTGCTGGAAACCACCTTCCACCTGGCCTTCTGCACCCTTCGGGTTGATGACCCGGCCCAGGTCATGGGAATAGACCACGCGGTCCACCTTCACCTCGCCGGTCTCGGTATCCACTTCCACTTCGACGAAACCGGCGGCGATCGGGCTCGGGTTCGATGGCGGCGCCATGCTGGACAGGCCGATGATCGTGCCTTTTTCCGCGAGCGTGGTCGGTGCCGGCCCCTGGTCGGTGAACTGGATAAAGGGCGACTCGGCCCGGCTCGCAACGTCCGCCACCGTCAGCGCGGTGTCCGGTGAGCCTTTCACACGCACGATGCCGTCGACAACCTCGAGGTCCTCGGGACTGGCCTCCAGCATCGTGCCGGCCACATCCAGCAGCCGTTTCTTCGCCTCGCCGGCCGCTGCCTTGATGGCCAGGCCGGAGCCGTAGGTGATCCGGCTGGCATGCGTCGGCGCATCGAAGGGCACGGTCGTGGTATCCGAGGTATCGACCATCCGCATGGCTGCCATCGGCAGGCCGAGTTCTTCCGCCGCAATCTGCAGCAGCGTGGTGATCTGGCCGGAGCCGATGTCCACCGACGCGGTGGCCACATCGGCCGTGCCGTCCACGTTCAGTTTCACGATGGCACCCGAGTGTTCGTAGATATCCGGGAAGCCCACGCAGCCGCTGACCCAGAACGGGAACAGCGCCATGCCGATGCCGCGCTTTGTCGTGCCGTCGCCGTTCGCACCGGGCGGGTGACGTTGTGCGAGACCAATGGCCTCCGCACCCCGATCGAGCACCTCTTCCATTGCATAGGAATCGATCGTCAGGCCGGGTACCAGTGGGTGCGCGCTGCCCAGCTGACGGGCGTTTTTCTTGCGGAACTCGATCGGGTCCAGGCCCAGGGTCTCGCAGATTTCGTCGTTCTGCGACTCGAAGGCGAAACAGGCCTGCGGGGCGCCGTAGCCGCGGTAACCGCCGCCGATCATGTTGTTCGTGTAGACCGACTTGCCTTCCCACTTCATGTTTTCACAATGGTAGCTGGACAGCCACGCGAACCCGTGCACGTTGATCACTTCCGCGCCGTGGGTCGCATGGGCGCCGGCATCCAGAATGCTGCTCGCGTAACGGGCCGTGAAGGTCCCGTCCTTCTTCACGCCCGTTTTCAGGTAGACCTTGATCGGGTTACGGGTCGTGGTAATGAAATCCTCGTAGCGCGTGTGTTCCATACGCACCGGGCGGCCGGATTTCCTGCTCAGCAGGGCGGCGACCGGCTCGATGTAGCTCATGTCCAGCTTGCCGCCAAAACCGCCACCGATATAGGGTGGCTTGATCACTCGCACGTTGCTCTCGGGAATCTCCAGGGCGAAGGCAAGCTTCTCCCGCAGCCCGAACAGGTGTTGCATGGACGAGTTGATCGTATAGCCGTCGTTGCCGTTGTATTCCGCGACGCACACGCGTGGCTCCAGGTAGCAGGTGTGGGCGCGCTGCGTGGTATAGGTGCCCTCGAAGATGTGGTCGGCCCCGGCAAACCCGGCTTCGATGTCACCAAATTCCATGACCGGTGCGACCGCGATGTTGTTTTCCGCGCCGTCGTGCAGTTGCGGCGCGCCGGCCTGCATCGCCTCTTCCGGATCGAAGACCGCCGGCAGGTCTTCATAGTCCACCTCGATCAGCTCCAGCGCCTGCTCGGCAATTTCCGCCGAGGTTGCCGCGACCGCCGCCACCGGCTGCCCGGCGAAGCGCACGTGGTCGCTCATGATCAGCAGGTCCTGCGGCAGGCTCTTCGTATCGGTCGGCACAAAGTACACGGACGTGAACTTGCGTTGCGGCACATCGTGATGGGTCAGCACCGCCTTCACGCCGGGCAGTTGCTCGGCGGCAGACGTGTCGATGCTGAGGATCTTCGCGTGGGGGTAGGGGCTGCGCAGCAGTTTGCCGTGCAACATGCCGGGCAGCTGGAAGTTCACCGGGTAGGCCTTGCCGCCGGTGACCTTGTCCAGGGCATCGGGGCGGGCCACGCTCTTGCCGATTACGCTCATGATCGTTCTCCCGTTGATGCCGGCCTAGAGCCGGTCGGCGGCCAGCTTGATCGCATCGACGATCTTCGCGTAGCCGGTGCAGCGGCACAGGTTGCCGGCGATCGCGTGCCGGATGGTCTCTTCGTCCGGCTTCGGCGTGGTGTCGAGCAGCTGCTTCGCGGCCATCAGGATGCCGCTGGTGCAGTAGCCGCACTGCACGGCACCGGCGTCGATGAAGGCCTGCTGCAGCGGGTGCAGATCGTCCGCGTGGCCGATGCCTTCCACCGTGGTGATTTCCTTGCCCTGGGCACCCACTGCATAGGTCATGCACGAGTACACGACCTTGCCGTCCACGTGCACGGAGCAGCAGCCGCAACTGCCGGCATCGCAGCCTTTCTTCGGGCCCACGAGCCCCAGGTCGCCACGCAGCACGTTCAGCAGGCTGGCCTCCGGGGTCACCGCGACTTCGTGGTGTTCACCGTTCACTGTCAGCTCGATCAGCTTTTTCATCTCTTGTGTCTCCGGGTCAGCCCAGGCGTTCCAGGGCCGTTGCCAGGCAGCGGCGGGTATAAACCTTCACGATGTGCGCGCGGTAGGCGGCCGACGCGCGGTGGTCATCCACGGGCTCGATGTCGTTCACGACCGCCTCGCTCGCTGCGTCGAAGCTGGCGGCCTCGGCAGGCGCGCCGTTCAGCACGGCCTCGGCGCTTACGGCCCGCGCGTAGCTCTCGCCGATACCTCCGCCGACGTAGACGCGCGTATCCGCGCAGTTGCCTGCTGAATCCACGGTCAGGCGCACCGCAAGGTTCACGATTGCGAGGTCATTCGCGTTCGTCTCGAGTTTCAGGAACGCGCTGGCAGTGTTGGCCGGTGCTGCAGGCAGAACAACCTCGGTGATCAGTTCGTTGCTGGCCAGCACGTTCTCGAACAGGCCGGTGAAAAACTCGCCCAGAGCCACCTCGCGCGCGCCGTTGCCGCCGTTGATGCGCAGGCTGGCATCCAGGGCGGACAGCGCACAAGGCAGGTCATACAGCGGGGCGGACGCGGCAATGCAGCCGCCGATGGTGCCGACATTGATGATCTGCGCGGGCGGATAGGTCAGCGCATCGATAATCGCGGCGTAGTGGGGCGCTGACGCGATGTCGGCGTGCGCCTGGATCTCCCCGAAGTTGGTGGTCGCGCCGACCACCAGCTTGCCGTCTTCCGAGCGAATGCCGGCCAGCCCGAGCTGGCCGATGTCGATGAGCGCCTCGATCTCGCCGAGCACGCCGCGTACCTCCAGGCCATGCACGAAGGTCCCACCAGCGACAAGCATTGCGTTCTCGCCAAACTTCCCGAGCAGCTCCACGGCTTCCTGCCGGGTGCCGGGCACGTAATAGTCCTGAATATTGGGCAGCGCCATGATTCCCCCCCAAGGGTTCAGCGCGGCGTTCTGGGGCCGGCGCGGCTGTGCCGGCCCATTTTCTGGCCGCGTCCTGCCGAGAATCCTAGCACTTCACCGGCGGGTCGCCGGCGCTTGAATTGTCCGATCCGGCAGACCTGTTGGCGAATCGGCCGCTCGCCCGTCAGGCCACCCGGTTCACGTCCGTGTCCTGGTGAAAGTTGGCCCAGATGAACCAGAACACGTCGCTTTTCAGGGTCTCGACCCGGCTCAGCCGCCCCCCGTCCGGCGTCTCACCCAGGATGCCGACGGCCGCCACCGGCGCGCCGGTGTCGTTGTAGAAGGCACCGATCGCGTCCCAGCGCTCGTCATAGGCCAGCACCAGGTCCCGGCCGCCCACCTGCACGTTGATCACGCCGCCCTGGGAACGGATGAAGTCCGCGGTGTAGGCCACGTAGTCGTCGCCCACGTTCAGGCCGTAGATCAGGGACTTACGCGGTAGCCGCTCGTCGAAATTCTCGATGGTGGGGAAGGCCGGGTCGTCACCCACCCACTGCAGGCTCACGCCGTTGTACATCATCACGTGGCGGGTCAGGCGATCCCACGCGGCAACCAGCGGCTTCTCCGAGAAGCCGGGGATCTCGTTCACGAACACCCGGCCGTCCGGGTACAGCGCCTCGAAGCTCGCCAGCGGCATTCTGACGGTCGGCCATTCGCGCATCTGCCCGCGTTCCGGCTGGCCTTCCATCGTGCCGTAGATCTGCTGGATCGGCTCGCCGGTGTTGTGATCGAACAGCACCAGGTTGTTTTCCAGCTGCGTCATCACACTGAGTTCGAGCGGCTGGTCGCCGATGACCGGGCTGTAGGCAATGCCCATGTTCGTGAGCCCGCAGTAGGTCATGATCACTTCTTCCCCCTGCACGGGGCCGCCGGTGGCCACATGAGGCTGCAGCAGGAAATAGTCGCTGTAGGCGATGGCGCCCTCATCGGTCTCGAGAACCAGCACGTTGATCTCGTCCACGCTGTCGTACTCCTGCCAGCCGTAGCGGGCCCACTCGAAGGTGCGCTCGAAATAGGGCCGGGCCTCACTGACGGGTACGAACTTCGCGGTGTGCTGCTGTGAGCGGAACATCAGGTGGGGGTTGATGTAGCCGCTGTAGAACAGGAAGACGGACAGCAGCGTCACGCCGATCATGGCGCCGGTGCCGGCCAGCCCCCGATTGCGGAACCATAGCAGCCACGCGACGGCGAGTGTCCCCAGGCCGGCTATCGCGAGCCACTGCCGGTTGTACCAGACGCTCATCGTGAACTCGCGAGTGGACTGCACCACCCACTGGCTGATGTCGGCCAGGTCCTTGAAGATGACGAAATTGACGACCAGCGAGACGAGCAGCAGGCTCCACAAAAGAATCTTTTTCACGATCAGGAACCCCAATCCTTGAGCCGGCCAGTCGGCCGGTTACCTTACCATTGGAAAAATGGTGCACCGCCGGCCGGTTGACCGCCTTGTCTTTCGACGCAGACTGCTTGCCCGTTTAAACGGCGGCAGCGGGGACTCGCCAGGTGCCCTTCAGGCTCTTGGACGGGCTCTCGCCGAAACGCCGCTTGTAATCCACTGCGAAGCGGCCGAGGTGGCTGAAGCCGCAGTCTTCAGCGATACGTGTGACGAAATCGCCGTCGCGCTGTTCGAGTAACGCGCGCCGGGCGGCCTGCAGCCGGCACTCGTGCACGTAGGCCATCGGTGTGGTGTCGAGGTACCGGCGAAAGCCCCGGTTCAGGCTGCGCACACTGGTGTGAAGGGCGCTGGTGAGGTGCGTCGCAGTGATCGTGCTGTTGAGATGCGCTTCGACGTAGTCCTGTGCACGGCGGACGAG
>CP070671.1:1319366-1322409 GCA_020351875.1 Chromatiales bacterium | reverse complement strand
TAATCGAGGATTTCGACGGTGATGGTGACCAGGATGCCGCGATGATTGCGATGTGGGCGGACTGGAGCTTCGATGAACCCGAGACCTTTGTTTACCTGGAAAATCAGGGTGGCTTTGAATTTAGTCCTGCGTCGATGCCCATAGAACATTTCGGCATCTGGGTCAGTATCGACGTGGCAGACATTAACGCCGACGAGAAACCGGATATTGTGCTCGGACTGGGAAACTGGCCAACACTGGTCCCGGCGGACTGGACCACCAGAAAAATCATGGCAGGGCGAAATGGCGAAGCGCCAACGATCACCTTCCTGATTAACAACTATTGACCCTGACGATCGTCCTGGTCACAAACAACAGAAAATGTCTGAACTTATCCCGTTCACTGAGTTCTGGCGCTCACTTCGATCCCAGGTAAATGGCCCCCAGCACGATGACGACGCCCACGAGTTCCTGCACGGTGATGCCGCGTGCGAAGAACAGCACATCCCACGCGAAGCTGAGGGTGGGTTGCAGCAGCAGGGCGATCCCGGCGGCCGCGGCGGAGACCCGCGGCAGGCTGCCGGCGATCAGGAGCCACCCGATGCACTGGGAGACGATGCCGTAGATCAGTAGCAAACCCGCATCGGCCGCGGTCGGGATAGTCAGTGGGACGCCCTCGGCGACGGCAGTGACGCCGAGCAGGGCGGCGGTCAGCAGCGAGACCACGGCCACTTCGCGCGCCGCGGAGCGATGCACGGTTTGCGCGCGCGCCTGGCGCAGGCAGAGCAGATAGCCAGTGTAGGTCGCCGCGGTGACGAAGCCCAACACGATGCCGAGCTGGTAACCCGCGGACAGCGCCTGCCAGTCGATGCCGACAATCAGCGCGAGCCCGGCCAGCGCGAGTGGTATCGCGATGAGTTGCAGGACATGCGGGCGCTGGTTCAGGAGCAGGAAACCCGCCAGCGCCATGAAGAACACCTGGAAGTTGCCGAGGAGGGTCGCAAGGCCCGGCCCCACGTAGCCGATGCTCCGGTGCCAGCTCCACAGATCCACCGCGAAAAAAATGGCCGCCAGCAGCAGGATCAGCAACGTGCGTCGCGAGAGTTCCAGGCGGCGACGTGTGACGAGCAGAAAGGCCGCTAGCGCACCACCACCAATCAGCACGCGGTAAAAGCCGCTGACGGTGGGCGACACGCTAACGAGTTTCACCCAGACCGGTGACAGGCTGATCAGCGTGGCACCGGCGAACAGCGGCAGGCGGGGATTTTTCAAAAGCTCCATCAGGGCGCAGGCCAGGCAGCCAACCCTGGCAGCGCCTTACGCAACACCCGCGCCGGGCTTCTTCGCCACGTGGAACACCGCCTTGCCCTTGCCGGGACACCACGCGTGCTCGATGGTGAAGCCCGCGGCCGTCAGGCTGGCTTCGAGTTCCTGCCGGGTGAACACCCGCACCAAAGGTATCAGGCCCAGCGCCCGGCCCACGGGCCCGACGAACCGGAACCATTTCATGCCATCGCCCAGACACGCGGTGCTGGCGACAAACACGCCGCCGGGCTTCAATAGGCGAAACACCTTGGCAATGGCGGTGTCCCTGTTCTCCAGCAGGTGCAGGATGCTCAGGCCCAGCACGGCGTCGACACTGTCGTCCGGCAAGAGCAGGCTCTCGATAGTGGCCTGTTCGAAGCTCACGTTGCTGACCTGCGCCGCCGCGGCTTTGCCCTGCGCGATTTCTATCATCTTTGACGACACGTCAATCGCCCGGATGTGCTGCACGTAGGGTGCGTGCGCGATGGCGGTGGAGCCGGTGCCGCAGCCAAACTCCAGCACCTGCATGTCGGGCCGCAGGTACTCGCGCGTGACGGCCAGCTTCTGCTGGTAGGCCGCTTCGTCGGCGACGGGTCGCCGGGCGTAGCGCTCGGCAATGCGGTCCCAGAATTTCGGTGACGGTTCTTTCATGCGACCTCCGGCCTGGCGTGGTGGCCGCAGGAACGACGGCGCTTCGCCCGGGTAAGCACGGTAACCAGTTTACCCATTGCAGGAAATCGGGGTCAGACCCCGATTTCCACCTTTGCTGCCCGTCCGCCCGGTGACCGGGGTTCGCGACAGCATGGATCTGGCCGCCTGGGACTGCGACAGTGGGCCGGGCGGGCCAGGTGGCCGCGAGGGAAGAACCAATGACGAGCGACACGGTGGCGGACGCCAGCGCGGCGGAAGGCCGACCCTTCGGCCCGCGCAAGCTCAACTTGCGCATCGCGCCGGGTGTGTCGCGCGGCAACATGTACACGTTGCTGTTCGGCTCGTTTTTCGGCATCGCGATGATGGGCTTCATCAACGCGAGCCAGCCGTATCTCTTCACCGAGGTGCTGGACGTACCCACGCAGGAGCAGGGGCCGCTGGCCGGCAATCTCACCTTCCTGTCCGAACTCGTGGTGATCCTGGTCATCGGGCTGATCGGCGCCGCGTCCGACAAGCTCGGGCGCAAGCCCATCTGGGCGGGTGCGTTCCTGATCTTCGCGCTGGGCTACTTCGTGTACCCGATGGCGACGACCGTGGAGCAGCTCACGGCCTTCCGGCTGGTCTTTGCGCTGGGTCTCGCCATGAACACCGCGATGTTGCCGTCGGTGATCAACGACTATGCGGTGGAGGAATCGCGCGGGCGCATGGTGTCGGTGTGCTTCATGCTGAACGGTCTGGGCTTTGTGCTGTTGCTCACGCCCCTGCGCCTGCTGCTGCCGCTGTTCGAAAACATCAGTGGCGGCGACCCGGTGCAGGCCGCGCGGCTGTGGCTGTGGACGCCGGCTGGCGTGTGCCTGCTGGTCTCGACCGTGCTGCTGCTGGGGCTCAAGCGCGGCGCGCCGGCCCAGCTGGGCAAGCGCGAGCGGCTGCTGTCCACCCTGAGCGTCGGTTTGCGTGCCGCGAAGCGTATCCGGGTGACGCTGGCCTATGTCGCCGCGGTGATAGCGCGCGGCGACATGTCGGTGCTCAGCACCTTCTTCGTGCTCTGGCTCACGCAGCAGGCCATCGCCGGCGGCCTGCCCACCACCGAGGCGAGCACCTACGCGCT
>CP070671.1:1244830-1319266 GCA_020351875.1 Chromatiales bacterium | reverse complement strand
TCAGCGCCCGCAAGATCGCGCAAGGTCCGCCGGTGGTTGGCGACGGCGCCGGCGGGCTCATCCCTGGCGTGATCATTGGACCGACCCCCACGGGCGGTTACAGCCAGAACACGAACGACGACCTGTGGGCCGGCACCGCGCAGATCAACTGGAAGCCGAACGACGACTGGCTGATCTACGGTGGCGTGCGGCGCGGCGTGAAGGCCGGCAGCTTCAATGCCCAGCTGGCCGGCGGCCTCCCTGTCCCGGTCTCGGACATTCCCTATGACGAGGAAGTGCTGTGGGCCTACGAGGGCGGCTTCAAGAGCACGCTGTTCGACGGCACCACCCGCATCAACGGTACCGCTTACTACTACGACTACCAGGACTACCAGGCCTTCCTGTTCACCGGTGTCGGCGGTGTGGTGATCAACGCGGACGCGGAGACCTACGGCGCGGAACTGGAGATCCAGACCTCGCCGATCGAAGGCCTCGACCTGCTGCTGAGCGGCTCCTATGTAGACGCCGAGGTGCAGGACGTGCCCTTCCGCCTGAACTACGCGGGCCAGACCAGCCAGCCCATCGTGGATGACGTAGAGCCCGTGTACACACCGGAGTACCAGCTAGCCGGTATCGCGCGCTACGAGTTCCCGCTGTTCGGCGGCTACGCGCGCGGCCAGGTCGACTTCAGCTACTCCGACTCCTTCTACTACAACCTGCGCAACTTCGATGCGGACGAGTTCGACAGCTACACGCTGTGGAACGGCCTGGTCGGCTGGACGACCGAAGACGGCGCGTGGGACGTGGCGCTGGAGTTCCGCAACATGACGGACGAAGATGCGGGCGTGCAGGGCTTCGACCTGGCCACACTGTGCGGCTGTAACGAGGTCTCCTACCGTGCGCCGCGCTGGTGGGGCCTGCGAGCGAAGTACGCCTTCGGCGAATAAGCTCGCGACATATCTTCAGTAACAAGGCCCTGCCGCTCGCGGCAGGGCCTTTTCTTATTGCTGCCCTGCTCCATCGGCCGGCCAGCGCCAACGCAAAATCGGCCGCCGCCAGCGAGCCGGCGGCCTCGGCGCCAAAAAAGCTTGCAAGTAATTCGCGCTTTCTTACATAAGACTATAGAAAGAAAGGCTTTTCTCCAGTAATTTAGAGCCTTGGCTTCCCGATGACGCAAACGGGGCGCGGCGGTCGCAGGACTGCCCACACCGATTTGTATAACGAAAAGAAAACATCGGGAGACGGCATGTTTCGCCACTCTTCAGCCCCTCAGAGAAATTACAGCGCGCCAGTGTTCCTGGTCGCGCTGGCCACGGCCTGGACCACGAACGCTTTCGCAGCGGCAGTAGAAGTGTCCGATTTGCAGGAGCAGACGGAGCCCGGGCAATTATTCACGTTCACCTTTGATGCGGAGGACGGCCTGTTCACGCCCGAGGCCGATGCGGTCGGTACCGTTCTGATCGAGTTCGAGAATATCGACCTGTCGTACGGATCCGCCTTTGAGAACTTCACCTATGACATCGAGTCCCTGGTGACGGGCGGCCCGATCTCCGGCGACGATCTCGACACGATCAGCGATACTGACACGGTCCGGTCGATCGACGGCACGTTCTCGTTTGATATCGATCATTCGGATCTTGGCCAAATCCTGGACGACATGACTTTTTCGATGATGATCGATTTCACATCGAACGTGGGCTTCAACGATCGAATCCCGCGGTTCGTCATCGTGACCCTCGCCTACACCTATGACGCCGAAGCAACAGTAGTCCCGGTACCACCCGCCGCCTGGCTGTTCGGCTCCGCCCTGGGATTACTCGGCTGGGTAAAGCGCAGATCTGGCTGAATAGCCGCAGCATAACCCTTGGAGGCCGGCCTTAGCGCCGGCTTCTTCGTTATCAGGTTAGCAGGCGACATGAAGATGCGCCGGACGCTACTGTCAGCCGCTGATCGGAATCTCAGCCACCCGCTCCGGGTGACAGTAAATGGTGGCGCGGCCACTGCGCACGAAACCGCACAGCGTGATGCCGAGGCGCTCGCCGATGTCGATGGCCAGCGACGTCGGTGCGGATACCGCGGCGACCAGTTCAAAACCGGCCCGCGCCGCCTTGGTGATCATCTCGAGACTCATGCGACTCGACAACAGTACGCCGCAGCCGTCGAGAGGGGTTTTGGTCAGCAGGCACTTGCCGATGACCTTGTCGAGCGCGTTGTGCCGGCCCAGGTCTTCGGCCACGGCCAGGATCCGGGCGTTGCGGTCAAACACCGCCGCCGCGTGGGCGCCACCGGTCATGCCGAACACCCGCTGCAGTTCCCGCATCGCTTCCATCAGCTGATCGAACTGCTCGTGATTGAGCTGGATGCTCTGCGCCACGGGCCGCAGGTCGCCGACGAGATTCTCGACCGACTCCCGCTCGCCACAGACACCGCACGAGCTGCCCATCACGACGTCTTTACGGCGTACCTCCACGGCTCCAGGATCAACGAGTTCGACATTCACGATGCTGGGATCGCTCGCGCAGATCTCCATTTTCGCGATATCGGCAATGCCGCCAATCAGGCCTTCGGTGAACATGAAGCCGGCGGCCAGTGCCAGAACTTCGGGGTCTTCCGTGGCGGCCATCATGCCCGCATCGGCGGTGAAACCAAGGACTTCACGGGCGGAATCCGTCGGGGTCCACATGAGCGTGTACCAGCCCACGTTGGCCACGTCGATGGAGATCATGGCCTCTTCCACCACATGCGTCTGCGCATGCTCCGGCTGGCCCTCGGCCGGTAAAAACCACGCATCGACGGACCGCACCCCGTGGGCCGCGGTCGGCGCAGGCTCAGATTTGTCGGCGCGGGCCTTTGGTGCGTCGTTACTCAGGGATGCCGCCAGGCGAGTCGCCGGTCAGGGCCGGAAACTCATGATGGGCTCGAACAGCCCGGCCTTGAAGATCAGCACCCGGAAGCTGTAGTAGCCCGCGAGTACCCCGGCCCCCGCGATCAGCATGGCCGCGTAGCTGCCGCCGGCCGACCACAGCAACGCGGCGGGCACGATGATGCCAACGGTCCAGGTCACACCCCAGTACCACTGGGCGTAGAAACTGCGCGTGAGCAGCTCCACGGATTTCCGACCGGCGGGTGACCCGTGGTATGCCGCGTGCAGCAGGCTCAGGTGCACCACCGCCAGCAGCCCCATCATCACCATGCCGGCTATGACCAGGTTGCTTTGCAGACCGGGCGCCATGCCGGTACCACCCAGCAGCAGGTTGACCATCACGCCGCCACTCAGCGCGTAGACGAGGCTGGATACCGGCATCATGCCGGTGTTCCACAGCGCGATGGCCGAGGAATGTGACATCGCGAAACCCTGGTAGGTGGCGACGACCAGCGCGGACAGGAAAGCCAGTGCCTTCAGGAACGTCACGAGACTCTCGGAAATACCCATGCTCTCGGCCAGCCCGAGCCACGCAAGTCCCAGGTAAGCGAATCCGAAGCCGGCGTAGAACACGATGGCCAGCAGGCCGCGGCTGATCCAGGAGCGGTCGGGCCGCAAAATTGCGCGCCACGATTTCATCGGCACGCCCATGTGCGTCATGTGGAACCAGGTTTTCAGCAAACTCGTGAGCAACAGCCCGACCAGCATGCCCGGCATCGAGCCAATGACGGCGGCGACGAGAAAGATGCCGGCGCCGAGTTCACCGCAAAAAAATGCGTTGGCCATCGGCGTGTCCCAGTAGCGCTGGAACCGGTAACCGACGTTGAAGCTGTCGCCGACGATCGGCAAATCCCTAGAGCTTGCTGCCACTTGTATGTCCTCGCTGCGCTACGTGGTCCAGTTGACGTAGTAGACCTTGGGTTTGGTGTTCTTCTCCGGCAACGGTGCCCGGCCGCCCTTCTCGCGAATCAGCTTGCTCGGCTTGCTGTCCGGGTCGTCCAGGTCACCGAAGATGCGGGCATCCGTCGGGCAGGTCACGACGCAGGCCGGATCCAGGCCTTCGTCCACCCGGCCGCTGCAGAAGTCGCACTTGGTGACCATGCCGGGCGTGAAACGGATGTAGCCCTGTTCCTCGAACGGGGTGAGCTCGCCTTCGCCGAACAGGCCATTCTTGAACAGATCCGCCTTCAGCTCGTTGCGCTGGTCGTACGGACAGGCCACCGCGCACGACCCGCAGCCGATGCACTTGTCCGAGTCCACCATCACGATGCCATCGTCGCGCGTGTAGGTCGCACCACTCGGGCAGACCTTCTCGCACGGTGCGTCCTCGCAGTGATTGCACAGCGTCGGGATGTACACGCGGTTCACCGTCGGGTACACGCCGTATTCCTCGCTCAGCGTGCGCGTGAACAGGACACCGTCCGGCAGCGAGTTCTCCTGCTTGCAGCCGATCACGCACGCGTTGCAGCCTATGCAACGGTGCAGATCGAAGACCATTCCCCATCTTGCCATCAGTGATGCGTCCTTCCCTTACCGGGCTCCGAGAGCTCGTCGATCATGTCGTAGACGGAACCGCCGTCCTTCAGGAACTGCGGCCAGTCGTTCAGCTTGGTGATCTTCACCTTGCACACCGTTTCCGGCTGCCCGGTCACACCGTCGGTATTCTCCAGGTCATAGGGCAACAGGTCATTGAAGTGCCCGCCGGCGTGCTTCACCCCGCCGAGCTTGCCCTTGGTGCGGGACAAGGCGTTCGATACGCCCAGCGTATCGGGCTGCCAGCCCTGCGACACCCCGATGCGCCCGTAGATCATCCCGTAAGGCGACTCGACCTTCACGATGTCCATCGGCTTCAGGCCTTTCTTTTCCGCCGTGGCCGGGTTCAGCATCAGCGCGATGTGCACCGGGTCGCGATACACGATGTCCTGGATCCACGGGTTGCTGAGGCTCTCGCCGAAATTCAGCTGCACGTCCTTGTAGAACATCCCGTACAGGTCGTACTCCGGTGGCTCCTCGTGCACCGGGTCCAGCCGGGCCGTGGGCAGCGGCTGGTAGTCGTCGAAAGCCCATTCGTGACGGAACGGCACGTTATGTGCCTCCATCTTGGCCTTCAGGTCATCGCGCAGCGTGACCATGTCCTCGATGTAGAAGTGCAGCCGCATGCCCTCCCAGGGCCGATACCACTTGTCGAGACGCCGCTCGGTCACCGAGTGCCCGTGCTCGATGTACCAGTCGAGGTCCTTGTCGTTCCAGAGCTTGCCGCGGCGCTCGGCGATTTCCTTGTCCGTGTAGCGCGTGCCGGGCTGCAGCTTCAGTTCCGGCTTGTGGTGGAAGCCCAGTACCATGTTCTGCACCTCGTTATACGCATCGAGAATCCCTAAGCGCTCGCTGAGCTCGTTGAAAATATCTTCCTCGGACTTCGTGTCGTACAGCGGCTCCGTCACGGGCTGGCGCATGCACATGCCTTCGGTATGTGGCGGCTCGATCATGGTCATGTTCCAGGATTCGAACACGTCGTTAGACGGCATGATCACGTCGGCCCACTGGGTCGTCTCCGTCGGGATGATGTCCACGACCACGATGAACTTGAAGCTGCGCATGTACTCGAACCACTTCTCGCGCGGCCCCTGCATGGCCCAGATCGGGTTCGAATGGCAGACCACCATCGTGTCCGGCTTGAAATCCACGCCATACTTCTCCGGGTCCTCGAACACCACCATGTTCAGGTGCGGCGGGTGCACGCCCACCGGGAAGTAATTGATCAGGTGGAAGGTGGTGGGCGGCCAGGCGAATGGCGGCAGCGGCCCGAGCTGGTGAGGCGTCGGATGCAGCATGCCGTTCTCACCCATCGCCACGTGGCTGTTGTCGACCCACTGATCGTCCAGGGTCACGCCCATGTGACCGCCGGGCGTGTCGATGGAGCCGATCAGGAAATTCACCATCTTGAAGGCATGATTGGTCTGGAAGCCCAGCTTGTGACCCTGCGCGCCGCGGTAGTAGTTATACGCGGCCGGGCGCAGCGGCAGGATGCGCCCATCAATCTCGATCTTGAGATCCTGCGCAATGCCGGATTCGTCGTAAAAGCGCTTCGCGAGTTCCCGCACTGTCTTGGCCGGAATTGTGGTCAGCGGCTCCATGACCTCGGGCGAGCAGTCCTCGAGAATATCTTTGAAGCGCTGGAAGGCCGGCCGGCAGGCCTTGCCCTCGACGGTGTAATGCCCTTCCAGGGCCAGCTTGCCGATGGTGGGATCGTCCCAGAGCTTGGGCTGGTTGGCCACCGTGTCCCACACGTAGATCTTGCCTTCGCTGTTCTTGACGAAGTACCCGTCGTCGCTGACCAGGTACGGCGCGTTCGTGTCCTTGCGCAGGAACTTGAAGTCACACCAGTTCTCGTTCACCAGCACGTGGCACAGACTCAGCGCAAACTGGCGATCCGTGGCCGGCTTGATCGGAATCCACTGCTCCGACTTCGCAGCAGAGATAGACAGCCGCGGCTCCACCGTCACGCACTTCATGCCGCGCTCCGAACGGGCTTCGGCCACCCAGGCCGATTGCGCCGCCGCATGCAGGTGGGACGAGAAGCCGTCACCGGTACCGTCATTCAGCCAGAAGTTGCAGTACTTCGCGTCGTTCGCGCCGGCGAAGGCGGAATGCACGTAACCGTTCACCGGGTGATAGGCGCCACCGCACATCGTGCCGCCGGACTGGAAGAAATTGCCGCAGCCGAAGGCCAGGGGCCAGTTCCACACGCCCATCTTCTGGAAGTCTTCGATGGACGGAACAATGCGCCGCGGATCGTCCTCGAGCGCTTCCTTGAGTTTCCCGGCGACAATGTCAAAGGCCTCATCCCAGCTGATGGGCTCCCACATGGGATCGACATTCGGGCCCTTTTCCGGGTTCGTGCGCTTCAGCGGCTGCTTGAAACGATTCGGGTCGTAGTGCCGCATGATCGCGGAGTTGCCCTTGGGGCAGAGCTTGCCGCGGTTCGACGGGTTGGTCGGATCGCCCTCGACCTTGTTGATCACCCCGTCGTCGGTCACGTGGATCAGGTTCGTGCAGGAGTGCAGGCACATCTTGCACGTCGATCTCACCCACTTTCCGGGTTTGATGGAGTTATGTACGGCTTTCGGATTCGCGGCCATGGCAAATGCCCCCGTTCAGGACCTGTCGGCAACGCCCCGTTTGGGACGCATCGGCAATCAATGACTGTTCCATACTCTCAGCAACGCGGCAAGCGCGACCCGGCCCGGGTGGGGCGGCTGCCCCCTCTGACAGCCACAGCGCTCTAGCCCTTTATCCTAGCGTGCCCGCGGCAGCAGGCGTTTTGGCGAAAAGGGCACCCGTTAGTGCGAAAGCGGCACGGGCGGCCGGCGAGCCCGGGCGGGCCTCAGTCCAGCAGGTTCAGCGGCACTTCCTTGTCCGTGTCCAGCCCCCCGGCGTTGGTCCAGGTGACCTTCAGCCGGAAGTTGCGGGGCGTGTCGTCAGTGACCTGGACCGGGATCTGGACATAACCCCCGGGATCGATCTGGCGCACCGGCAGGTGCGCCGCGGCGCTGGTCAGCGGGCTCACGTTCGCAGGCACTTCGTCCAGCATCTCGAGCCGGATATTCCGGGCCACGCTGCCACCGCGGTTCGCCAGCGTGAAATTGTACTTGCCCTCGTCCATTTTCAGGAACAGCACCTGCACGTCCGTCTGCTGCTGGTTACTGATGAAAGCCTCGATCTGGTCGCGGGATCGCAACGCGGTCGAGGCCCGGGTGTAAGCGACGATGGCCAGCAGGAAAGCGGCCGCGGCCAGGACCAGGCTGAGGACCTCCGCGGTGGTCATCGGGCCAGCCCTGCGACCGGGAACTCAGGCGCGCCGCAGGTTGCGCTCACGAAACTCGCTGGGAGATACCCCGGTCCAGTTGCGAAAGGCCCGCGAGAAACTGCTCACATCGGCAAAGCCGAGCAGGTAGGTGACTTCACTCACTGAATGGCGCCCCTGGCGCATGTACTGCTCCGCGAGTTCGTTACGCGTTTCGTTCAGCAGGATCCGGTAGCTGGTGCCGCGCGCGGCGAGCTTGCTCTGCAGTGAGCGCTCACTCATGTTCAGGCGCGCGGCCGTGGCTTCCTTGCTGCACTCACCGGACGGCAGCAGCTCCACGATCAGCGCGCGCAGCCGCGTGATGATGTCTTCCTTGTCCATGCGGGCGAGCAGGTTCATCACCACTTCGTCGTTCTTCCGGGCCAGCTCGGCATTGGCAGCCGGCAGGTCCGCATGCATGTCGGCCGGTGAAAAGATCAGCCGGTTCGCGTCGCAGCCGAACTCCACCTCGGTGCCGAAATAGCGCTCGAAGCGTTGCCCGTTCCGCTGCGGCAGCGGCCGCACCAGGCAGACACCCAGCGGTGCAAAGTCGGGCCGGTAGATTTCGCGGATGTAGCGCAGGATCGTCGCCATCCACGCATCCTGCGGATAGTGCTGCTCACCCTGCTGGGTCGGCACCATCACCAGCCGGTACTCGCTCGCGGTGCGTTCGAGCTGCGATTCGGCATTGGTCGACACCAGGCGGAAATAGCGCACGATGCGCCGGCAGAACGACTCCAGCGTGCTGCTCGCAAACAGCGAGTAGCCGAGGGCGTGCATCGTGGTCGGGTGCACGAAGTCGGCAATGCGCAGGCCGAAGGACGGATCGTCCGTGGCTTCGCCAATCAGCTCGTACACGCGCGACATCTGCGAGATCGGGAACCGGGCGGTCGGATTGCGCAGGTCGGCAATGTCGATGCCGGCCTGGCTGAAGAGTTCTTCGCTGCTCAGGCCACTGGCGTCACAGGCCTGGGCGACCGCGGTCACCCAGCCGGCGATCACATTGGGTTCCTGGCTGTCGTAAATCTTCTGGGCGGCTTCCATCGACTTCTGCTGGGGCCGGCCTGGGTTGGGAACCCGCTTGGCGGCCTTGTAATTGTTGCCGTATTCTAGACGATTATGGGGTGTACCTATGCCTGTTTCTGATCGCCGGTCCTTCCTCCGGGGTGCCGGCCTCGGCCTGCTGGGCTTCACGGTAGCCGGCGCGCGGGTCTGGCTCACGCCCCGCGAAGCGCGGGCCGCAGACGCGGAACTGCAGACGCTGAAGCCTGACGAAGCCGTCAGCCTGGAGACCATCGGCGAGGCCTTCGCTCCCGGGGCGACCGAAGCCGGCATCGCCTGGTTCGTCGACCAGCAACTGGGCGTGGCGCCCAACGATTCACTGCTGATGGCCCGGTATTTCAACGTGCCGCCGCCTTACACGGACTTCTACCGCGCCAGCCTCGATGCGATCAACGCGCTGAGCCAGGCGCGGCACGACCAGGTATTTGCCGAACTCGACCGTGACGCGGCGACGGGCCTGATGCGGGAGATGCTCGCCGGTGATCCGGAGGGCTGGCAGGGACCCCCTGCACTGCTGGTCTACCTGGTCCTGCGCAACGATGCGGTGGACGTGGTCTATGGCACGCCCGAAGGCATCGAGAGCCTCGGCGTGCCGCTGATGGCTCACATCGAGCCACCGTCGAAGTGGTAGCCGCGATGGCGACAACAGAAACAGACGTTGCGATCGTCGGCGCCGGTGCCGCCGGCTCGGTGTTCGCCGCACTGCTGGCCGAGGCCGGCAAACGGGTGCAGATACTGGAGACCGGGCCCGCGCGCGAGCTGGACGATCTCTACAGCTCGCAGATCTGGGCCCGCAAGCTGAAGTGGGCCGAGCCCCATGTGCCGGAAATCAACCCGCAGGACTCCCTGAGCTTCAATTTCAATGCCGGGCGCGGCGTGGGCGGCGCGGCCGTGCATCACTACGGCGTGTGGCCGCGTTTCCACGAAAACGACTTCAAGGAACGGTCGGAGTTCGGCAAGGGCCTGGACTGGCCGCTCGAATACGCGGATTTACGGCCGTGGTACGACCGCGTGCAGAAAGAGGTCGGCGTTGCGGGCGATGCGGAACAGGAAATCTGGCGCCCGCCCGGAGATCCTTATCCCCTGCCGCCCGTGCCGCGCTTCGCCCAGGGCGAAATGCTCGCGGCGGGTTTCGAAAAAGCCGGGCTGAACGTGGCGCCGGTGCCCGTGGCGATTCTGACCCGCCCCTACAACGGCCGCCCGGCCTGCATCTGGGATGGCTGGTGCGATGCCGGCTGCCCGACCGGTGCGCTGGCCAATCCGCTGGTCGTCTACCTGGCCCGCGCCCGCAAGGCCGGCGCGACGATCCAGGCGGACAGCCACGTGACACGGGTGCTGAGCAACCCCAAGGGCGACCGGGTCACCGGCGTGGAGTATTTCGACGCGCAAGGTGAACGCCATGAACTGCACGCGAAACTCGTCGTGCTGACAGCCTTCACGATCGAGAACGTGCGCATCCTGCTGAATTCCGCCGCCGGCAAGAAAGACCAGGCGCTGGCGAATTCCAGCGGCCGCGTCGGTGCCTATCTCATGTCGCACGCAGGCGTGATTCACTCAGGGCTGTTCGATGACGACACGCAAAACCATCTCGGTATCAGCGGTGGGCAGATCATCAACCAGGATCACTTCGACAAGACCGGCGGCGACGGTGCTTTCGGCAGCCGGCAATGGATCGGTGGCCTGGCACTGAAGCCCAACGACCTGCTCGGCATTGCGATGTCGCGCGTGGACATCATCGGCCCGGAACTCGAGCCCTTCATGCAGAACGCAGCGAAGAAGCTGGCGCAGATCGTCGCGATTACCGAAGACCAGCCGGTGGAGCAAAATCGCGTGGAGCTCGCCGATGACAAAGACGCCTACGGCTACCGGCTGGCCCGCATCCGCTACAAGACCAGCCCGGACGGCATGGGCCTGTGGCAGCAGGCGGCGACAGAAGGCCTGGAGATCATGAAGGCAGCCGGGGCGACGGAGGCCTGGCACGGGCCAAAGGTGTCACAACACATCATGGGTGGCACGGTGATGGGCGACGACCCGGAACGATCAGTCGCCAATAGCTATGGCCAGGCCCATGATGTGGGCAACCTGTTCCTCGGCGGGGGTGGCCTGTTCCCGACCAGTTCCGCCGTGAACTCCACGTTTACGATACACGCGGTCGCGATGCGCTCGGCGGACTACGTGGTCAAGAACTGGTCGGCCCTGACCGACTGACGCGCGGCACTCAGAACGCGGACTGGCCGGTCAGCTCCTTGCCCACCACGAGCTGGTGTACGGACTCCGTGCCCTCGTAGGTGATCACGCTTTCCAGGTTCAGCATGTGCCGAATCGGCACGTACTCCGCACTGATGCCGCTGCCGCCCAGCATGTCGCGGGCGTCGCGGGCGATATCCAGCGCCATGCGCACATTGTTCCACTTGGCCAGCGAGACCTGCGCCGGATCGACCCTGCCTTCGTCTTTCAGGCGACCGAGCCGCAGCGCCAGCAGTTGCGCCATGGTGATCTGCCGGGCCATCTCGGCCAGCCGCGACTGGATCAGCTGCGTGTGCGACAGCGGCCGACCGAACAATTCCCGGGTCTCGGTGTACTCGAGCATTTCCGCGAGGCAGGCCTGGGCGGCGCCGATGGGACCCCAGCAGATGCCGTAGCGCGCCTGGTTCAGGCAACTCAGCGGCCCACGCAGTGACGACACGCCCGGCAGCACGTTCGCTTCCGGCACCCGCACGTTGTCGAAGAACAGCGCCGAGGTCACCGACGCGCGCAACGACATCTTGTTCTCGATTTCCGGGGCATCGAAACCCTTCATGCCCTTTTCGAGCAGGAAGCCCTTCACGCCTTCGTCCGTGCGTGCCCAGACCACCGCCACGTCGGCAATGGTGCCGTTCGTGATCCACATCTTCGAGCCGTTCAGAATCCAGTCGCTGCCGTCACGCTTCGCGTGCGTTTTCATGTTGCCGGGATCGGAACCGCCGTGGGGTTCGGTGAGACCAAAGCACCCGATGGCTTCACCACGGGCCATGGGTGGCAGCCAGCGCTCTTTCTGCTCGTCGGAGCCAAAGGTGTAAATCGGGTACATGCAAAGACTGCTCTGCACGGACACGAAACTGCGCAAGCCGCTGTCGCCCCGCTCCAGTTCCTGGCAGATCAGGCCATAGCTCACGCTATTGAGACCGGCGCAATCGTAGCCATGCAGGCTGCTGCCGAGCAGCCCCAGCTCGGCGATCCCCGGAATCAGTTCTTTCGGAAAGCGATGCTGCTCGAAGCTCTCGCGAATGACCGGCAGCACCTGGTCGTCGACGAAGCGTGCGACGGTGTCCTGCACCATCGTCTCTTCTTCGCTCAGCATGGAGCGGACGTCAAAAAGGTCCAGCGGGTTCAGCGCGCTCACGGACGCGGCTTTCTTCGGCTTGTCTGCCGCGGCTGCGGCCTCGACGGGATTCGTTGCGCTCATGGTATCTCCTGCCGGGCCGCTGCGAGGCAGCCGCCCTGTGCGGGGCTGAAGGGGCCCTTGGAATGACGATATTTTAAGCCGTATGCGATCGGGCGGCGGTAGGCAAAACCAGCCCTTCCATTGACGGAACGGACCCGAGCATCGGCCCCGCGGAAGGCCGGCGCAAGCGCGATTCCCGTCCGTCAGCCGACGCTGACGGCGGTCTCGCGATTCGGGTTTTGCAGCAGCTCGTAGACCCTGGGCGGCGACACGAAGCTGTCGGTCACGATCACGCCCGCGCCGTGCAACGCGTCCTGCACCGCGGCCGACATCGTGTGCAGCGGGGCACCGCCGCCCTCGCCCATGCCCTTCGCACCGTTGTAGGAGAACGGCGACGGGGTCTCGATGTTGCCGTAGGCGATGTCGGGAATGTTCATGGACGTGATCGGACAGTAGTCACTGAAGGTCGCGGTCAGCAGGTTCCCGCCTTCATCGTAGTCGAAGGCCTCCATGATCGCGGCACCGATGCCGTGCACGGTTGCGCCGTGCACCTGGCCGTGCGCGATCTGCGGGTTGATCACGGTGCCGCAGTCATCGACCGCCGCATAAGCCAGCGTGTTCACGCGGCACGTGGCCGGATCGATCTCCACCACCGCGATGTGCAGCTGGGCCGCGTAGGTCAGCGTCAGGTTGCCGAACTTCTTTTCCACGTCGGGCACGTTGAACGGCGGCCGGTACACGTGGCGCACATTCAACGTCACATCTTCGAGGGCACCCTGGAGTACCGCGTTGTTGTTGTTCACGATGTTGCTCAGGTACCAGTAGTTCACGGCCTTGTCCGTGCCCTTCACTTTCAGCTGCGGGCCCTCTTCGCCCACACCGAACTCCAGGTCTTCTTCGGCCGCCTCGAGCAGGAAACCTGCCAGCTTGCGCATTTCCGTCTTCAGCTTCTGGCAGGCGCCGTGCACGGCCGACAGGCCAGTCACCGCGAACTGGCTCGCGTAACTGCCGGAGTGGCCGACAAAGGTGTTCCAGTTGGTATCAAAACCGGAGCGCACCGTCACCATCGACGGGTCGATGTTCAGCTCGTCGGCGACGACCTGCGAGGCAGAGGTTTCGTGTCCCTGGCCGGAGGGACCGGTGCCCAATGTGACCACCACCGCGCCATCGAAGTCCAGCCGGATGATGCAGGCCTCCGAATTGCCCGAGAACGGCAGGTGCGGGTTCATGATCTGGGCCTGGCCGAAGTTGTTCGTGCCGGAGTCCAGCGTGGTGCCGATGCCAATGCCGACGTGTTTGCCTTCCGAGCGTGCCTGGTCGCGGTAGGCCGCCCACTTGTCCCAGTCCAGCAACTCCTTGGCTTTGTCCAGCATCGCCGGGTAGTTGCCGGAGTCGTAGACGCAGCCGTTCGGCGTCTCGTACGGGAAGTCGGTGATGTAGTTGTTCAGGCGCATCTCGTCGGCAGGAATGCCCAGCTCCTGGCCGCAGATATCGACGACCCGCTCCATGAACCACAACTGCTGCATGCGCGAGTAGCCGCGGTTTGGGACGACGGGGCACTTGTTTGTGACCGCCTGGTTCATCTCGATGCGGATGTTGCGCAGCTTGTAGGTCGCCGGCAGCACCTGCGAGAAAATCACGCAACCGAGCGGCTCGTAGCGGGTGTACGCGCCGCAGTCGTCCAGGTGCCGCGAGCGCAATGCGGTGATAACGCCGTCTTTGTCCAGCGCGACCTCGGTGTCGACGTAGGTGCGCTCGTTGCCGTGCCCGGCAGCCAGCATGTGCTCGGTGCGGATCTCCGCCCACTTGACCCGGCGCCCGCCGGTTTTCCTCGACGCCAGCGCAGCGAGGGCCATGTACACGTAGTTCCAGATCTTGTTGCCAAAAGCCCCGCCAACGTCGTAAGTGCGCACGCGCACGTTCTCGATCGGCAGGCGCAGCCCGGGCGCGAGCAATTGCTTCGCAAAGCCCGGGAAATTGTTGTTACACAGGAACTCCACCGTGCCCTGCCGCGTCCACTCGGCGACGCAGGCGTTATTTTCCAGCGGGGTGCTCGAGTAGCGGTGAAAATGCAGCCGGTCGATCTTCACCACGTGCGCCGCTTCCGCAAAGGCCTTGTCCACGTCACCGTACTCGTACACACCTTGCCAGGTGCGGTTAGTGCCAATGTTGTCGTGGACGAGAATCTCGTCCTTCAGCGCCTCCTCGACGTCCAGCACGGCGTCGAGCATGTCGTAGTCGACATCGATCAGTTCCGCGGCGTCCATGGCCAGCCCGACTGTCTCGGCAGCGACGGCCGCCACTGGTTCACCCTGGAAGTGAATCTTGTCACGGGCCAGCGGGTAGTCCTGAATATTCGCGGCGGGCTCGAGTGCGAGCTGCATATACGGGTCGCAGTGCTCCAGGACGTCCTTGCCCGTCAGCACGCAGGCCACACCCGGCAGCGCTTCGGCCGCGGAGGTATCGATGCTGTTGATCTTCGCGTGCGCGTAAGGCGACCGCAGGATGTACAGCTGCAGCATCCCCTCACCGAGCTCATCGTCGGTGAACAGGCCCTGACCGCGAATCAGGCGGTCGTCTTCTTTGCGACGCGGTGACTTACCGACCCAGCTCATGACATCTCCTTCGCGATTCGTTCTGGCCGTCAGCCCGTGGCGCTGCTGGCGCCGCCGTCCGTCGACATGGCTGCCTGCAAGGCATCCACCAGCCGCTTGATATCTTTCTTCGCGATCGGCCGGATCAGCCCGCCGGCCAGCGCGACCAGTTTGCCGAACATGCTCAGGTCGCCGGCCCACTTCACCAGCGTGCCGCCGCCCTCAGCCTCCTCCAGGTCGAAGGAAGTGGCCATATTGAACGCGCTGCCCATGATCTTGCCTTTGCCGTCGTAGGCCGCGCGGGAAGGCGGTTGCTCGTCCTTCAGGGTCAGCTCCACAACCGCGCTGCCGCGAATCTTGCCGACGCCGACCTTCACCGTGACATCCCCCGTACGCTCATTCTTCATCTCGAGGTTCTCGTAGGTCGGCAGGCAAGGTGCAAACTTACGCGGGTCGGCCAGGAACTCGTAGGCCTCCTGCCGGGGCGCGTCCACACTGAACTCACCGTTGAATTTGATCCCCATGACCTTAGTCCTCCCGCATCTCCGCGGCGGCCGCTTCGATAGCTTTGAAAATGTTGTGATAGCCCGTGCAGCGGCACAGGTTCCCCTGGATCCCCTTGCGAATCTGCTTCTCGGTAGGCGAAGCATTGTTCTGTAACAAGGCGAGTGACGACATCAGCATGCCCGGCGTGCAGTAGCCGCACTGCAGGCCGTGGTGCTCGGAAAACGCCGTCTGCAGCGGATGCAGCTCGCCGTCCTTCTCCAGCCCTTCCACCGTCAGCACCTCGCCGCCGTCGGCCTGCGCCGCCAGCATCGTGCAGGACTTCACCGGCTCGCCGTCGAGCAGAATCGTGCACGCTCCACAGTAGGTGGTGTCACAACCGATGTGTGTGCCGGTCAGCCGCAGCTCCTCGCGGATGAATTGCACCAGCAGCGTGCGCGGCTCGACTTCGCGCCGGTAAGACTGCCCGTTCACCGTGATTTCCACGGCGACCTTGGGGATATCCTGCGCTGCCGTTTCAGTAGTACTCATGGCTGACCTCCACCTGCTCGCCCGCGCAGCGCCGGCGCGCCACGCCGATACCGCGCTTGACCAGCGTGTTGATGAGTAATTGCTTGAATTCGGGCGTGCCACGCTGATCGTCGATCGGGTCGGACTCGGCCACTGCCGCATCGGCCGCCCTCACGATCACATCGTCCGTCAGCAGCTTGCCGCGCAGCTCCGCCTCGGCGCCCGTGGCATGAATCGGGGTCAGGCCGGAAGAACCCAGCGACACGCGCACATCCTTGCAGTCGTCGCCGTCCATCGTGAGCTGCACGCCCACCGACGTGGTCGGATAGGCCGGCGCACAGCGCTTGAAACCGACGTAGGCGCCGGCCGCCCCTTTCTCGGGCGCCGGGAAACTGATTCCGGTCACGATTTCGCCGTCGCCGAGCACGGTCAGGTACAGGTCCTCCACAAACTCGTTCACGGGCACGGCGCGCTTGCCATCAGGGCCTTCGCAGTGCACCTGGGCGTCCAACGCGATCAGCAGGGTCGGCCAGTCGCAACTGGGATCGCCGGAAGACACGTTGCCGCCGATGGTGCCGCGGCTGCGCACCTGGTTATCCGCGATGCCGTTCGCGGCGTCCTGGAAGATCGGGATCGCTTCGGCCACCGGCGAGCGCGCGAGACGGGCATGGGTGGCCAACGCACCGATCCGGTACTCGCCGTTGCCAGCCTCGATGCCGTCCAGGCCGCGGATCCGGCCCAGGTCCACCAGGTCCGTCACGGTGTCAAAACGGGCTTTCAGCAGGACCAGCAGGGACTGGCCACCGGCCAGCGCGCGCACGCCGTCGCCGAGATTGCTGAGCAGGCTGATGGCCTCGGCCACCGAGCCGGCCCGGTGGTAATTGAACGGTGCAGGGTACATAGGCTCATTTCCCCGGTCAGAGCTCTTGTTTCGCCAGCGAAGATGCCAACTTAGCCATGCGAAAATAACACAATCCATTCGACCGCCAGCCCCCGTCAGCCGGGAAATTTGCGCTGGCGACGGCCCCGTGCCGGATCCGCCAACAATCGCGCCGGTACGGGCCACGGCCCCTGACGCACTGGCCAATCTGCCAAGCGCACAGGCAAAAATGCTAAGGGTTTTGCGTCGATTTTCATGCCCGGCGGAGTTTGCTAACGGGAGTGCTCGATCCGTCGAGCCGGAGCAGGCGCTTGGCGCTACATTGCTTCGCATCGGGCAGCGATAACCGCGCCGGCGCAATCGCCGGACCCATCAGCAACAGCCAGCTTCGATCATCCGGAAGTACCGCGATCGCCGGCTTCGCCCGTCTGAGTTGAGACGCCCTATGAACGAGATCAGGTCCGTATGCATTGCCGGAGCAGGCGCCATTGGCAGCCTGTTCGCCGGCCATCTCGGCACGCTGGTGCAGGCCAAGGTGCTGGCGCGACGGGAAGAGCATGCGGCCCGCCTGAACGCCGAAGGCATCACGGTGTCCGGCAAGTCGCAGCTGCACGCGGACATCCACGCGGCGACCAGCCCGGCAGAGCTCGGCGACGTGGACCTGGTGATCATTGCAACCAAGGCCACCGCGGTGGAAGCCACGGCAAAGACGCTGGCCGGCCACTTCCCGAATGCCACGATCATGACTGTGCAGAACGGCCTCGGCTGCGAAGAAGTCGTGGCCCGTTACGGCGACTGGCCGATCATTTCCTCGGTCACCTTCATGAGCGGTGTGCGGCACTCCGACGTGCACGTGGAATACGAGCTGGACACTGCCACCTGGATGGGCCCCTGGCTGAGCGGCAGCGCCACCTTCGCGGATGTCGAACAGGTGGCGGACCTGATCAACCGCTCGGGCCTGAAGGCCGAAGCTTTTGAAGACCTGCGTCCGGCCCAATGGTCGAAACTGCTGTTCAACTCCAGCGTCAACAGCATCGGCGCGATCACGAACCTGCCGCACGTGAAGGCCTTCGCGGCGCAGAACGGCGTGAGCGACCTCGGTCACCTGGTGCACGCGATGATGGACGAAGGCAAGCGAGTGGCCGAGGCCCAGGGCATCGAGTTGTACGAGGACCCGTGGGAAATGAACGTGAAGGCGGTGAGCCACGGCAGCACCGGCGAAGATGACTACGCACACGTATTCTCGATGCTGGACGACGTGCGCAATGAGCGCGCGACGGAAGTCGACTGGCTCACCGGCGCGGTAGTGCGCGAAGCCGCCAGGCTCGGCGTGCCGGCGCCAATCCACGAAACGCTATACCGGCTGGTGAAGGCCAAAGAACTGAGCTGGCAGCAGGACCAGCCGCATTAAAGACATCGCCAGGAGTCAGGAATGAAAGTTTGTATCGTCGGGTGCGGCGCCATCGGCAGCCTGTTTGCGGCTTATCTCGCGCAGCGTGACGATGTCGAAGTCTGGGCTTACGACCTGGACCAGGCGCACGTCGACGCGATCAATGCCAGTGGCCTGCGGCTGTCCGGCGAAGGCAACGTGCATTCGCAGCCGAAAGCCAGCACCAACCCGGCGGACATTCCAGCCTGTGACTTCGGCATCGTGGCCACGAAGACGCTGCACACGCGCGCGGCCATCGAAGCCACCGCCGGCGTATTCCCGGACGGTGCAGTTTGCTCCGTGCAAAACGGCGTGGGCAACGAGGAAATCATCGCCGAGTACGTGCCCCGCGTGATCCGCGGCACCACCTTTCCGGCGGGACGTATCGTCGAGCCGGGTCACGTGCAGCAGGACACCGGCGGCAAGACCTGGATGGGGCCCTTCGAGCCGCAATCCGCGAGCATGGAAGAGATCCGCCAACTGGCCGATGCGCTCACCGAGTCCGGCATGGAAACGCTGGCGATGGAAGATTCGCGTGGCGCCCAGTGGACCAAGCTGATATTCAACGCATCGACCAATCCGATCGGTGCCCTCACCCGCCTGCCCCACGGCGTGGCCTGCGACCAGCCGAAAGTGCGCGCGCTGATTTCCCAGCTCGTGGCCGAGGGCGTGGCCGTGGCCGAAGCCCAGGGCATTACGCTGGACAGTGACCCGGATGCGCTGGTCGACCATGCCCGGGAAGTGGCCTACAACCACAAGGCCAGCATGCTGCAGGACGCACTGGCCGAGCGGCGAACCGAAGTCGCGGCGCTGAACGGCGGCATCGTGGAATTTGGCCGGCAATACAACGTACCCACGCCGATGAACGAAGCGATCTGGGCCCTGATCGAGGGCCTGGAGCACTCGTGGACGCTGACAGGATAGGGAAATCGCGGCTGAAGCCGCTCCCACAAGAGCAGCCTTAATGAGAGCATTCCCAACCAAGAGCAGGTCAACATGAGCCAGACCCACCCCTTTCAGCCCAGCCAGCAGGAAATCGACCGCCGCTACCGCAACATCCGCGCTGCGATGGCCGAGCAAGGGCTGGACGGTTTGATCGTCAGCGGCAGCGAGTACACCGGCTTTGAAGGCGCAGTGCGCTACATGAGCGGCTTTCACCTGCTGCACCGCTACGCCTATGTCGTGGTGCCGCCGCAGGGCGATCCGGTCTCGGTTTACCCGAAGGAAGCGACCTGGGTGGGCGATCACACGGCGACCTTCGTCGAAGAGCAGGTCAAAGTCCCTCACTGCGGTGAGTGGATCGCCAACTACTGCCGTGACCAGGGCTGGAAGCGCGTCGGTGTCTATGGCCTCGAGTTCGTGATCAATGTGCGGGACTACCAGGCCCTCGTGGATGCGGGGCTGGAGATCGTGAATTTCGATGTGGCCTTCGACCACGCCCGCGCCCAGAAGAGCGAAGAAGAGCTGGCGTCCATCCGCCATTCCATGGCGGTCAACAAGGCCGGGGTGCTGGCCGTGGTCCAGGCCTATGCAGAGGGCAAGACCGAGGCCGAGCTGATGGGCGTGGCCGAGAACACTTTTGCGTCCATGGGCACCGCGCGCAACACGATGGACATGGTGCTGATCGGCCCGAACGGCTCACTGCTGCCGCAGATGGTGTTCGCAGACCCGCAGCGCAAGGTGCGGGACAGCGACGGCTTGCTGTACGGGCTGGAGGTGTCCGGCACCGGCGGGCACTGGGTGGAGTTCTCCCGCCTGCTGGCACCGCAGGGACTGAGCCCGGAAACCCAGCAACTGATGGACGCCTACGAAGAATTCCACGCACTCGCGAAGGAGCACATGAAGACGGGCGCATCGGCGGAAGACGTGCACCGCAAGTGCGTGAAGCCCTTTGAAGGCAAGGGCTGGCGGATGGGCCACGTGTGCGGACATTCCATCGGCATGACAATGATCGAGCACCCGCGCATCGGTGAAGGTTCGGAATTCGAGCTGGTGGAGAACATGGTGTGTTCCATGCACCCGCACGTGATGACGGAAGACCGAACGGCCAGCCTGTATTTCCAGGAGACCTTCCAGGTCACGAAAGACGGCGGCGTGCCGCTATCCGGCATCCCGGTGAAGTGGTACCGGGGCGGTGAGGCAGAGCTTTAGAGGAATCGCGGCTGAAGCCGCTCCTACCAGGGCTTCCACAGGCGCCCGAGCCGATACAGATTTAGACAGAGCAGAATTCGAGAGGAGGTAAAGCAAATGAGTACACAACCCAAAGTCGGGGTCATCTTCAAGTCCTACGAACCCCTGGCGTCGATTCAGAAATACGCGGCGCAGACGGAAGAGTCCGGTTACAACGGCGGTTTCTGGATCGCTGAGGCCTATCACTGGTTCCGCAAGTACGGCCACGAGGCACGCGGCTGCTTCACGACGCTCGCCGCTGCCGCAATGGCGACGAAAAAGATCCCGATCGGGCTGGGCATCACCTCCCCCTACATGCGCCATCCCACCATCCAGGCATCGGAAAGTAATGCGATCGACGAACTGTCGGGTGGGCGTTTCATCATGGGTATCGGCGCCGGCAAGGTTGGCACCGAATACCTCGACCTGGACATGAAAAAATATACGCCGGTGAAGACCCACCACGAGTCTGCCGAGATGATTCGCGGCATCGCGAGCGGAGAGGCCTTCAAGTACGAAGGTGAACTCTACGCGTGCGATATGCCGGCCGTTGACCGCAAGTCGCGCGGCCTGCGCACCGACATCCCGGTGTACATCGGCGCCACCGGACCCTTCATGCAAAAACTCGGCGGTCGCGAATTTGACGGTCTGCTGCTGCCGGGCCTGACCTCACCGGGCTTCACGAGCTACGCCCGCCAGAACTGCTGGGAAGGCGCCGAAAAGGTCGGCCGCGAGCTACCGTCGGACTTCCCGGTGGGCGGCGTGATCCTGGCCGCGTGCAACAAGGATGGCGCAAAGGCCAAGGACGCGACTCGCAGTTACACCGGCACGTACGTGATCAACAAGCTGCGCAACATCAAAAACGACATTATCCTGAGTTCTTCCGGGCTGCCGGACGAGACCTGGAACCCGTTCCGCAAGGCCATTGAAGAAGGCACCGAAGACAACGTGACGCACCTGGTCAGTGACGAGATCCAGCGCCGCTTCACCGTCATCTCCGGCACGCCGGATGAGTGCCTGGAGATCACCCAGGAACTGGTGGACGCAGGCCTGAACCTGCCGCTGCTAGAGGTCGTTGGCGCCAGCGAGGCCGACAACCTGGAAACCATCCGACTGTTCGGCGAAGCAGTGCTGCCGAAACTGAAACCGGGACTGTAAGACCATGAGACTTGCAAGCTTCAATACACCGAATGGCCACCGAACCGTCGGCGCCTATGTGCAGGACTGCTACGTGGACCTGCACGCGCTGACGGACGGGGCGCTGCCCAACGACATGATCGCGTTCCTGGAACACGGCAAGGCCGCCATGGACCAGGCGCGCAACGCGCTGGCCGGCCTCGACCTGGACCCGTCGGCCCCCGAGAACCTGAAAAACGGCGCGGGCCAGCGCTGTGCGTACCAGGCCGAAGAGGTCCAGCTGCTGGCGCCGGTGCCGCGGCCGGGCAAGATCATGCACACGTCGTGCAACTTCGACGCGCACCTGGAGGAGCTCACGGGCTGGAACCAACCCGAGTGGCAGTCACACAACTGGGGCGAATTCCACTTCGAGCATCCCACGGGATTTCTCGAGGCACCCTCGTCGGTGGTCGCTTCCGGCGCCAGCGTCGCTGTGCCCCACTTCACCCGCGAGCTCGACTACGAAATCGAAATCGGCATCATCATCGGCAAACGCGCGTTTCGCGTGCCGGTGGACGAAGCGATGGACTACGTCGCCGGTTACACGATCTTCAATGACCTGTCCGCCCGCGACATCCAGGCCCGCGAGCACTCCAACAAGGTGATCCTGCTGGGCAAGAGCTTCGACGGCTCCTGCCCCTTCGGGCCGCACCTGGTGACAGTGGACGAGCTCAGCGACCCGCATAACCTGGCAATGAAGCTCAGCGTCAACGGCAACGTACGCCAGGACGCCAACACCTCGCAGATGCACTACAAAACTGCGGAACTCGTGTCCTGGTGGTCGAACACCACGCTGGAACCGGGCGACATCATCACCAGCGGCAGCCCGCCCGGCGTGGCCGCCGGCATGGCGGTACCGGACTGGCTGAAGCCGGGTGACACGGTGGATGCCGCCGTGGCCGAACTGGGCACGCTGACGACCCATATCGTGGCCAGCGAATAACGACAGATTACCGAGGGGCCGAACATGCCGAACAAAGTGAACCCGGACCTGGTCCAGAAGGCCGTCGACCAGATCAACCGCGAGCGGCTGGTGGACCTGGTGGTGCAGCTGGTCAACGTCCCGAGCCCGACGGGCTACGAAGGCGACATGGCACGGGCGCTGCACGAAGTGCTGCAGGGCGCGAACTTCCGCTCCACGCTGCAGCCCATCGGTGACGACCGCTACAACGCGATCGGCCTGTTCGAAGGCCAGGGCGGCGGCCAGTCACTGATGTTCAACGGGCACCTCGACACGTCTTTCGGCCCGGAGCAGGCCCATCGCGGCCTGGGTTACCGATGCGAAGGCACCGTGGTCGACGATGAATGGATCTACGGCATGGGCACCTTCAACATGAAGAGTGCGCTGGCCACCTACATCGTCGCGACGGAATCCATCCAGGCGGCCGGCATCAAGCTGGGCGGTGACGTGGTAATTGCCGGTGTCGCCGGCGAGATCGAAAAAGCGCCGGTAAACGACTTCGACGGGCGCCAGTACCAGGGTTATGGCCCGGGCACCAAGTACGCGATCACGCACGGCGCGGTGGCGGACTACTGCATCCTCGGCGAACCCACCAACATGATGGTGATCCCGCGTCACTGCGGTACTACGTGGCTGAAGATCACCGTGCCCGGGATGCTGATACACACCGCGTGGTCGGAGCACGAGAAGAATGCGATCAGCAATTCCAACGTGATCCTGAAAACGCTGAACGACTGGATCCCGGAGTACATGAAGCGCAACGAGTTCGGGGGCACGCAGCCGAAGGTGAATATCGCCGCCATCGAGGGCGGCTGGCCATGGCGCGGCGCGCGCACGCCGGACAACTGCTGTATTTACATGGACGTGCGCACACCGCCGGACGTGTTGCCAATGGACGTGCTGCGCGAAGTCCGCGGCATGATTCGCGAGCTGGTGAAAGAACACGCGTTCCTGGAAGGCACCACGGTCGACATCTACGTGTCGGCGCCGGGCACGTCCATCCCGGACGATCACGAACTGGTGAAAACCATCGTCGAGGCCCACACCCAGCAACTGGGTGAAGCGCCGGAGTTCGGTAACGAAATCTGGTACAGCGATGCGGCCCACATGAACCGCTACGGCATTCCGACCGTAAACTACGGCTCCGCCGGCCGGATTCGCTCCGGCGGAGGCGGTTTCTCGACCCTGCAGGGCGAGGCGGTGCACATCGGCGACATGCTGGACATCATCAAGGTCTATATCCAGTGCATCCTGAGCATCTGCGGTACGGTAGATTGAGCTGGGCGCCAACCAGGATCATGGCCCACCTGTAGGAGCGGCTTCAGCCGCGATCTTGCTGGTGAACCATTGACACATGAATTGGAATCGCGGCTGAAGCCGCTCCTACGGACGCATCTGCAGGTCCGGGGATGACGAGAGGACGATATGCAAGACAAGATCTGGACTAGCGAGCTGAACGGCCGCGACGAGGTGGCCGGCGGCTTCGACCGTTCGAAACCCGTGAAGCTCTATGACACGACGCTGCGCGACGGTGAACAGGCCGTCGGCATCGTGTTCAACCCCGAGGAAAAATTCCAGATCGCGTCAGCGCTGGCCGACCTTGGCATCGGCCGTATCGAGGCTGGCTTCCCCCGCGTGTCGGCGGCAGATTCCCAGGCCGTGAAACGGATCCTGAACGCGGGCCTGGACTCGGAGATCTGGGGCTTTTCGCGGGCAGTCGCGGCCGACCTGGACGCGCTGATCGAGCTGGGCATCAAGCAGACGCTGATCGAAATCTCCACCAGCGACCTGAAGATCAAGGCCTACGGCTTTGACCGGCCGAAGGTGGTGAACAAGGTCCGCGACGCGGTGAAGCACGCTGTCGCGAACGATATGAAGGTGCTGTTCTTCGCGGTGGACAGCACGCGCAGCGACCTGGATTTCCTGCACAGCGTGTACGACACGGCGCTGGAGGCCGGTGCGGCGGAGATCGCCGTCGTCGACACCATCGGTGCCTGCGCGCCGGAAGCGGTGGAGTGGATGGTGCGCGAAGTGCGCGGCTGGATTGGCCCGGACATCCCGCTGCACTTCCATGGCCATAACGACTTCGGGCTCGGCACCGCGCTGGCGATCGCGGCCGTGCGCGGCGGTGCCGACTGGATCCAGGGCACGATCAACGGCATCGGCGAGCGGGCCGGCAACTCCGACCTGCTGGAAGTCGCGCTGGCCCTGAAGTGCCTGTACGACGTGCCGGTGGAAATCAACCTCGAGAAGGGCCGGGAAGTCTCCGCACTGGTGCAACAGGCAGGGAACTACCACGTTGACGGCTGGCGACCCGTAGTCGGCGATAACCTGTTCACCCGCGAGAGCGGCGCCGTGGCAAACCAGTTCCACATACCCGAGGCCATCGAGCCCTATTCCCACGACATCGTCGGCGCCCCGCGACGCATCGTGCTGGGGAAGAAAAGCGGTCTGCTCAGCATCAAGCTGAAGAAAGAAGAACTGGGCATCGACCTGCCGGAGTCCCTGTACGCGCCGGTACTCGCGAAGGTCAAGGAGCTCGGTACCAGCGAGGAGCGACTGGTGACGGATGAAGAATTCATCCGCCTGGCCGACGATGCGAAGGCTGCGGCCTGAGGGAAAGCAAGATGACTGATGCAAAAGACAAGATTGCTGTGCTGGGCGGTACCGGCGACCTCGGCTGGGGCCTGGCCCTGCAGCTGGCCAAGGCCGGGCATCCGGTGATGATCGGCTCGCGCAAGGCGGAAAAAGGCGAAACGGCGGCCGCCGAAGTGCTGAAGGCAGCACCGGACGTGGACGTGCGTGGCGGCGACAATGTGGAGGCCTCGGCCTGGGCCGACGTGATCATTCTCACGGTGCCCTACGCGCACCAGATGTCGACGCTGGAAACCATCCGCGACCAGGTGCAGGGCAAGATCTTCGTGGATTCGACCGTGCCGCTGATGCCGCCGAAGGTGATGCGCGTGCAGCTACCCGAGGGCGGCTCGGCCGCGAAGCAAACCCAGGACTTCCTGGGCGAAGACGTGCGCGTGGTGTCCGCTTTTCAGAATATTGCCGCCGCGCACCTGCGGGCCGGCAAGCAGGATGAGGAAGATTGTGACGTGCTCGTCTGCGGCAACGATCCGGACGCCAGGCAAGTGGTCGTCGATCTTGCCGAAGCCATCGGGCTGAAGGCCTGGCACGCGGGGGCGATCGACAATTCTGCAGTCGCCGAGGGGCTCACATCGATCCTGATCTTCCTGAACAAGAAGTACAAGATCGACGGCGCGGGCATCCGCATTACCGGCCATGCCAGCGGCTAAATCCACACAGGGTCCCGGCGATATCCCCGTCGCGTTTCGCGCCGACGCCGGCGTCTTCGAAGACGCGCCGCTGCCCGGCACGGATTCGCTGGTGAGAGTGCGCACGCGCACGCGCGCACTGGAGGGCATGCAGAAAGAAGCCGTCGTCGAATACGGACCGACGGGCGCGGTCTGGCGACTGCTGTGCGACGAGGGGCCGTGGCTGAACGGCACCGACCTCGCGCCCTTCCCGCTGGCCTTTTTCACCGCGGGACTGGCCGCCCAGCTGATGTCGGATTACCTCGCGGAAGCGGCCGACCGGGAGATCCGTATCGATCACCTCGACATGAGCGTGGACAATTTCTTCACGATGGAAGGCTCCGCGCTGAAGGGCACGATGGCCGCCAGCGTCGACCCGATTCGGCTGGCGATCACGGTGGCCGGCGATGCCGACGTGCGGGAACTGGAAGACATCGCCGTCATCACGCTGGAAGACCGCAGCGCCGGCGGCATCACGCTGCGTGACGAACTGATAAGCCGATTCAGCATCAAGCTCAACGGTCGCCCTGTGCGCTGGTCCGGTGAGGACGCACCCACCATGGACGCGCTGGCCGATCCGGCGGCGGCGCTGGCGGCGGTGCAACCTGCGGACGATACGCCGGCGGTGGAAAACATCATTTACAAGGACGAAGACACGCCGCCACCGGCGAGTGACGGCGCCGTGGGGCTGACATCCGACCAGAAACGCCAGGTGCACGTGCACACCGATGCGCGGCTGCGGCCCGACGGGCTGAAGGAACTGGCCGTGCAGTGCATACAGCCGGCGGGCAGCCGCTTCGTATTCCTCAGTGACGATGCTGCCGACGTGGGTGGACAGGAACGCGCGCCGTCCGGCCTTGCCTACCTGTCGGCCGGC
This sequence comes from Chromatiales bacterium, assembly GCA_020351875.1. Lineage (GTDB taxonomy): Bacteria > Pseudomonadota > Gammaproteobacteria > Steroidobacterales > J054. The sequence goes on along the minus strand of CP070671.1, from coordinate 1,292,615 downwards.
GTGGCCTTCTGCTTCATGACCCAGCTCGGCCGCTACGCGCAGATCAAGAAGCAGGACCTCAGTGGCTACCGCATCGTCCAGGACACGGTCTTCCGCCACGGCAACCCTTACGACCCGGCGGCCCTGCCGGTAGACACCTTCGTGTGCCTCGACAGCAGCAACCCGGTTGCCGACAACCTGCAGCTGGTGCACATGGGCGAGCAAACCTGTTACCTGCACGCCGCCTTTCGCAACGAGGTGGACGTGGAGCTGCAGGTCAGCGATTTTTGACCACCGCCCCGGTGAGGCTGGCGCCGGCAGTGCTTGCACGCGGGACCGATGCGGCATAACTTGGTTCGGAATGCCGACCAGGCCTGAAATCAACCGCCATACTACGAGGTGCACCTGATGATTGAGCAGTACATGGCCCTCGCCCTCCAGCCGGTGATGCGGGGCACGCATCAGCGCTCGGAAATCACCCGGAATCTCGATCACATCGCCGAACTGGCCCGGGCCGCCATCTGGCTCACCGCCATCGACCTGCCGGTGCGGCTGATCACCATCCCGGAAGGCGCGCTGCAGGGATTCACGGACGAGATCTTCGACTGGGACCACGTGGACTACGTGAACCGCACCGCCATCGACATTCCCGGACCGGAAACCCAGTACCTGGGTGACCTGGCCCGTGACGTGGATTCGTACATCGTTGCGCAGGCCAAGGCCAAGCACCCGGAGTTCCCGGACCGCTTTTTCAACTGCGCCTTCGTCGTGGACCCGCGCGGCGAAGTTGTGCACACGCACTACAAGCTGCAGGTTTTTGCCCGGGAACACTCCACGGTGCCGCACGACGTGTGGGACAAGTGGGTGGAACTCTATGGCGATGGCGTCGACGCGTTCTTCCCGGTCACGGAGACGGAGATCGGGCGCATCGGCTGCATGATCTGCATGGAAGGCAGCTACCCGGAAACCGCCCGCGGCCTGGCCATGAACGGCGCGGAAATCGTGTACCGGCCCAGCTACCCGGAACCCTATGTCGCGAACGACCTGTGGGAGATCCAGAACCGCTCCCGCGCGCTGGACAACACCATGTACGTGATTGCGCCGAACCCGGCAGCCTATCTGCCGATGCCCGAGTCCCAGTTCCCGCTCGATACCTTCGGCGGCAAGTCGATGCTGGTCGATTACCAGGGTCAGGTCGTGTCGAACCACACGGCCGGCGGCGGGGCCTCTTATGCCGGCGGCATCGTCGACATCGAGGCGCTGCGCCAGTACCGCGCCCGTTCACTGTGGGGCAACTGGCTGAAGGACCTGCGCACCGAGCAGTTCCGGCCGATCTACGACCGGCCCATGTACGAAAAGAACCGCTGCCTGGTGGACCCGCCCCTCAAGCATGCGGACAACGACAAGATCGTGCACGCGGCGCGCGAGCGGATGTACGAACGGGGCATCTGGAAGCGGCCCGCGTACATGGAGAAGGACCGCAAGTCGGACGCGGACGCGAGTGAACCGACTTTTGGGGAAAACCGCGCGCGACGCGCCAGCTCCGGCTGACGCGAAGCCAGCATACGCAACGGGCCTGCGGCAGTCGCTGAGAGTGGCTAGCCGTGCAGCCGCGTGGTGAGCCAGCCTGCGATCAATTCCGCGGTCTGCTCGGCGTCCTTGTCGACCAGCAGGCTGTGGCTGCGCGTTGCGTAGCGCCTGAAGTCGGCGTCCAGGCGCCCGGCGAGCTCCTGCACGAGATCCGCCGGGGTGAGCCGGTCTTCCTCGCCCACCAGGATCAGTGTTGGCATGTTCAACGCGTCGAGCTCGACCGGCACCGCCGCTTTGCCCGTCGCTTCGGCCACGCAGCGTGGCGACTCCGCGCACAGCAGCTCGTAATACTGTCGCGCGTCGCTCTCTTCCACACCGTCAAAGAACATTTTCCGGGCCAGTTCGAAGGGTGGCGGCTCCCACGGGCGGTTCGGGTCCACGTCCAGTGGAAGGTCCGGGTTGCCGATCTCCTCCGGCAACACCGGGGCCAGCAGTACCAGCGCCGCCACCGGCGCGGCTTCGGCATATTTCAGGCAGGCCAGCGCGCCCATGCTGTGGCCAACCAGCACCGGCACGCGGCCCACGTGTGCCGCGACCAGACCGATCTCGCTGCCCACGTCGGCAATGCTGCGCGTCAGAAACTCCCCGGCCGGCAAGGCATCCGACTCGTGATGCCCGTACCAGTCCAGCGCGTGACACTCCCAGCCGGCATGGCTGAACACCGGCAGGAACCGGTGCCAGCTCCAGCTGCCGTGCAGCCCGCCGTGCACGAAGATCAGCGGCGGCCGCGACTCCGATGCGGGCGGCCCGGCATGCTGGACGTGAACGCCGTTGACGCGGTAATGCTCCACCGCTCGCGCCTACAGCGGCCGGCCCGGCAGGAAGCGCAGGAAGCCGGTTTGCGGATGACAGTTCGAATACTCGATGTGACCGCAGCCGGCCGGCACCACGTAGACCTCGTGGCCCAGCACGATCTGGATATCCAGGTTGTGCCGCTCCGCGAAGTCGCTCATGCCACTGAGTATCGCGTGATGCGTCGGGTGTTCGTGAGCCCACCGCTCGAGGTCTTCCAGGCCGAGGAACCACGCTAGCGTCTGCGTCTGGATCTGCGCGTCGGGATCGAGCATTTCCACCAGTCGCGCACCCGCGCAATTGGCATCGCGGGGATTATCGCGAAGGTACTCCACGCCGGCGCGGTATACCGGCATCATGCTGGTGAGAAAATCGGCCTGCTGTTCAGCTTCGCAGTCTTCCCAGCCCTGCACCGTGCGAATGAAGCAGGCATTGTCCGGCAACTCGACGGTGAGCCGGCGTCCAGTCGTTTTCTGCTCGACGTCGGCAGGCGGGAGACTGCGCAGCGCACCCGGTAAACCCTGGTCCTCCGCCGCCGGGATCCGGTCACGCATGGAACCGAAATACCCGTGGTATTCGTCCAGGTGTACCGGGCACTGGTCGGCCAAGCCCCAGTCGGGCTCGGCATTGCTGTACGAGGTTTCCATCTGGGGTATCGGGCAGGTCAATACCTCGAACCAGAGACCGACCGGTTGCAAGGTATCGGCCCACGCAACGACATCCGCCCGCCGGCGCCACGCGTCGAAATCCGCCTGCTTGTGCCAGTACGCGACGACGATGTCGTTGCGATAACCCTGCGTGTCGACGTGCGTACAGCGCTCCCACCGCCACGGTGCGCGGTCGCCGGCCAGGCATTGCTCGATCGCTGCCTGCAGGCTCGCCACTTCTGCGGGCTTGTCATTGTCCGGGTACTGCAGCGCAATCTGCCCGAGCGTCATGTCGGGCTTCAGGTTGAACAACTGGCAGGTAAAGGCCGGGTACGGCGGTTCGAAATCGGGTGGCCGGAGCTTCATGGTGCGGCGTGCTGAAAACCTGAAACGAAAACCGATCGAGCTGGTGAGTGGCGACGCTAGCCGATGCGGCAATGCCTCGCAAGCGTCCCACATAACAAACCGCGCCGCCGGGGCGGACTTGGCACCGGCCGCGGTTTGCTAACATGAGTTCAGCGCTTGACTTACCGGGGGAAGGACCGATGGCCAGATCACAGTTCCGGGTCGCAGCCGTGCAGGCCGTACCAGTCTTCATGGATCTGGCCGGTTCCGTTGAAAAGACCATTGCCCTGATCGGCGAAGCGGCCGACAACGGCGCGGCGCTGGTGGCCTTCAGCGAGGCGTGGATTCCGGGTTTTCCGTTCTGGGTATTCGTGAACGCGCCGTTCCAGGGCATGCCGCACTTCGCGGCGTACAAGCAGAATTCGCTGGCCGTCGACAGCGACGAAATGCGCGCGATACAGGACGCTGCGCAGGAACACGGGATTCACGTGGCCCTGGGCTTCAGCGAACTGGGCGGCGACAGCCTGTACCTCGCGCAGGCGCTGATCGATGACCAGGGCGCTTTTGTCTTTGCCCGGCGCAAGCTGAAACCGACGATGGCCGAACGCATGGTCTTCGGCGAGGGCGACGGTTCTGACCTGGTGGTGGCCGACACGGACATCGGGCGCATTGGCGCGCTGTGCTGCTGGGAACACCTGGGCCCGCTGAACAAGTTCGCGTTGTACGCGCAGCGCGAACAGATTCACTTCGCCGCGTGGCCGAGCTTCGGGCTGGACCAGGACGCCGTTTACGCTTTCGGGCACGAAGTGAACAACGCGGCGAGCAAGATCTACGCGGTGGAAGGCCAGTGTTTCGTATTGGCGCCCTGCGCGGTCACGGATGACGCGTTATTGAAAACCATCGCCGGCAGCGCCGAAGCCGCTGCCCCGTTCCGCACCGGTGGCGGCTACACGATGATCTACGGGCCCGACGGCCGGGAGCTCGTTGAGCCGCTGGGCGAGCACGAAGAAGGTATCCTGTACGCCGACATCGACCTCGGGATGATCGACATGGCGAAGATCGCCTACGACCCGAACGGTCACTACGCGCGCCCGGACGTCGTCCGGCTGTGGCTCAACGACGAGCCAATGGCCCCCGTGCAACGGGCGTACGACGACAGCGACGACACGCTGGAATCTGGTGGGGACGATGCGGACTAGCCCGCCTGGCGCGTGACGCCAGAGTCTCAGGGATCAGGTGCTCCCCCGGCTTTGCAAGAGGCGAGGTGCAGCTGCTTCTCGCGGCGACCGACCAGCCAAAGTACATACGCCGCACACACCGCCACTGCCACCAGCGTGATGGCCAGCGGCATGGAGGTTGCATCGTGCAGCACCGTCACCAGCGCAGCACCCAAGCCGCCCACCGCCAGTTCCGTGCAGCCCAACAACGCTGAAGCAAAGCCGACGCGGTTCGTGGTGGCATCCAGGGCCTTCGCCGGCCCGATTGCCAGGATCGGCGCAATGCCGAAAAAGATCAGGCACATCCCCACGGTAATGGACACCGGCGTCTCTGCCCCACTCTGCACCTGCCACATCACCTGGCCCGCACCCAACAGGAACACCAGGACACCAAGCCATAGGTAGACGCGGGGATCCACCGCGTGGGAGGCGCGGTTGATGATCAGGCTGCCCAACATGTAACTGGCCACGATGAAGAAGTAATAGAGGCCAAAGTCCTCGGTGGCGACACCGAAATTGTTGATGAGGATGAACGGACCCGCGGTCAGGAACGCGAATATTGCCGCCACACTGGTGCCCATCAGGATCGCGTAGCCCATGAACAGCGGGTCACGGAGCAGACCAAAGTAACCGCGACCGATCTCCCGCAGCTTGATTGCATGATGATCCGGTTCCGCCGACTCCGGCAGGAAGCGGAGAATCAGCAGCAGCGAAATGAATGCCAGCACCGCGAGCAGGAAGAAATTCGCCCGCCAGCCAAACGCGACGTGGATGTATCCGCCGAGCAACGGGCCCACAGCCGGCGCCGCACCAAAAATGATGCCAAAGACAGCCAGCGCGCGAATCCGGTCGCGACCGTCGAACAGGTCGCGAATGATCGCGTAGACCAAAACCGCCTCGGCCGCGCCCGCAATACCCTGGAATACACGGGCAAGCACCAGCTGCTCGATGGTCTGCGAGAGCGCGCAGGCCAGCCCCGCCGCGGTAAAAGCGAGCATGCCACCAACCAGCACCGGGCGGCGCCCGAAACGATCGGACAACGGCCCGTAGACGAGTTGGCACACCGCGTAAGCCAGCAGGTTCAGCGTCATCGTTAGCTTGACCATTTCGGCGCTGGTGCCGAAGTACTCGGGCAGGCTCGCCAGGCTGGGCGCGTACAGGTCCGTCGACAGCACGCTGACGGATGACGAAAAAATCAGGATCGCCAGCGTGAAATTACGATTAATAGGTGCTGTCACGGCCATGGCGGCAGGAGCATGACAGATGGCGCACCCGGCGGCCAACGAACGCTCAGTAACCTGCTGATTGGCCCGTCGCGAACGCGGGCAGGCAACAAAAAACGCAACGACCCCGCAAGGCATCTGTTGCGTCGCTGATTTCTTGCAACTGCTTCCCAGTCGGCCCGGGCCTGGCCAGACTAAACACCCGTTTCCTGGCGCACCAATTTGCCGCGGCTTTGCTTAACGCTGCGCAAGCCACGTGTTGACACTTCGACCGTCCCTAAAGACTTTCTCGCAAGTGATTGATACAGAATCCGCCCAACCTGCCAGGCACGCGCCGTTTGACTCCATGCGGGGCCACATGTATTCATCGCACGAACCGCCGGTCCCGCTGACGTAAACCCTGGACTGGTGATCTGCCAACTACCTTGTTGTTGGGGCGTTGGTTTCATTGCGCAAACTGAAAAGATCATGAAGAAATCGCGAGTGGCGAGAGTTGTCGCAGCATGTTTCGTCGCGGTGTCCTGCACGGTAGCCGCGCAGGATTCGGCCGGCCCCCAGAACCACGCGCCCAGCATTAGCGGCTCACCGTCACCGTCGATTCTCCAGGGGGATTTTTTCGTTTTTGCGCCCGTGGCATCGGACGCTGAGGGCGACACGCTGACGTTCTGGATTCAGAACAAGCCCGGCTGGGCGGACTTCCACGCACCTTCCGGTAGCTTGTATGGCAGGCTAGGACCAGCGGACATTGGGCGCTACGAGAATATCCAGATCTGGGTAACGGACGGCGAAGCGTGGGCGGCCATGCCGGCCTTCGACATTGACGTTCTGTCGGCGGAGCTGCCGTCGGTTCGTCTAGGATGGGACGCACCGACGACAAACGCCGACGGTAGCCCTCTGACTAACCTTTCGGGCTACCGGATTTACGTCTTTTCCGTCGGATCTTCTGAAGCACAAACTGTCGAGGTGAGCGATCCCCAATTGACCAGCTATTTGCTGGGCAACCTGACGCCGGACATATTCTATTTCACGATTACGGCACTGAATAGCGCGGGCAGGGAGAGCGAGTCTTCGCCTTTTGTAACCTACGACGCTCGGTAGCGGATCAGACTCGTCCTGTTCGCGAGAAAGCGCAGCAACGTTGGGATAGATCAATCGCCCAGATTCTGGGACACGATCGCGGAACGCTTCCGCCAAGGTGAAAGCCGCACTCGTGGTAGCCAGGCAGGCCGCTCAGGCGCTGCCCCTGTTGGCTTGTAGCCGGCAGCAGCCGTTCGTGAACGGCAGGGAAAGATCAAGAGAAACACCCTGCCTCGCGAGGCCGGGATACCTCTGTCCTTCGCTCGATTCAGATTACCCGGCGCCGGCGCCGCAGCAATGGGAGACCCAGCAGCAGGATCAGGGTCAGCGGGCCCAGGGCCGAACTGCCGCCGCCCGGCAGCTTGACCACGAGATCGCCGGTAGCGTTCACCGTGATCAAGACCGTGCCTTCATCCCTGTCGCCGTCTGCATCTTCCACGAAGTAGGTGAACGAACCTTGGCCGACGAAGCCTAGGTCCGGCGTGTAGGTCACGACATCGTTGACGAATGGGTCAAGAAATACGGCGGTGCCACCGGTGGCATTCACGATGCCATTCACGTGGGCGCCCTCCGGGCCGTTCCCCAGAGTCGTTAGCGGGTCCAGGTCAACGTCTACCGGGGTGTCCTCGTCGGTCTCCGCAGCACCATCACCCGCCACTGGCTGGCTGTCCACGTAGTTCACCGTGATCACCCCCGTATCCGTATCACTCTGCGCATCCTCGATCTGGTAGGTATAGGTGTCCGTACCGACGTAAGAGGTACCTGCTGGTGTGTAGGTGATGACGGTGCCAGCCACTGCGGCCGTCCCCAGAGTGCCCTGCGCAACTATCGTCACGCTAGCCGGTGTGTTGCCAAGGTCCGCGCCGGCGATGGTTGTTACGTCGATCACACTGGCCTGGCTCGGCGGATCGACGCCAGTAGTGTCGATATCCGGCCCCGTGGCATCCGGCGCAACCGGCGTTGCGTTCGCGTCGACTTGCACGGACACCTGTGCGGTCGACTGCTGGCCAGCCACGTCTACCGTATAGTCGAAGGCGTCTGCGAACGGTGCACCAAAACCGCACACGGCGTCGTAGGTCACATCGATCTGGGCCGGGTCACCCGGGTTCGTGCCATTGATCACCACCGTGCAACCCGCTGTGCTCACCCCGCCGCCGGGCAGCGACACCGTGGTCGGGTCGCTCAGGTTCGAGTCGTTGGCCAGGATATCAATCGTGACCGGGACACCTTCCAACGTGTTCGCGGTGTCGTCATTGGCCGTTGGCGCGGCTCGCAAGTAGGTGAAACTGCCGCCGGCTCCGGCGCCGACCCCCCAGTCCGTGAAAATGATGTCGATGTAGATATCTTCGTTGATCAGGTGTACGACGCCCGGCCTGTCAAGGATGTTACCGGCTAGCTGCCCTTGCCCCCCGAGGGCAGTGGTCCAGTCCGCGAAGACCAGGGCACCGAAATCTGCGGCACTGATGCCGGCCGCGGGATTGCCGTTCAAATCCTGAAAAGCCCACTCGGTGTCGACGGGGCTCACTGATCTCACGAACCCCGGTTCCTGCGCAACGTTATAGATCCCTTGCAGGCTGCCACGCGTAATCCACACCAGCGGGGTGATTCGATCCTGGTTCTCGGCCAGGTTCGGATCGGCAAATGCCGCCTTGCTGAACTCTACTGAGGGGCTTGTCCAGACGATTTGTGCGTTGGCCGGGGACACGCAAATCATTAGCAGAGCGATTGTAAAGGCCATGCGCCGAAGCTTGGTGATCACGGTCATTGCTCCCTCATGTGTTGAAACTGTCATTGCTTGCTCTATGCAGGACGCCGAAGCGAATTGCGATTATAAGAACCCTGTACCACGCTGTCAGTCAATAAGCAGAGATGCCAGGCACTTCCGCTTTCATGGTAGCAGAGCAGCCCGCTCGCCCGTTATGTCCGTTCCGAAAGGCAAGCGGCGATTCGGTTTTGCGAAGGGGCGAGGCGCATTTATACGCAGGTCGGTTCGGTTTTATCTAATTGTGTTTAGGAGCGGTTGGGATAAATTCAATCTATGATTTTGAGGATCAAAATAGTGGGTATGGCATTCTCGAGGAAAAGATGACGCCGATTCTATTGCCTCTCGCGGCAAGCCTGGCCGCTCTCGGCATCAACGTCTCACGCCCCACACCGGCAACCGCTTTGGCGCCCGGCAACGTGGCGACCGAGTCTTGGTCAAGCCAGCAGCAGGTTGACCCGCCGGCCGTCGCTTATGCGGTCGACAGCGTGATTGCCGGTTCTTCGTACCCGGACGAATTCCGTTGGACGAGCGCCGCTGATTCGGGTGCGCTGGACTCCTCAGGCAGACCAATGAGCCAAGCTCGCGTTGTGGCAGGCGACAGAGCGGTGGTCGCGGGTCTTGCCGCTGGCGGCGATTCGCCAGACGACGCGTTTAGCTGGACAAGCGGCGTCGGGGTGGTTGGGATCGGATTCAGCTGGCGGTTCCGTTAGCGTCGCCAGCCAGGGGCCACAGCCTGGCGGCGCGATCTTGTTGACGCTCCCGAGTTGACTGGCGGGCAATCGAACGTGTGGGAAGCACGAACTCTCGAAATTCCTGCGGGCCAGCGAATCCGGCTCGTTAAAAACGGTTCGCGACTGCCGTTCCGCCAGCTGTTCAGCCTGCTCGAGCATGACCCCGACTTTCGTGAATGGTACAGCCAGGCGCTCATGAACAGCGCTCTCGAAGCTTTCTTCTGGGAACATCCGCCAGTCACGAGCGCGACTTTCGACAACGAGGCCGAGTTCGTCCTGCTGAATGCGCCATCGCTCGCCGGCGTTCGTGCCGACTCCACTGCTTTCGAGTCCCAGTTCGCCAGCCAGCCCCAGGGCGATGTGCTGGTATTTCCGAATCTGGGCGGCGATGCCTTGCTGATCGTGCCGCGGCCAGTCGGTCGGCTGGAGGCCTATCCGCACCTGGCCGCTTTCCTGCGCCACGCGCCGCAGGCGCAGGTACATGCGCTGTGGCGAACTGTCGCCACAACGGTACGCGAGCAGCTGAGCACCACGCCGATGTGGCTCAGTACCGCGGGGCTGGGCGTGTACTGGCTGCATCTGCGCCTCGATACCCGGCCCAAGTACTACAGTTTCGCGCCGTACAAGCTTGCTGCCTAGCGATGCCGCGTAGCTATCCCGACCCGGCGAACGACCGGTTATTCATGCCGGGAAGCGCCCGTGGAAGGCGGCTTGCATCCGGTCCCGTTCGCAATGCCATCAATCCTGCGAAGGGACACTCTCGCGACCGCGAGCCTCCAGCACCCTCGCCCGGCTGACGACGTAGGCGTGAATCGCGCGGCTGTCTTCCGGCGTGATGGCGGCCGCAAAGCCCGGCATGCCGAGTGACTTACGCTCGCCATCGAGCACGATGGCATCCCAACGCTCGTGGACGGCCCGGGATGAGCGACGCAAATCCGGTTGCAACCGGCCCGAGATCGCACCGTCACCGTGACACATGTTGCAGCGGTCGTAATAGACCAGCTTGCCCCGGGCGGCGAGTTCCGGCGTGATCTCCATATCGGGCAGATCGGGCGGCGGTTCCGGCGGGTTCACGACCAGCGGCAATTCGGCGGTGCCACCGAGTTTGAACACCAGCACGCGGCTGCGGTTGCGCATGTCGAGACTCGCAATCGCTTCGCCCCCGATCAGCGCGATGATGCTGCCCCACCCCACCGCTACGGCCACGAACTGCTCGCCGTCGATTGCGTAGGTGACGGGTGCCGCAACGACGCCGGTCTGGGCGTCGAAAGACCACAATTGTTCGCCGGTATCGGCGCGATAGGCCAGGAACTCGCCGGTGGGCATGCCCTGGAACACCAGGTTCCCGGCGGTGCTGAGCAGCCCACCGCCCCACGGCAGCGATCGCTCCACCGTCCAGTCGGCAGACCGCGTGGCGGGATTCCACGCGATCAGCTTGCCGTTCACCATCGCGCCCGAGGCCTGCAGTTCCTCCGGATCTTCCGGCGCGGCGGACAGGGCCCACTCGAGGCCCGTGTTCCAGAAGCCCGGGGTGAATTCGTACTCGGGATCGTCGCCGTACACGTGCGGCAACTGCTGCGCCGGGATGTAGACCAGGCCGGTTACCGGGCTATAGGTCATCGGCTGCCAGTTGTGCGCGCCGGCCGGGCCAGGGATCGTCAGCCTGGGACCCTCTTCGTAAAAAGCGTCGGCCGCGAGGATCGGCCGGCCGGTTTCCTTGTCGATGCCTTCCGCCCAGTTCACCTCCACGAAGTTCTCGGCGGAGATCAGTTCACCGGTCGCGCGGTCAAGCACGTAGAAAAACCCGTTCTTCGGCGCCTGCATCAGCACTTGGCGCATCGCGCCGTCAAATTCGATGTCCGCCAGGATCATGTGCTGGGTGGCGGTGAAATCCCACGCGTCGCCCGGCGTGGTCTGGTAGTGCCACGCGTACTCGCCGGTGTCCGGACGCAAGGCTACGATGGAAGACAGAAACAGGTTGTCGCCGCCGTCCGGACTGCGAACCTTGCGCGAGTACGGCGCCCCGTTGCCAACGCCGATGTACAGCAGGTCGAGCGCCGGGTCGTAGGCCATGGAATCCCAGACGGTGCCGCCGCCGCCAGCCGTCCACCAGTCACCGCCCTGCCAGGTCTCGGCCGCCATCTCCATGGCCGGCGATTCAAACGGCTCGGCCGGGTTACCCGGCACCGTGTAGAAACGCCAGGCCTGTGCACCCGTGTCGGCATCGTAGGCGGTAACGTAACCGCGCACGCCGAACTCCGAACCGCTGTTGCCGATCAGCACTTTGCCCTTCACGACACGGGGTGCGCCGGTAATCGCATAAGTCTCACCCGGTTCAATAGTCGCGGTTCGCCACGCCACCTCACCGGTGTCCCGGTCCAGTGCGACCAGGTACCCGTCCAGCGTGCCTACGTACACTTTGTCGCCCCACAAAGCCACACCGCGGTTCACCGCGTCACAACACAGGTGCTGCAGTTTCTCGCGCGGTACTTCGGGATCGTATTGCCACAGCAACTCGCCGGTGGCCGCATCGATGGCATAAACGACACTCCAGGAGCCGGTCGTATACATCACGCCGTCCGCCACCAGCGGTGTCGCCTCCACGCCCCGCTCGTAATCCAGGTCCAGGAACCACGCGAGCCCCAGCTGGCCGACATTGTCCGCGTTGATTCGCGCCAGGGGACTGAAGCGCTGTTCGTCGAAGGTGCGCCCGTGGGCCAGCCATTCACCGGGGCTCGAGTCCGCCGCCAGGATGCGGTCAACCGTGACCGGCAAAAGCGGCGGCGCTGACTCCTGCGCAGCCGGTCCAGGGCCATCCTCCTTCTCGCCGCAACCGCTGACCGCGCCAAGCGTCAGTGCAACGAAAGCTGGCAACAGACGGGTGGTGTGCATGGATGAAACTCCAGTAAGCCGCGACACCGAAAATAGCAGCGCTGTCACGAACGCGCCAATGGCCCGCCGGGCCAGGCCGTGCCCCGAAACAGCGTGCTAGACTGAAATGGCGTTGTCCAACGAAGACTGGAATCCAGACGCATGCAGCGGCGCCGTTTCCTGGCACAGACACTGAAGACCGCCCTCGGCGCAAAGGCCGCTTTGCTGCTGGGTGGTTTGCCCGCCGTATCCGCCTGGGCCGCGAATCATGACACCGCCGTCGCCGCCCGTGATCTCGAAACCCTCGCTGTTATCGTGCGCGGACTTTTGCCGCACGATTTCCTGACGGACGAGGACTACGTGGGCTTTGCCCAAAGAATCGACGCGCGGCTGGGTACCAATCCCGCGTTTCGCCAACTGATCACCGACGGCATCGCGTCAATGAATGCGGCGAGCGGCGGCAACTGGCTCGATGCCAACGACGACGACAAGGTCCGCGTGCTGGAAACGCTGCAGGACGAAGCGTCTTTCGGCCAGTTCTTGAACGCGGCTATTGACACCCTCTACCAGGATCCTGCCGTCTACCGAAAACTCGGCTACGAAGGTTCCGCCATCGAGTTCGGCGGCTACCTGAACCGCGGGTTCGACGACATCGACTGGCTGCCGGCCAAGGACTGAGCCGCAACGTGGCGACATTCGACCTGAAGGACAGCTCCGTCGTCGTCGTGATCGGCTCCGGCGCCAGCGGCGCGACGGTTGCGAACAGCCTGGCCCAGCGCGACATCGACGTGGTCTGCCTGGAAGCCGGCAGGCGTCTGGGTCTCGCCGACCTGAAGAACGACGAAGCGGCGATGTTCGGCACCTTCACGTGGTTGGACGAGCGCATCGGTGAGGGCGACACGCTGGCGAAATTCCCGGTCTGGAACTGCAAGACGGTGGGCGGCACCACCATGCACTGGACAGGCACCAGCCTGCGCATGCAGCCCCACGAGATGCGTGCGAAAAGCACCTACGGCGATGTGCCCGACACCAACCTGGCGGACTGGCCCTTCGACTACGACGAGCTGGCGCCCTGGTACGACCAGGCCGAAGACCGCATGGGCGTGACCGGGACCCACGACATCGAGCACCTGCCCGGGAACAACAATTACAAGGTGATGGAAGCCGGCGCACGCAAGCTCGGCTACACGCAGATCAACACGAACAATGTCGCGATCAATTCAAAACCGCGCGACGGCCGGCCGGGCTGCCTGCAGCTCGGCTTCTGCACCAGCGGGTGCAAGGTCGCGGCCAAGTGGTGCACGCTGTACACGGAGATCCCACAGGCGGAAGCGACCGGCCATTTCGAGCTGCGCACGGAGTGCATGGCTGTCGAAGTGCAGCTGGACGACAACAACCGTGTCAGCGGAGTGGCCTACCTCGACGCAGACGGCGAACGGCACGTGCAGAAGGCCCGAGTGGTATGCATTGGCGGCAACGTGGTGGAAACCACGCGCCTGTTGCTGAACTCGACGAGCGAGCGCTTTCCCGACGGGCTGGCGAATTCCAGCGGCATGGTGGGCCGCAACTACATGCGCCACGTGCTGGCCGGCGCGGTGGGCGTGATGCCCGGCCAGGTGCACCTGCACCGGGGTACGCACCAGGCGGGCGTGGTCACCGACGAGCGCGGCGGCAATCTCGACCAGGGCTTCTTCGGCGGTGTGTTGTACCTGACGGTCCCCTTCACACCCGACATCATGGCAAAACTGATCATGCCGGGCGCATGGGGCCGGCGGCTGACGTCAGCCATCGAGGACTACAGTCGATTCGCCGCGATGCTGATCCACGGCGAAGACATGGCCCAGTTGTCGAACCGGATCACGCTGCACCCAACGCGCAAGGACCAGTACGGACTGCCGGTACCGGTGGTGCGTTACGAAGAGCACCCGAACTCGCGCAAGATCATCGAGTACGCGCTGGGCCAGGCGCGAAAGATGTACGAGGCGCTGGGCGCACGCGAGGTCTTCGACCTGGTGGACGTATTTCCGGCCACGCACAACATGGGCACGGCCCGCATGGGCAACGATCCGAAGACCAGCGTGTGCAACGCGCACGGCCAGACCCACGACATCGACAACCTGTACGTGTCCGACGGCAGCCTGTTCCCGAGCGTGGGCTGCGAGAATCCGACGCTGACAATCGTCGCGCTGGCCCTGCGCCAGGCCGACTACCTGGCCGACCAGCTCAAGCGCAATGCGATCTAGCTGCCGCCCGGCAGCTGCACCGTAATCCACTTCCACTCAGTCAGCGTATCGATGTCGATGTCGGTCCCTTCGCGACCGAAACCACTGTCACCAACGCCGCCGAAGGGCACGTGGGGTTCGTCGTTCACCGTGGGTGCGTTGATGTGCACCATGCCGGAGTTGATTGACTGGGCGAGCGTCAGCGCCTTGTCGATGTCCTGCGTGAAGACCGCGGCACTGAGCCCGTAGACGGTGTCGTTGGCTTTCTGCAGCGCCTCTTCCGGGCTGTTCACCGGGTACACGGACGTCACCGGCCCGAAGGTTTCTTCGCGGCATACGGTCATGGCTTCCTCCACGCCCGTCAGGATCGTGGGCTTGTAGCGGTTGCCCTGCCACTCGCCGCCGGTCAGCACGTTGGCCCCCTTCGACCGCGCGTCTTCCACGTGCGCGCTGACTCTTTCGCGCTGCCGGTCGCTGATGATCGGCCCGACCCAGGTGTTCTCGTCGCGCAGGTCGCCCATACCGAGGCTCTGCGCCGCACCCTGGAACTTCTGCGTGAACTCTTCCAACACCGGTTTTTCGACGTAGATGCGGCTGGAGGCCATGCAGGCCTGCCCCTGGAAGAAGAAGGAACCGAATACTGCGGCGCCCACCGCCGCATCGATATCCGCATCTTTCAGCACCACCATCGGGCTCTTGCCGCCCAGTTCCAGCACCACGCGCTTCAGGTTCTTGCCGCACAGGTCCGCGATGTGCTTGCCGACGCGCGGTGAGCCGGTGAACATCACCGCCTTCACCAGCGGATGCGTGGTCAGGCTGTCGCCGATGTCGGCGCCAAGCCCGGTCACCACGTTGAAGACCCCGTCCGGCAGGCCCGCTTCCTTGTAGATCTCCGCCAGGCGCAAGGCCGTGACGGACGCAAACTCCGACGCCAGCAGCACCACGGTGTTGCCGGTGGCAATCGGCGTGGAACTGAGCTTCGTGTGCTTCAGGAACGGCACGTTGAACGGTGCAATGCTGGCGACCACGCCCAGCGGCTGGCGGATGCTGATGCTCAGGCGATTCGGCATGTCCGGCGGAATGGTCTGGCCGCGTACCTGGCGGGCCACGCCGGCCGCAGCGCGCAGGCAGCCGATGCCGTACTGCGTTTCGAACGCGGCCTTGCCGATCGGCGAACCCACTTCGTCCACCAGGATGTCCATGAACTCCTCGCGGTGCTGCTCGACGATACCGGCCGCGCGCGACAGGATCGCTTCACGCTCCGATGCGAGCGTCTGGCTCCAGGCGCCGAACGCCTCCTGCGCGGTGCGCACCGCCTTGTCGATGTCCGTCGTGGTGCCCGCCGCCAGGCGCGCGTACACGCTGTCGTCGTCCGGGTTCAGGTCATCGAGGTGCTGGCCGGAATCCGAGGGCGTGAGCTGCCCACCGATCCAGTGTTCCCAGGTTCTCGGGCTGGCGAGTTTTTCGGCGGCTGTCGACATGGCTAACTCCAGGTTGGGTCTATCGGTGTCAGTGCACCCACCGCCGTCTCGATGGCGGCGGCGTCGGCCAGGCACCGCGTCTCCGCAAAGGGTGGCCCGATGATCTGCACGGCCTGCGGCATGCCGTCACTCACGCCGACAGGCACGGTGACGGCCGGCAGACCCAGCGCGTTGACCACCACGGTCATGCGGAAAGATTCTACTACTTCGCGGTTGCGCTCCGGGTTCGAAATATCTGCGTCGCGCGCGTTTGGTGGTTCGGTACAGACCGGGGCCACCACCAGCGGATACCGCTCGAAGAATTCCAGCCAGTGGCGCAACACCCCGCGCCGGCGCGCCAGCGCATCGAGGATCATGCCGGCATCCAGGCCCGGCACCTGGGTTCGGTAACAGTCGAAGGCCCGCTGCAGTGTCGGGCCAATAATGTCTTTCACCGCGGGTTCCAGCGCGAGGATGATCTCGCCGAGGGCGAGCGTCTTCCAGACGTCGGCCGCGGCTTCCAGGTCCGGTGGGTTGCATACGTCGACGCCGTAACCGGCCTCGGTGAGTACTTGACCCGCCTTCTCGACGCCATCGCGCACCTGCGCGGTCATGTCGCTGCCGCCCGGGTCCAGCACCAGCGCGATCGGGTGCGGGCCCGGGCCCGAGGTCTCGAGCGGCACCGGCGCCCACCACGGATCGCGCCAGCTGCCGCGCGCCATCGCGCGTAGCCCGATGTCCAGGTCCCGCACCGACCGTGCCAGCAGGCCGTTCACGTTCATCAGCTGGAAACCGATGCCCGGCTCGGCCGGATCGGTCACGTTCCAGTCCGGCACGCGCCCGCGGCCCGGCCGCACCGACGCCACGCCGCAGGCCTGCGCGGGCTGGCGCAGCGAACCACCGAGGTCCGTGCCGGTCGACAGCGGGTTGATGCCGGCAGCCACCGACGCCGCGGCGCCCCCACTGGACCCGCCTGGCGTGCGCTCTTCGTTCCACGGGTTCGACGTCGCGCCGTAGAAATCGTTCGTGGTTTCCCAGCGGCACGAAAACTCCGGGGTATTGGTGCGCCCCAGCACCACCACGCCGGCATCCAGCAGGTTCTGCACGCACGGCGAACTGACCGACGCCACGTTGTTCTGCAGCGCCGCGCAGCCGTTCACCGTCGCCCAGCCTGCCAGGTCATGGCAGCCCTTGATTGTCACGGGTACGCCATGCAGCGGACCCAGCTCGGCCCCTTGCGCGACGGCCTGGTCGGCCCTGTCCGCTGCGGCCAGCGCATCGTCGGCCCGGGTTTCCACCACGGCGTTCAGCGCCGGGTTCACCGCGTCGAGACGGTCCAGGCAGGCCGCCACGACCTCGCGGGCACTGAACTCCCCGTTACGGATCCCGTTCGCGATGGCGGTGGCATCCAGGCGCCAGAGTTCGTCGCTCATTAGTCTTCGATCCTCAGTGGTGCCGGTCATAGCTTTATAGCTTATTGCCAACAATACTGGCATTTCCGTAGGGTCGAAAGGCAGCGCTCCGACTCGCGCAATGGCCAAGAAACGAGACTGCAACGCGGGCAACATCCTGCAATAAGCTATAAAGCTATGACCGGCACCAGCATTCCTACACGCCTGACGGACCGCTACGGACTGACCCACCCGATTGCATGCGCGGGTATGGCCTTCGTCACGCTGTCGCCGCGCCTGCCGGTGGCCGTTTGCGAGGCCGGCGCGCTGGGCGCCTTCGCCGCCGGACCGTTCCCGCCGGACTTCATTCGCGCCAATGTCACGGCCATCGCAGAGCAGACCAACGGTCCGGTCAACCTGAACTTCATCACACCCTTCATCACCGACGCGCACATCGAGCTCGCGGCCGAACTGCAACCGGCCGTGGTGCAGTTTCACTGGGCGCTGCCGCCAAAAGACTGGGTCGACCGACTGCATGCCGCCGGCGTGGACGTATGGCACCAGGTAGGCAGCGCGACTGACGCACAACGCGCCGTGGACCTGGGTGTCGAAGGGATCATTGCGCAGGGACTGGAAGCCGGCGGACACTGCTACGGCAAGCTGCCATTGTTCGCGCTGCTGCCCGCAGTGCTCGATGCGGTCGGTGACACTGCGCTCGTGCTGGCTGCCGGCGGCATCGCCGACGGTCGATCAATGGCCGGGGCGCTGGCGCTGGGCGCCGACGGTGTCGTGGTCGGCACGCGCCTGATGGCGACGCCGGAAGCCGACGTTGCCGACGAGTACAAGCAGCGCATCGTCGCCGCCGGGGCGCAGGACACGGTGCTGTCGTCGATGTTCGGCCGCGACATGCCGGACTTCAACCCGATGCGCCTGATACGCAATGCGCTCGTCGAAGAGTGGCACGACAAAGTGGACGACATCGATGCAATGGGCGACCGGGAACAACCGGTGATCGGCACAATGGAGCTGGGCAGTCAGGTGATGGAAATGCGCCGCTTCTCGAGCCTGTTGCCCGTACAGGGCGCCACCGGTGATTTCGACCAGATGCCACTGACGGCCGGCCAGGGCCTGGGCGTGATTCACGACATCCGGCCCGCCGGGCAGGTTATCGAAGACATGGCTGCCGAGGCCGCGCGTGCGCTGGCCCGGATCAGGGCCGGGTGAACAAACCCGCGAAGCGAAAGCGCCCGGTCCTGGTGGTCGGCGCAACGGGTCGTATCGGTGGCGAGCTCCTTCGCCTGCTGGCCGCGGCCGGCAAACCGGTGCGCGCACTGGTCCGACCCGATTCGGCATCCGCGAAGGGCTTCCCGCAAGGTGTCGACATCGTGACGGGTGACCTCAGCGAACCCGACAGCCTGCACGCGGCCACGCGAGGAATCGGCGCGGCCTTCATCGCGGTGCGCGACCACCCCGACCAGGTGCAATGGGAAAGCAACCTGATCGAGAGCCTGGAAGCCGCCGGCGAAGCACAGCTCGTGAAAGTTTCCGCCTACGCTGCGAGCCTGGACCCGCCACCGGGCTATGGCCGCATTCATGCTGCAATCGAAGCACGGTTGCGTGAGTCCTCGCTGCGCTGGACCGTGCTGCAACCCTACATGTACATGCAGAACTTCCTGGAGGTCGCCGACGCGATCCGCTACGCCGGGCGTATACCCCTGCCTCTCGGACACTGCCGCGTGGCCTTCATCGATGCGCGGGACGTCGCACGGGTGGCTGCCAGCGTGCTGGGCAGTGCCGGGCACGATGGCCAGACCTACGTGCTGAGCGGGGGTGAATCCCTGCGCGGCACCGACGTTGCCGACGCGATGACCACCGTGCTGGAACGCCGGGTCACCTACGTGCCCGTCCCCCAGTGGCTGGCCGGCCGGCTGATGCGCCTGTCCGGTGTGACAGACTGGGATGTCGAGATGCGGGCGGAACTGTTCCAAATGCTCCGCCGGAACGGCGAAGCCGACACGAACGACACCGTGGCGCGGCTCACCGGGGCCGGCCCCACCCCGCTCGAGGCCTTCCTGCGCGACCACCGCCCGGTCTTCGCGCGTTTCGGCCGTTGAGCCGGGGCCGGAGCCCGTGATCTGCTGGCCCGCGTTTGGGGTGCTCGATTCCCTGGTCAACCGGCCCGGCTCGAAATATTAAGGGGCTTGCCGAAATGGCCTGCTAGGATCCATCATGCAACAAAGCAAAAAGAACAAGGTTGGGGACTCGCTGAACCGCAGAACTGCTGACTTGCACGGGGGAAAAGCTATGGTCGCAGGTACGACGCAGCCGGCCGCTGCATTGGGTCTGAAAGTATCACCACCCAGCGGGAACCGTCTCTCCCGCGTGGCATGGTTACTCGGCGGCGCGCTGGTCTGCGCCGCACTCACACAACTGCCGACGGAAGCCAGAGCGCAGGGGGCCCAGGGCGGCGCCCTCGACGACATCCTGGTCACGGCGCGGCGGCGTGAAGAAAGCCTGCAGGACACGCCAATTTCGATCACCGCCTTCGAGGGCCAGGATCTCAGCCGGCGGCAGATCAACAAACTCGAAGGCATCGACCAGTTCACCCCGAACCTGGTCATCGATACCGCAACGACTTTCTCCGGCGCGAACTCCACTGCGTCGGTCTTCATCCGCGGCATCGGCCAGGTGGATTTCACGGCCACGACCGAACCTGGTGTCGGCATCTACCTGGACGGTGTCTACATCTCCCAGACCATCGGCAGCGTGCTGGACCTGGTGGACGTGGAACGCGTCGAAGTCCTGCGCGGGCCGCAGGGCACGCTGTTCGGCCGCAACACGATCGGTGGCGCGATCAGCGTGACCACGGCCAAGCCCGATACCGAAGGTATATACGGTGACGTAAAAGTGACCGCAGGCGAAGACAGCCGCTTCGACATCAAGGGCTTCGTGAATCTGCCGATAACGGACACCCTCGCCGCACGACTGTCCGCCGCGCACTTCGAGCGCGACGGCTACATCGAGGCGCCGAACAGCGTGGGCGGTGACGACCTGGGCGACATCGACCAGGACGTGGCCCGCGCGGCAATCCGCTGGACTCCGAACGAAAGATTCACTGCGGACTTCACGGCCGACTGGTCCCGCGCTCGCGAATCGGGCGCGCCGGTGGTGAGCTCCACGGTTTATGACGGGGCGAGCCTCGCGTTCATTGCCGATCTCGCCAACCCGGCCAGTCCGAATTACGTGCCACCGCCCAACCCGCTGCCGGCACCGAGTTTCGTCGACCTGAACAACATCCTGGCGACCGCGCCCATCTGCACCGAGGGCGGGATCGCGGGCGTGGACTGCGCCGCGCCGAACCCGCTGTTCGGTGGCCCGACGATCACCAGTGCCGACACCCAGCCGCGCGACAGCGGTGCGCAGAACCTGACACCGCTGGACATGGCCTCCGACACCGACGTGTGGGGTGTGAGCCTGACGCTGGAGTACGACTTCGACTGGGCGGTGATCAAGTCCATTACCAGCTATCGCGATGTGGACGCGTTCACGGTGCTGGACAACGACGGCCTGCTGGTGCTGAACAACGAGCTGATCGACGAATTCGACATCGACCAGACCACGCAGGAATTCCAGCTCACCGGCACGCTGTTCGACGAGCGCCTGAACTGGCTGGTGGGCGCCTACTTCTTCCGGGAAGACGGCCTGAACCTGGACCAGGTGCAGTTCACACCGGTGCACATCCTGTCCGGCGCGGAGGTCGACAATGAAAGCGACGCCGGCTTCGCGCAGCTCACGTACGACTTCAACGACAAGCTGTCGTTCACGGCCGGTGTCCGATACACCGACGAGACCAAGAAATTCAAGGTCGGCGACGAATGCCGCAAGATTCCCGGCGGGCCCGTCACCCGGATTGCCGACGGCTCGGTGGTCACCTGCACGCCGATCCAGACAGTGATTGATCCGAAATTCCTGAACCAGGGCTTCCTGGAGTTCGTCGGCGCGCCGGTGTTTCCAGACGACCCGGACCCCGACGCGCGCGTGTGCTGCCTGCCGATCTCAGACGCCCAGGGCAACGTGGTCAGCCTGGTCCGTGGCCTGAACCCCGGCGACGAAGTGCTGCCGCGGGGCACGTCGGAAGCCGATTTCGACGATTGGACCCCGCTGTTCAACATCTCCTACGCGTGGACCGACGACCTGCTGACCTACGTCAGCTACTCCGAGGGCTTCAAGTCCGGCGGCTGGGTGCAGCGGGTATTCCCGCCGAAGACCGGCGTGCCCTCCTTCGAACCGGAAGAAGCCAAGGTCTACGAGTTTGGTATCAAGTGGAGCGGCTGGGATCAGCGACTGCGCGCGAACGCCGCGGTGTTCCACACCGACTACGACGACCTGCAGATCGAGGTCAACGACGGCATCGCACCGGTCACGCGTAACGCGGCCGAAGCCGAAATCGACGGCTTCGAGCTGGAGTTGACCGCGATACCGATCGAAAGCCTGCTGCTGCAGCTCGGTGTCGGTTACCTGGACGCGGAGTACACGGAACTGGATCCGAGGGAAGATTTCTTCACCGACCTGGTGCCCTTCGACAAGGACTCGGAACTGGTGAATGCGCCGGAATGGTCGGTCAACGCGAGTGGCGAATACACCTACAACCTGCCGAACGGCTCCCGGCTGATCGCCCGGGTGGACTACTCGTGGGTAGACGACCACTACAAGGGCGCGCTGAACTTCCCGGAACTCGAGCAGGAATCCTACGACCTGTGGGACGCCTACCTCACGTGGGTGAGCTCGGACGACGTCTGGGAGGCCTCGGTATTCGGCCAGAACCTGGGTGACGAAGACTACATCGTGTCCGGGTTTGCCAACGCGCTGACGCAGGGCAAATCCCAGGTCAGCATCGGGCGGCCACGACAGGTCGGCGCGAGCCTGCAGTACCGGTTCGGCGACAACTGATCGCGTAGCCAGCCCGGTCGCTGCGCGGAGAGACCGCATGGCACCGCAGAAGTCGCAGAGCCAGAAGCCCGTGCTCGGCGGGCGCGAACAGGTGCGCGTTTGTATTGCGCAAATTTCGCCCGCGTACATGGACCGGTCGCAGTGCGTCACCCGCGCGGAGCAAGCGATCGCGGCAGCCGGTGCAAACGACGCCGACCTGGTGGTCTTTCCCGAAGTCTGGCTGGCCGGCTACCCCTACTGGACCGAGGGCTGGGACAGCCACCTGGACCAGTGGGCCGAAGGCCGGCAGTGGTTCTTCGACGCGGCCCTGATGGTGCCGAGCGAAGACACCGAGCGCCTCGGTGCGGCCTTTCGCGCGGCAGGCATCTACGGCGTGGTGGGTTGCAACGAAATCGACCCGCGGCCCGGCGTGAACACCATCTACAACACGCTGCTGTACTTCGACCGCGACGGATCCCTGATGGGCCGCCACCGCAAGCTGCTGCCCACCTTTACCGAGAAACTGTTCTGGGGCCGGGGCGACGCGAGCGACCTGGTCGTGTACGACACCGACATCGGGCGGCTCGGCGGGCTGATCTGCGGCGAGAACCTGGTCACCCCGCTGCGCGCGGCGATGATCGGCATGGGTGAAGACCTGCACGTGGCCGTGTTTCCCGGCGCGTTCTCGCTGCACACCGGGCCGCAACTGGAGGAATGGGACGAGACTGGCTCGTTCTGGGGCCACACCTCCACGCGCAATCACTCGCTGGAAGCCGGCTGCTTCACGCTCGCGGTCAGCGCTGTGCTGAACCCGGACGATGTACCGGCCGATTTTCCGTATCGCGACCGGATGAACATTGGGTACTCGCGCGGGGGCAGCCAGGTGGTCAGCCCACTCGGCATCCCGCTGGTGGAACCCGTCGAAGGCGAGCAACTGATCTACGCCGACTGCCCGGCTGCGATGATCAAGGCATTCAAGGCCATCTGTGACACCACCGGGCACTACGCGCGGCCGGATGCCGCGCGCGTGATGGTTCAGACGGACCAGGGCTGGCAGCCCGCGACGCCGGAGTATGTGTCCGGCCCGGAAGCGCGTTTCCGTTCATTGCAGGAAGCGGCGGATCACTACGAGGTCGACGAGCAGACCGTCCGGGAGCTGGCCGCAAACGCCGGGATTCACGACGCGTGACAGGAGAACAGCAATGCGCACCAAACCAACTTGCGGGTCCAAATCATGGCTTGTTGCCGTGCTGACCTGCCTCGCTTTCAATGGACTCGCGGCGGACACGCCGGAGTCCGGCGAGCCTGCCACAACAGTCCGCTATTCGCGAATGTATGTCGATGACCAGCAGGTCTCACACTTCAGCGACGACGAACTGCCGCTTGAACTGAAGGACTACGCGCCACCGGCGAACCCGATTGCGGTGCACACGCTGGAGAATGTCGACAGTGCAACCATTCTGCGCATGCCGGGCAATTCCTTCGAAGACTGGCACCCGGCGCCGCGCCGGCAGTTTGCGTTCATCCTGCAGGGCACTGTCGAAGTCACGGTGGGCGACGGCGAGGCGCGCCGCTTCAGCCCGGGCGATGTCGTGTTACTGGAAGACACGACCGGTCGCGGCCACACCACACGCGTGGTCAGCGACGAAGATCACGTGGCGGTGATGGTGCCGGTGACCGCAGGGCCGTAGGCGGTAATTCCTCGCCGCCTAGTCCTCGTCCACCACCGTCACCACCGGTGGTTTCGGCTGCCCGTGAAACACGAGCTGGAACACGTCCGGTCGCGCGTAGTGGCCCACCGTATCGAAAAAGGCTTTCGCCGGTGCAATCTGCCGAAGGTCGATCTCGGCCTTGATGATCGTTTCTTCATCGAAGACCGGTGGCACCAGGTATTGGCCACTCGGCCCTATGATCGCGCTGCCGCCGTGGCCAATCCAGCGCTCCGTTTCCCCGGTCGGGTCGGCGGGAAAGCCTTCGGGCAACCGGTCTTCGCTCATGATTTCGCGCGCGACAATCACGAAGCAGCCATTCTCCAGCGCGAGCTGCCGCGTACTCGCATCGATCCACGCGTCCAGCAGCGGCATGCCGGGCCAGGCGGACGCATGCACCTGCACGCCCTGCCCCGCCAGGAAATAACGCGCAGGCGCCATCTGGTGTTCGAAACACAACAGGCCGCTGAGTTTGCCCGCACTGGTGGGATAAGCCGCCAGATCTGAGCCGTCGCCCATGCCCCAGACCAGTCGCTCGGTCACCGTCGGCATCAATTTGCGGTGAGCGCCCAGCAACGTGCCGTCCTCGGCCAGGTAGACCTGCGTGTTGTACAGGGTACCGCCCGCGCGCTCGTGCAGGCTGATCACTACGTTGATCTGGTTCTCGCGCGCTGCTGAGGCCAACCGGTCGATCGCAGGCCCGGGAATTTCGCACGCGTTGGCGCTGAGCAACCCCACGTACTGACCAAAGGCCGGATCCCGCGTGGAAATGCTAGCCCAGTAGGGGTAGCCCTGCAGCCAGACTTCCGGGAACACGACCAGCCTCGCGTCCTGCCCCGCCGCATCAGCGATCAGCCCCACGGCTTTTTCCAGGCCCGCGTCGAGATCGTGCACCACCGGCGCGTGTTGAACAGCAGCGACGGTAAATACGTTGTCGTTAGTCATGGCAAGCCTCTTACACCCGCACCGGATCAGGCATTCACGTCGATCACGATACGGCCCTTCACGCGGCCGGCCAACAGTTCGCCAGCCAGTTCCGGCACCCTCGCCAGCGGTTCTACTGTGTACACCTCGCGCAATTTGTCCTTATCGATCAGTTCCGCGAGCGCGTCCCAGGCCCGCTGCCGTTTATCCGCCGGCGCCATCACCGAGTCGATACCGGCCAGCGTCACACCACGCAGGATAAAGGGCATCACCGTACCCGGCAGGTCGATGCCACCGGCGAGGCCGCAAGCGGCCACGCAACCACCGTACGCAGTCTGCGCGAGCAAGGTGGCGAGGGTCTGGCTGCCGACGCTGTCGACGGCCGCAGCCCAGCGTTCGGACTCCAGTGGTCGTGCCTTGCGATCCAGCTCGTCCCGCGGCAAGACCTCCGCTGCGCCGAGCTGTGTGAGGAAGTCGGCCGCATCCGCCTTGCCACTCACGGCAGAGACTTCGTAACCAAGTCGGGACAGCAGCATCACCGCGATGGACCCGACCCCGCCCGTCGCCCCGGTCACGACCACCGGCCCCGCATCCGCGCCGATGCCGTGATCCTGGATCGCGTGCACACAAAGCATTGCGGTATAGCCCGCGGTGCCGATCGCCATGCACTGCTCCAGCGACAGTGATCCAGGCACCCGCACGAGCCAGTCCGGCTGCAGCCGCTGCTGCTGCGCGTAACCGCCCCAGTGTTTTTCCGACAGCCCCCACCCGTTCACCAGCACCTGGTCACCCGGCGCAAAGGCCGGTGCGCTGGATTCCGTCACGGTGCCGGCGAGATCGATGCCGCAGACCATCGGCAGACTGCGGCAGATCTTGCCCTTGCCGCTGACCGCCAGCGCGTCCTTGTAATTCACGGTGCTGTAGGCCACGTCGACCAGCACGTCGTTTTCCGGCAGCTCTGTCGTATCCAGCTGCTGGAGTTCACCCCGGACTCCGTCTGCCGTCTCCGTTGCCACGATGGCATTAATTGTCTGTCCCATCAGTGGTTCACCCGTCGAAAGGTATGGTCTTGCCGCTGTCGCGAATGTGTTTCGAGAAGCTGTCTGCATCAATGATGGACCCGCAGATCAGCACGCCGATCCGCTGGCCGCGTAAACGCTCTCGCAACGGCCCGATCAACGCAGCCGTCGCGGCCGCGCCTGCCGGCTCCACTGCCTGGTTCAAATCGTAGAAAATCAGTGCCATCGCATCGCGGATCTGCGCATCGCTCACCCGCACGAACTCGTGCACGTACTCCCGGCAGAATTCAAAGGTCAGCGGCTCCGCGGCCGGCGGCCCGAGGCTGTCTGCGATGGTCGTCACCGTGGGCATGTTCTGCGGCGTGCCCGCTGCCAGGCTTCGCTGCATCACGTCGGCCCCTTCCGGCTCTACACCGATGATCTGCGTGTTCGGGGACAGCAACCGAAAAGCCGACGCGACACCGGATATCAGCCCACCGCCACCGACGGAAACAATCACCGCATCGAGCGGCGCAGTCTGTTCGATCCATTCCAGGCCAAGGGTCGCCGTGCCCCGCACCGTGTCGCGGTTTTCGAAGGGGTGCACGAAGAAGCGACCGTCCTGCGCCACCAGTTCTTCGGCCCGCCGCCTAGCCGCCGCCCCGTCCACCGCCATCTCGATCTTGGCACCGTAGGCACGGGCTTTCGCCACGCGCAGCCAGTTCGCACTCTGTTGCATCACCACGTGCGCCTGCGTACCGAGGCACGCAGCCGCATACGCTGTTGCCACCGCGTGGTTGCCCGCGCTGAACGCGGTCACACCAGCGCGCAGCGCCTCTTCGCCCGCGCTCAGCATCGCAGTCAGCGCACCACGCGCCTTGAAAGTTCCGCTGCGCTGCAACTGCTCAAGCTTCACGGACACCTCCGTCCCGGCACCGAGCAGGCGCTGCAGTTCGTTGCCGTGCCACGGCACCACCGGCGTCACGTTGATCTGGCCGGCCAGTCCGTCGGCGGCGGCGCGGATCTCGTCAAGGCTGAGCGGTTGCAAAGACACGATTACGGTTCCAGGCGGGCTTGATCTAATCCTACTCTGCGTCAACGACGCGTGTTTATGCGCGACCGGCGAGCGTTTATGGAATCGACGCGTCGGGTGCGACGAGTTCCGCGGCGAACAGGGGCCCGTCCTGGTAACGGGTCACCACGAGTTGCACCGGCTGGTCCAGGTGCTCGGGTCCGGCGTTGCCGAGCAGTCGTGTGGCCAGGCGCACGCCGTCATCCAGGTCGACGATGCCGACGCTGTAAGGCAGTGCGGCAGCAAAACGCGCCGGGCCGGCATGCACGCGGGTCGCGCTATAGAGTCGGCCGCGGCCGCCGAGCTCAATCCAGTCGATGTCACAGCCCAGGCATGACTTGCAGTGGGCTTGCGGCGGAAAGCTTTTCTGGTGGCAGGCCTTGCAGCGGGTGACCAGGAAACGGCCCTCGGCCAGCGCGTCCCAGAATTGCGCGGTGAATCGCGTCACCCGCGGCGCCAGCGGCCGGTCGCCCGGCATGCCGATGATCGCGAGGCTCACTGCGGCCCCTCCACCACGTGTGCGAGCGCCGCGTTGTAGTTGCCGAGTTCGCAAAGGTGCAGCCCCAGCCGCGCATCGTTCACCTGCCGCGGCCCGGCCGTGTGCAGCAATTGCTGGCGCAGCTCCAGCAGTCCGTACAACGCAGTGAGTGACGGCGGGTGCCCCCGCGCGAGACAGCCACCGGAGGTATTCAGCGGCAGGTGCCCGCCAATCGCCGTCTCGCCATCACGCGCCGCGGCCCCGCCCTGCCCGCGCGGACAGATGTCCAGCGCCTCGCTGACCAGCACTTCGGTAATCGTGCAGGGCGCATAGATCTCGGCCAGGTCCAGGTCGGCGAGCTGTATGCCTGCGCGATCCATCGCAGCGTCGGTGGCGCGCCGCGCAGCTGGGAACGCGGTGATATCGCCGGGCACATCGCCAACCTGGTGAAAGCCTTCGTGGTAGAAGCCGCGGCCGCGCACCGTCACGAAGGCCTTGCCGGTAGCCCGCGCGGTCGATTCGCGAGCCAGGACCAGGCAGATCGCGCCGTCGGCAATCGCCGGCACGTCGAACAGACCCAGTGGTTCGACGATCGGCCGCGCGTTCAGCACGTCGTCAACCGTCAATGGGTCACCAAACTGGGCCAGTTCATTATGCGCAGCGTGCTGCCGGCTCTTCACCGCTATGGCCGCAAGGTCCTCCCGCGATGCGCCCGTGTCGTGCAGGTAGCGCGCTGCGTCGAAGGCATACCAACTGATCGGCGTCAGGCCGAACGGCGACTGGAAATCGACGTCGCCCACCACCCGGATGCTGCCTTCCATTGCGTCCGCAGCCGGCATCGCAGACTGAAAAGACACACCGAGCGCCAGCGCAAAATCCGCATGGCCGAGACTGACATCCGCGGCGGCCTGGTCGAAGGCGAGCCCGCCAGTGATACCCATCTCGACCACCTCGGCCACCTGCCCGGTGCAGCGCAAGCCCAGCCGCGCGCACATAAAGGTTGCGAAGCCGAGTTGCAGCGTGTTCGCCGGCGGTAGCGTGAAGACCGCGGAACCGACATCGCGGTTGCCGATGCCTGCATCGTCCAGCGCACGCAGGACAACTTCCGCCAGCACTTCGTGCTCGAGTTGCTCCGTGGGCTCACCTCGACGGGGAGCCAGGCGGCCGACGGGCGTGGCCGCGGCGCCGACGATCGCAATCGGATCAGCCGAGCCCAACAGCGGCATCCCGGCCAGGCAGGCTGCCGTTCAGGTAGGCTTCTCGCAGCAGGCGTTTCTTGATCTTGCCGCTGTCCTCCCGGGGCAGCTCGCTCGCAAACCGGATCTCCCGCGGCAGCTTGTAGCGGGCCAGCTTGTCGGCCAGGTAGTCCCGAATCGCAGCTTCTTCAAGGCCATCCTCGCCGATGATGAACGCAATCAGGCGCTCGCCGAATTCCGAGTCCGGCACACCGAGCACGGCGCAGTCGCTGACCTGATCCATGCCGACCAGCACGTTTTCGATCTCCGCGGGATACACATTCACGCCACCGGTGATCACCATGTCGGAAATGCGGTCGCTGATGTACAGGAATCCGTCTTCGTCCAGGTAACCGACGTCGCCGGTCGCCACATAGTCGCCACGACGCATCGCCGCGGTTTTCTCCGATGCGCGGTGATAAGACACGAAAGACGTGAGCGCGGTGCGCACGCAGATCTCGCCGGGCTCGCCGGCGGGCATCGGCTTGCCGTCGGTGCCGAGGATGCGCAGGTCGACACCCTCCGCGGCCTTGCCCACGGTTCCAGGGTGCCCGAGCCAGTCCGCGGAGTCGCTGGTCGCAATGATGCCGGTCTCGGTCATCGCGTAGTACTCGTGAATCACCGGCCCCCACCAGTCGATCATCGCCCGCTTGATGTCCTCGGGGCACGGGGCCGCACCATGGCACACGAAGTCCAGGCTCGACAGGTCGAATCGCTGCCGGTCAGCTTCAGCCAGTGCGAGCAGGCGGATGAACATGGTCGGCACCATGTGCAGGTTCGTGATCCGGTAGCGTTCCACCAGGCCAAGCAACTCCAGCGCATCGAAGCGCGGCTGCAATACCAGCAAACCACCGCCGCCGACGATGCGCATCCCGTAAGCGTTCGGCGCCGAGTGGTAGAGGGGTCCGGTCATCACGGCCCGGAGCGGCGAACGATCCAGACCGAAGGCCCGGGCCGTGCGCTGCACTGTCTCCGCGGTCAGTTCCGGGGGCACTTTCGCGCGCCGCACGCCCTTGGGCTTACCGGTGGTGCCAGACGTGTAGAACATCGGATCCATCACAGCCCGCGGCTCCTCGGTCCACGGTTTGTAAGCCGCGTGCCAACTGTCCCATTCCGGAAGCCCGCCCGGCACGGTGGCCCGCTCCGGTGCGATGCCATAGGCCGTGGCAATCTCCGGCGGCGTCGCAACCGCCACGACTTCCACGTCGGAACAAACGGCCAGGATGGATTCGTCCAGCAGGTCCGCATGCGCGACCAGCAATTTCGGATTGCAGTCGTCGAGCACATGGGCGATTTCGTCGGCGGTCAGGTGCCAGTTCAACGGCACGGTCGATGCGCCGAGACAGGCTGCCCCGCGAGTCGCTTCGAAATAGGCGAGATCATTGCGCAGCAGCAGCGCGACGCGGTCACCCTGCCAGATTCCAACGTCGTGCATCGCGGCCGCGACCCGGCGTGCCCTGCGGTCCAGGGTCTCGACGTCGAGCACCCGGTCGCCACTGATCACGCCGGACGGCAGGTTCCGGTTCCCGTGTTCAGCGCTCACGCACCACTCCCCGACAGAATATTCTTCTTCACGCAAACCACACTACGGCAAGCATCCCGGACAGGCTTATTGGAAATCCGTTAAGGCGTTTGCGATGACACGCCATCAGTCCCGCGCTGCCTCCCGCGCCGCTCGCGGCGTGATGCCGTAGTGGCGCTTGAATGCTGTCGCGAAATTGCTCGAGTACTCGTAGCCCACGTCGAAGGCGATCTCCGTGATGCTGCGGTCCGTCGTTTCCAGTAACTCCTTGGCCTTGGCCATTCGCAGGTGCTGGGCGAAATCGAAAATGGTCTGGCCAAACAGCTGCTTGAAACAGCGCATCAGCTTCGCCTCGTTCATGCCCACGCGCCGGCCCAGGACTTCGATCGTGGGCGGCGCCACGAACTCCTGCTGCAGGATGTCGCGGGTCTCGTGCAGACGGTCTATATCCCGCTCGGTCAGCCCGCGGTCAGGCCGTTCTGCGCCGGCCTCCGCATCCATCAGGGCCTGGACCGCCTGGAACAGCAGTTCGATCGCGCGTGACTCGGCGTACATGCGCCGCAACCCGCCGGTGAGCTCACATTGCAACAATGCCGACACGGCCGTGGACATGTCGGCGCGCAATGGCAGCGACACGTGGTAGAAGTCTGCCGGCTTGCCCTGCAGGTAATCAGTCAGCACGGCCGGCAGTTCGGTTTCCATACCGTGCAGGATGTCAGCCAGGAAAGCCGGGGAGCACAACAGCGTAACCGACTGCTCCTGCTCACCGGCGAGCACCTGCTGGTGCTTCGTCGCACCGGCCGGGTGCAGCAGCAGGCCGGTGGTCTGCTGGCGCACTTCGAGTTCGTGGCCATCGTCGAAGCTGATCCGGCCCTGGCCCGTCAGGCGGAAATGGAATTTCAGCACCGCGTCCTCGGGCACTGCGATCTCGGCGTCCTGCCGATGCACCACGTTGCCGAGCACCAGGTCGAAACCCTGGCGCAGGTGGATCAGTTCGCGATAACCCTCCGCATCGCCGAACGCGGGCACGACCCGGAAACCGTCCTCAGGCAGCAGCGGCTGCTCCGGATGCGGCGCGTAGTACTGGAGGATATCGTCCGCGCCGGACTGGCTTGCAGCCGGCTTACCCGCCTTCTTGCCCATAGTTGTTCTCGTTGGCGCAGCAGGCTTCAGGAGAGCCCCATGGCATGGTGCAATCGATGATGCGCGGTTTGCCGTGGGCCGTCAACGCGAGGCCTGGCGCCACATCGCAAAGAACATACACCTGTTCCCATAAACCCCCCGGTGCGGGATACATTAAATTGATCGGTGTGGAAACCTGGGACTATATCGTCTGCGGGGGCGGCTCCGCCGGTTGTGTGCTCGCCAATCGGCTATCCGCCGACGGCCGCGCCAAGGTGCTGCTCCTCGACGCCGGGCGCTCCGACCGCCACCCCTACGTGCAGATCCCGGCCGCAATGGGCCTGGTCATGCCCCGCGACGACATGGTGTGGCGCTACCCTGCCGTGGCGGACATTTCCCGTGACGATCGGGCGGAAATCTGGCCGGCTGGCAAGTGCCTGGGAGGCGGCAGCGCGATCAACGGCATGATGTTCGTACGCGGCAACAATTACGACTACGACCACTGGGCCGAGCTCGGCAACCCGGGCTGGAGTTACGCCGACGTACTGCCGTATTTCCGGCGCCTGGAAACCAACGAGCGCGGCCCGAACGAGTTTCGTGGCGGCGACGGTCCGCTCCGGGTATCCGAAGTACGCATCGATAGCCCGCTGATCGACGCGTTCATTGAGACCGCGAAAAACCTCGGCATACCGGGCAACGACGATTTGAACGGCGCGAGCCAGGAAGGCGTCGGCCGCTGCCAGGCGGCCCAGCGGCGCGGGTTTCGGCATACCACCGCGGCGGCCTACGTCTGGCCCGTGCGCCGGCGCCGCAACCTGACGGTGCGGCTGCACAGCACGGTGGCAAGGATTGCACTGAATGGCGATCGTGCCACCGGCGTCGAGTACCTGCACGCCGGTGAAACCCTGCGGGCCGAAGCGCGGCGCGGCATCGTTGTCAGTGCCGGCGCGCTGGGCTCACCGAAAATCCTGATGCTGTCGGGTATCGGTCCCGCCGACGAACTCCGGCGGCATGGCATCGACGTGCGGCACGCGCTGGAGGGCGTCGGCCGGAATCTGCAGGAACATCCCGGCGCCGTGGTGCGCGCACACGTCAACGTATCCACGCTGAACACGGAAACCGGCCCGCTGGACGCGTTGCGCCATGGGTTGAACTACCTGTTGCGTGGCGCGGGACCCTTATCTACACCCATCGCGCAGGCGCAGGCCTTCGTGCGCACGCGCGATGGCCTGGCCGCGCCGAACATCCAGATCATATTCGGCGCCTTCGCCCACGAACTCGTCGACGGCACCGCCCGCCCGTACCCGAAACCGGCCATCAGTTTCGCGGTGGGCCTGTGCCGCGTGCAGAGCCGCGGCGAGGTGCTGCTGCGCTCGGCGAAGGTGGAAGATGAACCGGAAATCGACATGCCGCTGCTGGCTGCGCCGGATGATGTCCGGCAGCTGACCGAAGGCGGGCGCATGGTGCGGGAGCTGTGTCGCACGGCGCCGCTCAAAGACTATTTTGTCGAGGAAAACCTGCCTGGTGACAGGGTGCAGTCGGATGCGGACTGGGAAGATTACCTGCGCCGCGATTCGATCCTGATGTATCACGCGTGTGGCAGCTGCCAAATGGGCAACGATGCGGATGCGGTCGTGGACCACCGCCTGCGTGTGCATGGGATCAGCGGGCTGTGGGTCGCGGATGCATCGATCATGCCAACGGTCCCGGCAGGCAACATCAACGCGAGCTGCATCATGATCGGCGAGAAGGCCGCCGACATGGTACTCGAAGACAGCTGAATACGGAGACGAACATGGCTGACGCGCCCGACTGGCCGAAACTCGCCGAGAACCTGCAGATCGAGACCGATGCGTGGATCAACGGCGCGCACCAGGCGTCCCAATCGGCGCACAGCTTCGACGTCGTCAACCCGGCAACGGAAACCGTGACGGCGACCCTGCCCTGCAGCGACGCGCCCGACGTCAATGCCGCGGTCGACGCGGCCCGACGGGCTTTCGACACCGGACCGTGGGGCTCGAGCGGCCCGGGCATGCGCAAACAATTGCTGCTGCGTTTCGCAGACGCGATTGTCAACAACGCAACACGGCTCGCACTCTGCGACTGCCTGGACATGGGCAAGCCAATTTCATCCGCGCAACAGGAAGCCCACATCGCGGCCGCGTTCGTGCGTTATTACGCTGAGGCGGTGGACAAGATCCACACCACGCAGGCGCCGCCGGCCGGACCGGGCGCGATGGAGCTGCAGGTGCGCCGGCCACGCGGTGTGGTCGCCGCGATCATCCCGTGGAATTTCCCGGTGATCAACGCAGCGTTGAAGATTGCGCCGAGCCTCGCGGCGGGCAACACGGCCGTGGTGAAAGCCTCGGAAATCGCACCACGTTCGAGCCTGGTGCTGGGAGAACTCGCAGCTGAAGCCGAGCTGCCGCCGGGCGTGCTGAACGTGCTGTCCGGCGACGGCACCACCGGCGACCTGCTCGCGCGCCATGGCGGCGTCGACATGATTGCGTTCACGGGCTCCACTCGCACCGGCAAGGCCTTGATGCGTGCTGTGGGTGAGTCGTCGCTGAAACCGCTGCTGCTGGAGTGCGGCGGCAAGTCGCCGGAGATCATCCTGCCGGACATGGCCGGTGCCGATTTGCAGCAGATGGCCCAGGCGATCGTGCGCGACGCGTTCTGGAACCAGGGCCAGGTCTGCGTGGCCCGCAGCCGGCTGCTGATTCACGAGTCGCTTTACGACGAAGTGCTGCAGGGCATACTCGCTGCGGCGCAGGCCATCCAGGCGGGCGATCCGCTCGATCCGGGCACCGCTTTCGGCCCACTGGCGAGCGGCCGGCAACGCGCCACCGTCGAAGAGTACATCGAAGCCGGGATCAGCGAGGGCGCGGACTTGGTGCTGGACGGCCGCAATATAAGAACTCCCGGTCACTACGTCGGCACCACCGTATTCGCGAACGTGCAGACACAGAATCGAATCGCGCAGGAAGAGATCTTCGGGCCGGTGTTGAGCGTGTTTCGGTACAGCAACATCGACGACGCAGTGGCACTGGCGAACGATTCTGCGTACGGGCTCGCCGCAACCGTCTGGACGCGCGACCTCGCGCTGGCCCACGAACTCGCCGGCCGCATCCGCGCCGGTAACGTGAAGATTGCGGCCTCGCCGGCGCCGGTGGAAGGCGTCGGCCTCAGCCACTCGGGCGAGCCCTGTGGCCAGTCCGGTTTCGGGGTAGAAGGTGGGATCAGGGGACTGGAGAGTTACATGCGCCTGCAGTCCATCGATTTCGCCATGGGCCGGGGCTGACCGCGGGCTCGATGCGTCAGGCAGATTCCAGGAAACCGTGAAAGATCCCGTCCGGGTCGCGCGCGGCGCGCACTGCCCCCAGCCGCCGCCAGGCTTCCGGGCTGAAGGTCCGCTCTATCTTGCCGGGATCCGCACCGGTGTCGAGTTCGTTGATCGAATGACCGGCCGCGAAGGGTTGTAGCGCGGCCGAGGTCTGCCTGAGCCAGTCGATATTCGCGCGGTCGTCTGCCGCACGGTCCCACACCGCGTAGGCACCGATCCACGTATCCGTGATTTGCGACAGCGCCGCATCGTCGGGCAACGCGGCGTTGCGCTTGATCGTCACGACCACGTGACTCTTGCGTGCCGGTGCCTGCAGGAACTCCTGCGCGACCACATCGAGTGCCGGCTGCGGCGGATCGGCCCACAGGGTATCCACCGCGTAGCGCCCGAAACCGAAACCGCGCTGGTAGTCGATGCTCTCTTCGAGCAACCGCTGCATCGTGGTGGCCTGCAGGCCGGTGGAAAACAGCGCCTCCTTGGCCAACGGGTGCTCGGCCAGCGGTCTGAGAATGCGTTCGGCTTCTTCGTCACTGTCGGCAAAGACTGCCGGTCGCACCACGCATAGCTTCCTTTCTGCAGGCGGCGCCGCGGGATCCGCATCCGGGTTTTCCAGCAGCAGTACGAGCAGCTCGGTTTTCGGCAGATCCGCGGCCGCCCCGCGCAACCAGTCACCCAGTTCCGCGAGCCGTGCAACCGGGTAGATGTACGCGTTCACGCGTATTGCCTTCGGCAGCGGATAGAGCTTCAGTTTGTAGGCCGTCACGATGCCGAAGAAGCCGTGCCCTGCCCCGCGCACGGCCCAGTACAGGTCCTGGTTTTCGTCCGCATTCGCCGTCACGCGTTCGCCGTCGGCGGTCACGATGTCGGCACCGATGACGGAAAAACAGGCTAGCGGTCCCCACTCGTCACCGTTGATGCCGAGCCCGCCACCCATCAGGTAACCGCCCATCGGTACCGTCGCGCAGTGCGCCACGGGAAACGCGAGATTCTCCGCCGCGAGTTCACGAGCGAGCCGGTCGCTCCATGCCGCGGGCCCAACGGTCGCGGTCCCGTCCGCCGGATTCACCGTCACACCCCGGAAGCGGGACATATCCACGAGTAATCCGTCGTCGCGCAACATGGCCCCCCAGACATGATGGCCGCCGGAGCGTGTGGTCACCTGCAAACCTTCGCGACGGGCAAAGCGCACCGCGTCCCCGACCTCGGCCACGGTGGTTGGGCGCATAATTGCTGCGGGATAACGCGCGGGCTTGCGCATCTGCCACGGCATGCTCTGGCGCCAGACTTCGTAGTCCTCTGCGCCGCGCTTCACGACTTGTGGCAGCTCGAGAGCCGCCGACCTTGCCACTGGCCGTTCCCGATCGCAACCGGCCAGGCTGATGCCAGCGCCGGCGCCAATAAGGCCAGTGACGAATTTACGGCGCGTGAGATCGATCCGACCCATCGGCGTATTCTCCTTTTCCGTGTACCAAGCCTAGCGCAGCCTCTGCCCATGCGCCTCTGCGACCGCTCAAGAACCTTTGCGATCGTGCCGAGAGCGGCATAAGACTAATTCCGAATCGCACAGGCTCGCAGCCCCGGTCATTGGTTATAAGATCGACGGATGTATTGCGCGGATATCATCACCCGCCTGGTGAGCACGGTCGCAGGGCAAGACTGTCCCGCATGAGTCGCTCACCCACCAGTCGCAGCGCATTGCTCGCCTACGCCGGGCCCAGCGCGCCAATCGCGATTCTGATGATGCAGTTGATCGTGTACCTGCCGCCGCTCTATGCGCAGGAACTCGGGCTGGATCTGGCGACGGTCGGCCTGGTGTTCTTCCTGGCCAGGGCCTGGGATGCAGTAATCGACCCGCTGATCGGCAACCTGTCGGATCGCACCCGCGGCCGCTGGGGCCGGCGCAAACCGTGGATTGTGGCAGGCACCCCGCTGCTGATGGCTGCCACAGTCGCCTTCTGCCTGCCGCCGGCCGGTGCCGGCCTCGCTTACCTCGGCCTGATGGCCTTCGCGTTCTACGTGAGCCTGACCGTGGTACAGATCCCGTACCTGTCCTGGGGAGCTGAACTGTCGCGCGAATACCGCGAGCGCACCCGCATCGGCGGCTACCGCGAGGGCTTCCTGATGGGCGGTGTGGCCCTCGGCGCGGCGCTGCCGCTGTTTTTCTTTTCCACGGGCGATCCCAGCCTGCGGCAAATCCTGACGGTGTTCGTGACCGCGATCGTGATCCTGCTGCCGCTGACCGTAACCGGCGCGTGCATTGTCACCCCGCAGGGCAGTTTCGTCGACACCGGGCGCAACGGCTTGCTGCAAGCGCTGTCCATCCTCCGCTGGAACAAACCACTGCTGCGGCTGCTGGCCGGCATCTTCAGTTTCTGGCTGGGTGGCGCGGTATTCAACGCGCTGGTGCTGTTCGTGGTGCAGTTCACGCTGGGCCTGCCGAACTCGGCCTTCCTGTGGTTCGTGTTCCTGCAGTACATCGTTGCGATCGCCTGCCTGCCGCTGGCCATGCACCTGGCTAACCGCATCGGCCGTCATCGCGGCCTGGTGCTGGGTGGCCTGGGTTTCTTCGTGATGCTGCCACTGTTCCTGGTGGTGGAATCCGGCTCCTTCTGGCAGGCCCTGATCGTGTTTTGCCTGACCGGCACGCTGACCAGCTTCATCTGGGTGATGCCGCCGGCACTGATCGCCGATACCGTGGAGTACGGCATGATGAAGGGCGGTGGTGACGACGCGGCGCTGTACATGGCGCTATACATGTTCACGCAGAAGGCCGCACTGGCCATGGGCGTCGGTATCGCGCTGCCGCTGGCGGGCCTGCTGGGCTTCGATCCGACCAATGCCGACTCGCCGGTTGCCGGGCTGAACCTCACCGCGTTGCTGGTCCCGGGCACGATCGGCATCATCGGTGCGCTGATCATGTTCAACTACCCGATCGACGCGCGCCGGCATGCAACTATCCGTCGGTGGCTCGCGCGCCGGGGCTTGAGTCCGTCGTCATGACAATGTTCAGAACTGCCGCAGCGTGCTCGTTAGCCTGTTTTTGTATCGCCTGTGGCCCAGCACCGTCGGAAGCCCCAGTGGATTTCGAACAATTGTTCGCCCAGCGCTACGTGGAACCCTACAACGCGCGGGACGTGGACCGCTGGTTGCAGGCCTTCGCAGAAGACGCGGTCGGTATGCACAACGGGCTGCCGCCGTTGGCCGGCCGCGAGGCCATTCGCGGCTTCGGTGAAGCGGTGCGGGACAACTTCGACGTGGCGCACATTGATGCAAGCATCGAAGAAGTGCGCCGCTCCGGCGACTGGGCCTGGACACGCGGCCGGTACGAGTCTGAGTTCGTCCCGAAACCCGGCACGGAAGGCCTGCCATCGGGAAAACAGAGCGGCAAGTTCCTGCTGGTCTGGGAGCGCCAGCCTGATGGTGACTGGCGCATCATCCTGGACATGGGCAACAGCAATGGCCCGGCGCCCGGCGATGGTTGATCGCTTGCGGACCTTGATGGTCATGCTGCTATTGGTCGGGGCGTCAGTCACCGCTGTCGGCGCTGACGTCGGCGAAACCTTGTACTACGCCTGCGCGACCTGCCACCGCGAAGACGGCAGCGGTAGCCAGCCGCTGGACGCGCCGCGCATCGCGGGCACGGCCGGCTGGTACGTCGCCGACCAGCTACGCAAGTTCAAGAACGGTGAGCGTGGTGATCACCCGGGTGACATCTATGGCCGGCAGATGGCCCTGTTTGCAAAGGCACTCCCGGATGACGCCAGTATCGAGGCGGTTGCCGATTACGCCAGCGGCCTGGACGGACCCCGCGCGACAGCGAAGTTGCCGGGTGATACTAAACGCGGGCGCTCGCTGTACGCCCCATGCAGCGCGTGCCACGGCGTAAACGCCCGGGGCCAGGCAGACCTGCGCGCGCCCGCGCTGGCCGGCCTCGATGACTGGTACCTGGTGCGTCAACTCGGCAATTACCTGGAAGGCCGCCGCGGCTACGCGAGCGACGACATACCCGGGCAGCAGATGCGCGCAGCCGCCGCGGTGCTGACGACGGAACAGGACGTGCAGGACGTCGTGGCGTACCTCGCGTCTCTCAGCGGTGGCGAACGCAGCGACTCGCAATAAGCCGAGCGGTTGCTGGCGTTACTCGCGCAGGCAGGCCAGCGCCTGGCGCAAGGCCTGCGTGGCCCGGGTCCACACCGCGTAACGCCACTCCGGGTCGTCCGGGTAGTGCGTGGCCAGCATCTCCTGCGCCAGCTGTTGCGGATCGTCCGCTACACCACCGATGTGCAGCCAGTGATCGTCGATCAGTGCCTGCAGGTTGCGGGGTACCGGGTAGGTGCCGAACTCGATGGTCACCAGTTCCACCTCGGCCTGCGGCAGAGCGCGCACGAAACCGTCTGCACAATGCCCTTCCACCCCGTAGAACTCACCCGGAGATTCGGCAGCCGCCTGCCGCGGGGCCTCGACCCAGCCGCCGAAATGCCGCCGCACCCGCTCCAGCGCGGCACCGGTGTGCATCGCCACCGCGGTGCCGTAACCGTAGGGCCCGAGACCGCTGTGGAAATCCAGCGCCAAGACGTGTTTCGCGCCCGCGCCGTGCTCCTGGAGCAACTGCGTCAACGTGTGGTTCGACCACGTGGCTTCGCGCCCACCGTACGAGAAACCATCGGCGTGGACGTATTGGCCAGCCATCAACGCGGCCATCAATGCCGGCAAACCGCGCTGGCGCTGATAGTCGAGCAGTACGCCCATGGCTTCCTGCCCGTTACTGACCTCCCCACCTGGCGCAAACGCCCGATGGATGTCCTCGTATCCGTCATTGCCAGGCAGCGGCGCATCGAAATCCATGAAATTCCGGCACAGGTCGATGTTGTCTTCCGTCACGCGCCGACCATGGGCCGTGCCCCACGGATTGATTGCGTGCACGAGCAGCACCGCGGTGTCCGCAGGCAACCCGGCCAGTGCACCGGATTCCAGCAGGCCAGCCTGGCAGGCCGACCCACACAGCAATTCCGGGCCGTGCACGCCTGACAGCAATACCAGCAGGCGCGACGCACCGGCGGGCCCCAGCCTGGCAACGTCCGTGGCCAGCGCTTCGCCACCAGGCCCCGGTAATGGATGCGGCAGGCTGGTCGCCGCGGCGCCCGCCGCGCGGCAGGCCACGCGGAAACGCGCCGTGGCGGCGCTGAAGTCCACGGAAAAATAGCTCTCGGGGGTCGCGATCACGCCGGCATGCTCCCATATTTGTTGCGCACGGCCAACGCGTTTCCGTGATTGCATAGAAACTAATCGGTTCGCCATAAGCCCGCCCCAGGGCCCTGGGATAGTGTCTTAGTCCAGTCATGGACCAGTTCAGTTGGGGGACGAACAGCATGAAGACTCCAGCAGGCTTTATCGGCGGCGCCACAGCCGTATTGCTATCGGTGACCGGCGTCGGCCAGGCGGCCGAACTCGAGGACATCCTCGTCACCGCCCAGAAGCGCGTGCAGTCGGAGCAGGACGTGCCGATCGCCATCTCCGCAGTCTCGGGCGAAGCGCTCAAAGTCAACGTGATCCGGGACGTATTCAACCTGCGCGTCGCGATTCCGTCCCTGGAGATTCGCGCGGTTGACCCGCCGGGCCAGGGCACGTCGTTTGCGATCCGTGGCCTGGGCACGTCGGTGTTCAACATCGGTTTCGAGCCCAGCGTCGGCACCTTCGTGGACGGCATCTACCGCAGTCGCTCCGGCCTGGTCGCGAGCAACGATATTTACGATATGGAACGGATCGAGGTACTGAAGGGCCCACAGGGCACCCTCTTCGGCAAGAACACGACTGCCGGCGTCGTGCACTTCCTGACCAACCGCCCGGACTTCAGCGGCGTGAATGGCGCAGTCGAAGCGAACTATGAAGAATACGATGTTGCCCGGATCAACGGCTTTTTCAACGCACCGATCACCGACACGCTGGCGACCCGCGTCACGTGGACCTATGCGAATGGCGACGGCTGGCTGGACAATAAAGCGGATGGCAACGAAACGAACGACCGTGACCGCTACTCGTTGCGCGGCCAGGTGCTGTGGCAGCCCACCGAGTCCCTTGGGTTCCGCCTGATCGGCGACTACGCGAAGGTGGACAACGAGCAGTGCTGCTTCCCGATGCGCTTGATCAATGACCCGCAAACCGGTCCGATCAACGGGCCCGCTGCCGCGTCTATCGGGTCAACCATCATCGATCCGGCCGACATCGACGACCTGGACATAGCGGCGAACGGCAAGTTGTCGTACGACGCGGAAGACAAGGGCATGGCCGCGGAGATCAAGTGGGACGTTGGCGCGTTCACGATCACATCCATGACCGGGTATCGCGACTACGACGACAGCAACTCGAAGGACAACGACTTCACCGGCGTGGATGTGCTGCGCTCCAACCAGAACTTGCCGGAGGTTCAACTGCTGTCGCAGGAGCTGCGCTTCGAAGGGCAACTGTTCGACGACCGCGTCGACTGGATCGTGGGCGGCTACTATGCCGACGAAGACATCGAGCGTTCCAACGAGTTCATCTGGGGATCACAGATCACGGACTTCCCGTTCTTCGCCCCTGGACTGTTTGGGAATGTGCCAGGCCG
Source organism: Chromatiales bacterium (assembly GCA_020351875.1). Lineage (GTDB taxonomy): Bacteria > Pseudomonadota > Gammaproteobacteria > Steroidobacterales > J054. The sequence goes on along the minus strand of CP070671.1, from coordinate 1,251,369 downwards.
GGCCTTCCTCGCGGAATTCGAACAGAACACTAAGACATACGCGGCGTTCGCACACGGCACCTGGCGCATGGCTGACCAATGGTCGCTAACCGCAGGCCTCCGCTACACGAAGGACGACAAGGACGCGAAGTCGCGCAACGATCAGCCGCAGGCCCTGCCGCTGCCCGTCGTGTTCGATTTCAGCGCCAATACCGACGACAGCGAACCCACCGGGACGATCAGCCTGCAGTACGACCTCGAAGAAGACGTGATGTTTTACGGCACGTATGCCCGCGGCTTCAAGTCGGGCGGCATCAGCCTGAACCGCGACGCGGCGGGTGCGGCGGTGATTCTGGAACCGCCTGCCGGTGGCTGCCCACCCGGCTTCGTGTCCAGCCCACCCGTGTGCCTGGGCACGCAGCAGGATCCGACCTTCGACAAGGAAACGGCAGATCACTTCGAACTGGGCATGAAGTCGTACATTGCCGACGGCCAGGTGCGCTTGAACGCGTCCGTGTTCTACACGGAATTCGACGACCTGCAACTGCAGATCCTGCGGCCGGACGGCACCTTCGACGTGACCAACGCGTCGGGCGCCAGGTCCCGGGGCCTGGAAGTGGAGACGGACTGGGCGATCACCGACAACCTGACCGTGAACGCGTCGGCGCTGTACCTCGACGCGGACTTCGACGACGATGTTGGCCTCCTGGACCCGACCCGGCCGGATCCGAGCGGCCAGCAACTGCCGTTCAGCTCGGAGTGGACCGGGCAGATCGGCTTCGACTACGACCGGCCCGACACGCTGGGCCAGTGGGGCCTGTTTGCGAGCGGCAACTGGTTTGGCCGCACCAACCAGTTCGTCGACACGCTCCCGGACGACGAGCGCAAGGAAGGCCGGTACGCGCTGGTGAACCTGCGCAGCGGCGTGCGCAGCCCGAACGACCAGTGGGAACTGTCCGTGTGGTGCCGGAACTGCTTCGACAAGCGCTACACCATGTCCCGTTTCGCGATCCCGTTCGACGGCTTGATTCTCGGTTCGTCGACCCTGTGGTCACACGTCGGCGAGCCGCGCATCGTGGGTGGCACCGTCACCTTCAACTTTGGCGAATAACCCCCCCTGGTGGCGGGGCTTCAGCCCCGCCGCCGTCTTTTTCGCCAGAGTCCCACCCCCCCTCCCATGCACACTGGCGCCAACTGGCCGCGGCACATCGCCGCGGCCGCGTTGCTGGCTACAGCAGCTGGTCTGTTTGCACTCCCCGTCTGCGCGTTGGAATCGCCCCCGGCGTGGCGCGAACTGACCGAGGGCACGCGGGCCCGGATGCACGAGATGGACGAGATCATCCGTGACCGCGACCAGGCGCGTTCGTACCGTAACTACCTGGCGATCTTTGCCGATGATGTCGTTGCCCACGGCCTGCTGGAGAGCGGTGACACCGGCATCGACGGCCTGCGCGAGCATTACCGGCCCGTGTTCTTCGAACTGAAGGATGGCGTGCTGCTGAGCGACGAAGTTATCGTGGCCGGCAACATGGCGGCACAGCGCTATCACTCGATGCTATACCTGGCCGGCGAATTCGACGGTGTTGCGGGGCAATCCCAGCCGGTGTTTCTGCGCGGCCAGACTTTCTTCCGCTTCGATGACGATGGGCGCATCGCGGAGCGCTGGTCGAATCACGACCACGGCTATCGCCTCGGCCAGCTACTCGGTCCGCAAGGGCGGGCCGAAGGCGACCGCATCGCCCGCGAACTGAACGGCCCGGGGCTCAGCGAGGCCGAGATCCACGCCCGGCTCGAGGGTCTGACCCACGCTTTCAACAGGATGGAAGCGCCCGCTGAGCGCGACCGGGAGTTCTTCGGGGTGTTCGACAAAAACGTACGGGTGCACGGCCTTGACAACGTGCCGGCGGGCCTCGCCGACCTGCAACAGCAACTGCGCGAACTGTGGACCGCGGTCCCGGACCTGCGGCTTACGGTGAATGCGCCGCTGTCGGCCTGGTCGATGGGCGCGTTCCGCTGGCGCGCGCTTGGGTCGCAGCGGAAGCTTTATCGCGACCGCGAGCCGGACCTGCGTCCGGTGAGCCTGCAGGGCGAGTGCATCCTGCGCTTCAACAACCAAGGCCGTATCGTCGAGATCTGGCTGAATACCGCACCGATAGAATTCGATCATGCGCATTAGAGCCATCGGCGAGGAGTTGATCCGCGAGCTACTGACGCCCGCTGCCGCGATCGACGTGGTCGATGCGGCAATGCGCGAGGTGTCTCAGGGCAACGTGGAGTTGCCGCTACGCTGGGGCCTGAAGTTACCGAACGGTGCGATGGGCATGATGCCCGGCTATCTCGGCTCGCCGGAATGTTTCGGCATCAAGCTGGTCAGCCTGTTTCCCGGCAATCCTGCTGCAGGCCTGCCCTCCCACCTCGGCCTGATGGTGTTATTCGAAGCCGGGCGGGGCGAACCCACCGCGCTGCTGGACGGCGACGTGATCACGAGCCTGCGCACCGCTGCGGCCAGTGCCGTTGCGACCCGCGCGCTGGCCCGAGAGGATGCCTCGGAGGTGCTGATCTGTGGCACGGGTGCGCAGGCACGCGCGCACGCGCCGGCCATGCTCGCGGTGCGCAACATACGGCGGATCCGCATCTGGGGACGGGATGCGGACAAGGCAGTCGCTTTGGCCGACGAACTTGCACAGCAGCACCCGCTGGTCGTCGAGCCTTGCACTGACCTGCAGGACGGGGTGCAAACGGCAGATATCGTCTGCACCGTGACTGGAGCAAGAGAACCCATCGTGCGCGGCGAGTGGTTGCAGCCCGGCACCCACCTGAACCTAGTCGGCTCCAGCGTACCGGAAGCGCGCGAAGTCGACACGGACGCGGTGCGTCGCGCGAATTTCTTCGTGGACTATCGCGGGTCTGCATTCGCGCAGGCGGGCGAGCTGCTGACCGCGATTACGGCAGGCGCAGTCGATGAAGACCATGTCCGTGCCGAGATCGGCGAGGTGCTGCTCGGTCAGGCGCCGGGCCGCACGGACGGACAGGAAATCACCGTGTACAAGTCGCTCGGCGTTGCGGCCCAGGATCTCGCGGCCGCGTGGTACCTGTATCAGACGGCCGAATCCCGTGGCCTCGGCAGCGTTGTGGAACTTTGATCGTTGTCGAATGTATCAGCTGATCCCGACCGGCAAACCAGCGTCGACCTTGAGTTCTTCCATCACGAAATTGGAAGAGACATGCTGCACGCCCGGCCAGCGGAGTAATTTGCGCATCGTCAGGTCCGCGAGCTCGTCCATGTTGCGGGCGGCGACCTTCAGCAGGTAGTCGTCCGTGCCGCTCATCGCGTAGCACTCGATGACCTGATCCTCGCGCTGCACCGCTGCGAGGAAGCTGTCCGCGTCAGTATCCTCACGCTGGTCGATGCTGACGTGCACGAAAGCCAGGATGTCGAGACCAAGCCGCCGCCGGTCCAGCCGGGCGCCATATCCGCGAATGACACCGGCCTCCTCCAGGGCCCGAACTCGCCTGAGACACGGCGATTCGGACATCCCGACACGGCTCGCCAGCTGCACGTTGGATATGCGACCGTCATCCTGCAGGGCACGGAGGATCTCGCTTTCCTGCCTGCTCAGCGGATAGACGGATTTCGTCTTTTTCGTCATCTAACTCGCTATTTTCTGCCTGAATCCCTCGAATTATAGGCTAGAAAGACAGCCAATTGCGCCATGGATGGGGCATTCTGGGCGAATGGCTACCCCACTCCCCAAGCCGGCACCGCACCCGTCACGCCTGAGCAAGGCCGACCAGGCCAGGTTGCGCGACTTCTACGCGCGTATCCGCCGGGACGCCAGCACGATGGCCGGCTACCCGAGCGCGATGGACTACGACTACAGCGAGCTGAAGGACCTGCTGGACTACAGCCTGAACAACGTCGGTGATCCCTTCGTCGACAGCACCAGCAAGGTCGACAGCCGCGAGTTCGAGCGCGAGGCGCTGGAATTCTGGGCGCGACTGATGCGCGCGCCCGAAGACGACTGGTGGGGCTATATCACCAACGGCGGCACCGAGGGCAACCTCTACGGGCTCTACCTGGCCCGCGAGCGCTACCCGAAGGGCATCGTGTACTTCTCGCAGGACACGCACTACAGCGTGACGAAGAACCTGCACTTTCTGAACCTGCGCAACATCATGATCCGCTCGCAGCCCAACGGCGAGCTGGACTACGACGACCTGCGCGAGACCCTGAAGGTGAACCGCGACGCGCCGCCGATCATTTTCGCGAACATCGGCACCACGATGACCGAGGCAAAGGACGACCTCGGCAAAATCAACGAGATCCTGGACGAACTCGCGATTCCGAATCGCTACATTCACTCCGACGCGGCGATGTGCGGCGGTTTTGCACCGTTCCTGGAACCGCGGCCACGGTTCGATTTCGCCGACGGCGCCGACAGCATCGCGATCAGTGGCCACAAGTTCATCGGCTCGCCGATGCCCTGCGGCATCGTGCTGGCCCGCAAGAGCCACGTGAACCGGATTGCCAGCGCGATTGCGTACATCGGCAACCTGGACACGACGATCACCGGCTCGCGCAACGGCCACACGCCGGTGATCATGTGGCACGCGGTCCGCGCACTCGGCGAAGATGGACTGCGCGAGCGGGCGCGGGCTTCGCTCGCACTCGCCGACTACACGGAACAGGCATTCAGGCGGGCCGGGGTCGACGCGTGGCGTAATCCGGACGCGATTACGGTGGTATTCCCCGCCGTCAGCGACAGCCTGCAGCGCAAGTGGCAACTGGCCACGGCCAAAGGCATCAGCCACGTGATCCTGATGCCGCATATCACGCGCGACCACATCGAAGCGATCGTCGCCGATGTGGCAGCGGAGCTGCGGGAGAACGAGCAACCGTGAAACTGCTCACGATCATTTGCCAGTCCACCGACAACCCGGTGACCCGCGTTGCGGAGCTGCTTGGCGAACAAGGCATCGACATACGCAGCATGGACTTCACGGAGCGCGGCGACCAGGCGTTTCTGAACCTGGCGGTCAGCGACTATGACCAGGCCCTGGCGTTGCTCGTCGGCGCCGGCTATCAGACCGTGTCGAACGACATCGTGCTGCTGCGAACGGAAGACCAGCCGGGCGCTCTGGCCCAGGTGTCACGACAGATCACGGACCAGGGCATCGGTATCCGTTCGCTGACGCTGATGCAGGTCGATAGCGAAGGCATCGTGTGCGCGGTCGCGACCACGGACAACCCGCGCGTGCGGGAGCTGTTCAGTGCCGATGTCGTTAACTGACATCGCGGCTAAAGCCGCTCCCACCGAAGGTACAATTCTGCGGTGGGAGCGGCTTTAGCCGCGACAATTACACGACACTCAGCTGAACCAGTCGTAGATCTCGTCCGGCGTGGTGAACCACACGTTTTTCCTCTTCAGCATGTGGTCGTAAGCCGCCTCGAAGTACTTGATGCGGTGGGGCACACCCATGATGTAGGGGTGGATGCTCATGGCCATGATCCGTGGCTGCTCCGCACCCTCCTCGTACAGCCGGTCGAACTGGTCCAGCGCCCGCTGCAGCCAGTGCACGGATTCGTGCTGCTGGACCACCATCAGCGGCAGATCGCTGAGCTCCATCGAGTACGGCATGGCCATGACGGGTCCCGCGCTGGTCTTCATCTGCACCGGGTGCTCGTCCATCGGCCAGTCACACACGTACTTGAAACCTGTCTCCGCGAGATAGTCCAGCGTGTCGAGGGTTTCGTGCAGCCCCGGACCCAACCAGCCTTTTGGCGCTTTGCCGGTGTAGCTTTTCAATACGTCGTAGGACTTCTGGATCGCGGCCTGCTGGTCGTCCAGGGTGTGGATCGCGGCCTGCGCGTAGCCGTGGCCCATGAAACCCCACCCGGCGTCGAGCATCGCGCGGGCCACCGGCTCGCCCGCCCCTTCGCAGACCCGCGCGTTGATCGCGACGCCCGCTTTCAGGCCACGCTTCGCCAGCGAGTCCATCATTCGCCAGATGCCCACCCGCATGCCGTACTCGTGCCAGGCCCAGTTCGGCACGTTCGGCACCGTCTGCACACCGGCCGGCGACGTGACGTACTCCCGCGCGATGGGCTTGCCGATATCCCATTCCTCGATATTCGCGATGAGATACACGGCCATGCGCGCGTTGTCGGGCAGCTTCAGCCTGTCCCGCTGCGGCATCGCGGAGAATTCGAAGCGTTCTTCGGGGCGTTTCATTGTTGTTGCCGTCCTCAATCGCTACCGAAGGCTAAACATAGGCAAAAAGCGGCTCTGCACCAAGTCCGGCGGTCAGTAGTTGATGGCGGGCGACATCGACGGGTAGAACACGCCCACCAGCCGCATCCCGTCGGAGGTGGTGCACTCCAGCGAGTGGTGCTGCTTGCGCGGCAGGAAAATCGTGTCGCCCGGCCGCACCGGGGTCTTCGTTTCATCCGTCCACAGGAAACCTTCGCCGTTGAGGATGGTGATGGTCTCCTCGTACAGGTGCCGGTGGTGCGCGGCGCGGCTCGTCGGGATCTCGCCGATGAACTGGGTCACCGGCGT
>CP070671.1:1225943-1244730 GCA_020351875.1 Chromatiales bacterium | reverse complement strand
TCCCACCGGCTGGATTGTACCGGTGGGAGCGGCTTTAGCCGCGACTTGCCACCTGCCAGCCATCTGTCTCAGTGGGAGCGGCTTCAGCCGCGATTCCGGGACCCGCACCACCCTGGATCCCGGGAATCCGCGAAAAGTTCTGGCCCGGCCAGCCTCGCCCCCCGCACCGACCGGTCTAATTCTGCTTCTTCAGCCGCGGATCCTGGATGTCCCGCGTCTTCACATCCTCGTAGAACTCGTCCCAGTCCGGCTTCACCAGCTTCTCCGCCATCCGGCGCGTGTAGGTGTCCGGGCCCAGCGGGCACTGCGCGTAGAGCGACTGCCGCCAGCCGTCGTCCCGCTTGTTATAGATAGACAGCACGCGATCGAAACCGTGGCGCGGCACACCGATGGGCCCCGGCGCGCGAATCTTGATCTCGAACCAGTGGTCGTACAGCGCGAGCGCCACATTCGGCGCGAGTTCCTTCACCCACAGTTTCGAGTAGCCCCAGCGAAACGCGTCGAGGCCCTTCTTCGGTGGAAAGATGTAGCGGTCGAGAACGTCCCAGCCGATCATCACGTCGTACAGCTCTTCGGCGACGTACATAGGGGTCGGGTCTTCGCGGTCCCAGATCTCGGTGGGCAACCGCCACCACTCCTGCGCGTTCCAGATGGCCTCGGTACGCTGAAGCACCGCGTCGATCTCCGCCTTCAGTTGTTCGTCACAAGGTGGATAGACCACCGGTTCGCGCGCGGTATGACTCCCGGCCGATGCCTGTTCGCTCGTCGCCATGCCACCCAGCAGGGTGGCAAAGGCAAGGCGTGCCAATAGATCGCGTCGACTCGGGTCCGGCGCCTGTTCGTCACTCATGGCTGGCTCCCTTTATTGTTCTGATGGCTGTGGCCTTGCCTGCGCAAGGTGTATGTTCACGCCGCATCGCTGTGGCTGAAACTCGTCGCGGCTAAAGCCGCTCCCACCGGTGCAACCCATCTGGTGGGAGCGGCTTTAGCCGCGATATCCGCATGCGACCCACCGTCGCTAATCGCGGGACGCTCCCACCGGTGCAACCCATCTGGTGGGAGCGGCTTTAGCCGCGATATCCGCATGCGACCCACCGTCGCTAATCGCGGGACGCGCCTTCCTGACCGTCGCAAATGTTTTACCCGCTGCTTTCGTTCACGGCAGCGCCACCCACTGCGGCCGGCTGAACCGCCCCACCCTGCCGCGCGAAATGCACCGCCGTGGTGATCAGGCCCAGCGTGATCAGGATCTCGCCGAAGTTCGCAATCGGCAGCGCCCAGTAAGGCAACAGCGCCGGGCCGCCGCCGGCAGCCAGGAACATCGCGCCGGAACCCAGGGTCAGCCACGGCCAGCCGCGCTGAATCCACAACGCGATGCCCACACCCAGCACGATCACGTTGGTCAGGATCGCGACCAGCGGCGAACCTGCGCCGTTCACGACCACCGAGTCCGGGCCGCAGAACTGCAGCTCGCTCACCCCCGTGGAATAACGAAAGGTATCGGCCACGCAGGCCGGGTGCAGCTCGATCTGGAACAGGTACGGCACGTCCATCGCGATCAACACCGATGCGACTGCGCAGAATGAACCCATCACTGCCTTCGGCTGCGCCCAGCCGACGCCCGCGGAGCGGGCAATGGAGCCGGCGGCGATCACCAGCAGCGGCAGCATGGTCCAGTGCCACGCAAACGCCGGCACGGTCAGCGCCTGCAACAGCTCACCCTCGCCGATGAAACGGCCAATACCGATGCGGAAATTGTCGTACCACAACAGCGTGCCGCCGAAGAGCACCAGGAACAGGCCCTTTGGGCGGCCGTATTGTGCCCAGGCCTTCCAACCCCACACCCAGATCACCAGGTGAATCGCCGCGTACAACAGGAAAGTCATGGACAGCATCGGCGTGCGCCCTCTTTATTCGACCGGCTCATTGGCCGCGAGCGAAGGACGCCCGGGCAGTATCCCGCCGTGCAGTTCCACACCCTTTTGCGGCCGCGACACCCACAGTTCCGGGGCGAAACGCGGAATGGCCATGGCCGCCACCGGGAAACATTCCACCATGTGCCCCACGCTCACCGGCATGTTGCGCAGCGCGTAGCAGAAAAAGTCCTTGTCGGTGATGTGCCAGAACCCGCTCATTCTCTTGCGGCTGGTCGTGACGCTGCCGTCGGTCTGGAAGTACACCTGGAACTGCAACTCTTCGCCGGCTGCTGCGTTCACCCACCGGTAGTTCACCGTGTTGAACATCAGGTGGTTCCAGAAACTCGGGAAGCGCTCCGACGGCGGCTTCGAGCGATCCTGCTGGGCTTCGGCAAACGCGGCTTCCGGCCGCTCCCAGTCCACCGCGCCGGTTTCGATCAGCATAAAGTGAAGGATATTGAGCCGGTCCATTGCGGGCACCGGTTCGGGGATGCCCATGATGTTGCCCGGCAGGTAGTTCTTCGGGTCCGACAGCCACGCGTTCAGGCGCTGCGGCGTCCACCGAAAGTCCGCCTCGCGCAGGGTGTCGGAGTACGTGAATTCGTCGAGGGAACCGGCCTGCCGATCGAACACGCCCCACAGGTTAGGCCCGGCAATGTTCGAACTGTTCTCGGCCAGTGTGTGGCAAGCGCTGCAGCGGCCCTGGAAAGCCTGCTTACCGGCCATGTAATCCGCTGCCCGTAAACCATCCAGGCTAAGGTCCGCGGGCAGCGCATCCGGGGCCGCAGCTGTCGGCGCATTGGCATCGGCTTCCGTCATGGCTGGCGGGACCGACTTGTCAGGCGCACCGCAAGCGGCAAGGCTACCGATCAACAACAGCAAGGAGCGGAGCCACATAGAACGATCCTCGGTAGGTCTTCCGGGGCCGAATATTAAACCCGGCCCCCGGTTCCCCTGCCACTGGCGCCAAGGAACACCACTGGCCGGACGCGGCCCGGCTTCGGTTCTAACGCCGAAAAATGAGTTTCAGACGGCCCTGCTCGGGCTCGGGCAGATCGCGCGCGGACACCCGGTAGTTCAGGGCGACCTTCATGCCGCGCATTTCCGGCCCAACGCGGATCCGCAGCGGCGTCTCGAATATCGAAATCACCTGGCCGGGCCAGAGAGTGCCTAAAGAGACCTGCACGGCGGCATGTTTTCGTAAATGAGTGACGAGTGGGTAACCCACCAGCCGGCTTTCGATCCCAGTCCGTCGTCCCTGCGGATCAGGATAGAGCCGCTCGGCAACCGTGAAACCTGGCACCCGAGGCAAGCTCAAATCGATTACAACGCCCTGCATGGAGGCGTCCTGAAGAATGCGCACCGCCAGATCAAGTCGTATGGCCTGTTGTTCAAAGTAATAGTATCGATCCGCATCTTCGTATTCATCGGTAGCGTGGTTGTACTGCTGGACTATGGTGTCCATCCCCTGTTGCACGAAAGGAGCATCGGGGCCAAAAATCCTTATGTGCGCAAGCCGCGCTATTCCCGTATCGTCAACCCCAAGCATCTCGTTAGCCGCTTTTTTGGCACTGATGATCGACAACATTTGCTCGCGCGCTCGCTGAGACGGTGGCTGGGAGGTATCGGGCACGTCCAGGCGCACCTCCTGGCACGTGGGGTCGCCATTGAACCCCACCTCCACGCGCACCGATGGCTTGGCCGAGTGACGTCCGTACATCCGATCCAGGTCCTCGCGCCGGGCTGGGCGTATGCTGTCTCCGTCACGAACCCAGCAAGCGCCGGTGCGCATGTCCTCGGTGATTTGCCGACGCAGGGTGTACGGTGGATTCTTGCAGTCGCTGATTTCCAGAGCAGCCACCGGCTTGCCGTCCAGTTCTGCGAAAATTGGCGCCACGCGCAATTTCGGCTCGATCAGTACAGGCAAGTCGTAGCCGAACCGCCGAAAACGTTGGATAGCAGCACGATCGAGACCACAGACTCGAATACCCTTGCCAACCCGCTCTGCACCAAACACGAGGTGCCGAATGTCACCGGCATCTGCGTTGGCCAAGGCCAACACGTCGCGGACCAAATGGCCTTGATCGCCGTCGGCATACATGTCCCGACGCAGTAGCAAGTCTGCGGAGTCCGAAGCGAGGGTCAGAATGTCGTCCAGCAACATGGCGATGAGCGCGAGGCGGAGCCAGCCATATAACATAAATGCTGGTTATGGGTTTTTCCGCGATGGCGGTCCCAAATCTGGCAGTCAGATTGGCTCCCGCCGGTAAGGAACCGGCGGCACGCTCTGGAAGTAGTCCCACAGTGCCAACACGTCTTCGTCGGTCATGCCGGCGAAGGCGTTCCAATTCATCAGCGTGTTGGCCTCCGGCGCCACGGGCGTGGGCGTGCCGTGCAGCTTGAAGCGCGCCAGGAACATCTCTTTCGTCCAGCTGCCGAGACCGGTCTCGTGCGGCGTCAGGTTCATGGCCCACAGGGTGCGACCGTGCAGGAAAAAGGGCATGCCGCCGGCCATATGTCGCGCCGGATCGTAATCAAAAGACCGGGGATTGCGCGGCGTGTGGCAGAACTCGCATCGGGCAACGCGCGACAGGTACTCGCCGTAGGCCACCGTATCGGAGGGATCCGGCGCAACGATCTCTTGCGTCACCGGCTCCGGCCACAACTGTACCAACGAACTCATCGGGAAGTCGATTTGCTTTCGCGGGCGCACCGACTCGACCACCGGCATGGAGCGCAGGTAGGCCAACACGGCGCGCATGTCATCGTCGGCCAGGTGCCGGTAGATGAAGTACGGCATGATCGGGAACAGACCATTGCCGTCGCGGTCCACACCTTCACGCACCGCCCGCACGATTTCGCCGTTCGTCCAGTCGCCGATGCCGGTCTCCGGGTCCTGCGTGATGTTCCGAATGCACATGACGCCGGGGAAGGCCGACTCGCCGACGTTCACGCCCTGCGGCGGGGAATTCCGGTCGAAGCACGCGCGGCCCGCACCGATGGGCTCAACGGGCGGCCCGCCATAGAGCGTCCAGTCGCGCTCCGAGTGGCAGTCCACACACTGCAACACATTAATAGTGAGGTAGCGGCCGCGCTCGATCAGCTCCGGTGTTGCCTCGACAACCCACTCCTGCGGGGGCTGCTGTTTCGGCAGGTAGCCCCAGTACCATGCCGCCACCCCCGCCGCCGCCAGCGCCAGCACACCCACTAATCCCAGCAAGAACTTCTTCATCGCCGCCCTAGAATCTCGTGAACCTATCGACAGTGGGCGAATACTAACGAGCGGGCGAAGACCTGCCGCAAACGCGCCTTCGGCGAAACTGCATAGTGAACAAGCGCCGCTGCGCCCGGGGAAGGAATAGCCACAACGCCGTCACGGTCAGCTCCGGCAGGGGGACGGTCTGCCGGGGCTGGCCGGCCACCATCTCTTGCTCCCGGAGAACTAGCCGCTGCGCCAGCAGGGGCGCTTCCGGCAGAGGGAAATCTCTGCCGGGCGTCGTCCCGGAGGAGCGGAGCCATGGACGGCGGGAGCGACGGAGGGCCGATCCGAGTCCGGACACGGATGTCCGGGCGAGGTTTAGCCCGGCAGAGATTTCCCTCTGCCGGAAGCGTCCCACCACAGCGCCAGGCCTAGTACTCCACCACCGACCGGATACTCTCGCCCTCATGCATCAAGTCAAACGCCTTGTTGATGTCTTCCAGCGGCATCTTGTGCGTGATCAGGTCGTCGATATTGATCTTGCCGTCCATGTACCAGTCGACGATCTTCGGCACGTCGGTGCGCCCGCGTGCGCCGCCGAAGGCGGTGCCTTTCCAGACCCGGCCGGTGACCAGCTGGAACGGGCGCGTGGCGATTTCCTGGCCGGCACCCGCCACGCCGATGATGCAGCTCTCCCCCCAGCCCTTGTGGCAGCACTCCAGCGCCTGGCGCATGGTGCTCACGTTGCCGATGCACTCGAAGCTGTAATCCACGCCGCCACCAGTCAGGTCGACGATCGCCGCGGTCACATCGTCCACGTCTTTCGGGTTGATGAAGTCCGTCATGCCGAATTTGCGGCCCAGCGCCTCGCGTTCCGGGTTCAGGTCGATGCCGATGATGCGGTCGGCGCCGACCATGCGCGCCCCCTGCACCACGTTCAGGCCGATGCCGCCGAGACCGAACACCGCCACGTTGGCACCCGGCTCCACCTTCATCGTGAAGGCCACCGCACCGATGCCTGTGGTCACGCCGCAGCCGATGTAGCAAACCTTGTCGAAGGGCGCGTCCTGGCGAATTTTTGCCACCGCGATTTCCGGCAACACGGTGTAGTTGGAGAAGGTGGAACAACCCATGTAGTGCAGCAGCGGCTTGCCGTTATAGGAAAAGCGGCTGGTGCCGTCGGGCATCAGGCCCTGGCCCTGAGTTTCGCGGATGGACTGGCACAGGTTGGTCTTCGGGTGCAGGCAGAAATCGCACTCGCGGCACTCCGGCGTATATAAAGGAATCACGTGGTCGCCCGGCGCCACCGACGTCACGCCCGGGCCCACTTCCAGCACCACGCCGGCACCTTCGTGGCCCAGGATAGCCGGGAACGCACCCTCCGGGTCGTCGCCCGATAGCGTGAACGCATCGGTGTGGCAGATGCCGGTGGCCTTAAGCTCCACCAGCACTTCGCCTTCGCGCGGACCTGCAAGGTCCACTTCCACGATCTCGAGGGGTTTGCCGGCCTGGAAAGCCACAGCGGCGCGCGTCTTCATCGCTCAGTCTCCGGAACTGTTATTGGGAATTATTCCGGCGACAGTTTACCTATTTCCGTCTCCACGTGAGACCGAGCAGGAAACGGCCGGGAGACCGGTCAACCGTTCCCGGATCCGGAATCGCGAGACGTCTACTCCTCGTCGGCTGCTTCGGCTGCTTCGACTTCTTCGACGGACAGCGTGGTCGCGTGGAAATCGGCGGGACTCAGAATGCCCGCGTGGTGTTCGATGTGCTCATCGATGAACGAGGCCATGAAAAAGTAGGAGTGATCGTAGCCTTCGTGCCGCCGCAGGATCAGCCGCTGCCCGGCCGCGGCGCAGGCCGCCTCGAACAGCTCGGGCCGCAGCTGTTCGGCCAGAAACGTGTCGGCCAGGCCCTGGTCCACCAGGATGGGCGGCGCGGCGCTGCGATCACCCGCGGCACGCATCAGCTCGCACGCGTCGTATTGCTTCCATGCCTCCTGGTCGTCACCCAGATAAGCGCTGAAGGCTTTCTGTCCCCACGGCACCTGGGTGGGCGCCACGATAGGCGCGAAGGCGGAAATCGATTTGTAGCGATCGGGGTGTTTCAGGCCGATGGTCAGGGCGCCGTGACCGCCCATGGAGTGCCCGAAGATGCCCTGCGCGTCTTCGTCCGCCGGCAACTCGTTGAACACGAGCTCCGGCAGTTCCTGGGTCACGTAGCTGTACATCTGGAAATTCTTCTTCCACGGCTTCTGCAACGCGTTCACGTAAAAACCCGCGCCCTGCCCCAGGTCATAGGCCTCGTCGTCGGGCACCTTGTCGCCTCGCGGGCTGGTGTCGGGCGCGACGACGATCACACCATGCTGCATGGCGTAGCGGTAGGCGCCGGCCTTCACCGTGAAATTCTCCTCGGTACAGGTCAGGCCGGACAGCCACCACAGCACCGGGAAGGGTCCATCCCCCAGTGGCACGAAGGCAGAAAAGCGCATATCGCACTTATTCACCTTCGATGCGTGCCGGTAGTAGCCGAGAGTGCCGCCGAAGCAGCGATGGGAGGCGACGGTATCCATGGTGTAGTCCGTGCGGCTGTTCCGAGGGCGGCCTGCGCATTCAGTTGCATATTAAGCCAACCGGGGTCGGACCACAGTAACTACTTGATAGCGATTGAAATCTTGTTCAGATCGCCGGCAAGAAAGAGCTTACAGGCCACTTTTCGGGGCCGAAAACGAGTGTCTAAGCAATTCAGCTGGGAGCCGAGGAAAATCTGTTGCTGCACTCACCCGACAGGCGCCGCCTTAGCATCGGGTTGCCCGGTCGTTAGAACGCCGTTTTTGGCCACGAAAACGCCGGTCTAAGGGGTATTTTGGGGTGAATTCCGGCGACTATTTGAGCAATTTCAGCAAGATACCTTGGTCCGACCCCGTCTTTCCGTGGTCCGGGGACATTCAACTGTTTGAGCGGCAGGCAACAGGGACATTCAATTTTTCTGAAAAATAGAATGTCCCCGGCAGTTGTCGACAGTCATCGCAGCAGACGATGCTCTAATAGATTCTGCAGGCTGCGGCGGCCATCCGCGATCACGTGAACGACAACCTTTCGGCCTGACGGCTGGTAGATAACCCGGTACGGCTTGAAGCGCACCTCGCGATAGTCTTTCACCCCGATCGCAGCGAGTTCCGGCGGCACGCGACCGCGCGCGGGCTGTGTTTCCAGCCGACTGCATATTTCGAGCAGCTGACCCAGAACATGGTCGGCGTGTCCGGGGGAATCGTGTTCCGCAATCCAGGCGACAATCTCTGCCAGGTCCTGCTCGGCCTTTTTGACCAGCAGGACCCGGTAGCTGCCGCTCACGGCTGCCGAGGTTTGAGTTGCTTGCGCAGTTCCGCAACGACCCGGCGCAACGGTCGGGCCTCGCCCTCCTCTAAGCTGCGCTTGCCCTGGGCAATCAGTTTCAGCAAAGCCAGGCTTTCCTGCAGCTGTTCATAGCTGCCGACATCCTGGATCACTGCCCTGGCCTCGCCGTTCTGGGTGATGACAACAGGCTCGCGAGTGTCGTTGACCCGGCGAAGCACCTCGGCGGTGTTGGCTTTCAGGTAGCTGATGGGCTTGATGGACTGGCTGGGTTTCATCGGCTGGCCGTCAACTCAGGAAGATGGCACTCATGGTACCGAATTCAGTCTGTATTTGGACCCAAATAACTCCCCCGAACTGGCAGAAATAGGGGCTCCCGGCTGCCCACAAGCTACTCAGGCGGCATTACTACGACAGAGCGAAACCGTCTTCCCGAGAAATGCAGTCTCTGCAAATCTCCATGTTATTCATGGATTTAGCGCTAGAGGGGTGGGCAATAAAGGTATATTTGTTATACCATTATGGCGTTCGTGTTCGACCCTTCGAAGAGCCGGCAGAACCTTGCCAAACATGGCATCAACTTCGTAGCTGCTCAGCGGCTGTGGCGTGACCCGAACGTGCTACAGATTCCTGCCAGAACAGAGGCCGAACCAAGAGAGATGGTCATCGGCATGATTGGCAGGCAGCTCTGGTCAGCGATAGTGACCTTCCGTGACGGCGACGTTCGAATCATTTCGGTCCGTCGCGCACGCAGACAAGAGGTGGCCTTATATGAAAGCCGAGAAATTCGATAGAGATTTTGACCAAGGCAAAGATGTATCTGCAGCCTTGGACCTGAGCAAAGCTCGGCGACCCAATCAGAAACGGGTCAACGTAGATTTCCCGAACTGGATGGTTGATATGCTCGACAAGGAAGCAGTGCGCCTGGGCGTTACCCGGCAGTCAATCATCAAAATCTGGCTCGCGGAAAGGCTGGAGCAACTGGCATCTTTCCAATCGATGCAGTCGGACGAAAAGAAGACCGGGCACCGCTGATCGGCGCTGGTCGCTCTCGGCCGTCCTTGGCCGTCTTGACATTCAACTTTTCTGAAAAAGCAGAATGTCCCCTTCAGGCCAGGAACATCCGGTAGGCCGGGTTTTCGCTCTCATCGGCATAGGGGTAACCGAGGTCTTGCAGATGCTGCTCGAAGTCGGCACGTTCGGCGTCCGGCACCTGGATGCCGGCCAGTACCCGGCCGTAGTCGGAGCCGTGATTGCGGTAGTGGAACAGGCTGATGTTCCAGCGGGTACCCACGGCCTTCAGGAACTTCAATAACGCGCCGGGGCGCTCCGGGAACTCGAAACGGTATAACCGCTCGTCGGTGATGCCCGGCGCCTGGCCGCCTACCATGTGGCGCACGTGCAATTTCGCCATCTCGTCGTCGCTCATGTCGATCACCCGGTGGCCGGCGGCCTCGAAGGCTTTCACGATCTCGGCCCGCTCGGCCGCGCCGTGGCTCAGCTCCAGGCCGACGAACACGCGCGCTGCCGTGGGCCCTGCGTAGCGGTAATTGAACTCGGTGACATTGCGCTCGCCGATCACGGCACAGAACGCCAGGAAACTGCCCGGGCGTTCCGGAATTTCCACGGCCATGAGCGCTTCGCGCTGTTCCCCGATGGCCGCGCGCTCGGCCACGTGTCGCAGCCGGTCGAAATTCATATTCGCACCGCAGTTCACAGTGACCAGGGTCTGGCCGCGTACACCGTGTTCTGCCACGTAGCGTTTCGCGCCGGCCACGGCCAGCGCGCCGGCGGGCTCGACGATCGTGCGGGTATCTTCGAAGATGTCCTGGATCGCCGCGCAGGTTTCATCGGTGTTCACCAGCACGATCTCGTCCACGGTCTCCCGGCAGACGCGAAAGGTCTCGTCACCCACGCGGCGCACTGCCACGCCGTCGGCAAAGATACCCACGTGGTCGAGCGTCACCGGCGCGCCGGCGGCCAGCGCCGCGTGCATGCTGGCTGAATCCTCGGGTTCGACGCCGACGATCCGGATCTTTGGGAACAGGGCCTTGGTGTAGGCGGCAATGCCACTAATCAGCCCACCGCCGCCGATGGGCACGAAAATCGCGTCGATGTGACTGCGATGCTGGCGGTGGATTTCCATGCCGATGGTGCCCTGGCCGGCGATCACCTCCGGATCGTCGAAGGGATGGATAAAGACCAGGTTGTCACGCTTCGCGACTGCCTGCGCGTGCGCGTAGGCATCATCGTAGGACTGGCCGTGCAGGTCGATGTCGGCGCCAATGGTCCGCACCGCGTCCACCTTGATGGTCGGCGTGGTCACCGGCATCACCACCACGGCGCGCATGCGCAGCTCGCGCGCGGCCAGCGCGACGCCCTGTGCGTGATTGCCCGCGGAACTGCAGATCACGCCGCGCTGCCGTTCTGCGTCGGACAGCTGCACTAGCTTGTTGTACGCGCCGCGCAGCTTGAACGAGAACACCGGCTGCAGATCTTCGCGCTTGAACAGCACCCGGTTGTCCAGGCGCGCACTCAGCCGGGGCGCGGCTTCCAGCGGGGTCTCGATGGCCACCTCGTACACGCGGGCCTTCAGGATGCGATCGAGGTAAGCGGCCGTGATGGGGCTGGCAGTGGGCATGGCTGACGGCTTGGAGCTTTGGCTGCTGCCGGGCAGCGCAATTATGGGCGATCCGCGTGGCCGGCGGGGAGAAATCGGAATCCGCCGCGGGCGGGGAGACGAAAACTCCCCCAGCAAACGGGGACCTGACTATGAACATCGAACGCCGCAAACTGCTGGGAATGGCTGGCCTTGCGCCGGCGCTGGCTCTCGCCAAGGGCGCAGACGAGCCAGTGGCCGCGGCCCCTGCCGGCTCGCGCCTGGTGCTGACGGACTTCCAGGCGCCGGAGCCCGTGATGATTGACAACTGCGCGTGGCGGGGTTTTAGCGACCGGGTGATGGGTGGCGTGTCCGACGGCAACGTGGAAGCCGCAGAAGTGGGCGGCCGGCGCTGCCTGCGGATGACGGGCCGCGTCACCCGCGACTCGGGCGGCGGCTTCATCCAGATGGCCATGTACCTGGGCGGGCGCAACAGCGCCTTCGACGCGTCGGCGTGGCAGGGACTGGAATTTCTCGTCTACGGCAACGACGAGGACTACAACATTCACATACGCACGGCGGATGTGCGCTGGTACAGCCAGTCGTATCGAGCCACGGTGCGGGCCACGCCCGAGTGGCAGACCATCCGGTTGCCGTGGTCGGCCTTCGAGCCGAACCAGATCGACGAACCGCTCGACACCTCGGCGATCATGCGCGTGGGCTTGCTCGGCTGGATGCGCGAGTTCGAGGCAGATCTCTCGGTCGCCGAAGTTGCGTTATACGCCTGAGTCAGCGACTTACCGTGGTCCGACCCCATCCTTCAAGCGCTCGGCGAGGAAATCGACCAGGTAACGTACCCGGGTTGGCAGGTACTCGCGGTTCGGGTAGATGAGCCAGGTGGCCGCGTCCTGCGGTTCGTAGTCTTCCAGCACCAGCTCGAGTTCGCCGCGCGCGACCGCGTCGTCGAAATAGTAGTGGGCCAGGCGCGCCAGGCCGATACCGCGAATCGCAGCCGCGGTGATCGCGGATGCGTTGTCGCTGACCCAGTTGCCCCGCACGCGCACACTGCGCACGCTGTCTGGCCACGCGAAACGCCATTCCATCGCGCCGAGCTGCAAACAGTTGTGACGGCGCAGGTCCTCCGGGGTTTTCGGTCGACCGTGCTGTTCAAAGTAAGCCGGGCTGCCCCCGACGCTGACCCGCCGGTCCACCACTTTGCGTGCCACCAGTGAACTGTCGTCCAGCGCGCTCATCCGCACCGCCAGGTCGTAACCTTCCGCAACGATGTCCACCACCTGCATTGCGGTGTTCAGCTCGACGCTGACCTCCGGATAGCGCTGCATGAACTCGGCGATGGCCGGCGCAACGAAACGCTCGGCGTAGAGCCCCGCTGCGGTGACACGGACCAGGCCCTTCGGCTTTTCCTGCAGGTCCGCCATGTCGGATTCCAGGCGCTCGAGCTCGTCGAGAATGTCGCGGCTGCGCTGGTAGTACGTCTGCCCCAGCTCCGTCAGGGTTTGCGACCGGGTGGTGCGATTCAGCAGCCGCGCGCCCAGGCGGTCTTCCAGCCGCCCGACCTGGCGGCTGACGAACGATGTGGACACGTCCAGCGCCTGGGCGGCCGCGGTAAAGCTGCCCTGCTCGACCACCGCGATGAATTCGCGCAGGCCCTGTTGCTCGTTGATTGTTGCCATATAGCAATAATTATTGAACCAAAGGCCATATTTATCAACATTCAGCAAGGGAATAGCCTGTGCTCAACGGTTGTTCGCAGCCACCCCCAGACAGACAGGAGACCCGACATGAGCAACAGCAAACAGCCCCTCACCCGCGGCGCGCACCACATCGGCCTGACGGTGCCCGACCTCGACCGCACCCGCCGCTTCTTCACCGACGTGCTCGGTCTGAGCCAGGTCGGCGAGGTGCCCGACTACCCGGCAGTGTTCCTGAGCGACGGCGAAATCATGATCACGCTGTGGCAGGCCGCCGATCCGGCCAATGCAACGCCGTTCGACCGGCGCAACGTGATCGGGTTGCACCATTTCGCGCTGACCGTGGACGGCGCGGACTCGCTGCGTGAACTGCACGAAACCCTGCAGGGCGAGGACGACGTGGTTATCGAGTTCGCGCCCGAGCCCCTCGGCGGCGGCGCGACGCAACACATGATCTGCTACATCCCCGGCGGCATTCGTGTCGAGTTCATCGCCCCGGCGAGCTGATCCATAGACCAGGAGTGCAACCATGACCACGCAATCCCCCTTCCACCCCGGCGAGCGGGCCGTGCAGGCCCGCGTCGGAGTGCGCGACCAGGCCGAACAATTAGGCCAGCGCATGATCCGCGACTTCATGCCCGACGAGCATCGCGAGTTCTACGCGAACCTGCCTTACCTCCTGGTGGGCAGCGTGGATGACAGCGGCCAGCCGTGGGCTTCCATGCTGTTCGGCCGCCCAGGCTTCGTCAGTTCGCCGGACGCAAAGTCGCTCGAGGTGGCCGCCAAACCGACATTTGGCGATCCGCTGGCCGACAACCTGCTGGCCGATGCACGGCTCGGGTTCCTGGGCATCGACTATGCAACCCGGCGCCGCAACCGGCTTAGCGGGCGGGTCCGCGACGTGCAGGGCACCGGGTTCACGGTCGATGTCGAGCAGGCCTTCGGGAACTGTCCGCGCTTTATTCAGAAGCGCGTGGTGGAAGTGACCGATCGGGTCGACCAGGCCGGCGCAGCCTTGCCGGTGACTGACATGAACTCACTGAACGAGCGGGCTCGCGAGATCATCGCTGCGGCCGATCACTTCTTCATCGCGACTGACTACTCGGCCGATGACGGGGATCGGAGCCAGGGTGCGGATGTGTCCCATCGCGGCGGCAAGCCGGGCTTCGTGCGCATCGATTCGGACAGCTGGCTCACTTTCCCGGACTTCCGCGGCAACAACCACTACAACACGCTCGGCAACCTGGAGCTGAACCCGCGCGCCGGGCTGCTGTTCCCGGATTTCGACACCGGCGACCTGCTGTACGTGGCGGCCAGGGCCGAGATCACCTGGAATGGCAAGTCAGTGGACAATTTCCACGGCGCGAAGCAGCTGGTGCACTTCGACATCGAGTCGGTGCGGCTGGTGGCAGGCGCGATGCCGGTGAACTTCCGCTTCGAAGCCTACTCGCCGTTCCTGAAGAAGACCGGTGACTGGGAGGCCGCCGCCTGAAATTCCCTGAGTTCGTCAGAACTTGTCTAGGCAGCAGCAATTTGCTCGTAGGAAAAATGGGGGGCACCGGCACGAGTTGATGCGTGCTCCATCGTGATCGAGCAGATATTGCCTTTGCGGTCGATATCCAAAATCGTGTCTTCATCCAGATCGCGAGTTTCAGCGACGGCTTCTTCACTGAATTCAATCAGAAGCGTGTCAGTGTCCTGGAAATAGCGAACTTTCATGGCACAAACCTGCGATCAAAAAAGGCATTGGGGACGGTTTCGCCGTCCTCCAACAGGATAACGCGAAGATACCGGTTCTCCATCCCCGGAACCTGAATCCAGCGCTGCAGTCGGCCATCTTGCTGCGTCTGTTCCCGGAGCGGCGACGTAATTGCTTGCTCTATCCATTCGTCGCGAATTATCGCGCGATCTGGCCTCGTTCGGATAGCATCGAAATAGGCGGTCGTTTTCACCCTGAAAACTTGACAGGATGCTGGTCACCTTATCGATCCGCATAACGATGCTCTATCTCAAGATTGACGCGGCAATTCCGGAATTCAGATGGCTGCTACCGGCAACTTTCATATCAGATCGCCGCTACCGGCGATACTCCAAACAGTCGCGAGTGGAACATCAGCATGGCTAGGAACCCAACTAAGGCCAGCAGGATGCGCCACCAGCCCAGCTCGCCGATGGCCAGGCGGTTACGTTTCTGGACAATCGCGCCGAAGGGAATCACGGAGGTTTGCGCAGCGAAGTCAGTCCACTTGTCACCCAGCTTGGCCCGTCGTTTTTGATCGATGGAAAAAGCGCCCACCACGCAGAGCACCGTCATCAGACCGAACAGGATCAGGCCGGCGAGATCACCGTTCACAACCAGGTGGGTCAGTGCCCACAGCGTCACGCCCATCAGGAACGGGTGGCGGGTGATGCGCAGGATCCCGCGCACGGGGTTCTCCTTGTCCAGCAGGGCTTCGGCGCCCACCAGGGTCGGACTCGGCGTGGTCAGGCCGACCACCACCAGGAAAAAGGCGAGCACCATCAGCACCAGCACCACAGGCTGCAGGGCATAGACCTGGCCCCAGGTCTCGACGTAGGGCGCCACCTTGTACGCGTCAGCCATCCACGAAATGGTGACCAGCGAGATCACCGCGTAGACAACGAGATAGAAGCCTTCGCCGATCTTGCCGACAATGAAACCCCGCACCGGGGTACCGGCGATACCGAGGTGGGTGCCAACAAACAGCAGGGAATACAGAAGCAGTTCCGTCATGTCAGGTTGTTCGCCGGGCTGCCGTGTATGGATGTGACCAAGGTTGGCCCGAAGGGCGTCGGTGCCGTTAATCGCTTTATAGCCTATCCGAAGGATCTGGGGCCAACCATAGATAGATCCTTACCTTACGACCGGCACGAAGTGGCCCTCAATAAGCTATAAAGCTATGTCCGGCGCCAAGCTAAAATGCAGAGATGTCGCTGAGGTCGGTCATTATCGTCGGGTGGGCGTGCGTGCTGTTGCCTATCCAGTGTGTCTTCGCCCAGGCCCTGGAGCCGCGCCGGTGGACGCACCTGCCGGTGGGCGTGAACTTCGCCGGCTTTGGTTACTCCTACGCTGACGTCGACATCGCCTTCGATCCGGCCCTGCAGATCGAGGATGCGACCGCTGACATCCAGACCTACATTTTCTCCTACGTGCGCGTGCTGGACGTGTTCGGCAAGTCCGGCCGTATCGACCTGAAGGTGCCCTATGCCACCGGACGGTGGGAAGGCCTGCTGGAGGGCCAGCCCGCATCGACCGAGCGCGAGGGTTTCAAAGACCCGGTCATACGCTTTGCAGTGAACTTGCTGGGTTCACCCGCCGAGCGCGGCGCGGAGTTTCGCCCCCGTAACGACAACACCATCGTCGGATTCGGGCTCGAGATCAGCCCGCCCCTTGGGGAATACCAGAACGACAAGCTGATCAACCTGGGGAGCAACCGCTGGAGCTTTCGGCCACAGCTCGGTCTCGTCCATAGCTGGGATCATTGGGCTGTGGAAACGACAGCGTCTGCCTGGTTTTACACCGACAACGATGATCTGCTCGGCGAGGAACGCGAACAGGATCCCCTGTACGCGATCCAGGGCCACGTGATCTACACCTGGCGCCCGGGACTCTGGCTGTCGCTGAGCGGCGCCTACGGCGACGGTGCCCGGTCGAAGATCGGTGGCGTGCAGGCAGCGGACGAAACCAGCAAGACGCTATGGGCCATCAGCGTTGGCTTGCCAATCAATCCCAGGAACGGAATCAAGCTTGCCTATGTGCGCGGCGACACCAGGGAGGATACCGGCGATGACTTCGACCAGTTCATCGTCGCTTACTCGTTGTTGTGGGGCGGGAAATAGTTATTTCGAGGACAGTTTACCTATTTCCAGCAAACAGAATCGTCAGTCTCTGTCGGCAAGTTGGAAATAGGTAAACTGTCCCCGGTTTGCTATTGCTGTTGGTCCAGGCTGTTGACTATGTCCTGGGCAATGCCGCCCAGTTCGATCTGGTAGAGGGCGATGAACACGAGAATCATGATGCCGTAAAGGGACACCACGAAGGGATGCGCCTTTCCGGTCGTAGTGAAGCGGGCGCCCACAGCCACCAGCACAAACGCTGCCAGGAAAGGCACGGGCGGCGGAAAAACACCGACGAGCGTCTTCCACAGAAAACAAGTCCATAGCCAAAACAGCGCCACCACGGTGAAATAGGGACGCGCCAGTTGCTGGTAGAGCTCGCGCATGTCGTAAGTCGCTTCGTCGGTGTCCGGCAACAGCAAGCTGGTGGACAGGTACAGCAACACAGGTCCGATCAGCAGATACAGGTACTGCAGGAAGTTCAGCGTGCCGGCCGCACGAGTCCCGAACATGGCCCACCAAAGCAGTATGTGCATCAGGAACTGCACGCCGAGCAGCAGGATGTACAGCCAGTAGTGTGTGATCTGAAGCTTGTAACGCCCCTTTACGTACTCGGCCAGTGTCGTCATCAGGCGCACCAGCCCGAGGCCGTTGATGACCGCAGCCAGCGAAATCGTAAAGGCAAAGGAACTGACGTCACCCATCATTGGAAACTACTCCGATTGTCTCCCGAGTGCCGACACTCACATTGGCCTTGGTGGCCTTTACCTTTGTGCCGGTCATAGCTTTATAGCTTATCGCGGCGTCCTTAAAACCCAGCGATCCGCATTAAGCTATAAAGCTATGATCGGCACCAACAACACCCATTCTAGCGCCCCCGGGTCAGCACCCAGTACACCCGGCCGTCCTCCGTCTGCACCCGGTAGAGCAGGCGGCTCTGTGGCAGATCCTCGCTGACCAGGCGCAGGAAGATGTCATCGAAGAACTCCGGTGTCTCCAGACTGAAGTTGTGAAAGTTGCGCGTGCGGTTCACCGGCGTGACATCCACCAGCACGATCTGGTCTTCGCCGGGCCCGGTCAGCGCCAACACGCGCTCCGCTTCAGCGAGCAGATCGGGGCTCAGCGTGCTTTCGCCGGCACGCCGCTCGCCGCGATTCACGATGCGACTCATCACCAGGGCACGGTCGTTCGACGACACGTACACCGTGAGCGTGTCCGCCAGCGCTGCGATCCTGGGTTTGAATCGGGCATTGAAGTCGTCAGCCCCCACGTCCGGCGCCGTTAGCACGACTTCCTCGATCTCTGTGTCTGGGTCCGCCCACTCGGCCTGTTGATACAACACATCGAACGCATTGGTGACCACTTCCGCACCCATACTGTTGGCCAGCACCCACAGACGGGCCGGCTGCACGTCGGTCACCACCAGCTGCAGCAGCTTTGCGAGTTCCGCGCCGGACTGCGCGGCCAGTGCGTGTGCCCGCCGGTAGCCACGGGGGGTTGAACCTTGGTTGCCCGGCCAGTCGAAGGCGACGATGGGCGCATTGATGTCGAGCACGTGGCCGACGAACGCGGTCTTGCGCAAGGCCGACGGAAACTGTTCGCGGAACCCGTGCACGACCACCAGGACGGCATTGTGCGGTGACCGGGCGACCTGGTCGCGCAGACCGGACACGAAGTCCTGCCGTTCCAGCTGCCGCGGACGACGCAGGCGAATTTCCTCGTTCTGAAACCAGTCCGTCGCATTGAGCAGCATGCCGAGGCCCAGCGTGGGCTCCACCTCGGCATCGAAGACACCGAAACTCAGCGTCTCCGTGCGTTCGTTGCTGAAGATCGACGCCAGAGGCGCATCCGGGGACTGCACGCGACGGTTCGTGGCGACGAAATAGCGGTACACGCCCTGCTCGCCCAGCTGGGCGACGGTCATGCGACGGAACAGGAAGGCCTCCGCCCGCTGGAGCGCCGAATTCGGCGACATGAACAGTGCGTAGTACAGCCAGCCGCCGGCCACGACGACCAGCAGCAGTACTCCCACCACAATACGTTTCCTGACGGTCATGGGATCCCCAGAAACCCAGTTAAGGATCGCGAAACGGGAATGCGTGCGCAATAGCAGGGACCGCAATTGGGGCCGAACCCGGCGCCACCACGCGCCC
>CP070671.1:1198484-1225843 GCA_020351875.1 Chromatiales bacterium | reverse complement strand
GGCATCGCTGGCGCAGGCGCGGGCGGCCCTGGCAGAAGCAGAGGCCCAGCTCGGCGCGGCAGGCGATGCCAACCCCAGCATTCGGGCAGCCACGGCGGCATTGCGCGAGGCGGAACTCAACCTGGAATTTACCCAGGTCCGGGCACCGGTGGACGGCTACGTGACCAATCTCAATCTGCGGCTCGGCAGTTTCGCCGTGGCCAACCAGGCCGCCCTGGCACTGGTGGATGTGAACAGTTACTGGGTGGACGGTTATTTCAAGGAGACCCAGGTGGGCGACATGCGGCCGGGCAATGAAGCGCTGATTACACTGATGAGCTACCCGGACCAGCCCTTGTCTGGTGAGGTGGACAGCCTGGGCTGGGGCATTGCCCAGCAGGACGGCAGCACCGGCTTTGAGCTGTTGCCCAACATCAATCCGACCTTTGACTGGATTCGCCTGGCGCAACGCGTGCCCGTGAGAATTCGACTGGATGCACTCCCCGAAGGCGTGCAATTGCGCGTGGGTACGACGGGGTCGGTGCTGGTGAAGACGGGCACGGGATCAGCCGATCGACAGGACGCCACCCAATCGGCGGCCGGCTCGCAGTAGCGGGTTGCAGACACCGGCACGTTCGCATTGAAGAGCCGACGATAGATTCAATGGCACGCATTTCAACACGCAGCATTCCCCTGTGCCTGCTGGCCCCCCTGTGGCTGGGTGGTTGTATCTCACTGGGTCCGGACTACGTGGAGCCGGAAGCCAAGGTGGAAACAGACTGGCAGGAAACAGAAAATGCGCGCATCAGCAACGCAGCGCTGGTCGATACCAACTGGTGGCAGGGCACCTTCAGCGATCCGGTGCTGGACGGACTCGTCGATAAGGCCTTGCAGGAAAATCTCAGCCTTCGCTCTGCCGCCCTTCGGGTCTTGCAGGCCCAGCAGCAGTTGCGCATTGCCATTGGCAATCAGTATCCCCAACAGCAGCTGGGTGCCGGCTCAGCGTCCAAACAGCGCAGTCGTAGTAATACCTCGGAAGAGTATGAGTTAGGTTTCAACGTGGGCTGGGAGCTGGATCTCTGGGGCCGCTTCAGCCGGCAAGTGGAGTCGGCATCGGCCTCCCTGGACGCCAGCGTGGCCAGTTATGACGGCGCATTGGTGTCGCTGGTTTCCCAGGTGGCCCAGACCTACCTCCTGATTCGCACCTTCCAGCAGCGCATTGTCGTTGCCGAGGAGAACGTCAAGTTGCAGGAAGAGAGCCTGCGCATTGCCCAGGCCAAGTTCGATGCGGGCGATGTGAGTGAGCTGGACGTGAACCAGGCAGACACACTCCTGAACAACACCAAGGCCTCGGTCTCCACACTGAAGACCTCCCTGCAGCAGTCCAAGAATTCCCTGGCGGTGTTGCTGGGCGAACCGCCGCAGGACCTGAGCTATTTGCTGGGCGAAAAGGCGGATATCCCCGCGACTCCGCCCCAGGTGGCCCTGGGCATGCCCCAGGACCTGATCCGGCGCCGGCCTGATATTCTGGTTGCCGAGCGCCAGCTCGCGGCGCAAAGTGCGCTGATTGGCGTGGCCACGACGGATCTGTACCCGGCCTTGTCTATCGGTGGGTCCATCGGCACTTTGTCCGACGACACGGGTGACCTCTTCGAAGGTGACAGCAAGGAGTGGGATTTCTCCAGTTCCTTTCAGTGGAACCTGTTCAACTACGGTCGCCTGCGCAGCAATGTCCGCTTGCAGGATGCGCTGTTCCAGCAATTGCTCGTAGATTACCTGGACACGGTGTTGCAGGCACAGGCAGACGTGGAGAACTCCATCGTCGCCTACCTGCGTTCTTATGAGCAACTGGAGTCTTACCAGTTGGCAGCAGCGGCCTCAACGCGAGCCGTCAATATCGCCACGATCCAGTACCAGGAAGGCTCGATCGATTTCGACACCTTGATCACCACCTTGAATTCCAATGTGCAGCAGCAGGACCTGTTTGCCAGCACACAGGGTGACGTGGCCACAAACCTGGTACAGGTTTACCGGGCCCTGGGTGGCGGCTGGACCGTTCGCGCGGGCAGGGACCCGGTGGAATTCCTGCCGGCGTCGATGAAGGACGAGATGCGGGGGCGGACCCGCCAGTGGAAGGGCGTGCTTGAGTGACGCGAGGTTATCGACGCCTGGCGTCATCGCCTAGTCCGACGCTGCCGCCTCGGGCAACATCAGCAGGGAGCCCACCAGGAAACCGGTCGCGCCCAGCAGCGTGAACAGCACGGAGATCGAGCCGGCGTCGAAATCAAAAGGGACTGGCGGAATGAATGCGAACACCGCCGAAATCATGAACGCGATGCAGCCCAGCAGATTGGCAAAGGTGATCCACCACGACAATTCCGCGGTTCGCCAGGAGACGAATGAGTGTCCCACCTCCGCGTAAGCCAGGTGGCCAGACGCGAGGAACAGGATCGAGCCGGCGACATTCGGACCCCAGATGATGATGTCCTGTTCCAGCCAGGTCAGGTCCGGGAGCATCGCATCGAAAGTGTTGAAGTTGAACAGGATGGTCCCGGTGAATTGCAGTGCGCAACTCAGCCAGCCGATCTGGTGCGGTTGCCAGCCGAGCAGGTTCAGTTGCCCGTGATCGGCACCAGCTCCCGGCGCATCATCCCCGGCATTGGCCGCCTGAAAAAGCTGCAGGTAGGCCGCCGTCGTAAAGGGAATGGAGCCCGCAAAGAACACCGCATTGATTGCGCTCCCGGTCCAGGACAATTGCACCGACAGGCTGGGTACCAGGACCAGCAGGCTGCCCAGGATGAACAGGGAAGCGCCAAGGGCGAACACCACGCCGATCCACCAGTTCAGTTGGCGGGGATTCCAGAGGCAGCGAAACAGGAACGCGCTTCCGTGCAGGACTTGCAGGGCTTCGGCCCTGGCCAGGCGTTTACGGTGATAGCGGGATTGCCAGACATGCTCTGAACCGTCAGCGGCCTGATAGACGCGGCGCGTGATGAACGGCCACGGGCCCGTCGATTGGACCAGCTGGTGCGCGCCGCGTCCATCGGGACTGGGCCGCACGCGTTTGTTGTCTCCATGATGCATGCGTGGATTGTGCACGCAATTGAAAACTTTCGGATGGCTGGCTTGGCTACCGTTTGCCCACCGAGACTCTCAGCACGGCGATGGGCAGGATCATCGATGCGATTTTTCACTGAGTAAACGCACCATTTGCTAACGGGATATCGATACTGTTAGTTTCAGATTTACGTTAAATCACTGAATAACAGGGAAAAAATAGAAGTGATTGATTTTGCAGTTCTTTCTCTGCGCGAAAATCCTGAACTTGCCATATTCCTGACGCTGAGCATTGGTTACTGGTTAGGCAAGGTTCGCGTTGGAAAATTCGAACTGGGCTCGGTCACGGGCGTCCTGCTCGCCGGCATCCTGGTTGGCCAGCTGAACATCGAGATTGCGCCGCTGGTGAAGTCGGTGTTCTTCATCATGTTCCTGTTCGCCGTGGGTTACGGCGTCGGCCCGCAGTTCGTGCGCGGTATCGCAACGGATGGCGCGCCCCAGGCCCTGTTTGCTGTCGTGATCACGACGCTCTGCCTGTTGTCCGTTTATGCAGCCGTAAAGATCCAGGGCTATGACGTGGGCTTTGCCGCCGGTCTGCTGGCAGGTTCCCAGACCATCTCGGCCTCAATCGGTCTGGCAACGGACGCGATCAACAAGCTGGACATGCCCGCCGACGAAATCCAAAAAATGCTCGACCACATCCCGGTGGCTTATGCGGTGGTATACCTGTGGGGCACCATTGGCACCGGCCTGATCCTGTCGGTGCTCGGGCCAAAGCTCATCGGCGTGAATGTCGAAGAGGAGTGCAAGCGTTACGAAAAGGAAATGTCCGGCGGGCAGCCTCCGGGCAGCGGCCAGACGGCCTGGCGCCAGGTGGAGATGCGCGCCTTCGAGCTGCAGGCGGACTCGCGAGTCGTCGGCAAGACCGTCGGCCAGGCTGAGAAGGATTTGCTGGACGAGGGTCGGGTGTTTACACAGGGCATCCGGCGCAACGGCGAGATCATCGACTTCGATGACAACACG
The DNA here is from genome assembly GCA_020351875.1 of Chromatiales bacterium. Classification (GTDB taxonomy): domain Bacteria; phylum Pseudomonadota; class Gammaproteobacteria; order Steroidobacterales; genus J054. The sequence continues at coordinate 1,221,784 of CP070671.1, read as the reverse complement.
GTGTTCCAGGTCGGGGACATCGTCGCGGCCTCCGCCAAGCGCGAGGTGATGGTGCGACTGGGCCAGGACGCCAAGGAAGTGGAGGATCGCGAACTGCTCGACGTGCCCGCGGAGCGCGTGAATGTCGTCCTGACGAAGAAGGCATTTGCCGGCAAGACCATCCAGGAACTGGCCGGCGAGAAATTCGCGCGCGGCGTGTATCTCAACAAGATTACCCGCGGGGCGACGTCGGTGGACATTCCGATTCTCCCCAAGACCCAGCTGCACAGGGCCGACATCCTGACCGTCGTTGGCACCACCAAGGACACCCAGCGTGTGGTGGATGCGATGGGCTACGCCGATCGGCCCACGGATGCGACCGATATGGTATGGGTGGGCCTGGCCATTGCCATCGGCGGGCTGATCGGGGCGATCACCGTACCCGTGTCCGGTGTGCCGATTACGCTGTCCACATCCGGTGGCGCGCTGATCGCCGGGATCCTGCTCGGCTGGCTGCGGGGTGTGCACCCCACCTTCGGTCGAGTGCCTGCCGGGGCCCTGTGGATGATGAACTCGGTGGGCCTGAACGTGTTCATTGCGATCGTCGGCATATCCTCCGGCCCCACGTTTATATCCGGGCTGCAGGAGGTCGGCTTCGGCATCTTTTTCTGGGGCATCTTCGCGACCTCGGTGCCGATGCTCCTCGCGCCGCTCATCGGCAAGTACATTTTCAAGTTTGATCCGGCCATTAACCTCGGCTGCTGCGGCGGTGCACGAACCAGTACGGCGTCCGTGGCCATGGTGGGCGATGTTGCCAAGAGCAACGTACCGATGCTCGGTTACACGGTGCCCTATGCGGTGGCGAATACCACGCTCACCCTGTGGGGCCTGGTCATCGTGCTGATGGTGACCTAGAGGGGTGGATGATTCACATTCAGCAACACGTTTTCGAATGACAAACCGGGTTCTCGCGAGAACAGTGAGAAACAGACAAGCCAAAGGGGCAACACAACGATGAGCGCTAAAGATCTGCACCACGATCCTTACGAAGAATTCAACATGGAGATCCCCCAGGACACCTTTCCCGGGGAGTCCATCACCGCGCGGGCTGCGAAGGCGATTGTTGAATCGGCCATGTGGACCGATGCCAATCCCATGCTGAATCTGTCCAGCTTCGTGACCACCTATATGGAGGAAGAAGTCCGGGATATCATGCGGGACCATGCCCACATTAACTATGTGGACCACGACATGTATCCGAAGACCTATGCCATGGAACAGATCATGGTGAAGTGGCTGCATGACCTGTGGAACGGTCCGCAGGGTGTGGAGCCCTATGGCGCTGCCACCGTCGGCAGTTCCGAGGCCTGCATGCTGGCCGGGCTGGCCCATAAGTGGAACTGGCGGGAGGCGCGTGAGGCCGCCGGCAAGGATGCATCCAAGCCGAACATGGTTACAGGCGGCAACGTGCAGATCGTCTGGAAAAAGTTCATGCGCTACTTCGACGTGGAAGATCGCATCATTCCGCTGAAGCCGGGTAATTACAGGCTGACTGCGGAGCATCTGGACGAACATGTGGATGAGAACACCATTTGCGTCGTGGCCATCGCCGGACAGACCTTTACGGGCGAAGACGACGACATCCAGGAGATTCACGACTGGCTGGATGAGTACGAGAAGAAGACCGGTATTTCTATTCCGCTGCATATCGATGGCGCATCCGGCGGCTTTGTGAATCCCTTCCTGTATCCGGACTACGAGTGGGATTTCCGCCTGCCGCGGGTGCAGTCAATTAATGCCTCCGGCCACAAGTTTGGCCTGGTTTATCCCGGTATCGGCTGGGTCATCTTCCGCGAGAAATCCATCTTCAACGAAGGCCTGATTTTCTACGTGAATTATCTTGGCGGCGAATCGCCGACGGCCACGCTGAACTTCAGCCGTAACGCGGCGCAGATCATTGCCCAGGCCTACAAGTTCCTGCGCCACGGCAAGGAGGGCTACACCAAGATCATGAAGCAGACGATGGAGAACACCGAGCGGCTGCGTGAAAAGCTGATCGAGAGCGGTTACTTCACCATCATGAACGAGACCCAGCGCATCCCGGTGGTGGCCCTCACGCTGCACGATGACATCAAGAACTTCAATGAGTTCGATGTGTCATTCAAGGTGCGTGAAAAGGGCTGGGTGCTGTCGGCGTACTCCATGCCGCCCAACGCCGAGTCCGTGAACTCACTGCGCATCGTCGTGCGGCCGCATCTGAATCGCACGGTGGTCGACCAGCTGGCCAAGGATGTGATTGAGGCCTGCGACTACCTGAAAGAGAACGGTGGCAACGCAAAGCCGCCGGAGCTGCACAAGCACACGGCGCCCAAGTGTTAGTCGGTTGGTAACGGAATTTCAATCTGTCTGGGTGTTATCGCCCGTGCACGAATTGACGGGTCAGTAGGGAGGAAGTTGAGATGGTCAATGATGGAAAACGGCTCCATTCACTTGGCGCGATGTTTGTCGGTGTATTTGCAATGGTTGCAATTAATCTCACGGGCTGTGCGACCGCCGATGCGCGCGACACGTCGATGCCAAGTGTGGTGGAGTTGCAGCGCGTGGTCGATGAGGCGCATGCCAAGTTCAAGGACCTGAAAGACGGTAAGAATGCGGACTACATTCCGATCCTGGCGACGGTCCCGTCCGAATTATTCGGCGTAGTTATCGTCACCAAGGACGGCAGGATCTACGAGGCCGGCGACACTGACTACATGTTCGCTATCGAATCGACGTCCAAGCCATTTAATGCGGCGCTCGTGATGAAAGAGCAGGGGGCGCAGGCAATCAAGGACAAGATTGGCGTCGAGCCCACCGGGCTGCCTTTCAACTCCAAGCTGGCGCTGGAAATCTACGACGCCAGGTCGGTGAATCCTCTCGTTAATGCTGGTGCAATTGCCCAGGTCAGCATGGTTCAGGCGGATAACGAAGACGAGCGTTGGCAAAAAGTTCAGCAAAACCTGAGCGCTTTTGCCGGTGAGGATTTACCGCTGATGGATGAGGTCTACCAGTCCGAGTACAAGACCTCCTGGTCCAACCGGGCCATCGCTAACCTGCTGTACAACTACGAACGCCTCTATGCCGAGCCGGAGGAGTCGATGCGCGTCTATACCAAGATGTGCTCCGTCGGTGTCACCACCAAGCAGTTGGGTGTGATGGGCGCGACGCTGGCGAACGGCGGTGTTAACCCCTTGACGGGCAAGCGCCTGTTGCCAGAGGAAGACGTGCCGGAATTGTTGGCGATCATGCTCACCGCGGGTTTCTATGACGAATCCGGTGAGTGGTCGTTCAGCGCCGGGTTGCCTGCCAAGACCGGCGTGGGGGGTGGCATCGTGGCTGTCGTGCCTGGCGAAATGGCTATTGCGGCTTTTTCGCCGCGCCTGAACGAGGCCGGTAATAGCGTGCGCGCCCTGAATGCGATCAACTATATCTCGGATGAGTTGAACCTGAGCATTTTCGACGGGAGATAAGCGATGTTTCGGAATAACTTGATGGGGCCGCTGAGATGCGGCCCCAGTCTCTTCGCGGGCGCGCGGTCCGCGGGTGCTCTGCTGTTGCTGGCGGCACTGGTGGTGGTATCCGGCGATGTGCTGGCGGGCGCGCATACGGGCGGGGCGGCAGATGCGAATGACGGTAAAGGCGGGCTGAAGCTTGGCGACCTTGACCTCAATATCTACGGCTTCGTCATGGCCGATACGATCTACGACTTCAAGCGCGTGGATCCCGACTGGAATGACACGTTGCGTGTGTCCACCATTCCGACGCGTGGCGACCCCTATGGCGGTGACGGCGAGGTCGTCTTCGGTGTGCGCCAGACCCGCTTGGGTTTCGACGCGAACTACGACACCAGTAATGGCAAGGTGCGGGCGTTATTCGAGTGGGAGCTGTTCGGTACGGGCGGTGATGCAGGTCAGACCACGCCGCGTCTGCGTCATGCCTGGGTGCAGTGGAAGAACTTCGGCGCCGGGCAGTACTGGTCGAACTTCATGGACATCTCGGTGTTCCCCAACACGATCGATTACTGGGGGCCGACGGGCATGATCTTTTACCGGAACAAGCAGTTACGGTACGCCTTCCCGAATCTCTTCAATGAGAGTTCAGAGTTCGCGATCTCGCTGGAAGATCCTGACACCGCGTTGTCCATCGGCCGTTTCCGTGACGAATCGACCTGTGATATCCCGGGTGCCCCGGGGGGGAACTGCGATTCGACGATTGGCGACGTCGTGCAGAAGGACAATGACGTGCCGGATTTGACGGCAAAGTATCGCGATGAAACCAGTTGGGGTCACTGGCAGGTGGCAGGCATGTTGCGCAAGCTTGGCTTTGAGCGGACGGACACCGGCAACAGCGATTACGAAACCGGCTGGGGTTTCAACGCCAGCACGGTGATCAATACGTTTGGCCGCGACCAGCTGAAATTGCAGCTCGCCTGGGGTGAAGGGATTGGCAACTACTTCAACGACGGCGGCCTGGACCTCGCGCCTGATGATACCGACCTGGCGTCTGTCGATGCGCAGGCTGTCGAGATCCTCGGCATCGTGGCGTACTACGATCATTACTGGAATGACAAATGGTCGAGTTCTATCGGCTGGAGCATGACTGATCTCGATACGGAAGACGGCCAGGCCGGTACGGAGTTCGAGACGGGTCAGATCGTCAACGTGAACTTGCTGCATTACCCCACCGAGCACGTCATGCTCGGCATCGAAGGTATCTGGGGCCAGCGCGAAGATGTGGATGGAGAAGATGGCGAGGATTACCGGATCCAGTTCTCTATCAAGGCGGACTGGTCGATCAAAGATTTCATCGATCGGCAGTAGTCACACTCTCAGGAAAAACCCCGCCTCTGGCGGGGTCTTTCTTCTCGCCAGTCACGATCGGTGACATCTCGCCGATGGTGCGGCACTGGGAGGACAGGGGGTGACGGATGGATATTCTGACGCTCGTGCTGGGCGTTGCATTCGCGGTCTACGGGGCAGAACTGCTGGTTAACGGCGGCGTTGCCATCGCAACGCGCTTCGGCATACCGACGCTGATCATTGGCAGTACGGTAGTAGCCTTCGGCACGTCCATGCCGGAGTTCGCGGTCAACATTCAGTCGGCGCTCGCCGGCAAGACGGACCTGGCGCTGGGAAATGTGCTGGGCAGCAACCTGTTCAACATTGCCGCGATCGTGGGCATCGTTGCCCTGATCACACCGATGGCGGTGTCGGACCAGAGCCGCCGCAAAGATTTCCCCATGTGTCTCATTGCTGCCCTGATGGTTGGCATCAGTGGTAACCAGCTCTACCTGGACGGCATTAATTATCACGAGATCATGCTGTCCGACGGCCTGGTCTTCATGCTCTTCCTGTGGATCTTCATGCGTTACGTCTACGCGGAAGCGGCCGCCGGCGCCGCTCACCATGAGCACGCGCAGGTCAAATCAGATGCGAAACACCCTGTGGGTGCCATGAGCCTCGGGCGCGCCGTGATCTATATCTTGCTTGGCCTCGTCGGGCTCGTGGCCGGTGGCGATTTCATTGTCGAAGGCGCGACCGGTATCGCCCGGGGCCTGGGGCTGTCGGAGCGGGTGATCGGCCTGGCGATTGTGGGCCCCGGTACGTCGGTGCCGGAGCTCGTTGCGTCCGTCGTGGCCGCGCTGAAAAAACAGGTCGACATGGTGATTGGCAACGTGCTGGGCTCGAATATTCTCAACATCTTTTTCACGCTCGGCGTCACCGCCCTGATCAAGCCGGTGCCGCTGAACCTGGCCCTCAACACGGTTGTACTAATTAATATCGGGATTACGGCGGCGCTGGTCGCTTACGTGCGGATCAGCAAGCGGCCGATCGGGCGTCCGGTTGGCGCTTTGCTGGTCGTGGCCTTTGTTGGATACCTGGTGACCGCCATCGTGGGCTGAAGTGGCATCGTCCAGACCGCAATGCCGGCTATCTAGGTCCTGACGTTTTTACCAAACCACACCACGATGGCCAGTGTCAGCCACGCGAGCTGGAAGGCCATGCCGCCAAACATGGCGACGAAGGCCATGCTCTGCGGCAGCAGGCCGAAGGTCGTCGCGTAGATGCTGCCGGAGAACAACGCGATGCCGACGATCACCAGCCAGCCGCAGGCCTTCACGAGCTTCGAGTCGGGCAGCTTGTGCGCGAGCCCGGCGATCACGATCAGGCCCAGCGCCTGGAAGAACTGGAAGTCCACCGCCTGCTGGTAAACCGCGAGGCGATCGGGCGTGATGCGGGTCTCGAGGAAATGTGCGCCGGTGGCGCCCAGCGTGGTGCCGGTGGCCAGCAGCAGAAAGCCGAGGCCGAGAAACAGGCGGGTAGTAGCGTTCATCGCCGGGCTCCAAGTCGGGAAATTCGGGGGACAGTTTACTTATCTCCGGTGGTATCCCTCCACTGGCAGCGATCCTGGTTAGCAGAGCGGTAATCTGTTCCGCGATTTCGGTGGGGCTGGCATTTTTTTTGAAGCGGGTTCCTACGAGAGCTTGCTTGCCACCAGGCGATTGAGGCTAACGCCGGACTCTGCAGCCTGAATCGCCAGCATACGGTGAGTTTCCGGGGGCACCCGGACCATGAATTTGCCACTGAAACTCCGCGCCGAGATCGGTTCAGGCACCGGTTCATCATTCGAAACCATGTCCTTAACGCAGGCGCCCACGAGTTTCCGAATACCGGCCAGGGCCTTCTCTGGGTTCTTGTCCAACCAGCTAAGGCTGGGAAATTCGGCACACAGCCCCACGTGCTCGCCGTCCTCGTCGGACCAGGTAACTCGATAGGTATACCGATCGATTTCTTTAACCATTAGCTTCCTCAAGCCGACGAATGGCCTGTAACACCTGGCGCACCTGGTACGGTTTCGCTTTTCCCCGGTCGCAGACCTTGCAGAGATCTCTGAAGCGGATCCCGCTCGGGTTGCGCTTCATGCGGGCCAGAATTTCGCTGGTCGCTGTCATCGAATATGGTATCAATATTGATACTGCTGTCAAGGCGTGCAATCGTAGATCCCGGGTCCGCCGGGTTAGGGGCGACTACTTTTTGTTGCCGGCGCATGTTCGGGTGCGGGCGAGAGGAATGCTCATCATGGTGCTCCGCGAGCCGGCTTTGCGCGCCCACAAGAAAGCCGCCTTTTCGTGAGCATTTGGAGATCTGATGTCTGACCGGGGCAAACTCCCGACGCGGTTATCGCATTGCACGGCGCGGCGCCATTGCGGATCATCAGGCCCATGAAAACAGCAATAACTCGGTTTCTCACTGTTCTGAGCCTGGTGACACTGTCGGCCGGGCTCGCCATCGCGGAGCCCAGCGTGATCCAGCGTGGGGCCAGCATCGACCCGCCCAGTCTCGACCCGAATCTTGGGACCTCCGGACCGGCCAGCCCGGTGCTGTCCGACCTGGTGGAGGGATTGGTCATCCGCGGGCGGCGCGGTGAGCCGGTGCCCGGCTGCGCGGAATCCTGGGCCGTGAGCGACGACGGGCTCACCTATACCTTCGAGCTGCGCGCCGGGCTCAAGTGGTCGGACGGTACGCCGCTGACTGCCGACGACTTTGTCTATTCTTTCCGCCGCCTGCTGGATCCGACGACCGGCGCTCGCGCCGCCGGCCTGTTTTTCATTATCGAGGGCGGGCAGGCAATCGCTCGCAAGGAGCGTGAGCCCGATACGCTTGGCGTGTCAGCACCGGACCCGGCCACCGTGGTGATTCGGCTGGAACAGCCGGCGCCCTTCTTCATCCAGTTGCTGGCCAACAGCCAGGGCGTGCCGGTACCGCAGCATGTGATCGAGCAGCACGGTCGCGGCTGGGCCAAGGCGGGGACCATGGTGTCGAACGGTCCATACCAACTGGCGGAGCGCGTGCCGCAGACGCACATCAAGCTGGTCCGGAATCCAAACTTCTATGCCGCCGATGACGTGAATATTGACGAAGTCTACTGGCGACCGGTGCAGGACCTGGGAGCCGCCTTCCGGCAGTTTCGTGCCGGTGAGCTCGACACCGTGCTCATGGCGCCGCCGGACGAACTGGGCTGGATCCGCGAGAACATGCCGGACGCACTGCACATGAACCCGATCCAGGCCACTTACGTACTGGTGTTCAATGTGGCGCGGCCGCCTTTCGATGATCTGCGCGTGCGCCGGGCGTTGTCCCTCGCGCTGGACCGGGACGCGATGGCGGAACAGGTCCTGCGGGGTAACGTGCTGGCTGCGCCGTCTTTGGTTACGCCCGGCACGGGTGGCTATCCGGGCTTCGAGGTTAACGAGTTGCGCCGGCCGCTGGCAGCCCGACAGGCCGAGGCCCGGCAGCTGCTCGCGGACGCAGGCTTTGGCGCAGACAAACCGCTGACCGTGTCTGTCGTGTTCGATACGCAGGAAGAGAACCGCAAGATCATGGTGGCGATCGCGACCATGTGGCGCGGTGTGGGCGTGCAGACAGAGCTCGACAGCGTCGAGGGGCGCGCTCTGTTCGGACGCTTGCGCGGCCGCGACTTCGGCGTGGCGCGCTCGTCGGTCTTTGCGGTGTTCGACGACCCTTATGCCTTCCTGCAAAAGTTCGAGAGCGACAACACCGACAACCGGGCGGGCTACCGCAATACCATTTTCGACTCAACGCTGGCGCGCGCGAATGCCGAGCGGAACCCGGCGGCCCGCACGCAGCTTTTGCTGGATGCAGAGGGCCTGTTGCTGGCCGACCAGCCCCTGGTGCCCATTTACTGGTACATCGGCAAGGTGCTGGTGGCGAAGCGGGTGAAGGGCTGGCTAGACGCGCCGCTGGGCACGCCGATGACCCGCTGGCTCAGCCTCGACTAACCCGCCCACGGACGTAGCGGCAGGGCGCTCCCACCGACGCAAGCGGGTTGGCCGGGGTCTATGACCGGAACTGTCAGGGGCCTTGCCACAGGCAAGGCACCGTGGAGGGCATAGATCCCCGGCGCGACCGCGGGCGCAGCGGCGCGCTAACGGTTTTCCCCTATCCGCCAAACGCCCGGAAGCCGCGGGCGCCTGCTATCATCCCACGCGTTTCATAACCCGACAAAAAAGGAACACACCATGCCCGTGATGGCGACTTCCGACCTGACCCCGCGCCAGTACTGGGCTGAGGTCAAGGCGAATCCGAACCGCGCGAAGTTCGGCTTCGGCACCAAGGCTGCGTTAATCAACATCGACCTGCAGCGCGCTTACACCGACATCGACTCTTATAAGACGGCCTACCAGACCGACCCGAAACAGATCGACTACATCAACGAACTGTCGGCGCTGGCAAGGGCGAACAACATGCCGGTGATCTGGACCTACGTGGCCTACATGGACAATGCGGACGACGCCGGCGTGTGGGGCACGCGCACGAATACCCCGGATTCGCTGCAGAACATCAAGGTGGGTGACCCACGGGCGGAACTGGACCCGCGGCTGGACATCGATCATTCCCGCGATGCGGTGCTGAACAAGCGGATGGCCAGCGTGTTCCACGACACGCTGATCCCGTCGCTGCTGGTCTGGCACCGGGTGGATACCGTGATCCTGACCGGCGGCAGCACATCGGGCTGCGTGCGCGCCAGCGCGGTGGCGAGCCTGTCCACCGGGTATCGGACTATCGTTCCGGAGGAATGCGTGGCCGACAAGCACGAGATCCCGCACTTCGCGAACCTGTGCGACATCATGCTGAAGTACGCCGACGTGGAGCCGGTGGCCAGTGTTAAGGAGTGGTTCGAGAGTCACCCGGGTTGCCAGCCGATCCGTGAGGCGCGCGGCTGCGAGTTCTGAGGAAGGTAAAAGAATGAAAGAAGATCCCGGCCTGTACGACTACTGGCCCTACGAAAACCGGCCGAAGATCACGTGGCCGAACGGCGCGCGCGTGGCGTTCTGGGTCGCGCCGAATATCGAGTTCTACGAGCTCGATCCCGCCGTGAATCCGCACCGGAAGGCCTGGCCGCGGCCGGTGCCGGACGTGAACGGTTACGCGACACGCGACTACGGCAACCGGGTGGGGCACATGCGCATGATGCGCACGCTGGACAAGTACGGCGTGCGCGGCTCCATTTCGCTGAGCACCGCGTTGTGCGATCACCACCCGGAGATCATCGAGCTGTGCAAGGAGCGCAACTGGGAGTTCTTCAGCCACGGCATCTACAATACGCGCTACACCTACGGCATGAGCGAGGCCCAGGAGCGCGCGATGATCGAGGACGCGATCGAGACCATCCGCAAGCACACCGGGCAGCAGTGCGCGGGTTACCTCGCGCCGGCTCTGACGCACTCGGATATCACGATGGACCTGTTCGCGGAAGCTGGCGGCATCTACACCTGCGACCTGTTTCACGACGACCAGCCGACGCCGGTGCACGTGCGCTCCGGCAAGAAGTTCATCTCGGTGCCGTACTCGCTGGAGATGAATGACACCATTGTCTACGTGGTCAACAAGATCGAGCCACGTCGCTACGGCGAGATGATCAAGGCGAATTTCGACCGGCTTTATGCAGAAGGGGCGGACAATGGCGTGGTCATGTGCGTGCCGCTGCACGGCTACCAAGTCAGCCATCCACACCGGTTGAAGGCCTTCGAAGAAGCGCTGGAATACATCACCGGCCACTCCGACGTGTGGGTCACCACCGGCCGGGAGATCGCCGAGTACTACATCGAGAACTGTTACGACGAAGCGGTGGCCGACATTGCCGCGAAAGGAGCCGCGTGATGCCCCTGGATCCCAGCTACCTCGAATATCCGCACCGCAGCTATGGCATGGACCACGACCGCTACGACTGGTCCATGCTGGTGGACCGCAAGCCCGTGGCATGGCCCGGCGGCAAGCGCCTGGCGCTCTGGGTCAACGTGTCATTGCAGTATTTCCCGCTGAACCAGCAGGGCAAGCCCTTCGCGCCGGTGGGCGGCATGACGACGGCCTACCCGGACCTGCGCCACTACACGCTGCGAGAGTACGGCAATCGGGTGGGCATTTTTCGTTGCCTCAAGGCCTTCGATAAATATGGCGTCAAACCTACCTTTGCCGTTTGTGGCCGCGTTGCCGAGCGCTACCCGTACTTGCTGAATCGCCTCGTCGAGCGCGGTGACGAGATCATTGCGCACGGCTGGCACATGGATGCACCGCACTACGGCGGCATGGACGAAGGCGACGAAGCAATGCTGATGGAGCGCACGCTGGATACGCTGCGGGCAAAGACCGGTCAACCGGTAGAGGGGTGGCTGAGTCCGTCGAAGTCCCAGAGCGCCAGGACACCGGATCTGTTGGTCGAGCACGACGTGAAGTACATGTGCGACTGGATCAATGACGATATGCCCTACAACTTCCGCACTTCGGCCGGCGACATCGTCGCAATGCCGTTGTCCACGGAACTGGAAGACCGCTTCATCATGCAGGCCAACCTGCATTCAGAAAGTGAGTACGCGGACCAGGTACAGGACGCTTTCGATTACCTCTACGCGGAGGCGGCAGAGCAGGGTGGGCGCATGCTCGCGCTGTCCATCCACCCGTGGATGCTGGGCCAACCGCACCGCATCGGCAAACTGGAACAGGTGCTGGAGTACATCACGGGCCACGACGGCGTGTGGACCGCCAGTGCCGGCGAGATCTGTGCCGCGTGGCAGTCGGCGCAATAGCGTCTCTGTCAGCCCGCAACTTCCAGGTGGCGACGGTCAGGCCTGCCAGATCGTCCACGCACCAATCAGCATGAAGCCGGCGCCGGCCACGTACGACAGGTAGCGTGGGTCCAGGTAATTGGACAGCGTGGCGCCTGCAACCACGCCGATTGCGGTGCTTGCCACGAGGGCCGTCGACGCGGCCATGAAAATGGTGACCAGGCTGGAGTTCTCGCGCGCTGCAAACAGCACGGTTGCCAACTGGGTCTTGTCGCCCAGCTCGGCGAGAAAGACGGTGATAAACACGGTTGCAATCAGCTTCGGATCCATGGGGTTACTCTGTCTGTCTGGGCCTGGTGGCGTTGTGCGGGCGACCGAGCCGGGAGGCAGGGCCTTGTTTCCAAGGCTTTTTTTGACGATCTCTGCTCCGGGCACGCCTTTACGCACTAAAGCGTTTCCGCTAACCTGAGTTTACACACGCGGGTTTACCCAAGCCCCGATAATGCCTGACGGGCGATCACTGTGAGGATCTAACATGACCAAGACAATTTTGGGATCAATCTTTGCGCTGGGCCTGGCGGGCATGGCTTTTGCGGGCGGCCACGAGAGTGCGAACGAGGGTGCAGACCTTGCCAAGGTGGAATCCTGCATCAAGTGCCACGAAATGATGGGTATGAGCCTGAAGGGCAGCGGCGCTGATGCCATCGCGGCCCAGATCAAGGGCTTCGCCAGTCCCGACAGTCGTCACGATCCGGTCATGCCAGGTGCCAGCGATGCCGACATTGCCGAAGTCGCCCGGTTGCTGAACGAGCGCGGCTAAGCACATTTGCTCAGGACAAGACGGGGTCAGTCACTGTTTAGTGGCTGACCCCGTTTCGTTAAACCCTGCGCCCGGTCTTTGAATGCCCTCGCAGAGAAGGGTCCGGGGCCGGGCCTTCCCTGGCCCGACCCCGTCCTTCAGGGGGTCAGTTGTCGAGTTCCACTTCGTCGGCATCGATCACCGTCTGGGCGGATTCGAAGCCGTTCACACTCACCAGCCTGCCGTTGGCCTGGCTGAAGAAAGTGGCCGCGGGAATAATGCTGTCATCCACATCGCGGAACACCGTGCCGCCGTTGGTCTGGATCGTGACGCCCAGGATCGTAAAGCTGGGCTGGGTCACATCCGTCACGAAACCCTGCAGCTCGGTGTCTTCACCCGGCACGTTCGGCGGATCGTCGCGCTCCAGGCGCGAAGCCAGCACGTCGCCGGCGCCGTTCACGTCCTCCGTGCCGCGGACCTCTACGTAATCGCCGGGGTTGATGTTGCCGACGCCGAAGGGCTCTACGTCCAGCCACTTGTCCTCGATGCGGGTTGCCGCGTCCACGCGCACGTCGATGCCCAGCAGCGTGACGATGCCGGTGGCGCCGTTCGCGCCATCGACGAGCGCGGTAATGCGCACGGCGCTGCCGCGGCGGATGTCGACCTTGTCGGCCACCAGCACGCCCTGGGCATTCACGTCGCCTTCCACTTCGACCTTGATGTTCAGGCCGAGATCCGCCGGGGTGGCCGGGGTGTCGTCCTCGAACTCGTACACCGTCTGGGCGGTGGTCGTTACCGGGGTATCGTTGACGTCGAAATCGGTGGCTGACACGAAGCGCGTGATGAAACCCTCGACTTCCGCTTCAATCTCGTCGAAGTCGTCGAAATTAATGCGGTCGTCGGCTTCCACGCCAATTGCATCTGCCTCGACCTTCGTCGCCAGCAGTTCACCGCCGCCGCCGAAATTCGTGCCCTTGACTTCGACGAACTGACCATTGGCCAGGCCACCCGGCAGGTTGTCGATGATTGCGGGAACCGTGCCGAAGTCCACGACGAGCGCGTTGATCGTGAAGGTCTGCGCGCCGTTATCGAGGTTGGTGATCGTGCCGTGCACCTCCACCTGGCCGAGGCCCGGCTCGATGCGGGTGGCCCGGATCACGCCGTTCGCGTCGAACAGGCCGCTGATCTCCACGAACTGGCCCTGCGACAGGCCGTCCAGGGACGCCGGGCTGATGCTGTCGTCGAAGGAGGTGCCGCCGTCTACCAGGACTGTCTGACCCGCCACGACCAGCTGGCTCTGGGCAGTGTTAATGCTGTCGATCGGGCCTTCGACAATCTCGTTCGAGAAGACGGTTGTGGCGTTCGGTGTTGCCGTGTCCGGATCAAAGGTGACGATGACGACGTCGCCCACTTCCAGGTCATCTTCGCTGCCCGGGGAGTCGTCAATGAGGAAGTCACTACCGAGCGTGCCGATCTCCTGTTCGTTCACGAAGATGCTGCCGAAACCGGTCACGACCCCGGTGGACACACCCAGCCGCTCGATGCCGGCCACGCCAACGCCGCCGCCACCACCGCCTGAACATGCGGCAATGACCGCTGTCACGACAGCAATTGAAAAAGTCTTGAGTCTGTTCCTAGTCATTGTCTTCTACCTGCTCATAGTCGTTGTCGCCCTGGATGGCGAACAGGCCAATCCCCAGGCGCACCTGCTTGGTTGCACTTTCGGGTTCAGCGGAATGCTCAGTCAGCCAGTCGTCCACTTTCTCCAGGAAGTCCTGACCGTGTTCTTCCAGGAAGTCTCTGAAGGCCGGCACGTCGCCTGCCTTGATATGTGAATTCATTGCCCGGCCGAGGAACTGGGAAGGCTTGTCCTTGCCGGCGTCCAGGTTGTGGTTCAGGTTGTTGCCCAGGTCCTGGAACACGTGTGCGGCACTCATGACCCACTGCGGGTCAGAATGCGCCGGCGTGTAACTGCGACTGGTCACTGTCAACTTGCCGTTCCTCTCAACGATGGTGCCAACACGCCTGAGTTCCTTCAACATCGCGACTGCGGGTATGTCGCCCGCGTAGCGTTCGCACAGAGCCGTGAAGGAATCTTTGCCCTCGACGGCGCTCAGCACGCGGGGTTTGCCGCGGGCGTCCAGGAAGTCCGGGTCCTGGTGCCAACCTGACAGCACCGCGGTGGCGCCCGTGGCCTTGTCGCTGCGCTCGGGCGCCTGGCCGGCCAGCTCCTCGCGCAGCTTTTTCACGTCCTTGCGCCCAATGCCGGTCAGGATCGAGACGCGCGAAATGTTCGTTGGACGACCACGCAAGCCGTACTCCCGGCTCGCCACTTCCACGAACACGGACTTCGCGATCGCGGCGAATTCGCGCCACGTCAGCCCGCATTTCAGCAGGAAGCTCACGACGGGTTTCAGCAGTGCTCGGCATGCGGATTGGGTGACCTGTTTAGCTGGCTGGGTCATCGTCAGGCTGCCTCGACCGTCCATGGCCAGGCGGGGCCGGTGTATCTCTGAAATTCCATATATGGGCAAATAATACCCATATGTGTGTCACGCGCCAACCCTGACCGGCCCCGGGTGCGATCAGTTCGGGGCCAACTGGTTGTATACAATGCGATTTCTTTCAGACCGGAAGCGGCCTTATGGCAAATTTCTCCAGGGCCCGGCGTGACGCGCTGGCGGGCGCACTATCACTGGCGGCAACCAGCGTTGCCAGCGGGAGCGACAACATGAATACCAACACCAGCAGGCAGGGCCAGCCTTTCCAGGCGTTCGAAATCGGCGCGCAGCAGGGGCTGGATTCCCTGCGCCAGGTCACCCGGGATACACCGGATATACCTCCGGGTGAAGTGCTGGTGCGGGTGCGCGCGGCGGCGCTGAACCACCGTGATCTCAGCATCCTGAAGGGGCAGTACGGTGCCAGGAAGTCAGAGACTCGCGTGCCCGGCGGCGACGGGGCCGGCGAAGTGGTCGCAGTCGGCGAAGGCGTGGATGGTGTCCAGCTCGGCGACCGCGTCACGGCGCCGCATTTCGTGCGCTGGATCGACGGTGAGTACGATCCGGCCGTGTTCGTGGCCGACCTCGGCAGTTCGCGCGACGGCTGGCTGAGTGAGTACATCCTGTTGCCGGCTGCGGCGCTGGTGAAGCTGCCCGACGGTATGAGTGACGAAGACGCCGCGGCGCTCGGGGCAGCCGGCATCACCGCGTGGACCGTGCTGCAGACGCTCGGCCAGATGAAACCGGGCGACTGGGTGCTGACGCTCGGCACCGGCGGCGTGTCGATACTCGCGCTGCAGATCGCGAGCATCGCCGGCGCCCGTGTGGCGATCACATCGTCCAGCGACGACAAGCTTGCGATCGCCAGGGAACTGGGTGCCGACATCACGGTGAATTACCGCAAGGACCCGGAATGGGCGACCACCGTGCGCGCGGCCACCGGTGGGCGCGGGGTCGATATTGTGGTGGAAACCGTGGGCCTGGCCACGCTGGAACAATCCCTGTCTGCCTGTGCACCGAACGCGCGCGTTGGTTTGCTCGGCGCACTGGGTGGCAGACCGGAAGATGGTGTGCAGCTGGGCAACCTGATTCTCGGCAATGTGATTCTGAAAGGCATCACCTCCGGCAGTCGCCGGATGCTGGAAGACCTGCTGACAGCCTTCGACACCAACGGCGTGCAGCCGAAGATCGACCGCGTGTTCCCGTTTGCCGAAACACCGGCAGCGCTCGACTATCTCGCGAACGCGCGACACGTCGGCAAGATCGTGATCGCCGGTTGATGTCCCGCCGGCCCGATGATCCGTCACGCCGCAATCGCGCTACCGCAAGCCTGACAGGAGGCCGCGGAAGATGACCCTGCCGACCATCGTCGTGACTAACGGCACCGCCACGGAAGGCTACTGGGCGGTCTACTACCTGCTGAAGACCGGGTTGTTCAACGTGCGCGCGACGGCGCGCCGGCCGGACAGTGCCCTGGCCGAGCGGTTGCGGCAGCTCGACGTCGACGGCCGCCGCTGCGAGCTCGTAAAGGCGGCCACCGAAGACGAAGCGGCATTACGAGACGCGTTCGACGGTGCGGTCGGTATCTACGGCACCACCATCTACAACATCTACGCCAAAAAATACCGGCACGAAAACCCGGAAGAGCTGGCCCAGGGGCGGGCGCTGATCGCGGCGGCGAAGTCCTGCCGCACGCTGGAGCACTTCCTCTGGCAAACGATGACCCGTTTTGATGCGCAACCGGAATCCCTGGGGCTGGAGAGCCCGATTCATTTTCGCACCAAGTGGCAACTGGAAGAGGAAGTGAAAGCGGCCGGCCTGCCGTGGATATTCCTGCGGCAGCCGGCCTACATGCGGCAGATCAAATTCGGCATGCAGTGGAAAAACCGGCTCGTGTATCCGTACCCACCGGACGCGCGGCTGGCTTACGTGGCCGAGGCAGACCTGGGCAAATTCGTCGCCGCGATTTTTGCCAATGCGGACGCGCACCTGAATCGCACGATCAACGGCGTATCAGAAGTGCTGACGCCCGTGGAACTCGCGCGCCGCGCACACGAGCTGATCCCGGCTTTCCGACCGAACTACCGCCAGGCGACGGCCCTGGAAAACGCGTTCTTCGACTACGTGATCGTGGGCTTGAAACCTGCGTTCCGCTATCCGTCGCAAATCAATCAGAACCTGAAGGCCGGCAATTATTTTGCAATGACTGCAGCCGACCAGCAGGCCTGCCAGCAGCTGATCAGTCCCCTGGAGCTGACGACCCTGGAAGACTGGCTGCAGGCAGAAGTTGTGGAAGTTTCAGTTTGACCTCGGTTCTCGTTAGCGGTTGAGGGGCACGGCGCCGATCGCGTTCATCCGGCCCGGCGGCATGATCACGGTGGTGTCGAAGTCGAAGCAGTGTTGCCCGGCCGGGTGTTGCCAGAACTCGATCGTGGTCGCGTCCTCGGTTGCGCGGCTGAACTCCGCGCACAGGGTGAACTTCTTGTCGCCTGCGGTGTATTCGTAGGCCTGGCCGCTGTCAGGATCGACGGGCAGCTTGTTCAACCGGCGCCCGTCGACGAGTTGCTGCAGCGTGGCCGGCAGCTCCCCCTGCTCCTGCCAGTAGCGTTGCGTGGCGTTGGCCAGCTGGTTCAGGTCGCGAACCCGCCGTTCGTCCAGGCGTAACAGACGCTGCTCGGCCGGCGATCCGCTGAGGTACAGACCGACCAGCCCGACACAAATCACGACGACCGTTGCCGCGATCGCCACAAGCCGGTTCAGTGTCATTTCGCCAGCGCCTTGTCGTCGACGCGCATCGACCACAGGTAGTAGCCGAAGACGCTGCCTGCGATCACGCCTATCGTCAGCGCTTTCAGCAGAAAACGCACCGTCAGTTCGCCGGACAGCAGGCCGTTCAGCAGCGAGATCAGGTCACCGATGATGACGCATGACGCGACGAACAGCGTGAGGTAGGTCAACCATTTGCGGACCGCAGACATGCGTTGCGCCGGGTCCCTGGCCACGCGCCGGGCGATGCGGCTGGCGACAAACAGAAAGACCGGGAAGGCTACCAGCAGTGCAGAAGTTGCACCGCGGATCTGGCGACCAACGAACCCTTCCCGTCCGGACAGCGGGTCCAGCGGGTCCGGAAAGCCCATGTTGATGAACTGGAACAGCAGGTTACCTAACTGGAAGGCGCTCACGTACAGCATGCCGAACATGACCAGGTACATGAACGCATCGCGCGCGGACAACTGCGGCCGCGGGCGGGGCACCGGTACCGGGAAATCGACTTCGGCATAGGCCGCAAGCGCGTCACGGACCTGTTCTTCCGACCAGCCCGCTTTTGCCAGCGCGCTTTCCGTATCGGCACGCGATGCCCCGGCACGCAGGGCGTCCTGCACAAAACGGCTCAGCTGCGTGTCGGCCATGTTGGTCCTCCGCTCAAATCTCCCGCAGCTCCGGGACCACCCGTTCGCCGATGATCTTCAGCGCGTCCATCGGGTCGGCGTGCAGGCGCAGCGCGATTTCCGTCAAACCCGCGCGGCCGAATTTCCTGAAGCGCTCGATTTCCCGGTCCAGGTCCTCCAGGCCACCGGTAGAAGTCAGGCCTGCGGCGAGCTTGTTGGAAATCTCCTTCGGCACGCCTTTCACGTCATCTGAGTGGGCAAAGTACGCATCCACGTAGTGCTGGTAGTTGTCGGTGACGATCTTCACCTCATCTTGGTCCAGATACAGGCCGGTAAGTTCCGGGTCCAGCTTGCGGGCGCGCCACGGCAGCTCGCGACGGGACTCGCGGAAGGCTGCTTCGCGGTCTGCCTTGATGTGCCAGCCCCAGAAGGTATTTACCCGAAAGTCTTCCGGCGGCTGCTCGCGGCGCGCGATACCGGTGCGCACCTGCTCCATCGCGGGCTCGACGATTTCCGGCGGGGTGCAGCCGACGAAACAGCCGTCGGCAATGCGGCCTTCCATGCGCATCATCATGAAGCGGTAGGCGGTGCCATATACAAGAGGCGCGGGCGCTGTCAGCCAGTCGTACGCGCACGGCAGGTTCACGTTGAAGATCTCGCCATCGTAGCCGCCCTTCAGCCCGCTGCGCCCGGCGGCCTGCACGATCTCGATCGCTTCGCGAATCGCCAGCACGACCTTTTTCGGCTTTTTCAGGTCCATCGCGTCGAGATTGCCCTCGCCGGCACCGACGGCCACCATGGCCCGGCCGCCGCTCATCTCGTTCAGCGTCAGCAACGCGTTGGCAATTTTCAGCGGGTGCATCTCGAAGGGGCTCACCGCCAGCCCGCCCATCAATACCCGGTCTGTAGCCCGGGCCAGCGGCACCAGGCTCAGGAAGGGGTCCCAGTGAGCGAAGTAGTTGGACGTCCAGATGCCCCGGATGCCATAGCCCTCGGCCGCCTGGCCCAGTTCCGTGATCTGGTCGGGGGTCAGGTCGGGTTCAAGAATCAGGTCGACTTCCACGCTGTTGTTCTCCTGCCGGCCGAAGGCGGCCCATCGTGCGGGGATGAAGATAGGCGCTTGGCGCCGTGAAATCTAGAATAGCGAATCCTCTCGCACACGCCGTTGATATAACGCAGTGAACTCCACCGACGCCGCCAACCCTTCTGCACAGCCGTTGCTGGACGCGGCGATGGCCCGCCACCGGCAGGGCGACGGGGCCGAAGCGCAGGCGCTGTATGCGCAGTTTCTCGAGCAGGTGCCGGGGCACGGCCAGGCGCTGCGCCTGGCCGGCGCGCTCGCGCGGGAGCAGGGTGATCTGTCCCGGTCCCGCGAGTTGCTGGATTGCGCCTGCACGGCGGCGCCGGAAGATGCGGCGCCATTCAACGAGCTGGCCCTGACCTGTCTCGCCGCCGGGGAACTGACGGTGGCAGAAACCGCACTGCGCGACGCGCTGGCGCGAGACAAAGACTCCGTGCGTGCGTGGGCCAACCTTGGCGCGTTGCTGCAGTACCGGGGCCGGCTGCATGCCGCTGTGGAGTGCCACCGGGAGGTACTGTCCCGGCAGCCGGATGACCTGGAAGTGCGCTGCAATCTTGCGAACACGCTGCTGGATGCCGGGCGTGGTGACGAAGCGCTGGCCGAATGCGATGCCGCGCTCGAACTCGCACCCGGTCATCCGTTGCTGCTGGCGGCCAGGGGTGCAGTCCTGGTCACGCTGGAACGCGCACCGGAGGCGCTGGACTGCCTGCGGCTGGCCACCGGCCGCCACCCGGAAGACGACATGGCGTGGACCAATCTCGGCCAGGCCTGGCGCCAGCACGGCGATATCGAGGCCGCGATCGGCGCGTTGGAGCAGGCGCGCGCGCGCAACCCGGACAACGCGCGGGCGGTGGCCGATGTGGTCAATCTTTACTCAGCCGCCGGCGACGATGAACGCGCGCTCGGCCTTGCCGAAGAATTCCTGCAACGCCATCCCGGTGAGCGGCTGGTGCTCGCCTCGCAGGCCATCGCGTTGCGCGACGCGGGACGGGTTTCCGCGGCCGATGCGCTGGTCGATCTCGAAAAAATGATCCAGGTCAGCGACGAAGCCGCGCCCGCCGGTTTCCCGGACTCGGCCGCGTTCCTCACCGCGCTGGCCAACGTGATCATGAACGACAAATCGCTGCTCGCGGAACCGACCAGCAAGGCCACCCGGGGTGGGCGGCAGACGGGCGAGCTGGACCTGGACGGCGACCCGGCACTGCAGGCGCTGGGCCGGGTCTTCCACCGGGCCATCGGGGCGGCAGCCACCGCGTTGCGCGAAGAATGTGGCAGAGACCATCCGGTACTGGCCTACGACAGCGGCCGGTGGCTGCTGCGCGCGTGGGGCACCGTGCTGGATGCCGGCGGTTGCCAGGCGCCGCACCAGCACCCGCTCGGATTCCTGAGCGGTGTGTTCTACGTGCAGCTCCCCGCGGACATGGCGGCGCGGGAGCCACAGGCCGGCTGGCTGGAATTCGGTCAGCTGCCGTCGAGGCTGCTAAGCCGCGGTGCAGCACCCGTCCGCGCAGTGGAGCCCCGGCCGGGTCGCCTGGTCCTGTTTCCGTCCTATTTCTGGCACCGGACCCGGCCCTTCGAATCGGCTGAAACCCGTATCAGCATTGCGTTTGACGCGGTTCCCATGGCGCCCGACATTGCCTGAAAACCGCGCAGATGCTAAAGTTTCCGGCTTCAGACACATCCCTCGGCGGTATCTCGGGACCGCCCGCTGCACTGCAATAACAAGAAGGGGCTACGCCCTCGCCGATTTCAGGCAGCTGATTTCAATGGCTTTCCGTCAACCGTAGGGATTCCGGTCGTCGCCCAGTGCGAGCGAGACCGGTACGCAAGCACCCACTCTGAAGGAGAAGAGAATGGCCCGCCGCCCCGCAAAGACCACCGACGGCCCCGAACTGGGTGAGCCCTACGAGCTGGAGTCCGTGGACAAGACCGAGGCGCCGATGGAAGGCGATAACGGCGTGTGGTGCCGCTACACGATTACGCAGGGTGCGAATACCATCACCGGTTACAAGAAGGGTTCGCGCACCGCGGTGACGAAGGCTGCGAAGGTGATCGTCGCTGACCTGAACGAGCGCCGCACCGGCCGGCGCGGCCGCGTGCACCTGACCAGCAGCAAGTCCGGCTGAGGCCGGTCTTCAGGCGACGCCGCGCGTCGCCGGCGCCGCGGCGGCCGGATCGGCCGCGCACCTCGGCACTTCGTCGAACACCCAGCCCGCAGGATTCTCCGCGCGTCCCGGCGACGGGATCACCCGGTAGTCACCGTCCTGTTCCAGCGCCTCCAAGCGCACCCGGTCGATTTGCCAGCCCCGCCGGCGCATGTCGCGCAGGGTCTGCCAGTAGGCCGCCATCACCCGGTCTTCGCGATCGGCGCGCACCACCGGCCAGTCCTCCACATCGGGTGCCCGCCGCGGCAGGATGGACTCACCATTCGCCTTGTCCTGGAAAATATTGCGCAGGTTGCGCTTCAGGTGTTCCTGGTCGTTCTCCGGTTCCAGCATGAAGCTGCGGAAAAAGACCCAGCGCATCATCGTGTTTTCTTCGTCGATCGGCGTGGAGATTTCATAGAACACGTTCTTGAATCCCGAGTCCATACCGCCGATGTCCACCTCGCCGCGCAACGTGAACCCGGGCACCATGAACGCGAGCCGCGACACCACCTTGGTGCGCTCGCTGCGCATCTCTTTCCACTTGCCCTTCGTCACGCTGGGCGTCGACACGATCTTGGTGCGAAAACCGAACTCCGTTTGTTCGGCCTGGTGGTCCGGCGGGCGCACCGGGTTCTCGCCACCGAAGTTGATGCCGTGCACGATGGGCAGGTGCACGTGGTCCAGGTCGGTCATCTTCGACCAGTGCACGTTGCAGGCCCACGTGTCGGCGTAGCGTATCTGCCGCCAGTCGGGATTTTCGAACTCCGGCATCGGGTAGATGGGGGTGGCGGCGGCCGGATCATCACCGAGGAACACCCAGACCAGGCCGTACTTCTCCTGCACCGGGTAGCTGTCGACCTGCGCCGCGGCTGGAATGTCGCCGGTCGGGTCGGCCTGCGACGGAATCTGCACGCAGCGACCGGCGCCGTCGAAGCGCCAGCCGTGGAACGGGCAGGCCACCGTGCCGTCGCCGTGGCAGCGGCCCCGGGCCAGCCGGGCGCCGCGGTGCGGGCACACGCCGCTCAGGCAGTGGGCCTGGCCGTCCGGGTCGCGGAACAGCACGAAATCGCGGCCGAGCATGCGCACGCCCGTGGGGGTTTCGCCCACGTTGTCACTGAATTCCGCCACATACCAGACATTGGTGAAGAGCATCTTCCGGTACCTGCCAGGCTTGTTCCCGGGATCACTTGAATATACACGAGCCCCGCCCGCACCGGCCGGCGAAACGTGGCATAGTGTGGCGCCCCGACATCGGGGCCTTTTTGCGTTTGAGGAGCAGCGGATGAGCGAGCAGCAGTGGGACAGCCCACCGGAGATGAACATCGACACAGACCGGACCTATCGGTGCAATATCGAAACGAGCCGGGGCACCATCGAGCTGGAGCTGTACCCGGAACATGCACCGGTCACGGTCAATAACTTCCTGTTCCTTGCGGGCGAGAACTTTTACGACGGCACGAGCTTTCATCGCGTGATCAACGATTTCATGGTGCAGGGTGGCGATCCCACCGGCACCGGCCGTGGTGGTCCGGGCTATCGCTTCCAGGACGAGTTCGACAACAATCCGCTGCGCCACGAGCGCGGCGTGATCTCCATGGCGAACGCCGGGCCCGGTACCAACGGCAGCCAGTTCTTCATTACCCACTCGCCCCAGCCGCATTTAAACGGCAACCACACCGTATTCGGTAAAGTTACGGCCGGTCAGGATGTTGTGGATGCTATTGCGCAGGGGGATAAAATGGAAAGTGTTACTATAGAGGAAATATAGATAACGCTTACACAGT
>CP070671.1:1176415-1198384 GCA_020351875.1 Chromatiales bacterium | reverse complement strand
CCTGGACCTGCCCAAGAGCCTGGAGGCCTATTACCAGGAAACCGGCCGCGCCGGGCGCGACGGGCTGCCCGCCGAGGCCTGGATGGTCTACGGCCTGCAGGACGTGGTGCGCCTGCGCCAGATGGCCGACGAGAGCATCGCCAGCGAAGAATACAAGCGCCACGAGCGCGCCCGGCTCGACGCGCTGCTCGGCTGGTGCGAGGTCACCGGCTGCCGGCGCCGGCCGCTGCTCGAGTATTTCGGCGAAGAATTGATTGATGACTGCGGCAACTGCGACAACTGCCTGAACCCGCCGGCCGTGCGCGACGGCACGGTGCAGGCCCAGATGCTGATGAGCGCCGTGTACCGCACCGGCCAGTGCTTCGGCGCCGCACACGTGGTGGACGTGCTCACCGGCAAGAGCACGGCGAAGACCCAGCAGAACGGGCACGACGGGTTAAGCGTGTTCGGCGTGGGCGCCGACACCCCGGCCGCCGAGTGGCGCAGCATCGTGCGCCAGCTGGTGGTGCAGGGTTACCTGCGCGCAGACCCGGCCAAGTACGGCGGGCTGGTGCTGACGGATGCGGCGCGCGGGGTACTAAAGGGTACGGAGGCGGTGGCGCTGCGGTCTGATCCTCTCGTCCCCAAGGCCGCAAAGGCCAGGAAAAGAAAAGCCACCGTCCCCGACGAAGTCGCGATTACCGATATGCACCTGTGGGAGGCGCTCCGCGTCTGCCGCCAGGACCTGGCGAAACAACACGACGTGCCACCCTACGTGATCTTCCACGACTCCACGCTCCGGCAGATGGTGCACGAGAAGCCGGCGGACGAAGCGGCGCTGCTGTCTATCTCAGGCGTCGGGCAGGCAAAGCTGGAGCGGTACGGGGACGAGTTCCTCGAGGTCATTCGCCGCGAGGGGCGGGAAGCCTGATCGCGGCTGAAGCTGCTCCTACCGGGGTAACAACCGGACCGGCACTGTAAAGCACGCCTCATGTAGAGACATAACCGTAGGTGACATTGCTTCGACCAATGCCGCTTTGCTTGTACTCATCCTTCATCTTGTCCAAGTTGTCCCGCTTGATGGGTTCGTAATCCCGCTTGTCATCCAGATCGTAGAAAGGTGCCGCGTTACCTCCGAAGATGGCGTTTTTGACTTTGCCGTCCGCATCGCCGAGGGGCGCAAAGCCAAATTTCCGCTGTAGATCTTCCGGAATCTCGAGACGTCTCAGGGCTTCGATTTGCCACTGCGGAGAGCCATACCATACCGAGTCGGTACCCCAGATCACGTGATCTACACCCATGCCCTTTATCAGTGTTCCGAGGAGGCCTGCAGCGAGTCGCGGATTCGTGACAGCAGAATTGGCAAAGGACGTGCCAATTTCGGCATAGACATTCGTCAAACCATGTTCGCCTGGGATGGCGGCGAGATCACTGGCCCAGCGAATGTAGCCGCTACGCTCGAACTCAGCAGCGTCCGTATCGGGCAGTTCCAGGAATGGCCGGAACGCGGCATGGTATATGACAAAATTTATGTTGGGCCAGTCCCTGGCCGCCTTGGGCAGGTCGTCGACCTTCGCGTATTCCCAGATACCGGGCATGGATTTCTCATAATCTGCCGGCAACAGGCCCTTGTGAATACAGATGGTATTAATACCCGCCTTCACAGCCTTCTCATAGAAGGGATAGACCAGATCCTCGTCATCCAGCCGCCAGGGGTACTCGGACAACACAAGCGGATCACCGACCGTGTAGCCCTTCCAGGAATCCGGCTTCAGTACTTCGATGGCGTAATCGACGCTGTCCAGCCATCCGTCCCTGCCGGGGCTAACTACAGAATGACACAGCAGACGGCGTGATCCGGCGATGCGGTTAAACAGTTCGCGGGTCTGGGCCATCTGGTCATTGGTGATGATGGACGTTGCCGGATCATCAAAGGAGGCCCCGCTGATCAGCCCGATCTTCGTGTCACTATCGAGATAGACTTCCTTGATGAAGTTTTCGAACTGGTAGCGGCGCAACTCCAGGCCGATTTCATCGAGCATGGCCGGATTCCAATGTTCCGCAGCAAACTGTCCCAGCCCGAGCAAACCGGTGTTCTGATAGTCGTCACGGACAAAATGCAGCTGGTTGTCGAAGATGAACTGCCCGGCCAGCTTCGCACTCCGGTCGACTGCGGCATCGGGGTCCGTAATCTCGGCCTGCGCAACGGAAAACACGGGGCCGAAAACTTCATTCATAGCCAGGAATGCTGCGGCCATTCCCGAAGCAGACTTCAGGAACTCGCGGCGCCCCAGTCCCAGCTTCTTGCCTTGCGCATCCGACAGCGCCTGAATCCGTGCCTCCACCCGCTTCTGCTTGTCTGTCTGAGGGAGCGGGTTGAACTCGCCATTGGAGACGATCCGGGTGGGTACCGGAGACCTGCCGCCCACCCTCTCAGCCGGGGCTAGCTTCTTCAATTGCTTCTTACTCAGCCATATGGACATGTTTTTGTCGCTCTCGTCTGGGGACCGGGTTGGGTTGTGTCCTGAAGGGTACTTGGTACCGGCCAGCTAGTCGCACCTCACCACGGCACGATCGTGCCGTCGTAGTTGAAGAAGGTACCGGTGTTCGCGACGGTGAAACGGTCGATGTTCCGGATCATGTCGGCGGCCGCTACCGGCGGCTCCTGGATGCTCTTGATCGCCTTGCGGAACTGTTCGGGAATGAAGTCCGTGGCGGTCGCGCCTGGGGTGACGAGGCCGACGATAACTTTTCTCCGCTGCAACTGCGCCGCCAGGTTGACCATGCACATGTTCAGCGCGGCCTTGCTGGCGCGGTACCAGTAGAGCATCGGCGAGCCCACGCTGGCGATGGAGCCCTGGCTGCTCGACACGGCCACCATCTTCTTGTGATCGCTGGCCCGCACGTTCTTCCGGAAGGCCTCGCACATCTTCATGGGGCCCTGCACGTTGACGGCCATCACCTGCTCGAAGGTCTCAAAATTCAACCGGCCGAAGATCTGGTTCGACGAATTGCCGCCGATGCCGGCGTTGTTCAGCAGCAGGTCGATGGGCTGGTCCACATAGCGCGCGGCCAGTGCGTCGATCCCGGCGTGATCGGTGACATCCAGTTGCTCAACGGTGATGTTCTTGTTGTCGGCCGCCAGCGCGTTCAATACGTCGGCTTTCTCCGGCTTGCGCGCGGTGGCGATGATGCGCGCGCCCCGCTCGGCATACTGCCGGGTGAACTCCAGGCCCAGTCCGCGGTTGGCGCCGGTGACCAGGATCACCGCCCCCTCGCCGATGGGCTTCGCGGTCTTGTCCTCCGCAGTCAGTTTGATCGGGGCCCGCTGGTGGGCACCCGCTTGGGCCTGGCTGGCGCCCAGTGCGGCCACGGCCAGCCCGGCGGCGCCAGTAATAAAGTCGCGGCGATCCGCCACCGCCTCAGGTTTTTTGTCTTTACGGTCTATCATGGCGCTTCTCTCTTTATAGGGTGCGGCAAACGCGTCAGGCCTGGAACGGGGCGGTTCGGGCACGAAACATCAGGCTCAGCGCCATTCTAAGGAGCTTCAGGTATCGCGATGGATGCAAGCGCCATTTGCCCAAGGGCCGGACAGCCGCTGTGACGTTGGCGCCCGCCGGATAACGGCGGCTATGCTTGGCCCAAAACCAGTACCCGGAAAGCTCCATGGCAGACCGCAACTCCCTAGATCGCATCAACCGTCGTGACCTGTTTATGGGCGCAGGGCTCTTTGCCCTGCTCGGCCTGCAGGACACCCTGGCTGGCGGCCACACGGGCCCGCGTGAATTGCTGAGCGAGGAAGAACAGGCGGCGCTGGAACAGGCCAACGACAAGCTCGTGGCCGATTTCGTCGCCGACTACGCCACCCGCGATGCCGGCGTGCTGGATAAATACATTAGCGACGACATCATCTACCAGATCACCGAAGGCATGGATGAGGTGGTCGGTCGCGAGGCCTTTTTCAAGCACAACGACAACATGTTCCAGGGCCTGGAAAAGGTCGAATGGATCAACAAGCGCCAGTTCGCCATTGGCCAGGTCGTGATCAACGAACGCATCGACGAGTTCTATCCTTTCCCCGGCAGCCGGGTCCCGCGCATGCGCTTCCATGTGGCCGGCTACTTCCTGATCAAGGATGGCAAGATCCAGGTCTGGCGTGACTTCACCTACCCGGGCGCCAAGCAGCTGATCCAGCCGGCCCCGAAAGCTTAGTGGGGCGCGCGAGCCAAATAGGCATTGATGCTGGCCAGGCGCAATTCAAAAGGGCCATCTTTCTTATCGTAGATATACAGCGCCATTTCCCGGATCTGGCCGGGGTCAAGTTCGGGACCGTCCAGCTTGTAGCCGCGGAATTGCGGATAAAAGCGCGAGAAGGGAATGTTCACGGTGCTCCATTCGCCCGCGCTGGTGTCAAATTCAGCCCAGTAACTGATCCGCCGGCCGCGCCAGCGGGCATTGGTCTGTAACTGCCAGGTATAGCGACGGCCGTCACCCTTCAGGCGCAGCTGAATGCCGGCATGATTGGACAAGTCCAGCTGCAGGGCTTGCGTGCGTATCGAGCTGAAGCCGCCACCCCTGGTGTTCGTGCTGCCGGCGAAGATCAGTTCCCCGGGTGTTTGATCGAAGCCCCCCTCGCTCCGGCCGCCCATCACGTTATCGTTCTGCACATACCAGCCAAAATCAGGGGTAGCCGGGGTGAAGTCGGTGAGCATGGGTTCCCCCTCGGGACCAGGGTCCGCCGCATCCAGTGATGAAGCCGAGCCGGTCAGCAGCAATAGGCCAATGACCAGCGTACAGGGTATCAGGTCGATGTCGCGATGCATGATCATGGCAGGCAGCTCGTCAATACCGTCCGGATCTGGATCAACGATACTAGATCACAAAGCGATTGACTCCGGCTGGCAGCCCGGGCACCAGAAAAGCGTGCGGCCGGCGAAGGCGTTGCGTGCATCAGGGAACAGAGCCGATAATCTCAACGGTTTCGCGGGCCGCCGAGCTTCGGATGAGGGCTCGTCGCCCATTGTCTATTGCAAGAGGGCAATGCCAGGGAATGGATACGCGCGATGATTGCGTCGACCTGCTGACATGGACCCCATAAGCCAAGGCGTCCTCGGTGCGAGCGTGCCGCAGGCCGTCAGCCGGAAAACCCACCTCGCGGCTGCCACCCTGTTCGGCGCGCTGGCGGGCATGGCCCCCGATCTCGACAACCTGATTCGCTCAGACACCGACCCGCTGCTGTACCTGGAGTTTCATCGCCAGTTCACCCATTCGCTGATTTTTATCCCCATTGGCGCGCTGATCTGTGCCGCGGTGTTCTACACCCTGTTTGCCCGGCGCTGGCAACTCAGTTTCAAGCTCACCTACCTGTTCTGCTTCCTGGGTTATGCCACCCACGGCCTGCTGGATGCCTGCACCAGTTACGGCACCCAGCTGCTGTGGCCCTTCAGCACCGAGCGCTTTGCCTGGAACACCATTTCCATTATCGACCCGATGTTCACCCTGCCCCTGGTGGCGCTGGTGATTACCGGCGTGTGGAGAAAAAACCCGCGCTTCGGCCAACTCGCCCTGTGCTGGGTTGTGATCTACCAAGGGTTCGGCTTCTTCCAGCATCAGCGCGTCGCGACCGCTGGCGCGGAGCTGGCCGCCCAGCGGGGCCATACGCCCCTGCGCATGGAGGTGAAACCCAGCTTCGGCAACCTGCTGCTGTGGAAAGTCATTTACGAGATTCAAGCTGGCTATTACACGGATGCGGTCCGGGCGGGACCCGAACTGACGCTGTACCCCGGCGAGTTCATCCCCCGGCTGGAGGTGGGGCGCGACCTGCCCTGGCTGGACCCGGACTCCCAGCAGGCCAGGGATCTGGAACGCTTCGCGTGGTTCTCGCGGGGTTTCCTGTCGCTGGACCCCGACAACCCGTTGCGGGTTACGGACATGCGTTACTCGCTGGTGCCGAATGAAGCCACCGGCATGTGGAGCATCTGGTTAGACCGGGATGCGAAAAAAACCGACCACGTGATCATCACGCCCGACCGGGATACCTCCGGCCCGCGCCGTGCGAAGTTCGCGCGGATGTTGTGGAACGAACTATTGAGGCCCAAGCCAGATTCGCGCCGACTAAATCCGGGCGTTGCCATTGACTCCAATCCCTAAGCAGATGGTCGCCGCACGCCTGATAGCTTTGCCGGGCTCATGTGGGTTCGGAGGAAGGACGCACCATGAAAATCTGGGTTGATGCAGACGCCTGCCCGGTCGTGATCAAGGACATCGTGTTCCAGGCCGCGGAGCGGACCGAAACAGAAACGACCCTGGTCGCCAATCAGCCGCTGACCGTGCCGCGCTCGCGGTTTGTTAAAACGCTGCAGGTGCCCGCGGGCTTCGACGTGGCCGACAACGAAATAGTCAAACGCGTGCAGGCCGGCGACCTGGTCATCACCAGCGATATCCCGCTGGCCGCGGAAGTCATCGAGAAGGAAGCCGTGGCCCTCAGCCCCCGCGGCGAACTGCATACGAAGGAAAACATCGGCGCTCGCCTGAACATGCGGGACTTCATGGACACGATGCGGGCCAGCGGCGTCAATACCGGCGGACCCCAGGCCATGAGCCAGCGGGAGCGCCAGGCCTTTGCGAACCACCTGGATACCCTGCTCGCACGCCGCTAGGCACTGTGCGGTTGTGCCGTCAACGCCGTTGACCGCAGCCCGGCGGATAATGCCAAAATAGCGCCCGCAGCGATTCCCGCCTGCCACCCCTGTTCGTCAGACCAAGGATTACAAGTAAATGACCATTCTCGTCATCGGCGCCACCGGCAATGTCGGCCGCCCAACAGTTGCCGGCTTACTCGCCAAAGGCGAGTCGGTGCGTGCGTTAAGCCGCTCGGAAGAAAACCTCGCCAAATTGCCAGACGGCGTTGAGGGTGTCATCGGCGACCTGGAAACCGGGGACGGCCTGGATGCGGCCTGTGCCGGGGTCGACAAGCTATTCCTGATTACCTCCAATGGCGAAACGGAAACCGCGCGCGGCCTGAACGCGGTGAAAGCAGCCACGGCCGCCGGAGTGAAACACATCGTGTTCCTGTCCGTGGGCAATCCCGCCAAGGAACCCGCCGTGCCGCACTACCGCGCCAAGCTGCCCATCGAAGAAGCGATCCGTAACAGCGGCGCCGACTACACGTTTCTGCGGCCCAACTTTTTCATGCAGACCGACCTGTCCATCATCCCGGTCATTAAGGAACACGGCATCTATTCCATGCCCATCGGCTCGATTGGCAACAACCGGGTCGACACCCGCGACATCGCCGACTGCGCGGTGCGCGTTTTAACTGAAGAAGGCCACGCCAGTGCCGACTATCACCTGCACGGACCGGACACCATCAGCGGGCCCGGAGCCGCGGAGGTGTATGCGAAGCACTTCGGTCGCGACGTCCGCTATGGCGGCGATGATGTCGACCATTGGGGCAAGCCTGTTGAGGCCTTCCTGCCACCCTGGTTGCTGGATTCACTGAAGAAGATGTTTGTCGGCCAACAGCTGCATGGCGGCGTCGCCGATGCCGATGCCATTGCCGCCTCACAAGAGGCAGTTGGCCACCCATTGCGGACCTTTGATGCCTTTGTGGCCGAGCTGGCCGGCTAGCGGGGTCGCCGCCATTTCATGGCTGAGCCAGCGATGACGGAGCGCCAACCATGACCTCCACCGCCACCCGCCGCTGGCCCTGGGTTTTACCCATTCTCGTGTATGCGGCAGCGACGCTCGAGATGGTCATCATGGTCACGCCGTTTGCGGCCTACTTCTACAGTGTTTACACGCCACTGCTGCATGGCCTGGAGGCCAGCCCGCTGACCGCCTGGTTACCGCAGTTCTTCCTGCCCCACCTGGCGCACACGAAGATCGCCGCCTTCCGCTACCTCGAATGGCTCGGCGCCGTGCTCGCGCTGGTCGGCCTGCTGGGCTTTGTCGGCTGCGCGATTCAGCTCTACTACGGCAAGTTCATCAAGAAGCGGCTCGTTACCGGCGGCCTGTACGGGCGCGTGCGGCACCCGCAGTACCTGATGCTGATCATCGGTGGTGCCGGTTTCCTGCTGCTGTGGCCACGGTTCTTCATCCTGGTCACCTTCCTGATGATGCTCGGGCTCTACTACATGCTGGCGCGTTTCGAGGAAGAAACCATTCGCAAGCGCTACGGCCCCGAGACCGATACCTACCTGGCCCGGGTGGCGATGTTCAACCCGTTCCGCAAGCCGGTTGAGAGCCAGGCCTGGCGGCCGCTGCCGCGTGCCACGGCGCTCGGCATCTGGGTGGGCGTGTTCGCGGTGAGCCTGCTGCTGGCCTTCGGCCTGCGCGCGCTGGCGGTCTCGCAGCTCTATGCCGTGACCCGCGCGGACGCGAATGCCACGGCGCTGGCGTTTCGGCCGCTGGACGAAGAGTCGATGCAGTCCATCATTAGCGCGGTGCTGGAAACCCCCGCCTTGACGACCCTGCGCGACGCCGACGCGGACCTTGTCCTGCTCATGCAGATCAACGACGGCCGCTCCCAGCTGGCCCACCTGCTGATCGATCTGGGGATGAAGGCCGAGCGCCGCCGCGCGCTGGTGCTGTCCGATGCGGGCTGGTTCGTCGTGGTATCCCGCGTGCTGCCGCGGGATGCGGAGGCGACAGGCTCGCCGGACCCCTTCTCCCTCGCGGCCACCACCGAGCCGCTGTACCTGGTGAATGTGCCCAAGGCGGCCGGCCCGACCACTGTGGAGAAACTGGCGCCCGAGCTGTTCTACCCAGGGTTTGCGCGGATCCTGTTCTAGGTCGAGCCGAAAAGGTGCCAGCCGAAAAGGTGCCGGGTTTATTTCTTGCTCGGGCGCAAGCGCCCTGCCCGACTCCGCCGCTTTTTCGCGGCCGCCACCACCAGGTCGAGATCGCAGGCGGCCAGCACCTTCAACATGCTGGAGAACGTCGGCCGGTTCTCCGGATTCAACATGCGGTGCAAGGTTGTGCGATGGATGCCGGCGGCCTCGGCCACCCCGGTGACCGTGCGTGCACGCACGACGGCTGCCAGCGCCAGGCGAAAGTCAATCTCATCGCCATCGTGCAACGCATACATCAGGTACTCGGCCGCCCGCTTCGGATCGCGCAGCAGTTCGTTCTGGCGCTGCTCGAACTCGGCCGAAAAAGGCTGCGATGGGTGCTTAGTTGTCTTTGCCACGATGTCTTACTCTGTAATCCACGAGCCTCCGCTGGGTCACCGCATCGAAAGCCCGGCGATCCGCAGCCAGGCTTGCGTACCAAGTTCGAAAAGGCTCGTTGCCGTTCCGCGCCCGGTAAATCTCCAGTTCGAGCTGCATCCACTATAACCGAGGTGTAGCGTAGTCGCTACAGTGCTCAATGCGGGTCCTGGCCGCAGCTCACAAACTTGCTGTGTTACGCGGGAAATGGAAAAAGGTGCCGAAAAAGGTGCCGGGTCTATTTACCGCATTTACCCGCCGGCCGCCCTTGGCCGCGCGACTCGATCCGCACGCCCGTGCGCCGCTCGATCTCGTCGACAAAACGGCGGCCGCCCGTTAGCTGATTGCGCTGCACGGCGGCCCGAATCCTGGCGCTCTGGCCCTCGGGGATCTCCGCCGCAACAAACTTTGCATAGGCCGTTGCGCGTGCCGCCGCGGTCTCGCCCAAGCCGGTCGTGACCGGATCCGCATCCAGCCACGCGCGCCCACCGTGCTCACCCGGCAGCCCCACCCGCTGCCGGTAACTGCTCCACGGATAATCCGCCGGGTGCCGGCAAATGCCTGCGCGCACCGGATTCAGTTCGACGTAGCGCAGACAGGCAAGCAGATATTCATCAGAATCGACAATGCTGCATTTGAAGCGTCCCGCCCACAGGGTGCCGATACGCCGCTCCAGGCGATTGACGTAACGCGCCTGCCGCGCGGCCAGGCGCCGCATCAGGGCCGAGATGGGCTGCCCCTCCACCCGCGGCGCCAACACGAGGTGCACATGATTGGTCATCAGGCACCAGGCATACACCGCGACTTCGTAATGGGCCTTCCACTCGACGAGGTTCGCCAGGTAGTACTCGTAGTCGGCCGGCTCGACGAACACGGCGTTGCGGTTGTGGCCGCGCTGCACCACGTGGTGCGGATAGCCGGGGACAAAGACGCGGCGCTGCCTTCCCATGACCTGTTCCCTGCCCCTGCCAAGGCACCAGTCTGCGGAAGCATCGGTCAGGCGGCGAGCAGCTTATTGCCCGCGTTGGGCCAGAAAAATAGACCCGGCACCTTTTTCTTTTTCTTGTTTCTAGGCACATTTTTCTACGCCGGGTACACTCGGGCTTCGCGAAGGTCTGAAGAATCGGCCTCGCGGATCGTTTTTTAGCCTTGCGACGAGTTGGGTCATGCAACAAACGAAACTGCTTCTTATCACGATTGTGTTACTGGCCGTGGGGTGCGCTGCACCGCCTGAACGCGAGCTGTCGGACAAGGAGCCGGTGTTCGCTACGCTGCCCAACGGCTTTGACCCCTTCGATCCGTCCCGACCGTCGCCGATCTACGCCGAGGCGACGGCGACTCCCGGCGACAACCTCACCCGCCACCTGGAACGCAAGCGCGGCCATGCACTGAACATTCTCTCCCTGTCCGGCGGCGGCCAGAACGGCGCCTTCGGTGCGGGCTTCCTGATCGGCTGGCGCGAGGCCGGCACGCGACCAGAGTTCGACATTGTCGGCGGCGTCAGCACCGGTGCGCTCCTCGCCACCCATGCGCTACTCGGCACGCCTGAAGACGATGCCAAGCTGGAGGAGATGTACACCCGGATCACCAGTGACGATGTCTACAAGAACCGTGGGCTCACGAGAATTCTTACGGGCACCGATGCCCTGAAGGATACCGCGCCTCTCCGCGAGCTGATCGCCCGGTACGTGACTCCGGAAACCCTGGCACGCGTCGCGGCTGCCTACGATGACGATCGGCTGCTGGTCGTCGGTACCACCAATGTCGACTTCGCCCAGACCTGGGTCTGGAACATGTCGCTGATCGCCAAAGCCGGGGATATAGAGCTCTACAGAGACGTGCTGCTCGCCTCCGCCTCATTCCCGATTGTCTTTCCCCCGGTCGAGATCGACGGCCACCTGTTTGTCGACGGCGCGGCCAGGTCCAACGTGGTGGTCGTGGGCATGGGCGGCACGAACCGACCGGACCCACCGCTACACGGCCCCGGCAACGTGTACCTGATCAGCAACGGCCGTCTCACGCATCCACCGGAGGCCCTGCGGCGGGCACTGGGAAAGATCGCGGCGACCACGGTCGGCGTGATGATGGATCAGTCGATGCAGACCGCCGTGACGCGGACCTACTTTGGAACGAAGCTGCTGGGTTACAACTTCAACCTGGTGGCCATCCCCCAGGATGTAGACATTGGTAACGACCCGCTCGCCTTCGACCCGGTGCAAATGCGAAGCGCCTTCGACGCCGGGCGGGCACTCGCGAAGCAGCCGAGCCCGTGGTCAAACTCTCCGGAGGATGTCGGGGATGTGCCGTCCTGGGCGTTGCGGGCAATCCAAGAGAGCTTCTGAGGGAAAAAGAAAAAGGTGCCGGGTTTATTTTCCGTGGGGAATTTAGACCCGGCACCTTTTCCGCCGTTTCCCCCTATGTGGCCCGCAAGGGACTATGCTGGTCGAGCTTCGAACCATGAACTCGCCCGCCCGGGAGATACCAATGAAATTGCGCGGCAGGATTCCCGTTATGTTGCCGATGATGTGCATGGTCGCCGCGCCGGGAGCGGCCACGGAGCACGAGACGGCCGTTCAACCAGGCGACACGGTTGCAGAGGCAACCGATAACCCCGCCATCGAGGCCGAGGCCCTGCAGATTTTCAAGCGCATGGCCGACTACATCGCCTCTTCCGAGGAGTATTCCTACCACGCCGAATCGTCCTATGACGTGGTGCAGCCGTCGGGCATGAAGGTGGAGTTCGGCGGCACGCGCAAAGTGCTGGTGTCGCGGCCGAACCGGTTGCGCATGGACGGGGAACGACGCGACGGCGTGCGCGGCGTGCTCTTGTTCGATAGCGAGAACATCTGGATGTTCGATCCGGACGAGAACGTCTACGCCACTGCGGACCAGCCCGACGACCTGGGCGCAAGCATTGAATTCGCCGTGGTCGAGCTGAGCATGAATGCGCCGCTGGCCGACCTGCTGGTAACGGATGTGTACGACAGAGTCACGGCGAATCTCATCGGTGCGCTCGACCTTGGCGAGACCGTGGTATCTGGCGTCGTCTGCGACCACCTGCTGATGCGCAACGACTACACGGATTTCCAGATGTGGATCACGACGGGCGACCAGCCGGTGCTGAAACGAATCGTGATTACCTACAAGGAGGAACCGGGCGAACCCCAGTACCGCGCGCAGTTCGTCGAGTGGAATATGGCACCCGAGGCCACCGCAGCCCGGCTTGATTTCCGGCCGCCCGCCGATGCGGAACAGATTCGTTTTTACCTGCCGCCGCCCGCTGCAGAGCAGGAGGATGCGTCATGAGAGTGACCACGAGCAGAGTGGTAACCAGCCTGGCGGCCGCCGCCGTGATTTGCCTGCTCGCGGTGGATTTCGCGGAGGCCCGGCGCGGCGGTCGCATTGGCGGCGGGCACCGCATGATGCGCGGTGGCCCGGCCGCCAGCGGCGCCTTCAATCGCTCGCGGGCGAGACCCCGCATGAATCGGCCGCGCCCCGCCCCGAATCGGGGCATGTCCCGGGATCTCGGCGGGAACAGGAGCCTGAGCCGGGGCGGCGACCCGGGCCCGGGCAACCGCCTGGGCGGACCCGGAGACTATGATCGCGACATGAGCCGCACCGCGCCTCGCGACCCGGACCCGGGCACCAGCCGGACAAGGCCCGGGGACGCCGACACCAGTCTGACGAGGCCGCAGGACCCGGATGCCGGCTCGAGCATCACCGTTGACGAGGAACGGGCCGATCAAATCCGGGATAACCGCCAGGATTACTACGAGGATCGCCAGGACTATTACGAGGACCGGCAGGAGTATTACGAGGACCGCTGGCGGGCGGGCGCCTATATCTCGATGGCGACGTGGAGCAGCATGAATTGCGGCTTTTCGACTGTGATCATCGACACGATCACCTATTACATGTGCGACGGCATTCGCTACGAGCGCGTGTACCGCGGCGGCGAAGTGATTTTCATCGTCGTGGACTAGAGTGCGGGCCGCATGGTGACGACGGAGGGACCAACGTTGTCTTGATCGATCGGGACCTGCAGGAATCCTTTCCGGACTCGGAATCCGTGAACAAGGCTTTGCGGGAATACCTCGAAAACGAGCGTCGGCCGGCAGAATAGTATGGTGCTACGCCCCAATTATCATTGCTAGCCGTCGGGGAAATTTGAACTCGGGTTGTCCCGAAATGACTCGATAAACATGTCGCGCAAGCGCAGCCAGCCGCCCGGTTCACCGCAGGTAAAGGTTGCCGCGCCGCCGTACTTTTTGCCGTCCAGCTGCACATAGAACTTCACGCCGCCGAGGAGCCCAGTCTCATCCGCGCCGGGTGGGCTGAAGAACTGCACCGTGCCCTCCCCGCAGCGGGCGTTACCGACGACGGGCATCGCCATCGGCCAGATCCGCAGCATCTCGTCCGCGTTGGAGTCGTACCGTGTGCCATAGCTAACCGTCATGGCGGGCGTACCGTTCGGGCAGATCGTTCCGCACGACTGGGGCGGCGGGCCGGCGACGGCACTGAGCAGCGCCCCGTCATCCCCCACCGTGCTTGCCCAGCTCACCGGGTAATCGAACAGGCACGGCAGCCGCGGGTCTGCGAAGGTCTGGCCGTCGACCACGGCACAGCTGCAGCAATCGGCGTTACCCGCGGCCGGCGCCGGGCTGTTGGGTACCACCACCGCGGCCGGGGCACCGGGCAGGTTGTTGGGCACGACCGTCACGGGCGCATCGTCCATGGCAGCGGCGGGCGGCTCGTCTTCTTCCGACGAACAGCCCGTGAGCGTGACCACGGCGAGCGACAGGCTGGCGACGGCAGCAAGAAAAGGCACGCGTGGGTAACGATGCAATCCGGTCATGACAGCCCCCTGGATCAAGCATTGCCGGACACCCATCTTAGTCCCAACCGGGTGGGGGACGGACTGCGGGCTCAACCCAGCGCGGCCATCTCGGCCTCGCTCAGGCGCAGGCCGGCCGCGGCGATGTTTTCTTCGAGGTGCTCGATGGAACTCGTGCCGGGGATCGGCAGCATGGCCGCTGAGCGCGTCATCAACCAGGCCAGGGCCGTCTGGTAGACGCTGATGCCCCGCTCGTCGGCCAGCTCATCGAGCTTCGCCATCGCGTCGGTACCGCGTTCGTTGCGTTGCGCCAGGGGCCCCCACGGGATGAACACGATACCGTCTTCTTCACACGCCGCGAGCACCGGGTCCGAGTCGCGGATCGCCACGTTGTAGCGGTTCTGCATGGAGACCACGTCGACCAGGCCCTGCGCCAGGCGCAATTGCTCGAGGGTGAAGTTCGACACCCCGATGTGCCGGATCTTGCCTTCTTCCTGCAGCCGGGCGAGCTCACCGATGGAGTCCTCCAACGGTACGTTGCGGTCCG
Organism: Chromatiales bacterium; assembly: GCA_020351875.1. Taxonomy (GTDB): domain Bacteria; phylum Pseudomonadota; class Gammaproteobacteria; order Steroidobacterales; genus J054. The sequence goes on along the minus strand of CP070671.1, from coordinate 1,183,815 downwards.
GCACGTGCAACTGATACACGTGGTGGACATCCAGCCGCAGGCGTTTCAGGCTCGCTTCGCACGCGGCGCGCAGGTGTTCCGGGCGGCCGTCCGGCGTCCACTGGTTCGGTCCACCGCGGGTAAAGCCGCCCTTGGTGGCAATCACCAGGTCGTCGGGGTAGGGATGCAGCGCGTCGGCAATCACTTCCTCGTTCACGTTCGGCCCGTAGGCGTCGGACGTATCGATGAAGTTCACGCCCAGTTCGTAGGCGCGCCGGAGCACGGCCCTGGCGCCCGCCGGGTCTTCGGGCGGACCCCAGATGCCGTCGCCGGTGAGCCACATCGCCCCGTAGCCCATGCGGTTGACGGTGAAGTCGCCGACTTTGATGGTGCCGCCGGCGGCGGCGGGTGCCGCACCCTGACCGCCTGCGCGCGCCGGCGCCCAGCCGGGCAGACTCACGGCAATCACGGCAGCCCCGGCGCCGTGCATAAAGGTGCGGCGCGACACGGCCGGCCTGTTATCAGTAGTGGTTTTCATGGCGAATCCTCCACGAAGGGACACTAGCCTACTCAACGCTACGAACGCAGCAGATTAACGCATGTCGCCGGCTGGCGGCGCGGCGCAGCATCCTGCGTGTGCCGCCGAAGATTCGAGAACTCATCGCCCAGCTCGAGCGAGCCGGGTTCAAGAACCGGGGCGGCCGCGGGAATCATCGGAACTATGTGCTTCCTGATCTGTCGATCAGCGTAACGATTTCCGGCAAACTAGGGGATGACGCAAAACCTTACCAGGTTCGCAAAGTCAGCCAGGCACTCGCGAAGGTAAAGAAATGAAACCCAGCGCTCGCTACGCAAAGATCGTGGAGTGGTCGGAAGAAGACCAGTGCTATGTAGGCATGGCGCCCGGACTCACTTTCGGCGGCTGTCACGGAGACGATGAGCATGCCGTCTTCGATGAACTCTGCCAGATTGTCGAGGAGATCGTCGAAATTCATCTTCGCGACGGCCAGCCTTTGCCGCCACCGACTTCAGCCCGCGAAATTGCCGATCGGCTGCAGGGCGTCGCCTGACGGCTAGCGGAGAAAAGCTATCGCGCGACTCTCACCCGCCGCGCGCGCGACCGTAGCGTTCCACCAGGTCATATTTGCGGAGCATGCCCCGGAACTGGTTGTAGGTCAGGCCCAGCAGTTCCGCAGCCTGCGGCTGGCGGTAGCGGCTGGCCTGCATGGCCTGGTCGATCAGGCGTTGTTCCAGGGTGGCGACCTCGCCCTTCAGATCGGTGGGCAGTTCCGCAACGGGCGCAGCGGCGGGCGGCGGTGCCTCTGCCCGCTCGCCCTCGCCCTCCGGCGGCAGTGCGGTGTCGCCGGCACTGCGAAACGACGTGGCGAAGGGATCGAACACGATGCGATCGATGGGCGCTTCGGGATCGCTGCTGCGATACACCGAACGCTCCACGGCATTCTTCAGGCCGCGCACGTTGCCGGGCCAGCGGTCGGCCAGCAGTTGCTCGGTGCACTCCGTGGTGAAGCCGGGGAAATATTCCCGCTCCAGTTCGCGAATCACGTTGATTGCGAAATGCTCGGCCAGGACCAGGATGTCCTCGCGACGGTGGCGCAGCGGCGGCACATTCACCACGTCGAAGGCCAGGCGATCGAGCAGGTCGGCGCGGAACTTTCCCTGCCGCGCGAGACGCGGCAGATCCGCATTGGTCGCGCCCAGGATGCGCACATCCACCTGCACGGTTTCCGACCCGCCCACGCGTTCGAACTCGCCGTACTCGATCACCCGCAGGATGTTTTCCTGCATGCGCATCGGGATGGTGGCCAGTTCGTCGAGCAGCAGGGTGCCGCCGTCGGCGCGCTCGAACCGGCCGATATGCCGCCGCGTCGCGCCGGTGAACGAGCCCGCCTCGTGGCCGAACAACTCCGACTCGAGCAGGCTCTCAGTCAAGGCCGAGCAGTTCAGCTTCACCAGGGGCTCGTCCCAGCGCGGCGATAGATAGTGCAGGCGGGTCGCGACGAGTTCCTTGCCGGTGCCGCGTTCACCGATGATCAGCACCGGCTTCGACAGGGCCGCCACCCGCGACACGTCTTCCAGCATCGCGACGAAGGCCGGGGATTCCCCGATGATGGGCGTGGTGTCCGAGATCGGCGTGGGCATTGGTGAATTACGCTACTTTCTGGCTAGTCCCGATACAGAATAGCAGAAATCACCAGCTCGGGCCGGCCCAGAGCGAGAGGGGTTCCCAGGTTTTCTGCATCAATTTCAGTGGCTTAGAGCTTTCCCGGCCGGCTGGCACGATCCCTGCAATGTCTGTTGTGACCCGAACCCCCGAACAGAGGATCAGCAGCATGGGCATCTTTTCCCGCATGAGTGACATCATTAACGCAAACATCAATGCGATGCTGGAGAAGGCCGAGGACCCCGAAAAGATCGTGCGCCTCATGATCCAGGAGATGGAAGACACCCTGGTCGAGGTGCGCTCGGCCGCCGCCCGCGCCATCGCCGACAAGAAAACGGATAGCCGCAAGCTCGCCGCCATCCGCGCCGAGGCGCAGGACTGGGAACAGAAGGCTGAGCTCGCCGTGACGAAAGGCCGCGACGACCTGGCCAAGGCAGCACTGCACGAAAAAGCCGCGGTGGAACGTGTTGCTGCCGGCCTTGCCGAGCAGCTCACGCAAGTGGACGACGGGCTGGAGCGCCTGAACAGCGACATCGTCCGCCTGCAGGAAAAACTCGCCGACGCCAAAGCCCGGCAGAAAGCGCTGCTGACACGACACGAGACCAGTAACCACCGCCTGCGCGTGCGTGAACAACTGCACCAGCCCAAGGTCGACGATGCGCTGATGCGGTTTGAGAAGTTCGAGCGCAAGATCGAAAACGTCGAGGGCCGGGTGGAAGCCTATGACCTCGGCGAGCGGCCCGACCTGCGCCGGGAGATCCGCAATCTCGAGGGCGAAGAAAAAGTGGAACAGGCGCTGAATGAACTGAAACAGCGCCTGAACGCCGGCGGTGCGAAAGCCGATGGTTAATGCACCTCGCCCCTCGGCGCGGGCGCCACAGTACCGAACCGGAGCAACACGACATGCCTGACATCGTATGGATCATCGCGCTGACCATCGTGGCGCCCATCTGGATCGTGAGTCACTACGTCACCAAGTGGAAACTGTCGAAGGGACTGTCGGCCGACGAAGCGCAATTGCTCGAGGACCTCTGGAAGACGGCGCAGGCGATGGAAAAACGCGTCGTTACGCTGGAGGCGATCCTGGATGACAACGTCAAGGGATGGAGGAACCAGGCATGAACGCAGCCCCACGCCAGGAGCCCAACCCGCGCCGACTCTATCGGGACGTCGAGCACGGCGTGCTGGCCGGCGTGTGTGCCGGGATCGCCGACTACTTCGGCGTCAGCGTCAGGGTCCTGCGGTGGATAGTCATCCTGAGCTGTTTGTTTGCGATGCCCGCCGTGGTCTTCAGTTACATTGCCGCCGCCGTGCTGCTGCCGCGCAAGCCCACCGGGTTATACGAAAGCGAGGGCGAAGAGGCATTCTGGCGCTCGGTGCGGCGCGACCCGCATTTCACCTGCGACGACATACGCCGCAAGTTTCGCGAACTGGACCACCGGCTGCAGGGCATGGAACGTTACGTGACCTCGCCCAGGTTCGATCTCGACCAGAAGTTCCGGGACCTGGAGTAAGACCAGGAAGGAAAGCGAGCCCCTCGGTCAGCTGGCCTTCGGGCCGGTAGCACCCCGACCGCACTCGTGAGAAGATTCTGGCGGGCAGTTCAATCGATTGCGTGACACAGCATGGGGAGAAAACTAATGTCTAGAAAAACACTCACTTTACTCGCTGCGTTGGCGGTGGCGACGTCATCGGTGGCGCTGTCGAGCCCCGCGTTCACGCAGGGTGAACCGAAATCCAACCAGTTCTGGTGGCCCGAGCAGCTGAACCTGGGGCCACTACGCCAGCACGGTGCCGAGTCCAACCCCATGGGTGACGACTTCAACTACGCGGCGGAGTTCGCGACCCTCGATCTCGAAGCTGTGAAGAAAGACATCGAGGACACACTGACCACGTCCCAGGACTGGTGGCCCGCCGACTACGGCCACTACGGGCCGTTCATCATTCGCATGGCCTGGCATAGCGCGGGCACCTACCGTGTGGGTGACGGCCGCGGTGGCGCCGCCGGCGGCCAGCAGCGTTTCGAGCCGCTGAACAGCTGGCCCGACAACGCCAACCTCGACAAGGCACGGCGCCTGATGTGGCCGGTGAAGCAGAAATACGGCCGCAAGCTTTCGTGGGCCGACCTGATGGTGCTCACGGGTAACGTGGCGCTGGAATCCATGGGCTTCAAGACCTACGGGTTTGCCGGCGGGCGCCAGGACGACTGGGAAGCCGACATGGTTTACTGGGGACCCGAGGGCGAGTGGCTCGCCGACGAGCGCTACAGCGGCGACCGCGAACTCGCCAATCCGCTGGCGGCCGTGCAGATGGGCCTGATCTACGTGAACCCTGAGGGGCCCAACGGCAACCCCGATCCTGTGGCCGCCGCCCGGGACATCCGCGAAACCTTTGGCCGCATGGCGATGAACGACGAAGAGACCGTGGCACTGATCGCCGGCGGTCACACCTTCGGTAAAGCCCACGGCGCCGTGTCTGCCGAGTGTGTAGGACCGGAACCCGCTGCCGCTGCCATCGAGCGGCAGGGCTTTGGCTGGGACAACAAGTGTGGTTCGGGCAAAGCCGGGGACACCATCACCAGCGGCCTGGAAGGTGCGTGGACTGGAAACCCGACCGTTTGGACTACACAATTTCTGACCAACCTGTTCACCTATGAGTGGGTGCAGGTCAAGAGCCCCGCAGGCGCTACCCAGTGGATTCCCGCTAACGGAGCCGCATCCACTCTCGTACCGGATGCCCACGATCCGTCCAAGCGCCATGCACCGATCATGTTGACGACGGACCTGTCACTGAAGGAGGACCCGGCTTACCGCGAGATTTCGCTGCGCTTCCGGGACAACCCGGAAGAGTTCGAGCTGGCTTTCGCCAAGGCCTGGTACAAGCTGACTCATCGCGACATGGGCCCACGCGCGCGTTACATCGGCGCCGAAGTGCCGGGCGGAGACCTGATCTGGCAGGATCCGGTCCCCGCGGCTGACTACGAGTTGATTGACGCCGACGATGCCGCCGACCTGAAGGCCGAGATCCTCGACTCCGGGCTGACCGTGCCGCAACTCGTCCGCACCGCCTGGGCCTCGGCCTCGACCTTCCGCGGCACCGACAGGCGCGGCGGGGCGAACGGCGCGCGCATCAGCCTCGAGCCGCAGAATGAGTGGGCCGTGAACGACCCGGATGAGCTGGCCAAGGTGCTGAAGAAGCTGAAGGGTATCCAGAAGGACTTCAACAAAGCACAGTCGGGCAACAAGAAGGTGTCGCTTGCCGACCTGATCGTGCTCGGCGGCGCTGCCGCCATCGAGCAGGCCGCCAGGCAGGGCGGGTACAACGTTGAGGTGCCCTTCACGCCGGGCCGCACGGATGCCTCGCAGGAGCAGACCGACGTGAGCTCCTTCGCCGTGCTGGAACCCACCGCCGACGGCTTCCGCAACTACTACGGCGAGGGCAACTCCCGTTCGCCTGCGGAAATGCTGGTGGACAAGGCCAGCATGCTCACGCTGACCGTCCCGGAAATGACGGCGCTGGTGGGTGGCATGCGCGCGCTCGACGCCAACACCGACCAGTCGGCCAACGGGGTGTTCACCGACCGCCCGGGCACGCTGAGCAACGACTTCTTCGTGAACCTGCTCAGCATGTCCGCGGCCTGGTCGCCGTCTGACACGGCAGGCATCTACGAGGGCCGTGATCGCGCGACGGGCGAAATCCGGTGGACCGCCACGCCGGTGGACCTGGTATTCGGTTCGCACTCCGAGCTGCGCGCGGTGGCCGAGGTCTATGGCTCCGACGACGGCGCCGAGAAGTTCGTGGACGACTTCGTCGCCACCTGGGTCAAGGTGATGACCCTGGACCGCTACGACGTGCCCGCGGTCGAGCGCAAGCGGACGGTGGCCAGCAGCCGCTAAGTCGGCACCTCAACCAGCCCGTCGCGGCTGAAGCCGCTCCCACCGACTCACTGTGTGGGAGGGGCTTTAGCCCTGACGCCCTGGCCCATGCCTGAGACACGGCGGCGCTTCATGCGGGCAATTACGGGACAGTGATCTGTTTCCGTGGACGGCCTTCACAGTTTTGTCGATCGGGGGCGGCTGCTAGCTGACCGCCGCCTGCGCCGCTGCCGTGCGCCGGGTCGCGGCATACACGACCAGGGCGAAGACCAGGACCACGGTGTTGGCGATGGCGACGAGCACGAAGGGCGCGATGGTGCCGTACACACCCGACAGCATGCCGCCGAACTTGGCGATGCTGAGTATCCCCAGCGCCCCGCACAGGCTGAACATGCCGATGACCGCGCCGCGGCCCTTCTCCGGTGCCTCCGAACCAATCAGAGTCAGCGAGGCCAGGTTGGCGGATATCTCGCCCATGCCCACCAGCACCGCGGCCAGCCACATCTGCGGCCCCAGGGGATCTTCGATCAGAAACAGGGTGAAGTAGCCGATGGCCGCCAGCAACATGGCGAAGGCCACGCCGAGCACGCGGTCTATCCGGTCGAGGATCATGCCCAGGATCGGCAGCCACAACAGCGCAAAGAGCTGGATCAGGATGTAGAACTTCAGCGCGTAGGTGCTCGCCTCGGTGGTGGGCAGGCCGCCGGCGATGGCCTGCTGCGTGAGCCAGAGCACGAAGAAGGTGCTGAGCACCGACATGTCGCCGCGCGCTATCATCGCGGCGACATAGGCCAGCGTCACCCGGATACGCTTCGCGGCACGCAAACCGACGCTCAGGGTGGACAACAGCGGCTCGCGCTTGCCCAGCTGGGCGGGTGCGCCGCGCTTGAGCCCCAGCATCAGCACGGTGGAGACCAGCAGGCACACGGCGGCCGGCGTCCACAGCCACAGCCGCGCGGCCTGCACCGGGTCGCCGCCACTGATGTCTTCGAACAGCGGCAGCAGCAAGCGTAAGGGCGTGAGCAACAGCACAAAGCCCAGGCCGTTCAGCATGAAGCACACTGACACCATGCGCCCGCGCGATTCCTCCACCGCATAGTCGTTGATCACCGACGGCAGCATCGCGGTGTTCATGGCGAGACCCAGCGCAAAGACCAGCCGGAAGGCCGTGAGCTGCTCCACGGTCGTCGCCATCGGGTACACGAAATAGCCGAGCGCGAAGATCAGGAAGGCGCCCGCCCAGATGGGCTTGCGCCCGAGCTTGTCGGACGCGGCGCCGATCAGCCCGATGACCAGGATCACCACGAGTTCGGACAGGAAGGTGAGATTGCCGGCCAGCGGCCCCTGCTCCTGCGTGGGTACGT
>CP070671.1:1169413-1176315 GCA_020351875.1 Chromatiales bacterium | reverse complement strand
TGTTCTTGATGTAGTCGGCGTGGCCCGGACAGTCGACGTGCGCGTAGTGCCGGTTGTCCGACTCGTACTCCACGTGCGCCGTGGCAATCGTGATGCCGCGCTCGCGCTCCTCCGGCGCATTGTCAATCTGGTCGAAGGCCTTCGTCTCACCACCGTGCTTGGCAGCCATCACCTTCGTCAGGGCCGCCGTCAGCGTCGTCTTGCCATGGTCAACATGGCCAATCGTCCCCACGTTTACATGCGGCTTCGTACGCTCGAACTTTTCCTTCGACATCGGTCTTTTTCTCCGTAACGGTCAGTCTTGCTTAATGACAGCTTCAGCAACATTCGGCGGTACTTCGGAGTACTTGCCAAACTCCATGGAGTAGGTGGCGCGCCCCTGCGACATGGAGCGCAAGTCGGTGGCGTAGCCGAACATCTCGGACAACGGCACTTCGGCCTTGATGATCTTGCCGGCCGGTGATTCATCGAGTCCCTGCAACATGCCGCGGCGGCGATTCAGGTCACCGGTGACGTCGCCCATGTAATCGTCGGGCGTGACCACTTCCACGTTCATGATGGGCTCGAGCATCACGGGACTGGCGTTGCGGACGCCGTCCTTGAAGGCCATGGAACCGGCAATCTTGAACGCCATTTCGCTGGAGTCCACGTCGTGATACGAGCCGTCGTACAGTGCGACTTTCACGTCCACGACAGGGAAGCCGGCCAGCACGCCATTCTGCATCTGTTCCTGTATGCCCTTGTCCACGGCCGGGATGTACTCGCGCGGCACTACACCGCCGACGATCTCGTCGAGGAACTCGTAGCCTTCACCGGCCTCCGTGGGCTCGATGCGGATGTAGACGTGGCCGTACTGGCCGCGGCCGCCGGACTGGCGAACGAACTTGCCTTCCTGCTCCACGATCTTGCGAATGGTCTCTCGGTAGGCCACGCGCGGCTTGCCGACATTGGCCTCCACCTTGAACTCGCGCCGCATGCGGTCGACGATGATGTCCAGGTGCAGCTCGCCCATGCCGGAAATAATCGTCTGGCCGGATTCCTCGTCCGTATGCACGCGGAAAGAAGGATCTTCCTTCGCCAGCTTCTGCAGCGCCAGGCCCATCTTTTCCTGGTCGCTCTTGGTCTTCGGCTCCACGGCCACTGAGATCACCGGCTCCGGGAACTCCATGCGCTCCAGCGTGATCACGTTCTTCTGGTCCACCAGGCTGTCGCCGGTGGTCACGTCTTTCAGGCCCACGGCCGCGGCAATGTCGCCGGCGCGCACTTCCTTGATCTCTTCGCGTTCGTTCGAGTGCATTTGCAGAATTCGGCCAATGCGCTCGCGCTTGCCACGTACCGAGTTGTAGATCGTGTCCCCGGAACTGAGCACGCCGGAGTAGACACGGAAAAACGTCAGGTTGCCGACGAAGGGGTCCGTGGCGATCTTGAAAGCCAGGGCGGCGAAAGGCTCGTCGTCGTCGGGCTTGCGCTCACCCTCGGTCTCGTCTTCCAGGATACCCTTGATCGGCGGCACATCGATGGGCGACGGCATGAAATCGACCACAGCGTCCAGCATGGCCTGCACGCCCTTGTTCTTGAAGGCCGAACCGCACATCGTGATCACGATTTGGTTGTCGAGGGTGCGCTGGCGCAGACCACGGCGAATTTCCTCTTCGGAAAGTTCGGTGGTCTCCAGGTACTTGTCGAGCAACTCTTCATCGCCCTCGGCAGCCGCCTCCACCATCTTTTCCCGCCACTCGTCGGCGGTGGCCTGCAGCTCGGCCGGAATGTCTTCCAGGTGGAAGGTTGTGCCCTGCGTATCCTGATCCCAGCGGATGGCTTTCATCCGGATCAGGTCGACCACACCTTCGAAATTGTCCTCGGCACCGATCGGGATCTGGATCGGCACGGGATTGCCGCCGAGGCGGGTCCTGATCTGCTCGACCACGCGGAAAAAGTCGGCGCCGGCGCGATCCATCTTGTTGATGAAGGCCATGCGCGGCACGGCGTACTTATTGGCCTGGCGCCAGACCGTTTCGGACTGGGGCTCCACGCCGCCCACCGAACAGAACACGGCCACCGCGCTGTCCAGCACGCGCAGTGAGCGCTCGACCTCGATCGTGAAGTCCACGTGCCCCGGGGTGTCGATAATGTTGATCCGGTGCTCCGGGTACTGCTGGTCCATACCCTTCCAGAAACAGGTCGTGGCAGCAGACGTGATCGTGATGCCGCGCTCCTGCTCCTGTTCCATCCAGTCCATCACCGCGGCACCATCGTGCACCTCGCCGATCTTGTGCGAGACACCGGTGTAAAAAAGAATGCGCTCGGTCGTCGTCGTTTTACCGGCATCGATGTGAGCCATGATGCCGATATTGCGATACCGCTCGATGGGGGTAGTCCTTGCCACGGTCTGCGTCCTTGTCTGCCTGGGTCTGGCTAGCGCGACCGCGCCTACCAGCGGTAGTGCGAGAAGGCCTTGTTGGCCTCGGCCATACGATGCGTGTCTTCCCGCTTCTTGACAGCGGCGCCACGGTTGTCTGCTGCGTCCATCAGTTCATTTGCCAGGCGCTGCGCCATGGACTTTTCACTGCGCCGGCGCGCAGCGTCGATCACCCAGCGCATGGCCAGGGTCGTACGTCGTGTGAGGCGTACCTCGACCGGAACCTGGTAAGTGGCACCGCCCACGCGCCGCGACTTCACCTCGACTGCGGGCTTCACGTTGTCCAGCGCCGTTTCCAGGGTCTCCAGCGCCTGGTCCTCGCCCTGGCCGGTGCGCGACGAAATCTGCTCCAGTGCGCCGTACACAATGCCCTCGGCGACGGATTTCTTGCCGTCACACATGATCATGTTGATGAACTTGGCCAGCATTTCGCTGTTGTGTTTCGGGTCGGGCAGGATCTGCCGCTTCGGTGCCTGGGAGCGTCTGGACATGATGGGGCTCGCGCTAGATAGGTTGGCTGGGGACTACTTGGGCCGCTTGGCGCCGTATTTCGAACGGCCCTGGCGCCGGTCGGACACGCCGGCGCAGTCGAGGGTGCCGCGCACCGTGTGGTAACGCACACCGGGCAAATCCTTCACGCGGCCGCCACGGATGAGCACGACGGAGTGCTCCTGGAGATTGTGGCCTTCGCCGCCGATGTAGCTGGTGACCTCGAAGCCATTGGTCAGGCGCACGCGGGCCACCTTGCGAAGTGCCGAGTTCGGCTTCTTCGGCGTGGTGGTATAGACGCGGGTGCAGACGCCGCGTTTTTGCGGGCTGCTATCCAGCGCCGGCACGTTGCTCTTAACCGTTTTGGTCTTGCGCGACTTGCGGACCAGCTGATTGACCGTCGACATGTAGTTCTCTTCGAATTGCCAGCTACAAAAAAACATCAGCCCGCATGCGGGCTCCCCAGGGGGAGATCCGCCATCCGGGCTATCGGGCGCGACGCGGCAGGCGCCCCTAAATCCTTGATTTTCCGGCCTTCGGCCGGGTACCCCCGCGCGGGACCGCGAATTCTAGGTTGCGGCCAAACACCAGTCAAGCAAGGTGCCGGACGGCCGGCGGCCGCCCGGCACCGGCTTATTCCGATGCGGTCTGTTCCGGCTCGGCCTCGATCGCAGCTTCGGCCTCGGCAGCGGCAGCGGCGGCCTGCTCGGCCTCCACCGCCTCTTCCAGGCCGCGCAGCTCCTCCGACAACTCCTGCTCGCGGGTGCGCCGCTGCTCGGCGTGGTAGCTGAAGCCGGTACCGGCCGGGATCAGGCGGCCCACGATCACGTTCTCCTTCAGCCCCCGGAGCTCATCCCGCAGCCCCTTCACGGCGGCCTCGGTCAGCACCCGCGTGGTTTCCTGGAAGGACGCGGCCGAAATAAAGGATTCCGTCGCCAGCGAAGCCTTGGTGATACCCAGCAGCAGCGGCTCGTGAGTGGCCGGTTCCTGCGACTGGGCGACCTTGGTCTCGTTCAGCTCCAGCAGGCGGGCCTTCTCGATCTGCTCGCCCGGCAGCAGGGTGGTGTCGCCCGGCGCGTCGATCTCGATCTTGCGCAACATCTGCCGAATGATGACCTCGATGTGCTTGTCGTCGATCTTCACGCCCTGCAGCCGATACACATCCTGGATCTCGCGCACCAGGTAATTGGCCAGCGGCTCCACGCCCTGCAGGCGCAGGATGTCGTGAGGGTTCGGCTCGCCTTCGGCGATGACCTCGCCCCGCTCGACCTGCTCACCTTCGAACACGCTCAGGTGGCGCCACTTCGGAATCAGGTCTTCGTGCTTCTCGCCCTGTGCGTCGGTGATGACCAGGCGGCGCTTGCCCTTGGTCTCCTTGCCGAAGCTCACGGTGCCGCTGTGCTCGGCCAGGATGGCCGGATCTTTCGGCTTGCGGGCCTCGAACAGGTCCGCGACCCGCGGCAGGCCGCCCGTAATGTCACGGGTCTTGGAACTTTCCTGCGGAATACGCGCAATCACGTCGCCGACCTTCACGGCAGAACCGTCGGTCATGACCACGATGGCGCCCGGGGGCAGCGCGTACACGGCTGGTATGTCCGTGTTCGGGAAGCAGATTTCCTTGCCTTTCGCATCGACCAGCTTCGCGGTGGGACGCAGATCCTTGCCGGCCGTCCCGCGCTGCTTCGGATCCATGACCACGATGCTCGACAGGCCCGTGATCTCGTCGATCTTCTCTTCGACAGTCACGCCGTCGACGAAATCCTGGAACTGCAGCTTGCCCGCGACCTCGGCCACCACCGGGTGAGTGTGGGGGTCCCAGGTGGCCACGATGGAGCCGGCACCAACCTTGTCGCCGTCACGCCCGGAGATCACCGCACCATAGGGCAGCTTGTAGCGCTCACGCTCGCGCCCATGGTCGTCGATCACGCCCACTTCACCGGAACGGCTGATGGCCACCAGGTTGCCATCGTCGTTTTCCACCGTCTTGATGTTGTGCAGGCGCAGTTCACCATCGCGCTTCACCTCGACGCTGTTGGCGGCTGCCGACCGGGAAGCCGCACCACCGATATGAAAGGTACGCATGGTCAGCTGCGTGCCAGGCTCACCGATGGACTGCGCGGCAATCACGCCAACAGCCTCACCGATATTGATGCGCTGGCCGCGCGCGAGGTCGCGCCCGTAGCACTGCGCACACACGCCGTAGCGGGTTTCACAGGTGATTGGTGAACGCACGATGACCTGGTCGACGCTGTTATCCTCCAGCGTCTGCACGCCTTGCTCATCGAGCAGCACGCCCGCCGGAATCAGGACCTCGTCGGTACCCGGCCGGGTCATGTCTTCGGCCAGTACCCGGCCCAGCACGCGTTCGCGCAGGGGCTCGACTACGTCGCCGCCTTCGACGATGGGCGACATCACCAGGCCGGTCGCAGCGCCGCAATCCTCGTCAGTGACCACCAGATCCTGCGCCACGTCGACCAGACGGCGGGTCAGGTAACCGGAGTTGGCGGTTTTCAGCGCCGTGTCCGCGAGACCCTTGCGGGCGCCGTGGGTCGAGATGAAGTACTGGAGCACGTCCAGGCCTTCGCGGAAGTTCGCGGTAATGGGCGTCTCGATAATGGACCCGTCGGGCTTTGCCATCAGGCCCCGCATGCCGGCGAGCTGGCGAATCTGCGCCGCCGAACCACGCGCGCCGGAATCGGCCATCATGAAGATGGAGTTGAAGGAATCCTGCTTCACTTCTGCACCGGACGCATCCGTCACGCTTTCGGTGCCGAGTTTCTCCATCATCGCCTTGGCGACCTGCTCGTTGGTGCGCGACCAGATGTCCACCACCTTGTTGTAGCGCTCGCCGTTCGTCACCAGGCCACTCGCATACTGCTCCTGGATTTCCTTCACTTCTTCGTCTGCGCCTTCGAGAATCTTGCTCTTCTCGTGCGGCACGACCATATCGTTGACACCAATGGAAACGCCGGCACGCGTCGCGTAACCGAAACCGGTGTACATCAGCTGGTCGGCAAAGACCACGGTCTTCTTCAGCCCCACCTGCCGGTAGCAGGCATTGATGCACCCCGAGATGGCCTTCTTGGTCATCGGCTGGTTGATCAGGTCGAAGCTGAGGCCGTCGGGCAGGATGTCCCATAACAATGCCCGGCCAACGGTGGTCTCCACGAGCTGGCGGGAGCGGGTGATCTCACCGTCTTCGCTGGCCTCGGCCAGGTTGAAACGCACCTTCACACGAGCCTGCAGGTCCACCAGCCGGTTCTCGTAGGCCCGGTGTACCTCTTTCACGTCGCTGAACACCATGCCTTCGCCGCGCGCATTCACGCGCTCGCGCGTCATGTAGTAGAGACCCAGCACGACGTCCTGCGACGGCACGATGATCGGGTCACCGTTCGCCGGCGACAGGATGTTGTTCGACGACATCATCAGCGCGCGGGCTTCGAGCTGGGCTTCCAGCGACAGCGGCACGTGCACCGCCATCTGGTCACCATCGAAGTCGGCGTTGAAGGCCGTGCAGACGAGCGGGTGCAGCTGAATCGCCTTGCCCTCAATCAGCACCGGCTCGAAGGCCTGGATGCCCAGGCGGTGCAGGGTCGGGGCGCGGTTCAGCAACACCGGGTGCTCGCGGATGACCTCCTCCAGGATGTCCCATACCTCGGCGCCTTCACGCTCGACCAAGCGCTTCGCGGCCTTGATGGTGGTCGCTTCGCCGCGCAACTGCAGCTTGCCGAAAATGAAGGGCTTGAACAGCTCCAGGGCCATCTTCTTTGGCAGCCCGCACTGGTGCAGCTTGAGCGTCGGGCCCACCACGATGACCGAGCGACCGGAATAGTCCACCCGCTTGCCGAGCAGGTTCTGCCGGAAGCGGCCCTGCTTGCCCTTGATCATGTCGGCCAGGGACTTCAGCGGGCGGCGGTTCGTGCCGGTGATCGCGCGGCCGCGGCGACCATTGTCCAGCAGCGCGTCCACGGACTCCTGCAGCATGCGCTTTTCG
>CP070671.1:1149596-1169313 GCA_020351875.1 Chromatiales bacterium | reverse complement strand
TTCTGTACCTGCTCGCGCATTTGTTCAATGACCACTTTCAGGTCCACTGCCTGGCGCGTGGTTTCCTGGTCTGCGGATTTTGATGCCAGCGTGTTGGCTTCGCGGTTGAGCTCCTGCATCAGGAAGTCCAGCCGTCGGCCGACGGGTTCGGGTTTAGCCAGTGTGCCGCGTACCTCGTCTACGTGGGCCTCAAGCCGGTCGAGTTCCTCGCTGACGTCCATCTTCTGCACCAGCAGCGCCAGTTCCTGCTCCAGGCGGCCGCTGTCCGGCTCGACGTCCAATGCCGTGATGCGTTCCGTCAGGCGTGCCAGGAGTTCTTTCTGCACGGCCGGCAGGCGGGTCCGGACGGCCGCGACGCCCCGAAGGATCTCGTCGCAGCGCGAATCCAGCATTGCGAGAATTTTCTCCCCTTCCCGCGTCCGGGCTGCAGAAAGCTCGGCCACGGCCTGTTCCAGGGCGGCGTGCACGACGGGCTGCAGCGATTCGGTTTCCGTCTCTTCCGTTTCCAGCACGCCAGGCCAGCGCAGCACCGTAAATGGATCGATGCGCCCGGGATCCCGCAATTCGCCGGCGATGGTCTGCACGTGGTCGGCGACCTGGCGGACCGCGTCCAGGTTGACCGTTTGCGGGGCACCCGCCTCGGGCTCGGCGTTCATCTGCAGGCTTGCATCCACCTTGCCCCGCCCCAGGCTCGCCGTCAGCACGCCGCGCAGTTCCGGTTCCCAGCTGCGGGCTGCGTCGGGCAGCCGCAGGCTCAGGTCCAGGTAGCGGTGGTTCACCGAGCGCAGCTCCCAGCGCAGCCGCACACCCTCGTGCTGCTGCTCGACACGCGCAAATCCGGTCATGCTGCGAATCATCGATGGTCCTCCCGCGGCCCCGGCCGCCGTTACCGCCACGCAAAATCCGGATGCAACACTGAGCACTGCGCCCTAGAATCCCCGCCCGGGGACACTTATTGTAATGAGGGCCCGCTGGACTCTCCATCACGCGGGCGCGCCGGCTCCCGTTGAACCACGACTGGCGGAACGCAACGAGCTTAGGAATGCCGCGTGCAGATCGAACACGCAGAACTCAGCCTGATCGGTGATCGCAGCGAAAACCAGGATCGCGTGCTCGTGGTTGCGGAGCAGGGTGCGACCCTGTTGATCTGCGTGGACGGCATGGGCGGCCACAGCGACGGCGCGAAAGCCGCCGAAGTTGCGAGCCAGACCATCGCCCAGGCCTTTTCGCGCTCGGCGAAGCCGGTCTTCGACCCGCAGGGCTTCCTGCACCTGGCCATTGGCCGTGCCCACACGAACCTGGTCGCGATTGGTGCCGAGCAGTCGATGGACACCCGGCCGCGGGCAACCTGCGCGGTGTGCCTGGTGCAGGATGGTGCGGCCTACTGGGCGCACGTCGGCGACAGCCGCATTTACCTGTTGCGGGGTGCCCGCGTGCTGGAACGCACGCGCGACCACAGCCACGTTGAGTTGTTGTTGCGGGAAGGCCTGATTTCGGAAGCGGAGATTGCCGACCATCCCATGCGCAACTTCGTGGAGTGTTGCCTCGGTGGCGACCCGCGCCTGCCGGGCATGTCCATTACCGGGCAGAAGACGCTCGCTGCGGGCGACATGCTCCTGGCATGTACCGACGGACTCTGGTCCGGCCTCGGCGACGAGGAAATCGGTGCGACCCTGGGTAGCGGGGATGAACTCTATGACGGGTTGCGCATGCTCGGCCAACAGGCCGTCGAGGCCTGCGGCCCGTATGCAGACAATACCTCTGCAGTCGCGGTGCGGGTAGGCAACGGGAAGGCAGCGCCTTGAGCCGGCCCAGCGGCCGGCGGCCGGATGAGTTGCGCCCGGTCAGTTTCACGACGGACTTCACGGCGCATGCAGAAGGCGCCGTCCTGGCGGTCTTCGGCGACACCCGGGTGCTGTGCACGGCGAGCGTCGATACGGGCGTGCCGCCATTCCTGCGCGGCCGCGACCAGGGCTGGATCACGGCGGAGTACGGCATGCTGCCCCGCGCGACGCACACGCGTTCGCGCCGCGAAGCCAGCGCCGGCAAACAGGGTGGGCGCACGCTGGAGATTCAGCGACTGATCGGCCGGGCGCTGCGCGCCGGGGTCGATCTCAGCGCACTGGGCGAACACACCATTACGCTCGACTGCGACGTGCTGCAGGCGGATGGTGGGACGCGGACCGCAGCCATTTCCGGGGCCTACGTCGCGCTGCGCATGGCGACCGAGTGGATGATTGGCCGCAACCGCCTGCCCGATGACCCCGTGCACGGCCAAGTGGCCGCGGTGTCCGTTGGTATTTTCGACGGGATTCCGGTGCTCGATCTCGATTACGCCGAAGACTCGAGCGCAGAAACCGACATGAATATCGTGATGAACGACGCAGGCGCCTTCATCGAAGTGCAGGGTACCGCCGAAGGCCACGCGTTCCGCCGCGACGAGTTGCACGCGCTGCTGGACCTCGCGGGCGATGGCATCAAGACCATCATGACCACCCAGGAACAGGCACTCGCGGCCTGGCGCGACCGCGTCCAGCGGTGACCGCTGAACGCGTGAGGGTGGTGCTCGCCACCGGGAACGAAGGCAAGCGCCGCGAACTCGAAGCTTTGCTGGGCGGCGACTGGGAACTCGTCGCGCAGAGTACCCTGGGCGTAGAGCCTGTCGAGGAGACGGGCAGCACTTTCCGGGACAATGCGTTGCTGAAGGCCCGCCATGCGTCCGCGGCCACCGGACTGCCGGCCATTGCCGACGATTCCGGGCTCGAGGTCGACGCGCTGGACGGCGCGCCGGGTGTCTATTCGGCCCGCTACGCTGGCGCCGACGCCGATGACGCGGCGAACAACGCAAAGCTCCTGGCCGCGCTGGCAGACCTGCCGGCGGATCGGCGCGGCGCGCGCTTTCGCTGCGTGATGGTGTTCGTTCGCGGGCCCGACGACCCCGAACCGTTGATCGCCGATTGCAGCTGGGAAGGCCGCATCGCGACGGCAGCGCGAGGCGCCGGTGGTTTTGGTTACGACCCGCTGTTCGTCGATCCCGAATCGGGCCGGCACTCGGCCCAGCTCACGGCCGACGAAAAGAACGCGCGCAGCCACCGCGGCCAGGCCGCGCGTCAGCTTCGCGACCAGCTGCTGGGACGGCACGGTTCGGGATGAGGGCCATTTTTATACACAGCCGGTCCTGAATCTCCAGTTTTCATAGAGATATGGGTCTTCAGCTGATCGGCCACGTGACTAGATGAGTTAACCCCTTGTTTTTATTGGAGTGCCGCAAGTCACTGAAATCTGTGCGAAACGTCGGTTTTCGCACCAAGTTAGTGCAATCTACCGGGCTCCCGGCATCTATGCACAGACTTATCCACAGCCCTGCCGATGACTGTTCCATTAGAGGGACAAATCGGTCGCGGCAGATGCGCGAGTTCGCAAGCCATTGATCCCGCGGGCTGCGACCGCTATGCTTCGCGCCCCTTTTGCGACCACTCGGGCCCCGCGGGCCCCGGAAACACGTCATGAAGCCGGACATTCACCCGCAGTACGAAGACATTAACGTTATCTGCAGCTGCGGCAACGAGTTCACCACCCGGTCGACCCTGGGCGAAGAACTGCATGTGGAGGTTTGCTCGGCCTGCCATCCTTTTTATACGGGCAAGCAGAAAATCGTCGACACGGCCGGCCGCGTGGACAAGTTTCGGCGCAAGTACGGGATGTCGTCCTGATCCTGGCCGGTTCTGCGGGTCCGTGCATGGCCCGCTGCCCTCACTTATAATAGCGGGCCCCCTTGCCGGGGCGCTCGCATCGGCGCGCCCGGCTGACATGCCCTGACAACAAGCGCGCGGCCCAGCAGGCCGACTGTCGCGAACGGCCGGCACGTGCGGGGGATTCTTGTGGGTGAGCGGGATCCAGACCATATGAGCCAAGACAGTTTTAGCCTGAAGAACCCGAACAACGGCGAGACCACCGACCTCCAGGTGCGCTCGGGCACGGTCGGTCCCGACGTCGTGGACATTCGCAAGCTCTACGCGAGCCAGGGTGTATTCACCTTCGATCCCGGCTTCGCGGCGACCGCCAGCTGCGAAAGCAAGATTACCTATATCGATGGTGCCCAGGGTGTCCTGATGTACCGCGGCTACCCGATCGAGCAGCTCGCGAAGCAGTCGAGCTTCGTCGAGGTTGCCTACCTGCTGCTGTACGGTGAATTGCCGGACGGCGAACAGCTCGCCGCGTTCGAGCAGAGCATTCGTCTGCATACGATGATCAACGAGACGATGCTGCGGCTGTTCAACGGCTTTCACTACGACGCCCACCCGATGGCAATGGTCGCGGGCGTCGTGGGCTCCATGTCCGCTTTCTATCACGATACGACGGACATCTACGATCAACGTCACCGCGACATATTCGCGCACCGGATCATCGCGAAGATTCCAACCATTGCCGCGGCGGCCTACAAGCATACCCTCGGCCAGCCCTTCTCCTACCCGCGCAACGACCTCGACTACGCGTCGAACCTGTTGCACATGTTTTTTGCAGTACCGGCCGAGACCTACGAAATAGACCCGGTTGCTGCCGAAGCGCTGGACCTGTTGTTCATCCTGCACGCAGACCACGAGCAGAACTGCAGCACGTCGACAGTGCGCCTCGCCGGCAGTTCGGGTGCGAATCCCTACTCGGCCATCGCCGCCGGCATCGCCGCGCTGTGGGGCCCGGCCCACGGCGGCGCCAACGAAGCGGTGCTGACCATGCTGCAGGAGATCGGCTCCGTCGATCGCATCGAGACCTACGTCGCCAAGGCGAAAGACAAGGACGACCCGTTCCGGCTGATGGGCTTCGGCCATCGCGTGTACAAGAACTTCGACCCGCGCGCGACCCTGATTCGCGAGGCCTGCCACAAGGTGCTGGCGCGACTCGGGCGTGTGGATACGCCACTGTTCGACCTGGCCCTGCGGCTGGAGGAGATTGCGCTGCAGGACGAGTACTTCATCGAGAAGAAGCTCTACCCCAACGTCGATTTCTATTCGGGCATCATCTACCGCGCCCTCGGCCTGCCGACGTCCATGTTCACCGTGATGTTTGCCATCGCGAGAACCGTCGGTTGGGTGTCGCAATGGCGCGAGATGATCGCCGACCCGGACGGGCGGATCGGCCGTCCGCGGCAGCTCTACACTGGCCCACCAAAGCGGGACTACGTACCCATTACAGAGCGCTAGGCAGCCCTTCGTCGTCCAGCAGGCGCGCCACCTCGCGCTGGTTGGCGCGACGCATCGGCCGGCCGTCGACCCGGCTCAACGGCGCGTGGGCCCGGCGGCGTTCGGGGAACACGGCCGCCAGGTATTCGAAATCCTGTTCGTAGAAGCGGTAGCCGGGCACGGTTTGCGCTTCGCCGCGGCGCCACTGGTGCTGAAACTGGATGGTCCGGGCCTCCAGGCCCAGGGCGGCCAGCTGCGCACCCACCGTTTCCGGTGTATCCGTGTACAGGTGCAGGTCGATCGCAGAGTGCTCCGTCGCCGTGCCGGTCAGCACCGAGCCCACGAGTCGCGGGCTGAAGGCGTCCAGCCGGCGCATCACCTGCACGGCGGCCTCGCGCAAGCGCCGCAGTTGCAGGTCGTGGCGGTCGCCGTGGAAGATCCGGTTGCGTGCAGCGAGCGCGGCCTCGACCTCCTCGTTACTCGGCAGCGGTCCGGTGTTCAGGCCCAGGCGCTCGCAGGCTTTCGCTTTCGCGAGCCGGAAATCCGTCATGCCCCGCTCCATCATGATGCGCGCGGCTTCGTCGGCAATGCTGGCCCGCTGGTAGTTCGGGCGCTGGCCGTGGTTCCGCTTAGACCTCATTCACTATGGCTCCGGAAGGCTGCGCAGCTCGACGGCGATTCAGAACAAGGGTTCGTCGCTGCGTTCCTGCATCGGATCCGTGCCGGAGAAGACGGGATCGGGTTCCGCGGCAAGCATTTCCGGCACCTTGCCAGCTTCGAAGATTTCGAAGATCGCACCCGGTGAACCGGCCGGTGCCACCAGTCCGGATTCCGGGTCGATCCGCACCGTGACGATTCCGGGCGGCCGCCGGATGGTTGCATCGCTCGCGTCGGCCAGGGCCTCGGCCATGAAATACTTCCACATCGGCAGCGCCGTGCGGCCGCCTTCTTCGCGATTGCCCAGCGGTCGTTCCTGGTCGAAGCCCACCCAGGCGGTGGCCACCAGGTCGCCGTTGAACCCGCTGAACCACGCGTCACGTCGCTCGTTCGTGGTGCCGGTCTTGCCCGCGATGTCGCTTCTGCCCAGTTCCCGCGCGCCGCGCCCGGTGCCGCGGCGAATCACGTCACGCATCATGTCGTACACGATGTAGGCGTTGGTCGCCGAGATCACGCGTGGCGCCGGGTTCTCATAGCGGCGCACGAAAGCCGGTGCGTCTTCGGCCGTGGGTCGCCACGCCAGTCCGTGAGCGGACATTTGCTCCACGTCGCGATAGTTCGGCACTTCAGCGTCGAAGTTGCGGGCCTGATCTTCCGGGACCACGGTGAGTGGTGCCCGCGGCGCGGGTTCGCGTTCGACAGCCTGCTGCACTTCCAGCGCGGTGCGTTCGGCCGCCGACAATTCGCATTCCCGGCAGACCACAGCGGGCGAACTGGTGAAGACTTCCTTGCCGGTCGTATCGACGACGCGCTCCATCACGTAGGGGGCCACCCGGTAGCCACCGCTGGCGAACACGGCGTAGCCGGCAGCCATATCCAGGGGCGCCGCCCCGCCGCTGCCCAGGGCCAGCGAAGAATCCCTGGGCAGAGCGCTGTCCGGCACCCCAAAGCTGCGGATGTGGCGCACGGTATTGTCGATACCCGAACCCAGCAGGACCCGCACCGACACCAGGTTCAGCGACCGCACCAGCGCTTCGCGCAGCCGGGTCGGGCCATAGAACTGCCGCGAATAGTTTTCCGGACGCCAGGTGGTTTCCAGGTTGGCATCATCGAACACGACGGGGGCGTCGTTGACCAGCGTGGCCGTGGTGAAGCCGTTTTCCAGCGCGGCCGAGTATACGAAGGGTTTGAAAGACGAGCCCGGTTGCCGGCGTGTCTGTACCGCGCGGTTGAATTTGCTGGAGGAAAAGTCGAAGCCACCGGACAAGGCCACGATGCTGCCGTCTTCCGGACTCAAGGCCACCAGCGCGCCCTGTACCGCAGGCAGTTGCGTCAGCACCCAGCCCTGATCGTCGGTGTAGGTGAGACGGATCAGGTCCCCCGGACTGACCATGTCGGCCACTGACTTCGGCGCCGGGCCCACGGCGTTGTCGTTCACATAGGCTCGCCAGTCCAGGTTCTGCCACGGAATGGTGGCTGTGCCCCGGTCACGAATGAAGACTTCGGCGCTGTCGTCGTCGCCGAGGCTCAGGACCACCGCTGCGTAAAGGTTCCCGTACCGCGGCAGTGACGCGAGCATGGCCGCCAGTTCGGTGATGTCGTAGCCGCCGGGGCCGGCGGGGTCTGCCGGAATATCCGCCAGCGCATGGCGCCCCTCGGGGCCGCGATATCCGTGGCGGCGATCATATTCCAGCAGCGCGCGGCGCAAGGCCAGGTCGGCAGCAGCCTGCAGCCGGCTGTCTACCGTGGTGACGGCCTCATAGCCGGCGGTGTAAGCCTCGGGGCCAAAGCGCGCAATCATTTCGGCGCGCACCATTTCCGCGACGTAGGGCGCTTCGAGCTCCACGCTGGGACCGTGCAGCCGCGACACCATCGGCGTGGCAATGGCCAGCTCGTAGTCCGCCGTATCGATGAAATCCAGGTCCAGCATGCGGCGCAACACGTAGGCGCGCCTTTCAGTGGCGCGCAGCGGGTTGGAAACGGGATTCAGCGAAGACGGCGCTTTCGGCAGGCCGGCAATGGTGGCGGTTTCTGCGACGCTCAGTTCTTCCAGCGTCTTGCCGAAGTAAACCTCGGCGGCTGCCGCTACCCCGTATGCCCGCTGGCCGAGGAAGATCTTGTTCAGGTACAGCGCGAGAATTTCCTGCTTGGTGAATTCCCGCTCGATCTGGGTGGCCAGCAACAGTTCCTTGGCCTTGCGAGCGAAGGTCCGGTCGGGGGTCAGGAAGTACACGCGGGCGAGCTGTTGGGTGATTGTGCTGCCACCCTGGCTGCGTGACCCGGTGACGGCCAGGTTCACAGCGGCGCGAATGATGCCCTGGTAGTCGAAGCCCGGGTGATCGAAGAAGCGATCGTCTTCGGCGGCCAGGAAGGCCTGGACCACCCGTGGCGGGATATCGTCATAGGCCGCCGGGATGCGGCGCTTCTCGCCGATCTGGGCCATGAGCCGGCCGTCCCTGGAATACACGCGCAGGGGGATCTGCAGCTGCACGTCGCGCAGCGCATCAGCCGACGGCAGGTCGGGCCGGAAAAAATAGTGGGCGCCGGTGACCACAGCGAGCACGGCCAGCGCAAAGCCGATCGCGAGCCCTGTGAGCACCGTTAGCAGCCGGAGCCAGGGATTCATCTGAAAAACGAAGACATTCCCTTGCCTTGGGTAGGGCGATTATGCATATTGACGCCGGTTTTTGGGCAAACCCGTCGAAAGTCGGGGGCGCAAAGCCACCGGTCTAAGGAATTCCGGGGGCACGGCGGACTGAGGAGCCGCCGCGCCGGGGACTGAGTTCTAGGACAGCGGGGCTGCCAGGGGCGGAGTGCGCAAGGGATCTGCCGCCCCTGAACCGGCTCAATCTGTCCGGGCACAGCCGCCTGGCCGTCCTTAGTGTGTTTTTTGCAACGGTTTCCCGCCGGCTTTGGTGTGGAGTGCCGACGCATTATTTGCGACGGGACGCACAGTACTTTAACTGGCAGCGGATATATAGTTAAATCCGGATGTTAAGACAGCGACATATGTTGCTGTCGCAAGCTGCGGACGTAGAAGGGAAAAAACGTGTTATTCGGCTCGCGTTCCAAGCCACTGATTGGGCTTGACATAACTACGTCGTCGATCAAGCTCGTAGAGCTTGCTTCGGCGGGCCGTTCCTTCCGTGCGGAGTGCTACTCGGCCGAGCCCACGCCGCCCAACGCCATTAACGAAAAAACCATCGTCGATGCCGAAGCCGTCGGCGAGGCGATTCGCCGTGCGGTAAAGCGCGCCGGCAGCGACAAGCAGGAAGTCGCCATTGCGATCAGCGGTGACGCGGCAATCACGAAAGTGATTCAGATGCCGCGCACCCTGGGGCCGAATGATCTCGAAGGCCAGGTAGAAATCCAGGCCGACCAGTACATCCCGTTCCCGATGGAAGAAGTGAGTTTCGATTTCGAGATCATGGGGCCGTCGGCCAATGATCCGGATATGAACGACGTGCTGCTGGTTGCGACCCGCACCGAGAATGTCGATCAACGCAAGGCCGCCGTGGAAGCAGCCGGCCTGAAAGCGCGCGTTGTTGACGTCGAGGCTTTCGCGCTCGAGAACGCGTGCCAGTTGCTCGCCCATCAAATGCCCGACGCCGGGATGGACCACCTGATTGCAGTCGTGGACTTCGGTGCCAGTAATACGACGTTCAGCGTGCTGCAGGATATGCGGGTGATTTACACGCGCGACTTTTCGTTCGGCGGGCAGCAGCTCACCGAGGAAATCATGCGTACCTATGGCCTGAGTCTCGAAGACGCAGGTCGCGCGAAAAAGGAAGGTGGGTTACCGAGTAACTACCAGCCGGAAGTGCTCGACCCCTTTATCGACGACATGACCCAGCAGGTCAGCCGGTCCCTCCAGTTCTTCCTGGCTTCCGGCGGTGGCCGGGAGCAGCCGGACCAGATTCTCGTGTGCGGTGGTTGCGCCAATATTCCGGGCGTTAGCGACGTGGTCTCGAGCAAGGTGGGGATCCCGACGGAAATTGGTGATCCCCTCGGACAGATGAAGATTTCTTCGCGGGCCAAATCACAAGGGGTGCGCAAGGATGCCACTGCTTTGCTGACGGCCTGTGGGCTGGCGCTCAGGAGCTTCGACTAATGCCTCGCATTAATCTGTTGCCGTGGCGCGAAGAACTCCGTGCTCAGCGGCGCAACCAGTTCTTCGTGGCGCTCGGCGCCGCGGCCGTGGTGGCCGGCGTCCTATTGCTGTTGTCGTACTTCATTTTCGACGGCCTGATCGGCGGCCAGCGCGACCGCAACGAATTTCTGAAACACGAAATTGCGGAGCTCGACAAGCAGATCGAGGAAATCCTGCAGCTGGAGAACAGCAAGGCACGCCTGCTTGCGCGCATGGAGATCATCGAACAGCTGCAACGGAGCCGGCCCGGCATCGTGCACGTGTTCGACGATATGGTCACAGTGATGCCCGAAGGCGTGTTCCTGAGTTCCATCAAGCAGACCGGTCGCCGCCTGGAGATGGTCGGCGTTGCCGAGTCGAATACCCGCGTGTCGGCCCTGATGCGGAACATCGACAAGTCTGAATGGCTCACTAACCCCGATCTCGAGGTTGTGGAAGTGAAGCCCATCGGTGGCCGCGGAGGGGCTGGCCCGAAGGCCAGCGAATTCACGGTGTTTGCGCGCACTGTCGCGCAGCCCGGTGAGGACGAAGAAGAGGAGGAGGGCGAATGAACTTCCTCGAAGAACTCCAGAATCTAGACTTCAACGACATTGGCCGCTGGCCCGTCGTTTTCCATATTTTCTTCGTCGCGCTGTTCTTCGTCGTGGCCACGGGTGCGGGTTTCTATTTCTGGGTCTACGAGCAGCAGATGCCGCGCCTGGAGAAGGCGCAGCGTGAAGAGCGTGAGCTGAAGAAGTCTTTCGAAGAAAAGCAGAAGAAGGCCGCCAACTTCGACGCGTACAAGCAGCAGCTTGCCGAGATCGAGAGTTCCTTCGGCACGATGTTGCGGCAGTTGCCCGGCAAGACCGAGATTCCGAACCTGCTGGTGGACATTTCGCAGACCGGCCTGGCCGCCGGCCTGCAGGAAGAGCTGTTCCAGCCGATGGATGAACTGCGGCGCGATTTTTACGCGGAGAAGCCCATCAAGATCCGGTTGAAGGGCACATACCACGAGTTTGGCCAGTTCGTCAGCGACATCGCGGCGCTGCCCCGGATCGTCACACTGCACGACATCGAGATCGAACCGGAAAGCGGGCGCGACGTGGTCGGTTCGGAGCTGGTACTCAACGTGACCGCCAAGACCTACCGCTACCTGGAAGAGGAGCAGGAAGGCTAGGCGCGCAGGCCTGCCGGTGCACACGAACATGAAGCTGACTTCCCTACGCCGATTTGTTGCCGTCAGTCTCCTGGCCGCCCTGGCTGCGGGCTGCGGTGGCGACATGGACGACCTGATGAAGTATGTGGACGACGTGAAGGCGCGTCCGGGCGGCCGCATCGAGCCGCTGCCGCAGATCAAGCCGTACCAGACCTTTACTTACGAAGCCGGAACCCGACGTTCCCCCTTCGTGCAGGAATCCGGGCCGTCCACTGGCCAGCTGGCAGGGCCGCGGCCCGACGTCAGCCGCCCGAAGGAATATCTCGAGGGTTTCCCGTTGGACACTCTGAACATGGTGGGGACCCTGGAGCGCGAAGGCCGGACCTACGGCCTCGTGCAGACCCAAGATGGTCTCGTGCACCGCGTGTTGCCCGGCAATTACGTCGGCCAGAACGACGGGCGCGTGGTGAGCGTTTCGGAGGCGGGGATCCAGGTCGAAGAACTGGTGCCCGATGGGATCGGGGGATTCTTCAAGCGGTCCGCGGCCATTAGCCTGGACTGAGCGAAGTCGGGCACCAATGCCCGGCAACGCAGGGAGTACGTGGGAGTACGAAATGATGAGTACTGCAAGGCGAATCCTGGCGCAGCTGAAGGGCCGACGGCCCGACGGTTTGCTCGTGGGGCTCGGTGCCTTTTTGGTGATGTCCCTGGCCAGCGCGGCGGCAACGGCACAGGAACCGGGCAATAGCCTGAAAGACATCCAGGTGCAGGCCCTGCCGGGTGATCGCATCGAGTTGCAGCTGGTGCTGGAGAACGCGGCACCGGCACCACTGGCTTTCACCATCGACAATCCGGCGCGTATTGCCCTCGATCTGCAGGACACGGGGCTGTCGCTGCCGTCGCGGCGCAAGGACGTTGGCCTGGGCGCCCTCGACACGATACTGGCCGCCGAAGCCGGCGGGCGGACCCGCGTGGTGCTCAATCTCGACCAGATGGTTGCCTATGAAACCCGCGTCGACGGTAACCGCGTGATCATCACCCTGGAAGCCGGCAGCGAGACGACGCCGGCCGTCACGACCTTTGCCGCGGCAGCGCCGTCCACATCGGCGGCCCCGGCGGCGGGCGCGCAGAGCATTCAGAACGTGGATTTCCGGCGCTCGGAGGCGGGTGCCGGCCGCGTGATCGTCACGCTGAGCGAGCCCGGTATACCGGTGGACGTGCGCCAGGAAGGCGGCACCGTCGTGGTGAATTTCTCGGGCGCCAGTGTGACTGACGCAATGACCAAGCGGCTGGACGTGATGGATTTCGCGACGCCGGTGAATACCGTGGACGTGCTGCGCGTCGGTAACGACACGCGCGTCGTGATTGCCGCTTCCGGTAGCTGGGAGGAACTGGCTTACCAGTCCGACAACATATTTACCGTCGAAGTGCAGCCGATCCAGGAAAAGGAAATCGACAAGCCCACGCTGTTCAGCCCGGATCGCGAATACAGCGGCGAACGCCTGACGCTGAACTTCCAGGACATCGAAACGCGAGCGGTATTGCAGCTGCTGGCTGACGTGAGCGGCCGCAACATCGTGGTGTCCGACACGGTGCAGGGCAACGTCACGCTGCGCCTGCAGAACGTGCCCTGGGACCAGGCCCTGGACATCGTGCTGGCCGCGAAGGGTCTCGACATGCGCGAGAACGGTAACGTCATCATCGTGGCGCCGGCTGAAGAAATTGCGGCGCGCGAGCTGGCCGACCTCGAGTCGCGCCAGGAGATCAAGCAGCTCGAGCCGCTGAGTGCCGAGTACCTGCAGGTGAACTACGCAAAAGCCGGCGACCTTGCCGATCTGATCAGTGGGACCGGCGGGAGCAGCGCTCTGTTGTCGGAGCGTGGCTCCGTGGCCATCGACGAACGCACGAATACGCTGTTGTTGCAGGACACGGCCGATCGCATCGGCGACATTCGCCGGCTGGTCAGCACGCTGGATATTCCGGTGCGACAGGTACTGATCGAATCGCGCATCGTGATCGTGAACGACAACTTCAGCCGCGAGCTCGGTGTGCGATGGGGTCTGACCGTGGTCAGTGACAATGTCAACGATGGCGTTATCTCCACGACAGGTTCGGCCGAAGGTAACGACACGATCGTCAACTCGGCCATCGACAACATCAACAACACCGGCGATCCGTTCCCGGTGGAAACGCCGTCGCTGAACGATCGCTTCAACGTGGACCTGCCGGTGGCCAACCCGGCCGGCCAGCTGGCCGTAGCCATACTCGGTGACGATTACCTGGTGGACCTGGAGCTGAGCGCACTGCAGTCCGAAGGTGCCGGTGAGGTGATCTCGTCACCGCGCGTGATCACGGCGAACCAGAAGGAAGCCAACATCAAGGCCGGTGTGGAGATTCCGTACCAGGAATCTTCGTCGAGTGGCGCGACCACGACGCAGTTCAAGGAAGCGGTGCTGAGCCTGACGGTGACCCCGCAGATCACGCCGGATGACCGCATCATTCTCGACCTCTTCGTGACCAAGGACAGCGTCGGCGAGCAGATCACGACGGAGCGTGGCGGCTCGGTACCGAGTATCGACACGCGTTCCGTTGAGACGCAGGTCTTGGTAGACAACGGTCAAACCGTAGTACTAGGGGGCATCTACGAGACCGAGCAGCGCGAGCTGTTCACCAAGGTGCCGTACCTGGGAGACATCCCCGGGCTCGGCAGGTTGTTCCGTTCTACGCAGGTGCAGACGGACAAGACGGAACTACTGATTTTTGTGACGCCAAAAATACTAAAAGAAGGCTCGAGCATTCTGTAAGGGAGGACCGGCGCCGAGGCGCTTGAGAGGAACTATCATGAAGAGGCTTCTTTTTCTTGGGGTCACCCTGGTAGCAGGATTGCTGCACGGTTGTGGCAGCGACAACAGTATTGCCGACGCGCCCGACGGTGATGCCACTGGTGGTGCCGCCGATGCCGCGCTCATCGAGCTGTTGGCTTCGTCGCCCCAGTTGCAGTCGGATCAGACGGCGGCGAATACCGTGACCATTACGGCCATCGTCAAGGATGGCAGCAACGCGGTGATCGAGGGCGCACCGGTATCCTTCAGCTCGACGTCCGGTTCTTTGCGGGTGACGCAAAGCGTGACAGACGAGAATGGTCTGGCCATTGCGGACCTGACGAACGGCAACGATCCGAGCAATCGTTCGATCACCGTCACCGTGACGGCGGGCGCTGCATCGGCCGCGATTGTGGTCGACGTGGTTGGCACGTCCTTGAGCATCACGGGTCCGACGTCCCTGTCGCTGAATGACGCGGCGGTTTACACGATCCTGCTGGAGGATTCGGGTGGTGCCGGTATTCCCGGTGAGACGGTGACCATCAGTTCGAGCAACGGCAACACGCTGTCGGCCACGAGTCTCGTCACGGGTGCCGACGGCGACGTGCAGGTGACGCTGACGGCGGCCAACGGCGGTGACGATACGGTCACAGCGACGGCGCTGGGTGAAACTGCCCAGATCGTCGTCTCGGTGGCCGCCGACACCTTCACGATCACCGATCCGCTGGAAGGTGCCGAAATCGACCTCGGTGCCGCCCAGAACATCACCGCGAACTGGACGGTTTCGGGTGTACCGCAGGGGGGGCAGACGATTACCTTCACGACCACCCGGGGCACGCTGTCGGCCGGCAGTGCCGTCACGGACGGTGCGGGCGATGCGAGCGTGTCGCTTTCCTCGACCAATGCGGGTCCGGCGCTGATTACGGCAACCACGCCTACCGGCATCAGCACCACGCGTAATGTCGAGTTCGTTGCGACCGTGGTCGCCACGGTTTCCGTGCAGGCGTCGCCGACCACGGTCAGCACTGGCGAGCAGAGCGAGATCAGCGCACTGGTGCGCGATTCAGTCGGCAACCTGGTCAAAAACCAGGTCGTGAATTTCGAACTCACCGACATTACCGGCGGTTTCCTGTCAGTGGCCTCGGCCATTACCGACAGCCAGGGCAGGGCCCAGACCTTCTACACCGGCGGCAACGTGGCGAGTTCCGTTGACGGTGTCACGGTGCGCGCCTACGTGGGTGATCCGGTCGCACCGGTTGCGGAAGACTCCGTGAACCTGACCGTTGCCCAGCAGGAGCTGTTCATCGTGATCGGTACCGGTAACGACCTGTTCGAGCCGACCACCGCGAGCTTCGCGAAGGAATGGAACATCATCGTGACGGATGCGGTCGGTAACGCGGTGGCCAATGCGCCGGTGCAGGTCAGCATCCTGTCGGA
This sequence comes from Chromatiales bacterium, assembly GCA_020351875.1. Classification (GTDB taxonomy): domain Bacteria; phylum Pseudomonadota; class Gammaproteobacteria; order Steroidobacterales; genus J054. The sequence continues at coordinate 1,153,932 of CP070671.1, read as the reverse complement.
GGAGTACCGCAAGGGATTCCTGTCGGTTGACCAGTTAGCGGATCCGAAGCTCTGGAGATATGACGCAGGCGGTACGCCCCTGCGCTGCTTCGACGAGGATGTGAACCGCGACGGTATCCTGCAGACTGCAGAAGACGCGAACCTGAGCGGCGCGATCGAGGCGGGGAACGTGGCCACCGTGGCCGCGGTGCCGGCGTCGGCGCCGGCAGAGGATCCGTGTTCCACGGCAGGCGCCGGCGGTACGAGCGCGACGGTGACCACGAATGGCCAGGGCCTGGCGCGGGTGTGCGTGATTTATCCGCAGGATCACAACCTGTGGGTGGTGGCGAACATCGAGGCGCGGGCGACGGTTTCCGGCACCGAGTTCGCCAGCAACCAGTCCTTCGTGCTGGATGCGAAGGCCGAAGACCTGGCCAACACGCAGGCTTCACCACCGGGGGTGATCAGCCCGTTCGGCGCCGACCTGACGCCGGACTGCAACGTGGTGCCTTAGTAGCATCACTGACCTCAGCGAAGAGCCGGCCTTGTACCGGCTCTTTTTTTTTGGCTTTCACCCCTGCACCCGCCGTCCTTAAGATAGACGCTGCAGGCAAGGCCAATCCAGATGACGGCAGCTACCAATATCTTTCTCGTGGGCCCGATGGGTTCGGGCAAGTCCGCCGTGGGTCGGCGACTGGCCCGCCTGCTCGGCCGCGATTTCTTCGACAGCGACGAGGTGATCGAGACGCGCACCGGCGTGGACATCCCGTTCATCTTCGAGAAAGAGGGCGAGGCGGGCTTTCGCAAGCGCGAGCGGGCTGTGATCGACGAGCTCAGCGCCCGCGACGGGGTGGTGCTGGCCACCGGTGGCGGGGCGATCCTGGCGCCGGAAAACCGCGCGCACCTGGCGAGCCGGGGCACGGTGATTTACCTGCACACCACCGTGGGCCAGCAGCTGCGCCGCACCCGCGGCAACAAGCGGCCGCTGCTGAACCAGGGGCGGCGCAAAGAGGTACTCACGGAGCTGATGGAGGCGCGTGAGCCCCTGTATCGTGACGTGGCCGACCTGGTCATCCTGACCGACGGGCGCAGCGTCGCGGGCGTGGCCGCAGAAATCCGCGAGAAGCTGGCCGGCGAGGGCTAAAATGCGCCGGCCATGATCAGCCTTACCGTCGAACTGGGCGAACGCAGTTACCCGATCCTGATCGGCAGCGGGCTGCTGGGCCGTGCCGGGCTGCTGGATGCCTACCTCAGCAGTCGCGACGTGCTGGTGGTCACCAACGATACCCTCGCGCCCACTTACCTGGAGCCGCTGCGCGCGATGCTGGGTGACGCACGAGTCGAGCAGGTAGTCCTGCCCGACGGTGAGGCCCACAAGACTATGGACACGCTGCAAAGGGTGCTGGACCGGCTGGTGGAGCTGCGCTTCGGCCGCGACTGCACGGTGATCACCCTCGGCGGCGGTGTCGTGGGTGACCTCGGGGGGTTTGCCGCCGCGATCTACCAGCGCGGTGTGGCCTTCATCCAGGTGCCGACCACGCTGCTGGCGCAGGTGGATTCTTCGGTGGGCGGCAAGACGGGCGTGAATCACCCGGGCGGCAAGAACCTGGTCGGCGCCTTTCACCAGCCGCGCCTGGTGCTCACCGATACGGACACGCTGCGCACGCTGCCGGACCGCGAGCTGTCCGCGGGCCTGGCCGAAGTGGTCAAGTATGGCCTGATCCAGGACGAAGCCTTTTTCGTCTGGCTGGAGCACCAGGCAGACAACCTGCTGCGGCGCGATCCCGCCAGCCTGCACCATGCGATCCGCCGGTCTTGCGAGGTCAAGGCCGAGGTCGTGGCTGCCGACGAACGGGAAAGCGGGCAACGCGCATTGCTGAACCTCGGGCACACCTTCGCGCATGCCATCGAACGTTGCGCGGGTTACGGCGAGTGGCACCACGGTGAGGCCGTGGCGGCCGGCATGTGCATGGCGGCGCGATTCTCCGCGCGCCTGGGCTGGTTGCGCGACGACGACGTGCGGCGCATTGCCAGCCTGCTGGAGCGTCTGCAGCTGCCAGTAGCGCCGCCGGACCTGGATCCGCGCGAGTTCCTGGCCGCGATGAGCCTGGACAAGAAAGTCCTGGCCGGCGAGATCCGGCTGGTTCTGCTCAAGGCCATCGGTGATGCGGTGGTAACGTCCGACTTCCCCGATCACCTGCTGCTGGATGAACTCCGCGCGGCATTCATGGCCTGAGCCGGGCGGCTGTCGTGAACGTGCACCTCGTCCACCCCGGCGAAGGCATGGCACCCTGGGCTGCGTGGGAAACCCTGAGTCTCGGCCGCGAGCACCCGGAGCCCTCGCACCCTTACCGCGGCGAGTACCAGCGCGATCGCGACCGGATCATTCACAGCACCGCCTTCCGGCGCCTGGTCTACAAGACCCAGGTGTTCGTGAACCACGAAGGTGACCATTACCGGACGCGGCTGACCCACTCGCTGGAAGTCGCGCAGATTGCCCGCACTGCCGCCCGCTGCCTGCACCTGAACGAGGAACTGGTCGAGGCGATCTGCCTGGCTCACGACCTGGGCCACACGCCCTTTGGCCACGCCGGCCAGGAAGCGCTGAACGCGTGCATGAAGCCGTGGGGCGGTTTCGAGCACAACTTGCAGTCGCTGCGCGTGGTGGACGAGCTCGAGGAACGCTACGCGGGGTTTCGCGGCCTGAACCTGACCTACGAGACGCGCGAAGGGATCCTGAAGCACTGCTCGAAACGGAACGCAAAGGCCCTGGGCGACCTGGGCCAGCGCTTCCTGTCACGCCGCCAGCCGGGCCTCGAAGCCCAGCTGGCCAACCTCGCCGACGAGATTGCCTACAACAACCACGACGTCGATGATGGCTTGCGCGCCGGCCTGCTGACCGAAGACGAGCTCGCCGGCGTGGAGCTCTTCTCGAGTCACTGGGAAAGCGTGCGCGAGGCCCATCCCCGCATCGGCCGCAGGGAGCTCGTCCACGAAACCGTGCGCGCGATGATCAACGAAGTGGTCACCGACCTCGTCGACCACAGTCGTACCACACTGGAGCGCGTCCACCCGGCAGACGCCGATGCGGTTCGCCGGCAGTCGCGGGCGATGATCGACTTCAGTCGGCCGACTGCCAAACGCCACCGCGCGCTGAAAAGCTTCCTGAACAAGCGCCTTTATCGACACGAGCGGGTCATGGAGATGACCGAGCGGGCCACCGCGGTGGTCACCGAGTTGTTCACACGCTTCATGGACGACGTGCACGCGATGCCCAGAAGCCACGCCGACCGGGCGCTGGAAGGCCAGGAGTCGGCAGGCGACGCCGGCCGCGCGAGGGCCGTCGCCGACTACGTGGCCGGCATGACCGACCGTTACGCCCTGTCTGCCTATGCGCGCCTGGTGGGCGAATCGCCGGACCTCGAGATGCATGCGCAATTGATGAGAGACCAACATGAATGATCGCGACCGTTTGATCTTTGCCCTCGATGTCCCCGAGGTGGCGCGTGCCCGTGAGTTGGTGGAAGAGCTCGGCGACTCGGTGAGTTTCTACAAGCTGGGCCTGGAACTCATGATGACCGGTGACTACTTCGAGCTGATCGACTGGCTGCTCAAGCGCGACAAGAAAATCTTCGCCGACCTGAAATTCTTCGACGTGCCCGCCACCGTCGGCCGCTCCGTCGCGAGGCTCGCGAGCCGCGGTGTCACGTTCGCCACCGTGCACGGTAACCAGGCCATCATGGAATCGGCGGCGGCCAACAAGGGCGAACTGAAAATTCTCGCCGTGACTGCCCTGACCAGCCTGGATCGCGGCGACCTGGACGACCTGGGTTTCCAGTGCGACGTCCGGGAGCTGGTGCTGTCGCGGGCCCGCCGGGCCCTGGAGGCAGGCTGCGACGGGGTCATCGCGTCGGGGCTCGAACTGCCCGCGATCCGGAAAGCCATCGACCGGCGCTTGCTGGTGGTCACGCCCGGCATCCGGCCGGTCGAAAACCGGCCGGTGGACGACCAGAAACGCGTCGTGACTGTGGAGCAGGCTTTCGCGGATGGTGCTGATCACATCGTCGTGGGGCGACCGATCCGGGATGCCGAGGATCCGCGTGCGGCGGCGGAGGCGATACAGGCGAGTATCGCCAAGGCCATAGCGGGCTGAGATCCGGGACGCAGCGCGCGGTGCCGGGGCGCTGCTGATGTGATTGTTATGAGCCAGCCCTTGAGGTTGGTGGACTACCGTCGTCGCGGGGTGATCACTCTTCCGGGCTTAACCTCACCCGGACGTCCCTGTCCGGGCTCGGATCGGCCCTCCGTCGCTCCCGCCATCCCTGGCTCCGCTCCTCCGGGACGACGCCCGGAAGAG
>CP070671.1:1046102-1149496 GCA_020351875.1 Chromatiales bacterium | reverse complement strand
GTCGTCTTTTCGACATACTCCGCGTTCACCCGCGCCGCGCGCTCGAGCAGGCGCGAGTGCAGGTAGAACACGTCGCCCGGGTAAGCCTCGCGGCCCGGCGGGCGGCGCAGCAGCAGCGAGACCTGGCGATAGGCCCAGGCCTGCTTGGTCAGATCGTCATAGATGATCAGCGCGTCTTCGCCCTTGTCGCGGAAGTACTCACCCATTGCGCAACCGGCATACGGGGCGATGTACTGCAGCGCGGCCGATTCGGCGGCGGCGGCGGCGACGACGATGGTGTGCTCCATCGCGCCGAACTCTTCCAGCTTGCGCACCACGTTGGCGATGGACGAGTTCTTCTGACCCACCGCGACGTAAATGCATTTAACGCCGGTGCCCTTCTGGTTGATGATCGTGTCGATCGCGACCGCGGTCTTGCCGGTCTGGCGGTCGCCGATGATCAGCTCGCGCTGGCCCCGACCGATGGGCACCATCGCGTCGATGGACTTCAAGCCGGTCTGCACCGGCTCGCTGACGGACTGCCGGGTAATGACGCCGGGCGCCACCTTTTCGATGGGCGAGGTTTCGGTGGCGTTGATCGCCCCCTTGCCGTCGACAGGATTGCCGAGGGAATCCACCACCCGGCCCAGCAGCGCTTCGCCCACCGGTACTTGGAGAATGCGCCCGGTGGTTTTCACCGTGTCGCCTTCGGCGATGTGCTTGTAGTCGCCCATCACCACCGCGCCAACGGAGTCCTGTTCCAGGTTCAGCGCCAGCCCGTAGGTGTCGCCGGGGAACTCGAGCATCTCACCGTACTGTGCGGCGCCCAGCCCGTGAATTCGCGTGATGCCGTCGGTCACCGAAGTGACGGTGCCCACGTCTCTTGCTTCTGCCGCGCTCTGAAAGTCTTTGATTCGTTCCTTGAGCAGTTCGCTAATTTCAGAAGCCTTGAGTGCCATTTGCCTTACCTCTTAATGCACCAGCGCGCTGGCAAGCTTGGCCAGCCGCGTGCTTACCGATCCGTCGATCACGTGATCATCTGCCTGCAGGCGCGCACCGCCAATCAGGCTTTCATCCAGCACGAAGTTCAGGCGGACGTCCCGCCCGAAACGCTGTTTCAGGGCCGCAACGATGCGGGCCCGCTGTTCTTCGCTGACCGGAGCCGCCGCGCTCAGCGTGACGTCCAGGGTGTTCTCCACCTCGGCCCGCAACTGCTCGAACTCGGCGGCAATCTCCGGCAACGCTTCCAGGCGCCGGTTCTCGGCCAGCAGCAGCAGGAAGTTGAGCCCGTAGCCATTCTGCGCGAGTGCGATTGCCGCTGAATCGCGCACGCAGATGTCCGCCAGCATGCGGGCAATCCGGTCGCCTTTCGCGCCCGGCTGATTCAGCCCCGCCTTGATCTCCGGTGCCACGACCGCCGTCGCCGCGTCTGCCAGCAGGGCCGACCACGCCGGCAACGCGTTTTCCTCGCGCCCGATTTCGAATGCGGCCCGGGCGTAGGGACGTGCAACTGATTCGTGCTGAGCCATCGCGTTTGCCTAGATCTCCGCCGCCAGCCGGTCGAGAAGATCCTGGTGGGCCGAGGAATCGATCTCCCGGCTCAGGATTTTCTCGGCGCCAGCCACCGCAATGGCCGCCACCTGCCCGCGCAGCTCGTCGCGCGCGCGGTTCACTTCCTGGTCTACCTCGGCCTTCGCGCTGGCGAGGATGCGCTCGCGCTCCTGGTTCGCTGTTCCCCGGGCTTCATCTACCAGCGCATTCCCGCGTTGATTGGCCTGGTCGAGAATCTGGCGCGCCTGCTCGCGAGCTTCGGCCACCATACCGTCGATTTTTACCTGGGCCTCTTCCAGCGAGCGGGAACCCTTTTCCGCCGCGGCCAGGCCGTCGGCAATCTTCGTCTGCCGTTCCTCGATCATGCCGACTATCGGCGGCCAGACGAATTTCATGCAGAACCAGACGAACACGATCATCGCGATCGTCTGGCCGAAAAAGGTTGCATTCAGATCCACTTTATCTCTCCATTCCCTGAGTTTCCGGCGCTGTAGGAGCGGCTTCAGCCGCGATCCTTGCTGCGAACGGCGCCGGGCTTCTCAGGAATCGCGGCTGAAGCCGCTCCTACCCATGCCCCGGCCGTCAGCCGCCCAGGGCGGTCTGCAACTGGCCGACGAACGGGTTCGCAAAGGCGAAGAACAGGGCGATACCGACACCGATCATCGCCACCGCGTCCAGCAGCGCGACCACCAGGAACATCTTGGTCTGCAGCATCGGGGCGAGTTCCGGCTGCCGCGCGCAACCTTCCAGGAAGCGGCCGCCCAGCAGGCCCATGCCGACACCCACACCGAGGGCGCCCATGCCGATCAGGACCGCTACAGCGATCGCGGTAAAGCCAATTACAGTTTCCATTGCTAGCTCCTAACGAGACTTTTTTCGAGGTCAGAAGAAATCAGTGATGTTCGTGCGCCTGGCTCAGGTACACGATGGTCAGCATCATGAAGATGTAAGCCTGCAACGTGACCACCAGCAGGTGGAACACCGCCCAGCCGAAGTGCAGCGGCAGCTGGTACCAGCCGATCAGCGCAATCAGGATGAACAGCAGCTCGCCGGCATAGAGGTTGCCGAACAGTCGCAGGGACAAAGACAGCGGCTTGGCCAGCAGCGCGACGGTTTCAAGCACGAAGTTGAAGGCCATGACCAGGGGCCAAAGCAGTTTCGGCACGCCGAGGTCTTTCGGGTTCAGCGGTTGCATGGTCAGCTCACCCATAAAGCCGCCGATGCCCTTGACCTTCAGGCTGAAAAACAGGATCAGGATGAACACGGACACGGACAGGCCGAAAGTGATGTTCGGGTCCGTGGACGGCACGACCTTGAAATACTCCGCACCCGCCAAGTGGAACAGCTCCGGCAGCCAGTCCACCGGGATCAGGTCCATCACGTTCATGAAAAAGACCCAGATCAGGATGGTCAGGGCCAGCGGGGCAATGAGCTTGTTCTTGCCGTGGAAGGTGTCGCGAACGCTAGAGTCCACCAGCTCCACGAGCAATTCGATGGCGGCCTGGGTCTTCGACGGCTTGTCGACCGACGCGTTCTTCGCGACTCGCCAGAACAAGGTGCAGAAGACCAGGCCCAGGACCACGGACCAGCCCATGGTGTCGACATTGATGCCGAGGGGATTGCCCGCGCATTGATTCCACACCCAGCCTTCGTCGGTGGGGCACACCTGCAGGTTCTGCAGGTGATGCTGGATGTACTCGCTGGTGGTCTTGCCGCCTTCGGACGCCATTTTTTCTACCCGTGACCGGCGTCGTTCTTCACCTGGCGGTCCAGCCAGGGATAATTCGTCGCCAGTGCAGCCCAGTAAACGATGAACGTGCCGGCGTAGGCTGCGATTGCCGGAACCATTTCCACTCTCAGCACGCTGATGGCGGCGATAAACAACGCGACCGTCAGCAGTATCTTCAGCGCCTCGCTCGCGAACACACCCCGCATGAATAACTGGGGTTGTTCACTGGCGTCGATGCGGAACATCCGCAGCGCCTGGTAAAGCCCGGCCAACACACCGATACCTCCACCGCAAATCGCCGACAGTGCCCAGGGCCTGCCACCGATCCCTGCCGCCCCGAACGCGAGCACGACCGTCACTGCGATCTGCCAGCCGGCCAGTCGCCAGGCGGCAGCGCGCACCCTCCGGAATGTCTGCTCGTTGCCCATCTGTGCGGGCTCGTGTGGGGACGGGTACAAAAAAAAGACCACGTTGCTCCGCGTGCCGCGAGCTTGTGGCCGTTCGGCAGCTTTCGCCGCCGCCGAGCCCGCGTATTCTAGGGGGGAAGCAGGGGCCATTCAAGCCTGACCCCGGTCTCAGCCGGTCAGATCCCGGTCAGTCGAAGTGGCCCAGGATGCCGTCGAGTTCGTCCAGGCTGTTGTAGCTGATGATCAGCTGGCCGCTGCCTTTCGCGCTGGTCCGAATCTGCACTTTCGCGCCCAGTTTCCCGGCCAGTTCGTCCTGCAGCCGCCGCACGTCCGGGTCCAGGCTCCGTCCGGGAGCCGGTTTCGGCTTGCCGGCCAGCATCCGGCGCACCAGCTGTTCCGTTTCCCGCACCGACAGACCCTTGCGGGCCACCAGCGCAGCCACCTCGGCCTGCTGGCGCGTATTCACCAGGGCCAGCAACGCCCGAGCGTGGCCCATTTCCAGCTCACCGGTTTCCACCAGCGCCTTGGCTTCCGGGCCCAGCTCCAGCAACCGCAACAGGTTGGTCACCGCGGTCCGGGACCGGCCGATCCCGTCGGCGGCTTCCTGGTGCGTGAGCTCGAATTCCTCGATCAGCCGACGGATCGCGGTGGCCTCCTCCAGCGGGTTCAGGTCTTCGCGCTGGATGTTCTCGATCAACGCCACCGCAATGGCGGCGGAGTCGGGAATGTCGCGGACCACGGCCGGCACGTCCTGCAGGCCGGCGATCTGCGCGGCCCGCCAGCGGCGTTCGCCCGCCACGATTTCGTACTTCGCACCGTTCCCGCCGCCGCTGATCGGGCGCACCACAATCGGCTGCACCAGGCCCTGGGCCTTGATGGAGCGTGCGAGGTCTTCCAGCGCATCCTGGTCCATGTGGCGCCGGGGCTGGTAGACGCCGCGGCGGAGCAGGTCCACCCCGATCAGGCTCACGCCCTCGGGCGAGTCGCCGGCCGGCGTGGCCTCCGGCGGCGGCGCGGTGATCTGCACGTCACCGAGCAGGGCGTCCAGCCCGCGTCCGAGTCCCGTCTTTTTCGTCGCCATGTGCCCGGTTCCGCGTGTATTGATGGCGGGCATTCTAACCCTGCGCCGGCGGTTCCCGCGCGATGATCTCGTCGGCCAGTTTCAGGTAGGCCTTCGCGCCCGCCGACCCGCGGTCGTGGTACATGGCCGGCAGGCCGAAGCTGGGCGCCTCGGCCAGCCGCACGTTGCGCGGCACCACGGTCTGATAGACCCGGTCGGCAAAGTGCTTGATCAGCTGCGCTGACACTTCTTCGGCCAGCTTGTTCCGCGAGTCGTACATGGTGCGCAGCAGGCCTTCCACTTCGAGCTCGTGGTTCACCGTGTTGCGCACCTGCTTCACGGTTTCCAGCAGCGAGGTCAACCCTTCCAGCGCGTAGTACTCGCACTGGATCGGAATCAGCACGCCATTAGCCGCCGTCAGCGCGTTCAGCGTGAGCATGTTGATCGTGGGCGGACAGTCCACCAGCAGGTAGTCATACAGACCACGAATGGGTTCCAGCGCCTGGCGCAGGCGCAGTTCGCGACCGATTTCCTGCAGCAGCCGCACCTCTGCCGCCGTGAGGTCGGAGTTGGCCGGCAGCAGTGAGAAATCACCGGCGGCCACGGAATAAATCACGTCCTGCACACGGGCATCGCCAAGCAACACGTCGCAGGTGGTCCGCTCCAGCTCCTGTTTTTCGACGCCGCAACCGGTGGTGGCATTGCCCTGCGGGTCCAGGTCCACCAGCAGCACCCGGCGTTCCCGGTCGGCCAGCGACGCGGCCAGGTTCACCGCGGTGGTGGTCTTGCCGACCCCGCCTTTCTGGTTCGTGATGGCAATGACCCGTCCCATGCCCTCAGGATTCTCCACGTTCAGCCGGCTTCCCCGTTACGTTCTATAACCACGGCGTGGCGCTGCTCGTCCAGCCCCGGCACCTGCAATTGCGTAATGCGCCCATGCCAGCCGGGCGGCAGGGCCACCAGTTCGCGTTCCGGGTCGCGGCCCTTCATGGCCAGCAGGCGCCCGCCGTGGCCCACCAGTCTCCCACACCGGGCAACGAAATCCCCCATCGATGAAAAGGCCCGGCAGACCACCGTATCGTAAGGCTGCTCCGGTGCGTGGGTTTCGACCCTCGACTGCACCACCTCGCAGTTGTTGAGTGCCAGTTCGCCGAGCACGTGGCGCAGGAAACGGATCTTTTTACCGACGGAGTCCAGCAGCACGAACTGCTGACCGGGCGCGAGGATGGCCAACGGGATCCCCGGCAGCCCGGCGCCGCTGCCCACATCCAGTATCGAGCCGCCGTACAGGAACGGGCGCACCGCGACCGAGTCGAGCACGTGGCGCACCACCATGTCTGCCGGGTCATGCACCGCGGTCAGGTTGAAGGCCCGGTTCCACTTGGCGAGCAGGCGCAGGTAATGGGCCAGTTGTGCCAGCTGGGCCGCGCCCGGCGATTCACCGAGCGCGATCAGGCCATCTCGCAGACCGGATTCGATATCGGGGTCAGCCATGGGCCGGGCGGGCCGGCCTCACTGCAGGCGGACGATGGTCCGCCCGGTGACCGTGCCGGCGATGTAGGCCGGGAACTGCGCCGGCAGTTCCTCAAGGCTCACCTCGCGGGTCGCAACCTGGTCGAGGTGTCGCGGGCGCAGGTCGGTGGCAATGCGCTGCCACACCTGGAGCCGCAGGTCGCGCGGCACGTGGACCGAGTTGATGCCGAGCAGGTTCACCCCGCGCAGGATGAACGGCATGACCGTGGTGTTCAGCGCGATGCCGGCGGCCAGACCAATGCTCGCGATGTTGCCGTCGGGGCGCAGCGTGCGGGTGAGCCAGCCCAGCAGGTCGCCGCCGACATTATCCACCGCACCGCCCCAAAGCGCTTTTTCCAGCGGCTTGTTCCCGAGTTCCATCGTCTTCACGTTCAGGACGTCGTGGGCACCCAGGGTTTGCAGGTAGTCCGCCGCGTCGGTCTTGCTCGTAATGGCCGTGACCGAGTAGCCGAGCCCGCTCAGCATGTCGACCGCCAGGCTGCCGACACCGCCGGTCGCACCGGTAACCGCCACCGGGCCAAGCGCGGGCACCTGCCCGTTCAGCTCCATGCGATGAATCGCAAGGGCGGCCGTGAAGCCGGCCGTACCAAGCCCCATCGCGGTGCGGGTGTCTAGGCTCTCCGGCAACGGCACCACGCAGTCGGCCGGCACGCGCGCGTACTCGGCGAAGCCGCCGTCTTGGGTTTCGCTCAGGCCGCAGCCGTTCACCACGACTTTGTCGCCTTCGCGCACCCGCTCATCATCGGACTGGATCACGGTACCGGCCACGTCCACGCCACCCACCAGCGGGTAACGGCGCAGGATGCGGCCCTCGCCGGTGCCGGCCAGCGCGTCCTTGTAGTTGATGCTGGAGTATTCCCCGCGAATGACCACGCCGCCGGGACTCAGGTCGTCCAGTGTGATGGTTTCCACCCGCGCGTCGTCACCGCCGGCCGGCGAGTGAATGCGAAACGCCCGGAATGCTTCCATCGGCAAGGTCTCCAGTGAGCGGCCTGGGCCGGCGGCCGGTCAGTTCGAATACTGGGCGGTAAAGAGTCCGGACTGCTTCGAGTAGAAGGCCGCGATGTCCTTGATGTCCTGGTCGCTCAGGTTGACAACCTGGCCCATCATCACCGGATCCTTCCGGCCACCGTCACGATACTGTTTGATGCTGTGCACCAGGTAGTCCTTGTGCTGCCCGGCCAGGTTCGGCCAGTTTGGCGCCGGACTACGGCCCGCTTCACCGTGGCATGCGGTGCACACTGCCACTTTCTCCTTACCGCGTGCCGCGTCGCCTTTCGTGACCAGGTCGCCGGCTTCGGCTTCACCCTGGCTTGCAAAATAAGCCGCGATGTCGCGCATGTCCTGAGCCGACAGCGAGTCGGACTGGGCCGACATCGTGGGATGCGTGCGCGTATCTGCCTGGTAACCCTGCAGCGCGAGGACCAGGTAGTCTTCGTGCTGGCCGCCGAGCTTCGGCACCCGGTAATTCGGGTAAGCGTTGCGGTAACCCGGGATGCCGTGACAGCCCAGGCACGTATCGGCCAGCACCTTGCCGCGCTCCGCATCACCGGCAGCCTGCGCGGACGCAGACGCGACGGCGAAAGAAACAGCCAGGATGAGGGCAAGCACGCGGGTGAATCGTTGCATTGGGATTCGGCTCTGAAGCTTTGGCAGGTCGCCTTCGGGCGCGCTATGTTAGTCGCAGAGACGAGTAGATTCTAGTGCAAACCGGCCGCTGCAGCCGGGTACCAAACGGCTGGAGGCCCCCATGCGCAACGCTTTCCCCATCTTGCTGGCCCTGTCATGCCTGGTCCTGAGCGGAGCGGGATACGCGGACGATGAGCCGCCCCGGGAAGTCAACGTGACCGGCGTTGCGAGCCTGACGGCGACGCCTGACCAGGCGGTCGTCACAATGGGCATCCAGGCCCGCAACCCGAGCCTGGCGGCCGCGCGGGAGCGCGTCGGGAAAGTGGCGGGCGCATTTCTCGACCTGACGCGGAAACTGGGTATCGACAAGAAACACGTACAGACCACCGGGCTGACCATGCGCCCGGAGTACCGGTGGAACCGTGACGGCCAGAAGCAGGAGTTCACGGGCTACTTCGTGCAGCGGTCCCTGACCGTGCAGCTGAAAGACCTGGACCTGCTCGGCAAGCTGATCGAAGGCGCGGTGGACGCGGGCGTGAACGAAGTCTCGCCACCGCAGCTCGACAGCAGCCGGCGGCGTGAACTGCACCGCGAGACGCTGGCGAAAGCGGCGGAAGACGCGCGGGCGAATGCCGAGGTGCTGGCACAGACACTGGGAGCTAAGCTGGGGCCGGTGCGGTCGATCAGCGCCGCGGACATGGGGGGACCGCCGCGGCCGATGCAGGCGCGGGTGATGATGGCGGAGTCGGCGGATGTGGCGGCGACTTACCAGGCGGGGGACATCAAGTTTGAGGCGCGGGTGAACGCTACGTTTGACCTCGAATAATTGCGCCGGCGCCTGGCCCTTCCCTTCGATCTGGCGCGGGGCCACGGGGAAGTTCCCCCGCGCTCCAGTTTTGTAGTCGCTTGGTGAAACGTCCCCGTGCCCCGGCGCCGGTCGAAGGAGCGTTCGTTTACGTAGTTTCTGAACCGTCACCGCTCCCCTCAACCTGGAACGACGGGTGAGCGAAGGCGTTCACCCACCGGGGGGAGTGAGGCGTTCAATCGCGGCTGAAGCCGCTCCCACCGGTCGATGAGAGCATGGTAGGAGCGGCTTTGTGGTCAGGACGACCTTATGTCGCGGAGCACATGGATGTGCGAGAGTGACGAGCCGCGATTCCTCAGATTTCTTCCGCGAAGTGGCAGGCCACCAGGCTGCCGTGCTGTTCTCTCAGCGCCGGGCGTTCGGCGGCGCAGCGGGATTGCGCTAATTCGCAGCGGGTTCTGAAGGCGCAACCTGTTGGCGGCGCGAGGGGGGATGGGACGTCGCCGCCGAGGAGTTGGCGTTGGCGGGTACGCTCGACGTCGGGTTCCGGGACCGGGACGGCCTGGAGCAGCGCGCGAGTGTACGGGTGGCGCGGTCGTTCGTATAACGAATCGGCGGTGGCCAGTTCCACGGCGCGCCCGAGGTACATCACCAGCACCCGGTGACTGATCTGGCGGACCACCGCCAGGTCGTGGGCGATGAAGACCAGCGCCAGGCCGAGTTCTTTTTGCAGGTCGAGCAGCAGGTCGATGATCTGGGACTGCACCGACACGTCGAGCGCGCTGACCGCCTCGTCGCAGATCACGAGTTGCGGTTGGCAGACCAGTGCGCGGGCGATGCCGATGCGCTGGCTTTGTCCGCCGGAGAACTCGTGCGGGTAGCGGTTCAGGTGCGCCGGTTCCAGGCCCACGCGTTCGAGCAGGCGCGCGACCCGCTGCGTGATTTCGTCGCGCCCCAATTCCGGGCGAAAGCTTTCCAGCGGTTCGGCTACGATGTCGCGCACGGTCATGCGCGGATCGAGTGACGCGAGCGGGTCCTGGAACACCACCTGCAGGTCGCGGCGCGCCGCGCGGAGTGCGGCACCGCGCAGCGGCAGGAGTTCGCGGCCGAGCAGGCTGACCGTGCCCAGGGTGGCCGGCACCAGCCGCAACACCGCCCGGGCGAGGGTCGACTTGCCGCAGCCGGACTCGCCCACCACGCCGAGGCTTTCACCGGGCGCAAGGTCGAAGCTCACGTGGTCGACGGCTGTCAGCTGGCGGGCGCGGCCCGGCCACTTGTCCGGCGGCAGCCGGAACTGCACGCTGAGATCCTCAACCCGCAACAAGGTGTCACCGGCGGGTAACTTGCCCGGCCGACCGGGTGCGTCGATGCGCGGCACCGCGGCCAGCAGCTTGCGGGTGTAGTCGTGTGCCGGCGCGTGGAAAATCTGGTCCACGGTGCCGTAGTCGCGCCGCCGTCCCTGTTCCATCACCAGCACCCGGTCACAGTGCCCGGCCACCACGCCCAGGTCATGCGTGATCAACAAGATCGCGGTATCGAGTTCCGCGCGCAGTTCGGAAATCAGCGCGAGGATCTGCGCCTGGACCGTCACGTCCAGCGCCGTGGTGGGTTCGTCCGCGATCAGCAGGCGCGGCCGGCACAGCAGGGCGGCCGCAATCATCACGCGCTGGCGCTGGCCGCCGGACAGCTCGTGCGGATACATGCCGAGCCGGCGCTCCGCGTCGCTAAGCTTCACGGCTTCGAGCATTTCGATGCAACGCATGCGCGCAGCAGCCGCCCCGAGCCCTTCGTGCCGACCCAGCACCAGGCCCATCTGCGCGCCGATGCTGAGGTACGGGTTCAACGCCGTCATCGGGTCCTGGAACACCATCGCAATCTCCGCGCCGCGCAGTGCGGTGAGTTCGTGTTGCGTCAGTCCCAGCAGGTCGCGGTCCGCGAAGTGCGCAGTGCCGCGGGCCTGGCCGTTGTCGGCCAGCAGGCCGATCAGCGCAAGCACGCTCTGGCTCTTGCCGGAACCGGACTCGCCGACGATTCCGAGGCTCTCCCCGGCCGCAAGCTCGAAGTCCAGCCCGCGCACCGCGTTGACATGCCCGTCCGGTGTCGCGAAGCGCACGTGCAGGTCGGCGACGTCCAACAACGGCCGGGCATTCATGCGCTGCGGTCCCGCGGGTCCAGCGCGTCGCGCAGGCCGTCACCCACAAAGTTGAAGCAGAACAAGGTCAGCGCTAGCGACACCGCCGGGAACAGCAGCATCCACGGCGCATTCTCCAGTTCCTGTGCGCCTTCGTTCACCAGCGCCCCCCACGAGGTCATCGGCTCCTGCACGCCGAGGCCGAGGAAACTCAGGAAGGACTCCACCAGGATCACCTGCGGCACGGTCAGCGTCGCGTAGACGATCACGACGCCGAGCAGGTTCGGCACGATGTGGCGGCGGATGATGCGCCCGCCGCGCACGCCCGCGGCCCGCGCCGCATCCACATACTCCTTGCCGCGCAGGCTCAGCGCCTGCCCGCGCACGATGCGCGCCATGTCGAGCCAGTTGATTGCGCCGATCGCGAAAAAGATCAGCACGATGTGCCGCCCGAACAGCACCATCAGCAGGATCACCAGGAACATGAACGGCAGCGCGTAGAGAATGTCGACGATGCGCATCATGACCTGGTCCGTGCGCCCGCCCACGTAGCCGGCTACCGCGCCGTAGGAAATGCCGATCAGCAGGGACACTGCCGTGGCCACCGCGCCGACCAGCAGCGAGATACGCCCGCCGTACAGTGTGCGCACGAACAGGTCGCGCCCCAGCCCGTCGGTGCCGAACCAGTGACCGTTTGCCAACGACGGCGGTGACGAAATCTGGTCCCAGTCAGTGCCGTCGTAGGTAAAGGGACTGAGCAGCGGCCCGACCAGGACCAGTACCGTCATGCCGCCGAGCAGGCACAGCGCGGTCATCGCGGCGCGGTTACGGCGCAGCACGACCCACGCGTCGGACCACAGGCTCCGGCCCGGGGGCGCAACGCTGCCCGTTCCCGCGTTCATCCGTGGCGCAACCGCGGATCGAGCCAGCCATACACCAGGTCGACCAGGAAATTCAGCGCGATAATCAGTGAGCCGTAGAACACGACCACACCCATGACCAGCGTGTAGTCGCGGTTCAGCGCGCCCTGCACGAAAAAGCGACCGAGGCCCGGTACGCCGAAGATCTGCTCGACTACCACCGAGCCGGTGATGATCGCAGCGAGGGCCGGCCCGAGGTACGACACTACCGGCAGCAAGGCCGGTTTCAGCGCGTGACGCAGGATCACGGTGCGGGTCGGCAAACCCTGTGCGCGCGCGGTGCGGGTGAACGGGCTGCGCAACACCTCGATCATGCTGCCGCGGGTCAGCCGGGCAATGTAGGCGACCTGCGGCAGGGCCAGTGCGATGACCGGCAGCACGACGAAGCGCAACGAGCCGTCGCCGAGGCCGCCGGCCGGCAGCCAACGCAGCCAGATGGCGAAGACCAGCACCAGCAGAGGCGCGAGGACGAAGTTCGGTATCGAGATGCCGGTCATCGCCGCACCCATCACGGTGTAATCCACGGGCCGGTTCTGGCGCAATGCTGCTAGCGTCCCGGCGCTGATGCCGAGCACCAGGGCCAGGGCCATCGCCAGCGAGCCGAGGCGCAGGGACACCGGGAAGCCCGTCGCGATCAGCTCGGTCACCGTGAAGTCGCGGTACTGGAAGGACGGGCCGAAATCCCCCTGCGCCAGGTTCCACAGGTACCGACCAAGCTGCACCGGCAGGGATTCGTCCAGGTTATACGCGGCGCGCAGGTTCGCCTCGATTTCCGGTGGCAGGGTTTTCTCGGTGTCGAAGGGGCCACCGGGCGCCAGCCGAATCAGGAAAAAGGCCAGCGTGATCAGCACCAGCAGCGTGGGTATCGCGCCGAGCAGGCGCTGGATGGCGAAACGCAGCACCCGGCGATTCTGCGGCCCCGGGTCGCACCCGGCAACTGCAACCGTCAGTGGCTAAGGATGTAGAAGTCTTTCTTCGGGTGGCGGTCCATCACGTTGGGTGTCCAGCCGCCGACCCAGGGTTTCACCAGGTGCTTCGACACGTAGAAGTAGATCGGGATGATCGGCAGGTCTTCCAGCAGCACTCGCTCGGCCTCCTCCAGCAGCGCAATGCGTTTGGCGGCGTCGGGTTCGCGCGCGGCGCGATCCAGCAGGTCGTCGTAGACCGGGCTCACATAGCCCGAATCGTTCTGCGCGTTTTTCGAATGCATCAGCTGGGCGAAGCTGTACGCGTCATCGTAGTCGCCGATCCAGCCGGCGCGGAACACCTGCGTGTCTTCCTTGCGGTTCTTGGTGTCGAGAAAGACTTTCCACTCCTGGTTCACCAGGCTGGTCTCCACGCCGAGGACCTCTTTCCACATGGATGCGATCGCGACGCTGATGCGCTTGTGGTTCTCGTTCGTGTTGTAGAGCACTTCCACGCGCAGCGGGTTGTCCGACGAATACCCGGCCTGCGCATAAAGGCGCTGGGCCTCGGCATTGCGCTCTGCCTGGGCCCAGGTGGCCCACCCCCGCTGCTGGCCGGTGTAGCCGGCCGCGGGCGGCACCCAGCCATAGGCCGCGATCTCGCCAGCGCCGGTCACGCGCCCGGTCAGGATGTCGCGGTCGATTGCCATGGCCAGCGCAGTCCGCAGGTCTTTCGCATCCTTGAAGGGCGGCTTCGTCAGGTTGAAGCCGAAGTAGTAGCTGCCGAACCACGGCGCGACTTCAAGCTCGTCACCCAGCTCGTTGCGCACCCACGTGAGCTGGTTGTAGGGCAGCCCGTCGGTGATATCGAGTTCATCGGCGCGGTAGCGTTTCAGTTCCGCGTCCGGGTTTTCGATGGCGTAGTACCAGACCTCGTCGATCTGCGTGTCGGCGCCATCCCAGTAGTGCGGGTTACGTTCCAGGCGCACGTGGGACTGCACGACCCAGTCACTGAGCTGGTAGGCGCCGTTGCTCACGAGCTTGCCGGGCCGCGCGAACCGCTCACCGTGTTCGTCCAGGTTGGGTGGGTAGACCGGGTACGTGGTGGAGTGCGTCAGCAGGCCGAGCAGGTACGGCGTGGGATCATTCAGCCGGATCTCCAGCGTCCGGTCGTCGACGGCCCGCACGCCGAGCTGGTCCGGCGACAATTCGCCGTCGACAATCGCCTCCGCATTCACGATCGGGAACAACACGCTCGAGTACACGGACAGCGTGGCCGGGTCGACGGCGCGCCGCAGGCCAAACTCGAAATCGCGGGCAGTCACGGGTTCGCCATTACTCCAGCGTGCGTCTGCCCGAATTGTGAAGGTGTAGACCAGGCCGTCGTCGCTGATGGCCCAGGACTCCGCCGCGCCCGGCACCAGGCTGCCGTCCGGCGCTTCGCCGACCAGGCCCTCGAACAGGTCCCGCAGGATGTTCGATTCCGGCACGCCTTCGGCGCGGTGCGGGTCCAGCGTCTGGGGTTCCGCGCCGTTGCCCACGCGCAGCACCTGCACCGCCGCGCGCTCGGTGCCCGATCCGCCGCCGATCTTCGCCGGTGGCGACGCATCTTCGGCCGGACCGCAGGCCGCGAGCCACAGGGCTACTGCCGGCAGCAGTATCAGCAAGATGCGCGTCACGCGCTGCGGCGCTCGCGCTTTTTCATATGCACCAGCAGCAGGGATACCGCGGCCGGCGTGACCCCGCTGATGCGCCCGGCCTGGCCAACGGTGGCTGGCCGATGAGCCAGCAGTTTCTGGCGCACTTCGTGGGACAGGCCCCGCACGGCTGCGTAGTCCAGGTCTGCCGGCAGCGGGGTGTCGGCGTGACGGCGCTGTCGGTCGATTTCTTCACGCTGGCGCTTCAGGTAGCCCGCGTAGCGCGTCTGGATTTCTACCTGCGCGTCGATCTGTTCCGCCTGTTCAGGCCCTTCCTCGGCAGGCGCCGCGCGCCGGCCCACGGTCGGGATACTGGTCAGCGCGGCGTAATCCGTTTCCGGGCGCCGCAACAGGTCGATCGCGAACGTCTCGCGGCGCAACGGGCTGCCGAGTCGCTCGCCGTCTTCCGCCGACAAGGCCTCAGGCCGCACGAGCTGCTGCCCCAGGCGTTCGACTTCTTTGGCCACCGCGTCGCGCTTGTGTGCGAACAAAGCCCAGCGCACATCGTCCACCAGCCCCAGCTCCCGGCCCTTCGGCGTGAGCCGCAGGTCCGCGTTGTCTTCGCGCAGCAGCAGGCGGTGTTCGGCGCGACTGGTGAACATGCGATACGGCTCTGTGGTGCCGCGCGTCACCAGGTCATCCACCAGCACACCGATGTAGGCTTCGTCGCGAGCCGGACACCAGGGCGAGTCGCCGCGCACGGCCAGCGCCGCGTTGATGCCGGCCAGCAGGCCCTGTGCACCGGCCTCTTCATAACCCGTGGTGCCGTTGATCTGCCCGGCCAGGTACAGCCCGGCCACGCAGCGACTCTCCAGGCTCATGCGCAGGTCGCGCGGATCGAAATAGTCGTACTCGATGGCATAGCCCGGGCGTGTGATGTGCGCGTGTTCGAAGCCGGGAATCGTCGCGATCAGTGCGGCCTGCACGTCGTAAGGCAGGCTGGTGGAAATGCCGTTCGGGTAGAGTTCGCGCGTGTTCAGGCCTTCCGGTTCCACGAAGACCTGGTGGCTGTCGCGCTCGGCAAAGCGCACCACCTTGTCTTCGATGGACGGGCAATACCGCGGCCCGACGCCCTCGATCGCACCCGAAAACATCGGCGACCGGTCGAGGCCGCCGCGAATGATGTCGTGGGTCCTGGCCGTCGTCCGCGTGATATAGCAGCTGGTCTGCGCCGGATGATCGGCGCGCTTGCCGATGAACGAGAACACCGGCCGCGGCTGGTCACCGGGCTGTTCCGTCATCACATGGAAGTTCACCGTGCGCCCGTCGATGCGCGGCGGTGTGCCGGTTTTCAGCCGCCCCACGCGCAGCGGCAGTTCGCGCAGGCGCTCGGCCAGGGTCTGCGCCGGCGGGTCGCCGATACGCCCGCCCGCCGTCTGTTCCTGGCCCACGTGAATCCGTCCGGCCAGGAAGGTGCCGACGGTAAGGACCACGGCCGGCGCGCGAAACCGCAAACCCGTTTGCGTGACCACGCCGGTGACCCGGTCGCCGTTCATTTCGAGGTCATCCACGCCCTGCTGGAAGAGCGTCAGGTTCGGGTGTTCGTCGAGCAGTGCGCGGACCGCCTGCTTGTACAACACACGATCGGCCTGCGCACGGGTCGCCCGCACCGCGGCGCCCTTGCTCGCGTTCAGCGTGCGGAAGTGAATGCCGGCCCGGTCGGCCGCCCGGGCCATGATGCCGCCCAGCGCGTCGATCTCCCGCGCCAGGTGCCCCTTGCCGATGCCGCCGATGGCCGGGTTGCAGCTCATCTGGCCGATGGTTTCCAGGTTCTGGGTCAGCAGCAG
Source organism: Chromatiales bacterium (assembly GCA_020351875.1). Taxonomy (GTDB): domain Bacteria; phylum Pseudomonadota; class Gammaproteobacteria; order Steroidobacterales; genus J054. Next base: position 1,133,363 of record CP070671.1, on the reverse strand, counting down.
CGTGCGCGCACCCATGCGCGCGGCGGCCGCGGCTGCCTCGGTGCCGGCGTGGCCGCCGCCGACTACGATCACGTCGAATTCGCGCTGTTGCATGTCGGGGCTCCTCGGGGGCCGGAATTCTACCCGCTGGGCCGCCGCGGGCGCACCGTCTGGGACCTGCTTCACGGTCACCGGGCCGGCCCTTTGCGAAGCTTATGGAATATCCACCCAGCCGTGTTGCGAAGCCCTTCAGCATGCCCGCGGACCCCATGAACGACGCCAAGGAGATTCCCGCCGCCGAGCAGGCGCCGCGGCCGATGCGCCAGTTCGCGATGTCCCTGGCCCTGTACTTGCTGTGGTCCGCCATCGCGTGGCTCGCCGCGACCGCCGGCCAGGTGTCCATCGTCGAGCCCGGGGCCCTGATCCTGCTGACCGGCATCACGGCGACTAACGCGCTCGGCTTCGGCATCGCGCGCTCAAAGTCTGCGGCGGAGCTGTCGCCGGAGGCCACCGCGGCCACGCAAAGCCTGCTGGGTATTGGCTGGGCCACCGTGTTCGCGATCTTTACCGTCGGTGGCAGCCAGCTGTCGCTGGGCATGTTCCTGTGCGCCAACCTGTACGGGCTGTTCCAGTTGCGCCAGCGCTCGTTCATCAGCCTCGCGCTCGTGGCGGCGGCCGGCTACGCCGGCGCCACCGCGCTGCGCTACGGTCTCGGCCGCGGCGACTGGGAAACGGAACTCTTGAACCTAGTGACCTATGTCGGCGTGATGGCCTGGCTCGCGGTCTCGGCCCATCACCTGCACGACCTGCGCCGGCGGCTGCAGGACCGCAACGTGGAGTTGCGCCAGACCATCAAGAAGGTGGTGCGCATCGCGGAGCGCGACCAGCTGACCAAGTCCTTCAACCGCCATGCCATCATGGATACCTTGTCGCGGGAAAAAGGCCGCGCAGATCGCACCAACGCACCGGTGTCCGTGTGCATCCTGGACCTGGATCACTTCAAGGCGCTGAACGACGAGCACGGGCACCTGATCGGCGACCGGGTGCTGAAGCAATTCGCGAAGCGCGCGCGTTCCGAGCTGCGGGCCATGGACGCGATTCAGCCCTGCGACCATCGCCGCTCCCTCGGGCGTTTCGGCGGCGAGGAGTTCATTGCCATTCTGCCCGGCACGCCGCTGGCCGGCGCCGGTGTGTGCGCCGAGCGCATACGCGAAAGTGTCGCCAGCCAGGCCTTCGACGAGCTGTACCGGGTGACCGTGTCGGTGGGCGTCGCGGAGTACCGGCGCGGCGAGACCGTGCACGAGTGGCTGGCCCGGGCGGACGATGCGTTATACGAGGCAAAAGCCGAAGGCCGGAATCGCGTCGTCCTCAGCGGTGAGCCGCTTAACGTCGAAGCAGAAATTCGGGAACTGCGTCCCAACAGAGGCTGACGCCCATCCTGGCGGCAGGACCGCGAAGGCGGACTTCGCGGCCAAACTGCGCCTGTTGCTATGTGGTCCGCCGCATTTCGACGAAGCAGCACCGCGAAAAGTATCCAAACCACGCGGCAATGCCCAACAACTTGAATCCGTCCTCGTAGATTTGGCGCCAGCTGGTAATCAGCCTGTCGATCTCATCGTAGGTGTCCACGAACAGCGACAGCCCGAAAAACCCGAACGCCAACAAAAGAATCAGGTACTCGGTGGACAGAATCGTACGCCGGGCCAGCACGAGCCAAACCGCAATGAGGACCAGATAGGCAGAGAACGTGGTTCTTTCTGTCACACCCAAATACCTCGGAAAGATCCACTCGTGAAACAGAAACAGGTCATCCAGCAGCAGTACGGTGGTAATTAGCGCAGCGGAAAGAACAAACTTCGAGAACTGCCTGCTCTCGGGTCTTCGCTGCAGCACCGACCAGGTAAACAGACTTATGGACGCAGTCGCGCACCATAACAAGGCACCGAAGTTCGAGATCAGCCCTGTCCACGGAGCGGCATCCAATATCGCTGCTGGATCACTCAGCAGGTCACCTACGGGTGTGCCCATTCGGGCGCTGCCGATGACCACTGCCGTGAGCGCAAGCAAGGGCAACAGCACTAGCACTGCAAGGAGCTTCGACAGCGCCCTGGCTTGTTCAGCGAGTTCCGCCAGAATGTTCACGCGCGTAATAGACCAGGATTAATGGGCGGATTCAAATCACGCGCTGGCGCGTGCGCGATGGGCTTCGGCAACGGGTGCACAGGCCAGCCACTCGGCCCAGGACTCGTCCTCCGGCTCCCAGAAACCGTCGAAGGAAATGTAGGCCATGCGAGCCTGGATCGCCTGGTAGATCTCTTCCACCAGCGCGTCATTCGGGCTGTCGATGCCCCAGTAACCCAGCACGAACCACGCACTGCTCCGGCCCAGGGGCAACATGGTTTTCCACAGCTGGCGACCGGCCTGCTCGGCATCGGTCATCGCCTGGCCAAGCCGGTATGCGCTTTGCGGGTCCATGCCCGTCAATGTGCCGGAAAACCCATGGCGCCACGTTGAACTGGTTCACGCTAGACGCCCGACGGTCTGCGCTGGCGCACAGTTTCGGCGGCAAGGGCCTGAGCTACTTGCCGATACAGAAGCTGGAGAAGATCTCGCCGAGAAGATCATCACTGGTGAACTCACCGGTGATCTCCGCCAGGGTGTTCTGCACTTCGAGCAGGTCGGCGGCCAGCAGTTCGCCGGCGCGGTGGTCCTTCAGTTGTCGGCAGCCGGTCTCGAAGTGCTCCCGGGCACGCCGCAAAGCATCCAGGTGACGCTGCCGGGCGATGACTGTGCCCTCACCCGGCGTGTCGAAGCCGACGCGCTTTTTTAACTGCTCGCTGAGTTCGTCGATGCCGTCCCGCGTGCGTGCCGATACGAACACCTGGTTGGCGAGTTCGGCGTCCGACCCGGGCCGGTCGCCCGTGAGGTCGATCTTGTTCACCACCACCGTGTAATGCAGCCCGTCCGGCAGCTCCGCCACGAGTTCGGCCAGCGTGTCGCGCCACGGGGTGGTGGCATCGACCACCAGCAGCGCGTGGTCGGCGGTGGCGAGTTGCGAGCGCGCGCGGCGGATGCCTTCTGCCTCCACCCGGTCGGGTTGCTCGCGCAAGCCTGCCGTGTCGATGATGTGCAGCGGCAGGCCGTCCAGGTCCAGTTGCTCACGCACCAGGTCACGCGTGGTGCCCGGCACCTCGGTGACAATGGCCGCTTCGTAACCGGCCAGTGCGTTCAGCACGCTCGATTTGCCGGCGTTCGGCCGGCCTGCCAGCACCACGTGCACCCCGTCGCGCAGCAACACGCCCTGGCGCAGGGACGCGTCCAGTGAGTCGAAGGCGTCGCCCACCACGCCGAGGCGCTGCCCGAGCTCCGACTCGTCGAGGAAATCGACCTCTTCCTCCGGGAAGTCCAGTGCCGCCTCCACGTAGACCCGCAACTGTGTGACCTGCTCGTTCAACGCCATCACCAGTTCCGAAAAGCGACCGCTCAACGAGCGCTGCGCAGCCCTCGCCGCGGCCCGCGACTCGCTGTCGATCAGGTCGGCAATGGCTTCGGCCTGGCCGAGATCGAGCTTGTCGTTCAGGAAAGCCCGGCGTGAGAATTCACCGGGCTCGGCCGGGCGGGCGCCGAGCTGTTGCAGCCTTTCGAGCAGCATCTCGCACACCATCCTCCCCCCGTGCGCCTGCAACTCGACCACGTCTTCGCCGGTAAAGGAATGGGGCGCAGGGAAGAACAGCAGTATCCCAGTGTCAATGGGTTCACCGTCCGCGTCACGGAAGTTCCTGAGCAGTGCCTGCCTGGGGGCCGGCACCTCCCCCGTCATGGCGCGGGCAATGTCCGTCGCGGCGGGCCCGGACACCCGAATCATTGTGATGCCGCCCCGGCCGGCGGCGGAGGCACGGGCACAGATCGTGTCGTCGTCAGCGGGGACGTTCACGGCCCGTCGGGTTCCAATGGGCAACCCGCCGACCCCAATGACAGTGCCGGCAGAACCGGGAGAGATTCATGGCGAGACGCGCTTTTCATTTTTCCAATGCGGCCGGTGAGCTGCATGGCGCAATCGTGGTGACCAGCCGGCTGGACTGAAGCAGAAAGGCGTCAGCCCGCTTCGACGGCCTTGTTGATCTTCCACTGCTGCGCCATGGACAGCAGCGAGTTGGTCAGCCAGTACAGCACCAGACCCGCGGGGAAAAACGCGAACATGCCCGTGAACACCACCGGCAGGAACATCATCACCTTTGCCTGCACCGGGTCGGGAGGCGCCGGGTTCAGCTTCTGCTGGAACCACATCGCCGCCCCCATCAGCAGCGGCAGGATGAAAAACGGATCGCGCACCGACAGGTCCTGGATCCACAGCATGAAGGGTGCCTGGCGCATCTCGACGCTCTCGAGCAGCACCCAGTAAAACGCGATAAAGAACGGAATCTGCACCAGCATTGGCAGGCAGCCGGCGGCCGGGTTCACTTTTTCTTTCTTGTACAGGTCCATCAGCGCCCGGCTCATCGCCTCGCGGTCGTCCTTGAAGCGTTCCTGGAGCGCCTTCATGCGCGGTTGCATCTTGCGCATTTTCGCCATGGACCGGCCGCTGGTCTCCGACAGCTTGTAGAACAGCAGCTTGATCAGGAATGTGACGATGACAATCGTCCAACCCCAGTTGCCGACAAAAGAATAAACCTTGTCCAGCACCCAGAACAGCGGCTGCGCCAGCACGGTCAGCGCGCCGTAGTCCACGGTCAGTCGCAGGCCTTCAGCCGTTTCTTCAAGCTGATCCTGGAGCTTCGGCCCGACGAACAATTTCGCCGGGAAACTTGCCGTCTCGCCCGGTGCTACCGGCTTGACCTGACCGGCAATTGCGCTGGCCACGAAGGTCTGACCGTCGAAATTCACCGTGTACTGCGATGCCGGCTCGGGTTCGGGCACGGCCGCCGCCAGGAAGTGATGCTGAATGGCCGCCAGCCAGCCGTTGCTGATGGTCTCCTTGAGCGGCTCGTCTTCCAGGTCGTCGACGTCGATCTTCTCGTAGCTGTCGCCGTCGTAGACGACTGGCCCGGTGAACGAATAACTGTCCACGTCGAACATCGAGCGGTCGGGCGGCACGTGCTTGCGCTGGATCTGCAGGTACGGCACCGCGCCGAACACGTCGGCGGAAGCATTGGTGACCCGTTGTTCCATCGCGACGTCGTAGCGTCCCCGCCGGAAGCGATAGATCTTGTCCACGGTGATGCCGCCTTCGCTAAAGCGCAGCGGCACTTCCAGTTCATCCGCGCCGTCTTCCAGTTGGTACTCGGTCTGCGCCGCGTTGAACGGCGACACGTGCGTGGCCTCGGGTCCGCCGGCCGCGTCCCGCACGCCGGTGCGGAAAATCGACAGCGTTGCCGGATCGCGGCTCAGGAGCTGCACCGGCTCATCGGGCCGGTCTTTCGCTTTCGGATACGCCAGCAGCCAGGCGCCGCGCAGGTCACCCCCGGTGAGATCGATTTCGGCTTCCAGCACGTCGGTGCGTACCTTCACCGTTCGGCCCTTTGCAGGCGCGGCGACCGCCGGTACCGCCGGGGCGGCATCGTCCGGCGCCGGTTGCATCTCCGGTAACTGCGGCAGGTCAGCGGGCGGCGTTGGTGCTGGTGCGGCGTCGGTCGGCGCGGGCGCGGTGACAGTGGTGGCGGGCGCAGGCGCGTAGTCTCGCTGCCAGGTTGTCACGGTGATCCAGAGCAGTATGCCCAGACCCACCCACAGGAACAGCCGAACGTTATCCATCAATGTTTTCCAGTTCGTTCTTGCTGGTCGCGGCGCTTCGCAACGCGCTGCCAGTGTTCTGCAAGGCTGGCGAAAATGCTCGCGTTGTCGGCAGTTGCCGCGGCTGGTCCGGCCAGCACGACGATGTCTACCGGCGGCAGCGTCGGGGCAGCCGCCCGGAAACTTTCCCGCACCAGTCGCTTCAGCCGGTTGCGAGCCGTTGCCCGACGCACGCGGCGCTTGGCAATCGCCAGGCCCAGGCGCGGGTGGTCGCGCTTATTGTGACAGAACAGCACGGTGAAGCAGCGATCTGCAGAACGGCGACCGTTGCGAAACACGCGCTGGAAGTCGCGGGCGCTGGTCAACCGCCGGCCGCGGCCGAACGCGCTGTCGCCCCGATATCGATCCAAGTGTCAGACCCAAGGCAAGGCTCCCGCCCGGTCATCGCAGGAGCCCAGTGTCACTGGTGGACGTTGAGCCCTCGGAGATGCCTCAGACGCTGAGCCGTGAGCGGCCCTTTGCCCGGCGCCGCTTCAGAATTGCGCGCCCACCCCGGGTTGCCATGCGGGCCCGAAAGCCGTGGGTTCGTGTCCGCTTCGTGCGGCTGGGCTGATAGGTGCGCTTCATGATCCGAAAACCTTATTGAAAAACAGCGACATGGCGGGCGTTGGGAGGGGCGCGAGATTACGCAGCCGCCTTGGTGATGTCAATAGCAAAGCCCTGTGGATAACTTTGTGCTGCAGGTATAGACTGCCCGTCCCTTCGTTCCCCGACACACAACAAAAAGACGGCGTTGGACCCAAACGTGCAGGCCTCTCCGTGGAACCGCTGCGTCAAGCAATTGCGCGCAGACCTATCCGAGCAGCAGTTCAATACCTGGATTCGCCCGCTGCAGGCCGTGGAAGACGGCAGCACGCTGCGGTTGCTCGCCCCGAACCGCTTCGTCGTGAACTGGATCAACGACCACTGCCTGGAGCAGATTCAGTCGTACGTCGGCGTCAGCTCACCACCGGTGGACGTGATCCTGGAAGTCGGCAGCCTCGGCGCACCGCGCAAGGTTGCAGTGGAAGATGGCGGCACCCCGACAGAAACCAGACCCGCCGTACCCGTTGCCTTTGTCGGCGGACGGCTGAACCGCGACTACACCTTCGATCGTTTCGTCGAGGGCAACAGCAACCAGCTCGCCCGGGCCGCGGCCAGCCAGGTGGCCCACAATCCCGGCGCCGCCTACAACCCGCTGTTCATCTATGGCGGCGTGGGCCTGGGCAAGACCCACCTGATGCACAGCATCGGCAACCTGATTCTCGAGCAGCGCCCGGAAGCCCGCGTGGCCTACGTGCACTCGGAGCAGTTCGTGGGCGACATGGTCAAAGCGCTGCAGCACAACACCATCAACGAGTTCAAGCGCACCTACCGCTCACTGGACGCGCTGTTGATCGACGACATTCAGTTCTTCGCGAAGAAAGACCGGTCGCAGGAAGAATTCTTCCATACGTTCAACGCGTTACTGGAAGGCCAGCGGCAAATCGTGCTGACCTGTGACCGCTATCCGAAGGAAGTCGACGGCCTGGAGGAGCGGCTAAAATCGCGCTTCGGCTGGGGCCTGACGGTGGCCATCGAACCGCCGGAGCTGGAAACCAGCGTGGCGATCCTGATGGGCAAGGCCCAGGCGGAAGGCGTGGATCTGCCGGAGGAAGTCGCGTTTTTCGTCGCCCAGCGCATCCGGTCGAACGTCCGCGAGCTGGAAGGTGCGCTGCGACGAATCATCGCCACTTCGGCTTTCACCGGCCGGCCCATTACGCTGGACTTTGCCAAGGAAGCACTGCGGGATTTGCTGGCGCTGCAGGATAAGCTGGTCACCATCGATAACATTCAGAAGACGGTGGCCGAATACTTCAAGATACGGGTGGCCGACCTGCTGTCGAAACGGCGCAGCCGGTCGATTACCCGGCCACGGCAAATCGCAATGAGCCTGGCGAAAGAACTGACCAATCACAGTCTGCCGGAAATCGGCGACGCGTTTGGCGGGCGCGATCACACCACCGTGATTCACGCGTGCCGGCGGGTGAAATTGCTACGGGAGTCCGAAACGCGGGTGAGCGAGGACTACCAGAACCTGCTGCGTATCCTGACCACTTAGCCAGGTGTGGGAGATACCAGGGGGTTGCTTGTCGACAGGTCATGGAACAGCTTGTGGATAACTCCAGGGCCGCGGTGGCCCCACAACTTATCCACCGCTTGTGGCCGTTGTATCAGGGGTCAGGCACACAGGGAAGAATAGACGTAAGTTATTGATTTAATTAATTTTTTTGGCAACACTCCCCAACCAGGGCGTGCCTCAATAACAACAATAATTCTTTAGATATATCACTAAGATTATTATTAGCGGATCGCAGCGATGAAACTAGCCACTTCCCGGGAATCTCTACTCAGGCCATTGCAGGCTGTTATCGGGGTCGTCGAAAGACGGCAAACCATGCCGATCCTGTCGAACGTGCTGCTGGTAGGCAAAGACCAGACGCTGACCGTCACCGCGACGGATCTCGAGGTGGAACTGGTGGCGAGTTCACCGGTGGACGAGCTGTCTGGCGACGGCGAAATCACGGTGCCCGGCCGCAAGTTCCTGGATATCTGCCGCGCGCTGCCGGACGAAGCCGTGGTGAAGCTGCAGCTCGATGGCGATCGGTTGACGGTGCGCTCCGGCCGCAGCCGCTTTGTGCTGTCGACGCTGCCGGCGGCTGATTTTCCGGTCATCGAAGACATCCAGGCCGACCGGGTGCTGCGCCTGTCCCAGGACGATACCCGCCAGCTGCTGGAGAAAACCCATTTCGCCATGGCGCAGCAGGATGTGCGCTATTACCTGAACGGCCTGTTGCTCGAAACCGGCGGCGGCCTGGTGCGCGCGGTGGCGACGGATGGTCACCGGCTCGCGATCTGCGAGGTGGCATCGGAGGATGCCGGCGAGAGTGCCCAGCAAGTGATCATTCCGCGCAAGGGGGTCCTGGAGCTGCAGCGTTTGCTGGGCAGCGGGGAGGAGATCGAGCTGGCCATCGGCAGCAATCACATCCGTGCGGTGCTGGGAGACATCCAGTTCACGTCGAAGCTGATCGACGGCCGGTTCCCGGACTACGAGCGGGTCATACCGGCGGATGCCGGCAACCACTTGCGGGCCGGGCGCGAATCCCTGCGCCTGGCGCTGCAGCGGGCCGCCATCCTGTCGAACGAGAAATACCGGGGGATCCGGCTCGAGCTGTCGCCGAAGAAAATCAAGATCCAGGCCAACAACCCAGACCAGGAAGAGGCCCAGGACGAGCTCGAAGTGGACTACAGCGGTGACAGCATGGAGATTGGCTTCAACGTCAATTACCTGCTGGATGCTCTGGGTGCCGTGGCGGGCGACGATGTCGAACTCGGTTTCGTCGATTCGAACAGCAGTTGCCTGATCCACGCGCCGGGCGAAGACGGCGCCCGCTACGTCGTCATGCCCATGCGGCTCTGATTGACGGGCCGCTGACAGGCCCGTCGGCGTGTCACTGACGCGGCTGCAGGTCGCCTCACTCCGGTGTGTCGCCAGCGCCGAACTGGATGTCCACCCGGACCTGAACGTGGTGATCGGTCACAACGGGGCCGGCAAGACCAGTCTGCTGGAAGCCATCTATGTCCTCGGGCGCGGGCGCAGCTTTCGCGCCCCCCAGCTGGGCGGCTTGATTGCTACCGGGCAAGCCGAAGCCACGATTTTTGCGGAGACCGCCGAACCGCCCGGTAAGCTCGGGCTGCGAATTACCCCGGGCGCAACGGAGATCCGGATCGACGGGCAGGGTGGCGCGTCCGTGGCCGAGCTGGCAGATCGGCTGCCGGTGCAGTTGATCGATCCCGCCGTGCATTCCCTGGTGCAGGGCGGCCCCGGTGAACGCCGCCGGTACCTGGACTGGGGCGTGTTTCACGTGAAACATCAGTTCCTCACCGGTTGGCGCAGCTTCCGGCGGGCCCTGCAGCAGCGCAACGCGGCGCTGAAACAGGGGGTGGACAACGACACCTTGGCCGCGTGGGATGCTGAGCTGCTGGACGGGGCGGCCACCGTCGACCGGTGCCGTCGCGGCTATGTGCGAGAGATTGAGCCGATCTTGCAGGAATATGTGGCTAAATTCGTCGATCTCCCGATAAAGTTACGCTATCGACCCGGTTGGCCGGACACCGCCAACCTGGCGGAGGCCCTCGCGGCGGGGATCGATCGGGACCGGGCCCTGGGCGCGACCCACGCCGGCCCCCATCGAGCGGAGCTGGAGATCATTGTCGATGCGCAGCCGGCCCGGCACCGCCTGTCCCGGGGCCAGCAGAAACTGCTGGGGGCGGCCATGGTGCTGGCGCAGGGAGAGTGTGTGCAAAGCGCCACCGGCAAGCGTCCCATTTTGCTGGTGGATGAACCGGCCGCGGAGCTCGATCCGGCCCACCTGGCAGGGCTGGTGGACGGCATCGTGGAGAGCGGCGCGCAGGTCTTCATCACGGCGCTCACGGACGCGGCTTTGCCCGTTTCGGACTCCCACGCACGGTTTCACGTGGAACGCGGAGAAGTGGTCGCTCTGGTATAATTTTAGGGTTTCACCCCGGGGTATCCGATGGCCGCTGACAAGTCGTATGATTCCAGTAATATCAAGGTCTTAAAGGGCCTTGAAGCGGTGCGCAAACGCCCCGGAATGTACATCGGTGACACCGATGACGGCACCGGTCTGCACCACATGGTTTTCGAGGTCGTCGATAACTCCATCGACGAGGCCCTGGCCGGGCACTGCGGCCAGATTGAGGTCACGATTCATGCTGATGAATCGGTCACGGTGACCGATGACGGCCGGGGTATCCCGGTGGGCGAGCACCCGGAAGAAGGCCGTTCCGCCGCCGAGGTCATCATGACCGTGCTGCACGCCGGCGGGAAGTTCGACGACGACAGCTACAAGGTCTCGGGTGGCCTGCACGGCGTGGGTGTATCCGTGGTGAACGCGTTGTCCGAGCACCTGCACCTGGTGATTCATCGCGATGGGAAGCTATACGAGCAGCACTACCACCTGGGCGAGCCCGACGCGCCGCTGGCCGCCACCGGCGACAGCGATCGCACGGGCACCACGGTGCATTTCCGCCCCAGTGCGGAGATCTTCACCAACATCGAGTTTCACTACGAGATCCTGGCCAAGCGACTGCGCGAGCTGTCGTTCCTGAATTCCGGGATTCGCATCGCGCTGAACGATGAGCGGGGAGAGCGGGCGGACGTGTTCCAGTTCGACGGCGGCATCCGTGCCTTCGTGGAGCACCTGAACCGCAACAAGACGCCGATTCATCCGAACGTGCTGCACTTTCGTGATGAGCGCGACGGCATCATCGTCGAAACCGCCCTGCAATGGAACGATGGCTATCAGGAGAGTATGTTCTGTTTTACGAACAATATTCCCCAGAAGGATGGCGGTACCCACCTGGCTGGTTTTCGCGCCGCGCTCACCCGGACGCTGAACGGCTACATCGAGCAGCTCAACGGCGCGAAGAAAGACCGGGTTGCGACGGTTGGAGACGACGCGCGCGAGGGCCTCACCGCCGTGCTGTCCGTCAAGGTGCCGGATCCGAAGTTCTCGTCCCAGACCAAGGACAAGCTGGTGTCCTCGGAAGTGAAGGGCGTGGTCGAGGCGGCGCTGGCGAGCCAGCTGCAGGATTTCCTGCTGGAACATCCGCAGGAAGCGAAGACCATCGTCGCGAAGATCATCGAGGCGGCCAGGGCCCGCGAGGCGGCGCGCAAGGCGCGGGAAATGACCCGCCGCAAAGGTGCCCTCGACATCGCCGGTTTGCCCGGCAAGCTCGCCGACTGCCAGGAAAAAGACCCGGCGCTGTGTGAACTGTTCCTGGTGGAGGGCGATTCCGCCGGTGGCTCGGCGAAGCAGGGGCGTGACCGCCGCACGCAGGCCATCCTGCCTCTGAAAGGCAAGATCCTGAATGTGGAAAAGGCCCGCTTCGACAAGATGCTGTCATCGGCTGAAGTCGGCACGCTGATCACCGCACTGGGCACCGGTATCGGCCGCAACGATTTCGACCCGGACAAACTGCGCTATCACCGCATCATCATCATGACGGACGCCGACGTGGACGGTTCCCACATACGCACGCTGCTGCTCACGTTTTTCTACCGCCAGATGCCGGAGCTGATCGAGCGCGGCCACGTCTACATCGCGCAGCCGCCGCTGTACAAGATGAAGCGCGGCAAGCAGGAACAGTACGTGAAGGATGACGCGGAGCTGAACGCCGTGCTGCTGAACGCAGCGCTCGAGAAGGCCGCCCTGCATGTAAACGACAAGGCGCCGCCGATCACCGGCACCGCGCTGGAAGCGCTGGCGACCCACTACGTGAGCGTGATGACCATGATCGAGCGCCTCGCGCGGCGCTACGACCACGCAGCCCTGGAACAAATGGTCTACGTGCCGGCCCTGGCTGCCGACGCCGATGCGGCAGCAATGGCCGAATGGGCGGAAGGTCTGCAGGACTCTTTGCGTCACGCGGTGAACGGTTCGGGCGTGCGCTACCGCGTCGGGGTCAGCGAGGATGCAGACGGGCCGAAGGGCATCGAGATCACCCGGGGTCGTCACGGCAACGACGAACGGTGGCTGATCGCGCAGAGCTTCTTCGCCGGCGCCGAGTACCAGCGTATCGTGGAACTGGGCGCGGAACTGTCCGGGCTGATCGACGAGGGCGCGCGAATCGTGCGCGGCGAGCAGGAATGCCCGGTGCACAGCTTCAAGGAGGGCATCGAGTGGCTGCTCAGCGAAGCGCGCCGGGGCCTGGCCATTCAGCGCTACAAGGGCCTGGGTGAGATGAACCCCGAGCAGCTGTGGGACACCACGGTGAATCCCGATACCCGGCGGTTAATGCGCGTGCAGATTGAAGACGCGGTGGCCGCGGACGAAATTTTCACGACCCTGATGGGCGACCACGTGGAACCGCGGCGCGAATTCATCGAGCGTAATGCGCTGACGGTGGAGAACCTGGACGTCTGATCAGTCGTTGTCAGCCGCGGCGTGACCTGCCGCGACGCGCAATTCTTTCACCTTCGCCTCGATCCACGCCTGTACGTCGGCGTTGAACTCCCGCGGCTCGCGGCCCGCCGGGTCCATCGGCGGCCCAACGCAGAAACGCACCGTGCCTGGCCGCTTGCGCCAGCCGCGACGCGGCCAGTAGTCGCCAGCATCGTGTGCCACCGGCACCACCTTACAACCGGCCGCCTGCGCGAGCAGTGCCCCGCTCAGGCCGTAACGACGGGTTTCGCCCGCCGGCATGCGGGTGCCTTCCGGGAAGATCACGACCCAGCGCCCGGCACGCAGGCCCTCGAGCCCCTGGTCGACAACCTGTTGCACCGCGCTGGTGCCGGCGCGCCGATCGATGGCAATCGGCTGCACCGCGGCCAGACCCCAGCCGAAGAACGGGGCCCACATCAGCTCGCGCTTCAGCACCCAGGTTTGCACCGGGATGATGATGATCTGCACGATGGTTTCAAAGGCCGACGAGTGTTTGAACAGAACGATGGACGGTTCGTCCGGCAGGTGCTCCTGGCCTTCTACCTCGAACCGCAGCCCGCACAGCACGCGTGCCAGCCAGACCATCAGCTTGGCCCACCGCCAGGCCCAGTTGTAGCTGCCGCGCCAACCGAAAGGTCGCGAGACGATCACCAGGAACGCGTAGGGCGGCACCGTCAGGAACAACAGGCAGGTAAACAGGATGGAGCGCAACAGCTGCATGGTGCTGACGATGCCGTGCGATAGCGCCGGCTCAGGCCGGGATCAGCGACAGGTCCGCGACGTCGAGGAACAGGTGGCGCAGGCGCTTCAGCAACGCGAGCCGATTGCCGCGCAAGGCGTCGTCATCGGTCATCACCATGACGCCGTCGAAGAAGGCATCGACGGGTGCACGCAGCGCCGCGAGTTCGGTCAGCACCGCGGCGTAATCCCGGCGCTCGAGCCGTTCGGCGTGGGTGCCCAGGATATGCGCAACTGCTTCGTGGAGTTCGCGCTCTTCGGCAGCTTCGAACAGCTCCGGGCGCACCGCATCCGGCGCCTGTTCATCGGCCCCGCGCAGGATGTTCGCGATGCGCTTGTTCGCCTGGGCCAGGCTGTCAGCTTCGGGTAGCTGCAAGAAGCCCTGCACGGCGGTGAGGCGCTGATGAAAGTCCAGCGGGGATGACGGGTTCCGTGCCCGCACGGCTTCGAGCACTTCGGCGCTGACCGCCCCGTGTGCCAGGCCCGGTGCCAGGCCGTCGCGGTAGTAGGCCCGCAGCCGGTCCATTACAAAGGCGAAAATCTCCTCCACCAGCGCGCCTGCATCTGCCGGTTTCATCGGCTGCAGCTCTACCGCCTGGGCCAGGGGCTTGCGCAGATCCAGTTCGACGCCGTCTTCCACCAGGATGCGCAGCAGGCCCAGTGCGGCCCGGCGCAGGCCGAAGGGATCCTTGTTGCCGGTGGGCCGTTTGCCCACAGCGAAGATGCCGGCCAGCGTGTCCAGCCGGTCGGCCACGGCAAGCACCCGGCCCGTGGGCGTGGCGGGCAGGCGGTCGCCGGCGTGCCGCGGCAGGTATTGTTCTTCGATCGCGCGGGCCACGGCCGGCTGCTCCCCGTCGTGCACCGCGTAGTAGTAGCCCATGCGGCCCTGCAGTTCCGGAAACTCGCCGACCATCGACGTCAACAGGTCCGTCTTGGCCAGGTGCGCTGCGCGTACAACCCACTGCTGGAACACCGTCTGGTCGAAGCTCGCATCGTGCAAAAGGTCGGCCGCGATATCGTGGCCGAGTTGCGCGACCCGCGCCGACTTGTCGAACAGCGAACCCAGGTCTTTTTCGAACACCACCTGCTTCAGCGCGTCGCGCCGGTCGGCGAGGGCGGTGCGCCGGTCCTGGTCGAAGAAGAAGGCCGCATCCGCCAGGCGCGGGCGCACCACCCGCTCGTTACCCGCGCGCACCTGGACTTGGTCGCGGCTGTCCAGGTTGCTGATGGTGATGAAGTGCGGCAACAGCTTGCCGTCGGCATCGCGCACCGGGAAGTAGCGCTGGTGGTCCTGCAGCGTGGAGATCAGCACTTCTTCCGGCAGATTGAGGAACTCCGGGTCGAAGCGCCCGGCCAGGGCCACCGGCCATTCCACCAGCGCGGTGACTTCATCCACCACGTCCGGGTGCAGTACGGCTTCGCCATCGATACTGGCGGCCGCGGCGCTGGCCAGTTCCACGATCCGCTCCCGGCGCGCCGCAAAGCCCGGCACCACGGAGCCCTGTTGTTCCAGCGCCGACTGGTAGTCTGCCGCGCGACCCAACGGAATCGGGTCGGGCGCGTGAAAGCGATGCCCGCGAGTCACGGCAGCGGCCGCCTGGCCCAGCAGCTCCGCATGCACAACCTGGTCGTCGAGCAGCATCACGACCCAGTGCACGGGCCGGACGAACTCCGCATCACCCGCGCCCCAGCGCATGCGCTTGGGAATCGGCAGGCTCGCCAGTGCGCCGTCGACAATGTCGGGCAACAACTCCGCAGCCGGGTGACCGGCTTTGGTGCCACGGAAATAGAGCCACTCACCCTTCGGCGTGCTTTGCCGTTCGAGTTCGGCCACCGCCACGCCACAGCCGTCCGCGAAGGCCTGCGCGGCGCGCGTCGGCTGGCCCGCGTCATCGAAAGCCACTGTCACCGGCGGGCCGCGCTTTTCCACTTCGCGATCGGTCTGCTGACGGTCCAGGTCCCGGACCAGCAGCGCGAGCCGGCGCGGGGCGGCAAAAGATTCCGTCACACCGTGCCCGAGCCCGGCGTCGCGCAGGCCGCCCAGCGTGGCGTCGGCGAAAGCCGCTTCCAGGCGGCGCAGCGCTTTCGGCGGCAGCTCTTCGGTGCCGATTTCCACCAGGAAATCCGCGGTGGCGGACGTCGTCATCAGTCGAACTCCACGCGTCAGGCGGCGTCGGACTGGCCGGCCGTCATCGGGAAACCCAGACCCTCGCGGCTGTCGTAGTACGCCTGCGCCACCAGCCTGGCCAGTTCCCGCACGCGCAGGATAAAGCGCTGGCGCTCGGTGACTGAAATGGCCTGGCGCGCGTCCAGCAGGTTGAACGAATGCGACGCTTCCAGTACCTGCTCGTAGGCCGGCAGCGTGAGCCCCTGCTCGATTAGCCGGGCGCACTGCGCCTCAGCGTCGTCGAAGCGCCGGAACAGCAACGCGGTGTCTGCGGCCTCGAAGTTGTAGCGGGACATCTCCACTTCATTCTGGTGGAACACGTCACCGTAAAGAATGCGGCCGAATTGCCCGTCGGTCCACACGAGGTCGAACACGCTGTCGACGCCCTGCAGGTACATCGCGATGCGTTCCAGCCCGTAGGTAATTTCGCCGGTCACCGGCCGGCAGTCGAGCCCGCCCACCTGCTGAAAGTAGGTGAACTGGGTGACTTCCATACCGTTCAGCCAGACTTCCCACCCAAGGCCCCAGGCGCCCAGGGTGGGCGACTCCCAGTTGTCTTCCACGAAACGGATGTCGTGCACCAGCGGATCGATGCCCAGCGCCCGCAGCGAATCCAGGTACAGGTCCTGGATGTCGTCGGGTGACGGCTTGATGACCACCTGGAACTGGTAGTAGTGCTGCAGACGGAACGGGTTGTCGCCGTAGCGCCCGTCGGTGGGGCGCCGGCTGGGCTGCACGTAAGCGGCGCTCCAGGGCTCCGGGCCGATCGCGCGCAGGAAAGTGGCCGAGTGGAAGGTGCCGGCGCCCATCGGCATGTCGTAGGGCTGCAGCACCGCACAACCCCGGTCGGCCCAGTAGCGCTGCAGGGCGAGGATCAGGTCCTGGAACGTGGCGGGTTGCGGCGCGGGCACGGGTCACTCCGGCAAAGGCGCGCCAGTATAGCCTTGTTCCCGCCGCGCCACGCAGTGGTCAGCCTGAGGGAAAACGCACCAAAGTGGTGCGCCCCGAACAGCCTACGCACTATAATCGTGCGGCGTTATACTCGGGTCAATCGTTTTATCTAAACAAAACAGTGACTTAATGTGCCCCCTAAAGTGGCACGCTTCGTGCAATAGTGCGGGTCCCGTTCCCACTGACCCATAGGTTCAGCGGAACGGCCCCCGCGGGGGATCCCGTCGGATCCAGGCCCCGTTGGACCAACAACTCAAGAGCGCTCTTGGAGGGAATGCAATGACACCCGCTGATGTACTCAGCCTGCTGAAAGAAAAAGAAGCCAAGTTTGTCGACCTGCGCTTCACCGATACACGCGGCAAAGAACAGCACGTGACCGTGCCGTCATCGACGATCGATGAAGGCTTTTTCGAAGACGGCAAGATGTTCGACGGTTCGTCGATCGCCGGCTGGAAAGGCATTAACGAGTCCGACATGATCCTGATGCCGGATCCGTCTACCGCCGTGGTCGACGTTTTCACCGAGGACACCACGGTGAACCTGCGTTGCAACGTCGTAGAGCCGTCGACGATGCAGGCGTATATCCGTTGCCCGCGCAGTGCCGCCGAGCGTGCGGTGGAGTACCTGAAGTCCACCGGGATCGCGGACGATGCGTTCTTCGGTCCGGAAAACGAATTCTTCGTGTTCGACAGCGTACGCTATCACGCCGACATCCAGGGCGCGTTCTACGCGCTGGATTCGCAGGAAGCTTCGTGGAGTTCCTCCGCCGAGCGTGATGAGGGCAACATCGGTCACCGGCCCGGCGTGAAGGGCGGTTACTTCCCCGTGCCGCCGGTGGATTCGCTGCACGACATCCGTTCGGCCATGTGCCTGGCCCTGGAAGACATGGGCCTCGACGTCGAGGTGCACCACCATGAAGTGGCCACCGCCGGGCAGGGCGAAATCGGCGTGAAGTTCAACTCACTGGTGCAGAAGGCTGACGAGGTCCAGATCCTGAAGTACGTGGTGCAGAACGTCGCGCACGGCTACGGCAAGACGGCCACGTTCATGCCCAAGCCGCTGGTCGGCGATAACGGCAACGGCATGCATGTGCACCAGTCGCTGTCGAAGCAGGGTGAAAATATCTTCACTGGCGACGCCTACGGCGGCCTGTCGGAAACCGCGCTGTACTACATCGGCGGTATCCTGAAGCACGCACGCGCGATCAATGCGTTCGCGAACCCCGCCACCAACAGCTACAAGCGCCTGGTCAAGGGCTTCGAGGCACCGACGCTGCTCGCGTACTCGGCGCGCAACCGTTCCGCGTCCGTGCGCATCCCGTTCATTTCGAACCCGAAGGCACGGCGCCTGGAAGTGCGGTTCCCGGACAGCATGGCCAACCCGTACCTGGCGTTCACTGCCATGCTGATGGCTGGCATCGACGGTATCCAGAACAAGATTCATCCGGGCGACCCGATGGACAAGGATCTGTACGACCTGCCGCCGGAAGAGGAAGCTGCGCTGAAGACTGTGTGTTTCAGCCTGGAAGAAGCCCTGGAAGCGCTGGATACCGATCGCGAGTTCTTGACCGCCGGCAACGTGCTCAGCAGCGAGCTGATCGACGGCTACCTCGAACTCAAGGAAGAGGAGTGCACGCGCGTACGCATGACCACCCACCCGGTGGAGTTCGAGCTGTACTACAGCCTGTAAGAGTGTGAAGCCTGTCACGGCCCCGGCGCCTGTTGGCCGGGGCCGTGCTAGGCCTCCGAGCCTGCGTTGCGGTAATCTGTTCGTATGCGCTGGCTGTTGTTAACGATCTGTCTGCTCGTGGGCGTCGCTGCCGGCGCCACCGAGGTCTACCGCTGGGTAGACAGCGACGGCGTCGTGCATTACTCGGACCGCCCGAAAGAGGGCGCCGAGCGAATGCAGCTGCAGGAGGCGCAGACCTTTTCTGCACCGCCGGTGCGGGCCCGCAGAGAGCCCGCCGGTGCTGACGACGCCGAGGACGCCGACGATGCGGCTGCAGAGACCTACCGGACACTGGAGATTGTCAGGCCCGGTCAGGAGGAGGTGCTTTGGAACACCGGGGGTCAACTCGACGTTTCCATGCGGGTCGAGCCGAGGCTGCAGATCGGCCATCGCGTATCGCTGTACCTGAACGATCAGGCGGTGGAGGTGCGGCCGGGCAGCCTGCAGGCGCAGTTGACCCAAGTCCCGCGCGGGGTGCACGTGTTGCGGGCGGAAGTGCGCGACCGGACGGGCACGGTGGTGATCCGGAGCCAGCCCCGGACCTTCGTGGTGCAGCAGACCTCCATCCAGAATCCGAACAACCCGGCGAACGCACCGATTCCCACGCCGCTCCCGAGGTAGATTCCACCGAACTTCTCGATCAGCTGACCACCGCCGTGGTGCTGGTGGATGCCGACGCGCGCATCGGTTTCATGAACCCGGCGGCGGAATTGCTGCTCGGCCACAGCAAGCTGAGCGCCGCCGGCCGGCGCATCACCGAGCTGGGCCCCGGCCTGGAAGAACTCCAGGCCATGGTCGAACTTGCCGTGGATAACGGCCGCCCCTACGGCCAGACCTTGACGCTGGACCTGCCGCAGGTCGAACGGCCCATGCTGATGGTGTCCTGCCGCGTATCACCGTGGCCGTCGGCAACCGGCTGGCTGGTGGTGGAACTGCTGGATGCGTCGCCATGGTGGCAGCTGGATCGCGAGCAGGCCCTGCTCGCGCAGCACGGCGCGAGCCGGCGCATCATTCGCCAGCTCGCGCACGAGGTGCGCAATCCCCTCGGCGGCTTGCGCGGGGCCGCACAACTACTCGAACGGCAGCTCGTGGATCGCGAACTGCAGGAATACACCGAGGTCATCATCGCCGAGGCGGACCGGCTGGTCGCGTTGACCGACAGCCTGCTCGGCCCGATCAGCGTGCCGAACAAGGCACCGGTCAATCTGCACCAGCCTGTCGAACGCGTGCTGCTGCTGATGGAATCCGACAGCCCGCCGGGCATTAGCTGGCAACGCGACTACGACCCCAGCCTGCCGCTGGTGCAGGCGGACGCCGACCAGCTCGTGCAGGCCCTGCTGAACCTGGTGCGCAACGCGGTGCAGGCCGTGGGGGACGACGGCACGATTACGCTGCGCACGCGTGCGCTGACGGGACACGTGGTGGGCAGTCGGCGCCACCGGCTCGTGGCCAGTGTCGAGGTGGAGGACGACGGCCCGGGCGTGCCCCCGGAAATCGCCGGCGCGCTGTTCTACCCGCTGATCAGCGGCCGCGAGAACGGCTCCGGCCTGGGCTTGGCCATGGCCCAGGACCTGGTCACGCGTAACGGGGGCCTCGTGGAATTCGAATCCGAGCCGGGCCGCACCGTTTTCACCATGCGCTTCCCGCTGAACAGGGACATCACATGAACTTTCAGCCACGGGTCTGGGTGGTGGATGACGATGCGTCGGTACGCTGGGTGCTGAACAAGGCGCTCGAGGCCGAGGGCATGACCACGCGTTGCTTCGAAGGTGCGGGCGACCTGCTCGACGCGCTGGTTGCCGAGCGCCCGGATGTGCTGATCACCGACGTGCGCATGCCGGGCATGAACGGTGTGCAGCTGATGGAGCAGATCGAACACCGCGGCCACCATTTCCCGGTGATCGTGATGACGGCGCACGCCGACCTCGACACCGCGGTGGCTGCCTATACCGGGGGTGCGTTCGAATACCTGCCGAAGCCCTTCGATGTCGACGAGGCCATTTCGCTGGTGTGGCGCGCGTCGCGCAACGCCGAGAACGGTAACGATGCCGCCGGCGCCCGCGAAACGCCGCTGCCGGCGATGATCGGCGAAGCGCCGGCGATGCAGGAGGTGTTTCGCGCCATCGGCCGGCTGGCGCGGTCGAGCATGACCGTGCTCGTGACCGGGGAGTCGGGTACCGGCAAGGAACTCATTGCCCGCGCGTTGCACGAACACAGCCCCCGCGCAGCCCAGCCCTTTGTCGCGCTGAATACCACGGCTATCGCATCCGAGTTGCTGGAATCGGAGCTGTTCGGTCACGAACGCGGCGCGTTCACAGGTGCCGACAGCCGGCGCATCGGCCGCTTCGAGCAGGCGGACGGCGGCACGCTGTTCCTCGACGAGATCGGCGATATGTCCCTGGCCCTGCAGACCCGGTTGCTGCGCGTGCTGGCGGAAAACGAGTTCTACCGGGTCGGCGGGCAGGCCACCGTGGAGGTCGACGTACGCGTCATCGCGGCGACCAACCAGGACCTCGGCGCGGCGGTGCGCGAGGGGCGTTTCCGCGAAGACCTGTTTCACCGGCTGAACGTGATTCACATTCGCGCGCCCGCGCTGCGCGATCGCCGCGAAGACATCCCGCTGTTGCTTGAGCACTACCTGTCGAAGGCGGCCGCCGAGCTCGGCGTGGAGCGCAAGACGCTGAGTCCGGAAGCCCTGAACGCGCTGCAGGCTTTCGACTGGCCGGGCAACGTGCGCCAGCTGGTGAACGCGTGCCGACGACTCACCGTGACGGCACCGGGCCGGGAGATTCAGCCGGCCGATGTGCCGGAGGAGTTTGGCGGCGCAGAAACTGCGGCCAGGGCGGAATGGACGGGCATGCTGGCTCGCTGGGCGGGCCGGCAGCTCGAGCGCGACGACGCGGGCCCACTGCTGGACACGGCACTGCCGGAATTCGAAAGGACCCTGATTCGCACGGCGTTGAACCGTGCCGGTGGGCGTCGCCAGGAGGCGGCCAAGCTGCTTGGCTGGGGCCGCAATACGCTGACGCGCAAGATCCGGGAGCTGGGACTCGACGCGTGAACGCGCTCAGACGCAGGCCGCCGCGTCCGCCAGGCCGACATCCAGCGACCCGACCAGTTCCGCCACCCGGGCAATGCCGTGGCGCTGCAGGTAGTCGGCGATCCCGTCATTAATGCCCCGACAGACCAGCGGGTCGTAGAACAACGCAGTGCCGACACCCACCGCGGTGGCGCCGGCGATGATGAACTCCAGCGCGTCGGTCGCGTTGCAGATCCCGCCCTGGCCGATGATCGGCACATTCAGCGGCCCGGCGACCTCGTAAACCTGTTTCACTTTCAACAGCGCGATGGGCTTGATGGCCGGTCCAGACAAGCCACCCTGCACGTTCCCGATGACCGGCCGCCGGCTCTCCGCGTCGATGGCCATGCCCATCACGGTATTGATCACCGCCAGCCCGTCGGCCCCGGCGTCGATGCAACGTTGCGCGTTTTCCTGGACGTCGGTCTGGTTCGGCGACAACTTCGCGATCAGTGGCTTGGAGCTTGCCGACCGACAGGCTGCCACCACCTCGGCCGAGGCTTCGGGGTAGTTGCCGAAAGACACACCGCCTTCTTTCACGTTCGGGCAGGAGATGTTGATTTCGATCGCGTCGATTGGCGACTGGTCGAACAGTCGGCACACCTCGGCGTACTCCTCGATCGTGGAGCCGCACACGTTCGCGATGAAGCGGGTTTCGCTGAAATCGAGCGTCGGCAGGATGTCATCGGTCACCCGCGCCGTGCCGGGATTCTGCAGGCCGATCGCATTCAGCATACCCATCGGGGTTTCGTACACCCGGTGGGCGGCATTGCCCAGCCGCGGTGCCAGCGTCGTGCCCTTCAGCACGATGGCGCCGGCATCGCGGTTAGTGAAACCGGCGACGCGCGTATACTCTTCGCCAAAGCCGACGCAGCCCGACAGAAGCACGATGGGACTGGCGAAGGAGAGCCCGCAGAAATCCAGATTCAGAGCTTGTTTACCGGTCGCATCCGTCAATGTTTCACCTGATTCTCTACCGGCCTGAAATACCGCCGAACACCGGCAATATCATACGCCTGTGCGCAAACTCCGGTTTCCGCCTGCACCTGGTCGGGCCGCTGGGTTTCGAGCTCGACGACCGGCAACTGCGCCGGGCGGGCCTCGACTACCACGAATACGCGGAGCTGGCTCAGCACGACTCGCTGGAAGCGTGCCTCGACGTGGTGCAGCCGACGCGCTTGTTCGCATTGACCACTCGCGGCCACCGCTTCTATACCGAGCCCGCCTACTCGTCGGGCGACGCGTTTCTGTTCGGGCCCGAGACAAGCGGTCTGCCCGCCGAGGTGCTCGACGAATTGCCCGAGCAGCGACTGTTGCGCATTCCGCTGCGGCCCGGCAACCGGAGCCTGAACCTGTCGAATGCGGCCGCCGTTATCGTGTACGAGGTGTGGCGCCAGAACGGCTTTGACGGCGGTGACTAGCTGCCGGCTGATGGCGCCCAGGCCGGGTCGGCCTCTTCGCGCAATTCGCGATTCAGCAATTCGGTCACCGCGTCGCTGACCGGCAACTCTTCGTAAAGAATGCGATAGACCTGCTGGCAGATCGGCATTTCGACCCCGAGCTTCGCCGCCACGCCGTGCACTGCCCTGGCGGCATACACGCCTTCCACTACCTGGCCGATTTCCGCCGCCACGTCGTCCACCGCACGTCCGGCGGCGAGCCCCAGGCCCATGCGGCGGTTGCGGCTCTGGTTGTCCGTGCAGGTCAGCACCAGGTCGCCCATGCCCGACAGCCCCATGAATGTTTCCAGCTGTGCGCCAAGGGCCACGCCGAGCCGGCACATTTCCGCGAGGCCGCGGCTGATCAATGCGATGCGCGTGTTCGCGCCGTAGCCCAGCCCGTCGGACAGGCCGGCCGCAATCGCCAGCACGTTTTTCACTGCGCCGCCGACTTCCACCCCGGCCAGGTCCTGGGAGGTATAGGTGCGGAACGTGGGCCCGGCGATTCGCTCGGCCATCGCGGCTGCAAACTCGGGGTGCGTGGCCGCCACCGTCAGGGCCGTGGGCAGGCCGGCGCCGACCTCTGTCGCAAAGGTGGGGCCGGACAACACGGCCAGCGGTGGTCCGTCGCCGAGGACGTCGCGGGCCACCTGGTGCGGCAGCATGCCCGTGTCCTGCTCGAAACCCTTGGTGGCCCAGGCCACGCGGTGATCGGGGCGCAGGCCTTCGCGTACCTGCGTCAGCACCACGCGAAACGCATGGCTGGGCACCACGATCAACAGGTCACGGCTGGTGAGCGCGCGGTCGAAATCCGCTTCGATCTGCAGTGCGGCGGGAAACTCCGCGTCCGGCAGGTAACGCTGGTTACGCCGTTCTCTAGCCAGCCGCTCGGGTTCGTCTGCTGCCCGGCCCCACAGCCACGTTGCGCGCCCGCCGCGCGCCAGCTGGATCGCCAGCGCGGTGCCCCAGGAGCCTGCGCCAAAGACGGCAATATCTGGTGTTGTGGTGGTCACGACTCGTTCAGGCCTGCCCTTCCTGTTGCGCGGCCGCCTGCGCGTAAAGCGCTTCGAAGTTGATCGGCTGCAGCATCAGCGGCGGGAAACCGCCCCTGGCCACGGTGGATGAAATGGCCTCGCGCGCATATGGAAACAGCGTGTTCGGGCAGTACACGCCGAGCAGTTGCCGGCGCTCCTCTTCCTGGTAACCCTTGATGATGAACAACCCGGCCTGGTCCAGTTCGGCGAGGAACACTGTCTTGCCTGCCAGTTCGGCGTGCACGCTGAGGTGCAGGACGACCTCGTACGCATCGCCGTCCAGGGCCCGCGAGGAATGCCGCAGGTTCAGCTTCACGTCCGGTTCCCCGCTGGCCCCTTGCAGCGTGACCGGCGCATTGGGCGCTTCGAAGGACAGGTCTTTCACGAACAGCTGCTGCAACAGGAACTGTCGTGAGTCGGACCCGTTGCCGTTGGTTGCGCCCTTGATCGAATCAGTCATCGGCCAGCCTCATTCATTTGCCGTGTCACCGGCCAGCAGCGGATCCAGTTCACCGGCGGCGTCGAGCGTGGCCAGGTCGTCATAGCCTCCCACGTGCCGCTCGCCGACGAAAATCTGCGGAAACGTGCTCTGGCCGGACCGCTCGACCATCTCTTTACGCAGCTTACTATTCAGTGTGGCGTCCAGCTCGGTGAAATCGACACCCTTGCTCTGCAGCAGGTCTCGGGCGGCGGCACAGTAGCCGCAAAGCGCCCGGGTATACATCAGCACTTCCGGTGCCGCGTCGGCCACGCTCAGTCTTTGCCCCCGCTGATCAACGGCAGGTTGTCCTGCTGCCAGGCGGTCAGCCCGCCGCGCAGGCTGTAGGCACTTTCGAAACCGGCGCCGCGCAATTGGTCGCTGCACCGGCCGCTGCTCAAGCCGTTGTCGCAGACGACGATGACCGGGCGATTCTTCTTCAGGCGCTTGTCGTCGGCCAGCGCATCCGGTGCGGCGTGCACGGCGCCGACGATATGACCGGCGTCGAACTGCGCCTGCTCCCGCACATCCACCACGCGTGCGCCATTGTTGATCAGCTGCACGGCCTGGGCCGTGCTGACGGCTACCAGGCCCCGCGTCCGCATTCGCAGCTCGTAGAAAATGACGGCCAGCGCCATCATGATCGTGCCCGCGACGAGCAGCGGGTGGTTGTTGGTGAATTCGAGCAATCGATCCATGGGCGGGTCCTGCGGCGGGGCGCGGATTATAACCCTGCCCGGCGACCGCGCCGCGTTACACTCCCGGCGCGATGAGGTTTTCGCCCGCCATTCTGCTAGCGCTGTGCCTGCTCGGCACCAGCAGGGTCGTCGCCGAACAGGATGCCGCGACGGCCGAGCTGGAACTGGACCGGGTGCGCGAACAGATCCAGGCGCTGGAGCAAGTGGTGCAACGTTCCGTCGCCGATCGGAGCGAAACGCAGCGCGCGTTGCGCGATGCTGAGGTGGCGGCAGCGAAAGCCAACCGACGCCTGCAGGCCGTGAGTCAGGAGCGCGAACAGGCCGTGCAGCGACTCGCCAGGCTGCAGGCGGAAGAGAGTCGGGGGCGGCTCCGCCTGGCCGGCGAGCAGGCAGTGCTCGCAGAGCAGCTGCGCATGGCTTACATGAGCGGGCGGGAAGAATGGTTGCGGCTGGTGCTGAGCCAGCAGGACCCGGTCGACGCCGGTCGGCAGTTCGTCTACTACGGCTACCTGACCCGGCAACGCAGCAGCCTGATCGAGTCCGTGCGCCAGACGCTTGCCGAGCTCGCCGCTACCGTGGCCGCCGTGGCCGCCGAACGCGAACGCCTGGAAAAACTGCAGGCAGAGCAGCGCGAGCGCGTCGCGCAGCTGGACGCGTCACGAGCGGAGCGGGCGACGGCGCTGAAAAAGCTGGAGCAGGAGCTGCAGGGTCGCCAGGGCGAACTGGGACAGCTGCGCAAACAGGCCGCCGACCTCGAAGCCCTGGTGAAGGAACTGCGCGAGGCCCTGGCCGAACTGAGCCTCGGGGGCGCGGAGCCCTTTGCCGAGCGACGCGGGCAGCTGGCGTGGCCCGCCGACGGCCGGGCCCGCCACCGCTTCGGCCAGCCGCGGGCCGACGGCGGGTTGCGCTGGGAAGGGACCCTGCTGGCTGCGCGCGCCGGCAGCGACGTGCGCGCGGTGCATTACGGCCGGGTGGTCTTTGCCGACTGGCTCAACGGCATGGGACTGCTGATCGTGGTGGATCACGGTGACGGCTATATGACCCTTTACGGTCACAACCAGGACCTGGTGCGCGATGTGGGCGAGTGGGTGGCGCCGGGCGAAGTGCTGGGCCACGTGGGCGATACCGGCGGGCAGGCCGAAGCCGGCCTGTACTTCGAAATCCGCAAAGACGGCAAGCCCGTGGACCCGAAGCGGTGGATTCGGCGATAAGTACCTGATGCAGTGGGATAAGTTCCCGAGGTCAGGGGCCGCGAATCCGGGCTCGTGTCAATGTATAGTCTCGCCACCGTGTGCTAAGGTTTTTGGCGGTATCATCAGATTTTGTCTCCGATGTCATTGAAATTCCGGAGTTTCCTGGTGCTGATCGTCGGCACCGTCCTTGGCTTCAGCCTGTCGCTGGGCGGCGGCGTGCTGGCCCAGCGGGACGTGCAGGAGCCCCTGGACGAGGCCAGCGAACCCCTGCCGTGGGACGAGGCTCGGCTGCTCGCCGAGGTGCTCGAGCGGGTCAAGCAGGAATACGTCGAACCCGTCGATGACCGGCAACTGATGGAAGCGGCCGTGCGCGGCATGGTCATGGACCTGGACCCGCACTCTCAGTTCCTGGATTCCACGGAGTATGAAGAAGTTCGCATCAGCACCACCGGTAACTACTCCGGGGTGGGGCTGGAAGTGAACACCGCAGAAGGCGAAGTCGTGGTCGTGGCGCCAATTGAAGGCACACCGGCCGACCGTGCGGGTTTAGAGGCCGGCGACGTCATTCTCAGCATCGACGGCGTGCAGCTGGACGCGGACAGTCTCGGCGAAACCATCAATCGCATGCGCGGGAAGCCAGGCACGCGGGTAGCACTGACAGTGGCCCGGGAAGGTGAGCCCGGCCCGCTGGAATTTCAGCTTATTCGCAGCCACGTGCAGGTGCGCAGCGTGCGTTCCGAATTGCTGACACCCGGTTACGGCTACGTTCGCATCACGCATTTCAGCGAGACCTCTTACAAGGACCTGCGCAAGGCCATCAAGTCCCTGGAGCGCGCGAGCCCCGTCGAGCTCGACGGTTTGGTCATCGACCTGCGCAACAACCCGGGCGGCGTGCTGGAGAGCGCGGTGGAAATCAGCGACGCGTTCCTGGACAGCGGTGTGATCGTAACCGCGAGCGGGCGTGGCCGCGATGCGAGTTTCCGCCACGAGGCGCGACCAGGCGATTTGCTGGACGGCGCGCCGATCGTGGTGCTGGTGAACGCCGGGTCGGCGTCGGCGTCGGAAATCCTGGCGGGCGCACTGCAGGACAACGACCGCGCGCTGATCGCCGGCGAGAAGACCTTCGGCAAGGGCTCCGTGCAAACAGTAATGCCGCTGTCTAACGGCCGGGCAATCAAGCTCACGACGTCGCATTACTACACGCCGTCAGGCGCCACGATCCAGGGGCAGGGCATCACGCCGGACACGGCGCTGGCGGACACCAGCCTCGAAGATGCGCTCGCCGCCGCCACCAGCCATCGCACGGAAGCAGGTGAGGCGCTGCTGCAGAAAGACGGCCAGCTGCGCCAGGCGCTGGAGCTGTTGCGCGGTGGCCGCGTGATGCATAGCAAGGCCCAGTAGGCGATCGATCGCAAACGATGGCCGACGAGAACCGCTGGCCCACCCTGTTCCGCCTCGTCGGCCTATCCCTGTTGTTGCTGGGTGCGGGAGCCGCGTTCGCGGAGCCACGCATCGCGGTGATCATCGACGACCTTGGCAATCTCCGCGGAGCCGGTGAGCGGACCGCCGCGCTGCGGGGTCCGGTGGCTTTTGCGATTCTGCCCCACACACCACACGCGGCCTACCTGGCGAACCTGGCCAATGACTCCGGCAAGGAGGTGTTGCTGCACCTGCCGCTGGAACCGGTACAAAACGACAACGCCAGGGGCATCGGCAACATCGAGCTGAACCTGTCGCGGGGTCAGTTCTCCCGCATCCTCGGCGCCAACCTCGCCTCGGTCCCGCACGTAACCGGCGTGAATACCCACATGGGCAGCCTGATTACCCAACACCCGGGACACATGTCCTGGCTGATGCGTGAACTCGACCAGCGCGGCGACCTGTTCTTCGTCGACAGCCGCACCACGGCGGCGAGTGTCGCGCTGCAAATGGCGCTGGAATATGGCGTGCCGGCGACGCGGCGCGATGTCTTCCTGGACGATGATCCCGACCCCCGCGCAATTGCCGCGCAGTTCGACCGGCTGAAGAACCTGGCCCGTGTGCACGGTGAGGCGGTGGCCATTGGTCACCCGCGGCCGGGCACGCTGGATTTCCTGGAACGCTCACTGCCGCGACTGGCGGACGAAGGCATCGAGCTGGTGCCGGTGCGGGCGATCATTCGCGGCCAGCAGATGCTCGCCGCGCAATGACCTTCGTCGCACAGGTGGGCAGTTGGAGCTGAGAGTCCTTGCCTGGGTCGCGCTGGGCGGTGCGATCGGTTCGGTGCTGCGTTTCACCGTGGGTGGCTGGGCGCAGCGGATGACGGGGTGGAGCCAGTTTCCGGTCGGCACGCTGGTAGTGAATGTCCTGGGTTGCCTGCTGATCGGGCTGATCGGCGGACTGGCCGACTACCGCCAGGTCCTGGATCCGGGCCAGCGCGCCTTCCTGATGATCGGTGTGCTGGGCGGGTTCACCACCTTTTCGGCCTTCGCCTTTGAAACCCTGGGCCTGATGCAGGACGGCGCCCTGCTTCGCGCCGGAGTCAACGTGGTGCTGCAGACAGTGCTCGGACTCACGGCTGCCACGGTGGGTTATGTGGGGGCGCGCTTCCTGTGAGGAATCATGATGAACCTGACTGACGGGCTGCTGTTGCGCATCTTTATCGGCGAGAAGGATCGCTACGGCGACGAACCGCTGCACCAGTGGCTCGTATCGGAGGCCCACCGCCAGGGCCTGGCCGGAGCAACGGTGCTGCGCGGACTGGAAGGCTATGGCGCCGACAGCAAGTTGCACACCGCCCGCGTCCTGCGGCTGTCGGTGGACCTGCCGCTGGTCGTGGAAATGGTGGACACGCCCGAGAAGATCGAGGCGTTTCTGCCCCTGGTGGACCAGGCCCTGGAAGTGGGGCTGGTCACGGTGGAAAAGGTCCGGTTGAAATTCTACCGGAAAGGCTGAGCGATATCGCTGCGCGCTAGCTGAACAGATCTCCCTTCAGCAAGTTCAGGACATCCATGCCGGTGGATACGGCGGCCACTGTCACGAGGGCGCGAAACAGGCGCTTGTGCGACTCGGCCACGTTGTCGAGCCGGTCGTTCAGCGCCTTCATCTCCCGGCGCAACAACTCCGCCCCGTCCAGGGCCCTGTCGCGCGATACCGCCGCCGCGCTGGCAACCGCCGCGCCGCCGGCGGCCACGGTCCCGCCCAGGCGGGCCACGAAATCTCGTCGGTTCATTGCAATGTGTCTCCGTTTGCAGCGGCGATCAATCTGCTGTCGCCTTGCGTCTATGAGGTCAATTTTAGCAGAGCGCTGCCGGCGCGCCGCCGCCTGCCGGACAGCTCGGCTGTCCGGCAGGCGCAGCGAGCGCGAAGGTTTAGTTCCGTGCCGCGATGGCACTAGACTTCGCCGCGGGTCTTAACCCTGGTGCCAGCATTCATGAGCTTTCTCGACCGCTTCCGCCGCAGTACGGCAAACGAGTCTTTCGTCAACAGCCCGATGCGGGACAACTGGTATCAGGCCAGTTCCTACTGGCCCTCGTCTTTTTCGCTGGTGACCACGGTCAGCGAGGACGGGGAAACCAACATCGGTCCTTATCAGCTGACCTTTCCCTTCGAGATCATCGGCGGACGCGCGGTCATGATCATCAGTCGCCAGGGTTCCAATACCGATCGCAACGTAAAGCGTACCGGCAAGTGCGCGCTGAACTTCGTGGAATTCAACCGCCGACATCTGAAGAAGATCGTGAGCCTCGGGTACCCGGGGCAGACGACCGAAGAGAAGATGAAGGACAACCCCTACACGCTGGTGGACAGCCCGACCCCTGGCCGGGAGTCCGACGGCAAGCGGATGCCGAAAATCCTGAAGGAGGCCTTCCAGGTTTACGAGTGCAGCCTGGACCAGGAGCAACACATCCGCGATGACGGCAAGACCCCCGAGTACCTGATTCTGCGCATGGAGAACATCCTGCTGAAGGAAACCTGGGCGAAGAACATCGAAGACGGCACGACACGTATGCCGAACATGCCCATCACCTTCGGCTTTCGGGACGGCGCAAAGTTCTGGTTCACGGAGATCAGAAAACCGTTCTGGTTTCCCACGCCGACGGACAAGGGCCCGAAGGAAGAGTCGATACTCTACGAGGCGAACCGCCTGAACCCGGAGGTGCAGTTCACCCGCGAAGCCTGCAAGCAGCTCACCGGGATTCCGCGCCCGTTCGTGAAGACCGCGCTGAAGGGCATCATCAAGCGCGCACTGGAAGAAGGCATCAGCGAAGTCGACGTGGAATTCATCGAGCGCCTGAACAAGGAACGCGAAGGCTAGGTCCGGGCGCGCCCGGCCAGCACTAAGCGTCGGTCACCGCGCGCCGGAAGGCAGACAACAAGCAGTCGTAGACCCGGCTTTCGATGCCGGGCGCGGTGGACTCGCGCGGCCCGGCCACGTTCAGGGTCCGGAAGGCACCAGCTGCGAGCCAGTCCAGGAGCGCACTGGCGCTATCGGGGGCCACCGGGTCCAGTTGCAGCAGCGGCCGCCCGTAGGTTTCGGCGCACTGGGCGGTCCACCAGGTGCCGGGGTCGGTGGTATCCGCTGACGCCGGTAAGAGCAGCAGGGTGGCATCGGCATCGCGGACATTCCACTCGGTGCGCATGGAGCGCGGCACGTGCGTCGCCGCCGGGCTGCGTTCCGCCGGCGTGGCGCGCAGGGCGAAGTCTTCCGGAATCGGTCCGGCTTCGTTGCACCGGTCCGGCGGGCACCAGCCGCCAATCGCCAGCCCCGCATCCCGTGCGGCGCGCAATGCCGCGATGTCCACGCCGGTCTGTCCGCCCGAGACCACCGTCTGCAGCCGAATGCGGCCCTCGCCCATCGCAACGCGTCAGTCCAGCGACTCGAGTATCGCGACCACGTCCTTGCGCAGGTTGTCGATGGCCTGGTCGATGGCGGCCACGGCCAGATCGTCTTCCCCCAGGCCGCGCCAGTTGTCGTTCCACGCCCGGTAGAGTGCTTCCGCCCGCAGCGCGCTGGTGTCGGGCATCAGCATCGAGAGATCGCGCAACACGAGCACTTCTACCCACCCGTTGCGCGGGTTGCCGCCCTCCCGGTCCATTTCAAAATGCGCCAGGTAAGTGACGCGCTGGAGGGCGGAGATGTGCACGAGCATTTCAAAACCCGCACGCCGGATATTGCGGTTGAACTCCGACTGTTCGTTGCGCCAGGTGTTGTAGCCCAGCGCAGTGAAGGCTACGACGAGGCTGATGATGGCCACATACAGGCCGCTGAACCTGGTGTCCATTCTTGGCGCGTCGGTCACGGGGCACCGAGTTCCTGCTTGAGTTGCTGCTTCCAGGCTTTGCGTTCCGGCGACGCGGATTCGTATTCCAGCTCCACGGCCAGCTCGGCGCCGTCTGCCGTGCCGCGGTAGAACACAATCAGCGCATGCGGCCCATTGCGCAGGCGGCTGACCATTGCACCGCCCGCCTTGCCCATGGGTATCGGCGCCCGCAGCCGCTCCCAGTCCGGGTAATCGCTTTCAAGCTGCGCGCG
The DNA here is from genome assembly GCA_020351875.1 of Chromatiales bacterium. Taxonomy (GTDB): domain Bacteria; phylum Pseudomonadota; class Gammaproteobacteria; order Steroidobacterales; genus J054. Next base: position 1,101,588 of record CP070671.1, on the reverse strand, counting down.
ATACTTTTCCGCGGCCTGCTCGGCTTCACCCAGCGAGTCGAAATCACTGTGGTACACGATCTTGCCAATCGTGTGCGATGCGGGCGTGGCATAGAGATAGACCATGTCGATGTCTGCGGGTTTCGTCGCCGCTGTGGCAGCGATCTTCAAAGACCTGTCCGCGGCCGTGGTCCAGGCGGAATCATCGTCGAGCGCGTAGGCATCGCCCAGGCGGAAGCCGCCCAGTTCGCCGCGATTCGCATCCGCCTGGGCAATGGTCGAGCCTAGCAAGATGACGATGAAAAATACGCTTCGAAACATGAACTGCTGCTTCGGGTTGCTCAGGCGCCTGACAGGCGATCCAGCGCCGCTCGCAGCTGCTCCGCATGCTCGGCGAGCACCGACGGATCCGCCATGTTGGTAGCGTGCGGCGTGCGCGGTCGGCCTTCCAGGCACGGGATGATGTGCACGTGCAGGTGAAATACGGTTTGCCCGGCCGCCGGCCCGTTCAGCTGACTGATGCGGATACCGTCGGCCGGAAAGGCCTCGCGGACACCCCTGGCAACGGTCTGCACCGTGCACATCAGGGGCCCCAGCGCGCCGGGATCGATGTCGAAAATATTTGCGGCCGGTGTCTTCGGCAGCACCAGTGTGTGCCCGTCCGCCTGCGGCATCACGTCCAGGAAAGCCAGCGTGTGGTCGTCTTCGTACACCGTGTGGGCCGGCGCGTCGCCACGCAGGATCTTCGCGAAGATATTGTCGTTGTCGTAGGCCATGCTCGGTCTCCTTGCGTCACTTAGAATGCGGGATGGCAGGCTGGCGCGCAACGAGCTGCCTGCGGGAGCCCGTTTATGAGCGAAGCCAGGGGACGCCCGGACGCGAACAAGTGTTTCGTGTGCGGGCCGGACAACCCGACCGGACTGCGAATCGAGTTCAGGATGGACGGTGAGATTTGCCGGGCGTCATTCACGCCGGGGCCGGACCACTGCGGTTACGACCAGCAATGCCACGGCGGCATCCTGTTCAGCGTGCTGGATGACGTGATGGCGAACTGGTTGTTCCTGCAGGGCAAGCGCGCACACACGGCCAAGTGTGACGTGCGGTTCCGCAAACCGGTGGCCATTGGCACGGCGCTGGAACTGGAGGGCCGGCTGGTGAAAAGCAAGGGACCGCTGGCGATTCTTCAGGGACTCGCGCTGCGCGACGGCGAAACGGTGGCCGAGGCGGAGGCCACGTTCATGGTGGTGCCTGACTAGGCGCTAAGGCGAGACAAGCTGGCCGGTGCGCTGGCGGACTCTCGGGCCGGGCGGGTAGGACGCAGCCTGGGCGGTGGAGCGTTGGCGGACTCTCGGCCGAGGCGGATAGGACGCAGCCTCGGTGGTGGAGCGCTGGCGGACTCTCGGGCCGGGCGGGCAAACGCGACCCGAGCGGTGGACGTATGCCTACTCGTAAGCGGCGAAGTGGTAGTCGCCCGTGCCATCGCGGAGCGGAGCCACTTCGTTCGCATACTCCGGGTCGGTCAGGAATCCGTTCAGGGCATCCATGGAAGGCCACTGGGTGAGGATCACAATCTTGCCCTCGAGCAGCTCGCCCTTGATGTTCTGCGCCGGCTTGCCGCGTACGATGTATTCACCGCCGTGCTTGGCAATCATCTCCGCCGAGCGGCCGATATATTTTTTGAAGTTCTCGTTCGGGTTCGTGACATCGCACACTGCGAGCAGGTAGGCCGCCATCGGACTCTCCGGTTCCTGTTATTTGGGGAGCGCCATTATCCGGGGCGCCTGCAGGCCCCGCAAGCTCAGCGGGTGTCGCCGATCAGGCGTTGAATGGGCCGCGCAAACACCAGCAGCAACAGCCCCGCGCCGGCACTGGTCAGTACCACCTGCCGATAGAGCGCCGGCAGATCGCCGACCGCCTCCCCCGTCAGTTCGCCGGCCAGCAGACCCGCCAGCACGTTGCCGAGCGCGGCGCCCAGGAACCACACGCCCATCATCTGGCCCACGTAACGCCGCGGCGCGAGTTTTGTCGTGGCGGACAGGCCCACCGGACTCAGTGCCAGTTCACCCATCGTGTGCAACAGGTAGGTGGAGATCAGCCACATCGGCAGCACCTTGTTCCCCGTGCCGATCAGCTGTGAGGCGAAGAACATGACCCCGAAACCGGCACCGAGCAGCACCAGCCCGATGCCGAACTTGGCCGGGGTGCTCGGGTCCAGGTTCCGGCGGGCCAGCGCACTCCACAGCGCGGCGAAGACCGGCGCCAGGGCCACGATCATCACTGGATTCGCCGACTGGAACCAGCTTGCCGGGACTTCGAAATTGCCGATCATGCGATCGGTGAAACGCTCCGCGAACAGATTCAGTGAAGAACCGGCCTGCTCGAAACCGGCCCAGAACATCGCGGCGGCAAAGAACAGGATGATGATCACCGCGACGCGCCGTTTTTCGCCCGCATCCAGGTGGCCGAACAGGTACAGCCAGGCGAAATAGGCCGCGGCCAAAGCGACGATGAACGCGGTCGTGCCCTGCGCCACCGCCACCGGATCGGGCCGCCACAACCCGGACACCAGCACCGCGACCAGGACCAGCAGCAGCGCCACGCCGGTCCACACGCGGCGCCAGCCGGCGCGGGCGGCGGCCGTGTGTTCCCGTGCATCACCGAGCAGCGACGGGTGCTGGCCGGCATCGCCCAGCCGCGACTGGGTCAGGCGATATTGCAGCAGGCCGAACAGCATGCCGACGCCGGCCGCGGCAAAACCGTAGTGCCAGCCGAAGTCCCCGCTCTCGGCCAGGTAACCGCAGATCAGCGGGCCCACGATGGCCCCGAGGTTGATGCCCATGTAGAAGATCGTGAAGCCGCCGTCGCGGCGCGGGTCGCCCGGCGGGTAGAGTTCGCCGACCACCGCGCTGATGTTGGGCTTCAGCAGCCCGGTGCCGGACGCGACGAACAGCAGGCCGAAGAAGAAGGCATAAGTCGACGGCACGGCCAGCGTGAAATGCCCGAGCGCGATGATGATGCCGCCGTACCAGATGGCCCGCTGCGCGCCGAGCAGGCGATCGGCAATCCAGCCGCCGGGCAGCGCGAGCAGGTACACCGCGGCGGTGTAGATGCCGTAGATCGCCGTCGCGACCTGGTCGTTCAGCCCGAGGCCGCCGGTCTGGATCGCATCGACCATGAACAGCACGAGCAGCGCGCGCATGCCGTAGTAGCTGAAGCGCTCCCACATCTCGGTGAAGAACAGCGTTTGCAGCCCGGCCGGGTGGCCGGGGAACAGCGTGCGCGGGGGCCGCGCGTCGGGGGCCGTCGCGGCCAAGGTCTAAGCGGTTCCGTCGCCGGCCGTTTCCGCCGGTTCACGGTTCGGCAGCATCCAGCGCGACATCAAGATGCCCCCTTCGAACAGCAGGTAGACCGGGATCGCGAGCAGCGTCTGGCTGATCACATCGGGGGGTGTCAGCAGCATGCCCATCACGAACGCGCCGAGAAACACGTAGGGGCGCTTGCTGGCCATGGCCTCGGTCGTCGTGATGCCGGTTGCAACCAGCATTACGGTGGCGATGGGCACCTCAAAAGCGATACCGAAGGCCAGGAAGATCACCAGGATGAAGTCGAGATACGCGGTGATGTCGGTCATCACCGCGACGCCCTCGGGCGCTACCGCGTTGAAGAACGCGAACATCAGCGGGAACACGACGAAATACGCGAAGGCAATGCCGAGGTAGAACAGCACGATGCTGGAGGTGACCAGCGGGATCGCGAAGCGCTTTTCCTTGCGGTAGAGCCCGGGCGCCACGAAGGCCCACAGCTGGTAGATCACCACCGGCATGCCGATGAACAGTGCGACGAACAGCGTGGTCTTGAACGGGGTCAGGAACGGTGACGCGACCTGGGTCGCGATCATGCTGGAGTTGTCCGGCAACTGTGCCATGAGCGGTTGGGCGACGATGGCGAATATCCGCTCCGCGAAGGGGGCGAGGCAGATGAAAATCACCAGCACCACCCCGAAGGCTTTCATCAGGCGGCCGCGCAGCTCGATCAGGTGGGAGACCAGTGTGGCCTCTTCCAGCTGCTCTTCTTCGTCGTCTGGCGTGATGGGATTGGTCATCGCTGCGCGCCGCGCGCCGGGGCCTCAGTCGTCTTTCTTCGCCGGCTGCTCGCTGGCCGCCTCGGCGCCTGGCTTCAGGTCATCCATCCCCGGGCGGCTGTAATTCTGCGGTTTTTTCGGCTGGTAGCCGCCGATGGTCTGGTCCATGTCCAGCTCACTGCGCAGCTGGGTGGTCAGGGTCCGCGCCGTGCGGCGGGCCTGGCCGGCCCACCGGCCGACCTTCATCGCCACGCGCGGCAGCCGTTCCGGGCCGAGCACGATCAGCCCGATCCCGAACAGGATTAACAGCTCCCAGAAACCGATATCGAACATCGGTAATCAGGACTTGGATTTCTGCTCGGCGTCGTCCCGATGCGCTTCGCTGAATTCCGCGTCCGGCTTGTCGAGCCGCTGCGGATCCTCGTCCTCTTCCTTGTCGGCGTCGGACATTGCCTTACGGAAACCCTTCACCGCACCGCCGAGATCCCCGCCGATGCTGCTCAGTTTCTTCGTGCCGAAAATCATCACAACGATCAGCAGGATGATGAGTAATTGCCAGAGGCTGATGCCGCCCAGACCCATGTTTTCACTCCATTCATACGGCGTCGGCGCTTAGTCGCGCGAAAGGTCCATGATACGCGAAAAGCCCGCCCCGCCCCTGCGCCACCGCACGTTTCGACTCAGGCAGGCTGATCGGGTGGGACTTCGAGCCAGAAGGTCACCGGGCCGCGGTTCACCAGCTCCACGTCCATATCGGCGCCAAAGCGGCCGGTAGCCACCTTGCTGCAGCGGGCACGGACCTCGGCCACCAGCGTCTCAAACAGGGCCTGTCCCACCGCGGGGTCCGCGGCCCGGCCCAGGCTGGGGCGGTTGCCCTTGCGGGTATCGGCGGCCAGCGTGAACTGTGGGACGAGCAGAATCCCACCACCGGCCTGGGTGACGTCAAGGTTCATCCGGCCGTCGGCATCCGGGAACACGCGGTAGGCCGCCAGCCGTTCGGCCATTCGCCTGGCTTGGGCTTCGCCGTCGCCACGCTGCACAGCGGCGAGGACGAGCAGGCCAGGTCCGATGGCCCCCACGGATTCCGCTCCCACCCGGACTTCCGCCCGGGAAACCCTCTGGATCAGGGCGATCATGGCGGAGCCCGATGGGCTGAAATCCAAGCTTTGGCGTATAAAGTGGGATTCATGGGTGGGAAAATCCGATCTAAAAGGTTCATAAAAGGGGATATAAAATCCACTTAGGCCAATTATTAATCCGGAGTGGGATTGCTGGTTCTTTTTCCCGGTTCCTGGCGCCTGGCGAGACCAGCGTGCCCCATCTCAATCTACAAACTCGCGGGCAGGGTGGCGCAATTTTCTAATTATGGTTAACTGGGCGCGCGCCGCCTGGACGAGCGGGCTGGCTGCGTAAACAAGAATCAGGAGAACATCATGCGCCATTTTCTTGCCCTTGCGTTGATCACGGCTGCGGCAACCGCGGGGTTTGCCCAGGAGAATGATGACGGGCTGACTTTTGACGGCCTGGAGCGCATCGAGCCCGCGCGGGTCGGCGCGGCCTATATCGATCCGGACGCGGATTTCAGCGTGTTCCGGCGCGTCGCAATACTGGACCCCTTCGTGGCATTCCGGAGCAACTGGCAGCGCGACGCGAACCGCGGCCGGGGTCGCAACGTCAGCGCCCGCGACATGGAGAGAATCAAGGCCGACGTGGCGTGGCTGTTCCAGGACGTGTTCACGCAGAGACTGGAAGCCGCAGGTTTCGAAATCGTGAACGTCGCGAACTTCGACGTGCTGGTATTGCGGCCGGCCATCATTGACCTGGACGTCACCGCGCCGGATGTACGGAGTGCAGGTCGGTCCCGCACCTGGGCCGCGTCTGCCGGCGCCGCCACACTGTACCTGCAACTCATCGACTCGGTCAGCGGCGACGTGCTCGGGCGGGCGATCGACCGGCGCGCCGCCCGGCGTGCGGGCGGTCAGGTGGCGTGGACCAACCGGGTGACGAATTCCGCCGAGGCGCGCCGCATGCTGGGTCGCTGGGCGGACATCCTGGTGGATTTCCTGAAGGCACATTACTACTCGCCAGGCGAAAGCGACGAGGCCCCAGCAGGCGAAGAATAAGCTTCGGTGGAGCAACAGCCACGCAGTGTGCCCAGTCCGATGGTGACGTACTGGTAGGCCGGGCCTGGAAAAAGGCTGGCATGTTTCTTTAGTGGGAGAAATTCAATGACGCGTTTCGACGCTGGGCTGATGACAGCCTTTCTGATCGGGTTCGTGGCAATGCTCGCAGCCGGGCTGACTCATGCGGCGGGCGGGGGTGCGGAGATGGCGGCCAGTGTGGCCCCCGACCGGCATTTCGACCCGAAGGGCAAGGCGCCGTCGGCAGTCACGCTGCAGGTGTTGAACCAGGCACGGAAGACGCTGCCCTTTGGCGACAAGCGGGATTTTGACGAAGAAAAACGCGGCTTCATTGCGGCGCCGGAATCGAAAAAGATTCTCGGCCCGGACGGCAACGTGGTCTGGGACCTGGAGCGCTACGAGTTCCTGCTGGAAGGCGAGGACTTCGACAGTATTCACCCGTCGCTGCAGCGCCAGTCCACGCTGAACATGAACTTCGGCCTGTACGAAGTGATCCCGGGCGTCTACCAGGTGCGGGGCTTCGATCTCGCGAACATCTCCTTTGTAAAGGGCGACACGGGCTGGATCATTTTCGATCCGCTGACGTCGGAGGAAACGGCCCGCGCGGCGCTCGAACTCGTTAACAAGCACATCGGCAAGCTGCCGGTGAAGGCAGTGGTCTACTCGCATTCCCACGGCGACCACTGGGGCGGCGTGCGCGGCGTCGTGGATGAAGCCGACGTGCGCGCCGGCAAGGTGGAAATCATCGCGCCGCGGGATTTCATGCTGCACACGATTTCCGAGAACGTGTACGCCGGCAACGCGATGAACCGGCGCCTGTTCTACCAGTACGGCATCCTGCTGCCGGCCAGCCCCTACGGCCACGCGGGGCAGGGTCTGGCCCAGAACATCTCCATCGGCAGCGTGACGCTTATCCCACCCACGCGGGTGATCGAGGACGACATCGAAGAGCTGACCGTGGATGGCGTGAAGATGATTTTCCAGAATACGCCGAACACGGAAGCCCCGGCGGAGATGAATACCTACTTCCCGGACATGCGGTTGCTGTGGATGGCCGAAAACATCGTCGCGGCTTTTCACAACATCTACACACTGCGCGGAGCGCCGGTGCGGGATGCGCTGCGCTGGTCGAAGTACATCAGCCGGGCGCTCTATCTGTTCGGCCAGGATGCAGAGGTCATGTTCGCATCGCACCACTGGCCGCGCTGGGGCAATGAGCGCATCCAGGAGGTCATGCGCGGCCAGCGTGACCTGTACGCGAACATCAACAACCAGGTGCTTCATTACGCGAACCAGGGCGTCACGATCAACCAGATTCACAACGTATTCGAGACGCCGGAGGGCATCGCCGAGCAGTGGTTCAACCGGGGTTACCACGGTTCGCCGGAACACAATAGCCGCGCGATAATTAACCGTTTCCTCGGCTACTGGGATGCCAACCCCGCCACCCTGATTCCGCTGTCACCCGCCGAGTCCGCGCCACTGTACGTGGAAATGATGGGCGGGTCGGAGAAGATCATTGCCAGGGGCCGGGAGCTGCATGACGAGGGCGCCTACCTGGAAGCCCAGGAGATCCTGAACAAGCTGGTGCAGGCGGAGCCGGACAACCAGGCAGCGAAAGACCTGCTGGCGGATGTCTTCGAACAGATCGGCTACCAGCAGGAGAACCCGGGGCTGCGCAACAGTTACCTCGCCGGTGCCTACGAGCTGCGCTCCGGAATTCCCGGTGGCGCGCAGATCAGTACGACCAGCGGGGATGTGATCCGCGCCATGAGTACCGAGCTGTTCCTGGACTTCGTGGGTATTCGCATGGACCCGGAAAAAGCGGCGGGCATGGAGTTCAAGATCAACCTGATTACGCCGGACAACGGCGAGCAGTTCGTCGTGGAGCTGCGCAGTTCGACGCTGACTAACGTCGAAGGCTTCCTGGCCGATGATCCGGATCTCACCGTGACGATCAACCGCAGCGACCTGGAGGCCGTGATGGGCGGCCAAAAGACACTGCGCGCGATGATCGACGACGGCACTGCGCAGGCCGAAGGCAACGCCGACATCATCGGGCAGCTGGCGTCCACGCTGGTGGTCTTCGACCCGCGGTTTGAAATTTTGCCGGGCACCAAGGGGCCGGCCCCGGCAGGGGATCCAAACGATTACGAGGTGAGCGGTATCGATCCAAGCGGTGAGTGAACTGCATCGAGCGAACGAGTAACTGACTGGAGGCATATTTGATGACGGTTGAATCGAGGCTGCGGACCCTGAAATTCGCCAGCGCGCCCGGACTGGTCCTGGCCTTCGCGGCGGGCCAGGTGCTGGCATCGCCGCAGGAACTGGTAGTCACCGAAGAACTGCTGGAACCAGAGCGGGTCTACTCGCCTTACGCCGGCCGGGACTATCCTGATCAGGTGCTGTTCGGCGACACCCATTTCCATACCAATCTGTCCTTTGATGCCGGCCTGGTGGGCACGTCACTCGACATGGATGCCGGTTACCGCTTCGCGCGTGGCGAGAAGGTGCGGTCAAACACCGGGCAGCCGGTGCAGTTGATCCGGCCCCTCGATTTCCTGGTGATCACCGATCACGCGGAGTTCATTGGCCTGGCACCGATGATCCAGACTTCGGCCCCGGGCCTGCTGGCCGATCCGTGGGGCCGCTGGGTGCACGAGCGTTTCAACGCGGGTCCCGAGGGTCGCATGGAGGCGTTCGCCAATATCATCGAATGGGGCACCGTAAGGCTGGAAAATCCCTTGAGCTCCAACGACGCGGCGCGCAGCATCTGGATCGATTTCGTCGAAAAGGCGGATACCTACAACGAGCCGGGCCGTTTCACGGCCATGACGGGCTTCGAGTGGAGCTCTTCACCAGCTGGCAACAACCTGCACCGGGTGGTGATTTATCGCGACGGCGCCGACAAAACTAACCAGACTTTGCCGTTCTCGCTGTTCGATGGCGGCGACCCCGAGGATCTATGGGACTACTTGGCCAGTTACGAAGCCGATACCGGTGGTCAGGCTTTCGCGATTCCGCATAACGGCAACCTCAGTAACGGCCTGATGTTCTCGGAACGGACTTCCGCCGGGAAGAAACTGACCCGCGAATACGCGAAGCAGCGCATGCGCTGGGAACCCCTGCACGAAGTTTCACAGGTCAAGGGTGACGAGGAGACGCACCCCTTGCTGTCGCCCGACGACGATTTCGCGGATTTTGAAACCTGGGACACCAGCAACATCTCCGGCTCGGCGCCGAAGACACCCGATATGCTGCAATACGAGTACGCCCGCTCGGCCCTGAAACTGGGTCTGCAGCTGGGCGACAAGCTCGGCGCGAATCCCTTCAAGTTCGGACTGAACGCTGCGTCTGATTCCCATACCGCCCTGTCCACCACGCGCGAAGAAAATTTCTTCGGCAAGTACCAGCACACGGAACCGTCGCCGGACCGGTTCAACGGTGAGGTGATTCCGGCGGACGACCCGGCGCTGCGAATCCTGACCTCCCAGGAATCCGCCTCCGGACTGACCGCGGTCTGGGCTCGCCAGAATACCCGCGGCGCGATCTTCGATTCGATGCGGCGCAAGGAAGTCTATGCGACCACCGGTACCCGGATCCGCGTGCGCGTCTTCGCCGGTTGGGATTTCACCGCGGATGAAGTCTCGCGGCCCGACTTCATCGACCAGGGCTACCAGCGCGGCGTGCCGATGGGCGGCGACTTGCGGGATGCGCCGAGCGGCAAGGCGCCAGCCTTCATGATCCGGGCGCTGCGCGACCCGGACGGGGCGAACCTGGACCGCGTGCAGATCATCAAGGGTTGGCTCGATAGCGACAGCGAATTGCAGGAGCGTGTCTACGATGTGGCCGTGTCCGATGGCCGGCAGATAGGCGCCGACGGTCGCGCGAAGACGCCGGTAGGCAGCACGGTGGATATAGAGAAGGCCACCTTCACCAATACCATCGGCGATGCGGTGATGGCTGTGCATTGGGTGGATCCGGACTTCGACGCCGACGAGCACGCGTTTTACTACGTCCGCGTGCTGGAGATCCCGACACCGCGCTGGACCACCCATGATGCGGCGTTCTTCAATATCAAGCGACCGGACAACGTGCCAGCCACGGTCCAGGATCGCGCCTACACGTCGCCGATCTGGTACACGCCGGGAGACTGACCGGGGCTGGCGCACCAAAGTGGCAACCGGTGGCTGGGATCAATTGTGGAAGCGAGGACCACCAGTCGATAGAAGATCGGATCGGAAATTACGTATGTGCCTGAGTGCCGAAGCCGTGATCAATGGCCCTGGCTGCCGGCTGGTCCACCTGCCGGAGGGACATGACCAGAACAAAGGGTGCCCTGACCCGGACGAGAGACGGAGACAGTTATGAAACGAGTGACGAATTGCCTCGCAGTATTGGCATGTTTACTGCTTGCCGGCTGCGCCTCGCAGATGACGGCGACGACGGACGTCGACAACAGCGTGGATTTTTCTGCGTTCCAGACCTTCGGGTGGATCGACCCGAACCCGCTGATCCGCTCGGTCACGGCAAGGCCGCTCAGCCCGCTGGTGCAACAGCGCCTGATGGCGGATACGAAGGAGATCCTCACCGAGCAGGGACTGCGCTTCGTGGAGGATGCCGCGGAAGCGGACCTCGCCGTCGCGTTCACGATCGGCTCGCGCGAGGGGATCCGTGTCGAGAGCTTTCCCACCAGCAGTTTCCAGCGCGGACCGCGCGGTCGTCGGGGTTACACCTGGGGCGGCTACTGGGGCGGCAGCACGGTTCGCACGCGCACGTACACGGAAGGTCAGCTCGCCGTCGACCTGTTCGATGTAGTGCAGGCGCGCCCAGTGTGGCACGGCACGACGTCCACGCGCGTCACGCGCAGCGATCGTGAGGCGCCGGACGAATTGATCCGGGAGGCACTGGAAGCGATTCTGGCGGAATTCCCGCCCGGCTAACCCCCGAACGATATCTCGGGTGCGATCCGGTTCCAGCGGCATCCGGATTTCCGGCCGCCCCTGAACGGCGGCCGTTGCACTACTATTCCCCGTTGTCGTGGTGGGGAGAGTGCGGATGAAGCGCAGGGAACTACTGGCGGCCGGCGCCGCGGCCGCACTGGCCGGCTGTGCCGGCGAGCAGGCCGACTGCGGCCCGGGCGCGGCCGGCGAACGCTTCAAGTGGAAACTGGTGACGACCTGGCCGCCCAATTTTCCCGGCCTGGGTACCGGTGTGAACCGGCTGGTGGAGATGATCGACCGGGCATCCGGCGGGCGACTGAAGATCAAGGTCTACGCCGCCGGCGAGCTGGTGCCGCCCTTCGAGGTTTTCGACACCGTCCGCGGCGGCACCGCGGAGATGGGCCACGGCTCGGCCTATTACTGGAAGGGCAAGACCGAGGCGGCGCAGTTCTTTACCGCCATTCCCTTCGGTATGACGGCGATGGAACTGAACGGCTGGTTCTACAACGGTGGCGGGCTGGAATTGTATCGGGAGTTATACGAGCCGTTTGGTCTGTTCCCATTCCCGGCCGGCAACACCGGCGTGCAGATGGGCGGCTGGTTCAACCGCGAGATCAACAGCCTCGACGACCTGAAGGGTCTGAAGATGCGCATTCCGGGCCTCGGCGGCGAGGTGCTGCGCCGCGCCGGCGGCACGCCGGTGAACCTGCCCGGGGCCGAGATCTTCACCGCGCTGCAAACGGGCAGCATCGATGCCACCGAGTGGATCGGGCCCTATAACGACGTGGCCTTTGGGCTGAACAAGGCCGCGCGCTACTACTATTACCCCGGCTGGCAGGAACCCGGGCCGGCGCTGGAATGCATCGTGAACCGGCAGGCCTACGACTCGCTGCCCGCGGACCTGCAGGCCGTCGTGGAGATCGCGTGCAGTGCGACCAACGACCAGATGACGGCAGAGTTCGTCGCCCGCAATGCGCAATCTCTCGCGCAGTTGCGAGAAAAAGGCGAGACGGAAATTCGCAGCTTCCCGCCCGAGGTGCTCGACGAGCTGCGCGTGTTGACCGACCAGGTGATCGACGAACTCGCGGCCGGCGACCCGGCGGTTGCGAAAGTCTACGCATCGTTTTCCGATTACCGGGCGATGGCGGAAGACTGGAGCAATCTGTCGGAGCGGGCCATGCTGAATACGCGCGGCTGATGAGGTTCCTCTTTCTGTTGACGGCAGCGCTGCTGATCGGCTGCGGCAGTAACGGTGGGCCTGACCCCGAACTGGCCGGGCTGCGCGTCTATCACCATTCCGCCGACGGCGCGCCCACCAGCCTGGACCCGGCGCAGTCAGCCACGGCCTACGCGAACCTGGTCGTGATCAACGCTTACGACACGCTCTATTCCTACAAGTACCTCGCACGCCCGTATGAGCTGAAGCCGAACCTGGCTGCGGCCATGCCCGAGATTTCGGATGACGGGCTGGTGTACACCGTCCAGCTGAAACCCGGCACGCGCTTCATCGATGATCCCGCATTCCCGGACGGCAAAGGCCGGGAAGTGGTCGCCTCTGACGTGGTGTACTCGATCCTGCGCCACTTCGATCCCACGGTGCGGCCGCAGGGCGCGTGGCTGTGGCAGGGGCGCGTGGCAGGGCTGGAAGAATGGAAAGCGGCGGGCTCGGACTACGACCGGCCGCCGGACGGGTTGCGGGCCGTCGATCGCTACACGCTCGACATCCGGCTCGAGGCGCCCTACCCGCAGCTGCTGTATACGCTGGCGATGGGCTACTCCGCCGTGGTGCCCCGCGAAGCCGTCGACTACTACGGGCGCGAGTTCGGCCTGCGACCGGTGGGTTCCGGCCCGTTCCGCGTGACCAGCTACGACACCGCGCGCATCGTGCTGGAGCCGAACCGCAACTGGCGCTGGCGGCCCGTAGACCTGGCAGAAGAGGGTTACGATCCGGACACGCAGGCCTTCACCGGCATCGCGGCCATCGACGGGCAGACGCCGCCCTTCGTAGACCGGCTGATGATTTCTTTCATCACCGATTCCGCCGCGCGCTGGAATTCGTTCACCAAGGGCAACGAAATCCAGTATGCGGGCGTGCCGGTGGAGCTGGTCGACCGGGTACTGGCATCGAAAAATCCGGTGCGGCTCGCCCCCAAGTACGAGGCCCGTTACCAGGTGGTGTCAGACATCGAGGCGGGCTTCGTCTACAGCGCGTTCAACATGGCGGACGAGGACTTCGGCTATCACCCGGACCCGGAGCAACAGGCCCGCAATCGGGTGTTGCGCTGCGCGATGATCAGGGGCTTCGACTGGCGCCGGCGCAACGACAGCTTCTACTTTGACCTGGGCGTGGTATTTCCCGGTGTGATCCCGCCCGTGGTGCCGGAGTTCGATCCTGACCTGAGCCTCGACAGCGTCACGCGCGATGTTGCGGGCGCGAAGCGCATGCTCGCAGAAGCCGGCTGGACCGCTGACAACTTGCCGACAATGACCTACGGCAGCGTTGGCGGGGTTCGCAGCCGGCAGTTCTACGAACAGTTCCGGGCGTGGATGATGGAGATCGGCTACCCGCGGGAGAAAATCGTGCTGAAGCAGTTTGCAACCTTCGGCGATCTGAACAAGCAATGGCGCGAAAGCCGGCTGCCGCTGATCTCGGCAGGCTGGGGCCTGGACTATCCGGACGCAGAAAATACGCTGCAGCTGTTCTACGGGCCGAACGGCGCGCCGGGCTCCAACTCGTCGAACTACAATAACCCGGAGTACGACGTGCTGTACGAGCAGGCCGCCGTGCTGCTGCCGTCCCCGGAACGCACCCGCATCTATCGCCGGATGAACCAGATGCTGATCGACGACTGCGTGGCCGTGACCGGTCTGTCCCGCACGCGCATCGCGGTGTGGCATCGTGAGGTGCTGATGTATCCGAGCGCCAACATCGTCGGCGGCTTTTTCCTGCCCTTTGTGGCACTCGCCGGTGACAATGGCATCCTGGAGCGCGCCGAGCCCGCGAGGCTGACGCTGAATTAGCCGTGGAACTGCTGCAGTACTCATTGCGCAAAATCGCCACCGGCATCCCGCTGGTGATCGGCGTGACCCTGATCAGCTTTTTGCTGATGGTCTACTTCGGGCCCGACAAGACCTATGAGCTGGTCGGCAAGAATCCGACCGCCGAACAGATTGCCGAGGTCCGGGCCGAGCTCGGCTACGACCAGCCCGTCGCGGTGCGTTATCTCGATTACCTGCGCGAACTGGTCACACTCGACCTGGGCTTTTCCGACTCCACCGGCGAGCGTGTGAGCGCAATACTGGCCCGGACCATTCCCATTTCCGCGGCGGTGGCGCTGCCGGGCTTCATTCTCGGCAACCTTTTCGGCGTGTTGCTGGGCCTGTTCGCGGCCTTCTACAGGGGTGTGTGGCCCGACAAGTTCATCATGGCCGCCGCGGCCATCGGCATGAGCATCAGCTTCCTGATCGTGATCATTGCCTTCCAGATCCTGCTGTCGTCGAGCTACGGGCTGAACCTGTTCCCGGTGCGGGGCTGGGACGTGCACTCCATCGGCGACTATGTCCTCTACGTGACGGTGCCGACGCTGGCCACGGTGTTCGTGGCCCTGGGCTACAACACGCGCTTCTACCGTTCCGTGATCGTCGAAGAGACCACGCGCGATTACGTGCGCACCGCGCGGGCCTTCGGCATGCCGGCCGGGCCGCTGTACTACAAGCTGATCCTGAAGAACTGCATGATTCCGATCATCACGCGGATCATGTTCTCTATTCCCTTCGTGGTAATCAGCGGCAGCCTGCTGATCGAGAGCTACTTCGGCATCCCGGGCGTCGGCAAGGTCACCTACGATGCGATCGTGACCGGCGACCAGCCCATCCTGAAGGCCGTCGTCGCGCTGACCGCGGTGCTGCTGGTCGCGGTGCAGCTGCTCACTGACATCATGTACCGGTGGGTAGACCCGCGGGTGGCCCTGAAATGAGTACGGTCGCCGAAGAACTGCCGGCAGCCGGCGCCGATGACGCCGGGTCCGCGTCACTGTGGTCGAAGGGCCTCTACAAGTTCCGCCGCGATCGCACCGGCATGTGGTCCCTGGCGGTGGTGCTGGCCTACGTGGTGATTGCGGCGGGCGTCTGGCTCGGCTTCTGGGCCACTGGCTGGGCAGACCTCGCCGGCGGCAAGTGGGAACCGGTGTCTGCGCAACATTGGTTCGGCACCAACATCATCGGCCAGGACATCTTCGACCGGGCGATCTACAGCACGAAGACCTCTTTCGAGGTGGGCCTGGTGGTGGCGGTGCTCGCGACGGTCATCGGTGCGGTGCTCGGGGCCGTGGCCGGGTTCTTCAGCGGCAGCTGGCTCGACGAAGTGATCCTGTGGCTGATGGGTGTGCTGGACTCCATTCCGTTCCTGCTGTTCGTCGCGGCCATTGCCTATACCCTGCAGGGCAACCCGTACTCCATGCACATCGCGATGATCGTGACCTTCTGGATCACCGCCGGGCGACTGGTGCGGGGCGAGGTGATCAAGCTGAAGGAAATGGAGTACGTGGAGGCGGGCCACGCACTGGGCCTGCCGGAGTTCACGATCATCTTCCGTCACATTTTGCCCAACACCTCGCACATCCTGCTGGTGCAGGCGACGATCACCTTCGTAGCAGCGATCAAGAGCGAGGTGATCCTGAGTTTCCTGGGCCTCGGGGTGAAGGACGGCATGAGCTGGGGGCTGATGATCTCGGAGAGCTCGCAGGAAGTGCTGGCGGGTTTCTTCAACAACTTCCTGGCGGCGTCGGCGTTGTTGTTCGGGTTGGTGATGGCGTTCAACCTGTTCAGTGACGCGTTACAGGATGCGTTGGATCCGCGGACGGTGTCGGAGTCGTGATGTCGTTTGTGGGCTCTGAAGGTTCGTGGTGCGTGGGAGTGGCGGCAGGGCTGGGTGCAGGAAGCTGCGACTCGCTAAACCTCGCCTTGCCATCCTTGGCAAGGCTCGGATCGACGGCTCCTCGCTTACGCCGTCCATGGCACGCTCGTCGCCGACGACGCTCGCTGCAGCTTCCTGCACCCAGCCCCGCCTCGTGCCGTACGCCGCGCGTGCTGCCCGCAACGCGGGTGGGGAACCGCCATCGCCCTCACCTTTCCCGTCGACGGCCAGTTCTTTACGAGTGGTTGAACGCGCGGTGGGTGGGACGTCTCCTGCAAAGAAACCGGGTAGCTCGAGAGTCAGTTGAACGCTTGTCGAATGGGGACCGGCGAAACAGAAACCTGTCTTCCTCTAAATGGTTTGGACGCGTGGCGGCGGCCCGTCGCGCGTCGTCGGTGAGGAGCGGGCCAGGGATGGCTTTAGCGACGAACCGTCGATCCGAGGCGAGCCAGGGATGGCGAGCCGAGGTTAAGCGCGACGGGCCGCCGCCACGCGTCGCGCCCTATCCCGGAGGGAGCAACCCGTGACGGAACCACTACTCCGAGTCCGCGACCTGGCGGTGGAGTTCGATACCGAGCAGGGGGTGGTGCGGGCCGTGGACGGGGTTTCCTTCGACATTTATCCGGAGGAAACCGTCGGGCTGGTGGGTGAGTCGGGTTGCGGTAAGACGGTGACCGGCTTGTCGTTGCTCGGGCTGATTCCGCAACCGCCCGGGCGCATCGCGGGCGGCAGCATCGAGTTCGGGGGTCGCGACCTGGTGCAGACCAGCGAAGACGAGATGCGTGAGATCCGGGGCAGCGACATCTCGATGATCTTCCAGGAACCGATGACTGCACTGAACCCGGTGTTCACGATCGGCACGCAGATGGTCGACGTGCTGCGGCTGCATAAACCGCTGAGCGCGGCGCAGGCACGGCGCGAGGCGATCGACATGCTGGGACACGTGGGTATCCCGGCACCCGCGCGGCGTATCGAGGAGTATCCGCACCAGTTGTCCGGCGGGCAGCGCCAGCGTGTGATGATTGCGATGGCACTCTCGTGCGGGCCGAAGCTGCTGGTGGCCGACGAACCGACGACCGCGCTGGACGTGACCACGCAGGCGCAGGTGCTGGAACAGATCAACAAGCTGCAGGAAGAATTCCGCATGGCCGTGATCCTGGTCACGCACGATCTCGGCGTGGTGGCCGAGACCTGTCGCCGGGCGATGGTCATGTACTGCGGCAAGATCGTGGAAACGGCGCCGATCGAAGAGCTGTTTGCCAGACCGCGCCATCCCTACACGATGGGACTGCTGAACTCGATTCCCCGGATCCACGAACAGCGGCCGGAACGCCTGCCCGTGATCCCGGGCCGGGTGCCCGACCTGCTGCACCTGCCGCCGGGTTGTCGTTTCGCGGCGCGTTGCGAGCGGGTACTGGATCGGTGCCGCGCAGAGCAACCGGAACTCAGCGGCCGTGATTCCGCTGCAGCCTGTTTCAACCCGGAGCCCGCATGAGCGACGTGCTGCTGCAGGTGCGCGAGCTGAAGAAGTACTTCCCGGTGCGCGGCGGGTTGTTTCGCCGCACGCAGGCGCAGGTGCGCGCAGTGGACGGCGTCGACCTGGAGCTGCAGGCCGGGCAGACCTACGGGCTGGTCGGTGAGTCCGGTTGCGGCAAGTCGACGCTGGGCCGCGCGATACTGCGCCTGCACGATCCCACCGGGGGACAGGTACTGCTCGACGGCACCGACATCACGCAACTGGACCGCCAGGCCCTGATGCCCTATCGCCGGCGCATGCAGATGATTTTCCAGGATCCCTACGCGTCCCTGAGTCCCCGCCGCACGGTCGCGCAGACCCTGCGCGAGCCGCTGGACCTGCACCGCATTGGCACACCGGCGGAACGCGATGAACGCGTGCGCGAGTTGCTGGATGTCGTGGGCATGGGGCCGCGCGCGCTGAATCGTTATCCCCACGAGTTTTCCGGCGGTCAGCGCCAGCGCATCGGCATCGCCCGTGCACTGGCCCTGGACCCGTCGCTGATCGTGGCCGACGAGCCGGTGTCGGCGCTGGACGTGTCGGTGCAGTCACAGGTGCTGAACCTGGTGGCCGACCTGCAGCGCGAGCGCGGTATCTCGTTCCTGTTCATCGCGCACGACCTGGCGGTCATTCAGCACGTGAGCAACGTGGTCGGCGTGATGTACCTGGGCAAGATCGTGGAGTCCGGCAGCGCGAGCGCCGTGTACCGTGGACCGAAGCACCCGTATACCAAGGCCCTGATGTCGGCCATCCCGGTGCCGGACCCGACGCGCGGGCGCTCGCGCATCGTGCTCGAAGGCGACGTGCCGTCACCCCGGAACCCACCCCCCGGCTGCCCCTTCCACCCGCGTTGTCCGCAGGCGATGGACCGCTGCCGCAGCGAGGTGCCGGTGCTGAAACGGCCAGCCGGGGCGGAAACCGGGCACGTCGTGAGCTGTCACCTGTACGATTGACCGCCCGGGCCTGCATCGTCCGGGCCGAACGATAATGAAACTCTACGACTTCAACCGGGCCCCCAATCCCCGCCGCGTGCGGATCTTCCTGGCCGAGAAAGGCCTGGAAGTCGAGCTCGTGCCGGTGAACCTGTTCCGCATGGAACAGCTCACGCCCGAATTCCGGCAGATCAACCCGAGCTGTACCGTCCCCGTGCTGGAGACCGACGACGGCGAGCATATTTCGGAGTCGCTGGCCATTTGCCGTTACATCGAAGCCGTGCAGCCGGAGCCGAGGCTGTTCGGTGCCGATGCGTTGGGCGAGGCGCGCACGCTGATGTGGAACGGCATCGTGGAGCACGAAGGCATGACGGCGGTGGCCGAGATGCTGCGCAACCTGTCACCCGGTTTTCGCGACCACGTATTTCCCGGGCCGGTACCCTACCCGCAGATCCCGGCGCTGGTGGAGCGCGGCGCGGGACGTACCGCGCAGTTCCTGGATCGCATGGAGGCGCGCCTTGCCGACAGTTCGTGGCTCGCCGGCGATGACTTCACCTTTGCGGATATCGCGCTGCTGGTGACCGTGGACTTTGCCAAGTGGGTGGAAATCGATGGCCGCGAAGGCCGCCCGGCACTGGCGGCCTGGCACGAGAAGATCTCCGCCCGGCCCAGCGCGGGCGCCTGACATGAAGCACGGCGACTTCAATGAGGAACCCGCCAGCAGCGTGAACTGGCAGGTCTTCCGTGAGCTCACGCCCTACCTGTGGGAATACCGTGGCCGCGTCTTTCTGTCACTGCTGTTCCTGGTCGCAGCCAAGGGCGCGATCCTCGTCATTCCCTTCCTGCTCAAGTACCTCGTGGACTCCCTGGACATCAGCAAGGGCGCTGACATCGCGGCGGCCGGTCTGGTGGCGCTGGTCGTCGCGTTTGGCCTGGCGCGTTTTTCCAGTGTGCTGTTTGGTGAACTGCGCGACACGATCTTCGGCCGGGTGACGGAGCGGGCGATGCGGCGCATCGGGCTGCAGGTGTTCCGCCACATCCACGCGCTGGACCTGGACTTTCACCTGAACCGGCAGACCGGCGGGCTCGCAAGAGACATCGAGAGGGGCGTGACCGGCATCAGTTTCCTGATGCGCTTTTTCGTGTTCAACATCGCGCCGACGATTTTCGAAATCACGATGGTGGTCGGGATCCTGCTGTGGAACTACGGGCTCAACTACGCGCTGGTGACTCTCGCGGCGGTGACCGCCTACGGCGTGTTCTCCGTGCGTGCGACCGAGTGGCGCACGCAGTTCGTGCGCGAGGCCAACGAAGCCGATTCGTCCAGCAACACTCGTGCCATCGACAGTCTGATGAATTTCGAGACGGTGAAGTACTTCACCAACGAAGAGTTCGAGGCGCGACGCTACGATCACGAACTGGAAAAATGGGAAGTGGCGCGGCGGAAGAACCGGCTGTCCGTCTTCACGCTGAACGGCGGCCAGGCCCTGATCATCGCTGTTGCGCAAACCACGATGATTGGCATGGCGGCGTTCCAGGTGCGCGGCGGCGTTATCAGCATTGGCGATTTCGTTCTGATCAACCAGTTCATGATCCAGCTGTTCATGCCTTTGGGCTTCCTCGGTTTCATCTATCGCGAGATCAAGGGTTCCATGGCCAACATCGAGCGCATGTTCGACCTGCTGGCCGTAAAGACGCAGATCGAGGACAAGCCTGGGGCGCCGGATTTACAGGTGGAACGCGGCAGCATCCAGTTCGACAATGTGAGCTTCGGCTATCGCCCCGATCGGCAGATTTTGAAAGGCGTCAGCTTCGAAGTGCCGCCCGGGCAGAAGGTGGCCGTGGTGGGTGCCAGCGGCGCGGGCAAGTCCACGCTGGTGAAGCTGCTGTTTCGCTTCTACGACGCAAGCGGTGGCGCAGTGCGCATCGACGGCCAGGACGTACGTGACGTTACCCAGCACTCGCTGCGCGCGGCCATCGGCATCGTGCCGCAGGACACGGTGCTGTTCAACGACACGATTTTCGAGAACGTACGCTATGGCCGGCCCGAGGCGGGTGACGACGAAGTCTGGGAGGCCATTCGTCTCGCCCACCTGGAGAACTTCATCGGCCGGCTGCCGTCGGGCGGCGACACCGTGGTGGGCGAGCGCGGGCTGAAACTGTCCGGCGGTGAGAAGCAGCGCGTGGCCATCGCGCGGGCCTTGTTGAAACAGCCGCCGATCCTGGTCTTCGACGAAGCGACGTCGTCCCTGGACAGCAAGTCGGAGCGCGCCATCCTCGCGGCGATCCGTGAGATTGCGACGGGGCACACCAGCCTGGTCATCGCGCACCGGCTGTCCACCGTGGTGGATGCCGACAGTATCGTGGTGCTGGACCAGGGCGAAGTCGTCGAGCAGGGTCGCCACGCGGAACTGCTGGCCCACGATGGCCGTTACGCGGAACTCTGGCAGATCCAGCAGGCCGAGGGGCAGGCGCCGGCGCTGGAATCCCTGACAATGGCGCTAGCCGACCCGGGGACGGGCGGCACGGCCTAGTCTCGCTATTTCATGATCACGCAGACATCGTTCGCACGTAGGTAGCGAACCACGGGCGGCCCCCGGTCCGGCATCAGGATCTCGATATCGTCATCGCCGGGCTGGTCATGGCAACCGCTCGACACGCCGGACGGCCACTCGCCGCCGCCTTCATCGTCGCTGCGATCGGTTCTGAGCAATCGGTCTGCGGGCAGGCCGGCCTGCAGGTACCTCTGCACGGCCCGCGCGTCAGGATTACCCTTGCCATGGCCGGCCGTGAAGATGACCCAGTCAGGTCCAACGGCCTCCACCAGGCAGCGTGAGCCCGCCGTGTTGGCCCCGTGATTGGGCGCCAGCATCACGTTCACGGCCAGTGCCTGCGCCTGGGTCTTGACCATCTCGGCTTCCGCGTAGCCACACTGGTCATCGGGCCACGAAGCCAGGCGGCCGATCGTGTCGCCAGTCAGCAGCAGCGACGAGTCGCCGTAGTCCAGCCGCACGACGAGGCTGACCGCCTTCGCCAGCGTCTCCTCGTCCAGCTCTTCGTTGCCCCGCCATAGCGCGCCACCGGCAACGAAAGTGACGCTCGCGTCACCGAGCCGAAACCTGTCGCCGGGGCTCAGCGGTTCAGTTCGCAGACTGCGGACGCGCGCGCCCGCCTGCTCCGCAGCCGCGATCGCGCGCACGACCCGGCGGTAGCTCAACTGCGGCCGCCGGTACTCTGTCCACCAGATCTCCCCCACGGTGAATTTATCGAGAAGCTCTGGCACGTCCTGCATGTGTTCGCCGTCACTGTGGCTGATCACCAGCAGGTCGATGCTGTCGCCGCCGACGATTTCCCGAACGGCCTTCAGGCAGGCCTGGTCGATGCCCCCGGCGTCGTACACGAAGTGCCGGCCATCCCGCGTTGCGGTAACGACGCACAGCGCAGAACCGACGTCGACGATACGCACGTAGGTGCCGGTGCTGCCCGTCTCGAATACGGCGCTGTCGAATGACTGCGCGACCGGCTCGTTGACCGCTACCGCGCAGCCGTTCATGGCATGCGGCAGCGCGATGACGGCCGGCAGCGCAATCCAGGCGAGGTACCGGGGCTTTCTGACATGCATACGCAGACACCGTTTCGAGGTTGGATGCAGCCTTGCCGCCGCGCAGACAGCAGGCCCTTTGAGCGGGAGTATGCGCTGCGAGCTGACCGTCCACCAAGGCCGCTACCGGTTCCGGCGCTAATCGGTGAAAATCGACCTTGGTCATCCTCACCGGGCCAGCACGGCTCCGGAAAGCGAAGGAATGTTTGCGCGCGCACTACTGGCGTTTCTCGTGTTACCGGGGATGGTTGCCGGCGTCATCCCGGCGGTGCTCTTCAGCTTCGACCCGTGGCGGTCGGCAGGCTTCGCCGCCGGTTATGTCGTGATTGCAGTCGGTGTCATGCTGTTGTTCTGGTGTGTGCGCGATTTCTACGTGATCGGCAAGGGGACGCTGGCGCCGTGGAGTCCGCCGAAGAAACTGGTCGTTACCGGCCTGTACCGATTCGTGCGTAATCCCATGTACGTGAGCGTGATTACCGTTCTGGCAGGCTGGTGTCTGCTTGGTGCTTCGTGGGTCCTGCTCGTGTATACGCTGGTCGTGGCCAGCCTGTTTCACCTGCGGGTCACCCGCAACGAGGAGCTCTGGCTGGCGCGGAAGTTCGGCGCCGACTGGGCGCCCTATTCGGCGGCGGTGAATCGCTGGCTGCCGCGCGCAACGCCCTGGTATCCGGACCGGCCCGACAAATGAATGGCCCGTTGAAAAGGATGGTGCAGCGGCCTTTGCGCATTGACGTCAATCCGGCGAAGCTAGGCGCGGTATGCCGAAACGAACGCTCATGTCCGGTCTGAGCATTGCGCTACTGGTTTATCTCGGTGCCTGTGTATTGTTGTACGCAGGCCAGCGACGCCTGATCTATTTTCCGCGCGCCGAGGTCACGCAGGCACCGGCCGACCCCGTCTGGTTGCCCAGCGCCGGCGAGAAACTGAAGATCTGGCGGCTGGCAGGCACGGGCCGCCGCGCCATTATCTACTTCGGCGGTAATGCCGAGGACGTGTCGAAGAACATCTCTGACTATGCTGGCTGGCTGCCGGGCTTCACGGTTTATTTCGTGAACTATCGCGGCTACGGCGGTAGCTCCGGCAGCCCTTCCGAGTCCGCGCTGTTCGAAGACGCAGTGAATGTCTACGACGCCCTGGCGAGGCAGTACGAGAGCATTGTGGTGGTCGGCCGCAGCCTGGGCAGTGCCGTGGCCATGCACCTGGCGGCTGCGCGGGATGTGGCGCGGCTGGTGCTGGTGACGCCCTTCGACAGCGCGGCGCGCGTAGCACAGCGCGTGATGCCGATCTTTCCGGCCGGCTGGCTGCTTCGGGACCGGTTCGATTCAGTCAGCCTGGCGCCGAAAGTCGATGCGCCCGTGCTGGTGCTGGTGGCCGAGCAGGATGGCGTGATACTCCGGCACCATTCGGATGCGTTGGTCGAGGCCTTCCCGTCGCAGCAGGTCACGGTCGAGGTGATCGACGGTGCGGATCACAACACCGTGCATTTGTGGCCCAGCTATGCGCGCAGCCTGCAGGATTTCCTGGCCCCAACCGGCACGCGGTAGCGCGCATTTGCGAGTCACTCATGGAATGGTTCGTCTACATCGTTCGCTGCGCTGACGAGTCGCTGTACACGGGTGTGGCCAGGGACGTGCCGGGCCGCGTCGGGCAGCACAATCTCGGCAAGGGCGCCCGTTACACGCGTTCGCGGCTGCCGGTGGAACTGGTCTACCAGGAAGGTGCGGTGGACCGGGGGGCTGCCCTGCGACGGGAACTGGCCATCAAGCGGTTACCTCGCGCGGGCAAGCTCGCGCTGTTGGGCAAGGCTTCGGACGCGTGACGAAGGGCGTCCGTCCAGCCTGACATAAACCCATAATGCAGCGGTTAAAAACCGCATAACCAAGAGAGGTTCGGGCGTGCCGGCCGGCCGGGTGATCTTGCGCTCTCCGGTGCCTAGAATTGTGTTGTCGTTGAACAAAAAGAAGAGCAGGTCATGGACGACGCGACGTATAGGGGACCCCGCAAGGGCCTGGATCACATTGCGTACAAGAACCGCCAGTCGGTCAGCGACTGGGAAGAGCGCCTCTGGCAGCGGCGTCTGCGCGGCGAACTGCCCGACCCACGTGACGAGAATGGCCGCCGGCAATTCCGGGATCAGCAACAGCGCATTGCGACCTTGCGCGGGTTCGCACGCCGCCTGCACGAGGGCAACTGAAGCGCAATAGTCTGCGGTTAGCGACAACGCCCGCTTATAATCCAGCCATCGCCGATCGCGACGGTAACGGGTTTGCGCACACGCAGTTTCTTTTTGTTTCTTTTCCTGCTCGGGCTAATTCAGCCGTCGGCAGCGACGGACAGGACCGACGCGCACAACAGGGTGCGCAACCCGGCCAATGCCCCACCGGGCTGGGTGGAGTTTCCAACGCCCCGTTGACACCCCAGGAGGGCCCCATGGAAAACGCAGAGATTCGTTACCCTTCTGCACACCCCGTTTCCAGTGGACCCGCTACGAAGCGCTGGAATAGTCGTATCGCTCCCGAATTCGGAGACAGTCATCATGGAACTCAAAGGCTCATGTCATTGCGGGGCGGTGAAGTTCACGCTGCAGTCGAAGCACCCCTATCCCTTCAATCTCTGTTACTGCTCGATTTGCCGCAAGACGGCCGGCGGCGGGGGCTACGCGATCAACCTGAGCGGCGACCACCGGACAATGGACATCACCGGCGAGGAGCACATCGCTGTCTACCATGCGCTTCTGCGCGACCCGGATACCGGGGACACGCGCGAGAGCCGCGGTGAGCGTCGCTTCTGCAGCCGGTGCGGCAGCGCGCTATGGGTCTGGGACCCGCAATGGCCGGAGCTGGTGCATCCCTTCGCATCCGCCATCGACACCGATTTGCCGGTGCCCCCGGAACGCACTCACCTGCTGCTCGACTCGAAGGCAAACTGGGTGCCGCTGCACGCCGACCCGCAGGACAAGCAGTTCCCCGGCTACCCGCTCGAATCCATCGCCGCGTGGCACGAGCGTCTCGGCCTGGAATGCTGACGGCCTGAACCGCGCACGCTGCTCGACGTGGCCAGCCCGAGCCTTTACCGGTTCCTTGCCGACACGGTGCTGGTCGTGCACACCAGCTTCGTCGGGTTCGTGGTGGTTGGCTTCCTGCTGATCCTGGTCGGTCCGGTTTTCCGGTGGCGCTGGATCTACTCGCGCTGGTTCCGGTGGTTGCACCTGGCGGCCATCGGTATCGTGGTCGCGCAGGTGTGGCTGGGCCGCCTGTGCCCGCTGACCATCTGGGAAAATGAACTGCGCCGCCGGGCCGGGCTGGCCGGCTACGACACGAGCTTCATCCAGTACTGGCTGGCGCGACTGCTGTACTACGACTTCCCGCCGTGGGTATTCGGCGCGGTCTACACGATTTTTGGTGCGCTGGTCCTCGCGCTGCTGTGGCGTGACCGAAGCGAGCTGCGGTGATCTGTTTGCGCGCAACTCGGTTAAGCTGTCGATGACCAGCGCCAGGGAGAAAGCCGTGTCCGGGATATATCGCATCACACTGTTCGCCTGCCTGTTCGCCTGCCTGTTCGCCGCTGGCGGCTGCAGCTGGATGTTCGGTAACCCCGGGCAGGCCGAAACGAGACAAGGCGTATCAAGCAGCCTGGTGGATTACCTGTATCCGAAGGGTGAAAAGCCCGCCGAGCTCGAGCCCGGGACGCCCCGGCTCGAATTGCCGCTGCGAGTGGGCATTGCTTTCGTGCCAGCCGCGTCCGCCAGTTCACAGGTGCTCTCCGAGGCGACCAAGACCGAACTGCTGAATGAAGTGCGATCAGCCTTCATTGATCGGGAATACATCCAGCATATCGAGGTCATTCCCGAGACCTACCTGAGCGCCAATAGCGGGTTGTCGGGGATGCAACAGGTCGCACGTCTGTATGGCGTCGATGTGATGGCCCTGGTTTCCTATGATCAGGTGGTCGCCACCGACGACACGCAGGCCTCAATTCTTTACTGGACCATCGTCGGTGCGTACTTCATACCGGCGACGGAAAATGAAGTGCAGACCTTCGTGGATACGGCCGTATTCGACGTGCGAACCGGTACATTGCTGTTCCGGGCTCCCGGCACAGACAAGCGGCAGTCGCAGACGACTGCGGTGCAAAGCATGGAGCAGATGCGCGAAGATCGAACGGGTGGTTTCGCCGCAGCGATGGGTGATATGACCAGTAACCTGTCGACGGAATTGACCCGGTTCGAAGATCGCCTGGAAGAGGAACCACAGCTCGCCGACGTGCAGTGGCAAGAAGGCAGTCGTGGCGGCGGCGTCGGCAGCCTGGGCTGCGAATTGCTGTTGCTGTTGTTGTTGGCAGGCGCCGCCACCAGCCGGCGAGCCGCGGCTGCCAGGTCATGAGGGACCGGTTCAGCGAGCGGGGTTCCAGCGGCCGTCCTGGTGCCGGGCCACCGCATCGAGATGGCGCAGGTTGATGTGGATTTCGTAGTAGTCGCCGGGCCCATCGTCGCCGGCCTGCAGCTGCTGCAGGGAACGGGGCTCCGGCAGCTTGTCACCCCGGCCAAGCCGCTCCGCGATCAGCCCTTCCAGCGCCAGCCGCACCCTGGCCAGCGCTTCGCCGGACGAATGGCCGGTCGTGCGGGATGCCGGCAAGTCCGGCGCCTCCGCCTCCCAGCAATCCGCAGCCAGCTGCCGCAGGCGGACGCCGATATACAGGTGCATGGCTCGTTCTCTGACCCGGGGCGGGCCTTATACCGTGAAACGGCCTGATTGCCGCGCTCGGAATCCCGATTCGTCCGCCAGTCGAAATCCCTGGCGTGGTGCATCATGATGCGGTCGCCGGTGAAGGCTGACCCGCGGAGGACGACAATGAAAGCAGTCTGGAAAGACACGGTGATCGCGGAGAGCGACGACACGGTGGTGGTGGAAGGCAATCACTATTTCCCCGTCGACTCGCTGCAGACGGAGTTCATCGAGAGCAGCGACAAGACCACGAAATGTCCGTGGAAGGGAACGGCTCACTATTATCACGTGGTCGTGGACGGCGAGCGTAACGCCGACGCGGCCTGGTACTACCCGGAGCCGAAGGCGGCGGCCAGCGAAATCACTGGCCGCGTGGCGTTCTGGCGCGGTGTGAATGTGAGCGAGTAGCTGCTGGCCAGGTCGCAGGGCATCAGTACCAGTTCCCTGGGTCATCGTTTGCCCGGATCGCCGGGAACTTACGCGCTGGTGCTGCAGTTGACGAGGCCCACGCACATCGACGTGGGCCGGCTGGGCCGTTTGAGCCTGGCTCCCGGCTTCTATGTTTACGTGGGCAGCGCCTTCGGTGCCGGTGGCTTGCGGGCGCGCGTGGAGCGCCACTGGTCGGGCCGGGGACGGCCCCACTGGCACGTGGACTACCTGCGCGCGGTGAGCCGCCCTGTCGCCGTGTGGTACCAGGTGCAGCAGTCATCGCGTGAACACGACTGGGCCGCGGCGCTGGCCAGGGGCCGGGGTCTGCAGCCGGTGCCGGGTTTCGGCTGCAGCGACTGTCGTTGCGGGTCGCACTTGTACCACGCGGCAAGCGCGCCGTCTTTCGATGCATTTCGCCGGCGGCTGGGCCGCCGCAAACCAGGGGATGGCGCCCTTCAAAGGCTCTAGTAGGAGCGGCTTCAGCCGCGATCCTGGCTCTAGTCCGCCACCCTCCGGCAAACGAAGGGTGACGCATTTTAGGAAGATCGCGGCTGAAGCCGCTCCTACCAAAGAAGGCGATCAGCCGTATACCCTCGTCTCCACCAGCGCACGGTTGGCCTGGAAGCTGGACCTAGCCATACACTCTCTGGGGCAACCACGTTACCAACTCCGGCCACGCGGCGAGCAGTACCAGCATCAGCAGCTGGATCACCACGAAAGGCATGACGCCGCGGTACATCGCTGTGGTCTTCACTGCCGGTGGCGCGACGCCACGCAGGTAAAACAGTGCGAATCCAAAGGGCGGGGTCAGGAACGACGTCTGCAGGTTGATCGCGATCATGATGCCGAGCCAGACCGGGTCGAGACCCATCGCAAGCAACACCGGCCCGACGATGGGCACCACCACGAAGGTGATCTCGATGAAATCGAGGACGAAACCCAGCAGGAACATTACGAGCATCACGACGATCACCGCACCCGCGGTGCCACCGGGCAGACCGGTCAACAGGTCCCGCACCACGTCGTCACCGCCGTAACCGCGAAAGACCACCGAGAACAGCGACGCGCCGATCAGGATCAGGAAGACCATGCTGCTGATCCGCGTGGTGCTGCGGCAGATTTCCGCCGCCCGCGTGACGTTCAACTGGCCGCGCGCGGCGGCCAGGATCAGCGCGCCCATCGCGCCCACCGCCGCGGCTTCCGTGGGCGTGGCCAGCCCGCCCATGATGGAACCCAGCACGGCCACGATCAGGATCAACGGCGGCAGCAGCGCCTTGAACACCCGGCCCGCCAGGTGACCCGTGTCGTCGTCCGGCGAGCGACCCGGCGGCAGTGCCGCCGGCCGGAACATTGCGAGCAGTAACAGCCAGGCGATGTACAGCGCGACCAGCAGCAGGCCCGGGATCAGCGCACCGACGAACAGGTCACCCACCGAAACGGTGTCCGGGCTGTACACACCCTGATTCAGCTGCGCCTGCTGGTAAGCCGAGCCGAGCACGTCGCCCAGCAGCACCAGGATGATGGACGGTGGAATGATTTGCCCCAGAGTGCCCGACGCGCTGATCGTGCCGGCGGCGACCGCCGGGTCGTAGCCACGTTTCAGCATCGTGGGCAATGACAACAGCCCCATGGTCACTACCGTGGCGCCGACAATGCCAGTGCTGGCCGCCAGCAGCATGCCGACCAGTGTGACCGCAATCGCGAGGCCGCCGCGCAGCCGGCCAAACAGCAGCCCAAGGGTGTCCAGCAGATCTTCCGCGATGCGCGCACGTTCCAGCGTCACGCCCATGAACACGAACAGCGGCACGGCCACCAGGGTTTCATTGCCCATGATGCCGAACACACGAGCCGGCATCGTGCCGAGAAATGCAGTATCGAAGGTTCCCGTGGCGGCGCCGCCCAGGGCGAACAGCAACGCGGTGCCGGCAAGCGTGAAGGCCACCGGGAAGCCGGCGAGCATGACCGCGACCACGGTCAGGAACATGACCAGGGCCATCATGCCGGCGGTCTGCCCAGCAACGTGGCGAGGCTGCGCAAGCCCAGCACGACGGCCTGCACCAGCAGCAACAGCGCGGTGACCGGAATCAGGCTCTTGACCAGCGGTACCACCGGGAACGGCAGGCCCCCGGCTTCGCGCGAGCTTTCGCCGATATCCCAGGAAGCCGCCACGTAGTCGAGGCTGCTCCAGGCCAGGAACAGCGCCACCGGGATCAGGCACAGCAGCGTGCCCAGCAGGTCGGTCGCCGCGCGACGCCGCGGGCTCGCCTCGCGATAGAACACGTCCACGCGCACGTGTTCGTCGCGCGCGAGCGTGTAGCCGGCGCCCAGCATGAACACGGCAGCGTGCATCCAGGTCACGGATTCCTGCAGCCAGATCCAGCCGATGTCGAACAGGTAGCGCAACACGACGACCGTGAAAGTGACCACGACCATCACGAGGGTGAGCCACGCGACGGCGCGGCCGATCAGGATGTTTGCACGCTCCAGTTGCGCCAGCAGCCGGGCCATCGGCTCAGGGGCGCCAGAAGGTCCGGGAGACCAGCACCAGCAGGGTGAATATCTCCAGGCGGCCCAGCAGCATGGCCAGGATGCAGACCCACTTGGCCAGGTCGTTCACATCTCCGAAGCCCCTCGCCACGTCACCCAGGCCGGGGCCCAGGTTGTTCATGCTGGCGGCGATGGCGGCAAAAGCCGTGACCTGGTCCAGGCCGGTCGCGAGCAGCACGATCATCATGATGACGAACAGCACCACGTAGACCGCGAAGAAACCCCAGACCGCGTCGATGATTCGTTGCGACACGGCCATGCGGCCCAGCTTGACCGGCATCTCCGCGCTCGGGTGCACCAGGCGCCGCACCTCGCGGATGCCCTGGCGATACAGTAGCAACACGCGGATGACCTTCATGCCGCCGGCGGTAGATCCGGCACAGCCGCCCACGAAACTGGCGAATAGCAGCACCACGGGCAGTGCGCCCGGCCAGATGCTGAAATCCGTGGTTGTGAAGCCGGTGGTGGTGGCGATGGAGACGGCCTGGAACACGCCGTTGATGACCGTGTCCTGCGTCGTCGGATACTGGCCCTGGTAGAACAGCCTGAACAGCACGAAAACGATCAGGCCGGTCAGCACCGCACAGTAAGCGCGAAATTCCGGTTCCTGGAGGTAGTGCTGGACTGAAGCGGAACGCCAGGTCATGAAGTGCAGCGAGAAATTGATGCCGGCCAGGAACATGAATATCACGGCGACGCCATCGACCCACACGCTGTCGAAGTAGCCGATGCTCGCATCGTGGGTGGAGAAGCCGCCGATCGCGACCGTGGAGAAGCTGTGGCACACGGCGTCGAAGATGTCCATGCCCGCCACCCAGTAGGCCAGCGCACAGGCCACCGTGAGCCCCAGGTAGATGTACCACAGGGCTTTCGCGGTCTCGGTGATGCGCGGTGTGAGCTTGGTGTCTTTCACCGGTCCCGGCGTTTCCGCCCGGTACAGCTGCATGCCGCCGACGCCGAGCATCGGCAGCACCGCCACGGCCAGCACGATGATGCCCATGCCGCCCAGCCACTGCAGTTGCTGGCGGTAATACAGAATGGACGGCGGCAACTCGTCCAGTCCGGACAGTACTGTGGCGCCGGTGGTGGTCAGCCCGGAGATGGCTTCGAATACCGCGTCCGTCACACTCATGGACGGCTGCTCGGAGAACAGGAACGGCGCCGCGCCGAAGCTGCCCAGCACGACCCAGAAGGCCGCTACCACCAGGAAGCCGTCGCGCAGGCGCAGGTCGCGGTCCTCCTTTCGTACCGGGAACCAGATGACCAGCCCCGCGGCCAGGTTGGCGGCGAAGCCGTAAAGGAAGGCCATCGCGGCGCCGTCATCGAAGGCGATCGAGATCAACACGGGCGGCAGCATCGTCGTGCTGAACAGCATCAGCAGCAGCCCGAGTATTCGCTGAGTGGCAGTCAGCCGCATCGTGTCCGGTTCCCGGGCTCAGCAGCCCCCGTGCGTCTCCCCGTGGCTCAAAAGCTGACGCCCACCTCGAAGAGCCGCTCGACTTCTTCGGTCTGGCGGCGATCCGTGATGAACAATATGACGTGGTCGTCTTCCTGGATCACGCTGTCGTGGTGTGCTTCCAGTATCTCGTTGTCACGATAGATCGCGACGATGGCCGTACCGGGCGGCAGCGGAATCGCTTCAACCGGTTTTCCCACCACCTTCGAGTCGGTCGCCGAGCCATGCACGATGGCCTCGATGGCCTCGGCCCGGCCGCGGCGCAGGGAGTGCACACGCACCACGTCGCCACGGCGCACATGGGCCAGCAGGGCGCCGATCGTGATCTGCTGCGGGGATACCGCCACGTCAATCGTGCCGGCTTCCACCAGTTCCGCGTATGACGGGCGGTTGATCAGGGCCATGACCTTCTTGCAGCCGATCCGCTTGGCCAGCATGGCTGACAGGATGTTCGCCTCTTCGGCATTGGTGACGGCGACGAAAATATCGGCGCCGTCGACATTCTCTTCGAGCAGCAATTCCTCGTCCGCGGCATCACCGTGCAACACGATGGCCTTGCCGAGCCGCTCGGAAATCACCTTGGCTCGCTCGCGGTCTCTTTCGATCACCTTGACCTGGTTCGTCTGTTCCAGTGCCGTGGCCAGGCGGTAGCCAATATTGCCGCCGCCGGCGATGACCACGCGCCGCACGGTGTCTTCCGGCCGCCGCATCTCGTTCATGACCAGCCGCGTGTCTTCGCGGCTGGCAATGAAGAACACTTCGTCGTTTTCGCGAATCAGAGTATTGCCGTCCGGCAGGATGCTTTCACCACTGCGATAGATGGCGGCAATGCGGGCTTCGACGCCGGGGATGTGTTCCTTCAGTGTCTTGATCTGCTGATCCACCAGCAGGCCGCCGCGATGGGCACGCGCACCCACCAGCCGCACTTCACCGCCGGAGAAATCCAGCACCTGGAAAGCGCCCGGGAAATGAATCAGCTGTTCGATGTACTCCATGACCAGCTGCTCGGGGCTGATCGCGACGTCTACCGGCAGCGCCGCTTGGGCGAACAGTTGCTCGCCCTCGCGGCCCCGGTAGTTGATGTACTCGGTGCCGCGGATGCGGGCAATCTTGGTGGGCGTGCGGAAAAAGGTGTAGGCAACCTGGCACGCCACCATGTTGATCTCGTCGCGGCTGGTCAGCGCGATCACGATATCGGCGTCGCGGGCGCCGGCCCGCGCTAGCACGTCCGGGTAGGACGCATTGCCCACTACCGTGCGGATGTCGAGGCGGTCCTGGAGATCACGCAACACCGTCGCGTTGATGTCCACGACCGTGACCTCGTTGGCTTCCTCCCGGGCCAGTTGATAGGCAGCGGTCGAACCGACCTGGCCGGCACCGAGAATGAGAATGTTCATGGTTGACCGTGTGGGCTTGCGCGCGCGACGCGAATATTACATGAGTTCGAGGCCAGCATAGGACATGACCAGCCACTTTGTGCCGGCAGTCTCAAAATTGACCTGCACTCGGGCATGGGCGCCTGCGCCCTCGCAGTTCAGCACGACACCCTCCCCGAACTTCTGGTGGCGGACGCGCTGCCCGAGGTTCAGCGCGCCGCTGTCGTCCCGCGATACCCGGGAGGCCGCGGCGGAGTCGCGGCGAAAGACTGGCCGGGACACGCGCAGCGCCGGGCGCACCTCGTCCACGAGCTCTTCCGGGATCTCGCTGATGAACCGGGATGGGGTGCCAAAGTTGTCCACCCCGTGCATGCGCCGCTGTTCCGCATAGCTGATATACAGCGTTTCCATCGCCCGGGTCGCGCCCACGTAGCAGAGCCGGCGCTCCTCCTCCAGCCCGCCGGGATCGTTCAGCGAGCGGCGGTGTGGAAAGAGCCCTTCTTCCAGGCCGGTGAGAAACACCATCGGGAACTCCAGGCCTTTGGCCGAGTGCAGCGTCATCAGCTGCACGCAGTCGTCCCACGAATCGCCCTGGGTTTCGCCCGACTCCAGCACCGCGTGGGCCAGGAAAGCCTGCAGCGGTGTCATGTCGGCCTCTTCTTCCGTGTCGGCAGGTTCGAAGCCGCGCGCCGCGCTGACCAGTTCGTCGAGGTTTTCCAGCCTTGCCTCCGCCCGGTCGCGGGGCTCTTTCCGGTAGTGATCCACGATGCCGCTGTGCCGGATCACGTGGTCTACCCGTTCGTGCAGGGCCAGCTCGTCGGTGTCCGCGGCCAGCGCCTCGATCAGCTGCATGAATGCCTGCAATGCCGTCGCGGCCCGGCCGGGCAACTGGCCCCCGGCCGACGAGCACGCGGCCTGCCACAGCGACGTGCCATAGGCACGTGCATAACCCCGCACGGTTTCCACCGTGCGAGCCCCGATGCCGCGGGTGGGCAGGTTCACCACCCGCTCGAAAGACGGATCATCATCGCGGTTCGAGATCAGGCGCAGGTAGGCCAGCGCGTCCTTGATCTCGGCGCGTTCGAAGAAGCGCTGGCCCCCGTAAACCCGGTATGGAATGTTCTCGCGCAGCAGTGCTTCTTCGAAAACTCGGGACTGGGCGTTCGAGCGATACAGCACTGCGCAGTCGCTGCGCGCGTGGCCCTTCGAAGACCAGTCCTGGAGTCGCGCCGCGACGAAGTCGGCTTCGTCGCGTTCGTTGTACGCGTTATAAAGGTGCAACGGCTCACCGTCGCTGCCGTCTGTCCACAATTCTTTGCCGAGCCGGCCGCTGTTGTGGCTGATGATCGCATTGGCGGCCTTCAGTATCGTGCCGGTGGAGCGATAGTTCTGTTCCAGTTTGACCGTGCGCACCTTGGGAAAATCCTGCTGGAAGCGCGCCAGGTGCTCCATGCGCGCACCCCGCCAGCGGTAGATGGACTGGTCATCGTCGCCGACCACGAACGGCAGACCCGTGTTGCCGACGAGGACTCGCAGCCACGCGTACTGAATCGCATTCGTGTCCTGGAATTCGTCCACCAGCACATGGCGGAAGCGGCGCTGGTAACGGGCGAGCAGTTCCGGGTTGTTCAGCCAGACCTCGTGGGCACGCAGCAGCAGTTCGGCGAAGTCCACGAGCCCACGCTGTTCGCAGAGTTCCTGGTACTGGCGGTACAGGTGAATCAGTTGGCGGCGCGTTGGGTCGCCGTCGTCATTCACGTGATCCGGACGCCGGCCCTCGTCTTTCTGCGCGTTGATGAACCACTGGATCTCGCGGGGCACCCACGTGCCCTCGTCCAGCTCCAGGTCGCGCACCAGGCGGCGCAGTAACCGCTGCTGGTCGTCTGCATCGATAATCTGGAAGTCCTGGGGCAAGCCGGCTTCGCGCCAGTGCCGGCGCAGCAACCGGTGCGCGAGGCCGTGAAACGTGCCGACCCAAAGTGCGTCCACCGGCATGTCGAGCAGCGCCCCGATGCGCGCCCGCATCTCCGCGGCAGCCTTGTTAGTGAAAGTGACGGCGAGGATGCCTAACGGCGACACGTCCTCGACCTGGATCAACCAGGCAATGCGATGCACCAGCACACGCGTCTTGCCGCTGCCGGCACCGGCAACCACGAGCACCGGTTCGTCGGGCGCGGTGACCGCCGCGCGTTGCGCGTCGTTCAACGGGTCGATGATCGGCGTGACGTCCATCGTGGCAGTCTAGCAGTGGATGAGCGGGGTCAGTTGCCGGTGCAAACGTAGAGCAGGCGCAGCGCACCCTGGCCGTCGAGCACTTCCGTCGCCGCACAGTTGTCCAGCTCGATCGAGCTGGCGATGGGGTTCACCGTGTCGCCGCACGGGAGTCGCTCCTGCCGGTCCGGCACCGCCAGGAACACGGGCGGCGGCGCCAGGTTCATGGGTGACTGACCGAGGGCGCGGCGCGCCATACCCAGGTTCAGGTAATTCTTGAGCGACTCGTTGCAGGCGGAGCGGGCCATCTGGGCGGGGATCCGGCCTTGCATGTCGTTGACCCAGTCGAGCAACGCGTCGTCGATGATGGGCGCCCCGCCGTCCCGTAATGCGGTGGCGGCCCGGGTGAATGCCCGGTAGCGCAGGTTCGCTTCGTTGTTGCGGCCACCCACGCGACTCAGGTTCTTGGCGTAGTCGCGGTCCATCGCGAAATCCTCCGGGCGAACATCCGCGAGTGTTTCTTCGAGCGAGGCCATCTGCAGCAGCGCGTTCACCGAGCCCTGCCGCGCAGCACGGCCCAGTAAATCCAGCGCGGCAAACGGGTCATTCAGACGGGCGCGGGCGGCGAGTTCGTGGGTAGCGCCGATGTCGTTGTCGTCGCTCATGACTTCCAGGGTCACCTGGTCGAGGCTCGCGTAGTAATCACGCAGCGTCGACCCGGGATCGGTGCCGAACAGCGGGTTGGCCCCGATGAATCCCCTCGCCTCGTACCATTGCCTGGTGGCGTCGATGGTCACGTCGGCGTCCAGGCCCAGGGTCTCGAGCAGTGTGTGCAGGGTGCTGAGACCGTCGATGACCGGCAGTGCCGCAGTGGTGGTTTCGGGCGTGGCGATGACCCGGGTGGAGTCGGCTGCTGCCGCCTGCGGATCGGGCGCTGCCGAGGGCGGTGTGACCGCTTCCAGGCCGGTGTTGCCGATCTGGCGCACCACGTAGAGCAGCACGCCGAGGAGCGCGGTGGCGAGCAATATCGAGACGTTGGTGCGATCCACGGGAGGTGCCTGTCAGGCGTGGACGTGGCGATACCTCGCAGCAGCGTGGTTCAGGTTCACCATCGACAGCAACAGCAGTGCGGCAACACCGTTGTGGGCCGTGGCCAGGGTCAACGGCAACCCGAACCAGACCACCGACAGTCCCAGCAGTACCTGGGCGGTGAGCGCGGCTGCCACCAGCGCGCCGGCCAGGCCCAGCGGTCCGCCCCGGCGCAGGAAGCTCACGGCGAGAAAACCCAGGAACAACGCGGTGACGATTGCGCCGAGCCGGTGTGTAAAGTGAATGGCAACACGCGCGGGCGCATCCAGCACGCCGAATTCGTAGTCCACCCCCAGGCCCCGCCACATCACGAAGCCTTCGGCGAAATCCGCGTCGGCAGGCCACCACTGGCCCCCACAGGTCGGCAGGTCGGGGCAGGCCAGGGCCGCGTAGTTGGAACTCGTCCAGCCACCCAGTGCAATCTGGCACACGAGTATTGCCAGCCCGGCGACCGCAATGGGTGCCGCGCGCGGCGAGCTGCCGCCGGCGTTGCGGCGCCGGTGATCCAGTATCAGCCAGAACAGCAGGGCGGCGGTCGTCAGCCCACCGAGCAGGTGCGCCATCACGATCAGCGGCTTCAGCAGCAGCGTGACGGTCCACATGCCGAGCAAGCCCTGGAATATGACCGTGCCCAGCAGGATCACCGGCAGCACGACGGGTTGCTGCGGGTCGCGGCGGTTCCGCCAGGCCAGCCCGGCAGCGCCCA
Source organism: Chromatiales bacterium (assembly GCA_020351875.1). Taxonomy (GTDB): domain Bacteria; phylum Pseudomonadota; class Gammaproteobacteria; order Steroidobacterales; genus J054. The sequence continues at coordinate 1,064,942 of CP070671.1, read as the reverse complement.
TGATCAGCATGCCCAGCGTGGTGGCGAGGTAGCGGTGAATCATTTCCCGCCAGGCCTTGCCGGCGTCGAGCTCGCGTTGCGGGAACGCAGCCTGGGCTTCAGCGCGTGCCGCTGCGTCGCCGGGCAGCACCAGTTCACCGTAGCAGCCGGGCCAGTCCGGGCAGCCCAGGCCCGCATCCGTGAGCCGCACCCAGGCGCCCAGCATCACGACGCAAAGCGCGATCAGGCACGCGGCATAACAGCAACGGACGTACCACGTATACATCAGCCTATTTTGGAGAATTTCCGCAGGCGTTTCATGTCCGAGTGCATGCCGCGCATGCCGACGTCGGGGGGAAAGCGCATCATCAGGTTACCGAGCGGGTCCACGAGAAAGATGTCCACTTCGCTGCGCGCGTCGATGCGACGCAGGATATCCGCGCCGACGCTTGCCGACGCGTCCACGAGCAGCAGGTTGGGGTGCTCGGCCATCACGAAATGGAGATCGGGTTCGCCGCCTTCCACGATCCAGACCCGCTGCACCCGCTGGCTGTCGCGCTCCAGCGCCTGGACGACCTGGCGCGTTTCGTACAGCACATTCTGGCAGGCTTCACCGCAGTCGGCCGGCGCGACGACAATCAGCGACCAGACGTTGCGCAGGCGGGCGTCACTGTCCATGCGCAGCGGGTTGTCGGGTAACTGAATCGCCGGCGACAGCAGGTGACCGTGAATGGTCTGTTCGTCCGGCCGCCAGTCGCTGCCGTAATAGAGCCAGAAAGCCACTAAGAGCGGGCCCAGGAAGATCAGGGCGACCATGATCAGTTGCAGGCGGCCTTGGGTCTGTTTTTCGTTCATCGACTTCTCAACTGCGTTTTTTCAGGTTCAGCGCCAGGTAGATCACGGTTACGGCCGCGGCAAATGAGAACCACTGCACAGCGTAACCCAGGTGCAGGTCCGGGCCACTCACTGCCGGGCGCCAGTCGCGCACAAAGCCGGCGGGTGCGTCCGGGGCCAGCAGGACCTGGTAGTCCCGGACCGGGTAGCCCAGCTGGCTGGAGATTTGCTCCGCGGTGGGGAACAGCAACCGCCGGGGCCACGACGCATCCGGTGCTGGCGGCGCCGGGTCGAGGCGCAGGCCCGGCTGCGGCAGCGGCGCCACCTGCCCGACGATGTTGCGGTCTCCGGCCGACACGCCGAGCTCCGGCAGTCGGTTGCGGTCCGCATTCGCCGGGATCCAGCCGCGATTGACCAGGACGCTGCCTGCTGGCGTGCGCAGCGGTGTTAGCACCTCGTATCCGGGTACGCCGTCCCGCACCATGCTGTCGAGCAGTATCTGCCTGTCGGGGTCGTACCGGCCGCCCAGGGCCACCGGCCGAAAACGGCTGGTCGCTGCCTCAGCATCGTCCGGCAGCGTGGTGGCCGGATCTGCGGCGGTGGCCCGGTCGAATTCGGCAAACAGACGCGCTTTTTCGGCCTTGCGATTCAGCTGCCAGAAGCCCGCGCTTGCGAACAGGGCGCAGGCGGCCAGCAGCAGCAGCGTGGCCCACAGTGGCGGCCGAAATGTTAGTCTGGAGACCATTCGAGACCCCCAGGTGTCGCGTCCGTGAAGCTGGTCGTTATTTTGCTGTTCCTCGTCATTATCGGGAGCCTCGGCTCCGGCCTGTTCTACCTGGTCAAGGGCAAGGGCGAAGCGCGCAACGACAAGGGCATGGTCAACGCGCTAACGTTACGAATTACCCTGTCGGTCGCGCTGTTCGTACTGCTGTTTGCCGCCTGGGCAGCCGGCTTCATCCAGCCGCACGGTGCTGGTTTGAACTGAACGACTGCCCGCGGGTTATCGCGGACCGGGCTCTCATAGCCAGTAGACGAAAATAAACAGGCCGAGCCAGACCACGTCCACGAAGTGCCAGTACCAGGCGACGGCCTCGAACGCGAAGTGATGCTTCGCGGTGAAGTGCCCGCGCAGGCAGCGCAGCCAGATCACCACCAGCATGATTGCGCCGATCGTCACGTGCATGCCGTGGAAGCCGGTGAGCATGAAAAAGGTCGAACCATAGATGCCGCTGTTCATCGTCAGGTTCAGCTCCTGGTAGGCGTGGATGTACTCGTAGGCCTGGAATCCCATGAAGATGAAGCCGAGCAGGAAGGTCAACGCCAGGAACAGGCCGAGTACGCGCCGATTGCCTTCCTTCAGTGCGTGATGCGCAACGGTGATCGTGACGCCGCTGGTCAGCAGGATCGCGGTGTTGAGCGCGGGTATGCCCCACGCGCCCATCGGCTCGAATTCGCCGCCGACATCAGCCGGGCCATTTGAAGGCCACGAACTCTCGAAGCCTTCCCAGAGCAGCAGGTTGGTGAAGAAGTTGCTGCCTTCGCCGCCGAGCCACGGCAGGGCCAGTTGCCGGGCATAGAACAGCGCCCCGAAGAACACGGCGAAAAACATCACCTCGGAGAAGATGAACCACATCATGCCGATGCGGAACGAGGTGTCGACCTGGTCGTTGAAGGTGCCGGCTTCGCTTTCGCCGATGACCTCACCGAACCAGAAAAACATCATCGTAATCACGATGGCCAGGCCCACGATGATTGCCGGCGTTGCATTGCCGCCATTCAGCCACACGGACACACCGAGGAAGAGAGTGAACAACCCCAACGACATCAAAATCGGCCACTTGGTGCCGTGAGGGATGTAGTACTTGTCCTGGGCGTGTGCCATGGTGTGATTCCCGTGATTGACTGACGCCGATTCAGTTGGCGGCGACTTGCTGATTGACGAAAAAAGTATAAGACAGGGTGACCCGGTCGATATGTTCGGGCAGACCGGGATCGACCATGAACGTCAGGCCCATGTCACGCCCTTCTGCCGGGGCGAACTCCTGCGATTCGAAGCAGAAGCACTCGGTTTTCTTGAAGTACTTGTTGGCTTGTCCCGGTGCGACGCTGGGCACGGCCTGGCCGACGAGTTGCCGATCGGTCAGGTTCCGCGCGAAGTAGGTGGTGTCATAAAGCTTGCCGGGCATGACCTCCAGGCTCGAAACCGCGGGGCGGAACTCCCAGGGCGCCTGCTGGTTGCGATTGGCGACGAACTCCACTGTCACGATGCGATCAGTCACCGGGTTTTCTGCCGTCACGGTGGCGGCCGTGGGCAGGCCGGTGCGGCTGCCGATGCCGGTGACCTGGCAGAACACGTCGTACAGCGGGACCAGCAGGAAACCGAAGCCGAACATCCCCGCGGCGAATAACACGAGCTTACCGGCGAGCAGGCGGTGACTGTCCCTCATCCGTTCAGCACACCCATTGCGATGAAGCCGGCGTAGAACGCGAATGCAACCAGCGCCAGCAATATTGCCGTCCGGCGCGCGCGGCGCCGGCGATCCTGTTCGTTGACGAGGTCAGCCACGATCGACACCTAGCGGACGAGCGGCGGTTCTTCGAAAGTGTGGTACGGAGCCGGTGACGGCACCGTCCATTCCAGGCCTTCCGCACCGTCCCAGACCTGGGCGCTGGCTTTCTCGCCGCCCCGGACGCACTGGATCACGACATATACCAGCAGCAGCTGGGAAAAACCGAAGCCGAAGGCGCCGACGCTCGAGATCGCATTGAAATCGGCGAACTGGGTAGCGTAATCAGGAATTCGGCGCGGCATGCCGGCCAGGCCCACGAAGTGCTGCGGGAAGAAGGTCAGGTTCACGAAGATCGCCGACAGCCAGAAGTGCACCTTGCCGAGTGTCTCGTTGTACATGTGCCCGGTCCACTTCGGCAGCCAGTAGTAGGCGCCGGCGATCGCGCCAAACAGCGCCCCCGGGACCAGCACGTAGTGGAAGTGCGCCACCACGAAGTACGAGTCGTGGTACTGAAAGTCAGCCGGAGCGATTGCGACCATCAGGCCGGAAAAGCCGCCGATCGTGAACAGGAACAGGAAGGCCAGTGCGAACAGCATCGGCGTTTCGAAGCTCAGCGAGCCGCGCCACATGGTGGCCGTCCAGTTGAATACCTTCACGCCGGTCGGGATGGCGATCAGCATCGTCGACAGCATGAAAAACAGTTGCCCGGCGAGCGGCATGCCCACCGTGAACATGTGGTGGGCCCAGACGATGAATGACAGGAAGGCGATACTCGCGGTTGCGTACACCATCGAGTCGTGCCCGAACAGCGGCTTGCGCGAAAAGGTCGGGATCACCTGCGAAATGATGCCGAAGGCCGGCAGGATGATGATGTAGACCTCCGGGTGCCCGAAGAACCAGAAAATGTGCTGGAACAGCACCGGGTCACCGCCGCCGGCCGCCTGGAAGAAACTGGTGCCGAAGAAGCCGTCGGTCAGCAACATCGTGACGCCGCCGGCGAGCACCGGCATCACTGCGATCAGCAGGTAGGCGGTGATCAGCCAGGTCCACACGAACAGCGGCATCTTCAGCAGGGTCATGCCGGGGGCACGCATGTTCATGATGGTCACGATGATGTTGATCGAGCCCATGATCGACGAGACCCCGAGCAGGTGGACCGAGAAGATCGCAAACGGCAGCGCATTGCCCGTCTGCAGCACCAGCGGCGGGTAGAGCGTCCAGCCTGACGCCGGGCCTCCGCCGTCCATGAACAGGGTCGACAGCAGCAGGGTGCCGGCAAAGGGCAGAATCCAGAACGACCAGTTGTTCAACCGCGGCAGCGCCATGTCAGGCGCGCCAATCATCATCGGTACCATCCAGTTCGCGAAACCGACGAAGGCGGGCATGATCATGCCGAAGACCATGATCAGCGCGTGCATCGTGGTCATCTGGTTGAAGAAGTCCGGGTTCACGAACTGCAGACCCGGCTGGAACAGCTCGGCGCGGATCACCAGGCTCATGGCGCCGCCGACGAACAGCATCGCCAACGCAAAGACCAGGTACAGCGTGCCGATATCCTTGTGGTTGGTGGTGGTAATCCACCGCATGATGCCCTTGGCCGGCCCGTGGTCGTCGTGATGCTCGTCGTGAGTTGTCGTGGCGCTCATTCAGCCTTGCTCCGAGCCGGTTTCTGTCCCGGCGAAATCATCCTTGTCCGTGTATCTGTTTCTACCGTGCTGTCGCGGCGCTTGCGACGGCTGCGCCGCCCTGCTGTCCGGCGAGCCAGGCAGTGAACTCTTCCCTGGGCAGCACTTCGACGACCACCGGCATGAAGCCGTGGTCCTTGCCGCACAGTTCCGCACACTGGCCCCGATAGACGCCGGGTTCGTTGACCCGGAACCAGCCTTCGTTGATGAAGCCGGGAATCGCGTCTTTCTTCACGGCAAAGTCCGGCACCCACCAGGCGTGAATGACGTCGTTAGAGGTAATCAGGTAACGAATCTTGGTGTCGGCCGGCACGACCAGCGGGCGGTCGACGTCCAGCAGGTAGTTGTCTTCCTGGAACGGATCGATGCCGGAGCGCAGTTGGCGCGTTTCGTTGCTGCTTGCGGCAAGGTTGCTGTAGAAGCTCACGTCCTCGCCGACGTATTCGTATTGCCACTTCCACTGGTAGCCGGTGATCTTGATGGTCATCTCGGTGTCGCGCGTATCGTCGATCTCCACCAGGGTTTGCGCGGCAGGGACGGCCATGGCGACCAGGATCAGCACCGGAATCACCGTCCAGACGATTTCCGCCGTTGTGCTGTGGGAGAACGTGGCCGGGACTGCGCCTTTGCTCTTCCGGAACGCGACCAGGCAGTAAATCATTGCACTGAACACGATTACGGCGATCACGACGCAGACCCAGAAAATCAGCATGTGCAGGTCGAAAATCTTCGCGCTGGCGTCCGTCACTCCCACGGGCATGTTCACTTCCCAGGCCGCCTGCGCGGGGTTGCCCAGCAGGCTGGCCACCAAGGCCGTCAGGAATGTGTTGAAGTCGTGTTTCCGCAAGTTTGTACTCATGCCTTCCACTCAGAGTTGTTGGTGCCGACCGACGTGGTGTCGCCCGATACCGGTATCTCCCGCCCGGGTATGCCCGGGATTAATTCCGCCAGCCGCTTCCCCAGACTGGTTCGCTCGCTGTCGGTCAGAAAGCCGCCGACTTCCACGGCCCGGCCCTTCGATCGCAGCAGCAACCGCCGCGGCCAGTTGGCGGCTCGCGCTTCGACGAGTTCCACCCGGGTCCACGGACGCACGAACTCGAATTCGCACGGCCCTTGCCGGCCGGTCTTGCGCACGAGCACGCGACTGTCTTCGACGCGGATCAGCTCTCGCCGTTGTCCCTGCACCAGGCTCCAGCGCAAGGCAACGCCCAGCGCCAGCAGCTCCAGCCCGGCGAAGGGCAGGATCGGCCAGTAGCCGGCGATTGCGAAAACTACGGCGACACTCAGGGAGACGCCGACAATCCCGAGGTAGAACACCAGGGCTGAACGCGTCGTGAGCGAACAGTTGGGGGCCAGTTCAAATCGATGCACGTTGTTGTGTCCCAACCGGCCGGTGATTCTCCTCGCACTGCCTCCCTGAACAAGCGGCGCGATGTTACTGGATGGCCTGCCGCCATGCAATCGACAGAAACCCGTAGCGGAGCTTAATTATCCTTATTTTTCAGGAGCTTGGCTCATGGCCCCCGGCGCCGGATGGCGTCGATTGGGATCGCGGTTTCATTTCCCGACGCCGGGTCGGAATCGGCTGCCGCCCATGCCTGCCCATAGACCACCTCGACGGTCAGGGCCAGGCGGCCATCGGCATCCCGGCGGCGGTCCAGCGCGGCGCGGAACTTTCGTCCCGCCGCACTGCCCGTCAGACCGGGATTGCGCCCGGCGGTGCGATTGATCGAGCCGGCGGCCCGCAGGTCCGCGCGCACGGCGTCGATGTCGGCATAGCTGACCTGCAGGGTCTCCCGGTCGAGCACCGGTTCGGCAAGCCCGGCCCGGACCACCAGGTCGCCGAGGTCATGCATGTCCGGGAAACGGACGACATGGGTGTAGTGGTCCGCCTCGGTCCAGGCGGCGCGGAGTTCCGCCAGCGTGTCCGGACCGAGCGTGCTGAACAGGAACAGCCCGGGCCGGCGCAGCACCCGGCGAACTTCTGCCAGTACCGGCACCGGGCTGTGGCAGTAAGCCAGCAACAGGTTGCAGAACACGAGGTCGACGCTCTGGTCGGGGAGCGGGAGCCGGTTGGCGTCGCCGCAGACCCGCTGGGCCGCATCTTGCCCGGCAGCCAGCAACATCTCGGGCGCGTGATCCAGGCCCACCAGCCGGGCGCCGGGGAAGCGGTTTGCCAGGGCCGCGAAAGCGCCACCCGGGCCCGAGCCGAGGTCCAGCACCAGGCGGGGTTCCAGGCGGGCGAATGGCAGTCGTGACAGCAGTTCTTCGCGCAGTTGCCGGTGCAGGAAATCTGTCTGGGGCAATGTGACCGCGGCCCGGCGGTGCAGCCGGAGCAGCCTGCTGAGCGGGACCTCGGCCACGGCGGTCAGCCGGTGGCTTTTCTTGGCGCCGGCCTGTCTCGCGCGGGGGATTCGGGCCGCATACCCAGCCGGGTCAGCAATTCCAGGTCTTCGTTGCGGTCGGGGTTCGGCGTGGTGAGCAGCGTGTCGCCGTAGAAGATCGAGTTCGCGCCGGCGACAAAACACAACGCCTGCAATTCGTCGCTCATCTCGGTGCGGCCTGCGGACAGGCGCACGTGCGATGCAGGCATCAGGATGCGAGCGATCGCGATGACCCGGACAAAGTCCAGTGGATCGATGTCCCCCGATTTGGCCAGCGGGGTGCCGGGCACTTTGACCAACTGGTTGATCGGCACGCTGCCTGGATGCTCGGGCAGCGTGGCCAGGGTGTGCAGCATTTCCGCCCAGTCGGCCGGCGTTTCGCCCATGCCCAGAATGCCGCCGCAGCAGACCTTCAATCCCGCATCGCGAACCGCCTGCAGGGTGTCCAGGCGATCGCGGTAGGTTCGCGTGCTGATGATTTCCGGGTAGAAACTCGCCGACGTGTCGACGTTGTGGTTGTAGTAATCCAGCCCGGCATCGCGAAGGCTGGCAGCCTGTTCCTGGTCCAGCATGCCGAGCGTGGCGCAGGTCTCCAGTCCCTCGTCCGCCACCGCGCGGATGATGTCGGCCATGCGCTCGATCTGCCGCGGCTTCGGGCTGCGCCATGCGGCACCCATGCAAAAACGTGTGGCGCCATTGGCTTTGGCCGCACGGGCCGCGGCCACCACCGCTGCCACCGGCGCCATGCGTTCACCCTCCACACCGGTGTCGTAGTGCGAGCTCTGCGGGCAGTACGCGCAGTCTTCCGGGCACGCGCCGGTCTTCACGCTCATCAGCGTGCTGATCTGCACTTCGGCCGGATCGAAGTACTGCCGGTGCACGGACTGGGCCAGGAACAGCAAATCGCTGAACGGCAACGCGAACAGCGCGTCCACCTCGTCGCGGGACCAGTCAGTGCGAATCCGGGCGGGCGTCTGTGGCGTCGGGGTGTGCATATTTGTTGTCCGTCGGCGGCGTTTTGGCGCTGGCCGGGCACGGCCCGGCTGCCGCAGTATCGAAAGGCCCTGACATGCTGTCAACCTGAAGTGCTTGACCAAGTTGACAATTGGCTGGCCCGTTTCATGCCGCTCCGTTGCCTGCTGTGCGGGCTGGCAAGCGGCGCCGCGATGGTGTGCCGGGGTTGTTGCGAGGATTTGCCCTGGATCGTGTCCGGGTGCAGCCGGTGCGGTGCGCCGCTGCCTCCTGGTGTGCCACCCGGCCCGTGCGCTGCTTGTGACCTGGCGCTTCGCGGCATCGACCGGGTTCGGGCGGCACTGGTCTATGAGTATCCGGTTGACAGCCTGGTGGCCGCCGCGAAATTCCACGGCCGGGTGGAATGCGCCCGCCTGCTGGGCGAGTTGCTTGCCCGGCACCTGGCGGGCGATGGCGGTGACGCGCCGGCTTGCGATCTCGTGGTGCCGGTGCCGCTGCATCCGGACCGGCTCGGGCGCCGCGGTTACAACCAGGCCGCTGTGATTGCCGCGCCCGCAGCCCTTGCGGCAGGTGCCGCAGTGGACCAGCACGCAGGCAAGCGGCGCGTGAATACGCCACCGCAGTCGGGGCTCGCCGGCAGCGACCGGTGTGTGAATGTGCGCGCGGCGTTTGCCGTGCGGCGCGACCTGGAAGAACTCGATGTGGCGATCGTCGACGATGTGATTACCACCGGTCACACCGTGAGCGCGCTTGCCGTAGCGCTGCGTCGGGCCGGGGCGAGACGTGTCGAGGCCTGGTGCGCGGCGCGGGTGGTGTCGGCTCAGCCGCCGCGGTAGAGATAGTCCAGCAGGATACCTGCGAATATTGTCGCGCCGACGTGCCGGTTGGCCAGGAAGGCCTGGAAGCAGCGCTCGGGGTCGCGGTTGTTCACGCGGATGCGCTGCTGCAGAAACAGCACCGCGGCCACGCCGATCGAGCCGAAGTACCAGGCGCCCAGTTCGGCGGCCTGGCCGATCAGTGCCAGCGCGAGCAGCATGGTTACCTGCAGCAGCCCGATGCAGAACAGGTCGGCGCTGCCAAACAGGATGGCCGTGGATTTCACGCCGATCATTTCGTCACCGGCGCGGTCGGCCATCGCATAGAGCGTGTCGTAGATGACGGCCCAGACCACCGCGGTCAGCCACATCAGCCACGCAAGGCGCGGCACGGTGCCGGTCTGTGCCGCAAAGGCCATCGGCACGCCCCAGCCGAAGGCGGCGCCGAGAATCAGCTGGGGCGCCACGAAAAAGCGCTTCGTGAAGGGATAGATAATCGTGAGGGCAGCGCCGGCAACGGCCAGCCAGCGAGTCAGCGTGTTCAGTGTCAGCAGCAAGGCGATGGCCAGCAGCCCGAGCGCGAGAAACAGCACCAGCGCTTCGGCGGGCGCAACCTCACCGGTAGCGAGCGGCCGGTTGCGCGTGCGTTCCACGTGCGGGTCGAGCTTGCGATCGGCAAAGTCGTTGATCACGCAACCGGCGCTGCGCATGACGATGACACCGAGCACGAAGACCACGAATATTTGCGGATCCGGCCGCCCGTCCCCGGCGATCCACAGTGCCCAGAGCGTGGGCCAAAGGAGCAGCCACGTGCCAATGGGCCGGTCCAGGCGCATCAGCCGGGCGTACAGGCCGAACTGGCGGCGCAGTTCGGTGGCGAAGCGGTTGGTTGCGCTGGTGGTGGCCATGCTCGTGGGTCGCGGTGTCAGGCGCAGAGCATACCGGTTGTTTACACCTTCCCGAAGCGGTGGGCGCCACCGACCCAGCGGTGAATCAGCGCCTCCACGGCGGCGGGCGCCGCGCCGAGCAGTTGTCGCCCGATGGTTTGCACCTGCGCCGCCAGGTCGGCGTCACGAATCAGGTCCGCTACGCGCAGCTGCATCAGGCCGGTCTGCCGGGTGCCCAGCACCTCGCCCGGGCCGCGCAGTTCCAGGTCCTTGCGGGCGAGTTCGAAGCCGTCGCTGACCCTGCGCATGGTGTCCAGGCGCTCTCTTGCGAGCCGTGACAGCGGCGACCGGTAGAGCAGGACACAGGCGCTGGCCGCATCGCCACGGCCCACCCGGCCGCGCAACTGGTGCAGTTGCGACAGCCCCATGCGTTCGGCGTTTTCGATGATCATCAGCGATGCCTCGGGCACGTCCACGCCGACCTCGATCACCGTGGTGGCAACCAGTACCCCCAGCTCACCGGCTGCGAACGCCTTCATCGTCCGGTCTTTTTGTTCCGGCTTCATGCGCCCGTGCACGAGCCCCACCGGAATGTCATCGAGGGCCTCGGTGAGCAGTTTGTGCGTGGACTCCACGGCCTGCGATTCGATCAGGTCGGAGTCTTCGATCAGCGGGCACACCCAGTAAGCCCGTCGGCCGGCGCTGCAGGCTTCGCGCACGCGCGCCACCACATCGCTCCGGCGCGCCTCCGCCAGGGCTACCGTCTGCACCGGCTGGCGGCCCGGCGGCAGTTCGCGAATCGCCGACACGTCGAGGTCCGCGTACAGGGTCATCGCCAGCGTGCGCGGTATCGGTGTCGCGGTCATGACCAGCTGGTGCGGACGCAGGTCACCGCTTCGCCCTTTTTCCATCAGCTCCAGGCGCTGGTGCACGCCGAAGCGGTGCTGCTCGTCAACGATGACCAGCCCGAGGCGCCGGTAATCCACGCCTTCCTGGAACAGCGCATGTGTGCCGACGACGACCTGGGTGGTGCCATCCGCCAGTTCCTGCAGCACAAGGTTGCGCGCCTTGCCGCGCAGGCTGCCCGACAGCCACCCCACGCGCACGTCGAGCGGATCGAACCAGCGAAAGAAACTTTCACGGTGTTGCTCGGCCAGCAATTCGGTGGGCGCCATGATGGCGACCTGCTGACCCGCGCCCACCGCTGCCAGTGCCGCGGCGGCCGCCACCACCGTCTTGCCGCAGCCCACGTCGCCCTGCACCAGGCGCATCATCGGGTGTGCCTGCGCCATGTCCCTATCGATGTCCGCCAGCGCCTGCTGCTGCCCGCCCGTTAGTTCGAAACCGAGGCTGCTGAAAAAGGCGTCGCGCAGCGCCGCGTCGCCCGGCACCGGTGTCGCGCGTTCGTGCCGGGCACGTTCGCGCAGCTGCCTCAGGCTCAAGTGGTGGGCCAGCAGTTCTTCCAGTGCGAGCCGTCGCTGGCACGGGTGCTTGCCGGCGGCGAGTTCGGTGAGATCGGCACCGGTGGGCGGCTGGTGCAGGTAGGCAAGGGCCTCGTCCAGCGCCGGCAGGCTGAAATCGGCCAGCAGCTCTCCGGGCAGCCAGTCTTCGATCTGCGGCAACCAGCGGTCCAGCGCCTGCTGAATCAGTCCGCGCAACCGCGTTTGCTGCAGGCCCTCGGTCGTCGGGTAAATGGGCGTCAATCGGTCTTCCAGGGCCGGGGCCCGGCCGGGTGCCAGCAGCCGGTATTCCGGGTGCACCATTTCCAGACCGGCCGGCCCCGGCCGCGCGGTCCCGTAAGCGCGCAATTTCGTGCCACGCTGCAGGCCGTTTTGTTGCGCCCGTGAGAAGTAAAAGAATCGTAGTGTCAGCTGGCCGGTGCCGTCGCTGACCCGGCACAACAGGCTGCGCCGGCGTCGGTAGACCACCTCGGTGAGCGCAACCTCGACTTCGATCACTGCAGTCTGCCCGGGCCGCAGTGCGCCCACCGGCGTGATTCGCGTGCGGTCCTCGTAGCGCTGCGGCAGCAGGAACAGCAGGTCTTCCGGCCGCCGGATGTTCAGGCGCTCGAGCTTTTCCGCCAGCGCCGGGCCAACGCCGCGCAGTGCGGTCAGGGCGTCGTTGGCGGCTGGCGCTGCCTCAGAGGGCAATGATTGCATCCGCCTCCACGGCCGCGCCGCGCGGCAGGGCGGCAACCTGCACCGCCGCGCGGGCCGGGTAGGGTGACTGCAGGTAATCCATCATGATTTCGTTGACCTCGCCGAAGTGAGCAAGGTCCACCAGGAATACGTTGATCTTCACGGCATTGTTCAGGCTTGCGCCCGCGGCGCCGGCGACGGCGGCGAGGTTGTCGAAGACCTGGCGGATCTGGGCCCGGATGTCGCCGTTCACCATGTCGCCGGTAGTCGGGTCCAGTGGAATCTGTCCGGACAGGTACAAGGTGTCGCCGGCGCGTATGGCTTGCGAGTAGGTGCCGATTGCAGCCGGCGCCGCATCGGTCTGAACGGGCTCTCGTTTCATGTTGTCCTCAGGTACAGGTGCGTGTCACCCGCAGCACCACCGGCATGTGCCGGATGCTCCGGATGACGCGCGCCAGGTGGGCACGATCTTTCACTAGGATGGAGAATCGCAGGTCGGCGGTATCGCCCTCGCGTTCTTCTACCGAAACCTGCTCGATGTTGCAGTCGGCATCGCCGATCTGCGCCGCGATCTCTGCGAGCGCGCCCGGGCGGTTCGTCACCTCGACCCGGATCTCCACGGAAAACTCGCGGTCGATCTGCTTTTCCCAGTTCACCGCAATCCACTTTTGTGGCTGCTTGCGAAACTCGCCGAGGTTGCCGCACACGTTGCGATGAATGACCAGACCCCGTCCTGCGCTGAGGTAGCCCATGATCGGGTCGCCCGGTATCGGGTGGCAGCAGCGGCCGTAGCTCAGCACCATGCCTTCGGTGCCGGCAATCACGATGGCCGTGCGCCCTGACTCGTCCGGTGCGGCGGCTTGCGGATTTTCCAGCAGAGCTTTGGCCACCAGCGGCGCTAGCCTTTCGCCCAGGCCCAGTTGCTCGAAGAGTTCGTTCGTGTTGTTCAGTCCCAGTTCTTCCAGCACGGGGCCCATGGCGGCGCGCGAGGTCTTGCGCAGCGATGAGCCGGCATCCCGCAGTGATTGTTCGAGCAGTCGCTTACCGAGTTCGCGGGCGTCGCCGAAACGCAGGTTCTTCAAGTACTGCCGGATGCTGGAACGGGCCTTGGCGGTGGTCACGAAGTTGACCCAGCGCGGGTTCGGGTGCGCGCCGGAGGCCGTGATGATCTCGACGGTTTGCCCGCTCTCCAGTTGCGTGCGCAGTGGCACGAGCCGCCGTTCGATCTTCGCTGCCACACACCGGTTGCCGACATCGGTGTGCACCGCGTACGCGAAGTCGACGCAGGTCGCACCGCGCGGCAGGCGCATGATGTCACCCTTCGGCGTGAATACGTAGACCTTGTCCGGGAACAGGTCCACCTTGACCTGTTCCATGAATTCTTCGGAATTCGCGGCCAGTTCCATCTCGGTGATGCTGCTCAGCCATTCACGCGCGCGCATCTGCGGTGGCATCGCGCGTTTGTCCGTCGCCTTGTACTGCCAGTGGGCCGCAACGCCGCGCTCGGCAATGCGGTCCATTTCCTCGGTGCGGATCTGCACTTCCAGCGGGATGCCGTTTGGCCCGAACAATGTGGTGTGCAAGGACTGGTAACCGTTCACTCGCGGGATCGCAATGTAGTCCTTGAAGCGGCCCGGCATGGGTTTGTACAGCGCGTGTACCAGTCCCAGGGCGCGGTAACAGTTGTCCGGACTGTCGACGATGATGCGGAAGCCAAACACATCGGCAATCTCACTCAGCGAACGCTGCTTCGTGGCCATCTTGCGGTAGATGCTGTACAGGTTCTTCTTCCGGCCGCGCACCGTGGCCTCGATGCCAGCGTCGGCCAGCGCGGCCTCCATCCGGACCGACGTACGTCGCACTAGCTGGCGCTGGTTGCCCTGGGCCCGGCGAACCGCGCGCTCGAGCACCTTGTAACGGAACGGGTAGCTGTAGCGGAACCCGAGTTCCTCCAGTTCCGTCTTCATCGTATATACGCCGAGCCGGTTGGCGATGGGTGCATAGATCTCCAGCGTTTCGCGGGCGATGCGTCCCTGCTTGGCCACGGGCAGCGCTTCGAGCGTTTGCATGTTGTGCAGGCGATCGGCGAGTTTCAGCAACATCACGCGGATGTCCTGCACCATGGCCAGCATCATCTTGCGGAAACTCTCGGTCTGGGCCTCCGCCCTGCTGTCGAAATTCAGCTTGTCGAGTTTGCTGACTCCGTCGACCAGGTCGGCAATTTCCTCGCCGAAGTCCTGCTGGAGCTGATCTTTACCGGTGGGGGTGTCCTCGATGAGGTCGTGCATCAGGGCAGCGGCGATTGTCTGGTAGTCCAGCCGCAGGCCCGCGAGGATGCCGGCCACCGCGACCGGGTGCGTGATGTAGGCCTCGCCAGAGTATCGGCGCTGGCCTTCGTGGGCCTGGGCGGCCACTTCGTAGGCGCGACCGACCGTATCCAGGTGGTCCTGGGAGAGGTAATCGAGCTTGCCGAGCAGCCGTTTGAAGCCCGTGCCCCGGCGGGTGGTCGGCAGGCGGCTCAGAATCGCCGCAGCGTAGTCCATGGCCCGATTCTAGCGCAGGGCCATGTCGGCGACGGCCCCGGACTGTGGGCTGCCGCGGCGCGTCAGTCGTCGAGACTGTCCATGCGGGGCATCGGGGTGCTGGCGAGGATCTCCTCGGCCTGGTCGGCGCTCAGGAGTTCCTCGGCCGGCGTCTCGACGTCGTCGAGAATTTCCCGGTCGACCAGGCCCGCCGCCACTTCCCGCAGCGCAACGACCGTGGGTTTGTCGTTTTCCCAGTCCACCATCGGCTCGGCCCCGTTAGCGAGGCGTCGCGCGCGTTTCGCGGCCACCATGACGAGGTCGAACAGGTTATCGACGTGGTCAAGACAGTCTTCGACGGTGATCCGGGCCATGGAGGCAGCACCTGCAGAAAGGGGCGCGTAGCCTACCGCCTTCCGCCCGGGCCCGCAATGCTGCGGTCTAATCCGCCGGGCCGAGCATCGTGGTGATGCTGGCCCGTCGATCGGGATTGTCCGTCGCGCAGGCGTCGCCGTGGCCGTCCAGCACACCGCACAGCTCCGCGACCGCCTGGTCGAGGTCGTCGTTGATGATGGCGTAGTCGAATTCCGCCCAGTGCGACAGGTCGCCCACGGCCTCGCCCAGGCGGCGTTCAATGACCGGGTCGGTGTCGGTCTGCCGGCCGCGCAGGCGCCGCTCCAGCTCGGCCAGTGACGGCGGCACGACGAAGATCGTGACGCATTCCGGCATGTTGCTGCGGACCTGCTGCGCGCCCTGCCAGTCGATCTCCAGCAGCACGTCGTGGCCGGCCTCCAGCAGGCGCTGCACCTGGGCGCGACTCGTCCCATACCGGTTGCCGAAGACGGTGGCGTGCTCCAGGAACTCGCCGGCCCGCTGCATGGCTGCGAAACGGTCCTCGCCCACGAAAAAATAGTCCCGTTCGTCAGTCTCGCCGGCGCGCTGGGGCCGGGTGGTGTAGGACACGGAAAACCGCAGCCGGGGCCGGCGCTCCACGAGCCGTTTCACCAGCGTGGTTTTGCCGGCACCGGAAGGTGCGGAGATCACATACAGCCGGCCTGAATCTGCCTTGGAAGCGCCCATCGGGCGGAATAGTAATTGACCCCGGTCGACAATACCCCACGGGTGAATCCGGCTAACTTTGCGGCGCGAATTCTCTGGCCCAACTGGAAAACCTGTCATGCGCTACGCTTTAACCATAATCAGTCTGCTGGCCGCCGCCGCACTTTCTGCAGCCTCCGGCGCGGGGCCTGCCGAGCCAGTCGCCGTGGACACGGGTGCCTCGAAGAAAGCGGTTCGGGCCGCCCTCGGCGCCCCGACGGTGTCGCGCGGCACCGTCCGCAACGACTACGGTCAGGTCGTCGAAGTCTGGGAGTATTGGGGCAGCGCCTCTGCAGACGCCGGTTGCTGGTACTACTTCATTGGTGACCAGCTTGTGCAACGCAGTGTCGCCGGTGACTGGGGTGAGGAGCCCCAACGGATTGCGGCAACGCTTTTCAGCCTGGGCGATCAGGTCGACGAGGCAGACGCATAGCGTCGGGCGACGCCCCCTTACTAAACCGGGACGTCGATTCGCGCTAGCGTAAGGACCGGCTAGCCGGCAAGCCGCCGTTTGAGAAGGCCGAGCAAGCCCAAGGCAGAGGCGAACATCCAGGCCGCCGCCGGGATCGGGACCACGGATGACCGGATGTAAGCAAAGGCGCCGCCACCCTGCTGCATCCGTCCCCACTCGGCGAAAGTAATGTCCAGGTAGATGTCGTCACTGATCAGGGCGGAACTCGACCAGCGGGCCGGTGCCGACGGTTGCGCCGTTGGCCGCCGCAGCCAATGCCACCAGGCATATGAGCGTGATTCCTTTCCCACAAAGCCTTGTGACTGTCTTCATGGCTTACCTCGTTGGCACCGGGACGCCGGTCTTCTTGTTGTTGTTGTGCTGAAGCCAAGCAAAAAAAAACGCCGCCGCGCTTTCGCGCGGTGCGTCATCACTGTCTATGGTAGGCAGACCGGGCGGTGGCCTTCAAGCCTTCGGGCCGATTAAATCGCCGACTATGGCCAATAGCCGCGCCCGTGTCCGGGATTCTGTCAAGCGGGGCGACGCCGCCTGATGACGCCGAGCAGGCCGAGCGCCGATCCGAGGAGCCATGCCGCTGCCGGGACGGGAATTGGCGAAGTCCTAGAGTAGGCGAAGTTGCCACCGGCACCGCCTCCCTGGCCCCACTCGGTGAACACGATATCCAGATAGATGTCGTCCGAGATGAGGTGCAGAACGCCGGACGTCCCCACAACATTGTTCGCGAGGTTTCCCTGCCCACCCAATGCAGTTGCCCACTCGGAAAAGGTCAGCGACTCGAAGTCCTCGGCGCTGATCATTCCGTCGGGGTTTCCGGCCAGGCCGGCAAAGGCCCATTCCGTATCAACCGGGCTGCCCCCGCTGCTTTGGAAAAAGGGTTCCTGCGCTGCGTTGTAGAGGCCTCGCGTCGACGCGCGGGTCAGAGACGCCGCTTCGCTCAGGCTGTCCTGGTTGGCGGGGTCCTCGGGATCCGCAAAAGCCGCCTTACTGAAATCAATAACAGGGCCCGTCCACACGGTCGCCGCGTTGACCACGGCGGTCAAACTGAACAGGAAAGCGACCATCAGGGTCTTTCCACAAACGACTCTCACCTTCGTCATGGCTTGCCTCGTTTCATTGCTCGGAACGTCTTGTTCCGGCGTTGTTTTCATTAAGCCAAAGCAAAAAAAAGACGCACACGCGCTTTCGCGCGTTGCGTCATCAGGCTCTCATTTAGACACACTCCGGTCCCCTCTTCAAGGGCCGCAAGGGAGTCAAATTAATTATTTAAATATCATAAGCTTATGTGGAGCTGACGGGTCGACGAAGGACGCGTTCCGGGGCGCCCGACGACGCGGCGGACTTTATGACAAACGTCCGCAGACCTGGGATTCCGGGCGGGGGAGATCGAGTGCCACTGCAGCACTCGGGCGGGTCACCCCACGTTCTGCACGTGCTCGCGGAGGTGGGGGGTAAGTCTCTGTTTCAGGAATCCGAGTAACCCGAGCCCTGATGCCATCAGCCAGAAAGCTGCCGGGACGGGAACTACCTCCCCGGCTCCCTCGGCTCCGGCAGACGTTCTCACGTAGGTAAAGAAGCCACCTGCGCCCCCGCCTTGTCCCCACTCGGTAAAGACGATATCGAAATAGATGTCCTCGCTGACCAGGTGCACGACGCCAGGCCTGTCAAGGATGTTGGGTCCGACCCTGCTTTCGAGAGAGTTTTGCCAATCGGTGAAGATCAGCGAACCGAAGTTTTCCGCGCTGACGCCACTGTCCGGATTGCCGTTCAGGCCCTGGAAGGCCCACTCGGTGCCTATCGGGCTGCCACCGCCGAACTGAAAAGACGGTTCCTGTATCGGATTGAACAATCCTTGCGTGTTAGCGCGGGTGATTGACACCAGCGGTGTCAGGCTGTCCTGGTTGACGGCCATTGTGGGGTCTGCGAACGCCGCCTTGCTGAATGTAATCTCCGGACCCGTCCACACCGTTGCGGCGTTGGCCGTGATGGTAAGCATCACCAGAAAAATGACCGCGATGACCTTCCCGCACAGGCCGGTAACCTTATCCATGGCTGACCTCTTTCGGATCGGAACGTCAGCGTTCCTTGTTGTTCTTTTAGACAAAAAAAGACGCAGCCGCGCTTTCGCGCGTTGCGTCATCGGATTCCAAGGTAGCCGAACCAGAGACCTGCTTGCAAGCAGGGGCGCCAGGCCCCTGGCAAGCTTACCCTGAAGGCTATACCAATTCCCTTTTATAACCGCGACTTAAGGCAGTCAGGGGCCGCGGTCGCGGCACGCCTGATGCGTTTAGGCGGCGCTCGTCATAATCCAGATGAAGGCCAAAGAAACCTGTGTCCGGGTGCCTGGCAGCTTATGTCCAGCAAGCTAAAAGAACGGCTCAAGACAGGTTGGCAAGTCACTCGACGTTCTGTACCTGCTCGCGCATTTGTTCAATGACCACTTTCAGGTCCACTGCCTGGCGCGTGGTTTCCTGGTCTGCGGATTTTGATGCCAGCGTGTTGGCTTCGCGGTTGAGCTCCTGCATCAGGAAGTCCAGCCGTCGGCCG
>CP070671.1:932241-1046002 GCA_020351875.1 Chromatiales bacterium | reverse complement strand
AGCGCGTCGAATACGTCGGCAATGGCGAAGATTCTCGCGTTGATCGGAATATCTTCCCCGACCAGGCCTGCCGGATAGCCGGCCCCGTCGAATTTTTCATGGTGGCCGCCGACCACGTCGCCCGCATCATTCAGCCAGCGGGCGCGGCTCGTGATGTCCAGCCCGTGTTCCACGTGGCTTTTCATGGTTTCGAATTCGTCGTCGCTGAGCTTGCCGGGCTTCAGCAACACGTCGTCGCGAATGCCCAGTTTGCCCACGTCATGCAGCAACGCGCCCTTGATCAGGGCAGGCATCTCTTCTGCCGCCAGACCGGCCGCCTCGCCCAGGCGTACCGAGTACACCGCGACGCGGTAATTGTGGGCATCGGTATCGCTGTCCCGCTTGGCGATCGCGCTGCCGAGTACCTGGATGGTTTCCAGGTTCGCATCCAGCAGGTCCACGCTGGCCGCCGCGAGCCGGTTCACCAGTGCGCTGATGACCGGGAACAGCGCAACGGAGGTCACCAGCACGATGGCGATCACGTACAGCAGCGTCCGGCCGATATTGCCGCGCAACTTGGCCATGGCCGCTGGTGAGACCGCGAAGGCGCCGCCCAGCCAGCCGCGGATAGCACCTTCGGCGTCGCGCACCGCGACCGCCGTGGCGACGTAGGTGCGATCGCCGACGCGGCGGCTCACGGCCCGGTAACCGGTCGACTCCGGAGGATCGAACGCCAGGTTGGCAGCTGCGGTACGCAACTCGTCAATGCCGGGAAACCCGGGATCATCCAGGGCGGCCAGCTCGCGCCCGTCCGTGTCGAACACCTTGGCCAGCACGAACCGGCCGCCGGCGAGTTCAGTGGCCGCTCCCTGTCGCGCCAGTGTTTGCAGCGCGCTTTGCCACCTGGCCGGCGTCGTCTCGTTGCCCTGGAGCAGGGGGCTCGCCAGGCGTCTGAAACGGGCCCCTTCCAGGCGCGCGAGTTCCGCTACGGCCTGTTCCATGCGGGCATTGCCGTTCACCCACGCTACCCCGGCGAATACGGCGCACAGGACCAGCGCAACGCCGCCCAGGCGCAGAATCAGGGCGCGACGCACGGCCCGTTTCAGCTTCCGTTCGCTCATGGCCGGTCAAGCCTAACCGCTGGACTGCGGCATGTCTGCCGGGGCTGGTCAGAATGCCTTGCCCCGGGGCTCGTGACCGGGCGATAGGTAATTCTCCGTATGTCGTCCGGGGCCCCTGGCCGGTAGAAATCCCAGCAGAACAAGGGAGGAGGAGCCCATGTATATCAACTTCTGGTACCCCATCATTCGCAGCGAAGATCTCGGCCCGGACGAGCCCCAGAAGGTCAGCCTGCTGGGCGTGAACGTGGTCGCGTTTCGCGATGATGACGGTAAGGCTCACGTCCTCAGCGACACCTGCGTGCACCGGGGCGGTTCCCTGGGCGGCGCGTGGTCTGGCCCGGAGAGCGCCCCCCGCCTGATCAATGGCTGCATCGTGTGTCCCTATCACGGCTGGGAATTCGGTGGCGACGGCGAGTGCAAGAACATCCCGTCCATCGGCTATGGCAAGAAGCCGCCGGCCCGCGCAAAGATTGACGCGTATCCCGTGCAGGAAAAATACGGCATCGTGTTTGCGTTCATGGGTGACCTGCCCGAAGAAGAGCGCCCGCCGCTGCTCGATGTCGAGGAATACGGCCAGGAAGGCTGGCGCGCGAACTCTATCCTCGTGCTGGAAGTGGATTACTACTACGAGCGGTCTATCGAGAATGCGCTGGATCCTGCCCATAACGAGTTCGTGCATCCCACTCACGGTTTTGCGGGCATCAACCGCGACACCTACAAAGTGAACGACTACGATGTCGAAGACCACGAGCAGGGCTACGGCATGTGGTTCATGCACAAGTTCAACGCGCCGCCGCTGAAGGGCAAGACCTGGGGCAAGGTCAGAGAGGAAGCCGGCGACCTGTATGCGGGTGGTGGTACCTACGGGCCGAACACCGTGATCACCTACATCAACATTCAGCCCGGCGTTGGCTTCCGGCAGTACTTCTTCGAGCAGCCGGTGAGCCCGACCCACACGCGCATTTTCTTCCTGAACATGCGCAACTTCATGCCGGAACCCGAGCAGGATGGGCCAATTCACGCCCGCAACAAGGCCATCGCGAAACAGGATATCGATATCCTGCTGGACCTGTATCCGACCCAGACGCCCATCAGCAACACCAAGGAAGTGCTGATGCCGGCGGACAAGGCGATCGTCGGTTACCGTGACTGGCTCGCGCGCTTCGACGAGAAGGGCTGGCGGATCGACTGGGACACGTTCCAGGAACGGAACGGCAAGTCCACGGCCTTTGCGATCCCGAGCCCGGGCCGGCGGACGGCGGGCAACTGGGTGGTCGAGTCCGTGCCGCTGCTGGAAAGCCGGCAGGCCCGCAAGCAGAGCAAGGACGATCAGCAAGCGGCCTGACCGCCGACACGTGGTAACGATCGAGGGCGGCCCGCGGGTCGCCCTTGGTTTTTTGGCGCTACCGCTATCATCACCGCGAAAACGCGTGCAGGAACAGATTGTGCAAAGACTCTTTATCACCCTGGCTCTCGGACTGCTGTCCCTGGCCCTGGGGGCGTGCGCGAGCCAGGAGAGCCGGCCCGCCGGTTCCGTCGCAGAGGCCGAGCCACCGGAGCTGATCCTGGTCGCCGGTGCGTCCGGCCGCGTCGGCCGCTATGTCATCGGGCACCTGAAAGAGCAGGGCCGCAGCTTCCGTTCGCTGACCCGCAACCGGGACACGGCCATCGAGCGTTGGGGCCAGGCCTACGCGGACATGAACTGGGTCGAGGGCGATGTGCGGGACGCGGCACGCATGCAGGAAATCATGGCCGGCGTCACGGCCGTGATCAGCGTGGTCGGTTCGCGGGAAATCAGCGGGCCGAACAGCGCGGAGTTCGTGGACTATGGCGGCATCGTGAACCTGGTTGAAGCGGCGAAGGCGGAAGGGGTCGAGCACTTCGTGCTGCTGACGGCCATCGGCGTGACGGACCCGGCTCATCCGTTCAACAAAGCCACAAAAGGCGCGCTGGAATGGCGCTTCAAGGGCGAGGAGCACCTGCGCGACAGCGGGCTCGCGTACACGATTGCGCGCCCGGCCGGGCTGGTGAACCGGCCGGCCGGCGAACAGGGCCTGCTGATCGAGCAGGGCGACAACTGGCGGCCGTTGTTGCGCAGCACGCTGTCGCGGGACGACCTCGCGCAGGTGCTGATCGAGTGCCTGGACAACCCCGGCGCGCGCAATGCCACCTTTGAAATCGCGAATGATCCGACCCAGGCACCGGGCGACTGGCGCGCGCAGCTCGCCGAGCTGGAAGCGGATCAGCGCTGACCCGAACGGCCCAGGCTCTCGCGCGTTTCCTCCAGTTCTGCCCAGCGTTCCACCGCGGCTTCCAGCTCGGCCTGTGCGCTGTCGAGGTCGTCGAGCACGCGCCGGGTTTCCGCGTGTGGCCCGGCATAGAAATCCGGCGCGCTCACCTGGGCCTGCAAGCTTGCGACCCGCGCCTCCAGGTCTTCGATCCGGCCGGGTAGCCGGTCGAGTTCCCGCTGGTCCTTGTAGCTGAGCTTGG
Organism: Chromatiales bacterium; assembly: GCA_020351875.1. GTDB lineage: Bacteria > Pseudomonadota > Gammaproteobacteria > Steroidobacterales > J054. Next base: position 1,042,412 of record CP070671.1, on the reverse strand, counting down.
TCGGGCGCTTGGTCGGCCGGTTCTTCCCGGACCCTGCCTTGCCGCCGCCGGTCGGGTCGTCCATCTCCGCGAGCCCATGGCCGCGGCGCGCCCAGTCGCTGTAACCGCCCACGTATTCACGCAGCTCGCCGTCGGCCTCGAAGACCAGGATGCTGGTGACGACATTGTCCAGGAATTCCCGGTCATGACTGACCACGATTAGCGTGCCGTCGTATTCCGCCAGCCGGGCTTCCAGCGCCTCCAGCGTTTCCACGTCCAGGTCGTTCGTGGGTTCGTCCAGGACCAGCAGGTTCGTGGGCCGCGTGAACAGCTTGGCGAGAATGACGCGATTGCGTTCACCGCCCGACAAGGCCTTCACCGGCATCATCGCGCGCTTCGCACTGAAAAGGAATCCGCGCAGGTAACCGATCACGTGGCGTTCCTTGCCGTTGATCCTGATGTAGTCGCGACCCTCACCGACGTTCTCGGCCACGCTCCTGTCCAGGTCCAGCGTGCCGCGCAGCTGGTCGAAGTAGCCGATCTCCAGTCCCGTGCCGTGCTTCACCGTGCCGGTCTGCGGCTGGAGATCACCGAGCAGCAGGCACAACAGCGTGCTCTTGCCGACCCCGTTGTTGCCGATCAGGCCGATGCGGTCACCGCGCATGATCTTCATGGAGAAGTCCTTGATCAGCGTTTCGTCGTCGTAGCCGTAGCTCACGTTGCGCGCGGTGATGACCTTGCGCCCGGAACGCTCCGATTCGTCGATGTTGATGCGCGCCTGGTGCGGCTTGTCGAGCCGCGCGGCCCGCGTGTCCCGCATCGCTTTCAGGGCTCGCACGCGGCCCTCGTTGCGGGTTCGCCGCGCCTTGATGCCCTCACGAATCCACGCTTCTTCGGTCGCCAGCTTCTTGTCGAACTCCCGGTTCGCGCGGGCTTCGGCCACCAGCGCCGCGGCCCGGCGCTCCAGGTACTGGTGGTAGGTGCCGGGCCAGCTGGTCAACTGACCACGGTCGAGTTCCACAATCCGGGTTGCCAGCCGCTGCAAAAAGGCCCGGTCATGGGTCACGAACAGCACGCTGCCGGACCAGCCGCGAATGCGATCCTCCAGCCAGCCGATCGTGGCCAGGTCCAGGTGGTTCGTCGGTTCATCCAGCAGCAGGAGGTCGGGCCGGGTAACCAGCGCGCGGGCGAGACTGACCCGGCGGCGCCAGCCCCCCGACAACTCGCGCAGCGGCCGCTCGGCCGGCAGTCCCAGTTCGCTGAGCGTGGTGGCTATGCGTTGGTCGATACGCCAGCCGTCCAGCGCGTCGATGCGCTGCTGCTGCGCTTCCAGTTCCTTCAGCGCGCGACCCTGCGGGTGTGCCGCTGCGCGCCGTTCGTAGTCGTCCACCAGCGCCTGCACCGGGGCCAGCGCTTCGGCGACGTATTCACCGGCCGTCAACTCCAGCTGCGCGGGCAGCGTCTGTTCCAGCTGGCTCACGCGCAGCTCGCTGCGGCGCTCTATTTCCCCGTGGTCCGGCTCGAGCGTGCCCGCGATCAGTTTCAGCAGGGTGGTCTTGCCGGCACCGTTGCGCCCGACCAGGCACACGCGTTCGCCCGGTTCCAGCACGAGATCGGCGTTGCGCAGGATGACCTGGTCGCCGAAGTCCAGGCAGATGTCGCTGAGGCGGACGAGATGCATCGCGCTATGCTAACGACCGCCATCCATGCGACCAAGCGGGGCGAAGGTACCCGGGGCGCACGTGGCGGCCGCCTGTCGGTGCCGGCCGGCAAATGCGATGCGCGTGCCCGGGCGCTAAACTCATCATAATAAGCAGACATCCCCAGGGACAAAGAACATGAACGATTCCATCAACCGCCGACAGTTTTTCGTCGGTGCGACCACCCTTACCGCCGGTGCGGCCCTCGGAGGCTGCGCAGAGCCCGGCTCGGACGCCTTCGTGAACCCGCCCGGCGTGCCGCTGGGGCCCTTCGGGCCCAAATCCACGGCCGAAGAGGTCACGGAGGGTGTGGACCTTAGCGGGAAGACCGCGCTGATCACCGGCGCGAACTCCGGTCTCGGCTACGAGACGATGCGGGTGCTGGCGATGCGCGGCGCGCATGTGATCGGCACCGGCCGCACGCCGGAGAAGGCCGAGACGGCCTGTGCCAGCATCGGTGGAGGGCGAGCGACGCCCGCGGTGCTCGAGTTGTCGGATCTCGGCTCGGTCGCGTCCTGCGCGAGCGAGGTCCAGGCAATGGACACGCCGATCGACATGCTGATCCTGAACGCCGGCATCATGGCCCTGCCGGAACTCGAGCAGGTGAACGGCATCGAGCGGCAGTTCTTCGTGAACCACCTCGGCCATTTTGCCTTCACGCTGGAGTTGCTCGACCGGGTGAAAGCCGCGCCGGCAGGCCGCATCGTGGTGCTCAGCAGCAGCGGTCACGCGTGGGCGCCGGACGGCGGCATCCAGTTCGACAACCTCAGTGGCGAACGCGATTACGAGCCGATGAAAGCCTACGGGCAGTCGAAGCTGGCGAACGGGCTGTTCGCGTTCGAACTCGCGCGGCGCCTGGAAGGCACCACCGCGACGGCGAATGCAGTGCATCCCGGCATCATCAACACGAACCTCGGGCGGCATTTTCCGAAATGGCAGCTGGCCTTTGCGAAGCTGTTCGGCTGGACCTTCATGAAGAACGTGCCCGAAGGCGCGGCGACGAGTTGCTACGTGGCGGCGAATCCGCTGGTGAAGGACATGAGCGGCTTCTACTTCGCCGACTGCAACCCGGTGGGGCCGGACCCGCGCATGGAGGATGCGGCGCTGGCCGCGCAGCTTTGGGAGGTTTCGGAGGAAATCACGGGCGTGCGCGCAGCCTGAATCCGGGCCTGAACATGGCGACTGTCGTTGCGCCGGCGCTGCGCTGGCCGCGTATCCTGCTGGCGACGATCGCCGGTTTCCTGGTGGCCAGCAACCTCAACTGGGCCATCGCGGCCTTCATCCTGAACCCGTGGGCGACGCCGCTTTTCGACGGCTTCATGCGCATGGGTGACGACGGCGTGTCGGCCATCAACATCATGAAAATGACCCTGGGCTTTCTGCCGCACCTGCTGGTGAGCGTGGCGCTGCTGATCGTGCTGAAGAGACCGGCGCCCTGGCTCAGTCGAGCCGTCGTCGCCACGCTGCTGGTCTGCGTGCCGGCCTTTTATGCGACCTACACCTTCCTGTCGGGCTGGGGCAACGTGAACTGGGTGCCGCTGATGGGTGCCGCCACCGCCGATACGCTGTGTATCGGCGTGGGCACCGTCATCGCTGGTTTCTTCCTGCGCCGCCAGCTGGCGGCACAGCGGACCGGTCGTCCCGCGGCGCCTTAGCGAGCGTTGCGCAGATACGCCCTAATCACCCTCGCCACCGGCATCGACCTTGGCGCAGTAATTGACGCCGCCAGCGGGTGTCGGGTCTCCCTGGCGCGTGAACACGCGGTAGGGCGTGTAGTCCGGCAGAATCCCATAGTCGCCCGTGTACTGGTAACAGAAGAAATTCTCGAACAGGAAGATCCTCGGCGGGAAAAAGGTCAAACTCGAGTACATGACGATAAGGATTGCGTAGAGAGGCAGGGCCAGGCGCCGCAGCTCCACTCTGACCGGTTCCTCAGAGAGGACCAGGTAGCTCACGAGCTGGCCGATAACGATGCCGATGAGCATGATGCTCAACATCACCTGCAGGGATGCCTTGGTGTCGAGCAGGCCGATCAGCGCCATGTAGCTGTAGTAGATAATGAAAATCGACAGGGGCGTCACGGTCGACGCGAGGGCCTTCCCGAACCAGTAGTTGTTGGCCACTTCCCGCGTGTAGGTGTATTGCACCAGCGCGTACACCACGCCCGGCCAGAAATAGATCTTGGAGTGTTCCCAGGCACTCTCGTTCACCGCGGCGACCAGCGCCAGCGGCGTCCAGAATTCGCTCAGCTCGAAGGCGAAATGCAGTATGGACCCGGCCACCGCGACGAAGACGACACAGCCCGCTTCCCACAGAGCCAATTGCAGCTTCCTATGCATGTCAGCGCCTAGTTCACTCAGGCGAAGGCCTGAGCCAGGAACCAGGCGCCCAGCGCCGCGATAATCGCACCGCCGATGCGCAGCAAGACTTTGCCCATGCTGTAGTGCTGGGAGATGTCGCCGAGCACCACACCGGTCACATGGAGGGTGGCCGTGCCGGTCATGAAACCCAGGGCGTAGGTCACGGGATTGGCGACAGTCGGCATCTCGGCACCATGGGCGTAGCCGTGGAAGATGGCGAAGAAGGCGACTGCCGTCATGGCCAGAGCCACCGGCAGGCGCTTGTCCGCGGCAATGGCCAGGCCGAGAATCAGCACCGACGAGGCGATGCCAGACTCGATGGCCGTCAGCCCGATGTCCACCAGGCCTAGCAGACCGCCGATGCCCATAACGCAAACAAACGTGGCGGGTACGGTCCAGATCGCGCGTCCCCCGATCTGGGCACTGACAATGCCAACGCTGACCATGGCCAGAAAGTGGTCAGCGCCCAGCACCGGGTGCGCCACCCCCGACAAGAAAGAGCCGTAGGGCAGGCTTGCCCCCTCGTGCGCCAGCGCTAACCCGGGCAACAGTGCGACGGAGACCACAACGAGCGTAGCCGATGCCACCTTGACCATTTGCAGGTGAATTGTGCGCACAAAAACTCGCTGGCGGGCCGACCGCCGGGGGCGGCATGCTCTAAATGGTGTGTCGGCCGGCGGGGCGACCGCGGGCGGATGATAACGAAGCCCTTCAAGCGCATTCAAGAAGGAATGACGGAGGGTCAGGCATTGACCATCTCGGCTGCGGCCACCTCGTTGGCCGCGTGGCCCGGTTCGGCGCAGAAGACATGCGCCGACGAGTCGGAAGATGGACCTTGGGCCGATTTTGTCCAGGGTCAGCGCAGTGCGGCCAACTGTTCGGGCTCACTGCCGCTGGTCACGACGCCTTCGCAGTAGTTCACGCCGCCACCAGGCGCACCGTCTTCCGGCCGCGTGAACACGCGATATTTCTCGTAGTCCGGCAGGATGCCGTAGTCGCCGGTGTACTGGTAGCAATAGAAATTCTCGAACAGGAATACCTTCGGCGGGAAGAAGGTGAAGCTCGAGTACATCCCGATCAGCGCCGCATAGGCGGGCAGCGCGTAGCGGCGCATCTCCGCCCGCATGGGTTTGGCCGCCAGGATCCGGTAGCTCATGAACTGCCCGAAGCTGACGCCGAACACCATGATCGCCAGCATGACGGGCAGCGACGCCTTGTCACCGGTGATGTCGATCAGCGCCATGTAGCTGTAGTACGTGGCGAAGATGATCGCCGGTGTCACGCCGAGCGCCACGGCTTTGCCGAGCCAGTAGTTGTTCGCATAGTTGCGCGAGTACGTGTACTGGATCAGCGCGTACAGGACGCCGGGCCAGAAATACATCTTCGAGTGTTCCCACGCACTTTCATTGACCGCGGCGATCAGCGCCAGTGGCGTCCAGAAGTCGCTGAGTTCGAAGGCGAAATGCAGTAACGCGCCGGCGATGCAGATCCACACCACGCAGCCGGCTTCCCACAGGCCGAGTTTCAGTTTGCGATTCATTCTGGAGCTCCCCAACATCAGGCCGCCGCACCGGCCAGGAAGTACGCACCGAAGGCAGCAATGGCAGCCCCGCTCACGCGCAGCATCAGCTTGCCGGTGGAGTAGTGCTGCGAAATGTCACCGATGATCACCCCGGCCACGTGCAGGGCGGCTGTGCCGCTCATGAAGCCCAGCGCGTAGGTCACCGGGTTGGCGACCGACGGCATTTCCGCGCCGTGGGCGTAGCCGTGGAAGATCGCGAAAAAGCCGACAGCGGTCATGGCCAGCGAGATCGGCAGGCGCTTGTCGGCCGCGATTGCCAGGCCCAGTGCCAGCACCGAGATCGCAATGCCGGCCTCGATGGCGGTGAGGCCGACGTCCAGCCAACCCAGCAACCCGCCGAAGGCCATCACGCCGACAAAGGTCGCCGGGACCGTCCAGATCGCGCGACCGCCGATCTGCGCGCTGACGATGCCGACGCTGACCATGGCAAGGAAGTGATCGACGCCCAGCACCGGGTGAGTCAGGCCCGCCAGGAACGAGCCGTAGGGCAGGCTCGCACCTTCGTGGGCGAGGGCGAAGCCCGGCAGCAGGCCGAGCACGAGGGCGGCGAGCCACTGGCTCGAAGTGACTTGAGTGTTCATCGCTGGGATCCCCGGGTCAGGAAGTCGGCTGGCGGAGGAAATCGATCACGACCTTGTTGGCCGCATTCGGCCGGTCGTAGATCGCCGCGTGACCCGCACCCTGGATAATCTCGGTCTCCAGGTTGGGAATCAGCTTTTTCGCACGCCGGACGATAGTTTCCGGCTTGTACAGGGTTTCCTGCTCGCCGAATACCAGCAGGCCGGGCACATTGAACTGTCTCAGCACGCGCTTCGGTTCCGACAGGAAGAACTTGCGCAAGACGCGCAACCCCTTGCCGACGTCCACCTTTTGCGTGGCTTCGTTGTACACGCCGACCGAGCGGTCGACGCGGTAATGCCGGGTGCACAGCGCCATCAGGCGCGCGAGTTGCCGGTCAAAGGTCTTGCCGTCACCGGGGCTGCGGGATGACACCGACTTCGCGGTCAGGTCCTCTTCCAGCTCGTTCGCGTCCTTTTTCTTGCTCAGGACTTTGGTGAGCCAGATCTTCACGGGCAGCTTCGCGCGCGACACGCCGGTGGGGCTCAGCATCACGACCTTGCGGATGCGCTCCGGGGCGTCGATGGCCACCTTCAGCACCATCCAGCCACCCACGCTGGTGCCGGCAAAGTGCGCCCGGTCGATGCGCAGACCGTCGAGCACATCGCACAGCCACTGGGAGTAGTCGCCGTTCATGAACGACGGCGGATACGGATCACTGCGGCCGGGCTGGCCGACCACGTCCAGCGCATACACCCGGAAATGTTCGGCGAAAGCGGGAATCTGGCGGTGCCACAGCGGCGCACAGCCGGCGACGCCGGGCAGCAGCAGCAGGGGTTCGGCATCTTCGGGCCCGGCCACCAGCATATGGGTATGGCCGAAGCGGGTCTTCACGAACTGCGATTCGAAGTCGCAATCAATCAGCTCCAGCGCATCGTCGTACCAGTCCATGATGGCCCGGTAACCGTCGGCTGATTTGTACAGGCTGAAACGCGCGTCTTCCACCGGTGGCAATGCGGCGGCGAGCCGCGCGACCAGTGGACTGTGAAAGGACCGTTCGGCGGCCGTCTCGTTGAAAGTTTCCATCCCCACTCCCTTTCCGTCTGGGTATCGAACTCTGCCGTCGTCAGACGCGGCAGTTGTCAGGAGTGGTTTCGTCATAGCGAGCACGACGGTTTCGCGGTTCCGTCTCTTTTTGTCCCAGCCGGTCCGGGCCCGAAAGCCCAGCTATTCCGACAGTTTAGCGCCCTGCGACCCGCTGGCCAGCCCGCCGCGGCGACATCCCGGACCAATGGGCGAACAGCCACGGCAACCGGCCGGCCGCCGCCGGGCCATGGAGGGGGACCTGCAGACCGCCGAACCCGGCGGCCCATCGGCCACCGGGAGTTCGGGGTCGCCTGTCAGGACGGGATCCAGTCGCTGTGCATGGCCACGCGCAGCATCTTGCGGGGTGCTTCGTAGTCCACGTTCGGGCTGTGCTGCACGCAGCGATTGTCCCAGATCAGCACCGACTTGTTGTACCAGCGCACCCGGCACTGGAAGCGGTCCTGCAGGGAATGCTCCTTCAGCATGTCGAGGATTGCCTTGCTTTCCTTCGCGTGCAAGCCCTTGATGGCCGTGGTCCAGGCCTTGTTCAGGTACAGCATCTTGCGCCCGGTCTCCGGGTGGGTGCAGATCAGCGGGTGCTCCACCTGCGGGAACTTCGCCCGGGTCTTGGCCAGGGCCTCCAGTGACTCGACTTTCGCGATGGAGAAGTGGCCCGATTCCATCCCGTAGTGCAGCACGTCGTGAATCGCGATCTTGTCGGCCAGGAATTCCTTCATTTGCTCCGACAGGTACTCGTAGGACAGGTAGTGGCTGGAGAACAGCGTGTCGCCGCCGGCGGGGGGCACGTCCAGCGCGTACAGCGCCGCACCGAGGCTGGGGTTCTTCTGGTAGCTGTGATCCATGTGCCAGCCCAGGTTCTGGGATGACAGTTTTTTCGTGCCACCGGCCCCCTTGAAGTAGTACACGCCGGGCGTGCCGGTCTTGTTCGGTACGAAGGGTTCCTCTTCCAGCTTGCCGAAGCGCAGGCCAAACTGCTGGAAACTCTTCTCGTCCAGTTCCTGGTCGCGAAAGACCACGACGGCGTGATCGAGGAAGGCCTGGTAGATCGCGGCCCAGGTTGCGTCGTCGAGGTTCGCGAGGTCGACGCCGAAGATCTCGCAGCCGAGCGCGCCGGTCAGCGGGCGAATGTCGAGCTGGGATGTGGTTTCAGCGGCTTGTGGCTGCGCCATGGCGGTTATCCTCCGTCGGCCGGTTCAGTCGGTCACTACTAAAGGTCATATAAGTATAACAATATGACGGGCGGGGCAACTGTGGAAAGCACATATGGGGGTTCGCCGGGGCGGAACCGGCGGATCCCGGGACTTTCGGGGCGGCGGGCATGACCCGGCTGCTCCTCGTGGGCGGTGGGCACAGCCATGTCCAGGTCCTGCTGGGACTGGCCGCCCGGCGCGCTGCGGATTTGCAGGTCACGGTGGTCAGCCGGGACATTCTGACCCCGTATTCCGGGATGCTGCCGGGCGTGGTCGCCGGCCACTACGAACCGGCCGATGCGCTGATCGACCTGGCGCCGCTGTGCGAGGCTGCCGGCGCCGAGCTGTTGCAGGCCGAGGTCGACCGGCTGGACCCGGCGGCGGGCACCGCGGGTACCGGCGACGGCCGGAGCTGGGGATACGACCTGGTGTCCATCAACTGCGGGTCGGCCCCCGGTCTCGGCCCGATTCCCAGTGCCACGGAGATCGGCGTGGCCGTGAAGCCGATCAGCGGGTTCCTGTCCCGTTGGGAGCACCTGCTGGCACACCTGCGCGAGCGGCGCGGCGACACATTCCGGCTGGTCGTGGTGGGTGCTGGTGCCGGCGGCGTGGAAATGGCGCTGGCGCTGAATTACCGCCTTCGCGAACGGGAGGCCTGCCGCGGCCTGCAGGTCAGTCTGATCGATGCGGCCGAGTCGATCTTGCCCGGCCACGATCCGGGGCTGGCCCGGCGACTGGACGCGATTCTCGCACGGCAGGGCGTGGACTTTCGGGGCGGCACCCGGATTGCCGAAGCGCTCAGCGACGGTCTGATCATGGACACGGGTGACATCATCGCGGCCGACGAGGTGCTGTGGGTCACTGATGCCGGCGCGCAGCCGTGGCCCGGCGAGGCCGGCCTGGCCGTGGACCGCCGCGGTTTTATTCGTGTCGATGCGGGTCTGCGCAGCCTGTCGCACCCCAATGTCTTCGCCACCGGCGACATCGTGAGCTTTGCGCCGGAGGCGCTGCCGAAAGCCGGCGTGTATGCGGTGCGCCAGGGCCCGCTGCTGGCCGACAACCTGTTGCGGGCCGCCGCCGGCCGGCCGCTGCGCGACTACCGCCCCCAGCGCCACTACCTGGTGCTGATCTCCACGGGCAACCGCTACGCCGTGGCCGCCCGCGGCCGCTGGACCGCGGAGGGCGCCTGGGCCTGGCGCTGGAAAGACTGGATCGACCGCCGCTTCATCCGGCGCTTTCGGCGCCACTAGCCCGAAAACCGGTCCGGGCAGGATCACGCCATGAGCCCGCTGCGGGCCTACTCTAGGTCCGCAGTCTCCCCACAGACTCCACTCAATAAGAAGACAGCCAACAATCCACTCCCGCAAACACTGGCCCGCGCAAGCGGGCCTTCTTTTTTCCCATCGCCCCTGATCCCTGATCGCGCCAGCGAAACACCGCGGCGTTCATCCACCGGCCCGGTGGGAGTGGCGTTAGCCGCGATCGCGGTTGCGATGCCGCCATACCACTGGTTTGGTTTATCGCGGCTAAAGCCGCTCCCACCGAAGACCGCAGACCGCAGACCGAAGAGTGCAGATCGCAGATCGTGGTGCGTGGCGCCTCGCAGGGGAACAACCACGGTTAGTGAGAGCCGCGCAGGCGATTTTCTCCTGAGGGAGTTTTTCCGACCGAAGGAGAACATTCGCCGGGAGCGGCCCCACCACCAGCCGATCTCTGCTGTTCCCGCTACCCCTCGACGTCAGTCCAGCGCAGTTCGGCAGCGGTCGCCGGCCCCACCCGCGTCTTCTTCAGGCTGGCCGGAATCTCCGCCGTATCCGGCGCGAGCGGAATTCTTCCCCCCATGACCTCCGCATACCGCTGCGGGTACCGCGGCTCCCGTTCCGCTTCCGCATAACCTGCCGGAAATACCGGCAGGTTGTTCGCCGGGTCGTACTTGTCGGTGGCTCCCAGCGTGTGCAGCAGTTCGTGCACCATGATGACCTGGTTGCTGCCGCGCATGCGCCGGCTGGCGAACAGGTGCACGATGCCGATGCGACTTTCCTTCATCCCGAGGGAGTGCGGCAGGGCCACGCCGTCCACCGGGTCGTGGTACACGGCGAACAGGCGTATGTCCGGGTCGGGTCCCGGCTGATCCTTCAGCGCGCGCCAGGTCCACCAGCGCAGCTTGAGACTCCAGGCCATGACCCTCAGGGGGGTTGCGGCTTCCGGCGGCAGCGGCGGCATGCTGGTGGGCTCGCCCAGGTCAACACGCAGCGGCCGCTCCAGGTCGATGCCGTAACGCCCGGCCTCGCGCGCGACGAAGTCCGCCAGCGGTGCAAAACTCTCGCTGGTCAGCCGGTCCACGTAGCGGGCCGTGGCTTCATCGTCTCCCGCGACGACGGGATAGACCGTGACCCACAGGGTTTCCTCCCAGCTGGTGGCGCGGGTGCGGGTGAGCCACGTGCCGCCCAGCAGAGCCGCCGCGATGATCGCGAGGGTCGCCTGCCGCAGGACCCGTATTGCGTTGCCTCTGGCCATGAAGCTCAGCCTAGCGGGCCGCCGCCACCGGGACCGTGACGCGGGTGGAATTCGCGGGAAGAACCCTGCGCGGGAGGGCCGGCGTCACGCAGCCCGCAGCCGCCCGTCAGTGTCTTCGATATACGGCACCCACAGCAGGCCAAAGGCGCGAACGTGGGTGTCCGTCGCGCGGGGGTTGACGCGCTGTTCCCTCAGGTGCTCGGTTTGTGCGTCGTAGGCGTCCTCCAGCGCCGCGACGTCGTCTTCGAAATCGGCTTCCAGTTCGGCGAGCCGATCCTGCACGCGGGCCACGGTTTGCTCCGCACGTTTCACGTCACCGGCTTCGCTGCCGATGCGTCCGGCCTTGCGCACGGCAGTGCCGACGCGCGATGCGGACGTAGTGGAAATCCGCTTGCGACCGAGCACCGCACCGAGAATCGCGGTGCCGAAAGACAGCGCCGCATCCAGTTTCTGCGCCTTCGACTGCTCGGCCTGGCGTTCCAGCGCCTGTCGGGCCCGCTGCAAACGGTCTTCCAGTGTGGCCACCTTCTTTTCGTAACGTTCGCGCAGTTTCGCGACCTTCAGGTCGCGCTGCTCGTTGCCCAGCTGTTGCAGCCGAATCCGGAAATCGCGCTCGCTTTCACCCGTCTCGGAGCTGACTTTCAGGGCGGGGCTCTTGTACAGCATCAGCGGCTGGTTGGCCCGCACCCAGCGCTTCAGGTCTTTCTCCCAGCTGCGGTGGGCCTTGGCATCGCCCAGCGCGCCGCTGAGTTTTGCGAAGGCAGCATCCGGGTCCGGGCGGCTGTCCAGCCCGCTGACCTGGAGTTCCGACGATTCCGCCAGGTCCCAGTCGATGTCGTCCGTCGCGTCGTCGACTTCGGCGATCAGCACGCCGTCGCGTTGCTCGTGCACGTTCAGCCTCGCGTTCTGGTAGCCGGCCTCCCAGGCACCCAGCACGCGCGGGTAGTACACGAGTTGTTCGCCGTGGTCCGGGTGTTCCGCCGGGTCGGCGAAGAACTGTTTCAACGACGGGTCCAGGACCGGGCGTTGCCGGGCAGTCTGCGCCGGTGCAGGTGTAGCAACCGTGGCGGCAGCCGCGGCGGCGGTCTGCGCTTCGGGTCCGCGCAGGCGTTGCAGCTGGTCGCGGGTCAGTGGCCCGGCCAGGTAGGACATGACCCAGCGCGTTTCCATCAGCACCGGTTCGCGTTCGTGCACGTTATGCAGCAGGAAGCGGCGTTTGCCGAGACCCGACAGCACTTCGTCCAGCTGGTCCAGCGGCAGGTGGTCGCTGCCCGCGGCGCCGGCCAGCCCCTCGCGGACCCGCGCCTTGTCGCGCTCCGTCTGCAGCCGGCCGATGCACCAGGTGCCGGGATTCGACAGGGCCTTGTAGTCGAGGTCCACCGGGTTTTGCGTGGACAGCACCAGCCCCAGGCCGAAGGCGCGCGCCTGTTTCAGCAACGTCAGGAACAGCGTTTTCGAAGGCGGTTTCGCCACCGGCGGCAGGTAGCCGAACAGTTCGTCCATGTACAGGATCGCGCGTAGCGAGCCGCTGCCGGGTTGCCGGCGCATCCACGCAATGACCTCCGCGAGCAGCATGGTGACGAAGAACATGCGTTCGGCATCGCTCAGATGCGCGATGGACATGACCGACACGCGCGGCTTGCCGCTGTCGGTATATAGCAACCCGTCGATATCCAGCGGCGGGCCTTCCAGCCAGGCCTCGAAGCCCGGCGCAGCGAGCAGGTTGTTCAACCGCATCGCCAGCGCGAATCGGTCTTTCGGCGGGAAGAAGCTGTCGAGGTCCATGACCCCGACCCGGTCGAAGCCGGGCTGCTGGATCGCGCCGATCAGGGCCGGCAGGTCCAGGCTGCGGCCTTCCTGCCACGCGCGATCGAGCACCGTGGACAGCAGGATGTGTTCCGGGCTCGTGATCGGGTCGGCCTCGATGTCCAGCAGGGTCAGCAGGCCCGTGGCTGCGCTTTGTACCCGTTCCCGAACCAGGTCACGGTCGTCGCGCAGTTCGGGCGGTGGTGCACTGAACTCCCGCAGCACCGAGATCGGCGTGCCCATCGCGCTGCCGGGGGTATAGATCGAGAAGTCGGCCGCCTGGCGCAGCGCCTTGATGCGCGCGGGTGTCTGGTCCCACGACGCGAGGCCGTCTTTCCAGAGCTTGGCCAGCGTGGCCGCGTATTCTGCCGGCGCCTTGCCGTGTTCCGCCGCAGCGCGGGGGTCGACCCAGGGTTCGAAGTCCCTGGGCCTGAGCTGGGGGAAGGTCAGCAACAGGTTGCCCATGTCGCCTTTCGGGTCGATGGCGATCACCGGCACGTGATCCAGGGCAGCTTCCTCGATCATCGCCACCCCCAGGCCGGTCTTGCCGCTGCCGGTCATGCCGATGATCGCCGCGTGAGTGGTCAGATCCTTCGAGTCGTAGAGTACGGTCTCGGCCGTCGTCTCGCCGGAGTCGGCATCGACCCGCCGGCCGAGATAAAACGCGCCAAGTTTTTCGTAGTCTTGCATTTTACGTTTCCACCGAGATCAATAGTTGCGTTGCATTTGGAGTCCGCCGACTTCCTAACTTCAGGGCGCGCTTTCAAGATTCGCCAAGTCGATTCTCAGTCCTGGCCGTGACAGCTGCACCCACGCGGCGTCGGCACGATTCAGGCGCTCACTGAAAGCTTCGGCCGCGTCCGGTTCACCGTGCACGAGGCAAACAGGCGGCCGGTTTTCAAAGCCTTCGTACCAGCGGATCATGTCGTCCTGGTCGCCGTGCGCCGACAGACCGCCCACCGTGTGGATTTTTGCGCGCACCTTGATGGTTTCGTGATGGATGCGCACGTAGTCGTGCCCGTCGACCAGTCGTCGACCCAGGGACCCGCGGGCCTGGTAGCCAACGATGATGACCTGGCTTTCAGGTCGCCACAGATTGTGCTTGAAGTGGTGCAGGATCCGCCCGCCCGTGCACATGCCGCTGCCAGCAATCACGATGGCGCCGCTCTTCATCTTGTTGATGCGGCGCGACTCGTCGGCGCTGCGCGACATGGCGAGATTCGGCAGCAGCCGCGCTTCCTGGCTCTGATTGTGCAGGCGCGTGGCTTCCTCGTCGTAGAGCTGCGGGTAGCGGCGGTAGACGTCCGTCGCCTCGATGGCCATCGGGCTGTCCAGGAATATGCGCCAGCGGCCCAGCTGCCATTCGTCGTAGTGTTTGCCGAACTGGTACAGCAGTTCCTGGCTGCGGCCGACCGCGAACGCCGGGATCAGGACATTGCCCCGATGGTGGTCGGCCTCGGCAATGATCTCGGCGAGTTCAGCGATGGTCTGTGCGCGGTCGCGGTGCTGGCGGTCGCCGTATGTGCTTTCCATCATCACGAGATCGGCCTCTGCGATCGATTCGGGGTCGTTCAGGATCGGTGTCCCGTACTGGCCCAGGTCACCGGTGAACACCAGCTTGCGCTTGACGCCGTTTTCCTCGAGCGCCACCTCGACGAGGCACGACCCCAGGATGTGCCCGGCATCGCGAAAGGTAATCTCCACGCCGGGCGCCACCTGCTGGGGTCGGCCATACGGCACCGCCTGCATCTGCATGCAGGTCTGCTCCGCGTCCGCCTCCTTGTATAGCGGTTCGACGGGCTTGAGGCCTTTACGCGCCCGCTTGCGGTTTTCGTTCTCGGCATCGCGCTCGCCCAGGCTCGCCGAGTCTTTCAGCATGATCCAGCCGAAGTCGCGTGTGGCGGGATGCGCGTAGATGGGGCCCGTGTAGCCGCGTTTCACCAGTAGCGGCAGGCGGCCCGAGTGGTCGATGTGGGCGTGGCTGAGCACCACGGCGTCAATCTTCGCTGCTTCAAACGGGAACGGGTCGCGATTCCGTGCCTCGGCCTTGCGCCCACCCTGGATCATCCCGCAGTCAAGCAGGATGCGTCGGCCCCCCACGTGCAGGATGTGGCAGGAGCCGGTGACCTCGCCGGCCGCCCCGAATAGCTCCAAGTACATGATATTAAAACCTATATTTTCTCAGGCCCGAGTGCTCGCGGGCCGTTATGGTTCTGCTAGAGTTCGTTCCGCCAACAATAATAGCGATCCTAAAGGGGAGATTATCAATGTCTGTTGCAAGAACCACTGAGATCGTGGCGGGCTCGCCCGACGGCTTCAAGGCCGCCATGAAGGCGGGCATTGCCCGCGCGACCAAGACGCTGGACAACGTGACAGGCGCATGGATCCAGGACCAGGAACTCGTGATCGACAACGGCAAGATCAAGGAGTACCGGGTCCGTATGAAAGTGACCTTTGTCCTCAAGGACTGAGATAGACAAGAGCAATTAGCCAGAGGAGACCAGCCAATGTCCAAGCTAGACACCATCGAGGGGATCGGGCCCGCGCTCAGTGAGAAGTTCGCCGCCGCGGGCATCAAGACCTGTGACAATCTGCTGGAGGCAGGGGCGAGCAAGGAAGGCCGCGCAGATATTGCCGGGAAAGCCGGCGTGTCAGAGGCGCAGGTGCTGAAGTTCGTGAATGCAGCCGACCTGATGCGCATCAAGGGTGTTGGCGGCGAGTACGCGGAACTGCTGGAATGTGCCGGCGTGGACTCGGTGCCGGAACTCGGCCAGCGCAACGCGGAGAACCTGGCCGCGAAACTGACCGAGATCAATGAGGAGAAAAAGCTGGTTCGCGCGCTGCCATCAGAGTCGCAGGTCAGCGATTGGGTGACGCAGGCGAAGAGCCTGCCCAGGGTCGTCAATCACTGACATCCGGCTGGGACGTGGCGGTCGCCGGGTCACCAGCCGACGACGCGCCCGTCTTCGTAGTTCAGGAACTGGCCGTTGTTCTCCAGGGTCAGTCCGTCGATCACCGCAAGCATCTTGCGCACGGACTCTTCCGGCTCAATCGCATTGGGCATCTTCATGCCCGGCGTGGTGTTGACTGTGCCCGGTGACAGCAACACGGTCGTGATGCCCTTTTTCGCGGTCTCGAAAGACAGGGTGTAGGCATACATGTCCAGCGCAGCTTTGCTGCCGCGATAGCTGTACATCATCGGCATCTTGGGCCCTTCCGCGAAGGAGCCGGCCTTGCTGGACATCATCACGATCTTTTTCTGCTGCGAGGCTGCGACGTTGGGCATGAATGCCTGTGCAAGTTTCAGGGGCGCCAGCGCGTTGACCTCGAAACTCTGCCGGGCCATGTCGAAGTCCATGCCTTTTACCCGCTGAAAAGCGGTCTTGTATCGCGGCGTGATAGCCGCGTTGCTCAGCAGGATGTCGATGGGCTGTTCGGCATAGGCCGCAGCCAGGGCCTCGATGCGGGCATGATCGGTGACATCGAGCTGCTCGACCACGACGTGTTCGTGTGCTTCGGCCAGCGCGTTCAGGTCGTCGGCGGCTTCCGGTTTGCGCGCCGTGGCGATCACGTTGTAATCGCGCTCGGCGAACTGGCGGACGAACTCCAGCCCGATGCCGCGGTTCGCGCCGGTGACGAGCACGGTGGGCCGGTCGGGATCGAGGGCCCCCCAGGCAGGGTGGCCGAGCAGAAACAGGGCCGCACAGGCGGCCGCCTTCCAGAAATCACGCATCGAGTTAACCCTTATTAATTGGCGGTATCGGTAATCGAAGGGGCGCATTTTGCCACGCCGGCCCCAGGTCCGCCCGTTCGTGGCGACGGGGCTGAATCTGCGGCCGCCGGGTGAACGAATTTCCTTCTGTCGGGCAGGTGCGCCGGAGGGGTTTTCCTCGGGCGCTGGGTTAGAATCCGGGAAAGCTTAGCGGGGTCGACATGGAACAGGCGAGCGACAAATCGACTGAGGGCAACCGTTTCGCAGCCGAGTTGCTCGAACGTGGCGCGTCCGGCTACGCCGGCTTTGCCACCAACCTGATGCTGGAAAAAGTCCCCGACGCGAAGCAGCGTTATCAGCCCGACGCCTTCGCGACCTGGAAGACCTACATGACCCAGCGCATCCTGGAACTGGCTGCCGCGGTCGGCACCGGGGAACCGTTGCTGTTTTCGTCGCGGGTGATGTGGTCGCGCAAGGCTTTTCTGGCCCGCAATCAGCAGGAAGACGATCTCGCGGTGAGCCTCAGTGCACTGAAAGATGTGCTTGCCGACAATTTGCCCGGTTCGGCCGGCAAAGAGGCGGTGGACTATGTCGAGCAGGCGCTCGATACGCTGTCATCGGCGCGCCCGGAGCTGGAAGACTCTGAGCTCGACCCGCAGCGGCCCCATGATCGGCTTGCGCTGCGTTACCTGCAGGGCGTGCTCGAGGGCAATGGCGCTGCCGCCGTCAACGAAGTGCTGGGTGCGGCGGGTGATGACATGACGCCGATGGATATTTATATGAAGGTGCTGATGCCCGCGCAGCGCGAGGTGGGCCGCCTTTGGCATCTGGGCGACATGTCCATTGCGGAAGAGCACCTGGTGACGTTCTCCACGCAGCGCGCGATGGCCGCATTGGTGCAGTCCGGGCCGCCTGAAGCCGCGAACGGGAAGACCCTGGTCGCTGCAGCAGTTGCCGGCAATGTGCACGACATTGGCCTGCGCGCGGTGAGCGATGTCTTTCAGCTGGCGGGCTGGCGCACGATTTTCCTCGGCGCCGATGTGCCGATGCAGGACCTGCCATCCACGCTGACGTTTTTCGATGCAGACCTGCTGATCCTGACGGCGGCCATGAGCACACAACTGCCGCGCATTCGCTACACCATCAGCGCCGTGCGAGACCGCACCGGTCGCGATGTGAAGATCATGGTTGGCGGAGCCGCCTTCGACGAAGCCCCGGAAATCTGGCGCAAAGTCGGGGCGGACGGTTACGGCCCGACTATCGACGAAGCGTTGACGGTGGGTAACCAGCTCGTCGGACTCTGACATGTGGCAGTTTCGGGGCCAGCAGCGCCCCGCCTTTGCCCTCGAGCCGGGGCCCGACCAGGAATCCGTGTGGGACTACCCGCGTCCGCCGGCCCTGGTGCCGGACCCGCGGCGCGTGACGGTACGTTACCGCGACCAGCTGGTTGCCGACACGACGGCTGCCGTGCGTATCCTCGAGACTGCGAGCCCGCCGACCTTCTATATACCCCCGGGGGACGTTCGCCAGGAATGGCTGCAGCCATCCCGTCACCACACCTACTGCGAGTGGAAGGGCGCTGCGACTTACTGGAGCTTTGTGCACGGCAAGCTGCGCGGTGACGACATCGGCTGGTCTTATCCGTCACCGAACGAGACCTTTGCCGGCATCGCGGGCTACTTCAGTTTCTACCCGTCACGAGCGGAGTGCTACGTGGACGACGAACGCGTGCGCGCGCAACTGGGCGGGTTCTACGGTGGGTGGGTAACGGACGAAATTGTCGGCCCTTATAAAGGCGAGCCGGGCACCGGCGGCTGGTAACGTACCGGGTCTCTGGTAGGAGCGGCTTTAGCCGCGATTTCTTTCCCGCAGCGGCAGGCGCCCGCTCGCACCCGATCGCGGCTAAAGCCGCTCCTACCGCGAGGCGAGGCAGTCGTCCCAATACGGCGTGTCCCCGAAGCGCTCGGCCAGGAAATCCACCAGCGTGCGCACGCGCTGCGGCAGAAAGCGTGTGGCCGGGTAGACCGCCCACGCATCCAGTCTCAGCCAGACGTAGTCTGTGAGGGTCGGCACCAGCTGGCCGGCTTCGATGGCCTGGTGGGTGATGAAGGTCGGCTGGAATATCACGCCCATTCCGGCGATGGCCGCATCCCTGAGGAACTCGCCGTTACTTGCGCGCAGCCTGGCCGGTACCTGCACGGCGCGCTTCCTGCCGTTGACGTCACGGTAGGCCCAGCCTGACGCCGGCGCGTTCGAATACTCGAGGCCTTGATGACGGGTGAGTTCCTCCGGTGTCGCCGGTGTGCCGTGTTCCGCCCACCAGGCCGGGCTTGCGAGCACCGCGTGCTGCACGCAGGTTAGCCGACGGGCCGCCAGCTGCGAGTCTGCCAGCTGTGCGATTCGTATCGCGAGATCGAATCCTTCCGCCACGAGGTCGACCTGCCGGTCATTCAGGTCGATATCCAGTTCGATCGCCGGGTGGAGTGCAACAAAGTCGCGTAGCGCGGGGCCGAGATGCGCGATCCCGAACGACAGCGGGGCCGCGAGCCTGATGCGGCCGGACACCGCACTGCTCGCCTCGCGGACCGTGCTCTCCGCATCGTCCACCGCCGCCAGGACATCGACCGCGCGCTGATAGTAGGCCGCGCCCGCATCCGTCAGCGTCACCCTGCGGGTGGTGCGGTTCAGCAGCTGCACGCCCAGGCGTCGCTCGAGTTCCGCCAGTCGCCGGCTGACGGCGGACTTTGCCACGTCGAGCTGATCGGCAGCGGCGGTGAGGCTGCCGGCTTCGACGATGCGAACGAAGGCCTCCATCTCGTCAAAGCGATTCATAGTTCTAAATAATAGAACAATAATTTCTTCAAATCACTGTTTGTTGGCTTCAGGAGAACTGGGAACATGCGCCCATCGTTTGGGTCGGCGCGGCCGAACCCTTCACTGCAACGCACAGGAGTTATCGGATGAACCAGTTGAACCCGCTGTTTGCTACCACCGGCCGCGTGCTCCTCGCGGGTGGTTTCCTGTTCGTCGTCGCCAACGGGCCGGGTGAATGGTCGATAGACGCGCGCCGGGGCCGGCGAGTGGCCGTTGGGGCGACGTCGTGAACACAGCAGTTGAATCGAGGTCTGATGTTGCCGTGAACGGTGAACGACAGGTGGAAGCGGTAATCGCCGGTCAGCCGGCCATGGATGGTGCGGGCGTGAAGCTCACACGCATCATCGGTTCGCCCGAGCTCAACCGCGCCGATCCCTTCCTGTTGTTCGACGTGTTCGAGTCGGACCAGCCGGGCGACTACATTGGTGGTTTTCCGCCGCACCCGCACCGGGGTTTCGAAACGGTGACGTACATGTTGGCCGGCAGGATGGAGCACCAGGACAGCGTCGGTAATCGCGGTGTGATCGAGACCGGCGGCGTGCAGTGGATGACCGCGGCGCGCGGCATCATTCACTCGGAGATGCCGAAACAGCAGGACGGCCTGCTGCGCGGCGTGCAGCTCTGGGTGAACCTGCCGGCGCGGCTGAAGCTGTCGGCGCCGGGCTACCGCGAGTTCGCTGCGGACGCGATACCGGCGGAACAGCTGGATGGAGCCCGGGTGCGAGTGGTGGCAGGTCAGACAGCGACCGGCGTCGCCGGCCCGGTGCAGGGCGTGGTCACTGATCCGCTGTTCCTGGACGTGCGCCTGGATCCGGATCGTCGCTTCGTCGAGGCACTGCCGGCCGGCCACCGCGCGATCCTGTACGTCGTGGAAGGCGACGTCACCGTGGCGGGGCAGAGCCGCGTGGTCGCCAGGCAGCTGGCCGTGCTCGGTGACGGAGACCGGCTCGCCGCAAGCGCCGGCCCCGAGGGAGCACGCTTTCTGCTGTTCGCGGCGCTGCCGCTGAATGAGCCGGTCGCCCGGGGTGGCCCGTTCGTGATGAGCACGCGGGAAGAAATCCACCAGGCTTTCGCAGACTACCAGGCTGGGCGTCTGCTCGACGCGCCAGGCAGCTAGACCGATAGATTGAAGACTTTGCAAGGATTAAGACGATGGGTTTGTTAGTTGGCGGCAAGTGGCACGACCAGTGGTACGACACGAATAGTTCAGGCGGACACTTCGTGCGCTCGAAATCGCAGTTCCGCAACTGGGTGACACCCGACGGTGCGCCTGGACCGAGCGGGGAGGGTGGCTTCAAGGCCGAGCCGGGCCGCTATCACCTCTACGTGTCGCTGGCCTGCCCGTGGGCGCACCGCACCATCATCTATCGGCGGCTGAAGGATTTGGAACCGCTAATCTCGATGTCTGTGGTCAACGCTTACATGGGCCCGGAAGGCTGGACGTTTGCACCCGGCCACGGTGTCGTCCCCGACGATGTCAACGGCGCCACGCGCCTGCACGAGATCTATACCAAGGCTGACCCCGGTTATTCCGGGCGGGTGACGGTGCCGGTGCTTTGGGACAGAAGCCGCAACACCATCGTGTCCAACGAAAGTGCAGAAATCATTCGCATGCTCAACACGGCCTTCAACGAGGTTGGTGCCAACGGCCTGGACCTGTACCCGCCGGAGCTGCGAGCGGAAATCGATGAACTCAACGACGACATCTACCCGAACGTGAACAACGGCGTATACAAGGCCGGTTTCGCGACCGAACAGGCGCCCTACGAAGAAGCCGTGCGCGCGTTGTTCGCCGCGCTGGACAAGCTCGAGTCACGACTGTCGGAGCGCCGCTACCTGACCGGCGACCGGATCACCGAGGCCGACTGGCGCCTGTTCACGACACTGGTGCGTTTCGACGCGGTCTACGTGGGCCACTTCAAGTGCAACCTGCGCGAGCTGCGCGACTACCGCAACCTGTGGGGCTACCTGCGTGACCTCTACCAGCAGCCGGGCGTCGCGGACACTGTGGACATCGACTACATCAAGGACCACTACTACCGCAGCCAGGTAGCGGTGAATCCGACGGGTGTCGTGCCGGTCGGCCCAACGCTGGATTTTGACGCGCCCCACGGGCGAGAGCGGCTGGCGAAGGTCGGCAACGCTGCTGCCGAATCTTTTCCTTCGCTCCGAAAAAGTCGCTCAGGAAAAAATCGCCTGCGCGTCTGCTAACCCCGGGTGGCATGTTGGTGGCAGAAAGATTGGTGTCCGGCACCGGTTCGCTACTACACTTCGCCGATGGGTGACTGGATTCAATTGACGGCGGACGATGGCCACACGCTGGCGGCCTACGAAGCGAGGCCAGATGAAGGTGCCCGGGGCGGGCTGGTCATGATCCAGGAGATCTTCGGCCTGACGGAACAGATGCAGCGCTGCGCCGACCGGTATGCCGGGGCCGGCTACCATGTGGTGTTGCCCGCGTTGTTCGACCGCGTCGAGCCGGGGCTGGTGCTCGGCTACACCGAGTTCGAGCGCGGTGGCAAGACGGCCATGTCAATACCGCCACCGCAGATGCTGATTGATGTGGGCGCGGCCCGCGACGTGGTGAAGTCAGCCGGACGCGTCGGCATCATCGGCTACTGCTGGGGCGGCACGGTCGCCTACATGGCGGCCAGCGGCCAGCTGGTTGACTGCGCAGTGTCTTACTACGGCGGCGGCATCGGCCGGCTGCTGGAGCGGATGCAGCCAAAAGTGCCGGTGCAATATCACTTCGGTGCCGACGACGGCTTCATTCCACCCGAGGTGATCGACCAGATCCGGTCAGCGGACCCCATCGGCGAGTTCTATGTCTACGAAGGCGCCGGGCACGGCTTCAACTGCGACGACCGTGACGGTTTCGACGAAGCGGCGTCACAGTTATCCGAAAAACGCAGCCTCGCTTTCCTGTCCCGCTATCTCCGCGCCGAGCCCCTGTAGCAACGGCCATCGGAGCGCTCGTGGGAGCGGCTTTAGCCGCGATCACCTTTGAAGCGGCCACGCGGTCGGTCGATTCAGCCAGAATCGCAACTAAAGCCGCTCCCACGGTGGTTTCTACTGGGCCTGGCTTCTCGTGGACGCGCGCTTCTTCCGTACCACTTCCTTGCGTTTCTCTTTGGCCTCTTCGAAAAACTCGTCCCAGTCGTCGTCCACGTCCTGCTCATACAGGTCTTCAATGTAGACCATGGCCGTCTTCGGTGACTCGGCCCAGTGAATGTACTTCCAGCCGTCGTCGGTGTTTCTCAATACCGCGCTGACCCGCACCGTTTCTCCGATTGCGTTGGACATGACCCGCTTCATGTGAAAACGCATCTCCCAGATGGCAATCGCGAGGTCCGGGCCGATCTCTTTCACCTGCACGTCGTACATTTCTTCGCGAATGGCCTCGACAATGGGATTCGGCCGTGGCGGGTCGAGATACTCGTTCAAGCGGTCCCAGCCCACGAACCACTGCGCCTGCTCTTCGGCAAGGTAGGTGGGGTAAGGCTCATCGGGATCCCACAGCTCCAGCACGGTCGCGTAGTCCTGCGAATTCCAGCGCTCGGCGGTTTCCATCACCACGGCCGTGACCGCTGCCTCGACCTCCGGATCCACTTCGATGTCGACCAGGGGCAGCACTGTCTTGTGAGCGCCTGCATAAGCAATGGCCGGCAGGGCGATGGCCGCGAAAGCGGCCACGAACACTCGTACCTGTAAATGCATCGATGGTTCTCCTTAATAGAAGCAGTGTGTAGTCAATTTAGGCTGCCTGATCCACGCCCAGATGGTTGCAAACATGGAACTACCTTTCCCACAGCCTGCACCCTATCACCTGTCAACGCTGTTCCTGCGATCGGTTGTCGCCAACAACTCGTGGCGTTGCCTGTTGCCAGCATATGGCAACGGCTGGGCCTGCAAATCGCTTACAATAACCTCATAAGGTTCATTTCCAGAATCAAGAATTCTTAAAACCCGCCCCGGCGTTCGGAAAGCGGTCAGCGAAGTGGGTTATCCCGCTCGGATCTATGCAAGAAAGAACTCCTGCAGCCAGCCTGAAGGCCGATGAGTTGTTAGCCGCGTTATGGCGGTTTCTGCACCTGGCCGTGCACCGCTACCGCGGTGGGTTGACCGGTGAAGCCCTGATGGTCCTGACGATCATGATCCTGGATCGCGCCGGTCGTTATCCCACGGTGTCCGAACTGGGCTCATTTCTCCAGCTCCCGAAGTCAACCGTGTCGCGCTACGTTGCGAACCAGATTGGCGTCGGCCACCTGGAAGAAGTGATTGACCCGAATGATCGCCGTCGTCGGCTCCTGCAGCCTACCGATGCAGGGCGGCAGGAACTCGACTGGATCACCGAGCAAATATCCGACGTGGCAGCGCTGGTCGGCAGCGACCGGCAGGATCTTTACACCACCATTGTGGCCGCGGCGCGGGACTGCGATTGATGTAAGTCGCCGGGTGCCCGGATCGTCCGCGGGGCCGGCGTTCCCCGCAGAATCTGCAGGAACGTGCCCGGGCTTTTTACTGCAACACCGGGATCACGTACTTGCCGGTCTGGCGAATGCCTTCGGCCGGTTCCTCGTGCAGCCCCAGCGCAATCTCCGTCAGCCCGGCCGCGCGTGTCTTGGCACGTTGATCGCCGCAGTATAATTTGCCGACAAATGCGCATAGACGTTATCAACACGCAGGCGGAGTTCGACGATCTTCGCGCCAACTGGGAATCGGTTTATTCCGTCGATCCAGAGGCACAGTTCTTCCTGTCGTGGATCTGGCTGTCCCAGCTCTTCGAGCGCAGGCCAAAAAACTGGTGTGTATTGGCGGCGAGCGCTGGGCCCGGATGAATCCCTACACCGAGGTCCTGGCCCCGTGGTACGCCAAGATGGCCAATCTGTTCCAGGAGCAGGAACTGAAAGCCGGCTGACTCGTTAAACGTTCGTTCTCCCGAAGCCTCTTCAGAGTCAGCGACGCGCAAAGCCTCGATTACCAGCTAAGCCGATGCGTCGCAGATGCTTGCCGGATTGGGTAAGCTTCCGCTTACAAAAAGCGCCGTCCGCGAGGAGAACACAATAATGCCCATGTCGTGCCTGGCCCGCAGCCTTCGCGTCGTGGCCCCGTTGGCGCTGGCCGGCCTGGTGCTCGGCTGCGCCGAAGAGCCACCGCCCCAGGCGGAAAGCATTCGCACTGTCCGCACGATTACGGTCGCGCAGCCGGCATCCGGCAGAGCGCGTCGTTTCTCCGGCCTGGTGGAAGCCGCCAACGTGACGAACGTCAGCTTCGAAGTCGCCGGTATCGTGAACGCGCTCAAGGTGGACGTCGGCGACCGGATCGAGAACGGCCAGGTGCTCGCGATCATGGACGAGAGCCGCTACCAGCTGAATGTCGACGCGGCCCAGGCCGCGGTGCGCGCCGCAGAAGTGGAGTTGCGGGATGCGCAAACCACCTTCGAGCGGCTGCGCCGGGTGAACGAGGCCGCGCCGGGCGCCACCAGCGACCTGGACCTCGACCAGGCCGAAGCGACTCGCGACGGCGCCCGCCAGAACCTGAGCTATGCCACGTCGCGGCTTAATCTCGCGCAGCGGGATCTGCGGCTGACCGAGCTGCGCTCGCCCTTCGAAGGCGTGATCGCGGAGCGCCATGTCGATGCCTTCCAGCAGGTGAATCGCGGCCAGAAGATCTATTCGCTGTTCATGGAAGGGACGATGGAGGCGGCCATCAGCGTCCCCGAGTCGGAGATTCGCGACGTGTACCTCGGGCTGCGTGGCCAGGTGCGTTTGCCAGCGCTGGGCAACGCGACTTTTCCGGCCATCGTCAGCGAGCTCAGTGAAGTGGCCGGCGCGGGCAACGCGTTCCCGGTGCGGCTGGCGATCGATGCGGACAATCCGCAAATCAGGCCGGGGCTTACCGCCGAGATATCCCTGGTGTTCGGCGAAGCAGACGGCCCGCGGGATTACCTGATTCCCCTGGGCGCGCTGGGTTCCCGCGCGGATGCACAGGGCAGCTTCGTGTTTCGCTACGACGCGAACAGCGCCACCGTTCAGCAGGTGCCGGTGGTCTACGGTGACATTCGCGGCAGCGACGTCGTGGTCGAGGGCGAGCTGAACCCCGGCGACATCATCGTCGTGGCCGGCGTGAGCTTCCTGCAGGACGGGCAACAAGTCCGGCTCATGCAATGACGCTGTTGCCGACCCTGCCGCGCTGACGGACGACTGTCGTGTCCTTCATCACGCGTTTCGCCCTCGACGTCAATCGACTGACCGTCGTCTTCATCCTCACGGTCATCATCCTCGGGGTCAGCCTGTTCCTGGACTTCCCCCGCCAGGAAGACCCACCCATCGTGATCCGCGAGGTCGTGGTCACGGCCTTCTTCCCGGGCATGGATTCCGCCGACGTCGAGGAACTGATTGCGCGCGACCTGGAGGCCGAGCTTCGCTCGTTGCCGGAGCTCGACGACATCTGGTCGGACTCGATGAACGGCGTGGCCGTCCTGCAGGCCGAGACGCGGGACGAGTTCGACGACCTGGACCTGATCTGGCAGAAGGTCCGCAACCGGATGATCGACGCGAAGCCAAGGCTGCCGGCCGGCACGATCGGGCCCTTCGTGAACGACGAGTTCGGGCTCACGGCGGTGGCCACCATCGCGCTCACCAGCGAAGGCTTCTCGATGGCGGAAATGCGCCTGACCGCACGCGACATCCGCGATCGCCTGTATGAGATCCCAGGCACTCGCAAGGTGGAACTCTACGGCGTGCAGGAAGAGCGGGTGTTCCTGAAGTTCTCCGCCAGCGCGCTGCCGGGTCTCGGTATCGCACCCCAGCAGATCGTGCAGACCCTGGTCGAGCAGAACGTGGTGCTGCCGGGCGGGCGTGTGGATGCGTCGCGCCAGGATGTGATCGTCAGTCCCACCGGCAATTTCCGCTCGGTGGAAGACATCGAGAACGTGGAAATCGCGCTGCCGGATACCCAGCAGACCATCCGCCTGAAAGACGTGGCCCAGGTGGTGCGTGACTATGCGGATCCGCCGCGGGAGCTGGTGTATTTCAACGGCCAGCCTGCTATTACGATCAGCGTGTCCATCACGCCCAACGTGAATGCGGTGGGCTTTGGTGCTGCGCTGACTGCGAAGCTCGCGCGCATCGAAAATCAGCTGCCCATCGGCTATGCGCTGGAGTACGCGACCTTCCAGCCGGACCTGGTAGAAGCCGCGGTTAACGGCGGGCTGAACAACGTCTACCAGACACTGGTCATCGTGCTGGTCGTGGTCATGCTGTTCCTCGGCGTGCGCACCGGATTGATCGTCGGCTCCTTCGTGCCGATGACGATGCTGCTCGGCATGATCCTGATGCGGGTGGTCGGTGTCGAGCTCGAGCGCGTGTCCATCGCGTCGTCGATCATCGCGCTGGGCATGCTGGTAGACAACGGCATCGTGATCGCGGAGGAAATCCGCAGCCGGCTGGAGCGGGGCCAGGACAAGCGCGAGGCGTGCATCGAGACCGGCGCCACGCTTGCGATCCCGCTGCTGACATCGTCGCTGACTACGATTTTCGCCTTTCTGCCGATGCTGCTGATGATGGGCCAGACCGGCGAGTACGCGTTCTCGCTGCCGATGGTCGTCACGCTGCTGCTGCTGGGGTCGTGGTTCCTGTCCATGTACATGACCCCGGCCATGTGTTTCTGGTTCATGACCGTGAAAGCATCCGGGCAGGGCGAGGCCGGCGCTGAACAGGCAGACCCGTACGGCGGGCGGTTCTACACCGTCTATCGCGGCTTCGTCCGGGCGATGCTCCGCGCGCGCTTTATCGTGGTGCTCGCCGCGCTTGGTGCGATGGCAGGTGGCCTGTTCCTGGCCTCGCAGATGACGCGCGAGTTCTTCGGCACCAGCGATCGCAACCAGTTCCTGGTCTACATCGACTTGCCGGCGGGTTATCGGATCGACAGCACGGATCGAGTCGTGCAAAGAGTCAACGACTGGCTGCTGGACGAAGACGTGAACCCCGAAGTGACCAGTACGATTGCCTACGTCGGCACCGGCGGTCCGCGCTTCTTCCTGGTGCTGGACCCGGTGCAGCCAAATCCGCATGTGGCCTTCATGGTGGTGAATACCGAATCCTACGAACAGACGCCCGCGGTCGTGCGGCGTCTCCGGCAGTACTTCATCGACGAGGTTCCGGAAGCGATAGGCCGCGTCAAGGAAATGTGGCTGGGTTCAGCAGAACCCGGTTTCGTCGAGGTGCGGTTGTTCGGGCCCGACAAGGAGGTGTTGTACGAAAAGGGTTCCCAGCTGGTGAATGCTTTACGCGCAATGCCCGGCAGCCTGGATGTCATCAGCGACTGGGAAAACCGCGTGCCGAAGGCGCGCATCGTCGTCGACCAGGCCCGCGCGCGCCGCGCGCAGGTGTCTTCAAGAGACGTCTCGCGCGCGCTGCTGAGCCAGATGGATGGTTTGCCGATCACCGATTATCGGGAGGGCGACCTGGCCATACCGGTGCTGGCGCGCAACCTGCCGGAGGAGCGCCGCAGCCCGGGTGACCTGTGGAACGTGCAGGTCACGTCCAGCGCCACCGGCGAACTGGTGCCGCTGCCGCAGATTGCCGACATCACCGGCGAGTGGGCCTTTTTCCGGATCAGCCGTCGCAACCAGGAACGTTGCCTGACTGTAGAAGTGAAGCACGAGACGCTGCTGGCCCCGGAATTACTCGCGGCGACGCTGCCGATGATCGAAGACCTGGAGCTGGGTCCCGACTACCACTGGGAGCCGGGTGGTGAGATCGAGCAGGGCGCGGACACGATGGCCCAGCTGACCCGGACGTTGCCGCTGGCGATCACCGGCATCGTGGTGCTGCTGATCTGGCAGTTCAATTCCTTCCGGCGGCCGCTGATCATCTTCATCACGATACCGCTGGCCTTTACGGGCGCATTTCTCGGACTCAACCTGCTGCGGGCGCCGTTCGATTTCTTTGCACTCCTGGGTCTGTTGAGCCTGGCGGGGGTCATCATCAACAACGGTATTGTGCTGATCGACCGCATCGACGTGGTGCGCGCGGAGGGCGGCGATCCCTACGAGGCGATCGTGGATGCGGCGGTCACGCGTCTGCGCCCGATCCTGATGGCCACCGTGACGACAATCCTCGGATTGATGCCGCTGATCCTCTCTCAGGACTCGCTGTTCTACTCCATGGCCATCAATATGGCCTCGGGCCTGTTGTTCGGCACCGTGCTGACGCTCGGCGTCGTGCCGGTGCTCTACGCGGTGCTGTTCCGGGTCAAGGTGCCCGGTTAGGCGGCGCGCGCCAGGCCGATCTGCAGAATGCGCCTGGACCCGGTCGTTGCGCTGCGAACCATCGCCGGGCTTTCCTTAGTGCTGTTCCCGCTGATGTTCATGGCGGTGTTTGCGCTGCACATGGAAAGTCCGGCGGAAATACTCCAGTTCCGGCTGCGCCATGACCCGTATCTGGCACCTGACATCATGGCCGCGCTGACAGATCCGGCCCGCTCGCAACGCTACTATGTGCTGCCGCACCTGGTCGGTTACCTGAGCATGCCGGTGCTGATCGGTGCGGCCCTGGGCCTGGGATACATCCTGTACAGGGCCAGGCCATGGCTGGCAATCGTCGGTGCTGCGATGACCTGCGTCGGAGCGGTGTTCATGGCCGGCATGCTCGCGATGTGGTTGTCGTTTGCCGCCATAGGGAATGTGGATAACGAACAGGTCGCCGGCGCGATACCGGCACTGGAGGCGCTGATTGAAATGCAGGGCCCATTATTGTTGTCGACGATCCTGACGGCTTTCAGCCTGCTGGGTCTGATGGTGCTGGCCGTGGGCCTGTTCCTCTCTCGCCTCGTGCCGAGGTGGAGCGCCGCGATGATCTTCATCGGCAGCGTGATGATGAGCGTCTTTATCGACGTGGATAACCTGATGTTCATCGGCGCCCTTGTTACGTTCTTCGGCATGGCACCGATTGGCTGGAGGTTGATCAGAGGCGAACTGCCGGCAGGTCACGACGCAGTCATCGGCCCTTAACACGACGCCTTCTACCACGGCACCGTATCGCCCGTGTACTTGTAGAAGCCGC
Source organism: Chromatiales bacterium (assembly GCA_020351875.1). GTDB lineage: Bacteria > Pseudomonadota > Gammaproteobacteria > Steroidobacterales > J054. Next base: position 1,012,960 of record CP070671.1, on the reverse strand, counting down.
CGGACATCTCCGGTGTGAAGTTGTCGATGACCTCGATCATGCCGCTGACAGACACGGGGCGTTCGACTTTACCGTCCAACCGCAGATTCCGCGTGCGATCATCGATGATCAGGCCCGGTGAAAACAGGCCGACGAGTACCTCGGCTTTCTTCACCTTGTTTTGCCCGGACAGCGTATGCATGAACATATTGAGGGCGGCCTTGCTGCCCCGATAGAAAAAGCTGCCTTCCCCGTAACTGTCTTCGATGGATCCCTGCAGGCTGGAGACCGTCATGATTTTCTTCTGCTGACTCATTACCACGCTGCCGAAGAACGCTTCGGCCATTTTCAGCGGGCCGATGGCATTCGTTCGCACGTAGAGATCCCACAGGTCGTAATTGAGCCTGCCGAAGAACGAGCCGCTCAACTGCAGGGTGTCACCGAAGAACCCGGCATTGTTCAGCAGCACGTCGATGGGCTGCTTCCTGTACTTCCTGGCCAACGCATCGATCATGTCGTGGCGCAATACATCGAGCTGCTCGATCCTGATGTTGGCATATTCGTCCGCCAGGCTGGACAGCGCGTCGGCCTCGGCCGGGCGCCGACAAGTCGCGATCACGTTCCAGCCCAGCGCCGCATACTGCCGGACAAACTCCAGCCCGATGCCGCGATTACTGCCGGTGACCAGGACGGTTGGCGAGTCGCTGTCGAATTCCGCGGCTTGCGCTAGCGGCATCCCCGGCGCGATCAAGAACAATGCCAGCAACAGGTGGCGAATGCGCAGGTGATACCGTTTCATTTCAATGCTCCATCAACGCAACAGAGTAGGACGATAGCGATCGTTCGACCTTGCCTTTGCCAGTCTTTGCGATCTCCGCAGGCGGAGTCTACGCGTAGAACTCACCGTGCCCAACGGCGCATTGCCTGGTATGCCGCGAGCAAAAGCATGGGAAGGCTTGAGCACGCAGAGCGAGCGGTTTCGATAGCGCCCTGGTGTGTGCCGTTTGCTGTGACCCAGTTCCCGGCCAGGCGGGCCGTTGTCCGGCAGATTGGCCGGCATGGACGCGCAGAACGCATACCAGTTTGGCCGGGCAATCACCGACGCCCGCCAGGCAGCACGCCGGTTGTGGAAAACCATGCTGCCGCACGGCCGCAGCAGCGCCTGGTTCGTGCTGGGCTATTGGCGCTTAGAGAGCCCCAGCGCAAAGCTGGTGGAGCAGACCTTCGCCGCGATCCAGGAGCAGATGGCGTACATGGCCTATGAAGGGGCCTGCCAGCCGGCGGACCAGGCCTGGGTCGAGTGGCTGCTCTACGCGCCAGTGGCGGAGGTGCGCCGCGAATTGACCAGCGTCTGATCCAGGCATCCAACCCTTCGGGCCTCGCACTCCCGCGCGGGAGCGGGTTGGCCGCAACCCAGCAGCTGCACTGCAGCATGACAAGCGCCAGTTTTGGGCGTACAAACGGACTTGAAACAACCCCGATGACGCAAACGGTCGCTGCCGACGGGCAGCTGCCGCGCAAGTAATAACAAGACGTCGGAGGTTGTGATGAGAACTACCACGCACGCGCGCTCCCCAGCGCACACGTTAATCCCTGCCCTCGCGATTCTCGCGTCCATTGTGTTTCAGGCGCCCGCGGCCAACGCGAGTCTGATCGGTGTCGATGTCAGCGACATGTACCTGATTGAGGCCCTGCCCGAGTTCGTGCCGGTCAAAGGGGTGTCGACTTTGACGCGTGAAGAGGACGGCGTTGACGTGCTCATCAGCACATCGGAGCTGGCGTCAATGGGCGCGTACACGCTCTGGTGGGTTGTTTTCAACAATCCGGGCGCGTGTGCTGCCGCATTCATGTGTGGCGCGGATTCGGATTTTTCAGATCCTGCGGTGGATGTCTCGGTGCTGTGGGGTGCGGGGTTCCTGTCCGACATGGATGGCTTCCTCACTTTTTCAGCAGAGCTCGGTGAAAACGAGCCACCAGGCGAGGTTCTCCTCGGCAATCCCAACGGCTTGCTGGATTCCGGCGTGGCGGAAATTCACGTTGTCCTGCGGGTGCACACCAATGATGGCGTGCCGGTCGAAGCGGGGCAGGTGGCCGAGTGGGTCTCGAGTTACAACGGCGGTTGCCCGGACGGGGTTGGTTGCGCCGATGAGCAGTTCGCAGTTCATCCGTCACCCATCCCGTTACCCGCATCCGTCTGGATGTTCGGAACGGCTCTGGGTCTGCTCGGCTGGCTGAGGCGAAGAATAGTCTGAACCGGGTTTCCGAGCCCAGAAAGACCCGGCCCTGTCGCCGGGTCTTTCTTTTAGACCCCGGAAAACGGGGTCGAACTGAATTTCTTTGTGAGATGCTGACGAGGAAATTTGTTTCGACTCCATTCTCCTTTCGGTTTCTACTTAGTCAGCGGGGTGAACCTATGCCGGCGCGGGCCTGTCATAGATGTCGTGTATAGGTCAATAAAAGCAAGGTTTGTTTGCCTCTGCTGGGTGGTTTTTATCGTGTTGGCGCTGGGTGGTTGCGTCACGAGGGAAACAACCATTGAAACTGAGGAACAGATCCGCCAGGTACAGGCGAATCAGTCGGTAGTGTTTGGCCGAATTGAATGGCTGGAGGATGGCGAGAAGAAAAAGATCGGCTCGGGCGTGTTCACGATGTCATTGGAGCCGCAGCTGGTTCGGCTCGAGGACAGGGCACGCATCAACGGAGAAGTGAATGAAGGGGGCCGCTTTGCCTGGCCTCTCGAGCCGGGCACCTATTTGATGAACAAGATCGCCTATCGCGATCCCTGGTCTGGAAACTATTTCGTGACACCCAAGGTCGCCTTTGCCGTTCTCGAAAACGGCAAGACCTATTACATAGGGGTGCTCGAATGTGACTTTGAGCGGAAACGTGACTTCATAGGCGGACTGTCGGGTTCGGTAACCTGCAGGACGCTGGATCAGAGCGATCAGGATTACGAATATGTGGAGAAGAAGTTTGCGATTACCGGTGAAGACATCGAAAAATCAGTGATGATTCACGACACGCGTCTGCCCGGTACCGTCGACACGACGGCTGAATTCAACCTGGCGATGAGTATCGTCAATGCAATTCTTTATGGCGCATCGCAATAGATTGCGAGAATGGGGTCGGGCCCTTTTGCACTCTTTTGCACTGATCGGTCTTGGATGGCACTTCAGAGAAATGCCCGAATAGCTTCGGGGGCGTCCTTCGGGGCGAAGCGCTTGACGGGTTCTCCGTGTTCGTCGAACAGGAACTTGGTGAAGTTCCACTTGATCCGGGTACTGCCAAGCAGTCCGGGAAGGGCGTGGGCGGCGTACTGGAACAGGGGGTCTGCCTGTTTGCCGTTGACCTCGATTTTCTTCGACAGTGGAAAGCTCACGCCGTAGTTTGCCTGGCAAAAGGATTCGATCTCCTGGTCAGATCCGGGCTCCTGGGCGCTGAACTGGTTGCAGGGAAAACCGATCACGACCAGCCTGTCAGCCTGTTCATCGGCCAGTTTTTGCAGGCCCGCATACTGAGGCGTGAAGCCACATTTACTGGCCGTGTTGACCAGCAGGACTTTCCGTCCTTGCAGCTCGCGCAGATGAAGGGTCTCCTTATTGTTGAGCTCGACATCGAAATCATAGAGGTGAGCCATGTTTCTTCCTCCCGGCCGGCGTTGGCAGCCTCAAGTCTCCAAGTGAAGAGAAGGGTCGGATCAGGCTGTCTGCCTGGTTTGCACCGCTTAGCGCAGGGCCGGGATAACGCGCTCGCCGATGAGTCGGATTGTGTCCGCGGGGTTGTCGTGCAGGCCAAGGGTGATGTGTGTCAGCCCCGCGGATGCGAACTCGTGGAGCACCTCGAGCCGGTCATCGAGTTCCGCCGTCGTGGCGGTCAGGGTCAGGTTCTCGACCAGCGTATCGACGATCGACTCCGACACGTTTTCGAACACGCCGCCGCTCTTACAGAAAGCCTCACGTTCGTAGAAAGGCTTGTAGAAACTCTGCAGGTTTTCCCGAACGACCTGCATGTCCGCGTCGTTCAGGAACGGCGAGATGTACATGGGCTTGAGCATGCCGCGGAGAATGAGACGGCTGCGCGCTTCCAGCTCGGCCTCGGTCCGGTCCTCCTTCACGTGAAACGCCCAGAAATTGTTGAACTCGAAGCCTTCCACCGGGCGGCCATGGGTCTCCAGGGCCTGCGTCACCTTTTGTACAGCGTCAGGGACCAGGGGCAGCGGCATGTCGCTCATATGCACGCCATCGGCTCGTCTCGCCGACATGCGCAACATCTGGTCACCATTGGCGCCGGCCAGTACGCGTGGCGGCACATCGACGGCCCAGCGTGTCTGGAAGTTCCAGGCCGGGTATAGCTCGCCATTGAAGTTCAGCGGCTTGTCGGCGTTGGTGTCTTTCAGTATCTCGATACATTCTCTGACGGCCCGAACCCGGCGCGACAGGTCCAGCTTCGTGTGCGCCAGGATTGCGCCACCGGCGCCGACGACAATCGAGGCCCGGCCGTTCGACATTTCGTTGAGTGTCTGCAGGGAGGCAGAGAGCTTGATCGGGTGCACCTCGAGGGGGGACACCGCCATCACGCCCAGCCGAATGCGATCCGTCACCTCGGCGACGCGGGCATACAGCATGAATAGATCGCGCGCCTGCGGATCATTCGTCACCCAGATCGTAGCAATGCCATGGCGCTCGGCGAGTTCGCCAAGCTCGGCAAGTTCGCTGGCGGAGAATTCCGGTTCCAGAGCGATATCGATCTGCATGGCTGTTTCCCCTGTTGGCCAGTTGTGCCCTGGCCTGCCGCGCGAGTATATCGGCAATCCAATATCGGGTGGTTCAGCAGCCCCGTCAGGACGGGTGGATACGATTCGCCCTTAGCGGGGTGTTTTCGGGCCCGAAAAGCGGCATTTAAGCTCGAGCCAGCCCGTTTTCTGGCAACAAAATCGAGCGTTCTCAGCCGGTTGTCCTGGTCCGACCCTTTTGCACGCTGCCGTGTTAGCGTGCGCATCACAGAGCAAATAGCTGGAATCACATATGGCCAGACGAAGTCCCCAGACCCATGCGAAGCGACAACGTGAGGTCGCCAAGGCAGAAAAGCGCCGGGAAAAGGCCGAGAAGCGGGCGCTCAGGAAGTCCTTGAAGGCCAAGGGGCCTGGCGACGCCGTCGAAGATGCGGACCCTGAGGTTGCCGCGACCGACGGGCCCGAGTCGCGGCCATCACCGGACCAGGATGTCTGACGTCAATCAGCGCAGTCGATGAATAAACCCCATTGCACGACGAAGATGGTGGTGCGGAATCTTTCGCCCCACATGACTGCGGAGCATTTGAGTCGATTGTTTTCAGAACATGGTGCTGTGCGGTCCGTCAGCCTGGCGACTGACATCATGACCGGGTGTTGCAGGGGCTTCGGCTTTGTGAGCCTGGACGAGCTGCAGACCGGTGCGGCCCTCGATGCGCTGGATGGGAGCAGTCTGGGCGGTCGGATCATTAGTGTGGCCATCGAACAAAAAACGGTACGCACGTAGCGAGACGCAGTTGCGGCAAAAACGGCCTCAGAACCAGGCCGTCACACCAACCACCAGTCCCCAGTCGCTGCGGCTTTCGCCGGCATCGCTGAGCAGGCCTCGCGTGTCGCCCAGGGCGGTTTCGTAGTTCAGGCCCAGGTACGGGGCAAACTCCGGCAGTACCTGGTAGCGCAGTCGCAGGCCGGTTTCCAGCTTGGTAGGGCCGCGACCGATATCGAGCTCGGAGACCTGGGAGAATGCGAAGTCCAGTTCGGCGCGCGGCTGCAGGATCCAGCGTTGCGTGAGGCGCAGGTCGTACTCCAGTTCGAGTCGGGCTGACGCGTCACCGTCTTCGCTGATGAACGCGGCGGCCTCCACGTCGATTCGATAGGGCGCCATGCCCTCCATGGCGACTACCCCGTAGCTCTTCGACGGATTCGGCCGGAGGTCGTGGCGCAGGCCCAGCTGCAGGTCCCAGAAGGGCAACACTGCGCGGCTGAAGAGCAGCTGCAGTTCGGCCTGCTCCAGGCCTTCGTCTTCCACGTCTTCACCCTTGGTCTTGAACCAGAGCTTGTTCAGGTCACGGCCCACCCACCCTTCGGCCTCCCAGACCAGCGCATCGTTACCGTCACGCAGCTGGCCTTCCAGGCGATCGACCGAAAAGTAGGTGATCACGGGTGGCGCGCCCATGCCCATGTCGGTTGCGGTTGCGTCAACCCCGACCAGCGCCACCAGGACACTGACCAGGTAACAAGGTGGCCAACTACGCGAGGTCATCGTTCACCTCCGCCGAGGGCTCGCTGACGACGACCGTGCGCATCATCCCGGCTTTCATATGCAAGAGCAGGTGGCAGTGAAAGGCCCAGCTGCCCGGCGCATCGGCCGTTACCAGCACCGACAGGCGCTCCGCCGGCTTCACGCTCACCGTGTGCTTGCGCGGCCGCGGCAGCTGGCCGTTCTCCAGTTCCATCCACATGCCGTGCAGGTGGATCGGGTGTTCCATCATCGTGTGATTGATAAGCACCAGCCGCACGCGTTCGCCGTGCGCCATGCGCACCGGTTCCACGCGGTCGGAGAGATTCTGACCGTCGAAAGACCACATGTAACGATCCATGTTGCCGGTCAGGTGCAGCCAGATCTCCCGCGTTGCTTCACGCTGGTCGTAAAAGGCCTCGCGCGCGCGCAGGTCGGCGTAGGTCAGCACGCGGTGATCGATTCCGGCCAGCCCGGTGCCGGGTTCGCCGATGCGCTTGACCGGTGAGGTCACCACATTGGCCACGCCCGGGCTGCGTCTGGGTTGCCACGACGGCGGACTGACAGGTGTTTTCGACTCGCCATCGGTCGCGGACATGTGTCCCATCGCGGCATGGTCCATGCCGGCGTGCGCCGAGTGGTCCATGTCGCCGTGACCCATGTCCACCATCGTGCGTTCCGGTGGCGGGCGCAGCGGCGGCACGTCGGCGCGCAACTCCGGCGACGGCGTGAGTTGTCCCACCGCCATGCCGGAGCGATCCATGGACTCGGCCACCACCGCGTAGGCGCGATCGGCGCGAGGCTCCACGACCACATCGAGGGTTTCCGCCACCGCGATCTGCACTTCGTCCACAGTCACCGGCGCGACGTGCTGGCCGTCGGCCTGGATCACCGTCATCGGCAGGCCGGGGATGCGGAGGTTGAAATAGGTCATGGCCGATGCGTTGATCACGCGCAGCCGCACGCGTTCACCCGGCTGGAACAGGCCGGTCCAGCCGTCGGTGGGCCCGTGGCCGTTCAACAGGTAGGTGTAAGTGACCCCGGTGATATCGGCAATGTCGCTGCGCGCCATGCGCATGCGTTCCCAGTCGCGCTGATCCGGGCGGTTGCGCAGGTCCGCCAGTGTCGGTTGCCGGCGGTTGTAGTACTCGCCGTGCTTTTTCAGTTTCGCGTACACGCGTGCCGGATCTTCGAAGCTCCAGTCCGACAGCACGAGCACCAGTTCACGGTCGGTCGGCACCGGTTCTTCACCGGCCGGGTCGACAATCAGCGGCGCGTAGACACCGAGCTGCTCCTGGAACCCGGAGTGGCTGTGATACCAGTACGTGCCGTTTTGCTGCGCGCGGAAGCGGTACTCGAAGGTGGTGCCGGGTTTTATCCCCGGAAAGCTGATACCCGGCACGCCGTCCATTTCCGGCGGCAGCAGGATGCCGTGCCAGTGCAGCGAGCTGTCTTCGTCCAGTTCGTTGCGCACGCGAAGCACGACATCGTCGCCTTCACGCATGCGCAGCAGCGGGCCCGGCAGCGTGCCGTTTACGCTGACAATGCGCGCCGGTTGCCCGTCGATGTTCACTGCCTGGCGGCGAATGGCCAGATCAAACTCGCGGCGAGGTGCGCCCGCATCACCGGTCAATGCCCATGCGGGCAGCAACGCCTGTGTCGAAAGCAGCGCGCCCGCGCCGGGGGCGGCCTGCAGCAGTCTGCGTCGGGACATCATGGTTAACAGTCCTGTCGTCACGAAAGACCGGACGCATCCTCGCGTCCGGGGCGAACCGGCAGGGGCCGGTCAGGGGGACGGCAGGTTAATCGCGCAGGATGTCGTGACGGGCCACGGGCGTGGCCGTGGCAAGCCGAGGGGGCGCGCGCGGCCCGATGGCAATACTGGCAACCGGTTGGGCGGCCAACGGCGTGCCGAAGGCCGGCGCGGGACAGGCCGGGGACTGCTCATCGTCTTCCGTGTTGCGCCGGTTGCCAGGTGCCCAGTCCGGGATGGGGGATTCCGGCACCGGATTGCTGTCGCAGCCCATCGCGCAGCCGTCATCGTGCATCGCCGGGGCATCGGCCTCGGCATGACAGGATGTGAGGCCCGCGTGCCCGCTATCGCTGGCCGCAGCCGTCAGGCCCGGGAGCCCGCTCAGCAACAGGGCTAGAGCGATGCAGCAAACGGCAAGCTGGCGGGTGGTCGGCATGCCGCCACCTTACGCAAGGAGGCCTGCCGATCGCAAGTGCCGGTGCCGCAAACTATGCCTCCCGCCGGCTTCAACGGCGGCTCGGGGGACTGCTTTCGGGTCTGCCCGGGAGGCTCGCGGGGCCCCGTCGACCTCGGTCCCCATTCATGCCAACTCTTGGTAATATGTCGCCTAACGGCCGAACATCATTAGAAAAACGGGCTGGCCGTCTACCTAACGCGGACGATAGAAACCGCCCCGGCGGGGCCAAGAAAAAGACGTCGCATCGACAACCAGGAGGGGAGCGTCATGTTCGAGCGTGGCAAGAAAGAGTCGCCCGACGGGGGCAGGGAAGAACAGGTTCACCAGGAAAGCTGGGCCAACACAGACAGAAAGGAGCCGGCCATGTCGTCTAGCAATGTGAGTCAGGGTGTCGCCGCCATCGGGCGTTCGATTCGTATCAATGGTGACCTCCAGGGGGAGGAAGACCTGCGGATCGAGGGCGAGGTCAACGGCACCATTCGGCTGAACAACAATACCGTGACCATCGGCCAGGAAGGCAAGATCAAGGCCGACGTGTACGCAAAGTCGGTCTCGGTGGAAGGCACCGTAGAGGGTGACCTGTACGGAGCCGAGCACATCAGTGTGCGCAAGTCGGCGAAAGTGCAGGGCAACATCATTTCGCCCCGCGTCAGCCTGGAAGACGGTGCCCGCTTCAAGGGTTCCATTGAAATGGATCCGGAGGCCGTGAAGTCGGCACTGGGTGAAGCCACGCAGGCGCCGCGCACGACCCCAAAGTCGGCTAACGGCAAAGGCGCCGCGCAGGCAGCACCCATCGCGAGTGCGAAGCCTGCGAGCGCGGAAGCAGCCGCAGCCGCAAAAACCTGAACCGGCATTAGCAAGTGCAGTGTCTCTGCGTTGAGTGCTCGGCATGATCGGGTCGCTCGCCCGGTCGGCTGCACGCACGGAGCTTGCGGGCCCCGCGCCGTTTAACGCACCGCTGTTCCGCACGCTGATCGAAGGCGTGCCGGAGGACGAGCGCTGCGTCGTGCTGGACCTGGGCAAGGTGTGCCCGCAGGTCATCACCCTGTTCGGTGGCCACCGGTGTCGCGTGGAAATTGCCGAAGTCGCCCAGGAGTTGGAACTCCTGAATCGCGATCTCGACCGCGAAGCGCTCCAGCACGTGGCGGAGGGTGCTTTACCCGCCCTGCTGTCGGAGCCGGTCGACCTGGTGCTTTGCTGGGATACGCCGAATTACCTGAACCGTGAGGCGTTGCGCATGCTGATGGCGCAGGTGGCCGAGCGCGCGCGCCCTGGCACGCTCGCGCACGCGCTGATCTACTATGCCGAACCCCAGATGCCCGTGGAACCCGGACACTACGTGCCTGACGCGGACGGCAGCCTGGTGAACGTCGCGGCGTGCACGGAATTGCGCCCCGCCCCGCGCTACACGCCGGAAGACCTGCGGCTGTGCCTGCCGGCCTACACCATCGAGCGCGCGATGTTGCTGGGCAATGGCATGCAGGAGTTCCTGTTCCGGCTGTAGCCGCACAGTGCTTACTTCTCCGGCTTGTACCAGATCGGTGACGTGTAGGCGCGTTCCTGCGTCGTCATCGGCACGTCGGCCGGCAGCGTGATACCGAAGCGAGCCGCCTCGTAAGCAGTCCAGCGCGGCGTCGGGATCTCCAGGACCCGCGCGTAGTAGACGGCCGGTTCTGCCGGGTCGAAGTCCGGGTCGGTCCACACCCCGATCAGTTCCGGTGCGCCGATCGTGTTGGTCCACGTGGCTGTGGCAACGTCCACCGTGTTGCCCACGGGCCGGAGTTTGCCGTCCACGCCAATAATGCGGTCACCCGCCCATGCCACGTCGTGCACTTTTTCCTGCTGGTTGCCATTGCTGTCGATCCAGCCCTTCACGATCTGGATCCGGTCGAGGTTGCCGGAAATCGGGTCTTTCAGCGCCGCCACCAGGAAGCTCGGCGCTTTGCCGTTCTCGCCAGGCGGCAGCGTGGCGCCCATCGGCACGCCGCGGCTGTAGCCGGCGTTCGCTGGCAGGCGGCTCTGGGTGTCTGCTTCAGTGAAGTCCCAGCCGCCGAAGAACCGCACCAGCATGCGCGGCCCGGTGGTCGCGTAGGTCTCCTTGCGCATCATCGCGTCGAAGATCGCCTCGCGGGTGTTTTCCCGGGCCCAAACCGCCGCGAGCCCCGACGCGACCATGTCCCAGCTCTCGTAGCGACCGTTCGGGGTTTCGCCCATCGGGTGCTTGTAGCGTTCCGGGCTCGGCTCCGTGCCGGAATGCTTGCCGAAGAAATTCTCTTCTTCCGCCGTGGCCAGGCCGGTGTGGCTGTCGGTGGCGCCGATCATGCCGAACTGGTAGGGATTTACGCCGAGTTCCTCTTCGAGCTGCAGGCCGATCTGCAATGCGGAACGCGCGTATTCGAACTGCAGCATGTCGTCTTCCTTGGGCACGCTCAGGTCCAGGTTGCCCTGGTCCCAGGTCTCGTAGTCGGCGAACTCATCCTCCGGCGACAGCAGCGGGTGCGTTTCGCCGTCACCCTTGATCTGCGTGACCTCGTACAAGGGCTCCCAGCGGCTGCGCGTCTCGGCATAGGCGCGGTCCAGGCGTTTGTTCGTGAAGGAATCGCGCAGCGGGAACATGATGCCGTTGCTCAGGTTGCCGTTGTGGGCAATGGCCATGATCTGGCCACCCGTCTTGTCCTCGTAGGTCTGCAGCCAGTTCCACAGGTCGCGCGGATTGTCGCTGCCCAGTGGCTTCAGCGTGGTGTATGGCTCCATCATGCTGGCCTTGTTCGCGCCGTCGCGATAGATCACCACCCGGTGCAGGTTGTTGCCCCCGGTGTTCGACGTCCACTCGTAGCCGATGAACGCGGTGAAGTTGCCCGGGTCGTTGTATTTTTCCGCCGCGTCGATCATCACTTCCCACGCGGCCCGGTAGGCTGGCGTGCCGGGCAACGACGCGAGCGCCGGTGGGAAGCTGCCCTGGGAGAACGCGACGATGACGTCGATGGCGACCTGTACCGCATCCTGGCCGCCTTTCTGAATCAGGTCGTACCAGCGTCGTCCGGTCGGGTCGGCGAGGAATTGCGGATTGCCGGCCAGGAGTTCCGGAAAGAAGCCCATGTTGTCGGAATGATCCGCGACGACCAGGAAGTCCAGGGGCTGCGACAGCCGGACTTTGAGCCCGGTGGAAGACGTGACCTCTTCACCGCGGGCAAAGCGATACGCGTCTTCCGGGCCTAGCCGTGCACCGAAGGCACCGGCATCCATGGACAGCTCCGTGTGCAGGTGCGTATCGCCCCAGTACACCCGGTCCGGAAATTTGCGCCCCGCGTAGGGTGAGAAATATTTCTGTTCCTGGAAGGCATCGACAAGGCCTTCTTTCGCCGGGATCGGGTCACCCGCCAATGCCAGGTTGAAGGAGCACAGCCCAAGAACGAGAGCCGGCCAACACAGTGCAGATTTCATTCTTTTTCTCCCCGTAGATTTCGCGCTGCCACCCCGGCGCGTCGTCGTTCAGCGACATTCTACGTTGTCTGGCACCGATCGTGCGACCGTTGCGCCTTATCGTGGCTATGGCCAACCGAATGGTCTCTATAATGCCTGCAGACAGGGCCTGGGTGCGTGGGTTCCATGATGAAGCGGCTGCAATTTACCCTCGAACGCCTGTTGTTACGGGGTGTTCATTATCGACTGTTGGCTGCTGTCCTGATCGTCTTATCGGTGGCGGTGATCGCCGGTGTGGTGGTCCGGTTACTCGATCCGCAGTTTGAAGAATTGAGTGGCGCCGTCTGGTGGGCGTTCTTGCGGCTCAGCGATCCCGGCTACCTGGGCGATGACGAGGGCGTGGTGAGTCGCTCCGTCTCAACGGCCGTGACAGTTTTGGGTTACGTGCTGTTTCTCGGATTGCTGATTGCAATCATGACGCAGTGGATGAACGCCTGGATTGAACGAGTAGAGGCAGGACTGTCTGAACTCCGCATTAGTGATCACATACTCATATTGGGCTGGAATCATCGGACGCCTTACATCGTGCTCGAGTTGCTCAGGACGAAAGGTCGGGTATCACGCTTTCTGAAGAAGCACGACGCTGCCACCCTGCGAATCGTGATCCTGGCCGAGGCAGTCGACGTCAGCCTTCGCGACACGCTGCGCTCGGCATTGGGAGCTTATTGGGACGATCGCCGTGTCATATTGCGCAACGGGAGTCCGCTGCATCTCGATGGCCTCGAACGCGCATCATTTCGTACCGCGGCAGCGATTATCCTGCCTGGTGCCGATTTTGCGATCGCTCGTCCCGGCGTCAGTGACGCAGAAGCGGTCAAGGCGTTAGCCTCTATTTCACATCACGCGGGAGACAACGACAGGTGCCCGCAGGCCGTCGCAGCATTCTATAACGCTAACCGCAGGCAAGTCGCCAAGGCCGCCTACGCGGGCCCGCTGGAAGCCGTAGATGCGGACCAGAGTGTGGCACGGATACTGGCGCAATCCGCGCTGGAACCGGGGCTTTGGGGTGTCTATGCCGAGCTGCTATCGATCAACGAGGGTAATTCGCTGTTTGTACACGCGATGCGGGATGGCCTCGAGGCATCGTTCACCGAGCTGCGGGCTGGTGCAGGCGATTCGACGCTGATTGGATTGTTTCGTGGGTCGACACAAACCGTTCGCCTGAATCCGCCCCCAGACACGGTTGTGAGTCAGGGCGATCAGCTTATTTTCATTGCCCAGCGCTACGAGGATTGTCAGATCGAGGCGGGCGCTACACCGCAGGATCTGACATCGACCCCCATTAAGCTTGGCGACGATGGCACCGTCGCGCGTCGAATCCTGATTCTTGGCTGGAGCCGAAAGGTGCCGCTACTCGTACAGGAGTTGCTCTACTATCCGGACGCCGTTCGCGAAATCGATATCGTCAGCATTGCCCCGGGGGCTCAACGGGAAGACGCGCTGGCCGCCATGGATTACGAGGCGGTTCGTTACCGGACGGCCAACTTCCTGGATCCAGATGAGCTGGAATCGCTCGCTCCTGAGACGTACGACAACATTATTCTTGTTGCCCGCGAACGACTCGGTGACGAGGCGGTCGCCGACGCAGCCACCCTGTCTGCGTGTGTCACCCTCGGCATGATGCCGTCAATGAAGGGCGGGCCTCACGTGACGGTCGAGATCCTGGAGGAGGAAAACCTTCCCCTCTTTGGCAAAAGGGCCACCGACGTCATGCTGAGTCCGATGGCAGTCAGTTACGTGTTATCGCAGGTGGCGTTGGCGCCGTCCCTGCGCCGTGTCTATCGCGCGCTGGTGCATCCTTCGGGCGCCCATATCGCGTTGCGCAAGCTGAAGTCGCAGGCTGAGGGCGCTCACGTGCTTTTTGGCGAGGTGTCGGCGACCGCGAACCTGCAGGGCGAACTCGCGATTGGTTTGTTATCCCCGAACATCAACGAAGGTCGCGTCATCCTGAACCCAGGCGACGATCTCAGCTGGGAACATAACCCGGAGGATTGTGTCGTCGTTCTGACTGTCGACACGGACCACTAGTGAGCATCTATAGCTCACCCGCACTGCCTCTATTTTGACGTAGCGTCAGATTTTAGTGAAGCCCCGACACCAGCCCATGCGGAAAAACACCTAGGTCATTTGGCATGCTGAGGAATTACCGAGTCAGCGAAATCTGCGTAAACTAACACCGAAGCTGGACCACTCAATGCGGGAACGTCACTGGCGTTGCATAGCCCGCTGGCCGAACCCACCATGAAGATGCCACTGCTTTTCGAGAACACCGACATCAACGCGACCGTGTGGATGGCGATTGTCTTCGCCGCCGTCTGGCTCGTCGTCAAAGGCGTGATGTTGCTGGTGCGGTGGCTTGGTCGCTATCGCTGGAAGGAATGGATCGACGCCGACCTGAACGCGGTCGACGGACCGTTACTGCTGGGACTTCCCGCGGCGGCAGTCCTGGCGTCGGTCCCTGCCACGCGTTTTGAGCAAACCGCTGTCGAGGCGATTCGGCACGGCGTGACTATCGCCGTGATCATCTCGGTGGGCTGGCTCACCGTTGCCGTCACACAGGTGGCGCGCCGGGTCGTCGAGCGCCGCTATCAGATGGAGGTCGAAGACAACCGCAAGGCGCGTGCCGTCAACACGAAGTTTCGGGTGCTCACGCGGGTTCTGATCCTGCTGGTTATTATCGTGACGGCCGGTGCGGTTCTGACCACGTTCCCCGCGATTCGTGCGATCGGTGCCGGGCTTCTCGCCTCGGCGGGCGTTGCAGGCCTGGTCATCGGCCTCGCCGCGCGCCCGTTCGTCGAGACTGCCCTGGCGTCGATCCAGATCGCGCTGACCGAGCCGATCAACCTCGACGACGTACTCATCGTCGAGGGAGAATGGGGCCGCGTCGAGGAGATCTGCGCGACTTACGTCGTCGTGCGTATCTGGGACGACCGTCGACTGGTGGTCCCACTGACCTACTTCATAAACCAGCCGTTTCAGAACTGGACGCGGCACACCGCTGCCATCACCGGGGTGGTCGCCGTCACGGTCGACTACCGAACGCCTGTCGACGAGGTCCGCGAAGCGCTGCGGCCGGTCATCGAGAGCCATCCCAACTGGAACGGACGATTCTGGAACGTCCAGATCTCCGATGCTGATGCGCGTGGCATGACACTCCGGGTGCTGTGCACCGCAGCCGATGCTTCAAGGGCCTGGGACCTGCGCTGCGACGTACGCGAATGGCTGATTGCCTGGCTGAATGCGAACCATCCCGATTGTCTGCCGCGCATGCGCGCCGAACTCGAGAAAGAGGACGGGGACGGGAAGGTGTCCATGAAACCCGGGCAAGACCAGAAAGTAGACCTGCAGTCCACGGTGGGGCCAAAATGAACTCAGCCCTGACACTAATTTATTGTTTGTCGAGTGTACAAGTAGAACGATGACACGACTCTCAGTAGCCGTCCTGCTGGTTCTCGGGTGCCTGGTCGCATTGCCGCCGGCGTGGGCCCAGGCGCCGGGCACGCGGGTGACGGTGGAGCAACTGCAGAACCGGATCAAGGCGGCGCAGGAAGCCGCCGACCTGGAAGAGACCAGCAAGGCTCGGCTGATCGACCTGTACCGCCAGTCCATCAACAATATCGAAGCCACGCGCGCCAACGAGGAGGCCACCGCGGAGTTTCGCGAGGCCAATCGAAGTGCGCCGCGCGAAACCGAGAAAATACTCGCGACGATCGAACGCAGGCGTGATGACGATCCGGTCGCTAGCCTGCGCGTTTCCGGGTCAACGCGAACCGAGGAACTGGAGCGCAGGCTGGACGAGGAACTGGCCAACCAGACGGCGGTGGAAGCGAAGCTGACCGTGCTGGAGGCCAGGCTCGAGTCCGAGGGCGCGCGGCCTGCGGCCGCGCGCGCGCGCATTGCCGCGGCGCGTGCCCAGGTAGCCGATCTCGCGAGCCAGACGGGCGAACAGCCGGCCGGTGAACAGTCTGCGCAGTTTGCGGAGGCCAGCCGATGGGCGCGAGCCACTCGGCTCGAGGCGGTGCAAGCCGAGATCACGATGCTCGATCGCGAGTTGCTGAGTTACACCGCCCGCAACGACTTGCTGAAAGCACAGCGAGACCAGCAGGCGCAGAGTCTGGACAGGATGAACAGGCGTGGGGACGCGCTGCGCGAGCTGGTCAACGAGCGTCGCCGTACCGAGGCCGAACGAGCCATCGCGCAGGCGCAGGCAGCGCTGGACAGCGCGACGACAGATGATCCGCTGCTGCGCGAGCTGGCGGATTCGAACCTGCGACTGGTCGAACGGCTGCAGATGCAGGTGGAAGAACTGGAGCGCCTGGCCAGACGCGAGAGCACGCGGCCTGCGACGGCCCAGGTACAGGCGGCGTTTCGCGACGCGCGGCGCAAGCTGGAGCTGGAAGCTACTGGCGCGCCCATCGGCCTGTCGATTATCGAAGAGCGGTCGCGATTTCCCAGCGCCCGGGAATTTGCGTCTGAGCGCCGGGTGGTGAGCCGATCGATTTCAGCGGTCGCCGTGCGCCTGGTCGAGGCCGAGGAAAGGCGCCGCGATCTTCGCGACGTGGACGCCTACCTGGATCGGAGACTGGTTGAGCAAGGCATTGCTGAGCTGGATGCGGCGGAGCGAGCGGAACTGCGGGACCTGGTCCTGACGGGCCGGACTTTGCTCGAGCGGACCATTGCCAACGACAACTTGTTACAGAGGCGCCTGTATGAACTGGATGATGCGCTGAAGCGGCTGTCCGAAAGCATTTCCGCTTACGATCAGTTCCTGACGGAACGGTTGTTGTGGGTCAGAAGTACGGCGCGCGTGGACGCCGCCCAATGGGCGAAATTGCCGCGCGAAATTGCGCGCTACCTGGCGCCGGCGCCCTGGCTGGAAACCGTCAGCCTCGCGCTGGTGCGTGCACTGGAAGCACCGATTTACCTGTTGCTCGTGATCGTGGGCATCGTGCTGGCGTTGCGTAGCCGGCGCTTCAGTCAGGGTCTGGTCGAGTGTGGTGAGAAGGTAGGCCGTATTCGCGACGATTCGATGGCGCCCACCTTCCAGGCTGTGGGCTATTCCGTGCTGCTGGCAGCCCCCCTGCCATTGCTGCTCGGCGCGGTCGGCGGTGGTCTGGCCACTGCGCCTTTCGGTTCAACCTTTGCGACGGCTATCGGCCAGGCCCTGGTCGAAGTCGCCATCTGGGTCGCATTTCCTCTGCTGGTGCTGGAGCTGCTCCGCGAGAAAGGAGTTGCGGGCCGTCACTTCGGCTGGAACCGGGATGTGCTCAAGAAGGTGCGCCGGCAGCTCCGGATCTTCATCGCGATCGCATTCCCGATCTTCTTCGTGTTTCGCACCTCCAACACGACGGACGAATTGACTGGCGGTTTTGGCGGAGTGCTCACCAACATGAGTTTCTTCGCGTTGATGGTGACCCTGGTGTGGCTGGCCATTAGCATCGGCCATCCCACCCGGGGTGCCGCGAAGGATGTGTTCGCCGCCCATCCCGAAAGCCGCTGGTGGCGCTGGCGCTACCTGTGGTTTCCCTTGGCCGTGCTGGTGCCTGTCGCGTTCATGGTGCTGTCCTATTTTGGTTACGACTACACGACCCAGCAACTCGCCGCCAGCCTGTTCGAGTCCATCTGGCTGATCACGGCTATTTGGCTGGGCGCCGCTCTCGTGCGTCGGTGGCTGTTGATGACGAATCGGCGCCTCGCCTACAACAAGGCCGTGGCGGCGCTCGAAGCCGCCCGCGCGAGGCGCGCCGGCGAGGCGGAAGATGCTGAACCATCCGAGGAGGGCGATATCGGTGAACCCGAAATCGACCTGGTGGCCCTCGACACGGACAGCCGGCAGTTGCTGAACGCGACCGTCTTACTGTTGGTCGTGCTCGGGCTTGCCGCGGTATGGGGCAAGGTGCTGCCGGCCTTCGGGGTCCTCGAACGCATTAGCCTGTGGAACAAGACCGCGCTCGTGAATGGGGTGGAGCAGCTTGTTCCGGTCACGCTGGAGGACCTGTTGCTGGTGGCCGTCGTCGGGATCGGCGGCTACGTGCTCGCCACTAACCTGCCGTCGTTGCTGAACATCATTCTTCTGAAGCAGGGCAGCGTCACCGCGGGCGGGCGCTACACCGTACAGACATTGACGAAGTACGCGATTACTGCGGTCGTGGTCGTCGTGATACTCAGCCTGCTCGGCGTCCGTGCCTCCCAGCTGGGTTGGTTGGCCGCGGCCCTCGGCGTCGGCATCGGCTTTGGGCTGCAGGAAATCGTCGCGAATTTCATCTGCGGCCTGATCCTGCTGTTTGAGCGCCCGATCCGGGTGGGGGACATTATTACCGTCGGGGACGCTAGCGGTGCCGTGAGCAAGATTCGAATTCGGGCGACGACCATCCGCGACTGGGAGCAGAAGGAACTGGTCATTCCCAACAAGGAGATGATCACCGGGCGGCTGCTGAACTGGACCCTGGGCGATACGATGACCCGTATGACGATCGTGGTCGGCGTCGCTTACGGCAGCGACACGGAGAAAGCCATGGCCCTTATGGTGGAGGCAGCGAACGAATGCCCGACTGTACTGGATGAACCGGCGCCTTTCGTCCACTTCGAGCAGTTTGGCGATAGCTCCCTGAACCTGGGGCTGCGGATATTCATTGGCTCAACGTCCGAGCGACTGTCGTCGCAGACGGACGTGCTGACTCGTATCGACCAAAAGTTCAAGGAGGCCGGGATCACCATCGCCTTCCCGCAGCGTGACGTGCACGTTTACATGGAGGCTGTGGATGCCGTCGGAGTGCCGCAGCCCGGCGCCCCGGCCGGTGCGGAACAGGCCACCACAACGCCGTTCAGGAACATCGGGCCCGGAGCGGCGGATTGATCGCAGTCTTCGCGCTGCTGTTGTGTCTGATTGCCGGCTCCGCCACCGCCCAGCTGATACCCCCGGGCATTCCGTTCAGCGAGACGGAGCAGCTGGCCGACGGGCTGTATACCTTCCGCTACGGGCCCTATCGCAGCCTGTTCATGGTGACGCCGAAGGGTGTGATCGTGACCGACCCGCAGTCGCCTGAGGCGGCCGCGGAGTACCGAAAGGCCATATCGGCTGTCACTGAATTACCCGTGAAATTCGTGGTCTATTCCCACGCCCACTGGGACCACGCACGCGGCGGGCAGATCTTCAAGGACGAGGGCGCCCGTTTCGTGGCCCACAAGCGCTGCGTGCAGGTGTGGCGCGAATCGCCGAATGCCGACGTGGTGCCGCCGGATATCACTTTCAAGAACACGTACAAGGTGAAACTGGGCGGCCAGTCTCTGGACCTGCACTACTTCGGGCCCAGTCACGGCACGTGCCTGGTGGTCATGATTCCGCGTCCGCACAGGATGATCTACACGGTCGACCTCGTGACGCCGCGGCCGGCCGGCGGCGGTTACCTGCCGTGGGACCCGCAGGTGGCGGACTTTCATTTCTACAACGCCGTCGAGTCGCTAAAGGCCATAGAAGGGCTGGCGGAGCGCGAGGGGCTGGAGCAGGTGATCGGTGCACACCTGGTGCCATTGCCCGGCAAGGGCGGCTTCAAGGCAGCGCCGTCCATGGGCCCGATCATCCAGATTCGCGAACGCCGCGAATTCTGGGAAGGCCTGATGCAGGCGGTGAATGCAGAGATGGACAACGGCACGCCTAGTTTCCTGGTCTCAGGCCGGCTGGACCTGTCGCCGTGGGCAGACATCCGCGGCTTCCAGAAGCGCAAGTTCAAGATACTCGTCGACCGGGTAGCCGCCTACTACGCGATCGGCCGCTAGTGCCCGGCTGAACGATAGCGTCATCAACACCAACGAAGAAAGCGCAGCGCCCATTTGGGCGTTCTCCGATAGCAGTCGCCCGATCCAGGGACCGACTAGGATTTCTCGAGCAGATGCTCGCGGCCGGCCGCCACCAGAGTGCGCCACAGGTCGAGCAGGTAGCGCTCCGGTTCGGCCTGTTCCAACAGGTCACGGTAGAGCAATACCGCGCCGCTGAAACCTTCGGTATGCCAGGTTGTGCCGTCGGGTAATGGGAGGTTGGGCAACGCGTCTGGCTGGGGGTACGCGGTGACGTAGAAATACGGTTCCGGGATGCCGGCATCGCCCAGCGTGAAGCCGAAATTCATCTGCTTGTCAGAATGTTCTTCGTCGGCTGGATCCTGGCCGGGAATTTTCTCGCCCGGCAGCCAGACCATCGCCAGGTCGAAATGATGCGACCAGAGCTGGATTGGGCTGGTCTCTTCCGGGATACCGGCGCGTAGGGTTGCCATCGCGCCGGCAATCGAGGTCCAGGCTCGGGCGATAGCCGCGGCGGTGTCGGGCTGATAGCCGGACCACGCCTGCGTCCATTCCTGCGATGTGTCAGCGTCGGGCGCCAAATCCGGGGACACGCCTTCGCGAACGAGGAAGGCCGTTGTCAAATCCGCCAGTTCCGCGGCCGACTGCCCCTGGAGAGATTCACGGAGCTCGCCGCCACCGGCCACCTGGCCGCTCAGCACGCTCGCGCGCAGATCGAGTTGCAGTTCGAAATCGACAGTCGCGTGGACGAGTCCGGTGGACAAGCCACGGACGGTGGGTCTCAGGCTGATGTGCCACCAGTGCTTGCGGCGGGGCCGGCAGGCTTCGGGCCAGCTGCCCAGCACCTGCGAGTAAGCGTGGAGAGCATCTCGCGTTGCCGCGATAGCGTCTGGATCCAATACCGGGAAATTTTCGTTGTTCATGCGCTGTTGTCTCCGGTTACCGGTGACACGCCGCCGTAGGCGACGCCGGTCAGTTGTGCCATGTCGGAGTTGAACGTCGTCAGGTCTGCCGCGTTGAACTCGTTCAGGTGGCGATGGCCGGCGGCTCTCGCCACGACGGTCATCAGTTCGACCGTGGCCTGGAAGAACCGGGCCAGCCGTTCCGCCGCGATGTCTACCGGCAGGCGCGCACGCAGTTGCGGTTTTTGCGTGGCGATACCCACCGGGCAGTTGTTCGTGTGACACGCGCGCATGCCAAGACAACCGATGGCCTGGATGGCGGCGTTCGATACCGCGACGCCGTCGGCGCCCAGTGCCATGGCCTTGGCGAAGTCGGCCGGGTGGCGCAGCCCGCCGGTAATGATCAGCGTCACGTCGCCGGCGTCGCAGCGATCCAGGTGCCGGCGCGCCCGTGCCAGGGCCGGAATTGTCGGCACCGAGATGTGATCGCGGAAGATCAAAGGGGCCGCGCCGGTCCCGCCGCCGCGCCCGTCGAGGATCACGTAGTCCACGCCCACGTCGAGCGCCGCGTCGATATCTTTCTCTATGTGTTGCGCCGACAGCTTGAAGCCCACCGGGATACCGCCGGTCTGCTCGCGCACCTCGGCGGCAAAATCCCGGAATTCGTCGTGTGTGCTCCACTCCGGGAAGCGCGCCGGAGAGATGGCCGACTGACCTTCCGCCAGTTCACGCACCTGGGCAATCTTGCCCTTCACCTTGTTGCCCGGCAGGTGACCGCCGGTGCCGGTCTTTGCGCCCTGGCCGCCCTTGAAGTGAAAGGCCTGCGCCTTGTTGACCTTGTCCCAGGAAAAACCGAAGCGGGCGGACGCGAGCTCATAGAAATAGCGCGTGTTCGCCTGCTGCTCCTCCGGCAGCATGCCGCCCTCGCCGGAGCAGATGCCGGTGCCCGCGAGTTCCGCACCCCTGGACAGCGCGATTTTCGCTTCCTCTGACAGCGCGCCGAAACTCATGTCGGACACGAACAGCGGAATGTCCAGGCGCAGGGGTTTCTTCGCACCCGGGCCGATCACGATGTCGGTGCCGACGTCTTCCTCGTCCAGCAAGGGCAGCTTGTGCAACTGGCCGACGACGAACTGCAGGTCATCCCACTTCGGCAGCTGGTCGCGCGGTACGCCCATCGCAGAGGCCGGGCCGTGATGCCCGGTCTTGCTCAACCCCTCGTCCGCGAGCTTGCGGATGTATTTCACGTAGGGCTCATCCGCCGTGCCGGTGGGGTCCTGGTAGGCACCCTGGTAGGCGTCGCGATCAAAAGGCTGCGGATGTTCACTCGCCCAGGCGGCAATCTCGTCTTCGTCTACCAGCACCTGGCCGTCCTCGATCCAGGCAGAGAATTTCGGCAGCGTCTCGCTGTTGTTGTACTCACTGACCCCGGTGTCCAGGCGATAGTCCCAGTCGTGCACGCCGCAGATCAGGTTTTGGCCCCGCACGTGACCGTCGGCCATCAGCGCCCCGCGGTGGGCGCAGCGCCCGTACAGCACGCTCACCTCATCGTCGAAACGCACCACGACCAGGTCGACGTCAGCAACCAGCGCATGTTCGGGCTCCCGGTCGGCAAGCTCGTCCCATTTCTTGATGGCTATTTTGTTCATCAGTCCCGTCCCGTATCAGTCGTTGATCGCCGGCATCGGACCTTCGCGCAACGGAAGTTCCGGCACCGGCTGGTTCTCCGCGCACTCACCCATGCGCTGGGTCATCCCGCCGTACAGCTTTGCGAACGGTGCGGCGGTCACCCCGTGCAGCAGCGTGCTCAGTGCGACGGTAATCATCGTGATCGATAACAGCATTTCATGATTGGGCACGTCGGCTTCTTCCATCACCAGCAGCACGAACAGGATCGACGCCAGCCCCCGCGGGCCGAACCAGCCGAGGAACAGCTGTGTCGGCAGGCGGACCCGGGCACCGATCAGCGATACCGCCACCGGGACCATGCGGATCACGGTCAGGCTGAGCAGCGCGTAGACCACGTACTCCGGGTGGAAGTGTTCGATAGCCTCGGGCAGGAGGGCTGCGCCGAAGACCAGGAAAGTGATCAGCATCAGCAGCTGCCCCTCCGTTTCCATGAACTCGAACAGGAAGGTGCAGGGATGGCGCAGGCAGTTGCCGAACACCATGCCGCCGATGAAGGCGGCGATGAAGCCGTTGCCGCCCAGCAGTTCTGCCACGAGATAGGTCAGCACGGCCATCGCCAGTATCCCGATGCCCTGGTAGGCGGCACTGGCCCAGCCGCGTTCGGCGGCCGTGTCCAGCAAGCGCGCGCCCAGGTAACCGAGCACCACGCCCGTGAGCGGGCCGAGGGTGAGCTGCAGCAATACGAACTGCACCCAGGAGCCGGCCGACGCGGTCTCTTGCCCGGCGCTGGCCAGCGCGGCGAACAGCAGCACGGCGGGCAGCACGATGCCGTCGTTCAAACCGCTCTCCACGTTCAGTGCCTGGCGAATCCTCACGGGCACGTCTTTGGACGACACCACGGCCTGCCCAAGCGCCGCATCGGTGGGCGCGAGCAGTGCAGCCAGCAACGCGGCCTCCCAGATCATGATGGACGGAAACAGCCACTTGGCGATGACGGCTCCGACGAGCACGGCCAGCGGCAGCGCCACCAGCAGCATGCGCACCGGCAGGTTGTGGTCGCGGCGCACGCAGCGGAGATCGATGCGCGCGGCATCCGTGAACAGCACGAGGATCAGCGTGAGTTCCGCCACCACGTGGATCGCCCCGTGCTCGAAATCCAGCTCCGCGACGCCGAAGCCACCCGTGCCGACGGCGAGACCAAAGGCCGCGAACGCCAGCGGCGCGGTGATGATGGTCCCCTGCAGCCGCCCCGAGATCAGCGAGTACAACAGCAGCGCGCCGGCACCGATGGCCAGTGACATGGCATTCATGGGCGGCTTCCTGCAGCGGTAGACATGCTTCCCTCCCCGTGATGCCAGAATCGCCCGTTCTTCGTTCGTGTGGCGCCACGAAAGGCTTAGGACCACGGAATCTTGAGCCGGTTCCCCGACAACCGCCACCTGCGGCGCCTCTTCCGGATCGCCGTTCGCCACTGGCCCGCAACCAGGGAAACAGCAGGGCACAGACCCGTAAAGCGGATCCCCGATTCTCAACTCCGTCTATAGTTGATCGTCGATCGGGAAGATGCGCAGGAAATTCACGCCAAAGCGTTTCCAGAAGCTGGTTTCCGGCTCCCGCTTCAGTGTTTTTGTCTCTCCCTGGACCGTGCTCGTCCACCGCAGCGCGGCCTTGTCGTTCATAGTCACTTCGTAAGTTACGTTGGGCAGCGCGGCGACGATGCGTTCGGCCCAATCCGTAGCCAGCTCTTCGTCTCCGATGATCACGCCCATTTCGGTGTTGATGTACGCCGAACGGGGATCGAAGTTGAAGGTGCCAATGAACACGCGTTTTCGGTCTGCAAGAAAGAGTTTGCCGTGCAGCGTGCCGGCACCGGCGCGCACGTCGTCGCGGGCCTCCTTTAATTCCGTGGCGGTCGGATTGATCTCATAGAGCTGCACGCCCATGCTCAGGAGTCGCTTGCGCACCGGCGCATAACCGCTGTGCACGAGGACCTGGTTGGTAGAGGCGAGTGAGTTGGTGATGACCTTTACCTTTACGTCACGCGCACGCAGGTCGCGAAATAGCTGCATGCCCTCCTTGCGTGGCACGAAGTAGGGCGACAGGATGATCAGTTCCTCTTCCGCCTGCCGCGCAAACTCGAGCAGCTGTGGTGTGATGAGCGGTTTGATGTCATCAGGGCGGCGTTTCAATCCCTTGTCCGGGTTGTCGTAGACGAGTCGATAGGGCTTCCAGCGAACCTGGTCTGGTGTGACGGCGACCGTATCGGATATGGCCCGGGTCAACGCGCGCTGGTAGGGCCCGTCCCGGAGCCTCTTGCGGTCCTCGAGTATCTCCCGGCGCACCTCGCGCAGAGTGGTTTCCGGATCATCCGGACCCCTTGCCAGCGTTTCCACGGGTACGGCAAGTCGATGGTTCCAGTATTCGTCGAACATGGCCGACAATTCACCGACCAGCGGCCCGACGCACCCGACATCGGCATCTGCGAACATCACGTCGGCGTTCGCACCGAAGTATTCGCCGGCAATATTGCGCCCGCCGATGATTGCGATTTCGTTGTCTGCAATGAAGGCCTTGTTGTGCATGCGCCGGTTGATGCGCCGGAAATCGGTCACGGCATTCCACCAGCGTGGCGCGCCGGGCGCGAAGGGGTTGAAGACGCGAATCTCCACGTTGGGATGGCCGTTGAGCGCAATAACGCGAGAATTCTTGGAGCGTTCCGCGTCGTCCACCAGCGCCCGGACCCGCACGCCGCGATCGGCCGCTTCCAGTAGACCGAGAATGAACAAGGCACCGACGGGGTCTTGCTTGACCAGGTAGTACATCGTATCGATGCTGCGCTCGGCGCGTCGCGCGAGCACGTAGCGGGCCGCCAGCGCGTCGACGCCATCGCCGAGATCGTAAAACCCGCCCCGGTCCGGGGTCTGATCGGCAAGCCCCGCCGTCCGCCTGGCCAGGTAGGTGTCGTTCGCGGGCCAGACCGAGTACGACGGCTCCTTCGGTGCATCGAAGTTGACGGTGGCGCAGCCGGTGAGGACCAGCAGGCATATGGCGAGCGAGGCGCCGGGCAGTCGACTGCGAAACATCATTGGGGCTTATGCGAACGTCACGGGGCCAGTCGGCAGATGGTCCACCCGTCGTCATCTCGATCGTAGCGAAAACGATCGTGCAGCCTGTTCTCGCGGCCCTGCCAGAACTCGATGGAATCCGGCACCACGCGGTAGCCGCCCCAGAAGCTGGGTAACGGCACCTCGCCTTTCGCGAAACGCTCTCTCATTTCCGTGAACCTGCTCTCGAGCACCGAACGGGCGGAAATCAGGCTGCTCTGCCTTGAGACCCACGCGCCGAGCTGGCTGTCGCGCGGACGGCGCATGAAATAGCGCGTGTCCTCGGCAATGGTGTTGCGCACGGCCTCACCCAGGATCTTCACCTGCCGGTGCACTTCATGCCAGTAGAAGAGCAATGCGACTTGTGGGTTATTGTCGATTTCGACGGCCTTGCGGCTACCGAGGTTGGTGTAGAACACGAAGCCTTCTTCACCGTAATACTTCAGCAGCACCGTGCGCAGCGATGGCTGCCCGTCCGGGCCCACCGTGGCAATGCTCATCGCATTCGTGTCCATGGCTTCGACTTTGCCGGCTTCCTGAAACCAGCGGTCGAACTGGATGAATGGGTCCGGGTCCAGGTCTGCGCGGTGCAGGGGGCGGTTGCGGTATTCCCGGCGAAGGTCGGCGAGATCAGTGCTGACGGCGGCCATTGGCGCATTGTAGCGGGCCGGCTGGATGGCTGCCGCGACCCTGCCAAACCGCACTCAGCGGTTGATGCGCAAACAGGCCTGGCCGGCCTCCCGCAACGCGCGGCAGGCTTCGTCGGCTTCTTGTCCATTGACCGGCGCGCTCTGCAGCAGGAAGAAACTTCCGCGATGTTCCACCGGCGTCACAATGCGCACCGGCCCCGGCAAAATCTTCTCGAACAGGGGTGCGAGCCGGCGAACTTCCGTTTCGGCGGCCGCGGCCGTGCGGAATGCCCCCAGCTGCAGGCGGAAATTGCCAGGACGTTCCTGGGGTGGCGCCGGCGGTTCTGGTTCCTCGGGCGTCAGCGAGGCCAGCAGCTGCTCTGCTTCCCAGGCCTGCGGGGCATCCGGGTACACCGCCAGGAAGGTTTGCAGCGTCCCGGCGTCACCGGCATCCTGAGCCGCGGCCCAGGCCGCATCCCGCTCGAGCTCATAGATGCGGGCCACGGCAGCCGGGGCATTCTCGCTGTCGGGATACTGCTCCAGGAAGCGCTGGTAATTCTCGATCCGGTCGCGAAACTGGGCACGCTCCCAGCCGCGCAGCTCTTTCAGTTCCAGCATGCGCGTGCGCGCGCGGTCTGCGTTGTCACCGTCGGGGTACTTCGCGAGAAATTCCAGGTAGCCCTGGTTCGTGTCCTCGCGTTCGGCCAGTTCCCACGCCTTTTCCTGGTTGCCGCACGCGGCGAGCAGCAGCAACAGGGTCAGCAACAGGGTCCGGGCAGGCATTTTGTTACTATCGCATCGTGCGTTCCCGCTGTCCTAAGTCTCTGTCAAGCTTTTCACCCATTGGTGCGGTCGCGCGCGTTTGGGCGCTTGATCGGGCCGCGCTGCTCACCCTCATGGTTTTGCTTGCGCTGGTTGCCACGGCGCAGGCCCAAGACCCTGAACCTGAAGCAGAACCCGCGTCGTCCGCCGAACGGGCGGCAGCGATGCTGGAGGAGCTCGGCGAATCTCGAGAGCGCATCGCCGAGTTGCGCGAGGGTTTGGAGGAGAAGACCGGCGAAAGCCGCCGCCTGCAGATTCGCCAGATTCAGGAAGAAGAGTTGCGGGGTGGCCAAGTCGCCCACGAACTGGCGGAGCTGGTAATCGCGGCTGTCGAGGATGCCGAGCAACTGGGCGCAGCGCGCCAGGAACTGCTGCAAATCATGGACGCGGGGCCTGCCGGCATTCAGCGGGCCCTCGACGAGCGGTTTGCGCTGCTGGAAGCGCGCCGCCAGCAGCGGGACGCCGCACCGCCGGAAGCCGCTATTGATGCCCAGGACGCCGTGACCGCGGCCGCCCGGGCAGTTGATGATGTCTTCCGATTCTACGCACGTCACGTGCGCTTAATGCAGAAACTGGGGCTGGATGACAGCGTCGCGCGCCAGTCTCTGACCGAACAGCTGGAAGATCGCGCTGATGAGCTGTCCGTTCTCGCCAAGGCGAATGACGAAGAGATCGGGACACTCGAAGAAAGACTCAAGTTGAATCCTGAAGATGCAGAGTCCAAGGCCCGGCTGGTACTGCTGAACGTAAACCAGAAAGGCACGGTAGAGGCCCTGCGACGGATGGTGGATCTGTTGCAGGAGCTCGATGCCGATACGGTTGAGTACCAGGAGCTGCTGTTCACCTTTACCGGTGACGTCAGTGACATCGGGCTCGACACCGAAGTGGTGACCGGCCTGCTCAAGGATTGGGTGGAGCAGGCTCGCGAGTGGCTGCGAGCGGAAGGCTGGTCGCTGGTCATTCGTGTTGCCATCGTGCTGCTGATCCTGCTGGCCGCCTGGGTGCTGGCACGGCTCGTCAGAAAGTTCGTCTACAAGGCGTTGATCAGCGGCCGCGCCTCCATGTCTCGTCTGTTGCAGTCGATGCTGGCCGGCGTCGCCGCCAACCTGGTACTGATACTTGGCATCCTGGTGGCACTGTCGCAGCTTGGCATTTCAATCGGGCCGATGCTTGCCGGCCTCGGTATCGCAGGGTTCATCGTCGGTTTCGCGCTGCAGGACACGCTGGGCAATTTCGCGTCGGGGGTGATGATCCTGATTTACCGGCCCTTCGATGAGGGCGACGTGGTCGAGGCAGCGGGCATCAACGGTAAGGTACAGACCATGAACCTGGTGTCGACCACGGTGCTGACCTTCGACAACCAGACCCTGATCGTGCCGAACAGCAAGATCTGGGGCGACGTGATTCGCAACGTGACACACCAGAGAACGCGGCGCGTGGATTTCGTCTTCCGGATCAGTCGTGACGATGACGTGGACATGGCCGAAGAGATCTTGCAAGACATCGTGGCCGGCGATGAACGCGTGCTGCCGGAGCCGGAACCCACTATCCGGCTGCACGAACTGGGCGACGCATCCTACGACTTCATCGTGCGACCGTGGGTGAAGACCACCGACTACTGGGGCGTTTACTGGGACCTGACGCGGGAGGTCCAGCGCCGCTTCGCGGCAGCGAACCTCCACCCGCCCCGGCCCCAGCGCGATATCCGTATTTCTGCGGAGCCGGGCGGGGATGGTACCGGCGAGCCCACGTCGCTATGATGCCGCTCTCCCGGTTAACGGAACCCGGACTGGAGAATACTGAAATGATGAAACGCAGAGTTTTCGCCGCGCTGGCGATAGCCCTTTTCCTGCAGGTGCCGTCCCTCGCCGGTGCTGCCTCCGCGCAGGTCATCGACGCAAATGTTGACGCGGCCCTGGCGCGTTTTGCGGCCGAGGTCGAAGGCGCACAAGGGTACCTGGACAGCGCGAAAGGTGTGCTGGTTCTGCCCAAGGTCATCAAGGCTGGCTTGATCATCGCTGGCGAATTTGGAGAAGGCGCGCTGCGGGTGGACGGCAAGACCGTCGACTACTACAACACGACCGCAGGATCCTTCGGGCTGCAGGCGGGTGGCCAGGAAAAGAGCATCTATGTGCTGTTCATGACGGAAGACGCGCTGGAGAAATTCCGGGCCAGTTCCGGCTGGGAAGCCGGTGTCGACGGCGCGATTACGCTGATCAATGTCGGCGCGGCCGGAGCAGTCGATACGACAAAAGCAAAGTCGCCGATCCTCGGCTTCGTGACGACCAATGCCGGCCTGATGGCCGATATCAGCCTGGCCGGGTCGAAGTACACGAAGATCAACCCGAAAGCCGAGTAAGCTACAAGCCGTTGCGGTTGTACCGCCGACCTCCCGAGACGGGAGGTCGGCGGTTTTCCTGGTGTCTTGGCTAGCCAAGGCCATCGCGAATCCATGCGCTCGCGGCCTCGATCTCAGCGTTAGGGAATACCGAAATGTCTATACCCGGCGCGCGACCGGCAGTCCTGGCGAGCTTGCCAATCCACCCGACATCCGTGACGAGGGCAATGCGCTCGAAGTCGCGTAAGTGATGAAAGCCCAGCCGCGCGTCGTCCCACAGCGCGGTAGTGGTGAAGCGCGTGAAGTCCGGGCCGAGGTGATACAGCAGCCGCAGCTTCGGGTGACGGCTGAGTTTATCTTCGACGGCGGGGGTCAGGACGTCGCGGTAGTCTTCGGCCGTGACGCGGTCGCGCGCTCGCACCGCGAGCACCGAGTCGGGAAAATCATCCATCACTTCAATCATCAGAACCCAGCCACGCGCTGGATGGTCCAGAAGGCGGCGACGCAGCCGATGCCATAGGCCGGCAGCACTTCCACCCAACCGGGCCAAACCTGTGGCACGCGCCGCAGGCCGGCGATCACCAGCAGCGCGGCGAACACGAATAGTAGCTGCCCCACTTCCACGCCGATGTTGAAGCTGAACAGCGCCAGCGGAATCGCCGACTGGGGCAGCCCGACCTCGGCGAGCGCGCCGGCAAAGCCGAAGCCGTGCAGCAGGCCGAAAGTCAGCGCCACGAGCCACGGTCGCCGCTCCGCCAGGCCGATCCGGCCGCGCCGGCGTTTCACCAGCTCGGTGGCGAGGAACAGGATGCTCAATGCGATAACGGCTTCGACCGGTGCCTGCGGCACGTTGACGAAGCCCAGGGCCGCCACTCCCAGCGTGACGCTGTGCGCCAACGTGAACGCTGTGATGGTTTTGACCAGCAGCCCGACGCCATTCACCAGGAGCAGCAGGCCCAGCACGAACAGCAGGTGATCGATGCCGAACAGGATGTGTTCGATGCCGAGTACCAGGTAGGCGCCGAACACCGCCCAGCCCGACTGCGCGCCGGCCACGATGAAAGCCGGAGTATCCGGTTTCAGAATGACTGTTTGCGTGTCGCCGTTCGCCAGCGTCACGCGCGCCAGCACATCGGTGATGCTGGCAGACAGGCCGTCGATGCGCAGTTCTGCGCCCGTGAGGCCCTGATCCCCGCAGTCGATGTTGCGGCGAACGAGCAGGCCGCCCGGCGTCACCGATTGCGCCGGCGGTACTGTGTCGCTGCAGATTTCGGGCAGCACCGGCTGAAGGGGCAGGATCAGGTCGCCGCGGCGCGGTACCTTCCAGGTCAGCGCGTAAGTACCTGGTGAACTTTCGATCAACTCCAGGTAAGCGGGGCGCGATTCGTGAGCCGCGCCGGTGAGCGGCCATAGCAACAGCGCGAGCAGTACCGCCCGACGTATCAACCCGCGTTCTCCGCATCGTCGCTGAACACAATCTCGTAGCGTGCACGCAGCGCTTCATAAGTGGCGGCCCGGGCTTCTCGCTGGCGTTCGTAGTCGAACTCACGGCGCACTTCGTCACGCACCACCTCAAAGTCGGGCATGCGGGGTGCGACCCGCTCGGTGACCCGCACCAGGTGCCACCCAAAGCCCGATTCCACCGGGCCCTGCCAGCCGCCGACCGGCAACGCGAACAAGCGCTCGGCAAAGTTGCTGCCGAACAACTGTGCCGCGTCGCGTTCCGTTAGTGCGTCGTAGCGCAGCTGCATCAGGAATCGATCGCCGCGCTCGCTGGCATCGGTAATGTCGGCTGCCTGCAGCTCGGCGAGCACCAGTTCCGCATCGGTGGCCCCCCTGGGGCCGCGCTGATCCGGACTGAAGTACACGTGCGTGAATGACACTCGGGCCGGTTCGGCAAAGTCGGCCTGGCGTTCGGCGAAAAACTCGCGCAGCTCCACGTCGCTGGGCTCAACGAGTGTGCCGATGTCTTCACTCAGGAACTCCATTTTCTGAGCCAGGCGGCGGCGGATGATCGTGTCGTCGCGTTCCAGGCCCAATGCAATCGCTTCCCGGTACAGGACCTCTTCCCGGATGTGATCTTCGATCAGGCCGTCCAGTTCCTGCTGTGTGGGCGGACGACGCCATTGCCGGGCCCACGCGTCCTGCAGGCGTTGCACGGTGCCCGGTGTGATCTCGATGACCCGGTCATCTGCTGTCCCGGCCCCGGGGTTCATCCAGCTGTAGACGCCGAATAGCAGCGCGCCGACAACCAGGAAGTGAACCAGCGGTTCCTTGAATAGATTAGTCATTCGTCGTTTCAGAACGGATGAAGGACCGCGAATGCTAACTCAAGCCGCCTGCTCCGATGGAAATGCGAGGCTCACGCGCAGGCCGGGATGGTTGTCTTCCAGTGTCAGGGTTGCCCTGTGGCGGGATGCAATCGCGTTGACCAGGCTCAGCCCCAGGCCCGCGCCAGGCGCTGAGCGGCTTTCATCCACGCGGTAGAAGCGATCGAGTACCTGCGTGAGCTGGCCTTCGGGTATGCCCGGCCCGGAATCGGCCACGGTGAGCCTGACGTGCTCCGGGTCGGCTACGGCGCGGGCACTGATCCGGCCGCCGGCCGGGGTGTACTTGATCGCATTGTCCAGGAGGTTCGTGAGCGCCTGGAAAATCAGGTTGCGATCACCCAGGATGCGCGCGCCGTCGGTGGCCTGGCAGCTGAGTTCGATATCTTTTTCTTCGGCCAGTGCCTGGTAGAGTTCACAGGCATCACGGGTCACCGCCGTCAGGTCCACCGGCTGCATCTCTTCGCCCGACGCACCGGACTCGATGCGGGCAATGCTCAACAGCGACGCAAAGGTGGACAGCAGGCTGTCCGCATCTTCCAGGCACGCGTCAATGTCTTCGGCTTCACCGACGGACGCTCGCGCCCGCAATGTCTCCAGCCG
Organism: Chromatiales bacterium; assembly: GCA_020351875.1. GTDB lineage: Bacteria > Pseudomonadota > Gammaproteobacteria > Steroidobacterales > J054. The sequence goes on along the minus strand of CP070671.1, from coordinate 980,892 downwards.
GTTGCGCAGGCGCGTGAGCGGTGTGCGCAGATCGTGGGCAACGTTGTCGGACATGTGCCGCACGCTGCTCATCAGGGATTCGATCTGGTCGAGCATCGCGTTCAGGTTGCGCGACAACGCATCGAACTCATCGCGAGTCTCGCTCACCGGCATACGCTGCGACAGGTCCCCGGCCATGATTTGCCTGGACGCGGTGTTGATCGCATTCACGCGACCCAGGACATCGTTGCTCATCAGCAGGCCACCCAGCAGCGCCAGCACCAGCGTGATACCCAGCACCAGCACGAAGGCCCGCTCGAGGATCTTTTCCAGTGCACCCAGTGTCTGCATCTCGCGGCCCACCAGCAGCCACGCCGCCGGGGGCAGGGCGACCACGCGGCCGCGCGCCGGTGCGGTATCGCCGTCGGGCGTCTGGTAGGCGAAGGCCACCCAGCCGTCGCCGGTTGCCTGCAGGGTTGGCCACTCGGGCAGGTTCCCGATGACCGGTTGATAGCGCTGGTCCGCCAGCAGGTACAGCGCTTCGCCGGGGTTCTCGCTCGCCTCGCTGGATTTGACCAGCGGCTCTATTGCGGCCAATCCGCCCAGCCGATAGAGCTTGGTGAACGTCCGTATCGAGGTTTGCAGTGACTCGTCGGCGCGGCTTTCGATGTAGTCGGTGATCGCCCAGTTGATGACGGCCATCAGGATGGTGACGGACACGAAAAACAACACCATGTACCGCAACGTCAGCAGGAACGTGGTGGTGCGAAGCTGTTGCTTCAGGCCCATGTGCTAGCCGCCAATCTTGTAGCCTGCGCCGCGCACGGTCTGGATCAGGGCCTGCGGCTGGCCTTTATCGATCTTCGACCGCAGGCGGCTGATGTGCACGTCGATCACGTTGGTCTGCGGATCGAAGTGATAGTCCCAGACTTTCTCCAGCAGCATGGTGCGCGTGACGACCTGGCCGGCGTGGCGCATCAGGTATTCGAGCAGCTGAAAGTCGCGCGGTTGCAGTTCGATCAGTTCACCGTCGCGGCGGACCTCACGCTTGAGCAGGTCCATCTCCAGCGGGCCCACGGTCAGGGTCGTCTCGGGTGCGCCGGTGCCACCGCGCTGGCGGCGCACCAGGGCTTCGAGGCGGGCCTCCAGCTCGCTGAATGCAAAGGGCTTGGTCAGGTAGTCGTCGCCGCCGGCCTGCAGGCCTTTTACGCGGTCGTCCACCTGGCCCAGCGCACTGAGGATGATCACCGGGGTATCGTTGTCGGACGCGCGCAGCGTGCGGACCACGGACAACCCGTCCACCGCAGGCAGCATGCGGTCGATGACCATCGCGTCATAGGTCTCCGTGGTGGCCAGGAACAGCCCGTCCTTGCCGTTGTCCGCGTGATCCACCGTGTGGCCAGCCTCGCGGAGGCCGCCACACAGGAATTCGGCGACGCTCGCGTCGTCTTCTATCACCAGGATGCGCATGGCGGGGCTTGGAATCCTCGGGGTCGTCGGGCCAAAAACGGTGAAAAATAATAGTATAAACAGTGCGTTGCGGGCTACTTCGCAACATTAAAGATTGTTAATGTCCGGGAAAGCCTGCGTCCATGGGGCAGTGCCTAATATGCCTGCCATCAGGTGCTGGCCCGGGCCGGACGACGCAAAACCCCGGGAGTCCCCCTGCTCCCAGTCCTCCCAAACCGGACCGGCGTCAGCACCAACAAATTGAGACAATCCTCCAGATGCAGTCTAAAGGCCCGGACAGGATGTCCGGGCCTTCTTTTTTGCGGCCTGCGCCGGGCCTAAGCCCCCTATTTTGTTGACATTTCCGGCTCCCGACGGTACAACATAAACTGATGACGCGAACGATCCTCCGGTGGAGGGCGCTTCGCGTTTTTTTATGGTCGCGTGGGAAGGGCGACCAACCAAGATCTCGACGTGCTCCCGATGACGCGCGAAGCCCGCTAGGCCTTTGGGAGTGAGAATAATGACAACACGTGTTTGGGGCGCCGGGTGCTCGGTACTCGTCGGTTCATTGCTGACAGTGAGCGCCCAGGCGGCGTTCGTCAACGTCTTCGCGAAAGTGACCGCCGCCGGCAGCTACGCGGTTGAAGTGGAAGTTGCGGACTTCACTGACGCCAATTCAATTTTTGTGGTTAACGACGCTGCCGGGCGGGTCCCGCTTTTCTTCGACAGCGGCGAAGGTAACTGGGATGCCGAGGCGGAAGACCTTGAGCTGGCAGAGTTGGGGGCCTTTTTTGACACCACCTTCGACTTGGAAATCAATCATTCCGCCGGCCAGAGCATTTACCGGGGCACGAGCGTGGGTGCGCCGGGCCCGGGAGATTTCCCTGTGCCGGCGTCATTCTTGACCGTGGACGATAGACCGACCCCCACCGCCCAGTGGGTCGGGGGAGACGCGACGGCGGACGCGCTGATCATTACCTACGCGACCGGCGACGATGAATTCACGGACGGGTTCGACTTTTTCCCGGACGAAGATGGCTCACGGACTCTGAGTTTTCCGCTGGACCCAGGTTTCTACGACGTAGCGCTAGGCTTCTATTACGACTTCGGGGTGGTACCCCTGACCCTTTTAACAGGTGACGACGTCCTCGGCGAGGACACCTACAACCTGGCCTCGGTGGGCGAGACCTTCTCGAGCACGGAGATCGTGCCCGTGCCGGCTGCCGCCTGGTTATTGTTGTCCGGTCTCGGGACGCTGGTCACGATTCGTCGCCGTCAGAAGTGAGCCCCGCAGGCTTCGCGCTTTCGCTGCGCAGGCTTTAGCGCGACGGCCACGCCCATGCGGGCACGGTCTGCCAGCCGTCCCGCACTGCGCGGTCCAATTCCCGGTAGCGGGGTTCCAGCCGTTCCAGCAGCCCGTAGAAGCGCGGTCCGTGACTCATATAGCGGGTATGACAGAGCTCATGGAGCACCACTGAACTGGCCGCGTCCGGCGCCAGGAACATCAGCAGGTAGTTCAGGCTGATCGTCCCGTTGGACGAACAGCTGCCCCAGCGCGTGCGCTGGCCGCGAATCGTGAGTTTGCGGTAGCGCAGCGCGTGTTGCCCGGCCAGCCGGTCCAGTTCTGTTTGCAGGTGGGTCCGCGCCTTGCGCGCGAGCCAGCGGCGCAGCGCTGCCCCGGACTGTGCCTTGTGATTGGCCGTGGGGGTCTTGACCAGCAGCCGGCCCGAGCCTTCGTTGATGCGCGATTTTGGGTCACCGCTGGCCTGGTAGGCCACGTTCCAAGCCTGGCCCGCGGCCGGCAGCTGGATCCTGGCGGGCAGGGGGCTCGTCATGTGCAGCGGCAGCGTGGCCCGGTGCCCATCGATGTGCCTGAGCTGGCGGTCGATCCACGGCCGCCATTCGGCCAGCAGCGCCGGCACCCGGCGCTCGTCGAAGCGTTGCGGTAAGGTCAGTATGACCCCGTCGTGCAGGCACACGGACACGCTCGGCCGCCGGGCGCGCGCGGAGCGGCGCACCCGGTAGGACGGCAGGTCGGGAAATTGCAGGTCCAGCTGCATGGCAGGTTATATTCCGGGGCGGGACTCCGCACTTATACGGATTGCCGGGGCGAATATAGCTGATTTAATTCAGTAATAAGCAACAAACAAGCCTGCAAAAAGGGGGGAAATAGGCCCCTTGTACGATATTTTCGAAACCATCCGGGATTTCCTGGACCGCGGCGGCCAGGTGATCGTCATCATCGCGTGGGTGATCTTCGCGATGTGGACGATGATCATCGAGCGCGTGCTGTACCTGCGCACCGAGCATCGCCAGCGTGTGAAGCAGGCTTTCGACGAGCTGAGCGAGCGGCCCGATGAAGGCTCCTGGTCTTTCGAGGCGGTGCGCTCCGGCGCAATCTCCCAGCTCGGCCAGCGCCTGCAGGCCGGCATACCGATGATTCGCACGCTCGCCGCGGTGTGTCCGTTGCTTGGCCTGCTGGGCACGGTCACCGGCATGATTGTCATCTTCGATGTGATGGCTGCCATGGGTAACAGCTCGCCGCGCGCGGTGGCCGGGGGTGTGGCCCAGGCCACGATGACAACCATGGCCGGCATGGTCGGCGCACTGAGCGGCGTGTTTCCCGCCGTCCTGCTGGCGCGGGTCAGCAGCCACAACATCAGCACCTTGCGCACCCATGACGCGGTGGTGGAGTTTCCGCCGACACGCCTGCCGCCACTAAACCAGGCCGTGCGATTGATCATCGCGCTGAGCATGGCCTTCCTGATTACGATGCTGCTCGTTTACGGCATGCAGCGCCTGATCGAAACCGGTGAGCGTGCGCTGACGGAAGAAACCCGGATTTACATCGCGGACTTCGTGCGCATCCAGCGTGACGAGACCATCGAGCGCAAGCAGGTGAAACCTGAGAAGGTCGCCACGGCGGAAACGGCACCGGACAGCACCGTCATTCCGGACATCGCCGAGAGCGACAGCGCCGGGGCCATTGGTGTGGATTTCAGCACCGGAGGGGGCCAGCTGGACACGGGCTTCACATTGAACGTGACCGGTGTCACCAGCTTCGAGAACGCGGACGCAGACTACATGCCGCTGGTGAAGGTGGCGCCGATCTACCCGCGCCGGGCCGCGGCCAGGGGGCTCGCCGGCTGGGTGCTGCTGCGCTTCACCGTGACCGCCGCTGGCTCGGTGAAAGACGTCGAAGTCCTGGAATCCACGGATCCGATCTTCGAACGCGCAGCCGTGCAGGCCGCATTGAAGTTCAAATACAAGCCACGGATCGTGGACGGCGAGGCAGTTGAAGTCACCGGCGTGCTGCACTACATCCGCTTCGACGTCGAAGAATAGCGCCAGGCGCCCGCCAGTATTTGACAAGCTCGCACCGCTCGGGCTGACTGCGCGCATGCAGCCGCTTTCCCTGTCCTGGCGCCGTGCACGCCCGCTCTTTCTGCAGCTCGTCTGGGTGCTCCTGTTGTCTGCCTGCGGTAAGCCCGATGCAACCGCACCAGCGCCTGCAAGCGCCGACGCGGGTGCACCGGCCTACGTGGGTGCGAAAGCCTGCGCGGCATGCCACGCGGAGCAATTCGAGTTGTGGCAGGACTCCCATCACGACCTGTCGATGCAGTTGCCGGCGCCGGGCCGCGTGCTGGGCGACTTTGATGCCGCCGAACTGAACCGGCAGGGCGTCGACAGCCGCTTTGAGCGCCGTGGCGATGCGTTTTTGGTCACTACGGATGGCGCAGACGGTGCACTCGCCGAGTTCCCGGTGCGCTACGTGTTTGGCGTGGACCCGCTGCAGCAGTACCTGCTGGAGTTACCGGACGGCAAGGTGCAGGCCCTGTCGCTGGCCTGGGACGGCCGTGCGGTCGATGCGGGCGGGCAACGATGGTTCCACGTGTACGGTGATGAAGCCATCGACCATACGGATATCCTGCACTGGACGCAGCCCAGCCAGAACTGGGAAACCATGTGCGCTGATTGCCATTCCACCGCGCTGACCAAGCAGTACGACGTGGAGACGGACCGCTTCGACACCAGCTTTGCCGAGATCGATGTTGCGTGCGAGGCCTGCCACGGACCGGGCAGCCGCCACGTCGCGTGGGCCAGGCAACCGACCGACGACGCGAGCCGTGGCTTGGAACTAAGCCTGGACGAGCGGGCCGGCGTCACGTGGATCATGGATCCGGACACCGGCAACAGCCGGCGCAGCGAGCCCCGCCGTACCACCCGCGAAATCAACACCTGCGCGGCGTGCCACTCGCGCCGTTCCCGGATCGGTGCCAGCACCTGGTCAGGTGGGCAGTTCCTCGACAGCTACCAGCCGGCGCTGATCGCGCCGCTGCTGTACCACGCCGATGGCCAGGTTCGCGACGAGGTCTATGTCTACGGCTCCTTCCTGCAGAGCCGGATGTACCAGCAGGGTGTCACGTGCAGCGATTGCCACGAACCCCATTCGCTCGCGTTGCGCGCGCCCGGTCAGCAGGTGTGCCTGCAGTGTCACGATGGGGCTCGATTTGCTGCGCCCGACCATCACCTGCACGAAGCCGACAGCCCGGGCGCGAACTGCGTGGAATGCCACATGCCGCCAACGACCTTCATGCAGGTGGATGTGCGTCACGATCACAGTTTCCGGATTCCGCGTGCCGCGCTGGCAGTGGAGTTCGGTACGCCGGTGTCCTGCCTCAATTGCCATGCGGACCAGGAGGCGGCGTGGGCGGCTGAAGTGCTCCGGGAAGCGGGGCGCGAGCCGCCGGGCGAGTCGGTGCACTGGACGCGACGACTCGCCGGTGCGGAAGCGTTGCCGCTGGAAGCGCGTAACCTGCGGCTCGGGCTCGCTTCCGATGCGCTGGTGCCGAACATCATTCGTGCGTCGGCAATGGCCCGCCTCGACCTGTCGTCGGACTCCCTGGGAGCGACTGTCGTCGGCCAGCAGCTGCAGAGCGGTGACCCGTTACTGCGCCTGGGTGCTGCGCGGGCGCTGCAAACGGCCGCGCCCGGGGCGCGCGTACAATTCGGTCCCGCGATCCTGGCAGACCCGGTGCTGGCGGTACGGCTGGCGGGGGTCATGGTGCTGGCGCCCCTCGGGCCGGAAGTGATTCCACCGGCGTCCCAGGCAGCCTTCGACTCCGCGGTCGACGAGTACATTGCGGCACAACTCGTCAACGCAGAGCGGGCCGAGTCGCACGTGAACCTGGGTAACCTGCAGCGGCACCTCGGCCGATTCGATGGCGCCATTGCCGAGTACACCACCGCAATCGAGCTGAACCCGCAATTCGTGCCGGCCTACGTGAACCTGGCCGACCTGTACCGCGCGCAGGGCAACGAGCCGGTGGGAGAATCCCTGTTGCGCGCCGGGCTCGAGGCCGCACCCGGACAGGCGGCCCTGCACCATGCGCTCGGTCTGAGCCTGGTGCGGCAGGGCCGCGCCGAGGCCGCCTACGAAGAGTTGCGCATTGCGGCGGAAGCCCAGGACGCCACGCCGCGTTTCGCGCTGGCCTATGCGCTGATCATGGACGCGCAGGGGGAAAACGAAGCCGCCTTGGCCTACCTGGAGCAGTCGCTCGTGCGGTTCAGCGACGATCCGTCGCTGATGGCCGCGCTGGCCAGTTTGTACCAGCGCAGCGGCAATACCGAGCGCGCGCTGGAACTAGGAGGTCGGTTGCGGCGTTAAGGCGCTGGTTCCTGCCTGGTGCCGAAACTCCGCGAAGATCTGCGGCACGACGCGGTTGGCGGCGCCCTCCAGGTCGTCCAGCGTGCTCTGGCGGATGCGGCCCACTGCAACGCCTTCCCATACCAGTTGCTTGCGCACCGCATCGACGATGTCGATGCTCAGCGTACCTTCCGTGTATTGGGTCACGGTGGTTTCGTAGCCACCGCCCCAGCCGCCGTAGTAGCCGCGACGGTAGCCGTAATAGCCGCCGCTCATGGTGGGCGTCGTCGTCGAGCGGATTTTTTCCTTCGTGTTCACGTAGAAGTTCACGAGCAGGTCCGGATCATCAGGCGACAGGGTGTAGCCCCGGGCCTGCATCTCCCGATTGATCGCATTTTTCAGGTACTGCACCAGGAAGCTCTGGTAACCGAAGTCGTCGCCCGCGAGTTCCGGGACGTAGTCATAGGTCTTGAAATTCGCAAAGTTGGCGGCCGGGTCTTCGTTCGAGCGAATGGTCGGTGCCGGGGCGGCGCAGCCGGCCAGTAAGGCCAACGCGGTCGCGGCGACGAGAAGTCTGTTCACGCGCATTGTGAGCGCTCCTGGTGAGGTTGGACGACAAGAATAGACAGGCCGCCGGGGCTTTTCCAGCGGCCCGCAGCGCGGGGCCGTCCACGTCGCGGCGGTCGCGCATTTGGACTTGAAAGGCCCGGCGACGCTCGGCGATGCTCGGCGGTTCGAGAAGCGAGGACCCCGCCATGACCCAGGACCGCAATTTCAGGCTGGACCGCCGAGAACTGATGACCCTGCTCGCGGGCGCTGCGGCCAGCGGCCCGGCCGCGGCCGGCGGTGGGGCCACCGCCGCGGCCGTCTCGGCTGCCAGCGGCGCGCGCAAGTACAAGTCCATGTTTCCGCACGACAGCTTCCGCGAGTGGATGGACGACATCGAACGCCGCGGCCTGGTGATGCGCCAGAAACGCGTCGACCAGGACGCCTACGAGATGACGGCGATCGCCTACCGGATGATGGATTGCCTGGGCATGTACGAAGCGCCGGCTTACCTCGCCGAAGAGGTAAAGATTGACGGCAAGTGGCAGAAGGGGCCGGTGATTTTCAATCACATGGGGCACTGGGACACCGAGGCCATTGCGCTGGGCCTGGAGCCCGTCCCGAATCACGGCATCGAAACCTATCGCAACGTGATCCAGTACATCCTCGACCTGCTCGAGAAAAACGGCGGCAAGCTGCCGCAGATCCCGCCGGTTGAAGTCCCGCGCGACAAGGCGCCGGTGAAAGAACAGGTTTACACCGGCGACGACATCGATATCACGCAGTTCCCGTTCATCACGTCGAATCCCGGCGACTCGGGTCGTTACGTGAACACGGGCTCGGTGTTTACCGAGGACGTGGAACTCGGCAAGAACTTCGGCACCTATCGCTGCCAGATCAAGGGGCCGCGCAAGATCGGCGTGAATCCGGAGCCGGGGCAGGGCGCGTGGAAGATGTTCATGGCAAAGAAGGAGCGCGGCGAGAAAGAGGCCGTAGTTTCCATCGTGCTCGGCCAGGACCCGATGATCTGGACCATCAGCGGCTCGGCGATCGCCAAGAGTGGCAAGGAAGACGAGCTGGCGCTGGCCGGCGGCCTGCGCGGCAAGCCGGTGGAGGTCGTGAAATCCGAGACCAATAACATGATGATCCCGGCCAACGCGGAGATGGTGATCGAAGGTATCGTGCCCCTCGATGCGCCGATGGAGCCGGAAGGCCCCTTCGGCGAAATGTACGGGTATCTCGGGCTGAAGAAGAGCGAGAATTTCTTCATGAACATCACGGCGATTACCTGCCGCAAGGACCCGTGGATCCTGAACCAGTTCACCGGCGTGACGCGCGGCTTTGTCACCGCACCGCTCGAAGGCGTATCGTTGGCGCGGCTGAGGAAACTGGCACCGCAGATCGTGGCCTTTCATTCACCGGTAGAAGCGACGGGTCTCGGCTTCCTGAGCATCAAGAAGACCAAGCCGGGCCAGGCTCTGAGCATCGGCAAGCGGGTGGCGCGCATCGTGCCGATCACGAAGGTGCTGGTGGTGGTCGACGCCGAGGACATCGATGTGTACAACCGCAGGCAGATGATGTTCGCAATGGGCTCGCGCTGGCAGCCGTTCCCGGCCACCGAAATCATCGAGTCCGCGCGCGGCATGCCGCTGGACCCGAGTTCACCGAACCGGCCGATGAGCAGCAAGATCATCATCGATGCGACACGCCAGTGGCCGGAAGAGGGCGGGCCGGAAGAATACCCGGCACTGAACCGGACGCTGCTGGAAGACCTGGCGCCGGAATCTTTCGAGCGCGTGGATGCCGAGTGGGGCGACATGCTGGAAGACTGGTTGAAGTTGCGGCGGCGGCGCGTCCGTCGTTAGGGGTCAGGCTTAAGCCTGTCCCCGGCCACCGTCGGCTTCCACAACTGTTACTTTCCACCATTCTTTTTAGCGAAGCGTTTCTCCGCTTCTTCCAGCACCCGGCCGCACGGGTCGGGCGAGCGCCAGGCCGCGTCGAAGGCCGCCTTCGCGAGCAGCGACAGCCCGGCCGTGAAGAACGCCGCACCCGTGGTCAACGCTGCGCCGGTCCTGTCCATTTCTACTGCGGGCTCCGCCATCGTGCCGCCGATGCGCACGAACGGGTTCACCAGGCTGCCGGCGCTGATCCCGAGTCCGCGCCGCGGTTTGGAGTTGAAGCTGAGATCCAGCTCCTCCGTCTCCAGGTTCACCTCACCCCGGCTGATGATGTTCAGTTTGTCCGTCTGTACAACCACCGACGGCGCGCTTTTCATCACACCGTCCGCAAAGACAAACGGAAATACCGCGCAGGTGATCTCGGTATAAGGTTCTTGCTCGGTAAAGGGGTTGACGTTTGCCACGATGTTGCCCAACAGGTCGCCGAACAGCGCACTCCGGGTTTGTGCGTTTTCCAGCCGGCCTGCTGCGCTGCTCAGCTTGCCCGTGCCGTCCAGGTTTGCAAAGAGTTCCCTGACGGTTTTCCCTCGGCTCGTCAGGTTGATGTTCCAGTCGCCCTTCGGGAGCATGCTCAGGTCTTCATTGTCGGGCTGCCATATGCCGGTCACGAGATCTTCCGCCGTCACGCGCAACTGCACGTCCGCGCCATAGGACGCAGGTGTCACGCGCACTTCTCCATTGAGTGAGCCCGAGTCGCCACCGAAGCTCCAGGGTGCAACCGTCAGCGCGCCATCCTGCAATACGATATGGACATACCAGTTCTTCACATCGCGGCGCTGGCGCAAGACCCCATCGGCCGCGATCGACAGGTCCACGTTCCAGCGTTGCAATAATTCCAGCGGCAGCTCCCAGTCGGGAATCAGGCGACCGTCACCCCGCTCTTCGGCTTCGCGCCTGGGTTTTTTCTGCAGAATCTCATCCCGGGTCGGGTCCGTGATCCAGCTGATGTCGAGCAGGGTGGAAGTCAGCGCGCCGTTGATGCTGGGCGGGGCGCCCAGTGTGTACGTCAGGTTGCCCGCGAGGTCACCCTTGTTGGTGCGCACGAGAAACCGCGTCAGCTGGAACACGTCGCCATTGCGTTCCAGCGTGCCGCTCAAATCGAGGCTCCGGCCCGGCAGGATCTCGATGCCCAGGATCGTGCCCAGTCGGGAGATCTCCGGCGATCTTGCTCGGATCTGCAGCTTGCCGCTATCCTGCGCGGGCCGGATCGCGCCGGTGGCCGTCAGCTCGGTCTGGCCGATTTTCAGCTCGCCGTCGTCCAGCTGCAGCAGGTCGTCGGTGAGTTCGCCCCGCAGGTCGATCGAGAAAGGTTGCTTGCCAAGCGCCACGGCATAGCGCCCTTCCCAGAAGGCCGACGCGTCCGGGCCAGAGAGTTCGATGTCGAACTTGCCCTTCAGGGTGTCGGCGGGCAGCGCCAGTTCCCCGTCTACCCGGCCCTCGGCGCCGGCCACGTCGACCACGGACTCCGAGATGCGTATTCCGTCCGCCGTGCGCTGCACCCGGCCGGTCAGCTGGAAGGGCCCGGCCGGCAAATTCACGTCGCCCAGCAGGAAAGCCAGGCGCTCGAGTTCCGGCCCGCGCAGCGAGCCGCGCAGATCGGTGCCCCGGTAGTTCTTGCCGCGGCCGAGCTGCCCCGCCACTTGAAACTCTGCCTCCCCGATCGTGCCCTTCACGTCGCTGAGCACCAGGTCGTTCGGCCTGACCCGGGTCGTGCCGCTAACGTTCACCTGGCGTGACGGCAGGTCCGTTGCGTCCAGGACCACAGCGCCGAGTTCCGCCAGTTCGACGTTGGTCAGTGACCAGTCCAGCACGGTGCCCTGCTCGAGGGGGTCCGGGCCGAGCAGACCCTTGGCCTGGATCACCGTGTCGCCGGACCGGAACGAGCTGCCTTTCTTCAGCTGGTAGCCCTCGGGCACCACTTCCACTTCCGCGGCGACGACGAAGGGCTGGTCTTTCAGTTCGCGCACCAGGAAGACCTGCGACAGGCGGCCCAGACTCTGGCCGTCGGCGCGGAGACTGGCTTTGGTGCCAACATAGCCCGGGGCGCTGCCCAGGGTGCCCGTCATGGTGCCTTTGCCGAGGGCGGTCTGTGCGATGACCTCAAACTTTTCCAGCCCGTCGGGAGAGCGACCCAGCTGCGCATCCAGCGTGAAGGCGCCCTCTGCGACGCCCGGGATGCCGAACAGTTCGCGGAACCGGGCCACGTCGTCGCCCTTGACCGACAGGGTCAGGTTCGCGTCGTTCAGCGACGGGAAACGATTCACGTCGCCGGACAGCTGGAAAACGAAATCGCCCACGGTGGCCTGCAGCTCCCGGATATCGAGTTCCTCGCCGTGTCGGGAGAGGTCGCCGGAAAACTCGAACGGCACGGCCGGCATACCGCGGATGCCAAACAGGCGCAGCGCATTGCGCAGCTCCTCGCCCTTACCCTTGGCCTTCAGGTCGACGCCATCCAGGCTGGGCAGATCCTTCACGCTGCCCTTGAAGTCGAGGTCCGCCGAGCCCCACCGGCCGCCCGCATTGAAGGTCACGCCCACGTCCACCGGCGCGATTTCTGCTTTCAGGTCGATGTCGCTGGGCGAATCGACCTCGAAGCCGAACATGTTGGCCACTTCGCCAGCATCCGGCGCCTTGATGGCCAGGCTGAGCTTCGGCTGGCGCGGATCGTCGAGATCGTCGATCGTGCCCGAACCATCGATCTCCAGGATGCCAAAGCGGGCGCTTAGCGCCACGCGGACATTTTCGCCGTCCAGCAGGTTGCTGAAGGGTCCGAGCTTGCCGTTCGCACTGACCGGACGATCGTTGTACTTGCCGACCAGGGAGGTTTGCAGCAGCCCATTCTCGTTCTCGATCTGCCGTAGCGAGTCGATGTCGAAATCCACGGCCCGCAGCGCGTAGCGACGCACGTTCAGCTTGGCCGTCGTGACCTCCAGTTCCTGGATCAGGAAGTTGGCACCGGTGTCACTGTCCGGGTCACCGAAGGTCCAGTTATTCTCGCCCGCCTCGTTGCTGATCAGTTCGCCATCGAGGTTCTCGATAATCAACTCATTCAGGATCAGGGGCTCATCTCCCAGAATCGTCGACAGATCGATGGCCACCTCAACCCGGTCGGCCTTGGCCATGACCGGGTTCTCCGCCCAGTCCGGGTTCGCCAACCGGACGGACTCGGCCTTCAGTCGTAACGGATTGCCCAGTTCCACGCTGAAGTCGCCTTGCACCTCGATCCGGCGAGCCATCTGCTCGCTCAGCCAGTACTCCGTGAAGCGCTGGATGTTGGCGTCGTTCAGCAGTGCGACGGCCGCGCCGGCCAGCACGATCGCGAGGGCCAACAGAATGAACAGGAATCGCTTCATCGGGCTTTGGCTTGTCTGGATGGGCCCGGCCGCGCGCTGCTTGTAGGTATATGTCGCGTGGTCCGCGGACCGGAGGGCCGATAGTATCGGTGAAAAAGGTGCCGCAGCATAGCGCAACGGGAGGGATTGCGGCATGTGCAGCTCAATGCTGGGGAGCCTGGTCGCGTGCGGGCTGGCACTGCTGGTCAGCATGCAGTCGTGGGCTCTGCCGCCCATTCCGACTGAATCCGGTTTCCGCGGCTCATTGCGCGTTGCCATGAACGTGACGGATGCCGAGACCAACCTGGTAAAGGGCATCCCCCTCGGCGACCTGGGCAAGGAGCGCGTCTCGTCCGTGACCCGGAGCCCGAAGTCCAACGACGATGTGTTCCTGTCCCCGGCCGGCAGTTTTTCCTACACCTTCGCCGACCAGCAGCTCCAGCTGTTCCTGTCCGGCGGTCCCGAGCGGCTCGTGACCCTGGAAACCCTGCAGGAAATCGGCGTGCGCAAGGCATTCGACACGCTGGGGGTCTTTTCGCTCGGCTATGTCACCTCCGGGATCGTCCCGCAGGAAGTCTGGGAAGACCCCTACGATGCGACAACGGCCCGCGATGACACGGACCAGGAATTCGGCGGTGCGCGCTTCGTGTGGGACAAGATCCTGGGGCTGCCGATCGAGTTCCTGTTCCAGTGGCGTGATATGGACATCGATAAAGAGCGCAGTGGTGCCGCCCTGGTGTCCGCCGGCACGCTCACCGCGGAGCAGGCCACGCTGCTGGAACGTGACGGTGACGACTATCGCACCGAGTTGCGCTACACCTGGCAGAAGTCGCGGCGGGAAGTCTTCAATCCCTACGTGGGTTACACGAAGGCCGATCGGGACGGCGATGCCGTGAAGAACGAAGGGGTCTACGTGGGCCTGGATGCGGCGTACTTTGGCGGCCCGCTGCGAGTGCTGGGCCGGCTCAGGGTCGGCAACCGGGACTACGACGAGCGCAATCCCGTCTATGGGCGGCGGACCGACACGGACTGGTACGAAATAGCGCTGAATGCGACGCTCGCGTTGCCCTTCGGCAACGGCCGCTGGTCCGCAGTCGGCGGCGTTGCCTACGCAGAGGACAACTCCAACGTCCGCTTCCATGATCAGCGGATCCTGCTGTTCCAACTCGGTGCCCAGTACCGCTTCGGCAAACTCGCGCGGCGCGGCGGACCGCCGGGTGGCCGCCCTGGGGGCGCCGGCGAACGGCCCTAGCCATCCCGGCCAGTGGCTCAGTGTGTTGCTCGGAGACCACGCATGGCACTCGTGTCGCACTGCGTTTAGAATGCGCCGCTTAGGAGCAGCACAACCTGGGGAGGAGGCTCCGGTATGAGCGTCACAAGAATGTTTCGTCTGGCGGCGTGCGGGCTGGTGTTGGCAACCGGTGCGCAGGGGGCCTATGCCCTGGAAGACATCCCGACCACGTCGGGCTTCAGCGGCACCCTGGGTATCGGCGCCGGTTACACCGATGCGGAAACCAACCTCGTGAAGGGCAGCTCGCTCTGGGACATCGGCCAGGAAAGCGTGAGCTCCGTGTCCCGGAGTCCAAAAGGGGAAGACGATGCGTTCATCTTCCCGCGCGGAGAATTTGCTTACACCTTTGGTGGTCCGCAGATTCAGCTGTTCCTCGCCAGCGACGTCGAGGAGCTGGTCGATCTCGAGGTGCTGCAGCAGGTTGGCATCAGGAAGCAGTTCGAGACGCTCGGCATCGTGTCGCTCGGCTACGTGACTTCCGGATTGCTGAACCAGGAAGTCTGGCAGGATCCTTACAGCAGCGGGTCTTCACGCTCGGACACGGACCGGGAATTCACCGGCGTGCGCTTCGAATGGGACCGGATCGCGGGCCTGCCCATCGGCTTGCTGTTCCAGTACAAGGATATCGAGGTCGATGACGAGCGCAGTGGTTCTGCCCTGGGCCTGACCCTTGAGCAGCAGAGCGACCTGAGTCGTGAAGGCGACAACTACCGTGCCGAGTTCAGCTACACCTGGCGCCGGTCGGCGAACGAGGTCTTCAGGCCGTACTTCGGTTATGTGGATGCGGACCTTGACGGCGATGCGACCAAGTACAGCGGCCCGTATGTCGGCCTGGATGCCGGCTACCAGAATGAAACCTGGGGCGTCGCCGGCCGCGCGCGGGTCGGCAGCAAGGACAAGAGCGAGCGGAACCCGGTCTACAACCGGCGCACGGACGGCGACTGGTACGAGATTGTGCTGAGGGGCAACTACCGGCTGCCGTGGGGCGAGAACTGGTTCGGGACGGGCGGCGTGGCCTGGGCGAAGGAAGAAAACAATGTGAACTTCCACGACCAGCGCAACCTGCTGTTCACGCTTGGGGCGGAGTGGCGCTTCGGGCCGGACAAGTAAGACTTGCCACCTGACTATGGAACCCGCGGGAGCTGGCCGGCTTCCGCGGGTTTTTTGCGGCTCCCTGTCGTGGCCAAGTGGATTCTTCAGGCGGTTGTGGTTGCCGCTCTGGTTGCCGGATCCTGGACCTTGATGGTCAGCGCGTAGAGACTGATCACGAAGAACAGCGCCGCGCCGGCGAAAAACGGCGCGCTGGGCGCAATCTGGTAGATGCTGGTACCCACCAACGGTGAGGCGATGGCGCCCGCGGTGTTTGACGCGCTCAGGTAGCCGGCGGCCGCGCCCTGCTCGTGGGCTTCCATCGCCAGGCTCGCACTGCCATTGATTCCCGGCGTGGCGAGCGCGAAAGACAGCCCGAACCAGGCAAAGCCGGCCGCCAGCACCGGCACGCTTTCGGCGATGGCAATCAGCAACAGCCCGATGCAAAAGGCCGGGCTGCACAGCCGCAGCAGTATCTTTGGCGACACCCGCCAGATTTGCAGAATGACGCCCTGCACGACGACGATGACCACTGACATGCTGATCAATACGAGGCTCGCGATCCGGATGACCTGCTTTTTATCTGTTACGCCCAGGGCGTCCTCGATATAGAAGGCCGTGAGCAGGTTCATCGAGATGAACACGAGGAAGAAGCAGGCCCAGATAATCAGGAAGGGCCTGAGCCGGGGGTCCGTCCACTTCAGGTCGGACTTTTGCCGGCGTGCCTCTTTATGAACCTCGGGTTCGCGCAGCAGGAACACGGCTGCGCCCGCGCCAATGACGCACAGCCCCGCCGCGGCATACATCGGCACCAGTTCCCCCGCGAAAGTCAGGCCTGCCGCCAGCAACGGCCCGAAGATTGCACCGAGGCTGTTGGCGCTGCCGATCAGGGCCATGCCCTTGGCCCGGTTCTCGAAGGTCGTGACATCGGCCATGTAGGCGGCTGCTGCGGGGTAAATGGCCGAGGACGTGAGTCCGTAAAAGGTCCGTGCGCAGGTCAGGGCCACTAGCAGACCCATGATGGAGACCGTGCTGGATATGCCCCAGGACAGGGTCAGCGCCAGTACGCCGGTTCCCAGGCCGCTGCCGAGCAGGCCGATGATGAAGACGGGTTTGCGCCCCAGGGCATCGCTGCGCCGGCCCCAGAAGGGCGCCGCGAAAATCATCGGCAGGCTGGCAATCGTGAAGGCGATGCCGAATTGCGGCACCGTCAATCCCGCGGCGCGGGCCATCGGCGCGACGATGAGGAAATTCAGGGACTGGCCGAGGGCAAAAAGCGCGACGCCTGCCACCAGCAGCAACCGGTCGGTCAGATTGTTGTCCGTGTTGGCCATGCGTACCCGTGACTTCGACGCAGCGGGCTATTCTGGTTTGCCGGATCGTTAATCGTTGGATTTGGGTAGGGCGAAGGCCGTCAGGTAGTCACCGGGGCGGGGATAGATGAAGGGATGCCCGCCGGCCGCAATCACGATGAACTGGCGGCCCTGGTGTTCGTAGGTCATCGGTACCGCGAAGGCGCCGGTGGGCAGCAGGGCGCTCCAGAGTTCCTCGCCCGTGAACAGGTCGAAGGCGCGGAAGCGATTGTCCTGCGTGGCACCAATGAAGATCAGCCCCCCGCCGGTAATGATTGGACCGCCAAAGCTCGCGGTGCCCCAGCGCAGCGGCAGCGGTATGGGCATCAGTGCATCCAGGGAGCCGAGGGTGCTCTGCCAGGCGATCTCACCGGCCTCCAGGTCCACGGCCACGACTGCCGCCCACGGTGGCGGGGAGCAGGGGGTGAACATCGGTGACACGACCGGGCCCTGCTTCAGCGCGTATGGCGTACCGAGCAGCGGCCGGGCCGCATCCATGATGTTCTCGCCGGCGGCTTCAATGCCGGCCGGCAGCTCTTCGACCGGGATCAGCCGGGCGAAGTGCGCCATGCGCAGCACCTTGGCCACCAGCAGCTTCGAGCGCGGGTCCACGGCCACGCCGCCCCAGTTTATGCCGCCGGCCGTTGACGGCGAGATGATCGTGCCCCGCAGGCTCGGGGGCGTGAAGATCGGCCCCAACCGGAAGTCCCCGTATTGCTTGCGGCACTCGCCCCGGTCCAGGAAGGAGATGCCCCAGAAGTCGTCGGCGTCGAAGCCGTGGGGCACCAGCGGCGGCGGTTCAACCGGGAAGGGCTGGGTCGGCGACAGCTGCTCGCCGGGTACGCCGTCCTGCGGGACCGGCCGCTCTTCGATCGGGAAATAGGGCTCGCCGGTCTCGCGATGGAAGATGTAGAGCATCCCGGTCTTGGTGGCCTGGATCACCGCGGGGAACGGCTCGCCGTCCCGCTCCAGGTCGACAAAGGTCGGCTGCGCTGCGTTGTCGTAGTCCCACACGTCGTGGTGAATGGTCTGGAAGTGCCAGGCCACTTTGCCAGTCTCCCCGCGCAGCGCGACGAGGGAGTCGGCGTAGCGGTTGTCACCGGGCCGCGTACCGCCATAGAAATCCGGTGAGGGTCCGGACGTGGGCAGGAACACCAGGTCCCTTTCCTCGTCAACGCTCATCAGGCCCCACACGTTGCCGCCCCCGGTCTGGCGGGCTGCATCCGGCTGCCAGTTGCGGTATTCGGGGTCGGACGCATCACGCGGCACCGGGTCGAAGGTCCACCGCAGTTCCCCGCTATGCAGGTCGAAGGCGCGCACCGCGCCGCTGGGCGCGTTGAAGCGGTGGTTGTCCCGCACCGATGAGCCAACCACCACGACGTCATTCACGATGACCGGCGGCGATGGAAACTTCACTTCGCCGATGGCAGCCGGCGGCTCGGCGCCCAACACCAGGGGTTCCACATTCACCGTGCCGGCATCCCCGAATCCGTCACACGCTTCACCGGTCATTGCGTCCACCGCAATCAGTCGTACGTCGTGCGTCGCCATTAACAGGCGATGTCGGCACGCCGCATCGGCCGGCGTGCGGGCATCCTCGCGATAGGCAACGCCCCGGCAGTTGGCAAACGCCGGGCTTGCAAGGCCCTCGGGATCTTCGGGGGACGCATAACCGCCGATACGAATCTCGGGGTCGTACACCCAGCGTTCCGCGCCGGTACCCGGGTCCAGCGCAATGAGACGGTTGAATGGTGTGCACAACACCAGGTGTCCACCCGCGGCGTCGGGCAACAGGATCGGGTTGACCTGCACTTTGGCGGTTGCGTTCTGGAACTCGGTTCGCCGTTCCAGCTCCCCGGTCCGGTACTGCCACGCCACCTCCAGGTCGCGCACGTTGTTCACGTCGACCTGGTCCAGGGGAGAGTACTGCCGACCACCGGCGTCACCGCCGTAGTGCGCCCATTGCTCCGCATGAAGATGCAGTGGCAATACAACGAGCAGGGAGGCCGCCATGGAAATTCGGTTGCGCTTCATTTGTTCTCCGTGGCTATCGCGCATGTGTCACTTTAGCGTGGCTTGGCTGTTGGGATACAGGTTGATCGCTTGGTGGCGGGCGCGGTGGCGCGGGGCAGAGTGTCTTCCGGGCTTAACCTCCTTCGGACATCCCTGTCCTCAGTCGGATCGGCCCTCCGTCGTTCCCGCCGTCCATGGCTCCACTCCTCCGGGACGACGCCCTGAAGCACTCCCTCCTCCCGCCGCAGCGCCCGACCACCGACCCTCAAGCTGGCGCGTGATAAACCGCCTCGATATTGTTGCCGTCAGGATCCAGCACAAAGGCGCCGTAGTAGTGCTCGTGGTACTCGGGGCGCAGTCCGGGGGCGCCGTGGTCGGTGCCCCCTGCCGCCAGCGCCGCGGCGTGGAAGCGGTCCACGGCGTCGTGATCGGCGGCCGACAGCGCGATGTGCACCCCGGTGTGCGGGTTCGGCCCCTGGTAGATCCAGAACAGCGGCATGCCCGGTGGGCCGAAGGCGGCCACACCGTCGTGAGATACCACCAGCCCGTAGCCCAAAGGCGCCAGGGCCTGCGTGTAGAAATCCCGGCTGCGTTCGCCAGAGCTGACGATCAGGCCTGTGTGATCAATCATTGTTTTCAGTCTCCTGTGGGCTTTGATTGGCGGCCGACAGCCACGCGTCGAAAGCCGGCGTAGTGGTTTCCTTGAAAACGTCGTCGTCGCGTTCTATGAACAATGCCGCGAGTCCTTCGGCTTCGGCGATACGGTAACCCTCACTGGTGCCCAGCACACTCAGCGCGGTGGCCCACGCGTCGGCCGTCTCGCAGTTGTCGGCGATCACGGTGACGGACGCGAGCCGATGATCGACCGGACGACCCGTGCGGGGGTCGATGATATGCGCGTAGCGCTGGCCGTTGGTTTCGACAAAGTTTCGGTAGTCGCCAGACGTGGCGACGGCACCATCGCGGTGCATGGGCAAGGCCAGCTGCACCCGGCGCCCGTCCGGCGCGGGCTGTTCGATGCCCACGCGCCACATGGCGCCATCGTGGCGCCGGCCGCGGGTGCGCAGTTCCCCGCCGATTTCCACCAGGTAGCTGTCGATACCGGCCGCTTCCAGGGCCGTGGCTATGCGATCTACGCCATAGCCCTTCGCGATCGCGCCCAGGTCGATCTGCAGCCCGGCAACCGATTTGCGCAGGGCCGGGGGTTCCACGCGTGGCAACAGGCGGTGTATGCCAATCACGGCGCTCGCCGCGGCCAGCTCCTGGCCGGACGGCGGCAGGTCGCGGGGGCCGCTCGCGCCGAAGCCCCAGGCTTCCACCAGCGGCCCCACCGTGATGTCGAAAGCGCCGCCGCTGCGCGCACCGATATCTCGTGCGCGCATGACGATGCCCGCGAGATCCGGTCCCACCGAAAACCAGCCATCGTCCTGGTGCCGGTTGAAGCGCGAGATTTCCGATGCCGGGTCGTAGGTGGACATGGCCGCATTGACCTGCTGCAGTTCCTGTTCCACCAGCGCCTGCAGATCTGCCCGGCTCAGCGTTGCCGGCAGGGCCGTGACCTTCACGCTGTAGCTGGTGCCCATGGTGGCCCCGCGCAGTGGTGGCGGCGGTCCGGGCGGGGCGCAGGCGCCCAGCAGGGCGCAGGTGAGCGCCACGCAACCGGTCAGCAGTGACCAGGTTCGGTGGTTGGTATCGTGGAATATCGGCATGGCAGGTGGCGAACGGGTTCTTTATCATAAGCGCCGCTTTGTTCGCCGCAACGAAGGCCCCTCTGGATGTCCACTCATTTTCGGTCTCGTCGTGGTCTCGACATACCGCTGACTGGCGCCCCGGAGCAGACCGTTTTCGACGTCCCGCCCGTCAAATCCGTGGCCCTCGTGGGCCAGGATTTCCTCGGGTTGCGGCCGTCCCTGGAGGTACAGGTCGGCGACCGGGTGCGGCTCGGCCAATGCCTGTTCACGCACAAGAAGTTGCCCGGCGTGCCGTTCGTGGCACCCGGCAGCGGTGAGGTCACGGCAATCAACCGGGGCCAGCGGCGCGTGCTGCAGTCGGTGGTCATTCGCCTGGACGGTGAGGACGAGCCCGCCGTGGTGTTTCCGTCGCTGCACAGCCACAGCCTGGCCGCGCTGGACCGGGGCACGGTTGTCGACCGACTGCTGAAGTCCGGGCTGTGGACCTCGTTTCGCACGCGGCCATTCAGCAAGATTCCAGTCGCCGACGCCGAACCGGCCGCCATTTTCGTCACGGCCATCGACAGCAACCCGCTGGCGGCAGATCCCCGTATCGTCATTGCGGAACAGGGCGATAGTTTTCGCGCTGGCGTGGAACTGCTGACTACGCTGACCACGGGGAAGGTCTATGTCTGCCAGAGCGCGGGCGAGTCGTTGCCGAAGCCCGACACCGTGCAGGCAGTCATCGCCGAATTTGCCGGGCCGCATCCGTCGGGCCTGGCTGGCACGCACATTCATTTCCTGGAGCCCGTAAGCCTGGAGCGCTCCGTGTGGACCGTCGGCTACCAGGACGTGATCGCCATCGGCAAGCTGTTCACCGAAGGCGTGTTGTGGACCGAGCGGGTGATTGCGTTCGGTGGCCCGATGATTGACAACCCGCGCCTGCTGCGCACGCGGGCCGGCGCGAACCTGGATGACCTGATCGGCGCTGAATTGCCGCCGGTGGAGTCGCGCGTGATTTCGGGTTCGGTGCTGTCGGGACGCCGCGCCGCGAGCTGGGCGGCTTACCTGGGGCGCTACCACAACCAGGTCAGTGTGCTGGCCGAGGGTCGCGAGCGTGAGCTGTTCGGCTGGATCCGGCCGGGGCGGCAAAAGTTTTCGGCGACGCGCGTCTTCGTGTCGCGTTTGTTCCCGGGGCGCCGCTTTGCACTGAACACGTCGACGAACGGCAGCCCACGAGCGATGGTGCCGATCGGCATCTACGAGTCCATGATGCCGCAGGATCTGCTGCCGACCCAGCTGCTGCGCTCGCTGCTGGTGCAGGACACGACGGTGGCCCAGACACTCGGCTGCCTGGAACTCGACGAAGAAGACCTGGCCCTGATGTCTTTCGTGTGCCCGGGCAAGTACGACTACGGTCCGGCCCTGCGCGCGAACCTCGACATCATCGAGAAGGAAGGCTGATGCTCAGCTTGCGACGTTGGCTGGATCGTCTCGAGCCGCTGTTTACGAAAGGCGGGCGCTACGAAAATCTGCACATCATCTACGAGATGGTCGATACCATCTTCTACTCGCCGCCGGACGTCACGCCCACGGCGCCGCATCTGCGCGATGGCATCGATCTGAAGCGGGTGATGATCTACGTCGTCATTGCCGTGATGCCCGCCGCGCTCGTCGGGTTCTGGAACACCGGCTACCAGGCCAACCTCGCGATGCAGGACCTGGGCATTGCGGCGGCGCCGGGCTGGCGCGGTGAAACATTGGCGCTGCTCGGGCTCGGCTATGATCCGGCAAGCCTCGCCGACTGCTTGTGGCACGGGTTCCTGTATTTCCTGCCGATCTATGTGGTCACCATGGTGGCGGGCGGGGTGTGGGAGGTGCTGTTCGCCGGCGTGCGCAATCACGAAATCAACGAAGGTTTCTTCGTGACCTCGATGCTGTACGCGCTGATTCTGCCGCCGACCATTCCGCTCTGGCAGGTCGCGCTGGGTATCAGCTTTGGGGTGGTGATTGCGAAAGAGGTCTTCGGCGGCACCGGCAAGAACTTCCTGAACCCGGCCCTGGCCGGCCGCGCGTTCCTGTTCTTTGCGTACCCCGCGGACCTCAGCGGCGACGCGGTCTGGACGGCCGTCGACGGCTTCAGTGGTGCGACACCACTGGCCGTTGCTGCCAGTAGCGGCATGGCAGGCCTGGAGTCTGCCGGGATCACGCTGCGCGACGCGTTTGTCGGCAGCATCCAGGGCGCGATCGGATCCACGTCGGCACTGGCCTGCCTGCTCGGCGCGGCATTCATGATTTACACCCGCGTGGCATCGTGGCGCATCATGGCGGGCGTCTTCGTCGGCATGGTCGCCACCGCGCTGTTGCTGAACGCGGTGGGCAGCGACACGAACCCGATGTTCGCGATGAACTGGCAATGGCATTTTGCGCTGGGCGGCTTCGCCTTCGGCATGGTGTTCATGGCCACCGATCCGGTCACTGCCGCGATGACGAACCCGGGTCGGTGGGTGTTCGGCGCGCTGATCGGGGTCATGACGGTACTGATACGGGTGGTTAACCCGGCCTACCCCGAGGGCATCATGCTCGCGATCCTGTTCGCGAACCTGTTTGCGCCGGTCTTCGACCATCTTGTCGTGCAGTTCAACGTGCGTCGCCGCGCGCGGCGTTTCCGCCAGGTGTCGTCATGATTCGCCGGCTGCTGGACCTGCCGAACGACGATTCGCGCAAGATCGTGTTCATCGCCGTGAGCCTGTGCCTGGTGTGTTCGCTGATGGTCTCCTCGGCTGCGGTGCTGCTGGCGCCGATCCAGGCCGCGCAGCAACAGGAAAACCGGCGGATGAACGTGCTGCTGGCCGCGGGCCTGATCGAAGAGGGCGAAGAAGACGTGCAGGTCAATCAGCTGTTTCAGCAGATCGAGGCGCGGATCGTGAACCTGGATACGGGGCAGTTTACCGATGCGGTCAACCCGGCCACTTTCGACCCGCGGGCCGCGAAGCGTGACCCCAACATGAGCGACGAGATTCCGGATGATGACGATGTGGCCGGTCTGGGCCGCCGGGAACGTTATGCGCGGGTCTACATACTGCGCGACGGCGACGCGATCAGTCGGCTGGTTCTGCCGGTGCGCGCCTACGGGCTCTGGTCCACGATGTTTGCATTCATAGCGCTGGAAGGCGACCTGAATACGGTCGCCGCGATCAATTTCTACGAACATGCCGAAACGCCGGGGCTCGGCGATGAGATCGAGGATCCGGACTGGCGGGCCCTGTGGGCAGGTCGGCAGATCTTCGACGCGCAGGGACAACCGCGGTTGCGGGTGATTCGGGGGCGCGTGGACTCGGCCAGCCCGAATGCCATTCACGAAGTGGATGGCATGGCCGGCGCAACGCTCACCGGCAACGGTGTGTCGAACATGATCGTCTTCTGGTTCGGGGAATCGGGCTTCGGGCAGTTTCTCGACAATCTGCGCACGGGAGGAGCCTGAGATGGATGCGTCACCACGCAAGGTGCTGTTCGACCCGCTGGTCGACAACAACCCCGTCACGCTGCAGATGCTGGGCGTTTGCTCGGCGCTGGCGGTAACGACTAACCTGTTGAATTCATTGATAATGAGCGCGGCGCTGACCGTCGTCTGCGTGTTCTCCAATGGCGCGGTCAGCGCGATCCGCAACCACATGCCCAGCAGCATTCGCATCATCGTGCAGATGACGATCATCGCGTCGCTCGTCATCGTGGTGGACCAGTTGTTGAAGGCCTTTGCGTACGAAGTGTCCCGATCGTTGTCCGTGTTCGTCGGCCTGATCATCACCAACTGCATCGTGCTGGGTCGCGCCGAAGCCTTCGCCAGCAAGAACCCGGTAGGCCTGAGCCTGCTGGACGGGCTGGGCAATGGCCTGGGCTACAGCGCCGTGCTGATAGTCGTTGGGGCGGTGCGTGAACTCTTTGGTGCCGGCAGCCTGCTGGGCATCGTGATCCTGACGCCGGCCCAGGACGGCGGCTGGTACGTGCCCAATGGCCTGCTGCTGTTGCCGCCCAGCGCCTTCTTCATCATCGGCCTGATGATCTGGGGCATCCGCACCTGGAAGCGTGACCAGGTGGAGCCGGAAGAATTCCAGATTCACGCGATTCACCGCCAGGAAGTGCTCTGATGGATGACATCATCAGCCTGTTCGTCCGGTCGGTCTTCGTCGAGAACCTGGCGCTCGCCTTCTTCCTCGGCATGTGCACATTTCTCGCGGTATCCAAGCGCGTGGCGACAGCCTTCGGTCTCGGTATTGCGGTGATCGTCGTGATGACGGTCACCGTCCCGGTCAACAACCTGTTGTTCAAGTTCCTGCTGGATAAGGGCGCGCTGGCCTGGGCCGGTCTGCCGTATGTTGACATGAGCTTTCTCGGGCTGATCACCTACATTGGGGTCATCGCGGCCATCGTGCAGGTGCTTGAAATGGTGCTGGACCGTTATTTCCCGGCGCTGTACAACGCGCTGGGTATCTTCCTGCCGCTGATTACCGTGAACTGCGCGATTCTCGGTGCATCGCTGTTCATGGTGGAGCGGAGCTATAACTTCACCGAGAGCCTGGTCTTCGGCCTGGGCGGCGGCATCGGCTGGGCGCTCGCCGTGATCGCGCTGGCGGGCATCCGCGAGAAGCTGAAATACAGCGATGTGCCGGAGGGCCTGCAGGGCCTGGGGATTACGTTTATCACCGTCGGCCTGATGTCCCTCGGCTTCATGGCCTTCTCGGGTATCCAGCTGTAACGCGCTGAGAGGATCGGCATGCAGGAAATCATCCTCGGCGTTGTGTTGTTTACCGCGGTGGTCATGCTGCTGGTGGTCTTCATCCTGGCCGCCCGCAGCCGGCTGGTGCCGTCGGGTGACGTGGACCTGCTGATCAACGATGAACGCACGCTGCGTGTACCGGTGGGCGGCAAGCTGCTGACAGCCCTCGGCGACGCCCAGTTGTTCCTGGCTTCTGCGTGCGGTGGCGGCGGCACTTGCGGCCAGTGCCGCTGCCGGATCCTGGAAGGCGGTGGCGCCATTCTGCCCACCGAGGAGTCCCTGATCAGCAAGCGGGAGGCGCGGGAAGGCGAGCGCCTGGCCTGCCAGGTGACCGTGAAGCACGACATGAAGATCTTCGTGCCGGACGAGGTCTTCGGCGTGAAGGAATGGACCTGCAGGGTCCGGTCGAACCACAACGTCGCGACCTTCATCAAGGAGCTGGTGCTGGAACTGCCGCAGGGTGAGACGCTGGATTTCAAGGCTGGTGGTTACATCCAGATCGAGTGCCCGGCCTACGAACTGGACTTCAAGGACATCGACGTCGATGACGCGTTCCGGAGCGAGTGGGATCACTACAAGCTCTGGGACCTGCACGCGAGGGTGAAGGCGCCGCTGGTGCGCGCCTACTCCATGGCGAATTATCCCGAAGAGCGGGAAATCATCATGCTGAACGTGCGCATCGCCACACCCCCGCCGGCGTTGTGGACCAAGGTGCCGCCCGGTGCGATGTCGTCCTACATCTTTGGCCTGAAGCCCGGCGATGAAGTGAAAGTCTCGGGCCCCTACGGCGAGTTCTACGCCCGCGACACCGACAAGGAGATGGTCTTCGTCGGCGGTGGTGCCGGCATGGCGCCGATGCGTTCGCATATCTTCGACCAGCTGCGGCGCCTGCAGTCGACTCGCAAGATCAGCTTCTGGTACGGCGCGCGCAGCAAGCGCGAGAT
This sequence comes from Chromatiales bacterium, assembly GCA_020351875.1. Classification (GTDB taxonomy): domain Bacteria; phylum Pseudomonadota; class Gammaproteobacteria; order Steroidobacterales; genus J054. Next base: position 954,842 of record CP070671.1, on the reverse strand, counting down.
GTTCTACGTGGAAGATTTCGACGGGCTGGCCGCCGATCACGACAATTTCGACTGGTATGTGGCGCTGTCCGAGCCGTTGCCGGAAGACCAGTGGGACGGGCACACCGGCTTCATCCACAAGGTCCTGTACCAGGAATACCTCCGGGATCACCCGGCGCCTGAAGACTGCGAGTATTACCTTTGCGGGCCGCCGGTGATGAATGCTGCGGTGATCGACATGCTGGAGAACCTTGGCGTGGAGCGTGAAAACATCATGCTCGACGACTTCGGGGGTTGAAGATGGAAGTGTTTCTGGTCAGCTTGTTGTTGATGTTGGCCGCCGTTGTGGCGATGTCGGTCGGGCGCCTGCTCGGCCGCGGCGGCATTCGGGGCAGCTGCGGAGCGCTGGCCGGCCTGGACGGCGGCAGCCAGTGCGCGGCGTGCAGCCGGCCGTGTCGCCGACGCCGCGGTGAGCGGGGCTGACGCTTGGCTACCCGCGGCCTGCCGACTGACGTGACACCGGGTTAAGGGGGCTCACCATGCCACTGCGAAAAGTCAGAGTCCGGGATTACATGGCGGCGAATCCGATTACGGTGACGCCCGACACGCAAATCTTGGAGGCCGTGCACCTGTTGATTGAACATCGCATTTCCGGCCTGCCGGTCGTCGACCTGCGCGGCAACGTGGTCGGCATGCTGTCGGAGTCGGACTGCCTGCCGATCGCAATACAGGCAAGCTACCACGGCGAGCTGGGCGGCAGCGTGAGCGAGTACATGAGCCATGGCGTGAAAACGGTAGATGCGGACGACAGCATCGTGGAGCTCGCCGAGGAATTCCTCGAGAGCAAACTGCGGCGCTTCCCGGTGCTGGAGCGGCAGCGCCTGGTGGGCCAGATCAGCCGCCGCGACGTGCTGCGCGCGCTGGAGAAGATCTACTGAGCCCGCTGGCTGTCCGGTTTGCAGGTCCGGTCCTGGCCTTCCTCTGCACTGTCGTCGTGTCGGCAGCCTGGAGCCAGGCCACCGCGCCCCGCTATGCGGGCACCCGGGCCACGATACTCAAGCAGACACCCCCCAAATATCCCGGCGCTTCAAAGCGGCGCAGCCAGGAAGGCTGGGTCATGCTGAGCTTTGTGATTCGCGAGAACGGGGCGGTCGCTGATCCGGTGATTGAGGACTCCAGCGGCGAACCGGATTTCGACAAGGCCGCGCTGCGCGCGGTCAAGAGCTGGCGCTACGATCCGGCCACGCTGGACGGTGAGCCGGTGCCACAACGCCAGACACGCCTGGTGCTGAGCTTTGCCATGGACCTGCCGCGCCGTGGTGCCGGCCTGCGCTTTCGGGAAGGCTACACGCGCGCATCCGAGCGGCTGGCGGAGGGCGATGCCGTCGGGGCAGAGCAGGAATGGCAAAGCCTTCGCGACCATGACGGGTGGAATCTCTATGAAACCGCGCGCCTGTGGGCGTTGTACGGGCTGATCGGTGAAGCGGCCGGCGACGATGGCAAGGCCCTGGCGGGCCTGGAGCGGGCGACACGCGGCGGTGTGGCCTACCTGGAAAAGGATTTCTACCAGGCCGCGCTGCGCAAGATGTTCGTGTTGCGGCTGCGCGCGAACGACCATGCCGGGGCCCTGATGGTCTACAGTCGGCTCGAACGCCAGTCCGGCGCGCTGGACGGCTACCCGCAGCTCCGTGAGGCGGCGACTGCGCTGCGGGAACTGGCCACCGGCCGGGAAGTCCTGAGCGTGCAGGGAGCGCTGGTCGACGTCGCCGGCAGGCCGTTGTGGACACGCCGCCTGCTGCGCCGCCAGGTCTCGCTCGAGGCGATACGCGGCAAGCTCGACCAGGTGGATTTTCGTTGCGAGTGGGGTCGCGCGAAACACAAGCCCAAGGAAGGGGTGACGTGGACGCTGCCGGCGGAGTGGGGGGATTGTGACGTGTACCTGACCGGTAAACGCGGTGCGCGGTTTACGCTGCTGGAGCTTCCCGGGGGGTCCACCTAGAAGCGATCAGCGGCGATCTCGACTGTCGCCCTTCGTTGCCACAGCCGCTTTCGCCGAATTTATTCCCTCGGTCGGAAAAACTCCCTCGGGAACAAATCGGCTGCGCGACTGCTGGCCGGGCAGCTGGCTAGCGGGAGTGGTTTCGGGCGCCATCGGTTGCCCTTCGTTGCCGCAGCCGCTATCGGCGAATCTTTTCCTTCGCTCCGAAAAAGTCGCTCAGGAAAAAATCGCCTGCGCGTCTGCTGCGCCGGTAGTGTCCTGGTGTAAGCGGCTTCAGTTCCGACTGAAGAGCCGCTTCTACCGGGAACTACCTGGCAATCCATCCGGCGCGGCGGACTCGGTGAGGAACACGAGCAGTGTTTCCGATGGTGCGAGACGGGAGATGGGAAGATCTGCGCCCGACTGCCATTTCGCGATGGCGTTGCGTTTGCCGGGTCCGTCGGCGATTACGATGATGGACCGCGCCGCGTTCAGTGCGGCGAGGCTCAGGGTCACCCGTTCGGCCGGGGGTTTGGGCGCGCCGTAGACCGGCAGAACCAGCGGTGCATCGGGTGCATCGCCGAGGTCCATGCCCGGGAACAGGCTGGCTGTGTGGCCGTCTTCGCCGACGCCCAGCAACGCGAGATCCAGGCGTCCGGCGCTTTGCAGTGCATCGGCGTAAATGCGCGCGGCTGCGGTGGCGCCGGCCTCGGCCGGGATCGGGTGCACGTGGGCCGCTGGAATCGGCACGTGATCCAGCCAGGCTTCGCGGGCCATCCGGTCGTTGCGGTCGGGATCGTCGGCCGGTACGCAGCGTTCATCGCCGAAATAGATGTGCCAGGCGGCCCAGTCGGCGGCCAGCGATCGCAGTTCGCGATACAGGGCCTGGGGCGTCGTGCCGCCCGCCAGTGCGATGCGAAATTCCCCCCGCCGCTGGATGGCGGCCTCCGCGAGCGCAGCCACACACGCGGCCGCTTCGGTGGCGAGGGCTGCGGCATCCGCACAGACCCGCCAGTCCGGGCTGCAGGACGTCTCAGCCGACATTGCGCCAGGCTTGTCCCGGCTGTTCGAAGATGGCGTCGGCGCCGGCCGGGCCCCAGGTGCCCGCCGGGTAAGTTTCCGGCGTGCGGGAATCTTCCGCCCACGCGTCGAGTATCGGCATCACCACCCGCCACGCGCGCTCGACCTCGTCGAAGCGAATGAACTGGCTGCGGTCGCCGTCGATGGCATCCAGCAGCAGGGTCTCATAGGCATCCAGCCGCGCTTCGCCTTCTTTGCGCACCGCGGTGTCCAGTCGCAACACGCGGGTCGCCATCTTCAGCCCCGGCTGTTTCGCCTGGATTTCCATCGCGATGTTTTCATCCGGCTGCACGGTCAGGGAGATCCAGTTCGACTGCAGGTGTTCCGCCGGCGTGTCGTGAAAGAGCTGTTGCGGTGGGTGGCGGAAGCGAATCGCGACCACCGACAGCTGTTTCGGCAGGCGCTTGCCCGTGCGCAGGTAAAAGGGCACGTCGCGCCACCGCCAGTTGTCGACGTGAAAACGCGCGGCGACGAAGGTCTCTGTGGTAGAAGCCGACTCGACGTCTGGTTCGCTGGTATAAGCCGGCACGGCTTCGCCGCCCACGACTCCGGAACCATACTGCCCGCGGACCACGGCCGAGCGCACACTGGCCTCGCTCAGGGGCCTGATCGACCGCAGCACTTTGACCTTTTCGTCGCGCAGCGCGTCGGCGTCCAGGGAGGCCGGCGGCTCCATCGCGACCACCGTCAGCATCTGCATCAGGTGATTCTGCAGCATGTCCCGCAGCGTGCCGGTGCGATCGAAATAGCCGGCGCGGCTGCCGATGCCGAGTTCTTCAGCCACCGTGATCTGCACGTGGTCGATGTAGTTGCGGTTCCAGATGGGCTCGATCAGCGTGTTCGCAAAGCGAAACACCGTGAGATTCTGCACCGGTTGTTTGCCGAGAAAATGGTCGATGCGAAAGACCTGGTCTTCGTGGAAACGTTCGTGCAGTTCGGCGTTCAGGTGCCGGGCACTGTCCAGGTCCGTACCGAAAGGCTTCTCGACCACGATCCGGTGACTGCCCTGGTTGCGCGCAAAGCCGCCCGCAGACAGGCCTTCAATGGCGGTCAGGAACTGCGCCGGCGGTATTGCGAGGTAGAAGACCGTCTCGCCGCAGTCGGCCCCCAGCGTGTCCTGCAGCCGGCTGTAAGTGACGGCATCGTCCAGTTCACCGCCGACGAAATCGAAGCGGCCAGTGAAGCGTTCGGCAAGGCGGCGGTCTTCGCCATAGGCACCGACGTGGGCCAGTTCATCCTCCATGTAGGCCAGCCACTGGTCACGGTCCCAGTCGCGGCGGGCCACCGCGATGATGCGCAGCCGCGCCGGCAGACGGGACACCACCTCCAGCCGGTACAGGGCCGGCAGGAGTTTCGTTGCCACCAGGTCGCCGGTGGCGCCGAAGATCACGAAGCTGCAGGGTGCGCGCTCGTTGTCCACGGTCAGCCCTTATCAGGACGAGTCGTGACCGCGTGGCCGCCGAAGGCCCGCCGCATGCTCGCAAGCACCCGCGCTGCGTAGTCGTTGCGGCCCTGGCTGGCGAAGCGCATGGCCAACGCGGTGGTGATGACCGGCGCCGGGATCCCCTGTTCAACCGCTTCCACGGCGGTCCAGCGCCCTTCGCCGGAGTCGGCAACGACTGGTGCGAGGTCTTCCAGACCCTGGTCTTCGGCCAGGAATTCCGCTGTCAGGTCCAGCAGCCAGCTGCGCACGACGCTGCCGTGGCGCCAGCTTTCCGCAATCGCCGCCAGGTCCAGGTCGAACTCTTCCCGGCCACGCAACAGCGCGAAGCCTTCGGCGTAGGCCTGCATCATTCCGTACTCGATGCCGTTGTGGACCATCTTCGCGAAATGCCCCGAACCGGCCGGCCCGCAGTGCACCCAGCCGCGATCCGCTGCAGGGGCGAGGGCTTTGAGTATCGGCGTCAGTCGCTCGACGGCCGCATCGCTGCCGCCCACCATCAGCGCGTAACCTTCTTTCAGGCCCCAGATGCCGCCGGACACACCGGCATCCACAAACTCCAGGCCGCGAGCACGCAGCGCCTCGTTGCGGCGCACCGAGTCCTTGAACCAGGAGTTGGCGCCGTCCACGAGCAGGTCGCCCGGGTCGAGCAGCTCGCCGACTTGTGTCACGTACTGTTCCGTAATGTCGCCGGCCGGCAGCATCAGCCAGACGGTGCGTGGCGGGGGCAGGGTAGCCACCAGTTCTTCGACGGTGCCGACCGCGACCAGGCCGCTCTCTTCAGCCAGCGCATCGCTGACGTCCCGCTGGCGATTCCAGCCGGTGACGGGGATGTCTGCCAGGCGCAGCCGGCGCGCCATGTTGCCGCCCATCCGCCCGAGGCCCAGTAGTCCGAGGGTCATTGCTTGTTCTTCCTAGCTGCCTTTTGGCAGCAGATTACCACCCTGCAGGAACGGGGACAGTCTGCGGACAGAGGGATCCCATGACATGATCCAGGGCAGGCCGGAGTCGCGGCTAAAGCCGCTCCCACCGGGGACTCGGCGACGGCTCCGCATTTTCTGCCTGGAACGGCCCGCCTGGTGGGGACGACCGGATTTCGCCAGGCCGGGAACTTGACGCAGTCTTCCGGTGGGAGCGGCTTCAGCCGCGATTCCTGGGTGGCTTAGCGGTCCAGCGACCAGGTAAAGGACAGCGTCACGAGGTTGACGTCGTAGCCGAGCCAGCGCGCGCCGGTGGCCAGGAGGTTGCCGACGGTGTCGGGCGCGACGCCGTCCAGCGTCCAGTCATCGACATCGTAGTCCTCGTACAGGTAGGCCAGGCCGATGTCGATGTTGTCGCGCAGTTCGTACCTGATATCCACTTCCACCCGGTGCCGGTTGGTCTCCAGGTCCGGGAACGCGGAGTCGAGACCGCTGGTGTTGTTGTCGATCTCGCCGGTGGTGTCGATGTAGGTGTAACCGATGCGGGCACGCACGCGGTCGATGAGTCGGGGCAGGTCCAGGCTCACGCCCGAAATCCAGCTTTCGTCTTCCTGGTCGGCGGTCCAGTCGCCCGTGCTGAAAGACTGGCTGCCGAATTGCGTGGTCTCGAACTTGTCGTAGCCGAGCTGGCCGGTCAGCACGGCATCGCCCGGCAACCGCAGACCGGCGTCGAGCGTGAAGTTTCGGAATTCCCCCTCTTGCAGGCCCAGGTCGCTGTCATCGTAGTCGTCTTCGGCAACCAGCGCGGTAAAGGTCAGGTCGAGCCGTTCCAGGGGCTGCACACTCAGGGCGATTTCCAGGCTTTCCCGGTTGCGATCAGCCAGATTGTATTTGCGCATCAGCGGGTTCTGGGGTGGCTGGGTGGCCGGCACCGGGCTGTAGTCGTCCCCGTCCCGGTCCGCGTAGGCGTACTTCAGCCGCAGGCTCGCGAAATCCAGCGGGTTGATGCGCAGCTCTGCCCACGCCTCGTGTTCTTCCGTTTCGTCGACCTCGGTGAAGTCCTGGTCGTTGTTGTCGTATTGGTAGCCGAGCCGACCGTTGGTACCAAACGGGAACCGGTAGCTGGCCGACAGCGCGATGCGGTAGCGCTCGTAGCCGTAGGGCAGGTTCTCGCGAGGCAGTCCCGCGGCGACCGCATCCGTCACCACGTAGTTCCAGGTGTCGCGCTGGGTGTCATTGTCGCGTTTGTCATAGACGATATCGCCGCGCAGCCTGAGCGACTTTGCCAGCCGGGACGACACGCGCACGTCGGCATGGATGGTGTCCACCTCGCCGTTGTACCGGCTCCGCGGCAACGGGCCACCCGCCAGGTTGGGATTCACGGTGTAAGGCAGCACGCCATTGTCCTGCTCCATTCTGCCCACCGCGACACGGCCGGATACCCGCGTGCGCTCCCAGCCGTGATACTGGCCCGACAGTGAAATCTGCTGAAAATCGTTGTCGGGTTCCAGCGTGGTCTGGCCGTCGTCCGCGCCTGGCGCCGGCGCGGTAAAGGCGTTCTCCCAGTTCAGGCGGTCGGAGTCGTTCCTGTAAAAAGACCCGAAGTACGCAAGCCGTGCATTCCAGGTGTCGGCCGTATAGTTCAGCCCGGCGTCCACCATGTCCGTCGAGTCGTCCAGCGGCCGCAACAGCGTCGTTGCGGCAGTCAGGAAGCTCACGCCCCGCAGTTGCTTGCCGTCACGTTCGACGTGGCGATAGTCCACGTTGTAACTGAAGTTTGGTGTGTAGACGAAAGTGAACCCGGCGTTCCAGCTCTCCCGGTCCCATTCGACATCGACCGGGCGCAACGTGGAATCCAGCGCGGTCATGCCGCCGGTGCTCGGCGCACGGACCCACGAGGCCGGCAGGGCGAGTGAGTCTGCGCCCGGTGTCGGGTACGGGGTGAGGGCGGTCTCGAACAGGTGCCGGGGCAGTTCCTCGTAACCGAAGCGCAGCTCCAGCAGGCCCTGCCGGCCGCCTTCCAGGCTCAGCTGGCGCGAATTCAGCCCGAGGTCCTGACCCTCCGCGCGCCAGCGCCAGGCGTCGTCGCCGAAGTAGTCGGCCGTAAAATCGCCGACAAAAAACCCACCATCATCGTTGAGCCCCGTGTAGTCGCCGAACTTGAAGCTGTCGTCCGACACGTAGCCGCCACCCGCGGTTGTTTTCAGCTGCACGCCCTCGGGGGCGGGGCAGTTGGCGCATTGCCAGCCGGCCGGTCGGTCTGCCGCAGCCGCCGTCCCGGTGACTGCCAGCCCGATGGTCAGCCCGACGGCACCACGCCAGCTTGTCTTCGCAGCGCTCATCATCAACGCATCTGGGTGATGCCGGACGGGTGATTGGAGCCGTGGACCTGCGCGTGGCAGTTCAGGCAGCTGCCGCCGAGCAGGAAACCGGAGGGTGAATCATTCGGGAGCCCCGATGAGGTCAGGCTCAGGCTCGGGTGTCCCGCCTGCGAATGGCACTGCTGGCACAGCAGCGGCGCACGGCGCGTTAGCATGGCCGGATGATTGGAGCCGTGCGGCGCGTGGCACAGCGAGCAATCCTCGGTCACCGGCTGGTGTTCGAAGGCGAAGGGCCCGCGTTTTTCCGCGTGGCACTCGTAGCAGGTTTCATTCAGGGTCAGCCGGCGCAGCGAACCTTCCGTGGCCGAGCCGTGCGGTGCGTGGCAACTGCTGCAGTCCATGCGACCGAAACGCACCGGGTGTGCATACGGCTTCTGCACCTGCCCGCGCTGGCGCTGATGGCACTGGTAGCAGACTTCTGTCTGGGTCTCGCTTGCCAGCACCGGGTCGCGAGCCAAATGGGCCCGGTGGCAGGAGGCGCAGCTCAGGTCCTGGGCGGCGTGCTCGCCCGCGTGCCAGTCGTTGCCCACGGGGTTCTCGTGGCAGCCCAGGCACGCGGCGTTCTGCTCGTCGACGGGCGACGCTGTATCATTCGCGCCGAAATCGATGATTGTTTCTTTCCCGCCCCTGGGGTGGTCGCCCTGCGGGCCGTGGCAGCTCTCGCATTCGAGTTGGCCGAAGGGGGTGCGCGGATCGCCGCGTTCGCCATGCGGGCTGGCGACCAAGCGCTGCAGCCTGCCCTCGACCCCCGGCAGTTTTTCATCCCGATGACAGTTTATGCAGGTGTCGGCGCCGCCGCGGCTAAGCGCGGGCCCGCTGTCGTCATCTTGTGGCCAAACTGCGCTGGCCATGCAGAGCATGGCCAGCGCTAGGGATATTTTCAGGCCACGCCTCACTACATCAATGGGCGTGAATTTCGCCGACGTCGGCAATCCGGCCTTCGCCATGGCAGACATCGCAGGCCTCTATGACCGTGCCTGCCGACTGCGAGATTAGCGTGCCATCGGGCTGCTGAATCGCGTCGAAGGCGCCGCCGTTCAGTGTCATGTGCGATACGGCCTCGGGCCGGTCGTGACAACCCCAGCACGCAGCCGAATTGGGCGTGATGTTGAGATCGTCGAACGGCGAGTCGATGTCCGCACCCGTGTCGATCGTCGCGGCCAGCGCCGACACGCCGACGGGATAGTAGGTGCCCGGCCGGTGGCAGTTCTCGCAGTTCGCCAGGTTGCCGGGGAACACCACTTCGCCGAAGTCGGCAGCCCTGCCACCGAACGCGTAAGCGACGTAGCCGTTCGTGCGCTCTTCGCCGGCGTGGATCGCGTGGATCATGGTCTTGAACTCCACAGTTTCCTCGTCCTTGCCGTCGATGCAGGTATCACTGTCGCACCCCGCCTGGCCGCGGCGCCGGATGTCGGTGGTGTCGGACGTGTGGCAGGTGAGGCACAGCTCGATGTTGTCCGTACGATTGTTGCCATGCAGGCTCAGCGGTACGTGGCAGGCGTTGCACTGCTCGATCGTCACGATGGCCGCGCGATCCTGCGGCGTCCCGTCGGTGATGGCGAAGGTATCTGATGCACCCGTCGCCGGGACACGATCGCCACGGTCTTCATTGTCACCGTCGCCGTCGAGATCTACCGCCGGATGACCCTCCATGGCCACGATGCCCGAACCTTCGGTCAGCAGTGGAATCGCATCGGCCGCCGTGGCTTCGAAGACAAGGTCGCCGTCGGGGTCAGAGGAACTGCCGTCGAGCAGGTCAATCTCGATGGGCTGGGCCGGTGCGCCGGAGGCGCTGCCCGAGTCGCTGCCCAGGTTGTTCAGGGCCAGTGTGTCCCAGGAGATATTGATGGCCAGGCTGCTCTGGCCAGACGTAAATGGCTCGTCGTTCAGAATGTCGTAAGGCGCATCGCCGTTGGTCGGATCCGTCACCGAGAAGGATACGGTCGGAGATTCGCCGGCGCCCGTGTCCACGATGTCGATGATGTTGTACTGGAAGGCCTTGGCCGCCTCCCGGGCCGCGTTCACGTGCACGCGGTCGGCGCGTAGCTGGCTGTCTCCGCCGTGGCAGATCGTGCACTCGTTGTTGGTCGCGCTGATGCCGGTGGCATGGTTCTCGCCGGTCTCGAAGTTCACGTCGTCGTGGCAGGAACCGCAGGCTTCCATCGTCGGCACGTTGAACCAGTTGGCCGCATCGGGCGTTTCCTGGTCGCCTTCGTCATGGCAGCCCCGACAGTCCAGGATATCGCCGGGATAGATCACGCCCGAGTAATCGTGTTTGACGTTACGGAAACCCCAGATCGCGTACTCGCCGCCGGCCTGTACGCTGGGTAGCTCCGCGCCGAAGTGAATCTTGTGGGTCATGACCTTCATGTCCACGGTGTTGGTGCTCTGCGCGTCCGTCGAGCCGGGGTTGTGGCAGGTCATGCAGTTGTCGACCGTGAAACGACCATTGCCGTGCAGGGCCAGCTGGTCATGGCACACGTTGCAGGTCGCGTCCTTCACGATCTTGCGGGTGAACAGATTCGTCGTCGCGCCGGAGGATGGCTGAAAGTCGTAAGTCGGGTTCAGCACCGGCACCAGGCCGCGAATCTCGAAACTGACGCGGTGAGTCAGGTCCGGGTCGTAGGGAACGCCGGGCACGTTGGCGACGTCAGTCGCGAAGGTGTACTGGTAGCTGCCGTCGCCGTTGTCGTCGAGGGTACCGTACGTGCCGTTCACGTTTTCCGACGTGGCCTGCACCTGGTCTTCGGTGCCCGGCCACGGCCCGGCGCCCGCGCTCTCGACGCGATTGATGTAACTCTGCCAGGCGCTGGCGTTGCCGTTGGTGCCCGGTGTCAGCTTGGCGATGTAAAAACTGATCGAACCGTCTTGGAGACCCACCACGGGGGCGCCGCTACCGTCGGCCAGGCGGAAGTTCACCACCGGTTGGCTCGCAATGGTCACACCGTCGATGGTCGCTTCGATCTCGGTGGCGTCTCCCGCATCAACGGGCGTCGCCGGGCCCGGCGGACCCTGCTCACCCGGTGCACCATCATTGCCATCGTCGCCGTCGCTGCAGCCGGTCAGCGCAAGCGCGGCAATGGCAAGCAGTCCGGCCCGCCGCAGCTGGAGTGACATCGTCCCCATGGAATCCCCCTCGATCTGCAGATTCTTTCTTTTTAGTTACGGTGGATTCTGGCAGCTTACCCAGATGCTGAGCACTGCGGCAAGTACGTATACTGACTTCGGAGTCGGGCCAGTCCCGGCCGATCGAGTGTGAAACCAATATGACAGTGGCTGCCCGACTGCTGGGCGCCGCGATGCGCCGCACAAATGCGCGCGCGTTGCGCTTCGACCCAGATCCCGGTGGACCGCCGGTCCCGGCGCCGGGCCGGCGCTACCTGCTGTACCTGCACGTGCCGTTCTGCGAGTCGCTGTGCCCGTTCTGTTCGTTCCACCGCATCCGGTTCCAGGCGGCTCGTGCCGAGCGCTATTTCAACGCGCTGGGCGCCGAAATTCGCCATTACGCCGACCTGGGATTCGAATTCGACGAGGTCTATGTCGGCGGCGGCACGCCCACCGTGCTGCCGGATAAACTGGCCGCGATCCTGGCGCTGGTTCGTAATCGCTTCCCGGTCCGCGATATTTCGGTGGAAACCAACCCGAACCACCTGACGGACGAGGTGGTCGACACGCTGCAGGCGGCGGGCGTCACACGCTTATCGGTCGGCGTACAGAGCTTCGACAACGCGTTGTTGAAGCGAATGGGGCGCTACCAGGCCTACGGTTCGAGCGAGCAGGCAGTGGCGCGGCTGGCCCGGTTTCGCGATGCGTTTCGCACTTTGAACGTAGACCTGATCTTCAATTTGCCCGACCAGGGCGCCGACAGTTTTGCGCGGGACCTGCAGATACTGCGCGACGATGTGCGGGCCACGCAGGTCTCTTTCTACCCGTTGATGGCAACGGAAGCCACGCGGGAGCGCATGCGCCGGGAGATGGGAGTGGCCGGGCGCGATCACGAGTTCGAGTTCTACAACATGATCTCCGGCGGCCTGGGCCCGGAATACCAGGCGGATTCGGCCTGGTGCTTTTCCCGTGGGGCTGGCATGGTCGACGAGTACGTGGTCGACCAGGACGACTATGTGGGCGCTGGCAGTGGTGCCTTTGGCTACCTGGACGGCCGGTTGACCGCCAACACCTTTTCACTGCGGGAGTACGAGGCACGCATCGCGGCCGGCCAACTCGGCATTACCCGTAGCCGGCATTTGTCCCGTCGCGAGCAGCTGCGATACCACCTGTTGATGCGCCTGTTCGGACTGCGGCTCGACAAGGCTGTCACGCGCGAACGGTTTGGTGAGAACGCCTGGCGTTCGCTGTGGCCGGAGATCACCGCCCTGAAGCTGGCGGGCGCTGTCCGGGACACCGGCAGCGAATTGCGGCTGACCCGGCGCGGGATGTATTACTGGGTGGTGATGATGCGAGAATTCTTTAGCGAGGTGAACCGCTTCCGTGAAGCAATGCGGGAACAGTGGCGGGTCGATTCGCGATCAGCGACCGCACGACAGGCCGAGTTTGAGCGAGCAGCCCGATGAACGACAGTAACGACCGCACCGACAGCGCGCTGTGGCGTCGGCCGCAGGCGTGGCGGACATTCGGCGTTCCACTCGGCGCCGTCGTCTGATTCGCAGTTTTCCCGCAGCGAATTGACGAGTCCGCGGCCGGACGCCGCGGACCCCGGGGTCTACTGGTTCGCGCTCGCCAGGAACGCGGCCAAATCGGCGATGTCCTGATCACTGACTTGGCCAACGTCCGGATGCCCGGCCACGCCTCCAGCGGCGACGTTCTTGATGGCGCTGTTGATCTGGGCTTCGCTCTGGCCCGCGAAATCGGCCGCTGAATGACAGTCGGTGCAGGCGCTGATTTTTTGTTCGCCCGCCTTCGCATCGCCTTTCGGCGCGCCGCCGGAATGGCCGCCAGCGATTGCGAGGGACGCAAAAGTGAGGCACCCAAGTGCCGCCGTCCAGGCCAGTCTTTGAGTCTTGCGCATGGTCTTTCCCCTGTACTCAGGATGGTGCGGCCATTGCTACGCCTGCCGGCCGCGACGCAGGTGTTATCAGTTTTCGGCCGGGAGAGATAGGCGGATTCGCCCTTAGCCCGCCTTGGGCTGTGCAAGAATACCGCCGGTTGCCCGCCGTGCGGGCGCGATAGCGGCAAAACGCCTGGCCTGGAGTCGACGATGAACGTAGTCATAACCGGCAGTACCAAGGGCATCGGCCTTGGCATGGCCCGGGAGTTTTTGCAGCGGGGACACGATGTGGTGATCTCGAGCCGGCGTCCCGATGCGGTGGACACGGTGGTCAATGAGCTGCGCCAGGCATTCCCGGGCCGCCGGGTGACGGGCGCGGCCTGCGACGTGGCCGATTACGCACAGGTTGAGGCGCTGTGGGAGGCTGCGGCCCGGGAACTCGGGCAGGTGGACATCTGGGTGAACAACGCGGGTCGGGACGGTGTGAAGGCACCGTTCTTCGCAATTCCGCCGGAAGACTATGCGTTGACCGTGCAGACCAACCTGCTGGGCGTCATGAACTGTTGCCGGGTCGCAATTCCGGGCATGTATGCGCAGGGCGGCGGCCGCATATTCAACATGGAAGGTTTCGGCAGCAACGGGCAGGTCCGTCCGGCCGTGGCGCCTTATGGCACGACGAAGTACGGCCTCGTTTACCTGACCAAGGCCCTTGCGCTGGAGCTGAAGGGCACGCCCGTGAAGATGTGCTATCTCAGTCCGGGCATCGTCGTCACCGACCTGCTCGTGCCACCCCCGGAGCAGCGCGGCGAGCGTTGGGAGCAAAGCAAGAAGATCCTGAACATACTGGCCGACACCGTCGAGACGGTGACGCCTTACCTGGTGGACGGGATCCTGAAGACGGACAAGAATGGCGGGGCGGTGCGCTGGCTGACCCCGGGCAAGGTGCGCCGACGGTTTTTCATGAGCCTGTTTCGCAAGCGCGACGTATTCGGCCCGCTGGGATACTGAGCTTGACGATCAGCGTTTCGGCTCGAAGCGCAGCCGGACGAGGCTCGTGACCGTGACCGGCTCACCATCGATCAGTTTTGGCTTGAAGCGCCACTTCGACACCGCGGAGCTGGCCACTTCATCGAAGACTTCCGGTGGGGACGAGCCCACGATCTGCACGTTGCTCGTCTTGCCGTCAGGGGTTACCTGGAACTCAATTTCCACCCACCCACGCGTCTTTCTGAGGGACCGCGAGCGCGGATAGCGCGGTTCCACGAAGCGATCGAAATCCAGCTCCGACATTGCGACTTCCGGTGGGCCTTTGTCGCCGGGATCGGGCAACGGGCCGTAGTCGTCGGGTGCGGCAGGGCCTGGCTGGGGTACCGGGGGCGCCGTCGGCGCGGGAACGGCAGGTGACTCACCCGGCCCGCTGTCTGGGGCTTTCGGCGCCGGGCGTGCCAACTGCGATGCCGCCTTGGGCGGCGTGTCACTGGCGGTATCGGCGACAGCGCCGGCCGACTTCGACTCGTCAGGTGCCTTGGGCTTCGGTTTCGGCTGCGCTTTCGGCTTGGGTTTCGGCTTGGGTTTCGGCTTCGGCTTCGGTTCGGTCTTGGCTTTCGGTTTCGGCTCCGGCTCTGCCTTGGGCTTTGGCGCTGCTTTCTCGGTGGGTGCGGCAACATCAGCCGTTGCGCCACCGGCGCGCGCGGGCGGTGACACGGCCGGCGCTGCAACGACCGACGCCAGCTGTGCATCGGGCCTCGGCGTGGCAGTCAATTCTGACTGGGCCATTGCAGCCAGTGCGATGGCTTTTGCCGTCGTCGCTTCTGGTTGCGCGTCGAAAGCGAAATTGCCGGTAGCGCCTGGTTCGATGATCTCGAGCGGGAACAGGCTGCCAAGTCGTTCCGCCTGCACCACAACCGGTTCGAGTTCTTCGGTCCGGCGCGCCGGCGGCGGTTTGGGCGCCGGCTGCGTGGCCCGCGGTGAGGCCGCCCCCGGCGCGGGCTTGGGTTCGCTGCTCCAGAACCACCAGGCAGCGCCGGCGCAGGCGACGAGCGACGCTGCGATCAGTGCCGGCCGGCCCCAAGCGGAGCCAGCGTCGTCGAGTTCAGGCAACTCTGTTTCTGCAATGCCGGTTTCTGCGGCCGTATCGGCCTCTTCTGCGACAGGCATGGCAACGGGCGCGGGGCGTGGCGCGAGCTCCGCAGTGGCTTCGGCTGTCGCCGGGGCAGCGGCCACCTCGGAAGTAGCGGTTGCGTGCGCCGAATCGCTCGCCGAACCAGAGCCAGCCGCGGCCGGCGCGGCTGCACTGGATGCGGCCGGTGGCGCGCTGAAGCCCTCGAGGAAGCTCGCGACATCGGGGTATCGATCCGCGCGCCTGAGAGCCAGGCCCCGGGCCAGCGCCTGCCAGGCCTGATCGGCTAAACCGCTGACCGGTTGCGGATTCAGCTGGGCCGCTTCTGCCTCCAGCGCATTGTTCTGACCAAGGGCGCGTTGGCCGGTGAGCAAGCGGTAGACCACCAGCGCGAAGGAAAACACGTCGTCGCTGGGCAACGGCGCATTGCCTTCCAATACCTCGCAGCTGGAGTAGGCGGGTGTCCGCGCGTCCACGTGGGCACCGCTCTTGCCTGTTGAATCGCGGGCGGCGCCGAAGTCCAGCAGTTTGACTTCACCGCCGTGGGTGATGAAGACGTTGCCCGGTTTTACGTCGGCGTGAGTGATGCCCTTGGAATGCGCATGGGCGAGTGCGGCGCCGAGTCCCAGGATGATGCGTCTCAGCTGGGTCGGGTTCGGTGGTTTCTGCCGGGCGCGGTCCAGCAACTGCACCAGCGATTCGCCTTCCAGCCACTCCATCGTGATGAAGCAGTTGCGGCCATCACGCTCGAAATCAAATACCCGCACGATATTCTCGTGCACCAGTGACCGGCAGTTTTCCGCTTCGCGCTGCAGGGTTTCGAGGGCCTGCGGATGCCGGGCGAACGCCTGGCTGATGACCTTGATCGCGACCCACGGGTTCTGGTCGCCGGCTTCTTTCCGGGTGCGATCCAGGGCTTTGTAGACAACGCCCATGCCGCCCGTGTGCGCCCGCGATACGATAACGTAGCGGTCGCCGAGGAGGGTGCCGGGGGGCATGTTTTCCTCACCGCTTGCGCGCGTGTTCCCCGCGCGTGTTGCCACTCGATCCTCCAGCACCGGCGGGCCGGCCGCCTGCGCGCCGGATACGTCCTTGTCGGCCAGCGAATCTGGCGGCTGCGGAGCCGTGGCCGGATCTTCGGACCAATCGGTGGGCGCATCCTCAGACAGGGCATGGTCGACTTTGGCGGTGATGCGTTGCCACACGCGTTCCGGCAAGTCGCCGGTGCGCAGGGCGCCGTCGATTTTTTCCTGCAACACGTGCGCGGCCGTGAGATCACTCGCGAGAGTTCGCGTGACCGATGCCAGCAGCAGGTCGACGTGAACGCGGCCCGCAAGAAATTGATCCAGCAGCTGGAGCAAGTCGTCCAGGCTGGTTGCAGAGCCTTCCATGTCGTTTCCAGCGACCATCGCGTTTCCTGCCGCCCGCGCATTGCGGCAGTCACCAGGGGAGAATCAGCTTAGCAACGGCAAACCTTTGAAAACGCTTGACTGCTTCACGTTATCGACTGGCTGTGGAACCAGTCATGCCGGGCGCGCTGTGTGACTTGACATAATTACGCCAGAGCCGCTCCAGTTGAGACACGCGTCACGTCGCCGGGCCGGCAGCGACCCCGTGCTAGGCTCGATCCGGGGCTGGATCCGTGAATGACCGACATTAATAAAGAGGGCGACTCGGCCACGCTGTGGGATTTCGCCGTCGAGATCTATGGCCGTCAGGGCGTGGCCGACGCTTGCCTGGATCTGCAGGACCGTTGCGGGCTCGATGTCGACCTGCTGCTGTTCGCGGTCTGGAGTGCAGTGGCCGGACCGGGCCAGCTGGACGTGGGCGCGTTTCGCGAGTGCATCGAACTGACTGACGCCTGGCGCGAGCAGCTGGTGAAGCCGCTGCGAGCGCTTCGGCGCCGCAGTGGTGGCGGGTTCGACCGGATCCCGGCGGCGACGACGAAGGCGATTGGCGAGCAACTGCAGGCGGCGGAACTGGCCGCGGAGCGCGCGGAACTCGAGCTGCTGGAAAACTGGGCCGCAGCGCGTGAGCCGTCGGGCCCCGGGTCCGAACCGGCCGCAGCGGCCGCCAGTAACCTGGTGGCCTACCTGGCCGCGGCGGACGTCGACACGTCAGCGGCCGCGGTCGCGATGCGCCCGCTGCTGGCAGCGGCGTTCCCGGAACCTAGCGGGGCTTGATGGCGAGCACGCCGGCGTTTTCCCGTCCATCCATGCTACCCAGGCCCACGAAATCGCTGCGGTCTATGAAGCTGGCTCGCTCAATGCGAAAGCCCGCCTCCACGCAGGTCCGCGTCAACAGGTCGGCGTCCAGCAGGTTCATGAACGGTGGGCCCTTGATGGGCCGGTCGGGCGGCACATTCGGCAGGTAATTTTCCAGCGCGATCATCACCCCCGGCCAACGGTGGCCCCGCTCGCGGCGGGCTTCGAAGACCGGGATGAACTTGCGCCAGATGCCGTAGGGCGTGTCCGCCACCAGGTACAGCCGACCACCGGGTTTGAGCCAGCGATACATGTTGCGCACCGATGCATCCACCGCGCTGCCGTCCAGAAAGTGCAGCACCCGCGAGCACAGTATTGCGCCAAAGCGTTCCGCTTCGAAGTCGACCCCCGGCAACTGCCCCTGCACGCATTCCAGCCGGTCGCGCTGCTCGGCGGGTGCGCTGTCCGTGAGGATGTCGAGGTGGCCCTGTTCCATATCGCAGGCCACGACCCGGGCGCCACCGGCGAGGGCCGGCAGCGTTGCCACGCCATAAGCGCAGCCCACCTCGAGTACGGGGTCCGGAATCGTGCCCGCGTAGTGGATGAAATCGTCGGCAAACTCGTCGAGCACCTCGAACATGAAGCCGGTGCCGTTCAGCGTCGGACGCATTTGCGACTGGGTCCACGCGGTACTTGCCCGTGAGGATTCCGTTGCGGGCTCCTGCTGGTCTTTCCCGGCCATTCCTGGATGCTAACGCCGGCGAGCGCGACGCCACAAGCGAGCGGCTGGCTGTCACGCGGTCGCCGGCAGACTTCGCGTCCTGCGCCTGCGGTCCAGCTTCTATACTTGCGCCCGCATTGGGGTGGCCCGCGGGCTGGAACAAGAACAGGGATTAGCAAGGGGTAAGACCATGCCGGAGCACGACTCGTCCGGGCCTGAGTTCATTGCCGTCGCGCTGCAGGTGTCTGTGACCGGGGTCAATCGTTGCCCGGATGCCGACAGTGCGCGCGCCCGCATTGCCGAGAACATCGCCAGGATCCAGGGTTACGCCACGACCGCGTCGAATTTCTGCGAGTGGTTCTACGGTGCGCCGGTGCGCCTGGTCGCGTTGCCCGAGTACGCGGTGACGGGGTTTCCGCTGAAGGAAACGCCCGCGGAATGGCGTGAAAAGGCCTGCCTGGCCTATGACGGCCCGGAGTACGAGGCGCTGGGCAAGGTCGCGCAGGACAATGACATTTACCTGGCGGGCAACGTCTACGAGGTGGATCCGAACTTTCCGGAGCTGTATTTCCAGGTTTGTTTCATCATTGCACCGTCCGGTGACGTGATCTTGCGTTATCGCCGCCTGACCTCGAGTTTCGAGCCCACGCCGCACGATGTCTGGGACAAGTACCTGGACATCTACGGTCTCGACGGCGTGTTCCCGGTCGCAAAGACCGACATCGGCAACCTGGCGATGATCGCGTCGGAGGAAATTCTGTACCCCGAGTTCACCCGTATGCACGTGATGCGGGGCGCGGAGGTGATCATCCATCCGACCAGTGAGCCGGGCAGTCCGCAGCTCACCATCAAGGAAATCGCGCGCCGTGCGCGGGCCGTGGAGAACATGGCCTACGTCGTGTCGCCGAACTCGGCCAGCATTGACGACATCCCGATCCCGCCTTACACCTGCAGTGCGATGTCCAAGATCGTGGGCCCTCACGGTGAGGTCATGATCGAGGCCGGGCAGGGTGGCGAGAGCATGTCCGCCAACGCGGTGCTGGACATCGGCGCGCTGCGCCGCGAGCGCCGGCGCATCGGCATGGCCAATATCCTGTCACGCCAGGCCTACGGGCTGTTCGCCGACAGCTACGCGCAGGCGGACTACCATCGCGGCAACTTCCTGCTGCAGGACGGTGAGGTGGTCGAGCCCCCCGACCGGCTGGTGTTCCGCAAGCGCCAGCAGGACACGATCGAGCGGTTGATCAAGGCTGGACTGCTATAGGGGCCGCCGTGTTTGCACCTGTTGGCCCGCGTGGCCTAGCATCGATTTTCTGACGTCTATCCGGTTTCCGTGGAGAAGGGCCTGATGTCCTCGATTACTGCCGATCGCAGGGAGTTTCTGCGCGGTAGCGGTGCCGTTGCCGCTGCGCTGTCTTTGAAATACGGGGCGCCAGCCCTGGCCCAGGGGGCCGCCGACGGGCCCTACGGGCAGTGGGAAGACCTGATGCGGCAGAAGTGGACCTGGGACCGCGTGGTGCGCGGCAGCCGTGGCCTGAACTGCACCGGCCACTGCGCGATGAACGTGTACGTGAAAAACGGCATCGCGTGGCGCGAAGAGCAGCAGGGCGAGTACGGTCGTTCCGGGGACAACACGCCTGACTATGGCCCGCGCGGTTGCCAGAAGGGCCTGCGCCACGCGAAATACATGTACGGCAACCAGCGTGTGCTGTACCCGATGAAGCGGCTCGGTGACCGTGGTGAAGGCCGTTGGGAGCGCATCAGCTGGGACCAGGCGGTGAACGAAATCGCCGACCGGTTCATCGACCACGCGGTGGCCGAAGGTCCGGAGTCCATCACGCTGGCGATGGGTACGCAGTTGACGCTGAAGCGCGCGTCTTTTGCATCCTTGTTCCGCTTCGCAAATATCACCGGGATCATGGTGCCGGAAACCTTCGCCGGCGTCGGCGATCTGCCGGTGGGTGCCTACATGACGCTGGGCTTCGAATTGCCCGGCGACAACATGGCGGCCGTGTTCAAGTCGAAAGTTTGCCTGGTGTGGTTCTGCAACCCGGCCGCGACACGCATTCCGGATGCGCATTTCTTCTGGGAAGCCAGGTACAACGGCACCGAGGTAGTCGCAATTTCGCCCGATTTCAATGCCACGGCGATGCACTCCTCCAGCTGGCTGAACCCGAAACCTGGCACCGATACCGCGCTGGCGCTGGCGATGGCGCAGGTGATTATCGAGGATGGCACGATCGACTGGGATTACGTGCGCGAGCAGACGGACCTGCCATTCCTCGTGCGCACCGACAATCGCAAATTCCTGCGCGTGTCCGACATGGATCCCACCGACAAGGAAGGTGACAAGGGCTTTTTCTTCTGGGACGAGACACAGGACGGTTTGGCTAAAGTGCCGGCCACCGGCTACGGTGAGACCGCAGGCCGGGTCAGCCAGATGGAGACGGAGTCGACACTGGCGCTGGGTGACCTGAGACCGGCCGTGGAAGGCCGCTGGACGGTGGACGCGGCGGACGGCCCCGTTGAGATCACCACGGTCTTCGAGCTGACTCGCGAAATGTTGCAGGGCTATACACCCGAGCGGGCTCAGGAAGTCACCGGCGTGCATGCGGACAACATCCGCAAGGTGGCGAAGCAATTTGCCGCGGCGAAAGCCAGCATGATCTTTGCCGGGTATCGCTCCTGCAAATTCGTGCACGGCGACAAGCTGCACCGTGCGTGGCTGCTGATGTGCGCGCTCACCGGCAACACCGGCCGCGAGGGCGGCGGGATGCAGACCACGCAGTTGCCCCGCGGTGACGGGCTGCTGAGTTACGCCTTCAACGGCGTTGGGCCGCGGCTGAAGGTTGCAGCGATATCCATCTGGGATTACACGCACGCGAACCACGAGAAGACCAACCGCGAGATCTACGGCGACCAGCTGGCCGACCGGGTGGAAGGTGCGTATCGCGAAGCGGTCGGTAATCGCTGGGTGCCCGACTACGGCCGGATCCCGTGGAAGATGGGCATCATGGCCGGCCACAATCCCGGCAACTGGCGCGCCACGGGCGAGGGCTGGAAGCGGAACGCGATGCTCCAGCTCGAGACCATCGTGGCCATGACACCGAACATGAGTGTCACGGCGATGTACTCCGATTACGTGCTGCCCATCGCCGATCACTACGAGCGCCAGGACTTCGTGATGGAGGGCCGCACCCCGTACGTGCAGGTCATAGACCAGGCGGTACCGCCGCTGGGTGAATCGGTGGACGACTACACCGCACTGCGTCGCCTGATCCAGGCCATCAGCGAGCGGGCCGCGGCGCGCGGCATCGCGCCGATCGAACACACGGTCTTCGGCCAGACGGTGAGTTCCGACTACAGCAAGGCCTACGACGAGTTCCGCACGCTGTACACGAAAGACGGTAAGGCCTTCACGACTGAGACCAGTGCCGACGCCGCACAATACATTATCGAGAATTCACCCGGCATGTCGAAGGTGTCTTTCGACAAGCTGCAGCAGGAGGGCATGATCCGTACTGACGATGCCGACGGCGTGCAGTTCGGGCCGAATTCTTCATTCAGCTATTACGTGCTGGCGCGCACCCGTGGCAAGAAGCCCTACGACACGCTGACCGGTCGCCAGCAGTTCTATTTCGACCATGACTGGTTCCTGCAGGAAGGTGAGGCGCTGCCGGAGCATCGCGCGCCGCTTGCGGTGAAGGGTTACGGGCTGCGCCTGACCATGGGCCACGCTCGCCACGGGGTGCACAGCATGTACCGCGACGACTCGTTGCTGGTCAGCCTGCAGCGCGGCGAGCCCGACGTGTTCGTGAACCCGGACGATGCGGCGGAACGAGGCGTAGCCGACGGTGACCTCGTTCGGGTTTACAACAACTTCGGGTCCTTCGTGGCCCAGGCCCGGGTCACGTCCAGCAACCAGCCCGGGACGCTGTTCATGTACCACGGCTGGGACCCGATGATGTTTCGCGGCCGCGAGAACTTCAGTTCGGCGATTCCCACCGGTGGTTTGCTGAAGCCGACGTCGCTGGTCGGGGGCTACGGCCACATTCGCTACAAACCGCCGGTGTACGTGCCGAACCAGACTTACCACGACGCCACCTGCGAATTTGAGAAATACGCGGCCTGAGTTGGGCCGAAAGGGACGGAGCAAGACGAATGGGTAAACAGGTCGCAATGGTCATTGACCTGAACAAGTGCATCGGCTGCCAGGCCTGCACGGCGGCGTGCAAGTCGCTGTGGACGGATGAAGAAGGCCAGGAAGCCATGCTCTGGAACAACGTGGAGACCAAGCCGGGACCCGGCTATCCGCGCGGCTGGGAAGAACAGGGCGGGGGCTGGAAAGACGGCGAACTGCAGCTGGGCGAGTTGCCGCCCGACGAGAATTTTGGCGGCGAGATACCGTTGAACCACGCGGCCGTGTACTTCGAAGGCACCGCGGACCGGCTGAAGCAGGAGCGGCCGATGGGTTATGGCGCGAACTGGGACGAGGACACCAGCTCCGGCGAGTACCCGAACAACTATCACTTCTACCTGCCGCGACTTTGTAACCACTGCACCAAGCCAGCGTGCCTGGAGGCCTGCCCGGTGCGGGCCATCTACAAGCGCGAACAGGATGGCATCGTGCTCGTGGACGAGGACAAGTGCCAGGGTTTCCGGTTGTGCAACCGCGCCTGTCCCTACGACAAGGTCTACTTCAACTACATCAAGAACAAGTCGCAGAAGTGCATCTTCTGTTTCCCGCGCGTGGAGCAGGGCGTGGCGCCGGCC
>CP070671.1:757324-932141 GCA_020351875.1 Chromatiales bacterium | reverse complement strand
CACAGCTCCTTGGGTTACAGGCCACCAGCCCCGCAGAGCATCGCGCCAATCGGAGGCAGCCTTGCCATGCCAGCGGTGACCACGCCACAATGATGTCGGGCTCTCACCCTAAGCTTGGAGTCGCTCCTCGGGGCAGATCATTCGTGTCGGTATCTAAAAGCAAGACAGCGCCCCGTTGCCCCTAACGTAGAATTGACTCCCAAGCGATCGGGGCAAGTAGTCAAGCAAAATGTACGAAACACTATTGCTACTGCATATCCTGGCAGCAACAGTCTGGACAGGTGGCCACTTGGTGCTCGCCCTGACCGTTTTGCCCAGAGCACTCAAAAATAGGTCGACTTCCGACTTGATAATTTTTGAGTCAGGCTACGAACGGATCGGCATACCAGCCTTGCTTATTCAGGTCGCAACCGGGGCCTGGCTTGCCAATCGACTCGTTCCCGACATATCGGAATGGGTTGCCGTCGATGATCCAGTATCTCGCTTGGTATTAACCAAACTCATACTTCTTGCAATTACTGTGGGGTTCGCAGCGGACGCTCGCCTCAGGATCATCCCGCGGCTGTCGGAGGAGACCCTTACATCGCTAGCGTGGCACATCATCCCGGTCACGATTGTCTCGGTCGTATTCGTCGTTGTAGGCGTTTCATTCCGGACAGGCTGGCTGCTCTGAGATTGGCAGCCAGCGGCATCCGATTGTTTAGGGATGTCCGTATATGGACTCCTCCGCCGTTTGCAAGCAAGCTGACTGACAGCGGTTAGGCATGACTGCGTACTTATATCCGGCCTCTGCGGGGGTTCTTTGCCGCACCGCAAGGGTCTGCTAATGGCCGTTAGCTGCCGTTCGCAAATCCAGTACATCGTACGTGAAATAGCTCACGACGCGACCCAGCCAGTGGCCTACGCTGCAGCCATGTTCGGCGGCACCGATCACCAAGTCCTGGAGCGTCACGAGATTGACGGCCACCGCGTCCAGCGGCTGCGCCGGCTAATCAGCATGGAAATGCTTTCCGCAGGGCATCCATCGCAACGTCGAAATAGTGCTTAGGTCTGTTCCGCCGGGGCCAGGGAGACCACAGTGGGATCTTTGCGGTCGATTATTGCGAAGCCGTCCTCGCGACGACGAATCCTGTAGATGTGGCCGCCCTCGGCGTCGAAGCAGGCGGTGTCCGACATTTGCATGTCGCTGCCGCGCAGGAACATGGTCCAGCGCCGTGCCCGCACGCAGTAGCGGCCAGGCTCGACCTTCGCGCGCTTGACGAAGGCAACCAGCTCCTGGTTATCGGCCGACACGAGATCGAAAGAGATTTCGTCGGCGGCGACCAGGAAGTTGCGATAGTAGCCGCGGATCTCGGCGTGTTCCCCTTCGGCCGGCGCCCGGTAGGTCTGGCCCGCGGAGCTGCAGGCGCAAAGGGCAACGCTTGCGAGTATCGGCAGGGCGAGTCGGTCCATGGGCAAGATCTTCAGGCTTCCGCGGTCATGCGCTTAGTGTAAACGGGTACTGCAGGGCGCGCGACCTGCGATGAACATGGCGCGGGCCAGTGTTCGGGAATTAATCGGCGACGCCTTCGTCACGGAACGCAACGACGGCGTCTATGTGCAAGTGGGGCTTAGACCACTCGCTGGATATAAAGGTGGTGCCCAGGAGAGGACTTGAACCTCCACCTACTTTCGTAGACATGGACCTGAACCATGCGCGTCTACCAATTCCGCCACCTGGGCATCCGGGAGCCGGAAAGACGCGGGACTTTACTGACCACCCCCGGGGTTGTCAAACTCAGAGCCCCGTTCATTCAAGCACTTACGTGCAATATGCCTCCTGCTGAATACCGACACCCGTTACCGGCACGCGCCCGCCTGCTGGAAGTGCTGGCAGACGCCGGCGTCCCGCTGAGCCTGGCGCGCTTTGCCGAACTGCTCGACCTGAAAGGCGACCGGCAACGCGCCGCACTTCGCAAGCGCCTGCAACGCATGGCCGCGAGCGGGCAATTGCTGATCAACCGCCGCGGCGAGTACTGCCAGCTGGACAAGCTCGGGGTGGTGGTGGGGCGCGTGTCCGCACATCCCGACGGTTTCGGGTTCCTGCTGCCCGAAGGTGAAGGTGAAGACGTGTACCTGTCGTTCCAGCAAATGCGCGCGTTGCTGGACGGTGATCGCGTCGCAGTGCGGGTCACCGACGGCGTGCGGCGCGGCAAGCGCAGCGGCACCGTGGTGGAAATCATCGAGCGGGGCAAGGAAGCCGTGGTGGGTCGCTACGAACGCCGCCATGGTATCGGTTACGTGCTCGAATCCGGTCGCTCACCGCACCAGTTCCTGGTGCCTGACCACCAGCGCGGCGGTGCGCGGGACGGCCAGATGGTCAAGCTCCAGATCACCGAGTACCCGGGTACCCTGACCGACGCGCAGGGACGGGTGGTGGCAGTGCTCGGCGAGGCCGGCGATCCGGGCATGGCGACTGCAGTGGCGATCGAGCAGTTTGGGCTGCCTCACGAGTGGCCGGCCCAGGTAGCAGCTGCAGCCGACGCATGGGGGCCACGCGTGCGTCCCGCTGACAAGAGCGGGCGGGAAGACCTGCGTGAACTGCCGCTGGTGACGATCGACGGCGCAGATGCGCGCGATTTCGACGATGCCGTTTACGCGGAACCCGCCGGCGACGGCTGGCGCCTGGTCGTTGCGATTGCGGACGTGTCGCACTACGTGCAGCCGGCCAAGCCGCTGGACAAGGAGGCCCGCCTGCGCGGCACGTCGGTGTATTTCCCGGATCGCGTCGTGCCGATGCTGCCCGAGGGCCTGAGCAACGGCCTGTGCTCACTGAACCCGAAAGTCGACCGCCTGTGCATGGTGTGCGACATGCGCATCGGGCAGCAGGGCAAAGTGTCCCGCTCACGTTTTTACCGCGGTGTGATGCGTTCCGCAGCGCGGCTCACCTACCACCAGGTCGATGAGTTCCAGCGCACCGGTACCGGGCCGAAAAACCTGCAAAGCCTCGGCCCGCAGATCGCGCACCTCTACGATGTATTCCGGGCACTGGCTGCCGCCCGTCGGCGGCGCGGCGCCCTGGACCTCGATCTGCCGGAAGTCAAGATTGAACTCGATGCGCAGGGGCAGGTGGAGCGAGTGCTGCCGCGGCCGCGTAACGACGCCCACCGCCTGATCGAGGTCTGCATGATTGCGGCGAACGTCGAAGCGGCGAAGTTTCTCCGGCGGCATCGCCTCGCGACGCTCTATCGTGTGCATGAAGGCCCGGGCGAGCAGAAGTTCGAAGAGTTGCGGGTGATGCTGCAGGAACTGGGCATTGCCGTGCCGGACCAGGCGCGCAAGGAACCGCGGCACCTGAACCGCGCGTTGCAGCAGATCGCCGCGCGGCCCGATGCAGATCAATTAACGGTCGCGGTGCTGCGCAGCCTCAGTCAGGCTGTGTACCAGCCCGCGAACCTGGGCCACTTTGGCCTGGCGCTGGGCTGTTACGCGCATTTCACGTCGCCGATCCGGCGCTACCCCGATCTGGTGGTACACCGCGGCATCGGCCACGTGCTCGACGGCGGTAAACCGGGCAGTTTTCTCTATGACCTGCCCGCGATGGAGCAGGCCGGCACGCGGTGTTCCGAGCAGGAACGTCGCGCCGACGATGCGGCGCGCCAGGTGGAATCGCAACTGAAGGCCGCCTACCTGCAACAGCATATCGGCGACGTGCTGCCGGGCACGGTCACGGGTGTGACGCACTTCGGCCTGTTCGTCACGCTGGATGGCCTGTACGTCGACGGCCTGGTGCACGTGACTGCGCTGGGTAACGATTATTTCCAGCTGACGGACGGCGGGTTGCGCCTGACCGGCGACAACACCGGCCGCAGCTACGGGCTCGGCGACGCTGTCAGCGTCCGGGTCGCGCGGGTCGACACGGACGAAGCGAAGGTCGACCTGGTGCTGGCCGAAGACGTCGAGCCACGCCAGCGGCGCAGGACGCGGCGGGGACCCGGCAGGCGACGGCGTGGCTGACCGGCTGATCTATGGCGTGCAAGCCGTGCGGGGCATGCTGCGTCGCTGCCCGGAGCGAGTGTTGCAGGTTTACGCCGACGAAGATCTCGGGGCGAAGCGGCGGGCCCGTATCCCGGAGCTGGACGCACTGGCAGACCGTCTCGAAACGGTCGACCGGGCCGCACTGGACCGGCTTTGCAAAGGCGGTTTGCACCAGGGTCTCGCCGCGAGGGTAGAGGCCCAGGAGCCGCTGTCGGAAGCCGCGGCAAAAGACCGGGTCCGTGAACTTTCCAACCCGCTGCTACTGTTGCTGGATGGCGTGCAGGACCCGCGCAACTTTGGCGCCTGCCTGCGTACCGCGAATGCAGCGGGCGTCGACCTGGTCGTCGTCGGGCGTAGCCGCAACGTGGGCCTGACCCCGGTGGTCAGCAAGGTCGCGGCCGGCGCCGCCGAACTCCAGCCGGTGGCCGCCGTGGCCAACCTCGCGCGTTTCATGGCCTTTCTGCGCGACTCCGGCGTTTTTGTCATCGGTGCCGACGACGGCGCCCCGGCGGAACTGCACATGGCCGATCTGCGTGGCCCGCTGGCCCTGGTGATGGGCGCCGAGGGCGAGGGTCTGCGCCGCCTGACGCGGGAACGCTGCGACCTGCTGGTCAGGATCCCGATGCGGGGCAGCGTAGAAAGCCTGAACGTGGCGGTGGCCACCGGGGTTTGCCTGTACGAGGCGCTGCGCCAGCGGACCTGACAGCTTGTGCCCGTTTCACGACCGGGTTAGCATTGCCGGCCCCGCGGCCATGCTGCGGGACTCCTTGCCACACCGCGTTGCGGGTGGCTGTTACCCGAGAGGAGCCACAATGCGTCACTACGAAATCGTGTTTCTGGTCCATCCGGACCAGAGCGAACAAGTTCCGTCCATGATCGAACGGTACACCGGCATGGTCACCGGCCGTGGCGGCCAGGTGCACCGCCTGGAAGACTGGGGCCGCCGTCAGCTGGCCCACACCATCTCGAAGGTTCACAAGGCGCATTACGTGCTGATGAACATCGAATGTTCCGACGAGGCCCTGGACGACATCCTGGGTGCTTTCCGTTTCAGCGATGCCATCCTGCGTCACCTGGTGATTCGCCGCGATGAAGCGATCACGGAGGCCTCGCAGCTGGCGAAGCCCGAAGACGAAGGCCAGGACGAAGGCGATGCCCGATCCGCTCCGGCCGATGAGTCCCCGGTGGAGGCCCCGGCCACCGATGCCCGATCGACTCCGGCCGATGAGTCTGTGGCGGAGGCACCCGCCACCGACGCCGTTGCTGAACCGGAAGCAGCCACTGAAGTCGGCGCGGATGAGGCGGGGGATGAAAAAGACGCCGCCGGCGACGATACGGATGAAGCCAGGCAGGCCGCCGGCTGACACCCGCGAACAAATACCAGAGAGCCACAGACATGAGCAGATATTTCCGGCGGCGCAAGTACTGCCGCTTTACCGCAGAAGGCGTGAAGGAGATCGACTACAAAGATCTCGAGACGCTGCGCAACTACATTACCGAGACCGGCAAGATCGTGCCGAGCCGGATTACCGGGACCAAGTCCCACTACCAGCGCCAGCTGGCCACGGCCGTCAAACGTGCCCGCTATCTCGCGTTGCTGCCCTATACGGACAAGCACTGACCACGGGTTGCGCCGGGTGATCACCGGATAGGCGCCGCCAATGGCCTCGACAAACTTCGGTGCCTGGCTCGCTGCACGCCGGGTGCCGCGAATCGCATTCATTGCTGGTTTTTTTCACCTCGGCTTGTTCGGTGTGGTCAGCACAGCGGTCGTGATACTGGCCGCCATCGCACGCGGCTGGCGGGTCGCGGTGACGGATTGCCTGGTGGCAGGCGCATTGCTGGTGGGCTTCGCGCTCGTCGCCGGCGGGCCATGGCAGGTCTTTGCATTGTCGGCTGGCGCGGTATGGCCGGTGGCGATAGGCCTGGGTGGCCTGACCGGACAATTCGGCACGCTGATATTGCCGTTGCAGGCGTTACTGGTGCTCGCCGGCACCGCAGTTGCGGCGTTTTCGCTCACGGTTGGCGATACGACGGCGTACTGGGCCCGGGCGCTGGAGTTGCTGGCGGCCGAGCTCGAGGCGGCAGACATGCAGGTGCTCGCCAGCCCCGAAGCGCTGACCGCCTGGGCACCCGTGATGACCGGGCTGACGGCGGCAACGGCGGTCATCAGCATGGTGCTGGCCCTGATACTCGGCAGCTGGTGGGCAGCCGGGGCCGGCGGGCCAGCGCTTGGCCCGATGTTTCGCAACCTGCGGCTCGGCAACGTGATTGGCGGCGCCGCGGCGCTGGCCGGAATCGCGAGCATCGCGGGGGCCGGGCAGCTGGCGAATGATCTGCTGCTGGTACTGGCCACCGGCTTTGTCCTGCAGGGACTGTCAGTGGTGCACTGGTATGCAAACAAGCGGCAGTGGTCCTGGCCGGTGTTGCTGCTGGTTTACCTGCCGATGCTGCCGGCGCTGGTGGGGCTCACCGTCGCCTCCACCGCGTGGCTCGCGATTGCGGCCATTGGGTTTATAGACAACTGGTTCCCGGTCCGCCGGGCCAACAGTAATATGGTTTAATGTTCGGCCGGCTTGCGGCCGCTGGAGCTTTGTCCCATGGAAGTCATTCTGCTGGAAAAGGTCGAGAACCTCGGCAACATCGGTGACCGGGTAAAAGTGCGCCCGGGGTTTGGCCGCAATTACCTGTTGCCAAAGGGCAAGGCCACGGTGGCCTCGGCCGACAACATTGCGCTGTTCGAGGCCCGCCGGGCAGAACTCGAAACCAAGCAGGCCGAAGAGTTGCGTGCCGCAGAAGCCCGCGGCGCGGAACTGCAGGCCTTGCGCATCACGATCACCGCGCGCGCCGGCACCGAAGGCAAGTTGTTCGGTTCCCTGGGTACCATCGACATCGCCGAGGCCTGCACCGCAGCCGGCGTGCCGGTGCAGCGCAGCGAAGTGCGCATGCCCCACGGCCCGATTCGGTTGCTCGGTGAGCACCAGGTCGAGTTTCACCTGCACACCGACGTGAACGTGACGATTCCGGTCATGGTCGTGGGTGAGGACGGGACGATTTTCGGCGCCGTGCCTGGCGGCGAAACGCCCGAGGCAGATGCTGCCGAAGCCGAAGCCAGGGCCGAGGTCGAAACGCCCGCGCCGGACGCGCACGACGCAGGTTGAACGGCGGGCGATGGTCAGCGCGACACCCACGGAACTGCACAACGACACAGATCGTCTGAATCTGCCGCCGAGTTCGGTGCAGGCCGAACAGGCCCTGCTGGGTGGCCTGATGCTCGACAACTCGACCTGGGACCGGGTCGCGGACCGCGTCGGCGAGGATGATTTCTATCGCCCGGATCACCGCCTGATATTCACCGCGATCCGGGAATTAGCCGAACGCAGCGAGCCCTGCGATGCAGTCACCATTTCCGAGCACCTGGCCAGCCGCAGCGAGCTGGAAGATGCCGGCGGGCTCGCCTATCTCGGCACGCTGGTCAAAGACACGCCCAGCGCGGCCAATGTTGTCGACTATGCCGGCATCATCCGGGAACGTGCGCTGCTGCGCGACCTGATTCGCACCGGCAACGAAATTGCGTCCAGCGCCTATCACACGGAAGGGCGCCTAATCAGCGAGCTGGTGGATTCGGCCGAGCGCCAGGTGTTCGAAATTGCCGAGCGCGGCAAGCGTCGCGGCTCCGGTTTCGTGCGCCTGCGCGAGGTGCTCAATGAAACTGTCGACCGGCTGGACGCGTTGCACCAGTCCGGCGGCATGCTCACGGGCGTGGCCACCGGTTTCCAAAAGCTCGACGATCTCACAGCAGGCCTGCAGCCCGGCGACCTGATTATCGTGGCAGGCCGGCCTTCCATGGGTAAAACGACGCTGGCCATGAACGTGGCCGAGAATGTCTCCCTGGGGCTGAGTAAACCCACCGCGATTTTCAGCATGGAAATGTCAGTGGACCAGCTGGCCTTCCGGCTGATTTCGTCGCTGGGGCGTGTCGACCAGTCGCACCTGCGCACCGGGCGCTTTGGCGATGAAGACTGGAAACGGATCAACGGCGCGATCCAGCAGATGTCCCAGGCGCCGATCTTCATTGACGACACGCCCGCGATGACGCCGACCGAGGTCCGGGCCCGGGCCCGCCGCCTGCAGCGCGAACACGGGCTGAGCCTGATCGTGGTTGATTACCTGCAGCTGATGCAGGTGTCGGGCACTACGGAAAACCGCGCGACGGAAATTTCCGCCATCTCGCGCTCGCTGAAGGCGCTGGCCAGGGAACTGAGCGTGCCGATCATTGCGCTGTCGCAGCTCAACCGCAGCGTCGAACAGCGCGCGGACAAAAAGCCGGTGATGTCGGATCTGCGGGAATCCGGTGCGATCGAGCAGGATGCCGACCTCATCGTGTTCATTTACCGCGAAGAGGTCTACGACAAGAACACGCCGCGCGCCGGCATTGCCGACATCACGATTGCCAAACAGCGTAACGGGCCAACCGGGGAGTTCCAGCTGACCTTCCTGGGCAAGTACACCCGGTTCGAGAATTTCGCGCCGGAAGACAGCGCATTCTAGGCGGCATCAGTCGGCGAAAAAGCCCATCTTGATGCCGATGATCTCGATCACGTCGTTGTCCTGAAGCTCGCGCACCTGCGCACCCAGCGGCTCACCGTTTATCTTGGCCGGGGCCCGGCCCGCTTCGTTCTCCACCTGCACGACGTGGTAGCCGTCGGCGCGGCGCGTAATGGCCACCACCTGTGCACCCGGTCGGCCCAGCGTGGTCACCGCCTTGCCCAGGTCCAGTTCGCGGCCGGCAAAAGAGCCGTTCAGTACCTGCACCTTGGCAATGGGCAGCGGCTTCGCGCCGGCGGCCGTCTCGATGAATTCCTGGCCTGCTGCCGGTGGCGGCGGTGCGGCCATACTCGGCGGAGGTGAGTGCTTCGCGGCCATGTCAGCGTTGTCGATGACCATGGTGCGCGCGAACTCGTCGTCTTCCTCTGGCTCGTCTGCCGCGCTGTCGACGAAACGCAGCTGGTGGCGGCCGATCGTAATCAGGTCGCCGTGCTGAAGTGCGTGCTTCTTGATCAGCTTGCCGTTGACGTAAGTGCCGTTGGTGCTGTTCAGGTCCTCGAGAAAAGAATCGTTGAGGATGTTGATAATCAGCGAGTGATGACCGCTCACAGTCGGGTTATCGATGCGCACGTCATTGTCCGACAAGCGGCCGATCGTGTACCGCTCTTTGGACATGTTGTACTCGGCGAGCTGAGCTCCATCGACATTCAAGATCAGTCTAGCCATGGTTCACCACACTATTGGAAGATTCGTTTGAGTCGCGCCAGCAGTCCGGCCCTGGCCGGGAACGCATCCAGCACATGTGCGAGGATGAGAGAAATATTGTCCTTGCCACCGTGATCATTACTCAGCTGAATCAGCTGCTTACCCGCGACGTCAAGACTAGCACCAAACGTGCTGATGGTTAAGTGAATGTCCTCATCTTCGACCATGTCGGAGAGGCCGTCTGAACACAGCAGGTATACGTCGTCCGGGGCCGCATCGATCTCGCAGATCGACACCTCTACGCCTGGTTCCACGCCCAGGGCCCGCGTCACGTAGTTGCGGTTGGTAGACCGCGCCGCCTCTTCCGGGGAGTAGAAACCCCGGTCCACCAGTTCCTGGAGCAGGGAGTGGTCCATCGTGATCTGCTCGAACTGGCCTTCCCGCAGGCGATACAGCCGGGAGTCACCCACGTGGGCAATCGACACCCGGTCATCGTAGAACAGGCAGGCCACAATGGTCGTCCCCATGCCTTCGCATTGCGGCTGGCTCTTGGCGGTCTGGTGGATCACCTTGTTGGCGCGGCAGATCGCATCCCGGAGGACAATACTTTGGCGCATCAGTCCCGTTTCGGCCTCTGCGTTGCTGCGGTCTTCCCGCCGGCAAGCCTCCGTGACCAGCTCCAGCACGGTCTTCACCGCAATCCCGCTGGCCACTTCGCCGGCGTTGTAGCCGCCCATACCATCGGCAAGGACCAGCAAACCGGTCGCCAGGCTGGCGCCGATCGCGTCCTCGTTATGATCTCGGACTTTGCCAACGTCGGTCATCTGGACGCAGGCGAACTTACTTTCCAGATTCATGCAAGCAGCCGGCCGATGACTCAGACGTCAAAATTACTACAACAATCCCGCAGCGCCAACGCCATGGCCCGGCCATTGGGGTAGCGATCTTCGGGGTCCTTTGCCAGGACCTTCTCGAAAACCTCGTCTACACACGGCGGGAGATCGTCGCGAATCGTGGACAGCGGCGCATGCCGGTCGTTCACGATCTTGTCCATTAGTTTGGGAATGGAGTCGGCCCGGAATGGTGGGGAGCCTACCAGCAGGTGGAACAGGGTAATACCCAGCGAATACAGGTCAGACTGGCCGGTCACCGGGCTGCCGGCGAGCTGTTCCGGCGACATGTACGATGGCGTGCCGAGGATGATGCCCGTCTTGGTCCGGCTCGTGTCCGTCAGTCGCGCGATACCGAAATCGGTCAGCTTCAGGTCGTCGCTGGCCGCGTTGTACATGATGTTCGCGGGCTTGATGTCCCGGTGCACGACGTTCTGACTGTGCGCGTAATGCAGGGCTTCGGCAGCGCGCGCGCCCAGTTCCAGGACCCAGTGCGGCGGCAGCAGGTTGCCCGTGGTCGCGTAACTGCTCAGCGACTCGCCCTCGAAGTACTCCATGGCCAGGTAGGCCACATCGTCATCCTCGTCCACATCGTAGATTGCGATGATGTTCTGGTGATTCAGGCGGCCGGCCGATTCCGCTTCGCGCAGGAATTGTTCCTTTGCCGCCTGCAGGTCTTCTTCGCTGAACTCTTCCGCCAGCGCAATCGTCTTGATGGCGACCTTGCGATTGATTTTTGGATCCTGCCCCAGGTACACAGTAGCCATCGCACCGCGGCCCAGCACCTTGATCACTTCGTAACGGCCCAGCTTTTGCCGGCCTTCCTTGTTGGCTGGCCGCGCGATGGGCTTTGCCTCTTCTTCAATGGCAATGCCATCTGCGTTGCGTTCCTTCTTCGCGGCGCCGGACAGTTTCTTCAGCTTGTCGGTCACGCCGCGGTAGGACGGGTCGATGGACGCCAGATAGCGCAGCACCCGTTCGGCCTTCGCGAATTCGCGGCGCCGGCCGTGGGTGAGGGCAATCCGGTACAGACGTTCCTTCGTGTCGTCATTCGGCGGCTGCTGGCGCAGAACCGAGAACGCGAGATCGAGTTCGTCTCCGGCACCCAGCTTGGGTCCGACCGGTTGCGGTTGCGGGGCCGGCAACGGCTCGGTATTTCGCAGGTAACGCAGGCAGACGATGGACGTGATGCCCAGAGCCGAGAACACGGTGGCCAGGCCCAACTGGACCCAGACGCCGTGAGCCAGCAGCAGGTAGGCCTCGGTCGTGAGCAAAATCGTGCCGATGAACAGGGCCGCCAGCGCGGCGGCATTCAGGCTCATCCCGGGCGCCAGCAGCAGGAAGACCGCCGCCAGCGCGATCACCAGCAGCAGTTCCGACCACCGCAACCACGCCGGGCGAATCAGGTAATCACTCTGCAGCAGGTTCGACATGTTGGTCGCAGTCAGCAGCGTGCCCGACATGGCCGGATTGACCGGTGTGCGGAAGGTCGTTTCGCTGGCCAGGGCGCCGAGCAATACCACACGCCCGCTGATGTCCGTGGGCTCGACAGTGTCGCTGAGGATCGCCGCGGGCGTCGTGACCGAGAAGCTGGGCAGGTCCGTCTCCGACTGGTAGTAGCGGGTCAGGACCGCATGGTTGGCCCCGGTCATGATGGCGTCGTCACCGAGCAGCAGGTTGGCCCCGTCGTCGACACTCAACTGCGCGTCGGGACCGGCGGCAATGGCCAGCGCCGCCAATGCTAGCGTGGGCAGTGCCTGCTCGTCGGAGCGCACCAGCAGCGAGCTCTGCCGGATGGTGCCATCGGGATCGGCCCGGAAACCCGCATAACCGGCGCCGGCAGCCGCATCGCAAATCGCCGGCGGCATCGCGACCAGTTCGCGCACCGGCTGCATGGCCTCGAGCGTCCCGGCATCGGGCGCGGCCACCGCGTGGCGCAAGCACGGATCCAGTCCGCTGGATTGCTGCGGATTATAGGGGGTGAAAGCCACGACGCCACGGCCCGAGTCGGCCAGGCCGGCCTCAATGGCGCGGCGCGTTTCGAAGTGCTCCCGGAAGCCCGCCAGCCGCTCACCCAGTGAGGCCACGTCGCGACCCGACTGCTTGGCCTGCTGTTCGAGTTCCAGCAGGGCCGTCAGCTGTTGCATGTCCGGCATGGCACTGTCGGGGGCGGGCGCCTGGGTGGGTACGATGACCGCCGCCCCGGCCGCGTGCAGCTTCTCGATCACGCCGGGCAGCCGGGGATCGTGCCACAGCGCGCTGCCGGCTGTGCGGGGCCCGGTATCGACCAGCAGCACCCGGTCGCTCGGGGTCGCCGACCACTGTCGCTGCAGGAGGTCGTAAATGGCGAACTCCAGGCGCAGCATTCGGTCGCCGGCCGCCCAGACCAGTGCCAGCAACAGAAGCAGCAGGGCCAGGGGCCCGGCAAGGCCCACTCGGGATGGATTTATCGCAGCATGGGAAAACATCCCGGGATCTTATATAACGCCGGTTCGTCGGGTTGAGAACTGGTTGTCGTTTTGTCGCCAAGCGGCCGGAAATCGGCTCGTGGCAACTCGGCCGCATGAGAGCAGGATCACACTTTTTCGATGGCCAAGGCCCGCACAACTTATCGCTGCGCCGAATGCGGTGCGGCCAGCCCGAAATGGCAGGGCCAGTGCGCCGGGTGCGGCGCCTGGAACACGCTGGAGCCGGCCCGTGCCGCGGACCTTGGCGGCTATGCCGGGGAGGTCCGGGGCCGGCGCCTGGCCGACGTGGATGAAACCGCCCTGCACCGCCAATCCACCGGTCTGGTGGAGCTCGACCGCGTGCTCGGCGGCGGGCTGGTGCCGGGGGCCGTGGTGCTGATCGGGGGCGATCCGGGCATCGGCAAGTCGACCCTGCTGCTGCAGGCGGCTGCGGCCGCGGGTGACCGCCAGACACTGTATGTCAGTGGTGAAGAGTCACTGGCCCAGATCGCGCTGCGTGCGCGGCGGCTGGAGGTGGAGCCGGCGGGCCTCACGGTGCTGGCCGAGACGCGCGTGGAAGACATCGTGGCGCTGGCCCGGGAGGAACGTCCCGCGTGCCTCGTCGTGGACTCGGTGCAAACGGTCTACAGCGACGCGCTGCCGTCGGCGCCGGGTTCGGTCAACCAGCTGCGCGAGTGCACTGCGCAGCTGGTACGCCTGGCCAAGGCGAATGACATTGCCGTGATGCTCGTGGGGCACGTCACCAAGACCGGCAGTATTGCCGGGCCCCGCGTGCTCGAGCACATGGTCGACGCAGTGCTCTATTTCGAGAACCAGGCGGGCAGCCGCTACCGGATTGTGCGCGCGGTGAAGAATCGTTTCGGTGCCGCGAACGAACTCGGCGTGTTCGTGATGACAGAGCAGGGGATGCGCGAGGTGAAGAACCCCAGCGCGATTTTCCTGTCCCGCTATCCGGAGCCGGTTGCCGGCAGCGTGATTACCGCCGTGCACCAGGGCAGCCGCCCCCTGCTGGTGGAAATCCAGGCCCTGACGGACCGGACCGGCGGCGGTTCCCCCCGGCGGCTCGCCGTCGGGCTCGACCAGAACCGCATGGCCCTGCTGCTGGCAGCGCTGCACCGCCACGGCGGCGTCGCCACCTATGACGAGGACGTCTTTCTGAACGTGGTGGGTGGCGTGAAGATCGCGGAAACGGCGGCCGACCTGGCCGCGCTGCTCGCCACGGTGTCGAGCCTGCACGTGGAACCCGTCCCGGCGAGCGTGCTGGTCTTCGGTGAAGTGGGCCTCGCCGGGGAGATCCGCCCGGTGGCCTGGGGCGAAGAGCGCCTGCGCGAGGCGGCGAAGCTCGGCTTCACGGCCGCGATTGCGCCGCGGGCGAATCTGCCCCGCACGCCGATCAGCGGCCTGAGCTGCCACGGCGTTGCGACACTGGGTGAGGCGTTAACGGTGATGCGCCAGCTCGCAGCCGGCGAGGCCGGCTGACCTAGCCCGCGGCGGCCTTGTACTCGTCGCTCACGGGCGTTGCCGGTGGGGCTGATCCTGGCGGGCAGATGCGCACCTGCTTTACGACGTTGTCGCCGGTTTGCAGGATCTCCACCGGGTAGTCTTCGAGCATCAGGCCGGTACCGTCCTGCGGAATGGCTTCCAGTTGCTCCAGGATCAGCCCGTTCAGTGTCTTCGGCCCGTCCGTCGGCAGGTGCCAGTTCATCATCCGGTTCAGGGCCCTGACGTTCGCGCTGGCGTCGACGACGAAAGCGCCGGCGTCTTCGCGAATGACGTCTTCCGTATCGGGCTCCGGTTCGGTGGTGAACTCGCCGACGATTTCTTCAAGTATGTCTTCCAGGGTCACGATGCCCTGGATGTCACCGTACTCGTCGACCACGAACGCAATGCGTCGGCGGTTGCGCTGAAACTGCACCAGCTGGCGGTTCAGCGCCGTACCTTCCGGGATGAAGTACGGTTCTTCGAGCAACTCCAGCAAGCGGGGCAGGGTGAGTTCGTCGAGCGTGTCGGTCTGCACCAGTGCGCGCAGGTGCAACACCCCGACCACGCCATCCACGCTGTCGCGGAACACCGGCAGGCGCGTGTAGCCGCTGGTGCGGATTTTCTCCAGGGCCGCTTCCAGGCCGTCGTCCAGGTCGATGCCGACGATTTCATTGTGCGGCACCATCACGTCGTCCACCGACACTTCCTGCAATTCCAGGATGCGCAGCAGCATCTGGTGACGGCGTCTCGGCAGCAGCGACCCGGATTCGGTGACGAGCGTTCGCAGCTCTTCGATGGTCAGGTGATCGCCCTCGGCGTCTTCGGCCCGCACGCCGAGCACGCGCAGGAGTCCGTTGGCAATCAGGTTAATCAGCCAGACCAGTGGCCACGCGATCTTCTGCAGCGGGTAGTAGACATAGGCGGCCGGCAGCGCGACGCGTTCCGGGTACAGGGCCGCGAGTGTCTTCGGTGTGACCTCGGCAAAGATCAGCACCACGAACGTGAACAGCACGCCGCTGGCGGCGACCCACCACGCGCCGCCCAGTTGCAGCGCGATGTAACCCACCAGCTGGGCCGCGAAAATATTGATCAGGTTGTTGCCGAGCAGGATCAGCCCGATCAGCCGGTCGGGCTTGGTGAGCAGGCGTTCAGCCAGTTGTGCGCCCCGGTGCCCACTGCGCGCGCGATGGCGCAGGCGGTACCGGTTCATGCTCATCAGGGCCGTCTCGGTACCGGAGAAAAAAGCTGATAAAAACAACAGGATGGCGAGGATTCCTAGAAGCAATCCTAAATGTAGGTCGTCATCCAACGCGGGTTGGCTCCTTTGCAGCTTGAGACACCGCATCGTCGCGCCGCCGATGTCGGGCTGTCAAGGAAGCTTTGCCACCTTCATGAACTGTTTTTGGCCTGCCCGGCTTGTCGACGGCTGTTGCTGTCTGCGATGCTTCGCGCGCCCGTGACTGGAACGCGCCGGAGACCGCCCGAATGTTCGACAATCTCAGTGATCGCCTGAAAACCGTTACCGAGCGGATGCGCGGGCGCGGGCGCCTGACCGAGGACAACATCACCGATGCGGTGCGCGATGTGCGCCGGGCACTGCTGGAAGCCGACGTCGCGCTGCCCGTGGTGCGCGGCTTTGTCGATCGGGTGCGCGAACGGGCCGTGGGGGCTGAGGTTACCCGCAGCCTGAGTCCGGGCCAGGCCTTCATCAAGGTCATCCACGATGAACTGGCCGGCGTGCTGGGTGCCGGCGCCACCGGCTTTGAGCTGCGCCACCAGCCCCCCGTCGTGATCCTGCTTGCCGGCCTGCAGGGCGCCGGTAAGACCACTACGGCCGGCAAACTGGCCCTGTACCTGAAAGAGCGGGCCGGGCGCAGCGTGATGCTGGCGAGCCTGGATACCCGGCGTCCCGCCGCAATCCTGCAACTGCAGCAACTCGCCGAGCGTGTGGGCGCGGTGTGGCATCCGTCCACGGCGGACGACGCACCACTGGACATCGCCCGTGCTGCGGTGGACGCCGCCCGGCGCAGCCAGGCCGGTGTGCTGGTCCTCGACACCGCCGGGCGCACCCGCCTGGACGAAGAATTGCTGGCAGAGCTCAAGGTGCTGCACACGGAGATCCAGCCCCAGGAAACGCTGTTCGTGGTTGACAGCATGGCGGGCCAGGACGCGGTGAACGTCGCGGCGGCATTCGGCGAGACCCTGCCATTGACCGGCGTGATCCTGACGAAGGCGGACGGCGACGCGCGGGGCGGCGCGGCGCTGTCGGTGAAGACCGTGACCGGCCAGCCGATCCTGTTCCTCGGCACGGGTGAAGAGCTGAGTGGCCTGGAGGTCTTTCACCCGGAACGCATGGCGTCGCGCATTCTCGGCATGGGCGATGTGCTGAGCCTGGTCGAAGAGGTGGAGCAGAAGGTCGACCGGAAACAGGCCGAGAAGCTGGCCCGGAAGGTGCAAAAGGGCAAGGGTTTCGACCTGGAAGATCTGCGCGATCAGCTGGAACAGATGATGAACCTGGGCGGGCTGGAAAGCCTGCTCGACAAGTTGCCGCTGCCCGGCGGCGTGAACAGCAACCAGCTGGCCGGCCAGGTCGACGACAAGAGCCTGCGCCGCCAGGTGGCCCTGATCAATTCCATGACCCCCCGCGAACGCCGGTTTCCCAAGATCATCAACGGCTCGAGGAAGCGGCGCATCGCTGCCGGCGCCGGGGTCGCCGTGCCGGAAGTCAATCGCCTTCTGAAGCAACACACGCAGATGCAGAAGATGATGAAGCGCATGTCCAAGGGGGGTATGAAACGGGCCCTGCGAGGCCTGCCGGGACTGCCCGGACGATAGGGGCGGCGCGCTTCACAAGCGCTGAATTTTCAGTAAAATTGCACGATTACCCGCCGGGGAGCCCTTGGGGCGCCGCGGCGGTCACGTTTTTAGAGGCACAGAATCAGATGGTCAGCATCCGCTTGTCCCGTGGCGGCGCCAAGAAGCGCCCCTTCTATCACATCGTCGTCACGGATCAGCGCAACCGCCGCGATGGGCGTTACCTGGAACGGCTCGGCTATTTCAACCCGCAGGCGGGCACGCCCGACGAGAAGCTGCGGGTGGACGTGCCGCGGTTCGACCACTGGCTCAGCCAGGGCGCCCAGCCGTCGGAGCGCGTGGCGGCGCTGGTGAAGTCCTACCGCGCGGCGCAGGCGACCGCGGCCTGACGCGAGATTCAGAGCCCGGCTCCCCCGTGGGCGAGCGCGATCGGGACTGGGTGGTCGTCGGCCGCATCGAGGGTGCCTACGGCGTCAAGGGCTGGGTTCGGGTTCGCTCGTTTACCGATCCGCCGGCCAACATTCTGGATTACCAGCCGTGGCAGCTGCGCTCGGCACAGGGCCGGCAGGACTGTGAGCGACTGGAGATGCGCGCACACGGCAAAGGGTTCGTGGCGCGGCTTGCCGGGGTAGAGGACCGCGATGCGGCCGCTGCGCTCGGCGGCGCTGAAATCGAGGTGCCGCGAGATTGCCTGGCACCGACCAGCGCCGGCGAGTACTACTGGAATGACCTGGTTGGCCTCGAGGTGATGACGATCGCGGGCCAGTCCCTGGGACGGGTGGAACGGATGATGGCAACGGGCGCGAATGACGTGATGGTCCTCGCCGGGGACCGGCGCCGGCTCGTCCCCTTCGTGCACGGCAGAGTCGTGCAGGCCGTTGACCTGGAAGCCGGTGAGATCCGCGTCGACTGGGACCCGGATTTCTAGGGCAGGGCCGCTGAATGGACATCCGTGTCGTCACGCTGTTTCCGGACATGGTGGCCGCGGGCACCGGGTTCGGGGTTTGTGGCCGGGCGATTCAACGTGGGCTGGTGCGCCTGGGCACTGTGAATCCGCGGGACTACACCGACGATGTGCATCGCACCGTGGACGACCGGCCCTACGGCGGCGGGCCGGGCATGGTGCTCAAGGCCGAACCGTTCCAGGCGGCCATCGCGGCCGCTCGCGAGCGTGTGCCGGCCGGCAGCCCGGTGGTGTTCCTGACGCCGCAGGGCCGTCGTTTCGAGCAGTCGGTGGCGAAGGCATTGGCGGCGCTGCCCGGGCTGGTGCTGGTGGCGGGCCGGTACGAGGGTTTTGACGAGCGCCTGATCCAGGCCGAAGCGGACGATGAAATTTCGCTGGGTGATTTCGTCCTGAGCGGTGGCGAAGTGGCGGCGGCGGCCATCGTCGACGCGGTGGTCAGGCTGCTGCCGGGTGCCCTGGGCGACGAGCAGAGCGCCGAGCAGGACTCGTTCTCCGACGGGCTGCTCGACTGTCCGCATTACACGCGGCCGGAGCGCCTGGGGGAGCTGCAGGTCCCCGAGGTGCTGACGGCCGGCAACCACGAGGCGATTCGCCGCTGGCGCCTGCAGCAGGCCCTGGTGCGGACCAGTGAGAGACGGCCGGACTTGCTGGCGAAACGCGAGTTGACGGCAGAGGAGCAGGACCTCCTGGACGAGTATCTGGCGGCCCGGGAGGCCGCGAGAGACGAGGAACATTAGGCTACAATACCGGCCCCCGGCACACCCCGGGGCCCAATCAGGTGAGCGCGATGAGCAACGTAATACAGGAACTCGAGCAGGCCCAGATGCGGAGCGACCTGCCGGATTTTTCGCCGGGCGACCAGGTGGTCGTGCAGGTGCGGGTGAAGGAAGGCAACCGTGAGCGACTGCAGGCCTATGAAGGGGTCGTGATTGCGAAGAAGAATCGCGGTCTGAATTCGTCCTTCACGGTGCGAAAAATTTCCCATGGCGAAGGCGTGGAGCGGGTCTTCCAGACCCATAGTCCCAGCGTGGCTTCCGTGAAGGTCAAGCGGCGCGGCGACGTGAGGCGCGCGAAGCTCTACTACCTGCGCGAGCGCAGCGGCAAGTCGGCGCGTATCAAGGAAAAGATCGGCTGACGGCGCCGGCGCCGGCAGTTCCGGTCAATGGCTGCAGCCTGGCTCCGGCTGCGATACACATGGTGATGCACGGCTTCCGCACGCGAGTTCGACTCGCTGCCGTTGCCGCCTCGTTGGTCCTCGGACTGTCGGGTTGCGCGAGCCTGGTGTCTTCGGTGGCTTCCGGTGCCGCCGACGATCTCTCCACCGCGCTGCTCGACCAGGAGGACCCGGAGCTGGTCCGGGAAGCGACGCCGGCCTACCTGATCCTGCTCGACAGTTTTGCGCGTGATTCCGACTCACCAGGCACGCTAGGCGCGGCTGCAGAGCTATACGCGGCTTACGGCATTGTTTTTGTCAATGATGCAGAGCGCGCGAAAACGCTCACCACCCGGGCCCGCGACTACGGACGGCAGGCCCTGTGTGCTGCGGACCGCAACGCATGTGAACTCACGGGACGGGACTTCGCTGCGTATTCGGCCATCATCAACGCGCTGAAACCCCGCGCTGCCGATGCGGCCTTCAGTTACAGCATTGCCACACTGGCCTATATTCGCGCCCACAGTGGCGATTTCACGGCGCTGGCCGATTTGCCAAAAATCGAAGTGGTCCTGAACCGGGTGCTGGAGATCGCCGAGCCGGGGCGTCGCGCCGATGTGTACAAGTACCTCGGTATCTTGAATTCCCTGCGTCCGCCGGCCCTGGGGGGTCAGCCAGAGCGCGGTCGGGAGTATTTCGAGAAGGCCATTGAACTCAGTGGTGGGCGCGATCTGTCAGCCAAGGTGGAACTGGCCCAGACTTATGCCCGTCTGGTTTACGATCGCGAACTGCACGACCGTTTGCTGGTCCAAGTGATAGAGGCCGACCCCCGTGCGCCCGGGTTAACCTTGTTCAATAAGATTGCCCAGGAGCAGGCCCGCGAGCTCCAGGCATCGGCGGACGAATATTTCTAGGTGCGGTGACACCGGGCCGTACAGAGAGGAACCGGACATGCAGCGATTTATGTGGTTCTCGGCACTGGCGATTTCGCTCACGCTCGGCAGCGTGCCGGCGTCGGCCGCCCAGTTCAAGCTGGCGACGGTCGCGCCTGAAGGCTCCCAGTGGATGGCGGAACTGCGCACCGGTGCTGACGAACTGAAGAAGAAGACGGCCGGCCGGGTCAGTCTGAAGTTTTACACCGGCGGCGTGATGGGGAACGACAAGAAGGTGCTGCGCAAGATGCGCATCGGCCAGATTCACGGCGGCGCATTCACCTCCAGCGGCCTGTCCGAGCGTTACAAGGACGTCATGATCTATGGTATTCCGCTGACATTTCGCGACCAGGCGGAAGTGGACTACGTGCGTGAGCGCATGGACGCTACTTTGTCACAGGGCCTCGAGGATGCCGGGTTCGTCGTGCTGGGTTTTGCCGGCGGCGGTTTCGCGAGACTCATGGGCGGGGAGCCGGTAACCACGGTGGATGGGCTTCGCGGTCGCAAGATCTGGGTGCCGGAAGGCGACCAGGTGACTTACGCTAGCCTGAACCAGTTATCCCTGTCCCCGGTCGTGTTGCCGATGACCGACGTCCTGACGGGGCTGCAGACTGGCCTGATTGATTTCATCGCCACCCCTCCTGTGGCTGCGGTGCTGTTGCAGTGGTACACGAAGGTCAGCTACGTCATCGACGTGCCGATTGCTTACACGATCGGCGTCCTGGTGATTGACCAGCGCCCGTTTAACAAGTTGAGTGCCGAGGACCAGGCGCTGTTCAGCGAGATCATGGGGCGCGCCTACGAC
The DNA here is from genome assembly GCA_020351875.1 of Chromatiales bacterium. Classification (GTDB taxonomy): domain Bacteria; phylum Pseudomonadota; class Gammaproteobacteria; order Steroidobacterales; genus J054. Next base: position 911,363 of record CP070671.1, on the reverse strand, counting down.
CGCGTGGACGCGGCGAGTCGAACGGACAACGTATCTGCGGGTGAGGCGCTGCTGGAAAACGGCCTGAAAGTGGTTCAGCCCGTCGATAACGAGCGCGATCGCTGGGACGCACTGGGCCGCGACCTGCGTCGCCAGCTGGTTGTCGATGACGTCGTGTCGGCGGCGATCGTGGCGGAACTCGACGGGCATCTCGATGCCTACCGCAACGGCGGGGCGTCGGCTGCTGAGCAGGCTTCGGTGCGGCCGGCGGAGTGAGCGACACCGGGCGCAGCGCCGCCTGGCTGGACCGGGCCGATCGGCTCGGCCGAGGGATCGAGAACCTGCTACTGGCCTTGCTGCTGGCCGCCATGCTGTTGCTGGCGGGCGCGCAGATTCTGTTGCGCAATCTCGGTGAGGGCGGCTTTCCGTGGGCAGATGAGGCCCTGCGCATCATGGTGCTGTGGCTGGCCATGCTGGGCGGCGTGGCGGCGAGCCGCGATAACCGGCACATCGCCATCGACGCGCTCGCCCGGCTTCTGCCGCCCCGCTGGCAGGCGTTAACCGGCGCCGTGATCGCCGCGTTGACCGCGGCCGTGTGTTTCCTGATCGGCTGGCACGCCGGCATCTTCGTCAGCGATGCGCGCGAGTTCGGCGACCAGCTGCTGGGCGAGCTGCCGGCCTGGGTCTTTCAGTCGATCCTGCCCGTGGCGTTCACGCTGATCGGTTACCGCTACTCGATCTGGACCCTGAAACGGCTGCGCGACCTGGCCACGGGGGAGGCGCCCGGGTGATCCTGACCGGCCTGGTCCTGGTCCTGCTCGCGGTGCTGGGCATGCCGCTGTTCGCGGTGATCGCGGCGAGCGCGATGCTCGGTTTCCAGCGCAGCGAGATCCCGCTGTCGGTCGTGCCGATTGAAATCTTCGGCATCGCGGAAATGCCGATCCTGCTGGCGATACCGTTATTTACCTTCGCCGGTTACGTGTTGAGCGAAAGCCGGGCGCCCGCGCGCCTGGTGCGGCTCACGCAGGCGCTGCTCGGCTGGCTGCCGGGCGGTCTTGCCATCGTGTCCATTGCCGCGTGCGCATTGTTCACCGCGTTCACGGGGGCGTCGGGCGTTACGATCATCGCGCTGGGCGCCCTGTTGTACCCGGCGCTGGTGCAGGCCGGCTACCAGGAGCGTTTCACGCTCGGCCTCGTCACCGCGGCCGGCAGTCTCGGGTTGCTGTTCGTGCCGTCGTTGCCGCTGATTCTTTACGGGGTGGTGGCCGAGGTATCCATCGATGACCTGTTCACGGCCGGCATTGCGCCGGGCCTGGTGATGATGGCGATCCTGTCGGGCTACTGCCTGTGGCTGTATCGCGGCCAGCGGCAGCGGCTGGCAGACTTTTCCGTCCGCGAGCTGGGTGCAGCGCTGCGCGATGCCGCATGGGAGCTGCCATTGCCCGTGGTCGTGCTCGGCGGCATCTACTCCGGTGTGCTGGCGGTATCTGAGGCCGCCGCCGTGACCGCCCTGTACGTGTTGTTCGTCGAGTTGCTGATTCACCGCGACGTGAAGTTCGGTCAGCTGATCGACGTGGTGCGCCAGTCGATGCTGCTGGTCGGCGGCATCCTGATGATCCTCGGCGTGTCGCTCGCGTCGACCAACTACATGATTGATCAGCAGGTGCCGGAAATGCTGATCGGCGTGGTACGCGAGTACGTCGACGGGCCCACCAGCTTCCTGCTCGCCCTGGTTGCTTTCCTGCTGGTACTCGGCGCGATACTTGATATCTTTTCCGCCCTGGTGCTGGTGGTGCCGCTGATCCTGCCGGTGGCGGCGGAATATGGGATTCACCCGGTGCACCTGGGCATCGTGTTCCTGGCCACGATGCAGCTGGGTTACCTGACGCCCCCGGTGGGTTTGAACCTGTTCGTGTCCAGTTACCGGTTCAACCAGTCGATCGTCGCCGTCTACCTCGCGACTTGGCCGTTCCTGCTGATGCTGGCGGCGGCGGTGCTGCTGATCACCTTCTGGCCGGGCTTGTCCCTGTTCGCGTTGGACCCCTGATGCCGATAGTGCTAAACCTGCAGTCTTCCCCGTCGCGAGGAGCCTGACCCATGCCAGTGGTGATACGCTTGGCCGTCCTTTTGTTGCTTTGCAGTGCGGTGTGGCCGCCGGCTGGCGCGGCCGGGCCCGACTTTCGACTGCCGCCGGGGTTCGAGCTCGACGTGCTGAGTGAAGATCTCGCTGGTGCCCGATCCATGGCCTGGGGCGATGAGGGCACGCTGTTCGTCGGTACCCGCAGCAGCAAACGGGTCTACGCGTTGCGCGACGCGCTGTCAGGGAACCCGGAATTGTTCGTCGTGGCCGACGGGCTCAAGACCCCGAACGGTGTCGCCTTTCGCGACGGCGTGCTCTACATCGCGGAACCTCGCCGCATCCTGGCCTTGCGGGACGTGGAAACCAGGCTCGAGCAGCCGCCGCAGCCGGAAGTGGTGATCGACGAGTTGCCGTTCAAGAACGGTCTGCACGCATGGAAGTACATCGCCTTTGGCCCGGACGGCCGGCTCTACGTGCCCGTCGGCGCGCCGTGCAACGTCTGCGACCAGGACGGGTTTGCGCAGATCCTGAGTATGCAGGCCGACGGTTCGGACCGGCGTGTCGAGGCCCGGGGCGTGCGCAACAGCGTCGGTTTCGACTGGCACCCGGAGACCGGCGAACTGTGGTTTACGGACAATGGCCGGGACATGCTCGGTGACGACTTGCCGCCCTGCGAACTGAATCGCGTGTCCGCCAGCGGGCAGGACTTCGGCTTCCCGTATTGCCACGGTGGGACAATCGCGGACCCGAAGTTCGGGAAACTCGGCAGCTGCGACGAGGCGGTGGCACCGGTACAGAATCTCGCGCCACATTCGGCGCCGCTGGGCATGACCTTCTACACGGGCCGTGCCTTCCCGGCGCGCTACCGCTCCCAGCTGTTCATCGCGGAACACGGATCCTGGAATCGCAGTCGCGAAGCCGGCAAGACCGGTTACCGGGTGACGCTCGTGCGCCTGGACGGCAATCGCGCGGTCGGTTACGAACCGTTCCTGGAGGGGTTTCTCGACGGTGACGAGGTGCTGGGCCGGCCGGTGGATGTGTTGCCTGCGCCAGACGGGTCGTTGCTGGTCAGTGACGACGAGCGCGGCGCCATCTATCGAATTCGCTACACGGGTGCCGGGCTGGCCGACAACCGCTGAGACTGCAGGAAGCTGTCATGAACAAACCCAATTTCTTCGTGCGTTTTTTCCGCTTTCTGTGGCGGGTATTCGGCGTGCTGCGCGCGCTGGTCCAGGTACTGATCCTGCTGTTGATCATCGGCATCATCCTGTTGGCCTTCCAGGGTGCGGTGGTGGAGGTTCCCGACAAAGCCGCGCTGGTGATCGCCCCCAGCGGGCAGCTGGTCGAGCAACTTTCCGAGGACGCGTTCACGCGGAGTCTGTCCGAGCTGCAGGGTATTCCTCCGCGTGAAACCCTCACGCGCGACCTGACCCATGCCTTGCAGGCCGCGGCGGAAGACGACCGGATCCAGGCCGTGGTGCTGTCACTCGGCAAACTGCAAGGTGGCGGGCTAACCAAGCTCCGGGACATCGGCACTGCCATCACCGCCTTCCGGGAATCGGGCAAGCCGGTCATCGCGATGGGCGATGCCTATACCCAGGCCCAGTACTATCTCGCTGCGCACGCCGACACCGTGTTCATGCATGGATTTGGCGCCATTGACATGGAAGGCTTCGGCTATTTTCGCGCGTACTTCCGCGAAGCCCTGGAAAAATTGCGCATCGACATGAATGTGTTCCGCGTGGGCGAGTTCAAGTCTTTCGTGGAACCATTCACTCGCGACGACATGTCCGACGAAGATCGCGAAGCCGCGCGTCGCTGGCTCGAATCTTTGTGGGCTGCATACCGGGGCGATGTCGCCGAGGCACGGGGACTCGAACCCGACGCGTTGAATGCCTATGCGAATGAGCTGGCCGACCGGGCGGAAGCGGCTGGCGGTGATCTCGCCAGCGTGGCGGTGGATGCCGGCCTGGTGAACGAACTGGCGGGCCGGCTCGAGTTCGAGGACTACCTGGCCGGCCTGGTGGGCCGGGGCGAGAACGGTGATGTTGGCTTCAGCGCCATCGGGCACGCGAATTACCTGCGCGCCATTCGCATGCGTCAGATCGAGACGCGGCAGGCCAATGTCGGTGTCATCGTTGCCAACGGGCAGATCGTGGATGGTGACGGCTTGCCGGGCACTGTCGGGGGCGACACCCTGGCCGCGCTGATTCGTGATGCCGCGACGGACGATTCCGTCGACGCGGTGGTGCTGCGCGTGGACAGCCCCGGGGGCAGCATGTTGGCATCAGAAATAGTCTACGAGGCGCTGAACGGGCTCAAGGACACCGGCAAGCCGCTGGTTGCGTCCATGAGCAGCGTGGCGGCATCGGGTGGCTACTACATTGCGATGCCCGCGGACGAAATCTGGGCCGACGGTGCCACCATCACGGGCTCGATTGGAGTGGGCGCCCTGTTACCGACCTTTCAGCGCACCCTGGCGGAACTCGGCGTGCGCACCGACGGCTTTGGCACCACACGCCTGAGCGGGCAGGCGATAGCCGTCCGCGACCTGGGTCCCGATGCGCGCCGGATCCTGCAGGCGAGCGTGGAAGAGGCCTATCAGCAATTCGTTGATCGCGTGGCCGCCAACCGCGACATGAATTTCGAACAGGCCGACAGCCTGGCGCGTGGCCGGGTGTGGATTGGCAACGATGCGCTGGAACTGGGCCTGATCGATGAGCTCGGTGGCCTGGACGGTGCGATCACGGTGGCCGCAGAGCGCGCGGGTCTCGACGACGAGGACTACGGCGTTCGCTACATTCAGCAGGAAACCGGTTTCACGGGTCGTTTCGCAATGGGGGCGGCCTCGGCCGGCCGCGCCCTGCTGGACTGGGCCAATGTGCGCCGCGCGGGGTCTGCCAGCCGCGCCGGCCTGGCGAGCATCGTCGATCGGATCGATGCGGAGTTACGCGCCCTGGCGCGCTTCAACGACCCACGGAATCTTTACTATCACTGCTTCTGCGAGCTGCTGTAGCTGGGACTCGGTCCGCAACCGTAGCTTCCCCGGTGGGAGCGGCTTCAGCCGCGATTGCCCTTATTCTGAATCGGTGGACCGCTTCGGATAGTCGAAGAAGTCCAGTTTGCAGTCGGCCTGGTCGAGGTCTGCCCAGTTCTCGATGTCTGCCTCGAGTGCAACGATGCCGCAGGTCGGCACGTTGTCGATGCGCACGCCACTGAGCTGGTTGGCCAGGTCGGTCATGCCCGGGTTGTGGCCGCAGACGAAGACGTCATTGAAGCTTTCGGCTTCGCGCGCAACGACCGCGAGGATGGTAACGGGATCGGCGAGATACAAATCCGCCTCGCGCTGCAGGAATTCCACCGGGTAGCCGATCGCTTCGGCGATCAGCCGGGCCGTGCGTTTGGCACGTTTGGCCGGGCTGGTCAGGATCAGCGATGGCCGGGCGCCGCGGGCCTTCAGCCGGCGGCCCATGACCGGCGCGTCGCGCTCGCCACGTTGATTCAAGGGGCGGTCGAAATCGTCAAGGCTGGGATCTTTCCAGCTGGACTTGGCGTGCCGCACGAGGGTCAGTCGCTTCATCGCGACGGAGCTTACATCATCCCGGCTTCCAGGCGCGCGGCCTCGGACATCATCTCCATGTTCCAGGGTGGATCGAAAACCAGTTCCACGTCGACCTTGCCGACGGTGGGGATGATGCCGATCTTCTCGCGCACGTCTTCCACCAGGAACTCACCCATGCCGCACCCGGGTGCCGTAACTGTCATCTCCACGTAAACGTAGCGCCGGCCGTCGTCCAGCCGGGAGATGCGGCAATCGTATATCAGGCCCAGTTCGACGATATTGATCGGGATTTCCGGATCGTAGATCGTGCGCATCTGGTCCCAGGCGAGGGTCTGGAACTCTTCATCGGACGCGTTCTCCGGCAGTTCCGGCGGCTGCAGCGGTTCCTTGCCCAGCGCGTCGGCGTCCTTGCCGCCCACCCGGTACAGGTTGCCCTCGAAATAGATCGTGAAACTGCCGCCCATCGCCTGCGTGATGTAGACCAGGGCACCCTTCTCCAGGGTGACAGGAAAGCCCGCCGGCACGACGATGACTTCTACCTCACGCTTCAGGGTTACAGGTTCGCTGTCTTGTCCAAACATGATTCAGCTGGTGGTTTCTGTGGTGACTGTTTCCGGTGAGCGGAGCAACGCGGCCGCCAGGGTTTTCCACGGTAACGTGGCACAGCGGATACGGGTGGGAAAGTCACGCACACCGCCGAGTGCCGCCATGTCGCCGTGCAGGCTCTCGATCCCGGCGTCGCGATCGAAGGCATCCAGTACGTCCGTGGCTGCGGTCTCTGCCTCCCCGATCCGGCGACCGTGCACGGTGTCGGTCATGATCGATGCGGATGCCATGCAAATTGCGCAGCCGGCGCCCTCGAACGCGATGTTCGCGATGCTGTCATCTTCCAGTTGCAGATAAACGGTGCACTTGTCACCGCACAGCGGGTTGTGGCCGGTCGCGCTGTGGTCTGCGCTATCCAGCCGGCCGAAATGGTGCGGTTCGCGGCTGTGCTCCAGGACCGTGCGCCGATAGAGTTCCTTCAGATCTGCCGTCTCGGTCATCAGCGCAGCATCTCCCGGGCGACTTGCAGGGCTTCGATCAACTGGTCGATGTCCGCGCGCGTGTTGTAGAAGGCCAGCGACGCCCGCGCGGTGCCGGCGATGCCAAAGTGCTCCATCACCGGCATCGCGCAGTGGTGACCAGTGCGTATCGCCACGCCCTGGTGGTCGAGGATCGTGCCCAGGTCGTGGGCGTGAATGGCGTCCAGGTTGAACGACAGCACACCGGCCTTTTGCTCAGCGGTGCCAATCAGCTGGACGTCCTGTACCGCCGCCATGGCCTCCGTCGCGTAGGCCAGCAGCTCCGCTTCATAGTTCTCGATGGCCGCCATGCCGATGTTGTCGAGGTAGTCGATCGCGGCGCCCAGGCCGGCTGCACCGGCGATGTTCGGTGTGCCGGCTTCAAAGCGGTACGGCAGCTCGTTGTAGGTCGTCCCGCTGAAGCTGACGGTGAGGATCATGTCGCCGCCGCCCTGCCAGGGTGGCAGTTCGCTCAGCACCGCCTCGCGGGCGTACAGTGCGCCAATGCCCGTCGGCCCGCACATCTTGTGGCCGGAAAACGCATAGAAGTCGCAGTCCAGCGCGCGCACGTCCACCGGCATGTGCGGGATTGCCTGCGCGCCGTCCACCAGGGTCAGGATGCCTCGATCCCGGGCCGGGCGGAGTATCCGGTCGAGCGGGTTAATGGTGCCGAGGGCGTTCGACACCTGCGCCACGCTGACCAGCCGCGTGCGCGAATTGAGCATGTCCGGATAGTCGTCGAGGATCAGCTCGCCCGCATCGTTGATCGGAATCACCCGCAGTTCCACGCCCGTGCGCTCGGCCAGCATCTGCCACGGCACGATGTTGGCGTGATGCTCGAGTTCCGTCAGGACGATTTCGTCGCCGCTGCGCAGAGACGCGCCCAGTGAATTCGCCACCAGGTTGATGGCTTCGGTCGTCCCCCGGGTGAACACGATTTCTTTCGTCGACGCGGCATTCAGAAAGCTGCGGACTTTTTCACGGGCGCCTTCGTAGGCGTCGGTCGCACGGTGGCTGAGCGTGTGCACGCCCCGGTGCACGTTCGCGTGGTCGTGCTCGTAGTAGTGGGTGATCGCGTCGATGACTGCGCGCGGTCGCTGCGACGACGCCGCACTGTCGAGATAGGCCAGCCGATGCCCGTTCACTTGCTGGTGCAGGATCGGGAAGTCGGCCCGGAGTCCTTCGACGTCCAGGCTGGTGGTGGCAGTCTGGTTGCGAATCGCCGTCATGCCGGCGCCTCCGCGTCGCGCGCGAGCCGCAGTTCGAGGCCCTGCTGGACCGTTTCACGCAAGCGTGGCAGGGGAATGCGTTCGAGGATTTCCTTTGCAAAGGCGTTGACCAGCATGCTGCGCGCCTGCGCCTCCGCCAGCCCCCGTGAGCGAAGGTAGAACAGCGCGTTCGCATCCAGCTGGCCGGTGGTCGCCCCGTGGGCGCACTTCACGTCGTCGGCATAGATTTCCAGTTCCGGCTTCGTGTCGATTTCAGCGCGCTGGCTTAGCAGCAGGTTGCGGTTATTCAGGTCAGCGTCGGTACCATCTGCTCCGTCGTGCACGACGATCTTGCCGTTGAACACGCCGCGGCCCTGGTTGGCCGCAATGCCGCGATAGATTTCCGAGCTGAGCGTATGCGGCGCCAGGTGATCCAGCCGCGTATGGTTGTCGACGTGGGCTGTGCCGTCGGCCACGAACAACCCGTGGATCGACACTTCGGCGCCGGGCGCGCCCAGTTCCACCTGCAGGTCGTTACGCGACAGGCGGGCGCCGAGATCCAGCTGCACGACCTGCACACGGCTGTCGCGCTCCAGCACCAGGCGCTGTAACGCCACGTGGTGGGTGTCCGGTGACTCCGCCTGCAGCTTCGTGTAGCTGACCTGCGCCCCGGGGCCGCAGTGCAGGTCGGTCACCGCGTTGGTCAACCCGGCGCCAGTGCCCGCATATTGCTCGATCAGGGTGACCTGGCTGTTCGCGCCGGCAGAAATCACCAGGCGTGGCTGGGCCGCCACGGGCTGGCCATCTGCCTGCAGCAGGATTTCCAGCGGTCGCTCGATACGCGCACCGGCGGCAATTTCGATCAGCAGCCCGCCGCTGATGAAGGCGGCATTCAAGGCGGCGAGGTCGGCGGCCGGATCGGCCCGCAGGGCCTGCAGGCGGTCGAGAATCCGGGCGCGGCCCGCCGCATCGGCATCGGCAAGTGCGACCAGGCTCAGGCCCTCTGCCACGGGTAATCGCTGGCCCGGCGCCAGGCGTCCGTTCACGAACAGCACGCGCATGCTGTCGCCGTGGTCCTGTAGCGGTTCCACCGGGGCCGGTTGGGCGGGGGGCGGGTTGGCCAGGTAAGCGAGGGTGCGCTCGGCGACCGGTGCCAGGTCTGTGTATTTCCAGTCTTCGTGGCGCGTGCTCGGAAAACCGTTGGCCGCAAACCGCGCGATACCGATGTCTCGCGCAGGCCGCAGCCAGTCATCGGGCAGGGCCGCGCAGGCCTGTTCGATGCGCGCGATGCTCACGAGTTCGCCGCCTCCGCCAGCACACCGTCGTAGCCCCCCGACTCCAGTGCTTCGGCCAGCCCCTTGTCGCCGGTGCGCACGATGCGGCCGTCCGCCAGCACGTGCACGTAGTCGGGCTCGATGTAGTCGAGCAGGCGCTGATAATGCGTGACCAGCACGAACGAACGCGCCGGGTCACGCATGCTGTTGACCCCGTTCGCGACGATCTTCAGCGCGTCGATGTCGAGACCGGAGTCGGTTTCATCCAGCACGGCGAGTTCCGGCTCCAGCACCGTCATCTGGAAGATTTCGTTGCGCTTCTTCTCGCCGCCGGAAAAACCCTCATTGACGCCACGGTTCAGGAAACTTTCGTCCATCTGCATCAGCGCCGCTTTTTCCCGGACCAGCTTCAGGAACTCGATCGCGTTGATTTCTTCCTCGCCCCGGTGGCGCCGGCGCGCATTCAGCGCGGCCTTCAGCAGGTAAACATTATTCACGCCCGGGATTTCCACCGGGTACTGGAAGCCCAGGAACAGGCCGGCCCACGCGCGTTCTTCCGGTTCCATGTCGAGCAGGTCCTGCCCGTGGTACTGGACACTGCCGCCGGTGACCTCGTAGCCGGGCCGCCCGGCCAGCACGTGGGCGAGCGTGCTCTTGCCGGAGCCGTTGGGCCCCATGATCGCGTGCACCTCGCCCGGCTGTACCGCCAGGCTCAGGCCGTTGAGTATGGGTTTGCCGTCTACGCTCACGCGCAGGTCGTCGATCTTGAGCATTGGGTTATCCGGTAATTCCTACAGGGACGCCGCGGGTCAGCCCACGGCGCCTTCCAGGCTGACGTTCAGCAGGTTCTGCGCTTCTACCGCGAACTCCATCGGCAGTTCCCGGAAGACTTCCTTGCAAAAGCCGTTCACGATGGTGTTCACCGCGTCTTCTTCCGTCAGGCCGCGCTGGCGGCAGTAGAAGAGCTGGTCGTCGGCGATCTTCGACGTGGTCGCCTCGTGCTCCACGATCGCGCTCGGGTGACGAATTTCCATGTACGGGAAAGTGTGGGCGCCGCAGTCCTTGCCCATCAGCAGCGAGTCGCACTGGGTATAGTTGCGGGCGTTCTCCGCCGTCGGGAACACCTTCACCAGCCCGCGGTAGGATTGCTGGGCACGGCCAGCAGAAATTCCTTTAGAAACAATAACACTGCGCGTGTTCTTGCCAATGTGGATCATCTTGGTGCCGGTGTCTGCCTGTTGCAGGTTGTTGGTCACCGCCACCGAATAGAACTCACCGACAGAGTTTTCGCCGCGCAGGATGCAGCTCGGGTATTTCCAGGTGATGGCCGACCCTGCTTCCACCTGGGTCCAGGAAATTTTCGAGTTCGCGCCCCGGCAGTCGCCCCGCTTGGTCACGAAGTTGTAAATACCGCCCTTGCCGTCCTCGTCACCCGGGTACCAGTTCTGCACCGTCGAATACTTGATCTCGGCGTCTTCCAGCGCCACCAGTTCCACGACCGCCGCGTGCAGCTGGTTCTCGTCGCGCATCGGCGCGGTGCAGCCTTCCAGGTAACTCACATGGCTCCCGGCTTCCGCCACGATCAGCGTCCGTTCGAACTGCCCGGTCTTCGCTTCATTGATACGGAAATAGGTGGACAGTTCCATCGGGCAGCGCACCCCCTCGGGGATGTAGACGAAAGAACCGTCGCTGAACACGGCTGAATTCAGTGCCGCGAAGTAGTTGTCGCGGTAGGGCACCACGGTGCCGAGATAGCGCTCCACCAGCTCCGGGTAGTCGCGCACTGCTTCGGAGAACGGACAGAAAATGACGCCGGCGTCCGCCAGTTTTTCCTTGAAAGTGGTGGCCACCGACACGCTGTCGAACACCGCGTCCACGGCCACACCGGCCAGCGCCGCCCGTTCGTGCAGCGGGATACCCAGCTTCTCGTAGGTCTCCAGCAGCTTGGGATCCACCTCGTCCAGGCTTTTTGGCCCATCTTTTTTCTGACCGGGCGCCGAGTAGTAGGAGATGTCCTGGTAGTCGATGGGCGGGTGATGCAGCTTGGCCCAGTTGGGTTCCGCCAGGCCCTGCCAGTGGCGAAAGGCCTTCAGCCGCCAGTCGAGCATGAACTGCGGTTCCGCTTTCTTGCGCGATATCAGGCGCACCACATCTTCGTCCAGGCCGGGCGGCACCGTGTCGGACTCGATGTCCGTCACGAAGCCATGCCGGTACTTGCGTTCGACGAGTTGAGCGACGTCTTCGTTCTTCGTATTCATCAGGGTCTCTAGCTGTTCTCTGCCGCGGCCGTCGCGGGGGCCGGGCCGGGCTGTGCAGCGCCATGCCGCTTCTCGCCGCCGCTTGCCGGCGCGCGCAAGTCGGCCAGTGTGATGCCCTCGAGCGCATCGAGAATGGCCTGGTTGATCTTTTGCCAGGCCCCGCCCACCAGGCACAGGGACTCCAGCTCGCATTCGCTGCTGTCCGCGCTGCACTCGGTGACCGCGACCGGGCCTTCCAGCACGCCGACGATTTCTGCGGCCGTGATGGCCGTGGCGGGCCGGGCCAGGGAATAGCCCCCGTCGGCGCCCCGCGCCGAGTCCACCAGTCCGGCTCGGGCCAGCACCTTCAGCAGTTTTTGCACGGTCGGCAACGCGACGTGCGTGGCCAGGGCCACGTCGCTGGCGGAACAGCGGCGTCCCGCGTCCTGTGCCAGGTACGCGAGAATCATGGTGCCGTAGTCTGTGAGGCGGCTGATACGCAGCATCGAAGTCATCCGTGGAATATGGGACTATTTTAGTCCAATTTGGTATTCTTGCAAGCAAAAGCACGGCCCGCGGGGCGTTCAGGCTGGTATCCTTCGCCGCGTTTTTGGCCCGCCAACCGACACGGATTCAGGAATCATGGCAGCAGAATTCTTCCGCGACCCCGGTTCATCTGCCGCGGCTCAGCCTCGCCGCGCACCCCGCTTTCTCGCCTGGCATCAGAGGAGCTTGCTCGCGCTGACCGCGCTGCTGGTGGTGACGGCTGCCGTCGCCCAGGTCAAGGAGATAGGGCCCCACGATGTCGTCGTCAGCACCGCGAACCAGGTTGCAGACAGCCTGGACGGCCGGCGGGCCTATTTTCGCGACAACCCGGAAGAGCTGTATTCGACCATCGACAAGATCCTGCAGCCGAATTTCGACGTTCGTTACGCTGCCTACAAGGTGATGGGGGAGGCGAACTGGAAAGCGGCCTCGAAACAGCAACGCAGGCTTTTCGTCGACACCTTTTACCAGTTCATGCTGCGCAGTTACGCCAGCGGATTGCTGCGCTTGGACCCCGATTCACTTGAGATCCTGCCGGACTACAAGTCGAATCAAAAATACGCCGCGGTGCAGACCACGATCATGCAGGACACCGGCCAGCTGATCCCGGTGAATTACCGGTTACGCCGTTCTAAAGTCGGCTGGCGCGTTTACGATGTGCACATCGAGGGCGTGTCTTACGTGGAGAACTACGGCAACCAGTTTTCTGCCGAGATTGCCGCGCTCGGGCTCGATGCGGTCATCGAGCGGCTGCAGGACGAGATCGAGCAGATGAGCAAGGAACCCCGGGTACAGGAAGCTACCTGAGTTCCTATCTCATCTAGAGTTCTTCATCCTCGTCGAAGCCTGCTTCGTCGAAGTCTTCATCCTGCAGCCCGTCATCCAGCTGCGGCGGGCGGCCGTCGTAGCGCAGGAATCGCTGGCGCTGCAGGATTGCGTCCCGGACGAACACGTAGGGATCGTAGGCGCGGTCGAGCTGTTTATTCAGGAACAGCAGGTTCGCCCGGATCCGGATAATGTTGAGTGCCAGTAAGGCCTGGCGCCGGCGCGTGTTCTTGTCGTAACGCAGGATCCGTAACTGCCGGTCCACGGTCCAGAAGCCCACCGTGCTGCGCACCGTCTGCGGCCCCAGGATTGGCAGCATCAGGTACGGCCCTGGCGAGAAGCCCCAGACGCCCAGCGTCTGGCCGAAGTCTTCGTTGTGCTTGGCCAGGCCGGCATCGGTGGCCGGATCGAACAGGCCAAACCATCCGACCGTGGTGTTCAGCGCGATCCGCGCTGCATCGGAGAAACCCTCCCGGGGTTTGCCCTGCAGGAAGTTGTTCACCATGTCGCCCACGGTGCCGACGTTGCTGAAGAAGTTGTTGACGCCCTGCCGGGCAACGTCAGGCACGACGAATTCGTAAGTGTGCGCCGCCGGCCGGAACAGGATCCGGTCCACCACATCGTTGAATTTGAACACGACGCGGTTCACGGGTTCGATCGGGTCCCGTTCGTCGAAGGTGGGCGAGTCCTTCGATGCGCAACCCGCCAGTAGAACGCTCAGCGCAGCCAAGGCTGCGCTGCGGGCCGCCAACCTGCCAACGATGCGTGCCATTAGCCGCTCGGACGGTTTTGTCCGCGCTTGGAGCCGGGGGTCGGCATCGCGTTCTGGACCTGCTTCAGGCGCGACTCCAGCCGGGCGCGCTGCACGTCATCGATGTCCATGCTGAGTGCAACACGAAGCTGGTCGGCCGCCATGTTCAGATTACCGGTCATCAGGTGGTATTCCGCCATGTAGTAGTGGGCGTCGGCGGTGTCACCGGCCTCGCCGGCCGCCACCGCGATCTGTCGCACCTGCTCGGGAGTGGGTGGGACCTGGTTGTACAGGTCCAGCAAGATCTTGTGAGCCTTTCTGGGTTCGCCCGCGCTGATCAGGCCCTCGGCATAGCGAATGGTGAGCGGGACGTTGCGCGGAAACAGGCTCATCGCGTTCTGGAAAGTCTGGTTTGCCGCCAGCCAGTCGCCGTTGGCCTGCTGCGCCGCTGCCAGTCCCGTGTGGAAGGAAATCACTTCCGGGTTGTTCGCGATGAGTTCCCGGAAAATATTCAGGGCCTCCTTTTTCTTGCCCAGCTGCAGGTCTGCCAGTGCGATGCCGTATTCCAGGCCGATGTCGCCCACGCGACCCGGCTCCTCGCGCTCGCCGATGAATCGCTCCCTGGCGGCCTCGGGGGTCTTGCTCCCCAGCAGTATCAGCCGCGCCCGGGCCAGGCTGTAGCCCGTGGCATCCTCCACGTCCGTCACCGGGTATTCCTCGGCCCGGGCGCGCGTTTCGGCGATTCGATTCACGGTGACCGGGTGCGTGCGCAGGAACTCCGGCGCCCGGGATGCCATCGGCCCGCTCTGCTGGGCCAGCGTCTCGAAGAAGTTGGGCATGCCCTGCGGGTCGAAGCCGGCCTCGGCCAGCACGCCGACGCCGACACGGTCGGCCTCATACTCGTTCGACCGCGTGAAGTCGATCTGCTGCTGGGCCGCCATGGACTGCGCGCCGGAGATGCCACCCACGATCGCATCGCTGTTGCCGGCCGCGGCGCCCACCAGGATCGCACCCAGCATGGCCGCCATCGTGATGATGCTCTGGCGCTGGCTCGCGTACACCGCGCGTGAAATGTGGCGCTGCGTGACATGGGAGATTTCGTGGGCCATCACGCCGGCCAGCTCGCTTTCGTCCTGGGTGGCCAGTATCAGGCCGCTGTGCACGCCGATGTAGCCGCCAGGCAGGGCGAACGCGTTGATTGTGGGCTCGTTGATCACGAAGAACTTGAAGCGAAAATTACCGTCCTGGGCGTGCACGGCCAGCTTCTGGCCCACGTCCTGGATGTATTCCTGCACTTCGGGGTCCGTCACCAGCGTGCCTGACGCCTGGACCTGGCGGAAAATCGCCCGCCCGATCTCGCGTTCCTTCTGCTTGGACAGGACCGAGTCCGACGGACTGCCGATGTCCGGCAGGTCGTCGTTCTGGGCCGCAGAGGGTACGGTGAGGAACGGCAACAGCACAGCCCCGATCACGAGCGTGAGTCGGGTCAGTGCGCTTTGGGGCCGGCGGTGCATCGTGCTGCTGTCCTTACAGCGCCTTCACGGCTGCAAGCACTTCCTCCGCATGTCCGGCGACCTTGACCCTGCGCCACTCCTGGCGGAGCTTGCCCTTCTCGTCAATCAGGAAGGTGCTGCGCACGATGCCCATGACCTTGCGGCCATACATGTTCTTCTCCTTGATCACGTCGTACAGCTTGCAGGCTTTTTCATCCGCATCGGACACCAGGTGAAACGGCAGTTTGTACTTGGCCCGAAACTTGTCATGTGACGCGATGCTGTCCCGGGAAATGCCGAGAATGACGGCACCGGCGCGCTTGAATTTCGCGTTGGCCACGGCGAAATCCTTGCTCTCGTTCGTGCAACCCGGCGTGTTGTCTTTCGGATAGAAGTACAGCACGACCTTCTGGCCGCGCAGCGACTTCAGCTCCAGCTGCTGATCGCCGGTGGCGGGCAGCTTGAAATTCGGGGCAACCTTGCCGATGTCAGGCGCGCTCATTCTGTGCTTGTCTCCTCTGCAGATGCTTGTGTTGCCGTTGCCAGGCTTGTTCTAACGCTGGGCGGGCTCGAAGACCGCGTCCAGGTTCTCAGAATCGCAGTACTCCATGAACTCTTCGCGCAGGCTGCCCGTGTGGACTTCGGCGGGTACGTTGACTGTCATTTGTACCGAAAACATGGCCGCCCCGGTGTGGGGCGCATTGTACCGGCGGGTATTCAGCTCGGCGATTTCCAGGCCGCGCGAGGCGAAAAAGCCCGACAGCCCGAGCACGATGCCCTCGTGGTCCAGCGTGACCGCATCCACCAGGTAGGGCGCGGCCGCATTCGCGTGCCGCTGCTCCGCATCGCGCAGCGTGATGGTCAGTGCCGATTCCTGCTGCAGCCGGCCCAGGCGGTCCCGGGCCTTGCCCACCGCGTGCCAGTTGCCGCTGACCAGCATCAGGGTCGCAAACTCCGAGCCGAGCGCGATCATCCGGCTTTCCTGGATATTGCACCCGGCCCCGGTGACCGCCTCACTGAGGTCCCGGACCAGGCCCGCGCGATCGTGACCGATCGCGGTTACCGCCAGCAGCTTTTCCATGTCGCGTAACGGGGAGGTCCGGCAGGACCGACCCCTTTATGATAACCCATCACCCCGCCGGCAACCGCAGGCTGGTCGCGCCTTGCGCGGGTCAGGGGCCGCCAGTACCATCGCCACGCTTTACGGGAGGGACGGACCATGTACGACGGCAGCCTGGTCGCGCTCGTCACACCGATGGGTGACGACGGCGACGTGGATTTCTCGTCCCTGGAACGCCTGATCGACTGGCACGTCGGCCAGGGCACGGCCGCTCTCGTCATTGCCGGCACCACCGGGGAATCGGCGACGCTCACGAAAGAAGAGCACCTGGAGGTGATTCGCCATTCGGCCGAATACGCCGATGGCCGGCTGCCGGTGATTGCCGGCACGGGGTCGAACTCCACCGCGCAAACCGTCGACCTGTCGATCGCCGCGGGCGCCGCGCCCATCGACGGCTACCTGGTCGTCACGCCTTACTACAACAAGCCGACCCAGGACGGGCTGGTGCAACACTTCACGACCATCGCCGATGCGGTGGACAAGCCGATCATGCTCTACAACGTGCCTGGCCGCACGGCCGTGGATATGCAGCCGGAAACCGTCGCCCGGCTGGCGGAGCACCCGAAGATCTTCGGTATCAAGGAGGCCACGGGCGAAGTCGAACGGGTGGCGGTGCTGCGCGAACTGTGCGGTGAAGAATTCGGGCTGTACAGCGGCGACGATCCGACGGCCCGCGAGTTCATGCTGGCCGGCGGGCGAGGGGTGGTGTCGGTGACGGCGAACGTGGCCCCGCAGCGAATGGCCGCGATGTGTGCGGCAGCGGTGGCCGGCGATGCGGACGAGGCTGCGAACCAGGACGAAATGCTCCTGGCCCTGCACAATGACCTGTTCGTGGAAGCCAACCCGATTCCGGTGAAGTGGGCGCTGCACCGCATGGGCATGATCCCACCGGGCATCCGGTTACCGCTAACGCCGCTGTCGGCAGAGTACCGCGCGCGTATCGAGTCGGCCCTGCGGCAGGCGGATTGCCTGTGACCTCGCGCCGGTTGACGGCTGCCGGGTCCTTGTTGGCCGGTCTCGTGTGTCTCGGCCTGTCGGGCTGCTTTTTCAAGAAGTCACCCGAAGAAAAGTGCGCGAAGCCCGAGGAATACCAGGCCAGCGACACAATCGGAGAACTGCGGGTCCCGCCCGGTTTCGACAAGCCGGACCAGGGCGAATCCATGGAAATTCCGGAAGCTGGCCAGCAGGGGTACCCCGAGGGCCGGCCCTGCCTGGAAATGCCCCCGGACTATTTCGGCCGCCCGGTCGATTGATTGCCGGCTGACCATGGTTTAGCCTTCCCGCCCCTCCGGAGAGGTGGCCGAGTGGTCGAAGGCGCCAGATTGGAATTCTGGTATACGGTTACACCGTATCGTGGGTTCGAATCCCACCCTCTCCGCCATCTCTAAACGCAGGTGGTTCCTTTGCGTCCCGCCGTCGTTTCGGATGGTGAGATTCGAATCCACGATACATGGGCAACAAGGGTTCGATTTAATCTTTATCCTTCACCTGCACCTGTTGCATGAACGCTGCCAAGTCGCGGTTGAACTGTTGCGGCAGTTCTGCAAAAGGCGAATGCCCGGCCCCTGCATATATCGTCACCGAGGCCTGTGGCAGTGCTGCCGCAGCCTGTTCCAAGACTGCGGGTGCCACGATCGGATCAAGGGCACCGCCGGCCAGACGGACAGGGAGGTCCAGGCGCGCAGCGAGGTCAGAATTGTCACCCATTGCCGCGCCGATGGCCCGCTTGGCGTAAGGGGGCATCATCAGGTACGCGGCGAGCGTTTGTTCAACCCAATCTGCCGGCATCGGCTCGGCGGTCAGGCGGCTAACCGACTGATGCGCCGCGCGCAGGTTAGCGCGGATATCATCCGCCAGCATGTCGCGCACCCACGCCGGGTCGAGAGGCACGGCGGGTGGTGGTTGCAAAACCAGTTGACCGACGCCGCCGACCAGTTGCAGACCCGCCAGCTGGCCAGTCCCGTAGTGACGCACATAGTGCATCGCGACCAGGCCACCGAAGGACCAGGCCACCAGCACCGGCCTGTCCAGCCCGGTCGCCGCCAGCACTGCGGCTACGTCGCCGGCCCAGGCCTCGTCGCTATAGTCCTCGGCCCGCCAGTGCTTGGCCGAGTTGCCGTGCCCCCGAAGATCCACGGCCACGAGTTGAAAGGCCTGTTGCAGTTGCGGGTCGTTCAGCTGCGCCTGCCAACTCAGTGCCGACTGTGAAAAGCCGTGCAGGAAAAGAATACCCGGACCGCTGTCGAGCCCTGCCTGCACGACGTTCAGCGGCGCACCCGTGCTGCCGCTGACAGTGCTCCAGCGCAGCGCATCTTCCGCATGCAGGGGACGAACTATAACCATAAGCAACAGTATCCAGCGATTCATTGAGTCTAGCGCTCCGCTGTGGCGAACAGGATCCAACACAAAGGTGTTGCCAGCTATGTGTAGTCGGATTTCCGGGCCACTACCACGGCGGGTAGACTGACGGCTATGGAAACCTTGACGCAAACGGGCGATGTGCGCATGGATTCGCGCCGCCATTGCCGGCGAGTGTACCTATGAAGTGGTTGCTGTTTGCGCTGCTCATCCTGGCCATGGTCGTGGCCCTGGCAATCTGGATTCTGGACTCCGGTCGCCTGGACCTGTCGCTGGCCGAACTGGAAAACCGCTACGTCACGCCGGACTCGCGCTTCGCGGACGTTGATGGCGTGCGGGTTCATTACGTGGACCAGGGCGAGGGGCCCGCGGCGCTGCTGCTGCACGCCTCCTTCATGAACCTGCGGACCTGGGACTCCATGGCCCGGAGCCTTAAGGACAACTTCCGCGTGATACGCCCGGATCTGCTGATTGCCGGGCTGACGGGACCAGAGCCCAGCGGCGACTATTCTTTCGACCGTAACCTGGAGCTGGTCGACGGCCTGATGAACCAGCTGGGTATCGAGCGATTTGCGATCGTGGCCACCTCGTCCGGCGGTATCGTCGGCTTCAACTATGCGGCCAGGCAGCCCGACCGGGTGAGTCGGCTGGTCTTAATCAACTCTGCCGGCCTGCCGCGCACTCGCGCCACCGACCCCAATCGGGGGCGGCGCCAGGGTGGCATCGGCCGCTGGATCGCTGACCGCTACCAGACGCCGGACAAAGTCCGCTCGTTGCTGGCGCTGAACTTCGTGCCGCCAAATCAGCCGCCGGACTGGCTGGTGGCCATGAACTACGACATGTGGCGACGTGCTGGCCGCCGCCGTGAAGCCGCGCTGCAGATGCAGGGCTTCCGCACCGGTGACCCGCAGGCGGTACTGGCCGCTATCGCGGCGCCGACACTGATCCTGTGGGGTCTGGATAACGCTACGGTCATGCACCTCGAGGCCGACGTCTTTCAGCACTGGCTGGTAAACGCGCCGACCTTGCTGAAAAAATATCCGGGTGTGGGTCACTACCTATACCTGGAAACACCCGCGGTGGTTGAAGCAGACATCAAGAGTTTCCTGAGCGGTGAACTCGACGGCCAGTTGCTGGAGATCCGCAAGGTTCCTTACACGGCCGATGGTCTTGCATCGTCACCGGCAAGCTCAACCAACTGAATTCCGTCTACGCCCGTTGGCATCACGGCAGCCCTTCGATTGGCCTCAACGCGCCGGCATGTCTGCGAACTGACTTTGCCAGCCGGCCACGGCCGGAGTATCGGCGTTATAGACCGAAAACAGCCGGTTGGCAGCCTCCGGCAAGGCCGCGGCGGCAATCACCACCGAGGCCAGGTCACCCACCTTGATCATCTGCCCCCGTTCATAGTCTGCCCGCGGCTCGAGGCGGATGGCCTGCTGGCCGCCTGGCTCGAATTCGATGGCGGCCGGACCGATGATCACGTACTCGAGTCCTGATTCAATCGCCGCCTGTTCACCCCGGCCTTTCCAGATCATCATGTTGCCGAACCAGTTGAAAAAGTGATCTTCATTACCGGAGTGAGACGAAGTGATGAGTACGATGCGTCTGGCGCCGGCAGCCTTCGCCGCGTTCACGAGGTTGACAATGCCTTCGTAGTCCACCTTCTCCGGGCGGTTGCCACCGAAGGGCATCATGGTGGCGACGGCGGATATCACCACGTCAACGTCTTGCATCACCTTCGATAAAGAAGCCGGGTCGGTAACATCAGCCTGGACCCATTCATAGGTGTCACCAAATTTCTCTCGCGCCTTGGCGATGTTGCGGCTCATGGCCCGTGGATTTAGTCCGAGCTCGCCCAGCTGCCGTAGCACGGCGCTCCCATTGTTGCCGGTGGCGCCCGCCAACAGGATCGTCTGCCCGCGCAGCGCCTCTAATGCTTCCTCCCCTACCACGTCACTGACCTCCATGGCCTGAACCATGCTCGTCAAGAACAAAAATGTCGTTGCTATGAATCTGCCGAGCATGGTCAGTTGCATCTGCTTTCTATAAGCTGAACAACGCTTCCGGAACCCGCCATCGTGCCGACTGCACGGCAACGTGTGTCCGTTTCCAGATGGCCGGGCCAGCGCACAGCGCTGAGCCGTCCGTCGCCACCGCTAGTCAATGAACAGTTTCCAGAGATACAAACGCGACGGATCATAGGCCGTGTAGGTTTTGCCAATGGTGGCCGGATCGCCCAGCGCCGCAACAGTCAGTTGGGCTAGGTCTGTGCGGCCCATGTAGCTGAAGGCCGCGGCATCCTCGGTCAGCTTCGCCGTTCCGGTCGCCGCCAGGTTGCGAGGGCCCAGGCCGCCCGGACGAATGATCGTGTAGGCGAGGCCGCTATCGCGCAGGTAATCCTCCGCCTGCGTCTTCAACGGAATCACCTCGTTGTGACCGCGGCGCGCCGGCAAGGGTACCGCGTCGGCCGAGTCGCCGGCCCCGATCACCGTGACCAGCACAAAGCGATCAATGCCCGCCGCGCGCGCGGCGTCGATCAGGCTGCGATTGCCGATAAAGTCCGGCCGCTTGCTCGGGTCCATTTTGGTCTGACCCTTGATGAGCGCCTGCAGGGGGTTCTGCCGTTTGGGCAGGTCACTCGCCGAAGTGCCGAGCGTCGATACGATCGCTGCGTAGCGGTCCGGTGGCACGGCGTCGCGCACCTGTTGTGGTTTGAGGGCGTCCATTACGACGGTCTCGACGCCGAGGGCATCCAGCGCGTCGGTATTGGACGTCAGGCGCACGGTCACCACGACTTCTTCGCCGAGAGCCTTGAGTTGCCTGACGATCTCCAGCCCGGTGCCGCGGGTGCCGCCAACGACCAGGATTTTGCCACCGGCAGGTCGGTACTCGGCGGGCGCCAGGAAACTTTCCGGCGTGTGGAAGATGCCGCTCATCAGAAATAAGTAGCCCGCGAAAGCGAGTAAACCCGCTGCGGCAAGGTAGCCCACGGCTTTGAAGACTGATTTCAGTACACGCATGTTGGCTGCTCTGTTTGCGAGGGTGGAATAGTTTGGTCCTGCTTGACGGCGGGCTCGTTCAGGGTTTGACGAAGCGCAAAACCGCACGGTCGGTCTTGCCGCGAACGTTTGGCGCCATCGCAATCACGCTGAAATCATCGTCCGGATTGCGCAGCACGTCCGTTTCGCCGTCGTAGCGGAAACCGGCGGTCTGAAAGTCGGCCTTGATCAACTCCGGGTCGATGCGATGCAGGGCCCGCACCTCCTCAGCCGGCATGCCGGCGGTCGCGACGTGGTCCACAACGATGACCCGTCCGCCCGGCTTCACGGAATCAAACACCGCTTTCAGCATTTGCGGCCTGTCGATGCGCGTCCAGCCGCGCTCGCCATCGAGATAGTAGACATCGTGGTAACTCAATATGAACAGCACGACATCGAAGGCGTCGGACGGCAGTTCCAGGGCATTGTTTTCACTGGTCAACTGCTCGACGTTAGCGAGCCTGCCATCTGCGTAGCGGCTGGCGATGGCTTTGCTCGCCACCATGCTGTAGCCGGTATTGTTGTAGGCCACAACGCGGCCTTCAGAGCCGACCACATACGCTGCCAGTTCCGTGTAGTAACCGCCGCCGGCAAACATATCCAGCACGCTCATCCCGGGGCTTACACCAGCGAATTCGAGCACGGCCTGAGGATTGCGACCGCCATCGCGGGCGATATCACCGGCAGGGCGGCGGGGATCTGCGATGGCGGCTGCGATGACGTCGGCGTCTGCCTGAGCACCAGCGCCAGCGTTAGCGTCAGGTTCATCGCTTGGGTCGTTGCGAGCACAACCCGCTGCGCAGAGGAGAATGGCGGCATAAAACGCGACGGCGCGTCGGATTTCCATGGACGAACTCCGGTGTTGGTGAGACACCCATGATAGGGAGGTCTTGCACACGTTTGCAACATTGTCGGATAATCGGCGGATCCTGACAGTCGCCGCCGGCCTCCCGATCTGGCCGGCAGGGCTTGCCGGGTGCAGGGGGCGGGATTCCCGGCGGCCCGCCCGGCAAGCCAGGGGCGCGCCTGGCTGGCACGGCACCTGCGCTTAGGTATCATCAAGGCCATGCTGCACACGTATTCAATGGGCGTGATCCGAGGTCCGAAACCCGCATGAAGCGCCACAGCTCGAACAAAGTGACGTCCCACGAGGTCGCGGCACTCGCAGGCGTATCACGGTCCGCGGTGTCACGAACCTTCACGGAGGGCGCGAGCGTGTCCGCGAAGACCCGGGAGAAGGTCCTTAACGCGGCGGCTGAGCTTGGCTATCGGCCCAATGCGCTTGCCCGCAGCCTGATTGTCCGCAGTACCCAGATGGTGGGGCTGGTGATGGCAGAGTGGAAGAACCCGTTTTACACCCGGATGCTGCGCCAGTTCAGCGAACGCCTCCAGGCGGAGGGCTACCAGCTGCTGTTGCTGACCTCGAACACCGAGACCGACGTCGATGACGCGGTTCGGCGCCTGTTGCAATACCAGGTGGACGGGTTGCTGGTCGTGTCCGCGAAGCCTTCGGAGGCCCTGGCCCGGGAATGCGCCAACACCGGGACGCCGGTGGTGCTGGTGAACCGACTCGCGAAAAAGCTGCAGGCGTCGAGCGTCACCTGCGACAACGCTCAGATCGGGCGAGACACAGTGGAACATTTAGTCGCCGCGGGTTACCAGCGCCTGGCCCTGGTGCGGGGCGCCCCGGGGGTGTTGACGAACATCGAACGCAGCGATGCCATTCGCACGGCACTGGCCGCCGCACCCGGCGCAAAACTGGTGGCCGACGTCACCGGTTATCTCGGCTACGATGCCGGCCGGCAGGTGGTGGCCGAGCTGTGGAATTCAGCGGCGCCGCCAGACGCGATAATTTGTTCGTCTGATCCCACCGCGCTCGGCGTTCTTGACGGTGCGCGGATCGATCTGGGTATCGATGTCCCCGAGCAGCTCGCCGTGGTTGGGATGGGCGATATTCCCCAGTCCGGCTGGGGTGCTTATCGCCTCACCACCGTGCACCTGCCGGTGGATGAAATGATCGACCTCGCGGTGGCCGATCTGCTGGCTCGCCTGGCCGATCCGGGCTTGCCGCCCAGGCCCATGATCGCGCACGCGACCCTCGTCAACCGCGACACGGTTCGTTCGTCACATAGCTGAAGGGCTGTTGCTGTGGGCTAAATGGGCCGGCCGCACCGCCCGGTTGCGCCTGTTGCAAACGTGTGCAAAACTGCATTTTACCTTCCGGCCTCGCAGGCACCAAGCGCCCCATGTCCGAGCCTCTGCCCCAAGGCGCCCGCGGCCCGCTGTCTACCGGCACCTGGACGGCCCTCGAGAACCAGGTCTTTCGCAACTTCTGGCTGTTCTCATTTTTTGCCTTTGTCGGCGCGTCCATGCAGACCGTGGGCGCCGGCTGGTTGATGACCGAACTGGATCCGTCGCCGTCGAAGGTTGCCCTCGTGCAGGCGGCCTTCAGCCTGTCAGCCTTTGCCATGGGGTTGCCGGCGGGCGTGATTGCAGACCTGGTGGACCGTCGCTGGGTCATGCTCGCATCGCTGGCCAGCCTGATGCTCTTCGCGGGCGTTCTCGGCCTGGTCACGCTGGCAGGCTGGATTACGCCGAATCTGCTGATCCTGCTCACCTTCCTGTTCGGCCTTGCCGCCGCGACCGTGACCCCGGCCATGCAGGCCACCATGCCGGACCTGGTGCCTCGCGAACAATTACCCAGCGCCCTGACGCTGAACGGCATGAACAACAGCATCGCCCGTGCCGTCGGCCCGGGTCTGGCTGGCCTGATCCTGGGCGTCTGGGGTGCTGGCTGGATGTTCGTGCTGAACGTGGTCACCTTCATCGGCCTGTTGGTCGTGATTTTGCTGTGGCGAAATCGTCCGCCGCCGGAGCGCGGCGCAGCGACACGCTTTCGGCATGCACTGCGCGAAGGCATGAGTTTCATGATCAGGCAGCGGCCTCTGCGCCAGCTGCTGTTCAAGATGTCGTTGAACTTCCTGATGATCAGTATCCTGTTGGCGCTGGTGCCGTCGGTCGCAGCGACACTGCTCGATGGTCGACCACAAACCCTCGGGCTGCTGCTGGCCTGGTTCGGCGTGGGTTCCGTGGTCGGATCCTTCCTGCTTGGCGCCTTGTACAGGCGGCTGTCGCGCAGCCAGGTCATCGACCTCGCCACCGTCACGCACGCCATTGCGGTGCTGATTATTGGCTTGTCGTCGCAGAAATATCTGTCGGCGGTTGCGACCTTCCTGGCCGGCTTGTCATGGACGGCGATCATGACGTCGATAAACATCGTTGCGCAGATGCTGCTGCCGGCCCGACTGCGCGCGCGCGGCCTGTCCATCAACATGGTGGCCACGATGGGCTCGCTGGCGCTGGGGGCCGCCATCTGGGGCCAGGTTGCCGAATTTTACGGCCTGCGGAATGCCTTCCTGGTGGCGGCAGTCGGCGGCTTTATGATGCCGGTGGTGACCAGCCGCTTCAGGTTGGTGGAAGAACTGGACGACGGGGGCGCATCTGCCGAAAGCAGCAAGGTTGCCAAAGACAGCGTCTGACGGCTGCCACCGCCTGATGCGCCGAGGTAGCGCCAGCGGGGTCTGATCTGCGCCCAACTCCAGCCTGGAGCAGGGCAATACATATTTATGGCGTCCACTCGATCCCCAGCCGGGCGCGAGCTTCCTTGAGATAGGCTTTGATCGCATCGCCCAGGGCCGGCCGGTCAAAGGCAGCCGTCGGAAAAGGCAGTCGGCAGCGCCGCTCACCGCAGCGAAAGTCCATGCCTTCCGGGTCCAGGCCGGTCAGCAACCAGTGCCCATCGTCCTGCCCGAGGATCTGGGTGCACAGTTGCTGGCTGATATCCAGGTGATCCGCATTCTGGTGCGCCAGGTTGGCCTGTTCGTTGTCCGTTAGTTCCGGTGCGTCGCCGATTTCAAGCAGATATTCTTGCGGCTCGAGGCTGATGCACTGGCCATCGGGCGTCAACAACTGCACTTGCCGTAGCCTCGCGTGTCGCAGCACGAGACTACCGTCTGCAAGACCAGAGGCGCTGTCAGGGTGACGGTTCTCAAAGCGCAACTGCTGCCTGGGCAGTTCGGCTGGCAACAGATCAACCGTGTGCAGGCTTCGATAACCGGCGGCCTGTGAGTCGTCGTCGGTGAACGCGAGCAGCACCGGCGTGGCCGGAGCGACATCGGTGGTGTAGGGCAGGGCGATGATCAGGCTGCCGTCCAGGTCTGCCGCCGCCTGCGCCGCCACCGGTTCCTGCTCCGCTCTGAACAGCCAGGCCAATTCGGCACGGCGTGCCTGCCCCCGTGCTGCGCGGGCGGCATTGTTTTCCAGGTCTCTTTCCAGTTGCGCTGGCTTGATGTTCACGGTTTCTTCCGCTGGCGTTGCTGGCCGGGTTCGATGGCAGCTGTCGCGACGCTCATTGCGAATCGTTGCCCCCAAGACCAAGCTCATCGCGCCATTTCGCGAACAGGGTGCCGTAGTCGTCGTGGTGCTTCACCGCAGCCAGCGCACAGTGGCAGTCGGCGAGCAGCAGGCGAGTGTTGGCAAAATAATCTTCCAGGTAGGTGGCGCTGCCCGGCTGTGGAATGAAGCGCTGGGTCAGGAAGCCCTGTTGAAAAAAAGCCTCTTGATTGACGCGCTCGAAGATGTCTTCCGGATCGCACGTGTGCCAGCTGGTCTCATCGCCCTGGTGCAGGTAGTAAATTGCCGGGGCGATGCTAATGGGCTGTCGGGGCTCGGGAATGACGTGTTCCTCCAGCGCATCGTCCGGCAGGTAACACCAGCGCATGAACTCGACCGGGTCCTGGTACAGGTGAAAGCCGTCTTTAGTGCGCAGTGCCATGATGGAGTCGTCGGTGAACGGTCTGGCCTCCGGGGTTTCACGCAGAAAGAGGTCTTTCATGGTGCTCTTGCCGCCGCCGGTATTGGCGAGAAACAGCAACGCGCGTTGGCCCGAGGTTGCCCCGGAACCGTGCAGTCTGACGGCTCCCATCGCAAAGAAGAAGATCTTGAAAAAATTGAGCACGTGAAACGCCCAGGCTTCCTTCAGGGAGCTTGCGACGTCGGCATAGGCATCCACCACGCCGGCCGAGCGATCAGAGCAGACCAGGAAATCTTTCTGGAGACTGAGGCCCTGCTGGCTGTCCTTTTCCAGTGCCGCCAGCACCTGATTCCGCGCCGCGGTGTCCGGGACGAATTCCGGCGAGCAGATTTGGGCCACCAGTTCCTGGTTGGTAATGTCGTAGCCGGCGTCGAAGTAGTTACGCAGGGCCGGGAAGACCGGATCGTCGGCAGCCACTGTTGCCGGCCGCGCGGCGACGTCATGAATGCGCACCGTGAACCGCGGCGCCGCATCAGCGCCATCGCTGAAGGCCGGGAACATCGCCTGGTAGCGGTGCAACAGTGTTGCCGCGTCAGCGTTGTCGGTATGCAGCTCTACCCGGCACGGGTGGCCTAGGAAAATAAATGAAAAAGAGTGGCTTATAGGCATTTTCTCGACTGCTTTTTGCTGGCCGAGTGACCAGTCTAGGCGTTTTGCACAGGTTTGCAAAGCGCTCGGGGCAAGTTGATAATCACGTGCAGCAAACCCGCTGGAGAATGGCTGATGATGGATGTGACGCGACGGGATGCGCTGCAATGGACCGCGCTGATGGCCACCGCAGGCCTGACACCGGCCATGGGCTCCGCGGCGGCGGGGACCGCCGGGGGAATCGATTTCGACGATCGCGAGCAGGAATTCGAAGCCCGCATCAAGGCGCTGGGCAGCCTCGACGACGAAGACGTGTTTCGGATCTCCCAGGGCCACATCTACGGCTTTGTGCCCGGGCGGCCGGTGTTTCCGTTGTGCAACTACGAAAATTACTCGGTGTCGCGCTGGAAACGTCTGCCCGACGGGAACCGCCAGTTCACGCTGTGGGAAGTCGGCATCCACACGGACCGCGTTACCGACGAACCGCTGGAAATCCTGTTCAATCCCGTCACCGAGCAGGAAGTCGAGGTCATTCCCTATGCCGTCGGGCCGCTGACGGCGACCATCACCCCCGACGGCGTTGTGATACCGGGCACCGAGCGCACCGTGCAGCCCCAGGCATTGCGGCCGCGCATTTTTGACGGCACCGTCTGGTACCCCTTCGAATCACCCGTGACCCTGCCTAACCCGTTGCCGGCCGCTGACTATCCCGAGGCTTCCACGGGTGAGACCTTCTCCTGGCACACGGTGCTCGTGTTCGCTGCCGGTCTGGCTGACCTGGCCGACCCGGAGATTCGCTCGGCGCCGGCCCTCAGCACGTACTCCGAATTCCTGAGCTGGCAGCCCTGGCTGCACATGGGGCAACAGCCCGGCGGCATGATGACGCGCGGCTACGGCAAGAAGTTCGGGCCCGAGAGCAAGCTGCCCGCCGATCGACGCCGCAAGATCGAAGCGACGGTGCCGGAAATGCTCGACCGCGACAGCTGGACCCAGCCGCGTAACGAGTTCAGCGCGTACAAGGCATGGCATAGTCGCCGCGCCGCTGACGACTGATGCGCAGCATGCTCGCACTGGCCGCCGAACCTTGTCGTTACGTTCTGTACGGCGGAATCACGTGTCCCTTCACGCATCGCGCCATGCTGGCCAGGTGCCTGCGCGGCCTGGAAAGCCAGGTCCGGCAGGTGCTGGCGCGGCCGGTACCCGGCCCGACCGGCTGGGAGTTTGATGCCTCCGGCGGCAAGCACGCCGATCCCGTCATCGGCGCGCGCTGCCTGCAAGATATTTACCTGGCCGACGACGCCGGTTTCCACGGCCGCCCGTCAGTGCCGGTGCTGTGGGATGCGGAAGACAGCCGAATCGTCAGTCACGATTCCCGGCAGATCGTGCTGCTGTTTAACGAACATCCACAAGCCAGGGGTGCAGATCTGTATCCGTCCGGGCAGCGCGAGCGCATCGATGCCGATGTGGCGGGCTTCGACGCGGACTTCGTCGGCGCAATCATCCGCGCCGGCAGCACCGGCTCACAGGCGGAATACGAACAGGCGGTGCAGCGGGTGTTTGGCTGGCTGGATGCGCTGGACGCGCGGCTGGCCGGCCAGCGCTACCTGGGTGGGGCGTCGCCGGATCTTGCCGACCTGGTGACCTTTACCGGGCTGGTGCGTTTCGACAGCTGTTACTACTTCGGCAGCCGCTGCCATCTCCGGCGCGTGCAGGATTACCCGAACCTGTGGGGCTACCTGCGCGATATATACCAATTGCCGGGCATTGCTGCGACCGTCGACCTGGACGCGTTTCGTAAGAGTTTCTTTACGACGAGTCCGGCTGGCCGCGATGGCGTCATTCCGCTCGGCCCTGACATGGATCTCACGACCCCTCACGGGCGTGAAGTTCTCGCCGCGGCGCAGGCCTAGTCGTCCAGTTCGCGGACCACGCGCAAGCCGAAGCCGTTGCCCCGCACATTGGGCGTGGCGGCGACGCGAAAGGCCGGGCGCAGAAAGCTCGGTTCCGCCGCCCATGAGCCGCCTTTGAAGACCAGGGCGCTACAGGGCTTCGCGACGCGCGCCGTTGCATCCGCGGCCCGGCCGGCATGACCCGTGACAAAGCAGTCAGCGGTGATTTCTGCGGTATTGCCCAGTACGTCGTACATGCCCAATTTGTTGGCTGGCAGTCGGCCCACAGGTGAGGTGATCGGAAATCCGTCATCACACTCGAAGGCGGGCCACTCGCCGTCGAAGTTGCGGCTGAACTGGCGGTCGGCCGCATTGACCAGACCGCACGCGTCCTCGTCGCCCGGGAGAAAGTTCCTCGGCGGATCTTCGCTGCCCAGGCGCGCGACGTATTCCCATTCAGCCTCTGTCGGCAAGCGATACGTCGCGCCGGTCTTCTTGCTCAGCCAGTCCAGGTATTGCTGATAGTCGCCCGCTGTCAGGCAGGCAGCCGGGTAATCATCCGTTACGGGATAACCGGGAGCTGACCAGGTGGCTGCCGGATCCATGGCCCAGACACGGCCATTCAGGCCAAAACAGCCTGGCTGGGCCACAAAGCCCGTGTCATCCGCAAACTGCCGAAAATCCCCGATGGTCACTTCGTAGCGGCCGATGGCAAATGGTCTTTCAACGGTGACTGGTACCGGCGGGTGTTCGTTGGGTGCCCGGCTGTCGGGTACCCCAGCGCGGGAGGTTTCCTCCGGCGTGGAACCCATGACGAAAGAACCGGCGGGAATCCGCACCAGTTCCGGACACCGCGGGCAGTCGCGAAAAGTTGCGGTTGATGGGTCCTCCGCGGCACAGGCTGCGGTACTGGTGAGCAGGGCGGCAAGCAGGACAAGCAGGCGAGGGGGCATGGGCAGTTTGCTCCTGGTGGGCATGCAAGCTGGCTTAGCCTGCAACAGTCGTGCTGGCTTCGAGTTGCTCGAGGCTTTGCTGGGACAGCGGGTAGCGAAACAGCAGCGGCAGGCTGGCCAGCATGAATGCAGCCGGCAAAACCGCTGAACCGATAATGATGCCGGTGATCGCCGAATCCGGTTGCATGACCACATCGCCCGTGGACTTGATGAACCCCATCAGGTCCAGCAAGACGCCAATGAGCAGGCCCCCCACCGCCGTGGCGCCTTTTTCCACGGCGCTCCACAACCCCGTGAAAACGCCTTCGCGACGCGCGCCCGACGTCAGGCGATCGTATTCGATCGTGTCCGGCAGCATGGACACACCCAGCAGAATCAGCCCGCCGCTCGAGATGCCGAGGAAGACGGCGCGCGCGTAGACCAAACCCATGTCCGCAGACGTTGCCACCGGGCCCGCCAGCATCCAGGTCAGCGCGGTAAGCGCATAGATAGTGACAGCCGTGATGTAGGCGGATTTCTTGCCGATGCGTCGCGCGATCCACCACCAGGCCGGCACCACGGCGGCAGAACTGATGGTCATGGTCAGGAAAAATAGAGCGACCCGCACACCGCTGATGTCCAGCACGTAGCGGGTCAGATATAACGCGCAGGTGATCACCGAGGCCACGCCGATCAGCTGCAACAGCTTGGCTGTTGCCAGCGTGACAAAGGGGCGATTGTCCCAGGCAATGCGTAACTGGCGGCGGAATCCGGGCGATTCAGCATCCGGATCATAAAAAGTCGCTTGGCGTGTGCCCCAGAAACACAACAGTGAAGCGATCATGATCACCGCGCCCAGCAACAGGGCCATGCTGGCGAAACTTTCGCGAGTGCCGACTCCCGAAGGCGTGGCAATAGCCGGCGCGATGGCGGTGCCGACCAGGGTACCCAGCAGGATGAATACGACGCGGTAAGCCATGATGCTGGTGCGTTCGTCATAGGTCCGCGTGGTTTCTGCCGCCACAGCGAGGTAGGGGACCGTGAACGTTGCGTATGCAAGAGACAGCAGCACCATCAACAACAACAAATAGCCGGTCAGCAGCCATTGCGACTCGAACTCCGGCGCCGTGAACAAGAGAACAAAAGTCACGCACATCATGATGCCGCCACCGAGCAGATAGGGGCGGCGCCGGCCGATGCGGGTGTGGGTCCGGTCGCTGAGCATGCCGATGACCGGGTTGCTGGCGACGTCTACCAGTTTTGAAATGAACAGCAATGCGCCACCCACGGAGGGGCGAATGCCGAGCAGATTGGTCATGAAGAACAGCAGCAGCACCGAGGTGCTGTTCAGGATCGTCGCCTGCCCTAGCGAACCGATGCCGAATGACAGGCGGAGGCTGAACGGAACTCCCGATTCCGCTGCCGCCGGAACCGTCTCTGCTTTAGCGGCCACCCGTCAGCGCACTGCAGAAACCATGTACCAGCTGCCGATCTTCAGCGTGCCGTTGGGGCCGCCCTCGGTTTCGAAGCCGCTCCTGCCCGGAATAAAGCCCGGCACCTGCCAGTGATACCCGGCAGCAACGTCGCGGAAGCCGGATTTTTCTGCCATGGCCGCCAGGTCCAGGCGGGCCATGCCGGCAATGTACGGTTCATTGTTCACCTGTGATTCCCAGTCGGCGCGAATCTGTTCCCAGACGCCGAGGTCCGCATAACGCACGGGCACCTCGAGATGGGCCATGACGCCGCCGGGTCTTAGCAGTCGGTGGCATTCATCGAAGATGCGCTGGGTGGCCGGACGATTGGTTTCGTGAATAGCCGCGGTGGATACGACCAGGTCGAAAAAGCCGTCGTCGAAATCCGTAGTTTCGGCGTTTTGCTGTGAGTAGTGCACCGC
This sequence comes from Chromatiales bacterium, assembly GCA_020351875.1. Classification (GTDB taxonomy): domain Bacteria; phylum Pseudomonadota; class Gammaproteobacteria; order Steroidobacterales; genus J054. The sequence goes on along the minus strand of CP070671.1, from coordinate 879,649 downwards.
GCGGCCCAGCCTTTCGGAGCGAGCGTGGGCATAGCGCAGCAGCGGCGCGCCGATATCGATGCCGTAGACCTCGGCGTCGGGCCATTTTTCACAGTAGGTGAGGGTGCTCTGGCCGACGCAGCAGCCCATGTCGAGGACCCGCCGGGGTGCGCCCAGGTCCGGGAAGCGCGTTTCAATGTGGTCAATCATGGTCCAGCCGCGCGCGTCGTTCATCGTGCCGCCGTTACGATTCACGTGATACAGCGCGGCCGCGCCGTCGAACAGGGCCCCGGCCCGCAGATCGTCGTCGGCCAGTTCCGTGTAATAACTGCCGGGCATCCGGTGGTTGTCGAAAGCCGAGATATAGCTGGGAATTTCCATGTCCGGATTCAGGCGCAGGTTGCCCAGGGGCGTTTCCGTGCGGTGGAATTTTTCCTGCAGCTCGTCGAGCTGGCGGTCTACCGAGTCGGCCACGTTGTCCCACATCAGGTCCTGCTGGTGGCGCAGCGACGACAGCCAGAACTGATGGAAAGGCTCGGCCTCCATCAGCTTGCGGACATCCTTGCTGGCCTGGGCGGGCCGGCCCGCCTGCTGCTCATAGGCGGGTTTGACCACCTTTTCGACCAGCTCTTTATCTAGCGGGTCCAGTTCGTTCTGAATGTAATTCTTGAATGTGAGCAGAAATCGGGTCTGCGCATATTCATCGTGATTGGTTGCTGGGAGCATCGGGTGTTCGCGGCCGCCGGTCATGGGTTTGTCCTCTCGCAAGTGGTGAGTTGCACAGTCTAGATTTCCTGTTCTGCGATGCTGCGGGCAGCTTGTTCGTACTGGCTCTGGGCGCGCTTGACGGCGGCCTCCTGTAGCGCCTTGACCGGCCGCATCGCGCGATTGATGGTGCCATGCCGCAGCTGTTCCCGCGCTTGTTCAACGCTGTCATCCGGTTCATAGGCCTCTACGGCCGCTGAGGTCACGGCGATACCCTGCTCGCCGAGGCGCTCATAGGTATCGAGACGGTCGCGCAGCACACAAAGTTCTTCCAGCATGACGACGAACATGCCGTACAGAGCCTCGGTGGCTGGTTGTTCGAAGAAGCTGGGTTGCGCGCCTTTGGAAATCCGGGGGGCTGTCGTTCGTGTCTGGTCGTTCATGGTCTGATGTCGTTGCTCATTTACATTTTCAACTGGTAGCCGGCCCGCTGCACGGGTAACTCGCGCAGGCGTTTGCCGCCGGCCGCGGCAATGGCGTTGGCCAGGGCCGGGGCGGCGACGGACGTCGGCAATTCCCCGACGCCGCCGGGGGGCTCATCACCGGGGACGAGTTGCACCCGCACCGCCGGGGCCTGGTTCATGCGCAGCACCGGCTGGCTGTCGAAATTACCGGCCAGGACCTGGCCGTTTTCAATCTCGATATCGCCCCACAGCGCTGCGCAAAGCCCATATAAAAAACCGCCTGGTACCTGGCTGGTCACAATGGCCGGGTTTATGACTGTGCCCGCATGCATCGCGCAGGCGACATCGTGTATTTCGACGCGTTTGTTCCGATGCAGGGTGACGTCCATCGCCGCCGCACACACGCAGTTCCAGCCGGCGGCGATGGCCAGGCCCCAGCCGCGGCCCTGGTCTTTGCGCGGGCCGAAGTCGAAGCTCTCCTCCAGCGCGTCCAGCGTGCTGTCGGCTGCGGCGTTGCCAGCCGTGAGATCGCGGCGAAACACCAGCGGGTCGCGGCCGGCGGCAGCGGCCAGTTCATCAATAAAGCTTTCCACGAAAAAGCCGTTCTCACTTAGCAGCGTGGAACGCCAGATTCCCAGCGGGATGCCGATATCGCGACGCGCGTAGCTGAGCTTCTGGTTCGGGATGGTGTAGGCGTCGCCACTGACGGCCATCACGTGAATCACGGTATCCAGCTTGGGCGGCAGGTTGAAATCGTCGATCAGGGACGGCCCGACAACATTGGCCTGCAGCGCGGTCAGCTTGCCGTCGGCATCCAGCGCGCCCTTGTAGCGACCGCCCATCGCGGCGCGATAGTGATCCTGGCGAATGTCTTCTTCCCGCGACCAGATCAGCTGCACTGGTTTGCCCGCCGCCTTGGCGATCAGTGCGGCCTGCACGGCGAAGTCGGTGTAACTGCGGCGACCGAAGCCGCCGCCCATCATGGTCGAGTACACCGTGACGCTATCGGGCGACACGCCCAGGGCCTTGGCCACGTCAACAGCCGTGTCTGATTCCGCTTGCGTGGGCGCCCAGATTCGCACGCGGTCGGCCTCGACATGCGCGGTAGCGTTCATCGGCTCCATGCACAGATGGGCCAGGAACGGCACCTGGTACTGGGCCTCGACGGTGCGGGCCGCGGTGGCAAACGCCTGGTCGACGTCGCCGGTGACCTTGCCGGGTGTACCGGCATCGATTGGCGTGGCCAGTTGTTGCGCTTCGATGTCCGCGGAGTTTTCTTGTGTTGCCCCGCTAAAGTCCCACTCAGGTTGCAGGGCCTGCAAGCCTTGTGCGGCGGCCCAGTAGTGTTCGCCGACGACGGCGACCGCATTGTCCAGCTTGACCACCTGGGTCACGCCGGGCCGGGCCAGAGCAGGCTGTGAATCCACGGCCTTGAGCCGGCCACCGAAAGCCGGGCAGGCGGTGATCGTGGCTGTCTGCATGCCGTCTAGCGTGACGTCGATGCCGTAGACGGCGGTGCCATCGACTTTGGATGGTACGTCCGTCCGGGGCAGCGGCCGGCCCATTAACTGCCAGTCTGCCGGTGACTTCAATTGCGGTGCGTCGGGAACCGGCAGTTTCGCGGCGGCCGCCGCAAGTTCGCCGTAGCCGGCACTGCGTCCGGTGGCCGGATGATTGACGCGACCGCTTTCCGCCTCGCATTCGTTGACCGGCACCTGCCATTGCTCGGCCGCGGCGGCCACCAGCATTTCGCGCGCCGCGGCGCCAGCCTCGCGCAGGCGTTGGAAAAAATGCATGACGCTCTGGCTATTGCCGGTGATGCGCCGACCGCGCATCGTACGAAATTGCGGTTGCGACGGCGGCATCTCTGCGCGCACGGCCGACCAGTCCACCCCGAGTTCTTCGGCCGCCATGGCTGGCAAAGCCGTCATCACACCCTGGCCCATTTCTGCCGCCGCGACATAGACGGTGACGGTGCCGTCGGCATCGATGCGCAGCCAGGTAGCCAGCGTGCTTTCCGTCGCGGCAGGGCTGCCCGCTTCGCCTTCCCGCAAGCCGATCAACAGGCTGCCGGCGATGGCGCCGGCGCCGGCAATCAGGGTCCGACGGGTCACAGAATAATCGTTCAGCTTCATGGACATAGCGCGTCTGGACAGCTTGGGGCTGAGTCATTATGATGCTCATTGCACTCGTGTGCAAGCCAGGCTCCGCAGGCCGCGAGCGGGCTTCAGCGGCGACAAGAAGGCTCAGCGATGATGATCAAGTTGACGGTCAATGGGGAAGAGCGGGCGGTGGACGCGACGCCGGGCATGCCGCTGCTGTGGGTGCTGCGGGACCTGCTGGGACTGAAGGGCACCAAATTCGGCTGCGGCAACGCGCTGTGCGGTGCGTGCACGGTACATCTGAACGGGCGCGCGATCCGTTCCTGCGGTGTGCCCGTCGAGTCGGCCGATGGCGCCAGCGTTGTCACCATCGAGGGTCTCGGCGAGACCGCCATGGCCCGGGTGCAGGCCGCGTGGATCGAAGCCCAGGTGCCCCAGTGCGGCTACTGCCAGCCCGGGATGATCATGTCCGTGGCGGCGATCCTCAGTGAGGAACCCGGGTTGCAGCCCGACGCCGTGCGCGAGCGGCTGACCAATATCTGCCGCTGCGGCACCTACGATCGAATCAATACCGCGATCGCGCAGCTGTTTCCGGCCCGCTGAATTTGCAGCTGGCTGCCGCGGCACATGGCCAGGTATATCTGGCTGAATTTCCTGGCAGTTCATAGCTGCGATCCATGCACCGCAAGGCTTTCGAAACGGTGCCTTGGCGAACTAATCGCCGCAGCAGGTCTAATCATCTCAGTGTCTCTATGCTTCTTAGTTGCCTTTTGGGTTCACGGGCTTTACGGCACATCGGCTTTCAGGCCAGAGAAGACGTCGCCGTCCGATGGGACAACGGGTTGCGACGCGTCCTTCACGACCTCGAGGGTCACATTGCGCGCCGCCGGATCAGTTAAGGCGCGTACGCAGATCCTGGCCACATCAATGCGGTTGGTCTGACCGGGACCCTGGTTGTCGCCCTGGGCCACCAGGGTGCCGAAAGTGCCGCCGGCTTCGTCAGTTAATCCTCCCGGCCTTACAATCGTGTAGGGCACCCCGCTGGTCCGCAGCGCGTTCTCACCCTTGAGTTTCCAGTGCATGATATTGGCCATCCGATCATGCGAGCCTCCCGAACGGGTAACGCCCATCGCCGAAACCAGTACGAAGTGCTTGACCCCAGCGGTGCGCGCCGCCCCGGCCAGGTGCTTCACGCCCTCATAGTCCACTAACTCCGGGGTATTCATCGGATCGTCGAGTTCACCTTGGCCCACAAATCTGGCACCGACGGCTGAGACGACGAACTGGGTACCCTCAAAAGCCGACGCTAGCGTCTCCGGCTGGCGGACATCACCGCGGAACAAAGTTACGGTAGCCGGTAATTGCGCCCGGGCGCGATCCAGGTCTCGTACCAGAGCCCGTATCCGATAGTCGTCACCCAGTGCCGCCAGTATCGGACCCCCGGTGCGCCCCGTTGCGCCGATCACCAGTACCACGGGCAGTTCGGAAGCACTCGAATCCCCGGCGGTGGTCGTTTGGGCGCAGCCCATCAGGAACCAGGGGAGCGTCACCAGCGCAGCCAGTGCTGCGGCCGTTTGGGTTTGGATTCTCACGTCTCTTCTCCTTAACCTGCGTTTCAGGACAGGTGAAACATACGATCGGGCCGAACTGCCGACACGCGGATTTTCAGTCCAGGTCGCGTGCGACCCGGAATCCGAACACCAGGCTCACGCGGTCTTCCGGATCCCGGCCACGGAAGGTGGGCCGTTGACGCTGTATCCCGGTGATCCAGCTGCCACCCTTGACGGACCGACGATCGCAGTTCTCGGTGATAACCGGGCTGCCATCCAGTGGCGCCGCCGGGGCAGGCATGACGTAGCAGTCCTGGGTCCATTCCCAGACATTGCCGACCATGTCCTGCAGCCCCAGTTTGTTGGGCGGGTAACTGCCCACGGGTGCGATTCCCGCATGGCCGTCCCGGCAGTTCACCGGCGTCAGCGGTGAGTCATCGATGGCGTCGGCCGCATCCAGGTCGTAGACATTGGCATAGGCGCAGGCCGCGTCCGGATCATCGCCCCACGGAAACACCGCGGTACTGCCGGCATCGGCCGCATATTCCCATTCTGCCTCGCTCAGCAGTCGATAGGGCTGCCCGGTCCTGGCTGCCAGCCAGTCGACGTATGCCTTGACGTCGGTCCAGTCCAGGCAAACGGCCGGTTCTTCCGGCGTGAGTTCGCGGCCGTAGCCGGGGTCCTGCCAGCTGGCCGCGTCATTCATGCGCGCGACTTTGCCATCCCAGGCGTAACAGCCAACGGCAGCGGCGTATCCGGTGGCATTTACAAAGTCCCGGTACTGGGCCACCGTGACTTCCGTGCGCCCGGCGGCAAACGCCCGCGCAATCGTGATCTGGCGTACCGGGCCCTTGTAGCGTTCCGGTTCGCCGCCGTCGAAACCCATGGCGAAACTGCCCGTGGGGATCACGACCATTTCCGGACAGCCGGCACAGTCGCTGAAACGTTCACCGGGAGTCCGCTCGGGCGCAGCGGCGCAGGCCGATAACAACGCTGCGCAGACCAGGGATGCTGCGCAACGTGCAATTGTGTTCGGTTGAATCTTCATGTAACGCCTTCCCTCAAACCGGTTCAGACATATTGACGGCGCTGTTGCCGTGCGCGCCGGTGATCGCCGCATCCAGCGCGTATTTCGCGACGGTTGCGCGCGATACTTTCCAGGTCATTTTTCGTCGCGGCGGGCGGCCCGTCCACAACACGATGTCATCGCGGATGCTGGCATCGAGCGTCAGCTGGGGCGGGCGCAGGGCAGTCCAGTTCAGCCCGCTGTCGCGCAGGATCTGTTCCTGGCGGGTTTTGTCATCCAGCACGTGCCGCAGCAAAAACTTCTGCAATGCCTTGGCCAGCAGGCTGCCCTGATAACGGCTGTCGCCGGCGCCGAGAGAGGACACGGCCACGATGCGCGACACCCCGTGCTTCTGCATGGCCGCAACGATGTGCGCCGTGCCCGTCGACAGCCGGGTCTCGGGTTGCTTGTGGAAGATGCCCAGCGCCAGCACCACCGCGTCGGGAGGCTCGGCAAAGGCCGCATCGATGCTGTCCGGCTGCAGGATATCGCCCGTCACTTGGCGCAAGCGCGGATGGTCGATGGTGAGCTTCGCCGGGTCACGAACAAAGGCGGTGACCTCAAGGCCGCGCTGCAGCGCCTGTTCGACGACCTGCAGGCCCGTCGGGCCGGTGGCGCCAAACACCAGCACGCGTTCAATCGCGCCGCTCATCAGGGCGTTGAACTGGCAAACGGATCCCGCTTGCGAAACACGCTGGTCACCAGTCGGCCGAGTGCCTGCATCGGAGTCATCCAGCGCACGGCCCCCCCGGTCTTGTCGAGCTTGAGCATGCCGTCCACCAGGGCCGGTGCCACGGTTTCAACCCGGTCGGCGAGGAGGCTCAGGAGTTTCTTGCGCTTGTTCAGCTCATCTGGATTGTGGGCATACAGATCGCGGGTCAGGAATTCGGTCACGACGATGCCCGGGCTGAGATTGGCGATGATCAGCGGGCTGTCGGCGTATTCTTTGGCCAGGGACTTCGTGAGATAGCGCACGGCGCGTTTGCTTGCGCCATAGACAGTCATGCCTGCTTGGGTCATGCCGTCGCTGCCGAAGCCCTCCATGTTGAAAACCTTGCCGTGCCCCTGGCTCAGCATCCCGCCGATGGCCACTTTGCAGCCGTGGGCCACGCCGGTCACATTGGTGCTCACGACCGCGCCGATTTCTTCCGGCGGCAATTCGGCCAGTTTGACTTTGCGGTTGGTCATCCCGGCGTTGTTGACCCAGATGTCCACTGCGCCGAAAGTCTGACTCGCGAGTTCCCAAAGCGCCTCGTGGGACGCCGGGTCGTCGGCTTCGCCCGCGGTGCCCGCAGCGTGACCCGGTCCGGCGCGATCAATGGCCCCGACAGCGCTCGCGACGGCGGCGGGCTGCCGGCCGGAGATCACCACGTTATGGCCGCGCCTGACGAATTCTTCGGCGAGGCCGCGGCCAATGCCGCGAGTCCCACCGGTGATCACGATATTCACCCGGCTTTAACCCTTGATATTGAGGAGGCGTGGGGTTTTGACAGCACTTTGCACACGAGTGCATACTGCCAAGTACCACGAAGACCGTCAATATTCATCGGCACCACGTGCGCCGGCGAATCTTTTGGTCTGACCGCTAACCGACGTCAAGGTGCTTGTGCGATGAGTATTCAGGATGCCCTTTTTCCGCGCGGCAAGATTGCCGGTGTGTATCCCACGCTGACCACCCGGGGTGACGAGGCCTATGTGGAGTTCATCGAGGATGCCCGCAATGTCCTGATGCACGCGCAGCAGCGGCCCATTGGCGAATACAGCCAGCAATTGATGACAGATGCGGGTATCGCAGATTCCCCGGATCCTGAAACGACGCAGGCGGCCATCGACCTGCTGATGCAGGATCCGACATTGAAAACCTACTACCGGGTGAAGCGGAGCCTGCAGGAAGCCTTCTGGTCGGGCCTGTCCAAATCACTCAATCAACGTCGCGACGAGATTGTGGCAGCCTTTGACGCGGCCGAAGCTGCCGGGCCCGGCACTGTCGAATACGACGATAACTGGCGGGAGAACGCACCGGAGTACGCCAGCCGGGAAATTCACATTCAGCCCGGCGGCTATGTGAAAGACGAGTTGGCGGGGCCCTTCTATGACTACGGCCTGAAAGTTTTCCTGGGTGGTGCTGCAGACCACGACCGGCTCGCGAAAGGCGTCTCCATGGCAACGGCGGTGCCGGATGACGGCCAGGTGTCGCGCATTCTGGACCTGGGCGTTAGCGCAGGTGCGACCACGATCGCCTTGAAAGAGAAGTATCCCGACGCGGAAGTGTGGGGCATCGATATCAGCGCGCCGATGGTGCGCTATGCCCATGTGCGCGCGATGGAAGCGGGCGCGGAGATCCACCTGCGGCAGATGGCGGCCGAAGAGCTGGATTTCCCGGATAACCATTTTGATGCGGTGCTGGCCATGTTGCTGTTCCACGAACTGCCCGTACCCGTCGCGAAGGAAGCGATTGCCGAAGTTTTCCGGGTGCTGCGGCCCGGTGGCAAGTTCACCGTGCTGGATTTTCCGAGCGTGCGTTCCCGCGGCGTGTACAGCATGTTCTTCGCCGAGATGGACGCAGCTGACAACGGCGAGCCGTACCTGCCGGACTATGTTCGGTCAAACGTGGAAGACCTGCTGGTGGAAGCGGGCTTCGAGCTGGAGCATTACGATCCCAAGGCGGCCCTGACTCGCGGGCGCGTCGTGGTCAAGCCCGCTGCCTGAGGAACCTGAGCAAATGGCAAAACTGAAAGAAGCAGACCTGGCCTACACCAACGACTTGCCGGGTGCGGAAAGGGGCAATCCCAGTTACTTCGAGAATGAGGTCATCGATCACCTGCTGGGTATCGTGCTCGAACTCGGCGCCCAGTTCTGGGTGCTGCGCGACCGGCAAGCCTTCCTGGAAGAGCAGCTGGCCGCCAAGGGTGTCGTGTCCCTGGAAGACCTCGAACACGGCACGCCGTCGGACGAGTTGCAGGCCAAGCTGAAGGCGGAACGCCTGGCCATGATCCAGCAGGTCTACGGGCGGCTGTATTCCACCTATGGCGGTGACAAAGCGGGGCCGACCAGCGCGCCCATGTCCTGAGGGTCGGGCCCGGCGGCCGTTGGGATCGCCGGCACGGAGTCCGGTAGGGCGCACCGCTCTGGCGTTGGCTGCAAGCCCCTGAAGTCATAGTTAATTCAGCGAATTAGGCCACCGTCCATGGACGCCGGGCAGGGCGCGGTCGCCAGTTTGCACTCGTGTGCAACCTTGTGGAATACTGCGGCCGTCAGGACGTCGGTTCCTGGACAGGGGGTTGAATTGGGGGATTCAGGACAAGCCAGTTTTAGCCGGCGGCAGGTTACGCTGCTCGCAGCGGCTGCCGTTGCGGCCGCCTTGCCGCCTGCGCGCGCCGAGGCCCGCCAGCAACGCGTGCCCTTCGACGCCGACGACCCGCAGCAGAACCTTGACGCCTTTATCCGCATCACGGGCAGCGCCGATCCCGACGAAGAGGTGCTGATGCACAACCAGGCGCGGGTATTTTCGGTCATCGGCGACGATGAAATCGTGCAGCCGCTGTTCGACATGGAAGGCTACAAGGTGCGGCGTTCCATCCGGCTGCCCGATGACGCCTACCATATCCTGCAGCGCGAGATCTTCGTCTACAAAGATCTCGAAACCGGCGAGATTCTCGATGAGTGGTTCAATCCGTTTACCGGTGAGACCGTCGAGGTGGTGCACCTGTTCAACGATCCGGTCAATCATCATGTGACGACGGTATTTCCGCGTTACTACAACCCGGGCACCGAAGAGCGGCAGGTGGAGCCGGAACCTTTCCTGATGCCCTGGTCCATCCTGGGTGACCAGGCGACCTTCTTTTTCGACACCAACACGCGATGGAAGAACGTGCTGGACCCCAAGGTCTGGAAGCGGGAGTCCACAGGCGAGTACGTGCGGGTGACGGAATCGGAGTGGTATACGGTCAGCCTTGCCGATCTGGAAGATCCGGAGCTGTCGAGCATCTCATACGTGGGCGGGTGGTCACGCCTGGGGCCCTGGCTGCCGTGGATGTTCATGGGCGGCCGTCCGGGCCACCTGCGTTACCGGGGCAAGAAAACCAAGCTGGCAGACGTTAGCGACCTCAATGAGCCGCTGCGGAGCTACGTGGCCAAATATCCGCGTTTCCACCATTCTCCTGAGAAGTGGAGCGCGCCAAACGAATCGAGTTTCGAAAGCTACGCGCGGCAGCATAAGCCGCGGGCCTGATTCAATTTCATGACGATTAAAACCAGGACAACAGGGGAACGGGTAATGCGCAATCGACGTCGCCTCACGGGCTGGCTGATAGTTGGTCTGCTGGCGGGATTTCCGGCAGCCCCGGCGCTGGCGCAGCTGGACAACATTGTGGTGACAGCGCGAAAAGTGGAGGAATCCCTCCAGGAGGCGCCGATCTCCGTGACGGCCTTCGGCGAGCGCACCATCGAGACCGCCGGCCTTCGCAACGTGGCGGACCTGGCGAGGTTGACGCCGAACCTGACCTTCGAAGCCGGTGAGACCGGGCGCCGGCAGACACCGGTGATTCGGGGGCTTGGCGTGATCGACAGCCGTGGCTTCGACAACAATGTTGGCGTGTTTGTGGATGGGGTCTTCATGTCCGGCCGCGCGTCCCAGAATGTAGACATTTTCGACATGGAGCGGATTGAGGTTGTGCGCGGTCCACAGGGGGCCCTGTATGGGCGCAACACCTTTGCCGGTGCCATCAACTTTGTCACCAAGCGAGCGTCAGACGAGTTCGGGGTCAATATCGAGACGACCGCCGCGGAAGATGGCCTGTACGACATCAGGGGCGCCGTGACCGGGCCCATAGTCAAGAACCTTGCCGGCCGCCTTGCGTTCCAATACGCCGATGATGACGGGATGTATCGCAATGGCGGGCCCGAGAAATCGGGCCGTGGTCTCGGGGGGTCCCGGACCCGTGCGGTCGCCGGCGATCTGCGCTTCAGGCCGACAGACACCATTGATCTCAATCTCCGCGGCTGGATTTCGAACGAAGACCTGGACAGTCGGGCGCTCAGCAAAACGCCGAATAACTGCGGCGAACTGGACCCGGACAAGTTTCCGCGCACCCTGGCATCTTACGATTTAGGCGTGCCAGCCTACTATTGCGGCACGGTCCCGCCAGCGGAGTCCCGCACCCTCAGCACCTCACCGTCCGCGTATGCCGCCAAAGGCCGCACGTGGGGCGTGGTGCTGGACGCGCAGTTCGATTTCGACTGGGCAACCTTGACTTCAATTACGTCCTACACGGACAACAACAACCAGGGCCGGCCGGATCTCGATCGGACGCAGGCCGGTGAGCCTTACTACGGTTGGGTGGACAAAGCGGCGTTTGATGCGACGGGCCTACCTATTATCTTCTCCTTGGAGAACCAGTTCCCCAACAATTCCGGTTTCTCGTCCATGAATACGCTGATCGGCAGCGTCGGGCTTAACCAGGAATATTACTCGCAGGAATTCCGAGTGAATTCGCAGCCCGAGGGTCGTTTCCGCTGGCTGGGTGGCGTGTTCTATTTTCACCAGGAAAACAGTGATACGACCGACCTCGGTATTGACGCTTCGTCGGCCGTGCAGGCCCTCGGCCTGCCACCGGAGGACATCCAGTTCCTGCTGGTGTCGCCTGGCGATGGCATCGGGGGCACGACCCTTGGGATACCCACCCCGGTGTTGCCCAACTCGGTATTTTTTGACAATCCGAACCAGGTGACGGAACTCGTGCTCGCGATCACCGAAGCCGATCAGTACGCGGCCTTCGGCTCCGTGGAGTACGACATCACGGACAAGCTGACCGGCACGGCGGAAATTCGCTACACGTACGAAGAGCGTAAGCTCGACAACAAGAAAGATGATTTCTTTGGAACGCCCAGGACCAAGTATGACGAGGACTGGAGTTTCTGGGACCCGCGTTTCATCCTGCGTTACCAGGCCAATGATGACCTGATGGTCTACACTTCCGTCGCGAAGGGCAGCCGCTCGGGCGGATTAAACGTGGCGATTGCCGACCCTAACGCCGTGCCCTTCGACGAAGAGACCAACTGGACCACTGAGCTGGGCTTCAAGTCCGCCTGGTTCGATAATCGTTTGCAGTTCAACCTGACCGGCTTCTACATCGACTGGGACGACGCCCAGTTTCGCCAGCGTATCCCGTCCTCGGCAGCCGGCACCGGCTTCCTGACAGTGACCACCAACGCGACAGGCCTCAAGAACTACGGTTTCGAGGCAGAGCTGGTCGCTTCGCCGGTCGAAGGGGTGACCGTTGGCGCGAATTTTGGTTACGCGGATCCTGACTATGACGGTGGCACCGTGGCTGACGGCGATGCGGCGCTTTGCGATCTGAAGGATGCGGGCGATACGGCTTTTCCGCTGGTGCCGGTAAAGTGCGTACCGATTGACAGCGATGGCGACGGCACCTTTGACGACGAAGCGCCGGACATCAGCGGCGAGCGGCCCATCCGCACGGCCAAACGAACGGCGTCTTTGTTTGTTGAAGCCGTGCGGCCCCTTACGTCGGAGTTCGATGCGTTACTTCGCTTCGATGTGGGCTACCGGTCGAGGATCAGCACGACAAATGTCGACGTGCAGTTTTCTCCCAACCGAACGGTGGCGAATCTGACGCTCGGCGTCGTCAATGACACGTTTGACGTCCTGCTCTGGGTGCGAAACCTGTCCGACGAAGATGCGATTGAATCCACGCAGACCTTCCCGTCGGACCTGAACGCGTCCACTTTTGTCACGACAGCGACGAACCTCAACCCGCGCAGGTGGGGCGTGACGGCGCGATATCGCTTTGGCAGTGCGAGATAGTCAAGAGGGCGGTGTCCGACGCCATGCGCGTCGGGCACGGCGCTGCCAGTGAGTCTGTAAGCCATGCTCCGCAATTCGGTTCGTCGCTATGGTTACGTGGCGCAGGGGCTGCACTGGCTGATCGTGCTGCTGGTCTTCGGGCAAATCTATCTCGCGGTCGCCGCATTCGGCGCCGATGATCCGGGCCGGGAGTCGGAGTTACTGGCGCTGCACCGGCCGCCTGGGATAACGATCCTGGGGCTGATCCTGGTGCGTCTCGCGTGGCGGTTGATCAATGACGTGCCACCGGCCCCGAGTGCCATCGCCGCACCCCTAGGCTTTGTTGCCCGGGCCACCCATTGGCTGCTATATGCGCTGCTGATCAGCATCCCGCTGGTGGGTTGGGTCAAGGCGGGATCGGAGGGTATCGAGGTCGATTACTTCGGTTTGTTTGCCGTAGCGAACTGGCTGGGTCCGGATCCCGCGCTGAGCCAAGTGTTGCGGATGACGCACCTGTACCTGAATACGGCCCTGCTGGGACTCGTATCGCTTCATGTGCTGGCAGCCCTTTGCCACCAGTTCTGGCTCAAGGACGGAACGCTGCGCCGGATGTTGCCGGTGCGCGATGCTCACCCCTGACAATGGTCCGGAGCAGCCCGTGGATGCGTGGCCTTCGCAGTTTGCAGAGCTAAGCCTGGATCAGTCGCAGGCCTGCCAGCGGGCCCAGCGCGTGAGGTCCTCGCCGTTGCAGGTGGCCAGCCCGATCTGGTGCACCGCCGAGGCCTCAGCCTCGACCAGGTCATCGAAATCTTCTCCTCGATACCCGGCGCCGACGTAGTACATCAGCAGGCCACCATCCGGCGCCTGGAGTACCCAGGGGGTGCCGACGGCGCCCGAATCCCATGCGCCAGGTTCAGCCTCAGCCGGCGCGAAGATGGCGCCTCTGGCCGCAGCGCCGGGAACCCGAGTCCAGCTGAGTCCATCCGCAGATTGCGCCAGGCCGATGGATGCGCGCTGCTCGCGAAAGCCTTCGTAAAACATCAGGAATTCGTCGCCGCGCCGGATCACATGGCGGGTGGCGGGCCCATCCTCGTCAAAGGCGTCGGGCTCGCCCGGCCCAAAAATCACTCCAAGTTTTTTCCAGTCACCGCCGTCAACCGACTCCGCAGCGCAGATGAAGAACTTGTTCGTGAACGGATTGACGCTGTGGTAATACATGCGCCGGACTTTGGCGGACAGTTGCAGAACCTGCGGCCAGCCGACCATGAACGCATCGGCTTCTCCGGGCGCGCCATGATTCAGGATCGCGCCGCTGAATGGCCCGGAGTTGCGTTGCCAATGCTCACCATCCCGCGAGGTTGCATGGCCAATACGCAACGGAAAGCCGTTAAAGGTCAGTTCGCCGAGTTGCTGTACGTTCTGCGGCCCGCCGAAGTACCACATTTCGAAGCCATCGGCAGTGGCATGCACATCGCCTACGCCGATATGGGCCGAGTCGAAGCGATCGGGATCCGGGGCCGGATCCATCACGGCGCCCCGGGTGGCCGACCCGGTAACCCGCTGCCAGTGCCGGCCGTCCGTCGACACGGCGAGACCAATGCGGCCGGTCGGCAGCCGGACCAGGGGGTCGAAATCAGGGTCGCGCCCGTAGTACCACATGCGCCAGTCCGTGGCGCCGAGCCTGATGACGCGGGGGTTGGAAAGCTGCGCGGAGTCCCAGTTCCCGGCGCGGCCGACCGGCAGAATCAGGCCTGCCTGCAGCGAGCCTTCGGTGGTCGTCGTTGCTTGTGGCTCATTCATCATCGCGTCGGTGAGTCGGGGCAAGCCCGCCGCCAGGCCGACGCCCGCCAGGCCTTTGAGCAGGCTGCGGCGATGATTGACGGGCGAGCAGCAGGCCATGCGCGGTTGCTGTCGTCGTGCCATGCCAGCGAGCCTGCCGCGTTAGTCGGCACCTGGCGACTCCGCGGTCAGCACCGCGAGCGCATCCGCGGCGAGATCCGGGTGCTCATCGGCGACAAACTGCCTCAGGTCTGCGGGCAGTTCTGCCAGTTGCCAGACCTTTTCGCCGGCGGCGATGGAGATCGAATGCCCGGCGACGCCATCCATCATCATCCACGGTCGCCAGCTCATCAGGTTGTAGTAACTGATCTGGCTGGGCACAGATAGCTTCTCCGGCGCATTCAAGTCGGCGCTGCTGCCGGTATACGTGATGGACTCGTTATAAACCATTGCCGGTTGCTTGGCGTTCGGCGGGAACATGCGGCTGCGCGTATCGAGGCGAATCCAGGTACGCCCGCCGTTGCTGATGGCGGGTCCGAGTTCCGATTCGGCCTCGATCCGCAGGGGTCCGAGTTGAGCCGGTAACTGCAGGCCATCGGTATTGACAGTGACTGGCTGTAACGGCGTGCGTGACAGGGGCACGGCCATCAGCTTGCCGTTATAGGGATTGCGAAATTCGCTGATGCGCTCACCGGTGCCGAGGTCGCCGTGATAGACCACCTCGATTCGACGGCCGAGAAAGCTGCTGTCGTCCAAAGCCTCGAAGCTTGCGAAGGCCACGGCGTTTAGAGAGAACAGTGGTGTCAATGCAGCGTCGACTACGCCGTACACCACGCCTTTAAACCATTCCAGGGTAAGTCGGTCGTCAACAGAGGCACGGAGTTTCATCAGGGCCTGCAGCATGGCCCGTCGGTCATTCGCGAGGCCCGTGCCGGTTTCCGCGTCGAGTTCAGCGCTGGTGGCCTTAGCGGCCACTACGACACCGGCCATCAGGCCCAGTGACTGCCGTCGATTGATCATGATTCACCTGTCTTCTCAACTGGACGTCCCCCTGCCGGCACCCACTCAGGCTGCGGTTCCGGGCTTGGCAGCCAGTGGGGCGGCGACTCTGGATCTGTCCACGGGCTTCGGTGAGCGGTAGCCGGAAAAAGAAACTACACCCAGCACACCCAGCAGGATCAGGGTGATAGCCGACCACCAGCCCAGGCTGTCGAGCTGCGCGGCGGTGATCAGATCGATGTTCTCCGCCGACGGCAGCTTTATCACGTCAACGATCAGACCCGCCAGCAGCTTGCCAAGGCCCGAGGCGGTTTTCATGGCCAGGAACACGAAGCCGAACAGCAGCGCGGTCGCATTCTCGCCGGTGCGGTGCTGATAGTCGTCTGCGGTTTCCGACGCGATCACGGCGGAGACAATCATGACGACGCCCAGGAACAGGCCGGCCAGTCCGTTGGTTATCCGCAGCATTGGCATGACCGCGTCCGTGCCAACCTCGACGAAACCGAACAGACGCAGCAGCAGGGGCAGGGCAAACAGCGCGGCGCCAAAACCAATGCCACCTGCAAACAGCAGTGGGTGCGGCACCCGGTCGACGATGGGCTTGCCCACCAGGAGCGTGATCGCGGCGCCAAGAATGACCGCGAATTGCCAGACTTTGATCTGATCGCCAGTCAGATCCCAGAAATAGCTGCCGAGGTACAAGGCCATGGAGTTGTACATGGAGAACGCCGTCATGATAAACAGGCTGCCGAGGAACAGGCAGCGAAAGTTCTTGAACCTGAAAACCATGTCCCGCCAGGCCGGCCACAAGGCCGCAAGCTGAAAGCGGGGGCTGCCCGGGATATCTGCCTCGCGGGCACGAATTCGGCGGTAGGTGCCCGCCGCCGACAGCAGGATCACCAGGATCAGGGTGCCGGCAACGGCAGTCGCGAAGGGCAAATAATTGGCAGGGTTTTCCTGGCCCCGCGGGAATTCCGCCGACGGCACGAAGAAGACATCAAAGGCCACCGCAACCACTGCAAAGCTGGCCGCCGCGCCGAAAATATTCCGCAGTACGGCCAGGGTGACCCGTTCACGCGGCTCGTCCGTGAGTTCGGCGATCTGCGTTGACCAGGGAATGTGGAAAAAGGTGACGGATACGCGCAGGCCAATGGCGGTGAACGCAAGCCAGGCGCCGAGCCCCAGGGTTGATGTCCCGCTCGGCGGAAGGAACAGCGCCACAAAAAATAGCGCCGATGGCAGGGCCGAGAGGAACATCGGCGCATGACGCCGGCCCCAACGGGCTTTCAGGCTATCGGAATACGCACCCACCAGCGGGTCTGTGAACGCGTCGGCAATCATCGCCACCAGGATGGCCGCGCCCGCCACGGTCCCGGACAGGCCCAGCACCTGGGTATAGAAGAACAGCACGAACAGCTCGAAGGAGCGACTCAGGACAGTCTCGCAGACGTTGCCGAGGCTATATGCCAGGCGTGTGAGCCAGGGCACGCGCTCACTGTCGGGGATTGTCACGCTCATTGTTGTCCTGGGACCAGCAGCAAATTGGGTTGGAATGAGCGTTAGCCTAGCGCAGGGCCGGGACTTTTTGCAAACGTGTGCATCCTGGCGTCTCACCGGGGCTCTTATCCATTGTGGCGGTGGCGTTTTGGCCCTTCAGGCGTGCCTGAAATCTGGGCCGCGCCGGCAGCACTCAGGCTGCCTGTTACAAGGCCCGGGTTCACTGGCGCCCGGGCGCCAGGCCCGCGCGTTGTCGGCTTGCTTGCGCAGTCGACTGAGTCCTGGTTACCCGTTCGCTGCTGTGCCGGTCTGCACGGACTTGGGCGGGGCCTTCGTGCCTGCAGCGCCGCACTGATCGCCCGTCACCTTCAAGGCAAATGACAAACCGGTCCGAATCGCCACGCGGCGTCCGCGAACCGTGGGTCGTTGTCAGGCCGAGACTAACGGGCACCAGCGACTGAGCAGCAGACCGAGCTGTGTTCGATCTCGCTTTAAACAAGCTGCTCGGTATCTACTGATATACTCCGCCCCCGGCCGCCGGTACCGTCCGGCAACCTAGAATCCACCAACGATTTCACAGGCGGTTTTCGATGTCAGTTTTCCAAGACCAGCTGGATAAAGTCAGCAACGATCCCGGTTTCATCGCTGCCCTCGACCAGAGCGGCGGCAGCACGCCGAAGGCGTTGCGGATCTACGGCATTCAGGAAGATGCGTACAGCAACGACGAGGAAATGTTCGGGCTGATCCACGATATGCGCACGCGCATCATCACCAGCCCGGCCTTTGACGGCAAACGCATCCTCTGCGCGATCCTGTTCGAGAACACCCTCGACCGGGAAATTGCCGGCAAAGCGACGTCCCACTACCTCTGGCAAGAGAAGAACGTGGTGCCCATCCTGAAGGTGGACAAGGGTCTGGCCGACGAGGCGAACGGGGTGCAGCTGATGAAGCCCATCCCGAACCTCGACGACCTGTTGCAGAAGGCGACCCAGAAGGACGTGTTCGGCACCAAGATGCGTTCCGTGATCAAGTCGGCGAATGCGGGGGGCATTGAAGAAAACGTGGCCCAGCAGTTCGAAATCGGCAGGCAGATCGTGGCCGCCGGGCTGGTGCCGATCATCGAGCCCGAGATCGATATCAACGCCCCGGACAAGGCCGAAGCCGAAGCCCTGCTCCGGGAACAATTGCTGGCGCACCTGAACAAGCTCGAGTCCAGTGAACTGGTCATGTTCAAGCTGACGCTGCCCGAAGAGCCGAATTTCTACAAGGCGTGCCAGGATCACCCGAACATGCTGAAGGTGGTGGCGCTGTCCGGGGGTTATTCCCGGGAAGAGGCCAACCGGCGTCTCACCCAGAACAACGGCATGATCGCGAGCTTCTCGCGCGCACTGACCGAGGGCCTGTCGGCCCAGCAGTCGGACGAGGAGTTCAATGCCATGCTGGATGCATCGATTCAGTCGATCTTCGACGCTTCCTCCACCTGAACGCGCTGGGTCCCGATCGGGATGTCAGCGAAAAGGCCCCTCGCGGGGCCTTTTTCTTTTGGCCGCGCGAACCCAGCTCACGCGGGCCAGTAAGTGGCCGGTCAGCGGCTATCGCCTGAGAATGACGAGCCAGCGGCCAAGGTTCAGCAGGCTCGCCAGTGAGCCCGCGACGTAGGTCAGCGCTGCGGCTTTCAGGATTCGCCGAGCGTGGGGCAGGTCGCCGGACCGCAGGTAGTTGCCGTCTTCCAGGATCGGCAACGCCTTGTTGAAGCCGGCGTCCAGTTCCACCGGCAGCGTGACCAGGTGGACCAGCGTGCCGAGGGCCATCGAACCCACCGCGAGCAGCAGCATCAGTAATCCCGCCTGCGGCAGTTTCGTCAGCAGCACGAGTATCGGGGCGGTCAGCAGCATCACGCTGCCCAGCCTTTCGCCGGTCATCGCCGCCCGCACCAGCCGCTGGCGATAGTCGAAAAGCACCTCGCCCCGCGCGTGCTGGATTGCATGGCCGACCTCGTGGGTCGCCACCGTGACTGCGGTCAGTGAGTGGCCACTATAGTTGGCGGGCGACAAGCGCACTTTGCGCGCCTGCGGATCGTAGTGGTCGCCCATCTCGGTTGCCTCGACACCCACGCCGCTCAATTCGAAACGGTCCAGCAAGTGTCGGGCCAGGGCGCCGCCGGTGCCCTGTTCGCGGTAGCGGTCTGCCGGTTCGCTGTATTTCTGCAGCACCCGGCGGACCCAGAAACCCGGGGCCACGATCGCAACCAGCAGCAGCAGGCCAAGGATCAGCCAAAGCATGTCGGCAGTATCTCAAGGGGAGAGAGACCCGGCCACCGCTAGGGTGGCCGGGTGAGGCTATTGGATCGGGGGAATCCAGCCTCCGGGGGAAGAGCGATTAGGATGACTCAACCCGGCGACCGGCCCCAGTCGGGCATGCCCGTAAGCGGGTCGGGGTTTGCGCGTATTGCTTCGTTAGCGAAATCTGATCGGCTCGCGCCTGGCCGACCAGCGCCGTGGATCGGGCCTGACCGCCGCGCGCCGTCCGGCCGTCGCCTGTCATAGAACTTTTCTAGGAAAATAATATATCATATTGTTTTATCAATATTTATTCAGCCAATCGGCTCGGCGATCTGGGCGCCCAACTCAGCTTGCGGTCGGTCCATCGTTAGCAGTGCGGCACGAATCGAGAACCAGGCGACCAGCACCAGCAGCAGCGTAATCAGCAAGGCCAGCAACCCGCGATAGAGCCGCCGAAGGCGTGCCTTGAGTCGGGTGACCAGGCCTGCGCCGGACGACGGTGAGGGCAGCGGGTCGGCGAAGGCGGTGATGAACGCGCGGAGCGTCAGGGCCCACAGCAGCAGCGTGATGGCGGCGAGGGCCAGGAACTGGCCGGTTTCACCCTGCACCAGGAACACCGCGATCGGGAAAGTCACACCAGCGACCAGCACCAGCAGCCAGCCGACCCACGCGTGTGGCCGCAGCCGGGCCGCCAGTCGGGTATACAAGTCGAGCACTGGGTGTGCAGGCCGGATCAGCCGCGCAGGGGCAGGACCGCGGACCCGCTTCGTGTGGCCGCCACGCCGTCAGGGAGAATGTGCTGCGTATTCCTCGATCGCGCCCGAGCTGTCGAAGGCATAGACCTTGAACGCCTGCGGGTTCGGGCCTTCCATGCCCGGCGAGCCGACGGGCATGCCGGGCACCGCGATGCCCTTCTTGTCAGGGCGTTCACGCAGCAGGCGCAGGATGTCCTCGATGGGGACGTGGCCCTCCACGACGTAATCGTCTACCACCGCGGTGTGACAGGAGCCCAGCTGGGGCGGCACCCGGTAGCGCTGCTTGATCGGGACCACGTCACGCACGTTGATAGTTTCCACCTCAAAGCCACTGGCACGGAGCTGGTCGGCCCACTTCACGCAGCAGCCGCAAGTCGGTGACTTGTAGACCGTAACCTTTGGCAGGTCAGCGGCAACGGCGGCCCCGCTGAGGGCCAGCGTCGCCAGGCATACAGTCATGAAGGCAGTGAGGTTCCGCATTGCAGCGACTCCTGGTGAACGTTGGCCAATGGTTGGCTGCACAGGCCGGTCGGGTCAAGACTTGGGCCGTGCCATTTTGTCCTTGCGCAGGCGTTTGGCGAGCGCGATGGTCACCTCGTCGAGCACTTCCCACTCGGTCTGCTTCTGGTAGGTGACCGTGTTGATGCTGTAAACGAGCCGCCCTTCCGTCGTCTCGTACAGATCGGTGTTGATCTCCACGGTGCTGGTCAGCAGCGTGTAGCTGGGGACCTCGATTTCGTCGTAGTCGTAGCGAAAAAAGTCGAAAATATATTCATCACGGCGGCGCTTCTTGGCTTCCTTGCGGGCATCGACTCCCCGTTCGGCCACATCCTGGCGAATCAACCGACTCACCAGCACCGCGTCTGCGCCAGTCTTGCGCACCGCCACCACTACGTTGTCCCGGTTCAGCGGCGTGTCATAACCCATTTCCTTCACGCTGGCCCAGGCGGTCAGGCCGCGGTCTTCCAGGGTCTGGGCCATCAGGCGCTCCCAGCGCCAGCGCAGGCCTTCGTTCGGCGTGACGCCGACGACAAGTACCTTGGAATAGGGCGCCTCGGCCGGCCGCGACTCGTGGCGCACGGGCGTGACTTTGGTGCCCTTCGTGCAGGCGGCCAGCAGCAAGGCCGCAAGCAGCAACCCAATGGAAGCAAGGTGCCGGGACATGGACGGGTATGAATTCACGACGGCGGGGATTATTCACCGCGCGCCGCGGCTGCGCAACAAGCCGTGCTTGCCCGCTGCCCCGGCACCGCATAACCTTTGTACGGGTCCGCGCCGGTCCCCCCGCGGCGGCTAGCCGTGAACCCCGTCAGGCCCGGGAGGGAGCAGCGGTAGCGGTGATGCCGGGCGCCGGGGTGTGGCTGGCGCGGATTCTTCTTTCAAACGGTTGACGTAATGAGTTACCTCGTCCTGGCCCGAAGATGGCGGCCCCGCCAGTTTGCCGATGTGATCGGGAAGGATCACGTGGTGCGCGCAATGCAAAATGCGCTCGGTGCCGACCAGGTCCATCACGCCTACCTGTTCGCCGGCACGCGGGGCGTCGGCAAGACCACCCTGGCGCGCATCCTGGCGAAGGCACTGAACTGCCTGGAAGGCGTGTCGCCGGAACCCTGCGGCAAGTGCAGCGCGTGTGTTGCGGTCGACGAGGGCCGCTTTGTCGACCTGATCGAGGTGGACGCGGCGTCGCGCACCGGTGTGGACGATACCCGCGAGCTGCTGGACAACGTGCAGTACACGCCCACGAGCGGGCGCTACAAGGTGTACCTGGTGGACGAGGTGCACATGCTGTCGCGGCAGTCTTTCAATGCGTTGCTGAAGACGCTGGAAGAGCCGCCGCCGCACGTGAAATTCCTGTTTGCAACGACGGACCCGCAGAAGCTGCCGGTCACGGTCCTGTCGCGCTGCCTGCAGTTCAACCTGAAGCGCCTGCCGGCGGCGCTGATCGAAGCGCGGCTGGCGACAATCTGTGACACGGAGGGTTTCCAGGCTGAACCCGCTGCGCTGGTGCGCCTGGCGCGGGCGGCCAACGGCAGTGTCAGGGACGCGCTGAGCCTGCTCGACCAGGCCCTGGCCTACGGCAACAATGCCGTCAGCGACGCTGATGTGGCCGCCATGCTCGGATCGCTGGGCCGCGATCGCGTACTCGAATTGCTGCACCCGGTCGCGGCCGGCGATGCAGCCGAACTGCTGGCCCGTATCCAGGCGCTGGACGAAGATGTGCCCGACTACGAGGGTGTGCTCGACGAACTGGCCACCGCGTTGCAGCGCCTGGCCGTGCTCCAGCTCGCGGGCAGTGACGCGTTGCCGGATGAAGACAGCCTGGAAGCCATGCAGGCCCTGGCCGGCCAGCTCGAGCCGGAGCAGGTGCAGCTTTACTACCAGATTGCGATCACCGGCCGGCGCGACCTCGCCCTGGCCCCGGAACCGCGGCTGGGTTTTGAAATGGCCCTGTTGCGCATGCTGGCCTTCCAGCTCGACGCACCTGGCGACGCGGCGGACAAGCCGCGGCAGGCCACTGCGCAACGCAGCACTCGCCGCGCGGCACCTAAACAAGCCGCGGCCGCATCTGCGCCCACACCCACCCGGTCTGCCGGGGCGGGCCAGGATCCGGAAGACTGGCCGGCTTTTGTCGCGGCATTGTCGGTCACGGGCGCGGCACGCCAGCTCGCCGAGCACACTGCGCTGGAGTCGGCCACGCCCGACGAGCTGCGCCTGCGCGTCGAACCCCAGAACGATCACCTGGTGACGGACAAACTCGTCAGCCGCCTGTGCGAATCCGTGCGGGAGCGGCTCGGCAGTGACATGGCGGTTCGCGTGACGGTGGCTATTGCACCGGGGCGGACGCTCGCCGGCGACCACGCCAAGGCGGAGGCCGCGGAAGATGCGCGCGCACGCACCGCCATCGAACAGGACCCCGAGGTCCGCCAGATCGTTGACATGTTCCAGGGCGAGGTCGTCCCGGAGTCCGTCAAACGAACGCCGGACGGCCCCTGATAATCACACGGAGACGCTTACCCATGAAGGCGGACATCGGCCAGTTGATGAAGCAGGCCCAGAAAATGCAGGCCGAGATGCAAAAGGCCCAGGAAGAGCTGGCGAATCTCGAAGTCGAAGGC
The DNA here is from genome assembly GCA_020351875.1 of Chromatiales bacterium. Taxonomy (GTDB): domain Bacteria; phylum Pseudomonadota; class Gammaproteobacteria; order Steroidobacterales; genus J054. The sequence goes on along the minus strand of CP070671.1, from coordinate 856,550 downwards.
GAGGCGGGTGGCGGGCTCGTGAAACTGTCGATGACCTGCAAGCACGAGGTGCGCGGGCTGACCATCGACCCGTCGCTGCTGGGAGACGATCGCGACATGCTCGAGGACGTGCTGGTGGCGGCCTTTAATGACGCCGTACGCAAGGTCGAGCGCACGGTCCAGGACAAGTTTTCGGGCATGGCCGGCGGCATGGGACTGCCCGGCGGCCTGCAGCTGCCGTTCTGACACCGGCCACGATGAGTTTTTCCCCCAGCTTGCAGGAATTGCTGGATGCGCTGCGCTGTTTGCCGGGCGTGGGGCCGAAGTCGGCGCAGCGCATGGCCTTGCACCTGCTCGAGAAAGATCGCGAAGGTGCGGCGCGACTGGTCACCGCGCTGGCCACGGCGGCAGAACGCGTGGGCTTGTGCACCCGCTGCCGCATGTTGACCGAGCAGGAACTCTGCCCGGTCTGTGCCGCTACGCGTCGCGATGACACGCTGCTTTGCGTGGTGGAGTCGCCGGCCGACCTGGTGGCGGTCGAGGAATCCGGCGGTTACCGCGGCCGCTACTTCGTGCTGCTCGGGCGGTTGTCGCCCCTGGACGGCATCGGGCCGGCGGAACTCGGTGTGGACCTGCTGCGCGAGCAACTCGGTGCCGGTCACGTGAAGGAACTGGTGCTGGCGACCAGCGCGACGGTGGAAGGGGAGGCCACGGCTGCTTACCTGGGCAGCCTGGCGACGGAATTCGGCGTGGCGGCCAGTCGCATTGCGCACGGTGTGCCGATGGGCGGCGAGCTGGAATACGTCGACAGCAGCACGCTCTTCCGCGCCATCGAATCGCGCACGGCCGTCGAGTCAGTGTGATGCCGCGGACTGCGTGCTGCGCAGCAGGCGACGGTAGCTTTCGTAGCGGCGCTCGCTAATCGTCCCGTCCTGCACTTTGCTTTTCACGGCGCAGCCCGGTTCGCGCATGTGCCGGCAATCGCCGAAACGGCACTGTGCAGCAGCCGCGAGAATCTCAGCAAAGCCCACTTGCACCGCTCGGTCGTCGTCGATAGCGGGCAGAAAGTCACGCACACCGGGTGCGTCGATTAGTCGGCCACCGCCGGGCAGCGCGTGCATCACTGACGCGGTGGTCGTGTGCCGGCCTTCGGCAGTGCCGCGGGTGAGGGCGCCCGTGCTGACGTCAACGCCGGGCACCAGGCGGTTAATCAGCGACGATTTGCCCGCCCCCGACTGTCCGACCAGGATGCCGGTTTCACCGTCAAAGGTCGCCGCCAGCTCATCGAGGCCCTGCCCGGTTCGTGCCGACACTTCCAGCACGCGATAGCCGGCGGTGCGATAGGCCTCGAGTTCGCTGGCATTGGGACGGCCCAGGTCGCTTTTGTTAACGACGATCACCGCGCCGGCGCCCATGTCCGCCGCGGCGCACAGGTAGCGGTCCAGCACGAACCAGTCCGGCTGCGGTTCCACTGCGCACACGACAGCCACCAGGCTGAGGTTTGCCGCCAGCACTTCGGTCTTGTTGGTGGTCGTATCCAGTCTGCGCAGGGAGTTGTTGCGGGGTTCGATCGCGATCACCGTCACTTCGCTGTGCAGCCCGGGCTGCCACTGCACGCGGTCGCCGCACACCACGCGCAGCCGCCGGCCACGCACGACGTACGGGTGTTCCGCTGCTCCCGCGGCCTGCAGGCGGCCGCGGCGTCCGTGGGCCGCGACGACGACCGCTGCCTGGCTGTCGCCGGTCGCGCTCATGGGGCCGTGATGCGGCGTCGCGCTTTGCTAGAATCGCTTTTTCCTTCGCTACGCTCCCCGCATCCATGGCGACGAACGACAGCAGGCTGATCTGGATCGACCTCGAGATGACGGGCCTCGACACCCAGCGCGATCGCATCATCGAGATTGCGACCATAGTGACGGATGCCCGGTTGAAGGAAATCGCCGAAGGACCGGTGCTGGCGATCCATCAGCCTGACCACGTGCTCGACGGGATGGATGAATGGAACACGCGCCAGCACGGCAAGTCGGGTCTGACCCAGCGGGTCAGGGACAGTGAGATTACGGCTGAGCAGGCCGAGCAGGAGACCCTCGACTTTCTCGGCCGGCACCTCGACGCGGGCGTGGCGCCGATGTGCGGCAACAGCATTTGCCAGGATCGGCGCTTCCTGGCCCGCGAGATGCCGCGACTCGAAGCGTTCTTCCACTACCGGAATCTGGACGTGAGCACGCTGAAAATACTGGCGGGGCTGTGGGCGCCGAACGTGCTGCAGGGGGTTGGCAAGAATGCTGCGCATCTCGCACTGTCAGACATCCGCGACTCCATCAACGAGTTGCAACACTATCGGGAACACCTGCTCCGACTGGACGCCGACTGACCGCGGTGTCAGGCTGCGGCAATGAACAGGCCAATCACGCAGACAAAGCCCGCGAGCCAGGCGAAGGAGCGCGGCAGGCCCTTGTCGTTGACGTAGGCGAGGCCGTGAATGACGCGCGCGATGATGAACAGGCCTGCCAATAGGTCGATTGTCAGCTGCTCGGCGCCGCCGGTCATGTGGGCGATGATGACCCCGGCCGCGAAAGGCGGGAATGCTTCCAGCGCGTTCTGCTCGGCCCAGTAGGCGCGCTGCGCACGGCCCTCGGCGCGGGCGAGCGCGGCACGTGGGTGGTCATTGTCGTAGTCGGCAATCCCGCTCTTGGCAATTGCAATCCAGGCCAGTGGCAGGATGGCGGCGGCCAGCACACACCAGTACGCGAATGTCATCAGGAACCCCCAGTCGCCGGCTGTCGGAAGGCCAAAATGGCTATGTTAAAGTCTAGCATCCCCCGGCCCCGTGGCCGGGTTGTTGCGAAGGGGATACGGGTGTTGGCCATCAGGGACAAACTCGCAGCCGCGTCGGTGCGCGGTGGCGCGCTCGTCGCGCTTGTGCTGGTCATGCTCGGCACTGCCGGTTTGCCGCCGGCGTTCGCCCAGCAAGGTGACCGCTGGGTTTCCGATTCTTTCGAAGTGATGATGCGCTCGGGTAAGGGGAATCGCCAGAGCATCGTGCGCATGCTGTCCAGCGGGTCGCGCGTGGAGCTGCTGGAACTCGACAAGGAAGAAGGTTACGCACGGGTGCGCACACCCGGAGGCGCCGAGGGTTGGGTGCTGTCACGGTACCTGCTCACTGCACCGCCGGCGCGCGTGCGCCTGCCCGACGTCGAAAAGCGACTCGCCGATAGTCAGGGCAAGCGCAAGGAGCTGCAGCAGCAGTTGGGCGAATTGCGCAAGGAACGCGATCAGCTGCAACGCCAGGTCGCGGAACTGGAACGTTCGGGGTCCACCTTGCAGACGCAACTCAGCGATATCCGTCGCCTGTCGGCGAACGTGGTCCAGGTCGACCAGGACAATCAGCAGTTGCGGGAGCGCCTTGCCGCCGCCGAACAAACGGTCACGGAACTGCAGCGGGAAAACGATGAGCTCGAAGGGCGCGCGGCCCGGGAATGGTTTGTCGTTGGCGCCGGCGTCGTGATCGTCGGCATGATCATCGGCCTCATCCTGCCGCGTATCCGCTGGCGCAGAAAATCCAGCTGGAGCGATTTCTAGAAATCGCCGCGCCAAGCTGGCCCGGTAGGCGCGGCTTCAGTCGCGACAATCCTTGGCAGCTTGTTTGACACGATCGCGGCTAAAGCCGCTCCTACCCAGGGGATTCTCCCACCGGGAAATTGTTGTCAGACGCTTTCGCCGGCCAGGAACAGCCAGGTGTCGAGCACGCTGTCCGGGTTCAGCGAGATGGTCTCGATGCCCTGGTCCAGCAGCCAGCGTGCGAAGTCCGCGTGATCCGACGGGCCCTGGCCGCAGATGCCGATGTACTTGTTGTGGCGGCGGCATGCCGAGATTGCCATCTCCAGCAGCGCCAGCACGGCCGGGTCGCGTTCGTCGAAGCGGTCGGCGATCAGTCCGGAATCCCGGTCCAGCCCCAGGGTCAGCTGGGTCATGTCATTGGAACCGATGGACATGCCGTCGAAGTGTTCCAGGTAGGCGTCCGCCAGCAGGGCATTGGTGGGCACTTCACACATCATGATGATCTTCAGGCCGTTTTCGCCGCGCTTCAGGCCGTTGGCTGCGAGCAGCTCCACGACGCCGCGGCCCTCGTCGACAGTGCGGATGAACGGCACCATGACCTGCACATTGTCCAGGCCCATGTCTTCGCGCACCCGTTTCAGCGCACGGCATTCGAGTTCGAAACACGGCAGGAAACTATCGGCGAGATAGCGCGACGCACCGCGAAAACCGATCATCGGGTTCTCTTCGTGGGGTTCGTACTGGCGCCCGCCCACCAGGTTCGCGTACTCGTTCGACTTGAAGTCCGACAGCCGCACGATGACCGGCTTGGGCGCGAAGGCGGCAGCGATACTCGCGATACCCTCGCTCAGCTTGGCGACGAAAAACTCGACCGGGTCCGGGTAGCCTGCCACGTGGGCGTCGATTTCCCGCTGCAATGCCGGGCGCAGGTTGCGGTACTCGAGCAGTGCCTTCGGGTGCACGCCGATCATCCGGTTCACGATGAACTCCAGCCGTGCCAGGCCGACGCCCTCGTTCGGAATCGGCGCGAAGTCGAAGGCACGCTCAGGGTTGCCGACATTCATCATCAGCTTGACCGGCAGTTCCGGGAGTCGCTCGAGTTCGATTTGCTGTTCTTCGAACGACAGCCGCCCCGCATAAACGAGACCTTCATCGCCCTCAGCGCAGGACACCGTCACTTCCTGTCCGTCCGGCAGGCTGTCGGTGGCGTCGCCGCAGCCCACCACGGCGGGAATGCCCAGTTCGCGCGCGATGATCGCCGCGTGGCAGGTGCGCCCGCCCCGGTTGGTGACGATAGCCGCCGCGCGTTTCATCACCGGTTCCCAGTCGGGGTCCGTCATGTCGGCCACCAGCACATCGCCCGGCTGCAGCCGACTCATTTCGCCCACATCACGAATATTGCGAACCTGGCCGGCGCCGATCTTGTGGCCGATGCTGCGACCGCGCGTCAGTACGTCGGCGCTGTCGTGCAAAGTAAAGCGCTGCAGCGAGTTGCCCTTGCGGCTCTGCACGGTTTCCGGGCGTGCCTGCAGCAGATAGATCTCGCCATCTTCGCCGTCCTTGGCCCACTCGATGTCCATCGGCCGGCCGTAGTGGTCTTCCACGGTGAGTGCGTAACGAGCCAGGGTTTCGACTTCGTCATCTGTCAGCGAGAAGCGCTGCTGGTCTGCCGGGTCGACGTCGACGATCGTGACCGCGTCACTGCCGCCGGTCGCGTAGATCATCTTGATGGCTTTGCCGCCAAGCTTCTTGCGCACAATGGCGCGCTTGCCTGCCCGCAGCGTCGGCTTGAAGACGTAGAACTCGTCCGGGTTCACCTGGCCCTGCACGATGGTTTCGCCCAGGCCGTAGGCCGAGGTAATGAACACCGCATCTCTGAAGCCGGTTTCGGTATCCAGCGTGAACAGCACGCCACTGGCAGCGAGGTCGCTGCGGACCATGCGCTGTATCCCGGCAGACAGGGCCACCTGGTCGTGCGGGAATCCCTGGTGTTCCCGGTACGCAATGGCCCGGTCCGTGTATAGCGACGCGAAGACCTGGTGGATCGCCTGCAGCAGGCCGTCGATGCCGCGCACGTTCAGCAGGGTTTCCTGCTGGCCCGCGAACGAGGCATCCGGCAGGTCTTCTGCCGTGGCTGAGGACCGCACGGCAACGGCCAGGTTGTCCCCGTGCCCGGCCGTGAGCCTGTCCCACGCCGCGCGAATGCCGGCCTCCAGTTCCGCCGGCAGCGGCGCCGCCAGCACCCAGCCGCGGATCCTGGCGCCGGTCTCAGCCAGCGTCTCGACGTCGTCGACGTCCAGCCTGTTAAGCTCGGCATTGATTCGCTCGGCGAGACCGTCGTGCGCAAGAAATTTGCGGTAGGCTGACGCCGTGGTGGCGAAACCGCCCGGCACTTTCACGCCCAGGCTCTCGAGCTGGCTGATCATCTCACCCAGGGACGAGTTCTTGCCGCCTACGGAGTCCAGGTCTTTCAGGCCCAGTTGATCGAGTGGTACTACCCACGCATCCACGGCGGTCTCCCTTGAGCTGTATTCCGAGAAGTGGAAAATCTGGTTGAGTCGGGTTCAGGATTTTATTGAGTCAATGGCACGCCGGACAGTATTTTTTGTATCGGACCAGACCGGGGTGACGGCGGAAACGCTGGGCCACAGCCTGCTCACCCAGTTTGACAGCCACGACTTCGATCAAGTGACTCTGCCATTTGTCGATAGCATTGACAAGGCGCAGGACGTCGTCGATCGGATCAATGCCACGGCACTGGAGCAGGGCACCAGCCCGATCGTTTTCAGCACGCTGGTGCAGGATGAATTCCGCGAGCCGTTCCGGCGCGTCAGCGGGCTGTTTCTCGATTTCTTTGCGACCTTCCTGTCGCCGCTGGAGCGGGAGCTGCAGACTGCGTCGTCCCATGCGGTCGGTCGTGCCCACGGCATGCAGGATGTCGGCGCCTACGACCAGCGTATCGAGGCCACCAACTTTGCGCTCAACTACGACGACGGCACGCGCACGCGCGACTATGCACGCGCGGACATCGTCCTGATCGGCGTATCACGCTCCGGCAAGACGCCGACCTGCCTGTATCTCGCAATGAGCTACGGCATCTTTGCCGCCAACTATCCGCTGGCCGAGGATGAACTGGAAAGCGGTGACCTCCCGAAAGTCCTCAAGCCACACCGGGACAAATTGTTCGGTTTGACCATTGAGCCGGAGCGCTTACAGGAAATCCGCAAAGAGCGCCGTTCCACGGGCCAGTACGCCAGCGCCCGGCAGGTACGTTTCGAGCTGCGCGCCGCGGAAGCGCTGTTCACGCGTTACCAGATACCGTACCTGGATACGACCCGGGTATCGATCGAAGAAATTGCGAGCACGATTCTCGATCGCACAAACATCGAGCGGCGCACCCGGCGACTGTGACTCAGATCGAGGCAGTCGGCGCCTTGAGCCCTGTGAACTCTTCTATCTGTCCCAGCTCGGCCGCCCGGCTTGCCAGTGGCGCCAGCGCGGTTGCGACCTGTTGCTCCAGCTGCCCGTCGGCAGGTGTGTACTGTTCCAGGTACACGCGCAGCGTCGCTCCGGTCGTGCCGGTACCCGACAGCCGGTAGACGATGCGGCCACCGTCGGCCAGTTCCACCCGAATACCCTGGTTTGCCGATTCACTGCCGTCTACCGGGTCACGGTAGTGGAAGTCGTCGGCCGCCGTGATGGACGTGCCGTCGAGCTGGCGGCCCGGCAGCCCCGGCAGCCCGGCCCGCAGGGCTTCGACCAGGGCACGTGCCCTGTCCGCGTCCTCGATGTAGAAGTCCTGGCGCTGGTAGTAGTGACGGCCGTAGCGACGCCAGTGGTCGCGCACGACATCGTCCAGGCCCATGCGCAGTTCTGCCAGCAGGTTCATCCAGAAGAGCACGGCCCACAGGCCGTCCTTTTCCCGGGTGTGCGATGAACCCGTGCCAAAACTTTCTTCGCCGCAAAGACCGATGCGCCCTGCCTCCAGCAGGTTGCAGAAAAACCGCCAGCCCGTCGGCGTTTCGAAGCAGGGGATGCCGAGGGCCTCGGCCACCATGTCGACTGCGCGGCTAGTTGGCATCGAGCGCGCCACGCCCGGTACGCCGTCACGGTAACCTGGCAGTTTGTCGGCGTGGTGAAGCATGACTGCGATACTGTCGCAGGGAGATACCATCATGCCCGGACCGAGAATCATGTTGCGGTCGCCGTCGCCATCGGATGCGGCCACCAGCGCCGGTGAGTTCGGTGAGCGTGACAGCTCGACCAGGTGGGCGCAATCCACGGGATTCGGGTCCGGGTGAAAGCCCCCGAAATCGGGTAACGGTTCGGCGTTCAGCACGGCGGTCTCAGCGGCGCCGAGCCGCCGGCAGAAAATTTCCCGGGCATAGGGCCCGGTAACGGCGTGCAGCGCATCGAAAGCGACCTCGTTGCCTTGCCGGAGCCAGTCAGCCATGCGGTCGAAGTCGAACAGCGTTTCCATCAGCGCGGCATAGCCGGCCGCAGAATCGACGACTTCCAGCAGGATGTCACCGAGATCGTGTTCACCCAGTGCCGACAGGGGCAGTTCGGGGAGATCACACAGGCGGTACGACGTGATGCTCTGGCTTGCGGCGTAGATGGCCTCGGCGGTGGCCTCCGGTGCCTGGCCGCCCGTGGCGGTGTTGAACTTCAGGCCGAAGTCGCCATCCGGGCCGCCGGGATTGTGGCTGGCCGTGAGCAACAGCCCACCGGCAGCCTGCCTGTCACGAATCAGGTGCGAGGCGGCGGGTGTCGACAGCCGTCCATCCAGGCCGGTGATGATGCGGCCGACACCATGCGCCGCCGCCAGACCGGCAATCACCGGTATCGACTCCCGGTTCATGTACCGCCCGTCTCCGCCCACGACGAGAGCCGATCCCGGCGCAATTTTCACAGTGCGAAATATCGCCTCCAGGAAGCTTTCCAGGTAGTGCGGCTGTCGAAAGACCTTGACCTTCTTGCGCAGGCCGGCCGTACCCGGCTGCTGGTCACTGTATGGCTCGCATTGAATTTCACGGCAATTTGCAGTGTCGCTCATCACATCCTTTCCTGAAGCGCTAGTGCACAGTTCTGGTCTTGGTACAAGTACTTTTTCAGACAGACTATATCCACGTCTCGGTCATGCGAAAGTCACGACGCCGTCACGGATGACCCGGAAAGTCGCTGTGCTATATTCCAAGCATGATCGTCGATACCTACATGGTACCTGAAGGAGATGTCTGCCCAGGCAGCTTCGGCGGTCTGATGGCGCTTTACGAGAGCAACTACATCAAGCTCGTGCAGTTGCTCGGGGAATCACGCAAGGGCGATGTCGAAGCCGTGTCTCGCGCACCCGGTGATCTGCCCCTGTACCTGAGCCAGGAAGCGCAGGATGCCAAACGTTACACGCAGGATCTGCGCCTGACCTACCTGTTCCGGAACGCGGGGCCTGATGTCGCCGACCCGGACCTGCAGTTGAGGCTGTACCTGGATGCACGCATGGCGGAAGTGCGCGGGTGGGCCGACCATCACCGGCACGGCGTGTTGCTGCACCTGCGCCGCTGCTACGGGCGGGAACTGGATCGGCGCTGGGCGCGCAACATGATGCTCAGCAAGTGGCTGGACTACCTGCTGGAACGGGGTCACAGTTTTCGGGGGATCAACGCCTTCGAGCTCGCCGACAGCCCGGCCTGAAACCCGCATTGCCGACCACGTCAACGTTTGTCCCGTTGCGGACGGCTAGCCTGCGAGATACCAGAATCCAGAGATCCAGCACCAGACTCGCAGCATGGCCAGTGTCGTTACCAATTTACCCCGGCAGAAAAGGCAGGCCGACGATGACGATCGCCTCGTCGACCTGTTCTGGAATCGCGCCCAGCTAAAAAAGGAATTCGCCCAATTGCGCGCGGAACGGGCCGCGTTGCAGGAACGCGTACGACACCAGGAAGGCCAGATCCTGCGTGCCCAGCAGCGGGTGGAAGAGCTGGAGGGCCTGCTGGCCGATCCCACGCAGGCGGCCAATGCTGGCGTGTTCTTCCAGCTGCGCGCGCTATGGGGCTACGCACGGCGTCGGCTGATGCGGCTGAGCCGCGACCTCGCGACACACGAGCGCGAACGCACGCAGCGGGCCGGGCAGCATGCTTTCGAACAGGGCCGGGACGTGGAACTGGCGGAACTCGATGCCCGTTTTGCGCTGGCGAGCGAGCGGGTCCGGGACGCGCAGCAGGTCTGGATGCAGCTCGCGAAGCGGCGGCGCAGCCTGCTGGCCTGGGTGGGCATCGGCCCCGGTCGCGACGAACTCGAGATGGCGCGGGAAGCGCTGACGCAGGCGCGTATCGAGCGGGATGATCTGGAGCACTTGCGCCAGTCGAAGCTGCACGAAGCCGCGCCCGATGGCGGGGAACTGGCGCTGGACTCGCGGCGCCGAGTGAACCTGGCGGTCATTGCGATGGCGCAGGAGCTGCTGCTGCATTTCGACGGCGATGGGCTGGCGGCGCAGGCGCGCGAGGTAGTGTCGCGACAGCTCAGTGACGTGGATTACGGCACCGCCAGGATATGCCGCCGCCTGAGTCGCAGGATGGCCGAGCAATTACAGGCCTTCGAAAGCATCAAGGATCTCTCCGCACGAATCCGCAGGCGCACGCGTTACCTGCAGTCGTGCGCACGTTATCGCCTGGAGACAGATGCGGTACCGGTTTCTGGTTGCTTCGAGACGATTCCGTGCCTGCTCGACGACGCCGGGCAACCGGTCGACACGCAGGCCATCGCGACCAACGTGCTCGTGGAAGAGTACTGGGATCTCTATTCCGTGCTGCTGAACTGAGGGTGGCTCAGGTTTCGGTGGCCTGGCTCAGCATCGACGGCCGGTTCGCCAGGTTGACCAGGTCGAGCAACACCTGGCCGGCCTGGCTCTTCAGCACGTCCGCGCGTTCTTCGCTCTCGACTTCTTTCAGGTCTGCAGCGGGTTCCAGTCCCAGGGCCGCGCGGCGCTGATTCTCGCGGGCCAGCTGTTGCTCACGCCGTGACTCGCGCTCGTCGCGGCGGGTTTCCAGGTTCAACGACAGCTGTTTCTGGGCGCGCACTTCTTCCAGCGCCTGGATGTCGGAAATCAGGAACCGGACGTCGGGGTCGGTGCTCAGACGCTCACGCTGCGACCGGTTCAGTTCATTGATGACATCGTTCAGCGGCACGTCCGCGTCGAAACGGGTCGCGTCAATCTGATCCCACGGCAACGCGCGCTCACGACTGCTCTCGCCGATGGTCTCCGGGTCCACCGCGGAGGGCAGGTCGACGTCGGGCAGCACGCCCCGGTGCTGGGTGCTGCCACCGGTGATGCGGTAGTACTTGCCGATGGTCAGCGTCAGCTGTCCGAGGCCTTCTTCCGGCACGCGGCGCACGTACTGGTCGAGCACATAAAGGTTCTGCACGGTGCCTTTGCCGAAGGTCTGCTGGCCGATCACGACGCCACGCTGGTAATCCTGGATCGCCGCCGCGAAGATTTCCGAGGCTGACGCACTGAAGCGGTCCACCAGCACCACCAGCGGACCCCGGTACATGGCGGTCGGTATCGGGTCTTCCAGCACTTCGATGCGCCCGTTGGTGTCTTTCAGTTGCACGACCGGGCCGCGGTCGATGAACAGGCCGGTCAGCGCGGTGGCTTCAGACAGGTGACCGCCGCCGTTGCCGCGCAGATCCATGATCAGGCCGTCGACATCGTCTTCCTCCAGCTCGCCGATCAGGCGTTCCACGTCGCGCGTGGTGCTGACGTAGTCCTTGTCGCCGCGGTTCCGCGCTTCGAAGTCCTGGTAGAAGCTCGGTACCGTGATCACGCCCACGCGAATCTTCTCGCCGTCGCGTTCCACTTCCAGCGTATCGGCACTCGCTGCCTGTTCTTCCAGTTTGATCTTGTCGCGCACCAGGTCGATCATGACCTCTTCACCGGGCATCGTGCCGGCGGGCAGAATCTGCAGCCGCACTGCAGTGCCTTGCGGGCCTCGGATGAGTTGCACGACATCGTCCAGCTGCCAGCCCACCACGTCGACGAGCTCTTCGTCAGCACCCTGGCCGACGGCCGTGATCCGGTCATCCGGCTGAATGCGCCCGTCGATGGCAGCCGGGCCGCCCGGGATCACGTTCAGCACCTTGACCAGGTCGTCCTCCAGCTGCAGTGACGCGCCAATGCCCTGATACGACAGGCTCATCTGAATGCGATATTCCTCGGACTGGCGCGGGGACAGGTAGCTTGAATGCGGGTCGAGCGTGCGCGCGAAGGAGTTCATGAAGGTTTCGAACACGTCATCGCTGTCGAGCTGGTTCACGCGTTTCAACAGGCCTTCGTAACGCTTCTTCAGGATCTCTGACGATTCGGTCCAATCCTTGCCGGTCAGGATCAGGTTCAGTGCATCGTTCTTCACGCGCCGGCGCCAGAAGTCCTGCATCTGCGCCGACGTGCTGATCCATGGCAGATCTTCGCGGTCGAACCGGAAGTACTCGTCCAGCGTGAAGTCAGGTTCGGTCTGCAGCGCGAGCAGCGCATAGCCCAGGTTCTGCTGGGCCCGCAGACGGTACAGCCGGAAGACATCGAACACCGGTTCCAGGTCACCGTCCCGCAGCACGTCGTCCAGGCGCTGGCGGTAGCGGGAGAAATACTTGATGTCGGCTTCCAGGAAATACTGTTTGCCGGGATCGAGGGATTTGAGATAGTTGTCGAGCACGGTGGCGGACAGCGAATCGTCCACCCGCGTGCGCGAATAGTGCTGACGCTCGACGAAGCGTGTGACCATGCGCGCGACCTGGCGATGCCTGGCGTCGGACGCGAGGATTGACGGCGCGTCGTCCTCGGCGTCGGCGTCGGCGGTGGTCCAACCGGCAGCCGGCAGCAGCAGGAGGACGGCGGCCAAGACGGTGAGCCAGGCGCCGGACCCTGGCCACAGGCCAGCTGGAGTGGAATTGTTTGGCCGGAAAGTCACGTGCATCGATTTGAGCCTATTTTTATATTGTGTAGCAAGCGCAATTCGCCGTTTTGGCGCCAAAGGTTGGCGCGATTGCAATGAAGCCCTTTGCCGTCATCCTGGGCATCCTGATGGGCAGTTTGTCCGCTATCGCCTTTGGCCTGGGTGTCGTTGCCTTCATTTTCTGGTTGCTGGAGGACGACTATGCGCGTTTTGCCAGTGAAATGCCTATGTTGCTTCGCAGCACCGGGATCTTCACCATCCTGGCCGCTGTCGCCGCCGGCTCGTTTGTCGGGGTGCTGAAACTGCGTCCCTGGCGATTCCCGCTTCTCGGCCTCCTGTGGGCGGGGTTACTGGTCACGGGCTGGTATTACTGGCCCTGATCCCCGCGGGGCCCGGGCGCTTGTTCTTGGGCCGTGATCGGCACCTAGACTATATGCGCCCAGCGGGTGCCGGGCGACGGCAATCAGACATAAAGGCCCGAATCCGGGCCTGCTGGCCGCGCGTCAGTCGGCCGCGCTGGCCCGGGTTTTGCCGAGGCGCATTAGCCGGAACACGGCCCACCAGGTCAGGACGAACACTGCCGGGCTCAACAACAGGGCCCAGGCGGCCGCGCGGCCTTGCAACGCATCGCCATACACGCTGCCGAGGAAACCCAGTGCACCGCCTTCGCCGGCATAGGGCGCAATCAGGTTGACGCCGAACAAATAGACCGCGACGGGTGCGAGCACGGCCCCCCCGACGACCACCAGGACAATCGTGTAGAGCGTGCGGCGCAGGCGCCGCGGCGAGTCAGGTCTGGACATGCGTCAACCGCGCAACCGGGGGCGGGCATTTTCGCATGGTTTGGTCTGGCTTGGTCAGTCCTGGCGGGCCCGCCCGGACACCGCCCGGCGAGAGCGCCACCGCAGGGTCAGCACCGCGAGGCCGGCGTGCAGGCAGACAGCACCGAGCAGGACCAGGTAGGGGAGTATCCAAGTCCAGCCCGGCAGGTAAATCGCCGACAGCAGCGCGCCGGTGCCGCCCACCACATAACAGTAAGGCGCCGCTTCGTAGAGTGCTTTAGGTAACCAGAGTTTGCGGAACAGGACCCGGCTGATGCGGGCGGTCAAAGCGCGGCTCAATTTGGTAGCCGGGGAACTGGCGCTGGGGATGTGCATGGGCAAGGCAACGACTATGCGCCGCGTTGCGGCCGGTGTCTGTGAGACCAATCACAGCTGGGACACGGGTCGTGTCACGCATTGCCTTCGGTACCGTCATGCGTCAGCAGATCGATGAACTTGAACTGCACCTTACCCAGGTCGACCAGGTCGCCGTTGCGCAGGCGGTGCCGCTTCACGGGGGCCGCGTTAACGAGCACGCCGTTCTTGCTGCCGAGATCCTCGATATAGGTTTCGCCCTGTTCCATACATAATTTCGCATGCTGGCGGCTTATGTACTGGCGGCGAATCTGGATGTCGCTGTCGGCAGAGCGCCCGATCGTCATCGTCGACTTGTACAGCGGATATTTCACAGCCCGGTCCTTGCCTATCGAAACCATCACCCGGGTGACTGTTCCGTCGCCTTCGTCGGGGCCTTCGTGGGCATCCAGCGACCGGGACATCCGGCTGTCGAGCTCGATGATCCGGGCTTCCAGGCCGGCGATCCGCCCGAGATCCTGTTTCGCCTCCGTCAGGTTCCTGGCCCTTGACTCCATCTCCGCTTCCAGGTCACTGATCATGGCCTGCTGGCGAGCAATTTCCGCATCGCCGGCTTCGCTTTGCGCCTGCAGTTCCGCCACCTGCTCGTCGAGGCGGCTGACGGCCGCATCCCGCGCCTCCAGCTCGGTTTCCAGCCGCTCGCGATCATCCCGCAGGTTCTTCAGCTCTTCGTCGGCAGCCAGCAGCGCAGCCGCGAGTTCGGCGGCCGATTTGTCGATGTCTTCGCGCTGGCGGTCCTTCTGCGACAGGGTTTCGCGGGTCGTCGCCAGTTCTGCTTCCAGCGTTTCCAGCTGACTGGCCAGCGCTGCGGTGCGGGCCCGTTCTTCGCTGATGCTTTCGTCCTGTGCCCGCGCGTGGCTTTCAGCCTCGTCGAGCTGGCGCCGGGCCGCCTTCAACTCGCCGGCCACCTGTGCGAGCTGATGTTGGAGTTCGTCGATCAGTTCCGCTTTGCTTTCTATGGTCGCCGCCAGCGATTCGCCGTCGGAGGTGGTCGCCGTGAGCGCCTCGTGTAGGCTCGAGACCTCGTTATCTCTGGCCTCTAGCTGGTCACGCAGTGTGCGGTTCTCTGCGCTGCCGGCTTCAGCCTGGCGGCGGAAGTCCGCCACATTCCGCTCCAGCTCGCGGAGCTGGTCGGCCACGTGGCGTGCGTGCCGGTCCTGGCGGACCAGTTGCCGTTCTTTGGCCCGCGCAGCCTTTTCCATGGTGGCGAGCAGCAGCGTCTGGCGTTCGCAGGTGTCCTGCATGGCTTGCCAGCGCGCGCGTCGTCCTTCCAGGTGGTTTTCCAGGCCCTGGATCCGTGTTCTGCTGTCGAGCAACGCGTGCTCGAGGGAAGTCACGGCACTGACCCTGTCTTCGAGCGCAGAGTCGCGTGCATCGCGTTCGGCGTGTTCGGCATCCAGTTGGGCGATTCTGGCCCGGTTCTGCTCGAGCTCTTCGCGCAATGCCGCCAGCTCCTGGTTCCGCGCCTCGATCTGCTGCAGCTGTTCTTCCTGCACGGCACGCATCGCTTCGCCTGCCTGCTCGAGTTCCAGGCGCGTGCGGTTCGCGGCCTGCAGTTCTTCCTCGAGGGCTTCAATGGCGGCCGCCCGGGCCCGCAGGGATTCTTCCCGTTCGGCCATCTCCGCGTCGCGTTCGCGAAGTTCTTCTTCGATCGCATGCCAGCGCTGCTGCAGCGTTTTCAACTCGCTTTCGAGACCCTGCAGCGTGCTGCCGCCCCCGATGGCGGCCGCGGGAGGCGCGGTGGTGACAGGGCCCGGGCGCACCGCCTGGAATTGCCCGGTGTCTTCAGCCGGCCCGCCGATCGTGGTGGCTTCCACGGACTCAATTCGGGCCAGTGCCGCCTCGTTCAGGACCGGCAGCTCATCGGTGGGATCTTCGTCTAAGGAATAATCAATGGAATCAATGGTTTTTTTATTTTTCTTCATGCCCGTTCTTCTTGCGGGTTCTATTATTTTTGGTAGTCGTGAACCAACTCCCTATATTGAGACATTCCGCCCCTCGCGATTATCGTAATACGCGACGGCCCGGTCTGCAGTGACCTGGGTCACATTTCTGCCTGGCGCCGGAACGCCCGGAGCTGCTCGTCGGCCAGGCTCGGCAGGCTGGCGGTGCCGGCCAGCTCGAGGGTGACGGCCCGCAGCGCCTCCAGGTCGATCGGTTCACGCTGCTTCGCCAGGGTGGCCGCCAGGGCTTCGATATCGGCGGCGCCGTCGGTCGCCGCCACCAGCTCCGCGTCCAGGTCGTGGAACAGCGCCACTGCGCGTGCGGTCACGGCGCCAGCAGCCTGGCTCGTCAGCACGCCGTCGGCGGTGGTCCCGCGCTCCCGGAAGCGTTCCACCGCAGCGAGGAAACGGGCCGGGGATATGGTGCCGGTGCGTTCCAGTAACCGCAGGGTCAGGTATTCCGCCAGGCCCTCGTCGATCCAGTCGTGGTCGTCGGCCGTTGGCACGGGGAGCACCGCGTGCACGGTCTCGTGCAGCAGCGTGCTCGTTCCGTCCTCGCTCAGCAGCGGCAGGTCGGCATGCATGAATAGCGATCCGGGTCCCGACAGGCCGCCGCGCCACATCGGATCTGCCGCCGACACCACCAGCAACCGCCTGGGCGCATCGGGCGCAATGTCCAGCAGCGCCGGCAGCGTCCAGCGCAGCAGCGCCAGCATGCTGACCCGCTGCACACCTTCGCCGACCGGACCGGCGATGGTGACCTGGGTGCCGTCAATCAGGTCGCGGCGGATATTGAGCCTGCCCGTCACGGCCCAGCCCGTGGGTCGGTCGAATTTGCGCTTCGGGTTGGTGACCCGCCAGCGCCGGCCGTCCAGCTGCTGGTAGCGCGTGACCGTCTTCCAGCCGTCGGGGGCCGCGATGGACAACCGGCTGCGCGACCGGGAACCGTCCACCTGGCTGATCCCGGCGGGCGGAAACAGGTCATCGAGGCGGAAGATGGCCCACTTGTTCTCGACCCGCGCGTCGTAGCCGCCGGAGCCCCGGCGATGCTTGAGATTGACGCGGTAGTTCAGCCGCCCGCCATCCGCCGGCACGTCCCAGATCACCTGGTCACCGACCCGGCGGAACTCGCCGTCACCGGAAAACCGGCTGTAGCGGCGGGTGGGGGCGCGCAGGCGCACCTGCTCCAGCAGGCCCGCGTCCTGGTCCACCCGGATAAAGGCTTCAGCCTCGTGGCGGCCCGCCTTGATGACGGCGCCGAAAGTCACCGGGTATTCGTGGCCATCGGCGAGCGCGATGGCAGGCCAGAGCAGGCACCAGCACCAGCGGTGCAGAATCGCGGCGGCTCGCACGGGGTTCAGGCGGGACTCAGGTCGACTCTTCGGTGACGATGAAGCTGCGCAGCTCCTTGGCCAGGCCCTTGCAGGCTGCGTTCTGGGTGCGGGCGATCAGGGGTACGGGCACGACCACCGCGGGAATCATGGACGTGCCGTGCACGGCGGCGCTGACAGCACCGGCCGACTTGCCGTCTTCGATGTCCCAGACTGCTGCCTCATAACTGGAATCGTTCTCCCACCAGGCCAGGCCATAACAGCCGCCGCCACCGGGCCCGACCGCGCATGACAGGCTGCCGCCGCCGTTGGTCCTTTCGGTGTTGCCGTTGATCCACACGATGTAGCGCACGCCGCTTTCACGAATGCGCTCGGCGACACCGGGTCTTTCCATCAGGGCCGGCAGCGCATTCGGCCCCTGCGGCATCGTGCGCGGCTCGAACCACGGAAACAGATCGTCCTGGAAGACTTCGTCCGGGTAAACGCTCAGGCCGCCGCGGCCCTTCTGCACTTCCTTGGTGACACAGTCGACAAAGCCGTCTTCGGTCTGGTTGCCGGAGTGATAGCTGGATTCGATGATCACGATGGACTGGCCTTCGGCAATGCCCGTGGCCGCGTCCTTGGAGCCCTCCACCCGGGTGGTCATGCAGCCGCCCAGCAGTGCCACCGAAACGGCAACGGTGCAGGTGCTCAACCAGCGTGGGCAAGCCGCTCGCTCAAGATTCACCGTTCCACTCCTCGCCGGTCAGTTCCGGCATCTCCTCGTTCGCCTGGCCGACTTCGACCTCGGGCGCAGACTCATCGACGCCCTCGTCGTGGAGTTCGTACCCCGGTGCTGCGCCGAGCTGGTCGGCGGCTTCCACCGCGGTAACGGTGCCACCCATCACGGCCCGGCGGAAGGCCGTGTCGCGGTTCAGCGAGTCGATGATGATGGTGGCCGCATCACGCATCGCCATAACGGTCGCCTGCTTCATGGTCTCATTGCCCTTGAAGCGCCGCGAATCCACTTCACCGTAGCCCTTCACCGGCCAACTCGTTCTCAGCTCGCCGTCGGGGCCATAAACCCCAATAGTGTAGCTAATCCAGACCCCGTACTGGTCAGACCGCGAGTGCCGGGGCAGGGAAAACTCGAAGGCCTTGATGTTGGGCTGCAACACAGCATCCACGCCGGCCGCCGCCGGGGCGTCCACGGGCCTTGAGTTGGTGAAGACCTCGCTGAACACGCTCTCGAACAACAGCTGGTTCGCCGAGCCAAGGCTAAAGGTCCAGTCCATGCCGTCGGCCGGCAGGTCTTCGGAATAGATGTAGGTGGTGAGGGCCTCGGTGTAGTGCACCCCCACCGTGACCGGCAGGGGCTCGACCAGCGGCTCCGGGAACGTGGTCTGGACCTGCACGTTCTGGGAACAGCCGGCGCCGATCAAACTCAGCAAGCCGATCAGCAGCCTGGGGACTCGTCGAGGCATTCCGTCTAGACTGGCGTTACCGCCTTCGGCGGTGTGTTGCGCGCCGCTCTATCGGCGGTTTTCGCGGCTGGCCCTGGGCCGGCGTTGCAACCGCTCGGGACGACACGTTAGATCACTGTACAGCGGGGGTTGCGCCGCCCGCAAGGCCGGCGAGGAGCTTATGGAAAGCGTCGAGGCATTCTGGACCCGCTGCTGCGAAACCCTGGGGTCCGAGGCCAGCGCCAGGGGCTACACCGAGCGGCAAATCGGCAACACGCCGGCGCTCGTCGACCAGATACTGGAACTGATCATCTCGGGCGAAAAGCGGGGCACTTTTTCACTGCCCGAAAAACTCGCGCGGGATGGCACCACGCCGGCCGCCGGCGACTACGTGATCCTGACCCGCTACGACGGGTCTGCAGGCTGTCTCGTGCAGGTCGAGGCCTGCGCCACAATGGCCTTCGACGAGGTGGGGCCTGGGGAACTGGAGATTGAAGGCCCGGGCGCGCGGGATCCGGCCGTGTGGCGCGACATCCACGAGCGTTACTGGACGCCGATGCTTGCCGCGTGGGGGAAGAGCCTCACGATCAGCGAGCCGGTGCTGGTGCAGCGGTTCCGGCTGCTGGCGGTTGCGCGGCGCTGAGCTCAGCGCTCGAGCCGGTTGATCTTGGACCCTTCCAGCGTCAGGTTGTACATCAGCCCGGCGTTGCCAAAGATGAAGCCGATGATCGGATCCTGGATGTTGGTCGTGTCCACGGAGCCCCCGGCACCGAACTTGGCCACCGCAACCGACCCGTCAACGCCGGCCTCCCAGCCGTCGCTGTTGCGAAACGTCTCCAGCGCGGCGCCGTCCATGAAGATCAGGATCTCCGTCTTGGCCTGGGCGCCGATCTGAAAGCCGATGGATGCGCCGGCTACCGAGTAGTACTGGACCGATTGCCCGCCGATTCGCAGCGCGCCCTCGCCGTACTCGCCGCCGATTCCGAAGCCGGCCTTGATCACGCGCGGAAAAACCAGCACACCTTTGGCTGCGGACAGGAACTCGTCGGCACCGTCCACCTTCTCGCGGAAGCGTTTCAGGGCCGCGTCGATGCGCACGTCGATTTCCTCCGCGGGCGCAGCCGGTGCGGATGCGCAGATCATTGCGAGCAGCAGGGCAGCGAGCAGCTGTGCCCAAACCGCAGGCCATCGGGTCTCGCTTCTAGGAATCATGCGGCTTATGTCAACTGGCAGCGAGCGGGATCGCCGTTACCGCACCATGATCCGGTTCCTGGCTGGCGTTTCAGTGACGGCGGTCGCAGGCCGGGCCGGTCGCCGCCGACGACCTGGGCAGGGTCAGCGGAAGTAGACGCTGGCCTGGCCCACGCGCGGCTCGCGTTCAGCGCAATCGCGCAATTCCGCGGCCAGTTTGCGCGCGTGTTCCATATCGTGTGCCAGGCCCAGCGGCAGCACGATGTCCACATCCACATGACCGGCGAGGTAGTGAAAGCTCACTTTCTCAATCGCCTGCGCGGCTTCCAGTGACCGCCACCGTTCCGTCAGCGCGGCCAGCAGTTCTTCGCGGCCCGGCAGGTCAGAGCTGGGCCGCTCGGTGGCATCGTCCTCCGGGTCGATGTGCACCAGCACATCGCCCACGTCATCGCTGATGGCTTTGATGCCTGAGCGCACCGCGTCCGAAATACGATGCCCCTCGGACACCGTCAGATCCGGGGCGACCAGCACGTGCGCTTCGACCAGGATGTCCTGTCCCATGCGCCGCGTGCGCAGCATGTGATGGTCTCTGACGCCGGGAATGGCCTCGATGGTATGGCGCATCTGCTGCAGGGTTTCCGGGTCCACCCCCGTATCCACCAGTTCGCGCAGCCCGGCCCAGCCGAGATCCCAGCCGATCTTGCCGATCATCAGCGATACGCCGATCGCGCCCACGGCGTCGAGGTAGTTCAGCCCGGCCATCGTGCCGACGATGCCAACGAACACGATCACGGATGAAATCGCATCGGAGCGATGGTGCCAGGCGTTGCCACGAATCATGTCGGAGCGCACGCGGTCGGCTACGCGCACCGTGTAGTGATATAGCCATTCCTTCGACAGGATCGACACCGTGGTGACGGCCAGCGCGAGGTAGCCGGGCACCAGCAGCAGGGCCGGATTGCGAATCCGCTCGATCGCGTCGAGCGTGATACCCGCTGCCACCGTCAGCAACAGCATACCGAGCCCGATCGTGGCCACGGTCTCGAAGCGGGCGTGGCCATAGGGATGCTCCGCGTCGGCATCCTGGCTGCCGAACTTGGCGGCGACCAGCACCATCGCGTCGCTGGCCAGGTCAGACAGCGAATGAATCCCGTCGGCGACCAGCGCCTGGGACTGGCCAATGATCCCGAATACCACCTTGGCTGCGGCCAGCACCAGGTTGATCACCGCGCCCACGACCGTGACCCGGCGTTTTTCGAGGTAGGCGTGATTGTTGTCGGAAATCGATGCGGTCGTCATAGGGCTAGGGCGGGGGTGGCGAGTCGGCGAATTCTAGACCAGTTGCCGCAAAGGCACCCAAATGGCCGGCAGCGCCCTGTAAAGTCGGTATTCCGCAGCAGACCCCCGCAGGCAAATGCCAACCGGGTCACACAGCGCAGCCGGCGTATTTCGTAAAGTTCCCCCCGGTTTTGGGTGTTGTAAATAAGATGAGGGTCAGACCGCCCGCGGTCTGACCGCCGACGGCCAATGCGCGCGGAACAACAACGGATAGAGGCCTGGCTGAATCTTCAGTGCAGCATGCTGAATGGCGCGCTGCGCGCCGTGGTGCTGTGGGCGGACAGCGACGGTGCCTTTCGGGTGGTGGCCCAGTGGCCGGCCGACTCGGCGCCCACGCCGTCCCTGTCGAACGTGGCGGCGTCGGCAGCCCGCAAGCCTGCCTGCGCCGTCGACCGGTTGCCGGCGCAGAATGCGCCCGGCGACCGTGAGGGCGACATCGTGACTTGCCCGCTGCTCGTGGCCGAACAGCAGCGGGGCGTGGTGGCCGTTGAACTGCCCACGGGCAGCGACGCGCAACGCCAGGCGACCGCAAAAGCCCTGCGCTGGGGCGCCGCCTGGCTGGATCTGCTGATGCAGCAGCCGGCGGGCGGTGGTGGCGGGCAGCTGGTGGATGTGATCGACATCGTGGCGACCAGCCTGGAGCACGACGCTTTACACGAGTCTGCGTCGGCGGTGGTCGCTGAGCTGGCCCGGCGACTGGGTTGCGAACGGGTCAGTGTCGGCTTCGCCCGCCGCCAGAGCACGCGTGTGCTGGCGGTGTCCCGCAGTGCATCGGCCGACAATCGCATGGCCCTGCTGCGCGCGATCGGTGCCGCGATGGACGAAGCGGTAGACCAGGATGTCACGCTGGTGTGGCCGAACCCGAATCAGCGCAACGCCCACGTGCTCGAAGCGCACGCGCAGTTGGCGGGTACCTACGGCTCGGCGTCGCTGTGCACCGTGCCGATCAGCCACGACGGCAAGCTGATCGGCGCGATGAGCTTCGAGCACGGCGACGCGAATCGCTTCGATGCCGGCACCATCGCGCTGTGCGAGGCCGTGGTCGCGCTCGTCGGGCCCATGCGCCCGCCTGGAAAAACAGGCCCGCGCGGGTGACCTGGATGACGCCGAGGAAATGCTGCACCAGGTGGTCCACGAGCACGACCGTGCGGTTATCGGGCTGCACGAATACATGAGCAAGGCGGCGGTATGACCACAAATCCTTCGACCGAGTCTCCGAGCTACGTCCTGGTCGCCGACGACGACGCGACGTTTCGGCTGCTCTACGAGCAAACACTGGGCGCAGCGGGCTTCCAAGTCGTGACCTGCGCCGACGGGCACGAGGTCCTGGCGGCCATCGATGGCCGCTGGCCCGACATCCTGTTGCTGGACGTGGAGATGCCCGGCCTGGATGGTTTCGACGTCTGTAAGAAAATCCGCAAGCAATATCCCGACTTTCCCGCACCGGTGGTCATGATCACCGGCAACGACAAGGTCGAAGCCGTGAAGCGCGCCTATGAAGTGGGCGCGACGGACTTTATTCACAAGCCGGTCACCTGGGCGGCCTTGCCCTTCAAGCTTCATTATCTGTTGCGATCCTATCGCGCATTGCTGGACGTGCGGGCTGACGAGCGCAAGATGCGGGCGCTGCTGGAGGCCATTCCCGAGTTGATCTTCGTGGTCGATCAGACGGGTACCATCCTCGAGAGTCTCAGCGGGCCCGTGTCGGGTGCCCCGACACCCGACCTGGCGGGCCGTCGGCTGGAAGCCGTGCTGCCACCGGACACCGCCAACGATGCCCGCGAGAGCCTGCACGCCGCCCTGGCCAGTGGCCAACTGCAGACTTACACCTACGCCTGGCAGGACGGGCGAACATTCGAGACCCGGATGGTTGCCAACAGCGCGACGACCGTCGTGACCCTGATCCGGGACATTAGCGAACAGGTGGCGAGCGAAAAGCGCATCAAGCAGCTGGCTTACTACGATCAGCTCACCGGGCTGCCGAACCGGCAGCAGTTTATCCGCGATTTGCGCCGGGCCCTCGCGCGGGCGGCGCGCGGCGAGCAAAAGCTTGCGGTGCTCTTCCTCGACCTGGACCGCTTCAAGCGCATCAACGACACCCTGGGGCATACGGTGGGTGATGCGCTGCTGAAATCCGTCGCCGAACGCCTGGGGGCATCGGTGCGGCTCGAGGATACAGTGGGTCGGATACGGCTCGACATCCCGCAGCCGACGGAACTGGCGCGCCTGGGCGGCGACGAATTCGTGATCCTGATTGCGGGCCTGGATGAAGTCGGCGAAGTCGAAAAGATCGTGACCCGCATCCGCGCTGCGCTGACGGAGCCGTTCAGCTATGAAGGCCACCAGTTCGTGATCACGCCGAGTATCGGGGTGGCCATGTACCCGGATCATGGCCGTTCGATGGAAGAATTGCTGATGCATGCGGACATGGCCATGTACCAGGCGAAGGCCGCCGGCCGCAACGGACATCGCTTTTTCAGCAGCAGCAAGAACACGCGGTCGCTGGAGCGCCTCGACCTGGAGAACGAGCTGCGTGCGGCGCTGGAAGAGGGTGCGTTCTCGTTGCACTACCAGCCCAAGGTCGACATCGCGTCGTGGCAGGTGGTGGGCTGCGAAGCCCTGCTGCGCTGGCAGCACCCGGAGCGCGGGTGGATATCGCCGGGCGAGTTCGTGCCGCTGGCCGAAGAGACCGGGCTGATCCTGCCCCTGGGGCGCTGGGTGGTGGAGGAAACCTGCCGGCAACTCAAGGCCTGGCATGCAGCGGGATTCGACGATCTGACGGTGGCGGTGAACGTGTCGAGCCAGCAATTCACGCAGAGCGACCTGCTGGATTCCGTGCTGCAAATCATCTGGGCCGCCGGACTGAAGGCCCAGTGCCTCGAGGTCGAGATCACCGAAAGCCTGTTGATGCAGAACGTGGACGAGACGCGTGACGTGTTGCGTAAGTTCAGAGAAGCCGGCATCAAGCTGACCGTCGACGACTTCGGCACCGGTTACTCGTCCCTGAGTTACCTGACCCAGTTCCCGCTGCAGTCGCTGAAGATCGACCGGTCTTTCGTCCGCAACCTGCACGTGAACCGGCAGGATGCTGCGATTTGCAGCGCGATCATCGCCATGAGCAAGGAGCTGGGGTTGCAGGTGGTTGCGGAAGGCGTGGAACTGGAAGAACAGCTCGACTACCTGCGCCAGCACGAGTGCGACCAGATCCAGGGCTTCCTGTTCAGCAAACCGCTGCCGGCCGACGAATTCATCGGCCTGCTGGCCAAAGACGGCAGCGCGAGCAGCGCCGGCTGACAGGCGCCGCCGAGTTTTCCCCCAACGGTGGTCGCAGGACGGTTCCGGCGCGCAACGCCCCGGCAAGCGCACCCTCAGCTTGCTCCCACAGCCTCGTGTTGCCCCAGCAGGTCCAGCACACCCAGCAGCAGCGCCGGGTCTTTCAGCAGGCCCATGTGATTGCTTCGTAGCGGTGTCACGCTGCGCCACGGGATGGGTTCAGCGCCGCCGGGTTCGCGCAGCCGGGCGCTGCTCGCCAGGACCGTGCCGTCGCCGGGCCCGTGGCTGGCCCAGGTCACCTGGTGATCGCCTTTTTGCCCGGCGAATGTCAGTGGCGTTTTCTGAGCCTCGCCGACGAACAGATGGAACTGAAGGTGCCGGGGCATGCCTGCCAGCGGCTGGTCCATCGCGTCCTGGAACAGTCGGGCGCTGGCCAGGCATTTGCGAAAGTGATCCTCCGCCACTTCCAGACGACCCGCTTCCGTGGCGATTTCCGGCAGTTGCCGGGCGCGTTCCTCCTTCAGCCAAGTCGCGGTGATGCCCCAGTCCCGCGCCAGCCAGAAGTCCGGATCCAGGATGTCGACCTCGTCGCGGCTCGCGGCGTATGGCCGGTGGCGGGCGCGGGGCAGCAGCTGGTAGCCGGAGGGAAAGGTGCCCACCAGCACGGGCCCGTAGGTCGGATGCACCGGGTTGCCGGGTATGCCCTGCACGAGCCGTTCGACCATGGTGACTGACCCCGCATTCGGCGTGCCGATGATGACGGCATGTTCGATGTGTGCCGCGCCGGCCCAGGTGAGCCTGGGCCGCGAGCCGTCATAGGGCAGCAGCTGGCCGCCGTACTGCAGGAAGTACCGCAGCACCAGCCCCCCCATCGAGTGGGCCACTACGTCGAAACGAATCGGTTCGCTGGAACCGCGTTGTATTTGCAGGAAGCGCGTGGCGCGCAGCACGAAGGCTTCGAAATCGCGCGCACATTCGTCCAGGCTGCGGCGCCAGTCGTAGCTGAATTCGAAGGCGGCCGCCCCGGAATGCGCTGCCACACTGCGATCTTCCTTGAACGTGTCGGCGTAGCTTTCGACGCCCATCGCGCTCATCACGTCACCATAGGCGGTGATCTTCACCGGTACGCCGGCGATGGAACCGCGCACGCGGCCCAGGGTGCCGGCTACCCGGCTCTTGCTGTGCAACTGGTCGAGCGGCGTGCCCAGGGCGACCGGCAAACCAAAAAGCTGTGCGCCTTCCCCGGATGCCGGGTCGGTGAATCCGGGACGCCATTCGCCCCACACCGAGCGCGATGTGTCTGCAGCCACCAGTTTCGAGCCGAGCACGCCCGGTATCACGATCACCGGGTTACGGGTGCCCTGGGCGCGCTCCTGCTCGTGCGTCTGCAACCGTTCCGCCAGTGCACGTTGCAGGGTGGAGCGGGGCCGGGAGCGGGCGAAAATTCTTCTTACTGTCGAGCTTGCCACGGCGAGGGATTATATTGTGCGCCCACGCCACGGCGTGTCATGGCCCGGGACCAGTTTGGGAGTCGGGATGTCCAGAAAGGGAGTGCCTTTCCAGCGCAGCCTGTTGCTGAACGTGACAGCGGGTGTGCTGCTGCTGGGCGCATGTCTGCTCATGGTATCCGTCGTGGCTACCGGCCGGGTCTTGGAGGGCCTGTCCGGGTCCCTGACCAAGCGCATCATCGCTACCACCGACGCGCGCGTGATGAGCTTTTTCGAACCCGTGCAGCTGGCCATCGAGATTACCGCGGAGCGCGTGCATGGCGGTGGCTTCGAGAACTTCCCGATCGCGCGGCTCGATGATTATTTCGCACCGTTGGTAGCAGGCATTCCGCAGTTGTCGTCCATGCTCTATGCGCATGCGAATGGTGACGAATACATGCTGATGAGAACGGATGATCGTTGGCAAAGTCGACAAACACGCCCGGAGACCTGGGGAGGGGCCGCAGACTGGCGTGAATGGCAGGCCGGGGCAAAGGTCAAGCCGGTCCAGCGTCGCGATCTCGATTACGACGC
This sequence comes from Chromatiales bacterium, assembly GCA_020351875.1. Lineage (GTDB taxonomy): Bacteria > Pseudomonadota > Gammaproteobacteria > Steroidobacterales > J054. The sequence goes on along the minus strand of CP070671.1, from coordinate 830,324 downwards.
AAGGCAGAGGCCCTGGCACCAGGGGGCGATGCAGCGCTTCGAACAGCTGGGCCCAGACGCACCCGCGCACGAACTCGTGCACTGGACCGCACCGTACAGGTTCTTCACCACGCAGGAGCCAGGGGTTACCGCCAGCATTGCGCATCGACTCGCCTCCGGGCGCGTGATCGTGCTGGGAGCGGATATCACCCTGTCGGAGATCAGCAAGTTCACGTCCACGCTGGAGATCGGCGAGCGCGGCAAGGTGTTCGTACTGCGTGGCAAGCCGGCGGACCCGATGGGCCTGGTCGTGGTGGGCTTGCCCGCGGACGCGCGTTTCGACGACGAGCAGACTATGGTGGAATTCGTGCTGACTCCGCCGCAGGAACTCGGCGGTCCGGTTGCCAGCTTCGTCAACCAGGCAATTGCCAAAGGCGGCAGCGCGCTGGGTGCGGCCGTGCCTTTCGAGCACGATGGTGAAAGGTGGTGGGGTGCCCTCGAGCGTTCCAAGCTGCGCACATCCGACAACATCTGGGTCGGCTCCGTGCTGCCCGAGGAACAGCTCCTCGATGGCCTGCCCAATACCAATCGCATCGTGCTCGCTGCGACTGGAATATTCGTGCTGCTCGCCATCTGGCGGGCCTTCAGGCTTGCAGCCCGCTATGCCACGCCGCTGGAAGAACTGAACGAGCGGGGGCATCGCATGCAGCGCCTGGATTTCGAGCGGGTCGAAACGGTGGATTCCGACATTACCGAGATCCGCGATCTCACCGCGACGCTCGAGCGCATGCGCCGCGCGCTGCAATCGTTCTCGTCGGAGCGTGAAGACCTGCGCATTGCGCGATCGATACGCGCGATGACTATGCCCGCGCAGCTGCCGGCACCAACGGGCTTTACCTTACGCGCCTGGCAGGAACCGGCGGAAGAGGTGGGCGGTGAGTTCTACGACGCGGTGCAGCTACCCGCCACGGTTGGCGACCCAAAAATGCCCGCGGGCGTCGTCCTGGCCTTCTTCGACGTGCCGGGAACCGGACTTGCGGCAACGGTGCACGACAATCAGTTGCGGGCCGCATTCCGGGCCGACATAGAAACGCCGTGCGACCTGCGCAAGCTTGCCGGGTACCTCGACCAGTTCGTGCATGATGACTTACCGGACATCGGCCCGGTGCGGGTCTGCCTGGTGAAGCTGGATGGCGACCCGGCCCGGGCAGAGGTCCTGGGGCTCGGCCAGGACGTGCTGATGGCGCGACGCGGGGGCCCCGTCGAGAAACTCCAGACCGACGGTCAACCGCTGGGCCTGGGGCGCACTCGAGACGTGCCCGAGGCCACAGCGGTTGCACTGGAGCCGGGCGACACCATCATCGTTGCGTCGAACGGTGTCAGGGATGCAGTGAGTGCTGAGCGCAAGCGTTTCGGCATCGACGGGATACAGGCCGCCCTGGAAGCTGTTCCTGGTGGGACCGTTGACGACCTGATCGCGCAGATTCGCAAGGCGCTGGCCGGTTACAGCAGCGGGCCCTGCAATGATCGAACGTTGGTGGTGCTCCGTGTTACGGGGTGACCGCTAGTCCCGCGGATGGTGCGGATCGACCCAGGTCACTTCCTGTGGCTCTGCGACCGCATCGATGTCCAGGTTCACCACCACCGGGTCCTGGTCATTGCGCACCAGCACGCACTGCAGGGGTTCGGCGGCGGCGGCGTTGATTTCCTGGTGGGGGACGAAGGGTGGGACGAAAATAAAATCGCCGGGTCCGGCTTCCGCCGTGAATTCCAGGTGCTCGCCCCAACGCATGCGCGCGCGGCCCGACACGACGTAGATGATGCTTTCCAGTTCGCCGTGGTGATGGGCGCCGGTCTTCGCATTCGGTTCAATCGTGACGGTGCCGGCCCAGATTTTTTGTGCATGGGCCGAGGTGGCGGTGACCGCCGCCAGGCGATGCATGCCGGGCGTCTGGGGCGTATTCGGATCCAGCTGGTCGCTGCGGATCACGCGGACGCCGTGATTCTTCCAGTCGGCTTTGCCTTTCAGCACTCGATTCAACCTCGGCGAGGCTCGCCTTTAGTGCCAGCAGGATAAGCCAACGGTGCGGTGGCACAAAGAGGCTTCAGTAGTGCTCTCGCTCCGGGAGAGCGGGTAGTGCGCAATCACACGGCGTTGGTCGAATGGCCAGAACGGCGGCTTCAAAGCGCCGCCTGGCGGCCTTAATCTCGGCTGGGTAATGACCGTTCCTGGGCGTCAGGACGATATAGTCTCTAAGTATCAAACGCGCTCGATCACCTTTATACGTGAGCAGGAAGGGTTCGATATCCGCAAGCAGGCGGACGGCCTGTCGATTAGTGATGGCGTAGGCATAGCTCGGGCGGTGTCGTCGCCCCACCGAGCGTTTATTAGTGATCTTGCCGGCGCCGACCGTTCGCAACACGTATTCGAGCAATTGTCGGTCCGTGTTGCTCAGATAGACGGCGGCGTGGCGTGTCTCGTTGCGGTGCCTGCGGGTCAGGGTGACGGTCCCGTCTGCATCGATCAGGCCCGCAATGTAGGCTGCCTGACAGCAATCTAGCCTGTTCACCCCCCAAGAGTCACGGTCGAGACAGCTCAAGGCAATAAAGAAAACCCGGCTTTTCGCCGGGTTTCAGAGTGGTGGAGGCGGCGGGACAGCTGTTCCGTATCTTTCAATACGGGCCGGACTATTCCTTCACCTGCAGTTGTCTGCAGGGGAGGGCGTGTTGTGGGCAGGTCGAGTCTTCAACCTGTCCACCCTAGTACTCCATTGCCGTAAGGCCTTAGGAGCCTATGAGTCTCTAGCCGGCTTACTGGTTTCCCATTCACCGGACGGCGTTGGCATAGGGCAATGCCCCTTAGCGTTCACCGTATGAGCCCTCTTTTCCGTCGGGGATCACTCCCCGTGGCGACCATTTCACTAATCGAACCCGCGTCCGCGAGCCCTCCGCCCCAGGATCTACATGCTTATCCGCATCAATTAATTTAACCGGCCGCTACCCGATGGGCAGGGAAGACGAACGGCGATTCCGGTTAAGTTTTAACCGCTCCACCCCGGACGAGCTTTGCGGCGATCTTGTGAGAGATGACGTCTGATGACGGACGCACAAGCACGGCTCCGGTCAGACGGCACCCTACCGGGTTTTAGGCGGCGAGTGCGTAGTTGTCGTCGTTGGCAACTATAAGTTTGCAGATGGATTTACGAGGTCACTGCACCTCGACATGCACCTGGAGTTTCGCGACCCTCGTCGAAACCGATCGCCCCCAGTTCAATCATTCTACCGCAGACCCTTGCCCCGCGAAGCCGACTGTTTCCTATATGTGGGGCCGCAGCGGGCCGATTTCAAGCGACAAAAAGCTTTAGGAAAACGATATTAGCTGATGTTTTATTTAGCTTTTAGGATCCTCGCTTTCTGCCGCTGCCAGTCCCGGTCCTTGGTGGCGGCCCGCTTGTCGTGCTGTTTCTTGCCGCGGCCCAGGCCCAGCGCGAGTTTCACCCGGCCGCGCTGCCAGTACAGCGCCAGCGGGATGAGCGTGTAGCCCTTGCGCTCGACGGCGCCGATCAGCCGGTCGATTTCCCGACGATGCAGCAGCAGCCGCCGGGTGCGCACGGGGTCTGCACGCACGTGGGTCGATGCCGAGGGCAGCGGCGCGATGTGGGCGCCGAGCAGGAAAATCTCGCCGTCGCGGATCACCGCGTAGCTCTCTGCCAGGTTGCCGCGGCCCGCGCGCAGGCTCTTGACCTCCCATCCCTCCAGCGACAGCCCCGCTTCGAGCTGCTCTTCGATGAAATAGTCATGCCGGGCCTTGCGATTTTCAGCGATCCTGTCGCTGCCGGGCTTTTTCTTTGTGGCGCTCTTGCTCATGCGCTCCGTCGTCGCAATCGGTTGTGGAGGTTCAGGGGATGCCGCACAATCCTGCCAACTTTCGCAGCGCCGGAAAAGCCGATGGCGGAATCCGCCGACCCTGCCACACCGCGGGCGTCTCTACACGGTCAGTGGTCTTCGCGGCTCGCCTTCGTGCTCGCGGTCGCAGGGTCCGCAGTAGGCCTCGGCAACATCTGGAAGTTTCCCTATGTTGCCGGCCAGAACGGCGGCGGCGCGTTCGTGCTCATCTACCTGCTGTGCGTGTTCGGCATCGGCCTGCCCATCATGATGGCGGAAATCCTGCTGGGGCGCCGTGGCCGGCGCAACCCGATCACCACCATGGCCCTGCTCGGGCGGGAAGAGGCCGGGTCGCAGCGCTGGGCATTGGTGGGTGTGATCGGCATGGCCTGCGGTTTCCTGATCCTGTCTTTTTACAGCGTGATTGCCGGCTGGACCCTCCATTACATGGTGCTGGCAGCGCAGGATACGTTCGCCGGCGCCGATGCCGCCGCGCTGGGCGAGCTGTTCGGCGGACTAGTGGCTAACCCGTGGATACTCACCGGCTGGCACACGCTGTTCATGGGCATCACGATCTTCGTGGTGGCGCGGGGGGTCGAAAAGGGGCTGGAGCGGGCCGTGCGCATCATGGTGCCCGCGCTCATTGCGATCATGCTCGCGCTGCTCGGCTATTCGATCAGCTTTGGTGGTTTTGCCGAAGGTCTCGACTTCCTGTTCCGGCCCGATTTCGACGCGTTGACCGGCAGCAGCGTGCTGGCCGCGATGGGCCAGGCCTTTTTCTCCCTGAGTGTCGGCATGGGTGCCGTGATGGCTTACGGGGCCTACCTGCCGCAGGAAGAATCGATCATCAAGACCTCCGTAGCAGTGGTCAGCGCCGACACCGCGATTGCACTGCTGGCGGGCATCGTGATCTTTCCGATCGTGTTCGCGAACAATCTTGATCCTGCCGAGGGGCCGGGCCTGGTGTTCCAGACGCTGCCGCTGGCATTGACCAAGATGCCGGGCGGCGTCTTCGTCGGCACCGCCTTTTTCCTGTTGCTGGCGTTCGCCGGCCTGACCTCCGCCATCAGCCTGATGGAGCCAGTCGTCGCCTGGCTAATGGAGGGGCACGCGATGCGGCGCGGGGCGGCAGCGCTGTTAGCCGGTGGCACGATCTGGGCGCTGGGATTCCTCACGGTGCTGTCCTTCAACGTGCTGGCGGACCTCCGTTTCCTGCGCGGTACGTTCTTCGACAATATCGATTACCTGACCTCGAACATCATGCTGCCCGCCGGTGGCTTCCTGATCACGATCTTCGCCGGCTGGGTCATGTGCAGCAACTCCAGCGCGGATGAGCTGGATCCCGAGGCGGGCACTGTGTATGGCTTGTGGCGGGTGCTGACGCGCTATGCAGCGCCGGTCGCCGTCGTGCTGGTGTTTCTGAACGCGATTGGCGTCCTGGGCTGAGGTCGTGCGCGAACTGCATCGCAGTGTGATCGTCCCCTACACGCCGGCACAGATGTTCGACCTGGTTGCCGACGTCGAGAGTTACCCCGACTTCGTGCCGTGGTGTGCCGACGCGCAACTGCTCGACCGCGACGACAAGGCGCTGACCGGGCGCCTGGAAATGGCCATGGGTCCGTTGACCGGCGGGTTGACCACGCGTAACCGGCTCGACCCGCCCGAGGCGATGACCCTGGAACTCGTCGAGGGGCCGTTCAGCGAGCTGCACGGCGACTGGCGCTTCACGCCGCTGGGCGACAACGGTTGCCAGATCGACTTGCAGATGCGTTTCGCATTTTCCAATCCCTTGAAGGACCTGGTGCTGGGTGCGGCTTTCGAGCAAACCTGCAATCGGCTCGTCGACGCATTCGTGTCGCGTGCCGCCGAGGTTTATGGCTGACAAGGATGCGATCGCGATAGAAGTCGCGTGTGCATCGGCGACGCGCCAGGAACTCGTGTCGCTGCAAGTGCCGCCAGGCACGACGGCGCGACAGGCGATTGAACGCGCGCAACTGGATGCGCGGTTTCCGGATATCGAACTGATCACTGCGCCGCTGGCCGTGTACGGCAGCGTCGTCGCGGACGACTATCGCCTGGCAGCCGGCGACCGGGTGGAAGTACTGCGCCCGTTGCAACGCGAACCGCGGGACGCGCGCCGGGAACTGGCGGCGCGCGGGGAGACCATGTTGAGCCGGCCGCCGCCGGCGAAAGAGTGATCAGCTGGGTTCGACCTGCACGTCGCGCCGAATCTCGGTCACGCGATCATCGCTGAACAGCACGATCAGCCAGCGCTGATCGGCTCGCTTGCCGCGGCCTTTGCGGAAGTAATAGATGTAATCCCAGCGGTCCTTGTCGAAGGGATCGTCCACCACCGGCGTGCCGAGCAGAAAGCGCACCTGGCTGCGCGTCATGCCGGGTTTCACCGCCTGGATGTCCGAGTACTCGAGCAGGTTGCCCTGCTGCACGTCCACACGATAGACACAGCCCGCCAGCAAACAGACGCCGACGAGTGCAGCTATCAATAATTTCGGTCTGGTCAGTGCGGACAAAGGTTCCATGCTGTGGTGAGGCGGCGATGCGTGGCGGACGATCGGCGCGAGATGATACCCGATGGGGAACAGGGAAGGGACGCAGGCTAGCCCGCTTCGCGCAAGTCTGCAGCGGCCAGCATCTCCCGCGCGTGGTCGCGCGTGCGCTGGGTAATTTTCAGGCCGCCGAGCATGCGGGCGAGTTCTTCCACGCGTTCGCCCTCGTCCAGGGCGACCGCGGCCGTCGCGGTGTCTTTTCCGTCGGTGTGCTTGCTGACCCGGAAATGATGATCTGCCTGGCTCGCAACCTGCGGCAGGTGGGTCACGCACAGCACCTGCCCGCGGCCGGCCAGTGCATGTAGCTGCTGGCCGACCATCTCGGCCACGCGACCGCCAACGCCGCTGTCCACTTCATCGAAAATCAGCGTGGCTGCGCAGCCCTTCGCGCGCGCTGCCACCTGCAGCGCCAGGCTGATGCGCGATAGTTCTCCACCGGACGCGACACGCCCCAGCGGGCCGCCCGCCTGGCCGGGGTTTGCCGCAACAATGAATGCGACGGTCTCTGCACCGTGAGCGCCCGCCTCGGCCGCGTCCAGCGGCAGCAGTTCGACTTCGAAGCGCCCGCCGGGCATGCCCAGCGCCTGCATGTGCTCGGTGACCTGCACGGCGAGGCGGCCAGCCGCCGCCTGCCTGGCCGCGCTGAGCGCCGCGGCGGCTTCTTCCAGCGCCAGCGCGTTGGCCTCCAGTTTCGCAACCAGCTCGGCGCGTCGCGTCTCGCTGTGCGTAATCGAATCGAGTTCTTCTGCCAGCCTGGCGTGCAGCGCCGGCAGGTCGTCGGGCTCCACGCGGTGCTTGCGGGCCAGCGCTCGAGTATCCGACAGGCGCTGGCTGACTTCCGCCTCGCGGGCGGGGTCGTGATCCAGCGCCGCGAGACGTTCGCGTACGGCGGTTGCCGCTTCGCTGACCAGGACGTCGGCTTCCGCCACTAGCTGCGCCACCGGGCCGATGCTTGGGTCGGTGTCGGCCAGCTCCCCCAGCTGGCGCGCGGCACGCGCGAGGACCTGTTGTGCGGCGCCGTCATCGGCATCGTAAAGGGCCGTCAATGCATCCTGCAGGCCCGCCTCGATGCGTTGACCGGCACCCAGCACCCTGTGCAGTTGTTCGAGTTCCGGGTACTCGCCTGCCTGTAGGTCCAGACTGACGAGTTCCTGGAGCTGAAAACTCAGCAGGTCCTCGCGCTGTTCGCGGTCGCGGGTTGTTTCATCATGCGCACTCAGTTCGTCGCGCGCGCGGCGCCACTGTGCATGTGCCAGTGGCACGGAATCGGCGAGCTCCGCGTGACCGCCGAACTGGTCCAGCAGTTGGCGCTGCGCCGCCGCATGGCGCAGTTGCAGGTGCGCCTGCTGGCCGCACAGGTCGAGCAGGCATTCGCCGAGGTCGCGCAGCGACTGCATGCTGACCGGTTGATCGTTGATGAAGCCCCGCGAGCGCCCTTCGGCAGTCACGATTCGACGCACCACGCAGTCTTCGTCGAGGTCGAGGGACTGTTCGGTCAGCCACGTGCGGGCGGCGGCAGGCAGCGTGGCGGTGTCGAACACGGCGGAAATCTCGGCGCGGGTTGCGCCGCTGCGCACCAGCCGCGCTTCGCCGCGGGCCCCCAGCGCCAGCGCCAGCGCATCCACCAGGATGGATTTTCCGGCGCCGGTCTCGCCCGTCATCACGGTGAGCCCGTCGGCAAATTCCAGGTCTGCCGTGGCGACCACGGCCAGGTTCCGGATGTGCAGGCTGCTCAGCACCGCCATTCAGCCCGGGCGCTGCGACTGCCGGTTGCTGCGGCCCCAGTGGAGTTTGCCGCGCAGGATTTCATAGAAGTCGTAGCCGGGCGGGTGAATGAGTTCCAGGCGGGCGTCACTGGCGGTCACGAGCAGGCGATCACCGGCGCCAATGTGGCCGATCACGTCGCCGTCGCAGCACACGGCGGCCGCATCTTCGTCCCGTTCACGCAGGCGAATCTCCGCGCGGCTGTTGCCGGGAATCACGATCGGGCGGTCGCTCAGCGTGTGCGGACAGATCGGGGCGAGCACCAGCGCGTCGAGCTGGGGTGTCAGGATCGGGCCGCCGCAGCTCAGCGCATAGGCAGTGGAGCCGGTGGGGGTGGCGACGATAAAACCATCACCGCCGTGCGTGTTCACGTACACGTCATTGACGAGGGTCTGAAATTCGAACATGCGTCCGGAGTCCAGGCGCTTGACCACGACATCGTTCAGCGCCGTGCCCGATGCGTTGCCGCTTTCGGACTCGACCTCCGCGTGCAGCAGGCGGCGCTGCTCGCGCTCGCAGTCGCCGGCCAGCACCTGGTCGACGGCCGCCAGCATCTCTGCCGGGCTCACGTCGGCCAGGAAACCGAGCCGGCCACGATTGATTCCCAGCAGCGGCACCGTAGCGTCGACGGCGAAGCGCGCGGCGTACAGCATGGTGCCGTCGCCACCCACCGCGATCATGAGTTCCGCGCCGTCCATCAGCGTGTCGTCGTCGGCGCGGCGCACCGTGCCCGGCAGCTCGGGGCCCCGATAGGCACCGCCCACGTTCACCGAGCAACCCCGTTCGAGCAGGTGCGCGGACAGGGTGGCAATGGATTCCCCCGCCTTCGGGTCGCGCCAGTTCCCGGTCAGCGCAATATTGGTAAATAACCTGGCCATGAGCAGCTTATGTCCGGTGCGGCCCGCCGATGCCCGATTGCACCATGCCCGGCAACATTAGCCCTGCTGTCTGCGGCCCGGCAAGGGGGTCGGCACCAGGAGTTCGTCTTGACAGCTTTTCGGCGCCGTGGCTAGCTTCCTAACAGCCATATCACGCGCGAAACTGCGCCCGGAATTGATGCATGTCTCCCGATCCCGACATTGGTGAGCCGACAGATCGCGCGCGGCGCATCTTGCGCGCGCTCGTGGAGCATTACATCCGGGAAGGGCAGCCGGTCGGGTCGCGCACCCTGGCGCGTCAGTCCGGTCTGTCGCTGAGCCCCGCCAGCATCCGCAACGTGATGGCGGACCTGGAAGAGCTCGGTTTCGTGTCTGCCCCGCACACGTCGGCCGGCCGGGTGCCGACGGCAAAGGGTTATCGCTTCTTCGTTGACACGCTGGTCAAGCTGCAGCCGCTGCGCAGCCGGGAACTGCACCGGCTCCAGGCGCAGCTGGAAGAGGAAAGCGCGGCGGGCTCTCAATCGCTGGCTGCACGGGCCTCCGGTGCGCTGTCGGCGATCACCAGCCTGGCCTCGGTCGTCACGCTGCCCCGGCAGAGCCAGATGAAGTTGCGGCAGGTCGAGTTTCTGCCGCTGTCGGACCGCCGCGTGCTCGCCATCCTCGTGGTCAACGACAAGGAAGTGCAGAACCGCATTTTGCAGATGGAGCGCGATCATTCCGCCGACGAACTGCAGCGGGCGGCGAACTTCCTGAACGAGCACTACCAGGGTCGGGAACTGCGGGAAATCCGGGCCGACGTGGTGCAGCGGCTGCATGGCATGCGCGAGACCATGAACGACCTGCTGATCGATGCGGTCGCGATCGCGCAGAAGGCCCTGGACCTGGAACTCGAGCAGTCCGGCTTCGTGATCTCCGGCGAGACCAAGCTGATGGACTGCGATGAGCTGTCGAATGTCGACACGCTGAAACAGCTGTTCGAAGCCTTTAACGAGCAGCGCGACCTGCTTCGTTTGCTGGACCGCAGCATAGTGTCTGATGGCGTGCAGATCTTTATCGGCGAGGAATCCGGCTACCAGCTGCTGGATGACTGCAGCCTCGTGACCTCTGCCTATTCCGTGGACGGCCAGGTGGTTGGGGTGCTTGGCGTGATCGGGCCCCAGCGCATGGCCTACGAGCGGGTGATCCCCATCGTCGACATCACGGCCAAGCTCGTGGGCGCGGCCTTGAATTCCTCGCACTAGCCCCCAGATTTCGGACAGACGCTGAACCCGGCGCGCTTTGGCGTGCCCATTGACCCCTGGGGAGACACCCGGCATGACCGAGAATTCGGGCGATAAGGCCGCGGCCGAGGCGCCGGCGCCCGACGCCGGGGCGGTCACCGCGGCGGACATCGAGCGGCTGCAGGCGGAGGTGGACCAGGCGCGCGATCGCTACCTGCGCACCGCCGCCGAACTGGACAACCTGCGCAAGCGTTCCGCGCGCGAGGTGGAAAACGCCAGGGCCTACGGTATCGAACGATTTGCGAGCGAGCTGCTCGCAGTGGTGGACAGTCTCGAGATGGGCGTGTCCGCCGGGGCCGACGCTACAGCCGACGCGCTGCTGGAGGGTGGACAGGCGACCCTGCGGCTGCTGTTCACCACGCTGGACAAGTTCGGCGTGGGCCCGGTAGACCCGCTCGGTGAACCTTTCGACCCGCAGCTCCACGAGGCCATGGCCACGCGGCCTTCGGACAGCGCGGAGCCGGGCACCGTGCTGACGGTGGTGCAAAAGGGTTACACGCTGAACGGTCGGCTGTTGCGACCGGCCAGGGTCATCGTCGCGGCCGAACCGCCGGCGCCGGCGGACGCTGGAAGCGGCGCAGACAACGCTTGAAACCGTTGCCAGCTTCCCCCACATCGGAAGTTGACGACGAACACTGCGGAATTTTGCTGGGACGGCGCGAGCGCCAACGGAGACAGTTATGGGCAAAGTCATCGGTATTGACCTGGGGACCACCAACTCCTGTGTCGCCATCATGGAAGGCGACCAGGCGAAGGTGATCGAAAACAGCGAGGGCGATCGCACCACGCCGTCTGTCGTTGCGTTCACGAAAGACGACGAAGTCCTGGTCGGCCAGCCGGCCAAGCGCCAGGCGGTGACCAACCCGGCCAATACACTGTTTGCCGTGAAGCGGCTGATCGGCCGGCGCTTCGACGACGAGGTCGTGGCGCGCGACATGGAGATGGTGCCCTACAGCATCGTGAAGGCCGACAACGGCGACGCCTGGGTGGATGTGAACGGCAACAAGATGGCGCCGCCGGAAATCTCCGCGCGGGTGCTGATGAAAATGAAAAAGACCGCCGAGGATTATCTCGGCGAGCCGGTCACCGAAGCGGTGATCACCGTGCCCGCATATTTCAACGACTCGCAGCGCCAGGCCACGAAAGATGCCGGCAAGATCGCCGGCCTGGAGGTCAAGCGCATCATCAATGAGCCCACGGCGGCGGCGCTGGCCTACGGCATGGACAAGCGCCGTGGCGATCGCAAGATTGCGGTGTATGACCTGGGTGGCGGCACCTTCGATATTTCCATCATCGAGATTGCCGAAATCGACGGCGAGCACCAGTTCGAAGTGCTGGCGACCAATGGCGACACTTTCCTTGGCGGTGAAGACTTCGACCTGCGGATCATCGAGTACCTGGCGAGCGGGTTCGAGAAAGAGAGCGGCGTGGACGTGCGCCAGGATCCGCTGGCGATGCAGCGCCTGAAGGAGGCGGCCGAAAAAGCCAAGATTGAGTTGTCCTCCGGCCAGCAGACCGAAGTGAACCTGCCGTACATCACGGCGGACGCGAGCGGGCCGAAGCACCTGAACATCAAGCTGACGCGGGCAAAGCTCGAGTCACTGGTGGACGATCTCGTCACGCGCACCATCGGTCCGTGCAAGACGGCGTTGGCCGATGCCGGTCTGAAAGTTGGCGACGTGGACGACGTGATCCTCGTCGGGGGCCAGACGCGCATGCCGAAGGTGCAGGATGCGGTGAAGAATTTCTTCGGCAGCGAGCCGCGCAAGGACGTGAACCCGGACGAGGCCGTGGCCATCGGCGCCGCGATCCAGGCGGGTGTGCTGTCCGGTGAAGTGAAAGACGTGCTGCTGCTCGACGTCACGCCGCTGTCGCTCGGTATCGAAACGCTGGGTGGGGTCATGACGCGGCTGATCGACAAGAACACGACGATTCCGACCAAGGCGGACCAGGTGTTCTCGACGGCCGACGACAACCAGACCGCGGTGACGATTCACGTGCTGCAGGGCGAACGCGAACGTTCGGGCGACAACAAGTCGCTGGGCCGGTTCGACCTGACGGACATCCCGCCGGCGCCGCGTGGCTTGCCGCAGATCGAGGTTGCCTTCGATATCGACGCGAACGGCATCCTGAACGTGTCCGCAAAGGACAAGGCGACCGGCAAGGAACAGAAGATCGTGATCAAGGCGTCCAGTGGCCTGAATGACGATGAGATCAGCCGAATGGTCAACGATGCCGAAGCCCATGCGGAAGAAGATCGCAAGTTCCGTGAACTGGTGGACGTGCGCAACCAGGCGGACGGGCTGATTCATGCGGCGGAGAAATCCCTGGCCGATCTCGGTGACAAGGTCAGCGCGGAAGATCGTGCCAACGTCGAAGCCGCCTGCAACGACCTGAAAGAAGCCCTGAAGGGCGAAGACAAGGCCGCCATCGAAGCGAAGGTGCAGGCGCTGAGCGCCGCATCGGCGAACGTCGCCCAGCAGGCCTACGAGCAGGCCCAGGCAACCGGCGAGGCGGCGGCTGAACAGACCGGTGGCCAGGCCGACGACTCCGGTGTCGTAGACGCGGAGTTCGAGGAGGTTGATGATAAGGAAGGCAAGTCCGGCGCCGCCTGACGCGGCGCGTACTTGCCGGCAACACGGGCCCGGGTAGTGAGCTACCAGCCGGGCTGACGCATTGGTGCGGACAGGAGGCCGGATGGCCAAGCGCGATTATTACGAGGTGCTGGGCGTCGATCGATCGGCCGACGATGCGACGCTGAAGAAGGCTTACCGGCGCCTCGCGATGAAGCACCACCCGGACCGCAACCCGGGCGATGCCGACGCCGAAGCGAATTTCAAGGAGGCCAAAGAGGCCTACGAAATCCTCAGCAATGCCGACAAGCGCGCGGCGTACGATCAGTTCGGGCACGCGGGTGTCGATGCCGCAGCGGGTGGCGGTGGCGGCTTCGGCCCGGGTGACGCCTTCGGCGACATTTTCGGCGACGTGTTCGGCGATATTTTCGGCGGCGGCGGCCGGCGCGGTCGCCGCACCGTGTTCCGCGGCGCCGACCTGCGTTACGAGCTCGACCTGGATCTCGAGACCGCGGTATTCGGCGACACCGTCAACATCACGATTCCCACCCTGAACACCTGCGACACCTGCGACGGTTCGGGCGCAAAACCCGGTACCGGCAAAACCAGTTGTTCCACGTGCGGCGGCAGCGGCCAGGTTCGCATGCAGCAGGGATTTTTCTCCGTCCAGCAAACCTGCCCGAAATGTCGCGGCGTGGGTGCGATCATCGAAGACCCCTGCAAGACGTGCCGCGGCGAGGGCCGCGTCCGGTCGGAGAAGACCCTGGCAGTCAAGGTACCGCCCGGGGTGGACAACGGCGACCGCATTCGCCTGGGCGGTGAGGGCGAGGCCGGCCAGAACGGCGGGCCGCCCGGCGATCTCTATGTGGACATTCACATCAAGCCGCACCCGTTGTTCGAGCGGGACGGCGCCGACCTGGCGTGTTCGGTGCCGATTGGGTTTGCGACCGCGGCGCTGGGGGGCGCGGTGCAGGTACCGACGCTGAACGGCGAGGTCACGCTGAAGATTCCCGCCGAAACCCAGTCCGGCAAGCTGTTCCGGTTGCGGGGCAAAGGTGTGAAACCGGTCCGCAGCCAGGCGACCGGCGACCTGTACTGCCGGGTCGACCTGGAAACCCCGGTGAATCTGAACGCCCGCCAGAAGGAGCTGCTCCGCGAGCTGGAGGAGTCGCTGGAAAACAATGGCGCCCGGCATCGGCCGAAGTGGGCGTCGTGGACCGACGGCGTCCGCCGGTTCTTCGATAACATGACCTCCTGAAATCAGGGTCGGGGGACAAGATGTTGCGAGTTGCGATTCTGGGCGCCACCGGGCGCATGGGACAGGCGCTGCTGCGCCTGGCGGCCGCGGCAACGGACCTGGAAACCGGCGGTGCCGTGACCGAAGCCGGCGACCCGGCCGTCGGGCAGGATGCCCACGCGTCCCTTGGCCTGGCGCCCGCCGACGTGGTGATTACGGACCAGGCCGCCGATGCCCTCGGCGGCTGCGACGTGGCCATTGACTTCACGCTACCCGCGGCGGCACCCGGCAACGCGAGCGCCTGCGCTGCTGCAGGCGTGCCGCTGGTCATGGGCACGACGGGCCTGACAGAAGCGGGCCAGGCCGCGCTGGAGTCGGCAGCCGCACAGATCCCGGTGCTATACGGGCGCAACATGAGCTTGGGCGTGAACCTGTTGACCGAACTGGTGCGCTTGGCCGCCGGCACGCTGGGCCCCGAGTACGACATCGAGATCATTGAGGCCCATCATCGCCACAAGGTCGACGCACCGTCCGGCACGGCGCTGCAACTTGGTGAGGCGGCCGCAGCGGCGCGTGATCGCAAGCTGGATGATGTGGCGGTGTACACCCGCCACGGACAGACCGGCGCCCGGCCGGCTGGCGCGATCGGGTTCGTGTCGCTGCGCGCCGGGAGCCTGGCCGGGGACCATCGCGTGCTGCTGGCAGCCGACGAAGAAATCCTGGAGCTGGGTCACCATGCCGTGAGCCGTGACGTGTTCGCCCGGGGCGCACTGCAGGCGGCCCGCTGGCTCGTGGGGCAGGGGCCGGGGCGGTACTCCATGCGCGAAGTGCTGGGTCTTAAGACGCGATAAGGTTTCTGACGTCGCTGTCGTGTCCGGGGCCATTGTCAATGGGCCAGGTGAGTACTTTGAGTGGCGCCGGCGTGTCCCAAACTGGTCTCTAACCCCAGATTCCAAAGCAAGCAGTTGGCCGCCGGGCCGGGCGCGGCTAGAATAGTTCGGGTTCCAGCTTATTCATTCGTGAGCGGGAGGGAGCCTGACAGCACCCTTCCGTTGACCGCACCTGCACAAAACGCAGACTCGAGGTGACTGTGGCGACAGAGCCGGCCCTGCTGGCCCTTGAAGACGGCACGATTTTTCGCGGCATTTCGGTCGGCGCTGCGGGCAAGACCATTGGCGAGGTGGTCTTCAACACGGCGATGACCGGTTACCAGGAAATCCTGACCGATCCGTCCTACTGCCGGCAGATCGTCACGCTGACCTTTCCCCACATCGGCAACACCGGGACCAACAGTTTCGACCACGAGAGCGGCAAGGTGTATGCATCTGGCCTGGTGATTCGCGATTTGCCGGCGCTGGCCAGCAGCTGGCGCGACGAACTGCCGCTGCAGGCTTTCCTGCAACGGGCAGGCACGGTGGCCATCGCCGGCATCGATACCCGGCAGCTGACCCGCCTGCTGCGCGACAAGGGCGCGATGTCCGGCTGCATCATGACCGGCGCTGCCGATGACGACACCGCAGTGGCCCACGCCCGGCGTTTTCCCGGCCTGGCGGGCATGGACCTGGCGCGGGTCGTGACCACCGAGCAGGGCTACCAGTGGAGCATGGGCAAGAACTGGCCGCACGTGGAGCAGATGCCCGTGAAACGGGTAAATCCCTGCAGCGTGGTGGCCTATGACTTTGGCATCAAGCGCAACATCCTGCGCCTGCTGGTCGAGGAAAATTGCCTGGTCGTCGTCGTGCCGGCCCAGACGCCGGCTTCGGAAGTGCTCGGCCTGAAGCCCGACGGGGTTTTCCTGTCCAACGGTCCCGGCGACCCGGAACCTTGCGACTACGCGATCGAGGCGATCCGGGAGATCCTGGCCGCCGAGGTGCCGGTGTTCGGCATCTGCCTGGGCCACCAGTTGCTGGCGCTCGCCAGCGGCGCGCAGACGAGCAAGATGAAATTCGGCCACCACGGCGCGAATCACCCGGTGCTCGACCTCGATACCGGGCGTGTGCTGATCACGAGCCAGAACCATGGCTTTGCAGTGGATGAGGCCAGCCTGCCGCCGAACCTGCGCCCGACGCATCGTTCCTTGTTTGATAATTCACTTCAAGGAATTGAGAGAACCGATTGTTTTGCATACGGTTTTCAGGGCCATCCTGAGGCGAGTCCGGGGCCCCACGAGGCCGGCGCACTGTTCGGCCGCTTCAGCGCGGCCATGCGCGAGCGCCAGGCCGAGCGCCTGCAGTCGAAGGCCGGCTGACCATGCCCAAGCGCACGGACATCGAAAGCATCCTGATCATCGGCGCCGGTCCGATCGTGATCGGGCAGGCCTGCGAGTTCGACTATTCCGGTGCCCAGGCGTGCAAGGCCCTGCGCGAAGAGGGCTATCGCGTCATCCTGGTGAACTCCAACCCGGCCACCATCATGACCGACCCGGAAATGGCCGACGCGGTCTATATCGAGCCGGTGAACTGGCAGGCCGTGGCCAAGGTCATCGAGAAGGAGCAGCCCGACGCGCTGCTGCCGACCATGGGCGGCCAGACCGGCTTGAACTGCGCGCTGGACCTGGTCCGCGAGGGCGTGCTGAAACAGCACGATGTCGAATTGATCGGTGCCTCGCGCGAGGCTATCGACACGGCGGAAGATCGCGACCTGTTTCGCAAGGCCATGGCCGATATCGGCCTGGAAGTCCCGACCGCGCACATTGCGCACTCGCTGGAAGAGGCGCTGCAGAAACAGACCGCTATCGGCTTCCCGACCATCATCCGGCCGTCGTTCACGCTCGGCGGCAGCGGTGGCGGCATTGCCTACAACCGCGAAGAGTTCGAAGCGATCGTCGCGCGGGGGCTGGACCTGTCGCCGACGACGGAAGTGCTGCTGGAAGAGTCCGTCATCGGCTGGAAAGAATTCGAAATGGAGGTGGTGCGCGATTGCAACGACAACTGCATCATCGTGTGCTCCATCGAAAACGTCGACGCGATGGGGGTACACACCGGCGACTCGATAACGGTGGCCCCGGCGCTTACGCTGACCGACAAGGAGTACCAGGAACTTCGTAACGCGTCGATCGCGGTGCTGCGGCGAATCGGTGTCGATACCGGCGGTTCCAACGTGCAGTTTGCCGTCAGTCCCGATGACGGCCGGATCCTCGTCATCGAAATGAACCCGCGAGTGTCGCGCTCTTCTGCGCTGGCGTCCAAGGCCACGGGTTTCCCGATTGCAAAGATCGCCGCCAAACTCGCCATCGGCTACACGCTGGACGAACTGCGGAACGACATCACCGGCGGCGCCACGCCGGCGTCCTTCGAGCCCACGATCGACTACGTGGTGACGAAGATTCCGCGCTTTACCTTCGAAAAATTCCCGGGCGCGAATGATCGGCTGACCACGCAAATGAAGTCGGTGGGCGAGGTCATGGCCATCGGCCGGACGTTCCAGGAATCCATGCAAAAAGCCCTGCGTGGGCTCGAAACCGGTATCGACGGGTTGGTGGAGCGCCTGCCGGAAGAGGCCTCGGAGGACGAGCTGGACCAACTGCGCGAAGAGCTGCGCATGCCGGGCGGTGAACGGCTGCTGTACGTGGCGGACGCGTTTCGGGCCGGGTTGTCCGCCGAAGAAATTGCCCGCCTCAGCAACATCGACCCGTGGTTCCTGGCGCAGATTGCCGACCTGGTGCGGCGCGAAACAGCCGTGACGTCCGCCGGCCTGTCGGCCCTGTCGCCGGAGAGCCTGCGCGAACTGAAACGCTGCGGTTTCTCCGACAGCCGCCTGGCCAGGCTGCTGCGCACCGAGGAGAGCGTCGTGCGGCAACGTCGGCACGACGCCGAGGTGCGGCCCGTGTTCAAGCGCGTGGACACCTGTGCGGCGGAATTCGCGACATCGACCGCCTACCTGTATTCCTCGTACGAGGAACAGTGCGAGGCCGATCCGTCCGACCGCGACAAGATCATGATTCTCGGCGGCGGGCCCAATCGCATTGGCCAGGGTATCGAGTTCGACTACTGCTGCGTGCACGCGGCGCTGGCGCTGCGCGACGCAGGCTTCGAGACCATCATGGTCAATTGCAACCCGGAGACCGTGTCGACGGACTACGACACGTCCGACCGTCTCTACTTCGAGCCGCTGACGCTCGAAGACGTGCTCGAGGTGATCGCCCGCGAGAAGCCGAAGGGCGTGATCGTGCAATACGGCGGGCAGACGCCGCTGAAGCTCGCGCGGGCGCTGGAACGGGCCGGGGCGCCGATCATCGGCACCAGCCCGGACAGCATCGACCTGGCGGAAGACCGCGAAAGATTTCAGCAGCTGCTGCAGCGGCTGGACCTGAAGCAGCCGCCGAACTGCACGGCGCGGACCGAAGACGAGGCGGTGCAGATGGCCGCTGAGGTCGGCTTCCCGCTGGTGGTGCGCCCGTCCTACGTGCTGGGCGGCCGGGCGATGGAGGTCGTGCACACGGAAGACGATCTGCGCGCGTACATGACGAACGCGGTGCAGGTCTCGAACGACAGCCCGGTGCTGCTCGACCGGTTTCTCGACCAGGCGGTGGAAGTCGATGTGGACTGCGTGTCCGATGGGCAGCAGGTCATTCTCGGCGGCATCATGGAACACGTGGAGCAGGCTGGCGTGCACTCCGGCGATTCCGGGTGCTCGCTGCCGCCGGCCACGCTCGGCGCCGAAGTGCAGGAAGAGATCCGCATCCAGGCGATAGAGCTGGCCCGTGCGCTCGACGTGGTTGGCCTGATGAACATCCAGTTCGCGATCCAGAATGGCGTGATCTACGTGCTCGAGGTGAACCCGCGGGCGTCGCGCACCGTGCCCTTCGTGTCGAAAGCCACCGGCATTCCGCTGGCGAAGGTGGCGGCCCAAGCGATGGCCGGCACCAGCCTGGCCGACCAGGGTGTGACGAAAGCCCAGACGCCGGGCTACTACAGCGTGAAAGAGGCCGTGTTCCCATTCAACAAGTTCCCGGATTCCGATCCCATCCTCGGGCCGGAAATGCGGTCCACGGGCGAGGTCATGGGCACCGGCCGTTCTTTCGCCGAGGCCTATGCGAAGGCGCAGCTGGCCTCGGGTGTGTTGCTGCCGCGCCGGGGTACGGCTCTGCTGTCAGTCCGCGATCGCGACAAACCCGGGGCGGTAAAGCTCGCGAAGATGATGCAGGACCGAGGCTTCGAAATCGTGGCTACGGACGGCACGGCCATCGCGCTGGCCGAAGGCGGCGTGCGTTGCCGGCGGGTGAACAAGGTTCGGGAAGGCCGGCCGCACATCGTGGACATGATCAAGAACGACGAGATTGCGTTCATCGTGAACACCACGGAAGGCAAGCAGGCGATTCGTGAATCCGAGGCAATTCGCGCGGCGGCGGTGCACCGCAAGGTGACCTACTACACGACGCTGGCGGCGGCCATTGCCACCAGCATGGCGCTGGATCACCTGGACAACAGCGACGTGAACCGGCTGCAGGACCTGCACAAGGAAGCCGCCGCGTGACCAGGTGGCCCATTACTGCGCGAGGCGCGGAAAAGCTGCGCGCCGAACTCAAGCGGCTGAAGAGTGAAGACCGGCCGCGCATCGTGAAAGCGATTGCCGAGGCGCGCGAGCACGGCGACCTGAAAGAAAACGCCGAGTACCATGCGGCGAAAGAAGAGCAGGGTTTTCTCGAAGGCCGCATCAAGGAGCTGGAAGCGAAGCTGTCGAACTGCGACATCATCGATGTGACCAAGCTCACCGTGAGCGGCCGCGTGGTGTTCGGGGCCACCATCGACCTCGTAGACGAAGATGATGGGCGCGAAGTCACCTACCAGATCGTCGGCGAAGACGAGGCGGACATCGCCGCCGGGCTGGTTTCGGTGTCGTCACCCGTTGCCCGGGCGCTGATCGGCCGGGAAGAAGGCGACGTGGTAGAAGTCGACGCGCCCGGCGGCCGCAAGAGCTTCGAGATCGTCGAAGTGCGTTACGTGTGAGGCGCCGGTTCGGGCGCCGATTGCCACGATGCCCCGCAAGTCTTCCAGCCGGCGCTGGCTGAAACGGCAGGCCGGCGACCCTTATGTCAAGAAAGCGCGGGAGGAAGGCTGGCGTTCCCGTGCCGTTTTCAAGCTCCAGGAAATCCACGAACGGGACCAGTTGCTGCGGCCCGGCATGACGGTGGTGGATCTCGGCGCGGCCCCGGGCGGCTGGAGCCAGTTTGCCGCCGGGATCGTCGGCGAGTCGGGCCGGGTCATCGCGCTGGATCTGCTCGATATGGATCCGCTACCGGGCGTGGAGTACATCCGGGGCGACTTCCGGGACGAAAAATTACTCGACACCCTGGTGGCGGCTACCGGTGAGCGCGGGGCAGACCTTGTACTTTCCGATATGGCACCCAATATCAGTGGAGTGCGTTCCGTTGATCAGCCACGGGCCATGTTGCTCGCGGAACTGGCCCTGGACCTGGCGACGCGCGTGCTGAAACCCGGGGGCAGTTTCGTGTGCAAGCTGTTTCACGGCGAAGGCTTCGATGACTTCGTGCGTGAGGTTCGCCGGCACTTCAAGACAGTGACCGTACGCAAGCCCGCATCCTCGCGGCCCGGAAGCCGCGAGACCTATCTGGTAGCCAGAACCTACCGGATATAGTAGGGTCCAATGAACTCCGGCTCCAAGGGCCGTTAGGCTGAGGCAAGACATTGAACGACCTCGCAAAAAACATCATTTTGTGGATTGTTATCGCCGTCGTGTTATTGACGGTTTTCCAGAGTTTCGGCACCGGCGGCCGGCAGTCCACTGCGCTCGATTATTCGGCCTTCCTGGAGCTGACCGAGACCGGCCAGGTCAAGAACGTGATGTTCGAAGGCGAGGCGATTCGTGGCGAGCTCGTCAGCGGTGAGCGCTTCGTGACCTACAGTCCGGAGACCGACAACACCGTGCTGATCGGTGAGCTGCGCGAGAACAACGTGCAGATCAAGGCGATGGCCCCGAAGGGTCAGAACATCCTGGTCAGCCTCTTCGTGAATTCATTCCCGGTGCTGCTGCTGATCGCCGTGTGGGTCTACTTCATGCGGCAGATGCAGGGCGGGGCCGGCGGCCGCGGCGCGATGTCCTTTGGCAAGAGCCGGGCGCGCCTGCTGGGTGAAGACCAGGTCAACGTGACCTTCCACGATGTCGCCGGTGTTGAAGAGGCGAAGGAAGAGGTGGTCGAGATCGTCGACTTCCTGCGCGACCCCGCCAAGTTCCAGCGCCTGGGCGGCAAGATTCCGAAGGGTGTGCTGATGGTCGGTTCACCCGGCACCGGCAAGACCCTGCTGGCCCGTGCGATCGCCGGCGAGGCGAAGGTGCCGTTCTTCACGATTTCCGGTTCCGACTTCGTCGAGATGTTCGTCGGCGTGGGCGCATCCCGCGTGCGCGACATGTTCGAGCAGGCGAAGAAACATGCACCGTGCATCATCTTCATCGACGAAATCGATGCGGTGGGTCGCCACCGCGGCGCCGGCCTGGGCGGCGGTCACGACGAGCGCGAGCAGACGCTGAACCAGCTGCTGGTGGAGATGGATGGCTTCGAAGGCAATGAAGGCGTCATCGTCATCGCCGCGACCAACCGTCCCGACGTGCTCGACCCGGCGCTGCTGCGCCCGGGCCGTTTCGACCGCCAGGTCGTGGTCCCGCTGCCGGACGTGCGCGGCCGGGAACAGATTCTGCGCGTGCACATGCGCAAGGTGCCCATCGGCGACGATGTGCGACCGTCAATCATCGCTCGCGGCACGCCCGGTTTTTCCGGTGCGGATCTTGCGAATCTCGTGAACGAGGCGGCGCTGTTTGCTGCCCGCGCGAATCGCCGCACCGTGACGATGGAAGAGTTCGAGAAGGCCAAAGACAAGATCATGATGGGCACGGAGCGCCGGTCCATGGTGATGAGCGAAGAGGAAAAGAAGCTGACGGCCTATCACGAAGCAGGGCACGCCATTGTCGGGCTGTCGGTACCGGATCACGATCCCGTTTATAAAGTGTCGATCATTCCGCGTGGCCGGGCACTGGGCATCACCATGTTCCTGCCCGAAGAAGACCGCTACAGCCTCAGCAAGCGCCGGTTGAACAGCCAGATCGCCAGCCTGTTCGGCGGCCGTATCGCCGAGGAGTTGGCGTTCGGCGCAGATGCGGTGACAACGGGTGCGTCCAACGACCTGGAGCGCGCTACCGATATTGCTCGCAACATGGTCACCAAGTGGGGCTTGTCTGAACGGCTGGGTCCGCTGACCTACAGCGAGGAAGACGGCGAAGTCTTTCTCGGCCGGTCCGTCACCCAGCACAAGCAGGTGTCGGATCAGACCGTGCACACCATTGATGAGGAAGTGCGCAAGATCGTCGACGGCAACTATCAGCGTGCCAGTCAGATCCTGACGGACAGCATGGACAAGCTGCACGCAATGGCCGACGCGCTGATCAAGTACGAGACCATCGACGAAAATCAGATCAAGGACATCATGGAAGGCCGCGAGCCCCGTGAGCCGGAAGACTGGGACCAGGAGGGTCCGTCGCAGCCTGCCGGTGGCCCGAAGCCGCCGAAGAAAGACGAACCCAAGATCGGCGAACCGGCCGGTCAGCACTGAGGCCGGTCATTTCCTGAGTCGTTCCCGGGCCATGACGTGAACGCGTCACCGACCCTGCACTGGCTGCATCACGATCGGCCCGCCGTGATGGGCGTGGTCAACGTTACCCCCGACTCCTTTTCCGACGGTGGCCGTCACGCCACGGTGGCGGCCGCCGTGCGACACGGGTGCCGGCTGGCCGACGAAGGCGCCGACATCGTCGACATTGGCGGCGAGTCGACTCGCCCGGGCGCCCGACCTGTTTCAGACCAGCAGGAACTGGACCGCGTGATGCCGGTCATCGAAGGCTTGTGCCGGGAAACCGACGTGCCGGTTTCCATCGATACCAGTAAACCCCTGGTGATGCGTGAAGCGGTGTCGGCGGGTGCCGCGATGATCAATGACGTATGTGCCCTTGGCGAGCCGGGCGCCCTGCAGGCGGCGGGCGAACTCGCGGTGCCCGTGTGCCTGATGCACATGCAGGGCGAGCCGCGCACGATGCAGGCCAATCCCAGCTATGACGACGTGGTTGCCGAAGTGACCGCGTTCCTGCGCGAACGGGCAACCGCCGCGATGGCTGCGGGGGTGCCCCGTGACGGCGTGGTCGTGGACCCGGGTTTCGGCTTCGGGAAGACCGTGGCGCACAATCTCGCGTTGCTGCGCGGCCTGCCGCAGGTCGCGGGGCTGGGCTACCCGGTGCTGGCCGGCCTGTCCCGCAAGTCCCTGCTGGGCAAGCTCACCGGCCGGCCGGTGGAGGAGCGGCTGGCCGGCAGCATCGCGCTGGCCGTGCTGGCCGCCCAGAACGGGGCTGCAATTTTGCGGGTCCACGACGTTGCACCCACCGTGGATGCCCTGCGAGTATTGGCGGCAGCCAGGGATTAGTCGAGCAGGGACCAGGTATGGCCAGGGAGTATTTCGGCACGGACGGGATCCGGGGCCGGGTAGGCGACCACCCGATGACCGCAGAGTTTGCGCTGCGCCTCGCCAGTTCGGCTGCGCGGGTGCTGGCGCCGAACGGGGGCCGCGTGGTGATCGGCAAGGACACGCGGGTGTCCGGCTACATGTTCGAGTCGGCCCTGGAGGCGGGCTTCGTGGCCGCGGGCATGGACGTGCTGCTGCTCGGGCCGTTACCGACACCCGGTATTGCGCAGGCCACCCACGCCCACGGGGCCGACCTGGGGGTGGTGATCAGTGCGTCCCACAATCCTTATTACGACAACGGCATCAAGTTCTTCGACGGTCAGGGTGCGAAGCTGCCCGATGCGGTCGAAGAGCGCATAGAAGCCTTGCTGGGCGAGCCCGCCATTACCCGAGACTCCGGCGAACTGGGCCGTGCAAAACGCGTGGACTCGGCGCGCGAGGATTATCAGAAATTCTGTCTCGGCACGGTTGCCGCCGATACCCGCCTGGACAACCTGAAGGTGGTGCTGGATTGCTCGCACGGCGCGGGCTACAAGGTAGCGCCGCGCGTGCTCAGCGAACTCGGCGCGGAAATCGTGCCGATCGGGTGCTCGCCGAACGGTCGCAACATCAACGATGGTTGCGGGTCCACCAGCCCGGAACTGATGAAGCTGACCGTGCAGGGTGTCCGTGCCCACCTCGGTGTGGCCCTGGACGGTGACGGCGATCGCGTGCTGATGGTGGATCACGACGGGAATCTGGTCGACGGCGATCAGCTGTTGTACCTGCTGGCCTCGGCCCGCAAAACGGATGGCACCCTGAAGGGTCCGGTGGTCGGCACCCTGATGAGCAACCTGGGCCTGGAGCGGGCCCTCGGGGACCTGGGAATCGCGTTCCGGCGGGCCCCCGTGGGTGACCGCTATGTGCTGGAGATGCTGCGGGAGTCCGGCGGCGAGCTGGGCGGGGAAACCTCCGGGCACCTGCTGTGCCTGGACAAGACCACCACCGGAGACGGTCTGGTTGCAGCGCTGCAGGTGCTGCACGTGATCGTGCAAAGCGGGCGCAAACTGGCCGACCTGGTCGCCGGCATGCCGAGGTTTCCGCAGACCCTGATCAACATTCGCACTGCCCAACGGGTCAACGTGAACACGTCCGAGCCCATTCAGACGGCGGTGGCCCATGCAGAGGCTGCACTGGCCGACCGGGGCCGCATCCTGGTGCGGGCGTCGGGCACGGAACCGGTGCTGCGCGTGATGGTGGAAGGGGAGAACGAGCAGGAGGTGGACACCGTCGCCCGCTCGCTGGCCGAGACGATCCAGGCGGCCACGGCGGCGTGAGCCGCGGCGTTGATTTCCCGCAATCGCCCCGCTAACCTTCGCGCTCCTCGCGCCCGGGGCCCGGCTAGTGTCGGAACCCGCCACCGGGCGGCCACTCGGGATACATCATGCGTTTACCCCTCGTTGCCGGTAACTGGAAGCTGAATGGCAGTCTTGCTGCCAATCGCGAACTGCTGCAAGGCGTAATCGCCGGCCTGCCTGCGGCCGGTGTCGAAGTCATGGTTTGCCCCCCGGCGGTCTACCTGGCGCCGACCGCCGCCGAGCTCGCCGGGACGACCTTGCTGCTGGGGGCCCAGGACGTGTCGACGCAGGACCAGGGCGCCTATACCGGCGAGGTGTCGGCCGCCATGCTCCGCGACGTCGGTTGCACGCACACGCTGATCGGTCACTCGGAGCGGCGCACGCTGTTCGGCGATACGGACGACGTCGTGGCCGCGAAGTTCGTCGCCGCGCGGGCGGCGTCGGTACAACCGGTCGTATGTATTGGTGAAACGCTCGAGGAACGCCAGGCGGGTGACACGATGGCCGTCGTCCGCCGGCAGCTGGGGGCCGTGCTGAACAAGGTGGGTGTAGACGGTTTCGCCGGCGCGATCGTCGCTTACGAGCCGGTCTGGGCCATCGGCACCGGCCAGACGGCGACCCCGGAGCAGGCCCAGGAGGTCCACGCGGCGATCCGGGCTCAGCTCGCCGCGGCCGATGCTAAACTGGGTGACCGGACGCGAATTCTTTACGGTGGCAGCGTGAAAGGCGCCAATGCCGCTGATCTTTTCTCACGGCAGGATATCGACGGTGGCCTGATTGGTGGCGCATCCCTGAAAGCCGGGGAGTTCCTTGCCATCTGCGAGGCTGCCGCAGGAACGGATTCATGACCACTCTACATACCTTGCTGCTGGTCGCACACGTGGTGGTGTCGGCAGCAATCATTGGCCTGGTGCTGTTGCAGAAGGGCAAGGGCGCCGAGGCCGGCGCTGCCTTTGGGGCCGGCGCCTCCGGCACGGTCTTTGGTGCCAAGGGCTCGGCCAACTTTCTGTCGCGGTCGACGGCCGTGATGGCGACACTGTTTTTTGTCAGCAGCCTGGCGCTGGCCTATATCGGCGCGCAGCGGCCGGTAAGCCGCAGTCTCGTCGACGAGCCGGTGGAAGTCGAAACGGGGCTCGTCCCGGTCACGCCTGAAGAATCAGCGGATGTGGACGTGTTGCCGGCCCTGCCGGATTTGCCGGAGCCCGAGCCAGTACCAGAGGCACCGGCGCCCTGAAGTCAGGCTCGCTCACTCTTGCCGATGTGGTGGAATTGGTAGACACGCTGTCTTGAGGGGGCAGTGGCGCAAGCCGTGCCGGTTCGAGTCCGGCCATCGGCACCATATGAAAGGGCCCCTAAGCGGGGCCCTTTCATATGGTGCAGCGGGCTGGACGCCCGCCAGGGTCACGGTGGGGTTCTTAGGTCGTGGCGGGTCCACGCCCTGGTGGGTGCAAGGTTCGAGTCCGGCCATCGGCACCCCGCTTCCTTTGTAAGGACCCTTCGTTCAGTGGCACGGCCGGATGCTGGGTAGGGCCTTGGCGGGTTGTTGGTGTCCTGGCTGGGCCACATCACGGTGGGAGCAGGGTTCGAGTCCGGCCATCGGCGCGTGGCGCATCTCCGTAATTGCCGCAGTTTTTCGAAATTCGATTTCTTCTGTGCTGTGCACGTTGATAGAATTGCGTACTTATCTAAGGGGTCCGGTTTTGCTGCAGGCGTACTTGCCAGTACTCGTCTTCCTGGGGATTGCCCTCGGTATCGGCCTCGTGATGCTGGCTATCGGGCTGGTGTTTGGTCGCAGTGGCACCGATGCAGAGAAGTTGTCCCCCTACGAATGTGGCTTCGAGCCTTTTGAAGACAGCCGCATGCAGTTCGATGTTCGCTACTACCTGGTAGCGATCCTGTTCATTATTTTCGACCTCGAGATTGCGTTCCTGTTTCCGTGGGCCGTGGCCCTGGATTCCATCGGGCTGGCGGGCCTGGTGGCCATGGGAATCTTTCTGACCGTGCTGGTGGTCGGGTTCATCTACGAGTGGAAGAAAGGGGCGCTCGAATGGGATTGAGCGCTGACTTGGCAGCTCGCGAAGACATTGCCGGTGCCTGGCCGCTGGGCGATCCGGAGACCTTCCAGCAGCGGGGCTTCGTGGTCACGAGCGTCGACAAGCTCATTAACTGGGCGCGCACGGGTTCGCTGTGGCCCATGACCTTCGGCCTGGCGTGCTGCGCGATTGAAATGATGCAGGCCGGGGCTGCTCGATATGACCTGGACCGTTTCGGGGTGATTTTCCGGCCCAGCCCCCGCCAGTCCGACGTGATGATCGTGGCCGGCACGCTGACCAACAAGATGGCGCCGCCGCTGCGCAAGGTTTACGACCAGATGCCCGACCCGAAGTGGGTCATATCGATGGGCTCCTGCGCGAATGGTGGGGGCTACTATCACTATTCCTACTCGGTGGTGCGCGGTTGCGACCGCATCGTACCGGTGGATGTCTATGTGCCCGGTTGCCCGCCCACAGCCGAGGCGCTGCTCTACGGTGTGATCCAGTTGCAGAAAAAAATCCGCCGTACCCAGACCATCGCGCGGTGAACAACCGGTGAAGACGCGTTATGCCGCCCTTGCGGAGGAAATTGCTGCGCGCTTTGGCGATCGCTTGCGTGCGGTACCGTCCACCTGCGGTGAACTCACGTACGAGGTCGCGCCGGATGCGCTGATTGAGGTGGGTACCACACTGCGCGACGACGACGCGTTCCGCTTCGAAATGCTGATCGATCTCTGTGGTGTGGACTACCTCACGCAGGGCCAGGCGCAGTGGAAGACGGACAGCGCGACGCGCAGCGGTTTCAGCCGTGCGGCAATCCCGGACGTCATCATTCCAGATGTCGATGAGCCCATGCATCCGCGCCGCTTTGCGGTGGTCTACCACCTGCTGTCGGTCTCGCTGAACCACCGCATGCGGCTGAAGGCGTACACGGGTGAGGCGAACCCGCCCATCGTGCCGTCAGTCGTGGATGTCTGGAGTTCGGCAAACTGGTACGAGCGCGAGGCTTTCGATCTGTTCGGTATCCTGTTTGACGGCCACCCGGACCTGCGTCGGATCCTGACCGACTACGGTTTCATCGGTCATCCCTTCCGCAAGGACTTCCCGCTGAGCGGCAACCTGGAGATGCGCTACGACCCGGAGCAAGGGCGGGTGGTCTACGAGCCGGTCAGCATCGAGCCCCGCACCCTCGTGCCGCGGGTAATCCGCGACGACAACCGCTACGAGCGGGATTTGCGCCCGGAGCCGGGCGATGAGTGAGATCCAGAATTTCACGATGAATTTCGGCCCGCAGCATCCGGCGGCGCACGGCGTGCTGCGCCTGGTGCTGGAGATGGACGGCGAGGTCATCCAGCGCGCAGACCCGCACATCGGCCTGTTGCACCGGGCCACCGAAAAGCTGGCCGAGAGCAAGCCCTTCAACCAGAGCATCGGCTACATGGACCGCCTGGACTACGTGTCCATGATGTGCAACGAGCACGGCTATGTCCTTGCGATCGAAAAATTGCTCGGCATCAAGCCACCCGTGCGTGCGCAGTACATTCGCGTGCTGTTCGATGAAATCACACGCATCCTCAATCACCTGATGTGGCTCGGAGCGCACGGTCTGGATATCGGCGCGATGAGCATGTTCCTGTTCTGTTTCCGGGAACGCGAAGACTTGATGGATTGCTACGAGGCAGTATCCGGCACGCGCATGCACGCGACCTACTACCGCCCGGGTGGCGTGTACCGCGACCTGCCGGCCCAGATGCCGCGTTACGAAGCGTCGTCACTGCGCAGCGAGAAAGAGGTTCGGAACCTGAACGCAGCCCGCGAAGGTTCCATGCTCGATTTCATCGAGGACTTCACCAACCGCTTTCCGGCCTGCGTAGACGAATACGAAACTTTGCTCACGGACAATCGGATCTGGAAGCAGCGCACGGTGAACATCGGCGTGGTGTCGCCTGAGCGCGCGATGCAACTGGGGTTCACCGGGCCCATGCTGCGGGGCTCCGGCGTCGAGTGGGACCTGCGCAAGAAGCAGCCCTACGAGGTCTACGCCGGCCTCGATTTCGACATTCCCGTGGGTGTGAACGGCGACTGTTACGACCGCTACCTGGTCCGGGTCGAAGAGATGCGCCAGTCCAACCGCATCATGCGCCAATGCCTGGAGTGGTTGCGAGCCCATCCGGGCCCGGTAATGCGGGACGATCCGAAGTTCGTCCCGCCCACCCGGGAAGACATGAAAGACGACATGGAAGCCCTGATTCACCATTTCAAGCTGTTTACCGAGGGCTACACGGTACCCGCGGGCGAGGCTTACGCGGCGGTCGAGCATCCGAAGGGCGAGTTTGGGGTTTACATCGTGTCGGACGGTGCCAACAAGCCCTACCGCGTGAAGGTGCGGGCGCCCGGCTTTGCGCACCTGTCGGCCATGCAGGAGATGGTCGAAGGTCACATGCTGGCGGACGTCGTGGCCGTGATCGGTACCCAGGACATCGTGTTCGGGGAGATCGACCGCTGATGGCCGGCGCCGCCAACAGCACGGCACTGTCGGCACACGTGCGTGCCGAGATCGACACCTGGAAGCAGAAGTTCCCGGCAGAACGGCAGCGCTCGGCCGTGATCGCCGCGTTGCATGCCGTGCAGCATGAGCAAGGCTACCTGACGCCCGAGCTGATGGAAGCGGTGGCGGCGTATCTCGAACTGCCGCCGATCCAGGTGTTCGAGGTGGGCGCGTTCTACTCGATGTTCGAAACTACACCCATCGGCCGCCACAGCGTGTCGGTGTGCACGAACATTTCCTGCATGCTCTGTGGCGGCGACGAAATCCTGGAGCACGTTAAGGGCAAGCTCGGCATCGAACCGGGACAGACCACGCCCGATGGACGCGTGTTCCTGAAAGCCGAATACGAATGTCTCGCGGCCTGCACGGGGGGCCCGATGATGATGGTCGACCACAAGTATTACGAGAACCTGACACCGGACACGGTGGACGAGATTCTCGACGGGCTGGATTGATGAGCGCGGCAGAACAAAATCTCGTCTGTTTCGCCACGCTGGGCCATGACAAACCGGCCAGCCTTGCTACCTACCGGGCCACCGGCGGGTACAAAGTCTGGGATAAGATTCTGCGCGGTGAGCTGCAGTCGGCGGAGGTGCTCGAAGCCGTGAAGGCCTCGGGCCTGCGAGGACGCGGCGGTGCAGGTTTCCCAACGGGCGTGAAGTGGGGCTTCATGCCCCGCGACCGCGACGTGCAGAAGTACGTGGTCTGCAACTCGGACGAGAGTGAACCGGGCACGTGTCACGACCGGGATATCCTGCGCTACAACCCGCACGCGGTGATCGAGGGCATGGCCATCGGTGGCTTCGTCATGGGTGCCACCGTGGGTTACAACTACATCCGCGGCGAGTTTATGGATGAACCGGTGCCGTGTTTCGAGGCAGCCCTGAAAGAAGCCTATGACGCCGGCCTGCTGGGCAAGAACATCCAGGGCTCGGGTATCGATTTCGATTTGCACACCTTCGTCGGCGCCGGTGCATACATCTGCGGCGAGGAAACCGGGTTGCTGGAATCGCTGGAAGGCAAGCCCGGCAGGCCACGCTTCAAGCCGCCGTTTCCGGCCGGCTTTGGCCTCTACGGCAAACCCACCACGATCAACAACACGCAGAGTTTCGCGTCCGTACCGACGATCCTGCGTCGCGGTCCCGAGTGGTTCGCGGCCCTGGGGCCGGAAAACTCCGGCGGTACCCTGATTTTCTCGGTGTCGGGCCACGTGAACCGGCCCGGCAACTTCGAGCTGCCCCTGGGCATTCCGTTCCGGGAGCTGATGGATCTGTGCGGCGGCGTTCGCGACGGCCGGCGCCTGAAGGCGGTGATTCCCGGCGGCTGTTCCGTGCCGGTGATGCCGGCAGCCGCCATCGAAGAGCTGGGGCTGGACTACGACTCCCTGCGTGATGCGGGTTCCGCGCTGGGTACGGGTGCGATGATCATCATGGACGAAACGACCTGCATGGTCAGTGCGCTTCGGCGTATCTCCCGCTTCTACTACCAGGAATCCTGCGGGCAGTGCACCCCGTGCCGCGAGGGCACGGGCTGGCTTTATCGCATGCTCACGCGCATGCAAAACGGTGAGGCTCAGGCCGAAGACCTGGACCTGTTGCTGGACGTCGCCAACAAGATCGAAGGTCACACGATTTGCGCCTTCGGTGACGCGGCCGCGTGGCCGGTGCAGAGTTTCCTGAAGCATTTTCTGCACGAATTTGAATACATGATCGAGCACGGTGGCCGGTCCATCGTGCAGGCTCAGGACGCGGCGGCCTGATGGCGGGCAACGGCATGACTGACGAACAGATCGAAATTGAAGTCAACGGCCAGACGCTGACAGCACGGCCGGGGCAAATGCTGATCGAGGTCACGGACGCGGCGGGCATCTACATACCGCGTTTCTGCTACCACGAGAACCTTTCGATCGCAGCCAACTGCCGCATGTGCCTGGTGGAAGTCGAAAACGTCGCGAAACCGCTGCCGGCTTGCGCGACACCCGTGACGCCCGGTATGAAGGTGTCGACGAAGTCTGACCGGGCCATCGATGCGCAGAAAGCCACGATGGAGTTCCTGCTGATCAATCACCCGCTGGACTGCCCCATCTGCGACCAGGGCGGTGAGTGCGAATTGCAGGATCTTGCCATGGGCTTCGGCCGGGGGGTGTCCCGCTACACGGAAGGCAAGCGGGCGGTACCCGACCAGGACCTCGGTCCGCTGGTGTCCACCGACATGACGCGTTGCATTCATTGCACGCGTTGCGTGCGCTTCGGCCAGGAAGTGGCGGGCATCCAGGAACTGGGTGCCATCGGCCGCGGTGAAAAGATGGAGATCAGCACCTACATCCAGCAAAGCGTGGACCACGAGCTGTCCGGCAATATCATCGACCTGTGCCCGGTGGGCGCGCTGAACAACAAGCCCTACCGGTTTTCTGCCCGGGCGTGGGAGATGACGCAGCACGATGCGATCGGCCCGCATGATTGCGTTGGCGCAAACCTGCACCTGCATGTGCTCGATGGTCGCGTGAAGCGCGTTGTGCCGAAGCGCAACGAAGCCCTGAACGAAACCTGGGCGTCTGATCGTGACCGCTTCAGTTACGAAGGTATCTACGCGGACGATCGCGTGACGACGCCGCTGGTCCGGCGTGACGGTGAGCTGCGGCCCTGTGACTGGGATGAAGCCCTGGCAGCGGCGGCGGACGCGCTGCGGGCAGGCGGTGCGGACACCGGCGCGCTGGTCTCGCCAAACGCGACGGTCGAGGAGGGCTTCCTGCTCGCCCAGCTGCTGGGGCACCTCGGGTCGGCCAGCATCGATCATCGACTCCGGCGTCGCGATTTTCGCGCGCAGGATGCCGATCCGGTATTCCCGTGGCTCGGTATGACGGTTGCTGACGTGGAGAATCTCGACGCGTTGCTGGTCGTCGGCAGTCACCTGCGTGAGGAAGTGCCGCTACTCGCTCACCGGGTACGGAAGGCAGCCAGGCAGGGCGCCAGGGTGTACTTCCTGAACTCGGAAAGTTACCGCTACCTGTTCCCGGTGGCGGGCCAGCGGGTCGCAGCAGATCTCGTGGCGGGAATCGACCAGGTGGGTGCGGGTGACGACGTGCACCGGGCCCTGCAGCAGGGCGACAATGCCGCCGTATTGCTCGGGCAGATCGCCATGCGTCACCCGCGCTTCGCGGAATTGCGGCAAGGGGCTGCACAGCTCGCAGCGAACACGGGCGCCAGGCTCGGCTACATTCCGGAAGGCGCGAACGCGGCAGGCCTGAGCCTGATCGGGGCCTTGCCCCATCGCGGGCCTGGCGGACAGCCGCGGCCGGCGGGCCGACACGCGGGCGAATTGCTGAACCAGCCGCCGTCCACGCTGGTGTTGCTCGGCATCGAGCCGGAGCACGATTGCGCGGTGGCAACGGCTGCCAGTGCGCTCGAGCAGGCCGGGCGCGTCATCGCGATCACGCCATTCCTGGCCGGTAGCATGGCCGCACACGCCGATATCGTGTTGCCGGTCGGAAGCTTTGCCGAGACCGCAGGCACCTTCGTGAACGCTGCCGGCGACTGGCAGAGCTTTGCCGCTGCCGCCGTGGCGGTGGGCGACAGTCGGCCGGGCTGGAAGGTGCTGCGCGTGCTCGGGAACCTGTTGCAGCTGCCCGGCTGCAGCTACGCAACGGCCGCCGAAGTGCTCGATGCCGCGCGGGCCGCCGCCGGCACGCCGCAGCCCGACAATGCGCTCGCCGCCAGCGCGAAGCCGGGCCCGCCGCCGGCCGCCGCCGGTGACGACAATCTGCACGTGCCAATCTACCGGGCCGACGCCCTGGTGCGGCGTGCGGGGTCACTGCAACAGACTAGCGACGGCCTCGCCGGCGGTGGTGCACCGGCAAACGCGGGAGACGAAGCGGCGTGATGGGCTGGCTGGAATCCATCTGGCAGGCGCTGTCGCCATTGTCGCAGGGTGTGCTGATCAGCACGGCTTACATCGTGCCCGTGGTCGTCGTGATCATTCTGTGCGTGGCTTACCTGACGCTTGCAGAGCGCAAGATCATTGGCGCGATCCAGAATCGCATCGGCCCGAATCGCGTCGGTCCCTACGGCCTGTTGCAGCCCTTCGCCGACGTACTGAAGCTGCTGTTGAAGCAGGTGGTGCTGCCGTCGCGGTCCAACCGGTTCCTGTTCCTGGTGGCACCACTGTTGTCCATCGTGCCGGCCCTGGCGGCGTGGGCCGTGGTACCGCTGTTTCCCGGCTTCGTCATTGCCGACATCGATGCGGGCCTGTTGTTCGTGCTGGCGCTGACTTCCCTGGGCGTTTACGGCGTCATCATTGCCGGCTGGGCCACGAACTCGAAGTACGCGCTGCTGGGAGCGATGCGCTCGGCAGCGCAGATCGTGGCCTACGAAATCGCGATGGGTTTTGCGCTCGTGGGGGTACTGATGGCCAGCCGCAGCCTGAACCTGGGCGCGATCGTCGAGGCACAGGCCGGCGGTTTTCTGAACTGGTTTTTGGTGCCGCTGTTTCCGCTGTTCATCGTGTATTTCATCGCCGGGGTCGCCGAAACCAACCGGGCACCCTTCGACGTGGCGGAGGGAGAGTCGGAAATCGTGGCCGGTTTCCACGTGGAATATTCCGGCGTGGCCTTCGCGGTATTCTTCCTCGCAGAGTACGCCAACATGATCCTGATCTCGGCGCTGACGGCGGTCATGTTCATGGGCGGCTGGGAGTCGCCGTTCGCGGGTCTCAACCTGGGCTGGCTGTCAGCACCCGGTCTGCACTGGCTGGCCGTGAAGGTCGCATTCTTTCTGTTCTGTTTCCTTTGGTTCAGGGCCACCTTCCCGCGGTATCGCTACGACCAGATCATGCGTCTGGGCTGGAAGGTGTTTATTCCCATTACGATCGTGTGGATCTTCGTAGAAGGCGCGATGGCGATAATGGCAGTCGGCCCGTGGAGTAGCGCCTGATGAGTTCCTTCACCAGCATTCTGAAGACCTTTTCCCTGTGGGAATTGCTGCTCGGTCTGCGCGTGACCCTGCGCAATCTTTTCGTGCGCAAGGTCACGATTCAGTACCCGGAAGAGAAGACTCCGCAGTCGCCGCGTTTCCGCGGGCTGCACGCGCTGCGTCGTTATCCGAACGGCGAGGAGCGCTGTATCGCCTGCAAGCTGTGCCAGGCCGTATGCCCGGCGGCTGCAATCACCATTGAATCGGACGTGGCACGCGACGGGACACGGCGCACCACGCGTTACGACATCGACCTGTTCAAGTGCATTTATTGCGGCTTCTGTGAAGAAGCCTGCCCGGTGGATGCCATCGTGGAGACGCGAATCTTCGAGTACCACATGGAACAGCGGGGCGAAAACATCATGACCAAGGACAAGCTGCTGGCGGTCGGCGACAAGTACGCTGAGATGATCGCCGCGGACAAGGCCGCGGACGCGGAATACAGGTAGGAACCGCGCGGCTGCCGGCTGCGCAGAAGGCTGCAACACAATGGCGGGGACATTGTTTTTCTACACGCTGTCGGCGGTGCTGATTGCCTCGGCCCTGGGCGTGATCACCGCACGGAACCCCGTGCACGCGGTGCTGTTCCTGGTGCTGAGTTTTGTCACCAGCTCCGTGCTGTGGCTGCTGCTCGAGGCTGAGTTCCTGGCCGTGGTGCTCGTGCTCGTGTACGTCGGTGCGGTGATGGTGCTGTTCCTGTTCGTGGTGATGATGCTCGATGTCAACGTGGCGCAACTGCGTGAAGGTTTCACGCGCTACGCGTGGCTCGGCGCCGTCGTAGCGGCGGTGCTGGCCGCCGAATTGCTGGCGATCGTGTGGTGGAAGCCCGACGGTTTGCCGATGGCGGCGACCACCACGCCGCGCCCGGCCGACTACAGCAACACCGAGATGCTGGGCACCGCGCTCTACACCGAGCACCTGTTTGCGTTTGAGCTGGCCGCATTCCTGCTGTTGCTGGCCATCGTGGCAGCGATCGTGCTGACCATGCGCCGCCGGCCGGGCCTGAAGGCGCAGGACGTGAGCCGGCAGGTCGCTGTGCGCCGGGAAGACCGGGTACGGCTGGTGCAGATGAAAGCCGAGCACGACACGTGATCACGCTCGGCCACTACCTGACGCTGTCGGCGCTGCTGTTCGTGATTGCGATCGCGGGCATCTTTCTGAACCGGAAGAACGTAATCCTGCTGCTGATGTGCGTGGAATTGCTGCTGCTCGCAGTTAATTTCAACTTCATCGCGTTCTCCAGGTACCTGGATGACCCGACAGGCCAGGTATTCGTATTTTTCATCCTGACCGTGGCGGCGGCCGAGGCGGCTATCGGACTGGCGATCCTGGTCGTCCTGTTCCGGGCCCGGCGCAGCATCAACGTGCAGGAACTGGACGTGTTGAAGGGCTAGCCGTGGAATCGACCTACCTGGCAATCGTGCTGAGCCCCCTGGCCGCTGCGCTGATCGCGGGGCTGTTCGGCCGGCGGATCGGCCGCGCCGGCGCGCACTCGGTAACCATCCTGGGTGTGGCCGTGTCCTGTGCGCTGTCCGCCGCGGTCCTGTGGCGCCAGGTGGTGGACGGCGCCCCTGCGGACAATGTCAGCGTCTATACCTGGCTCGTCACCGACGGCGTGCGCATGGAGATCGGCTTCCTGGTAGACCGGCTCAGCGCGCTGATGATGGTGGTGGTCACCTTCGTGTCGCTGATGGTGCACGTGTATTCCATCGGGTACATGCACGACGACGCGGGTTACCAGCGCTTTTTCAGCTACATCTCGCTGTTCACCTTCTCCATGCTGATGCTGGTGATGTCGAACAACCTGCTGCAGCTGTTCTTTGGCTGGGAAGCGGTGGGCGTCGTGTCCTACCTGCTGATCGGCTTCTGGTACACGCGGCCGAGCGCAATATTTGCGAACCTGAAAGCCTTTCTCGTGAACCGGATCGGTGATTTCGGCTTCCTGCTGGGCATCGCCGCGTTGCTCTACCTGACGGGCAGCCTCGACTATCGCGAGGTCTTCGCGGCGGCCCCGGGCCTGCAGGACGCCACGATCGACGTGGGCAGCTGGCAGTGGCCGGCGCTCAGCATGGCGTGCATCCTGTTGTTTATCGGGGCGATGGGCAAGTCGGCGCAGGTGCCGCTGCACGTGTGGTTGCCCGATTCCATGGAAGGTCCGACACCGATTTCGGCGCTGATCCACGCCGCGACGATGGTGACGGCCGGCGTGTTCATGGTGGCGCGCATGTCACCGGTGTTCGAGTACGCGGAGGCCGCGCTCAGCTTCGTGCTGGTGATCGGTGCGATTACTGCGCTGTTTACCGGCCTGATCGCCCTGGTGCAGTTCGACATCAAGCGCGTGGTGGCTTATTCCACGCTGTCGCAGCTCGGCTACATGATGGTAGCGCAGGGCGCATCGGCTTATGCGGCGGGCATGTTCCACCTGACCACGCACGCGTTCTTCAAGGCACTGCTGTTCCTGGCTGCCGGGTCCGTGATCATCGCGCTGCACCACGAGCAGGACATGCGCCGCATGGGCGGCTTGCGCAAGTACATGCCCGTGACCTACTGGACGTCGCTGGTTGGCTGCCTGGCGTTGATCGGCTTTCCGGGGTTTGCCGGATTCTTCTCCAAAGATGCGCTGATCGAAGCGGAAGATCTGTCGCGCATTGCCGGCGCGGGCTTTGCCGAGTTCTGCATCGT
This sequence comes from Chromatiales bacterium, assembly GCA_020351875.1. Classification (GTDB taxonomy): domain Bacteria; phylum Pseudomonadota; class Gammaproteobacteria; order Steroidobacterales; genus J054. Next base: position 793,130 of record CP070671.1, on the reverse strand, counting down.
GGCCGGCGTGTTCATCACGGCGCTGTACACGTTCAGGATGTTTTTCCTGGTCTTCCACGGGCCGGAGCGCATGGATGCCGAGGCGCGCAGTCACCTGCACGAGTCACCGTGGGTCGTCACCCTGCCGCTCGTGTTACTGGCCATCCCGTCGGTGATCGTGGGCTGGTTTGCTACCGGGCCGCTCGTGTTCGGCGACTTCTTCGGTGACAGCCTGTATGTCAGGCCCGAACACGACGTGCTGGCCAGGCTGGGTGAGGAATGGCACGGGCCGATGTCCTTCCTGGTTCACGGTTTCCAGAGCCCGGTGCTGTACCTGGCCCTGGGTGGTGCCGCAGTGGCCTGGTTCCTGTACCTGCGCCAGCCACACCTGCCCGACCAGCTCCGCGACAGGTTCGGCGCCGTGTATCGCCTGCTGGAGAACAAGTACTACGCCGACTGGCTCGCCGAACGGGTGATTCCGGCCGCCGGCCGTGCGATGGGCGGTGCGTTCTGGCGGGTGGGCGACGTGACCCTGATCGATGGCGGGCTGGTGAACGGCAGCGCGCGGGTCGTGGGCTGGGGTGCCGCACTGATCCGGCGCCTGCAGACGGGTTACCTGTACCACTACGCGTTCGCGATGGTCATCGGGCTGGCGCTGCTGGCCGGCTGGTTGCTGATTCGGCCGGGAGGGAGCTGAGCGTGCCCGAGTTTGGATTGCTGAGCGTGCTGATCTGGCTGCCCATCCTGGGCGGCACGGTGATGCTGATCATTGGCGAGCGGTCCGGCGGCTCCCAATGGTTCGCGCTGGCGTTGTCGGTGTTCACTTTCGTGCTGAGCGTGCCGCTTTACGCAGGGTTCGACAGCGGCACGGCGGACATGCAGTTCGTGGAGCGCATCCCGTGGATCCCGGCCTTCCGGGTGGAATACTTCCTCGGCATCGACGGGTTGTCGATGCCGTTGATCCTGTTGACGACTTTCCTGACGCCGATCGTCGTGCTTGCCGGCTGGGAAGTCGTGAAACTGCGGCCGGTCCAGTATTTTGCCGCCTTCCTGATTCTGGAAGGTTTGATGATCGGCGTGTTCTCCGCGCTGGACGGCCTGCTGTTCTACGTGTTCTGGGAAGCCATGCTCGTGCCGATGTTCCTCATCATCGGCGTGTGGGGCGGTGAGCGGCGCGTGTACGCCACGATCAAGTTCTTCCTGTATACCTTCCTCGGCTCGGTGTTCATGCTGCTGGCGCTGATCTACCTGTACCTGCAGACCGGCAGTTACAACATTCTCGCCTTCCATGCCGTGCCGCTGAGCATGGCCGAACAGATACCGATATTCCTCGCCTTTTTATTCGCCTTTGCCGTGAAGGTGCCCATGTGGCCGGTGCATACCTGGCTGCCGGATGCCCACGTGGAAGCGCCGACCGGGGGCTCTGTCATCCTGGCCGCAATCCTGCTGAAGATGGGTGGCTACGGGTTCGTGCGCTTCAGCCTGCCCATTACGCCCGACGCGAGCCAGACCCTGGCGCTGCTGATGATTGCCCTGTCGCTGATGGCCGTCGTGTACATCGGTTTCGTGGCGCTCGCCCAGCAGGACATGAAAAAACTGATCGCGTACTCGTCCATTGCTCATATGGGCTTCGTGACGCTGGGTTTCTTCATCGCGTGGGCCATCCTGTCGCGTACCGGTGATACGGCCGGCATCGGCATGGGTATCACCGGCGGCATGGTGCAGATGGTGTCGCACGGGTTCATATCCGGTGCGCTGTTCCTTTGCGTCGGCGTGCTGTACGACCGTCTGCACACGCGTGAGATCGGCGCCTATGGCGGCGTCGTGAATACGATGCCGATATTCGCCACGTTCTTCGTGCTGTTTGCGCTGGCCAACGCGGGCTTGCCGGGCACGTCGGGTTTTGTCGGTGAGTTCCTCGTGATACTCGCGAGTTTCCGGGCCAATTTCTGGTACGCGCTGCTGGCCGGCACCACGCTGGTGCTCGGGGCCGCTTACACGCTGTGGATGATCAAGCGCGTGGTCTTCGGTGCAGTGGCCAACGACGGTGTGGCCGCCCTGCGGGACCTGAGCGTGCGTGAGTTCATGATTCTCGCGCTGATGGCCGGTGGTGTGCTGATCATCGGCCTGTGGCCCGCGCCGCTGGTGGACGTGATGTCTGCGTCCGTCGACAAACTGGTGGTCCAGGTGACCCAGTCGAAGCTCTGATCATGACAATGCTACCCACCGAGTTTGCGCCCGCGTTTCCCGAGACTGTGCTCGGCCTGGGCATCTGCCTGGTGCTGCTGGTAGACCTGTACCTGCCCGCGCGCTGGCGTGACGTGACCTACCTGCTGGCCCTGGTCACGCTGGCGGCCACGGCAATGGCTGTGAGCGACATTGGCCTGAGTGGCACCACCCTGGCGCTGGGCGGCAGCTTCGTGGCGGATCCGCTGGCCAGCTTCCTGAAGCTCTTCGTGCTGGCCGCGCTGGCCACCGTGTTCGTGTACAGCCGTGCCTACCTGCAGGACAGCACCTACAACAAGGGCGAGTACTACCTGCTGGGCCTGTTTGCGGCGCTCGGCATCCTGGTGATGATTTCCGGGGCCAGCCTGCTGACCCTGTACCTGGGCCTCGAGATGCAGGCGCTGGCCCTGTACGCGATGGTGGCCTTCAATCGGGATTCGCCGGTGGCCGCCGAAGCGGCGATGAAATACTTCGTGCTCGGCGCCATCGCGTCCGGGTGCCTGCTGTACGGCATCTCGCTGTTGTACGGCGTGACCGGGACCGTGCAGCTGGCCGAGATTGCGCAGGCCCTGCGTGCGGGCGGCGCGGACGATGCGGTCACACTGGTGGCCGTGGCCTTCGTCGTCGTCGGCATTGCCTTCAAGTTCGGGGCCGTGCCGTTCCACATGTGGGTGCCGGATGTGTACGAAGGCGCGCCGGTCAGCGTCACGCTGCTGGTGGGCACGGTGCCGAAGGTGGGCGCCTTCGCCCTCGCACTGCGCGTGCTGGTGGAAGGCCTGGGCGAGACCGGCGTGACCTGGGAGCCGATGCTCGGCGTACTGGCTGTGCTGTCACTCGGCATCGGCAACATCGTCGCGATCGTGCAGACCAACCTGCGCCGCATGCTGGCCTATTCCACGATCGCGCACGTGGGTTTCATCCTGCTGGGCTTCGCTGCCGGCAGCCGCGAAGGCATCGAGGCAGCTCTGTTCTACACGATCGTCTACGTGATCATGGCCGCGGGGGCCTTCGGCATCGTGATCCTGCTCGGGCGCCAGGGCGACGACGCGGACGAGCTGGACGACCTGCGCGGCCTCAGCCAGCGCAGCCCGTGGTTTGCGCTGGTGATGCTGCTGCTGATGGTCAGCATGATTGGTGTGCCGCCGCTGGCCGGTTTCTACGCCAAGTGGTGGGTGCTGGCCGCGCTGCTGGATGCCGGGCAGCTGTGGCTGGCCATCGCGGGCGTGCTGTTTTCGGTGGTCGGCGCCTTTTATTACCTGCGGGTGGTAAAACTGATGTACTTCGATTCGCCGGCCGGGGAGGCCCCGCTGCGGCAGGGTGCTGCACTGCGTTTGACGCTTAGCGTCAATGGCCTGCTGGTGCTGGCCCTGGGCGTTTTTCCGGAGGGCCTGATCGAGCTCTGCGCCCGCGCTCTGGGCTGATTGGGTTGGTTGCGACCCCCAGGGGGATAGGCTAGTATCCCGGCCTCGCGGATGCGGGGTGGAGCAGTCTGGCAGCTCGTCGGGCTCATAACCCGAAGGTCGCAGGTTCGAATCCTGCCCCCGCTACCACCGAATGGTAGGAATAGCCCCGCTGGGGCTATTTCTTTTTCGGGCCCTGGCCGCGCCGGCAGGCGCTTCACGAGCCGGGCCAAAGTTTAGTGGGCCATTGGCCCATTTTTTGTGCCCCGCAGGGGCAAAAGGCAACGTGACAGTAACGCGTGAGCAGATACGCAAGCTGGTGGAGCCCGCCATCCAAGGCATGGGTTATGAACTGGCGGAACTGGAATGCCGGCTCGGGCACGGTAGCGGTTTGTTGCGCCTGTTTATCGACAAGCAGGACGGCATCACGCTGGAGGACTGCGAGCAGGTCAGCCGGCAGGTGGCGGCCGTGCTGGATGTCGAAGACCCGATTCCGGGGGACTACAACCTCGAGGTGTCGTCCCCGGGGCTCGACCGGAAACTGGTCAAGCCCGCGCATTTTGATCGCTTCGCCGGATGCGAGGTGAAAGTGCGATTGAGAAGGCTGATTGATCAGCGGCGGCGCCTGCGCGGCACGCTGCTGGCACGCGAGGGATCCACGGTGTTGATCCGGGTCGACGGTGACACGGTGACGGTGCCGATGGACGAGATAGACGTGGCACGCCTGGTGCCCGATCTGGAAGTGCAGGCTCCGGGCAAGCGGCCCGGGGGAGCAGTGTCATGATGAGTAAAGAGATTCTGATGGTGGTCGAAGCGGTGTCCAACGAGAAGGGCGTCGAGAAAGACATCATCTTCGAGGCCATCGAGGCCGCCCTCGCATCGGCGACGCGCCGTCGCTATGGCGAAGACATCGATGTCCGCGTGGCTATCGACCGCGAGTCCGGCGATTACGACACCTTCCGCCGCTGGCTGGTGTTCGCGGACGAATCCGACGAACTGGAATTCCCGGAGCGCGAGCTGCGCATGATCGATGCGGTGGACTACAACCCGGACGTCGAGCCTGGCGAGTACGTGGAGGAACCCATCGAGTCGGTGGAGTTCGGTCGCATCGGTGCGCAGACCGCGAAGCAGGTAATCGTGCAGAAGGTGCGCGAGGCCGAGCGCGCGAAACTGGTGGAGGAATACCAGGATCGCGTGGGCGAATTGCTGGCCGGTGTGGTCAAGCGGGTGGACCGCAACGGCGTGTACCTGGACCTGGGCGGCAATGCCGAGGGTTTCGTGCCCCGCGAGCAGATGATTCCACGCGAGCCCGTCCGGCCGCAGGATCGCCTGAAGGCGCTGCTTTACGAGGTGCGCTCAGAGCCGCGCGGCCCGCAGCTGTTCCTGACCCGGACATCGCCGGAGTTCCTGCTGTCGCTGTTCCAGATCGAAGTGCCCGAGGTGGGCCAGGGCCTGATTGAGATCCTGGGTGCCGCCCGCGACCCGGGCCTGCGCGCGAAGATCGCGGTGAAGAGCAACGACCGGCGCATCGACCCGGTTGGTGCCTGCGTGGGCATGCGCGGTTCGCGTGTGCAGGCCGTGTCGAATGAACTGGCCGGCGAACGCGTGGACATCATCCTGCACGACGAGAATCCGGCGCAGTTCGTGATCAACGCGATGTCGCCGGCCGACGTGGTCTCTATCGTCGTGGACGAGGACAAGCACAGCATGGACGTGGCCGTTGAGGAGGACAAGCTGTCGCAGGCCATCGGCCGCGGCGGGCAAAACATCCGTCTCGCCAGCGAGCTGTCCGGCTGGGAGCTGAACGTGATGAACGAGGCCGACGCCGAGGAGAAGAGTGAGTCCGAGGCGAAGGAGTTGCTGGGCATGTTCATGAAGCAGCTCGACGTGGACGAACAGGTTGCGCTGATCCTGGTCCAGGAAGGCTTTTCGTCGATCGAAGAAGTGGCCTATGTACCCGCCGCCGAGCTGGCCGAGATCGAGGAGTTCGACGAAAGCATTGTCGAAGAACTGCGCAATCGCGCCCGCGACGTGCTGCTGACACAGGCAATCGCGAGCGAGGAGGAGATCGACGAAGCCGAGCCGGCCGACGACCTGCTGGAGCTCGAGGGCATGACGCGCGAGACAGCTTTCCTGCTGGCCGCAAAGGGCGTGGTCACCCGGGAAGACCTGGCGGAGCAGTCGGTTGACGAACTGCTGGAAATCGAAGGTATGGAAGCGGAGCGCGCGGGCGAGCTGATCATGAAGGCTCGCGCGCACTGGTTCGAAGACGAGGAACAGGCCGCGGGCTAGGCCCGGGCGCTGAGTGAGGCAGAACCTATGTCCGATGTGACAGTTGCACAATTCGCCGAGGTGCTGAAGGTGCCCGTCGACCGGCTGCTGAGTCAGCTGGACGAAGCCGGCATCACGGTGCAGGGCGCGGACGACATCATCAGCGATGACGCGAAGATGGAGCTGCTGACCTACCTGCGTCGCAGTCACGGGCGCAAGGACGAAGCGGTAGCCGGCGCACCCCGGCAGATCACGCTGAAACGCCGCAGCCAGAGTGAGCTGAAGCTGTCCGGTGGCCAGGGCCGTTCGCGCACGGTCAACGTGGAGGTGCGTCGCAAGCGTACCTATGTGAAGCGTGATGTGCTCGAGGCCGAGGCACGCCAGCAGCAGGAAGAGCTCGACGCCAAGCGGCGCGCGGAAGACGAAGCCCGCTCGAAGGCTGAGGCCGAAGAGAAGGCGCTAAAAGATGCTGCCGAGGCGGAGCAAAAGGCGGCTGAAGCCCAGGCCGAAGCCGAGGCCTTGGCCCGCGCGGAGGCCGATGCTCGGGCGGCGGAAGAAGCCCGGCTGCGCGAACAGACCGAGCGCGAGCGCCAGGCGGCGCGCGAACGCGAAGAGCGGGCCAGGCTCGAAGCGGCACGCCAACGCGAAGCCAAGGCCACCCGCTACGGGCGCAAAGAGCTCCACGTGGCTGGCGACATCAGCACCCGGCGGCGGAAAAAGCGCCCGCGGCGCCGGCCGTCGTCGGTCAGCGTTGACACGCAACACGGCTTCGAACGGCCGACGGAACCCGTCAAGCGCGTGGTGGAGATACCCGACTCCATTACGGTGGCGGAACTCGCCCAGCAGATGGCCGTGAAGGGCACCGAGGTCATCAAGCAGATGATGTCGATGGGCGTCATGGCCACGATCAACCAGGCGATCGACCAGGACACGGCGATGCTCGTGGTCGAGGAGATGGGCCACGAGGCCACGGCAGTGGCCGAGACCGGCCTCGAGGAGGAAATTCTCCAGGCCATCGAGGCCACGGGCGACGAGAAGCCGCGCTGGCCGGTCGTCACGATCATGGGCCACGTCGACCACGGCAAGACCTCGCTGCTCGACTACATTCGTCGCACGAAGGTGGCGGCTGGTGAAGCGGGTGGTATTACCCAGCACATCGGCGCCTATCACGTGAAGACGGATCGCGGTGAAATCACCTTCCTGGATACGCCGGGTCACGCAGCGTTTACCGCCATGCGGGCGCGCGGCGCCCAGGTGACAGATATCGTGATCCTGGTGGTCGCCGCCGACGATGGGGTGAAGCCTCAGACCGAGGAGGCCGTTCAACACGCGAAAGCAGCCGGTGTACCCATCGTGGTGGCGGTGAACAAGACCGACAAGAGTGATGCCGACCCCGAGCGTGTGCGTAACGAGCTCGCGGCGCTGGAGGTGGTCCCGGAGGAATGGGGCGGCGAGAACATTTTCGTGAACGTGTCTGCGAAGACCGGCGACGGGATCGACGGGTTGCTGGAGTCGATCCTGCTGCAGGCCGAGGTCCTCGACCTGAAGGCGGTGGACGAAGGTCCGGCGTCGGGGGTGGTGATCGAATCGAGCCTGGAGAAGGGTCGGGGCACGGTGGCGACGGTGCTGGTGACGCGCGGTCACCTGGAACCCGGCCAGGTCATGCTGGCCGGCCAGGAATACGGCCGCGTGCGCCGGATGCTGGACGAGTCAGGCAACGAAGTGAACGTTGCCGGCCCGTCGACGCCGGTGGCGGTGCTGGGCCTGTCCGGCACCCCGAGCGCCGGCGACGATGTCGTGGTGCTGGAAGACGAGCGCAAGGCCCGCGAGCTGGCCCAGTTCCGGCTGGGCAAGTCGCGCGACGTGAAACTCGCCCAGCAGCAGGCGCAGAAGATGGGCGATGTGTTCAGCCAGATGGGTACCAGCGAAGCGAAGAGTCTGCAGCTGTTCGTGAAAGCCGACGTGCACGGCAGCTCGGAAGCCCTGCGCGATGCGCTGCAGAAGCTGAGCAACGACGAAGTCGAGATCAAGGTCATCAGCAGCGGCGTCGGTGGGATCACGGAGAATGACGTGAACCTGGCCGCGGCGTCGAACGCGACCATTATCGGCTTCAATGTCCGCGCGGATGCATCGGCACGCGGCGCGATCAAGGAAACCGGCGTCGAGGTCCGGTATTACTCGATCATCTACGAGGCCATCGACGACGTGCGGGCCGCGATGACCGGCATGCTGTCGCCGGAAATCCGCGACGAGATTGTCGGTCTGGCCGAGGTGCGCGAAGTGTTCCGGTCGCCGAAGTTCGGTGACGTGGCGGGCTGCCTGGTAGTCGACGGTTACGTGAAGCGCAATAACCCGATCCGCGTGCTGCGTGAGAATGTGGTGATCTACGAGGGTGAACTCGAGTCGCTGCGCCGCTTCAAGGATGACGTTGCCGAAGTCCGGGCCGGCACCGAATGCGGTATTGCGGTCAAGAACTACGACGACGTGCGCGCTGGTGACCAGATTGAATGCTACGAGCGGGTGGAGATCGCCCGGACGGCCTAGTGGGGCTGTCCGTTGAGCGATGATTGCGGCCCCGCCGGGAGCTGAGCGCCATGCCGCGTGAGTTTCCCCGCAGCCGGCGGGTCGAGGAGCAGATTCATCGAATCCTGAGCGATGTGCTGCGCACCGATGCGCGCGACCCGGCGCTGCATCACGCGGTCATCACCGAAGTGCGGGTGTCCCGCGACCTCAGCGTGGCCTGGGTGTACGTGACGTCCCTGGATGCCGAGGCCGATCGCGATGTGCTGCTGGAAGCCTGCCGGCGGGCCGCCGGTTTTCTGCGCAGCGCGGTGGCGAGCGAGTTGTCCGTGCGGCAGGTGCCGGAACTTCGCTTTCGGATCGATGACACGGCAGAACGGGCGGCGCAGATGGATGCACTGATTGATTCGGTGGTCGATCACGATGCCGATTCAGACGAACAGGAGCCTGGGAATGGGACGTGACAACCGCAAGGGAAGGCGGATCGTCGATGGCTTGTTGTTGCTCGACAAACCTACCGGGATCACGTCGAACGCAGCGCTGCAGCGGGTGAAACGGCTGTTCAACGCCCGCAAGGCGGGGCATACCGGCAGCCTGGATCCGCTGGCCAGCGGCCTGCTGCCCATCTGCCTGGGCCAGGCCACGAAGTTATCGGCCTTCCTGCTGGATGCGGAGAAGACCTACGTGGTGACCGCGCGATTCGGTGCCCGCACGGATACGGCCGACGCCGATGGCACGGTCGTGGAGCAGAGCGACATCACGGCCGTGAGCGATACGCAGTTGCGCGAAGCGCTGGCCAGTTTTCGCGGCGAGATCGAGCAGGTGCCACCGATGTACTCCGCGCTGAAGCACGGTGGCCGGCGGTTGTACGAACTCGCCCGGGCAGGCCAGGAGGTCGGGCGCGAGCCCCGGCGGGTCGTGATCCATGAGCTGGAGATCGAGAGCTTTGACCCCACCAGCCCGGTGCTCAGGGTCCGCTGCAGCAAGGGCACCTACGTGCGCACGCTGGTCGAAGATCTTGCCCGGGCCTGCGGCACGCTGGGCCATGTTGCTGCCCTGCGGCGCACCGGCGTGGGGCCGTTCACGGCAGACCAGCTGGTCACGCTGGACATGATTGAAGCCGCCAGCGCGGCGGGCCAGGCGAGCCTCGACGCATTGCTCAGGCCCATCGATGAGGCCATCGCCGACTGGCCGGCGGTGGAACTGGGCGCCCACGAGGCCTTCTACCTGCGCCAGGGCCACGCGGTCACGGGCGCCGGCGGGGGCCTGACGGGCCGGGTCCGGCTGTACGGGGAGGGCCATCGCTTCCTGGGTGTCGGTGAGGCGCTGGGCGACGGCCGGGTGGCCCCGCGGCGCCTGCTTGTTAATGTCGGCGGGAGTGCCGGCTGATGCTGTTTTTCACGGTCGGCCGCGGGTACAATACCGCGCGATTTTCAAGGGTTTAAGAGTTCTAGCGAACAGGAGCACACGGGAATGTCTCTTGAGACGGCGCAAAAGCGCAAGATTATCGAAGACTACGGTATGGGCGATGCCGACACGGGTTCGCCGGAAGTGCAGGTGGCACTGTTGTCTGCACGCATTACTGAACTGACCGAACACTTCAGCAAGCACAAGAAAGACCATCACTCACGGCAGGGACTGCTGCGCATGGTCAACAAGCGTCGCAAGCTGCTCGACTACCTGAAAAGCAAAGACAGCGAGCGTTATCGCAAGCTGATCGAACGTCTCGGCCTGCGCCGCTAAGCGCAGGACGATCCCCAGTTTCATGCTCGCCTGAGTTCGCCGCTGACCGCGACGACCAAGGCGCATTGCCGTTTCCGACAGGATCCCTAAAGTGAAAGCTATCAAGAAAACTTTTCAATATGGTGACCATCAGGTCACGCTCGAGACGGGCGCCATTGCCCGTCAGGCTGACGGCGCCGTGCTCGTCAGCATGGCCGACACGGTGGTGCTTGCCACGGCCGTGGGGCGCAAGGAAGCCGACCCGGGCCGGGACTTTTTCCCGCTGACAGTCAACTACCAGGAACGGACCTACGCCGCTGGCAAGATCCCGGGTGGGTTCTTCAAACGGGAAGGCCGACCCAGTGAAAAGGAGACGCTGACGTCGCGCCTGATCGACCGGCCGATCCGCCCCCTGTTCCCGAAGGGCTTCAAGAATGAGGTCCAGGTGATTGCGACGGTGATCTCCGTCGATCCCAATATTGATCCCGACATTCCCGCGTTGCTGGGCGCATCGGCGGCGCTGGCCATTTCCGGCATGCCGTTTGGCGGTCCGATAGGCGCCGCACGTGTCGGTTACGTCGACGGGCAGTATGTGCTGAACCCGAGCAATGACGTGCTTGAGCAGTCCCAGCTGAACCTGGTGGTGGCGGGCACTGCCAACGCTGTGCTGATGGTGGAATCCGAAGCCGAGCAGCTGTCCGAGCAGGTCATGCTCGATTCGGTGGTCTTCGGCCACGACCAGATGCAGGTGGCAATCAGCGCGATCCAGGAATTGGCCGCCGAAGCCGGTAAGCCTGCCTGGACCTGGGAAGCCGCGCCCGAAGACGAAGCCCTGGCTGCGGCGGTGGCCGCCGAAGCCGCGTCAGCCTTCCAGGAGGCCTATACGATTCGCGAAAAGCAGGAGCGCTATGCCCGCATCGGCGAGATCAAGTCGGCGGTCACAGAGAAGCTGGCCGGCGGTGAGTCTGCGCAGTGGGACAACGCCAGCGTAGCCGGCGCCCTGGGTAAGCTCGAGAAGAACATTGTGCGCGAGCGGGTGCTGAGCGGCGAGCCGCGCATTGACGGCCGCGATCAGACGACCGTGCGCCCGATCTCGGTTGAAACCGGCGCGTTGCCCAGGACCCACGGCTCGGCCTTGTTCACCCGGGGTGAAACCCAGGCCATTGTGGTCGCAACACTGGGCACCGAACGCGATTCGCAGATTATCGACGCGCTGGAAGGCGAGTTCCGCGACCGCTTCATGCTCCATTACAACTTCCCGCCTTACTGTGTGGGTGAGACCGGCTTCATGGGCTCACCGAAGCGCCGCGAAATCGGCCACGGCCGGCTGGCCCGCCGCGGCATCAAGGCGGTCCTGCCGGACGCCAGCAAGTTTCCCTATGTGGTGCGCGTGGTCTCGGAAATCACCGAATCCAACGGGTCGAGTTCCATGGCCAGCGTCTGTGGCACGAGCCTGGCCCTGATGGACGCCGGCGTACCCATCAGTTCGCCGGTGGCCGGCGTGGCCATGGGGCTGGTGAAAGAAGGTGATCGCCACTCGGTGCTCACGGATATCCTCGGCGACGAAGATCATCTCGGCGACATGGACTTCAAGGTGGCCGGCACCGACAGTGGTGTGACGGCCCTGCAGATGGATATCAAGATCGACGGGATTACCCGCGACATCATGGCGGATGCACTGCGCCAGGCGCAGGACGCACGGCTGTACATTCTCGGTGAAATGGCCAAGGTCATCGACAAGCCGCGCGAGGAAATGTCCGAGTGGGCGCCGACCATCATCTCGATGAAGATCGATCCGGAGAAGATCCGTGACGTGATCGGCAAGGGTGGGGCGACCATCCGGGGAATCACCGAGGAAACCGGCGCCACGATCGACATTGATAACGACGGCACCGTGAATATCGCGTCCGTCGACGGCGCGGCCGGTCGGGAAGCCAAGCGCCGCATCGAAATGATCACGGCGGACGTTGAAGTTGGCCGGATCTACGAGGGCCGTGTCGCTCGCCTGATGGATTTTGGCGCCTTCGTGACCATTCTGCCGGGCAAGGACGGTCTGGTGCACATCTCGCAAATCTCCGAAGAGCGCGTCGAGCGGGTCAGCGACAAGCTGGCCGAGGGCGACATCATTCGGGTGAAGGTGCTCGAGGTCGATCGCCAGGGCCGTGTGCGGCTGAGCATGCGCGACCTGGACGACGCCGCCTGACCGAGGCAAGGCATGAAGACCCCCGCCGGGCGGCGGGGGTCGGCTAAATCAGTTCCTACTGACCGGCCGCAAACGCGGTGTCGTGTTCGCGAGGCGCCCGCAGTGCGTCGCGGAACGCGTTGTTCAGCCGTGTCACCAGCGCCGGATCTTCATTGCCGGCCTGCAGGCGCACCAGCTCACACAGCAACTCCGGTTTGAAGATTGCATGGCCGCCGCGCTGCGCATCGCCAATGATCTGCAGCAGGACAGGGGTGGTGATGTCGTCACCACTGGCGCGATCCGTCACCCGGATCTCGTTGCCCTCGAGAATCAGCCTGCGCAGATCCTCGAGGTTCACGTAACGGCTTTCCGTGGTGTCGTAGAGCCGTCGATTGACATACTTGCGAATGATTCTGGTTTGGCCCATCTCGTCATCCTCAATCCTTAAGTCTGACCGCTGCAATACAGCAGCACCATGGGGGATTAGACCCAAGGCATCCAGACTAGTTCGACGCGCTGAAGCAATCAATGGCCAAGATTTGGGGCAAATGGTTATCCAGTAATATTTTTTAAAAACAGTGGGTTGATAGCTATTGCTAAATGGCTTTCTAGATTCTCTGTTTAACTAAATCCCCGGTTTCCCGGCCCGCCAGTCGGGGCTCCCAGTGCCTGGTGGCCCAGCGCCAGATCTCCGCAGGGGATTCGTGTTCGAGTTCCGCCGGGGCGTCCTGGCCCAGGCAGGCCAGCGCCTGGCACAGGTTCGCGCCGGGGGCATCACTCGCCAGGGGCCGGGCGCCGGTCTGCTTGCTGAGCTTCTGCCCTGCCGCGTTGCGCACTACCGGGACGTGCAGATAGGCGGGTCGACGCAGGCCGAGCAGCGCCTGGAGCCAGAGTTGGGCGAAGGTCATGGTCAGCAGGTCCGTGCCCCTCACCACCTCCGTGATGCCCTGGGCGTGGTCATCCAGGGTCGTGGCGAGCACGTAGCTCATCAGGCCGTCCCGGCGCCGGATCACAAAGGCGCCCAGGTCCCGGTCGAGGCGGCAGTGCTGTGGCCCCTGGAGAGGGTCGACAAAGCGGATGAGGGTCGGGGTCACGGCGACGCGCAGGGCTGAATTGTCGGGATTCACTTCTCCCGGGGCCTTGTGCCGGCAGGTGCCCGGGTAGACCGGGCCGGCCGGGCCCGGGCGCGCGGCGGCGCGTACCTGTTGCCGGCTGCAGTCGCAGCGAAATGCGAGACCGGTGTCGAACAGCGCCCGAACGCCGGCGGCATGGGAGGCGGCACGCTGGCTCTGCCAGCGGACCTCGCCGTCCCAGCAGAAGCCGTGGGTCTCCAGGCAACGCAGGATCTCGTCCGCAGCACCGGGTGCTTCGCGGGGTGGATCGATGTCGTCGATGCGCACCAGCCATTCGCCACCGGCCGCCAGCGCTTGCAGGTAGCTGGCGGTGGCGGCTACCAGGGAGCCGAGGTGCAGGGGGCCGGTGGGTGAGGGCGCAAAGCGGCCCCGGTACGCGGCAGGTACCGGGGCCTCTTGCTCAGCGGTACTGATCGTCCCGATCGCGGTACTGGCGTTCGGCGAGTTCCCGACGCTCCTGCGCTTCGACACACAGGGTGGCGACTGGCCGGGCCTCCAGGCGCTTCAGGCCGATTTCTTCGCCGGTCTCCTCACAGAATCCATAGCTGCCGTCTTCGATGCGCAGCAGGGCCTGCTCGATTTTCTTGAGCAACTTGCGCTCGCGGTCACGGGTCCGCAGTTCGAGCCCGAATTCCGATTCCTGTGTGGCCCGGTCGTTCGGATCCGGGAAATTGCTAGCCTCGTCCTGCATGTGGTGCACAGTGCGATCGACCTCTTCCATCAGCTCGCGCTTCCAGGCCAGCAGAATCTCGCGGAAGTGTTCGAGCTGGGTATCGCTCATGTACTCTTCGCCGGCACCGGCGTGGTATGGCGTGATGCCGTGAATCAGTGCATCGGGATCGGTGCTGACCTTGCGCCGCCTCGCAGTGGCCACCGGCTTGCGCTTTGCCACCGCCGTTGCAGTTCGTTTGACAGCCACGGCTTTCTTTGCCGCAGGCTTCTTCGCCGCTTTCTTCGGGGCGGCCTTTTTGACCTTGGCCTTTGGCTTGGCCTTTGGCTTGGCCTTGGCCTTGGCCTTCGTCCTTGGCTTTGGCTTGGCAGCCGCCTTCTTCGCCTTGCTCTTGGCGGCGGTCTTCTTCGCCACCTTTTTCTTGGCGACCTTCTTCTTGCTCGCCTTCTTGGCCGTGGCCTTCCTGGTCACGGCTTTCCGGGTCGATTTCTTGGCCGCGGCTTTCTTCTTCGTCTTCTTTTTCGCGGCGGTTTTTTTCGCAGTGGTCTTCTTGCTCACGGCCTTGGTCTTGCGTCCTTTGCTAGTGGCCTTTCTGGCCGATGTCTTCCGTGACGACGCAGCACGCTTGCTGCTCGCCTTCTTTTTGGCCGTGCGCTTTTTCGCCGCCGAGCGTGTGCTCCTGGCGGTGGACCGCTTACGAGAAGTTGCCTTCTTGCCAGCCATCTAAACGCCCCATGCGTCTGTCGAAACCGGCGGGATTATACATAGGCTCTGGCGGGATAAAAGGGCCTGGATGCCGTCCTGGAGCACGGCTGGCGCAGGCAGCTCAGTTTTCGGCCGCGGGCGGCAGGTCCACGATGGGGGCGGGCTGCCAGTCCGGGTCGCGGTGCTCGGCGACCACGGTCGTATAAATGCCGCCGCGCACATTGAAGTTGGCGGTCAGCCGGGCAAAGCGGGGTGCCAGGACGGCGACCAGGTCGCCCAGGATCCGGTTCGTGACCGCTTCGTGAAATGCGCCCTGGTCACGATAACTCCACACGTATTGCTTCAGTGCCTTGAGTTCGACACAACGCTGGTTCGGGATGTATTCGAGGTGCAGGGTGGCAAAATCCGGTTGGCCGGTTTTCGGGCACAAGCAGGTGAACTCGGGGATCCGGATTCGTATCGTATAGTCTCTGGAAATATTAGGGTTTTCAAATGTTTCCAATGACTTTCTAGAATCTTTTTCCATAGGGTTTGCAGAGCCTCTCCGGGGCGTCCGCGCACCCCTGTGAACAGGTGTTCTTGCCAGTTTTTTACTTTACACTAGCCCGCGTGCGTAGATCGTCGTGTCGTGTTGGACAGACGATTGTGTGATAAACGGGTTACCCGCCGGGCTGCTGGCCGCGGGTCACAGGGGGAATGCGTTGCGCGTTCGGGATTCTGCTTTCCCACGTCGCACTGCCGGGCTCATGAGCGCGGGCTGCTGATCCAATGCGTCTAAGCAAGATCAAACTGGCCGGCTTCAAGTCCTTTGTCGATCCCACCACCATTCAGCTGCCGAGCAATCTCGTCGGCGTGGTGGGGCCGAACGGCTGCGGCAAGTCCAATGTCATCGATGCCATTCGCTGGGTCATGGGCGAGTCGTCGGCCAAGCACCTGCGCGGCGATTCCATGGCGGACGTCATTTTCAACGGTTCTGCCGGCCGCCAGCCCGTCGGCACCGCGACCATCGAATTGTGTTTCGATAATTCCGAGGGCTCCATAGGCGGCCAGTACGCGGCCTATTCGGAAATTTCCATCAAGCGCACGGTGTCGCGGGACGGCACGTCGCAGTATTTCCTGAACAATGCCCGCTGCCGGCGCAAGGACATCACCAGCATCTTCCTGGGCACAGGCCTGGGACCGCGCAGCTACGCCATTATCGAGCAGGGCATGGTGTCGCGGCTCATCGAGGCGAAGCCCGATGAAATGCGCGTTTATATCGAAGAAGCCGCCGGCGTTTCCAAGTACAAGGACCGGCGGCGCGAGACCGAGAACCGCATTCGACACACGCGCGACAACCTCGACCGGCTGAATGACCTGCGCGAAGAGGTCGACAAGCAGATCAAGCATCTGCAGCGCCAGGCCCGCCAGGCCGAGCGCTACAAGGACCTGAAGCACGACGAGCGCCGCTTGTCGGCAGAACTGCTGGTGATTCGTCTCGGCGAACTCGATCGCGAACTGGAGCAGCGGCGGGCGGCGCTGGCACACGCGGAGACGCAGGTGGAAGCGGCCGTTGCCGGGCAGCGCGCCGTGGAGGCGCAGATTGCGGAGCGCCGGGAAGCGCACACCGGCGCCAACGAGGCGTTCAACGAAATCCAGGGGCGTTACTACGCTGCGCAGAGCGAGATTTCCCGCCTGGAGCAGTCCCTGGCCCACGCCCGGGAGAATCGTGAACGCCAGGAGCAGGAGACGGCCGAAGCCAGTCAGCAGCTCGCGGAGATCGAATCGGAAATCAGCCAGGACCGCGAGCAGCTCGACGCACTGGTGTCGAGGCTGGAAGAGCTGGCGCCCGACCTGCAGCAGGCGCGTGGCATGGAGGAATCTTCCGCCGCCAACCTGCAGCGCGTGGAGGAGGCCCTGGATTCCTGGCAGACCACCTGGCACGACTTCAACCTGGAGGCGAAGGAGTACCAGCAAACCTGCCACGTGGAACGGACGCGCATCGAGCACCTGGAGAGCCAGGCTGAACGCCTGCGACTGCGCCAGGCTGACCTGACGGCAGAAGGCGACGGTATCTCAGTGTCGCAGCAGGAAGCGATGCTTCTGGACCACGAGCGGCGGGAGAAGGCGGCTGGTGCCGACGTGGAGCGTTTGACCGCTGCCGGTAACGAACTGGAACGCAAGGTCGTGGCCTTGCGCGAACGGGAACAGACCCTCGGTGCGGAGCTCGAGGCCCTGCGTGGTGAGCTGGAAAGCCGCCGTGGCCGGGCAGAGACGCTCGAGGCCCTGCAGGCTGCCGCACTCGGCGCCGACCAGGAGGCAGCGAATCGCTGGCTCAAGAGCAACGGGCTCGCCGACCAGCCGCGGCTCGCGCAGCGCCTGCGGGTGGAGGCGCCGTGGGAACAGGCCGTGGAAGCCGTGCTGGGCGATTTCCTGCAGGCAGTCTGTGTGCGCCGACCGGAGGAGCACCTGCGCAGCCTGCCGGAAGCCGACATTGCGTTGCTGGACGACCGTGGCGAAGTGGCGAGCGGCGCTGAGTTCCTGAGTTCCAAGGTGGCGGACGCCGGCCAGGCGGCTGCCTTGCTCAGCCGCGTGCGCGTGGTCGGCTCCCTGGACCAGGCGCTGGGAATCCGGGCCCGCCTGGCACCCGGAGAATCCGTGATTACACCCGACGGTGTCTGGCTCGGCGACGGCTGGGTCAGGGTCAGTCGCGGGCATCGCGAAGCGGGTGGGGTGTTGACCCGCGAGCAGGACATTCGGGCGCTGCAGGATGAAATCCGCGATCACGAGCACAACTTGCGCCGGTCACAGGACGAGCGCCACGGCATTCGCCAGCAACTGGAGACGCTGGAGCGCGAACGCGGCGCCAACGCGGAGGCACTCACGGCCGCCAATCGGCACCTGGCCGAGGCCGGCGCCCGGCTCAGCAACCTGCGCCAGGACCTTGACCGGGCGCGGACCCGGCTGGATGCCTTGACGGCCGACAGCCAGGCTGTGCGCGATGAACTGGAAGGGCTGGAGTCGGCCAGCGCCGCTGCCAGGGCTCGCCTGGAACAGGCTGAAGAAGCGACTACGCGGATGGCGGACCGGCGGCCGACCCTCGAGCGCCAGCAGCAGGAGCTGCTGGAGGAATACAACCGCGCCCGCGAGCAGGCGGACCTGGATCGCGAGAACGCGGCGCGCATCCAGATTGAGTTTGAAAGCCGCCGGGCGTCGAAAGAATCGGCCAGTACCACCTTGACCCGGGTCCAGGCCCAGCAGACGCGCTTGCAGGCGCGCGTGGCTGAGCTGACGGAAAAAATCTCCAGCAGCCAGGCGCCCATTGCAGAGATGGAAGAGGTCCTGGAGGCGCAGCTGTCGGGCAAGGTCATCGTGGAGCAGCAGCTGGCTGCGCGACGGCGCGCACTCGAGGAGGCCGACCAGGCCTTGCGCGAAGCCGAAACCGCCCGTGCCGATTGTGAGCGCAAGGTGACCGACGTGCGTGGCGCGGCAGATCAGCACCGCATGTCCGCCCGCGAGACCGAAGTTCGCCGCGAGGGGCTGGCCGAGCAGTTTGTCGACAGCGACCGAAGCCTCGACCAGGTGAAGGCGGAGTTGCCTGAAGATGCCGGCGTCGACGCCTGGGAAGAGCAGCTTGCCCGGGCACAACGGCGTATCGACCGCCTGGGGCCGATCAACCTCGCGGCCATCGACGAGTTCAAGGAACAGTCCGAGCGCAAGGAATACCTCGACTCGCAGTTCGAAGACCTGAACGCCGCGCTGGAAACGCTGGAAAAGGCGATTCGCAAGATTGATCGCGAAACGCGAACCCGGTTCCAGGAAACCTTCGAACAGGTCAATGCAGGGCTGCAGCGACTCTTTCCCCGGCTCTTCGGCGGTGGCCATGCCTACCTGAGCCTGGATGGCGACGATTTGCTGAGTGCCGGCGTTACCGTCATGGCCAGGCCTCCGGGCAAGCGCAACAGCCACATTCACCTGTTGTCCGGGGGCGAGAAGGCATTGACGGCGGTTGCGCTCATTTTCTCGATCTTCGAGCTCAACCCGGCACCGTTCTGCCTGCTCGACGAGGTGGACGCGCCGCTGGATGATGCGAATGTCAGCCGCTTCTGCGACATCGTGAAGGAAATGGCCGACACGGTGCAGTTCATCGTGATTACGCACAACAAGACCACCATGGAACTCGCGCGACAACTCACCGGGGTGACGATGAACGAACCCGGCGTGTCGAGGCTCGTCTCGGTAGATATCGACGAGGCGGTTCAGCTCGCAGCCAGCTAGCGGAGCCCCGGGCGTGGGCGAGTTACGTTGGATTCTCATTGGCATCGGCGTGGTCGCACTGGTGGCGATCTATGGCTTCTCGCGCTTGCGCATGCGCCGGGCGGCCACTCCCGACAGCAGCCATCGCCAGCGGGTAGAGCCCAGTCTCAGCGGTACGCCTTCCCCTGACGAGCCCGAGGCCGTTGATGAGGAACCGGTCATCGCGGCAGCGCCGCCGGCGCCCGAGGTTCCCAAAAAAGTCGTCGCGATTCGGCTGATGTCGAAAGACAAAGCGGGCTTTCCGGGCGACAAACTCGTGCTGGCTATGCGGGGTGCCGGTCTGCGACACGGGCGATTCGGCATTTTTCATTGCCTGCAGGACGACACGGACCTCGCCATCTTCAGCGTGGCCAACCTGGTAGAGCCCGGCAGCTTCGACCTGGCAGCGCTCTCCGACACCCGGTTACCCGGGGTCAGCATGTTCCTGGTGTTGCCTGGCCCGGAGGACGCACTGGAATCGCTGGACCGGATGATCGACACGGCACGTTCACTGGCGGCGAGCCTCGACGGTGAGTTGCTCGACGAGCAGGGCAGTTCATTGAGCGTGCAGCGCGAACGCTATATTCGGGACGAGATTCAGCAGTTTATCCGCGAACATCTGACGCCGGCCTCCGCCACCGGCAGCGAAGAGTGACGGCGCCGTCGCCGACAGTCAGTGCGCGCGCAGCCGAGCTACGGGAGCTGCTGGAGCGCTATAACTATCACTATTACATCCTCGATGAACCCCTGGTTCCGGACGCAGAATACGATCGCCTGTTGCGGGAGCTCGTAGAACTCGAGACCCGCCACCCCGAGCTGCTGGTGCCGGATTCACCGACCCAGCGAGTTGGTGCGGCGCCGGCGCAGGCCTTCACGTCGGTGGCCCATGCCACACCCATGCTGTCGCTGGACAATGCTTTCGGTGATGACGAAGTCACGGAGTTCGACCGGCGAATCCGGACGCGCCTCGATACGGAACGCACCATCACCTATGCAGCGGAACCCAAGCTGGACGGCACGGCCATCTCGCTGGTCTACGAGCAGGGATTGCTGGTGCGGGCCGCGACGCGGGGTGATGGCACCGTCGGCGAAGACGTGACACACAACGCCCGCACCATTCGCACCATTCCGCTCCGGATGCAGGGCAACGGCTGGCCGGAGCGACTGGAGGTGCGCGGCGAAGTGTTCATGCCCAAGGCCGGCTTCGAAGCCATGAATGTGCGGGCCCGCGAAGCCGGTGAAAAGACCTTCGTGAACCCGCGCAACGCGGCGGCTGGGAGCCTTCGCCAGCTCGACCCCGCCGCCACGGCGGCGCGGCCCCTGGATATCTTTATTTACTCGATGGTAGATGCGTTGGGCCTAGGCCTGACTTCCCAGTTCGAAAGCCTGCAACGCCTGCGGGAGTGGGGATTCCGGGTTTGCCCGGAGGGCCGGCAGGTGGCGGGGCCGGAGGGTTGCCTGGAGTTCTACCAGCAGATGGGAGAGGGCCGCGATGACCTTCCGTATGACATTGACGGTGTCGTTTACAAAGTTGATGAACTGATGCTGCAGCGCGAACTGGGCAGCGTCTCGCGCGCTCCCCGCTGGGCGATCGCGCACAAGTTCCCTGCCCAGGAGCAATTGACCACGGTAGAAGCGGTTGAGTGGCAAGTTGGCAGAACCGGTGCGGTGACGCCGGTGGCCAGACTGGACCCGGTCTTCGTCGGCGGCGTGACCGTCAGCAATGCCACGTTGCACAACATCGACGAATTGCACCGCAAGGATGTGCGGGTGGGCGACACAGTAATTATCCGCCGCGCCGGCGATGTGATTCCGGAAGTGGTCAAGGTGGTGAAGGACCGCCGGCCTGCGCGGACGCGCAGGATCAAGCTGCCCCGAAAATGCCCGGTTTGTCGGTCCGACGTGATCCGGGTAGAAGACGAGGCGGTCGCCCGGTGTTCGGGCGGCTTGTACTGTGCCGCGCAAAGAAAGGAAGCTCTGCGCCATTTCGCGTCCAGACGCGCGATGGATATCGAGGGACTGGGTACCAAGCTGATCGATCAATTGGTCGACCAGGAGCTGGTCGACACCCCGGCCGACCTTTATCGCCTGACGCAGGGGCAACTCGCAGAGCTCGAACGCATGGCGGAGAAATCCGCCGCCAATCTCATCGCAGCAATCGAGAAAAGCGGCGAAACGACTTTGCCGCGGTTTCTCTTCGCACTGGGCATCCGGGAGGTTGGTGAAGCGACCGCGGCAACTCTTGCGTCTCACATGGGCACACTGGAGGCCATTGCCTCTGCCTCCATAGAGCAGCTGCAGGAACTACCCGATGTGGGGCCCATCGTCGCCGCGCATGTTCATGCATTCTTCCAACAGCCCCACAACCAGGAGGTCATCGCGCAACTGCGCGACGGCGGGGTCCAGTGGCCGGCCATTGAGGTGGCGCAGGAAGCCGCCGAAAAGCCTCTGGCGGGCCTGACCATCGTCATCACCGGAACACTAGACAGCATGACACGGGACGAAGCCAAGCAACGGCTCCAGGCGCTGGGCGCCAAAGTGACGGGTAGCGTGTCGAAAAAGACCAGCTTCCTGGTCTGCGGCGCCGATCCCGGCTCCAAGCGCCAGAAGGCCGAGGCCGCGGAGGTGAAGATCCTGGATGAAAAGGGGTTAGATCAGCTTCTCCAGGGAGACATTCCCTGAGTCAATACCCATTTCCGGTGATTCGGGCACCTTAGTGCTGCCTCCAATCAGCTCCGCCGTAGGGCTATGTTTTTGTGAGGGAAATCCACCCTTTCACGCATGCCTGCGAGCTGATTTCGTTGGGAAAAGCTTTGACCGGGAATCTTGGCATACCTATATTGCCGTAAATGGCTACTGATTCTCACGACCAACTCCGTTCCGCCATTAGAAGCATAGTAAGCCCGATCATTCAGTTCTTGCTTGAGGCGGGGGTCGGGTTTAAGGAGTTTTCTCAGATAACGAAGGCTGAGTTCGTTCAAGTTGCGAGCAAGGTTTACGGCGTTCGTGGTCGTCCGACCAACATATCTCGCGTCGCAGTCATGACAGGTCTGACACGGAAGGAGATCAGGTCTATTCGCCAGACTGAGGAGGCAACCGAAGCAGATACTTCAATGGATATCGATCGGCTAAATCCTGCCACGATCGTGCTCCATTCTTGGCACAGTGACCCGCTCTTTCTGGATGAGAAGGGCGACCCGAAAGCATTAGTTCCTACCGGCAAAAGTCCATCTTTCTCAGATCTATGTAAGAGGTATGGGGGTGACATACCCGCTGGCGCGATGCTGGCTGAATTGAGGCGAGCGGGATCTGTCTCGGAATCATCGGACGGAAGAATCCGGCCTGTCTCCCGGTACTACACGCCAACGGTGTTCAACGAGCGATTTATCGGATCGATGGCCTTTTCCTTAGGGAATTTGGCAAAGACGCTGATGACGAACGCGACTTATTCCCGCCGCAGCGACACTGATGATTTGAAGAATCTAGGTCTCATGGAACGTTACGTTTGGAGCACGCATCTATCTGATGATGATGTCGCAGAATTCAAGTTGCTTGCGGAAAAAAAATCTGCTGAATTGCTAGCAGAGTTAGATACGTGGATCGGAAACCGAGAAACAAAGAAAATTGAGACAGGCGATTCAACTCGCGATCGTCCACAGCCTAGTGCTAACCGATTAGTTGGACTAGGTGTTTACCTCTTCGAAAACGAATCACACAAAGAGGCCCAACGCTAAGCGAATTTGTCAGCAGCCAAAATGTTTTGGCTAGCGATGAGTAATTAGCGGACACCGCTGCCGCGGATGCCCCGGACGCCACTGCCGCGAATGCCCAGGGCTTCGGCATCGTCATCACCGCGGACACCACTGCCCCGGATGCCTCGGACACCGCTGCCGCGGATGCCCCGGACACCACTGCCGCGGATGCCTCGGACACCGCTGCCGCGGATGCCCCGGACGCCACTGCCGCGGATGCCTCGGACACCACTGCCGCGAATGCCCTGTGAAACCGCCGTCACGTCAGTCGCCTGGGCTTCAGGCGGGAAGCTATCGAGAACTTCTCCCTCAGTTGCGTAGATAACGCCACTATGTGCAACGCCTGCAAATTCTGCTAATACGCCGTCTTTTACCTCAGCGTTCTGCACGCTCCAAAGAGCGCCAGAGTAGTCGACGTTCATGCCATCGATTTCCAGTTTGGCTATGTCTCTCTTTGCGTTTGCGACCGCGCCCCTGATAAAGACGGAAGATGATCCCTCTAGATAGGGGACAGGGCTAACGACTACAACGTTCGCTGCTTTAGCATCAACCGCGCCAAAACCGCCAACGGCGACGTAGTCACCGAGCCCCAGCGAAGAATCATTTCCGGCAGCCAACGAGGATGTGACCTCACCGGAAGTCTCGACTGCTAGAAGCTGCGTTGTCTCGGTGAGGTCTATCTCAACACCCATTACGCTTATGGAATCAGTACCGACACCTGTGACTGGTCCGATGGCCAATAGCGGGACTCCCGTGCTGACATCTTGCTGTTGCGCATCCTCTGTTTCGTCTCGGAGCCCACTGCCGCGGATGCCTTGAGTTTCTGTGGTTCCATCCTTGCGAACACCGCTACCTCTAATTCCGCGCACACCGCTGCCGCGGATGCCCTGCGTTGAAACCGCAACGGACGGCGAGGCTAAACCTTCGCTACTTGCTGCAGATTGCGTATCGACTAGAAACACGCCTGAACTATTAACCCCCAATAGAACTGTTTCACTCAGCACATACTGGGTGGTACACATGCAAATTGCGATCCCGAGGACGCCGCGCCTGGTGGCAATGAGTACGCGTTTACCTATTTCGCGGCTGATCATCGACGTTCTCTCCTGGTACTTGCATAAAGTGCAAGTTGGTTAGTCTTTCTTCTCGACATAGTGATAAATGCCTAAACCGGTGTTCACTACCGCTTTGTCGTTGTTTTCCTTAGGTGTATCCAGCTGGCTCAACCAGTTGTCGATTTCTTCCAGTAGTAGCTGGGCTCTATCACGTACAAATTGCTTAAAGCGAGGCAAGTCTTCCGGCCGTATGCCGTCATCTGCCTCAACGACGCGCTCGAACAGTTTGCTCTCAGGGTCGTTGTGAGCCCGATTGTGGTCGATTGTGTTTGCGAAGTTTTCAATTGACTGCCCAAGATGTTCAAGACTGGCGGGGTCATCAAACTTGGGTAAGTACGTTCTCGTTAGTACCTTGAACCAGTTATCGTCTGTTTCTTTTACCGCGCTAATTCGTATGAGTTCCGATAGCAACTGCTTTGGATTTGCGGCTGGTGCATATCGGGCACACAAAGCAGCAAAGCTCGGGGAGCGTGGATCATCAAAAGTCAGTTCGAGCGGCAAACCGTACGGTCCCGTGTACTCAGTATCGGTGTGCCACCCCGACAAAACTTTCGTGATCAATCCAAGGTTGCTGTCCTCTCCTGTTTCGCTAGCGCTTCTATTAGTTATTTTTTCGATTTCGTGTTCTGGCAAACCAGTTACGCTGGCTAGTTCTTTATTCTGTGCCTCTCTGCCTTCTCGAAGTATTGAAGCTCTTGCGACATCGACGTAGACGAGCTTGGCAAGCTCAGTGAACTCATTTGCCTCAATCCCGTTCCTAATAAGGATCCGGACTAGGGGGCGCAAAAGTTGTCTGTATGCCGCCTTGAGGCGGAGCTTCAAGTCTAGGTCCATTACTCAACATAATGCCCACATCGAGACAATAGTGCTGCGCGCGTTGCTAGTCAAGCATTTTACTTAGAAAAATAGTAGGTTACGGCCGGATCATGCCAAAACCCATACCTTTTGGCCGAACAATAAGTTAGGGGCCGCTGAAACTTGCCGGAAGACGGCAGTTAAAAAAATCTTTATCGAAATTAATCGCTTACGTAATTGCCGCTCGTTTAGGGATTTAGTTAACTTGGCGTTTGGCCAATCTCTATCGCCGCGGCATGAATATCGGTCTCCATCAGGTCGCCGAGGGCGTCGTAGACCAGCCGGTGGCGTTCCAGGGGGCGGCGGCCCTCGAAGAGCGGGGAGGCGATGCGGATTCGGAAGTGGCCGCGGCCGTCCCGGGCGCCCGCGTGGCCGGCGTGGAGGTGGCTTTCGTCGATGATCTCCAGCTCTGTCGGTTGCAGGGCTGCGGTGAGCCGCTCGCGGATGGCGATCAGACGATCCTCGTTCACGGCAGCACCAGTTTGAATGGCTTGACCACGACGTTCGCATAGGCGCCGGACTCGACGTAGGGATCTGCAGCAGCCCATGCCTGGGCGGCATCCAGGCTCTCGAACTCCGCCACGACCAGGCTCCCCGTGAAACCGGCTGCACCGGGGTCCGGGGAATCCACAGCGGGATGGGGTCCTGCGAGCACCAGGCGGCCCTGGTCCCTGAGTTCGTTTAGACGTTCCAGGTGTCTCGGCCCGGCTGCGGCCCGCTGGGGACCGCTGTCGGCAACGTCTTCAGACATGATGGCGTAGAGCATTGGAAGTCCCTCCCGGTTTGGCAAAGCTTACCTGCCGGACCGCGCGTGGGGCATCCGGTATTCCGGTTGCTGCAACGGCGACCGGTATGATTGCCAGATGACCACGAGGCTAGAACTGCATCCGGACGCGCCACAGCCCAGGCTGGTTCGCCAGGTTGCCGATGTGCTGCGCGCCGGCGGCGTGATCGCCTATCCAACCGATACCTGCTACGCGCTGGGCTGCGCGATGGGCTCCACTAATGGGGTGCGAAAGATCCAGCGTATCCGGCAGATGTCGAAGGAGCATGACCTGTCGCTGATCTGTCGCGACCTGGCCGAGGTGGCGAATTATGCGCGAGTGGCCAACTGGGCCTACCGGCTGTTAAAGGCGAATACGCCCGGACCTTATACGTTCATACTGCCCGCCAAGCGCGATGTGCCAAGACGCTTGCAGAACCTGAAACGCAAAACGGTCGGCGTTCGGGTGCCGGATCATCACGTGCCCACCGCCATCGTGGCAGAGCACGGTGAGCCCATCCTGAGTTCCACACTGCAGTTGCCGGACAGCGACCTGCCCATGACGGAGGCGCACGAGATCCAGGAGCGTCTGGCAGGACAAATAGACCTGGTGGTAGACGCGGGCATTTGTGGAATCGAGCCGTCGACGGTGGTCGACCTGACCGGCGACCAGGCTCGCGTCCTGCGGGCCGGCAAGGGAGATCCGGCAAGCTTCGAATAGCAGCGGTCCGTATAATCACGGCCGCATGTCTGACCTCGATAATCTTCTGCGGGTTCTGTCGGCCGGCGTGATTCCAGTGCTGCTGGCCATTACCTTGCACGAAGTGGCGCACGGCTGGATGGCGCGCTGGCACGGCGACCGCACCGCCGAGTTGCTCGGTCGCCTGTCCCTGAATCCCCTGCGACATATCGATCCCATTGGCACTGTGCTGGTGCCGATTCTGCTGATCGTGTTTGCCGGTTGGGCTTTCGGCTGGGCGAAGCCCGTGCCGGTGAATCCTCGTAACCTGCGCGACCCGAAACGCGACATGGTGGCTGTCGCTGCTGCGGGACCTGCCGCAAACCTGGTCATGGGTTTCGGCTGGGCTCTGGTTTTTGCCTTCGCGGTGAAGGTGCTCGGGGGCAACGGCGTGGTCGCACCGTTCCTGATGGAGATGGCAAGAATCGGTATATTTTTCAATTGCTTGTTGGCTATATTTAACCTGTTTCCTTTACCGCCTCTGGACGGGGGGCGGGTGCTGCGGGGACTGGTGCCGGAAGCGCTTGGTCGCCGTCTGGATGCGATTGAGCCATTCGGCTTTATAATTCTCGTGTTGTTGTTGTGGGCGAATGTGATCGGCCCGATTCTGTGGCCGCCCATCTCTGCCCTGCAAAGCCTGCTCTACAAATTGGTGGGCGTTGGGGGATAAAAGCATGGCTCAAGGTTCGGAAGGCCAGACCCGATTGCGCGTCGTTCCGCCGCCGGACAAAGACCCGCTGTTGTCGGAGGACGCCGCGGGCGCCAATTCTGCCCAGGGCGAAATGCCGTTCGCCGTCGTCGAAGGCGAGCCCGTCACGCAGCTGCCCCAGGATCTCTATATCCCGCCGCATGCGCTCGAGGTTTTCCTCGAAGCTTTCGAAGGCCCGCTCGACCTGCTGCTGTACCTGATTCGGCGGCAGAACCTCGATATTCTGGACATCCCGATTGCCGAGATCACCCGGCAGTACGTCGAGTACATCGAACTCATGAAAGAGTTGCAGCTGGAGCTGGCGGGCGAGTATCTGCTGATGGCCGCGATGCTGGCGGAAATCAAATCCCGCATGTTGCTGCCACGCCCGGAATCCGCGGCCGAAGACGAGGAAGACCCGCGTGCGGAGCTGATTCGTCGTTTGCAGGAATACGAACGTTTCAAGCAGGCGGCGGAAGATATCAATGGCCTCGACCGGCTGGAGCGCGACACTTACCAGGCGGTGGCCGAGGTCCAAGACAAGCGGGTGGTCGTGCAGCTGCCGGACCTCACACTGAAAGAACTGCTGGTCGCGTTCAAGGATGTCCTGGCGCGCGCAGAGATGAATGCGCACTGGCATGTGCAGCGTGAGCCGCTGTCCGTGCGCGAACGCATGTCGCAAATGCTGCTCGAGTTGCAGGGCGGTCAGTTCACCTCGTTCCAGAAATTGTTCGACCCGGCGGAAGGACGCATGGGCGTGGCTGTCACCTTCATCGCCCTGCTCGAATTACTGCGCGAACGGGCAATCGAAATCGTCCAGGCCGAGTCCTATTCACCCATCCACATTCGTGCCGCGACGGCGGAAGAACCCGTCGAACAGCAAGCCCCCGACTAAGCTTCAGCGTCTCAGGAGTCAACCGATGGACAACCAGCAACTGACGAAGGTGGTCGAGGCCGCACTGCTCGCCGCGGGCAGGCCCCTGTCGCTGGACGAGCTGCGCGATCTCGCCGCTGCGCACGGCAGTGGGCCCACCAAGCCGGAATTGCGGGCGGCGCTGACGCAACTGCAGGAAGACTGCGAGGATCGGGCCATCGAGATACGCGAGGTCGCCAGCGGGTTTCGCGCCCAGGTGCGTGCCGAACTGGCACCGTGGCTGACCAAGCTATGGGAGCAGCGTCCGCCCCGGTATTCCCGGGCGCTGATGGAAACACTGGCCATCATCGCTTACCGCCAGCCTGTCACTCGCGGCGAGATCGAAGACATCCGCGGTGTCAGCGTGACCACGAACATCATTCGCACGCTGCTGGAGCGCGAGTGGATTCGAGAGGTGGGCCATCGTGATGTTCCGGGTCGCCCGGCGATGTTCGGCACCACCCGCGAGTTCCTCGACTACTTCGGGCTGAAGAAGCTCGACGATTTGCCCGAACTCACGGCTCTCACCGACCTGGAATCACTGCGAATCCAGCTCGAGTTGCCGGGCGAGGAAGAGGTGCCGGCGGCGGGCGAGAGCGAGGGCGTCCAACCCGACGCTGCAGGAGAACAAGCTGGCTCTGAAGATGCGGGGACGGTGCGCGAATTCGGCCCCGAGCCGGTCGCTGACGAGTTCGAAGACGACCTGCCGATCGCCGCCAACGTCGTGCAACTGAAAACTCACTAACAAAGCAGCACCCGATGGCCGAGCGGCTGCAGAAATGGCTTGCCGCGCGCGGTCTCGGTTCGCGTCGTGAAATCGAAGGCTGGATCGAGGCTGGCCGCCTCACTGTCGATGGTCGCGTGGCCACCCTGGGCGTCAAGGTCGAGGGCGGCGAGACCGTCTGCCTGGACGGACAACCCGTGGCCGGCCAGCCCGCGGATCGGCCACAGACCCTGATCATGAACAAGGCCGCCGGTGTGATCTGCAGCCGCAGTGATCCCGAAGGCCGGCCCACCGTGTTCGATGCGTTGCCGCGGCTGAAGGGCCAGCGCTGGATCAGCGTCGGGCGGCTGGACCTGCAGACCAGCGGTTTGCTCCTGTTCACCACCGACGGTGAGCTGGCCGCGCGCCTGATGCACCCCAGCGCCGGTGTCGAGCGTGAATACGCTGTGCGTGTCGAGGGTGAGCTGGACACCGAACAGATTCGCCGGCTGCGCACCGGGGTCGAGTTCGAAGACGGGTCGGCCGCTGTCGCTCGCATCGAGTCCGGCGGTGGCGAAGGCCACAACCGCTGGTACCGGGTGACGCTGGCAGAAGGTCGCAATCGCATCGTGCGCCGGTTGATGGAGACGGTCGGCACTCGCGTCAGCCGGCTGATCCGGGTTCGCTATGGCCCGGTGGAGCTGCCGCGCGACTTGCCGCGGGGCCGCCATCGCGTCATTCACGGTGCACTCGTGCAGCGCTTGTATGAATCCGTCGGGCTGCGCACGGCCGCGCGGCGAGTTCGACGCACCGGACAACGTGCAAACCGCCGGCGCAGCAACCGCAGCTGAACGGCTGGCCCAGGCGGGCCGTTTGCTGCTGGCGCGCTACCCGACAGACAACTGGTGGCCGTCGCGCTCCCGCTTCGAGGTCATGGTCGGGGCGGTGCTGGTGCAAAACACCCGCTGGGTGAACGTGCACCGCGCCATCGCGGCCCTGCGGGCCAGGCGCCTGCTGCAGCCCGAGGCACTGGCCGCAACACCGGTGGATCACGTCGGCGAAGTGATCCGTCCCGCGGGTTGCCAGTCGGTCAAGGCGGCCCGCCTGGCCCACCTGGCCGCCGGCGTCGCGCAGGCCGGCGGCCTGCGACGATTAGCCCGTCACTCGACGCACGACCTCCGGGCATTGTTGCGCAGCTGGCACGGGGTGGGTGAAGAAACCGCCGATGCGATCCTGCTCTATGGTTTCGGCCGCCCGGTCTTCATCGCCGACAAGTACGCGCGCCGCTGGCTGGCTCGCATGGGCCTGTTTGACGCGGGTTCCGGGGCGGGCGCTTACGCGCGTTGTCGCCGCCACGTCGAGACAAACCTGCCGTGGAGCCCGGGGGAATTCCAGGCTTTGCATGCCGCCATCGTGTTGCACGGCCAGCAGCACTGCGGCCCGCAGGCGCGATGCCAAGACTGCTGTGTCGGAGACTTTTGTTCTTTTATAAACAATAGCCTGTAGAGAGAACTACAAGTTATTTCTTGATCTGGGCATCGAGACTCTGGCCCGTCACGCCGCGACTGTCAGGCCCCATCAGGTAGAGATAGGCGGCCATGATCGAGGCCGGCTCGGGCAGGGTCAGCGGGTCTTCCGCCGGGTAGGCATCGGCGCGCATCGCGGTGCGTGTCGAACCCGGGTTCACGCAGTTCACGCGGATGCGGCCGGCGCTGCTGGTTTCGTCGGCGAGCACCTGCATCAGCCCTTCCGTCGCAAACTTGGAGACCGCGTAAGCACCCCAGTACGCCCGGCCCACGCGGCCGACACCGCTCGAGGTAAAGACCACGGACGCGTCCCCCGACGCATTCAGCTGTGGCATCAGCACCTGCGTCAGGGCCAGGGCCGCGGTCACGTTCACATGCATGACCTCGGCCCACGTATTCATGTCGTATTGTTCCAGCGGCGTGCGGATGCCGAGGATGCCGGCGTTGTGCAGCAGCCCGTCCAGCCGCCCGTATTGCGCCTGCACCTGGTCGCGCAACGCGAAGTAGTCGTTCGCCTCCGCCCGGGCCAGGTTCAGCGGTGCAATGCTGGGTTGGGCGTCGCCCTGTGCCAGGATTTCGTCGTGCGCGCTTTCCAGCTTGCTGACCACTCTGCCGGACAGGATCAGGGTGGCCCCGTACGCCGCATAGGCCAGCGCCGCCGCCCGACCGATGCCGCTGCCGGCGCCGGTGACGAGTATCACGCGGTCGCTCAGCAGGTCCGGGGCCGGCTCGTAGGTTCGCGGGTCGAAGTCCATCGTGTCTTTTGTTGGTTGTCAGTGGG
This sequence comes from Chromatiales bacterium, assembly GCA_020351875.1. GTDB lineage: Bacteria > Pseudomonadota > Gammaproteobacteria > Steroidobacterales > J054. The sequence continues at coordinate 762,212 of CP070671.1, read as the reverse complement.
GCTTGGTGCGCTCATCCGCATCGGCGTCGGCCGGCGCCTCTTCCGCAGCAGCCGGCGCGACGTCGCCCGGTTGCCGGGTCGCCGTTTCGATTTCCGGCAGCTCCGGCAGCGGGTTCTTCGGATCCACGCCCAGCTCGGTGAATTTCCGCGCTCCGGGCAACACCATGCGTTCCATGGAACCCACGGCCTGGTTATAGGCTTTCATGCTGCCGTCGAGTTGTTTGCCCACCTTGATCAGGTGGCCGCTGAACACCGACAACCGGTCATACAGGTCAATGGCCAGCCGGCGAATTTCCTGGGCCCCTTCGGCCAGCGCGAGATTTCGCCAGCCATAGGCGATGGCTTTCAGCAGCGCCATCAGGCTCGTGGGCGTCGACAGGATCACGCGCTGGCGCAGCGCATCCTCCAGCAGGCCCGGGTTCGCGGTCAGCGCCGCCGACAGGAACTGCTCACCGGGGATGAACAGGATCACGAACTCGGGGCTGTTTTCGAACTGCGCCCAGTAGGCCTTGGCCGCCAGCTCCTTCACCCGGTTCGCCACGTTGCGCGCGTGGCGTTGCATGGCCGCGCGCCGGGCCTCTTCATCTTCCGACTCCGTGGCCTCGAGGTAGGCATCCAGCGGGGTCTTCACATCCACGACCACCTGGCCGTGATCGGGCAGGTGAATGACCAGGTCCGGACGGATCGCGCCGCTGTCGGTTTCGGTGTGGGCCTGCTCGTTAAAGTCGCAGTGTTCCACCATGCCGGCCAGCTCGACGATTCGGCGCAGCGTGAACTCGCCCCACTGGCCGCGAACCTCGGGCCGGCGCAGGGCCTTTACCAGGCGATGCGTCTCCTGGCGCAGGTTCTCCTGGCTGTTGGCCATGGCCTCCAGCTGCGCGGTGATGCTGCCGAAGGATTCCGCGCGGGATTTTTCAATCACGCCGATCTGTTCGTGGGTCTTGGTCAGCGCGTCGCGGATGGGTTTGATGAGTTCGGACACGGCGTGCTCTTTTGCTGACAGCGCGGCATCGGCCCGTTCCTGGTGTTTGCCCAGGCTTTCCCGCGCCAGGCGCAGGAAGTTGTCGCTGTGCTGGGCGAGTGCATCGTTGGCCAGGCGGCCAAAGGCCCCGGCCAGTCGTTGTTCGGCCTGGGCCAGGGCTTCCAGGCGTTCCTGCGCCACGGCCGCGTCGGAGTGCAGCCGCGTGTTCAGCGCGGTAATGTCGTGTTCCAGCCGCCGTCGCCCGGGCCGGGTGCACAGGAACACCACGAGACTGCCGAGCAGCAGGCCCGCTGCGAAGGTCCCGCCAAGGACCCAGTTCGGGTCCAACTCACCGAGCTTGCTGAGCCAGTCCAATTCCATTTGCATTACTCCGGCTTTGCGGTCCGGCCAAGGCCTGGCAGCTGCAGCAATTCACCCGGCGTTGCCACCGTGTGATCCGCACCCCAGTTCCCGGGATCCTCTTCCGGACCGTGGTAACCGTAGGTGACGGCTACCGTGATCATGCCCGCGGAGCGCCCGGCTTCGATGTCCCGGGGCGCGTCGCCGACGTACATGGTTTGCGCGCTGCTGAGCCCCAGGCTGCCGGCGGCATGCAGCAGGGGTTCCGGGTGGGGTTTACGCCGCGCTAGCGTATCACCGCTGATCGTGACGGCGCAGCGTGCCGCCAGGTCCAGCGCATCGAGCAATGGCTCGGTCAGGAACGCGGGCTTGTTCGTGACCACGCCCCACGGCAGCCCAACCGCATCCAGCGCGTCCAGCACGTCGAGCATGCCGGGGAACGGGGCGGTGCCGACCGCCAGGTTGCTTGCGTATCGGTCCAGGTACGGGGAGCGCAGCGCTTCGCGCGCGGCATCGTCCAGGTGCTCGAAGCCGAGTTTCAGCAAACCGGCGGCGCCGTTCGACACCTGTGCCCGGGCCGCGCCGTAGTCAGTCGGGGCGAGCTCGTGCTCCGCGCGCAGCGCATTCAGCGCCGCGATCATGTCCGGCGCCGTGTCGAGTAAGGTCCCGTCCAGGTCGAAAAAGATCGCTTTCAGCACGGCAGACAGCGTCAGTGCTCGCCGCGGCGAAAATGCGCGAGGTAGTTCACGGCCACGTCGTCGGACAGGCGGAAATTACCGGCCAGCGGCTGATATTCGATGCCGCGCAGCCCCGCCAGTTCCAGCCCCGCTTCGCGCGCCCAGTCATCCATTTCGGAGGGCCGGATGAACCGTTCGTACTGGTGGGTGCCCTTCGGGACCATGCCCAGGAAATATTCCGCACCGACGATCGCCAGTGCGAAGGCCTTGGGGGTGCGGTTCAGCGTCGCCAGCACCAGGTTGCCGCCCGGCGCCACCAGCTGCCCGAGTGCGCGCACGAGGGCGCCCGGATCCGGGACGTGTTCCAGCACCTCCAGGCAGGTGACCAGGTCGAAGTGTCCCGGGGCTTCTGCTGCCAGCGTATCGGCGTCGACCAACCGGTACTCGAGGTTGTCCAGGGTCGTCGCACTGGCATGCAGCCGGGCCACGCGCAGCATGTCTTCCGCCAGGTCGATGCCCAGCACGGAGCCGGCGCCGCGGCTGGCGAGGCCCTCGCTCAGCAGACCGCCGCCACAACCGACATCCAGGCAGGTCTTGCCGGCGATGCCCGCCTGTGCGTCGATGTAATCCAGGCGCAGCGGATTGATCTGGTGCAGGCCCCGCATCTCGCCACCCGGGTCCCACCACTTGTTGGCGAGCGCGGCAAAGTGCGCCAGTTCGGCGGCGTCGGCGTTCGGGTCCTTGGTGGCTTCCATCGTTGAATTCTCAGACATCGGTGCGTGCCACCCGTTCCCGCCAGCCTTCCGCGCGCGCCTCCAGGTCGGCCGCGTGAGCGAGTTGCAGTTCACCTTGCATGATCAGTGCCTGGCCACCCACCCACACGTCGGTGACCTGGTCGCGGGTTGCCGCGTACACCACTTGTGACACAGGGTGATAGACCGGCTGGGTCGCTGGATGAGCCAGGTCGAGACAGATCATGTCAGCGGACTTGCCCGGGACCAGCGAACCGGTGTCGGCGGCGACCCCCAGCGCGCGGGCACCGTTGATGGTGGCCATGGCCAGCGCGTCGGCCGCACTCACCGCGGCCGGGTCGCCGGCCACGCTCTTCGCGAGCAGCGCAGCGGTGCGCATTTCCCCGAACATGTCGAGATCGTTGTTGCTAGCCGCACCGTCGGTCCCCAGCGCCACGTTCACGCCCGCCGCTTGCAGGTCGGCCACCGGGCACAGGCCGCTGGCCAGTTTCAGGTTCGACTCCGGACAGTGCACCACGCTGGCCCCGGTATCGGCCAGCGTCGTGATTTCATCCGGGGTCAGTTGCGTCATGTGCACGGCCGCGAGCGCCGGGCTCAGCAGCCCAAGCTCCGCCAGCCGCGCGAGGGGTCTCCGGCCGTGTGCAGCGACCGCCGTGCTGATTTCGTTGGCGGTCTCGTGCACGTGCATGTGAACCTGCACGTCGAGCTCGTCGGCCAGCTTGCGCAACCGCCGGAGCGAGTCATCGCCAACCGTATAAGGCGCGTGGGGGGCAAAGGCGGTCTGGATCCGCGGGTGGCCGCGAAACTGGTCGTGCACCGCCAGGCCCTTGTCGAAATACTCGTCCACGGTAGCGGCCCAGGGCGTCGGCTGCTCGATGACGATCATGCCCACCACGGCCCGGATGCCCGTGTCCGCGGCCACCTGGGCGGTCTGGTCGGGAAAGAAGTACATGTCGTTCAGGCACGTGGTTCCACCGCGCAGCATTTCGACGCAGGCCAGTTCCGCGCCATCGCGCACGAACTCCGAACTGGCCCAGCGTTGTTCGGCGGGCCAGATGTGCTCGCCCAGCCACTGCTGCAGCGGCAGGTCGTCGGCCAGCCCCCGGAACAGGGTCATGGCGGCATGCGTGTGCGCGTTGACCAGACCGGGCAGCAGGACGTGAGCAGGGCGGTCGACGCGCTCAGCTGACGGAAATCGCCGGGCCGCCTCGGCAGCCGGGAGCACCGCTGTGATTCGCCCATCGGCAACCGCGACGGCGTGATCTTCCAGCACGGCGCCGTGGGGCTCCACCGGGATGACCCAGCGGGGTGAGATAAGCAGATCGGCCTCTTCCATGCGCCTCGGAGGGATGCCGCGACAGGCACGGGGATGATGCCTGAACGGGTGGGGCTGTCAACGCGTGCCGGCGTTTTCGAGGTAGGTCGCAAGCGGCCTGTGTGCTACCATTTCCAGCTTATTTTTGGCCCTCAAAACAGGCGCAAGAACAGGCGGCCAGGCCGCGCGTCGCCCCGCTCCAGCAGCATGTCGCAACGCCGGCTTTGAACCCTATCCCTGACTGATTCGCCAAGCGACCGGACCACCCATGGCAGAAGTTGCGCAGGAAGTATTGCCTGTCAATCTCGAAGACGAGATGCGGCAGTCGTACCTCGATTACGCCATGAGCGTAATCGTCGGCCGCGCGCTGCCCGACGTCCGCGACGGCCTGAAACCGGTGCACCGGCGCGTGCTCTACGCCATGCGCGAGCTCGGCAACGACTACAACAAGCCCTACAAGAAGTCCGCCCGGGTGGTTGGCGATGTGATCGGTAAGTACCACCCGCACGGCGACACGGCGGTCTACGACACGATCGTGCGCATGGCGCAGGATTTTTCGCTGCGCTACATGCTCGTCGACGGGCAGGGCAATTTCGGCTCGGTCGACGGCGACAACGCCGCGGCCATGCGCTACACCGAAATCCGCATGCGCAAGATTTCCCATGACCTGCTGGCGGACCTGGACAAGGAAACAGTCGATTTTGTCGACAACTACGACGGTACCGAGCAGATTCCCGAGGTGTTACCCACACGGGTGCCCAACCTGCTGGTTAACGGTTCCTCCGGTATCGCGGTGGGCATGGCTACCAATATTCCGCCCCAC
>CP070671.1:706414-757224 GCA_020351875.1 Chromatiales bacterium | reverse complement strand
AGCGGCGGCTGGCGGGGCTGTGGGCGGAATTGCTGGGGCTGGAGCGGGTGGCGGTGCACGAGGACTTCTTTGCGCTGGGCGGGCACTCGCTGCTGGCCACCCGGCTGATCGCCCGCATCCGCGATCAGCTCGGCGTGGAAATCTCTTTGCTGTCTCTGTTCGAATCTCCTACTGTCTCGGGTCTCGCGGACGTGCTGGAAGCCATGCCGGAGCAGGGTGAGACGGGGCAAACGCCCGAACCCATCCCGATGGCCCGTATCGATAGACACAGGTGGCCGAAGCGAACGGCCAAAGGGGAATAGAATGTCGGCTCAGATCCAGTTCCAGCGACGGGAACCCACGCCAGAAGAAGAGGCCAACCGAGTGGCAGATTTATCCGATCATTACCGCGAGATCATCACCGGTCTCGGCGAAGACGTCACTCGCGAGGGCCTGGTGGACACGCCGAAGCGGGCAGCCAAGGCCATGCGTTTTCTGACGCGGGGCTACCGGCAGAATCTCGGCGACCTCATCAACAACGCGGTGTTCACCAGCGACACCGACGAAATGGTGATCGTCAAGAACATCGAGATGTACTCGCTCTGCGAGCATCACATGTTGCCCTTCATCGGCCAGTGCAACGTGGCCTACCTGCCCCAGGGCAAGGTACTGGGCCTGTCGAAGATCGCCCGGATCGTGGATTATTTTTCGCGGCGCCTGCAAATCCAGGAAGTGCTCACGAAGCAGATCGCCGAGTGTGTGATGCAAGCGATCGACGCCCGCGGCGTTGGCGTGATCATTGAAGCGAAGCACATGTGCATGATGATGCGCGGCGTAGAAAAGCAAAATTCGACGATGACCACATCCTGCATGCTGGGCAATTTCCGCAGTGAACTCGCGACGCGGGAAGAATTCCTGCGCTTGGTGCGCCCGTAATCGCTTAGCGCCGCCCGTCGGCCCGGCAGGCTTGCCGGGCTGCGGTGAGTTACTGCAAAAAAACCGGCCACGCCCGCAGCCACCGGGCCAACAGGATGCATACTGGGGCAGATATCAATACGCGATGATGGAGGGTCTTCGCGTGCATATTCTGGCTGCGTGGATATCGGCACTGTCCGTTGCCCTGATACCAGTCGTCCTGTTGGCGGTTGCCGGGTGCAAGGTGCAGAGTCTGCCGCCTGAAGCGAAGGCCGGACCCAAACCGGCCATGGTGAAGGTCTGGCCCGACTCTGGATTCGAACTCCGCGTGCTGTTTACGGTGGGGGATCAACTCGGCGATTATCAGCCACCGGGCAAGCTCGACGGGCTAGGTGCGTGGCGGTTCAACGATGGCACTGTGCGCATCCTGGCGAACCACGAGTTTGGTGCGTCGAAAGCCTACCCGTTCAGGCTCGCCAACGGCACGGAGCTGCGTGGCTCACGCATCAGTTTCTTCGACCTGAACCGGCGTACCCTGGAGATTGAAGAAGCGGGACTTGCCTTCGACAGCATTCGCGATCGGCGCGGCCGCGAGGTGACATCCGCTGCCCAGGTCAGCGAAAGAACGGACGTTGACAAGGCCGGACTGAACGCACTCTGTTCCGCCGCTGCCTATACAGCGGGAGACGCAGGTTTCGTCGACGACATTTTCTTTACCAACGAAGAAGTGTCGGCGCGCGAGGATCATCCCCACGGGGGTTCGGTGTGGGCGCTCGATGTTGCAGAGCGAAGGCTGTGGGCGTTGCCCGACCTCGGCCGTGGTTCGTGGGAGAACGTGACCGCGCTGGATGCGCCGCCCGGTTATGTCGCGCTGTTGCTGGGTGACGATATCGAGTTCGGTCGCGCGCCTCTTTATCTCTACCTCGGGCGCAAGGATCCTGCCGGCGATTTCCTGGCGCGCAATGGTCTGCGTGGCGGGCGGCTATTCGTGTGGGTTGCAGACTCCGGCGACCTGTCACCAGCAGACTGGCATGGCACGGGCAGTCGGCGCGATGGCCAGTTCCTGCCCCTGGCAGCCCGGGATCCCGCGCGGGCCGGCGAGCGTGGCCACGATGTCGATGGTTACCTGAACGACACCGCGCTGAGGAAAAGGGCCTGGGCGCTCGGTGCGTTCCGGTTCTCGCGTCCGGAGGATCTCCATGCGAACCCCGCCAACGGCAACCAGGCGGTGTTCGCGTCAACCGGGCACGGTAGGCTGTTCCCGGAAGATGACTGGGGCACGCTGTACCTGGTGGATGTTCGCTTTGTGTCGGCCGCAAACGCGTGGCCGCGCGCGACCGCCAGCCTGGCGATCCTGCACGACGCCGACGACTTCGGTGATGTGGGCATTCGCAGTGCTGACAACCTGACGTGGGCGCGCGACGGCATGGTCTACGTGCAGGAAGACAAGGCCACGAAACGGGCCCGGTTCGGGGGCGAGAGCGGCATCGAAGCCTCGGTGTGGCGCATCGATCCCGCGCGGCCGGCGGACTACCAGCGTATCGCGGTGATCGATCGCAGCGTGCGGGTTCCTGCGGGTGTTCGCGATACGAAGGCTGGGCGGCTCGGGGCCTGGGAGACCTCCGGCATCGTCGATATCTCGGACCAGATCGGCGTGCCGTCCCCGGGCCTCGCGCTGCTGCTGACCGTTCAGGCCCACGGGCTACGCGGCGGGCCGGTGGGCCGCCAGGCGCTGGGGGAGGGCGGCCAGCTGGTCCTGCTGACCCGGGACTGGCGTCGGGTGCCGGCCTCGCCATGAAATCGGCCCGGGGCCGCTTCGACCATTGCATGACAACAGTCGGTTAACAGGCCGGTCTCTAAGTGAACAGAATGTGTCCGCAGACCGGAAGCTGACCTGATCTGACAAGACCTCGGCGGGCCCGATGGGCAAAATGCCTGCCATGGACATCGAGCACAAACCACAGAGAGGCCGGCCGCCTTTGGGGCGGACCCGGATGGTCACCATCGGTATCCGCGTGGAACCCGCGGAACGCGAACAGCTGGAGGCTCTGGCTGCACAAAAGGGCAAATCCCTGTGCGGTTACCTCCGGGACCTGATTCGTGGCGAACTGGCAGAAGACGACATTCGCAATGCGCCTTTGCGCGCTTGCAATTAACTCCCTTTCAAACCAAAAACATTTCTCCCCTGAATTTTCCGGACCGCCTTTCGGCGGTCTTTTTTTGGGCCCTTGAAACCACTGAGTCCTGATTAGAAGTGTTGGCGGATCAAATCCGCCAACGCGAGCACCTGCTCGGCGGTATGTGCAGTACTGAGAAATGCGACTTCCACCGGACTCGGCGGCAGGTACACACCGGCGGCGAGTGCTGCGTGAAAGAGCCGCGCATAGCGTTCGCTTTGCGTAGGCGCGATGGCCGCGGGGGTGCGCACCGGCTCACCGGGCTCCGCCGCCAGCCAGCACAATGAACCCACGCGCTGCAGCCGGAGATTTTCTGCAGCCGACAACGCGTCTTCCAGGGTCTGCCCGAGGTGCTCGAGTCGTGCATAAGCGGCGCCATCCAGCAAGGCTTCCAGCGTCGCGCGCCCGGCGGTCATTGCGACCGGGTTCGCGCTCAGCGTGCCGGCCTGGTAGACCTCGCCCACCGGCGCGAGCGCTTCCAGGTACTCGCGCCGGCCGGCCACCGCGCCCACCGGGAAACCACCGCCAATGATCTTGCCCCAGGTCACGAGGTCGGGTTGCAGGTTGAGCTGTTCAACACAGCCACCGAAGGCGACGCGAAAACCGGTGATGACTTCATCGAATATCAACAGCGTGCCGTGACGGCGACACAGGTCAGCGAGTTTCTGCAGGAACGCACGGCGCTGGGGCAGCAGGCCGTAGTTGGCCGGCAAGGGCTCGATGATCGCGGCCGCGATGTCGCCGTGCGTGCCGAAGATTTCCTTCAGCGTGTCGTCGTCGTCCAGCGGCGCGACCAGCGTGTCGGCGGCGACCCCGGCAGTGATGCCGGCGCTGTCTGCCGCGCCGGCCAGACCCGAACCTGCGCGCATCAGCATCGCGTCCACGTGGCCGTGATAGCAGCCGTCGAATTTCAGCAGCTTGTCACGGCCGGTCACCGCGCGCGCGATTCGCAATGCCGTCATCACGGCCTCGGTGCCGGAGTTCACGAAGCGCAGCTGCTTCGCCCACGGCAGCTGTCCGGTGATCAGTTCGGCCAGAGCCAGCGACGCCGTATCGGCGGCACCATAGCTCCAGCCCCGCTCAACGGCTTGCGTGACAGCCTCGGTCACTGTCGCCGGCGCGTGACCGAGAATGAGCGGGCCGAAAGCCTGGCAGTAATCGACGAAACGCTTTCCGTCCGCGGCTTCCAGAAATGCCCCGCTGCCCGCCTGCATGAACACGGGCTCGCCGCCGACGGCGCGCAACGCGCGCACCGGGGAATGCACGCCACCCGGGGTTACCCGCCGTGCGCGCCGGAAAAGTTCCTCGTGGGTCACTGCCGCCGCGCTGCGTAGGTGATGATGGCGTTCGCGCCGGCGCGCACCATCGCGGTCCAGCTCTCCTGCTGCACGGCATCGCGCCGGGCCAGGCCCTGTCCGGCGAGCGCGTCGATCGCGGCCTGTTCGCCGCTGACCTGGTAGGCGGCCCGGGGCCGCTCCGGAATGGCGTCGCGCAGTTTTGCGAGTATGTCCAGGTAGGGCAGGCCCGGTTTCACGATCAAAATGTCGGCGCCCTCGCTCGCGTCACGTCGCGCACTGGCAAGCGCGTCGGCCGGGCGTCCGGGGTCCAGCTGGTAGCTCGTGCGGTCCGGCAGCGGTTCATCCGCTGCCGGCGCCGAGTCCGCCGCGTCCCGAAATGGCCCGTAAAAAGCCGACGCGAATTTGGCCGCGTAACTCATGATCGCGGTGCGTTCCTGGCCGCCGTCGTCCAGCGCGGCGCGAATGGCAGCCACCCGCCCGTCCATCATGTCGCTGGGCGCGACACAATCGGCGCCCGCTTGCGAATAGCTGACCGCAGCCCGCGCCAACTCCGCTACGGTGGCATCGTTGCGCACGTAATCGTGCGCTTCGTTCAGTACCCCGCAGTGCCCATGGGCGGTGTGTGAACACAGACACACGTCGGCGGCCAGCCACAGCGCATCGCCGAAACGCCGCTTCACGGCGGCCAGCTGCGAAGCGGTGAAGTCGAAGTCAAAGGCCGCAGACTGTTTTTCCGCGGGCACACCGAACAGCAGGAACTTTGTCACGCCCCGCTCGAGGTCTGCCTCGATCTGCACCAGCAGCGAATCCGCTGTTTCCCGGTACACATCGTCGATGCCGGTAACGGCTTCCCGCCGGTGCAGTTCGTCTACCACAAACAGCGGCTGCACCAGTTGTTCGCGGCTGACGCGAACTTCGCGCGCCAGCTCACGCAGGTGCGGGTTCAGCCGCGTGCGGCGCAGTGTCAGCCGAGCCACGTCTGCCACGCTTCGCGACTGGGAAAGGCGGCTGGCTGAACGCCCAGTTCCGTCAGTGCACGAAAGGTCTTGCCGGTCCCGCAGGCGTGGTGAGCTCCCGGCGGCAGGCTGTCGCGCAGCGCCAGGTACTGGTCGCGGCTGCTCCAGAAAAAATGGGTGCTCTGGCCAGCCGCCTGCCGCAGGCGCCGCACCGCGCTCGCATCCGGCACGTCCAGCACATAGCTGCCGACTACCGTGGCGATGCCGCTGTCCTGCCAGGTGGGCTCGGCCCCGGCACGCGTCAGTACCAGCCAATCTGCCAGCGGCGGCAGTTGCAGGACCTGCGCCGCGAGGGTCGGGCGCAACGCATCGAAGCCCAGGCTTTCGGCACAGCCTTCGACCCACAGGCCGGCTGCACTGAGCCTTTGCCAGCTCGGCCAGCCGCTGACCCAGATGCGCTGGTCGTTGCCCACGACGGTGTGCGGGGTCACGGCACGCCAATGGGCAACGAACACGGCCGGCGCGCGCGGCACGCGCGACAGCGTGTCGGCCGCGTTTTGCTTGCACTGGTCGTGCCACTCGCTGCCGTCCCACGCGCGAGCGTTTGTCGGCGGTTCCGGCGCGCGCCACTGCAGAGCCCGATCGTCCACGGCCGGGCCGCTCGCGAACAGCAGCCTGCCTACGTGCGGCACTGCGATGGCAGTGGCACCCATGGCGGCTTGCGCCTCGGTATCCAGGCCGGCACCGGCCGCATACTCGGCGGCCACGTTGCGCGCCGTCACATCGTCATGCACGGCGCTGAGCAGCCGGCGGGTCGTTGCGTCGTCCGCCCGGCATTCCACCGCGAGTGCCCCCTGGCCCGGCGCCGTCGGGCACTCCGACAACGGCAGCACCATCCACCGCAGCCCTGCTAGGGACCGTTCGATCGTTGCCCGCGCGGCCGTGTCCGTCCAGAGGCGTTCCAGGCCGGCCAGCGCCAGCACCACGCCGTCCAGTGCATCGGGGCCCGCGTCGTGCAGTCGGGCCACGCGCCGATGGACCGGGCCCCGCAACGGCACGCACTGGAGCGCAGGCTCCGGTCCAATGCGCGGCAGCGCGCGCGCCAGGAAGCGTTGCACGTGGGCGGCGCGTCGTGCCGACGACGTGCCGATGCGCAGGGTGTCGCCTCGCCGCAGCCGGTCCAACACCGCCGGGCCAAACAACGCGACATCGCGCGGATTCGCACGCGGCGGCATCGCCGCGGTGACGATCCCGGCGGGCCGCCGCCCGTCCAGGTCCTTGCGCGAGTGCACGGTGAAATCGACCTGGCCGCCCAACAGGGCCGCATCGATTTCTGCCGAAAAAAAGTTGCCGTCCTTTATCGCTGTCAGCGGCGTGGTTTGATTGCGGTCGCCGCGCGTGGTGATGGTGACCAGTTCAACCGTCAGTTCGGAGCGGGCGGACTGCAGCAGTTCGGCGACCTGCCGGCTTTGCGCGACGGCCAGCGGTGAGCCCCGGGTCCCGAGGCGCAGTGCGTGCGCGGCGCCGGTCATGCGCGAGCACGTCGGGGACCGGCAGGTACGTGAGGGCAGCCTTGCTCGGCGCGGTCTTTGCACGCCGCCCGTGCGCGCGCCACCTGCAGGGAACGGACGTTCGCCTGCGCCTGGCGCAGCTCGAACAGCTGGTCGAGGAAAAATCGTTGCTCGGCTGTCGCGACGTCAAAGGCGCCGGGTCGCCGGTGACCCAGGTGTGTGACCGTGGTCGGTCCCGACGCGTTCAGCCAGCGTGCCCAGCTGGCATCGTTCTGCGAATCGGGAGGCGTGGTCAGGATCACGTGCCGCGCCCACCGTGCGGCATGCTCGCCATCGCCGGGGTGGAACTGCTGCAGCCACGCCGGCGCCCGACCGCCGATAGGGCTGCGGTTCCACAGGGCCGTGGATTGCTGGCGGAAAAAGGGCCAGATGGACCTGGCCAGTTCGCCGGCCCCGACGATCAGTAGCCGATCCCCGCGCGCCGGGCGGACGAGCCGGCGCACCAGCGAGGCGTAGGACTCGCCGCCGACGCCCTGCAGGTGCCGGGCGCGTATGGCTCGGGCGTCGCGCAGCAGCGCGTCGACCGTTGTTGCTAGGGTAGCAGCTGCCGCGGGCCGTGCCTCGCGCCACCGGAACCAGGCCTGGCGAAACTGGCCGAGCACGTTGGTCTCGCCGGGGATTTCACTGTGCAGGCCGGTGACGAATTCCAGCAGGAAGCGGTAGGCCAGGGTTCCCGTATAAGTCTCCGGCTGGCCTGCCGGCGCGTGGGAAGGCGTTGTCGTGCCGATCCACAACCGGCGCAGGCAGGTCGTCACCGGCAACCCGTCGCCCGCCGGCCACCGGTGGGCCGCTGGCACGTTGCCGTCGTAGCGCCAGTGCGCGACGTAGAGTGTCGTCACGCCGTGTCCAGGCTTGCCAGCCATTCGTCATCGGAGCCTTCCGGCACCTCTTCGAACAGATAAGTACTGAGGTAGCGTTCACCGGTGTCCGGCAGCATGGCCAGGATCGTCGCGCCGCGGTCTGCTTTGGCGGCGACCTGCATCGCCGCTGCGAGCGTGGCACCCGCCGACAGGCCGACAAAAATGCCCTCTTCCTGGGCCAGCCGCAGTGCCCAGTGTTTGCCGTCTTCGTCCGTCACCGGCACGAGTTCGTCATAGACATCAGGGTTCAGAACATCCGGCACGAAGTTGGGCGTCCAGCCCTGGATCTTGTGCGGCTGCCATTCCTTGCCGGCCAGCATGGACGCCTCCGCCGGTTCCGTGGCGACGATTTGCACGCTCGGTCGCGCGCGCTTGATGACCTCGCCCGCGCCGGTCATCGTGCCGCCGGTGCCCCAGCCCGTGACCCAGTAATCGAGATCCCGGTTCGCGAAGTCGCGCAGGATTTCCGGGCCGGTGGTATTGCGGTGGTAGGCGGGATTGGCCTGGTTCTCGAATTGCCGGGCCAGGAACCACCCGTGTTGCTCCGCCAGCTCCGCTGCCCGCAACACCATGCCCGTGCCTTTTTCGGCTGCGGGCGTCAGGATCACTTTTGCGCCGAGGGCCCGCATGATCTTGCGACGTTCGATGGAAAAGGTTTCCACCATCGTCGCCACGAACGGATAGCCCCGCGCCGCACAGACCATGGCGAGCGCAATGCCCGTGTTGCCCGATGTCGCTTCCACGACGGTCTGCCCCGGCTTCAGCGCCCCGCTGCGTTCCGCGTCGTTGACGATCGCGAGCGCCAGCCGGTCCTTCACCGAGCCCAGGGGATTGAAGGCTTCCACCTTCACGAACATTTCCACGCCCTCGGGCGCGATCCTGTTCAGCCGAACGACGGGCGTGTCGCCGATTGTGTCGAGAATGCTGTCGTAGATCATGATCTCGAGCTCCGTTTCGTTGTCGTTGTCAGATCGCCGCGCGGGATGCGGGCGGTTCAGTCTCCAGCCATTGCAACTGTCCGGCCAGGCTCGCCACGGCGCCGACCACCAGCAGTGCCGGGCTGCGAACGTCCTGCAGCCGGCCGGGCAGATCGGCCAGCGTCCCGCCGGTAACGCGCTGATCGCGGGTCGTGCCCTGTTCTACCAGGGCGGCCGGGGTGTCGGGGGCTTTGCCGTGCGCCTGCAAGGTGTCGCACAGGGCCGCCGCCCGTCGCCCGCCCATGTAGATCACAAGGGTGTGGCCGCTCTGGACCAGCGGCGCCCAGTTGGTGTCGGGTGCACCCGGCGCGCGATGCCCGGTGATGAAGCTGACGCCTTCGGCCAGGCCACGGTGGGTCAGCGGGATGCCCGCATAGGTGGCACAGGCAGACCCTGCCGTGATGCCGGGCACGGCCTGGAACGGCAGGCCGGCTGCTGCCAGCGCCTGCAGCTCTTCGCCGCCGCGGCCGAACACGAACGGATCCCCGCCCTTCAGCCGGCACACGCGCTGGCCACGGCGCACGCGGTGAATCAGTTGGCGGTTGATGTCGTCCTGATTGGTTGACGGCCCGCCACCCTGCTTGCCGACGCAGACCAGTTCCGCATCGCGACGCGCCAGGTCGAGGATCTCCGGCGTGACCAGCCGGTCGTGCAGTATCGCGTCCGCCCGTTGCAGCAGGAATTGCCCGCGACGTGTCAGCAAGCCCGGATCACCCGGTCCCGCGCCCACCAGCCAGGCTTCACCGACGCCGGGCTGCCGGCCGCCACCGAGCCGCTGCGCCAGCAACTGGTCCGCTGCAGCCTCGCGGCCGGCCAGCACCTGGTCGGTGGCCGCGCCGTCCAGCGTGTCCTGCCAGAACTGTACGCGTGCGTGGCCGGCCGGCACGTGTTTGGCGACACGCTGGCGCCAGCGACTGACCCACGTGGCCAGCGCCGCAATTCGTTCGGGCAGCCAGGTTTCGATTTGCTGGCGAAGCATGCGCGCGACCATCGGTGCCTGACCGCCGCTGCTGATGGCCAGCACCAGCGGCGTTCGATCCACGACTGACGGGACGATGAAGCTGCACGCATCGCCGTCGTCCACGACGTTGCAAAAACGTGTCGCCTCGCGCGCCGCCTGCGCCACGGCGTGATTGACCTCGTGATCGCTGGTGGCCGCGATGATCAGCAGGTGTTCTGCCACCAGTTCCGGCTGGAAGGGGCTCGCTTCCACCCGCAGTTCTCCCCGGTCGGCCAGCGCTAGCAACTCTGCATGAATGTCCGGGGCATTGACGGTGACCCGGGCCCCGGCACGCCGCAGCTGGCGCACCTTGCGCAGCGCGACCTCGCCGCCGCCGACCACCAGGCACGGCTCGCCGCGCACCGCCGCAAACATAGGAAAGTAATCCATCCCGAACGAGATCCTGAGCCTTGGCCGCCTACCTTAACCGCGCTCGCAGGCGGCCAAAAGTCTGACTTCGCCTGCGGATATCGCCGGACGCTATATATGCGGGGCGGCATTGACCCACTATAGAACCCATGGTTATATACGCGCCAGCGGCCTCGGGCGCCGCGCGAAGGAACGCCACCGTGACCCTGCAGCAACTACGCTACCTCCTTGGCATCGCCGATGCTGGCCTCAATATCACTGCCGCTGCCGAACGCCTGTACACGAGCCAGCCGGGGATCAGCAAGCAGCTGAAGCTGCTCGAGCAGGAACTGGGCGTGCAGCTGTTTACGCGCAAGGGCAAGAGTCTGACCGCCATCACGCCGGCGGGGCGCGACGTGATCTCCCGGGCCCGGCAGATCATGCGCGAGGTCGACAACATCAAGAGTCTCGCGAGCAATATCTCCGGCGAGCAGGAAGGCACGCTGTCGATCGCCACCACGCACACGCAGGCTCGCTACGTGTTGCCGGAGGTCGTACGGACCTTTCGCGAACGCTACCCGAAGGTGAGTCTCGAACTGCACCAGGGGACTTCTGAACAGATTGCGGAACTCGTGGCCGGGGGGCGTGTGGACTTCGCCATTGCCACCGGGTCGCGCAACCTGTTTCCGGGGCTGGTGCTGTTACCGGTGTATCACTGGGACCGCATCGTGCTAATACCGCGAGACCACGCGCTGACAAAGCTCGCCGGCAAGCTCGACCTCGTGACGCTGGCGCAGTATCCCTTGATCACTTATGTGTTCAGTGCGACGGGTGAATCGTCCTTCAAGAACGCATTTGCCGAACAGGGGCTGGAACCCGATGTCGTCTTTACTGCGCGCGATGCCGATATCATCAAGACTTACGTGCGCATGGGCATGGGGGTCGGCGTGGTGGCTGCAATGGCCTACGAATGCCAGGATGAGCGCGATCTGCAGGCGCTGGATGCCGTCGGCCTGTTTCCCCGTGTGACGACCTGGCTGGGTTACCGGCGTGACGCGGTGCTGCGCGACTACATGGTGGACTTCATGGGCCTGTTCGCGCCCCACCTGACACCGGAACTGATACGCGACGTGCGCGAGACGGACACGCAGGCGCAAGTGGATGCACTGCTCGAGAACGTCGCGCTGCCGATCCGCGGCGGTTGCGGCAACGAGGTAGCGGACGCAGCCTGAAACGGCGGCAGCTTTTCAGAGCGACGACAGGTCGATGTCGTGCAGGCCGCACTCGCGCTTCAATCCGAAGAAGCGGGTTTCCTCTTGCTTGTTGACCTCGTGTATCGAACGCGTGGTGTGGACGTCACCGATCGACACGTAACCCTGTTCCCAGAGCGGGTGATAGGGCAGGTTGTGCCCGCGGAGGTACAGGAACACTTCCCGGTCACTCCAGTCGGCAATCACGTGCACCTTCCAGCGGTCGCCGGACCAGGACAGGAACGGCGTGTCAGCCCGACTCTCGCTCTGGTCGCGGCGCAGCCCGGCGAACCAGGTGCCGGCCCCGAGGTCGCGCAACGCACGCTCCATGGGCTCGACCTTGTTGTCGCGGTTGTACGCGTCGATACCGGCAACACCCTGTTCCCAGCGCCGGCCGTGCACGGCTTCCTGCCAGGCCGGGCTCACCGGGTTGCTGAAAACCTGCAGGTTCAGGTTCAGGCGTTTCGTCAGTGTGTCGACGAAGCGATAGGTTTCCGGGAAATGGTAGCCGGTGTCGATGAAGACCACCGGAATATCGGGTCGCTGCGCCGTGACCAGGTGCAGGGACACCGCAGCCTGCGCGCCGAAGCTCGACGACAGCACGTGGGTGCCGGGCAGGTTGTCCAGCGCCCACGCGACGCGTTGCTCCGCGCCGAGCTCGGCAAAACACCGGTTGCAGTGGGCCAGCGCGCGCTCGCGGGACTCTTCCTCGCCCAGCGCGTCGAAGTCGGCCCGGCGGTCCGGGTAGCAGAGTGCTTCTGCAGTGTTGGTGGCGTAGCGGCTCATCGGTAGCTCTGAAACCCGGCCCCAAGGCCGGGACGCAAAGGTATAGCCTAGGCCCCGACGCGTGAACGTCGGAGTTGTTATCCCGGTATAACTTGGGATTATTTTCGGGGCAGGAGGGCGAACCATGAGCGAGTGTTTATCCCGCAGAGCGTTGCTGGCCGGGGCCCTGGCGGGCGCCGTTGCGATGCGGACCTGGGGGAAAGACGCATCCCGGCCGCCGGCCATGCGCCGCCTGATCGCCAACGAGAACCCCTACGGTCCGTCACCGTCCGCCCGGGCTGCTGCGACCAGGGCGGTGAAAAACGGCTGGCGGTACGCGGTGCGCGAGGTCGGCGCGCTGAAGGCCGACATCGCGCAGCTGGAAGGGGTCGAACCCTCCCAGGTGATGGTTTGCGCTGGCTCTACCGAGGCGCTGCGAGTGTCCGCCCTCGCCCTGGCGGGGCAGGGGGGGCGCGTCGTGGCTGCCAGTCCGACCTTTTTCTTCTTGCCTGACTACGCGCGCAAGCTGGGCTGCGAGGTGGCGGAAGTACCGCTGGATGACGCGATGACCCATGACCTGGACGCGATGGCGGCAGCGGTGAACCCGGCAACGAAGTTGATGTATGTCTGCAATCCGAACAACCCGACCGGAACACAGCTCGACGTCACTCGGCTGGGCGAGTTCATTGCCGCGGTCAGCCCGCGGGCGCCGGTGCTGGTGGATGAGGCTTACTTGGACCTGAACCCCGACTGGCGCGCGCTCACTGCGGTCGCGCGCGTGCGCGCCGGTGACGCGGTGATCGTGACCCGTACTTTTTCCAAGTTGCACGGCATGGCAGGGCTGCGCGTTGGCTATGCGGTGGGGCCCGCCGAACTGATCCGGCGCCTGGAAGCGCTGCGTGTGTCGCAAATGAGTTATCCCGGCGTGCTCGCCGCGGCCGCCAGTCTCGCGGACGCCGAGTTCCTGGACTTCAGCCGGGAGAAAATCCGCGCAGGCCGGGCTGTCACGATGGCGGTCTTCGACGAACTGGGCCTGGCGTACCGGCCGAGCCACGGCAATTTCGTGTTCTTCGACACCGGCGGGTCACCCCGGGCCTTTGCGGCCGGCATGCGCGAGCGGGGCATTCTGACCGGCATGCCGTCGGCGGCCTACCCGAGCTGGAGCCGGGTCAGCATGGGCCGGGTCGAAGACATGCAGGCCTTTACTGCGGCCGCCCGCGACTATTTCCGGTCCCCCGGATGACTCCGGGCGCGTCGGGCACGGCCCCTGGGCGGGGCATCGCGCTGATGTGCGCGGGCGTGTTTTCCATGCTGGGCCTCGACATCTCGGCCAAGTGGCTGCTGGCCGAGTACGGGCTCGCGCAACTGGTCCTGCTGCGCTGCGCGTTCTCCCTGCTGCTGATCCTGCTGTACGCCTGCATCCGGCTCGGGCCGGGCACTCTGCAGACTGCCCGACCCCAATGGCACGCGCTGCGCTCCGTGGTGATGACCGGGTCGATGTTCGCGTTTTTCTACGCGCTGCCGCGCATGCCCCTGGCCGACGTGCTGATCCTGGCTTTTACCGCGCCGCTGATCGTCACGGCACTGTCCTGGCCGGTGCTCGGCGAAGCCGTGGGACCGTGGCGCTGGGGTGCGGTGCTCACCGGTTTCGCAGGCGTGCTGATCGTTTTGCAGCCCGGGGCCGGCCTGGTGAATCCGGCCGCCCTGGTCGCGCTCGCGGGCGCGTTCCTGTATGCGCTCTTGTCACTGAGCGCGCGCCGGCTGAGCGGCACGGAGTCGACGGCGGCATTGAGTCTTTACCTGTTTCCGGCACCAATGCTCATCAGCGTGCCGTTCGCACTCGGTAGCTGGATCCCCCCGTCGCCCGTCGACTGGCTGCTGTTCGCCACGTGCGGGCTGTTTGGCGGCCTGGCCTTCGTGCTCATTACCGGGGCGTTTCGCCACGCGCCTGCGGCGCTGCTGGTGCCCTTCGAGTACACCGGCCTGGTGTGGGCCGCCGGCGCCGGTTACCTGATCTGGGGGGAGGTGCCCCTGGCGACCACGTGGCTCGGTGGCGCGATCATCGTGGCCAGCGGCCTGTTCATCCTGTACCGGGAAACCCGGACGCATCGCGCCCAGCCACAGGCCGACTTTCCGCTCCAGGAGTCCGTCGTGCCCAGGGTGGGCAGGCCCGACGAAGGCAGGCGAGACGATGGCGCCATGGGGTAGAATTGCCGTTTCCCGTGTCTGAATACAACGACGCCGAATGGCGAAAACGCTGACACTGATTTACCACGCGGCGAAGGTTCGCCTGGGCTTCCTGATCATGGCCTGCGCACTTGCCGGCATCGCCGTGAGCCCGGGCAACGGCCTGGCGCCGTGGCGCGTGCTGGTGCTCGGCCTCGCGGTGCTGGTGGCCTCGTCCGCGGCCGGGGCTTTCAACCAGTTATACGAGCGTGACCTGGATGCACGGATGAAGCGCACGCGCGGCCGCGCTTTCGTCACCGGCCGGCTGCGCGCCAACTGGTACTGGGTGGCCGCACTGGTCTTGATCACGATGCTGGCCTTGCTGGCGGCCGCCATGGCCACCAACGTGTCTGCTGCCTTCTACATATTTCTCGGTGCGTTCACCTACGGCGTGATCTATACCGTGTGGTTGAAAACTCGCACTTGGCTGAACATCGTGATTGGCGGCCTGGCCGGCAGTTTCGCGGTGCTGGCGGGTTCGGCGGCTGTCGGCGCCACCTTTGCGCCGGCGCCGGTGCTGATGGCAGTGGTGCTGTTCCTGTGGACACCGCCGCATTTCTGGGCGCTGGCCTACGCGTGCAAGGACGACTACGCCGCGGCCGGGGTGCCGATGCTGCCGGTCGTGGCATCCGAGCCCGTGGCGGTGTGGTCGATCTTCGGCCACACGCTGGCACTGGTGGTGCTGTCGCTGGCGCTTGGCTGGTACGGCATGGGGTGGATCTACATGCTCGCTGCACTGGCCGGTGGCCTGTATTTCCTGGTCGAAAGCCTGCGCCTCGCCCTGCAGCCCGCCACCTCGCGCGCCTGGCGGACCTTCGCCGCGTCGATCGTGCAACTCGGGCTGCTCCTGACCGGCGCCATCATCGACAACCTCGCGTTGAGCTGAGCGGGCGAATTCCCGCGCGAGGCCGCGCGTCAGTTCAGGGTGCAGACCAGCACCTTGCGGGCCGTAATGGAACCGATCAGCAGCAGGTTGTCATAGCGCACGCCGACGCTGCTCGCGGAAATCTCACGGCCGTCGTTCAGGTAAATGTCGTCCTGTGCCCGCACGCCTTCGACCTGCACGCGGCGGACCTGGGACGGCGCCGGTTTACCCTGCGCGAAGTGCTGAATGAGCTTCAGCGTATTCGAATGCGCGCCGATCCACAGGCTGCCGTCTTCGGCCACGTCGATATTGTCCGGCGAGGTGTCCACTGCAATCCGGTCCACTTCCGTCAGGCTGCCGTCGTCGGGATCGCGTTCCAGGACGCGAACGCGCTGCGCGGCTGTTTCGGCCACGTAGATCGTGCTGCCGTCGGCCGACGCGGCAATGCCACCGCCGGCCGCAATGTTGTCGACCACCACGCTGGCCTTGCCGTTGCTCACGTAGGTGACGGGCGAGCCGCCGATGCCGATTTGCTGCAGAACGTTGCCCAGGCTGCTCGCGGCCTTGTCGTTTGCGACGTAAGCCTCACGGGGGCCGACAGCTACGACGTCGTTCGGTGACAGCAGCAGCGGGTCGCTGATGGTTTGCACGTGGCGAAACAGGCCCGGCGACCGTTCCTCGAAGATCTCCAGCATTTCCGGTTCACTGCCGCGATTCACCGGGTGGTTCAGCGCGAACAGGTAGCGCCGCCCCCGCTCGTCAACATGGAGGCTGAGCCCGTGGGGCCGAAAGTGCTCGGGTTTGCTCAACAGTGCAGGTTCGGCGCGCAGGGGCTTCAGGTTCAGGTTGACCCGCAGCACCGTGCCCTGCACGTTCACGCCGCCGTCCACGAGGCCCTGCCGATCGAGCACCGACAGGTAGGCGAGCCCGCGGGCCCGGTCGAGCTGAATGTCTTCGGCGCTGCCATCCAGCGGCAGTGGCTCGCAAGTGCCGGCGAAACTGGATTCCACCCCGCGGAAGAAATGACCGCGCCAGGCCACGATGGCCACAAAGACGAGGCTCAGCACCAGCACCAGGCCGACCAGTCTCAGAAAAAGGCGGATGAGCTTGCGCATGCGGGGCGTTCCAGTCTGGCGGGGCGCCCATTCTAGACGCTATCCGGACACCCCGCACCGCGGCGAAACCGCTGGGCCGGCCGGTTCGAACCCTTCACGGTAAGATCACGGCACGGTCGGCCGGACGGCAGCGTTTGTGCGCCGTCGACACGCCAATAACCATTTCGCGGCCAGACCGCTTTTGGCAGGGGGATTCAGTGGCAACTTCGGCATCCGATACCGCGGCGACCGGCACTCTGCGCGACGAAGGCCTGCGCTTCGGCCCACTGGCGATGAATCCGGGTGTGCGCCCGAAGCACCTGTTTGCGCTGTATTTCGCGTCGTTCTTTGGCATCGCGTCCATGAGTTTCATCAACACGAGCCAGCCCTACGTGTTGACCGAGCTCATGAATATCCCCCTCGCGGAACAGGGCGTGCTGTCCGGTCAGCTCACGGTGGCGCAGGAAATCACCCTGTTGATCCTGCTCGGACCGGTAGGGGCACTATCCGACAAGTTTGGGCGCAAGCCGATCTATGTGGTTGCATTTCTGCTGCTGGGCCTGGCGTACTTCCTGTACCCGCTGGCCGGCACGATCCTGGTATTGTTTCTGTTCCGGCTGATCTTCGCGGCAGGCGTGTCGGCCAATTCGGTGATGTTGCCCGCGGTTGCGAACGACTACACGCAGGAACACTGCCGGGCCAAGATGATTGCGTCGTGCTTCATCTTCAACGGCCTGGGCCTGGTCGTACTGATTTCCCTGCTGCGCGGCCTGCCGGTGCGTTTCAGCGACATGGGCATCGACCCGGTGACGGCCGGCCAGTACTGGTTGTGGACGGTCAGCGGGCTTTGCCTCGTGGTGGCCGCCGTGCTCGCCTTGTTCCTGAAGCCGGGGGCACCGCAGCAGCTGCAGAAGCGCGAGCCCCTCCTGGCCACGTTCCGCGTGGGCCTGAAGGCGGCCCGCAGTGGCCGGATTCTGCTGGCCTACGCGGCGGCCAGCGTGTCGCGCGGCGACCTCAGCGTGATGAGCACCTTCTTCACGCTGTGGTTGACACAGGTGGGCATCGAGCAGGGCCTCAGCACCGCCGAGGCCAGCAAGACCGCGTTGACTTTCTACGTCGTGGTTCAGGGCTTCGCCCTGCCATGGGCACCCATCGCCGGCTACATCCTGGATCGCATCGACCGCGTTGCCGGGCTCGCGATGGCCATGTTCATCGGCTTCGTGGGTTACGGCTCGCTGTACCTGCTGGAAAATCCACTCGGTAACTGGATGTACTTGTGTGCGGCCCTGATCGGGATGGCTGAGATGACGGCCAACCTGTCTGCGACCTCGCTGATCGGCAAGGAAGCCCCGGAGCGCGGGCGCGGCGCGGTACTCGGTATGTGGACCTGGTTCGGCGCACTCGGCATCCTGACCGTCGCAATGGTCGGCGGTTATCTGTTCGACAATGTCAGCAAGATCGGCCCGTTCATGTTCGTGGCCGCCGCGAACCTGGCCCTGTTGCTGTTCGCGGTCTATCTGCTGCTCAAGCGCAACGGCGCCGAGGGTCCGGCTGCGCCTGACGCGCAGTGATCCCGCGGATGCTTGAAACGTTGCCAGCGAGAGGCGATGCTTCTGCGCTGCAATCCACCGTCGGGAGTCATAAAAATGCGGCCGGAACGTAGAGAGTTGCTGAAAGGTTTTGCCGGTGTTGGCGCGGCCGGGGCCATGAGTCTTGCGCTGGGCGCGATGGGTAAACAGGCGCACGCGAAATCCGAGAGCGCATCGCAGTTCGGGCGTGGGCCGGCCATCAACGGGCCGTACCTGGACCTGACTACTGGCCGCGGTAACCAGCTGGCCTACGCGCGTCTGCAAAGTGACATCGATTTCGGCCAGCAGAAGTTTTTCTGGTTCAAGGGTTACGTGGCGGGTAACCGGCCGATGCAGAAGATCCAGAACCTCGTCGGCGCGCAGGGGTTCGGCGTGATTCGCCTGAACGAACGCGAAGACGGTGTGATCGAGCGCATGTGCCGCGAAATCATACTGTACACGGACTTGCGGACCGGCGAAGTGCTGGAAGAGTGGGACAACCCGTTCACGAAGGAACGCGTCAGGGTCGTCCACGTAGATAATGATCCCTACAACTACACGATCGACAAGTACTTTCCACCGCCGCCGGAGTTTGGCGGGCTGAACAAGGAAAAGGCGCCGCCGAAGATCCCGTTTATCCTGCCCTGGTATCAGCACGGCGACTGGCTGGAGATGGAGATTCACATTCATCTCGCTTATCCCAACGCGCTGCAGCCGGACAAGTGGCCGCGTGAGTCGTCGGGCCCGATCGCGCAGGTGTCCGAGATGTTCGCGCACCACGTGAAGGCCGACGATATGCAGAACCCGGACGTCACGAGCCTGGATTACCGTGGCACGTGGAATCGGATCACGCCGTGGCTGCCTTGGATGCTGATGGGCCAGCAGCCCGGGCACTGCCTGTACCAGTGCTTCATGGGGACCTGCAATCACCCGAGCGAGGTGTTGTCGCAGTCGGCGGTGGACTATGCCGAGAAGAACTACGCGAAGTATTTTGATGCGCCTACCGATATGTCGGGTGAGAGTCTGTCGAGCCTGGAGCGGTATGCGATGGAGCAGACGCCGGCGCCGGTCCGGTAGGAGCGGCTTTAGCCGCGATTCCTGCGGTCGATCTGGGACGATTAATCGTAAGAACCTGGCCGGCCTCGCGGGCGGGTAAGTCTTCCGGGCTTAACCTCGCCCGGACATCCCTGTCCGGACTCGGATCGGCCCTCCGTTGCTCCCGCCATCCCTAGCTCCGCGCCTCCGGGACGACGCCCGGAAGACACGCCTGCCTGCCGGGCCGGCCGTCTCGGCGTCGGCGGTGTTTCCCTGCAATATCGGATTGCATTGCGTTGTTGCATGGGTGCCGAACAAGACGCGCTTGGCTCAACCGGAGTGGTGACAATTGCGGGCAGAGGACAGGTTTATGGCATTTTTGGTTGAGGGTTGTACGGCGCTTGTGACGGGGGCGAACCAGGGGATTGGGCTGGGGTTTGTCGAGGTGTTGCTGGCGCGGGGGGCGAGCAAGGTTTACGCGACGGCGCGCCGGGCGGAGACGTTGCCGGGGCTTGCGGCGCTGGATCCGGAGCGAGTCGTGGCGCTGGCGCTGGATGTCACCGACGACGGGCAGCGGCAGGCGGTTGCGGCGGCGGCGACCGATGTCACTTTGCTGATCAACAACGCCGGGATACCGGGGAGTGACATCGACGCGGAGCGCCGGATGCTGGCGGCATCGTCCCTGGCAGACGCGCGGCTGGTGATGGAGACGGATTGCTGGGCGCCGTTGGAGATGTGCCGGTTGCTTGCGCCGGTGATCAAGGCGAACGGCGGCGGCGCGATTTGCAACATCATTTCTATCGGCGCGCTGTTCTGCGTGCCGGAGGTGTCGAGTTACAGCGTGGCGAAGGCGGCGCTGGCGATGGCCACGGCGGGAATCCGGGCGGAGCTGGACCGGGACCCGGTGCTGGTGGCCGGGGTGTTTACCGCGGGCGTGAAGACACGGATGTCGGCAAAGAACGCGGATCCGCAGTGCACGCCGGCCGAGCATGCCGAGCAGGTGCTGGCGGCGCTGGAGGCGGGGGAAGAAGACATCTATTCGGGAGAAGGGGCGGCAGCGCTGCGGGATGAGTTGGCCCGGGATCCGAAGGCCTTCGAGCGGCGGTTGATCGAGCGTTTCTATACCGATCCGCTGACCCTGTCGTAGGGGCGAGCAGCCCCATCGCTGGTGGGGGCCGCCGCGGCTGACGGGATTGTCTGCCGGTCTTAACCCCGCCCGGAGATCCCTGTCCGGGCTCGGATCGGCCCTCCGTCGCTCCCGCGATCCCTGGCTCCGCTCCTTCGGGACGACGCCCGGAAGACAATCCCGTCAGCCGCGGCGGCCGTTCTATTGTCGCGGGCTATCTTGCTCCGTTTGACCCAGCCGTCTGCCGACAGGTGAACGACTGCCGGGCGAGCCTTTGGCCGCTGGGGCCACTGGCCGACAATGGCCCCCGTTCGGAACCAACGGTAATTAACAGTGACGCACGAGTTCGGTGATCGCCCGATGCTGATCGGCGGTGACATGGTCGCCGCGGAGAGTGGCGAGTGGATGGAGTCGGTGAATCCGGCCACCGAGGTTGTGCATGGGCGGGTGCCCGCTGCGTCGCCTGCCGATGTGGACCGCGCGGTGCAGGCAGCGGCGGCGGCGCAGCCGGCCTGGGCGGCGACGTCGGTGTTCGAGCGTGCCGCGCGGCTGCGCGAACTCACTGCGGCGATGCAGGCGCGGGCCGACGAGGTGTTGCCGCTGGAGTCGGCAGACACCGGCAACACGATCGCGAGCCTGGGCAATGACATCGTGCTCGCCGCCGGGTACATCGAAATGATGGCCGGACTCGGCATCGAATTGAAAGGCGAAACGGTGCCGGCCACGCCGGGCAATATTCACTTCACGTTGCGCCAGCCGTATGGCGTCGTGGGCCGAATTGTGCCGTTCAACCACCCGTTTCTGTTCGCGGCCGCCCATCTCGCGGCGCCGCTAATGGCGGGCAACGCGGTGGTGCTGAAGTCGCCCGACCAGAGCCCCTTGTCCGGCAGCCTGATGGGCGACATATGCCGCGACGTGCTGCCGCCCGGGCTGGTGAACATCGTGTCCGGCCAGGGCATCGTGACGGGGGACGCGATTGTCCGACATCCTGTCGTGCGGCGTATCGGTTTCACTGGTTCCGTGCCGACGGGCATGGCGATCCAGCGCGCGGCGGCGGAAACGGGCATCAAGCACCTGACCCTGGAGCTCGGCGGCAAGAACCCGCTGATTGCGTTCCCGGATGCAGATGCTGAAACCGTCGCCAATGCGGCGGTGGCGGGCATGAACTTCGCGTGGTCCGGGCAGTCCTGCGGATCGACCAGCCGCCTGATGCTGCACGAGTCACTGCACGACGAGGTCCTTGACCGGGTGGTCGAACACGTGCGCAACATCCGCCTGGGTGACCCTCGGGACACGGCTTCGGAGATGGGCCCGGTCAACAATGCCGGCCAGTACCGGCATGTGATGAACATGATCAACGTGGCCCGGGAAGACGGCGGGCAAATTCTTTGCGGCGGCCAGCGGCCGGACGGCGACGAGTTTGCAAACGGCTACTGGGTGGAGCCCACGGTTATCGGCAACGTGACGATGGACATGCGCATCGCCAGACAGGAGGTCTTCGGGCCGTTACTGTCGGTGTTGAAGTGGCGCGACCGCGGCGAGGCGCTGGCCATGGCCAACGCGACGGAGTTCGGGCTCACGGCCGGGGTCTGGACAAACGACCTGCGCACGGCCATGGGCATGGCGCAGGACCTGGAATGTGGACTGGTCTGGATAAACGGCGGCGGTCGGCACTTCCTCGGCACCGGCTTCACCGGCTGGAAAAACAGCGGCCTCGGCCGGGAAGAGTGCCTGGAAGAATTGTTGAGTTATACGCAGAGCAAGGCCGTGCACGTGATGATGTAGATCGCGGCGTCCGATTCGGGTCCAGCAGAATAACAAGGCGGATTGCAAAATGGATGCAGCACCACCGGGGAAGGGAGCAACAATAGACAGCAGCGGGCGCCGTTTCGGGCCGGTCTGGCTCGTGCCCGGCGTCACGATGGTGAACGCATGGTCGCTGGCGCTGGCGGCCTACACGACCATCGGCCTGCTGACTTTCGTCGCGACGGCCACGCCGTATGTGCTGAACGCGAACCTCGGCATCCCGCGGGCGGATCAGGGCCAGTACACCGGCGACCTGCAGCTGCTGAACGAAATCGTCTTGTTGCTGGTCTTTGCGCCTGCGGGGATTTTGGCCGACCGGATTGGTCGCCGTGGTGTGTTCGCCGCCGGCCTGTTTTCCATGGGTGTGGCCTACGTGCTCTACCCGCTGGCCACGTCGATCGTGGAACTGAGCCTTTACCGGGCGATTTACGCGGTGGGCATCGGTCTTGCCACCGGCATGCTCGGCACCATCATTGCCGACTACCCGCAGGACATCTCGCGCGGCAAGATGGTGGCGCTGATCGGCGTATTGAACGGACTCGGTGTGGTCACCGTGACCTTTACGATTGCCCGGTTACCCGGGATCCTCGCCGACGCCGGTTACGCGCCGCTCGATGCCGGCCGGTATGCTCACTGGGTCGCAGCGGGTTTTTGCTTCCTCAGCGCACTGATCGTCGGCCTCGGCCTGCAGAAGGGCGCGCCGTTGCAGAAGGGCGAGGACAAACCGCCGCTCAAGGAACTGCTGCTGGCGGGATTCGTCGAGGCCCGCAACCTGCGCATTGCACTGGCCTACGCGTGCGGGTTTATTGCCCGCAGCGACCTGGTCATTCTCGGCACGTTCACGACCCTGTGGGGCGCGACCGCCGGCATCGAAGCGGGGCTCGATCCGGCCCGCGCGGCGGCCCGCGGCGCACAGATTTTTGGCACCGCCTCGCTGGCAGCACTGCTGTGGCTGCCCATCATGGGGGCCATCGTCGACCGGTTGAACCGGGTGACGGGCGTGACCCTGTGCCTGGTGATTGCGGTGATTGGCTACCTGTGCACGATGTTCATCGATGATCCACTGGACCGATCATCCCTGTTGCTGTTTGCGCTGCTGGGAGTCGGTCAGATCAGCGCGTTTCTCGGTGCCACGGTATTGATCAGCCAGGAAGCACCACGGCGCTCGCGAGGCGCCGTGGTGGGCATGTTCAATGTGTTCGGTGCCATCGGCATCATCGTGTCCGTGGGCGTGGGCGGCCGGCTGTTCGACGCCGTGGCGCCGGCGGCGCCCTTTGTGTTCATCGGCTTGCTGACACTGCTGGTGGTGGCGTTCGCGATCGTCGTGCGGGTGAAAGACCCCGGGCCGGCGCCCGTGGGCCGGACTATCGCGACCGACGAGGCCTGAGCGGGTTCAGGCGGCGACGTCGAATCCGGCGTCCTCGATGGCCTCGACAAGTCCCGCCTTCTGGATCAACGCCGGGTCGAACTCGATCGTGACGCGTTGGCTTTCCAGGTCTGCGGTTGCGCTCGCAACCCCGTCGCGCGTGTTCAGCGCGTTCTGGATGCTGTTCACACAGCCCCCACAGGTCATGCCTTCTACGTTCAGTTCCACGCGTTCCATTCTGCCAGTCTCCTGTTGTTGTCTGGTTAGTCGTTGAGCCGCGGTGCCCAGCGCCGCAGCAACAAAGAGTTCGAGACCACGCTGACGCTGCTCATCGCCATCGCCGCGCCGGCGATGGCCGGGCTGAGCATGCCGGCCGCAGCCAGCGGAATGCCGATGACGTTGTAGATGAAGGCCCAGAACAGGTTCTGCTTGATCTTGCGGAAGGTCGCGCGGCTTGCGGAGATTGCGCCCCCGACCAGCCGTGGGTCCGGGCGCATCAGCGTGACACCAGCGGTTTCCATGGCAATGTCGGTACCGGTACCCATCGCGATGCCCACGTCCGCAGCCGCCAGCGCCGGCGCGTCATTGATGCCGTCACCGATCATGCCCACCGCGTAGCCTTCCGCGGCGAGGGATTCCACCACTTCGGCCTTCGCGTCCGGGCGCACGCCGCCGCGCGCATCGTCCAGGCCCGCTTCGCGGCCCACGGCTTCGGCCACCAGCGGCGCGTCGCCGGACAGCATCAGCGTGCGGATACCCAGGGCGCGAAGGTTCTCTACCGCAGGCCGCGCCTGGGGTTTCAGAGGGTCGGCGATGGCCGCTATGCCCAGCAGCCCGTCGTCGTCGGCAATCCAGATGACCGTTTTCGCTTCCGCTTCCCAACCCCGGGCCCGTTCCAGTTCCGCCGACGGATCCAGTTCATGTTCGGCGAGCAGGCGTTCGTTGCCGATCAGGATGCGGCGGTCGTCGACACTGCCGGCGATACCCCGGCCGGTATAGCTCTGGAAATCCGCTACACCACCGAGCGCAATGCCGCGCTCGGATGCCAGTTCCAGCAGCGCGCCGGCCAGGGGGTGTTCACTGCCTTTCTGGGCCGATGCGGCCAGGCGAATCAGTTCCGCTTCGTCACCGCGCAGCGTGTGCAGCGCGACGACTTTCGGCCGGCCTTCCGTCAGCGTGCCGGTCTTGTCGAAGATCACCGCGTTCAGGCGGTGGGCGCGTTCCAGGGATTCCACGTCCTTGATCAGGATGCCGGCCCGGGCTGCCGCGCCGGTGCCGGTCATGATGGCGGTCGGCGTGGCCAGGCCCAGCGCGCACGGGCACGCGATCACGAGTACCGAGACCGCTGCAATCAGCGAATTCTCGAAGCTGCCGTCCACGAAGAACCAGCCGGTGAAGGTCAGTGCTGCAATCACGATGACCGTGGGCACGAAGATGCTGCTGATGCGGTCCACCAGCCGCTGCACCGGCGCCTTGCCGGCCTGCGCGCTTTCCACGAGGCGAATAATTCGCGACAGGGTCGAGTCCTCGCCGACGGTCGTGGCTTCGATCTCCAGCAGGCCGGTGCCGTTGATCGCGCCACCGGTCACGGTATCGCCGGCGGTCTTCTCTACCGGCAGGCTTTCGCCGGTGATCAGTGATTCGTCGATGTCGCTTTGCCCGGCTACCACTGCACCGTCTACCGGGATGCGCTCGCCAGGACGGATGATCACGGTTGCGCCGGAGCGCACTTCGGTAATCGGCAGTTCTACCTCGCTGCCGTCTGCCCGGCGCACGCGCGCGACTTCCGGGCGCAGGTCCATCAGCTGCCGGATGGCCGCCGTGGTGCCGCGCTTCGCGCGCGCTTCCATGTACTTGCCGAGCAGGACCAGCGTGATGATGACCGCAGAGGCCTCGAAGTACAGCTGGCCTTCGGCCGCCACGCCCAGCGTGCCGATCAGGTACCAGCTGTAACAATAGGCGGCGGTGGTGCCCATCACGACCAGCACATCCATGTTGCCGGCCCCCGCGCGTACCGCGTTCCACGCAGCGCGATAAAAGCGCGCACCGATCACGAACTGCACGGGCGTCGCGAGCAGCACCTCGAAAAACGGCATCAGGTGAAAATCGGAGCCGAGGTATTTCGCCACCATCTGCCCGACCAGTGGCGTGGTCAGCAGGATGGACAGGATCAGCCAGCGCTTTTCGGTGGCCAGCCGGGCCTCCGCTTCCGCATCCTGTTTTTCCTGGGCCGTGACCTGGTCCTGCGCGGCGGCCGCCACGCCCAGTTCATAGCCTGCTTTCTCGACGGCGCTGGCCAGGCTGTCCAGGCTGACGCCGCCGGCGACCGTAGTGATGTCTGCGCGTTCCAGGGCGAGGTTCACGTTGGCTTCGATCACGCCGGGTACCTTGCGCAGCGCTTTTTCGACCCGGGTGGAACAGGCGCTGCAGGTCATGCCGGTGACCGGTAGCGAGTACTCTTCGCGGCCGACGGCAAAGCCGGCCTTGCCGATCACGTCGGCAATCGTCGTGAGGCTGGTCTGCCCCGGTTCGAAATCCACGGTCGCGCGCTCCAGCGCGAAGTTCACACTGGCGCCGGCGACACCGACCGCCCGGCCCAAGGCCTTTTCCAGCCGGGTGGCGCACGCGCCGCAGGTCATGCCTTCAACGGCCAGCTCGGTGTGCTCGAGTTCGGCGGCCGCGGTGTCCGGTTGCAGTTTGGCGCTCATGAATTTGCCCGTGGTTAAGCGATCCAGTCTAGCCGTTGCTCGCGGTGTGTCGCAATGCAGCGTAAAGATCGCAATGATTGCCTAGTACATGGGGGCGGGAAGGGCGCGACCCAAGCCCGGTCAGCGCGACGGCAGGGCCATCCGGCGCCGGCGGGAATGGAAGGTGTGGATGTATTTGCCGAACAGGGTGCGGCCCAGGCGCATGGACGCGGCAATGTAGTCCGGCGTCCGGGCGAGGATCCGTGCGCTGCGTTCCGCGCCGTCGCCCATCCCGTCCAGCTCGCGCATGTTCACCGGCGCGTGCAGCCAGCGTTCGATCATCGGCTGGTCGACCTCGAGGTGAAATTGCAGGCCATAGACATTGTCGCCGTAGCGGAAGGCCTGGTTCCGGCAGTCCGGCGATTCGGCGAGCCGCACCGCGTGTTCCGGGATGTCGAAGGTATCCCCGTGCCACTGGAAGACCTGCTGCGAGTCCGCGAGGTGGCGGAATAATGGGTCTTCTTTGCCCGCTGCGGTAGGCGCGAGTTCATACCAGCCGATTTCCTTGACCGGGTTGCGCGTGACCCGGGCGCCTAGTGCGCGGGCCAGCACCTGGGCGCCGAGGCAGATGCCCAGCACCGGCTTGCCGGCGGCGATGGCTGCCTGGGCCAGCTGCACTTCCGTCGCGAGATGGGGATGGCGGTCGACCTGGTCACAGTTCATCGGCCCCCCCAGGATCACGAGACCATGGTAGCGGTCCATGTCCGGCTGCGCGTCCGGCTGGCGACCAAAGTTCACGTAACGAATCCGAAAGCCCGCGTCCCGCAGCAGCGGGTCGAGGATGCCGAGAATCTCGTGGGCAACATGCTGGCAGACCAGCAGACGGCGCATGACGACCTCCAGTGAATAGGGGTCAACGATCTCCGAGGAACGCGGCGCCTGTCAACGTAGACCCGGGCCCCGCCGGTTGGCTGAAGATTTCCGCTGCGGGGCTCCCTATAATTCACCGGCCCCAATCCGGGGCTTAGGGGGTGCCATGGAACTGACATTAGCTTTCGAAGTCGTGAACTGGTACGCGGTGCTGGTGGCCACCACGGTCGTCTTCTTTATCGGTGGCGTGTGGTATACACCACACCTGTTTGGTCACCCGGGCATTATCGCGAAGGATGCAGAAATGTTCGGCGGGCCGGCGCGCAGGCTGGACATCATTTTCGTGGTCGCGTTCATCATGATCTGGACGCAGGCGTCGCTGCTCGCGGCGATCCTCGGACCGAATTCCGACCTGTGGCTGGGCATCAACGTGGGCCTGCTGGTGGGCCTGTTCTTTGTCTGTACCTCGATCGCCTTCCACTACGTGTTCGAGAAGCGCCCCTTCTCGCACCTGCTGGTCAACGGTGGTTTCCAGCTGCTGAGTTTCACGATCATGGGGGCAATCATCGGCAGCTGGCACTGAGGCGGGATCAGTCCGGCGCGAGTTCAAAACGATCTGCATCGAGGTGCGCCGGGAATTTCTCCCGGTAACGCTGGAGTGCGGCGCCATCCAGCTCCACGGTCAGCATCGCGTGCTGGTCGCCGCATTCGGCCACGGTACGGCCCAGGTGGTCCCACGCGCCGCTGCTGCCCACGTAGGCGACGTCCCGGCCGTCCGTGCCGACGCGGTTCACGCCCGCGCAGTAGCACAGGTTTTCCACCGCGCGCGCCGGCAGCAGGGTTTGCCAGGCCGAGCGCCGCGCGGCTGGCCAGTTGGCCACGTATAACAAGAGTTCGAACTCGTTGACGCCACGGCTCCACACCGGAAAGCGCAGGTCGTAGCAGACCAGCGGGCAGATCCGCCAGTCGCGGAGCTGGAATATCCGGCGCTCTTTGCCCTGCGCGTAATGGTCCTGTTCATCGGCCATCCGGAACAGGTGGCGCTTGTCATAGTGCGCGACCTGCCCGTCCGGCGGCATCCAGACCAGGCGGTTGAAGAACTGATCACCGTCGCGGATGACGAGGCTGCCGGTCAGGGTCACGTCCAGGTCGCGGGCCAGTTCCGCCATCCAACGGACGGTGTCGCCGTCCATGTCTTCGGCCACCTGCGCGGCCTCCATCGTGAAACCCGTGGTGAACATCTCGGGCAGCACGATCAGGTCCGTGGCCGATGCACAGTCCGCCGCGAGGTCGGCAAACATCCGCCGGTTCGCCGGCGGGTCGTGCCAGTGCAGGTCGGCCTGGGCCAGCGTGATTGTCAGATTTTGCACAGGATCTCCGCGGCGCGCTCCAGTGTGGCTTCGTCCTTTGCGAAACAGAAGCGCAGCGGGCGATGTTCGGCGGGTGGCCGGGCAAAGAATACCGAAACCGGGATGCACGCGACGCCATGCTCGCGGGTCAGGCGCCGGGCGAAGTCGGTGTCCGGTTCATCCGTGATCTCCGCGTAGTCCGCGAGCTGGAAGTAAGTGCCGGCCGACGGCTGCAGCTCGAAACGCGACGGCTCCAGCAGCGCGGCGAAGCGATCCCGCTTGCGCTGGTAGAAGGCGGGCAGGTCGAGGTAGTGCTGCGGATCCGACGCGAGAAAGTCCGCCAGCGCATATTGCAGCGGTGTGGCCACGCAGAACTGCACGAACTGGTGCACGCGACGAAACTCCGCCGTGAGCGCCGGCGTGGCCACCACGTAGCCGATCTTCCAGCCGGTAGCGTGATAGGTCTTGCCGAAGGAAAAGACCGCCAGGCTGCGGTCGGCCAGTTCCGGATAGCGCAGCAGGCTTTCGTGGCGCTCGCCGTCGAACACCATGTGTTCGTAGACCTCGTCGCCGAGCAGCAGGATATTCGTGTCTCTGATGAGCTCGGCGAGTCTTCGCATGTCCGCAGCCGGCACGACCGCACCGGTGGGGTTGTGCGGCGTGTTCAGCACCAGCATCCGGGTCTGGGGGGTGATCGCCGCAGCCAGCGCGTCGAAGTCCAGCGCGAAGTTGATGTTCGTGAGGGGCACGTGTACCGGTATGCCGCCGGCGAGCCGGATGGCGGGATCGTAGGAGTCATAGGCCGGGTCGAACACGATCACTTCGTCGCCGGGGTGCACGAAAGCCTCGATGGCGGAGTACAGCGCTTCTGTTGCGCCGGACGTCACCGTGATCTCGGTGTCCGGATCCGCTTCGCGCTCATAGACCTTGGCAAGCTTGCTCGCGACAGCCTCACGCAGTTCCGGCAGGCCGGCCATCGGCGCGTACTGGTTGTGCCCGGTGCGCAGGTGATGCGTGACCCGGTCCAGCAAGCCCGCCGGCGCGTCGAAATCGGGGTAGCCCTGGGACAGGTTGATGGCCCCGCAGTCCGCGGCCAGCTGCGACATCACCGTGAAGATCGTCGTGCCGACGTCAGGCAGTTTGCTGTGCAGAGAAGGGTTGCCAGGTTTCAATGACGGTAATCCGCTGGAATGAACACTACATTAGTGGATCGGGATTGAGGCGGCGTTGAGCTGTCATCCTCCCGATCGTCTTATGTTAGATCAGAAACCTCCCCGGGGCCCTAAGGGTGCTCGCCGCGAGGCTACGCTTTATAGTGCACCTTTGGAGATTTGGCTGATCCTGATTGGAAAGAAGAAGGAAGAAATCGTGACAACAAGTATAAGAATGTTCATGGCGTTGGCACTTGCGTTCGCTGGAACATCGGGCGCGCAGGCGAACGAGGATCCGTATTCCACTTCTGCGTTGGTTGGGCTGTGTGGCGAAGCTCAGAGCATCGTCACGTCGAGCGACCTGAACGCGGGCAATGCCGTGTACAGCACCTGGGATGGTTTCGTGCAATCGGACGCAGACCCGTATTCGGTGGTGGGCGACAATCCGCCGCTGGAGTATTCGCCTCCGGAAGCACCGGACCTGCTGCTCAGCGCGACGCAACACGTGTTCTACGGCGCCTATCGCTTCGGGGCCCGCGAACTGCCGACCGTCGTGTCCTGCAAGATGAAGAATGCGGAGTACCTGAACGCCAGGGATTCAGGACTCGGTGCCGTGGATCAGCCGTGTCAGGCAGTCGCAGCGCAATTGCTGGGCGAGGTCATGTCGAGCCTGACGTGGCTGGAACGCCGCAGGATCGGGCAGGCCCCGATCCTGGAAGAAGACATCACCGCTGGCCGGGGCTCCGAATGGACCGCCGGGTTCCCCGACAGGCCTTACCCGGTGCTGTACAGGGAATCCGTTGGCGGACCCGTGCACATCAAATCGAGCGCGCTCTACGTGGCTGCCCATCCGACCGAGACCATCGAGACGGCCTGCAACCCGATCCCGCCATTGCGGGACCTCAGTTTCTGCGAGCCGCGCAAATGGGGTGTGCGCTACTGCCACCTGCCCTCGCCGGAGTACATCCTTGCAGCGATCACCGGCAGAGCCTCGGTACCAACGTGCGGAACCGACACGGCAGATCCGCGCGTGTGCCAGGATTGAGCTCGAATCGCGCCTGAGTCCGGGAAGCGGAGGGCAACGAGGTTCAGGAAGCCGGGGAGTTGTCCGCCTTCCTGGCTTTTCCTTGGCCCGTCCTCCCTGCCGAGCGTGGCTTGGGACAAGCCTTGCTATGATTCCTGCCAGCAGCTTGGGAGGCGCGAGATGCGTGTAATCCTTGTTCCCGTTGCCGACCGGCCCGAATGTGCGCGGGCGTTGAAGACGGCCTTCACCGTTGCCGGGCGATTCGGGGCCGACGTGATCGGTTGCCATATCCGGCCGCACCGCGACAGTGCGGTGCGTATGCCGGTGTTGCGTGCGCCGTCGGAGGTGGAGTGGGCGTCCGCCCACGAAGGTCGGGATCTGGACAAAGACAGCCGCGATGCGCGGGCGCTGTTCGAGCGGGTAGCGGACGAGGCTGGCCACCGGGTCGCGAGCCGGCCGCGGGCGGATCGCACGCCGGTGGCCATCTGGTACGAGCGGGTCGGCTCGCCGGACCGGGTCATGCCCATCGTCGGGCCCATGTCCGACCTGGTGGTGTTGTCCCGGCCCGCCACGAAGGGTGGACGCCTTGCGCGCCTGTTCATGATGGAAGCCCTGCTGCACGGATGCCGGCCGGTGCTGCTGGTGCCCCAGCGGGCCACCCGGCAACCCGGGCGCAACATCGTGATCGCGTGGAACCAGAGTCCGGAGGCCAGCCGGGCAGTGGCGGCCGGTATGGGCATGCTGGAAACGGCCGACGCGGTGACCATTGCGGTCGCCGGGGGCGAAACGGCCACCGGGCCCAAGTCGAGCCACCTGGTTCGCTACCTGCGCCATCACGGGGTGCAGGCCGATGTCGTGAAGACGCGGGGCCGTAAACCGGGCGAGGAACTGGAGGACGTTTACAAGAAGGCCGGAGCCGACCTGTTGCTGATGGGCGCCTATAGCCGGCACCGCCTGCGCGAGCGGATTTTCGGCGGGGTCACGGAGCACATGCTGAACCGCTCCTCCCTGTCCGTACTGCTTTATCACAGCGGCGGGTGACAAAAGGCTGGCAGTCCTGCGACCACGCTGGCTGCAGCGTTTCCTTAGCCTCCCGCAAGAAACATCCCGCACAGCATTGACTTAAAAGGATTTCTAGCCAATCATGCGCGCGCGGCTTACGGGGTCGCGTGTGTTTGTTGGTCGCGCCTGAAGCGCGTGAACGCCGAATTCTTGGCGATGGCCTGTACGGGGGGCCCATGAGCCAGTCAGCCAGTATTGCGGAAGACCGAGTCGTCGAGACCTTGCCGGCCGAGCCGCCGGCCAGTCATTTCCCCACCGGATCCAGCCCGCGGATGGCCCAGGTCCGCACCATGATCGAACAGGTCGCGGGCTTCACCACGAACGTGCTGATCACCGGCGAGTCCGGGACCGGCAAGGAGTGGGCGGCGCGCTACATCCACTCGTCATCGCCTCGGGCCGACCGGCCGTTCGTGCCGGTGAACTGCGGGGCGATCCCGCCCGACCTGCTCGAGAGTGAGCTCTTCGGTCACGAGAAAGGGGCCTTCACCGGCGCGATCTCCGCCCGGGTCGGCCGCTTTGAAGCCGCGGAGGGTGGCACGCTGTTCCTGGACGAAATCGGCGACATGAGTCTGCCGATGCAGGTGAAGCTGTTGCGCGTTTTGCAGGAGCGCGTTTACGAGCGGGTCGGCAGCAACAAGAGCCGGACCTGCGACGTGCGCATCATTGCGGCCACGCACCGTGACCTGGAAACCGCCATCCGGGAGGGCAAATTTCGGGAGGACCTGTTCTCCCGGCTGACCGTGTTCCCCATCGAGCTGCCACCACTGCGCGAGCGGCTGGAGGATCTGCCGGAACTGGTGGCGAATGTGCTGGCCCGCAATGCCCGTTCGGGTGTGGACAACATCGAGCTGACACCCGGTGCGCTGCGCGTGCTGCGCCACTACGAGTGGCCGGGTAATATTCGTGAACTCGCCAACCTGCTCGAACGCCTGTGCGTTCTGCACCCGGGTACGCCGGTCGACATTCCCAACCTGCCGACCCGGTACACCGCCAACGCGCCGCTCCGGGATTCCGACCGCCGGGAACTGGCGTCGAGCCGGGCGTCGGGCCCGCAGCCCCAGGACTTCGACCTGCCCAGTGACGGGTTGCCGTTGAAGGAATACCTGGAGAAGGTGGAGGTTGCGCTGATTCGCCGGGCGCTGCACGAAGCCGACGGGGTCGTGGCGCATGCGGCGAAGCGGCTGCAGGTGCGGCGAACGACCCTGGCGGAGAAGATGAAGCGGTACGGGATCAGTTCGTCGGCGTAGGCATCGCGCCTTTCTTTTCGACGTCAACCGCCGCTATCGGCGAATTATTTCCTTCGCTCCAAAAAAGTCGCTCAGGAAAATATCGCCTGCGCGGCTCGGGATCTTTGGAGTGCTTGCCCTTTGATTCGCTTGCTGGTCCCGCGAGCCGATTCAGACCAGCGGTGCTGTACGGCAGCCCTTCTCGGCCCGACTTGGTTGGGGTGATGGGAGGCATCGCGGCTAAAGCCGCTCCCACCCTGACTGGCAGACTTCGGTGGGAGCGGCTTTAGCCGCGATGCCTTGTCTAGGCAGCTTCGATCGCTTCGTAGCTCGTGTGCTGGTCGCGGCCGTTGCGCTTGGAGTGGTACAGCGCCTGGTCCGCGGCGGCCAGCAGTTCGGCCGGCTTGTCGAAGGCACCGCTGGAGTCGTGGGTGGCCGTGCCGAGGGACAGGGTGATGTTCACCGCCTGGCCGTCGGCGCCGTCGATGGTGCGGCCGCGGGCACTGCCAACCAGCCTTCCTGCGATCTGTTCTGCGGCATGGGCGTCCAGCCCCGGTAACAGCAGCACGAACTCGTCGCCGCCGTAGCGGGCCACGATGTCGGTGTCGCGCAGGTTTTCCGTCAGCAGCCCGGCCACTGCCTTCAGCATGTGGTCGCCGGCCCGGTGGCCGTGGGAATCGTTAATCTGCTTGAAGCGATCCAGGTCGACGAAGATCACGCTCATCGGCCAGCCGTGCTGGCTCGCGGTTTCGAATTCGCGCGTCAGCGCCTCTTCGAAGTAGCGGCGGTTGCACACGTTTGTCAATGCGTCGCGGCTCGCTTCTTCCTGCAATTCTTCACGGTCCGCCTCGAGTTCGTTCTTCAGTTCCTTGAGAATGCGGTTCTCGGAAATCGTATGCAGTTTGCGGATCATCAGGATCTCGCGGGCCTTGTCCGTTATGTCCTGCAGGTGGTCACCGTTGAACAGGTCCATCTCGAAAATGTTTTCGGCCACCGGCAGCTGTTCGCCAATGATGTCGAACAGCTCGGCCAGCCGGTTGGGCAGGATGCCGAGGTTGCGATGCGCCTCCAGCCCGGCGCGGCGA
Source organism: Chromatiales bacterium (assembly GCA_020351875.1). Classification (GTDB taxonomy): domain Bacteria; phylum Pseudomonadota; class Gammaproteobacteria; order Steroidobacterales; genus J054. The sequence goes on along the minus strand of CP070671.1, from coordinate 723,588 downwards.
ATTGCCACTTCGTCTCGTTGACCCATCCAGGTATCGGCCAGGTCGCCCGACATCGCCACCGCGCGCACGAAGCTCTTCAGGTCGTTGCCGACGCCGGCGGCCGTGATGTCGTGGCTGTGTTGCACGGCCATCGCCAGCTGGTTGGGCATTTTCCAGTCTGTTAGCAGCCAGGCGCCGATGGCCCGGTGGTCGGTTTGGAGCTGGGTCTTCTCGTGCTGGGCCACGCGGGCGTGCTCGAGCTGGAACGGGCTTATGCCGTCGTAGACTTCGGGTGCCACCTTGTCGATCGCGAGCATGCCCAGGTCCTGCAGCAATGCGGCGAGAAAGACTTCTTCCGCATCACGACGGCCGAATTCGCCAGCCAGCAGTTTGCCCCACGTGCCTGCCAGGATCGCGCGGCGCCAGTACGCATCGAAGTCGAAGCCTTTTAGCGACTCTTTGCGCAGGGAAGCCACCAGCGTGAAACTGAGTGCCAAGGTCAGCGTCGCATTGAGGCCGAGCACGATCAGGGCCTGGCGCAGGTTGGTACTCTGGCGGCGCCGTGCATAAAATGCCGAATTGGCGATTCGCATGATGTTCGCGGCAATCGCCGGATCGCCGCTGATCGTGTCTGCCACCGTGGCCAGATCCGTTTCCGGATTTTGCGCCAGCTCGATCACCCTGATGGCGACGGGAGGCGGTGACGGTAGGCTGGTGCATGCCTTGAGGCGTTTCGCGATGTCGTCCGGTATCTGAACCATTCCACAACTCCCCGGAGGCTTCTGTCTGTTCCCTGGCTTGTCGGCCCGGCCTTGCCCTCAGTGCGCGTGGCCCTGATACAAATTGGGGATCAACCGCGCTTCGCCGCGCGCCAGCCCGCAGGTATTCGTCAACACATCGTCGTCGGCGCCTTCGCGCGTCAGGTCGATGGCGGCCTGGTAGCCCGAAGTCTCTACCGTCTGCTCCATACGGCTCTGCGTCAGGATCATTCGATCCAGCCGGCCGCGCAGCGCCCCCAGGGCCTCGCGCAGCTCGGCCTGCTGTGTTTCGGCGCTCAACGCGCCTTCCAGCGCCACGGCCAGCGCATCCGCCAAGGCCGCAGCCGCGTGCCGCGGCCAGCGCCAGCTGACCAGCGCTATCGTCAACGCGGCGATGGCCAGGGCGGCGAGGGCTGCCGTGCCTGCAATTAGCGTTGCTGACATCGTCCTTGCCCTCCTTCAGGCCGGCTCGTCCACGTTGTCGGTGCTGTCGCCGTCCTTATGTCTGATTCTAGGCTTGGGGTTGCGCCTCTCGCCCGGAACTGTTTCACGTCTTTCATCCTCGCCCGCGCTGCCTGCGTGCCGGGTGGCTGGACAGCATCTGGCGGATTCGATCTACAGGTTTTATGGGTGAATCTCCTGTCCCGTGGGCGCCGTGCCGTTCCGCCGCCCGATGGACTCGTGCCGGCCCGGAGCCGACCACTCCTGGAGCCGTGCCCGCAGCCGGGTCAGGGCCTGGGCGTGAATCTGGCAAACCCGCGATTCACTGACGCCCAGCACTTCTCCGATCTCCTTCAAGTTGCGTTCTTCGTCGTAATACAGGGCCATGACTAATGCCTCGCGCTCCGGCAGCTTGGCGATCGCTGCGGCCATCGCAGCCTGGAATTCCGCCGATTCGAGGTCCTGCACGGGACTAGTGCCCGGGTCTGCCTGCCGTTCCATCTCCGGTTCCGAACCGCCCTCTCCCTGGTCCAGACTGAACATGCGCGCGGCCGAGGCCGCCGCCAGCATCGCGAAATACTCGTCGAGCGATACGCCGAGTTCCTCGGCAATGTCCGGTGCCTGGGCCGGTTTGCGGGTGCGGTTCTCGATGGCCTGGATCGCTGCCGATATCTGGCGTTGCTTCTTGTACACCGAGCGCGGTGCCCAGTCGTTGCGGCGCACCTCGTCGAGCATCGCCCCGCGAATTCGGATGGCGGCGTACGTTTCGAAGCTTGCGCCCTTGGCCGGCCGGTACTGACGCGCGGCTTCCAGCAAGGCGATGAGTCCGACCTGGATCAGGTCGTCCAGTTCGATGCCGGTGGGCAACCGGCCGAGCAGGTGCACCGCAATGCGCTTGACCAAGGGCGCGTGCCGCTCGACCAGCGCTTCCGGCGACCCGCCGCCGGCCAGCGCGTATTCGCACGCCGCACTCATGCCATTGTTGCCGCTTGGCGCGGTGATGACCTTGACCGGCCCAAGGCTGTTGCGTCGGCGCAGGCCCGCGGCCAGCCTGCTCCCGCCACCGCTTTCGTGTGTCTCATGCACAGGCATCGGCCAGGTCCTCCGAGAAGTGCTCCGCCAGGTAGTCGTTGTCGATCGGTTGTCCGCCATCGCGCATCAGTTCCACAGGTCCTTTCACCACCCAGGCCCGCCGGGAGCGCGCGAAGTCCCGGTATTCCGGGGCCCCGCTGGCCGTTGGCCACAGAGGCCAGCGGTAGGCCCGCTCGAATCAGCACGGAAAACGCACCGCTCAGCGACGTGGCTGCATCACCTCGTCGTCAGGATGCATCCCGCGGGCCGTGCAATCCGGAACGCGTCCACAATTTCCTGCAGCGATTCCATCTGCCCGTTGGCCGGCAGCGCCAGCAGCGTCGGCATGTCCTGCCGGGTGTCCGCCAAGCGGGCGAGTTCGCAGGCAGGGCGCATTGGCCCTGGCCGACAGGCAACCGGAGCCGATCAATACCGGCGGCCCGTCCGCTGCGCCGACCGGGTGGGCGCCAGGGTATCCGGAATCAGGATCTCCGGAATGCTGGCCATGACTTCCAAGTCGCGCTCGTGGCCGTGGTCCTCGCTGGGCATGAGCGCAACGCGTGCCAGCGTGACGTAAGCGGCGCTGAGCGGTCCGGGTGTTACTCACGCCGCGCGAGCTTCTCGTCCACCCGTGTCTGCAGCCGCTCGGAATAGTGTTGCAGTGACAGCGCGTGCGAACGGCCATCGCGCCACTTTGCGAGGTCCTGCTCGGTTTGCACCCGGTTCTTCTCGGTTACTGTGTAGTGTCTCTGACGGGCTGTTCGCGTTGATTCGGGCCCGTCACCGCGGTTGGCGTGTTCACGAGCGCAAGCAACTCGGCGACGCTTTGGTTGAGGGTGACCGGTTCGTGCCGGGACTGACTCAGGAAGACTTCGAGACGTGGCCACAGTTCGACCGCCCGGTCCAGCTGCGGATCGGCACCGCTGCGGTACGCGCCCACCTTGATCAGGTCGCGGTGTCGCGTGTAATAGGCATAGATTTCGCGAAAACGCTGCGCCGCCTGCTGGTGCGCCGCGTCGGCCACCCGCAGCATGGAGCGGCTGACGGACGATTCCACGTCCACCGGCGGGTAGATGCCGCTTTCAGCAATACTTCGCGACAACGTGATTTGGCCGTCGAGGATCGCTCGCGCTGCGTCCACGATCGGATCCTGCTGGTCATCGCCTTCCGCAAGCACGGTGTAGAAAGCCGTAATGGAACCGCCACCTGCGGTGCTGGTACCGGCACGTTCCACCAGTTGCGGCAGGCGCGCGAAGACCGACGGCGGATAACCTTTCGTGGCCGGCGGTTCACCGATGGCCAGGCCGATCTCGCGCTGGGCCTGCGCGAAGCGCGTCAGTGAATCCATCAGCAGCAGCACGTCCTCGCCCTGGTCGCGGAAGTGCTCGGCAATCGCGGTTGCCGTCCACGCGCCGTGCAGCCGCATCAGCGGTGGCGAGTCGGCCGGCGTCGCCACCACGACGGCCCGTGCGAGGCCATCATGGCCGAGGTTGTCCTCGACGAATTCCTTCACTTCGCGGCCTCGTTCGCCGATCAGGCCGACGACAATGACGTCCGCCTGCGTGAAGCGGGTCATCATCGCGAGCAGGCTACTCTTGCCGATGCCGCTGCCGGTAAACAGCCCGAGGCGCTGGCCGCGGCCGATCGTCAGCAGGGCGTTGATTGCCCGCACACCGACATCCATCGGTTCGTTGATGGGTTGCCGGCTCAGTGCATTGATCCCGCGGCCGACCATCGGTACGCGCCGTTCGCAACGGGGCGCCGGGCCACCGTCCAGCGGTGCACCCGCACCGTCGATTACGCGTCCGAGCAGTGCTTCACCGACCGGGAGCCGCGCGGTGCTGAGCGTCGGAATTACGCGCGCGTTGGGGCTCAGGCCATCCGCGGTACCGGTGGGCATCAGGTAAAGCCGGTCATCGGCGTAGCCAACGACTTCGGCTTCGAGTTCGTGCCGACCGGGGTTTTTTATCAGGCAGCGGGCACCCACGGCCGCTTCGCAGCCGATCGCCTCCAGGGTCATGCCTGCCACCCGCGCGAGTTTGCCTTCCACGACCGGTATCGACGGCCGGAGCCGCGAACGCAGGCCGGCCAAGTAGGCGGCCCAACGTGCGCCGCGGTCGCGCGCGAAGGCTACCATGCCGACCTCGGGGCCGCGGGCAGGATCGCCGACACCCCTGGAGGGTGGCTGTGGGGACTCAGTCACCTTCGCCGGACTCCGTGTCTCGCGCATCTTCGAACAGCGCAGCGACGACGCGGCCCAGGCGAGTCTCCAGGCGGCCATCCACCTGCGAGGTTTCCGACGTGATCCGGCAGCTGCCGCGCTCCAGGATCGGATCCGCCTGGATTTTCCACGGTGTTTCGCCGTCGCTCGGTTGCAGGCGTTCGCGAACCAGCGCCGCATCCTCCGGGTGCAACGTGACGATCACGTTGGACGCAGCCGTCGGCAGTGCATCGAGACCGGCTCGAATGACACCCACCACTTCGCCGGGTGCCGTGCGCAATTCGCGACGAATCAGCTGGCGCGCGACGGCGCGCACCAGTTCCACCAGTTGGTCTTGCACCTGCCGGTCGAGTTCGCGCATTGGGCGCGCCAGCGCGTCTAGGACGGTCGTGAGCGCAGCTGACTGTGCAGCAATCCGCTCTTCGGCAGCGGCCTGGCCGGCCTGGTAGGCCTCATCCCACGCGCATTTGCGCAGCGCCTGCAGTTCGGCTTCCAGGTCCTGGTGCTGCTGGTCGGCCGGCGTTTGGACTTCTGGGGCTTCCCAGGTCACCAAGTCACCGGGGACCGACTCACCGGGTATCAGCTTCGGATTAGATGAAGTCATCGTCGGGGAAGTCCGGCAGCTCCAGGTCATCCCGGTCCAGATCCGTCACCAGGCCCTGGACGAATTGAAAGGCGGCGGCATTCAGTGCTTCAGCGGTGGTCATACAGGTTCCTCGACAGACAACAACGGCCAGCATTCTGGCCCTCAACTGTCAGGTATATTGGCCCGAGCGCGCTGCGACTTAAGTCAAGAATTCAGGATGCCGACGCGCCGCAACCGCGCGGTTAGCACAAATCCGGGACGGCGTTCTCGCGCTAGCCTCGGTATTCGCGCGGCGACATCCCGGTCCAGCGTTTGAAGGCCCGGGAAAAGTTGCTCTGGTCGGAGAAGCCGAGCAGGTAGGCGATCTGGCTCAGGGACAGTTCGTTCGAGCGAATGTAGTCCTCGGCGAGGCGTCGCCGGGTTTCGTCCCGGAGGTGCTGAAAGTTCAGGCCCTCGCTGGTCAGCTGGCGCTGCAGTGTGCTGAGGCTGCGATTCATGCGCTGCGCCACGTCTTCCTGGCGCACCGTGCCGGACGGCATCATTTCCACCAGCAGCTCGCGCACCTCGGTAGCGACACGAGACGGATCCAGGCTCGCGAGATAGCGTTCTGCCACCATGTCGTTTGCGCTGGCCAGTTCCGGGTTGTTGCCCGGCAACGTGGCTTCGGCGTCGGCGCGCGCGAGGACCACGCGGCAGCACTCCTGGTCAAAGCGCACGCCCGGGCCGAGGGCCTCGCGGTAGCGAGCGGCCTGCCCGGCGTCGTCATGGGGCAGGTGGACCGCCGCCGGAAAGAATTCGGGTCGCGTGGCTGCCTGCATCAGGCCCACCATGCCCCGCGCAAAACCGTCGGTATTGGCGCGACCTGCGGCGAGGGACGGGTCCGGAAAGCGGATGGATAGACACCATTCGTCGTTCGGCGTCGGCTCGAGGCCGACATCGATTTCCACGGTCGACAGCACGCGCCGGTAACGGACCAGCCGCTGCAGGGCTTCCAGCAGGGTCGCGCTGGACACCCACGAAAAGCCGATCGCGTGATAGACACCAATGCGCACGCGGGCCCCGACGGCCAGGCCGAAGCACGGGTCACCGGAGCGCTGTGTGGCTTCCTCCCACAGGGTGCGCAGGTTGGGCCACGGGTACCGAGCCCCCGGGACCTTCAGGCGCGACATGTCGAGTTCGGCCACCGCGAAGACTTCGGCCGGATCGATGCCGTAGTCCAGTTCGAGGGTTTCTGCCACCAGCTGGGCGCCGGTTGCCAGGTTGGTGTTGTCGAGCATCATCGCCGGGCTGCCGTCTGACCTCGGATGACCACTATGTGAAGGGAAATGATAAGGGTTAACGCGGTGCAGCGCGTAGCCTGAATCCATGGCCATTTCGACCCAGCCCGAGTCGTCCCTCGAGCACATCCGCAGCGCGGACCGGCTGGCGCGGGCCGCCTCGCGCTGGCTGCGGCTGGAACAGGCCCCGGGAACCCCATTTCCCGCACCGGGGCCCGCGCACCGCGACTTGCTCGCCGGCCTGGTGGCCGGGCTCGGCGACTGGCTGGCGGTAGACCCCGCAATCCTGCCTATTGCCGCCTATTCACTGGCCTTACTGGAACACGAGCGCGACGGCGCCGTTGATACACCACCGCGCGTCCGGGGCCAGGGGCCGCTGTCGCCCGATTACCTCGAGGGGCTGCGCATCGCCGAACGGCTGGCCACGGCCCTCGGCAACGGTCAGGCACCGCCGCCGGCATAGGCATACTCCACGCTTGTCTCTGGGCGGCAAAACCGGCTTAATTTGGCCGACAAATTCTGTCCAGGAGGCAGCGGACCGATGGCCAATAACGTAATCGTCTTTCCCACCGACTTTTCGGCGCTGTCGCTGAAGGCTTTGTCCATTGCCCAGCGCATGGCCTCGGTCATGGACGCGGAGTTGCACTGCGTGTACGCGGTCGAAGAGCCGCACATCTACGCCACGCTGGACATGGGGCCGGTGGCCATACCCACGGCGGAAGAACTGGCGTCGTCCGCTGAAAACCGGTTGCAGAACTTCATCAGCGAGCACGTGCAGGGCTTGTCGAAGCCCGCCGTCGGCAAAGTCCTGGTCGGGCGACCGGCCGAGGAAATTGCGAACTACGCGAAGGAACAGGGCGCAGAGATGATCGTGATGACCACGCACGGGCACAGTGGCGTGAAACACCTGATTCTCGGCAGTACGACCGAAGGCGTGCTGCGCATGGCCGACTGCCCGGTGCTGTCCGTTCGCGCCGACTGACGCCTGAATCCACCGGCCGTCGCTCAGGCGGCTGGTTCCTTCAAGGACTGGAACGCCGCCAGCGCGCGGCGTCTTGCCCAGGGGTGCTCCACGATGGGCGCGGGGTACCCGGCGCCGGGCCGGTCGCTTCCCGTCGCTTCCCAGGGTTTGTGGACCAGCGGGTCGGGCACATTGTGGAGTTCGGGAATCCACCGGCGCACGTAGTCGCCCTGCGGGTCGAACTTCTGGCCCTGTAGCGTCGGGTTGAAGACCCGGAAAAACGGGGCCGCATCCGCACCGCAGCCGGCGACCCACTGCCAGCTGGCCGCGTTGTTGGCCGGATCGGCATCCACCAGCGTGTCCCAGAACCAGCGCTCGCCGTGCTGCCACGGCAGCAACAGATCCTTGACGAGGAACGAGCCCACCACCATGCGCACGCGATTGTGCATCCAGCCGGTGGCCCACAGTTCGCGCATGCCGGCATCCACGATCGGGTAGCCGGTGAGGCCCTGCTGCCAGCGCTGTAGCCCTTCTGCATTCTCCTGCCACGGAAAGTCGCTGAATTCCGGGCGCAGGGGTTTGTCCGGCAGCTGCGGGAACTGGTGCAGCAGGTGGTAGGAGAACTCGCGCCAACCCAGTTGACGCAGGAACGCTTCGACGCCGCCGGTCACGCCGGCACTGACGGCGCAGGCCTGAGCCGCGTGCCAGACGCGCCGCGGGCTGATTTCACCCCAGCGCAGGTGCGGTGACAGTCGCGACGTGCCGGTGAGATCCGGGCGGTCGCGGTCAGCTTTGTATTTACGAATCCGCTGCTGGAGGAATGTCTCCAGGGCGATTTCGGCGCCGCGTGCACCGGGTTGCCAGGCCTCACCCAACCCGCCGGCCCAGTCCGGGCGGGTGGGCAGCAGCTGCCAGTCGGCGAGGGCATCGGACGCCGGTGGTTCGGCAATCGCCGGCCAGCTGGCGGGTTCGGGGATGGCATTGGGCGGTTCGGGCAGGCGGCAGCAGGCGCGCCAGAAGGGCGTAAAGACCCGATAAGGTTTGCCGTCTTTCTTGAGCAGGGCCTCGGGTTCAAACAGCAGTTGCCCGCCATAGCGCCGTAGCGTGGCCACATCGCCGAGGCGTTGCTGCAGTTCGAGTTCCAGCGACTTGTCGCCGGACTCGTAGGCCCGGGTGAAATAGATCTCTTCCGCACCTGTCTGTTCGACCAGCTGTCGCAGAATGGTGTGCGTCGCGCCGCGGCGCAGGATCAGCTGTCCGCCGACGTCGGCAATGTGCGCCGCCAGCGACGCCAGGCTGTGGTGCAGCCACCAGCGGCTGGCGGCTCCCGGCGGACGCCCGGGGCCGGGCTGCTCGTCGAGGATGAAGACCGGCAGAACCGGCCGGCCGGACTTCAGCGCAGCTGCAAGGGCGGGATGGTCGTCCAACCGCAGGTCATTGCGAAACCAGAGAATCGCTGGACTTGTATCGCTCATACTGTCGATTCGGTCGGGTCGGTGTTGCGGATTTCCGCGCTTGGCCTCACGAGCCGGCCGGTGTAGTGTCGCCAGCATCGATCAGGCGCCGGGAGTCGGCCGCATTCAAGAGGAACGTTGGTCATGCAAACCTACATCGCAACATTGTTCGCCAAGCATGGCGCCGAGGACGACGTCACCCGTTTCTACCAGGACATGGAAGATCAGATGCGCGCCGCACCGGGGTTCATCAGTCGGAAGATCTTCCGTGCCGAGCCCGGCAAGATGTTCGGGATCGTCAAGCAATTCATTTCCGAGGAAGAACTGGCAGCCGCGAACGAGCGACCCCATCCCGAGGGCGTGCATTTCGTGATGCTCGAGGAGTGGGAGAGCGCCGAAGATCGCGTGCGCTTCTCGCGTTCCCTGGACAAGGCCCGCAGTGCCAGGCTGTATCCCAACCTGTTGCCGCAGCATACGCACGAGTTCTACACGGACGTGACGGACGCCGGCTGACACCGGCACCTCTCGCCCGATCCACTCATCCGAACCGTACAAGGATGTCATGATGCCTGTTCCTGCCCGTCCGACCCGAAGCGCCGTTTGTGTCTTTGGCCTCGCCGCTGCCATCGCCCTGTTTGCGTCGACCCTGTCCGTTGCCAAGAATCACCAGGATGCGGCCGTGGAACCGCCATTGCCGGTCAAGACAAAGTCGGGACTGGTCTACGAAGAGCTGGTCACCGGCACCGGGCGCTCGCCGGCGATCGACAATGTCGTCCTGGCGCATTACCACGGTACGCTGGCCGACGGCACCGTATTCGACAGCTCCGTGGAACGGGGCCAGCCCCTGGAACTGCCCCTGCGCCAGGTGATTCCCTGCTGGCAGGAAGGCATCCCGATGATGAAGGAAGGTGGCAAGGCCCGCCTGACCTGTCCGCCGGGCATCGCCTACGGCAACCGCGCCGTGGGTTCCATTCCGCCGGGGTCGACGCTGACCTTCGAGGTGGAACTGATCCAGGTGGTTCGCTAGCCGGCGCTGCCTGACAGGAAACTGACCCGCTGAGACCAGACGTCGCGTCGCCCGGCAGCCACACTTTTGCCCTTCGTTTTTCTCCCGCCGAGGCACTCCGCAACGGATGCGGAGGGCGTGCCTTTGTATTGAGGCCGCTGCCGGCGAGCCGCCCAACGGTCGCCGCGTCCACCAGCGTTGGTCTTCCCGCGCGCCGCGTCGCATGCTTCGGCGCTGTTGCCAGCCTGTCGAACAAGGGATACTGATGCAGTCCGTACTGATCTCGCAACTCCTGATGAGCCGGCGCGCCGCGCTGGGCCTGGCCGCCGGCGCTGCCGCATCCGCCGCGCTGCCTGCCGCGGCCACCGGTCACCGGCCGCCGCTGCCGAAGAACGCCCGGCTGGACTATTCCGATCCCGCCGACAACCTGTATGCCTTTGGCAAGATCTGGGCGGGCTACGACGAGCCTATGATCGGCGGTTTTCACGGCCTGATGTACGCGCGCCTGGGCGACAGGCGCATGGTGCCGGTGTTCGGCTACACCGGCACCGGGGTGCTGCTGGCGAAGATGGATGAGAATAATGATCTCTGGGTGAAGTCACGCGAAACGGGTTACTTCACTGACCTGGAGACCGGCGATGTCCTGGAAACCTGGGACAACCCGTTCACCGGCAAGACCGTGGAGGTCTATCACTTCTACAACCCGAAGCTGGTGGGCAAGATCGGCAAAGAGATTCCGCAGTTTTTCTTTGGTGCCGAGGGCGACTCGCCGACCCTGATGAATGAAGGCACCGTGTTCCCGAACGAAGAGGGCCGCTACCCGTTCATTCTGCCGTTTCACTCCTATGGCGATGACATGCTGCTGTCGTGGGACTACACGCACGAGTACACGAACCCGGTCACGCCGGCCGGCTGGCCCCGGTCTTCCACCGGGCCGCGCATTTCGCCGTCGGAACACTTCACGTTCCAGTGCTCGCGCGAGCAACTGGAAGACCGCGACCAGCCCACGGTACGCATGGTTGCCGGGTTCTCACGCATATCCCAGTTCTGGCCCTTCATGGAAATGGGTGGCACGCCCTATGCCGACGGTTCGCTGTTCGGGCGGATGTTCAGCCACAAGGGCTTGCCGGGCACCGACGACGTGCCGCCGAAGGTGCTGGCCTATATAGAAAAGAACGCGCCGGAGTTCCTGGAGATCCCGGAAGGGTGGGAACCGAACAACGCACGCGTGGAGACCTGGAAAGCCTACGCGCTGGATGTACCGCCGGAGAATCCGGACTACGAGGGCTGGGAGCCGTCGCCGCTCCAGGTGCCAACAGGACGGGGCGCGCGGCGCTAGACGCCGCCGGTCAGCGTTGCCCAGCTCGCGCTGTCGCGGTGCTCGAAACTGCCGTTGCCGTTCGCATCCAGCTCCAGCTGCACCGCCTCGCCCGTCACCGTCAGCCGCAGCACCGCGTTGCCGGCGCCGACAATCAGGATCTGGCCCTGTGAGGGGATCGCGCGCGGCTGCCCGTCAGTTCGGAAGGGCGTCTGTGTCTGGAAGCGGATTTCACCGGCGAATTCCGTGCTCGCCAGGAAGCCGTCGAAAATCGTGTTGATGCTGCCGTATACGTCGGGCTTGCGCAGCAACACGCCTTCGCTCGCCAGGTCGTAGTCGCGCAGGGTCGCAGAACTTCTCCCGGATTCAATCGTCAGGTGCTGGCCGGACAGCGCGGCGAATACCAGCGGGAAACTCGTGGAGCCGAAGAACATCTGCATGTCACCATTTGCGACGTAGTTCGCGGGGGCCGCGTCGACGCGCAGGTTGCGAAACATGGCGGTGTACAGGTATTCCACGTCGCCGCCGTTTAGTGCGCCCACAAAGCGATCGACCTGCAAATCCAGCCCGCCGGAGAGCGACAGTTCTGCAGTCAGCCGGCAATCAGAAAAGTCCAGGCTGAAGTAGTCGCCTGGCGCAAGGCGTTGCTCCAGCCGCAGCAGGTGCGGCTGTCCGAGGCTGACGCTGCCGTTGAACCCGCCCGCCCGGCAGGGATTCATGGCGAGCTTGTCAGGAGATCCCGGGGCCCGGGCCGGGCGCAGCGAAGCGGCGGTGTCGATCGAGCCTGCAGCGCGATCGGCCAGGCGACCCAGCAGGTCATCGACGGCGGCGATGTCGCCGGCACTGGCGAGCGCGGTCATCGTGGCCGTGGCCACGATCAACGCATTATCCGCATCGATTTCGGTAGCCCCGGGCCGGGTGTCGACACCCTCGCTGCTCTGGCCGGTGCAGCCCGCAAGCAGGCACAGCGCTAGCCCCGGGGCGGGCGCGCTCGTTTTTTTCATTTTGATCTGCCCCCGATCCCACTAACAGGGTATAGGATCGGGGCCTACCGGGGCAAAACCGTTCACAATTCAAAATAATCCCGATTTTGGGACTTAATGGCCGCCTTCTCACTGGGGGCTTCCCAGGCATGTCCGAGATGGCAACTTACCCTTTCGCGCCAATGCGCTGGCACGCGGGTAGGGGAATATCCGCAGCCGCTGGGCAGGGTGATTGACCCGCCAGCCCGTGGCTGTTTTACTCCAGCGGCAGCGTTAACAAGCAACGAGATGGCATCGGGGGCAGGCAAGGCAAAGCCGCAGGGTGGCGCCGTTCCCCGGGCCTGAAAGCAGCGTCTCAACAGGGGAGAGACCAATGATGCACCGGCGCCTGGCCTTGATAGTGGCCGTGGTCTGGCTGGTTCCGTCCGTGCATGCGGCGGAACACGCACCAGCCTATGGATACCCGGTTCCTGAACCCTTCACCGCGACGGTCGTGGGTGTGCCGGTGCCCGAATTGCGGGCGAAGACCTCCAAGGTCAGGCTCAAGACCGGCTACCTGAAAAAGACTGTCGATCGCGAGATACCCGATGTGCTCTGGTATAACGCGCGCATCGCCTTCCTGTATCGCCTGCAGCGCAAACCCGCGCCGCTGGTTTTCGTGATTGCAGGTACCGGCGGCGCGCACAATACCGCACACAACCAGACGCTGATGCGCGCGCTCTACGACGCGGGCATGCACGTAGTCGGTCTCCCGTCGCCCACCCATACCCGCTTCATCACCGCCGCCGGCAGTACCGGCGTGCCGGGCAATCTGACCATCGACGCCAAAGACCTGTACGTGGTCATGAAGAAGGTGCGGGAGAAACTCAATGCTGACAAGAAGATCACGGCCTTCTACCTGACCGGCTACAGCCTGGGCGGCAGCAATGCTGCCTACGTCGCGCGGCTGGACAAGGACGAAGGGGCTTTCGGCTTTTCACGAGTCCTGATGATCAACCCGCCGCTGTCGCTTTACAACTCAGTGTCGCGACTGGATCGAATGATCCAGAGCGTGCCCGGTGGTATCGATAACTTCCCGCAGTTTTTCCGCGGTCTCGTTGACCAGGTCAGTGCGGCCTACCAGAAGTCCGACCAGGTAGCCTTCGACGAGACCCTGTTCTTCAATGTCTTCAAAGCCAACCCGCCTGGGCCCGACAAGCTGGCGGGCCTCGTGGGGGCCGCGTTCAGGATTTCTGCGAGCAACCTGATCACCGCGTCGGACATCGTGACGAATTACGGTTTCGCGCTGCCGGCGAATGCCACGGCCACGCGGACCAGTTCGCTGACGCCCTTCCTGCAGGTGACCACCCGCACCGGCTTCACGGACTTCTACCACGAGATGTATTTTCCGTTTTACCAGCGCGAGCAGCCGTCGCTGACCCGTGGCGAAATGGCTGAGTTGCAGAGCCTGAAAGCTATCCAGGGCTTCCTGGGCGAGGCCGATTACATCGGTGTTGTACACAATCGCGACGACATCATCCTGGAACCGGGCGAGATCGATTTCTTCCCGGCTACCTTCGGTGACCGGGCGATCATTTATCCGACCGGTGGCCACCTCGGCAATCTGCCCTACTGGGAGAACATCCAGAACGTTGTCAAGTTCTTCACGGGGGGCTGGCAATGATCACCAAGGCGAAGAACAACCAGACCGGGGCCCGGCGAATGAGCCGCACACTTTTGACGCTGCTGTTGCTGACGCTGGTGATGCTGGGTGGCTGCAGTACGAAGCTCAAATTTGACGGCGAGCCGACAGAGCCGCTGTTCATTGGTGAGCGGATCATCGATCCAGGCGTGCAGCCTCTGTCCGCGGCCAGCGATCCGTGGGAAGGACTGAACCGGCGGATCTACAACTTCAATTCGCACGTGGACAGGTGGGTCCTGTTGCCGGCAGTTCGCGGCTACCGGTTCATCTTCCCGTCACCGATCCGTACGGGCATCCGGAACATCTTCTCGACCTTCCAGGACGTCGTGACCTTCGCGAACCAGCTCCTGCAGTTCCGCCCGGTGCGGGCATCGCAGACCACCCTGCGCGTGGCCACCAACCTGACCTTCGGGCTGCTGGGCACCATCGACGCAGCGACCGCGCTCGAAATACCGAAGCACCAGGAGGACTTCGGCCAGACCCTTGGGGTCTGGGGCGTGGGGCAGGGCCCCTACCTGGTGTTGCCGGTCGCCGGGCCCAGCAACCTGCGCGATGCGGTGGGCCTCATCCCCGATTGGCTGCTGAGAAGCTATCTGTGGGACCAGCTGCTGAGTGACGACGACGGCTACACGGCCGAGCGCAACGCGATACGCGTGACTTTGGAGGTGCTCGACGGTCGTGACCGGGTAGCCTTCCGCTACTTCGAGACCGGGTCGCCTTACGAGTACGAATTGGTGCGCTTGCTGATCTCGACGAAGCGCGAACTGGACGTGGAGAAGTAGTCATGCGGATGCGGATAACTGTCAGCATAGTTGTTTGCATGGCGCTGCTGCTGGCGCCTGCAGGCTTGTTCGCCCAGGAAGTGGCAAAGATCGGGGCGACCATGTCACAGACCGGGAAATATGCCGAATTCGGCATCGAGGCCATGCAGGGGCTGGAGATGTTCATTTCGGATGTGAACGGCCGCGGTGGTGCCAGTGGTGCGCGGGTAGAGTTGATCGTCTATGACGACCAGTCCGATCGCGACACGACTGCGCGCCTGTACGAGAAGCTGATCGCAGAGGACAAAGTCGATTTCCTGGTCGGCCCCTACGGCACATCGCTGACACTGGCCGCGACGGAAGTCGCCGAACGTTACGACGTGCCGATTGTCGTGACCGGCAGCGGGATGAACATCTTCGAGCGGGGCATGCGCAACGTGTTCGGCCTGTACACGCCGGCACCGGAGATCATGCGGCCGATTCTCGATCTCGCTAAAGAGAAAGGATTGAGTCGTATCGCGATGGCCTATGCGGACAACGAGGCGCCCACCAGCATGGCCGAGGGGGTCCGGTCGAAAGTCGCGCAGTACGGTATGGAGCTGGTGCTGGACGAATCCTACGATCGCAACGCAATGGAGGCCGACAAACTGGATGGTTTGATCGCCAGGATGGCGGCTGCGCAGCCCGATGTCGCGATATTTGGCTCCTATATCAACGATTCTGTGGGTTTGTTGAAAGCAGCGAAAGCAGCGGGATTCGCGCCGGACATCATGGTGTTCAGCTACGGGCCGGCGCTGTATGACTTCGGCGCGGCGGTCGGGGTCGAGAACGCAGAGGGCGTGATGGCCACGAGCCAGTGGAAGCGCGGCCAGCATATGCCGGGCGCCTTCGATTTCTCATTCCGGTTCAAGAAGCTAACCGGGCGCAATGCGAGTTACCCTGCCGCCGGCGCCTATGCCAGTGGCCAGGTGATAGAGGCCGCCGCCAGGCTGGCCGCCGCCGCGGGTAAGCGCCGGGACAAGGACGAGATACGCAATCAGTTGCGGACCATGAAATTCACGTCGCTGCTTGGACCTTACCGCGTGGACGACACGGGCCTGCAGACCGGCAAGCCGATTTTCATCATCCAGTGGCAGGAAGGCCGCCGGCGCCTGGTCTATCCGGACGAGCTGGCCCGGTACGAGCTGATCTATCCGTTCCCGGCCTGGGAAAGCCGCTAGGGCGCCGGGCAGAGCTACCGCATGCTGGCTGCGGCCAGGTAGCTCTCCCGGATGGCCTTGTGGTCGGCGTAGCTCAGCGAGTTCACCGCCTTGTTCATGATCGTGAAGCCACGGTAGTAATCGCGGCGTAAACCCACTCGCACCAGGTTCAGGTAGCGCGTCTCGCTGACGATCTGCAGGTTCGTATAGCCGCCGTCGGCTATTGCGGTCTCCATCAGGAACTTGGCGCCCACGACCCCATCGACTTCTCCCTTGGAAAGCTTCGCCAGCCCGTCGCGCAGTGAACTGACATACACCCGATTGATCTTCGGGTAATCCAGGCCCAGTTTTTCGTCCAGCGAATAGCCCTTTACCAGGCCGATGCTCTTGCCCTGCAGGTCGGGCAGGCTCTTGATGTCGCCGCGGCCCGTCTGGGTCACCAGGACTTTCGGTTCGTTGATGTATTCCTCGGTAAAGCTCAGGTATTCCTCGCGAGCACGCGTCCGGTTCAGTCCGGCCACGATGTCGCATTCACCGGCCTCGACCAGCTGCCAGGATTCTTCCCACGACGCGGTTTTGACCAATTCGAATTGCAGGCCGGTGCGTGTCTGGAGTTCGAGGGCGTATTCGGAGATCAGGCCCACGTGCTTGCCATCGGCGCTCAGTCCCTCATAGGGCAGCCAGTCGGGATCCACGCACAGGGTCAGCGTCGGGTTGCTCTTGATAAAGGCCTTTTCCGGTTCCGTCAGGTTCAGGCCCGGCCGGGCGTCCTGGCCAACCGCGGGGCCTGTCGATGCCAAGGCTGCAACGACCAGGCAGACAGCGCGGGCGAAACGGACGAAGGTGACCCCTTTATTCATGGCGAAGCCTCTTTTCCAGAGTGTTGACAGATTATGCCTGTCGGCTCGACCGAGTGTCACCCGCGCCGGTAGGGCGGTCTGGCGCGGCCGCTGCCGACCAGTAGCCGTGGAAACTGAGCGGTACGTGGTGGCGCAGATGGATCTTGGCCACCGGACCTGCGGTGAAGTCCTGGCGGTCGAACACCGCGAAATAGCTGCGTTTTTCCTGGCCGTTGTAGACCTGGGTCAACAGGTAGCGCGCCGCCTCACCGCGCACTGCATCGCAGACGACCGGTTCCGAGCAGAACTCGTGCGGCGCGAAATCGTAGCGGCGCGTGGCGAGACTTCGCCCGTCCAGCTCACACAGGCTGTGCGCGAAGATCTCGCCGGGACCGGCCTGGATCATGTAGGCCTGGCTATATGCGCGGCCGCGCTCGGTGGCGGACACGCACGGCAATTCGAAATTGCCGTCGGTGGCGAGATCCTGTTCCTCGGGCGTGTCGTTGTCCGGCCTGACCCGCAGCCGCCTGGGCCAGTTCGCCGGTTCTTCCGGCATGCCCGGATCTACCCCGCGCATCACGCGGAACAACGGCGAATCGTCGGCGCCGAGCCCGCCGCCCAGTTCGCCGCCGATATAGT
>CP070671.1:515202-706314 GCA_020351875.1 Chromatiales bacterium | reverse complement strand
CGGGCAGACGTCCTATGAATCAGCAATCGAGTAGCGCAACCTCCTGGAGTACCGCGTGCTCTACTGAGCATTGCCCGCCCCTCGCGCGGGGTATTCGCTGGCTGCTAGCATACGCGCCTGTTATCCCACCAGACGCGGCTTCCCATGGCATCCGACTCCCGGCAGATCCTGGTCACCAGCGCCCTGCCCTACGCCAACAACTCGATCCATATCGGGCACCTGGTCGAGTACATCCAGACCGATATCTGGGTGCGTTTCCAGCGCCAGCGGGGGCACCGGTGCACCTATGTGTGCGCGAGCGATGCCCACGGCACGCCGGTCATGCTGCGCGCGCGCGAACTGAACGTGGAACCGGAAGCGCTGGTCGACGCAATCCGCGCCGAACACCAGCGTGATTTCGCGGGCTTCGGTGTGGCCTTCGACAACTACTACACCACGCACTCGCCGGAAAACGAATATTTCGTGCAGCAGATCTACAGCCGGCTGCGTGAAGGCAACTACATCACGCAGCGGTCCATTCGACAGGCCTACGACGAGCAGGCAAAGATGTTCCTGCCCGACCGCTTTGTGCGCGGCAACTGCCCACGGTGCGGAGCGGACGACCAGTATGGCGACAGCTGCGATGTCTGCGGCAGCACCTACTCACCGGGCGACCTGGTGAACCCCCGCTCGGTGCTCAGCGGGGCCGCCCCGGTGGAGCGGGAGTCGGAGCACTACTTTTTCACCCTGGGCGCCTTCGAAGCGTCGCTGCGAGACTGGATCGGCTCGGGCGTGGTGGATACTGGCGTCGCGAAGAAACTGGACGAATGGTTCCAGGCCGGCCTGCAGGACTGGGACATCTCCCGCGATGCGCCCTACTTCGGTTTCCGGATTCCAGACACCGAAGACAAGTATTTCTATGTCTGGCTGGATGCGCCAGTGGGTTACCTGGCCAGCCTGAAGAATCTTGCCGATGAGACCGGGCAACCCGGCGTGGAGCATTTTTTCGCCCCGGACTCGCCCACGGAGGTCTACCACTTCATCGGCAAAGACATCGCCTACTTCCACACCCTGTTCTGGCCCGCGGTCCTGGAAGGCGCGGGTTTCCGTAAACCCACCGGTGTGTTCGTGCACGGATTCCTGACGGTAAATGGGGAAAAGATGTCCAAGTCGCGCGGGTCCTTCATTCCCGCGGCCACCTACCTGGCGCACCTGAACCCGGAATACCTTCGCTACTACTACGCGTGCAAGCTGGGCCCGGGCCTGGATGACCTCGACCTGAATCTCGAGGATTTCGTCAGTCGCACGAACGCCGACCTCGTGGGCAAGTTCGTCAATATCGCCAGCCGCTGCGCCGGTTTCATCCAGCGCGGTTTCGACGGCCAGTTGGCGAGCGAACTGGACGATGCAGACCTGTACGCTCACTTCGTCGCGGAAGGCGACAGCATTGCCACGCACTACGAGCAGCGAGAGTATGGCAAGGCGATGCGCGAAATCATGGCGCTGGCAGACCGGGCCAACCAGTACATCGACGAACACAAGCCGTGGGTGCTCGCGAAAGACCCGGACCAGGCAGCCCGGGTCCAGAGCGTGTGCACCCAGGGCATTAACCTGTTCCGCGTGCTGCTCGCCTACCTGAAACCGGTGCTGCCCGTGCTGACGGAAAAAGCCGAGGCGTTCCTGGCCGCCGGTGAACTGGACTGGGGCGCGCGTGTCACGCCGCTGCTCGATCACCGGGTACAGACATTCGAACCGCTGCTGCAGCGGGTGGACGAAAAGGCGGTCACCGCGATGGTCGAGGCGGTCCGCGAATCCGCGTCGGCGGCCAGCGCCAATGACGACACGCCCGCGGAAGAGACCATCAGCATCGACGATTTCCTGCAGGTGGACCTGCGGGTGGCCACGGTCGTGACCGCGGAAAGAGTCGAAGGCGCGGACAAGCTCCTGCGCCTGACCCTGGACGTGGGCGGCCGGGAACGGCAGGTGCTGTCCGGAATCCGCGCTGCCTACGATCCCGCGGCGCTCGCCGGGCGACAGGTGATCGTTGTGGCCAACCTGGCGCCGCGCAAGATGCGCTTTGGTATCTCCGAAGGCATGGTGCTCGCGGCCGGCGACGGTGACGACATTTTCCTGCTGGCCCCTGACAGCGGCGCCCGTTCCGGCATGCGGGTCACCTGATGACGGACCTGGCACTCGTCATCGTCGGCACGGTGCTGGTCAACAACCTGGTCCTGGTGAAATTCCTCGGCCTGTGCCCGTTGCTCGGGGCCAGCCAGCGCCTGGAGACCGCGGCCGGCATGTCGCTGGCCACCGCGTTCGTGCTGACCCTGGCCGCAGCCGCCAGCTACCTGCTCGACACGTTCCTGCTGCAGCCCTTCGAGCTGGGTTATCTGCGCATTATCAGCTTCATCCTCGTGATCGCCGGTGCGGTGCAGTTCACGGAGCTGCTGGTTCGGCGCCTGAGCCCGCTGCTGCACCAGGTGCTCGGCATCTACCTGCCGCTGATCACCACCAACTGCGCCGTGCTCGGCATCGCGCTGTTGAACGCCCGGCAAACTGACAGCCTGCTGACGGCGATGGCAAGCGGCCTCGGCGCCGGCCTGGGTTTCGGCCTGGTGATGATCCTGTTCGCCGGCTTGCGTGAGCGCCTGGAAACCGCCACGGTACCGGCGACTTTGAAGGGCCCCGCGATCGCGTTGCTGACTGCCGGCATCATGTCGATGGCTTTTCTGGGTTTTTCTGGTTTAACAAGAGCTTAAATGATATTGGTAAGGCTCTTTAGAGACCTGGATAATGCTGCCGGGCTGGCCCTGACCCGATGATTGAAGCCGTGTTGGTGATGGCCGGGCTGGCCTTGCTGATCGGCACGGGCCTGCTCGTCACCGGGGCCCGCCTCGGCGCGACCGGTGCCGATGCCGCGGTCGACCGGATCAACCAGCTGCTGCCGCAATCGCAGTGTGCGCAGTGCGGCTACCCGGGTTGCCGGCCCTACGCCGCGGCGATACTGAGGGACGAAGCCCCGATTAATCGCTGCGCACCCGGTGGTGACCCGACCATCGCTGCGCTCGCGCGGTTGCTGCAACGCTCTCCGCAGCCGCTGGATACCGACTACGGGACGCATCAGCCTGCGCGAGTCGCCGTGATCGATGAAGCGCTCTGCATCGGTTGCGCCCGCTGCCTGGAGGTCTGCCCCGTCGACGCCATCGTCGGCGCGCCCCGCTTCATGCACACGGTCCTGGCCGCGCAGTGCACCGGCTGCGAGTTGTGCCTGCCGCCGTGTCCGGTGGACTGCATCACGCTCGAGCCTGCCGGAGCCGATACGTGAACCAGCCGCTGCTCTATAACCGGCAGCCGCCCCGCCCGGCGTGGGGCGTGCGGGTGGACCCGCGCAAGACCTTGTCGACGAGCGAACCCATCGTCGCCGCACCCTTGCCAACACAGGTGCAGTTACCGCTGGAACTGGGCCCGGAGCGCCGGGCACAGGCGGTCGTGGCGCCGGGTGATTACGTGTACACGGGTCAACCCGTTGCCCGGTTGGAGACCGGCGCCCGCAACGTGGTCTGCGCGTCGATTTCGGGTCGGGTCGCTGCGATTCGCCCGGGCCCGATTCCCGGTCCCGGCCCGCGGGTCGCAGAATGCATCGTGATTGATTCCGACGGGCAGGACCGCCGGCATGCCGACTGTGTGCCGGCGGGTGACCCGGCCCGACTGGCAGCCGCCCGCCTGCGCGAGTTGATCGCGCAGGCCGGCATCGTGGGACTGGGGGGCGCCGTCTTTCCGACGGCCGACAAGCTCGGCGGCTCGCAACCGGTGGACTTGCTCATCGTCAACGGCGCCGAGTGCGAGCCCTACATCAGCTGCGACGAAATGCTGATGCGCGAGCGCGCGGCACAGGTACTGGACGGCGCGCGCATCATGCTCCGCGCGCTGGGCTGCGACCGGGCGGTCGTTGCCGTCGAATCGGATATGCCAGCGGCCAGGCTGGCCCTGCGGGCGGCCCTGGACGCCGACCGGGACCCTCGACTGGACATCGCCGAGGTCACCGCCAAGTACCCGGCCGGCGGCGAACGCCAGCTCGTGGAACTGCTCACCGGGCGCGAGGTGCCGGCCGGCGGGCTGCCGCGCGACGTGGGCATCGTGTGCCAGAACGTGGCGACAGCGGCCGCCGTCAGCGAGCTGTTCCGCACCGGTTGCCCGCTGATTTCACGCATCGTCACCGTCACCGGTGGCGGGATCCTGAACCCGGTCAACGTGGAAGCCCGCCTCGGCGCACCCCTGGCGGATCTGGTTGCCGCAGCAGGCGGTTACACCACCACGAATTGCGACCTGGTGATGGGCGGGCCGATGATGGGCATGGCCCTGGCGGGTGACCGGCTGCCGGTGACCGAAGCCACCAACTGCCTGCTGGTGGCCGCACCCGGCGAACTGAGCGACGCGCAACCCGGGTACCCCTGCATCCGTTGCGCCGAGTGCAGCCGCGTGTGCCCGGCCCGGCTGCTGCCACAGGAACTGCTCGTGGCCTGCGATACCCAGGATCCCGACCGGCTCGAGCAACTGCACCTCGACGCGTGTATCGAGTGCGGCTGCTGCGACTATGTTTGCCCGAGCCGCCTCACGCTAACCCCTGTCTTCGCGCAAGCGAAGATACGGCAGCGGGCCCACCGGGAACAGCAGCGGCAGGCCCGCCTGGCACAGCAGCGCAGCGAAGCGCGCAATGCCCGGCTGGCAGCGGCAGAAAAACGCTACGCGGACGGCCCCGCTCCCGACGCAGGCGAAGCGGCCCTGACAGACCTGCTCGCGCGGGTCGAGCAACGGGATGAACGCGGCGATGGCGGCTGAGTTACGCCGGGCGCCACACCTGCGGACGCCGGTAAGCGTGCCGGTGCTGATGCGCCGGGTGCTGTACGCGCTGGTCCCGGCCCTGCTCGCCTACACCTGGTTTTTTGGCTTCGGCCTGGTCTTCAACATCGCGGCAGCCGTGGCCGCGGCGCTGGCCACCGAAGCCGCTTGCCTGCGCCTGCAGCGCCGCCCGATTGCCATCGCACTGAGTGACTACAGCGCCGTGGTCACGGGCGTGTTGCTCGCCTTCGCCTTGCCGCCGCTGACGCCGTGGTGGATTACCGCGCTTGGCAGCACGTTCGCCATTGGCGTGGCAAAACACGCCTATGGCGGGGTGGGCAACAACGTGTTCAACCCGGCAATGGCGGGCTACGTAGCCCTGCTGGTGTCTTTCCCCGACCAACTCACCAACTGGCTGCCGCCACGCATGGGTGATATCGACTACGAAGGCATCGGCCTGCTCGCCAACCTGCGTTTTATGCTGAGCGGGGGCCTGCCTGATGGTTATACGCTGGATGCCCTGACGCGCGCGACGCCGCTGGACCTGATGCAAACCGAGCTGGGCGACATGCGCATGGTGGCCGAGATTCGCAACAGTTCGCTGTTCGGCGACTTCGGTGGTCGTGGCTGGGAATGGATTGGCAACTTCGTTGCACTAGGCGGTTTCTGGCTGTTGTTCCGCGGCGTGATTCGCTGGCACATTCCGGTGGGCATGCTCGGGGGCCTGGTGCTGTCTGCCAGCCTCTTCTACCTGTACGACTCGGCTAACTTCCCATCGCCGGGCTTTCACCTGTTCAGTGGTGGCGCGCTGCTTTGCGCGTTCTTCATCGCCACGGATCCCGTGTCAGCCGCCACCACCGATCGCGGGCGCCTGATCTACGGCGCAGGCATCGGCGTGCTGACCTACCTGATCCGAACCTGGGGCAGTTTCCCCGATGGCGTCGCGTTCGCCGTCTTGTTGATGAACATGACCGTGCCGCTGATCGACCGCTACACGCAACCGGTCGCCTATGGCACGCGGGAGCCCCGGTCGTGAACCCGGGTCGCGCCCTGACCGTGCTGGTGGTGGTTGCGATGCTCGCGGCCTTGCTACTTGCCGCTCTCGATGCCACGACTCGCGACCGCATCGCACGCAACCAGGCGCAGCAGCTCATGGCAACCCTGCAGGCGGTGTTGCCGACCGACTACGACAACGAACCCCACCTGGACCGCGCGATGATCGCAGTGCCCGACGGGCCGGGCGGTGCCGATGCACTGCCCGTCTACCGGGCCCGCCTTGGCGATGAGCCGGCGGGCCTGGTACTCACGGCTGTGGCCCCGGACGGCTATGTCGACGCGATTCGTCTGCTCGTCGGGGTTGGAGCCGATGACCGGGTTGTCGGCGTGCGCGTGATCGCCCACACGGAAACGCCGGGCCTGGGCGACGGTATCGACGCGGCGCGCAGTGACTGGATTCTCGCCTTCGCCGGCCGGGAAGCCGGGGCTGCGGACCCCGCGTGGGCCCTGCGCCGCGACGGTGGAGATTTCGACCAGCTGAGTGGGGCCACCGTGACCAGTCGCGCAGTGCTAAACGCGGTGCGCAGGACCCTGGACTACTACCGCATGAATCGCGAGGCGCTTTACGCGTTACCCTCGGTGGACATGGACTGAAGCCATGAACACCACGAACGGCAACGCCACATTCCTGAGCGGCCTCTGGCAGACGAATCCGGGCCTCGTGCAGTTGCTCGGGCTCTGCCCGCTGCTGGCCGTGACGACCACCCTGATCAACGGCCTGGGTCTGGGCCTGGCAACGATTGCAGTCTTGTGCGCCAGTAACACGCTGGTTGCCGCCACTCGCCACTGGATTCACCCGAATCTGCGTCTGCCCGTTTACGTGCTGCTCATCGCCGGCTTCGTGAGTGCAGTGGACCTGGTCGCACATGCCTGGTTTTTCGATCTGCACGGCAGCCTGGGCATCTTCATCCCGCTGATCGTCACCAATTGCGTCATTCTTGGCCGCGCCGAGGCCTTTGCGTCGCGGCGGCCGGTGCCCGCGGCGCTCGCGGACGGTCTCGGCCACGGACTGGGGTTTGCCGCCGTGCTCGTCGTACTTGGCGCGCTGCGGGAAGCGATCGGCCGGGGCACACTATTCGCAGGTGCGGGCATGCTGTTTGGCGACACCGGCGCAGCGCTGGAGTTTCGCGTGCTGCCGGAAGGCGTGTCCCTGCCCCTGGCCGGCCTCGCGCCGGGTGCTTTCATCGGCCTCGCGGCGCTCGTTGCCGGTCGCAACCTGCTGGCAAAACGCCGGGCCGCAAGGCCAGGCAACCGGGCGAAGCGCGAGCAATGAACTCCGAGAAA
The DNA here is from genome assembly GCA_020351875.1 of Chromatiales bacterium. Classification (GTDB taxonomy): domain Bacteria; phylum Pseudomonadota; class Gammaproteobacteria; order Steroidobacterales; genus J054. Next base: position 699,156 of record CP070671.1, on the reverse strand, counting down.
CGCGCCGAAATCTACCGCCGCCTGCGCGCCGCCAATCCTGAGCCGACCACCGAGCTCGTCTACCAGACGCCCTTTGAACTGCTGGTGGCCGTCATCCTGTCGGCACAGGCAACCGACGTCGGCGTGAACAAGGCGACCAAGAAGCTGTACCCGGTGGCGAATACGCCACAGGCAATCCTCGACCTGGGCGAAGCCGGGCTGAAGCGGTACATCAAGACCATCGGGTTGTTCAACAGCAAGACCAAAAACATCATCAAGACCTGCCGGATACTGGTTGACGAACACGCGGGCGAAGTACCACGCAGCCGGGAGGCTCTCGAGAAATTGCCAGGCGTCGGCCGCAAGACCGCCAACGTGATCCTGAACACGGCTTTCGGCGAGCCGACCATTGCCGTCGATACGCACATCTTTCGCGTCGCGAATCGCACCAAGCTCGCGTCGGGCAGGACGCCACTGGAAGTGGAAAAACGCCTGGTGAAGTTCACGGCGGACGAGTTCAAAAAGGACGCCCACCACTGGCTGATCCTGCACGGCCGGTACGTGTGCAAGGCCCGCAAACCGGACTGCCCGAACTGCGTCATCGCAGATCTCTGCGAGTACCGGCCGAAGACCGGGGCAAGCTAGGCCCGGTCGCCAACAGCCCTCGAAAAACCTGGCGCCACTGCGATCGATTCTCCAATCAGGGCCTTCGAGCCAATCCACTGAGGGCCTGGCTGAGCGACGATCATGAGTTCGAAACCCGCGGACTTATGGGCCTCGGTCCCCGATTATGTCGTTTGTTAACCGCGTTGACGAAGGAAAAATCATCGCAAAATAGCGACTTCTCAAGCCAACTGAAAAGACTGCGCGGCGCACCTTGCACTCTGTTCAGCGAAGCTGCATATTCATCAACAAATACGAACAAAAGGGTTCCAGGACGCACTGGCACGTCAGCCGAGCTGGTGGCCCAGGAGTCCCAGAATTCCGCGTTCGCGCGACGGAATAAACGCCGGCCCACAGCAGCCGTAGCTCGCAGGCCAACACGCGAACAACAACAGGGGATGAACATGAGTGCCGAGGGAGCCGGCAAACCTCGACTGCAAACAGTCGACCTCCAGAAGGCCGACGAACGCTATCACTTCAAGCTCAGCGACATACTTCGAAAGCGGCGGCTACCCCTTCTGCTCATCGTTGACCAGAAAGGCGAACTGATATCCTCATCCGTCACCGATGCAGCGTCATCCCACGATCGGCTGCTTCTCGAACAGGCGCTTGCCGAAGCTCGCAACCTTTTTGACAGTGAGGTTAGCAAGGCGAATATTGCCAGGCAGTTGATCATCGAAAAGCCGGGCGAGCGATGTGCCCTCGTACTCCTCGAAAACGAGTTCTTCAGCCTGAAGCTGTTCCCACTCCATGGCCCGGGACAGGACGAGGCGTCTATCGCCTATGCGGCTCTCGTCGAACCCATCGTCAAGCCCCTGTTCGACGGCATAGATTTCGTGAATGTGCAGAAGAAATGGCACCTGTCGAAGCGCGAGGTCGACGTGATCAGGGCCTTGATGGGCGGCGACACGGACAAGGAAATTGCCCGCTCGCTGGCCGTTAGCGTCGAAACCGTCAGGGCCTACCTGAAGTCGATTCGGGCAAAGCTGGGGGTTGGTACTCGCACGGCAATCGTGCACGTGGTGCATACACTTCACAGCGAAATGCACCATGACGATGGTGGCCGTCACGTATAGAGATACCCCAACCGCCGATACGGCACGCTGATTCCCTACCTGACCAGGGCCACCGTGAATCCGGGGCGCTACTGCCTGCAGGTCCGGCGCTGCGGAATGCTGCTGCGCAGCAGCGGGAAACCCCTGTCCGACAGCGTGTGCTTTGCAGCGGCGGGCGGGCCAGGCTAGGCACGAAACGTCCCCGCGCCGGCGCGCGCGACAGCGGCCAGCCCCGCCTGGGGCACCCGCCAGCCGGCCAGGCCAGCCCGATGCGCCTGCACCGGGGGCCAACATTATGTCGTCGGCCACCTGTTGGAACGCAGCCCTAGCGTATATTATGCGACTAACCCGCTCTTCCGACGCCGGCGATCCGCTAGCGACGAGAATAACAATAAGGCAGAGGCAGGGGCATGACACGCAAGCGCCAGACCAGATCCAAGCGAACCCGCGTTCGAGCCGCGGCGTCCGCCAAGCCCAAGGGGGTCGATGAGGCACCCATCGATACCGAGCATGAGCCCGCCAATAACGTGGCGGAGGCTGGTGGTGGGCCCGGTACCGACGACGCTCTCCTGGAAATGGAAGAGACCGGAACGTTTGTCGTACCTGAGATAGCTACGAACGAATTGCCCACTGACTCGATTGACGAAGTCGCCGACGGCGATGTCGCAATCAACTCCCTGCAACGCCTGGAAGACGAACTACAGGATCTCCATGCCCGGTGGGTGGACGTGGAAAGCGAACTCGCAACCCGTTACATGGAGATTGCCAGCCTGGAAGAGGAAAACTCGGTCCAGTCGGCGGCAATGAGCGCACTGCAGGCAGAGGTCGACGAAGGCGAGATCCGTGAGAACGCATTGCAGGCGGAACTCCTGTCGCACAAACAGTTGGTGGATGAGCTACAGGCGACGACCAGCCAGCACGACGAGCAGCTTACCGACAAAGATCAGCTGATCGCCGATGGCGAGGCCAAGCTGAAAGACGTGCTCGGCGAACTCGACACCAGCCGCGCAGCCGCCAAGGCGCTGGAAAAACAGCTGGAGGAACAACGGGAACGGCAGGCGGGGTCAAGCGAGCAGATCGATGACCTAAAGACCATGATTGCCGAACTCAAGGGCACGATCACAGACCTCGAGACCTATATCGACGGGCGAAAAGAAGAGTGGAACCGGCAAACCACGGAACTGGAGCACTATCGAGACGCGCTTGCTGAAATGGAGCGCACCCTGAAGAGCAAGACCGAGACAATTGGCAAGGAGAAAGAAGAGAAATCGAAGCTCAGCGCCGAAATTCAGGAGCTGCAGAGCCGGTGCGCTGAACTGGACGGGCGGCGCGCAGAAAAAGAGCTTACCAATCAGGAGCTGCAAGACCGGCTATCCCAGCAAGCAATCGAGATCGAAGGCTTGCAGCATGAACTCCACACCGCGAAACAGGCAAGCGATCCGCTACAGCAACAGCTGGACGATCGCCAGAGCCAACTCGCAGCAGCCGAGGGGGAGGTTACGCGACTGCAGTCTGAACTGGAGGAATCGCGCCAGGAGACGCAACGGAGCGCTCAGCAAGCCACGGAACGCGCCGACGCCGAGATTGCATCTATGCGTGCAGCGCTGGACGCAGCGCTTGAAGACGCCAAGGAGTTTGAATCCGTGCTGGCCAGCTCGGAGCAGAAGATCACCAGCTTGCAGGACGAACTGGCCAGGGAAAGCACAGAACTGCAGCGAGCCACAGCTGCTGCTGAGGCAGCCGACACCAGGCTCACCAGCATGGCCGAGGAGCGTGACAGGCTTCGAGCGGAGATCGACGGTGCGAATGCGCTCCTGGAGCAGGCAGAGACAGAGTTTCGCGAATACCGCCACCTGGCCGCCATCGACCTGGAAGCCAGCGCACAGCGGAATACAGACCTGGAGCAGGAACTGGAAGCACGCAACGCCGCACTCCGCTCGCTGGACCGGAACCTGGAGATGATGAACAAGATCAACGCGACGGTTCAGCGGCTCGATGACCAGATATCCGCCGGTAAAGCGGCACCGGACGCAGGATCTGCCGGCAAGCCGGGTGTCCGCCGACTGATGGTGGCGTTAGACGGAAAGAGAAAAGTGCGCTACCCGCTGTACAAGGACAGCATGACCATCGGGCGCTCCAGCAAGGCCGATATACAAGTGCCGCAGAAATGGATTAGTCGCAAGCACGCGAGGATCGTGATGGACGACGACACGGTCACGATCGAAGACCTGGGCAGCAAAAACGGCATCCTGATCAACAAGCAGGCCGTTTACGCCGGGGAGCTGCACAACAAGGATGTCGTGGAGATCGGCGACACCCAGTTCCAGTTCATCGACCTGATGGACAGGCCCTGATGGCGCGCCCCGACTCCGTGCCTGCCGTCTGGCGGGCGAGGCGAAACGAGGGCCTCAGGCTTTTCGCTGCTTCGGCAGGTACAGGTCAGTCAGCGTCCCGTCGAAAGCTTCAGCCGCCATCGCGACCGTCTCCGACAACGTCGGGTGCGGGTGAATCGTCAGGCCGATATCTTCGGCATCGCAACCCATCTCGATAGCCAGGCCCAGTTCTGCGATCAAGTCGCCGGCGTTGGGTCCCACGATGCCGCCACCGATGATTCGCCCGGTGTCCTCGTCGAACAGGATCTTCGTCAGGCCCTCGTCCCTGGCCAGGGCTAGCGCGCGGCCGCTGGCGGCCCACGGGAAAGCTCCCTTGCCGTACTTCAGTCCCTGCGCTTTCGCTTCGGTCTCGGTCACACCAATCCACGCAATTTCCGGGTCGGTATACGCGACCGACGGAATCACGCGCGCGTCGAAAAAGCGCTTCTCGCCGGCCGCCACCTCGGCGGCGACCTTCGCCTCGTGCGTCGCCTTGTGGGCCAGCATCGGCTGGCCGACGATGTCGCCAATCGCAAAAATATGGGGCACGTTGGTGCGCTGCTGCTTGTCCACCGGGATGAAGCCACGCTTGTCGACCGTCACCCCGGCCTTGCCCGCGTCGATCACTGCCCCGTTGGGTTTGCGGCCTACGGCCACCAGGACCAGCCCGTAGGTCTGCGGCCCATCCGGGGCCTGCTCACCGTCGAAGTGCACGGTGATGCCGGCTTCAGTCGCGTCGAGCCGCGTGACCCCGGTTTTCAGCATGATCGCTTCGTAACGCTTGCGGATACGCTTCTCGAAGGGCCGGAGCAAATCCTTGTCCACGCCGGGCATCAGCTGGTCGGTGAGCTCCACCACGGAAATCTTTACGCCCAGCGCGTCGTAGACGCACGCCATCTCCAGGCCGATGATCCCGCCGCCGACGACCAGCATGCGTTCGGGCAGCTCCCGCAGCTCGAGCGCCCCGGTGGAATCGATAACCCGCGGATCGTCCGGCAAACCCGGCAGCATTGCAGCTTCCGAGCCCGCCGCGATGATGCACTGACGAAACGCGATGACCGTATCCCCCTGTTCACCGGACACCTCCAGGTGATGGGGGGACAGGAAACGCCCTTCGCCCTGCACCACCGTGACCTTGCGTTGGCCGGCCAGGGTGGCAAGGCCGCCGACCAGCCGGCTGACTACCTTGTCCTTCCAGCCCCGTAACCCGTCTCTGTCGATCTCCGGCGCACCGAAACGGATCCCGCAATCGGCCATCTCCTGCGTTTCTTCGATCACGCGCGCGGCGTGCAGCAGGGCCTTGGACGGAATGCAGCCCACGTTCAGGCAAACCCCGCCGAGCACCGGCCAGCGTTCCACCAGGGTGACTTTCAGGCCCAGGTCAGCGGCCCGGAACGCGGCCGTATAACCCCCCGGCCCGGCACCGAGCACCAGCACCTCGGCCTCCTGGTCCACCCGGCCGTCGTAACCCGCCGCGGCGATGGGAGCCGGCGCCGCAGCGGGGGTTGCCGGCTCGGCTGGCGTAACGGCCGGGCCTGTCCCGGTGCCGGCCTCGGCTGCCACGACCCGGGCGATCAGGGTGCCCGTAGACACGCGGTCTCCGACCCCTGCCAGCATTTCCGTGACGGTGCCGGCCACCGGCGACGGCACTTCCATCGCGGCCTTGTCGCTCTCCAGCGTGATCAACGGGTCTTCGGCCACGACGGTGTCGCCGGCCTTCGCGTGCACCTCGATAATTTCGACGTCCTCGAAGTCGCCGAGGTCGGGCACGAGGATGTCCTGGGCAGCGCTCATCGCCTTGGCCTCAGCTGCCGAGCATGACGCGGTCGGCGTCTGCCAGCACGCTGCGCAGGTAGGTCGTGAAACGTACGCCGGTCGCCCCGTCGACGACCCGGTGATCGTAAGACAGCGACAGCGGCAATATCAGGCGCGGCACGAACTCACCGTCCTGGTAGACGGGGCGGTACTCCGAACGGCCCACGCCGAGTATCGCCACCTCCGGCGCGTTGATGATGGGCGTGAAATGCGTGCCGCCAATACCACCGAGGCTGGACACCGTAAAGGTCCCGCCCTGCATCTCCCTTGCGGTGATCTTGCCTTCGCGGGCCTTGGCGCTGAGCGTCCCCAGCTCCTGCGCAATGCTCATCACGTCTTTCAGGTCGGCGTCGCGAATCACCGGCACGATCAGGCCATTCGGCGTGTCGGCCGCAAAGCCCAGGTGAAAATACTTCTTCCAGACGAGGCTTTGCTGGTCTTCAGCCATCGACGTGTTGAACAGCGGGAATTCCTTCAACGCAATCACGACGGCCTTCATCACGAAAGCCAGTGGCGTCAGCTTCACGTCGTTCGCGGCCGCGGCTTCTTTCATTTTTTGCCGCCGCGCTTCGATATCGGTGATGTCGGCTTCGTCGAACTGGGTGACGTGGGGATAGTTCAGCCAGCTCGCGTGCAGGCGCGGCCCGGACAGTTTTTGAATCCGTCCGAGGGGTTTCACCTCGATTTTGCCGAACTTCGCGAAGTCCACCGCCGGCACCGGCGGTATTGCGCTGCCGGCGGCGGGTGCCGCGGCCTGGCCGGACATCACGGCTTTCACGAAAACTTTGACGTCCTCCTTCAGGACCCGGCCCTTGGCCCCGGCACCCTTGACCTGCCCGAGATCGACACCCAGCTCGCGCGCAAACTTGCGCACCGACGGGCTCGCATGCGCCTTGCCGAACGTCACCTCGTTCACCGGCGGCAGGCGGCCGGGGCTCGCGGGTGCGGCAACAGCCGGTGCCGGCGCAGCGGCGGCCGCCGGCGCGGCCTTCGCCTCTTTGAAGTCCGGCTTGTGCGGCGCTGTATCGTCGAGACTCGGCGCCTCGCCAGCCGCGACTTCCACCTCCCCAATCAGGCCGCCCGCGCCGATCTGGCCGCCCGTGGTAACCGCGACAGACAGCACCTTGCCGGCCACCGGTGACGGCACGTCCATCGCGGCCTTGTCCGTTTCGAGCGTGATCAGCGGGTCGTCTATCGCGACCACGTCGCCAACGCTGATGTGCACCTCGGTGATATCGGCCGCATCGAAATCGCCGAGATCCGGCACGACCACGGGTTGCGGGCCTGCCGCCGCGCCCGGTTCGGAGACGGGCGCGGCCGGGCCGGAATCGGCTTTGGCGTCGCGGGATTCAGACGCGGCTGCCGGCGTGGCTTCTCCACCCGCGGCCGGCGCTTCATCCGCAGTAGCCTCCAATCCTTCGAGTATCGCGATCAGGTCGCCTTCGGACACGCGTCCACCCACCTCGACGGTCACCTCGGCCAGCCGGCCGGCGGCCGGCGCCGGGACTTCCATCGCGGCCTTGTCCGTTTCCAGCGTGATCAGCGGGTCTTCAGGCTGCACCTGGTCACCGGCCTGCACGTGCACCTCGACGATTTCCACATCGTCGAAGTCGCCCAGGTCCGGGACACGAACTTCCTGGCGGCTACTCATTCAGTGCGTCGCTCCTCGGCTCATCGGGTGGTGGGATCCGGCTGCTCCGGCTCGATGTCCAGCTTGGCCATCGCGCGGCTGACGGTACCCGGGTCCACGGACCCCTCTTCCGCCAGCGCTTTCAGCGCGGCGATCACGACGTGGCGCCGGTCGACTTCGAAGAAATCCCTCAGGGCCCGGCGCGAGTCGCTGCGCCCGTAACCGTCGGTACCCAGCACCCGGTAGCGGCCGGGAATCCACTGGCGCACCTGGTCTGCCAGGGACTTCATGTAATCCGTTGCCGCGACGAACGGCCCCTGCTGATCAGACAGCAACTGCGTGACATAGGCCTTGCGTGGCGTCTGCTCCGGGTGCAGCAGGTTCCAGCGCTCGACCGCCAGGCCGTCGCGACGCAGCTCGTTGAAGCTGGTCACACTCCACACGTCGGCCGGGATACCGTAGTCGGACTCCAACATCGCCGCCGCCGCCCGGACCTCGCCGAGTATGGTGCCGGCACCCATCAGCTGCACGCGCACCTTGCCGCGACCCCCGGTGCTGAGCGGATACATCCCTTTCAGGATGCCGGCCTCCACGCCGCGCGGCATGGCCGGCTGCGCATAGGCTTCATTCATCGTCGTGATGTAGTAGAAGATCCGCTCCTGCTTCTCCACCATGCGCCGCAAGCCATCCTGGATGATCACGGCAAGTTCGTACCCGTAGGCCGGATCGTAGGCGCGGCAGTTCGGGATGGTAGACGCCGCCAGGTGACTGTGACCGTCCTGGTGCTGCAGGCCCTCGCCCGCCAGGGTGGTGCGCCCCGCGGTGCCGCCAATCAGGAATCCCCGCGCCTGCATGTCGCCGCCGGCCCAGATGAAATCCCCGACTCGCTGAAACCCGAACATCGAATAAAAGATGTAGAAGGGGATCATCTGCACACCGTGGTTCGCGTAGGCCGTGCCCGCGGCGATCCACGAACACAGCGCGCCGGCCTCGTTGATGCCTTCCTGCAGAATCTGGCCTTCCTTGTCTTCGCGGTAGTACATCAACTGCTCGCGATCCACCGGCGTGTAGAGCTGGCCCATGGACGAATAGATGCCGATCTGGCGGAACATGCCTTCCATGCCGAAGGTTCGCGCTTCGTCCGGCACGATCGGCACCACGTGCTTGCCGATGTTCTTGTCCCGTACCAGGCTCGTCAGAATGCGCACCAGCGCCATCGTGGTGGAAATTTCGCGCTCGCCGGTGCCTTCCAGCTGCGTTTTGAACGACTCCAGCGGCGGTGCCTGTAAAGATGGCGCGTCGCTGATGCGTACGGGCAGGAAGCCGCCCAGCGCCTCACGGCGCGCACGCATGTACTGCAGCTCTTCGCTGTCTTCCGCGGGCCGGTAATACGGCACCTTCTCGATGTTTTCGTCGGAGATGGGAATGTTGAATCGATCGCGGAAGGCTTTCAGGTCGTCGACGTCCAGCTTTTTTGCCTGGTGCGCCGTCATCTTGCCTTCTGCCGCCTCGCCCAGGCCGAAACCTTTCACGGTCTTCGCCAGAATGACCACCGGCCGGCCTTCGTGATTCACGGCACGATGGTAGGCCGCGTGCACCTTGATCGCGTCGAGCCCGCCGCGCTTCAAGCGCCAGATTTCCTCGTCGGACATGTTGGCGACCATTTCTTTCAGCTGCGGATAGCGGCCGAAGAAATGCTCGCGCACGTAGGCACCCCCGAGGGCCTTGAAGTTCTGGTACTCGCCGTCGACGCACTCTTCCATCACGCGCCGCAGGTAACCGCCCTCGTCACGCCCGAGCAACGGGTCCCAGTTACTGCCCCAGAGCACCTTGATCACGGCCCAGCCGGCGCCGCGGAAGGCCGCTTCCAGTTCCTGGATAATCTTGCCGTTCCCGCGCACCGGGCCGTCCAGGCGCTGCAGGTTGCAGTTGATCACGAAGATGAGGTTATCCAGCTTCTCACTCACCGGCATGGTGAGTGCGCCCATGGATTCCGGCTCGTCCGTTTCACCGTCGCCGAGGAAACACCAGATCTTGCGGTCGCTGGGTTCGACCAGGCCACGGTGCTCCAGGTAGCGCATGAAGCGGGCCTGGTAGATGGCCATCATCGGCCCGAGACCCATGGACACCGTGGGAAACTGCCAGAACTCCGGCATCAGCCACGGGTGCGGATACGACGTCAGCCCGTCACCCTTCGCCACCACTTCCTGGCGAAAGTGGTTCAGCTGGTTCTCGGTCAGCCGCCCTTCCAGGTAAGCGCGCGCATAGATGCCCGGCGACGAATGGCCCTGGATAAACACCATGTCGCCGCCCTGCTCGGCGGTCGGGGCCCGCCAGAAATGATTGAAACCCACCTCGTACAGGGCGGCGGCGGACGCGTAGCTGGCGATATGGCCGCCGTACTCGGCGCTGTGCCGGTTCGCCTGCACGACCATCGCCATCGCATTCCAGCGAATGTAGGCCTCGATCCGGCGCTCCAGCGCCCGGTCACCCGGATACTCAGGCTGCTGCTGAACGGGAATGGTGTTCAGGTACGCCGTGGTGGCGCTGTACGGCAGGTAGGCACCCCGGCGGCGGGCGTGGTCGATCATGCTGTTGAGCAGGAAGTGCGCCCGATCCGCGCCATGGGCCTGCAGCACGGAATCCATGGACTCGATCCACTCGTGGGTTTCCTGCGGATCGATATCGTCGAAGCGGTTGAATTCGGCCACGTTGCTTCCGGTTGTCATTCACGCAGTGCCGCCGCCTGACCGGGCAAGCCTGCCGTGCCTCCGTCCGCGGGACAGCGAAGCCACCACCAGCTGCAAGCCATCCCGGCGCGAGCGCCGCCACGTCTGTGAAAGCCCGGTATGATCGGCGTCCTGCCCAGACCGGTCAAGCCGCAACCCCATGAGTCAACTCCTGCCACCAGCAAAATTCCCGCGTCTCAGTCAAAGTCCGGGGCGAGTATCGAAAGCAGATCTCGCCAGCGTGGACCATGTGATTGTCGTGCTGCCCCACAAGCCCACGGCCGGCGACTGGAAAGCCGCGCCGGGAAGCGCCCAGTTACGGGCGGCCGCGCGCCGGGCAGAAGCCGGTGCGGTGGTGCACGGTCGGCTGGACAACAAGCGGGGCACGGGCCTCAGCGCCCGCCGCCTGCCGGCGGGCGAGCCGAGCCGTTTCGAGCTGTTGAGCATTGCCGGCGAACTCGTCGCCGCGGCGCTGGCAGATCAGCCGCGCAGTCTGGCGCTGCTGCTGCCCGGACTGAAAGAAGAGCATGCCCAGGGCATGGCCGAGGCCCTGCTGCTGGCCGCCCATGCCCACGCTTTCAATATGCCGGAGTTCAAAGCGAAGCAGGCCGGCCACAAGAAACTCGGTCGCATCCGGCTGCTTGGCCTGCCCCACCGGCTGGATCTGAAAGGCACGGAAATCGCTGCCCGGGCTCAGAACCTGGCCCGCTGGCTCACGGCGTTGCCGCCAAACCGCCTGGACGCCCCGGCGTACCGGACGCTCGCAACGGCACTCGCCCGCCAGTACGGCTGGAAAACCCGCTGGCTCGGTGAAAGCCAGCTGCGCAAGGCGGACGCCGGCGCGTTCCTGGCCGTCTGCCAGGGCAACGCATCACGGGACGCGGGCATCCTCCACCTGCGCTACCAGCCGGCTAAACCGGGCAAGCTCCCGCCGCTGGCCCTCGTCGGCAAGGGCATCCTGTTCGATACCGGCGGCAACAACCTGAAGCCGCACAAGTCCATGCTGGGCATGCATGAAGACATGGCCGGCAGCGCCGTCGCGCTGGCGACATTGCAGGCGCTGACTGAATCGGATTATCCGAGGCAGGTGGACTGCTGGCTCGCGATCACCGAGAACCGCATCAGTGCGGCCGCCTACAAGCCCAGGGATGTCGTCACCGCCAGCAACGGCGTGACTATCGAAGTGATTCACACGGATGCCGAAGGCCGGCTGGTGCTGGCCGATACCCTGGCGCTGGCCGGGCGCGAGCAGCCGAGCCTGATCATCGACTACGCAACGCTGACCGGTGCGTGCGTCTACTCGCTAACCGAGCGCTACAGCGGGGTGTTTGCAAACCGCGACGACCTGCACGAATCGCTGGTGTCTGCCGGGCGTCGCAGCGGTGAGCGCGTGTGGCCGTTTCCGCTGGACAAGGACTACGACGACGCGCTCAAGAGCACGGCCGCCGACGTATTGCAGTGTTCGACGGAAGGCAGTGGCGACCACATACTCGCGGCCCGTTTCCTGAAGCGATTCGTGCCCGACAGCAGCGACTGGGTGCACATGGATCTCAGCGCCGCCAGCCGCAAGCAAGGCCTCGCGCAGGTGCCCGGTGGCGCGACGGGCTTCGGTGTACGGTGGACGCTGGAATTCCTGCAGGCCGGGGAATGAGCGACATCGAGACGCCGCTCATCGCCGCGCGTTTTCGCGGCTTTCTGCCGGTGGTCGTCGATGTGGAAACCGGCGGCTTCAACCATCAGACCGATGCGCTACTGGAAATCGCCGCGGTGACCCTGCGCATGAGCGACGACGGCGAAATCAGCCGGGCCGACACGGTACGTTATCACGTGACCCCGTTCGAAGGCGCGAACATCGAGCCCGCCGCGCTGCAGGTGAACGGCATCGACCCGCACCACCCGCTGCGTCCCGCCATTGCCGAACGCGACGCGCTGCAAAGGGTGTTCCGCGACGTGCGCGCGGCGCTGCGCGCCACGGAGTGTCGCCGCGCGATCCTGGTGGGCCACAACGCGCAGTTCGACCTGAATTTCCTGAACGAAGCCGTCGCGCGCACCCGGATCAAGCGCAACCCGTTTCATCCCTTCAGCATTTTCGACACCGCCACACTGGCCGGCGTCGCACTCGGCCAGACGGTGCTGTCGCGCGCGGCCGCGGCCGCGGGCCTGCCGTGGGACGCCGACGCGGCCCACTCGGCCGCTTACGACGCCGAGCTAACCGCCGATCTGTTCTGCATCATCGTAAACCGCTTCCGGCCGTTCTACGAAGCCGTTCTCCCGGGTTGAACCGCCCGTCGCACGTGGCTTTCAGCCGATTTCGTGATTGAATAAATCCATAGCCTCGCCTATTCTGTCGAGCCTCATGTCCGGGTGCCAGACGGCATTGCGAATCGCCTGTCTACCCGGATCTGTTGCCAACACGGGGGAAAACCACCATGAATCCACTCAAGAGCGCCTGGGGAACGATCATTTCCGGTCTCGTGATTGCTGCGGTCATTGGGCTGGCCACGGACCTCACCGGGCCGGACAGCGCGCGCATCGTCATCTGGGCCCACGTGATTGTCGGTATTGCTTGGATCGGTCTGCTGTACTACTTCAATTTCGTCCAGGTTCAGGCACTGGCGGAGGCCGCGGCGGATGAAGGCGGCCCGGGTGGTGCCGGCATCACGAAGTACGTGGCGCCTCGCGCGCTGCTGTGGTTCCGCTGGGCGGCACTGGCCACCTGGCTGACGGGCGCCACGTACCTGCTCGAGAAAGGCAATTTTCTGAGTGCTTTCGCCCTGGGCCAGGCCGGGAGCGGCGATCCGACCTACGGACTCACAATCGGCATCGGCGCCTGGCTCGGTACGATCATGCTGTTCAACGTCTGGATCCTGATCTGGCCAAACCAGAAAAAAGTGCTCGGCATCGTGGAGGCCAGCGCTGATGAAATCGCAAAGGCAAAGACCACCGCGCTGATGGCATCACGTACCAACACCATGTTGTCCCTACCGATGCTGATGAGCATGGTGGGCGCGCATCACGGGTTCTTCCTGTAAGGGCAGAATAAGCCGCTGCCCGACGGTAGCCGTGCTGAACGTGGGGGCAGTCACTGCGGGTGGCCGCCCCCACGGCATGCCGGGCCAGTGCCAGAGGGATCGATCGAATGCCTGATGCAGACATCGTTGTACTGCCGCCGGACATCGATGACCAGGTGCGCCATGCGTTGCGCGAGGATGTGGGCAGCGGCGACCTGACGGCTGCCCTGGTGCCCGCCGGACAGCGAGTCGAAGCGGCGATCTTGACGCGCCAGAACGCCGTGATCTGCGGACAAGCCTGGGTGGAGCGTGTATTCGGCCAGGTCGATCCGGCCATTCGGGTGCAGTGGCAGGTTGCCGAGGCGCAGTCGGTGGCGAGCGATGCTCTGCTGTGCCGGGTCACCGGCGCGGCGCGTGGCCTGCTGACGGCCGAGCGCACCGCGCTGAATTTCCTGCAGATGCTGTCCGGTACCGCGACGGCGGCGCGCGAGTATGTCGACGCGGTGGCGGGCACCGGCGCCAGGATCCTCGATACACGCAAGACCGTACCCGGACTGCGGCTCGCACAAAAATACGCGGTGCGCTGTGGCGGCGCCGACAACCACCGCATCGGTCTTTATGACGCGATCCTGGTCAAGGAAAACCACATTGCCGCCGCCGGCAGCATCCGTGCCGCCGCCAGCAAGGCCAGGGCCACCGGGGTATTCGTAGAAATCGAAGTCGAGCGGCTGGCGCAGATGGAGGAAGCGCTGCAGACTGGCGCCGACCGGCTGCTGCTCGACAATTTCACGCTGGAGACGCTGCGCGACGCGGTCGAGAAACGCAACTCGATCGCACCCGGCGTGCAGCTCGAGGCATCCGGGGGCATCACGCTGGCGAACGTCCGGTCAGTGGCCGAAACCGGCGTCGATTTCATTTCTGTTGGCGCAATCACGAAACACGTGCGCGCGGTCGATCTGTCGATGCGCTTCCAGTTTGCCGACTGACGCCTGAATCTCGCATGCCTGGCCAACAACCCGACCGCCGGTACTCGAATCTCGCCCGGCTGTTTCACTGGACGATCGCCGGCCTGATCCTGTGCCAGGTGCCACTGGCCTACTACATGATCGACCTGCCGCTGAGCCCCGACAAACTGGCCAGCTACGCCCTGCACAAGTCCATCGGCATTACGATATTCAGCCTGTCGGCCGTGCGCCTGGCATGGCGGTGGATCCATCCGCCGCCGCCGCTGCCCGCAACGCTGAGCAGCACCCAGCAGCGCGCGGCGAGGTTGACGCACTGGGTCTTGTACCTCGTCGTATTCGCGATGCCCATGACCGGCTGGCTCAGTTCGTCGGCTGCCAACTTTCCGGTCAGCCTGTTCGGCTGGTTCACGCTGCCCGACCTGGTGGCGCCCGACCGCGACTTGCACGAAGCGCTCGAGCTCAGTCACCGTGTGCTGGCCTACCTGCTCGCCACCGCGTTCACCCTGCACGCTGGTGCAGCCCTGTACCACCAGTTCGTCTTGCGCGACGGCGTGCTGGGCGCGATGCTTCCCGGGCTCTTCGGTGGAAAAACACGATGATCAAGACAAGTCTCGCGGTGTGGCTGGGCGCGGTCCTGTGCGCGACGGGCGTGGTGGCCGAGAACTGGGTCCCGGTGCCGGCTGACAGCACGCTGAAGTTCAGTGCGGTGCAACAGGGCGCCACGTTCGAAGGCGTTTTCAAGGCATTCACCGCAGAGTTCGACCTGGACCCTTCGGATCCCACGCGCGCGCGCATCGAGGCCACCATCGACATGGACTCGGTGGACTCGCTGTACGACGAGCGCGATGAATACCTGCGCGGCACAGACTGGTTTCATGTCGAGCGCTGGCCCAGCGCGCGGTTCGTCACGGAACGCATACGGGCAGCCGAGTCCGGCTACCTGGCCGACGCGCTGCTGACCCTGCGGGACCAGACGCAACCCATCGCGCTGGCCTTTACCCTGGAGCGCCTGGAAGACGGCCGACTGAGTTTTGTCGGCAAGACCGTGCTCCAGCGACTGGATTTTGGTGTCGGCCAGGGAGAGTGGACCAATACCGAGTGGGTCGGCAATGACGTCACCGTGGAGGTTAGCCTGGTCCTGGAATCCACACTCCCCTGAACCGCCACGTCCGCTGCCCGGGCACGCCACAGCAACGGCGTTTGACAGCCCGGCACCCCACTCCACACTATCGCCCCTGCGCCCGCCAACCACGGAGACTAACGCATGACAAAGACCTGGAGAATAGTCGCTGTTGCCGTCTGCCTCTCGCTGCCCGCCGCGGGTATGGCTGATGACGAGAACCCGGACGAGGCAGCCGCCCACGTGCGTCATGCGCTGATGGAGCTGATGGGCTGGAACATCACGCCACTGGGTGAGATGTCCGGGGGTCAACAACCGTTCGACGCGGACCTGGCGGCAACGCGGGGGCAGCGGCTGGTAGCCCTGGGCGGCATGATCGGTGACGCATTCGAGCGCGACACGTCGGGCACCGGTGTGAAGACCGAAGCGTTGGACGCGGTCTGGCAGAATCCCGACGACTTCGCCACGAAGGCGCAGGCAATGATCGATGCCGCGACGGCTTATACCGCCGCCACGGGCGACGGTGAACCGGCCGCGAAGGTGGCCTTTGCGAAACTGGGCAAAGCCTGCAAGAGCTGCCACGAGGAGTACAAGAGCGAGTAAACGGTACCTGGCGGCACCACGTCCGGCTCAGGCGTTAACCGCGGCCATTCGCACGCGCTGGGGTTCGGCGACGCCGTAACCCTGCGCGTAGTCGATGCCCATGCCCTTCAGCATGGTGATGATTTCTTCGTTCTCCGCGAACTCGGCGATGGTCTGCTTCCCGGTCAGGTGACCGATCTCGTTGATCGAGCGCACCATTTCCCGGTCGATGGGATCGTGCAGGATTTCCTTCACGAAGCTGCCGTCAATCTTCAGGATGTCCACGGGAAAGTGCTTCAGGTAGCCGAATGAGGACAAACCCGTGCCGAAGTCGTCCAGCGCGAAGTTACAGCCGAGTTCTTTCAACGCATTGATGAACCGGCTCGCCTGCGCATAGCTTGCGATGGCCGCGGTTTCCGTGATCTCGAAACAGATCTTGCTCGCGTCCAGCCCGCTGGTCTGAAACTGGTCCACGACGTAGGGCAGGAAGCCATCATCCGTCAGGCTCTGCCCGGAGAGGTTGATGGAACACATGCTCAGCCGCTCGCGCTCGTCGGCTTCCGACACCAGCCAGCGGAACGCCTGGTTCACGACCCAGCGGTCGATGTTCGGCGTGATGCCATAACGTTCGGCGGCGGCAATGAACAGTTCCGGTGACACCAGCTTGCCGTTTTCGTCGCGCATTCTCAGCAGTAGCTCGTAGTGTGCACCCTCGTCCTGCCCCTGCAGCGGCAGGATTGTCTGCCGGAACAGCTCGAAGCGATTTTCTTCCAACGCATTACTGATGCGGGCCGCCCATTGCATCTCGCGCCGGCGACGCATCAGGTCGATGTCGTTTTCCTGGTAGCTGTAGATGCGGTTACGGCCGGCTTCCTTGGCCGCCTGGCACGCGCTGTCTGCAGCCGACAGCAAGGCGGCGACGTCCTCGGTCTCCGGCGACACCGGCACGATGCCAACACTGGCGCCCAGCTGGAAGCTGCGGTCGTCCCAGCTGAAGCGGTGCTCGCGAATCGCTTCGCGCAACTTGTCCGCCATGCGCACGGCCTCGTCCAGGCTGCAGCTTTCCAGCAGCAGGCCGAACTCGTCGCCGCCCAGGCGAGCCAGCGTATCGCGCCAGCGGATCTTGCCCTTCAGCAGTGCGCCAAGCTGGCTCAGCAGCGCATCGCCCGCGCTGTGCCCGCAGGAATCGTTCACGATCTTGAACTGGTCCAGGTCGATGTAGCACAGCGCGTAGGAGGTCTCGCGCGCCTTCGCGCTTTTCAGCGCGCGTTCCAGCCGGCTCTCGTACTCGCGACGGTTCACCAGTCCCTTCATGATGTCGTGGCTCGCGTGGTAGGAGAGCTTGCGATTCAGTTCCCGGGCTTCGCTCACGTCGTGGAACACCAGCACGCCGCCGGTCACGTCACCGCGGTCGTCACGTATCGGTGACGCGGTACTCTCGATATAGATCTCATTGCCGTCGCGGCGAATCAGCAGCGTTGGCCGCACTGACTTGATGGACCGGTTGCGACGAATCGCAACGGCCAGCGGATTCTCCAGTGGTTCGCAGGTTTCCTCGTGGAACCCGCGAAAGATTTCGTCGATGGGCCGGCCCGTGGCATCGTCCACGCGCCAGCCGGTGAGTTCCTCGGCCACCGGGTTCAGGTATTCCACGTTGCAGTCGTGGTCCGTGGTCACGACCCCGTCACCAATGGACTGCAGCGTGATCTGGGCACTCTCTTTCTCGCGGAAGAGCGCCTCTTCGTAGATCTTCTGCTCGGTGATGTCCGTCTCGACTCCGATCAGCCGCCGCAGCCGCCCGCGCTCATCCATCAGGCCCTTCGCCCGGCACAGCACCCAGCGCCACTCGCCGTCGCGGCGGCACATGCGGTGCACGCTTTCAAAGATTTCCCGCTTGCCGGCCAGGTGGTCGCGCAATTTCGCCTGCA
This sequence comes from Chromatiales bacterium, assembly GCA_020351875.1. GTDB lineage: Bacteria > Pseudomonadota > Gammaproteobacteria > Steroidobacterales > J054. The sequence continues at coordinate 681,307 of CP070671.1, read as the reverse complement.
CCTTTGCCAGGTCGTCCGGGTGCACAAGGCGACGCCAGTCCGGCGGACTCTCCGCGAGCGCCTCGTCGGTGTAGCCCATGATGGCTTTCCAGCGCGGCGAGAACAGCATCACATTGTTAATGGCATCGAAGTCCCACGTGCCGTCGTTGGCCGTGCGAATCATGATTTCCTCGCGTTCCTCGAGCTGCCGCAGGCTGAACTCGTCGCGCAGCCGGTTCAGGCCGGCGGCGAAGCTTGAGCCGAGCAATTTCAGCAACAGCTGGTGGTCGGCGCTCCAGGCAGCCTGTGGCTGGCCGTAACACAACGCGAGGAACCCGGCCGGTCGGTTGCGTGCCTGGAAACCGACTGCGAGGAACGCGCCCATCCGCAGCTCCGCCAGGCGCGCCGCATCGATTTCCTGGCCCGGTCGCGGCGCGGCGGTATCGGCAATGCCCTGCAGGCGCAGGTGCTCGAGGCCCGACTGCAACCACGGCAATTCTTCCAGGGCAATACCCTGCAGCACCGCCGGGTTACACGGTGAAAAAGTGGCGCAGGCTGCGTACACGGATTCGACTTCGGTGCCGGTATCGTCCAGCAGGACGAAACACACCGCGTCGCATTGCACCGCGTCGCGCAGGGTTTCCACGCAGCGGTTCAGCGTGGCAGCCGGATCATCCGGGGACAGGTTCTGCAGGTCCACCGCCAGCTTCGTGTACACGACGTCGAGGCCGCCCGCCGTGCGACTGCCGCCCAGCGCCTGATGCAGACCTGTCAGGGTCGAGGTGTGGTCCAAGCTGCACTCCGTCGCGCCGCGGCAACCGTGAGCCGCGGCCGGCAACAACAACGAAAAACGCTGTGCCCCCAAGCACAACTGTCAGTATTCTGACACGGCTACAACGGAATACAAGCTAAGCCGATGTAAGCCCTAGGTTAATTTCCCGTAGACGCTACTCTAGCCTGTTAGCTTCGCGGCCTCCCAGCTGAGCCGCTTCCGTCCTGCGGCGTGACACCATTGGCCGCTGCAACAGACCGGCCTCCGGCCGGCTGCTGAGCACCCCGTTGCGGGTACTTCAGGCCCCGCTAATCTGGCGCCTCCGGGTCATAAGCGTCTGCTTCGGCTAACAATTCCTGGGTACCAATCAGCTCGTTCAACTGGTTGAAGTCGTTCATCGTGTCGAGGATCTTCGCGGTGGTGCCGTCGCGCTTCAGTGCGGCCAGGTATTGCTGGCCCGCGCGGCTCAGCACGCGGACCATCGCGCCCGGATGGATCACGATGCGATAGCCCATCGCGCCGAGCTCCGGCGCGGGTATGAGTGGCGTCTTGCCGCCCTCCACCATGTTGGCGAGCAACGGGATCTGCTGGCCCAGTTCGCTGCCGATTCGACGCATCTGGTCGACATTGCCGGGCGATTCCACGAACAGCACGTCCGCCCCTGCAGCCACATACGCCGCGGCACGTTCCAGCGCAGCGTCGAGTCCATCCACCGCCACGGCGTCCGTGCGCGCAACGATCACGGTGGCATCATCCGCCCGCGCATCCAGGGCCGCGCGAATCTTGCCGCACATTTCGTCGGCGGATATCAGCTTCTTGCCTTCCAGGTGCCCGCAGCGTTTCGGCAGCTGCTGGTCTTCCAGCTGAATCGCCGATGCACCCATGCGCTCGAATAACCTGACCGTGCGCTTCACGTTCAGCGCGTTGCCGAAGCCATTGTCGCCGTCCACGATCAGCGGCAGTGCCACGCGATCGCGAATGCAGGCCACCGTGTCGGCGACCTCGGTCAACGTTGTGAGGCCGAGATCCGGCCGCCCGAGGCGGGTGAAGGCAACGCTCGCCCCGCTGAGATAAGCACACGCGAAACCCGCCTGCTCGATCAGCAACGCGGTCAGGCCGTCGTAACAGCCCGGCGCGATCAGCACGTCATCGGCCGCGAGCGCGGCGCGCAGGCGGCGGGCGTGGTCAGCGGCCATCTCGATTCTCCTTTGCCAGTCGCGCTTTCAGGTAGGGCATCAGGCCGCCGGCGGTCACCATCTGCAACAGGTGCGGCGGCAGCGCCGGCGCAGCGCAGGCGGTACCCCGGCTCTCATTCCGAATGCGGCCGGTTTCCGGCTCCACGTGCAGCTGATCACCCGCCTCGATGATCATGTCCGCCGGCAAGCGCAGCGCCGGGATGCCGAAGTTCAGGGTATTGCGGTAAAAGATCCGGCCGAAAGACGGTGCGAGCACTGCGCCAACGCCGAGGTACTGCAAGGCCATGGCCGCCTGCTCCCGTGCCGAACCGATGCCGAAGTTCTTTCCGCCCACCACGATATCACCCGGCTGCACCTGGCTCGCAAAATCCGGGTTCACCGCCTCCATGCAGTGCTTCGCCATTGCCGACATCGGCGATTTGAAATACAGCCCCGGCGCCATCACGTCGGTATTCACGTTGTCGCCGAAGACCCAGGCCCGACCGCTGATCACCGCTGTCATGCGAGCAGTTCCCGTGGATCCGTAATGCGGCCAGTCACGGCCGACGCGGCAACCGTGTACGGGGAGCCGAGATAGACCTGCGCGGAGTTCGCCCCCATGCGACCCTGGAAGTTGCGGTTCGTGGACGAAATACACACTTCGTCTTCGGCGAGAATCCCGGCGCCGAGGGCCGCGCAGGCACCGCAGCCGGTGGGCAACAGATAGGCGCCCGCTTCGCTGATCGCGGCCAGCGTACCGTCGGCCGCCGCTTCGCGATAGGCGCGCTGTGACGCGGGCGCAACGAGCAGCCGCGTGCCGTTCGCTACCCGGCGGCCCTTCAATATCGCGGCCACCATCTGCAAATCTTCCAGCTTCGCACCGACGCACGCACCGATGTACGCCTGGTCAATCGGCGTGCCCGCGTGCTCGACCACCGGACCGGAGTTGGCCGGCGAGTGCGGTGCGGCCACCTGCGGTGCGAGGCTCGCCGCATCGAACTCATGCACCGCGAGACAGTCCGCGCCCGCATCCGTCTGCCAGTTGAGCGCATCGGCCGCCGGCGAGCGGCCCGCCAGGCGCAGCGCAGCCAGCGTCGCGTCGTCGGCCGGCACCACACCGGTCTCGGCGCCGAGCTCGGCTGCCATGTTGCACAGCACGCCGCGTTCGGCCATCGACATACCCGCAACCGTATCACCACCGAACTCCAGCACGCGAAACGCGTTGTCCGTACCCACTTCGCGACACAGGAACAACATGATGTCCTTCGCCGCCACGCCGGCACCGAACTCACCGCTCCAGTTGATGCGCAGCGTGTCCGGCACCTGGATCCAGATCTCGCCGGTCACCGCCACGCCCGTCATCTCGATCGCACCGAAGCCCATCATCAGGCAGCCGAACGCACCGCCCATGCTCGAATGCGAGTCACCGCCCACCGCAAACATCCCCGGTTCCAGCCAGCCCTGCTCCGCGAGCAGCACGTGACCGATACCCTGCATGTCGTAGAAACGCTCGATGCCGAACTCGGCGGCAAAGTCGCGGGTGAGCTTCAGGATCGCGGCCGACTCGGCATCGACGGCGGGCGTGAAGTGATCGGTGCACAGCACGATCCTGTCCGGATCCCAGACGCCGGTACCCAGCTCCTTCAGGCGCGGCCAGATCCGCCGCGGCCCGCCCGAATCCAGCAACAGGCACAGGTCCACCCGGCACGTGACGATATCGCCGACCGCCACAGCGGCCTGCCTGGAGGCCTTCGCAAGAATCTTCTGGGTCAGGGTCTGCGCCATCTCATTACTCTAACTGGCCCGTCGAAACGGCGACAGGTTAGTGACAGCGCGACCCCGTTAACCCGCAGGCGGCCGGGCTACTGTGCGCGTCACGCCGGCTTGCCCTGCGGGTGCCCTGCGCTGCTCACTCGCATCGGGGTCCCGGAGCCGCGCATCCCTGCGCGGCCCCTTCGGGCTGTTCCCTCACTCGCTGCGCTGCTCGGCAAGCCGGCTGACTGTGACGCGCACAGTAGCCCGGCCACCCGCTCGCGTTGGTGGAGATTTCTTGCCGGGAAAGCGCCCCGCCACCACCAGTGTGAGCGCGTGGACCGGGATGTCTGACCGGAACTGTCAAGCCGGCCGAAGGCCGGCGTGGAGGGCAGATATCCCGGGCCGCGCGGACCGGAGGAATCTGCAGCCGAGCCCCCGACCCCAGAGCGGCGGGCCAGCGCGCAACTCAGATGTGGCGGTCCACAAGGTGGGCCGACGCAACGGATAATGTTTAAAGCCTTTCGTCAAATCTATCACAACACGCTGTTTTTCATGCTAATCTGAAAGTTCTATGACGGCCTCAGCCAGCAAACGCGCGAACTCGGGTTCGCTCTCGAATGCGCCTCGTGACTTTTCTGGCCGAGGCCCGGTGGCGGGGCCAACGCGCCTTGGGCTCACCGCCGCAGCGGCACTGCTGCTGGGCCTCGGGATCTACGTCCTGGACCGCGACTGGAGCACCACCCTGTTTCTCGCACCGTTCGCCGATGCGCAGTGGCAACGGCTCGGGCTGTTTGGCGAAGCCGGGCAAGTGCTGCCGTCCTTCCTGCACGCCTATGCAATCGCGGTCTTGCTGGTTCTGACGCTAAGGCCCTGGCCCAGATCGCGCGGCTGGCTGTGCGCCGGCTGGTTTGCGATAGCGGCAGCACTGGAATTTCTGCAGGCCAACGCCGTCACAACCCTGGTCTTTGCTCAGTCGGGCACACCCATTGACCATGCCCTGTTCAAACCACTGGCGCTCTATGCACTCCAGGGCCATTTCGATATTGCCGACCTCTGCGCAACCGCGTTGGGTTGCATGACCGCGTACGTCGCCACCACCACCCTGGAGAAACACCGATGAACTGCAACAACCGACGCAGCGTTCGCGCGTTACTGGCGATCGGCGTACTAACAAGCGGAATCGCCAGCCTCGTCGGGAGCGGCGGTGGCGGTGGTGGCAGCAGCTTCAGCGGCGGCGGCACAAACCTGCCGTTATTGGCCATTACTTCCAACAACGCCTTCGACGTCGCGTCCGCCGTGGTGCAGGCCGTATTGCTGGGTTTCGATACCGCGGATGTCGGCAGCGGGCCCATCGCGCCGGAACCGCCCATGGCCCCGGCCACCTTGTCGGGAACTGCGGATGGGCCGGTCGCCTACGCGCTGGAAGTCACCGGTTCCAGGGCGGGTATGCTGGCGCTGGAAGTCGCCGTCGGCCCGGTCACGGAAGCCTGTGACGGGGGTGGCACGACTACGATCTCGGGCGACCTGGCGAACCCGGGCACGATCACTGCCGGTGACACCCTCACGGTGCAGTTCGACAACTGTGACGACAATGATGGCACCGTCATCAACGGCCGCCTGGACCTGACCGTGCTGACCATCGCCGGCGACCCGTTGAGCGATGTCTTTCGCCTGAGCGCAAACACCATGTTTACCAACCTCACCGTCGTTGACGGCGGCGTCAGCGCCCAGGCGCAGGGAGACGTAACAGTTACGCTGGACAGCCTCAACTTTCCGGTCACGGTTGACACCCTCGAGGGAAGCTTCTTCGAAATCGCGTCGCAGGGCGAGGTCTTCACGTTGACCAACTTCACCCAGTCGCTGACGGTCGATGGCGGTGTGATCCCGGACACCAAGTCAGCCGAGGCCATGGGCAGGCTGGGCAGCCAGCTACTGGGTGGCAGCGTGGACTACGAGACCACCGCGCCTATCGGGGCTACCGGCGACGCCGACCCCGACAGCGGCGAGATCCTCGTGACGGGTGCTGACAACTCCATGATGCAAATCGTGATCGTGGACAGCACCAGCGTACGACTGGTCATCGACGCCGACGGCGACGGGATGGTGGACGACCAGCAGTTCACCACCTGGGCGGCGCTGACAGGCCAGACCTCGGCGGTTAACACCTCAACGGCGCCCGTGATCGCCCGCGAAGTGATTGCGTCGTTCCTGGACTTTCCCGGCACCGACGTTGGCGGGCAGTTCTCAGCCGGGAACCCCTACGCAAACCTGGCACTGCTGGCGGTATCAGGCAACTTCGGTCCGGTGCAGGTCGCCTGCCCCATCAGCGGCGACGCGAGCATCTCCGGTTTCATCGCCACGCCCGGCACCTATGGCCCCGGCGATCAGCTGAACACAAGCTTCAATGCCTGCGAACGTCAGGCCGCGACACTCACCGGCCAGATGGACGTCACTGTCAACACCTTCCAGGGAGCCCCGGGCAGCGCTTACCGCTTTGACGGCAGCGCGACCTTCACGAATGTCGTTAGAGACAGCGGCGCCGGCCCGGTAACGGCAAACGGTACCCTGACCAACATCTTTGATCAGTCTTTCACCACGCCGGGCAACCTGCAATCCGACAGCGCCGCGAACAGTTTCACGCTGGAGGCCAACGCGGTCACGCGTAACCTGAGCGCGGTCACGTCGCCCCTACAGGTCGACTTCACAGTGCAACCACCGGTGCCGAGCACGATCTTCCCGGCCGGTACGCTGACGACCAGCGCCCTCAGCGGGACTTTCGTCTATGCAATCAATGCGCCGTTCCAGTCATTACTCGACGGCGATCCGACAACTTTCGCATCGTCGGGCGACATGCTGGTCACCGCCAGCGATACCAGCTCCGTGCGGATCGTCGCGTTGGATGCGTTGAATGCCCGCCTGGACATCGACCTTGACGGCGACTCGATCGTTGACGACGAGCTGTTCTTCCTGTGGGCAGACTTGCTGCCCTGAGCCGAAGACCACCAGCAAGGAAATCGCCAGGCAAGCAACCACCACCAACACAAGCGCGGGGCCCGGGATATTCGACCGGAACGGTAAAGCCGGCCCAAGGCCGGCGTGGAGGGCGATTATCCCGGGCCCCGCGCGGAACGTAGGGTCTCAGGATGGTGCCACCCTACCCCAGCACGCCCTTCAGCTTCTCCGCGATAGCCGCCACCTTCTCCGGATCTGCCTTGGACACCGGCGCGTAGTCGGAAAAACGTTCCGGGATCTTGATGGTGGCATCGATACCGATTTGCGAGCCCGTCATCGGGAATCCCTGCGGCCCCTTCACCGCCGACGGATCCAGCACGAAAGCCTGCCCCGACTGATTGATGATGCTGTCCTCGTAGGGCTGCACCCGGCTGCCGATCGCAAAGTCCACGTCCGTCATGTCGTACGGGTTGATGTCGGGCCCGACCACCACGACGAATTTTGCCGTGCGTCCCCAGCGACCGGCCGCGCCCCACACCGCGTGCAGCACGAACTTGCCAAACTCCGGATGTGGTTTCTGCGCGCCGTCCACCTTCAGCTGTACGATATAAGTCATGTTCGGCGTGACCACCACGTCGTTCACTTCCGGAATCTTGCGCTGCAGATCACTCAGGACCTCACCCTCGACGGGCAGCAACGCCAGCCAGTTGTGGTCGAAGGGCGGCATCATTTCGATGGTCGCGTACCACAGCGGGTCCTTGCGGTGGGTAATTCGCTTTACGTCGAACACCGGGAAGATCTGCAGCTTGTCGTAGTAGCCCACCGAGTTCGAATGCCAGCCGATCGTGACGTCGTCTGCGTCGGGCTGGAACACGCCTTCGATCACCCACTCGGCCGTCGCCGGCACCTCGAGATCGACCGTGTCGCACTTCACGAGCTCCACCGGCGAGCCGCGCAGGCCGCCGGCAAACGCGTACTCGTCGGCGCCGAACGGGGTGCCCGTGCAGGCCGCAAGGTGCACCGCCGGGTCACAAAGTTTGGCCACGGCCACTTCCAGCGGTTTGCCCATGGCCTTGGCCTTGGCCAGGTGCAGGCCGATGTGATTCATCGGCGGGTTCCAGAAGGCAAAAATAGACAGTTGTTTAGTCTGCTGTTCGTCAGTGTAGGAACCGTCGGTGGGATGCCGGCACTGCCAGAGCTGCGTCAGGCGATACCAGCCCACATTGCGCACGCCGGTCTCGGGATCTTTGCTGACCACCACCGCGCCGGTGACGAACGACGAGCCTTCCTTGCCGATCCATACGTGCGGCAGCTGTTTGTCGAGGGCGATGTCGGCCTCCTCTATCACCACCTCTTTGCACGGCGCACCCTTGGCGTCTATCAGCACGGGTTCCTGCCAGGTGGCCTGATCGGCCAGCACCGCCGAGTGCTTGAGCTTCGCCGTCAGCGGGTCGCGTTCACCAAGCGTCATTGCCGTGCGTTCGCGGGTGCCGAAGGGGTTGTACAGAATCGGTACGTCGGGCGTGTTGTAACCCTCGAGATTGTTCAGGACCAGGCCCGGGCCGTTCGTTTCGGCCAGGTAGCGCATCAGGGACTGGAGTTCATTGATTTCATACTCGCAGTTGATCGGCGTGTCGACGTGCTTCAGCTGCCCTTCTTTCTCGAGCAGGCTCAAGTATTCGCGCATGTCCTTGAAAGCCATCGGCTTGACTCCGTGATCGGTCGTGTTGTGTTTATCGGCTGCCGGGCCCCGGCCTCCGGGGGCCGCCACCTTAGCATTTCTTCCGCGCCGGCGGGAATGACGGCCAGGCACCCTTGCCTGTACGACATTGTGCCGTCTGCTAAGATTCGCGGCCTTTCCGCCCACCACGGGCAGCGCCAGCGGATCCTATCGAGGAGCAACAACAATGAGCGAAAGAAAAGTCGCAATCGTCACCGGCTCGGCCACAGGCGTCGGTGCGGCCGCCGCAATCCTGCTGGCCGAAAAGGGCTGCAACGTGGTGATCAATTACACCCGCAGCGAGAAAGAAGCTCAGGCCACGGCGGAAGAGTGCCGAGCGAAGGGCGCCGAGGCCATCTGCGTACAGGCCGACGTGTCCGACGACGATGCATGCCAGCGCATGGCCAAGGCGGCCGTGGATGCCTGGGGCCGCATCGACTACCTGATCAACAACGCGGCGCGGACCAAGTTCAATCCGTACCCGAAGCTCGATGGCGTGACCAAGCAGGACTTTCTCGATATCTATGCTGTCAACGTGGTGGGCGCCTACCAGATGATTCGGGCAGTGGAGCCACACATGCGCAAGACGGGCGGCGCGGTTGTGAACGACTCATCCATCGGCGGTGTCACGGGCATTGCCTCGTCCATTCCTTACGCGGCGTCAAAGGCGGCGCTGAACCTGATGACGAAATCTCTCGCCCACGTGCTGGCGCCGGAGATTCGTATCAACACGGTCGTGCCCGGGGTCATTCAGACCCGCTGGTTGCAGGGCGGCATGGGTGAGGAGCAGTACGCGGCTTTCCTGGAGACGGCCCGGGAACAACTGCCGTTGAAGCAGATTGCCCAGGCGGAAGACATCGCGGAAGCTCTGGTCTGGTTCCTGATCGGCGGCGGCTCACGCCTGGTGACCGGCGAAACGCTGATCGTCGACAGCGGCATACACATCGGCCAGCTGCCGCCCTACTCCAGCGGGGAAGATTACTGAGCACGAGCGTTACGTGCGCGGGAAAACAGCCCTGCGACCGCCATCGATAACCACCGGCGTTGCTCACATGGGAAAACATCGCTACAAACGCCTTCGCTGACCACCCCCGTCAGGCACCCGGGCTGCCCGAGGCCTCTTCTGCCCTGATGTCACCACCGATTTGTCGCCGCTGCCTGAAGCGTTCCGCCAGGGAATACACGGCGGGCACGACAATCAGGCTCAGTAGCGTGGAGCTGACCATGCCGCCGATCACGGCGACGGCCAGCGGTCCGGACAGTTCCACCGCCGTACCAATGCCCAGCGCCGGCACCAGCATCGCGAAAATGATCGTCAGCGAGGTCATCAGGATCGGGCGCAGCCGGCGCGGGCAGGCCGCCAGCAATGCCTGGTTCACACCCTGACCCTGGGCGCGGTACTGGTTGGTCAGGTCCACCAGCAGAATCGAGTTTTTCGCGACCAGGCCGATCAGCAGGATCAGGCCGACCATCGAGTACAGGTTCAGCGTCGTGCCGGTAATGGCCAGCGCGGCCACACCGCCAATGATGGCCAGCGGCTGCGCGACCATGATGATCAGCGGTTGCGAGTAGGAATTGAACTGGCTCGCGAGAATCATGTAAACGAGCACAATCGCGAGCAGGAAGGTGAAACCGACGCCACCGGTCGTCTCTTCCAGTTGTTCGGAACTGCCCTGCAGCCGCAGTGAGTAGCCCGGCGGCAGGAAGTCGTCGGCCGCATCGCGCACCCGCGACACCGCCTCGCCGAGGGAAATGGTCGGATCGGAATAGAAAGTCGCCGCGTACTGCCGGTCCAGTCGTTTGATTACTGCGGGGCCGACTTCTTCGCGGAAGCGCGCCACGGTGTCCAGTCGCACCAGCGCGCGGTCGGGATTGCGCAGGTAGATCTTCGACAGGTCGTCCAGGTCCACTTCCCAGCCGGCTTTCAGGCGAATGTCGTAGCGCTCCCCATCGCCCGGCTCGTCCGTGTACTTCGCCACGTCCAGCCCCCCCGCCAGCACATTCGCGGCCTGCGCAATGTCGCGGGAAGACAGGCCGAGCTCCGCGGCCAGTTCACGATTCACGTCCAGGCGGACCTGCGGCAGGTCGAGTTGCAGGTCCAGATCGATCCGCCCGAGTTCCGGGTCCTGCAACAGCCGTTCGCGGAAACCACGAGCCAGCTCGGCGGTCACCTCCAGGTCCGGGCCCTGCAGCACGAAACTCAGGGCCTCACCGCGGCCGGCCGCGCCCAGCCCATAAGGCGCTGGCAAGGCCACGATACCCGGCACCTTTGCAAACTCTTCACGCAACAACGGGATCAGCTCGTACTGCTTCAGCTGCCGCTGGTCGCGCGGCATCATGTTCACGTAAATGTTGCCCTGGTTCACGCTGCCGGCGAGACCTCCGCCCAGCGTCGCAAAGATGTTCTCGATGTCCGGCCGCTCCAGCATGATGTTCTCAATTTTTCGCATGCGCTCATCGCCGTAGGCGAGACTGGTGCCCGTGGGCGTGCGAATCGAGACCTGGAACTGGCCCTCATCCTCCGGCGGAAAGAACTCGAAGCCGAGGCGCGTAAGGAACAGCGGCGTGGAGAAAATGATCACCAGCGCCGCGATCACGACGAGCCAGCGGTGCTCCAGGGTCCAGGCAAGCAAACGCGCATAGCCCGCTTCCATGCGGTCGAAGGCGCGAGTGAGCATGCGGTACAGGCGGCCATGCTTGCGGCTGGCCTGCAGGTAGCGCGAACACAGCATCGGTGTCAGCGTCAGCGACACGAACAGCGACACCAGGACCCCGCAGGCCACGACCACGCCGAAGGAGCCAATCAGGCGACCGGGAATTCCCGGCACGAAAATTACCGCTGCGAATATGCAGGCCAGCACCAGCGTGGACGCGACGATGGCCAACTGCACTTCGCGCGCGCCTTCAATGGCCGCGGTGCGCCGGTCCTGGCCGCCCTCCTCGACGCGCCGCTGGATGTTTTCCAGCACCACGATCGCGTCGTCGACCACGACACCGATCAGCACCAGCAAGCCCAGCATCGTGATCGTATTCAACGAGTAATCGAGAAAGTACATCACGAGCACCGCGCCGAGCAGCGACACCGGGATCGCCGACGCGACGATCAGCGTCGCACGGAAGTTGCGCAGGAACAGCCAGACGATCAGGGCGGCAAAGACTGCCCCGCTGACCAGGTGATCTTCCAGGGACCGCAGCAGATCCAGGATGTAGATGCTGTCGTCGCTGGAAATGGACAATTCGATGCCTGGCGGCAGGTTCGGCACGATTTCTTTGTTAATACGCCGCTTGATCTCCGCGTTGATCTCTACCGCGTTCCGGCCGGCGATCTTCACGATCCCGAGGCTAACTCCGGGCCTCCCCTTGTAGCGGCCAACCCGGCGCGCATCCGACAGGCTGTCCTCGATCGTCGCGATATCCTTCAGATAGATCGTGACACCCTGCCGGGAACCGATGATCAGGCGCTCCAGGTCCACCGGGTCGTGGTATTCCAGGTCCAGCTTCAGCAGCTGTTCCTGGTCGGCACCCACCAGGTAACCACCGGGCAGCTGAAAGTGCTCGTCGCGAAACGCGGCAATCACGTCCTGCACCGTCACGCCGTAGGCGGCCAGGCGTTCGAAATCGATATTCACGCGGATGGTCCGCGTTCTCTCGCCGCCGATGATGACTTCGCCCACGCCGTCCACGGTCTCCAGCCGCTTCTTCACGACCGTGCGGATGTACTGGTTCAGCTGCTGGATGGTGCGGTCACCGGCAATCGACACCCAGAACGACGGAAAGGCGCCGGTTTCGGACTTGGACACCACCGGCACGTCCGCATCTTCCGGCAGCAGCCGCTGGATCTGGCTGACCTTGGCCTGCACCTCGTTGAAGGCCACGTCGATGTCCTTGCCCAGCTGAAACGTCGGGGTCACCGTGGACTGGCCCGCCGAGGTCGTGGAAACCAGCTGGTCGATACCAGGCACGCTGCTGATTGCGCCTTCGATCACGTTCGTGATGCTCGCGTCCACGACCTCCGGGTTGGCGCCGTCCAGCCGTGTCAGCACCGACACTTTCGCAAGGTCGATGTTCGGCAACCGCTCCACACCGATCCGGTCGTAGGCAACGATACCGAACAGCACGATCAGCAAATTCAGCATCGCGGCGAACACGTAGCGCTTGACAGAAATGCCGGCGAGGCTCAAGTCATTCCTCCGCAACGTCCACGGCCGCACCATCCGACAGGAAGCCGGCGCCGTCCACCGCGATCTCTTCGTCGCCTGTCAGGCCGCTTACTATTTCCACCATCCGGTCGCGCCGATCACCGCGCTGCACGACCCGCTGGCTCGCAATGCCGTCACGGATCGCGTACACGACATCGCCGGCCGGCCGGCGCACGACGGAGACCTGCGGCACCAACAGCGCGTTTTCGCGCACGGCCAGGATCAGGTCGGCACGCACGCTGGCCCCGGGCCGCCAGCCACCGGGGTTTTCGAAGTCAACGATGATGGTCAGCGACCGGCTCGACGGGTTCACACTGGGCCGGATGTCCGTCACGACCGCCTCCACGACGCTGTCACCCGCGGCTGCCGACGTGAGGCGTACCGGCAGACCGGAGGCAAGCTGCGGTGCGCGATATTCGGGGAACGGCAATCGCACGCGCAGGTTGCGCATGTCGATCAGGTCGAAGGCCACCGTCCCCGTCTGCACGTAGTCGCCGACGTCAACATTGCGCGTGGCCACCTCGCTTTCGACCGGAGCCACGAGCCGCGTCTTGCCCAGGCGCCGGTCCGTGCTGTCCACCTGCGCCCGCGCACCTGCCAGTTGTTCACGCAGCGCGTCCAGTTCGGCGTCGAGCCCGTCCAGTTCGTCTTCGGCAATCAGGTTTTCTTCGTACAGCTTGCGGGCGCGCTCGAGCTCGCGTTCCTGTTTACGCAGCAACGCTGACAGCCGGCGCACCTCCGACTGTTCACGAATCCGCTCGAGCTGGTATGCCGATGGATCAATCTCGGCCAACACCGCGCCCGCGGCAACGCCCTGCCCTTCGTCGACAAATACCTGCATCACCTCGCCGGCCACTTCGGCAGCTATCTGGGAAGACGTGCGGGTCTCGATCAGGCCCACCGACCACTCGGTTTCCTCGATGGTGGCTCGCGCGGGCTGAGCCGTGGTCACCCGGATCGCCCGGCTCTGCGCCGTTGCGGTCGCGCCGATCACCAGCAGCGCGACGCCGGTCGCGCGGCCCAGGCCGGTCGTGAACGCACAGGGTCTGCTCAAAATATGCTCCGGCGCCGCCTCGAGAGACAGCGCTTACCTTAGGGTCTGCGGCGCGGCTCGGGCATCGGCCGCTGAGCCACAATCCACTGGTTGGCGGGGCAGCTATCCCTGCAGCTCCAGCTCTTCTTTGAAACCGAACCAGCGGCTGTTGTCGATCAACCGGATTCGATCGGGCTGCAGGCAGTACAGGTTGGCCGCCTTCAGCCGCTCTGCGATGGTCTCCTCGTTCGCATCTCGCGGCTGGTCGAACAGGGCCTTCACATCGTGGAACTTCGCCAGGTAGTGCCCGAGTCCCTTCAGCCGCGCGGCGCCACTGAGCACCCGGACACGCCCCTCGAGCTGCAGCCCCTTGACCTCATCCCAGGTGCCGCAATCCGGGTTGATCGCACCAGCGACCCGGTCATTCGCCTGCATGTCGCGGCCGTGCCGGGTTCGTGCATCGCTCACGAAATAGAGGTTCAGTGCCGCGTCGCTCGCGTAAAAGACGGCGGCGGCCCACGGCTGGCGATCCTGCCCGGTGGCCAGCGTGATGGTGTTGTGCGCCGCCAGCATGTCGCGGATTGCGGCGCGCGCGGCGTCGCTCACGGGTCCCGCCGAGCCCGTTCCGGTCCGCGCCAGCGTTTCACCACGCCGCTGTCCATCCCGAACAGGTCCATCACCCTGCCGACAGTGTGGTTAATGATGTCATCCACGCTCTGCGGGTCGTTGTAAAAGGCCGGCATCGGCGGCACGAGCAGCGCGCCCATCTCGGCCGCGTGGGTCATCAGGCGCAGGTGGCCCAGGTGCAACGGCGTTTCGCGCGGCACGATGACGAGGCGGCGCTGCTCTTTCAGGATCACGTCCGCTGCCCGCACCACCAGGTTATCCGCGTAGGAATTCACGACCCCGGACAACGTCTTCATGGAACAGGGCGCAATGACCATGCCGTCGGTCTGGAAAGAACCACTCGCAATGGACGCGGCCAGGTTCTGGTCGCTGTGCACGACATCCGCGAGGCCCTCGACCGCCTTGACCTCCCATTCCGTCTCCAGCGCGATGTTCAGCTTGCCGCCGTTGCTCAGCACGAGATGGGTCTCCACCTCTGCAACATCGCGCAGCAATTCCAGCAGCCGGATGCCGTAGATCACCCCGCTGGCCCCGGATATGGCCACGATCAGACGCATGTTCGCTCTCTCTCCAGTACAGGACACCCGACTATGGCATGGCGCCGCAAGGCCGCGAAACCCGCCGGCCATGGCTTTCGGCCGGGCTGGTGGACCCTAGCACAGAGGTTCCCGAGCCCTGCCCCGCTGTGCGGTCGCCGGGGCAGGCCGCGGGTGTAAAGGCCGGGTGGAAACTGACGGCACTGGTTTTTTTGGCTATGATCCCGCTCGATTCGCGCCGATGTGGCACCATCCCTACAAGGTGCCGCCCGCCAACGGCGGACGGGGGGGGAAACGGCGCACTCGATGTGTCTTTTTGGGGTAGGCAATGATTAGAAGAACGGGTTTCGCCGTCGCGCTGGCTGCGGTCCTCGCTGCACAGACTCCTTTCGCCCAGGCCCAGGAATCCGATTCCCAGGACTCCGATTCCCTCTGGAATTTTTACGTGGGTGCGGGCCTCGGTATTGCGAAAATCGACAACACGGTCTGCGACTCGCTGAAGGGCATCAACACCTCGACCCAACAGAGCTGCGACGACGAGGATACCGGCTGGAAAGTGTATGCCGGCTGGAAACCCCTGAAGAACGTCTCCTTCGAAGCCGGCTACGCGGATCTCGGTGAGACCACGGCCAAGGGCGGGAATACCAACCTGAAGGCAGAAGCCGATGGCGGTTTCCTTGCAGCCATGGTCTTCATACCGGGACTCGAGCGCATCGGCCTGTTCATCAAGGGTGGCGCATTTTTCTACGACGCCAAGCTGTCGGGTCGCCTGGACGGTCAGCCGATCGGCCCGATCCTCAGCGCGCAGGGTTTGGACAAGGACGACGACGACACGGCGGGTTTCTACGGGATTGGCTTTCGCCTGCCGCTGAACGACAACCTGCAGATGAGTGTGGAGTTCGAGCGCTTCCTCGATATCGGCGAGGAACGCCGGTTCACCTTCCCAACCGGTGCGACCGTCGACCTGGAGGAAACCGACGTGAATTTCTTCAGCGTCGGCGCGGTCTGGATGTTCTGAACGGCTTCGACCGAAGCGTGCGGAGAATGGTGCCGGAGATAGGAGTCGAACCTACGACCTTCGCATTACGAATGCGCTGCTCTACCAACTGAGCTACTCCGGCCCGGGCGCGCCGCAGTATAGATAATGGGCGTATACGCGGCAACGCCGCGATCGTGCTTACTTGCGCTGGTTGCGCACCCGGATTACGACCTCGAGACAGTGTGCGTCGGTGCCGGCCGGGAGCTGCGGCAAGCGGCTCACTTCCAGTTCATCCGGCAACACGTCCACCAGTTCCCCGGTGTCCTCGTTATATATGTGGTGGTGAGGCGTCGTCGTGGAGTCGTAAAACAGGCGCGACGGATCCACGGCGATTTCCCGCAGCAGTCCCTGCGAGGAAAACAGGTGCAGCGTGTTGTACACGGTGGCCTTCGAGACACCGCTGCCGGCTTCACGCAGCTGGGCCATCACCTGGTCCGCCGACAGGTGGCACGGCTCGCGCAACATGAGTGCCGCGATTTCCAGCCGCTGAGGCGTCGGCTTCACGCCATGCCGGGCCAGGCTTTGCTCGAGGCTTTCCTGCCTTGCTTTCAAACGCTTAGTCCGAGTTTAGACAGAGTCTATTCTACCCGCGGCGTTTCCGGCCTGTAAAACGGTGCGCGACACGAGGGCGGGTTTCTGCTCACATTAAGTCGAATTGTCGCTGGGCTGCTCGGCGTCCGCCGGCTAGCTTGCCCCTGCTGAAGCCCCTCTCCCCACTGGTGGACGGAACCCGCGGTGACACCCTGGTCCAGTACTGGCCGCCTGGCTGGCCTGACGCTGCTCGAACTGCTGCTAACGGTTGCGGTGGGCGCGGTGCTGCTGACACTCGGGGTGCCCGGGTTCCGGCACCTGATCCTCGAAGCGCGCATGACGGCCGCCGTCAACACGATGGTCCACGATTTGCACCTGGCCCGGCAGGTTGCGAACCTGCGCGGCGAAACCGTCACGCTGTGCCCGGCAGCCACGACGGGCGGTTGCCCAAAGTCGGGCGCATGGCGCGATGGCTGGGCGGTGATTGCGCCGGCACTGGCAGGCACCCCGAACCGCTTTCAACTGCTCGCCGTGCGTGACCGGCCGACCGGCGTCGAGGTGCACAGCAATCGCCGCGCCTATGCATTCCGGCCGGCCACCCGACGCGACACGAACGGGACAATTGGGTTTTGCGACAGCCGCGGCCCGGCGGCGGTCAGAGCCGTGGTCGTCAGTCCCACTGGCAGGCCGCGCCTTGCCTCCAGCGCCGAAGCCCGAGCGCGTATCAAGTGTTACTCATAAGTCTCTGTCTGCAATATGTAAACCCATTTTCATGCCTTGCAGATGACCACTTGTCTGAAGAATTTCCCGGCTCGGGCCGGCGGCGGCACACTATCTGCAAATGGGCAAGATGCACTCAGAAGGCGTCACCCTGGTGGAGCTCATGGTCGGGCTGGCAGTCGTTGCCATCATCCTGTCGTTCGGGATTCCGACCTTCACGGACTTCATCCAGAACAATCGCATGACCGCCGCGGCCAATGACCTGGTCTCGTCGATGCACCTCGCGCGCAGCGAGGCATTGCAACGGCGGGCCCCGGTGGTAGTGTGCGCCAGCACCAACACGACCGCCGCCGTGCCCGATTGTGACGGCGGGGCCGATTTCGGGGCCGGCTGGCTGGTCTTCGCGGACCCGAACGGCAATGCCCAGCGCGACGCCGATGAATTCGTGATCAGCGTCCACCCCCCATTACCGCAGATGATCGCCGACAACAGCGCGCTGGGTGGAATAGGCGCGCCCGTCTACGTGGCTTTTGGCGGTGACGGCTTTCGCCTGGACATCCCCGGCGTCGGCACGCCCAGCGTGACCGACCTGCAGCTCTGTGATCAGCGCGGCGACCATGAAATCAGCGGCGGCCGTGCGGCCGGTCGCTGGGTCAGGATCTCCGCCACGGGTCACCCCCGGGTATTCGCCGACCGTGGCCTGCTCCAGGGCGCCGACAATCCCTTGGGCGGTTGCTGACGATGCGCCGGCGACCCGACATGGCCGGTCGTAGCGGTAGACCAACGCTCAGCCGCCAGCGAGCGCAAGGATTCACGCTGGTGGAAATCCTGGTGTCCCTGGTCGTGTTGTCCGTTGGCCTGCTGGGCATCGCCGCGCTGTATGTCGAAAGCCTGAAGGCCGGCCGCACGTCGCTGAACCGCGTGACCGCCATCACCCTGGCTGCAGACATGGCGGACCGGATTCGCGCGAACCCGACCGCCGGGGCCGCCTATGCGGGCGCCGGCCCGGGAGGCGACAACAACTGTGTGAACGGCGCGGCCGCCTGCACGCCGGCGCAACTGGCCCAGGACGACTGGTTCACCTGGGGCCAGGACGTGCTCGCCCGGCTGCCGGGCGCGCCGACGGCGACGATTGCGGTGGCTGCTGCACCCCCGCTGACCCAGTACACGATCACGCTGAACTGGCCTGAAACCGGCCAGGTGGAACCGGCGCAGTACGTGCTGATTACACAGGAGTTCAGCGGCCCATGACCGGTCACCGACAACGCGGCATGACGCTGGTGGAGACGATGGTCGCGATGCTGATTGGGACCATTCTGATTGGCGGGGCCATTACCGTTTACCTTCAGAGCCGCGCCAGCTACCGCACTGCCGATAGCCTGGCGAGGCTGCAGGAGAACGTGCGCTTTGCGCTGGACTCACTGGAGCCCGACATCCAGCTGGCCCGCTACTGGGGGCTGATGAACCTGCCCGTCAAGATCAACACCGCCGGCCTCGCCGTGAGCTGTAACGGCGCAACCGATCCCGAAGCAACAGCCTTTGCCCTGCAACTCACCGCCCCGGTAGAGGCGCGGGACGATACCTACGACCTGGACTGCACGGGCACCAATCCCCGTGCCGGCTCTGACGTGCTGGTGCTGCGCCACGCCGGTGCGCGCATCGTGCCCGGGCAGGCCGGCCAGCTGCAGGTGCAAAGCAACATCAATGGCGCGCAGCTGTTCGATGACGGTATCGCGCCAGGGCTCCCGGACAGCGAAATTCGGGACGTGGTGGTAAACGCCTACTACATCGGCGAATCGACCTTCGATGCCGCCGTCCCTGCCCTGCGCAGGCTCACGCTCGTTGCGGGCGGTGGCCAGGGCCGGCTGCAAGACCAGGAAGTCATTCCCGGCGTCGAGAACCTGCAGGTGCAGTTCGGTATCGACACCACGGATAACCAGCGGGTGGATGTCGACCGCTATGTCGACGGCGACAGCCCCCTGGCTGCACCAGCCGCCGGCAACCGGATTGTCGCCGTGCGCCTGTGGATGATGGTGCGGTCGGAAACGGACGAAACCGGGCAGGGTTTTCGCGACGACCGCGTGTACACGCCGGCAGACGCCAATCTCGCGCCCATTCAGCCGGGCGTGACCGCGGGCTACCCGGACGCCTTCCGGCGGGTCGCCATCAGCAAAACGGTATTTCTCAGAAACAGTGGCGGAGTCGACGGTGTCTAGGAATCTTCCCGGTGTTCAGAAAGGCGCGGCCCTGATCGTGGGCCTGGTCATGCTGCTGGTGCTGACCCTGCTGGCCGTGTCCACCATGCGCACCGCGGCGATGGAGCTGCTGATGGCCAGCAATGCGCAGTACCGCGAAAACGCCTTTCGACTCGCGGAATCCGGCATTGCCGATGCCATGAGCCAGGCCAATGTCGCCGCGCTCGGGACCACCCCCGGCTGGAGCATGAACATCGCGCCGCAGACCGTGGACGCGCTCGACGGCGGCTACGAAGCCAGCGTCAATTACCTGGGCGCGAGCGAGGCCTACGGCAGTTACAGCCCGGCCGACTACGAATTCCTGCACTACCGGATCGATGCCACAGGCAGAGCCGCGCAGCGCGGCGCCCGCTCAGTCCAGTCCCAGGGCCTGGTCCGCGCCACCCTGAAGGGCCTGGAATAGCGAGCGCGAAGAGGACCTGACGATGCACCAATCACTGACTCGCCTGCTGACCGGCATGCTGATGCTGGCGACCATCCTGATGGTCTGGAACCAGGTGGCGATGGCCGCCCTGGTGGTTCGCGAAACCACGCTGGAGATGCGCACCGGCGACGTGCCGCTGTGGCAACTGAACATCGGGCGGCTCGCGGTGCGCCGCTGCGCCGACTGCCCGGTGAGCTGGTTGCGCGTGGACGAGGCGACGCGCTACCAGGTATATGCGGCAGGTGACGTGAGCCAGGAGCAGTTCGTGCAACAGGCCAAGGACCCGGCCGGGCGGCAGGGCGTGATCACGCTGTTCCTGGAACCCGACGCGGATTACGTGCGACGGCTCTACCTGTCGCCGGCCCGGGGTAACTGAGCCGTGCGCGCGCGGGCAATCGGCCGGGCTGTTGGTGACTACGGGGTAACGGGCCTGGCATTGTGGCTGCTTGCCGGCCCGGCGGGCGCTGACGATACCGAGCTGTTCGTGACCGGTTACGATGCGCCGGCGAGCTGCACCATCCCGAACGTGCTGTTCGTGATCGATACCTCCGGCAGCATGGGCGGTGAAATCGACACACAGGCCAGCTGGGATCCGCTGCAGGAGTTCAGCGGCTGTTTCGACAGCAACACTCTTTACTACACCGCCACGGGTGACCTGCCCGAGTGCGACGCCACGCAGAGCTTCCCGAAAGCCTCGAATTTTTGTGCCGCGGCAGATGACAAACTGGCGCTGGTCGGCCGCTACCGGAACCTGTACCGAGGCTGGGACGCCGACCGCCTGCGCTGGGTGCCGCTGGAAGACTTCCTCCCCGCAGACGGCGACCCGCCACCGCCGCCCTTTCCTGTCGAGTGCGAAATGGACCGCGGCATCGACGGCGACGGCACGTCGAGCGCGGTCTACGCGTCGGACGGCACCAGCCAGCCCTGGGCCGACACGGACGCCACGGAACCTGCCTGGGCTTCTGCAAGTAATGTCACAATATTCGACGGTAACTGGTTGAATTGGAACACTAATCCCCCAACTGTCACCAAGAGCCGGCTCGAGATCGTGCAGGAGGTCACGAATACGGTCATCGACAGCATGGACGACCTGAACGTCGGCGTCATGCGCTTCAACCAGGACGAAGGCGGCCCGGTCATCCAGGCCATGGTCGACGTGGATGCCGAGGGCGACCAGGTGAAGTCGGTCATCAACGGCCTGGCCCCGGACGGCCAGACGCCGTTGTCCGAAACCCTGTACGAAGCGGGTCAGTTCCTGGCCGGCCGGCTCGTCGACTACGGCAACGTCGGCCCGGAACTCAGCGTGGCGCCCTCGCGTGTCGGGGGCACGATCACCGGCACGGCCTACAACTCGCCAATGGCCGTGCGCGGCCAGAAGACCTACCTGATCCTGCTGTCAGACGGTGAGCCGTCAGCCGACACCAGTGCCGACGGCAAGATCACGTCGCTGCCCGGCTTCGCCGGGCTGGTGGGACCGAGCTGTGACGGCACCGGCGACGGTGCCTGCCTGGACGATATGGCGGAATACCTGTTCAAGGCGGACCTGCGCGCCACGGTCGGCGGCCAGCAAAACGTGATCACGCACACGATCGGTTTTACCCAGGACCTCGACATTCTCGAGTCCACCGCAACCCGCGGCGGCGGCCGGTATTTCCGGGCTGACGACACGGCGAGCCTGACGTCCGCGCTGGCCGACCTGGCCGAGAGTTTCGAGGAAGACGGCGGCGTATTCACGGCCCCGCTGGTACCCGTCGATGCCTTCAACCGTGCCCAGACGCTCAACGACGTGTTCGTGTCGGTCTTCGAGCCCAGCAACACGGTGCGCTGGCCCGGCAACCTGAAGAAGTATGCGCTGGAAGCCGGGATGGCCGGCGGCGAACTGAGCCTGACCCTGATCGACCAGAACAGCCAACCCGCGATCGATCCCAATACGGGTTTCTTCACCGACAACTCGCAGAGTTTCTGGTCTGACACGGTGGACGGAGCCGACCCCAAGGCGGGCGGCGCCGCCAGCCAGTTACCGGCCCCCGGCGCCCGACAGCTGTTCACGAACATCGCCGGCGGCGACCTGAACGCCCCGGGCGGGCAGAACCGGGTGGCGGTCGACAACGCCGCAATCACGGCTGCGGTGCTCGGTGCGCCGGCGGCAGACCGCGACGCGGTGATCGAGTGGGCCCGCGGGACGGACGTGCTGGACGAAGACCAGGATGGCGACACCACCGACGCCCGCCAGGCCATGGGCGACCCACTGCACAGCCGGCCGGTGAGCGTGCTCTACGGCGGCACTGCCGCCAACCCCGACGCGACGGTCTTCGTCAGCACCAACGAGGGTTACCTGCACGCAGTCGATGCCGACACGGGCGTCGAACTGTGGTCCTTCATTCCGGCACGCCTGCTGCAACGCCTGTACTCGCTGTACACCAACAACGTCTCCGCCACGCGACTGTACGGGCTGGACGGTGAAATCACCGTGACGATCGAAGACAGCGACGGCGAGCCCGGCGTCTCCGGGGGCGAGCGCGTGATCCTGCTGTTCGGCATGCGTCGCGGCGGCGACGCGGTGTTCGCGCTGGACGTGACCAACCGCAATCGCCCGGTTCTGCTGTGGGAAATCGACCCTGGCAATGCTGGCTTCGCAAGCCTCGGGCAGAGCTGGTCGACACCGCTGGTCACCGAGGTCAATGTGGCCGGCACGCTCCGCCGGGTCGCGCTGTTCGGTGGCGGGTACGACACGGGCCAGGACAATCGCAGCTTCCGGGAAGACAATGCCGGGAACTCGGTGTTCATGGTGGACCTGCTGACCGGAGCGCGGATCTGGAGTGCCGGCGACGGGCCGGAACATGACCTGCAGCTGGACGGCATGCGCTTCTCGATCCCGGCGGAACTGCGAGTGCTGGATGTGGACGGGAATGGCACTTCTGACCGGCTCTACTTCGCCGACATGGGCGGCCAGCTGTGGCGCATCGACCTGGTGAACGGCAATGGTGCGGCCAACCTGGGCGAAGGTGGCGTGCTGGCCAGCCTGGGCGCCGCCGACCTGGGCGGCGCCCCGCCCGACTCCGAGGTGCGGCGCTTTTACGCGGCCCCCGACGTGGTGCCCGTGATTCGCGACGAGGGCATCTACGTGGCACTGAACGTCGGCTCCGGGTATCGGGCCCATCCGCTGGATGCGGTCGCGGAAGACCAGTTCTTCTCGGTCCGCGATTTCGCCGTGTTTGACGTCATTGACACCAATGACTACCCGCCGCCGCTGACCGTGGACGACCTCGCAGACATCACGAACATCGGCGATCCGGTGCTGCTGCCGAGCGACCCCGGCTGGCGCCTGCGCATGGTGCTCGGCGCCGGTGAAAAGGTGCTGACGCCGGCTACGACCTTCGCCAACGTGACCTTCTTTACCTCGTTCACCCCGGCAGGTGCGGGCAACGCCTGCGTACCCGCCGGCGGGCTGAATCGGCTGTACGCGGTCAGCATCCTGGACGGTAGTGCCCAGACCAACCTCGACCAGCCGGCCGACGACGACTTCGACCCGGCCGACCGCGCGATCGAGCTGGCCCAGGGCGGCATCGCCCCGGAACCGAAGATCGTGATTCCGCCCGGATCGGAAGGGCAACCGGGACTGCTGGTCGGCACCGAATTCCTCAGCATCGTCGACCGGCCGGAGTTCGTCCGCACCTTCTGGGTCGAGCGCGAGGGGCCCTGATTCGGCATCACGTTGACATAAGGCCGCCCGACGCGGCCGGGTGTTAACTTACCGATAACCAGCAGGCACCGGACCTTCCCGATATAGCGACCGGATTTCGCGCTTGACATAAACGCGTGACGCGCGTCACGAAAAACCCGCTCATTCGCGACCCGTCGCCGTCCGTCACCCCAACCCCACAGCACCCTTCTTAAGGGGCAGCATTGCGTGCCATGAATACCTGGCACCAAAAGGGTTTCACCATGATCGAGCTGATGATCACGCTGCTGGTTGCAGCGCTGGTCCTCGGCGTTGGTGTGCCCAACTTCCAGCAGTTCCTCGCCAATAACCGCATGGCCACCGCGACGAACGACGTGGTGACTGCGCTGCATGCGGCACGTAGCCAGGCCGTGAAGCGGCGGGGGAACGTGTCGATCTGCCCGAGCGCGAACTGGAATGCGCCGAATCCGACCTGCTCCCCGCTCGGACAGCTCGGTGACGGCCACATCGTGTTCGCAGACTGCAGCGCGGCGAATCCCTGCGGGGCGCCGAACCTGGCGGTGGACGGCTTCGACGTGGTCCTGCGCGTGCGCGGGCCGTTGCCCCAGGGCGTGGCCCCACTGGTGACCACCGACGCGGCCGGCCCCGAGTATTTCAGCTTCGGCCCCACCGGCTTCCCGCGCACGGCCGCCGGCTTCCCGGCCCCCATTGCCAACCTGCAGCTCTGCGACGACCGCGGCAACCACAACACCGGCAACAACATTGCGGCCGGCCGCTGGCTGCAGGTCACACCGACGGGCCGGCCCCAGGTGTACCGGGACATTGCTTACGTGCAGGGCGCACAGAACCCGTTAGGCGGTTGCTGAGAGTCATGACGATGCGACGCAAATTCGACACACATTTCGACAAGCAGTTGGGTTTCACGCTGATCGAAACCCTGGTGGCCATGGTCGTGCTCGCCGTCGGCATGCTCGGCATCGCGGCGCTGTACATCGAGGGTCTGCGCTCCGGCCAGGCCTCGGTGTCGCGCACCACGGCCGTGAATCTCGCCGCCGATATGGCGGACCGGATTCGGGCAAATCCCACCGTGCCGGCCTCCTACGCCGGCGCCGGGCCGGGCGCGAACAACAACTGCGTGAACGGCGCCGCGGCCTGCACGCCCGCGCAGGTGGCTGCCGAGGACTGGTTCTGGTGGCTGCAGGACGTGCAGAACCGGCTGCCCCAGGGCGCCGCTGCGCAAGTCGTCACCGTGCCGATCGTGGCCCCGCCGATGAACCAGTACGACATCCTGCTGGCCTGGCCGGAGCCCGGCCAGCCGGTCAATGCCACCTACCAGCTGCGCTTCACCTTCTAGGACGACGCGATGATGAACCGCTTCAACACCCGCAGCCTGCCCATTCTGCGCCGCCACGAATACGGCCTGACGCTGATCGAACTGATGGTGGCCATGATGATCGGCCTGTTCCTCGCACTGGGGTCGGTCACCGTGTTTACGCAGAGCCGCGCCAGCTATCGCACGTCTGACGCCCAGGCGCGCCTGCAGGAGAACCTGCGCTTCGTGATGGACACGATGGAGCCGGACATCCGCCTGGCGCGGTTCTGGGGCCTGCACAACGAACCCGCCCTGGTCAACGTACCGGGCGGCTTCGTGGTGAACTGTGCGGGCAACAATGCCACACCGCTGGCGCTCACGCTGACCCAGGAAGTGGCGGCCGTAGACGAATCCATCGGTTACGTCGCCGGCGTCCCCTGCCCCGCGGCCAACGTCGCGCGGCCGGATTCCGACGTGTTGATCGTCCGGCATGTCAGCCAGCAGCCGGTGCCGCCGACGCCGGGCCGCTTGCAGATACGCTCGGACCTGGGCGCCAGTGACCTGTTCAACAACGGAATTAACCCGCTGGGATATGGCCCGCTGGCGCAGACGCACGACCTGGTCGTGAACGTGTACTACGTGGACAACGGCTCCAACCTGGATCCCACGCTGCCGTCACTGCGCCGCTGGACGCTCGACGGGGCCGGCAACCTGGTTGACGAAGAAATGATCGCGGGCGTTGAAAACCTGCAGGTGCAGTTCGGGGTCGATGAGAACGGTCCCGACATCAACAACCTGTTCTCCATTACGCGCTACGTGGATGGCAATCACCCGATCATCACGCCCGGCGCGCCTGGTTTCCTCCCCAATGCCGAGATCGTTGCGGTGCGGCTGTGGGTGCTGATGCGCACCGAACAGACCGAACTGGGTGTGACGGACCTGGCGGTCTATACCTCGCCCGACGCGGACCTGGGCCCGATCAACCCGGGCGGTGTGGCTTATCCGCAGAACGTCCGCCGGCAGCTGATCACCAAGACCATTCACCTCAGGAACAACCGGTAAAGCCGTGACTAAAGCAATGCACAATCCCCGCCGCGAGCAAGGCGCGATCCTGGTCATCGGCCTGGTGTTGCTCCTCGTCATGACCGTGCTCGGTATTTCAACCATGAGCACGGCCAGCCTCGAGCTCAACATGGCCGGTAACGACCAGTTCTTGGAAAACGCGTTTCAGCTCGCGGAGAGCGGTATCGATACCACGATGACCGCCCTGAATAACGGCACCCCCGTGCCACCGCCGCTGAATCCGGGCGTGTGCCCGGCCTTCGGCGCCCCTGTACCGGTTGCGCCGATGGGCGGCACCGTCGCTGTGCGCCTGTGTTTCCAGGGCGACATACCCGACCTTACCGGTGGATCGAGCCTCGGCAAGATTCGCCAGTACCACTTCGTGAACCAGTCCGCTGGCGTCGCCCAAAGCGCGGCGCGGTCCCTGAATCACCAGGGCCTGTTCGTGCGCGGCCCTGACGGACTGTAAGAGAGGTAGCCAGTCATGTATCGGAAGACTTCACTGTTGATTATTGCCGCGTTGCTGGCTGTCGCGAGCGCGAGCCAGGCGGCGCTGGAAAGCTACGAAGCGACCTACGAGTTGGGCCTGAACGAGGTCCAGTTGCCGGCCTACACGGGCGGCAACCTGGTCGTGCGGGCCTGTGCCGAGTGCGAGCCGGTGCTGCGCCGGGTGACCGGGAACACCGTGTACCGAATCGGCAGCAACGGCCCCGAAGTGACCCTGCGCCAACTGCGCGAGGCCGCCGCGGCTGCCAGCAGTGGCGCCCTGTACGTCGCCTACTCGACGGAGTCCGGCGACGTGAACCGAATCATCTTGTCCGTCTGGGACTGAAGAACGTGCGCGAGCAAGGATAGAGCCATGAAGCAAGGACGCAATCGACTAGGCCTGTTTGCCGCCGGACTGCTGGTACCCTTGATGGTCGGCACGGGTGCGCATGCCGACGACACGGAACTGTTTGTTGCCGAGTTTGACCCCTTCGTCACGGGTGCGCAGCCCAATATCCTGCTCATCATGGATACCTCGGGCAGTATGACCAATGAGGTCAAGACCCAGGTTGCCTGGGATCCGGCGACGACTTTCGACGGCTGCTACGACCCCAGCGCGTACTACTTCAGTACTACCGGTGAAAAGCCGCCGTGCGGCAGCAACGACTATTTCTGGAAAGGTAGGAACTTCTGCGAAGCGTCCTTCGAATCGCTGGCGGGCGTCGGCCAGTACCAGGACGGTTTCAAGGCCTGGCGCGGCTATGTCGACCGCTGGGTCGCGCTGAACGGCGATCGCAAGAGACGACGCCACGAGTGCGCCGCGGACCAGGGCGTGCATGGTGAGACTGCCGGCGGCAGTGCAGTCTGGGCCGTCGATGGGGTCACCGGGCCGTGGGATGCCGACGGTACGAACCGGATCACCTACGGCACGAGCTACACGATCTACGACGGCAACTGGCTGAACTGGAACGCGAGCGGCGGCGCGGTCATCACGACCCGCATCCAGGTAATCAAGGACGTGACCAAGCAGCTGCTGGACAACGTGGACCGCGTGAACGTCGGCCTGATGCGCTTCAACCGGAACCAGTATGCCAGCCAGAGCGGCGGCCCGGTGATCCACGCGATGGCGAACGTCGGCACGTCCCGCGACAGCATGAAGGCCACGATCGACGCCCTGCCGGCCGACGGCTGGACGCCGCTGTCCGAGACACTCTACGAGGCCGGTCAGTATTACGCAGGCCGGGCGGTGGACATGGGCAACAACGGGCCCGACGTCTACAGCGTGCCCGAATCCCGCGTAGGCGGTTTCGCCGGCTCGGGCACGTACGCCGCGCCGGTGAATTTCCAGTGCCAGAAGAACTACGTAGTACTGCTGACGGACGGTGCGCCGACCCGCGACACGGATGCGAACAGCGAAATCCAGTCGCTGCCGGGCTTCTCGACCACCGTCGGCAGCTGCGATGGTTCTGGGAACGGCGCGTGCCTGGATGACATGGCCGACTACATGTTCAACTACGACCTGGACCCGGACCTGCCGGGCGCCCAGAACGTCACGACCTATACCGTCGGATTTACCGTTGACCTGCCGATCCTGAAATCGACGGCGGAGCGCGGCGGCGGCGAGTACCGGCTGGCCGACGACACGGCCAGCCTGACGATCGTGCTGACGCAAATCGTGCAGTCCATCCTGGACGACGCAACCACGTTCACGGCGCCGTCCGTACCGGTGAACGCGTTCAATCGCACCCGGAACCTGGACGATGTGTTCGTGTCGGTGTTCGAACCGTCGAACCACGTCCACTGGCCCGGCAACCTGAAGAAATACACGCTCGTCAACGGCAAGCTTGTCGGGCAGGACGGCGTGAATGCGGTTGACCCGCAGACGGGCTTCTTCGCCGAGGATTCCTTCAGCTACTGGTCTGAGGCGGTAGACGGCGACCGCGTCGTCGAGGGCGGCGCCGCCCACGAGCAGCCCGCCTACGTCGGCCGCAAGCTGTACACCAACATCGCCGGCGGCACGCTGACGGCGGCGGCCAACTCGGTGGAAGAGGGCAATGCGGCCATCACCGCAGCGCTGCTCGGCAGCCCGGTCCTGGAACGCGACAACGTGATCCAGTGGGCCCGCGGCCGGGACGTGCTGGACCAGGATGATGACGACAACGTGCTGGACGACCGGAACATGATGGGTGACCCGCTGCACGTGCGGCCGGTGACTGTCAGCTATGGCGGCGACGCGGCCGCCCCGAGTTCGACGATCTACATGTCGACGAATGACGGCTACCTGCATGCAATCAACCCGGTGGACGGCAGCGAGCGCTGGGCGTTTATCCCGGACCGCCTGCTGGGCCGCTTGTACCCGCTGTACAACGACCCGATCGTGGCGAAAAGGAGCTACGGCCTGGACGGTGAAATCGCGGCTTACATCGCGAACAACGACGGCCAGCCGGGCATCAATGGCCAGGAGAAGGTCTACATCGTATTTGGGATGCGGCGTGGCGGTGATTCACTGTTTGCGATGGACGTCACGGACCCTGACCTGCCGAAGCTGGTCTGGGAGCTCGACAGCAACACGCCGGGCTTCGAGGACCTGGGCCAGACGTGGTCGCGCCCGCACCTCGATACTTTGAGTATCGGCGGCAACAAGACGCACGTGGCGATCTTCGGCGGTGGCTATGACGATGGCCAGGACAACTACGGGTACCAGACAGACAATGCGGGTAACGCAATCTACATGGTCAACCTGGTGACCGGCCAGCTGATCTGGAGCGCCGGCTCGTCCAATGCGGTGCACGGTCACGACCTGCAGCTGGACAAGATGGACCATTCCATCCCGGCGCCGGTCAAGGTCGTCGACCTGACGGGCGACGATATCCCGGACCGGATGTACGCCGGTGACATGGGCGGTCGCCTGAGGCGCTTCGACATCAGCAACGGCAACGATCCCAGCACCCTGGTAGAGGGCGGCCTGCTGGCCACCCTGGGTGCCGCTGACCTGCCGGCGCCGCCCCCGGCCTCCGAAGTCCGGCGCTTCTTCGCGTCACCGGACGTGGTGGCGGTGCTGTCCGACGAACCGGGTGAGTCATACCTGGCGGTCAATATCGGTTCCGGCTACCGGGCGCACCCGTTGAACGCGTCCACGGACGACGAGTTCTACTCCGTCCGCGACTTCAATATCTTCAACGTCGTCGACTCGGACGACTACGGAGAGCCGGTGACCCGTGCCGACCTGCTGGACATCACGAACGACACCACGCCCACGATGCTGACGACCGACCCCGGCTGGCGCCTGCGGATGGTGCAAAGCGCCGGTGAGAAGGTCTTGACGGAGTCCTTCACCTTCGACGGCGAGGTGTTCTTCACCTCCTTCTCGCCGGGCGGCACGTCAGCGTGTCAAGCCGGCAAGGGCACCAACCGGCTGTACCGGGTGAAAGTCACGGACGGCTCACCGCCGCCGCCGGATGACAACCCGTGGCCGCCGGAAGAACCGCCGGAGCCGCAGGAACGCTTCAAGCAGTTGAAGCAGGGTGGTATTGCGCCGGATGCAGTATTCTTCTTCCCGGAAGACAAGGACGGCGATCCCATCCTCTGCATCGGCCCCGAGTGTATCGACCCGGGCTTCGACGAGATGGCGAATCGTACCTACTGGTTCCAGGACGAGACGCAATAGGAGCATGCCGATGCGCAAGATGATGTACGGCGTCACCCTGATCGAGCTGATGATCGTGGTGGTGATCCTGGCGATAATCGTGGGCTTCGGCGTCCCGGGGTATCGCCAGTACGTGATGCGGGCCAACCGCGCCGACGCGACCACCACGCTGCTGCGCATCGCGGCGGCCCAGGAACGCTGGTTCATTGCGAACGGCGCCTACGCGACAACGGCCGGGGAATTGACGAATGCGCCACCCGCGGGCCTCGGCTTTGCCAGCACGGAACGCGGTTACTACAACCTCGGCGTCGCCGCGGGGGCCGGTGGACCAGCGGTCGGTTACACGGTGACGGCCACCGCGGATGCTGGCGAACGCCAGGCCGACGACGCGGACTGCCAGTCTTTTACGATCAATGAGCGAGGGCAGCGCACGGCGGCCAACGGCGGTGGTGCTGACACCACCGAAGACTGCTGGCGTTAATTAACCTGGCGCGGCGTGCCGGTCTCAGCGGCCGGCACGCCGTTCCAGCACCAGGCCGTCGAAGACGATCAGGATTGCGCCGCAGGTAATCGCCGAGTCGGCGATGTTGAAGGCGGGATAGGACCAGTCGCGCCAGTAGAACAACAGGAAATCCACCACGTAGCCGTACAGCAACCGATCGATCAGGTTACCGAGCGCACCCCCCAGCACCAGCGCGAGCCCCAGGGCCAGCACCACCTTGCCGCGGCGTGGCAGCACGGCAAGCCACCACGTGATGCCCAGGCTCACCACCGCGGCAATGGCCATGAACAGCTGGTTCTGCCAGCCGCCCTCACCGGCCAGGAAACTGAAGGCGGCACCGGTGTTGTGGAGTCGCACCAGGTCGAAAAACGGCAGTACGTTTTGCCGCTGATACTCGATGAAACCGTCCATGATGGCCTGCTTGGTCAACTGATCGACGAGCACCACCAGCAGCGCCAGGGCGATCCACCACATCGACCGCCAGCCGTTGGCCGGTACCGGGGCCGGCACCATGGCCGTCGTATCTGTGTGCTCTTCAGGCAAAGCGGCGACTCTCCCCGTCCGGTCTCAGGTTGGTGACGCAACGTTCACAGATTTCCGGGTGGCCGTCGACCGTGCCCACATCGGCCCGCCGGTGCCAGCAGCGCACGCACTTCGGATCCGCAGACGGTGTCGCGACCACCGCCGTCCCGTCACTCTCGGTCGCGCCGGGCGGTCGTTCCGCAAACGGCAGCGCCTGCGCCGCTGACGTCAGGAGCGCAAAGCGCAGTTCGTCACCGAGGGACTGCAGGGCCGCCAACCCGTCGCCGTCGGCATAGACCGCCACCTGGGCCTCCAGGCCGGAACCGATGTCGCCGGCCACGCGCAGGGCCTCCAGCGCCTGGGCCACCGGTTCCCGCGCCGCGATCACGTGCTCCCAGTTCACCTGCAGCGCGCCCACTGCCGGCAGTTCGTACCACGTGCTCAGCAGCACGGAGTCGGCGCGCTCGCCCGGCAGCGCCTGCCAGATTTCTTCGGCGGTAAAGCTCAGGATCGGCGCGAGCCACCGGACCATGGCTTCCGCGATGTAATACATGGCCGTCTGCGCGGAGCGGCGCGGTGCGCTGTCGGCGCCCGTCGTGTACAGACGGTCCTTGATCACGTCCAGGTAGAAGCTGCCCATGTCGACGACGCAGAAGTTGTGCAGCAACTGGTACACGCAATGAAACTCGTAGTCCTGGTAAGCGTCCAGCACCTCGCTTTGTAATTGACCTGCGCGGTGCACGGCCCAGCGGTCGAGATCCACCAGTTCATCGACCGGCAGAAGGTTCGAGTCGGGCTCGAAACCGTGCAGGTTACCGAGCAGGAAACGCGCCGTGTTGCGCATGCGCCGGTAAGAGTCCGCCACCCGTTTCAGGATTTCGTCGGACAGGCTCATTTCGTTGCGGTAGTCCGTACCGGCAATCCACAGGCGCAGGATGTCGGCGCCCAGCGTGTTCATGATTTTCTGCGGTTCGATCGTATTGCCGAGACTCTTCGACATCTTGTGCCCGTGCTCGTCCACCGTGAAGCCGTGGGTCAGCACCTCGCGGTACGGTGCGCGATCGAACATGGCCACCGAGGTCAGCAGCGAACTCTGGAACCACCCGCGGTGCTGGTCGGAGCCCTCCAGGTACAGGTCCACCGGGCTCGCCAGTTCCGGCCGGCTCGCGCCGACGCAGTGATGGGCCATGCCTGAATCCATCCACACGTCCATGGTGTCCTGCACCGGGTCGTAGTCCGCCGCCTGCTCGCCCAGGAGATCCGCAGGGTCGAGATCGAACCACGCTTCGAGCCCGTTGGCCTCGATACGTTGCGCGACCTGCTCGAGCAGGGCCGGCGTGTCCGGATGAATCTCACCGGTTTGCCGGTGCACGAACAGCGGCACCGGTACGCCCCAGGTGCGTTGCCGGGAGATGCACCAGTCAGGTCGCCCGGCCACCATCGCCTCGATGCGCTGCTGGCCCCAGTCGGGAAGCCAGCGCACCCCCTTGATCGCGCCGAGGGCATGCTCGCGCAGCTGCTGCCGATCCAGGCTCACGAACCATTGTGGGGTAGCCCGAAATATCAGCGGCGTGCGATGCCGCCAGCAGTGCGGGTAACTGTGCTGATAAGGCTCACGGTGCAACAGCTGGCCCTGGTCGGCCAGTGTTGCCAGGATCTGTTCACCGGCCTTGTGAATGTGCTGGCCACCGAACAGCGGCGTGTCGGCCAGGTACACGCCATCGCCACCCACCGGGTTGTCGACCGGCAGGTCGTGCTGCACGCCCGCAGCAAAATCGTCCTCGCCATGCCCCGGCGCAATATGCACGGCGCCGGTGCCCGCCTCCAGCGTGACGAAGTCGCCGGTGATCACCGGCACCTGGCGATCATAAAAGGGATGCTGCAGCATCAGCCCGGCCAGCGCCGCGCCCGGGAATGTCGCCAGTTGCTGCCCATCGGTAGCGCCGTAACGCGCCAGTGCGCCCGCTGCCAGGTCGCAGGCGAGCACCAGCCGCTGCCGCTCACCATCTATCGCAAACTCGTACAGCCCGTAATCGAGTTCCGGACCGAGGGCCACCGCGTGGTTGGCCGGCAGGGTCCAGGCCGTGGTCGTCCAGATCGGCACGCCGACGGGCACGTTATCGTGGCCCCCACCGACGCGCTCGGCCAGCGTGCCCGGATCCACCACCGCAAAACGCACGTCGATCGCCGCCGAGGTCTTGTCGCGGTATTCCACTTCTGCTTCGGCCAGCGCGGAGCCACAGTCCAGGCACCAGTGCACCGGTTTGTAGCCGCGCTGCAGGTGCCCGCGCTCGATGATTCGGGCAAAACCGCGCACCTGTTCGGCTTCGTACTGTGGCGCCAGGGTCAGGTAAGGATGCTCCCAGTCGCCCAATACGCCCAGCCGGATAAAGTCGGCGCGCTGGCTGTCTACCTGTTTCAGTGCGTAATCGCGGCAGGCGGCGCGAAAGGCCCGCGCGTCCAGCTTGCGGCCGACCTTGCCGTGCTTTTTCTCCACCTGCAGCTCGATGGGCAACCCGTGGCAGTCCCAGCCGGGAACGTAGGGCGCGTCGAAGCCGGCCAGCGTGCGCGACTTCACCACGATGTCCTTCAACACCTTGTTAACGGCGTGCCCGAGGTGAATCTTGCCGTTCGCGTACGGCGGCCCGTCCAACAAGACGAACGGCTCGCGCCCGGCCGAGACACGGCGGATCTGCCCGTACAGGTCCCGGGCCTGCCAGTCGGCCAGCATCTGCGGCTCGCGCTGGGCCAGATTTGCGCGCATCGGGAACGCTGTCTTCGGCAGGTTCAGGGTGTCTTTATAATCGGTCACTCAGTCCGTCCTGTTCAGGCGCTCGCCAGCGCCGCCGGCCACACGCTTCAATAGGTCCCGCGCGCGGGCCGCATCCCGGTGCATCTGCTCGGTCATGCTTTCGAGGTCGGGAAAGCGCTGCTCATCGCGTAGCTTAGCGACGAAGTCCACGCTGATGTAGTCACCATAGATGTCGCGATTGAAATCGAACAGGTGGACTTCCAGCAACGGCTCCCCGCCACCCTCTACCGTCGGCCTGACGCCGAGGCTCGCTACCCCGTCCACCAGGCCTTCCGGCAGGCCGGTGACGCGCACCGCAAATATCCCGGCCAGGGGCGAGCTGCGGCGCTTCAGCCGCACGTTCGCGGTGGGAAAGCCCAGCTGCGTGCCGAGCCGCTTGCCCCCGACCACGCGTCCGGCCATCTGGTAATAACGCCCCAGCAGGCGCCGCGCGAGCTCGAGTTCGCCGGCCTGCAAGGCCTGGCGGATACCGGTGCTCGACACCCGCTGGCCGTCGACCGTGACACTGCCGAAGCGCTCGACGGCAAAACCGTGGCGCGCCCCCGCCGCCTGCAGGTCTTCGAAACCGCCCCGGCGCTGCCGGGCGAAACGAAAGTCGTCACCGACCACCAGGTGCTGCACCTTCAGTGCCGATACCAGCAGCGTGTCGATAAAATCCTGCGGCTCCATGGCTTCCATGCGGGCGTCGAACGGGGGACAAAACAGGCAGTCCAGACCCAGTTCATCAAGCACCGTGAATTTCTCCCGGAAACGCGTCAACCGGGCCGGCGGCGTGCCACGACTGAAGAACTCGCCCGGTGTCGGTTCGAAGGAAAAGGCCAGGGCGGGAAGCTCGCGGTCTGCGGCAACCTCGATCACGCGATCAAAGATGCGCTGGTGTCCCAGGTGCACGCCGTCGAATGTGCCGATCGTCGCGACACATCCGTCGGACAATGCGTGGCTGCCTGGCCGCGGTCTGCGGATCAAACGCATGGGACTCGGTCGGCCAACGCCGTGTGAAGTAGGGTCAGAACCCCGGAATTATAAAGACGCGTCAGGGCTTGTCATCCGCAGGTCTGACGGGCGCAGGCCCGTGGCCAGCAATGTGCCGGCGTAGGCGACGATACCGCCGGCGACCGCGACGCTCAGCCAGCCGACCCGTTGCCACGTACCGACTTCCAGCCAGGCGCTCACCGGTGCAGTGAAATAGTCCAGCAGCAGGAGCATGACCCCGCTTGCCGCCACGACCTGCAGCAAGAAGCGGCGCCAGCCCGGCCCGGGCCGGTGCACGTCGTCCCGCCGCAACCCCCGCCACAGCAACCCCGCATTCAGGAACGCCGACAACGCGGTGGCGAGCGCCAACCCCGCGTGGGGTCCCGGCAACTCCGCGAGGACCCAGGGCACCACGATCGACACGTTCAGGCCCATGTTCACGACCAGTGCGATCACACCAATACGCACCGGCGTGCGGGTGTCCTGGCGCGCAAAGTAGCCCGGTGCCAGCACCTTGACCAGGATGAAGCCCGGCAGGCCCAGCGAGTAGGCGACGAGGCTCAGCGTGGACATCTGCACGTCGCCGGCGCCGAACTGACCGCCCGCAAAGATCGTGGTCAGGATCGGTCCGGCGAGGATGGCCAGGCCGGCAGCCGCCGGCAACGCGATCAGGAACACCAGGCGCAATGCCCAGTCCATTGTCGCCGCAAAGCTGGCCGGCGATTCGGCAGCATGCTGGCGCGACAGGCTGGGCAGAATCACCGTGGCCAGCGCGATACCGAACACGCCCAGCGGGAACTCCATGAGCCGGTCCGAGTAATACAGCCAGCTGATGCTGCCGGTGGCGAGAAAGGACGCGATCAGCGTGTCGAACAGGATGTTGATCTGCGCCACCGACGCGCCGAAGATGATCGGCGCCATGAGCGTCACCACTCGCCTGACGCGCGGGTGACTCCAGCCCCACTTCGGCCGCGGCAGCAGCCGAATGTGCAGCAGGAAGGGCAACATGAACATCAGCTGCACCGCGCCCGCCGTGAACACACCGGCGGCCAGTACCATGCCGGGCGCTTCCGCGCCGGGCGCCAGCCAGGCCGCAAACAGGATCAGCACGACATTCAGCAACACCGGCGCGAAGGCCGGTACCCCGAACTGTCGGTAAGTGTTCAGCACCGCGCCGGCCAGCGCGGTCAGGGAGATGAACAGCAGGTAGGGGAAGGTCAGCCGCAGCATGCCCACGGCCAGCTCGTAGCGACTGCCGTCCGTGTCGCCCAGGAAACCGGGCGCGAACACCGCGATCAGCGCCGGTGCGGCCAGTACCCCGACGGCGGTAAAGATGAACAGCACGATGCCGAGAGTCCCGGCGGTACGGTCCACGAGATCCCTGACTTCGTCACGACTGCCCTGCTCGTCCACCTCGGCGAACACCGGCACGAAGGCCTGCGAGAACGCGCCTTCGGCAAAGAAGCGCCGGAAGATGTTCGGAATCTTGAACGCGACGAAGAACGCGTCCATCACCATGCCGGCGCCGAAAAAGCGCGCGAAGACCACGTCGCGGACCAGCCCGAGAACCCGCGACAGCAGGGTCATCAGGCTCACGACAGAGGTGGATTTCAGGAGCCCGGACGCTGGAGGCGTGGGCCGTGTCTCGGGCGCCGACATGCGGCGAGAGTCTAGCAGGCTTCGGCCGCGGTGCCTCGACGGTTCACGCGGCAAATCAACGGCTTGGCGCGGGCCGGCGGTTGACTTTGCCGGGGGCAGACGAAACAATACGCCGCCTTCACGCCCACCGCCGGTGGGCGCTATAGCTTCAGCAGGATCGATCAGTGGCAAATATCAAATCGGCGGCCAAGCGCGCCAAGCAGGGTGAAAAGCGGCGCCAGCACAACGCGCCCCTGCGCTCGCGTATGCGCACGGCCATCAAGAAAGTCATCAACGCGGTGCAGGCGGGCGACGCAGAAAAAGCCGCGGCCAGCTATCGCGAAGCCGTGCCGCAAATCGACGCGGCGGCGGGCAAAGGCCTGATCCACAGCAACAAGGCCGCCCGGCACAAGAGCCGCCTGAATCGCGCGGTGCGCGACCTGCAGGGCTAAGCAGCCGGCTCCTCATCCGCGATGGCTTCGAGCCGTCGCATCAGGTCTGCCACCAGTTCACGCGTGCCGGCGCCGGTCGCGGCGCTGATGCGATACGTGGGGCCGTGCCAGTCCAGTTGTGACAACAGCGCGGCCGCGCGGGTGTCGGCCGCCTCCAGCGTCAGCAAGTCGCATTTGTTCAGCACCAGCCACCGTTCGCGCTCGGCGAGCGCGGCGTCGAATTCCGCGAGTTCGGCGACGATGGCCCGCGCATCCGCTGCCGGGTCGGCCGCGTCATCCACCGGCGCCAGGTCAATCACGTGCAATAGCAAGCGCGTCCTCGCGAGGTGCTTCAGGAAACGGATGCCCAGGCCGGCACCTGCAGCCGCCCCTTCGATCAGCCCTGGAATGTCGGCCATCACGAAGCTGCGATGCGCCTCGACGGCCACCACACCCAGGTGCGGATGCAACGTGGTAAACGGATAGTCCGCCACTTTCGGGCGCGCCGCCGACACGGCGCGAATCAGCGTCGACTTCCCGGCGTTCGGCA
This sequence comes from Chromatiales bacterium, assembly GCA_020351875.1. Classification (GTDB taxonomy): domain Bacteria; phylum Pseudomonadota; class Gammaproteobacteria; order Steroidobacterales; genus J054. The sequence goes on along the minus strand of CP070671.1, from coordinate 643,975 downwards.
TGCCGAGCAGACCGACGTCGGCCAGCACGCTCAGCTCCAGGCGCAGCACGCGACGCTCGCCGGGCGTGCCGGGAGTTGACTGGCGCGGGGCCCGATTGACGCTGCTCTTGAACCGCGTATTACCCCGGCCGCCTTCACCGCCCGCGGCCACCAGCAAACGCTGTTCATGCGTGGTCAGGTCACCGATCAGTTCGCCGGTATCGTCCGCATACGCGCGGGTCCCGGCAGGCACCGGTATCTCGATGTCGTCGCCGCCGGCGCCCGTACGGTTCTTGCCCGCCCCCGGCTGACCATTTGGCGCGCGAAAGCGACGTTGCACGCGAAAATCCGCCAGAGTGTTGATGCCTTCGTCAGCCACGAGCCACACGCAACCGCCGTTGCCGCCGTCGCCGCCATCCGGCCCGCCGCGCGGAATGTATTTTTCCCGCCGAAAGCTGACGCAGCCGGCCCCGCCGTCGCCGGCCACCACGTTGATTTTCGCTTCGTCGACGAACTTCATCGGGCCACCATAGGTCCTGTCCCACGACCCGACAACAAAAAGCCCCGCCGGAGCGGGGCTTGCCGAGATCGTTCCCGCCGGGGGACTCAGGCGTTGCCGGGCTCCACGCTGACACAGGTGCGCTGCTTGACACCTCGCTTGCGAAACTGCACACGGCCGTCAGCCTTTGCGAACAAGGTGTGATCGCGGCCCACGCCGACGTTCTCACCCGCCTGGTAGCGCGTACCACGCTGGCGGACAAGAATGTTGCCGGCGCGCACTTCCTGGCCGCCGAACTTTTTCACGCCCAGGCGCTTGGATTCCGAGTCGCGGCCGTTCCGGGAACTGCCGCCTGCTTTCTTGTGTGCCATACCTGTCTCCTCGCCGCGCTCAGGCTTTGCCGCCGCTGACGTCGGTGATTTCAATCAGCGTGTAGGGCTGGCGATGACCCTTGTTGCGCTTGTAGTTCTGGCGACGGTGAAACTTGACAACTTCGACCTTGCGATCCTTGTCCTGTTTCAGCACTTTCGCGGCCACCTTGCCGCCGGACACCAGCGGCGTGCCGACCGTCACGGACTCGCCCTCGCCCACCATCAGCAATTCATCGAACTGGATGCTCGCACCCTCGTCGGCGTCGAGTTTTTCCACTTTCAGGGTGTCGCCCGCACTCGCGCGGTACTGCTTGCCACCCGTCCGAAACACGGCGTACATCTGCTATCTCCGGATTCGCCCCGTCGGCGCGGGGCTGCAAGGACGCGCGATAATAAAGCTTCTCCGACCAGCAATCAACGGCTTAGGGCACGCCACACGGGGCTGCCGGGTCAGGGTCAGGGCACCGCCGGCGGCCGGTCGCGGGGCTCGGCCGGGGGCAGCGGATAGCCTTCGCCGGCGACGGCAATGCGCGCCCCGAGGGCTTGCATCTTCTCAGCATCCGCCGCCGTCCCGTAGTGATAGGTCCGGATGCGGGCCAGCAATTCGGGCGGATACTCGCGGCACAAGTCATCCCAGCCGCTGTGGCTGGGATTGCCGTCGGGGCGACAGTCGTGAAAGACCAGCTCATTGCCACCTGCCTGCGCTTCCAGCAGTTCGGGTATTGGACGCGTGTCCCCGGTGTAAACGAATCGGCCCTCCAGGCGCAGACCGAAAGCAAAACCCGGCCGATGGTGGCGCACCGGCAGCACGTCGAACCAGTGCTCACGCCACCAGAAACCCTGCGCCACCGGCGCGAGATGAAAGGCATCCCAGAAGTTCACCCCACCTTCGGCCAGCGGCGACGCTTCGATCACGATGCGTTGTTGCACCAACGCGAGCACATCCACGGGTACGAACAGCCGCACGGGCGCGGGCTCACTGCGATCGAACCACGCAGAAAAAAACAGCGGTTCGAGGCCGCTCACGTGATCCATGTGTGCGTGGGTGATGAAGACTGCCGGCGGCAGGCGCCCATACCTTGCCTGGAAGCGCTGCGGCGTTTCCTGGCCACAGTCGATCAGCAGGGCCGGGTCGCCCGCGATCTCCAGCACCGCCGATGCGGAGCCCTGGTCCATGCCGGCAGAACCGCCGACACCCAGGAACCTGAGGAGCATGTCCGCGCTTGTCATGGTCTTTGCCGCTCCGATTGTGACCTTGTTCCGCCGTGGCACCCGATGGTTCCAGCCACGGGAATTTGTGTTGATCCGGTCATGCAGGGCATTATTCCTGCGCGATGCATCTTCTCCAACCCGATTCCGAAGCTTTCGATCTCGACAAGATCCGCGACCAGCTCGACGGCGACTGGCCGGCCGTCAATCGGGAGATTCGTCGCCAGCTGGCCAGCGACGTGGCGCTGGTCAACAGCGTGGCGCAGTACATCATCGGCAGCGGCGGCAAGCGCCTGCGCCCGCTGCTGGTGTTGCTGTCGGCGCGAGCCTGTGGCTATACCGGCGACAAACACGTGACCGCGGCGGCCATCGTCGAGTTCATTCATACCGCCACCTTGTTACACGACGATGTGGTGGACAACTCGGATCTGCGCCGCGGGCAGGACACTGCGAACAGCGTATTCGGCAATGAAGCGAGCGTGCTGGTCGGCGACTTTCTCTATTCACGTTCTTTTCAGATGATGGTGGAAATCGGCCAAATGCGCATCATGGATGTGCTCGCCGATGCGACCAACACGATTGCCGAAGGCGAAGTCCTGCAGTTGATGAACTGCAATGATCCCGACACCACGGAAGCGCAATACCTCGAAGTCATCTACCGCAAGACCGCCAAGTTGTTCGAAGCGGCGGTGCTGATCGGCGCGATCCTGGCGGACCAGTCCCGCGCCGTGGAAGACGCCTTCATTGCGTATGGCCGGGAACTCGGTACCGCATTCCAGCTGGTCGACGATGCACTGGACTACGATGCGACGCGCGAACAGCTCGGCAAGAACATCGGCGACGATCTGGCCGAAGGCAAACCGACGTTGCCGCTGATTTATGCGCTGCAACGGGGTTCCGCGCGGGAACAGGTCGTGATCCGGCGGGCCATAGAAAACGGTGAGCGCAACGACATCGAGCCGATCATCGCTGCGGTCAATCGCAGCGGCGCCCTCGCCTACACGATGCAACGGGCCCGCGAGGCATCGCAGCGGGCGATCGCAGCGCTGGACCGGGTGCCCGACTCGGGCTGCAAGGCGGCGCTGATTCAGCTGGCCGAATTCGCGGTCCAGCGACGCTACTAACCCTTGGGCTTGCGATGCCCCGGGCTGCCGCGTATAAAGGCGGCCCCGGCACCGTCCGGGTTTCGTCCGATCTTTCGGGGTGTAGCTCAGCTTGGTAGAGCGCGTCGTTCGGGACGACGAGGTCGTTGGTTCGAATCCAGTCACCCCGACCACTTTCCTGCCAGCCGGCTGCGCGTCCAGGTTTCAGACTGCCCCGCGGTAACACCGCTCCAGGCGCGCGCCCAGGCCGGTCAGCAACTCGTAGCTGATGGTGCCGGCCAGGCCGGCAATCTCATCGAGATGGGCATCCCCCCCGACGAGTTGCACCAAGTCGCCCGCCGCACGGCTCCCGGGTGGCAGACTGGTCACGTCAATCACCAGTGAGTCCATCGAGATGCGACCCACCACCGGCAACCGGTGGCCGTCCACTACCGCGTAGCCGCGATTGCCGAGGCTGCGGGGATAGCCGTCTGCATAGCCGAGGCCGAGGGTTGCGAGCCGCGCCGTTTCGCGCACGCGAAACTCGGCGCCATAGCCGACCGTCGCGCCCACGCCGACCTCGCGCACCTGCAGCACCCGGCCTTCGAGGTTTGCCACGACGTGAAAAGGGTTCGGCACCTGTGCGCTGGGATTGCCGCCATACAGACCAATCCCGGCACGCACGAGATCGCCGCGGGTCGCCTCACCCTGGGTGATGCCCGCCGTGTTGCCCAAGCTGGTCGGCAGACCAGGAAACAGCACGCGCGCTTCGTCGAACCGCGTGAGCTGCGCCGGGGTGACTGCGTGACCGGGTTCGTCCGCGCACGCCAGGTGCGTGACCAGGTAATCGACGGCGACCTGGCCAAGCCCGCGCGCTGCGAGTTGCCTCGCATCGGCCAGGCTCAGTCCCAGGCGCGACATGCCGGTGTCCACCTGCAGGGCACACGGTGCCGGCGCCGGCAACGCCGCCCAACGCTCGAACTGCTCGAGCGTGTTGATGACCGGGCGCAGTTCTGAGGCCACGAACGCCGCTTCCTGTCCGGGCCACGATCCTTCGAACACGTAGATGTCAGCGACGGGCAGAATTGCCCGCAGGGTCAGGGCCTCGGCCAGGTTCGCGACGAAGTAACAATCACAGCCCGCCGCGTCGAGTTTTCGGGCGACCGGCTCCAGGCCCAGGCCATAAGCATTGGCCTTCACCACTGCCGCGCAGCGCGCCGGTGCGGCCAATCCTGTCAGTACCGCAAAGTTCGCAGCCAGCGCGTCGAGGTCGACGGTCAGCCTGCCGCCGGTTAGCGGGCCGTCACACAGTTCTCGATCGGATCGTGCAGACAAACCGGTTCCTCGTCAGGGGATACGTCGCCAGCTGCGCGGCACTTTCGCCCGCGGGTTCCAGCCGTGGTACGGGTGGCGCGCCACCAGTTCGGGCTTGCGAAACAACGGTATCAGCGCGGCCCCGGCGATAAAGCCGCCGGCGTGCGCCCAGAATGCCACGCCCCCCGTCGCGCTGTCTGCCACCAGCCCGCTGATCAGCTGCAGCAGGAACCAGTAACCGAGCATCCACACCGCCGGCACCGCAATGGTGGTCACGATAAAACCGGCCAGGATCAACAGGTGCACGTTCACGCGGGGGTACAACAGGATGTAGGCCCCCATCACGCCGCCGATCGCACCCGACGCACCCACCATCGGTGCCGTGGAATCGGCCGCGCTGACGACTTGCGCCAGCGCGGCCAGCACACCGCACAGCAAATAGTACACGATGAATCGCCAGTGCCCCATCGAGTCTTCCACGTTGTTACCGAAGATCCACAGAAACCACATATTGAAAAGAATGAGCAGCCAGCTGCCGTGCAGGAACATGTACGTGAGCAGTCGCAACCAGGTGCCGTCCGTGCCGATCACACAGGCGGTCGTGGGGCCGAGCGGAAATGCTGTGCCTGCGGGTACCGATCCGGTCAGTTCCCCCGGAATCAGGCCCAGTTTGCAAATAGACCTTGGCAGCGAGGGTTCGAAACCCAGGCCTTGCACCAGGAGCCACACCAGCTCGTTGATGATGATCAAGCCGTAAGTCACATACGGCGTCAGGAAGTGCGGGTTGTCGTCGCGAATCGGAAACAAGTCAGCCGCTACCCGTCAGGGTTGCAAAGCCGTGGTGACCGCGGCCTCGAACTCTTCCACGGGTTTGCCGCCCTGCAACCTGAGCACCACTTCACCGTCGCGGCCCAGCACGTAGGAAGTGGGCAGCACTTCATTCCAGGCCCCGTCCACCACGCTGACGATCGAGTCCATCTCCGCCTCCACGCTCAGCCACGTGTGAAAGCCTGGAAACCAGCGCTCGAGAAACGGCGGCACGATGTCCTGCGCGGTTTCCGGCGCGTCCAGGGACACCGGAACCAGGACCAGACCGGCGTCGGCGTAGCGCTCGGCCAGCGTTTGCAGCGCAGGAATCTCTTTCAGGCAGGGTCGGCACCAGGTTGCCCAGAAATTCAGCAACACGACTTTCCCGTCCTGCTCGTCCAGCAGCTGGCGCAATTCACCGGCGGTGATCGGTGTGACCGGGTCCGGCGTCCCGGCAGCCGGCCCGCAGCCTGCCAGCGTCCAGGACAGCAGGACCGATGCCAGCGGCAGTTTCAGCGCGACGGAACAGCGTGGCGGGCTCATGCGTTTGCATCATAACGGCCCGTGTCGAGCGGACAAAAAAAGACCCGCTTAACGCGGGTCGAGGTGGGGGTTGGGGGAATGATGACTGCTAGCGTGACGGCTTAACCGCGCTGGCTGAAGGCGAAGCTCGAAGCCAGCTTCAGCGTCTCGGCCTCGATCAGCCGCGCGAAACGCTCGGTGGCCGCTTCGACCAGGGCGGCGCGCTCGTCGCGCTGCGGCTGCGTCGCGTTATCGACCTCGTTGTCGGCGGCACGCTCAGCGCTGTCCTTGGCACGCAGTTCAGCAACCCGCTGCTGCGCGAGAGACAGGTTTTGCGTCGCGACGCGTCGGGCACCGCCGGCTGCGAGCGCGGCCGCGAAGTCCTGCACACCCGCCTCGTACTCGCCGGCCGCAATCCGCATCACGCCGCGATTGTTCAGCGCCAGCCCGGTGCTGCGACCGTTGTCCACGCTCTCCGGGCAGCGCGCCTGCGCCGCTGCGAAATCACGCAGCATGGTGTAGGCCACGCACAGGTCGTTCAGTGCCGGCTGCCGCAGATCGCGGGACGTCCCGACAAGCTGCAGCATGCGCTCCAGGCGCTGCGCGCCGTCGGCGAAGTGACCCTGGTCTACCTGCGCGGTGCCGTACATCGTGCGGTCCGTGGTCTGCAGTTTGAAGGCCGGCGTGTCAGCGGCAGCCGGCGTGGCGATCGCCAGCCCGACCAGCAGGCCGGCCAGCGGTGCGATAACGGTTTTCATGTCTGAAGTCCTCATGATCCTGGCTCCTGTCTCACGCTGTTTAGATTGACTCCAAGTCTCGATGGACTAGAATTCGACCTCTCTCCGAATTCGGATTCGGCTAACGCAGCCGATTGCCGGATCTGCGGGTCCCTCGCGCGGGAGCGAGCCAAAATGTTAAGTAAAACAGGTAGTTACAGTATCCGGGCGGTCGCCCGACTCACGGGGCTGGCCGCCCACACGCTCAGGCTGTGGGAGGAGCGGTACGGCGCGCTCGAGGTGGCCCGGTCGCCCGGGGGCCACCGGGTCTATTCAGCGGACAACGTGGCGCGCCTGGCCCGCCTGAAGCGGCTGGTGGACCAGGGCCATCGAATCAGCGCCCTGGCGAGCCTGCCGGACCCCGAGCTGGACGAGCGGCTGGCCAGCGCCGCCCAGCCGCCTGCGCCACCCGAAGAGCCCGCCCGCGCGGCCGTCTTCGTCGAGTCCCTGCCCGCGGCGATCCGCGCCGCTGGGCTGGAAAGTCGCGTGCAGGTCAGCGATCGCGACTGGGTGCGTTTTCAACGTGCCTGCGTCGCGAGCCAGCCGGATGCGCTGCTGCTGGAACTGCCCGAGGTCGATGCAGCCATCGTCAGGGACGTGATCGCGCTGCGCAGTGAATGCCCGCAGGCGCACGTGGCCGCCGTGTTTCACTTCGCGCGCCGGGCCGACCTGGACTCTTTGCATGATGCCGGCGTGCACACGCTGCAGGCCCCCGTCGCCGCGACGGATGTCTGGTGGCTGGTGCGGCAGGCACCGCAACCCGTCGCGCCAGCACCGGGGGCAAGCCCCGCGCCGGCATTGATCGACCCAGGTAAAGCCCCGGCGCCTAGGCAATTCACTGCCGGTCAGCTGATGCGGCTGGCCGAACAATCATCCGCGGTCGCCTGCGAATGCCCGGCGCACCTGGCGCAACTGGTGCAAGGCCTGAACGCGTTTGAGGCCTACAGCGCCAGTTGCGAGAACAGCAGCCCGGAAGACGCAGCGCTGCACGCCCTGCTCCATCGTGAGACAGCCCGCGCCAGAGCCATCATGGAAAATGCGCTGGCGCGGGTCGCCGAGGCCGAAGGCCTGGAGTCGTGACGTAAAGGGAGTGAATCAGGCGACGGCCTTCGCGGGCCGGGTCTTCTCGCTCAGGAACTTGTCCGCACACTGCTCGAGGCGACGGCGGCGATCGCGCGGCATCCGATCGAGATTGCGCACGATCACGCCCAGGCGCGGTTGTTTCGAGAACCACGCGCGATGCCTGGCAACAAACCGCCAGAACAGGCCATCCACCGTGTCGCCCCACGGCCCGCGCCGGTAATCACCCATGCGGAGCAAATAGTTAGACCCGCAGATGTAGGGCTTGGTCGTGAATGTACCGCCGTCGGCAAACAGCGCCATCCCGTAAACATTCGGGTTCATGACCCAGTGAGCCGAGTCGACGAACAGTTCCATGTACCAGCGGTAAGCCTGGCGGGGTTCAATTTCGCTCAGCAGCATCAGGTTACCCACGACCATCAGCCGCTCGATGTGGTGCGCCCAGCCCAGCCGATCCACTTTGTGGATCACCTGGTCCAGGGGATCGATACCCGTCGTGCCGCGATACCAGTCGGGCGTGAGCCCGCGCTGGTGGCCCCAGAAGTTGCGCCGCGCCATCGTCGTGCCCGATTCGTGGTACATGCCACGGATGAATTCGCGCCACCCGGCCACCTGTCTCACGAAACCCTCGACACTGTTCAGGGCCACCCGTTCATCGTTCGCAAAGGCCAAGGTTCGACTGATCACTTCGCGGGGCGTCAACAGGCCAATGTTCAGCAACGGTGACAGCGCACTGTGGAAGACCGCGTCACTGCGGGTGGTGAGCGCGTCCTCATAATCGCCAAAGCAGCTGAAACGCTGCTCCAGGAAATCCTTGAGCCAGTCACGCGCCTGCGCCCGCGTCGTCGGCAGCCAGAAATTGGCAGTCGACCCCGGATGCTCGGGGAACATCTGGTCCACGAGCACCTTGACCTGGCGCACGTGCCTGCCCGGACGCACCGTTGGCAAATCAGGCACCGGCACGCCGGGCGGCAGCGGCTTACGGTTCTCCTGGTCGAAACTCCATCGACCGCCTTCAGGCCGTCCATGGGCGTCCACTAGGATGTCCAGGCGCCGTCGCTGCCACTTATAGAACGCCGCCATGCGCGGCTGCTGCTGGGTAGCCAGCCACTCGGAGAATTCTGGCCGCTCGCAAAGAAACATTGGCGTCGGCACGACCGTGCGACGCAAACCATAACGCTCCGCGAAACGCGCAATCCGGCGCTCCATCGCCGGATCCTCAATTTCGAAATGCAACAGCTCCCTGAAGCCGGTCCGACTCAGCAACTGGCGCAGTTTCTCGAGGAAGCTCAGCCGGTTGTTGGCTTCGTTCAGCGGCAGGTAGTCGACGCTGAAACCTTCATTGCGCAGCAGTTCGGCGTGTGCCCGCATGGCCGACAGGGTGAACACCAGCTTGTGCTTGTGGTGCTGGAGGTAACGACAGGTGCCGTAGTCTTCCGCCATGTAAAAGAGGTTGCCCTGCCACGGGCGCAGGCGCGCCACCGGGAACAGCTGGTTACCGAGCAACAGGAATACGCGGCGGTGTCGCCGCCTGGGTTTGTCTGCCATAGCGTCGAGTCCTTTCTGCCTGAAGTATTCGCAGACTGAACATCAGACGGATGTGGCCCGGCTTCAGTTCCCTTCGCCGGCGTTTTTTTGCGCTGCATTACGCCGGCGACGGCGCAGCAGCAGGGTCACCAGCGGCACTAAAGGGAGCAAGGCGCCGGCCAGCACCACCGTCCAGTGGATCGACAGGCCAACCAGCATCACGACAAAGCTGACCAGCAATACCAGGTACCAGTGCGCCATGTCAGCAGCCCGTGCCGCGCCGGCGCGCGCCGGGCTGCCCCGCGGCCGGCTGCCACAAAACCTTCACAAGATATTCGGATAAAGACAACAAGCCCTTAATTTCCATGCCATTAATGTCTAGCAGTCTATGCCCGTCCCCGTGGATCAACCGAGGCGACAGACATGAAGGATCGAGACCCCACCCGGCCCGGATAGGCCCATTGCACCACAGCGACCGACTTGCTAGTAATCGCCCCTCTCTTTGGGGGGCTGCCATGAACCGAGTCATCTTCTGCCTGGCGCTGCTCGCGTCGGTCGCGGCGGCCGGCGCATCGGAGCCGGGCACAACGGCCGAGATGGACCGCACGATGCAACTGGTGCGCACCTGGGTGCAGGGCAGTTACGACAACGGCGCGCAGGTGGCAGCCGACGTGGCCAACGACGTGCCGGACGGCCTGAAGCATCGCCAGATGTACCAGCTGTTCGTGCCGGTGGAAATGCCGAACATACCGGGCTATACGGTCTACCAGCAGGCCTCCGTGGATGGCTCCACCGACCCGGACCGAATCTGGCGCAACGGCGTGCTGCAATTCATCCGCGACGACGACACCGGCACGATCCGCGAGCGGGAACTGAATTTTCGCGAACCGAAACGTTTCCACAACGCCCATCTCCAGCCGGGGTCCCTTACCGACCTGACGCTCGACGACTTTGAGTGGAATCCGGGCTGCGACTTCTTCCTGAAACCCGCTGCAGACGGCAGCGAGGTGCGTGGCCCCATCGGGCTGTGCCAGATCGAGATGGGCGGCCAGACGCTGACCGCAGACGACGAGGTGGTCATCCGCCCCAATGAGTTCTGGTTCCTGGGGCGCTACACCAATGCAGACGGCCAGATCATGTGGGGTAACGCGAGCGACGAGCACACCAAGCTGGTCCGCGCCGCGTCCCTGGAGACCGTGCTGAAACCCGACGGTGGCGTGCTGATATTCGGCGGCACCTGGAACACCGGCCTGGAACTCGCGAAACTGCTGCGCGACCGGGGCGACACCGTGACGGTCTTCGTGCGCCCGACCTCTGACCGCTCGGCGCTGGAAGCGCTGGACGTGCGCTTTGTCGAGGGTGACGCGCTGAACGCAGACGAAGTGAACGCAGCGCTGGACGCCGCGCGCTACAGCGCGGTAGTGACCACGCTGGGCTGCTACCGCTGCGAGGCGCCGCCGGACTTTGTCGGTAACCGCAACGTGTTCGATGCCGCCGAGGCGGCCGGCGTGCGCCGGGTCATCATGATTTCCACCATCGGCGCCGGCGACAGCGCGGACGCGGTACCGTGGATCGCCCGCTGGTTCCTGAAAGACGTGATGGCCCTGAAAACGCAGGCGGAAGACCACCTGCAGGCGCTGGACCTGGACTACACGATCATCCGGCCGGGCGGTTTGAAAACGGCCGAGGCGACCGGCAACGGCGAACTGACCACGGATCCGGACGCGATGGGCCTGATCACGCGACCCGACCTGGCCGTGCTGATTCTCGACTGCCTGGATGACGACAGCACGGCGGGCAAGGCATACACCGCGCGCGATACCGAATTCCGCTGGCCCTGGGATATGTTCTTCTGACTACTCTCGCAGCTGGATCACCAGTTTGCCGTCGGTCACCCGCATGTCTTCCACACCGGCTGCCCACGCCCGCCAGAAGCCCGGGTCGCCGCTGAATTCGGCCACGAGGTCCTTGTTCTTCAGCCCACCCAGCCACGCTGACGGAATCGGCACACCCATGATGCTGACCCCGCGCAGGATCACCGACGGGCGGTCCTCGGCGTACTTCAGCTCCAGCCCGGCCGCTACGCGCAGCGTGCGGCCGCCCAGCACCGGGATGTCCGGCGGCACGGGGACGAGGACACGGGCGCTGGCCAGGTCGCGGGACAGGTCGATGGCCATCCGCCGCGCCAGTTCCTGGTCCTGGGCAACCACTGCGTTCAGCTCCCGTTCGCTGAGCACGACGCGTCGCTCGGCGCCCGCCTCGCTGTAGGGCTCCGGCCGCAGCCAGTCCTCGTCGCTCTCACCCTCGGCGGGAATCGCGAGTTCGGGATTGATCCGCCGCAACTTGTCGTTCAGCTGCTCGCGTTCCACCGTGGAGAGTTCCACGGGTTTGAAGGGTTGCGGAAACAGGTACACGCGGGCGAGCCATAGCGTCACGCCCACGGCCAGTGCGACAAACAGCAGCACGATCATCGCCACCTGCGCGCCGCTGAATCCGGATTTCTGTTCCAGTGCCTGTTCCGCCGATGTCATCACCCGTTCCCGCAATCACCAGTGAGCTTCGTCATGCAATGATAACCGCCCGGCACCTGCGACAGCGGGTCCTGCCCGGAAGTGAAACCAGACGGAGACCAGCCATGCCCGACACGATGAACCGCCGCCAATGGCTCACCGCCACCGCGGCCCTGGCCGGCGGCGCCGGGGTCGCCAGCGTGCCCCTGCGCGCCACCGCCGCGACCCATGCGTCGGGGGCCCGGCCTGCGCGCGAACCTGGAACACATGCTGGAACTCATCGACAAGAGCCAGTTCTACGGCGGCAAGAAAGACCTGCTGTGCTTCCACGAATTTCCACTGCAGGGCTGGAACCCGTGGGACCGCAAGGAACTGGAACGCCTGTCCATCGAAGTGCCGGGGCCGGAGACCGAAGCCATTGCCGCCAAGGCCAAGCAGTACCAGTGTTACATCAAGTTTGGCGTGTATGCCATTGATAATGAATGGCCTGGCCATATCCTGAGTGTGACCACCATCATCGGTCCCGACGGCGAGATCGTCGCGCGCGACTGGAAGGCCCGCAATATAAAAGGCGTGTTCACCGGCTTCGAACTCGTCACCACCACGGTCTACAACGTGCTGGATCGCTATGTCGAGATGTACGGCGCGGATGCGGTGATCCCGGTGCACCGCACGCCGATCGGTAATCTCGCCACGTCGACCACCCAGATGGAGCCGGAGCTGTTTCGCGCGATGGCAATGAAGGGCGCGGAAATGATCCTGCGTACCGCGTCCGGCGGCTTTACGCCCGGCGACATGCAGATGACCGCCGCCTACAACCGCGTGTATACGGTCATCGTGAACAACTCGGTCTCCCCGGAAAATCCCGGCTTCCTCGACGACGCGTTCGGGGGTGCGGGCGGCACGGCAATCTACGGGCCCCGGGGTGACACGCTGGCCGAGGCCGACTCCAAGTTCGAGCAACAGGTCATTGCCCGGGTGCCGATCGCGAGCTTCCGCAGGCGCCACCAGGTGCCGGACGTGCACAAGGCGCTGTACGGCCCGGTCTTCGACGCCTACGAGCCGCGCTTCGACGCGAACCTGTTCGCCGATTACCTGCCGTCGAGCCTGACCGACACCAAGCGTTTCCTGGCGGAACAGGACCGCTGGCGCTAACCCGTAGTGTGACCCGGTTCACACGCGCGCAACCGGTGCACGCCAGCTGTGAACGGCTTCACCGCGCCCGCGGGCCGGACAGCTTAAGTTCAGACATCGCGATGACCAGGGAGGGGACGCCGCGATGTCCGCTGCTACCACCGCTTCCCGGGGCTTCACGCTGCCGGAACTGCTGACGGCACTCGCCATCACGGGCCTGACCCTGTCACTGGCCGTCCCGAGCCTGAACAACGTGATTGCCGGTCAGCGGCGGGCCACCGCCGTCAACAACCTGGTGGGTTCATTGCACCTGGCGCGGAGCAGCGCGATGACCCGCAACGAGCCGGTCACGATCTGCCCCAGCGCTGACGGGGTGAATTGCACGACGACACCGTGGGAGCAGGGCTGGCTGGTTTTCGTGGACCCGGCCCTGCAACGTGAGCCCGGCGCCGACCGGATCCTGGCCAGCGAGTATGGGCTGTCGGGAACCATGACCGTGCAGTCCGTCGAGTTCGCGCAGGCGCTGAGCTACCAGCCCAACGGTCTACCGGTCAGCAGCCGCGGTGCTAACGAAAGCGGTGCATTCTGGTTCTGCGAAGCGTCAAGTGACACCGCCGGGCGGGGTCTGTGGATCAACGCGTCGGGCAAGCCCCGGCTGGTTGACCAACAGGCAAACGGTCGCCCATTCGAATGCACGGACTAACGGTTGCCACGCAGCGCGCCGTGCGTCGATTACCGCCAGTAACGAGACCGCTTCTTTCACGAAACCCGCTTGCCTTTCATTGACTTAAGCCAGTCTCGGCAACCCCGGCCCAAGCTCGTTCAGCCTGCCACCAAACGCCCGGCGCCGGTGGCGAAATTGCACCTCGCCTGACCCGGCTGCGCGCTGCTTGCTACTGGGCGATGCGCGCGCTAAGTTTAGCCGGCCGCGGATACGGTCGAGGCGTCCGCAACGAGGGGGGACAATCGGCCAGCACAGCCGTCGCGTTGATGTCGTGTTCGGATCAAGGATCCGAGCGGCGTGATAGCGGTTGCGGGATGCCCCGGTTTTTCGCATTGAGTCCATGCAGTTGGAGGAAAATCGCATGACAGGATCTCGCGCGTTTACCAGCGCACTGGCAACGGCCGGCCTGATGTTAGGCCTGGCAGGACCCGCTCAGTCGCAAATCCAAAATGACATCACGGGCACGAACTCGGATGTCGATATGGCTTGCCTCGGTTTGCTGTATCTGTTTACCAACTCAGCGTGCTCGTACAATGGCGGTAATTGGACGGCTTTCGACCCGTTTTTGGGTTGGACCGGCCCGGTCGTTGCCTCCGCCTACTACACCGTCGGCGACTCGCCATGGGACCGTAACGGCGTCGGCACAGATCCGGGCCAGGTTCCTGAGCCCGGCGACGGCAAACTGGCGCCGCCGATTACCGGCACCGTGACCATCGACGATCAGGGCACGCCTTGTGATGCCGACGACACGATCGCCGCAACCATTACCGTTGGCGCAGCGACACGAGCATTCAACGCTGGCAACGGGCCGCGCGGCGAAGAGACCTGGGACACGCTGGTATTCGACTTGCCTGCAACCCAGGTGGATGCATTCGCCGCGGATGGTGGCGGCTGCAATTATGAAATTGGGTCGGCCGGTTTCCCGAATCCTGAATTGGTGCTGACCTCCGGGGCGGCTTACCCGGCCGACGAGGACATCGTCGTCGGCTCCTACACGGCGAAGGGTGCCATCGGCGTTGCGAGTTTCTCCACACTCGACGACGGCGGGTTACCTGGCGCGCCGGCCCCGAATGTCGGTGCCACCATGACGTTGCAATCCGCCACCAACTACTCTTGCGCCGAGAATATCGGGCCTTGCTCCCTGGACGGTGACCATCACGACCAGACGGCCGGCCAGGAGGGTGCGCTCCTTGTCCGGGAGAACACGCTTTGGTCCGTCTCTGTGCTTCAGACCGGCGCCATCGATGCCGCCAGCGTCTATCTCAACAGCGAGGGCGCAAACCAGTTCGGCGATAACTGGACCGGGCCGGTCTGGCGCTTCACCGGCACCTGCAACAACTGCCCGACCGAACCAACGGCGGTCGATGATTCGGCCAGCGCGATCACGTCCGGTCCGCCCGTCGATATTCCGATTCTGGCCAACGATTCAAGCCTCGTTGAGGACCCGGCGAACGACATAGTGACCGTGAACCTCATCCAGGACGCCCAGCTGGCTGGCGCCAGCTGTGTGATCAATGGCTCGCCGGGTCTGGTTGCCGACATCGACCTGACCTATACACCGGGCGTCAACGCCGGCAACGATACCTGCCAGTACAACGTCGATACGACCCTTAACGCGCAACCGTTCACGACGAACACGGCCGACGTGAACGTCACGGTCGAGGCGGACGTGACCCCGGTGGCACCAGATGCGGCTGCGCCTGACATCGACACGACTGGAGTCGCGCCGGAAACCCAGACCAGCGTGATCGACGTGGCGGCGATCGCCGGCGTGGACTTGGGTAACGCGCCGTCCACGGTGACGATCACCGCACAGGGTGCGCTGGGTAACGCCACGGTGGCCGGCACGGTCATCACCTATACGCCGGCAGCCACCTCCTTCGTCGGTTCGGACACCTACACGTACCAGGTCGAGGACGCGCAGGGTGATACCGACACCGGTGACATCACCGTGGACTACGTGGACAGCCAGCCGGTTGCCGGTGACGGCACAGCCCAGACGGACGCCGACGTGCCGGTAGACGTCGACGTGCTGCCGCTGATCCAGGCCGGCAACGGCGAGGTGAGCGACCACGCCCTCGCGGTCACCGGTGCGACCGACGGCACGGCAGTGCTGGCTGGCACCATCGTGACCTACACGCCTGATGCTGGCTTCGTCGGCGACGGGACGTTCACGTACTCGCTTGATGATGCCGATGGCGATCAGGACACCGGCACGGTCACGATTACCGTGGACCCGGCCACCGGTGACCTCACGGTCAAGCTGCCCGGTGGCAGCTCGGCGATGAGCCCGCTGAGCCTGCTCCTGCTGCTGGGTCTGCCGCTGCTGCGGCGCCGGCGCCAGGGCTAGGGCCCGCAACCCAAAGGGTGAAAGGCCCCGCTTCGGCGGGGCCTTTCTTTTCCCGCCGACCGAATGCCCAGTTTCGATCGCCCGCAACAGCCCGCATCCGCCGTGTCCGCCTGGGTGGCGCGCTTCGCGCCGCTGATCGCACCCGGCGGCCACGTGCTGGACCTCGCCGCGGGCCAGGGGCGGCATACGCGCTTTCTCCTCGCGCGCGGCCACCGCGTAACCGCAACCGACATCGACGTGACGGGACTGCGAGACCTGGAGCAGCATGAGGGTTGCGAGATCATCGAAGCCGATCTCGAGACCGGCAAATGGCCGTTCATCGGTCGCGCCTTCGACGGCATCGTCGTGACCAACTACCTGCATCGGCCGCATTTCCCCCACCTGTGTCGCGCCTTGGCCCCGGGCGGCGTGCTGCTGTTCGAAAGCTTCGGGGCCGGCAACGAGCGCTACGGCCGGCCGCGCAATCCGGACTTCCTGCTGCAGCCGGGCGAACTGCTGGCGGCCTTCGCCGGTGAATTGCAGGTGGTCGCTTATGAACACGGGCTGGAGCAGGTGCCCCGCCCGGCAGTCCGCCAGCGCCTCTGCGGGGTCCGGGATGCGGGGCCGCGGGAACTGCTGCCTAGCGGCTGAAGGACGAGGTCCGGCTGGCAGCGGGCACGACATCCGGCTGCCCGAGCTGCTCCGCCAGAGGCGCCGGCTCGCCAAGCAGATAGCCCTGGCCCCAGTGCACGCCGAGGTCGCGCAACAGCTCCAGCGAGTTGTCGTCCTGCACGAACTCAGCAACCGTTTCCAGTTCCATCACGCGGGCGACCTCGGAAATCGCCGCGACCACGGACTGCGACACCTTGTTGTCAGCCAGGTCACGCACGAAACTGCCGTCTATCTTCAGGGTATCCACCGGAAAGAGCTTCAGGTAGGCGAAGGAGCTCAGGCCCGTCCCGAAGTCGTCCAGCGAGAACCGGCAACCCATGCCCTTGAGCGCGTGCATGAATGCCTGTGCCCGCTGCAAGTTCGCCACGGCGACGGTTTCCGTGATCTCGAAGCAGATCAGTTCCGGGGCGACCCCGGTTGCCTCGATCTGCTCGCGGACGAAAACCAGGAACCTTTCATCACCCAGGCTCTGACCGGACAGGTTGATGGCCATGCGCACCGGGTCGGAGGCCTGGGTCATGCCGCTGTCGCGCAGGCTCCGCAGGCTGCTCGACACCACCCACCGATCGAGCTCCTTCATCAGCTGGTAGCGCTCCGCCGCAGAGATGAACTCGCGCGGCTCGACCAGCCGGCCCTGCTTGTCGAGCATGCGCACGAGCACTTCCTGGTACTGGAACGGCTCATCGCTCTTCAGCGACCGGATCGGCTGGCCCAGCAGCAGCAGGCGCTCCTGGTCGATGGCCTCGCGGACGTGGCCCACCAGCTGGATATCGTCCATGCGGCGCACGATGCTCTGGTCGGCCGGCTCGTAGATTTCTACGCGACCGGCGCCGCGGTCTTTGGCGGCCCGGCAGGCCACCTGCGCCGCAGACAGATTGCTGCTGCCGTCTTCCCCTCCCTCCAACGGCGCGATCCCGATACTGACGCTCGCGTGAAAGCTCTTGTTGCCGCCGCGAAACCGCAGCGAATTGAAGTGTTTGCAGATCCCTTCAGCGAGACCGAGGATCGACTCACGATCCGTGCTCGGCACCAGTGCGGCGAAACTGTCGCTGCTGATGCGACTCATCGGCAGGTCCTGCAGACGATCCTGCAAGACGTTCGCAAAGTTGCACAAGACCTCATCGCCCACGGCCCGGCCATAGTTCTGGTTGATCACGTGCAGCTGGTCCACGTCGAGGTACATCAGCACGGGCCATCGGCGGGGACTCTTCTGGCTCTCGGCGACGAGCAGCGCTTCGAACACCGGCCAGCCCGGCAAGCCCGTCAGCGGGTCGAAGTCACGCGCCACCACCGCGTCGATCTGGGATGCCACATAGCGCGCGAGACGTCGCCGGCGCCGGCCACTGAAAGCCGATTGGCCCCAGCCGGCCAGCACCAGCTGCCCGGCGGACTGGCCCGCACCCTCTGCGATTGGCACCACCACGCAATCCCCGCCAGTCTTGCCAAGGCCCTGCGCAATCAGTTCGTCGACCCGCTCACCCGGCTCGCCGGCATCGCGGCCATCGCTGCTCAGCAACCGGAACTGTTTGTCCGGCACGGACATGCCGGCCTCCGCGACTGACAGGTAGGTTCGGCACAATTCCAGTATGTCGCCCAGCGTCTTTGCAGATTCCTGCGGTCGACACACCACGGACTCGACATGGTGCAAAAGCTTTTCCTCGGCCGCCTGCACGGTGAGCTTGCGCTGCGCGCCCATCAGTTTCACGCGCAGGCTCAGTTCGCGACGCAGCGTGCGCAGGGCCGGCTGCAGTGCGTCGACGACGAAATCAAGCGGGATCCCCTCGCGCGTCGGAGCCACCACGGTCAGCGCGCCTTGATGGGTGCCGGCGCCGTCGGCCAGGCTCAGGATGTAGGCGTTGTGCCGCTCGACGCGGACCAGCTGGTGCGGGGCGTCTGCGGCAGAGTCGAGCACCTGTTGCAGGGCCTTGCGGAACCCGGCGTCCCCTCCCACCGCATCGAAGATAGGCTGCTGGTCGAACCAGAACGGCCGCCCATGCCGGTCGTGGCACAGGAAGCCCTGGGTCTGCGGCAACAAAGCGGTCAGGAACGCCGTGTAGTCGGCCAGAACCTGGTCCTTCTCGCGGGTCTTGGTCATCGGGGTACCGGGGGCAAAATTGCCGTCCACTATGCCGCACAGCCACGAAAAGCGCTGTGATCGCACTCCCAGTTCCCCCGCAGGCAGCGGATTGACCGGCCGCCGCACTGGCGCATAGCATGCCCGGCACGCCCGCGAGAGATACCCTGTCAGCCATGAGCGACCCCACCACAGCCCTGGAATTCACGCCGGCCGTCGAAGCGGCCACGGCGGCCATTCGCGAGCGCCTGAAGGACGTGATTCCGGACGTCGAATGGGCGATTCACGCGCCCCTGATCGCCCGCATCAACGAACTGAAGCAGGAACGCAATGCCACGCTGGTCGTGCACAACTACCAGACGCCGGAAATCTTCCACGGCGTGGCCGATTACACGGGCGACTCGCTGGGCATGGCGCGGTACGGGGCCGACACCGATGCAGACGTCATCGTGGTCTGCGGCGTTCGCTTCATGGCCGAAACGGCGAAGATCCTGAGCCCGGACAAGACGGTGCTGCTGCCGGACATGGAGGCCGGTTGTTCGCTGGCGGCATCCATCACCGGCGAAGACGTGCGCCGGCTCAGGGAGCAATACCCGGGCGTGCCGGTCGTCGCCTACGTGAACACCTATGCAGACGTGCGTGCGGAAGTGGATATCTGCTGCACGTCGGCCAACGCGGTCCAGGTGGTGGAATCACTGAACGCCGACCGGGTGATCTTCCTGCCGGACCGCTATCTCGGTCGCTACGTCGAAACCCAGACGGACGTGGAGCTCATCAACTGGGACGGTGCCTGCGAGGTGCACGAGCGGTTCACGGCCGACGAACTGCGCGGCTACCGGGCCGACTTTCCGGGCATCGAAGTCATCGCACACCCCGAGTGCCCGCCCGACGTGCTCGAAGAAGCGGATTTCGTCGGCTCGACGTCCGGCATGATTCGCTACGTCGGCGAGCGGCGTCCGGAGAAGGTCGTGATGATCACCGAGTGTTCCATGAGCGACAACGTGGCGGTGGAATACCCGGACGTAGATTTCGTGCGGCCTTGCAACCTGTGCCCGCACATGAAGCGCATTTCGCTGCCGAAGATTTTGCGCAGCCTCGAGACGCTGTCGCCGGAGGTGGAGCTCGATCCGGAACTCGGCCGGCGGGCGAGGCGGTCCCTCGACCGGATGCTCGCCATCGGGCGGGGCCCGGGGCAGGGCTGACCCGCCGGACAGCGCGTGCCAACCGCCGACTTTGACGTCCTGATCATCGGTGCCGGTCTTGCCGGCACCGCGCTGGCCCTGCGCCTGGCCGACGACGGCTGCCGCGTGGGCCTGATGACGAAAAAGAGCACGGCGGAGAGTGCCAGCCACTGGGCCCAGGGCGGCATCGCCTCCGCGCTGGGGGCCGACGACTCGCCAGCATTACACGCGCAGGATACCCAAACGGCCGGCGGCGGGCTTTGTCATGCCGATACCGTGGACATGGTGACCCGCCGTGGCCCGGACAGCATCCGCTGGTTGCAGGAACGCGGGGTGCCGTTCACGCGCACGGCCGGCGGCGAAGACCTGCACCTCACGCGCGAGGGTGGCCACGGCCACCGACGCGTGGCCCACGTGGCCGACGCCACCGGCGAGGCGGTGATGGATACCGTCACCGCACAGGCGCGCCGGCACCCGGGCATCCGGTGGCTGGAAGGCCTGCTTGCGATCGACCTGGTGACCACCGCGAAGCTCGGTGTGGAACCGAATCGCTGCATCGGCGTGTACGCGCTGGCTGCCAATAATCGGCGGGTCGCCACTTTGACCGCCCGCACCGTAGTCCTGGCGACCGGCGGCGCGTCGAAGGTCTATCTCTATACGACGAACCCGGATACCTCCACCGGTGACGGCATCGCGATGGCGTGGCGGGCGGGTTGCCGGGTGGCCAACCTCGAGTTCGTGCAGTTTCATCCGACCTATCTCTACCACCCGATGGCGAAGTCGGTACTGATTTCCGAGGCGCTGCGCGGCGAAGGCGGCATCCTGGTGCTGCCGAACGGTCACCGCTTCATGCCGGACCACGACGAACGCGCGGAACTCGCACCCCGCGACGTCGTGGCGCGGGCGATCGACTCGGAAATGAAGCGCGGCGGCTTCGACTCAGTGTACCTGGACATCAGTCACCGGCCGGCAGACGAGATTCGCCAGCATTTCCCGAACATCGCAAAACGCTGCGAGGCATTCGGTATCGACATCACGCGCGAACCCATCCCGGTGGTGCCCGCGGCGCACTACACCTGCGGCGGCATCGTCACCGACCTGGAGACGCGCACCGACATCCTCGGGCTCTACGGGGTTGGCGAGTGCACCTGTACCGGGCTGCACGGCGCCAACCGCCTGGCCAGCAACTCGCTGCTCGAGTGCCTGGTCTTCGCCGAGGCCGCACACAAGCGCATCCTGGCCGACCTGCAGACTCTCGGTGATCCGGAGCTGCCCGCCCCTGCCTGGGACGAAAGCCGGGTAACGGACCCGGATGAACTCGTCGTCGTGTCACACAACTGGGACGAGCTGCGCCGTTTCATGTGGGATTACGTCGGCATCGTGCGCACGAACAAGCGGCTGGAGCGCGCGCGCCACCGGGTAGAACTGCTGCAGGAAGAGATTGCGGACTTCTACGGCAACTTCCGCGTGACCAGCGACCTGATCGAGCTGCGCAACCTCGCGCTGGTCGCAGAGCTGACTATCCGCAGCGCACTGGCCCGCCACGAGAGCCGGGGTCTGCATTTCAACCGCGACTACCCGGACAGCTTTGCGGACGATGACGCGGCAGACACGGTACTGACCCCCCGCCTCTACGGCTGAAGCGGTCAGGCACCCCGACGGACCAGTGACGCCGGGCCGATATCCGCGAGCCGCGGCGTGCCGGCCAGCTGCATGATGCGTTTCAGCTCGGCGCGCAGCAGCGCCAGCGTCCGCGCCACCCCGTCTTCACCGAAGGCACCGAGCCCCCACAGGTACGGCCGGCCAATGCAGATTGCGCGCGCGCCGAGGGCCAGCGCCTTGTAAATGTCCGTGCCGCGACGAAAGCCGCCGTCGATCAGCACGGGGATGCGTCCACCTGCCCCGTCGAGCACTTCCGGCAGGCTCTCGAGCGTGCCGCGACCGCTCTCCTCCTGTCGCCCACCGTGGTTCGACACGATGATGCCGTCTGCACCGCGCTCCACGCTGAGCACCGCATCTTCACGCGTGACGATGCCTTTCAGCACGATGCGCATCTGCGTGTTTTGCCGCAGCCAGTCGACGAGTTCCCACGTGGCGGCCGGGTTGCCGATGCGCTTTGGCCCGTCGTAACCCTCGAAGTTGCCGAGGCGGGACCGACTGCGATCCATCTGCTTCGCAAACCAGCGTTCGCCCTCGCGGTTACCGCGTGTGGCCGAATCCACCGTAAGCACCAGCACGCGGCAACCCGCAGACTCGGCGGCGGCAATCAGGTGCCGCATCAAAGCTTCGTTCGGTGACGCGTAGAGCTGGAACCAGAGCGGCCCGCCGCCGGCCGCCGCGATTTCCCCGATGGGATAGCTGGTCACCGTGGAACAGATCATCACGTGCCTGGAGCCCGCAGCGCGCGCACTGGCCAGTTCGCCGTCTGCGTGCAACGCGAGCTGGTTACCCACCGGCGCGAGCAGGATCGGGTTGTCCAGCGTGTCGCCGAAGAGTTCCAGGCTCATGTCGGTGCTGCTGACATCCACCAAACGGCGCGCGCGAATCTGCCACGCATCGAACGCGGTGCGGTTCGCGTGCATCGTCTTGCCGTCGTCGGCCCCGTTCTGCACGAAATGCCACGTGGGCTGGTCGAGCACCTGGCGGGCCACGGCTTTCAGCTGGAAGACATCCAGCGCCTGGGATGGGCGTTCTGGAATCGCGAGTTCCGGCCGGGCCAGCAGATCACGCGGCCAGCCCGCGACGACGCCCGTCAGCCCGCCAAGCCACGGCGACGCCAGTGCAGTTCCCAGCAAGGCTCTGCGCGTAGTGCCCGACTCAGCCATTGCCGTCGGCCAGTGAATCGCGGAAGGCGGCAAAGTCGTCGCGCACGATGCGCTGGCGAAGTGCGCGCACATAAGTGTCTGGCCCGAGCGGGCACTGGGCGTAAAGAATGTGGCGCCAGCCTTCCGGTTTGCGCCGGAAAATTGTCAGGCACCGATCGAAGCCGGCCGTGGGCGGCGTCGGCGGGCCAACCGCCAGCTCGATCTCGTAGTAGTGATCGAAAATCGCCAGCGCAAGATCGTCGGCAAGCGCCTTCACGCGCAGGTCGGAAAAATCCCAGCGAAAGGCCTTCAGTGTCCGCCGCCCCGGGTTCCAGTACAGGTCGATCTGCGGCCAGGAAAAAAACGGCTCCTCGATCTCCTCCGGCACGTACCAGGGCTGCGGGTCGTCGCTGTCCCACACCTCTTTCAGGCGGCCGAAATCCTGACTGTTCCAGATGTCGCGGGTCTGCTCAAGCACCACCTCGATCTCCCGGTAAAGCTGGTCTTTTACCACGGGCGGCGCGGCCGGGCGGCGGCCCACATGCCCCCCGGCCTCGGCCCGGCTGCCTGCCGCCATGCCACCGAGGGCCAGCAGCAGGCCCATGGCCATCCGCCGATCGAGTCCCGCGTCGTCGTCCCTTATGTCGTCCATAGGTGTTTCCCCTTCTGCAGTCGCTGCCGTCGTGAGGCACAATATTTGATCCGCCGCCTTGCGGCCATCAGACCCGTGTTACGGAGCGACCAGCCTATGGCCACCCGCCGCGCTGACATCCCCCCCGCCGACGACCAGGAGCTGCAGGAGTGGCTCGAGTCCATGGAATCGCTGCTGCAGGCCGAGGGCCCGGAGCGGGCCAAGGCGATTTTCCGCGCGGTCCGGGATTACCTCGCGGACGAGAACGTGATCGTCGAAGACGCGACCCTGAACACGCCATACCGCAATACGATTCCGCTGGCCCAGCAACCCGCCTACCCCGGCCCGATTGAACTCGAACAGCGCATCGAGAACATCCTGCGCTGGAACGCGATGGCGATGGTGCTGCGCGCCTATGACGGCGGCACGGGTGTCGGTGGCCATATCGGCACCTACGCGTCCGCCGCCACGATGATGGAAGTGGGCCTGAACCACTTCTTCCGGAACAAGGGGCCGGAGTACGGCGGCGACCTGGTCAGTTTCCAGGCGCACGCCGCCCCGGGCATTTATGCGCGCGCCTACCTGGAAGGCCGGCTGACGGCCGAACAGCTGGACAACTTCCGGCGCGAACTGCAGCCCGCGGGTGGCCTGTCTTCTTATCCCCACCCGCGCAACATGCCGGATTTCTGGCAGATGCCGTGCGCGTCCATGGGCCTGTCCACGCCGAGCGCGATCTACCAGGCCCGCTTCGTCAAGTACCTCGAGAATCGCGGCCTGAAACCGAAAAACGGCGGCAAGGTCTGGGCCTTCATCGGCGACGGCGAGTCCGATGAACCGGAAGTGCTCGGCACCATCAATATTGCTGCGCGCGAGCACCTCGACAACCTGATCATGGTGGTGAACTGCAACCTGCAGCGCCTCGACGGTCCGGTGCGCGGCAACGGCAAGATCATCCAGGAACTCGAACGCAGCTTCCGCGGTGCCGGCTGGCAGGTCATCAAGGTGATCTGGAGTGGCGAGTGGGACCCGCTGTTTGCGATGGACCACGACGGCGTGCTGCAGGAACGCATGAACCGGGCGGTAGACGGTGACTACCAGATGTACTCGGTGGCCAGCGGCCCGGAGGTGCGCGCGCACTGGGTCGGCGACAGCAAGCGGCTGGCCGACATCATGAGCGTACTGTCCGACGAAGAAATCCGCGTGATCAAGCGCGGCGGCCATGATCACCACAAGATTCACGCGGCCTTTGAACAAGCGGCCTCGACGACCGACCGACCCACCGTGATCCTGATCAAGACCATCAAGGGCTATGGCATGCAGGGCTACGAAGGCTCTAACGTCGTCCACCAGAAGAAGAACCTGAGCCGCGAGGAGCGCCTCGACACGGCGAAGCGCCTGGGCATTCCGCTGGACGAGGAAGCCGCGGCCCGGGCCGAGTTTTACCGGCCGGCAAACGACAGCGAGGAGCTTCACTACCTGAATGAACGGCGAGAAGCCCTCGGGGGGCCGTGGCCGATCAGGCAAATCGACTGCCCTACCCTGACGCCACCGGATCTGCAGGTGTTCCAGGATCAGCTGAAGGGCTCCGGTGAGCGGGGCTTGTCTACCACGATGGCCTTCGTGCGCATGCTGGCCAAGCTGATGGATGACCCGGAACTCGGCAGGTACGTGGTGCCCATCGTGCCGGACGAAGCACGCACCTTCGGCATGGAGGCCTTGTTCCGCAAGGCCGGCATCTATTCTTTCGAAGGCCAGAAGTACCGGCCCGTGGACTCGACCACGCTGATGCCCTACCGCGAGGCGCAGGACGGCCAGATTTTGCAGGAGGGCATTTGCGAGGCCGGCGCGATGGCCTCGTTCCTGGCCGCCGGCACCGCCTACGCGGTGCACGGCGTGCCGACCATCCCATTCTACGTGTTCTATTCGATCTTCGGCTTCCAGCGCGTCGGCGACATGATCTGGAGCTGCGGCGACATGCTGAGCCGCGGCTTCCTGCTCGGCGGCACCTCGGGCCGCACCACGCTGAACGGTGAGGGTCTGCAGCACGAAGACGGCCACTCGCAAGTTCTCGCCAGCACCGTGCCGAATCTGCTGAGCTACGACCCGGCCTTCGCGTATGAGCTGGCCGTGATCATTCGCGAGGGCATCCGGCGGATGTACGAGGCGCAGGAAAACGTCTTCTACTACATCACGATTCACAACCAGAACGACGTGATGCCTCCCATGCCCGACGGCGTGGAGGAAGGCATCATCCGCGGGATCTACCGTTACTCGCCGAGCCCGGTCGACGCCAAGAAAGGCCGCCGGGCGCACCTGTTCGGCAGCGCGGCCATCATGACCGAGGTGCTGCGCGCGCAGCAGCTGCTCGCCGACGCGGGTGTCGCCGCCGACGTCTGGAGCGTGACCAGCTACAACGAACTCAGCCGTGAAGCGCTGCGCGTGGAGCGCCGCAACCTGTTGCGGGGCGAGAACAAGGAACCGTATGTGCGGCGCACCCTCGCCGGGGAAAGCGGTGTATTCGTCGCGGCCACCGACTACATGAAAGCGCTGCCAATGAGCATCGCGCGTTGGGTACCCGGACCCTACGTCACGCTCGGTACGGATGGTTACGGCCTGAGTGAATCGCGACCGGATCTTCGCGACTGGTTCGAGGTGAGCGCCGAGTACATCGCGTATGCCGCAATGGCGTCGCTGGCAGAAACGGGGGTCGTGAAGGCGAAGGAGCTGAAGGACAGTGGAGAGGCCTGGGGCATCCGGCCGGATAAGCCGGACCCGGCCCTCGCGGGGCCCGCCCAGGCCTGACAGGCCAGCAGGAAATCGGCGTGTCCTGACTCAGCGCCCGGTGGTCTGGCCGCTTTCCTGGCGATGCGTTTTCCTACGCTCAAGACCCAGGCTCCGCCCCCAGCATGACCGCGTTTCTGGCCCACAGGCTCAACTGCTAGGCGCGAGCCGCGTCGAATGGCCGTCGCGCATTCGCAAGGCGATTAACGACGCAGTTGGGCCTGTGGGTCGAAACCCGAAGGGAAGCGCCTTTGCGGGCGGGCTGCGGCGTTGCTCGTCACTCATGTGGAATGACCACACCACGCTCCTCGCGCCTAACAGCCCATCCCGCAAAGACGCTTCGCGGCCATGCTGGGGGCGGAGCCTGGGTCTCAGATTCGCTCCGGAAAAACATCCCCAGCGCGGCCTGACCTAACCTTGGTGGGTAAGCCGCAGATCCTTGCCTTGCCGCGTTTGGCCCGCGGGTAGCGGGGTGATTGCTGGTGGGTCAGTTGGGCGTCAGGAGCAGCTCGGAGCGGGCGTCGGCGGCGATGGCGGCATCGCTGAACCAGAGGTAGCGGGGCTCGCCGGACAGCCACGGGTCCACCTGGTCGCTGAGGTGGGGGTCGAACTGGCGGCCGCTGGCGCCGCCGGAAAGGACCGACCAAATCTTATCTGGATCAGATAGATCCGCGACAAAGCGTAGAGAATCTATGAACTTGGCATCGTAGGGTGAGCCGAATGCATAGCCGGCCCGGTTCAGGGTTTCGCCGGAGCCCGGCGCCGGCCGGTTGCCGCCGCCGAGGATGCCGGCGGCGCGTTTGCCCGGCACCCACGGGCTGAAGAAACTCACTTCGTGCACCCTGCCCCAGGTCCAGGCGGCCGGATCCGGGCCCAGCAATGCGGTGAGTTCCGCGCGCGCGGCGGCGGCGGCCTGGCGGAACAGGTCGTCGCGCGTTTCGGTTGCCGGCGTGCGCACGTCGTCGAACCAGTCCGGGGCGCCGTCCTGCACCATGCGAAACAGTCGCTCATGCCAGAAGTAGTAGATCGCCAGCATGCGTGCCGTCAGTTCCGGTCCGAGTTCGTCTTCGAAAGTCAGCCGCGCGAAATGCCGGTAGGTGGCCTGGAAAATCGTGGTGGCCACCGAATCGGTGTCGTCATGGTGGTCCCAGCCGGCCAGCCGCTCGCCCAGGTCGGCCAGCGCCGGGTCTGCACCCAGGGCCACTGACATGACCGGCGCGACGCCGGCCGCCATCAGGTTCTTTGTGTCGCGCATGAACTGCCAGTGGTCTTCCGCGGCGAACCGTTGCTCGCCGTCGAGCAGCTCCCGCATTCGACGGTAGCGCCATGACGCCGCGAAATAGGTCGAATAGGCGAAGGGGTAGTCACCCGGCACGATGCGGTGATTGGCATTGCCGAGCCAGCCCCGCGACGGATTGCGCGAGCCCGGCATCGCATCCGCGGCAATGTAACCGGCCCAATCATCGTTGCCATCGGTGACCGGCCGCGGCAGTGCGCCGTCGCCCCGCGTGCGCACCGGTACCCGGCCCGCCGTGATGTGGGCAATGTTGCCCGCGGTATCCACCACGTTGAAGTTGTAGGGCGCATCGAGCTGTGCAATGTGTGCCGCTGCTTCTTCCACGTTGCGCGCCATGATCAGCCGGTCCAGGCCAGGTTCCGGGCCGTCGGCTTCCGCAGCGGTCCAGCGCATGGAAATGGCGCGGCCGTCCGCCAGCGTCATGCCGTGGTCGGAAATCACCGGGCCGCGGCGCGTCAGGCGAATGGTCAGCGGCACTTCCCGGAAACCGGCTGCCGAGCCGCGATCACGCACTTTCAGTGTTTCGTCGATCACCTGGAACGCAATGGAACGCTCGCCCTCCAGGTAGTGATCAGGGTTGTCCGGATCGACGGTTTCCACGTACAGGTCGATCACATCGCCATAGGCGTTCGTGACGCCGAAGGCCACGTGCGTGGTTCTCGCGACCGCGAAACCCGGCACGCCCGCGCCGGCGAGACCGACCGCACGGAGCTCGGGCGTGATCAGGCCAATCGGGTGCCAGTTGCCGGGCAGGTTGCGCGAATCCACGTGCGGGTCGTTCACCAGCACCGGGACACCGCCCGCCGACCGGGTGCCGGACATCGCCCAGCTGTTGCTGCCCAGCGCAAATGCCGGCGGCCCTGCCTGGTACCAGCCGGCCGCGGCGCGCAGGGACAGGCCGGATACGGGCGGGACCAAAACTTCGCGTTCACTGCCGTCGTCCGGATTGAGACTCAGCGGCAGGATCTGCTGCGCCCGCTCGGCGCCCAGCTTGTCGACGATGGCCTGGGCGACCAGTTCGCTGCCCAGGTTCTGGGAACTGGCCCAGTTCAGGAAGGTACGCAGGCTCATCGCGTCGGCCAGGGTCCACGGCTGCGCTTCCAGCCCCAGCAGCTTCAGCCCGAACGGGTGGTCGTCGCGGTGATTCTGGATGTAGTCGTTCAGCCCCTCGAGGTACAAGTCGGTGATACGACGTCCGGCGGGACTGAGCCCGGCAGCCCGACGCGCGCCGTGGCGGTGCAGCCCCACCACCCGGTGGCGACGATCCGTTTCCAGCACCGACTCGCCCAGCACCTCGGCCAGCCGGCCGTTCACGAGGTGCCGGGTGATTTCAATCTGCAGCAGCCGGTCCTGGGCGGTGACGAAGCCCTGGGCCCGGATCGCGTCTTCCAGGCTGTCGGCAAACACGTACGGTACGCCCTGCCCGTCCCGGACCACCCGCACCGGGGCGTCGAGTACCGCCATCTGCCGCTCGCCGTCGGCCTGGTAGTCGTTCACGTTCGCAAGGAACAGCCAGTTGCCGACGACGGTCAGCAACAGCAGCGCCAGGACCACGTAGGCGAGCTTGCGCAACAACACTGCCCCCAATGAAACCCAACAAAATTATTGGGTTATGCTTTTGTCATGAACAACCCTATCAAACCCCGGCGCTCGGTGCTGTACATGCCGGGCAGCAACGGCCGGGCGCTGCAGAAAGCGCGCACGCTGCCCGCCGACGCGCTGATCTTTGATCTTGAAGACGCCGTCGCCCAGCAGTCGAAAACCGCAGCAAGGACCGCCGTCTTGAACGCAATCAGCGCAGGGGGCTACGGGTACCGCGAGCTCGTGATCCGGGTCAACGCCCCCGACACCCCCTGGCACGAAGACGACCTGAACGCGGTCGCCGGCAGCCAGGCCAACGCGGTCCTGCTGCCAAAGGTAAACGGCCCGGAAGACGTGGCCTCGGCCGGGCGCGCGCTGCGCGTGGCGGGCGCGGCCACAGACCTGGGCCTGTGGGTGATGGCAGAAACCCCGGATGCGATCCGCCAGGTCGACCTCATCGCCACGGCGGAGCCGGCCCTGCAGGCCATCGTGATGGGCAACAACGACCTGGCGAAAGCCCTGCGCCTGCCCGCCGATCCGGCGCGCACCGGGCTGCTGCATGCGATGGGCGCGGCCATCCTCGCGGCGCGCGCGCAGGGGCTTGATATACTCGACGGCGCGTATGGGGACCTGGCGGACCAGGCGGGTTTCACTCGGGAGTGCGCCCAGGGCAAAAGCCTCGGCTTCGATGGCAAGACACTCATTCACCCCGCGCAGATCGCCCCGGCCAACGAGATCTTCGGTGTAACCGACGAAGATGTGAGGCGGGCGGAGGCCATCGTCGCCGCCTGGCAGGCAGCCGACGCGGCGGGCCAGGGGGTCGCGGTGGCAGACGGACAAATGATAGAAGCGCTGCACGCGGAGTCCGCGCAGCGGGTGCTGGCCCTGCACGCGGCGATCAACGCGCGCTCAGAGGACTGAGACCGGATGGCAAACAAGAACAAGCCCTCGACGGCGCAGTGGCAGGAACTGGCCCGGAAGGAAGGCCGAGGCCGCGACCCTGAAGACCTGGTCTGGATGACCCCGGAAGGCATCCCGGTCAAGCCGCTGTACACAGCAGAGGATCTGGCAGCCATCGAGCACCTCGACACCCTGCCGGGTTTTCCACCGTTCACCCGGGGCCCCAAAGCCACGATGTACGCGGGCCGACCCTGGACCGTGCGCCAGTACGCCGGTTTTTCCACCGCCGAAGAGTCCAACGCCTTCTACCGCAAGAACCTGGCGGCGGGCCAGACCGGCCTGTCCGTGGCCTTCGACCTGGCCACGCATCGTGGTTACGACTCCGACCACCCGCGCGTGGTGGGCGATGTCGGCAAGGCTGGCGTAGCCATCGACACCGTCGAAGACATGAAGACGCTATTCGACGGCATCCCGCTCGACAAGATGTCCGTGTCCATGACGATGAACGGCGCGGTGATCCCGATCATGGCGATGTATATCATCGCGGCCGAAGAACAGGGCGTGAAACCTGAGCAGCTTACCGGGACCCTGCAGAATGACATCCTGAAAGAGTTCATGGTCCGCAACACCTACATCTATCCGCCGGAACCCTCCATGCGGATCGTTGCAGACATCATCGGTTACACGGCGAACCACATGCCGCGCTTCAACTCGATTTCCATTTCCGGTTATCACATGCAGGAAGCCGGTGCGACGTGCGTCCAGGAACTGGGCTTCACCATTGCTGATGGCATCGAATACGTGCGTGCGGCGCTTGCGAGTGGCCTGCAAGTGGACCGGTTCGCACCGCGACTGTCGTTTTTCTTCGGCATTGGTATGAACTTCTTCATGGAGGCGGCCAAGCTGCGCGCGGCGCGCCTGCTGTGGGCGCAGCTGATGCAGGAACTATTTGCATCGGACGACCCGCGCTCGCTGATGCTGCGCACCCACTGCCAGACGTCGGGTGTGAGCCTGACCAGCCAGGACCCTTATAACAACGTGATTCGCACCACGGTCGAAGCGCTGGCCGCGGCGCTTGGCGGCACGCAGTCACTGCACACCAACTCCTTTGACGAAGCACTCGCGCTGCCGACGCCCTTCTCCGCGCACATTGCGCGCAACACCCAGCTGGTGCTGCAGGAAGAAACCGGTATCACCAAGGTCGTGGACCCACTGGCCGGCTCCTACTACGTCGAGAGCCTGACCGCGTCGCTCGCCGCCGAGGCGCGCAAGCTGATCGACGAAGTCGAACAGCTGGGCGGCATGACCAAGGCGGTGGAGTCCGGTATGCCGAAGCTGCGTATCGAACAGGCGGCGGCGCTGCGCCAGGCCCGCATCGATCGCGGCGAGGAAGTCATCGTCGGTGTCAACAAGTACCAGCGCGAGGACGAGCCGGAAATCGACGTCCTGGACATCGACAACACCGCGGTGCGGGAAGCGCAGGTGCAGCGCCTGCACGCAGTCCGCGCCGGTCGCGACGAACAAGACTTCCGGCAGGCCCTCGACGCGCTGACGGCCGCTGCGGAAAGCGGCGACGGCAACCTGCTGGAACTGGCGGTGGCCGCAGCGCGTGCACGGGCCAGTGTCGGTGAAATTTCAGATGCGATGGAAGACAGTTTCGGGAGGCATCGTGCCGTGATCCAGTCCATCAGTGGTGTTTACGGGTCGGCCTACGAGGGCGACGAAGAGTTCGCGCGCATCCAGCGCGACGTGGAAGCCTTTGCGAAGGAAGAAGGCCGGCGGCCGCGCATGCTGGTGGTGAAGCTCGGGCAAGACGGGCACGACCGCGGCGCCAAGGTCATCGCCACGGCGTTTGCCGACCTCGGTTTCGACGTGGACATTGGCCCGCTGTTCCAGACGCCGGAAGAAGGCGCACGCCACGCCACCGAAAACGACGTGCACGTGGTGGGAGTCTCGTCCCAGGCTGCCGGGCACAAGACGCTGGTACCGCAACTGATCGATGCGCTGAAAGCACAGGGCGCCGGTGACATCGTCGTGGTTTGCGGCGGCGTGATTCCGCCGAAAGACTACGACGAGCTGAAGGCGGCCGGTGTGTCCGCCATCTTCGGTCCGGGCACGAACATCCCGGCCGCGGCCCACGAAGTACTGGGGCTGGTGCGGCAGCGGCGCATGGCCGCCTGACGCCGGCCCGGCAGGCTGGGCGGGTCGGGCGCCCGCCGAACACGAGTCACAATAACGACGGAGCCATCCATGCAGGACATCATCCAGCGACTCGCCGACAAACGCGACGCGGCGCAACTCGGCGGTGGCCAGCGGCGCATCGACGCCCAGCACGCGAAGGGCAAGCTCACGGCTCGCGAACGCATCGATCTTTTGCTGGACGACGGCAGCTTCGAGGAGTGGGACCAGTTCGTCGAGCACCGCTGCACGGACTTCGGCATGGCCGAACAGAAGATTCCGGGCGACGGGGTCGTGACCGGCTACGGCACCATCAACGGCCGGCTGGTCTTCGTGTTCAGCCAGGACTTCACGGTGTTTGGTGGCTCGCTGTCCGAATCGCACGCGGAGAAGATCTGCAAGATCATGGACCAGGCGATGAAGGTCGGCGCGCCGGTGATCGGGTTGAACGACTCCGGCGGCGCCCGCATCCAGGAGGGTGTCGCGTCTCTCGGTGGCTATGCGGACGTGTTCCAGAAAAACGTGCTGGCGTCGGGCGTCGTACCACAGATCTCGGTCATCATGGGCCCGTGCGCCGGCGGTGCGGTGTATTCGCCCGCCATGACGGACTTCATCTTCATGGTGCAGGACACCTCCTACATGTTCGTGACCGGCCCGGACGTGGTGAAGACCGTGACCCACGAGGTCGTCACCGCCGAAGAACTAGGCGGTGCCACGACCCATACCACCAAGTCCGGCGTGGCCGACCTCGCACTCGAAAATGATGTCGAAGCGCTGCTCATGACCCGGCGCTTCTTCAACTTCCTGCCGGCCAACAACCGGCAGAAGGCACCGGTGTGGCCCACCGAAGACCCCGGGTCACGACTGGAGCCGTCGCTGGATACGCTGGTGCCCGATGATCCGGCCAGACCCTACGACATTCGGGAAGTGATCCTGAAAGTGGCCGACGAAGGCGACTTTTTCGAGATCCAGCCGGGCTACGCACAGAACATCGTCGTGGGCTTCATCCGTATCGAAGGCCACGTGGTTGGCGTGATCGCGAACCAGCCGATGGTGCTGGCGGGCTGCCTGGACATCGACTCGGCGAAGAAAGGTGGCCGCTTCGTGCGCTTCTGCGACGCGTTCAACATCCCGATACTGACCCTGGTGGACGTGCCCGGTTTCATGCCCGGCACCTCGCAGGAATACGGCGGCATCATCAAGCACGGCGCCAAGCTGCTGTACGCCTACGCGGAGGCCACGGTGCCGAAAGTCACGCTCATCACTCGCAAGGCTTACGGCGGGGCCTACGACGTGATGGCATCCAAGCACCTCCGCGGCGACGTGAACCTCGCCTGGCCCAGCGCAGAGATCGCGGTGATGGGTCCGAAGGGCGCGGTGGAGATTATATTCCGCAAGGATCTCGGCGATGAAGACAAGATCGCGGCGCGGACCGAAGAGTACCGGCAGAAGTTTGCCAACCCCTTCATCGCCGGCAGCCGCGGCTATATCGACGACGTGATCATGCCGCGCGATACCCGGGTGCGGGTCAGCCGGTCCTTCGCGATGTTGCGCGACAAGAAACTGGAAAACCCGTGGCGCAAGCACGGCAACATCCCCCTGTAGAAAGGCGCCGAGCATGTTCCACAAGATCCTGATTGCGAACCGTGGCGAGATCGCGTGCCGCGTGATGAAGACGGCGCACCGCATGGGTATCGCGACCGTGGCCGTTCATTCCGACGCCGACCGCGACGCGCTGCACGTCCGCATGGCAGACGAGGCGGTGCACATCGGCCCCGCCCCGTCGGCGGAAAGCTACCTGGTCATCGACCGCATCGTTGACGCGTGCAAGGCCACCGGCGCCCAGGCGGTACACCCGGGTTACGGCTTCCTGTCCGAGAATGCCGCATTCACCGAAGCACTGGACGCTGCCGGCATCACTTTCATCGGCCCCGGTGTGAAGGCCATCACCAGCATGGGTGACAAGATCACGTCGAAGAAGCTCGCGGCGGAGGCCGGTGTCAGCACGGTGCCCGGCTATACCGACATCATCGACGGGCCGGATCACGCGGTGAAGATTGCGCGGGACATCGGCTACCCGGTGATGCTGAAGGCCAGTGCCGGCGGCGGCGGCAAGGGTATGCGGGTGGTCTGGAACGATGACGAATGCCGCGACGGCTTCGAGCGCGCGACGAACGAAGCGGTGTCGAGCTTCGGCGACGGGCGGGTGTTTGCCGAAAAGTTCATCGAAGAACCGCGACACATCGAGATCCAGGTGCTGGCCGATACCCATGGCAACGTGATTTACCTCGGCGAGCGCGAGTGCTCGATCCAGCGGCGCCACCAGAAGGTCATTGAGGAAGCGCCCTCCCCGTTCCTGAACAAGAAAACGCGCAAGGCGATGGGCGAACAGGCCGTCGCGCTGGCGCGCGCGGTGGACTACCGCTCCGCCGGCACCGTGGAATTCATCGTCGATGCCGACCGCAATTTCTACTTCCTGGAGATGAATACCCGCCTGCAGGTGGAACACCCGGTGACCGAGTTGATCACCGGCCAGGACCTGGTCGAGCTGATGATCCGGGTCGCTGCGGGCGAGAAACTCCCGCTGGCACAGGAGGACGTAACCCTGAAGGGCTGGGCTGTCGAAGCCCGCGTGTATGCGGAAGACCCATTCCGCAATTTTTTGCCGTCTATTGGCCGGCTGTCTCACTACCAGCCCCCAGCCGAGAGCGACACGGTGCGCATCGACACCGGCATTCGCGAAGGCAGCGAAGTGTCGATGTACTACGACCCGATGATCGCGAAGGTCATCACTTACGGCGACGACCGCGAGCAGGCCATCGACAACATGAACGACGCGCTGGACGCGTACCTGATTCGTGGCGTGTCTCATAACATCAGCTTCCTGAACGCACTGCTTGCACATCCGCGTTTTCGCGAGGGCCGGCTGTCGACCAACTTCATTGCCGAGGAGTACCCGGAGGGCTTCCACGCTGCCGACGTGCCCCATGACGAGCCGGGTCTGCCGGTGGCCATCGCAGCGATGGTGCACCGCACGCTGATGGACCGCGCGGCCAAACTGGAGGGCCAGCTGCCGAGCCACGAGAAAACCGTGTCGCCGGAATTCGCGGTGATCATCGCCCGCGACGCCCACGCGGTAAACGTGGTGCCGGTCGACGGCGGCTTCGAAGTCACGGACAAGGACGACGTGTATCGCATCATTACCCGCTGGCAACCAGGCCAGGCGCTGATCGAAGCGGTGGTGAACGGCAAGCCGGTCTGTTTTCAGCTCGACCGCGTCGGGCTGCGCTACCGGCTGTCACATCGAGGCAGCCAGGTCGAAGCGCTGGTCGTGTCGCCGAAAGTGGCGGAACTGGCCGCGTTGATGCCAGAGAAGGAACCGCCGGATTTGTCCAGGTTCCTGCTGTCACCGATGCCTGGCCTGCTGGTGCGCCTGGCCGTCGCGGCTGGCGATGAAGTCAAGGCAGGCGAGGAACTCGCGGTAGTCGAGGCCATGAAAATGGAAAACAGCCTGCGCGCCGACGAAGACGTGGTGGTCGCGAAGGTCCTGGCCGACCAAGGACAGAGCCTGGTCGTCGACCAGCCGATACTCGAGTTCGAGTAGCGAACCGGCGCATGGCCAGGCACGACCCGGAGCAACTCGCCGATGCGCTGCTGCAGGGCGACCGCCGGGCGCTGGCGCGGGCCATTACGCTGGTCGAATCCACCCGGCCGGAAGATCGCAAACCGGGTGACCGGCTGCTGGAAAAAGTCGCGGCACATGCCGGCAACAGCATTCGCATCGGCATCTCCGGTGTGCCCGGCGTCGGCAAATCCACCTTTATCGAGAGCCTGGGCAACTACCTGATCGACCGGGACGAGCGCCTCGCGGTGCTGGCCGTCGACCCGTCGTCCGCGCTGACCGGCGGCTCGATACTCGGCGACAAGACGCGCATGGAAACTCTGTCACGCCGCGAAGCAGCCTTCATCCGCCCGTCGCCCGCCGGTCGCACGCTGGGCGGTGTGGCCAGGCACACGCGGGAGACCATGCTGCTGGCAGAAGCGGCGGGCTTCGGCGTGGTGCTGGTGGAAACGGTCGGGGTCGGCCAGTCGGAAACGGCGGTCGCCGAAATGACGGACCTGTTCATGCTGCTGCTATTGCCGGGCGGCGGCGACGAGCTGCAGGGCATCAAGCGCGGTATCGTCGAGCTCGCCGACCTGATTGTCGTGAACAAGGCGGACGGTGACCTGGAAGCCGCCGCGGGCCGTGCGGCCGCCGACTACCGCAACGCGCTCGGCTTCCTGCACCCGCGCCACCCGGACTGGGAGGTGCCGGTGAACACCTGCTCGGCGCTGGAGAATCGTGGCATCGAAGACGTGTGGACGACGATAGAAAAGTTCCGCGCCACGATGACGGCCAACGGGGAATTGGCGCGCGCGCGCTCTGCGCAGGCGCTGGCATGGCTGTGGGACGAAACGGCGGAGCAACTGCTGGAAACGCTGAAGGGCGACCCCGCCGTGCGCCAGCGCGTCGCCGCGCTGGAAGCCGCGGTAACGAGTGGTCACAGCTCACCGCGCGTGGCCGCGCATGCACTGGTGGAAGAATTCTGGAAAGAGAAAGACGCGCAATGATAGGCAAACTGAACCATGTCGCCATCGTCGTGCCGGACCTGGCGGCAGCGAGCGCGATATACCGCGACACGCTGGGCGCCGACGTGTCGGCACCCGAGGACCTGCCGGACCACGGGGTGACCACGGTCTTCGTGAACCTGCCGAACACGAAGATCGAGCTGTTGCATCCGCTGGGTGAGGGCTCCCCGATCGCGAAGTTCCTGCAACGCAACCCTGCCGGCGGCATGCACCACCTGTGTTACGAAGTGGCCGATATCCTGGCCGCGCGCGATCACCTGCTGGTGCAGGGCGCGCGGGTGCTCGGCGACGGCGAACCGCGCACCGGGGCCCACGGCAAGCCCGTGCTGTTCCTGCACCCGAAGGATTTCTGCGGCACGCTACTCGAGATTGAAGAAATCTAGGAGCCACGCGGTCCGGCGCTCGGCCTTTGTCGCAAGCTTGCACGCCGACATGTCAACAGCGACCTGAGCCTGGAAGTAGGTGATTTCACGGATACAGCCCGCGTGGACCGCAGAATAGCCTTAAGTGGTTTCTACCGGTCGATACAGCACGCTCAGCGAGGTGGATTCTATGGCGACGACCCGTAAGAAAAAGACGACCCGCAAAAAGACCTCGAAGACGGCCACCCGAAAGACAGCCGCCAAGAAGCCGGCGAAGAAGGCCGCAGCCGCGAAGAAACCCGCCGCCAAGGCCAAGGCGCCGGTGAAGAGTGCAGCGGCGCCGGAAGTGTCCCTGGAATCCCGACTGCTGGCGCCGATCGCCGAACTGGAATCCCTCCTCGAGCGTTTCCGCAAAAGCCGGTTCCCGAATCCGCTCAACTGGGAGTGGCCGCCGACGATGGATTTCACTGGCTTCTTCGAAGGCCGGCCACCGTCAGTGGACATCATCGACCGCGACACGGCCATCATCGCACGTGCCGAAATCCCGGGCGTGGACAAAGAAAACCTGGAGATCAACGTCGGCGACCGCAGCCTTACCATCAAGGGTAAGACGCGCCACGAAGAAGAGAAGACCGAAGGCGATATCCACCGGCGCGAAATCAGCGCGGGCGCGTTCGTACGCACGGTCACGCTGCCGGACGCGGTGGACGGGCGCAGGACCAAGGCCACCTACAAGGACGGCCTGCTGGAACTGAAGATGCCGAAACTGAAGCGGTCGAAAAAGCACAGTATCACGATCGACTGAGGCCAGTTTGGCCCGGCCGTGTGCCGATGAGCGGGCCGACCCGGGGGCCCCGTCACGGTGCGCGCCTACCAGGGCATCTCGCGTCCGTCATAGTTCATGAACCGTCCCGGATCCTCCGTCGACAATTCGTCGATGCGCACGCGAATGTCCGCCACGGCCTCTTCGGTAGTCTGCAGCTTGATGACGCCCTGCTCGATCAGCGGCATCACGGGCTTGAACTGTTCCGGCACCGGGTCACCGGGCTTGAGATCAAGGATGCCGCGCGTGTCGACGAGCCCGGGGTTGATCAGTCCCACCGCAATGCCGTCCGCCGCCAGGTGCAGCGACAG
The DNA here is from genome assembly GCA_020351875.1 of Chromatiales bacterium. Classification (GTDB taxonomy): domain Bacteria; phylum Pseudomonadota; class Gammaproteobacteria; order Steroidobacterales; genus J054. The sequence continues at coordinate 605,888 of CP070671.1, read as the reverse complement.
GTTCCGCGCGATCAGGTGCAGACCGGCCTTGCTGGCGCGGTATGGCAGGTAGCTGTTCGGCGCCGCGCTGACCTGGCTGATGGAACCTGCCGCGCTGCCGAGCACCACGATCTTCTTCTGCTCGCTGGCCCTGACGTGGTCCCGGAAGGCCGTGACCACGCGGATCGTGCCGACCGTATTCGTCATCAGGATACGTTCGAAGAGATCGAAGTCGATATCGGGAAACACCTGGGGGCGAGGATCGCCGAGCAGCGCCGCGTTATTCAGCAGCACGTCTATGGGTTGACCTTCGTATTTGTCTGCAAGAGCCCCTACGCTGACTGGGTTGGCGATATCCAATGTTTCGATAACCACGGTGGGATACTCGTCGGCGATGGCCTGGAGATCTGTTGCCGTCGAAGGCCTGCGACAGGTGGCAATCACCCGCCAGCCAGACTGCGCGTACTGGCGCGCAAACTCCAGGCCGATACCCCGGTTGGACCCGGTGATCAGGACCGTGGGACTCGCTGCACTCGTATCGTCCATGGCTTCGACATTCTCCTGACCGAACAGCGCCACCGCCAGCAGTACCCAGCCGGCCACACTCTGCAATGACGGCATTCCCCCTCCCCTGCCTGCCACTATTGGCTGACGCGAAACGAGCGTTACAATAAACGTGATCGGGCTTCGGGGGAATGCCCGGATTGGGGGTTACACATGCCGGCAGCCTTGCCTCGCTGCGCCGCTGTTCGGCGCCACTTCCGACTTATCGGCCTGTTCACCATCCTCGCGCCTCTGACGGTGCCCGCCCAGGCACCGCTGGAAGACATCATCGTCACCGCCCGGCGACTGGACGAGAATTTGCAGGAAATCCCGGTCGCCGTGTCCGTGATCAGCGAACAGCGGATCGAGATCGAGGCCGTTCGTGACCTGACGAATATCGCGGACCTGACGCCCAGCCTGCAGTTCGACCAGGGTTTCTGGCCGAATGACACGCGGGTTTCCATTCGCGGTTTGTTCAACCGGGCCGGGCGACCCAGCGCGGCAATCCTGGTGGATGGTATCGACGCCGGCAGCGAACAACTGGAAAGTGCCGGTGGCTCCGCGCTGCTGAATCAGCGCCTGCTGGACATCGAGCGCGTGGAAGTCGCCAAGGGGCCGCAGGTAGCGCTTTACGGACGCGCCGCCTTCGCCGGCGCCATCAATTACGTCACCCGCCGGCCGACCATGGACTGGAGCGCGAACGGCAGCCTCGACATCGCTCCTGAAGACGGCCGCCAGGAGTTCCGTGCCGGCGTCTCCGGCCCGATCATCGAGGACAAGCTGGCCTTCCGGCTGGCGGGTTCTGCGTACACGCTGGATGGTTACTACGATAATCCGAACACGGGAGACGCAGTCGGCGGCGGCGACAGCGACGGGGCGAGCCTCGGCCTGCTCTGGACGCCGGTCGACACCTTCGACGCGTACCTGAACGTCAGCTACACGGACGACGAATTCGACCCGCCGGCAATCGCGGCGGTGAAAGCCAACACGATTCTCGGTCCGGTCGCCGGTACTTCACTGGCTGCGGTGGTGGGCAAGATCTCGGCCAAGGAACGCGACATCAATGCGTCGCCGGATCCGCGCGTGGGGACGAGCGACTATCCCGGCACGGACGTCGAAACCTGGCGGGCCAACCTGATCGTCAACTGGGAAGTTGGTGCCTTCACCCTGGAGTCTCGCACCGGTTACCTCGACAGCGACCAGGACCTGAAACTGGACACCACCCAGCAATTCGGTTTTACGCCGCCATCGGCCGGTAACAACACCGATGCCAACTACGAGTTCGAATACGAACAGTGGCAGCAGGAATTGCTGTTCCGGCCCACGGTACCGGGACGCTTCAACTGGCTCGTGGGTGTGCAGGGCTTCTATGAAGAAGCCTCGGATCTCAATAACAGCCGGCTGTGGTTTCGCGACCCCGATAGTGCGGCGTGTGGCAGCGGCGTGCCGTGCACCTTCGCCGATACCAGCGAATTCGGCAAGACCATTGAGCGCGACACGACGAGCTACTCGGCTTTCGGTCTGCTGGGCATTGCGATCACCGACCAGCTGAATTTCACTGCCGAGGCTCGCTGGATCTACGACGAGGTGGAGGTAGAAGCCGACACCGCGGCCAGCCTGGCCAACACGCTGACACCGACCTTCCTGCTGCCGCCGGGCTATCCCGGCCCGCCGCCCGACGACGACGTGGACGATACGAACCTGGTGCCGCGCTTCACGCTGGACTATTCACTGGGCGAATCCGCACTCGTCTATGCGTCAGCGTCCAAGGGCATCAAACCGCCGACCTATAACGTGACGGACCTGACCGACCCGGATCTCAACCAGGTGGACAAGGAAGACCTGTGGGCATACGAGGTCGGCGCGAAGACGAGCTGGTTTGACGACCGGCTGATCCTGAACGGCGCGGTCTATTACAACGACTACGAAGACCAGCAGGTGCTCGTGCAGTTCGCACCCGCGCCCGGCACCTTTATCCCGCGGTCCGGTTCGGTCAATGCCGCCGAGGTGGACATCTGGGGCATCGAGGCAGAAGTGCTCTGGCAACCGATGGAATACCTGACGCTGTCGGCCAGCTATAGCTACGTCGACGGCGAATACGACGACTTCAACCTGTCGGAGATCCCCGGCGATCCATCGACCAGCAACCAGGTGAAGGCCGGGAATCCGGAAGGGGATTTTTCCGGTAACGACATTGTCGGGATCCCGGATCACGCCTTCGCCTTTCTCGCGCGCTACGACCGGCAGGCCCCTTTTGGCCGTGATCTGAACTGGTTTGCCCAGGTGACGGGCAACTACCAGGGCGAACGCAACGCGGACATCGCCAACCTGGTCACATTGGACAGCTACTGGCTGGCCAACCTGCAGCTCGGCATCGGCAACGACACGTGGACGCTGATCGGTTATGCAGAGAACCTGTTCGATGACGACACGATTCGTTACGCGCAGGAATTCATCGACCAGCAGGAGGGGTTCGTCTTCGGCAGCGGTTTCGCCTTCCCGGTGGCGTACTACGCCTATCTGCCGCAGCCCCAGACCCTCGGCGTGAGACTGCTGTTCCGCACGCCCTGAGGCGGCTTGCCGCATCGCGGCAAGCGCTAACGATACGCCGAATTATGTGACCCCGTTCATCGCGGCAAAGCGCCGTTATGGCCAAACTGCGCCCAGTCTCCGGAGCTGCCAAAGAGCCATGTATATCAAGCACTTCAGGTTGAACGGCCGACCCTACACCCAGGGGCCGGACCCGCAGTTTTGCGTGCCGAATCAAACCGTGGACACCACCGCCACGCGGCTGGCCGAAGTGATGGCCGGTCGCGGCGCCGCAGCCGTGGTTTCCGGCGGACCGGGCGTTGGCAAGACGGCCCTGGTCAACCATGCGGCCGCCATTGCCGGCGACGACGCGACCATTGCCTGGGCGGACATCCGGCAACTGGAACCGGAGACCCTGCTCGACCAGCTGCTGCTCGGCCTGGGCATGGATGCCGGCGACGGCAGCGGAGCGCTGTCGGCCCACCGTTTGCGCGTTGCCGTGAGCGAACAGAATCGCGCCGGCCGCAGTGTGACGGCCGCGATCGACGTGGGCACGGTGACGGCCGAGCGTGCGAAGCGCCTGCTCCGCCTCGCCCACCTGATCGGCAACTCGTCCGTGGGGCTGAACGTCGTACTGATGGGCCCGCACACGCTGCACAAGGTTCTCGACGTGCCCGGCATGATCCACCTGCGCCAGCGGGTTGCCGTGCGCTACCGCGTCCGCCCGCTGAGCGAAGACGAAACCCGCAACTACATCGGTGAAGGACTGAGCCGGGTGGGCGGCGATCCGGGTGGCATGCTGGACGACGAAGTCCCCGGCCTGGTCTACCGCTATGTGGCCGGCGTGCCGCGACTGATCAATACGATGATGGACATGGCGCTGACCGAAGCCGCGCTTCGCCAGTCACCGCGGGTTACCGCCGATGCGGTAGGCCAGGTGGCCCAGGGCCTCGGCTGGCGGACCCTCGGCGGCAAAGCGCCGGGACCCCGACCGAAGGCCACGCAGCCGCCTGCAAAGCCGGCCGCGCCGAAGCAGAACGAGGTCCCGCCGAAGTTCGTACTCGACGAAAACGCGGCACCCGCGCCGAAAGCGCCGGAACCGAAGGAACGCGCCCCGGAGTTGACGACGACCGTGGACGGCGCGCTGGCCGCGGCTGCGGCCGCTCAACCGGAGGCGGCGGCTGAATCGCAGGAACCGCAGGCGGAGCCCGCCAAGTTCGAATCCCCGATTCCAGGCATGGGCCTCCCCGGCGTGCCGGACATGGACCCGGAAGACACCAGCGCCACGGGCATGCTCCGCCTGGAAGACCTGGACGAGCGTTTCGCGGAACACGTCTTCAGCGAAGAATAGAATTCCGCGCCCCGCCCGGAAAGCGGCGATCAGGCGGCGAAACGCGCCGCCGTGGCTTCCAGCGTCGCCAGGTTGATGGCGCCGAGGTACTCGGCCTCATAGCTGCCTGACTTCAGCGTCTTCTTGATGATGCCTTCCAGGTTCGGCCGTTTCTCCGCCGGGCCTTCACCCTTGCCGAGCCCGCCACCCAACTCGACGAAGGCCTGGATGCCCGCAGCCATCGCCGTCTGCAGGCAACCGACCCAGTTCACCGGGTTGAACAGCTGGAAGAAAAGTCGGGTGCGTATCGCGTCCGCGTCGTTCTCGTGGGGCTGCGCGCTGTAGTTCGACAGCACCGGGTAAGCGGGCATGGCGAACTCGGTGGCTTCCAGCACTGTGCGAAACTCCCGCGCCGCGGTGACCATCAGGTAAGTGTGAAAGGCGCCTTCCGTTGCCAGCGCGACGGCGCGTTTACGCGGCATGTGCTCCGCGGCCCATTTCACCAGCGCATCGAGATCGGCATCGCGGCCACCCACCACGGTCTGTTCCGGCAGGTTGCAGCTGGCGACCTGGCAATAGAAGCGATCGGCGACCTCTTTCGCCGTCGCCTGGTCCACGGTCAGGGCCACCATGCCGCCCTCGCCGTGCCGACCCATCAGCTCGCCCCGGGTGCGCACGAGCTGCAGTCCGTCTTCCAGGCTCAAACTGCCGGCCGCCACCAAGGCCGTGTATTCGCCGAGACTGTGGCCGGCACCGAGCGTCGGTTGCACCGCGCCGCCTGTGAGCTTTTCAAACACCCGCAGGCACGCAACCTGGTGGGCCAGAAGCGCCGGCTGGGTATTCCGGGTCAGACCGATTTCATCCTGCGGATCTTCGAAAGACAGCTGCTGAATGTCGAAACCCAGTGCGGCCGATGCGCGCTCGTAGACTGCCCGGGCTTCTTCGTGGGCATCATGCAGGTCGCTGCCCATGCCGCGGTACTGGGAACCCTGCCCCGGAAAAACAAACATGACCTGTGGCGCGGACATGGCTCGGCTCCCCGTTCAAAGGGAGCCGAGCATAAGGCCCGTCATGGGGCGGTACAACCGGTCCGGCTGAATCAGCCCAGCAGGCTCTTGACTGCCTCGCCCAGTATGCCGATACCGCGACGTACCGTGTCGGGATCCTGCGCATAGCTCAGGCGCAGACACTGGTGCCGGTGGTCCCAGTCATCGTCCAGCCCGGGAAAGAAGTGATGACCGGGCAACACGTAGACGCCCCGCGCCTTCAGTCGCGTATAGAGCTCGGCAGTGGTTATCGGCAGGTCGGGCAACCACAACCACAGGAACAGCGCACCCTCTGGTCGGTGAACGTAGTAGTTGCAGCCGGCCAGCGCGTCGGTCAGCCAGCCCAGCGCCTGCTCCATCCGCTTGCGGTAGAACGGCCGGATCACGTCGTGGCTCAACTCAATGATCCGGCCCGTCTCCACCAATTCGCGCGCCAGCACCGCGCCCACGCTGCTGACGGCCAGGCTCAGCACCGCGTTCAGGCCGGTCAAGGCGTCGACAATTTCCGGCCGGGCGATCACGATGCCGGTGCGCACGGCCGGCAGGCCAAGCTTCGACAGGCTCATGCACAGGATCACGTTTTCGTCCCAGTAGGGAGTCACGTCGGTGAACACGATCTGCGGAAACGGCAGACCGTAAGCATTGTCCAGCAGCAGCGGGATGTTGCGGTCGCGCGCCAGCCCGGCCAACCGTTGCACCTCCGCGTCCGTCAGCACGTTGCCGGTCGGGTTGGTCGGCCTTGACACGCAGATCGCCGCCACGTCGTCTGCGACCTGCAGCCCGTCGAAGTCGATGTGGTACTTGAACTGCCGGTTGTCCAGGTACTCGATGACTGGTCGGCGGGCAACGAACAGGTCGTCCTGCAGGCCGAGGTCGGTATAGCCCACGTATTCCGGTGTCAGCGGCAACAGCACGCGGCGCATCGAGCCGTCGTCGAATTCACCGGCGAGCAGGTTGAACAGCAGGAAGAAGCCACTCTGGCTGCCGCCGGTCAGCGCGATGTTTTCCGGCCCCAGGGGCCAGCCGTACTCGCGTTTCAGCAGCGCAGCCAGCGCCGTTCGAAAGCGCACCTCGCCCTCCGGCGCCGGGTAGTCGGCCAGCATGCGGCGCAGTTCGCGCGGGTTGTCTGCCACGACGCGCAGCCTTTCCGCCAGCAGCCCGAGCACCGCTGGAATGTGGGCGGGGTTACCGCCTCCCAGCATCATCACCGGCTCGTCGCTGGCCATCGCCTGGCCGAGGTCGTCCATCAGTTCGCGCGCGCCGGTATGGCGCGTGTAGCGCTTGCCGAAAGACGAAAACTCCATCCTGGTCAGACCTTGCGGCTGCGCTCAGCGGCAATGGAAATGTCGGGAAACCAGGTCTGCTCGGTGCGCCGGCCCTTGCGGTCCAGCTGGGTGATGACCGCGTCGAGCACAAACGGCCGCCCCTCGCGCATCACGCCCAGGCCGCGGTCCAGGGCGCGACGCAGTTCGTCCGGTGTCGACACCGTGGCCGCTTCGATACCGAAACTGCTGGCGAGGCCGGCGAAATCCACCACCGGGTCGCCGAGCCAGCACGTGATGTCTTTCCACAGGTCACGCGTTTCCTGGTTGCGCATCAGCGGTGAACGGTCCTGGATGCGATTGCGTTCGTTGTCGTAACTGCGGTTGTTGAACACCACGATCAGGGTCGGAATGTCATAGCGCGACGCGGTCCACAGCGCCTCGATCTGGCCGAACAGCAGTGCGCCGTCGCCCACCAGGCACACCACCTGCCGGTCGGGCTGGGCCACCTTCGCACCCATGGCCGCACCGAGCCCCCAGCCCAGTGCAAAACCGGTGGTCTGCCCGATGAGCCACTTGCGGTCCGAACCCAGGTCCATCCACTTGAAGGGTGTGCGGTAATCGAGCTCTGCGATCACGATCGCATCGTCTTCCAGCGCCTCTTCCAGTTCGTAGGACAGGCGCTCCCATGACAAAGGACTCGCGTTCCAGTATTCGCGGCTGTCGGCCAGGCGCTTGTCGTCGGCCTTTTTCTGTTCCGCCCGCGCCGCTTCCAGGCGTGGCGCGGCCAGTTTGCGCAATCGCGACGCGGTGGCCATGGACTTCAGCGCTTCGGTCAGTTCGCTGATGGTCTCGCCCATGCCGGCCGCGATCGCGATATCGGTCGGGTAGGTGTTGGCAATGGTCTCGTATTCGATGCGCGCATGTATGTTGGTCGCCCGCCGCGGCACCGGGGCGGTGAACAATCCCGGATCCGGCGCCGGGGCGCCGAGGTTCAGAAACACGTCCGTTTTGCCCAGGCCTCGCGGCAAGCCAAGCCCGTAGTAGCCGGCGAACAGCGGGTGGCGGAACGGAAAGTCGCCGTACACGCTGAAACCCTGTGCCACCGATGCGCCGAGCAGTTCGGCGAGTTCCACCAGCGCGTCGTTCGCACCCGCGCGGGTCACTTCGGCGCCGGCACAGAGCATCGGCCGCTCGGCTTCCAGCAGCGCGCGCGCAGTCGCTTCTATCAGCTCGGGCTTCGGCCGCATTTCTACCGGGACGCGGAAACGGTCCTGCGGATAGATCGTAGTCCGCACACCAGGCGCACCCAGGATGTTCAACGGGAAGCGCACGTGCACCGGTCCACCGGGCGCGGTTCCTGCCACCTTCATCGCGCGCCGCGTCATTTCCGCAATCTGGCGGGTGTTATCCACCTGCCACACCCACTTGGTGAACTGCCCCATCGGTTCGAGCCAGTCCTGCATCTGCTGGAACGCATCGCGGCCGGGCAACTCGTTGCTCGGGCCGTCAGAGAACACTGCGATGGCCGACCGATCCTTCCACGCGTTGTACAGGTTGTTCATCGTGCTCGGGATCGCGACGCCGGGCACGAACAGGACCGCCGTCTCGCCGCTGGCAAGTTCATAGCCGTGGGCCATGCTGGTGGCCTGAGATTCCGCGATCGACAGGATCATGCGGGTGTCCGACTGCAATGCCAGCGCGTCGAAAAACGGCGACATGCCGGTGGCCGTGGTACCGAAGATGTTGCGCACGCCGCCTGCCTGCAGCGTGGCCAGCATGACTTCCGAACCGGTCCCTTCCATGCGCACGCCGGCGGCCGCGCCCGCCTCGGCGGCCTGGGCCAGGGAGCCGACGACGGACTGCACCGCCGCCGCACTGAACCCCAGCGCCGCAAGGCCGGCGCCGAAATCCCGGCGCGACAGGCGTTGATCTACGAACTGCTTCACGAGATCGCGCATCGCGGCAACTCCTCTGACAGCGATTCAAAGCTGTGCGTGGGCGTCATAATACGTGCTGCCCGGGTTTAATCTAAGCCCCGGGCATTGGGAGACCGGATGCAGGATACGATTGCCATCGTCGGCGCCGGCATCGGCGGCCTGACCGCCGCACTTGCGCTGCAGCAGTCCGGTCGGCGGGTTCGTGTCTACGAACAGGTGGACCGGTTGGGTGAAGTGGGTGCGGGCCTGACCCTGTCGCCCAATGCCACGCGGATACTGATCGGGCTCGGCCTCGAAGAGCCCCTGCGCGCGGTCGCGATCGCGCCGGACGTGCAGATCATCCAGCACTATCAGACCGGCCGCGGGCTGGTGCAGGTGACACGCGGCGCCGACACCGAGCGTCGCTACGGGGCGCCTTACTGGCAGATCCACCGGGCGGACCTGCACGACACGCTGCTTGCCGCGGTCAGATCGCGCGACCCGGAGTGCATCCGGCTCGGTCACCGGCTGACCGACTGCGACCAGGACGGCGACACCGTCACCCTGCACTTCCAGGACGGTCGCAGCGAACCAGCTGCAGCACTGATCGGCGCCGACGGCATCAGGAGCCTGGTACGCAGCAGGCTGTTTGGCGACGACGCGCCACACTTCACCGGCTACGCGGTCTGGCGCGGCCTCGTGCCGGTGCAATCTCTGTCACGGGCTGCCATGTCCGTACCCGCTGGCGTATTCATTGGCCCCGGGCGAATGCTTGCGCATTACCTGCTCCGCGACGGGCGGTTACTGAACTATGCGGCGTCGACTCGCCGCAAAGCCTGGACTGAAGAAGGCTGGAATATCAAGGCACCGGTGGACGAACTGCTCGCGGATTTTTCGGACTTTCATGCCGCCGCCAGAGAAATCCTGGCCGCGACGCCCCCGGACGGCTGTTTCCGCTGGGGCCTGTTCTCTCGAGACCCGCTCGCGACCTGGTCAGTGGACCGCATCACGCTGCTCGGTGACGCAGCCCACCCGGTGCTGCCCTTTATCGGCCAGGGCGCGAATCTCGCAATCGAAGACGCGCTGGTCCTCGCGCGTGCTGTTGCGGCCACGCCCGAGTTGGGGAGTGCACTGGCGCGCTACGAACGCGCCCGGGCCGGGCGCTGTGAGCGGGCCATGCACGGCTCGGTCGCGGCGGTGGAAAACTACCTGTCGACCACACCGGAAGACTTCGACGCCCAGCAGCTGATCAATGAAGAAACCCTGGGGCTGTTCGACTACGACGCGGCGACGGTGCCCGTGTGACAATCAATTAGCACCAAACCGGTAGCTGCCGCGCACGCCGATCACCCGCGGTGGGCGCAGGAAGGCCGTCCGGTACAGCGGCAGATCCACCATCACGACGTCCTGCGACCGCGGTATTGCGCCGCCAACGTCAATGCCACTGCCCAGCACAAAGCAGCAGCCGAGCCCCGGGCCGCCGCCGGTGGACTGCGTCGTGTCGTCGTCGAACACGTTGTTCACGTACAGCAGCGCGTCCCAGTTGTCGGCCTGCACGCCAATGCGAAAGTCCGTGTTCCAGACATCATCCGTGAAAGAAATGTTCGTCTCATCGGTATACCGCTGGTCCACCCACTGCACGTCCGTTTCGATGAACAATTCCAGGTCCCGGAACAGGTCGCGCTGGTAGCGAATCTGGCCTGCAAAGGACCCGTCTGGCGAGTTCTCGAGGTCATTGCCGCTGAAATCCACTTCGCACAAATCCAACGGACCGCCCGGATTTGATGCCACGGGAACACAATTGCCCGCTGCCGCGGTCCTGACCGAGCTGCCGGTGCGCACGCGGAAGTCCTTGTATTCCGAATCGAGCAGCTGGTAACCGCCCGACAGGCGCCAGTTACCACCCAGGAACGGCGCAACGGGTGCCCACACGATGTCCACCTCGGCACCCCAGACTTCCGCAGCACTCGCGTTCTCGATCTTCGACACCAGGCGGCCATCGTTGCCCAGCGCCGACGTCAGGACCTGCTTGTCGGTGAAATCCTGGAAGAACAGCGCACCGTTGACCCGCAGCGTGCGGTCGAACCAATCGCTATTCATACCGACTTCCCACGCGTCCATCTTTTCCGGATCGAACTCCGCCAGTTCGCGGTCCAGGAAAGAAGACCCGATGGTCAGCGTGCTGAAACCGCCCGGTTTACGGGCCTTCGACCAGGACGCAAACAACAACACGTCGTCGGTCGCCGCCCAGTCGACGATGACTTTTGGCGACCACCAGCTCTCCTGGTCGTTGAGCCCGGCAACGCACCACGGGTTAAAGGTGTCGACACCGTCGGCGAAACCATCACCGTCGATATCGTCGGACGGGCCAAAATCGATCGAGCGTTGCACGCGGGCCGCATCCTGCTCCCAGCAGATATCGGGAATGTTGGCCAGTAGTCCCGGTCCGTCGTCGGGGTCCTGGGTATCGAAACTGTCCGCGAAAAAGTTCCCCGCCGCCAGCCACTGGTCGAAAGGCTCACAGGGGCGGAAGAAGATGCCGCATGGGTTCAGCCCGCCCGGCCCGCCCGATGCATCCGGATCGTATGCGAGGGGGCCAGCCACATCGATTTCTTCAAAGCTGAACCGGCCTTCCAGCGATAGCGTCCAGGCGGGTGCGAATTCGAAGTCGACGACACCGTAGAAGGAATAGTGGTCCGTTTCCCGGTTTGCCGGGCTCGCCACGCCAGTGCGAAAACCACTCGCAGCCTGCTGGTAGGCGAGCACACTGGTTTCTGTGTAGCCCGTGCAGGTATCAGTACCGGGAATCGCGATGCCGGCGGGGCTGCTCCAGAAGCAGTGGCTGCCGGAAGCCTGGGCGGTAATCGATTTGCTGTCGTTATCTACGTCCTCGTGCCAGAACTGGCCACCCAGGGCCAGGTTCAGGGGCCCCTCGAAGTCCGTCGCATAACGCAATTCGAAGCTGAACTGCTCCGTTTTCTTTTCGTTGTTGAATGAAAAAGTATTGACGTTGCCATCGCGGAACTGGTTAGTAGACGGGATGCCGAAGGCGTTCGTATCCTGCGTCTCATCGTTCTGATCGCGCAGGTAACCGACCCACATGTTGAAGGCGCCTTTGTCGAGGGCCCACTCCGCATTCAGTGCGACACGCCAGAAGTCGCGGTCGAAGCCCTCGTAATCCTGGCCTTCGTTTCTCGGGTCAGTGCCGGCAAACGGTTGGGTGATGTCACCGCCGTCCGGAATCTTGCCGGTCAGCGCGAAAGTCTGCGCTTCGCAGTACGGGTACAGGAACGGGTTCGCTGCGATGACGGCGGCATAGTCTGCATCCGTTGCCGTTGCCGGGTCCGGGAAACCCAGTTGATTGGCGAGTCCCGGCGTGATGATCCGCCGCGCCCTCTCGACGATGGTCCGGTCACTGGGTGTTGTGGCCTGGCTGGAAATCGCGCCGATGAAATCGGCCGTGGGGTTGACGCCGTCCAGCGGCCTGCCGTCATAACACTGGCTAATATCCGCACCCGGCACGACCTGGCCCTGGTCGTTCGTATAGGTCGTAAAGGCCTCTGGCGGCAGCGGCGCCGCGGTATTGAAACCCAGGAAGGTCTGGGCCGACGGCCGGCCCTCGTCGTGGGTAAATTCCGCACGAAAGTTCAGGGTCAGGCCGTTGTCGAACGCGGAGCGGGTACTCATCGACAGGCCGTAGCCCTCGTCGTCGGCCAGCGAATCCTGTGTGAGCTGGTTGTTGTAGTAACCGTCCTCGTCCCATGCCGACGCGTTGAAACGCACGCCGAGCATTTCATCCAGGATCGGGAAGCTGACGCCGGCATTGATGCTGTATTGCTCCTTGTCGTTGCCGTCGACAGACACGTCCCATTCGAACTCGTCCGCCGGTTTTTTCGTGATGTATTGAATCGCGCCCGCGAAAGCCGCACGCCCGAACAGCGCCGTCTGCGGACCCTTCAGAATCTCGATGCGCTCCAGGTCCAGCAGGCGCGTATTGATCAGCAATGAACCACCGGAGCTGGTAATGGCCTCGCTGGAAACATCGATACCGTCAACCAGGACAGCGACATTTTGCCGACCCCGGGTGGGAGCAAGGCCGCGAATCGTGATGCGCGTGTCACTCTGGGCGAAGGATTCGTCGAACTGCACGCTTGGCGTGAACTTGGCGACGTCGGCGATGTTCGTGATGCCCTTGCGTTCGATTTCCTGCTGCGTGAACGCGGTCACGCTCATCGGCACGTCCTGGAGACTTTCCTCGGTCTTTCGCGCCGTGACGACAACCTCGTCCATCTGCCCCCAGGCCGGCAGTGCCAGTGAGGCCAGGACCAGTCCAAGTATCGAGTTCGCCAAGGCGAAACGCCGCGGCGCCGTGCAACGTCGCATCAGGTGCATCCCCCCGCTGGTCGGCGCCCCCGCGCCGTGCCGTCATAAACGTCATAGGAATATGACATTATGGCTTCGTCAAGCCAAGGACCTTGGAATCACGCGCCGGACCCTGTCCGTTAATCGGTCAGGTTGTGTTGCGGCTGCGCCATAGTTCGCCAACGGGCTCGACTGCACTGCGCCACTGCGCGGACCGTCCAGCAACGCCGGGCCCGCGGCCTACCGAACTCTGTTAGTCTTGCCCGCACGCGTCGGGGAACGACGTTGCCGAGACGCAACAGGTGGGGTGACCGGTGCAACCTCCGGGTGTACCGGAGATCAGGGGCCGGCCAAGCGCCGGCCCCGTTCTCTGCGGCCTCCAGCGCCCTGCCGCGCATCGAGAGGGCAGGCTCGTGTTCATCAATTTCTGGTACGTCGCCGGCCTCGCCAGCGAAATCACCGATCAACCGTTGAAGCGCCGCATGCTCGGCTTGGACTTCGTGCTGTTTCGCGACAGCGAAGGCCGGGCGCGGTGTCTCAGTAACACCTGTATCCACCGCGGTGGCTCCCTGGCCGGCGGCAAGGTGCGCGGCGACTGCGTGCAGTGCCCGTACCACGGTTGGGAATTCGATGGTGACGGCAACTGTCGGCGCATCCCGTCACTCGGGCCGAACCCGACCATCCCCGCCCGCGCTCGCGTTGACGCGTACCCGACCGAAGAGCGCTACGGGCTGGTCTTCGCGTTTCTCGGCGACCTGCCGGCAGCAGAGCGTCCACCCATCCTGGAGATTCCTGATCACGAGTACGGTCCGGACGGCCCGCGCGACGGCTGGGCTGCCACCATCCAGCACTTCGAGTGGGCCTTCGACTACAAGCGCTCGATGGAAAACGGCATCGACCCGGCGCACAACGAATACGTGCACCCGACCCACGGTTTCTCCGGTGAACAAGACGACTACCAGATGCCGTCACCCACGCTGGAAGACACGGATTGGGGCACCGGCTTCTGGTCGGAGCGGCTGGCCCCGCCGCTGGCCGAGAAGAAAATGCGCGAAGCGTCGGGCCGGGAAGAAGACGCGGTGATCCGCGCCGGCACCGGCCATTTCGGGCCGTGCAGCATCTGGACCTACATCCACCCCACGCCGGACATCCAGATTCACCAGTACCTGTTCGAAACCCCGGTGGACGAAAGCAACACGCGCCTGTACCTGGTGAACCTGCGCAATTTCCTGACAGATACCAAGGACGACGAGCGGGTCATGGGCCGCAACGAAGTGGTCGCGCTGCAGGATCGCGATGTGCTGGTCGAGATTCAGCCGGTGCAGACACCGGACAGCAACAACCACGAGTTCTTTGTCGGTGCCGACACACCCATCGCGCGCTACCGCGAATACCTCAAGGACTGGGAAGGCCGGGGCTGGCGCATCGACAGCGCCCGAGTGGAGCGCGATCGCAAGCGCGTGGCCTATGCGATCCCGAGCCAGGCCCGCCGCGAGCAAAAGGGCTGGGTACTCGACGCGGTGCCTCTGCGCCCGGGCGCCGCGGCTACCCAGGCCGGCAAAGCGGCGCGCGCCTAGCGCGCAACGCGCCGGTCAGCCCACGGCGACCCCGAGTATCGCCTTGGTCTCGAGAAATTCCTCGAAGCCGTAAGGGCCCCATTCCCGGCCGTTGCCCGACTGCTTGTAGCCGCCGAAAGGCGAGTCCAGCGTCATGGACGCGCCATTACAGTGCACCATGCCCGCCCGCAGCCGCCCGGCCACCCGCTGCACCGCTTCCGGGTCGCTGCCCTGAATATAGGCCGCCAGGCCATACGGCGTGTCGTTCGCAATACGCACCGCTTCGGTCTCACCGTCATACGGAATCATGGCCAGCACCGGGCCGAAAATTTCTTCCTGGGCAATGCGCATGCTGTTGTCCACGTCGGCAAACACCGTGGGCCGCACGAAGTAACCGCGGTCGAGGCCGGGCGGGCGACCCGGCCCACCCGTGACCAGGGTCGCACCTTCGTCCACCCCGACCTGGATCAGGGCCTGGATCTTTTCGAACTGCAGGCGGCTGATTACCGGGCCCATCGTGGTCGCGGGATCCAGCGGGTCGCCCACGACCACGGTTTCGGCTGCCGCGCGCGCAACCTCCACGGCGCGCGCGTGCATGTCACGCGGCACGAGCATGCGCGTGGGCGCATTGCAGGACTGGCCGGTATTCTGGAAACAGTCGAGCACGCCATCGGTCACAGCCTGCTGCAGCACGTCGGCGTCGAGGATGATGTTTGGTGACTTGCCGCCCAGCTCCTGGTGCACGCGCTTCACGCTGTCGGCAGCAGTTTTCGCCACCGCGACGCCGCCACGGGTCGACCCGGTGAACGACACCATGTCGACTTCCGGGTGCCCGGACAATGCCTGGCCGACCCCGGGCCCGTCGCCGTTCACCAGGTTGAACACACCAGGCGGGACGCCGGCTTCGTGCAGCACCTCGGCAAACAGCCGCGCACTCAGCGGCGCAATTTCGCTCGGCTTCAGCACCATGGTGCAGCCGGCGGCCAGGGCCGGTGCCACCTTGCAGGCCACCTGGTTCATCGGCCAGTTCCACGGGGTGATGAACGCACAGACACCAACCGGCTCGTGCGCAATGATGTTGTTGCCGCGGCGCTCGCGAAAGGAAAACGTCTCCAGCACTTTCAATGCCGCTTCCACGTGCCCGACGCCGAGCGCCGCCTGGGATTCGCGCGAAAGGCCGATGGGCGCTCCCAGCTCGGCGGTAATTGCCTGGGCAATTTCCTCGTAACGGCGCTGGTAAATCGAGATAAAACGCCGCAGTAACTCCATGCGTTCGGCGGGCTCGCTGGTCCCATAACTGGCGAAAGCCGCGCGCGCCGCGCGCACGGCCCGGTCGGCGTCTTCTGCATCGCCCAGACTGATCCGGCCCACCACCCTCTCGTTGGCCGGGTTGATCACATCCAGCGGCCGACCGCGCAGAGGCGGCGTCCACCGCCCGGCAATCAGGAAATCCTGGAACTCATACATTATGGTCTCCATGCAGCGGCGCGCTTTTAGAGGGTGACAGGTTACCTGCGTTTCGGCGGCCGGTGAAACGCGAGTGAACCCGGGCCCGTGGCCGCGGTCGAACCCCCGCAGTGGCCGCCAGGAGTCATGGCGTGGACAAGAAAAAGCTGATCGTGATCGGACTGGTGGCCCTGGTGGTCGGCCTGTTCTTCTGGTTCGACCTCGGCCGCTTCCTGTCGCTGGAGTCACTGCGCGCGAGCCAGCAGGATATCGCGGCTTTCGTTGCGGCGAACCAGTGGGTGTCCGTGGGCGGCTTCTTCGCGCTGTACGTCCTGATCACTGGGCTCAGCATTCCCGGCGCGGCCGTGATGACACTGGCAGCCGGCGCGATTTTCGGGCTCGTCATCGGCACGATACTGGTGTCTTTCGCGAGCAGTCTGGGCGCCACGCTGGCATTTCTGCTGTCGCGCTTCCTGTTGCGCGATTACGTGGAGCAGAAGTTCGCGGCTACCGCACAGAAACTCAACCAGGGTATCGACAACGAAGGCGCGTACTACCTCTTTACGCTGCGCCTGGTGCCGCTGTTTCCGTTTTTCGTGATCAACCTGGCCATGGGGTTGACGCGTCTGAAAGCGCTGACCTTCTACTGGGTCAGCCAGCTCGGCATGCTGGCGGGCACAATTGTCTATGTCAACGCCGGCACACAGCTCGGCCAGCTCGAGAGCACGGCCGACATCCTGTCGCCGGGCCTGATCGGGTCTTTCGTGCTGCTGGGCCTGTTCCCGCTGCTCGCCAAGAAATCCGTGGAGTTACTGCGCCGTGTCCGCACCAGCTAGCACCCGACCGAGGAAGTTCGATACCAACCTGGTCGTGATCGGCGCCGGGTCAGCCGGTCTCGTAACCGCTTACGTGGCCGCTGCCGCCAAGGCAAAGGTCACGCTGATCGAGCGGGACAAAATGGGCGGCGACTGCCTGAATACCGGCTGCGTCCCCAGCAAGGCGGTCATCCGCTCGGCGAAAATCGCCGCCTACATCAGGCGAGCGAAGGAATTCGGCCTGGACGCCGGCGAGCTCCGCGTGAACTTCCCGCAGCTCATGCAACGCGTGCAGGATGTCATTGCGACGGTCGAGCCGCACGATTCGGTGGAGCGCTACACCGGTCTCGGCGTGGACTGCGTCAGCGGGTCCGCGCGCATCACCTCGCCGTGGACGGTGGCAGTGAACGGCGACACGCTCACCACGCGCAGCATCGTGATCGCGACCGGCGGGCGGCCTTTTGTGCCGCCGATCCCGGGGCTCGCGGACATCGACTACCTGACCTCGGACACCGTGTGGCAGCTGGAAGCCCTGCCTCGCCGGCTGCTGGTGCTGGGTGGCGGGCCCATTGGCTGCGAACTGGCACAGGCTTTCGCGCGCCTCGGCAGCGAAGTCACGCTGGTAGAAATGGCGCCCGTGTTGCTGGGCCGGGAAGATACAGCCGTCTCCGCCACGCTGGCATCGAGCTTCGCGGCGGAAGGCATCCGGGTATTGACCGGCCACAAGGCCGAGCGCTTCGAGCAAAGCGGCGAGGCGAAAGTCGCAGTCTGCTCCAGTGACGCCGGCGAGCAGCAGGTGGCCTTCGACCAAGTGCTGGTCGCGGTCGGCCGGCGCGCCAATACGGACGGGCTGGCCATCGACAACGCGGGGCTTGAACTGAATCAGAACGGCACCATTCCAGTCAATGAGTACCTGCAGACATCCCAGCCCCAGATTCTCGCGTGTGGCGACGTGACGGGGCCTTATCAACTGACACACGCTGCCGGGTTCCAGGGCTGGTTTTGCGCGATGAATGCGCTGTTCGGCGGCATCAAGCGTTTCAAGGCGGACTACTCGGTCATGCCCTGGGCTGTGTTTACCGACCCGGAGATCGCACGAGTTGGTCTCACGGCCGCCGAGGCGCAGGACCAGGGCATACCCTACGAAGTCACCGAATATGGCATTGACGATCTCGATCGCGCGATCGCCGACAGCGAGGCCCACGGTTTTGTGAAGATCGTGACGAAGCAAGGCAGCGACCGGATACTCGGCGCCACCGTGGTGGGCTACCACGCCGCCGAACTGGTTACCGAGTACGTGACGGCGATGAAGTACGGCATGGGGCTGCGCAAGATCCTGAACACCATCCACATCTACCCCACCCTGGCCGAAGCGAACCGCTATGCCGCTGGCAACTGGCAGAAGGCGCGGATTTCGCCACTGGCGCTAAAGGTCGCGGCGCGGTTTCACCGCTGGCGCCGGGGTTAATTGCGCCAAAGCCTCGCCAGCAAGCCTCCAAGTTTTCTAGAAAAACAGATTATCCTATTGATCTTATTGGATTTATACTTTATCTGACTGGTGCTGCTGCGCAGGTTGCGGCCAGGCAGCCACGATCACATCGTTACAAGATGTTACCGCTCGGCGGCCTGCTGGGGGGAGCCACACCTTACACTTGCAGCTATGGACGCCACCGCCATCCACACACCCGCCCGCGCGCCGGAATCTGCCGGGGCCGTCGAGTCCTCGGGCGCCGTGATCCTGACCCGCGGGCTGCGGCGCCAGTACCGGATGGGCGACACGGTGATCAACGCGCTGGACGGCGTGGACCTGAGCATCCGGCCGGGCGAGTACGTGGCCATCATGGGCCCGTCGGGCTCCGGCAAGTCGACGCTGATGAACGTGATCGGCTGCCTCGATTCTCCGGACGGCGGCGAGTACTGGCTGAATGGCCAGCTGGCCTCGAGCATGAATGACCGCGAGCTCGCCCGGGTCCGCAATCGCGAGATCGGCTTCGTGTTCCAGACCTTCAACCTGCTGCAGCGGGCAACCGCCTTGCACAATGTCGAAGTCCCGCTGATCTACTCCGGCATCGCCCGCAAGGAGCGCCTCGCGAGGGCGGTGGAAGCCATGCGGCAGGTGGGCCTGGAATCCCGGCTGGACCACCAGCCGAACGAATTGTCCGGGGGCCAGCGCCAGCGCGTCGCCGTCGCCCGGGCGCTCGTCACCCGACCCAGCATCCTGCTGGCCGACGAACCCACCGGGAATCTCGACTCGACGACCGCGACCGAGATCCTCGAGCTATTTGATGAACTGCACCGCGCCGGCAACACGATTGTGCTGGTGACCCACGACCGCAAGGTCGGCGAACACGCCGAACGCGTCGTGAGGATGCTCGACGGCCGCGTGCAGTCCGACACCAGGAATTCGACATCGTGAACCGACTGATCCCGCTGCTCCTGATGGCCCTGCTCGCCCAGGGATGCGAGAAACCCGTGGAAAAGGCGATCTACCGGACGGGTGAAGTGGTGCAGCGAGACATCGTGGTGAGCGTGGAGGCCGCCGGCGTGATCGAGCCCTTCCTGACGGTGGAAGTGAAATCGAAAGCCTCCGGCGAAATCCTGGACATCCCGGGCGAGACCGGCGATTTCCTCGAACAGGGCACCCGGCTGGTACAGATCGACAAGCGGGTGCCGAAGAACCAGCTGGCTCAGGCCGAAGCCCGGCTGGAAGCCGCGCTGGCCCGCCGGTCCATCGCTCAGGCGCAGTCGAAGCGGGCGAAAACGCTGTTCGAATCCAAGACCATCAACGAGGTGGACTACGAACAGACCGTGCTGGAGCTCGCCAATGCGAAGGCCGAGGTCGTCGGTGCCCAGGTGGAGGTGGAAAACGCCCGCATCGCACTGGAAGACACCGACGTGCGTGCACCGATCAGCGGCACAATCATCGAAAAGCTGGTGGAAACCGGCCAGGTGATCTCGTCCCCGACCATGGACGTGGGTGGCGGCACGCTGCTGCTCAAAATGGCCGATCTCGCCCGCGTGCAGGTGAAGGCGCTGGTGGACGAAACCGACATCGGCAAGATCCAGCCCGGCCTGCCGGTCACGGTCACTGTGACTTCCTATCCGAATCAGCCCTTCGAGGGCGAGGTGCTGAAAGTCGAGCCCCAGGCCATGGCCGAACAGACGGTCACCACCTTCTCCGTGCTGATGACCCTGGACAACGCCTCCGGCCTGCTGCGCCCGGGCATGAACGCCGACGTGGAAATTCGCGTCGCGCAAAGCATGGACGCGGTGGCCGTCCCCACGGCGGCCCTGCGCACGAACCGCGACATCCCGGTGGCCGCGCAGCTGGTGGGCCTGTCACCGGATGACGTGCGGGCCCAGCTCGGCGGCGGGAACGCGAGCCCCAAGGCACCCACAGGCGGAGCGCCGGCCGATCGCTATCGCTTTGCGAACCAGTACTGGGTCTTCGTGCAGGACGGCGAAACCCTGACGGCCGTGAATGTCGAGACCGGCCTGACGGACCTGGACTATAGTGAGGTGAACACGGGCCTGGACGCGGGCGAGACGGTGATACTGCTGCCGAGCTCGGGGCTCGTGCAGTCCCAGCAGCGACTGCAGCAGCGCATGCGCCAGTTCACCGGCATCCCGGGCATGCAGGGCAACCGCGACAGCAATCGTGAACGCGGCAACGGCCAGCGCGGACGGCCGAACTAAGGGATGAGGTCAGGGCGATGCTTCTCGGTGAAATGATCGCGGTGGCGCTGCAGTCGATCCGCGCGAACCTGTTCCGCGGCTTCCTGACCATGCTCGGCATCATCATCGGCGTCGGCTCGGTGATTACGATGGTGTCGCTGGGCTCGGGTGCCCAACAGGCCATCGATGACCAGATCGACAAGCTGGGTGCGAATATCCTGTCGATCAGCAGCGGCGGCATGATGCATCGCGGGGTGTCGCAGCAGACCAGCACACTGACGATCGACGACGCGCGGGCCATCGCGGCAGATGCCGAGACCGTCGCCGCCGTGGTGCCGGAGAAATCCAGCCGGTTGCAGGTCAAGCTCGGCAACCAGAACGAGAACCTGCAGGTGGTGGGGACGACACCGAACTTCAAGGACGTGAACGGCTACGAGCTCGCGGCCGGCAGCAACTACACCCGCGCCGACGGTGCGGCCAAACGTCGCTTCGCGGTGGCCGGTCACGGCGTAGCGGCGAAGTTCGACACGGAAACCGAAGGCCTGCTGGGCGAAACCCTGTACATGAACGGCATTGCCTTCGAGGTCGTCGGCATCCTGGAGCCGGTGGGCCAGGTGGGCTGGCGCAACGTGGACGAGCAGCTGTGGATCCCGCTGGAAACGGCCCAGTTCAGGGTGTTTGGCACCGACACGCTGGACCGGATCAACGCGCAGGTCGCCCCCGGCTTCACGCCGGACGAGGCCATCATCGACCTGGAGCGCATCATGCGGCGCGAGCACAAGATCCTGCCCGGCAAGAACAACGATTTCGGCATCGGCGACCCGACCCAGTTCTTCAACGTGCGCGCGGCGGCGACGAGTATCTTCGCCGCGCTGCTGGCCGGCATCGCCAGCATCAGCCTGATCGTGGGCGGCATCGGCATCATGAATATCATGCTGGTCACGGTCACCGAGCGCACGCGCGAGGTAGGCATCCGCAAGGCGCTGGGGGCCACGCGGCTGAACATCCTGATGCAGTTCCTGGTCGAGTCACTGATCCTGTGCCTGCTCGGCGGCGTGGTCGGCATCCTGCTGGGCACCGGGGTATCGGCCGCCATCGCCCAGTTCGCCGGCTGGCAGACCATCGTGTCGCCGCAGGCTGTCGCGATTGCCTTTGCGTTCAGCGCCGGCGTGGGCCTGTTCTTCGGCATCTGGCCGGCGCGCAAAGCCGCGAACCTGAATCCGATCGACGCCCTGCGTTACGAGTAAGACGAGTGGCGGCGGACTGGGCAGACCGGGTGGCGGGTGCGGACTGCCCCTTCGACCACGATCTGCCCGACTGCGACGACGAACGCTACCGGGTGCGCAAGCTCACCGCGTCCACCCTGTACCTGGACCGCAACCAGGCCTACCGCGGCCACGGCGTACTGATTTTCGACCGCCGTCACGCGACCCGGATCGACGAGCTCAGCGATGAAGAATGGCAGGCGTGCGCGGACGATCTGCGCCAGGCCTGCCGCGCTATCGTTGCGGCTGTAGAACCCGATCACCTGAACGTGGAAAGCCTCGGCAACCTGGTGCCGCACCTGCACTGGCACATCTTTCCGCGCTTCCGGGACGATCCGCGCTGGGGCAAGGCGGTGTGGACAACGGATGTCGCTGACATGCCCGTCGCCATCGCCACTCCGGATGAATGCGCCGAACTCGCCGCGCGCATTAATGCAGCCCTGGATGCGCCGGCGGCCTGAGGAATCCCGGCTGGGCCTGAGCCGGTCGCCATGCTGAGCGGCTTTGCCCCGGTGGTCGGTCGGCAACCGCGATTATTAGTTCTGGGCTCGATGCCGAGCGAGGCCTCACTCGCGGTGCACCAGTACTACGGGCTGCCGCGCAACGCGTTCTGGGCCATCATGGGTGAGCTCTTCGGCGCCGGCCGGGACCTGCCCTACTCCGACCGGCTGCGGATTCTGCAAGACAACGGCATCGCAGTCTGGGATGTGCTGAAGGCCTGCGAGCGCGAAGGCAGCCTGGATTCGAGCATCGACCTGCGCACGGCCGAGGTCAACGACTTCCCGGGCTTCTTCCGGCGCCACCGGACTATCAAGCGCGTGTACTTCAACGGCAGCAAGGCCGCGGAGATCTACCGCAGGCGTGTGCTGGCCGACGTGCAGCTGCAGGCACCCTACCTGGTCCACGAACGCCTGCCGTCCACGAGCCCGGCGATGGCCGCGCTGAATTTCGAGCAGAAACTCGCCGCGTGGTCGGTGCTGAAGAACGGCAGCTAGTAAACCGACAGCACCGTGGGCTTGAACTCGAGCACGTCGGGCGTGCCGGGCTTCGCCGACGTCCAGTCCTGCTCGTCGTAATCGAACATGCTGAGCGAAATGCAGTTCAGGCGCGCGCAGCGCTGGTGATCAGCTTGGTCGATTCTGAAGACCGGGCCGGACGCGGCCTGAGGCATCCCCGGTGCCCGGACCTGGCGCGATCGTTGCTATCGATCAGGGCAAGACTTCGTGCAGGGGCAAGCCGACCGCGCCAGAGGGCGGCTTCGTCCCGACGAGCAAAGACAGGGTCGGCGCCACGTCGACGGTTTCCACGCGCCGGGCCACGCGCCGGGCCGGCACGCCGGCGCCCGCGAAGACGATCGGCACGTGGGAGTCATAACGCCACGGAGAACCGTGCGTCGATGCCACGATCAGGCCATCGAAATCGTTAATGAAGCGGTTCGGTTCGAATACCAGGTAGATGTCGCCCGAGCGCGTCGGGTTGAAATTGCGCCGCACGGATTCGACGAGAGGGAAATCCGGCACCCGGCCTTCACGCAGCGCCATGCTCGACACCGCGAGCGCCACGCCGTCGAAGTCCATTAAAACCTTCGCCACCGCTTCTTCCACCAGCGCCTGATCTAATCCCTTTTCCTCGATCAATACTCGATTGAGATATAGGTACGGATGAAAGTAGGTAGTAATCAGCTCCTCACCAATACCAAACTGCGCCTTCACCGGAGCGAACTCCACCTTGGCGTCGAAACTCGCCGGATCGATATAGTCGGATTCAAAGCCCAGTTCCTGCAGGTAACCCGGCGCCTCCGGCGCGCCGTGGTCGGCGGACAGCACGATCAACGTCTGCTCCAGCCCGACACGCTTGTCGACGAACGCCAGCAGATCCGCCAGCGCGCGGTCCAGCCGCAGCAGGTTGTCTTCCGCCTCCAGGCTCGATGGCCCGAACACGTGGCCCACGTAGTCCGTGGATGACAGGCTGACACCCAGGTAGTCCGGCACCTCGTCCGCACCGAGGCCCTCGTTATCGATCACCGCTTTCGCAAAGGCCACCGTGATCTCGTCACCGGCCGGGCTGACAGTCAGTAGCGTCGTGTAGAAGCGGTCCTCGGGCTGCCCGAAGGGGTGCGGGAAGACCCGGCCAAAACCCGGCAGCGCGGTCTCATACGCCCGGTCATCCGCATCCCCGAACACGTAAGTGGACGCCTTGTTCAGCAGCTGCCAGGAACGCGCCGCATAGCCGGCAGCCGGCCCGCGCTCGTTGTACGCCGTCACCCAGTCGGGATAGCGGTCGTAGTAGAACCGGCTGGTGATGAACTCGCCGCTCTGCTTGGAGAACCAGAAGGCCTTGCCAGTGTGCCCGGCCATCGAAATTGCGCCGCGGTCCTTCACCGACACGCCGAACACTTTGGACTGCCGGCCGTAGAACAATGACAGCTCGTCGCTGAACGTGGACACCTGGATCGCGGCCGGCGAACGGCCGTCGCTGCGCGCGGCCCGCTGGGTCGGATCGATCTCCGTGGACCGGTCGACGCCGGCGCCGGCCGTCAGGATCGGGTACCTGGCATCCTCCACGTTGTAGGTCAGCTGCCCGGTGGCCCGGTCCAGCCATACGTTAGCCACCATACCGTGGGCCGCGGGATCTGCACCCGTGGCCAGCGTCGTATGGCCGACGATGGTCTCCGTATTCGCATGCCGGTGGTGAGCATCCAGGTACACGGTGCCCTCCTCCATCAGGTACCGGAACCCGCCCTCACCAAAACGTTCGTAATAGCGCCACGGCAGGTCACCGCGCAGTTGGTCCACGGTGAGCTGCAGGATCAGCTTCGGCCTGAGCTGCCCGGCCGGTGGTCCCGAGTCGTCGGCATGGGCCACGGGCGCGAGACAAGCGAGTGCGGCGGAGACCAGCAACTCACGATGGCTTGGTTTCGGCATAACAGGTCTCCGATGGAATCGTCCATGTGGCAAAAACGGCGCCGCCAAGAGCGTCAGACGCACGACGATGGCATTGGGCAACGTTCAGTAAACCGACGGCACCGTGTGCTTGAACTCGAGCACGTCGGGCGTGCCGGGCTTTTTCTTCTTGCGTTCGCCGAGGTCCGGTGCGACCCAGTCCTGCTCGTCGTAGTCGAACAGGCTCAACAGGTGGGAGATGCAGTTCAGCCGGGCCCGGCGCTTGTCGTCGGCCTGAACCCGGTACCACGGACAGGCTGCCGTATCCGTGGCTTCGAGCATGCGCTCGTAGGCGGCGGTGTAGTCCCACCAGCGCTGGTAGGACTCCACGTCCATCGGGCTCAGCTTCCAGTGGCGCATCGGATCCGTCATTCGAGCATGGAAGCGCTTTTTCTGTTCTTCCTGGCTCACATCGAAGAAGTACTTGATGATCCGAATACCCTGCTCAACCAGTTCCTCCTCAAATAGCGGCGCCGTGCGCAGGAACCGCTCGTACTCCTGCTTAGTACAGAAGCCCATCACCCGCTCCACGCCGGCGCGGTTGTACCAGCTGCGGTCGAACAGCATGATTTCCCCGCCGGCCGGGAAGTGCTGGATATAGCGCTGGGGGTACCACTGCGTCTTCTCGCGGTCGCTGGGCTTCGGCAGCGCCACGACGCGGAACACGCGCGGGCTCACACGTTCGGTAATCCGCTTGATCACGCCGCCTTTCCCCGCCGCATCGCGACCTTCGAAAACCACGATGGCCTTGATTTCGTGCTCGACCACGTGATCCTGCAGGTGACAGAGCTCTGTCTGAAGCTTCTCCAGCTCCCTCTGAAAGCCCTTGCGCTTCATTTTCTTGGGTTTGTCGTTCACTGTGTCTGCACTCTTCCTGTGGTTCTGTCGCGGGCGGCCTAATGGCCCGCGTCATGCGCGTGCCCGGGATGACCCGACTCCCGCAATTCCCGAATCGACTCGATCACTTGCTGGAGAATTTCACCCACCTCGTTTGGGCTCAGATGGTGGATAGCATGTTCCGACACTTCGAAAAACGCCATCAGGTGCTCGCGCAGCAATCGAAAGGCCTTGGGGTTCTTGCGTCCGCAGACGCTGTCGTCATTGCGCAGTATCTTGACCCCGATACCTTCCTGCAGGATGTCAACATCGCAGGCAATGGCCAGCTTAGAAATCTCGCGTGCAACGGCATCGATCTGCGGGCCGAACCAGATGTCCTTGGCTTTCGGCATCCCCATCTCCTTATAGTTCTGGTGTCTGCGGAGGTTCTGGATCGATTGTAGTGGACTCCCGCTGTCAATTCGCTCCGGGTGACGGGATGCGGTTCAGCGTCGCGTAGAACGTGGGCACCATGATCATCGTCAGCAGCGTGCCGAATGTCAGCCCGAACATGATGGTCAGTGCCATCGCGATCCAGAACGCATCCTGGATCAGCGGCATCACGCCGAGGATCGTCGTCGCCGCACCCAGCGCGACGGGACGAACCCGCGACATGCCGGCCGCAATGGTTGCGTCATAGGGCGCCAGACCGCCGGCCTTGTTGGCCTCGATCTCATCGAGCAGGACGATGGAATTCTTGATCATCAGCCCGATCAGGCTCATGGCGCCGAGCAGTGCCATGAAACCGAAGGCGACCTGCGTGGGCCAGAGGATCGCCGTGATGCCGATCAATGCGAAGGGCACGGTCATGAAGATGACCAGCGCCGGGCGCACGGCGTTGAACAAGGCCACGATGATGACGATCATCACGATAAACGCTGGCACACCGCCTGGGATCAGGGAAGTTTGTGCGCGTAGGGTCGTATCGAATTCGCCGTCCCAGAAAAAGCTGTAACCGCCCGGTAGCTCCATGGCTTCGAACTTGTCGATGACCGCACTGCGCAGCGTCGGAAATGTCACGCCATCCGGTGACGCCTGCACGGCTATCTGGCGGCGGCGGTTGAACCGAGTGATGATCGGGTCTTCCCATTCCAGCCGGATATCCCGCATCACCTGCCCGAGGGGTAGCGTTTGCAGAGTCAGGGTAGGCACGACCTGAAGCACATCCAATTGCCCGGCCACGCTCTGGCGCGCCGCTTCGTTGTTGCGGGCAATGATGGGCAACAGATCATCGCCTTCGCGGTAGACCCCGATGGGTGTGCCGTCAAACGCCCGCCGAGTCGCCTCGGCCACATCGGCCCGGTTCACGGCGGACCAGCGGGCCCGCTGCTGGTCGTAGTCCAGCACGATTTTCGGGACTCGCTGACGCATGTCGACGCGTGCCTGCTTGGCGAGCGGCTCTTCCCGCAGGATCTCAACGCTCTCTGCGCCAAGCCGACGCAAGGTGTTCAGATCTGCTTCTGCCGGGCCGCTGATGCGCAGTTCAAAGGGCCAGGTATCACCCGATCCTACTTTGTACTTGCGTACCCGCGTCAGGACGTTCGGGTAGTTCTCGGCCAGCCAGGGCTCGGTATCGTCTAGCACCTCGTTCAAGCCCGCGTAATCCTGCGTCGTCACAATGAGCTGTGCGTAGGACAGGTACGGAAACTCGGGATCGACCGGCAGGTAAAACCTGGGCCCGCCGGCGCCGATAAACGCGGTCACGTGCTTGACACGTGGATCCGCCATCAGCCTCTCTTCGATAGGCTGCAGGCCCCTGGCGACGGCGTCGATGGGCGTGCCCTCGGGTGCCCAGTAGTCCACCATCAGCTGGGTGCGCGTGGAGTCCGGAAAGAACTCCTGCGGGACATTCGTGAAGCCGGCCACCGCGCCAACAAATAGTGCGATCATCGCGGCGATCGTGAACACCCGGCGCCGGATTGCCCCTTCCAGCAAGCGACGATAAGCGCGGAAGAACCCTGTGTCGTAAGGATCGCCCTTGCCACCGGAGTCTTTCGGTGGCTTCAAGAAAGCAATGCAGTTGAGTGGCGTCATGGTCATGGAAATGACCCAGCTCAGGATCAGCGCGATGGCGACCACGGTGAAGAGCGATTGTGCGTACTCGCCGGCATCGGATTTGGCGGTGTAAATCGGGAAAAAGGCCATCGCGGCAACAATAGTTGCACCGAGCAGCGCGATGCTGGGCGTGGCCGCACTGTCGATGGCCGCTTCTTTCGGCTTCATGCCTTTGGCCAGCCGCACTGAGTAGTTATCGGCTACGACAATGGCGTTATCGACCATCATGCCGAGCGCGACCACGAGCGCACCCAGCGACACTCGCTGCAGGTCAATACCAATGACGTTCATCACCACGAAGGTGCCGAGGATGGTCACGATCAGCGCCCAGCCGATCACCAGGCCCATCCGCCAGCCCATGGCCAGGGCCAGCACTACCAGGACGATCAGCACGGCCTCCGCCAGGTTGATCATGAAACCGTTGATGGATTCGTTGACCAGGTCTGATTGCCAGGTGAAGCGCTCGACTTCTATACCGACGGGCAGAAACGCCTTAATCTCCTCCAGGCGCGCATCCAGCGCAGCGCCGGTGGTGATGATGTTGCCGCCTTCCACGTTCGCCAGCTGAATCGCCAGGGCCGGCTTGCCCTGGAAGCGCATGATGGTCTGGGCCGGTTCGAGGTAGCCCTCGCGCACGGTGGCAACGTCCCGGATCCGGATTAACTCGGCGTCCGCCGCCGTTGCCGCGCTCCCCGATCTGGCGCCGCCCACCGGCCGGGAGCTCTGCAGGGTTCGCGAGAATTGACTGCTCTCCTGGCCAGCTGTCTGCATGGTGTCGGCAATGGACCGGCGAATGACCAGGTCACCGATATCTTCCGGGCTCTGGAACTGCCCTGTCGTCTCCACGCGCAGACGCTGTCCGGCAACTTCGATGGCCCCGGAACTGACCACCATGTTCTGCAGGGCCAGTGTTGCCAGCACATCCTCGCGGGAAATTTTCAGTGCAGCCAGTTGCGTCTCAGGTAAATCAAGGTAGATAACTTTCGGCTGTACGCCCCAGAGTTCCACCCGGGATACGCCTTTAACCAGGCTGAGTTCTTTCCTGATTGCCTTTGCATACTCTTCAAGCTCTGCGTAGCTGTAGCCCTCCCCGGTGACAGCCAGTACAAAGCCGAAAACAAAGCTGAAGTCGTCCACGACGTCCGGTTTCAGGGCGCCCGGCGGCAAGTCGGGGGTGGCATCGCGGACCTTCTTGCGTACCTCGTCCCAGACCTGCGGCAACATGGCCGCCGTGAACTGGGGCCTGATATCGACCTTGATGATCGACAGCCCCGGCTTGGAGAAAGAATACAGGGTATCCAGCTGCGGCATCTCCTGGATCGCCCGCTCCAGCCGATCAGTGACCTCCAGTTCGACTTCTGCCGGGCTGGCCCCGGGGTACTGGGTGATCACTACACCGGTTTTGACCGTGAAGTCCGGGTCCTCCAGCTTGCCGAGCGTGAAGAAACTGAAGATCCCCCCGGCGACGATCAGAAATACCAGGAAGTTTGCGAGCGCCTCGCGCTCCAGCGCGAAACTGGTCAGGTTCATTGCGGTGCGCTCTCACCCGGCGCGTCGAGGATGCGGACTTCTTCGCCCTCGCTCAGCAGCGTTGCCCCGGCGACGACGATCCATTCGCCGGCCTGCAGGCCGGATCGGATCAATATGCCGAACTCGGACAGGTCACCGGTCTGCACTTCGCGCCGCTCGAGGGTATTGGTCGCCCGGTCGATGACCCAGACGAAAGACCTCTCGGTGTCAGCCTCGGCAAACAAGGCGGTCGTCGGTATCTGTATACCCAGGCGCACCGATTCCTCGGGGAGAGTGGCCTCGATCAGGGCTTCCCCGGCCATGCCCGGCAAAATATTCACGCCCTCGGGCCGTTGCATTGCCAGCGTGACCGGATAGGTTCGCGTGGCCTGGCTCGCTTCGGTACTGATCTCCTTGATGTCCGCGGGGACGTTAACCCCCTGCAGCGCATCGAATCTCACCTGGGCGCCCGTCACGTAGGGAGCATAGCCAATCAGGTTCTCGGGCACGCTGATCGTGAACTCGATGCGCGTGGGATCGACGATCCGCAGGACGGGTTGCTTCGGTATGACGGTCTCGAAGTTCTCCACATAGGTCTCGACTACCTCGCCGTCGAACGGCGCGCTCAGACTCGTGTAGCTGAGCTGGTCACGCGCACCCTGCACGGTGGCTCGCGCGCTCCGCACGGTGGCCACAGTGGAGTCACGCAGTTGCCGCGCGCGGTCCAGGGCCATCTCGGTCGTCGCACCCGGGTCCTCGCGAAAAGTGTTCTCAATACGCTCGAAGTCCGCCTGGGCGCGGTTGGCGGCAGCCTGCGCACTTTGCAGCTGACCTTCCAGGCTGGACAGGACCGACTGGTAATCGGTGGGATCGATGCGGGCGACCAGTTCGCCCTGCTCGACTCGCTTGCCCACTGATGCCGGCAACTCGATCAGCGGCCCGCCCACGCGGAAAGACAGGTTCACCTCCTGCCCAGCCTTGGCGCGACCGGGGAAGGACCGGGCCGCGAAGGTCGATGCCTCGACCACCTGCATGGCCTTCACAACCCGCGGCGGCGGAGCCGGCTCGGGCTCGGGGGCGCAGCCGGGCACCGAGGCGATGACGATGACGAAAGAGGCGGCCCGCGCCACCGTCATCCAGCTGTTGTTCAACTTGTTCAGCATGCAGATATCTCCGCCAGCGGCATCACGGCTGCAATGCCTGAATAACTCATCAGTCCGGGGCCCGCCAGGTGCCGCGTTCTTCCGCTGGTACCGGTTCTACGGCTTCCGCGTCCAGCAAGTTGCCCCACTTGGTGCGGTCCTGCATCTCTTGTTTCATGGCCTCCGGCACCAGGTTGTCGAGACTGCGATTCTCCCAGCCGCCGCCCAAGGCCTTGTAGATGGCCACCACGCTGCGGGCGTGCTTGCCGCGCGCCTGTGTCAGGCCGTCCTGCTGGGCCAATAGCAAGCGCTGTGCGTCGAGCACGCGAGTGAAGTCTGCGGTGCCTTCGCGGTATTGAACCAGGGACAGGTCCACGGCGCGTAAGGCCGCTGCGGTGCCGTCCTCGAAGAACGCCGCTTCTTCCTGGGCGGCGATGAAGTCGGCGGTGGCGTCCTCGACCTCGCGCGCAGCCCGCAGCACTGTCTCCTGGTAGTTCGTGATCGCCTGCTGCAGGCGCGCGTCCTCGGCCCGGATGCGGCTTCTGATCCGACCGTAGTTCAGGATGTTCCAGCTGAAACCGAAAGTCCCCAGGCCCCTCTGGCTGTCGCTCTCGAACACACTGCCCGTGCTGTCGGCCGCGAAGCCAATCGTGCCCGTCAAGCCGAAGGCCGGATACAGGTCGGCGACCGCAACGCCGACACGGGCGCTCTGAGCCGCCGCCTGCAGCTCGGCCTGGCGGATGTCCGGCCGCCGGCGCAGCAACTCGGCCGGTACGCCGATAGCCGCCTCCGAAGCCGCGTTGGGTATGGTCCCCGCCGAGCCCAACAGCGGGTCCAGCTCTCCCGGCACCTTGCCGACCAGCACACACAGCGCGTTGCGAACCTGGCGGATACCGGCCTTCAAAGGGGGAATCGTTGCCTGCGTATCGCGCAGGAATGCGCGGGCAATCTGTGGATCGAGCTCAGTCGTCAGCTGGTTACGGTTGCGGACCTCCGAAATCTCCAGGCTGCGCTGCTGAATGGCGACATTGGCTTCTGCAACCCCGAGACGTTCCTCCAGTGTGCGCAGAATGATGTAGGCGGCGGCCACCTCACCGGCGAGCGTCACCAGCACGTCGTCATAGGTTGCAATCGACGCCGCGAGATTCGCATCGGCGAACTCGACGTTGCGGCGGAACCGCCCCCAGAAATCGAGTTCCCACGCGGCGTCGAAGCCCACCCGGTAATCCTGAAAGGTCGTGTCGATATCGTTGCGCACCGGGCCCGGCAGCCCCGAGATGAGATCGGCGTTCTCACTGATCTTGATACGGCCCGCGGAACCACTGGCCCGCTGCAACTGGGGATATAAATTGCCGACGGCCACGCCAACGATGGCCCGCGCCTCGAATACACGCAGTCCGGCGATCTGTAGCGTCTTGTTCTGGTCGAAGGCCTGTTGGACGAGGCTCTGTAGAGCTGGATCGTTAAAACTCGCCCACCACTCCGAATAGTCGCCCTGGCCGGCGCTGATGCGCTGATCCTGCGCCTGCTGCCACGCCTCGGCGACATCGGCCTCCGGCGTCTCGAAATCCGGCCCCACGGTGACGCACCCACCGGTGAGTACGGAGAAGGCAATGGCCGTTACGGAAGTCGCTCCGCGGCGCCTCATCTGATGCCCTCCTGCGAGAAGAAGAAACGTCTGTCTTTCGACTAGTTACTCAACGGAGTCTGCAGTCTCTCCAGTACCTGATCAATGCTGAAGCTCGCTGCCTTCTGCCGTGGCGGGAACTCCTGGAAGGTTGAGAGGAATTCACCCACGTACTGCTGGGCCGGCACCAGGAAGAAGGCCCGGTCAATGACCCAGTCGTAATAAGTGTTCGACGTGAAATAGGCCCGCTCATAGGGATCGCGGCGCAGATTGAAGATCAGCGGCACCCGTAGAGGCGTCCAGGGTTCGATCCACGCCCGCAGTGTCTCTTTCTCCTTCTGCTCCATGAAGATGAGCTTCCAATCGTCCCAGCGCACCGCGGTCAGGTCACCCGTGTCCGAGAAGTAAAAAATCTCCTCCCGTGGGCTCTCGTCTGTCGCTCCCGTCAACATGGGCAAGATGTTGTAGCCATCCAGGTGCACCTTGTACTTGCGCCCCATGGCCCGCACGCCGCCTTCTTTCAGCTCCTGCTTGATCTCGGGCCGCCCGGCCGCGGCGAGGAAAGTCGGCAACCAGTCCATGTGATGCACGATCTGAGTGCTCACTGTCCCCGGCTCGATCTTGCCGGGCCAGCGCACCATGGCGGGTACGCGCCAGCCGCCCTCCCAGTTCGTGTTCTTCTCGCCCTGGAACGGTGACCAGGCCGCATCGGGCCAGGTATTCATGTGCGGCCCGTTATCGGTGGAATAAAACACGATGGTCTCGTCCGCGATTCCCAGCTCGTCCAGCACGGCCAGCAATTTGCCCACGTGCATATCGTGCTCGACCATGCCGTCGGCGTACTCGTCCTGCCCGGAGATACCACGGAGTTCGTCTTTCACATGCGTCCGGAAGTGCATCCGCGTGCCATTCCACCATACAAACCAGGGCACTTTGTTCGCTTCAGCCCACTTTATGAAGTTGACGGCCCGCTCGGCGGTATCGTCGTCCACGGTTTCCATGCGCTTGCGGGTCAGTGGGCCAGTGTCCTCGATGCGGCCATCGGAGAACGAGTGGATCACGCCGCGCGGGCCGAATCGTTCGGCAAAGGTCTGCCCGTCTTTCAGGACGAAATTGCCGGGATAGTCCTCGTTCTCCGGCTCCTCCTCCGCGTTCAGATGGTAGAGATTGCCGTAGAACTCCTCGAAACCATGGTTCGTCGGCAGATGCTCGTCCTTGTCGCCAAGGTGGTTCTTGCCAAACTGGCCTGCCACATAACCCTGAGCCTGCAGGAGCCCTGCGATTGTGGGATCTTCTTCGCGCATACCGAGTTCGGCGCCGGGAAACCCCACCTTGGACAGGCCCGTACGGAACACGCTCTGGCCGGTAATAAAAGATGATCTGCCCGCGGTACAGGATTGTTCGCCGTAATAGTCGGTGAACATCATGCCTTCTTTCGCAATCCGATCGATATTGGGGGTGCGATACCCGACGAGACCGAAGGTGTAGGCACTGATGTTCGATTGACCAATGTCGTCGCCCCATATCACCAGAATGTTGGGCTTGTCCTGAGCATTGGCGGAAAGTCCAATGGTGATAAGAGCGACCAAAGCGAACGATTGTTTCAGGTTGTTCATTCTTGGCTCCTGGCTGGATATGTACCTTGCAGCGCTATTCGGGACTTGTCTCGGGAGTCCGAATCAAATGAGCGCAAACGCCACGCAGATCGGGCTCTACGATCCACAGAATCTGTGCGTAGTTTCGTGTCAGCGTTTTGCGGCTTCACCATATCAGCATAAGTATCTTCTTGTTAGACTTTACGGCCCTTCGCCCAGCGTGCCGCCGGTGCGCAATCTTACGGTCGCGGTATAGCGAAACCCACCCGCCGGAGACCGACCGCCGCCCAATAGCGATGATCGGCGGCAAGTTGACGGTGGGCTTTATAACCGAAGCGCTCGATTATCTGGATCGCAAAAGCGCCTCCCAGGAAATCCAGAAAGGCGAGTGCCGCATCCGTTTTTTTGCCCCTTTCGAGCAACACCGCGTCCTGGCGAATCGGCGAGTGCAACGCCGCCGGCACCAACCATCGGCTGCCCGCCGGCGATTCATCCGGTCGCGTGATGGACGACAACGCAAGCAGCCCCAGTTCCGCATTACCGCTGGCTACCATCGCATGGGCCTGGCCGACGTTCTCGCCCATCACGATGCGATCGCGGATATCAGCATAAATGCCCATCGATTTAAAGGCCTGCAAAGACGCCGCGCCGTAGGGCGCCAGGCGCGGGTTCGCGATCGCAATGGACCTGAATTCACCACTACGAAGCACGGCCGCGCCGTCGCCCGTCAAACGCTGCGGGTCTGGGCTCCACAACACGAGACGGCCGACGGCATAGGTGCGCCGGGACCCCGGCACCGCCAGCCCGTTGTCTTCCAGCCGCCTTGGTCGCTCCTGGTCTGCCGCGAGCAACACGTCGAACGGCGCGCCGTTGATGATCTGTGCGTAGAGCTTGCCGGTGGAACCGACGACTAGCTCGATTCGGTAACCTGAATCGCGCTCGAACTCACGTTCCAGTTCGCGCGCCACCTCGACGAAGTTCGCGGCGACGGCCACCAGCGCCTCCTCGGCATACGTAGGCGCTGCCGTCAGCAGCAACGCGATCAAGAGAGCCGCGAGCATGACGCGCGTCATTCCAGGGCCAGGCGGATGGCCGCTGCCAGTCGTGACAGATCTTGTACGTCGATCACGTAGGGCGGCATCAGGTAGACCAGCTTGCCGAAGGGCCGGATCCAGACACCGGCATCGACAAAGCGCCGCTGCACTTCCGCAACATCGACAGGTTCATGCAGTTCCACGACACCGATCGCACCGAGCACGCGGACGTCGGCCACCGCAGGATGATCCGCGTAGGCGGACAATTCATCGTGCAACTGGGACTCGATGCCGGCCACCTTCGCCTGCCAGTCCATCTCCTGGAGCAACCCGATGCTGCGCGACGCGACGGCACAGGCCAGCGGATTGGCCATGAAGGTCGGCCCGTGCATCAGTACGCCGCCGTCCGCTTCGATGCCTCGCGCGACGCGTGGCGTCGCCAGTGCCGCAGCCAACGTGAGGTAGCCACCAGTCAGCGCCTTGCCAACACACAGGATGTCCGGCGTCACGTTGGCATATTCGCAGGCGAACATGCGTCCGCTGCGGCCGAAACCCGTCGCGATCTCATCGGCAATCAGCAACACATCATGCTCGGCACAGAGCTCGGCGACGCCCGCGAGATAGTCGGCGGAATAGAACCACATGCCGCCTGCACCCTGGACGATGGGCTCCAGGATCACCGCCGCGATGTCATCGCGATGTGCGGTCAGCAGCGCGGCGACATCGTCCAGTTCCCCAGGAAGCCGCTCTTCACCGAAGCGACTGGCCGGGCGCGGCGCGAACAGGTGTCGCGGCAGCGCGCCGGCGAAGCGTTCGTGCATACCGGTCACGGGATCGCAGACGGCCATCGCACCGAAGGTGTCCCCGTGGTAACCGCCACGGATCGTCAGCAGGCGCTTGCGTTCCGGCCGGCCCTGCGCGAACCAGTACTGCAGCGCCATCTTGATCGCCACCTCCACTGACACCGAGCCCGAGTCGGCCAAGAACACGTGCTGCAGGCCGGTGGGCGCGAGCGCCAGCAGCTGCCGGCCGAGTTTCACGGCCGGTTCGTGAGTGAGTCCCCCGAACATCACGTGGGCCATCTTGTCGAGCTGCCCGGTCACCGCTGCGTTCAGCGCCGGGTGGTTGTAACCGTGAATCGCGCACCACCAGGACGACATGCCGTCGATCAGTTCCCGGCCGTCGGCCAGGCGGATACGCACGCCCTCGGCCGACACGACTTCGTAGGCCGGCAACGGGTCGATGGCCGACGTGTACGGGTGCCACAGGTGTTTGCGGTCGAAGTCCGTCACCCGGCAAGCTCCGGCAACAACGACAGGTCCAGGTACCCGGCGGCATCGGCCGGCTGCGGGTCCGGCCCGAGTTGGCGAATGCAACCGAGTCTCGGCGCCGGCAGCCAGTTGTCCAGCGTCGCCAGGTTCGCCGCCTCCGCTGCCATCTGTTCACCAGTTACGTTCGCAACCCAGCCCGCCAGCGCGAGGCCCGCGGCCTCGATCGCCCGGGCGGTCAACAGCGCATGGTTCAGGCACCCGAGCCGCATGGCCACGACCAGGATCACCGGCCAGCCGAGGCTGGTGGCCAGGTCGGCCATGGTCGTGCGCGCGTCTAGCGGCACCAGCCAGCCACCCGCGCCCTCCGCCACCGCGAACTCTGCGCCGCTGGTGGCCAGCTGGTGCCGGCAGTGCGTCGCAAGCTCTGCCGCGTTCAGCGTGCGCCCGTCGCGCTCGGCCGCAATGTGCGGAGCGATGGCATCGGCCAGCGCCGCCGGGTTCACTGCTGCGTAGTCCAGTTCGATACTCGCCGTGGCCTGCAACAAGCAGGCGTCTTCATTCATGAAAACGCCATCGTGATGCGTTCCACCCGCGGCCACCGGCTTCAAGCCGATGGTGGACCAGCCCTGCGCGTTAGCGGCATGCAGTAATGCGGCCCCGACCAGCGTCTTGCCCACGCCGGTGTCCGTGCCGGTGATGAAATATGCGCGCTGACTCAAGACTGAGCGTTCCCGTTACCCACTGCGATGGCAAGCCCCGAAAGCAGGCGGTCCACATCCTCTTCGGTATGTGTCGCGGTAAACGTCACCCGCAAGCGCGAGGTGCCCTTCGGCACGGTGGGTGGTCGAATCGCACCCACCAGCAGGCCGCGGTCCTCCAGCGCCGTGCTGGCGGCCACCGCCTCCCCCGCTTCGCCGAGCACGACAGGCTGTATCGGCGTGGCCGATTCCATCAGCGTGAGCCCGAGTTCGGTCGCACCGGCGCGGAATCTCGTTACCAGTTCTGCAAGATGCTCGCGTCGCCACTCCTCTTTAATCACGATCTGCAGGCTGGTAATCGTCGCCGCCGCAACGGCCGGTGGTAACGCGGTGGTATAGATGTAGTTCCGCGCACGCTGGATCAGCGTTTCGATCAGCGCTTCTTCGCCGGCCACGAAAGCACCGGCCGTGCCGAAAGCCTTGCCGAGTGTCCCGACCAGCACGGGCACGTCTGCCCCGCCGAAGGTCTCGGGATCCACCACGCCGCAGCCTTGCCGGCCATGCACGCCAAGCCCGTGGGCATCGTCCACCATCAGCCACGCGCCGTGTTCGGCAGCGGCAGGCACCAGCTCGGACAGCGCGCACAGATCGCCGTCCATGCTGAACGTGCCGTCCGTGACCACCAGCTTACGGCCGCCCTCTGCCGCGGCCAGCTTGCCGGCCAGGTGCGCGGTGTCGCGGTGGCGAAACCAGTGGAACTGCGCGCGGCTCAGCCAGCCGCCGTCCAGCAGGGATGCGTGGTTCAGGCGATCTTCGAACACGTGATCGCCAAGGCCGGTCAGCGCATTGATCGTACCGACATTCGCGGCGTAACCGCTGGAGAACAGCAGTGCTCGCGGGCGCTGGGTAAACTCCGCGAGCGCGTCCTCCAGCTCATGGTGCACGGTCATGTGGCCGCAGACCAGGTGCGACGCCCCGCTGCCAGCGCCCCACCGGTCGATGCCGGCCTTGAAGGCCGCACGCACGCGCCCGTCAGCGGCAAGCCCCAGGTAGTCATTGCTGCAGAAATTCAGCAGCCGGCGCCCACCGAGCTGCACCTCGCGACCCTGCGCGGCGTCCAGCACGCGTCGGCGCCGGTACATTTGCTGCGCGCGCAACTGGTCGAGCTGCGCCTGCATGTCATCAAATCCCGTCAAGATCGGCCCGCTGACCAAGCATTGGTGGGCGATTATTCTACCCGGGTTGCGTGGGGCGGCCGCAGCTATGCTGCGGCTCGGATTAACACTGCGGTGGCATTATGCAGACCTGGC
Source organism: Chromatiales bacterium (assembly GCA_020351875.1). GTDB lineage: Bacteria > Pseudomonadota > Gammaproteobacteria > Steroidobacterales > J054. The sequence continues at coordinate 568,102 of CP070671.1, read as the reverse complement.
AGATAGGCGACGTCCGCATCACACGGATCATCGAGACCGAAGATACCTCCATGGCGGCGGACTTCATGGTGCCGGACGCCACGCCCGAAGCGCTCGCCGAAATCGACTGGCTGCGGCCGCATTTCGTCACGGCAGACGGGCAACTGATCTCCAGCATTTACTCATTATTAGTGGAAAGCCAGGGCAAGCGCCTGGTCGTGGACACTTGCCTGGGCAACGACAAGCCGCGCGCGGTGCCGGACTGGAACGAGCGCCAGGGAGCATTTCTCGAAGAGATCGCGGCCGCCGGTTTCCCGCGGGACACCGTGGACTACGTCGCCTGCACGCACCTGCACCCCGATCACGTCGGCTGGAACACCATGCTGGTAGACGGGCAATGGGTCCCGACGTTCCCGAACGCACGCTATCTCTTCAGCGAAGCGGACTGGGCCTGGCTGGACCAGGCGCCGGTCACCCCGCTGGGTGATTACTGCGGCGACTCGGTGCGGCCGGTCGTGGATGCCGGTCTCGCCGACATCATCGTGCCGGACTACGCCATCACCGACGAGGTGCGAATGGTGTCCACGCCGGGCCATTCGCCAGGCCACATGAGTGTGCTGATCGAATCCGGCGGGGCCCGGGCGATCGTGACCGGCGACCTGATGCACCACCCTTGCCAGATCGCCCGCCCGCATTGGTGCAGCCCCTTCGACTTCGACCAGTCGCGCGCACTGAACACGCGCAAAAGTTTCATCAACGACCACAGCGATTCACCAATCCTTGTGATCGGCACGCACTTCGCCACGCCGTCAGCCGGGCACATCGTGACCGACGGCGACACTTACCGGCTGGTAATCAGCGACGCATAGCAGGGCTCAGCCCGCGGGGCCTGCCACTGAATCGGTCCGCGCTACGTAGAAGTCCTTATCCCCACTCGCCTGATGGCGCGCTCCCGCGTGCTAGATTCGAAATCGCGATCGCAATTGGCAATGATCGGTGGAGAAGACCGTGGACCTGGACATCATCCTCGAACCCGACCTCACGCCTGGTGAAGTGAAGGAACTCGGTCTGCTGGCCGAATCCTTCGGCTTCCGCGCGCTGTGGGTACAGAACTACGCTCGTGCGCGGGACGCATTCCTCACAGCCGTGCCGCTGGCCATGGCGACCGAGCGCCTGATGGTGGGCGTCGTGGTGGTGAGTCCCTACGAACTGCATCCGCTGAAGATCACGAATGCGATCGGCACGCTGGCCGAATACGCGGGTGGGCGTGCCTGCATCGTGGTGGGTGCCGGCGGCGAGTGGAACGGTGTGATGAAGATAGGTTACGGCAAGCGGCTGACAACGTCCCGCGAGGTCCTGCACATCACGACCCACGCGCTGAGCCCGGAGCCGTTCAATTACGACGGCGAGATCTTCCACTCCTTGGGTTATTCCGCACCCTGGTATTCCGGCCCGCGCCCGTTGATTTACGCGGGGGCCAGCGGCGAGCAACTGCTGCACGTGGCCGCCGAAGCAGCCGACGGCGTGATGATGAGCGACATGCAGCCGGCGATGTTCGCGAACCACCTGCCCCACCTGTGGGATGGCCTCGATCAGGCGGGGCGCAGCCGGGAGGATTTCCGGGTCAGCAATTTCCTGGCCTGGCATGTGAAGCCGGACCCGGCGGACTCCTACCGGGAATCCCGCCGCGAATTGATCATCAGGGGCTGGCTGGAGCGGCCGTGGCTGGAACCCTACCTGGAAGCGGAGGCAGTTGCCCTGGTGGAAGAACGTAAGTCTTCGTTTTTAAAAGCTTTTCGGGATCGCTCGGGCGACGTGCAGGACGTGCCACCTGACATCGTGCAGACGCTGGTGGACGAGCTGAGCATGGCCGGGGGCCCGGATTCTGTGGACCGGCACATCGAGCGCTTCAAGCGCTTTGATGCCGAAGGGTTCACGGAAATAGCCGCCAGAATCCACGATGATCCTGCTGATGCCATCCGGATGCTGGGCGAGCAGGTGTTGCCCGCCTTGCGCTGAGTTAAGCTGCAGGTGCCCCAGGGCAGGGGCCACGACAGCGTCACACAGCGCCAGCCCATCCGGTTGTTAGACGGAGCGGACGTGCGGGTAATCGGGAAAGGATTCTCCCGGCGAGCAGTCGCCGGGCTTGTGGTTGCTGTCGGGGCGATGCTCGCCCCGCCTGCCCTGCTCGCCCAGGACAAAGGCACCATCCTGTACCAGGAGCCGTTGCGGCTGCTGTCCGCTGATACCAGCCGGTCGGGTGTCGAGCGCCTGGTCTTCGATGCGCTCGGCCGCCGCTTCGAACTCGTCCTGACCCCGAATGCCCGCATGCAGCGCCGCCGCGTTCGGCTGGATTACGACCTGCTGCGCGGCCGGGTCGACGGCCAGCCCGGTTCCTGGGCGCGCCTGACCCGTCGCGGCGACCGGCTCGCCGGCATGTTTTTCGACGGCGACGAGCACTACGCGATCGAACCCTGGGAAGACATCCAGGCACAGTCGGCCACCGGTGGCGACAACGACGGCGAGACGAACGCCGTCTATCGCCTGCGCGACGTGCTGCTGCCGGTGGGTGCGGCCAGCTGTGGTCCGGCGCTGCCGGCGAAGGTGGTGCGCGGCGACGTGGCCTTCGCCCAGCTCGGCGACGAGCTCGGCAACCTGCCGAAGCTCGAGGCGCAGGGTGCCACCCGGCGTATCGAGCTGCGCGCGGTCGCCGACTATGAATTCTTCCAGACCTGGGGCATCACGTCGGAAGCCGAGATCCTGTCGCGGATGAATATCGTCGACGGCATCTTCAGCTCGCAGCTCGGGCTGGAAATCGACGTCGCGGCGGTAGAAGTTTTCCAGACAGCGGCCGACCCCTTCACCACGGATGTACCGGGCGACCTGCTGGACGAGGTGGTGGACTACCGCGTGAGCCGCGCCACCGGCGAGGGCCTGACCCACCTGTTCACGTGGCGTGACCTGCAGGGCACCACGCGCGGCATCGCCTATCTCGGCAGCGCATGCATGACGACCTTCGCGGCGGCGCTCAGCCAGCAGGTGGGATCGAACCTGACCTTCGGCGCGCTGATCGCCGCGCACGAAATCGGCCACAACCTGAACGCGCAGCACGACGGCGAAGTGTCGAGCGACCCGGGCTTCCCGAACCCGTGCGATACGGTGCCGGAAACTTTCCTGATGGCGCCGACCATCACCGGGTCCGACCAGTTTTCCCAGTGCAGCATCGACACGATGACGAACTACCTGAACACGTTGTCGACATCGTGCGTGAGCGGGATCGGGCCCTATCTGGACGGCGTGCCGGCCACCCTGCCGGCGGTCGTCGACGCACCCGCAACGTTGAACTTCCGGGTCATCAACTCGGAAGGTACGGCCACGGGCGTGGAACTGAGCCTGACCTACCCTGCCAGTCTCGACGTACAGCCGCAGGGCATCGCCTGCACCCTGAGCCAGGGGAGCGCGCTTTGTGATCTCGGCGACCTGGCCGACAGCGAGCAGGTACCGTTGAGCTTCGAGATCCAGTCACCCACCACGGGCAATTTCGCGATCATCGTCGCGCTGGCGACAGACTTCACGCCTGATGCCGATCGCGCTACGATTAACGTCAACGTGAAGGCCACCGCTGCCGTGCAGGGCGGCGGTGGTGGGGGCGGTGGTGGTGCACTCGGGCCGTGCACCCTGGCGCTGCTGTTTGGCGGCTGCCTTGCCCTGCGGCGCCGCGCTACTCGCTCGTAACCGTGCCGTCGGCGGTCAGCGTGTCGATTTCATCCGCACTGTAGCCGGCTTCGCCCAGGATCTCGCGCGTGTGCTGGCCTGCTCGCGGCACGTCGATGCGCACGCCAAACCGCTCGCCAGCCATCTCCAGCGGCAAACCGGGCAGCCTCATCGCCTGACCGGCGTGTTCACCATCTGTCACCGTTAAGGGCAACAGCCCGCCGCCGGCTGCCAAGTGCGGATCGTCGAAGAGCTCTTCCGGCCTGGCGATCGGTGCAAAGGGCAAGCCGGTCTTCTCGAGCTTTTCCATCAACTGCGCTTTCGTGTACTGGCGGAACGTGTCCTTGATAACGGGCAGGATGCGCTCTTTGTGCGCCACGCGATCGTTGTTGGTATCCAGGCTGGAATCGTTGGCGAACTCGTCCAGCCCGAAGGCTTCGCAGAACACTTTCCACTGCTTGTCGCTGACCACACCGACGAACACCTGGTCGTCGTCGCCGGTGTCGAAGACCTGGTAGATCGCCCACGCGGACACGCGCGCCGGCATCGGGGCCGCGGCTTTGCCAGTCACTGCGTACTGCGCCATGTGCTGGCCGACGAGAAACACGGTGCTTTCATACAACGACGCGACCACATGCTGACCCTTGCCCGTGGCCTGTCGCTGGAACAATGCGGCGAGCACGGCGGTGGCCCCGAACATGCCGCCCTGCACATCGATCACCGACGTACCGGCCCTGAGAGGTTGACCAGGCGGCCCGGTCATGTACGCGAGCCCGCCCATCATCTGGGCGACCTCGTCCAGGGCCGTGCGGTGCTCGTAGGGACCGCTCAGGAAACCCTTCTCCGAACAGTAGATCAGGCGAGGATTCAGCGCTTGCAGCGCCTCGTAACCGAATCCCAGACGATCCATCGTGCCCGCGCGAAAGTTTTCGATCACGACGTCGGCGCCTTCGATTAGCTTCAGTACGGCTGCCTTGCCCTCGGCGGCTTTGAGATTCACGCACAGGCTGCGCTTGTTCCGGTTGTACATCGGAAAGTAGCCGGCACCGGAGCCGGGCAGCCGCCGCGTGTTGTCGCCACCGGTGGGCTCGATCTTGATCACGTCGGCGCCGAGATCGGCCAGGATCAGACCTGCCGCCGGACCCATGACCATGTGCGTGAACTCGATTACCTTGACGCCGGCCAGCGGTGCTGCGTGATCTTCAGACATCGTGTTTCCCGATTTGTTAAAATTAATCAGCCGGTTGCGCCGGCGGTCCCCACCCTGCCGGGGATCGCATTATGCCTGAAGGCCAACCGCCATCGCATTGCCAGAGGCCGGCGCGCCGCGCGGGCTGTGAGCCAGGACACAACAATGAACGACATCGACGTACTGATCAGTGAAGTCGGCCCGCGTGACGGGTTACAGAGCATTCAGTCCATCATGCCGCTGGAGGCGAAGCAGGCCTGGATCAAGGCCGAGGCCGCCGCGGGCGTCCGGGAAATCGAGGTAGGCTCTTTCGTGCCACCGAAACTGTTGCCGCAGCTGGCCGACACCGCCGAGGTCGTGGCCTGGGCGCGCACGATTCCCGGGCTTGCCGTGGCCGCGCTGGTGCCCAACTTCAAGGGCGCCGAGAACGCGATAAAGGCCGGCGCACACAAGATCACGCTGCCGCTGTCCGTCAGTGAAACGCACAGCCAGGCGAACCTGAAGAAAACGCATGCGCAGGTACTGGAAGAGGTCCGGAAAATTGTCGAGCTGCTTGAGACCCTGCCGGCGGACGAGCGTCCTGCCTTCGAAGGCGGCCTGTCCACCGCTTTCGGCTGCACGCTGGAAGGCGCAGTGCCCGAAGCCAAGGTCGTAGAACTGGCGCGACAACTGATCGATCTCGGGTGCGACGAAGTCGGCCTGTCGGACACCACCGGCTACGCAAACCCGACGCAGTTACGCCGGCTGATCAAGCTGGTCTGGGCCGAGGTCGGCAAGGACAAGCTCACCGGCGTGCACCTGCACAACACGCGGGGACTGGGCCTTGCCAATGCAGTGGCCGCGCTGGAAGAAGGCATCACGACGCTCGACAGTTCGCTGGGCGGCCTGGGTGGCTGCCCGTTCGCACCCGGCGCCAGCGGCAACATCGTGACCGAGGATCTCGCGTTCATGCTCGACGCGATGGGCCTGCGCACTGGTATCGACCTCGACCGGCTGCTGATGGTGCGCGAGATCGTGATTGCAGCCTTGCCGGATGAAGAGATGTACGGCTTCACGCCGGACGCGGGCCTGCCGAAGGGTTACGGCACCGGTGGCTGGGGTGTCGCTGCCTGATCGAAGGCCACGCCCGTCGAATACACGTTCAAGCGGCTACTTGTACTTCCACTCGAAATCCACAAATAGCGTATCCACATCGTAGGCTTCACCGCCGTTCTCCACGCCGTTGGAGTCTTGCCGCTCGGCAATGAAATAAGTCAGGTTGACCCGGCTCGCATCGGTAAAGGAATACGCTGCACTGAGCTTGTGGCCCTTCGAGTCAGTCCCACCCAGGGCCATATCGGAATCCGTCAACAGGCCGATCACCGCGTCCGCTTCTAGGTCCTGGTAGTGATAACGCGCATGCCAGGTGGCCCGAGCATCCGTCTGGCCCAGGCGCAACCCGACCGCGTACCCGGTATCCTCGCCGTCGGCATCCCCGTTTTTCACGTAGTCAACGAAGAACTCGGCCGGCAGCCCGAAGGCGTCGAAATCTACTTCGAGAAAGCCCTCGAGCATCTCGTAGTCGAAGGCGTACAGGAAATTGCCCGGATTTGCGGGATCGGGTACCGCGGTGTTACCCCGGCAGTCATCGGTCTCGAAATAGCAGCGGTTCCCCTCCGCGGGGAAATGAAAGTAGGTCGCCCCAGCCCTGATCTGTGTCGCGCCCAGCGCAGCCTTCACGCCGCCCTGCGCCCCCCACGAAAACTCTTCGTGGCTGCCAACGCCATCGTCCGCCTGGACGATATTGCCGAGCAGTGAGCCGAAGAAGGTGCCGTCGTCATAGACGACGTTCAGGCCCTCCGGGCGCCAGTCGCCGTCCCAGAGCAGGCCGTTACCCCCCGCCCGGATGAAACTGTTTTTCAATTTGCCGGCGAAAACGTGCAGGCCGTCGATCGGCGTTGCCCAGTTCACGTAGGCGATGTCCAGGGCCACGTCCGCGTCCTCGCCGAATTCCCCCAGCGTCTGGTTCGCAGACGTCGGGTCCGTGCTGCCCGTCGCGAGACCGAAAGCCACTTCTACGTCCGCAGGCAACTGCGCCTTCAAAACGGGCCTGGCGCGGATGCGGTTGCGGCTGAGGTTGCTGGCGCCGTTCTGATCCGTGCCGGTGTACTCGTAACGATAGCGGAAGTCGCCGGACAGCGAGATACGCTCCGTCCAGCTAACCGGTGCTTCAGCTCCCGGCTGGCCGTCATGATCGTCCTCCAATCGACCCATTGCCCGGCGAGTTGCCACCTGACCGCCCCGCAAGCGGGCATTCTCCGCCTCCATCGCATCAAAGCGTCGCGCCAGGGCAGCGAATTCTTGTTTCAGCGCCTGAAATTCTTCTACCGACACGGCCATAACCGTTTGGGCTGCTTCATGCTGGGTCGTAGCGGTCGCCGTCTGACCGGCGATCGCCAGGCCAAGTGCAACGAACATAACGAGTGGTTTCATGGTCCTGCTCCGGGCGATTGCTTATCGACAATAGCGACAATGATGCCGCAAACGGGGCAGTAAAAAAAAAGCGGGGCGGCTCGTAACGAACCGCCCCGCTGTTGCTTGCGGATCCGCGAAACCGGACCCAACAGCGTGTTAGCTGCTTAACTACTTGTACTTGAACTCAAAGTCCAGCTGCAGCGTGTCGACGTCGAAGCTCGAGAAGCCGTTCTCTACGCCGTTGCTGTCCTGACGTTCGGTCAGGAAGTAGGTCAGCTTGACCTTGCTGGCATCCGTCAGTGCGTAGGCCGCGCCGAACTTGCTGCCCTTGGAATCCGTTCCGCCACCGGCAAAGTCGGAGTCCGTCAGCAGGCCCAGCACTGCGTCCGCTTCGAGATCCTGGTAAGTATAACTTGCCTGCCAGCTGCCTTGCTTCTTGGCTTTGCCGAGTCGGGCGCCGACTGCGTAACCCGTGTCTTCACTGTCAGCATCGTCGTTCTTCACGTAGTCGACAAAGATCTGCGAAGGCAGGTCGAACACCTCAAAGTCGACTTCCAGGAAGCCATTGAGCAGGGTGAAATCAAAGGCGTACAGAAATTCGCCCGGGCTTCCGGGATCTGGAACGGCGGTGTTACCGAAACAGTCGTCCGCTTCAAACAGGCAGGGGTCGCCTTCGACGCCAATGTCGAAATAGCTGGCGCCCGCCTTGATCTTCGCCGGGCCAAGCTCCGTCTTGATGCCTGCCTGGGCACCCCAGGCGAATTCTTCACCTTCACCGGAGCTGCTGTCAGCCTCCAGCCAGGTGCCTAGCAAGTTGCCGAAGAACAGGCCGCGCTCGTACAGAACCTGGATACCTTCCGGCCGCCAGTCGCTGTCCCAGAGCAGGCCGTTGCCGCCGGTGCGGACGAATTCGTTCTTGAACTTGCCGCCCTCCAGCGTCAGACCTTCAATCGGCGTGCCCCAGCTGAAATAGGCCAGGTCCAGGTTCACACCCTTGGAAGAGCCGCCACCGCCGAGCGTCTGGTTCGAGGACACCGGGTCATCACTGCCGGTTGCAATACCAAAACCCACTTCGATGTTGGACGGCAGTTTCGCTATCAGCGCCGGCCGCGCGCGGACACGCTGGCGGTTGCGGTTGTTGATACCGGACAAATCGACTTCGTCATGCTGGTAGCGATAACGAAAGTCGCCCTTCCACGCGATGCGATCCGTCCAGATGTCTGCAGAATCTTCCTGCGCGCCGCGAATCTTGACCACCGCCTCCTGGTTCTGCTGCCGGCCCTGGCGCAGGGCCGCATTCTCAGCTTCCAGTGCGGCAACACGCCGCTGCATGTCTCTCTTGAATGCCTCGAAGTCCGCCGCCGAAATAGTCGCAGCGGCACCGGACGGATTGTCGTGTGCGCCGGCCATTGCGAACTGGCTTACCAATGCCAGGCAAATACCCAGCACTATCCCCAAACGTTTCATGCTCTTTCTCCGCAGAAAAAAGTCGTGTTGAATTCACTGTCACGTACAGAACACAGCTGTCTCGACGGTGAACTATTGCTGATGAACTCAGCCTCGGATTAACCAAGCGGAAGTTTGGCGTCGGCGGGTTACAGGATTATTACGATTGAACAATCTTCCCCGTTGGCCCGGCGCAACGATTTCGCCGCAGCTATGCGCGGCCCTCGCTGCATCGGATAAAAGAAAGCTCCGGACAGCTAGGTCCACTGTGTGGCAACTGCCAGCAGGTCGGCCCTCTGGCTCGAAAAAATGCTCCGCGCTTAGCCGAAACGCCCGGTGACGTAGTCTTCAGTCAGCCGGTGCCCGGGGTTCGTGAACACCTTGTCCGTGCTATCCACCTCGATCAGCTTGCCGAGGTGGAAATAGGCGGTGCGCTGGGACACGCGGGCCGCCTGCTGCATGGAATGCGTAACGATCGCGATCGCATAGTTCTGTGCGAGTTCGTCGATCAGGTCTTCGATCTTGGCGGTCGCGATCGGATCCAGCGCTGAACATGGCTCATCCATCAGGATCACCTCCGGATCCACTGCAATGGTCCGTGCAATGCACAGTCTTTGCTGCTGGCCACCAGACAGGCCGGTACCCGGGTCGTCCAGCCGATCCTTGACCTCGTCCCACAGCCCTGCACGCAACAAGCTCCGCTCGACGATTTCGTCCAGCTCGGTGCGATTCGACGCCAGCCCGTGCAGCTTCGGCCCGTAGGCCACGTTATCGTAGACACTCTTCGGGAACGGGTTCGGCTTCTGGAAGACCATGCCGACACGGGCGCGCAGCAATACCACGTCTGTCTCGCGACTGTTGATGTCGTCACCGTGTAACCGGATCTCGCCAGTCACGCGTGCGGTTTCGATGGTGTCGTTCATACGGTTCAGGCAGCGGATGAACGTCGACTTCCCGCAGCCCGACGGGCCGATCAATGCCACGACCTCGTTCCGGCCGACATCCAGGTTGACGTGCTGCAGGGCGTGGTTGTCGCCGTAAAACACGTTGCAGTCACGCACCGTCATGACCGCATCTTTGGCGGTGACATCGCCGATCGTGTCGTATTCGGCGCGTTCCTCGGCCACCTCCTGCTCCGCAGGCTCAGCCTCGGGCGCGAACTGGACCACGGCAGGCTCTGGCCCCGGGTCTGGCCGGGGCGGGACCGTCTCCGCCTTCTCGATATTCGTCATGTCGTAAGCCTGTTCAGCCGTATCCATGATAAGCACAACCTGTTCACTAAAGAAATCTACTACCAGCGGCGTTCGAATTTTTTCCTCATCCAGATGGCGAGGCCGTTCATCACCAGCAGGAAGGCCAGCAGGACGATGATCGCGGCCGAGGTCCGCTCCACGAAGGCCCGTTCGGGGCTGTCGGCCCACAGGTAGATCTGCACCGGCAACGCGGTCGCCGGATCCAGCGGCGTCTCAGGCACCTCGACGATAAAGGCAATCATGCCAATCATCAGCAACGGTGCCGATTCACCCAGCGCGCGCGCCATGCCGATGATCGCGCCCGTCAACATGCCCGGCATCGCCAGCGGGATAACGTGGTGAAACACGGTTTGCATCGCCGATGCACCGACGCCGAGGGCCGCCTCGCGCACGGACGGGGGCACAGATTTGATGGCGGCTCTTGAGGCGATAATCACGGTCGGCAAAGTCATCAGGGTCAGTACGAGGCCGCCCACCACCGGCGCCGAACGCGGCAAGCCGAAAAAGTTGATGAACACGGCCAGGCCGAGCAACCCGAACACGATGGATGGGACCGCCGCGAGGTTATTGATGTTGACTTCGATCAGATCCACCCACCGGTTCTTCGGCGCAAACTCTTCCAGGTACACGGCGGCGGCCACGCCGAGCGGGAATGACAGAATCAGGGTCACCACGAGCATGAAGAACGAGCCCTTGATCGCGCCGCCGATACCGGCGAGTTCCGGTTCCCGGGAATCGCCGGTGGTGAAAAACGCGGCATTGAATTGCCGTTCTACCAGGCCCTTCTCGGCCAGCGCATCGATCCACGCGATCTGCCGGTCCTTCAATCGTCGCGACGCCTCGGGCAGGTCACGGTCAATGTAACCCTTGACCAGCATGTCGACCTCGTCGTCGGCCGGCAGCCACAAGGTCCGGGTCTGGCCCACCAGGGCAGGGTCCGCTAGCACCTGCTCCCTCAGCTCGAATCCGGCGCCGGCACTCACCAGGCGCTTCAGGTCGCGGCGCTCCTGGCGACCGCTGACGTCCGGAAATAAATCGTACAGCGCGCCACGCACCACTTTGTCGAAGTTGGCCTTGCCGATGACCTGCGGCTCACCCGTCGCTCCAGGATCGATCACTTCCGGATCGAAGTAGATATCCAGCTTCACTTGCGTTTGCCAGAAGGCCGAGTAGCCGTTACTGAAGATAGAGACGAACAGCATCAGCACGAAGAGCAGGCCAAGAATGGCCGAAGCCGCTCCAAACAGGCGGAACCTGCGCTCCCGGCGATAGCGCGCCGCGAGCCCGGCACGAACCCGTTCCAGTGTCTCTGTCGACGATGGGCCGGTGGCTGCCATAACGGGTTACTCGTACTGTTCCCGGTATTTGCGCACGACGCGCAGCGCCACCACGTTGAGCAGCAGCGTGACGATGAACAACACCAGGCCGAGGGCGAAGGCGGCCAGCGTCTTCGCGCTGTCGAACTCCTGGTCGCCGACCAGCAAGGTGACGATCTGCACGGTCACCGTGGTAACTGCCTCCAGCGGGTTCGCGGTCAGGTTGGCGGCTAGGCCCGCCGCCATCACCACGATCATTGTTTCGCCAATGGCACGGGACACGGCCAGCAGCGCGCCACCGACAATGCCCGGTAATGCCGCGGGCAGCACCACGTGCTTGATGGTTTCAGACTGCGTCGCGCCCAACCCGTAAGAACCGTCCCGCATCGCCTGCGGGACGGCGTTGATCACGTCGTCGGACAGCGAGGAGACGAACGGAATGATCATGATGCCCATGACGAGCCCGGCCCCGAGGGCGCTCTCTGAAGCCACGTCCAGGCCGAGCAGCGCGCCGAGATCCCCGAGAAGTGGACCAACGGTGAGCGCCGCGAAGTAGCCGTACACAACTGTCGGTACGCCGGCGAGGATCTCCAGCGCCGGCTTGACCCAGGCCCGCACCCGGGGCGTGGCGTATTCGGACAGGAAAATCGCGGTCATCAGGCCCAGCGGCATCGCTACCAGCATCGCAATCGCGGAGATCAGCAGCGTGCCGGTAAACAGCGGGATCGCGCCGAAGGAACCGGAAGACCCCACCTGGTCGGCCCGCAACGCGGTCTGGGGACTCCAGGTCAGTCCGAACAGGAAATCGGTCATTGGTATTTTCTGGAAGAAGCGAATGGCTTCGAACAGGACCGACAGCAGAATGCCGATCGTGGTCAGGATCGCGACGGTCGAGGCCAGGATCAGCCCCAGCTTCACGATGCCTTCCACGCGGTTGCGTGCCCGCAGTTCGGGACGCAGGCGGGTCCAGGCGAGTCCCGAGCCGGCCAGGCCAAGGGCAACGATGAGGCCCGACAGGATCCAGCGAGCGGATACACGCAAACTGTTGTAGAGGTCTGCGGCCACCGCGATCTCCGCACCGCGCTGGGGATTCATGAACTGTCCGGCCGCCATGTTCTTGATGTCGTTAACGACGAGACTGAGCTGTGCGTCTGGCAAGTCGCGCAATTGTTCGGGCAGGCTCGCCACTACCCTGCCCATAATCAGTGCGTCGCCGAACGACAGCCACAAGCCGAACAGCAACAGGCCGGGTACGCCGCACCAGATCGCGACGTAATAGCCGTAGTACTTCGGCAACGAATGCAGTGTGCGGATGGCCCCATAGCCACCGGCTACCTGGATCGACCGGCGTCGCCCGAGCATGAAGGCCGCAATGGCCATCACGGTAAGGATCAGCAACAGGGTCGACAGGCGCATCTCTGTAATGACCTAGCCGGGAAACCGAAGCGGCGGCCCGTTACCGGACCGCCGCTTGGCAGGACAAATTGTCGATGAACCCGACACTGCAGGTCAGTTGGCCGCCAGGCTCAGGTTATCGAGATTGCGCACCGACGCCACCACGGCTTCGTACTCGTCCTCCGGCAACGGGATCAACCCGCGGTCTGCCAGGTAACCCTCTTGACCCACCGCGCGCTCGCCCGTGAACTCTTCCAGGTATTCTCGAATCCCGGGAATCGCGTCCACGTGCGCCTTTTTCACGTAGAAGTACAGCGGCCGGGACACGGCATAGTCACCGTCGGCAATGGCGTCGAAGGTGGGGCCAGAGCCGTTGATGATGGAGCCCTGGACCACGTCTGCATTCTGGTCGAGAAAACTGAAGCCGAAAATGCCCAGTGCGTCGGGATTGGCCCGCAACTTCTGCACGATCAGGTTGTCGTTCTCGCCCGCCTCGATATAGCGGCCGTCTTCACGGACTGCGTGACAGATGGCCTTGAAGCGTGATTTGTCTTCCGACTTGATGGCCTTGATCCAGTCGAAGGTCTTGCAGCCGCCCTCCATCGCGAGTTCCGCGAATGCATCACGCGTGCCGGATGTCGGCGGTGGACCGAGCACTTCAATCCTGACCGCCGGCAAGCCCGGGTCGATGTCACTCCACTTCTGGTAGGGATTCGGCACCAGCTTCCGCGCGCCGCCCGGGTCCGGCACGTCTTTCGCCAGCGCCAAAAACACCTGGCGCAGCGTCAGCTCCAGCACCGCTGTCTCCGTGGAGTTAGCCAGCACGATGCCGTCGTAACCGATCTTGACCTCGACGATCTGCTCCACCCCGTTCTCCGCGCACATTTCCACTTCAGATGCCTTGATGCGGCGGGACGAATTCGTGACGTCGGGATGATCGACACCGATACCGGTGCAGAACAGTTTCAGGCCGCCACCAGAACCCGTCGATTCAATTTTCGGGGTCTTGAAGTCGGTAGTGCGGCCGAACTGTTCCGCAACCACGGTGGCAAAGGGATACACCGTGGATGAACCGACGATGCTGATGTAGTCGCGCGCCGCCTGCCCGAAAGCCGGGCCATTCAGCAAAGCGAAGCCTGCGGCCAACACCAGCGGCCGTGCGAAATTGACTCTCAGAAACACTGTTATCTCCATCATTGATGACTCAGCCTCGATGCCGGGGAGTCTAAGGACTCAGTGTTAAGCAAATATTTCAGCGCCCGTGGAGCTTAACCGCCCACTTCCCGCTTGAGCTCCGACAGGCGCAGGTGCCGCACATCGCGCCCATGTACGAGATAAATGACATATTCGGCAATATTTTTCGCATGGTCGCCGATCCGCTCGAGCGCCCGCGCCGCCCAGCCGATATCCATGAACCGGCGTATCGTGCGCGGGTCCTCCATCATCATCGAGATGCACTGGCGGGTGATCTGGTCATAGCCCTCGTCCACCAGCTTGTCCTCCTCGACCACCTGCAACGCGTCCTCCGCATCCAGGCGGGAAAACGCATCCAGCGCGTCGTGCACCATGGTCTGCACGTGCTGACCCAGGGTCTGCAGTTCACTGTAGTGGTCGTGCGGCTGTTGCTGCGAGGCCAGGTTTGAGGCCAGGTAGCCAATGCGCTGCGCCTCGTCACCAATGCGCTCCAGGTCTGTGATGGTCTTGATGACCGCGACAATCAGGCGCAGGTCGCCGGCTGCCGGCGCCCGCGTTGCCAGCACGCGGCTGCACTCCTCGTCGATGGACACTTCCATTTCGTTGATCTTGTAGTCTTCACCCGCCACCCGCAGACCCATCTCGCTGTCGCCGGCGGTAATCGCCTCGATGGCGGTTTCGAGATGATTCTCGACCATCCCACCCATGCGCAGCACCTCGTTGCGCAGGTGCTCCAGCTCTTCGTTGAAGCGCTTGGAGATGTGTTGCTTGAACTGCTCTGTTTCCATGGTTCCGAACCTCCGTGCTCCGGCATTCCCTGGTCGGGCCGGACAACTAGTCAGCAAATTATGAGGCAGCCAGTCGGTCGGCGGGAAAGTGGCATACGAATTCGCTGCCTGCGCCCACCTCGCTGTTGATTTCCAGTTCGGCATCGTGACGCTTCAACGCGTGCTTCACGATGGCGAGGCCCAGTCCGGTCCCACCCTTCTGGCGCGCCCGGCCCGAATCCGCGCGGTAAAAACGCTCAGTCAGCCGCGGAATGTCGTCGGCGGGAATACCGATGCCGGTATCCGCCACCGACAGGTGACCGCCCTTCTTGTCCGTGTGCCAGCCGATGGTGACCGATCCATCCTCAGGCGTATACCTGACCGCATTGTTGACCAGGTTACTGACGATTGACTGGATCTCCGTCTGCTCACCCAGGATGTCCGCGTGACTATTAATCGTCAGCTCGATGCGACGCGGGCCGCTGGACTCCATCAACGCATCCCGCCTCGCTGCCTCCAGGATGGCGTTGATTTTGACACGGTGGTCGCGCGGACAGGACTCGGAGGACTCCAGCTTCGACAGCGTGAGCAGGTCCCTGATCAGCGCGCCCATGCGCTCGACCTGCTCGTTCATGTCCAGCACCGGTGCCCGCCAGGTCTCGGGCAGAGTGTCGTCTTCGGCCATCGCGCCGAGGTAGCCGGTGATCACGGTCAGCGGCGAGCGCAGCTCGTGCGACGCATTGGCGACAAAGTCCCGGCGCATCCGTTCCATGGCAACGCTCTGCGTAATATCCCGCACCAGCAGGAGCTTTTGATCCATCCCGTAAGGTACGAGGCGGCACGACAACCAGCGCTCGCTGCTGCCAGGCGCCGGAATTTCCACGCTCTCCTTGGTGGTCCCGGTTTCCAGGTAGCTAACGAAGTCCGGATGACGAATCAAGTTGTCGATGCGCGTGCCGCGGTCACGCTTCTTCTTCAGGCCGAGGAGTTGTCGTGCCGCCTTATTACAGCGAACGATTTTCAGGTCCCCGGTCAGCATGATGCCGCCATCGGGCAGCGCCTTGGTAGACGCACGGATTTCCTTGATCAGCTTCAGCCAGGCCCGCCGATTGCGCCTGCCGCGCTGCTTCACCGCGTTGATGCGCGCAACGACCTGTGACCAGGGGCCACTGCCATGCGGCACCGGTCCCGGCCTGTCGGTCCGCAGCCAGTTCTCGAGAATGTAGAGGTGATAGATATGCCAGCCAAGCAAGACGGTGATGGCTGTCAGCAATCCCCAGACGGCTCCGCCGTAAATCCAGCCGATAAACAGCCCCGCGGCAATCACAGCCGCGTGCTGCAACAAGGTCTTGACCCAAAGCGCTGGCATCGTCAGCACGCAGAAAAACGATAACCGGCACCGCGCACGGTCTGCACGAACTTGTCCGCGCCAAAAGGTTCCAGCGCTTTTCTCAGCCGGCGCACGTGCACGTCCACGGTGCGTTCCTCCACGAAGACATTCTGGCCCCAGACGAAATCCAGCAATTGCGAGCGGCTGTAGACACGGTCCGGGTTCGTCATCAGGAACTTCAGGAGTCGGTATTCTGTTGGGCCCAGGGAAATCTCCGTATCACCGATGGTCACGCGGTGACTCACCGGGTTGATGGTCAGGTCTCCCGCCACGATCGGCTCGTCCTCGGCCGGCACCGACCGGCGCAGCAGTGCGCCGATACGGGCCAGGAGTTCGCGTGGGGAGAAGGGCTTGGTGATGTAGTCGTCCGCCCCACTGTCCAGGCCGGAGATCTTGTCCACCTCTTCGGCACGCGCGGTCAGCATGATGATTGGCAAATGGCGGTTCGCGTCGTCGCGGCGCAGCAGCCGAGTGAGCTCCAGGCCGCTGGAATCCGGCAGCATCCAGTCGATGAGCACCAGGTCCGGGCGCGTATCCGCAATCATGTTGCGGGCTGACGCGCAGTCTTCAGCTTCCGCCACGTCGAACCCCGCGCGGTTGAGGTTAAACGCGATCATCTGGCGGATCGCGGCCTCGTCTTCAACCACGAGAATGCGGCGGGCAGTCATTGGCGGAGCCCCAGTCATAGACCACGATTACACCGGCACAGCGTTACAGAAGTGTTACGACGATAGCGCCTGTCAGGCTGCGGGTATTCTACAGAAGCGCGCTCAGGCCCGCCGGGCATCGACGGGCAGAACAACGACCTCCCCACGGCGACGGTGAGCTTTTCGGAACAGCTGTTTACCCAGCGCCGAAGCCTGTGCCTGGAGCTCGCCCTGCACGTCGTGCACCAGTCGCCGCATGCGCCGCCAATGAATGTCGATGCCCAATGCATCGGGCTGCTCACCAATCAGCGCATCCAACACATTCAGGTCCTGCACGTGGCCAAGCAACGCGGCAAGTTCACGCAGATGCCGCTTGTTTCTCGCGCTCCACCGCGGCATCAGTTCGGCCATCAACGAGGCCTGGTAATACCCGTACTTCACGTGCTTGCGCCAGTCGTGATAGAGCGCCGACCCGCTGGCAGGGCCAATGCGCCGGTAGTTTCGGCCGGCACGGGCAAACGTAGCCCGCGCACCGGCACGCAGGTGCTTGCGGCGCAGCCCGTCCAGCGGCAAACGCTCGATGCGCGCCGCAAGCAAGGGCAGTTCTTCACGCACCGCAGCGACGCTGCGGGACATGCCGGCCAGTGCGTCGACCACTTCCTGCTCGGCCTGGGCCTCCAGGCTCCTGCGCAGCATCATCAGAGACTGCCTGGGCCCGGGTTCCCACAAGCGTTCGGCGAGCAGATCGGTCGCTTCCACCATCGCCGAGGCATCCCGGGCATAGGCGAGCTGGCGCGCGAGGTCCCGGTAGGCACGGTTTTCTACCGTGTACACATAGCGGTGGTTGGGCCGAAGCAGCCACAAGGTCGCCCGGATACGCTTGAAGCCCTGGCGGGCCAGGTGGATGTGCCGAGCGGGGTCCCGCTGCCAGGTCTCCAGCAGCGTTCGTGCTTTGCGATTTTGCTCAAGCAGCACGCGCCTGATCTCGCGGGCAGGCTGCGCTTTGCGACGCACAAGATAAGACATCGGCCCAGTTATTAAGTGTATGTTGCGGGCGACAAAGGAGAAGTCAGCCGGTACTCCGGACGAATCTGCTCCTGTTGGTAGTATGCACAGCAAGATCGGGCGCGGACAAGCGCCGCCTGCGACAGACGGAAAATCCATGACGAATAGCGCCGAGCCGGTCGACCCCGGGATCCAGCCCCAGCGGGGCGTCAAGCGGCTGCTGGCCGCAACCCGCTCTAGCCTGGCCGGCCTGGCAGCCGCGTGGCATAACGAGGCCGCATTCCGCCAGGAAGCCGTGATGGCAGTTGTATTGCTGCCGGCTGCCCTCTGGCTGGGCACCAATGCAGTGGAAACGGTTCTGCTGGCAGGTACCGTGTTGCTGGTGCTGATCGTCGAACTGCTGAACAGCGCTATCGAAGCGACGATCGACCGAATCGGTCCCGAACGCCACGAACTGAGCGGGCGCGCGAAAGACCTGGGTTCAGCCGCCGTGATGCTGAGTCTCGTCCTGTGTGCCCTGACCTGGGGCTGGTTCGCGGGGGCGCGGATCTTCGGCCCGTGAGGCTGACTTAATCGCGATCTTCACGAGCCTGCCGATCGGTTCCCTGGACCGGCTGAGCTTGCAGAACCGACTGGAAGAAATCGGCCGCAACCAGGCGGCCATCCGCGCTACTCCGCTGCGGTGGCCTGCTGCAGGTAGGCGATCAGGTTCGCGCGGTCCGCCGGCTGCTTCACGCCGATGAAGACCATCCGGTTGCCAGGCAGGTATTCGCTGGGGCGCTCCAGCCATTCATCGAGCGCCTCCGGCGTCCAGACGACGTCGGCTTCCTGCAGCGCCGGGGAGTAGTCGAAACCCGGCGCAATCCCGGCCTGGCGACCGAACATGCCGTGCAGGTTCGGGCCCACCTTGTGGGGCTCGCCCGCCTCCAGGCTGTGGCAGGCACGGCACTGCAGGAACAGGGTCTGACCGCGCTTCACGTCGGCCTGGGCCAGGAGGGTTGCCAGGTTATCGCCTTCATCCGCGCCGCCAGCCGCGGCCGCCGGCGCACTGCCCGCTTCCGGGGACGCCGGGGTTGACGAATCTTCGGCGCAGGCGGCCAGCAAAAACAGGGCTGCCGGCACCAGCAGGGCCGCAGTGCGAAAGTGCGTCATCGGTCATTCTCCTCTGTAGCAGGACTCGCCGATTGTGGCTGCCCGTCCGCCGACAGCCGCGCGGCCAGGTGAATGGCGCGACGGATTCGCGGATAGGTGCCACAACGGCAGATATTGGTCACGGCACGATCGATGTCAGCGTCCGTGGGGTCGGGATTTTCACTGATCAGTGCCGCCGTTGCCATGATCATGCCCGGCTGGCAGTAACCGCACTGGGGCACCTGTTCGTCAATCCACGCGCGCTGCGCCGGGTGTAACCCGGGGATGGCGGACAGACCTTCGATAGTGGTGACGCTGCGATCGGCGACGGTCGATACCGGCACCACGCAGCTGCGCACGGCGCGGCCATCGATGTGCACGGTGCAAGCGCCGCACTGCCCGATGCCGCAGCCGTACTTCGCACCCGTCAGGCCCAGCTCATCCCGAAGGACCCATAGCAACGGCATGTCTGCCGGGACCATCGTTTCGATCGCAGTGCCATTGACGGTCAAACGAATCACAGGACGCATCCGGGGGCCAACACGGCGCGGAGTCTAGCACGCAGCCTCCCGTGCCGCGGCGCATCCAGGCCAGCGATTCAACCCGAAATCTGCGGGCCGGGACGGCTAACCAGGCGCCGCGATTCAACATAAGACCCTCCGGACTGGTGAGGAACCAAGGCAGGAAAACCGCGCAATTCACCGCTTTGTATCAGGTTTGTGCTTTGTTTGTAGCCTATACGTAGTATTAACGTATTGGTATTGCAATGATTTTTACATACATTTAACCTATTAAACTGATGAATAAGCCATTTGCCGATGCCGTTTGAGCATGAAACCCACTTCAGGCGCCGTGGTGAGCGAAAGCAGAACCAAGACCTTTTCGATGCGCCTCACGGAGGCGGAACACGTCAAGTTGCGGGAAATCGCAAAGCGCCTGGGAGCAACCGAGGCCTCAGTCATGCGCTATGCGGTTCGCAGCATGCTGAACCGGCTCGCGCCGCTGCACGAACCCAATGCAAGCGGTTGCAGCCTGATTCCGGTGTTTGTGGAATACGGCGCGGAACTCGCCAGCTACTTCGACCTGGACGTCACGCGGCTGGATCGAATCCTGAATGGCGAAGAGGAACAGTCGGCAGAGCAGGTGGAACAGGAAGATCTCGTGCTGCTGTCTATGTCTGGCCTGCACGAGACGAAAGTGCACGCGAAATTGAGAGAACTAAAGAAAAAGGGTGTGGATCACTCCGACGTACCGGAAACGCTGCGCACCTATTTTTACGACAAATACATCTACAGATCTCCCACGGAGAAAGGCGACTGACAGATCGCGACACCAAAAAGCGTCATCGGGCGCGGTCTGTCGGTCTGCCATCTACCACAGATCTGTAAGCAACGACGAAAACTGCAACGCATAAGACAAACGAATAAAGGAGAACCGCTGAACGACACCGCGACCTGACCGTAGCCGGGCAAAGCTGCCCGCCCTCATTGTCAATTCGTGTTGTCGTGAAGCAGTCAGAACCAGGCTTCCAGGGCACAGCATCCGGCCACTCGCGAAACCAAATGCGTCATCGGGCGCGGGTCGCCGGTACAGGCTTTGCCGGGAACGGAGAACGTGACTGACTAGAGTCACGATTTCCCAAGAGGTACGCGGCTGGCAGCTCGCGAAACCAAAATGCGTCATCGGGCGCGGGTTGTCAGCCGCCGATCCTCGGGTAAGCCCAGAACAATTAGAAACAAGGTTCCCCCAGGGGAAAGCGGCTGGCAGCTCGCGAAACCAAAATGCGTCATCGGGCGCGGGTTGTCGGCCGCAATTTTCCGAAAGCGCAGAGGACAGAAATCGGGCAAAGACACGAATAAGTACAGGGAGAAGGCCGAAAACCGCGTGGCGATGACGAGACTGGGCGAGCAGTCTGCAAATCGCATCATCATCAGCTGCATGGAATCGGCCCCATCCCGGGACCGACCTCCAAGGGTAAGGCAATGGCCGGCCACTCGCGAAACCAAATGCGTCATCGGGCGCGGGTTGCCGGTCAGCGCCTTAAGCAGAATGGAAACCGTAAATGGGGAAGATTTTCGGTTTCCACACAGGTAAGCGGCTGGCAGCTCGCGAAACCAAATGCGTCATCGGGCGCGGGTTGTCAGCCGCCGATCCTTCGGAGGCCCGTCACGGGGCACAACCAGTCAGGGCAATACCGCCGAATCAAAAAGCAGCACGCCTCGCGGAGCGACCACCGCGAGGCGTGCTGCTTTCCGGACCAGACCGCGCTAGGGCATCGGCGCCGGCTCGTTCTCCTCCATGTAGACGCTAAAGCTCGAATCGTTCTGCTGGCCCCAGGTCTCCGGGGGCGGTGCGACGAAATACTCTTCGCCCAGCTTGTCGGCCACCTGCTGCAGCAGCTGGTCGGGCATCCGGTCAATCGTGCCGGGACGGGTCATGAAGGTGCGATACAGCAAGTGGCCCTCGGCCTGGCCCTGCAGCATCCAGGGCAGCCAGGGCCCGACCCGCGTCCAGACGCCTTCGTAGTCGGCACTCGTGGTGTTCTCGTCCTGCAATTCGCTGAGCCGCACGCTGCGGTGGAACATCTCGCTGATCCGGTTCATCGGACCTGCCGATTCGCGCGGCCACTCCTCCACGGTCATCGGGTTCGGTGCGACCACGTGCACCTCGAACATGCTCATGGCCGTGTTGATCTTCTCCTGCACCCACCAGGGCGGTGTGAAGGGCATTTCCTGCACTTCACCGTCGAAATCCATCTTGAACACCGGCGCGACCTCAGCATTCACCACCATGTTGTGTATCGGTGACACCTGCACCTCTTCGCCGGTGAACGGGTTCTGCCAGGTATCGATGTACTGGCCGGTGAACGGGTGCTTGTAGAACGCGCATTCCCGGTTGAACAAACGGTAACTGCCGTCTTCCTGGGGCTCCACGCGCAGCACGCCCATCCCCTCTACGCCGAACATTTTCTGCAGCGGCTTGTCCGGGCTCGTGACCGCAAAGAGATCGCCGCCGAACCAGCCCATGGTTTCGACGCTGGGGTCGAGATTGCCCAGCACCTTGATGAAACTGCGCAGGTTCTGCGCGGGGTCCTGGAAATTGATCGTCAGCTCTACGTTGTCGCGCGCGGCGGCACATGGCGTTGCGGGTGCGGCGGCCGGTGGCGCCGCCGGCGCGCTGGTGGCCGGCGCGCCGCTGTCCTGGGCGCAGGCCGTCAGCGCAGGCATGGCAGCAGCCGCCCCGCCCATCGTGAACATCTTCAGCGCATCGCGGCGCGAGGCCATCGCATTCAGCAGCGTGGAATTCAGCATCTCGGACTCCTCCGGGTGTGTTTGTCCAGTTGGCCTCCGATGCGCGCGGAACCGGACGCGTCGGGCAACCAGTCAGTCATAGGTGGGTTTCATCCACTTCTCCCGGGCTTCGGGGTTTGCGGTCATGTACTGGGGAAATTCCATCTCCGCACGGCGACGGTACTCGGTCGGCAACTGGTCCATGGATTCGAGCTTCGCGCCCGATGCGTGCCAGATCACGTGCCCGGGCAGATTGCCCATGTCCATCCACTTCAGCCAGGGCATAAACACCGTGGAGCTGAATACCGTCGGCAGGTTCTTGATCTTCCGGTCGCTGAACTGGGCCAGGGGCACGAACATGGTCTGCCGCTGGGCTCGCGGCGGCGGCATGCCGGGCGGATACTGCGTCTGGTTGTGCAGCCAGACCATGTCGCGGGCAAAGCTCCAGTCCAGGACCAGCGGCCATTCCGGCATCTGCTCCATGAAGGGGGTCGGGCGAATGCCGCGCACCGAGTAGTTGAAGCCGCGGCCGGGACCACCGCCCTGCACCGCCGGTGTCACGGTGTTGTTTTTGCCGGTGTAGGGGTTCTCGAAGGTATCGATCATCTTCCCCGTTTCCACGTCGCGGAAGAAGGTCACCGTGTTACCGATCAGCTCATACTCGCCGTCGTCCAGGTGCCGGACCCAGTAGAGTTCCATGCCCTCGAACTTCACGAGCGGGCGCGGCTGTTGTTCGCCGACGATGCCAAAGATGGTGCCATCGTACCACCACGGCACGTCCTCCTCCGCCAGGCTGCCGGTCACCCGCAGCACCGCATCGAGGTTTTCTGCAGGCTTGCTCAGATCGGGTGCACCGGCGGGCAGGTCACCACCGATACGCGGCAGGGCTTCGCCGGCGGCCAGCAGCGATACCGCACCCGCCAGGAATCCCCGTCGGGACAGACTTCCCCCCATCGCGATCACTCCCCGATGTGTTTCGTTGTTTTGTGCGCCGTCAGCCCGGCACCACGTCCGTCAAAGTCCCAGTGCACCCGGGTTCATCAGTCCCTGCGGATCCACCGCGCCCTTGATGTCACGCAACAGCCGCTCCGCCTCAGCCTGCCGGCCCCGCAGGTAGGGATAGGCCTTGCCTACCTGCATGTGGGTCGCACCCACCGCACTGAACACGTCCTGGATCGCAGCCTTCATTTCCTGCACCAGCGCGCGGCCCTCCGGGTTGGCCGGGTACTCGGGCAGCATGTCCAGGTATTCCTGCGGCAGGTAGCGCTTGTGGAAGGCCGTGCGGTCGTCTTCCCAGTAGAACACCGGCTCATACAGGAAAGCGTTGGTGCTGATCGTCGTGAACATCGCCGCCTTCTCGACCTTGTGCTGCTGCATGCGGTCGGCGTACTGCGCGTAGACCTGCGCCAGCCGGTCGTGAAAATCACGCAGCTTCGAGAACGGCAGGATGCCGTGCATCGGCACCCAGCGCTGCCCACGCGGGCCCAGTATCGGGTACAGCGGGATGAAGGGCATCGCGCGCAGCACCGTGGGAATGGTATTCGCGATCTCGGTGCCGTGTCCGGTCATCGCCGCGCGCACCTGCGCGAGCTTCGCGTTCACTTCGGCGCGCGTCGTGCCTTCCACCACGTAGTGAGCGGAGTAATCGAAACCACTCAGGAAGCGCTTGCCGGCAGCCGCCATTCTGATGACCCGGGTCAGCCCGTCGAGGGGATTGGTCGACGTCTTCAACACGGCCCACACCGCCTGCATCGCATCCTTGGTACTGGTGCTGCCCAGCTGTCCCTGCTGCAGCTTCGGGTCCAGCCCGAAGCCGTCGGCCACCACGCCCGTGCGGGCGGCGGCGCTCATGCCAGCCGACATCGAGTAGTAGTCATCGAAACCAAAAGACGCGGTAGCGGAATGCGTCGGGGCCGGGATCAGCCGCAGCGTAATGCGCGCCTTGATGCCGAGGGCCCCCGCATCGCCGGTGAACAGCCCGGTCAGGTCCGGCCCGTACCAGCGGAAAAACGGCGACGCAGTGTCGATGGCCGCCGAACCGGTGCGCAGCAGTTCCCCGTTTGGCAGCACGATGTCGAAGGACAGGGCGGTTTCGGCCGAGCAGCCGTAGTTGCCGGAGCCGAGACTCACGGCGTTCTGCGACATGGAGCCGCCCACCGTCGCTTTCAGGCCGGAGAATGGCCCCCAGAATGCGGTGCGCAAGCCTTGCTCGGCGAGCTTCGCCGTGAGGTCGGCCCAGGTGATGCCCGGCTCGACGGTCACGTACATGTCCTGCGCGTTGACCTCGAGCACCCGGTTCATGCGGCCGGTGTCGATCAGGATCGACCGTCCGGTCGTGGGCAGGTAGCCGTCGGTGTACGACGCCCCGCCCCCGCGCGGCACCAGGGCGACGCCGGCGGCCGATGCGATTCGGGCCACGGCCTGCAACTCTTCCAGGCTGCCAGGCTGGGCCACCGCCATTGGCAGTTCGCGGAAGTTGTACACGTCCATCGCATAGAACTCGCGATCGGCGTCATCCAGCAGCACGTTGCCGGCGCCCAGCGCGGCGATGAGTTGATCAGAAATTTCCATTAAATTCTGAGCGTTAGCAGACATTCTTGATGTTCTCTCTAGAGATAGCTTCGCATCAACCCGGCGCGCGTCCGGGCACTGCCGCAGGGCAATCCCTAAGGCTACCAGTTTCGCCAGCTGGCGGCGTGACCGGCTTCAGCCGACCACCTGTTTGGCGCCGGGCATCGGCCAGTCTTTCCAGACCTGGATCTTGCCGTCCTGGACCAGGAAATGACCGGCGACGTGAAAGCGCATGCTCGGTGCCTGCGACCCGTCCGGTGCATTGAAATGGTCGATGCGCTCATTGAGCACAAGCGGCCCCACCGCGTGCGAGCGCAGGATGTCCCAGCGAATGGATTCCATGCGCTGCATGAACGGCCCCATCTGCGTGCGGAACTGTTCATAGCTCTCGATCAGCGGCTGGCCCGGCGCGATCTGGTAGACCAGGTCTTCGGCCAGGTATTTGGCCAGCGCGTCCGCATCGCGCAACGACCAGTCGCGGCAGAAGTCGTTCACAAGCGTCTCGTTCGCGCTCTCGATCTCACTGAAATCCATCGTCTCGTCTCCAGTTTGCAGGCGGCGGCTTGCCCGTTGGCGGCCCGCCCCGAAACGCGGGACGGGTCAGCCGGCGCGGGCAGGACTGGAAAGATAAGGCCCGGCGGCAACCGGGCGCAGCGGGATTGCAGGCAACGACCGTTCGGCGGCAACTGCACCAGCGACCAGCGCCACGTGCTTGCCGGCAATGCGGCCGGCCACGGGCACACCGCCCTCGTATCGCACCCGATTGCCGGCCCTGGCCGGCACCCGTTGCCCGGGGGTGATGATGCCGGTGAGGTTCAGCGGGTCCACGCCGGCAACCAGCACTTCGACGTGCTGGTCAGCCCGTCGCGCCCGACGCAGCGCATCCACCGCACCGGGCCACGCAAACTGTTCGCCACCAAAACCGGCCACGAAGCGACCGCCGCGAACTTCACCGCGGGCCTCGAAGCGCCGCAACACCTGCACCAGGTCCCGCCATGGCGGCATCTGAGCCGATTCGCGCTTCAGCAGCGCGCGAAAGACCACCCCATAGCGGTCCAGCAGCGCGCGGGCCGCAATGTCGGCAGCGACCGTGGCGTCCAGCTGCTGCGCGACGCCGACCAGGGACCATCGGCCGGCCTGTTCGACGGCCGCCGGCATCCGCCGGCGCTGCTGCGCCGGCGCGATCAACGCCCGCAGACCCGCGAACCCGTCGCAGGTCACCACGCCCTGCGCCACCAGTTCGCCCAGGCCGGCTTCTGCCTGCGCCGTGTTCAGCCCGGTCACGCCGAGCAGGTCGGCAAAAAACAGCGCGCCATTGGCGACCAGGGCCTGCTGGATTCGAGCGGCGTTGGTCGCCAATGCCCCCGGCCCCGACTCGTTGGCCGCCAGCAGGTTGCGCCAGACCGTCAGTTCGCTGCGCGGGACGATGACAATCGGCGTGTTGCGCACGGTGGCGCCGGGGCCGGCTGCCGATGCGGCGGGACGAAACCAGGCGAACTGCCCGCTGGCCATCAAGCCGTCGAGCATCGCGGGCGCGTAGTCGTCCGTGCGGGCCGGCAGCAGCTGCCGCTCCCAGGCCCGCGCCGGCAATGCGCAGCCACGCAGACAGGCCAGCGCGGCGCCCAGCCCAGGCAGGCCAGCGCCACGCTCACCGGTCAGCCCGTGGCGACGAAACAGGAACCGCATGAAGACCGCCGGCGACACCGGTTCGATTTGCTTGCGCAGGCTTTTCAGCGTGCGCCGATGAATGCGCGCCAGCAGCCGACGTTCGCACCACTCGAGTTCGGCCGGCGGCTGGCTGTCAAAATATCCACGTACTACAAAACCTTCTGTTTCAAGATTTTGTAGAACTAAGTTAATCTGTTCTGCCACTAAGCCCAATGGCCTGCCCAGAGCCTGGGCAGTGACGGGACCCAGGCTCTCAAGCCGCCGCCTCAGCAATTCAGCCAATGCCGACGGGTCCGGCGCCGACCCGGGCCTTGACGGGCAAGCCGCCGCCAGCAGCGGCGCCCGTTCGCTGGCCACCCACAGCGTTTCGCCCCCGGGCGGTGTGACTTCGCTGGCCCGCCCCTGCCGTTGCAGCTCGGCGAATAACGGGTGCCACGCGGCAGCGGCTTCCGCGGTTGCGAGGAACCCGCTCAGCACCAGGGCGTCATGCAATTCATCCGGGTCGCGCGCGACGGGCCAGGCTTCAGTCCGCACCCGGGCAATAGCCGCCGGGTCCGGTCGGGCCAGTTCAGCCGCATCGACCGGGTTCATGACATGCCGGTGGCGTATCGCACGCGTGCGCCGCTCTTCCGCCGGCGCGTCATCCAGGAAGGCGTAAGGCCGGGCATTGATGACTTCCTGGGCCAGCGGCGACGCGGCCGCCAGATCCCGCGTGACCAGCTCGATGTCACCGCCGCGCAGCGCCTGCAGCAGCTTTTCCAGGCCGGCCACATCCATCAGCTCGTGCAGGCAATCGCCGATGGCCTGCTCGACAAGGGGATGGTCAGGCACTTCACGCTCGCCAGCCAGGTTCTCGGCACAGGCCAGCTGGTCCGGGAAAATCACCGCCAGCAGGTCTTCCGCGTCGCTGCGCTGAAATTGTGGCGGGACTTTCTTGCCGTTGCGGTTTCGGCGCACGGCCAGCGCGGTGGTCGCCACCCAGCGCCAGCGGTTCGGAAACACCGGGGCGGTGAGCAGGGCCTGCGTCAGCACGTTGCGCACGGTGTCCGGGTGCAGGTAGTTCGCCACCTCGGCCAGGGGGAAGCTGTGGGTCGGGCCAAGCGACAGCACGATACTGTCTTCCAGCGCCGCCGCCTGCAGTTCGAAGTTGAACTTGCGGCAGAAACGCTTGCGCAGCGCAAGTCCCCAGGCCCGGTTCACGCGCGAGCCGAACGGTGAATGAATCACCAGGTGCATGTCCCCCAGCTCGTCGAAGAAACGCTCGAACACGATGCGCCTGTGCGTGGGCAAACCACCCAGCGCCGCATGGCTGGCACCCAGGTATTCCGTGAGCTGGGCTGCGGCAGCAGCGGGCAGCGCGGCATCGCTTTCCAGCCACCGGCGCAAGACATCGCCACCCTGGTCCAGGCAGTCGGCCGCCTTTTGCCGCAGGTCGGAAACCGCCTGCGACAGTTCGGCGGTGCGGCCCGGTGCCTCGCCGAACCAGAACGGAATGCTCGGCGGCGCGCCGTGGGCGTCCTCCACGTAGACCGTGCCGGTTTCCACCTTCAGGATCCGGTACGACACGTTGCCGAGCTGGAAGATGTCGCCTGGCGAACTGTCGAAGGCAAAATCTTCGTTCAGCGTGCCGACGGGCAGATCGGCGGGCAGGAGCCTCACGTCGTAGTCGAACTGGTCGGGAATAGCGCCCCCGTTGGTGATCGCGACCAGGCGGGCGCCGCGCCGGCCGCGCAGCCGGCCGTTGATCGCATCCAGGTGCAGGAACCGGCCCTGGCGACCGCGCCGCGTGCTGTAGCCCTCTGCGAGCATACCGATCACGGCGTCGAAGTCGCTTCTCGCCAGGTCCCGGTAAGGCCAGGCCCGTCGACAGCACGCGTAGAGATCGTCAGCCTGCCACTCCTGCGCGGCGGTCTCGGCCACGATGTGCTGGGCCAGCACGTCCGTCGCGGCGCCGCAGCTTTCCAGCGTGTCGAGTTCGCCCGCCCGGACCGCGCACAGCAGGGCCGTGCACTGCACCAGGTCATCGCGCGACAGTGGAAACAGCCGGCCCTTCGGCAACGCCTGCACATCATGACCGGAGCGCCCCACGCGCTGCAGGAAAGTGGCGATTGCATGGGGCGAACCCAGCTGGCAGACCAGGTCGACATCACCGATGTCGATACCGAGTTCCAGCGACGCCGTTGCGACCAGCACGGTCAGTTCGCCGGCCTTCAGGCGCTGCTCCGCGCGCAGGCGATGTTCCCTGGCGAGGCTGCCGTGATGGGCCGACACGGCGTCCTCACCGAGGCGCTCTGCCAGGTGCCGGGCGACGCGCTCGGCGAGCCGTCGCGTGTTCACGAACACCAGGGTCGTGCGATGCCCCCGGCCCAGGTCCGCGAGCCGGTCGTAAATCTCGGCCCACACTTCCGTTGCCATGACGGGTTGCAGCGGCGAGGCCGGCAGTTCCAGTGCCAGGTCCCGGTCACGCACGTGCCCCGTGTCGATGATTTCGCAGGGCGCTTCCCGGTTGCCGAGCAGGAACCGGGCCATGGCCTGCATGGGTTTCTGCGTGGCGGAAATACCCACCCGGTTCGGCGCCTGGTGGCAAAGACTTTCCAGGCGCTCCAGGGACAGGCCCAGGTGCGCGCCGCGCTTCGTGCCTGCGAGCGCGTGCAGTTCGTCCAGGATGACCGTGCGCACCGTGCGCAACATGTCGCGCCCGGACGCCGACGTGAGGAGGATGTACAGCGACTCCGGTGTCGTAACCAGGATATGGGGCGGCTGGCGACGCATGCGCGCGCGCGCCGTCGCCGACGTGTCGCCCGTGCGTACGGCAGTGCGAATGACCAGCGGGCTGAAGGCGCCGAGTGCGGCCTGGATCGCCGCGAGCGGTTGCTCTAAATTTACCTGAATATCATTCGATAACGCCTTGATTGGACTGATATAAAGTACCCGGGTTTCATCCGGCAAACCAAAGACTTCACCATCGCGAACCAGCTGGTCGATCACGGCGAGAAACGCCGCCAGGGTCTTGCCCGAGCCGGTGGGCGCGGCCATCAGCGCGTGCCGGCCAGCATGAATCACCGGCCAGGCCCGGGCCTGCACGGGGGTCGGCGCCGGAAAGTGGCTCTCGAACCAGCGGGCAACGGCCGGATGAAACAGGCTGGCGCTCACTACATGACGATAACAACGCGCGGGCTCATGGCACGAGCCCGGTCACCCGCCGATGTAGTACATCTCCACCTTTTCGCCGCCTCCGGTGCGGCTGCGCAATTCGCTGTAGCGATCGTCGCGGCGCTGCCACGCGCTCTGCACCAGTTCCAGCAGGCCGGCATCGTCGGCGCCGGCGCGCAGGGGCCCGCGCAGGTCAGTGCCCCGGGAGGCAAACAGGCAGGTGAACAGCTGGCCGTCGGACGACAGTCGCGCCCGAGTGCAGGAGCCACAGAACGGCGCGCTGACCGATGAAATAAAGCCGAGTTCCCCCGCCCCGTCGCTGAAGCGATGCCGGCGCGCGACCTCGCCATGATAGCTGGGCTCCATCGGCTCGATGGGCCAGCAGGCATTGATCAGTTCCACCAGTTCCGCCGAAGGCACCGTCTCGCCCGCCTGCCAGTGGTTGATGGTGCCCACGTCCATGTACTCGATAAAGCGCACGATCACGCCGGTGTGCCGGAAGCGCTCCAGCAGTTCCAGCACCGCATGGTCATTCACACCCCGCTTCACCACGGTGTTGATCTTGATGGGCACGAGCCCCGCCTCCCGGGCCTCGTCGATGCTGTCGAGCACCTTGTCCGGACTGCCGCGCCCGCCGCTCATCGCTGCGAAGATCTCGGGGTCCAGGGCATCCAGGCTGACAGTCACCCGGTCGAGCCCGGCGGCCTTCAGCGCGGCCGCCTGCTGCCCTAGCAGGATGCCGTTCGTAGTCAGTGCTACGTCGTCGATACCATCGATCTGGTGCAGGTCGCTGATCAGGTCGGGCAATTCCGGGCGCAACAGGGGCTCCCCGCCGGTGATGCGCAACTTGCGCACACCCAGGCCCGCAAACAGCCGAGCCAGGCGCGTGATTTCGTCAAAGGACAGGCGCTCGTGGCTCTGCAGGAACCGGAAGTCCTTGTGATACTTGTCCTCGGGCATGCAGTACGGGCAACGGAAATTGCAGCGGTCCATGACCGAAATGCGCAGATCCTGCAGGGGCCGCTGCCGCCGGTCGACTAGTTGGGCCCGGGGATGGATGGTTATTATGTCAAGTTCGGACATGAAAAAACTTTGCTAAGTGTCGGAAAAAAATACGCTAACACGCATCAAAAACGGAACGATCAACATAACGGGCGAGGTATAATGCACCGGACGCATTTTGGACAACAACAACAACATGACCCACGCTCCGCTGCCCGAGCGGATGCGGGTAGTGGAGATCAGCCGTCACGGTCCTCCCGATGTGCTCTCCACCTCCACGCGTCCGTTGCCCAAGCCTGGTCACGGCGAAGTCCTGATTCGCGTTGCCGCAGCCGGTATCAATCGCCCGGACTGCCTGCAACGCCGTGGCCTGTACCCACCGCCGGCCGGCGCTTCCGACCTGCCCGGCCTGGAAGTGTCCGGCACCGTCGTCGCCAAAGGGCCCGACGTCCCGGACCTGCGCTACGGCGACCGCGTCTGCACCCTGCTGAGCGGCGGCGGCTATGCAGAATACTGCACCGCGTCGGCCGAGCTGTGCTTACCCGTACCGGCAGAAATGGATATCGAATATGCAGCGGCGCTGCCCGAAGCGCTGTTTACCTGCTGGAGCAATCTCTTCGACCGCGGCCGGCTCGAATGCGACGACGTGGTGCTGGTCCATGGCGGGGCCAGCGGTATCGGGACCACAGCCATTCAGCTCGCGCGCACCTTCGGGGCCCGCGTGTTCGCCACGGCGGGCAGCGACGCGAAGCGACAACTGGCCGAAGATCTCGGGGCAGAACGGGCCGTGAATTACCGCGACGAGAATTTCGTCGACGTGCTCAAGCCGCTGACCGACGGGCGCGGTGTCGACCTGATCCTGGACATCGTCGGCGGCAACTACCTGGAAGACAACCTGCGGCTGCTGGCGACGGAAGGTCGCCTGGTCGTGATCGGCGTGCTGGGTGGCGCCACGGGCAAACTGGACCTCGGCCGCATGCTGACCAAGCGCCTGACCATTACCGCGTCGACACTGCGCAATCGGTTGCCGGCAGAAAAAGGCGAAATTGCCGCCGCACTCGAAGAGTGGGTCTGGCCGCACCTCGATGCGGGCAACCTCGCACCCGTGATCCAGGACATCATGCCGCTGGAACAGGCTGCGCAAGCCCACCGGATACTCGAAGCCAACGAGGCCATGGGGAAACTCGTGCTGACCACCGGCCACTGAGGCCGGCATGAGTCTGCTCAGCACGATCAGCGCCTTCGATGAATGGCGATGGGCGGGGCGCCGGCTCGCGCTGATTACCGTTGTCGACACCGAGGGCTCCACTTACACCAAGCCGGGCCACCGGATGCTGGTGGCCGACAACGGTGACTATCACGGCCTGGTGAGCGGTGGCTGCCTCGAAGGGGACCTGGCCGTGCACGCGAGCGAGGTCATTGCCGGCGGTGACCCGAAGCTACTGACCTACGATCTGCGCGATGAAGCGGACGAAATCTGGGGGCTGGGTATCGGCTGCAACGGACTGCTGCGGCTGCTGGTGCAACGGCTCGATGCGGAACATCACTACCAGCCGTACCTGGACATTGCGGCCTGTCACCGGAGCTTCGCGGGCGGCCGGCTGGGTATCGTCACCGAGAGTTCCACGCCAGCGATCCCGCCAGGGGCGACATGGCTGCAGGCCGCTGCGGGCATCAGCCACTCGGACATGGATGCCGTGGCCGCGGAGGCCGTGGGCCAGGCCCTCGCGCCTGGCAGCCGGCCCGGCCTCCACGCCGTGTCGGCGGCAGGCAAAACCCTGCAGGTGCTGCATGCCGCAGTGGCCCCGGTCCCGCGATTGCTCGTGATCGGCGCGGGGCCGGATGCGGTGCCGCTGGTGCGGCTCGCCGCGGAACTTGGCTGGCGGGTGACGGTTACGGATCACCGGCCGGCCTACCTGCAGGCTCCCGGCCTCGAGGCGGCCGATGCGCGCATCGAAGCGCGGGCCGGATCCCTCGGCGCCCATCGGAACCCCGCTGAATTTCACGCCGCTGTCGTCATGACCCACCACCTGGACTCGGACCGCGAACACCTTCGCGAACTTGCAGGCAACGGGCCGGCCTACGTCGGCCTGCTCGGGCCGCGCGCGCGGCGGGACCGGCTGGTCCGCGAACTGGCCGCCGACGGCCTGGCACTGGAGCCGCGGCTGCACGGACCGGTGGGCCTGGACATTGGCGCGGATGCTCCGGAAACCATCGCGCTGGCGGTGACCGCCGAAATCCAGGCGCACTTCGCCAGGGCACCCGGTCCGCTAGACTCCCCGGCATGAATGCCAGGCGCAGGATCGACGTCGCCGACGCGGCGGCGCTGGTGGAGTCACGGTTGCCCGAATACCCGGCCGTGGAGATTCCGCTGGCGGCTGCGCACCGCCACATTCTGCGCGAAACCCTGCACGCGGAGCGCGATCAGCCACCTTTCGACCGGGTCACGATGGATGGCATCGCGCTTCGGTCTGCGGGGCTGACGGCGGGTCACAGGCGCTTTCGAATCGGCGGCACGCAGGCCGCGGGCGCGGCCGCGCTGACCCTTGGGGCCGACGACGCCTGCGTGGAGATCATGACCGGCGCGATGCTGCCCAAAGATGCCGACACGATTGTCCCGGTAGAGCGCATTGCCGTGGCGGACGGCTGGGCGACGCTCGAGAATGGCTCCCAGCCGGAAGCCGGGCAGTTCATTCACCGTCGCGGTTCCGATCACGCTGGCGGCGACGTGATACTCGGCGCGGGCACTCGCCTGGGCGTGCCGGAGATGGCAGTCCTGACCGTGGCAGGCAAGACCACGATACGCGTGGCGCAGTGGCCGCGGGTCGCGGTGGTATCGACGGGTGACGAACTGGTGGACATCGGCGCACCCATGGCCGATTTCCAGATTCGCGCCTCGAACGACTGGGCGATCGCTGCGGCCCTGCAGCGGCGGGGCTGCGAGCGCATCACGCGCGCGCGGCTGCCGGACGACCTGGAGGCCATGCGCGCCGCCGTGAAAACACTGCATGACGACAGCGACGTGCTGGTGCTCAGCGGTGGGGTGTCCATGGGCAAGTACGACTACGTCCCGCAGATCATGGCGGAACTCGGCGTAGAGCTCGTGTTCCACAAGGTGCTGCAACGGCCCGGCCTGCCGATGTGGTTCGGGATGAGTGCGGCCGGCCAGCCGGTATTCGCGCTGCCTGGCAACCCGGTGTCGAGCCTGGTTTGTTTCGTCCGCTATGCGTGCCCGGCGCTGCTAAAGGCCCTTGGCGTGCAACAGGTGACAGCGCCGCGAACACGGCTGGCTGAAACCTTCGACTTCAAACCCGACCTGACCTGCTTCCTGCCCGTCGTGCTGGTCACCAATGACGCAGGGGAACAGCTCGCGGTGCCCCGGCCCACCAATACCTCGGGCGACTTCGTCAGTCTGGCGGGCAGCGACGGTTTCGTGGAGCTACCGCGCGGGCAGGACGAGTTCCCCGCCGGCTTCGTGGCGCCTTTCTATCGCTGGTAGAGACGCATCAACCCGAATTCGGGCGCGCAATTAACTTGCCGGCCCTGTCGAACGCACGATCAGTCCCGGGTCTTGTCGTTCCCTTGCAGTTCAGCCAGCGAGTAAGCGCTGGTGGCGTGCTCGAAGTAGCTCATCGGCGGCTGGGTGCCCGAGGCCCCATTCCCGGTCCTGCGGTCGACGCGCTCGCGTCGCTCTTCTTTGGGGTGTACACCCAGGCCGTGCACACCGAGTTCGGCATCACGGCGCGGCCCATCCCGACGGTCGTCATGGTGCTGATAGCCGCAGTCACAGGCGCCCTGGTCGCATCCAGGCAGCGGCAGTGTCGGGGCTTCGCCAGCCAGGAAGCGCTGGCCTTCCAGTTCACGGGCCGCTTTACATGACGACCACCCGGCGGCAATGGCCACGGCGGGAAAGGTCTGTTTGGCTGGCTTTGCGCGGGACCCGCGCCGCGCTGGTTTGTTCGTCGATTTCGGCGCACCGAAGCCGGGAAATCTGAAGGCATCAAGCCGTGACAGTCTCATGTTGGATCTCGATGTCCTTTGGCTCGTTTAAGACCTTAGCGCCCGAGGCGAACCGGTGCCGTTAACCGGCTCACGGAAGGCGAACTGCATTCCAGTTTATGTTGCACGTGGCCACCGACAGAGGGATCCGGCCGGCAAGAAACGGCGATTCGGCGCATTATGCAACCAGTCAGAGCAGCAGGATCAGCAGCGGCACGCCGAGCATCAGGACCAGGAATTCCGGCGGCACCGTGGTGCGCTGGTAGCCACCGGGACCCTGGCGCACGACCGCGTTGGCGGCCAGGGGTGACCCGGGATCGACACTTGTCGCCAGCGCGTGCAGGGCAACGGCGGCCGTGTCGTCGGGAGACCTGGCGCTGGCCGCGCATCCGGACAACCCCACCGCCGCCGCCAGGACCAGGAGCCAAGGCGCGCGGGCGCCGGTGGGCGAGTTCGCCACTGCGATCAGACGCGCATGGCGTCGACGGGCGGCACGTAACGATAGCCCAGCGCATCGGCCACGGCCGGATGCGTAATCTGCCCGCAGTGCACGTTCAAGCCGTCCCGCAGGCCCCGGTTCTCCAGCAGCGCGCCCGGATAACCGCGCTGCGCCAGGGCCAGGACGTAAGGCAAGGTCGCGTTGTTCAACGCATACGCAGACGTGCGCGGCACGGCGCCGGGCATGTTTGCGACACAGTAGTGCACGACCCCTTCCTCCACGTAGGTGGGGTCGGAATGCGTAGTCGGCCGACTGGTCTCGAAACACCCGCCCTGGTCGATCGCGACATCCACCAGCACCGAGCCGGGCCGCATGCGGGCTACCTGGGCCCGGGACACCAGCTTCGGCGCTTCGGCGCCCGGCACCAGCACCGCGCCCACGACCACGTCGGCATCTGCCACGTAGTGCTCGACCGCTTCGGCCGTGCCGAAAATCGTGTTCAGGCCGCCGCCAAACACCAGGTCCAGTTCTTTCAGCCGGAACAGGGACTTGTCGATCACCGTGACCTGCGCTTCCATGCCCAGCGCGACGCGCAGCGCGTTCGTGCCAACCGTGCCGCCGCCGATCACCAACACGTGCGCCGGCGGCACGCCGGCAACCCCGCCCAGCAGTATCCCGGCTCCGCCCGCCTCCCGCTCCAGGCAGTGTGCACCCGCTTGCATCGCCATGCGGCCGGCCACCTCGCTCATCGGGGCCAGCAGCGGCAATCCGCCGTGCTCGTCCGTGACCGTTTCATAGGCAATCGCAATGCAGCCGGAGTCCAGGAGCGCTTTTGCCTGGTCCGGATCCGGCGCGAGGTGCAGGTAAGTGAACAGCACCTGCCCTTCACTGAGCATCGCGCACTCCGGCGGCTGCGGTTCCTTGACCTTCACGATCAGCTGGGCATCGGCAAACACGGCCGCCGCGTCGGCAGCGATGTTGGCACCGGCGTCACGGTAGGCGTCGTCCCCCATGCCAATGCCAGCACCGGCACCCGTCTGCACGACGACCTGGCAACCATGGGCCACCAGTTCACGGACACTGGAGGGGGTGAGCCCGACCCGGTACTCGTCGGTTTTGATTTCCTTCGGGACGCCAATCAGCATCGGATCCTCCTCATTGCCTTGCGGCCACAGCCTGCATCGCAGCGCCATCCTCCGGCGAGGCCGTCCGGCGCCCCGGGCCCAATGCAGCAACGGTAAACCGACGGCGCCTCGCCAACAACACCGGTATAGGTAATACTGCGGATTGCCCCGCCTGCCCGCCCCGCAACAATTAACTCTGACAACTGGAACAGGCTGTGAAACGCATTCCCGCCATCAAGTCCGTCATGACGCCGTTCCCCTACTCGGTGGACGAAGGCGCGACGGTAGATGTCGCGCTGGAATTCATGCGTGAACACCAGATTCGCCACCTGCCGGTGACCGACGGGGGTGAACTCGCGGGCATGATTTCCGACCGCGACATCAAGCTGATGCTGGGCCCGGATTTCGCCTATCCGAAGGGCAACGAGTTGCTGGTGCGCGACGCGATGGTCCGCGATGCCTATGTCGTGGACCTGGGCACGCGGCTGGACGAAGTGCTACAGCACATGGCCGAAGAACAGCTGGGCTCGGCCATCGTCACCCGTAAAGGCAAGCTTGCCGGCGTGTTTACCGTGACGGATGCGTGCCGCGCCTTCGCCGAGCACCTGCGGGAACAACTGCGCCGCGCAGGTGGCAATACGGCTGCCTGAACAAACACTGACACAATGGCCCGGTCCGACACGGGCGCGGAGAAAGGCATGACCCAGGAAACCGACGGCCAACTCACCAGCCTCGACGTCAACGAGCCCATCTGGGAGCGCTTTTTTACCCTGGCACCTATCGTGCTGGTCGGTACGCAGGAACCGGATGGCAAACCGGACATCGCGCCCAAGCACCTGGCGATTCCGATGAGCTGGGACAATTACTTCGGCTTCGTCTGCACGCCCCGTCACGCGACCTACACGAACGTGCAACGGACCGGCGTCTTTACGGTCACGTACCCACGCCCGGAGCAGGTGCTGTACACCAGCCTCGCGGCTTCCCCGCGCTGTGGTGACGGCGGCGGGAAGCCGGTGCTGAACGCCTTCGACACGATGCCGGCGAAAAAGGTCGACGGCGTCTTCGTGACCGGCGGTTACGTCTACCTGGAGTGCGAGCTGTTCAAGATCATCGACGGCTTCGACGTGAACAGCCTGATCACCGGTCGGGTGGTCGCGGCGCACGTCCACCGCGACGCACTGCGCATTTCCGATGCCGACGATCAGGACCTGCTCCGCAAGGCACCGCTGTTCGCCTACCTGTACCCGGGCCGGTTTGCGAGCATCGCCGACACCAACGCATTTCCGATGCCGGCGGGCATGAAGCGCTAGCCGATGCCCGCCGATGCGCAGCAGTTGCTGGACACGCTGGCGCAACAGCGCGGCGCGATGCTCCAGCTCCTGGAACGCCTGACGCTGATCGAATCGCCGTCGTCGGACGCGAGCACACAGCTGCCCGTGCAGCGCCTGATCGCGGACCAGCTCCAGGCGCTGGATTTTCGCGCGCGGCCGCTCGCCGGCCGCAGCACCGGCGGCGCGCTGTTCGCGAGCCCGGTGCGCCGCACGCGTAGCCGGCAGGTACAACTGCTGCTCGGCCACTACGACACCGTGTGGCCGGTCGGCACGCTGCGCGACATGCCCTTCCAGGTCGATGACAACATCGTCCGCGGCCCGGGCGTATTCGACATGAAAGGCGGCATCGTGCAGATCGTGTTCGCGCTCAAAGCCGTGGCAGCCCTCGGCGCGGAGCCCGCGGTCACGCCTGTCGTACTGCTGAACTCCGACGAAGAGATCGGCAGCCGGGAATCCACGCGCCACATCAAGCGCCTGGCCCGGATTGCGAACCGGGCGCTGGTGATGGAACCGTCCATGGGACCTGAAGGCACGATCAAGACCACGCGCAAGGGTGTTGGTCGGTTCACGGTGCGTGCGCGCGGCAAGGCCGCCCACGCGGGGCTGGACCCGGAGAGTGGCGCCAGCGCAATTCTGGAACTGTCGCACGTGATCCAGAAGCTCTTCGGCCTCAACGATCCGCAACAGGGCGTGTCGGTCAACGTCGGCACGATTGACGGCGGCATTCGGCCCAACGTGATCGCGCCGGAAAGCACCGCGGTCATCGACGTGCGCGTGCAGAGCCAGGCAGATGCCGAACGCGTCAGCGCAGCCATCGCGGAGATCCGCCCGGAAACGCCGGGAGTCGAACTGGAAATCGACGGCTACATCGGCCGCCCGCCACTGGAACCCACACCGGCGAACCAGGCGCTGTGGCAACTGGCCACCGAACTGGGCGCCGCATTGGGGCTCAGCCTTGAGGAGGGCCTGGCCGGCGGCGGCTCCGACGGCAGCACCGTGAGCCAGTACACGGCCACGCTGGATGGCCTCGGGCCCGTCGGCGACGGTGCGCACGCCCGCCACGAGCACCTGCTGATCGACCGCACGATCGAACGCACCGCGTTGCTTGCGATGCTGATCATGGCCCCCTCGCTGGAGGTTGCCAATGAGCCCAACTGATACCGCGAGCCCGCACCACCTCCTCGCGTCCGTGACCCGGATTACGGACCTTGCGCAACACGGTTTCGAAACACGCCCGTTGCCGAGGGCGGAATGGGCCACCGGCGATTACATTGTCGGGCGCGTCACCGGACGGCCCACCCCGCTATACCAGTTGGAACTCGCCAACGGCCGCATGATCGGCGTGCTGGAAGATGACCTGGTGGTGGGCGCTCTCGGTGACCGGGCCGCCACACTGGAAGGTGTCGGTGAATGGGCCGCCATCGGCGCCGACGGTGCCCTCAACGCGCTGACCACCGCCGGCCTGCTCGGTCGCGCCACGTCGACGTCTGCCTTGTTGCCGGGGCTGATGCCCCTGAGCTACGAAGGCCACGTGATGCGCGGCACCACACACCTGCGCATGGCCGACTTCGTGCCGGAGGTCGCACAGCAGTCTCTCGACGTGCCGGTGGTGCTGCTGGTCGGTACGTCCATGTCCGCCGGCAAGACCACGACCGGACGCCTGATCATTCACGAGCTGAAGAAAAGCAACCTGCGCATAGTCGGCGCCAAGTTCACCGGTGCGGCCCGCTACCGGGACGTGCTGACCTACGGCGATGCGGGCGCCGATGCGATCATCGACTTCGTCGACGCCGGCCTGCCCTCCACCGTCGTGCCCCGCGACACCTTCAAGTCTGCAATGCGCTACATGCTCAACCGCGTGGCCGCGCTACAACCCGATATCCTGGTGGCAGAAGCCGGCGCGTCACCGCTGGAACCCTATAACGGCGACGTCGCGATCGACGCGCTGCAAAAGCACGTCCGGCTGGTGGCACTGTCGGCGTCTGACCCCTACGCAGTGGTGGGCGTGCAGACCGCCTTCGGCCTGACCCCGGACCTGATTACCGGCCCGGCAACGAACACCACGGCCGGCATCGAGCTGGTGGAAAAACTCACCGGGATTCCAGCGCTGAACCTGCTGGACCCGCATGCGTCCCTGCCGAAGCTGCGGCAGATCCTGCGCCACGCCTTCCCGGATCTTCTGGTAGATTGAGCCCATCCTGGCACAACCGCTGATTCATGGCCCATAGCGACAACGAGAACCGGGCATTCCTGCCCCTGAACATCGCGGTGCTGACGGTCTCGGATACCCGCACGGAAGACACCGACAAATCAGGGGCACTGCTGCGCGACCGCCTCGAGGCCGCGGGCCACCAGCTGGCGGAAAAGGTCATTGAACCCGACGACATCTATCGCATTCGCGCCACTGTGTCTCGCTGGATCGCCGACCCGGATATCCAGGTCGTGGTGACGACGGGCGGCACGGGAGTCACCGGTCGCGATGGCACGCCGGAAGCGGTGACCCCGCTGCTGGACAAGGTGATCGAAGGTTTTGGCGAAGTGTTCCGCGCACTGTCATTCGAGGACATCGGCACTTCCACGCTGCAGTCGCGTTGCGTGGCCGGCGTCGCGAACGGCACCTACGTGTTCAGCCTGCCGGGCTCATCGAATGCCTGCGCCACCGGGTGGGACAAGCTGATCGTGTCGCAACTCGACAACCGCACGCGGCCCTGCAACCTGGTGGAACTGATGCCACGCCTGCTGGAAACCTGAGTCACCTGCCGTGAGCCGCTTACAGATCCACATGTTCCCCGCCCTGCAGGACAACTACTGCTACCTGCTGCACGACGAGACGAGCGACAAGACCGCAGTGGTCGATACACCGGAAGTCGCCGCTATTGAACGGGCGCTGGCCGATACCGGCTGGCGACTCGACTACATTCTCAATACCCATCACCACTGGGACCACGCCGGCGGCAATGCCGAACTGAAAACGAAGACTGGCTGCCGGGTCGTCGGCCCGAAGGCCGATACGGCCCGGATACCCGGCATCGACATCGAAGTCGGCGAAGGCGACGAGTTTCGACTTGGCGACAGCGTCGCACGGGTCTACGACACACCGGGCCATACTCGCGGGCACATCGTTTACCACTTCGCGGACGATGATGCGGCCTTTGTCGGCGACACGCTGTTCGCGCTGGGTTGTGGCCGCGTGTTCGAAGGCACGCCGGAGCAGATGTGGAACTCGCTGAAAAAGCTGCGCGACGTGCTGCCCGATACCACGCGCATCTATTGCGCCCATGAATACACCCAGGGCAACGCCCGTTTCGCGCTGACCGTAGAGCCGGATAACGCCGCGCTCCAGGCCCGTGCGGTGGAGGTAGACGGGCTCCGCGCGGCGGGCCAGGCCACTGTGCCGAGCACGATGGGCGTCGAAAAGGCCACGAACCCGTTTCTGCGGCCTGACAGTCCCGGCCTGATGGCGGCGCTGGACATGACCGGGGCCGACCCTGTCAGCGTCTTTGCCGAAACGCGGCGTCGCAAGGACCACTTCTGAGCATGCTGATCGAGCGCACCGTCACTTGCCCGGCCTGCTGGGAAGCCGTGGAGCTGCAACTCGACCTGTCAGGTGACAGCCAGGACTACGTCGAAGACTGCAGTGTCTGCTGCCGGCCAATGCGCATCAGCTACGCAGTGCACCAGGGCGAACTCGCTGACTTGCAGGTGGAGAGCGCGGCCTAGGCTGCGGCACCCCAGCCATGCGGATTCTGCACGTGGCCGCGGAAGTGGCACCCTTCGCGAAGGCGGGTGGCCTGGCCGACGTCGTCGGCGGCCTGTCTGCTCAACAATGCGCCGCCGGCCACGACGTGCGTGTGGTCATGCCGGACTATCGCGCGGTTCGTCCACCGCATCTGGCGCTGGAATCAGCGGGTCAGCCGCACCAGTGCACGGTGGGTGGTGGCGACATCTACTTCGAATACCAGCGCCTGCCGGAGCTCGTACATTACGCCGTCGTTTATTTCGTTGCCTGCCGGGAGTTTTTCGGCAGCGGTGGTATCTATGGCGCGGGTGAACGTGAGGCCCAGCGTTTTCTGTTGCTGAGCCGGGCCGCCGTACAACTATGCCATGACCTGCAGTGGGCACCCGACATCGTGCACTGCCACGACTGGCACACCGCCATGGTGCCGCTGTTAATGGCGGAAGATCGGCACGTGGACAGACTGTTTGGCGACACCCGCTGTGTACTGACGATCCACAACATCAGTTACCAGGGCGTGTACCCCGCGCGGGTGCTGGATGACGCCGGCCTCGGCGGCCTGCACGAGGCCTTGGAAGCCAGCGTGGTCGACGACGAGATCAACTTCCTGCGCGCCGGCATCGAGGCAGCGGATGCGCTGACCACCGTGAGCCCCACGCACGCGAAAGAGATTTGTACCCCGGAGCACGGCATGGGGCTGGACAAGGTCCTGCTCGCCCGCGGCGACCGGTTCGGCGGCATACTGAACGGTGCCGACTACCGGCACTGGGACCCGGCAACGGACGCAGCGCTGGTCCGTCGCTATACGCCGGAGACGCTGGCCGGCAAGGCCGAATGCAAGCGCGCACTGGTGCACGAGCTAGACCTGGAAATCGACCCGGAAGCGCCGTTGCTCGGCATGGTCTCGCGGCTCGTCGCCCAGAAAGGCAGCGACCTGGTGGTGACGGCCCTGCCCGGCATCCTTGCCGAACAGCCAGTGGGCCTGGTTGTGCTCGGCGACGGCGAAACGCCGTACACCGATGCGCTGCGCGAACTCAGCGACAACTTTCCGGGCCGGGTGGCCTTCGTGCAGGCCTATGACGAGGCGTTGGCCCACCGGATCGTTGCCGGCAGCGACCTGTTCCTGGTGCCATCGCGCTACGAGCCCTGCGGACTCACGCAGATGTATGCCATGCGCTACGGCACCGTGCCGGTGGTACGCCAGACGGGTGGCCTGGCAGACACCGTGCAGCACTTTGACCCGGATACAGGGACCGGCAACGGCAGTGTGTTTCCTGACGCGGACGTGAACGGCCTGCGGTGGGCTGTGGAAACTGCGCTGGACTGGTACCGCGATCCGGAACAGTGGCAACGTGTGCAGGCGAACGGGATGCGCTGCGATTTCTCGTGGGCGCAACGGGTGCCGGAATATGAAGCTCTATACCGCCGAGCGCTCGCGCACGACTAGGCCCTGCGCCCGATCGCCGGCCAGGGCCCAGCCGCGGCACCGGTTGATGAAGGCGTCATCCACCTGGTCCCACTGAAAACGCCACGACCAGTTGCCGTCGGTGGTGCCCGGCGTATTCATGCGCGCCTCGCCCCCCAGGCCCAGCAAATCCTGTAGCGGCAGCACGGCCAGCCTCGCGGGGGACTGGTAAGCCTGGCCGATTAACGCGTCCGGCATGCCGATATCACCGCCGAGCTGTTCGTCGACATAGGCACGTGCGTCTTCGGGCAACGACCGGTACCAGCCGAGCGTGGTGTCGTTGTCGTGCGTACCCGTGTAAATGACCGCGTTCTTGGTGTGATTGGCGGGCAGGTACGGGTTGTCCGGGGAACCGTCGAAAGCAAACTGCAACACGAGCATACCGGGCAGCTGGTGCCGCTCGCGCAACTCGGTCACTTCCGGCGTAATCGTTCCCAGGTCTTCCGCCACCAGTCTCAGGTCAGGCAACTCTTCGCGGACCTTTTGCAGCAGCGCATCCCCGGGCACGGGCTCCCAGTGGCCGTCGCGCGCGCTGTCGGCGCCATGGGGCACGACCCAGCAGGACTCCAGCGCCCGGAAATGATCGATGCGAAGCAGGTCAAACCAGCGCGCCTGGTGGCGCAGGCGGGCGAGCCACCAGTCAAAACCGTGTTCGGCGCCGTAGCCCCAGTCGTAAACCGGGTTCCCCCACAGCTGGCCGTCGGCATTGAAGTAGTCCGGCGGCACGCCGGCCACGACATCCGGTACACCGCCCTTGTCCACCCGGAAATTGCGCCGCTGCCACCAGACGTCGGCACTGTTGCGATCGACATAGAACGGCAGGTCGCCGAACAGGGCGACATCGCGTTGCCGGGCATAGTCGTGCAGCGCGCGCCACTGCTGGTCGAACAGGTACTGCTCGAACATCAC
Organism: Chromatiales bacterium; assembly: GCA_020351875.1. GTDB lineage: Bacteria > Pseudomonadota > Gammaproteobacteria > Steroidobacterales > J054. The sequence continues at coordinate 524,535 of CP070671.1, read as the reverse complement.
GGTACTCAGCGTGTCGGCGCAGTCGCGCAGCGTGCGGCGCATCGTGTCGGCATCGTGATCGCGATATTCCAGCGGCCAGTCCCACCACGCGTGACCGTCGAACTGCCGGGTCAGCACCTCGAACAGGGCGTAGGGCAGCAACCAGGCTGCTTCCCGCGCCCGGAACTCGGTGAAATCGTGTAACGCGGCGGCCGAGCCATTCTGGCGAAAATAGCCCCAGGCACGGGTCACCAGCCGATGGTCCACCGCGACGGGCGCACCTGCGGGCCACCAGTCCTGAGCCTCTATGCCGGCGAGGTGCAGCAACGCCGGGTTACCGGCGAACGCAGAGCGCAGCTGATATGGCGACAGGCTGTTGTCCACCGGTCCCAGTGGCAGGACCTGCCAGACGGTAAAGCCTGCTTCCGCGATCAGGTCGGCGAAGCGACAGGCCTCCTCTCCCAGCGTCCCCAACGGCCCGGGGCCAGGCAAAGACGTGGGGTGCAACAACACACCGGCGCGACGCCGGCCCGGTGATTGTGGGGTGTCAAGCACTCTTCAGACGGGGCGCCGATTGCTCGGCCTGCTCCAGCATGTCGCGCGTCACCAGCACGACGCCGTTCTCGGTGACGTGGAAGCGGTGCGAATCGGCCTGGGCGTCCGTCCCGATTGTCGTGCCGTCGGGCACGACACAGCCTTCGTCGATAATGGCGCGGTGAATGTTGCAGTCCTTGCCAATCTTTACGTTCGGCAACAAGACCGACCGGTGCACGTCGGAGCGCTCATCAATCTTCACGTTCACGAACAACAAGGATTCCCGGACCGTGGCACCGGAAACAATGCAGCCCCCGGATACCAGTGAATTGATACCCATACCCCGCCGACCGTTGTCGTCGAGCACGAACTTCGCGCTGGGTACCTGCTCATGGTAGGTCCAGATCGGCCAGTCCTCGTCATAAAGATTCAATTCCGGGCTCACGTGCACGAGTTCGAGATTGGCGTCGTAAAAGGCATCCACCGTCCCCACATCACGCCAGTAATCCTGCGCCCGGGTTTCCACGTCCTCGAACGGATAAGCGAACACGCGAAAATCGTCAATGCTGTTCGGGATGACGTTCTTGCCAAAATCGTGCGCGGAATTGGAATCTTCCGCGTCGACCTCCAGGCGCCGTTTCAGGAACTCCCGGTCGAAGACGTAGATGCCCATAGACGCCAGGGCCACATCGGTGCTACCGGGCATCGGTTGCGGGTGCTCGGGTTTTTCATTGAATTCGACGATACGTTTCTCGTCGTTCACGGTCATCACGCCAAAGGCACTGGCTTCTTTCACCGGTACCTGGATGACGCCCACCGTGATGTCGGCACGATTCTCGACGTGAAACGCAATCATCGGCCCGTAATCCATCTTGTAGACATGATCACCGGCGAGCACCAGGATGTGCTCCGGCTGCGTCTCGGCGACGATGTCGAGGTTCTGGTACACCGCGTCCGCGGTGCCCTGGTACCACCAGGCGCCCTTCTGCTGCTGCGCGGGCACGATATCCACGAACTCGCCAAACTCGCCGCGCAGGTAGCCCCAGCCTCGTTGCACGTGCTGGATCAGCGAGTGGGCCTTGTACTGGGTCAACACCAGGATCTGCCGGATGCCGGAGTTCACGCAGTTCGACAGCGTGAAATCGATGATCCGGTACTTGCCGCCAAAGGGCGTGGCCGGCTTGGCGCGGTTGGCCGTGAGGTGCTTCAGCCGTTCGCCGCGACCACCGGCCATGATCACCGCCATGGTGCTGGTCGTAAGGTGGCTGACAAAGCGCCCGGACTTGCGGAGTTGCATCGCGATGGACCCTGGATGGGGGCTCTTGCTCTTATATATGAGCTATACGTTACGACTGTATGTAATATTTGACAATGATTTTTAGCCAGGGCCCGGGCCATATGGACCCCCAACCAGACCCGACCGCCGCAGATGCGCTGCCGGAGCCGCTCCAGCGGGTGCAGGACGCCCGGCACCACGATCCCTTCGACGTACTCGGTCGCCACCCGCTTGCGGCCGGTGAGGTCGTGGTGCGCGCATTCCGGCCCCACGCGCGGGCCGTGCTTTTGGCCGCGACGGACAGGCCGCTCACGCGCGTCGGCGACACCGACCTCTTCGAGTGGCGGGGCCCGGCCAGCGAGGTACCCGAGCGCTACGAGCTCAGGACCGTATTCTCCAGCGGCTACGAGGCCGTGGATTTCGACCCCTACTGCTTCCCGCCACTGCTGCAGGAGGATGAACTGCAGGCCTTCAATCGTGGCGACCACGACCGGGCACACCGCTGCCTGGGGTCCCACGTGGTGGAAACCGACGGCGCTGTTGGCACCCGCTTCGCGGTCTGGGCGCCCAATGCCGAGCGCGTGAGCGTGGTCGGTGATTTCAACGGCTGGGACGGCCGCTGCCACCCGATGCGCGTGCGCGGCGGCACCGGTGTCTGGGAACTGTTCGTGCCGGGCTTGAAAGCCGGCACGCTCTACAAGTACGAAATCCGCAACCGCGCCAGCGGCGAGCTGCTGGTCAAGGCCGACCCCTTTGCCCGGGCGATGGAAAAGCGCCCCGCGACTGCCAGCCGCGTTGCCGATGCATCCCGCTTCGACTGGTCAGACGATGACTGGCTCGCCCAGCGCAACGAACACGACTGGTTGCACGAGGCGCTCGCGATTTACGAACTGCACCTGGGCTCGTGGCGCCGGGATGCCAATGGCGAAACGCTGACCTATCGGCAACTCGCGGACGTCCTGCCCGCCTACCTGGTGGAGCTCGGCTTCACGCACGTGGAGCTGATGCCGGTCACGGAGTACCCGCTGGACGAATCCTGGGGCTATCAACCCACCGGGTATTTCGCACCGACATCGCGTTACGGCGACCCGGATGAACTGCGCTACCTGGTCAACCGCCTGCATACCGCGGGCATCGGCGTGATACTCGACTGGGTGCCGGGCCACTTCCCGAAAGATGCCCACGGGCTCGCGCGCTTTGACGGCACCACGCTGTACGAGTACGAAGACGAGCGGCGCGCGCTGCACCCGGACTGGGGCACGCTGGTATTCAACTACGGACGCAACGAGGTGCAGTCGTTCCTGACCTCCAGCGCACTGTACTGGCTCGAGGAGTTCCACATCGACGGCCTGCGCGTGGATGCCGTCGCATCCATGCTGTACCTCGATTACTCACGGGAACATGGCGAGTGGGTACCCAACATCCACGGCGGCAACGAACATCTCGAGGCCATCAGCTTCCTGAAGCACCTGAACGAAACCACCCATCGCGAGTGCCCGGGCAGCCTCACCTTTGCGGAGGAGTCCACGGCCTGGCCTGGTGTGACGCGGCCCACCTTTATCGGCGGCCTGGGATTCAGCCTGAAATGGAACATGGGCTGGATGCATGACACGCTCGTCTATCTCAGCGAAGACCCGGTGCATCGCCGGTTCCACCACGAGCGCGTGACCTTCGGGCCGCTGTATGCGTTCTCCGAGAACTTTGCGCTGCCGCTGTCACACGACGAGGTCGTGCACGGCAAGGGGTCGCTGCTCGGACGCATGCCCGGAGACGACTGGCAGCGCTTCGCAAACCTGCGCCTGCTCTACGCCTTCCAGTGGACTTATCCGGGCAAGAAACTCCTGTTCATGGGCCAGGAGTTCGGACCGCCCGATGAGTGGGACGCGCGCCGCGCATTACCATGGCATTTGCTGGATGACCCGCTCCACGCCGGTGTACAACGCCTGATTCGCGACCTGAATACGCTGTACCGCACGCATTCTGCCCTGCACGAACTCGACTTCGACCCGGCAGGTTTTCACTGGCTGCGCTGGGACGATGCCGACAATTCCGCCATCAGTTACCTGCGCATCGGCCACGAGGCCGAGCTCGTGGTTGCGATCAATTTCACGCCGGTGCCCCGCGAAGGCTACCGCCTCGGCGTGCCGCGCGCGGGCCGGTACCGGGAGATCCTGAACACGGACTCGCGCTTCTACGGCGGCAGTGACCTGGGCAACCCGTTACCGGTGGCCACTGACGACACGCCGTGGATGGATCAGCGCCAGTCCCTCGCGGTCACGCTGCCGCCTCTCGCCACCGTAGTGCTGGAGCACATCCCGGACTAGGCGCCGGCCCGGCCGGGATCCAGCTCCAGCGCCATGACTGAACGGGCCCGCACGCTGACGCGCCGGCCGCGGATCTGCCGCCCGGGCGCCGGTGGGTTGATGTCTTCCGGCGATGGTCGTGAGGTATCGAGAACCACGTTCCAGACGCCCGCCGGCAGGCGCACCGGGTGTGCCCGGTCGTCCATGTTCATCACGATGTGCAGGCGCGGCTCGTCGTCGGTCACGCCGGACAGCGTTGCAGCCAGCAGGCTGGCCCCGGGCAGATTCCAGTCCGGCGCCTCCAGGCGCGCGCCGTACCACGAGATGTCCGGATGCCCGTTGTCCCCACCGCCCGACGTACCCGTCAGGAACCGGTGGCGGCGCAGCGACGGACGCCGCCGGCGCAGTGCGATGAGTTCGCGGACGAAGCGCAACATGTCTGCATGGCGACGGACGAGGGCCCAGTCGAACCAGCCGACCGGATTGTCCTGGCACCACGCGTTGTTGTTGCCCTGCTGACTGCGCAGGACTTCATCACCAGCCAGCAACATGGGAACACCCTGGCTCAACAGCAACAGGGCCAGCGCATTCTTCGCCTGGCGAAGCCGCAGCGCATTGATCCTGGCGTCGCTCGTGGGGCCTTCGTGACCGCAGTTCCAGCTCAGGTTGTGGTTGTTACCGTCGCGGTTGCCTTCCCCATTGGCCTCGTTGTGCTTCTGCTCGTAGCTGAACAGGTCGTTCAACGTAAAACCGTCGTGGCAGGTGACGAAATTGATGCTGTTTACCGGCAACCGGCCGGCCGCAGCGTACAGGTCACTGCTGCCAGCCAGGCGGGATGCGACACGCGAAATCAGGCCATCGTCGCCGCGCAGGTAGCCGCGCATCGTGTCCCGGTAGTCACCGTTCCATTCGGCCCAGCGGAAGCCGGGAAAATCTCCCACCTGGTACAGGCCCGCTGCATCCCAGGCCTCGGCGATCAGGTGGGTCTCTGCCAGCGTGTTAGAGAACTCCGTGCTCCACAGTACCGGCGCGTGGTACATGGGCTTGCCGTCCTCGCCGCGCGCGAGCACGCTGGCGAGATCCAGCCGGAAGCCGTCCACGTGCATCTCGCGGACCCAGTACTCCATGCAGTCGAGTATGAACCGCGCGACGAGTGGGTGGTTGCAATTCATCGTGTTGCCGCAACCGGTGTAATCGCGATACTTCGCGCGGTCGTCGGGATCCAGGTGATAGAAAAACTCGTTGCCGATGCCCTTGAAATTGATAACCGGGCCGCCTGCCCCGCCCTCGGCGGTGTGGTTGAACACCACGTCGAGAATCACGCCGATGCCTGCCCGGTGCAGCGCCTTGACCATGTCGCGGAACTCGTCGCGCGGATTGTCGCCGGCCACGAAACCCGGGTGGGGCGCGAAAAACCCATAGGTGCTGTAACCCCAGTAGTTGCGCAGACCGAGATCCGAGGCCCCTTCCGGCACGTCCAGCTCGTCGAATGCCATGACGGGCAGCAACTCGACATGCGTGATGCCAAGTTCCAGGAGGTAGGGAATCTTTTCGGTCAGGCCGCGAAACGTTCCGGGCGCGGACACGTTGGCATCAGCCCCGCGAGTAAAGCCGCCCACGTGTAGCTCGTAGATCACGCTGTCCGCCAGCGGCACGTGCAGCTGCGTGTCACCCTCCCAGTCGTAATCGTCGGCCGGGAGGACGCGGGCGCGTATTGCCGGCGCGCCAGGATCGAGACACGCCGCAGCACGGTCCCAGCGCCCCGGTTCCACGGCGCGGGCCCACGGGTCCAGCAGTTCACGTCGCGGGTCGAACAGGCAGCCGCTGGTGCTGGTATCGGACGGGCCATCGGCGCGCCACGTGTAGCAAATGCCGGGCGCCACACCCGCGACAAAGACGTGCCAGAAGAAAAAGGTCCGGTGACGGTGCGCGTCCAGCTCGATGATCTCGACCGGCTCGGGTTCGTCCGGGCCGGCATACAGCTGCAGCCACATCCGGGTCGCGCCACGACAGAAGATGGAGAAATTGACGCCGTCTTCATGGACGGAGGCACCGGCCGGCAGATGCTGGCCCGGCCGAATTTCAAACATGCTGATTGGCTCCGCCGCCCGACTCAAAGCCAGCGCATCAGGCCCAGTTCATACGGATGGGCAAGGTGCGGGTGGCTGGGTACCGCGCGGATCTCGAAGCGCAACTGGCCGGTCCAGGGCGATTGCATGTCCAGGCGATAGGTTCGCTGGTCACCGTCACCGCTGCCCGAGTCAGGCACGAGCGGCACGACCATGACCAGGTCGTCGTCCAGCTCGCGCACGCCGTCGGCGACCTGCGCATAACCGGCAAACCTTTGCAGGGGCACGGATTCTTCGGAACACAGCTCGCGGTGCACCACGCATTCCACGCGCACGTCTTCCGGTGCCAGCCCGCCCAGCGCAACCTGCACCGCCACGGACAAAGTGCCGTCGACCGGCATGCGCAGCGGGATCGCTCCCTGCAGCTGCAGGCTCACGTGCGGCCAGGCTTCGCGCACCTTGTGCTTCCACCTGGCCAGGTCCTTGGCGACCGCGAAATTATCGGCACCGAGGAGCTTGCCCTGCCGGCAGGCCGGGCCGTAGAAACCCACCGCGTAGTCGTTCAGGAAACGCCGGCTGTTGAAGTGCGGCAGCACGGTGGCCATCGAACGCTTGGACAAGTGCACCCATCCCGGCGAGTAACCGTGCTTCTCGTGGCGGTCGTAGTACAGCGGAATAACTTCGTCCTGCAGCGTCTCATACAGCGTGCGCGCATCTTCACGGTCGCGTTCCGCCGGGTCTTCCGCGGCCGACGGCGGCATGCCCCACCCGTTCGTGCCGTCGTAAGCCTCGGCCCACCAACCGTCGAGCACGCTCAGGTTCACCGTGCCGTTGATCGCCGCCTTCATGCCCGACGTGCCGCTGGCCTCCATCGGCGCGATGGGCGTGTTGAGCCAGACATCCACGCCGGCCGTCAACAGGCGGCCGAGGCCCATGTCGTAGCCCTCCACCATGATCACCTTGCCGACGAAAGGTGGTTGATTGGAAATTTCGTGCACGCGTCGCAACAGCTCCTGCCCGGGTTCATCCGCCGGGTGAGCCTTGCCGGCAAACACGAACACTACCGGACGCTCGTCGTGGTCCACCAGCTGCTGGAGCCAGCCCAGATCGTGAAACAGCAGCGTCGCACGCTTATAGGTGGCGAAACGGCGGGCAAAACCCACCGTCAGCACGCTGGGGTCTTCCGGGTCCAGGTACTTCAGCAAGCGATGGATATGAGCATCACTGACATTGTTGCGCTGATACTGGCGCTCGAGTCGCTTACGCAATGAGGTGAGCATATTGCCTTTCACGCGCTGGTTGACGTTCCAGAACCGGGTGTCAGGTATGTCCTCGATACCCTTCGCCAAGGAGCGATCCATCAGCTGGCTGCCCCAGGCCGGGCCCACGTGCTGTTCCAGCAGGTTCGCCCAGCCTTGCTCTATGAAGGTCGGCACGTGTACGCCGTTGGTCACATAGCCCACGGGATTCTCGCGCGGCGGCACGTCCGGCCACGCTGACGCACAGATCTCCGAGGACACCTGGCCGTGAATGCGGCTCACGCCGTTGATCAAGCGTGACGTCGAAATCGCGAGCCGCGTCATATTGAACTCGTGGCCGTGGTTCGAGTTCTCGCCCAGGCGCAGGAACTGGTCTTCGGAAATTCCCAACTCACCGATCAGGTCGTCGAAATGCGACAGCACGAGATCCCGGTCGAACATGTCGTGACCGGCGGCCACTGGCGTGTGCGTCGTGAACACAGTGCTCGCGGCCACCGCTTCCATGGCCGCGGCGTAATCCAGACCGCCCGCTACCAGGCCACGGATGCGCTCCACAGCCTGAAACGCCGCGTGCCCTTCATTGATGTGCCAGACACGTGGCTGCATGCCGGCAGAAAGCAGCGCCCTGACACCCGCGATGCCCAGCACGATCTCCTGCTCGATACGGTGCTCCCTGTTGCCCCCGTACAGCACCCGGGTAATTTCCTGGTGCTGCGGCTCGTTTTCCGGGATGTCCGTGTCCAGCAGCATCACCGGCACCCGCCCCACGCGGGCCCGCCAGACCTTCACGGAAACCTCGTGGCCCTTGATCGGGCAGGTCACGTACAGGTCGTTGCCGCCGGCCGTCTTCACCGGTTCCACCGGGCCATCGCCCGCTCGCAGGTACGGGTGCTCGACCAGCTGGTTACCGTGCCGGTCAATCAACTGCTTGAAGTAACCGGAACGGTAGAGAAGTCCGACGGCAACAAAGGGCAACCGCATATCGCTGGCGGTCTTGCAATGATCCCCCGCGAGGATTCCCAGACCGCCGGAGTAAATTGGAAAGCTTTCGTGATAACCGAATTCCGCGCAGAAGTAAGCCACCAGGTCTTCATGTTCCAGCTGCGCCGGCGCGTAACCGTCAAGGCCCTGCTCAAGGTAGGCGTCGTACTCGGCCAGCACCTTGCGGTACAGGCCCAGGAAGGTCTCGTTTTCCGCCGCGTTGTCGAGCCGGCGCTGGTCTACGCAGCGCAGGAAGACCCGGGGGTTGCGATCCACCCGCCAGAACAGCTCCTGGTCGAGCATGAAAACGAGCTGCCGGGTGGCGCGGTGCCAGCTGTACCAGAAGTTCGACCCGAGCTCGGCCAGGCGGGCGATTTTTGCTGGCAGCCGAGCTTCGACTTCCAATGGAAAGGACTTACCAGTCATAGACTTACAATGCTCTTGTCGGGTTCGGACGCACGGAAACGCTTCGGCCCCGATGGTAACTCACCGGCATGCAAATCAGCATCAGCAAAGTTGCCTACGCCAGGCTGCCGCGCCCCGGGCCGGCCGTTGACCTGATCCGGGATCGGCGAGAGAATTGCGCGCTCGCTCGCGCCGGGCCATGGTCCCGCACCGCATTTAAATCACGCGCCCGTAGCTCAGTTGGATAGAGTGTCTGGCTACGAACCAGAAGGTCGGGAGTTCGAATCTCTCCGGGCGCGCCATCTAAATCAAGGGGTTGCAAACGCAGCCCCTTGATTCAACTGTCCAAAAAAATCGTCGGCTATCTAATAAATCAACGCTCCGACGAAACCGACGCCGCTCATAAGAAACGAATTCCGAATGTCCGGTTTCGGCCAGATGGTCTTGCCTTAGTTTCATGGACACCTGGAAACGGGCTGATAATAGCCCCGGAGGTGGAACATGGGCAGGAGAAAACGCTACAGCGC
>CP070671.1:330334-515102 GCA_020351875.1 Chromatiales bacterium | reverse complement strand
TACACCACCGGGCAGTCGTATCTCAGTGATTTCGAGCTCAGCTACCTGGCCGAGGACGGCAGCATTCACCTGAACTCGCCGGGCCTGTTCCAGGACTATGACAGCTGGGTCACGATCATTTTGCCCGAGCGGGTCGAGGGGCAGGTTTATTGCCACATCGCGACGCCGGACTACCTGAAAGCCCTGGCCACGGGTGCAATGGAACCCGGCACGTTAATGACCACCGCAGACGACGCACCGGTCCGGCCCACGGCCAACTAGGCGAGCACAGGCGTGGCCAGGGGTTCGCGAACCCGGCGAGTGCTGGGGGTACTGATCGCGCTGATCGTCGTTGGCGTGCTGATCGGCTTTCTGAAATCCGGCGGCATGGGCCGGCCGTTGCAGGGGCCGGCGGGCGCGACCTTGCAGACCGCCGCCGCGTTGCCGGGCGTCACGTGCACGGAATTGGTGATCCCGGTCAGGCTGTCGCCGAAGAGCCTGTTCGAGTTCGACGTAGTGGGCGACCTGTGCGCGCCCGGTCCGCCGGCCGGCCGGGTCCTGCAGGTGATGGTTTCCGGCTCGGGCTATGGTTCGGTCTACTGGGACTTTCCGTACGAGCCGGACACCTATTCCTACGTGCGCGCGGCGCTGCGGGACGGTTACGCCACTTTCCACTTCGACCGGCTCGGCATCGGCCGCAGCGATCATCCACCGGGTGTGTTGCTGAACGTCGATCGGCAGGCCGATGTACTCCAGCAGGTCATTGCTGCGCTGACCGAGCAGCACGCGTTCCGTGCGGTGGCCACGGTCGGGCATTCATTTGGTTCCGTCACTTCCATCGCTCACGCGCTGCGTTATCCGGACAGCGTGGCGGGGATCGTGCTGACGGGATTCGCGCACAACACGAACCCGGGTTTCACGATGGCGATGCGCACCGGCGTGGATGTCGCGGCCTTCAAGGGGCCCTTCGTGGGTCGCCTGGTCGACCCGACCTATGTGGTCTCGAAGCCCGGCACGCGGGGAGAGACTTTCTATACGCTGGAAAATGCCGACCCGCGGGTGGTCGAGACCGATGAACTGAACCGGGAGCCCACTGCGATAGGGGAAGTCATCTCCAGTGCCAAGTACTTCGGTCCGCAATCGAAAGACCTGGCAGTGCCGGTACTGATACTGCTCGGAGAAGACGATTTCGTCGTCTGCGGCGGCGACCTGGATTGCGCCGACCATGCGACTGTCGTTGCTCACGAAGCGGCGTACTTTGGCCCGGCCGCGTGCGTGGAAACGGTGTTGCTCGATGACACCGACCACAACCCGAACCTGCACCGCAACGCGCCGGGCAACTTCGCCGTCATGCTCGACTGGGTGCGGCGCCGGGTGGGTGCCGGCACGGGCGGCGCGCCGACCGAACCCTGCGAAGAATAGGCGGCGAAAAAAAGAAGGCCCGCTTGTGCGGGCCTCCGTGAGATCGGGTAACCCCCAACCTCTGGATCGCGAAGATCCGCGCGGTCAGCTAGAACCCGGAGGTTGCTCCGTAGCCAAGCCGAGACGCAAAGGTTGGTTGGTTACCTGCGATATCTCACTAGACATGGATCACCTCCTTGGTTTGTGGGGCCAGAGCTGGAGTATCTCCAAGGTTCAGGCGTTTGGCAACCGTGATTCGAGTAGTTTGTGAAGGGGCGACGGAACCGTGTCACAGACTGTCGAACCACGCTTCCTGGCGGGCCCGCTGGGCGGGCGTGGGCAGTGCCCCGGTGGCCGCGCCGAGGTTGTCCTCGACGTGACTGATCCTGCGCATCCCGGGAATCGCACAGGTCACCGCCGGGTGGCTGATCACGTACTTCAGGAAGAACTGGGCCCAGCTGCGGGCGCCGAAGTCCGCGGCCCAGCCCGGCAGTTGCTGGCCCTGCACCGCCCGGAACAGCCGGCCGCGCCCGAGGGGCACATTCACCAGCACGGCCAGGCCGAGATCCTGCGCCAGCGGCAGGATCGTACCCGCTGCTTCGCGGTCGTTCAGCGCATAGTTCACCTGGATGAAGTCGAGTTTCTCGTTGCGCATCACGCGGATGAAGTCCGGGAACTGCGCAGTGCGGCTGGTGGTGATGCCGAGGTAGCGCACTTGGCCGATGGACTGCATTTCGCGCAGCGTCGGCAGCATGTCCAGGCCGCGCAGGTTGTGTACCTGCATCAGGTCGACGACCTCCGTGCGCAGTTGCTGAAAGCTGTTGTCCACCCGCGTGGGGCCGCCGTCTTTGCGATCGCGGTCGCTCTTGGTGGCTAGGAAAATCCGGTCGCGAATCTCGAGCTCGTCGATCAGCCTGCCGAGAATTGTCTCGGAAGAGCGGTACATGGGCGCCGTATCGATCACGGTGCCGCCCAGCTGGCTGAAGGTGCGCAGGGTCTGCAAGAGCTGCAGGTTCTCCTGGTCGTCACCCACCGAGTAGCGGTTGGTGCCGATGCCGATAGCCGGCAGTGTTTCATCCGTGCCGGGAATCGGCTTTTCGATCAGTCCGCTGCCCTGGGCTGCGAGCCCGCCGGTTTTCAGGGCCAGCGTGGCACCGGCAGCGCTCTTGAGCAGGTCGCGTCGATTCATGTCGCGCGTCGCGCGTGCAGGCAAATCTGCTCGATGTGCCGGTGGTCGGTGCCGCAGCAGCCGCCCAGCACCGTCAACTGCGGCAGGCGCGTGCGCATTGTTGCCAGCTGCTGGCCGAATTCCTCGGGGTGGCCATCGTCGAGCGTTTCGCTGTTGTCGAGTTCTTCATGACTCATGCGCGACGCGTTGCCGCGGATCCCGCGAATCCGGTTGAGCCAGCGGTCATCGCCATGTAGCTCGGCATCAAAGTGGGTCGGGTGCGCACAGTTGATCTGGTAGTAGACCGGGCCTTCATCGGTCGCCTCGTCCACGGTGTCGATTGCCTGTTGCAGCGTTTGACCGGTTGGGAGTCGCCCATCCGTCTCCACCGTGAAGCTGATGCACACCGGCAGACCTGCCGCCATCGCGGCTCGGGTCACGCCAATCGCTTCGTCGATGTAGTTCAGTGTCAGCGCCGACACCATGTCGACGGCGGTGTCGGCAAAGGTTGCGACCTGTTGGGCGTGATAGTCGCTGGCTTCGTCTGCTGTCATCGCGTGATCCGGCTGGTAGCCGTCGCCACGCGGGCCCATCTGGCCGCTGATGACGATGGGCCGGTCGTGGTCCTCGAGTTCCTCGCGCAGTTGCACCATCAGGTCGGCGGCCCGGCGATTCAGTTCGTGCAGCGTGTCAATGTCATCGCCGATCTTGCGGCCCCAGTCACGGTTTGCCCGCCAGGTCGGGGTTTCCAGCAGCAGGCCGACGCTGTGTTGCCGGGCGAGGTCCAGGTAGGGGCGGTAATAGGCGAGCAGTCGTGCTTCGTCCGCCGGCGTGCGCAACAAGTCGTAGGCGGCAAACTCGGGCAGGTCGATGCCCTCGAGAAAGACCATGACGGTTTCCAGGCCGCCATCGGTGATGAAGAGCTCGTCACCGAGCTGGGGTAGTGCGTCGCGGTAGAGACTCATGGCGGGTTACCTGCTGTCGGGACACGGCTAACACAATCCTGCCACGACAGGATCCCCGGCGCATTCTGCAGCTGCGCGACGGGCCCCTGTGCGGTCCGGTAGGCTCTGTCCATCAGTTCAAAATGGGAGCCCGTGATGTTCCAGTGTCTTTCCCGAAAGGCGACCCGCCGGCAGTTACTGGCCGCCGCCGGCGCCGGCGCGATGGTCCCCGGCGCGTGGGCGGCCGACAACATTTATGCAGGGTTGCCGCTGATTGCGTTGAACGAGGGCCGGTGGGACGGCACCTATCGCTTCGTCCGGCCGAACGGCGAACTGGTCGAGCAGTACGACTTCAGGATCCGCGTGAGCCTGTCAGAGGACAATGCGCGCGCTTATCGCCAGGACAGCTTCTACACGTATCCCGACGGGCAAACCCGGTCCATCGTGTTCGAAGCCGCGTACGCCGATCGCAGGCTGACCTGGGACAACGGGCGGATCTACGGCAGCCTTTGGGAAATCAGTGCCGACACCCTCTACCTCACCTTCGGTTTCAACGCGCAGCCGGGAATCACCTGCCACGAGATGATTCAGACGGCAGCGGACGGCCGGCAGCGCGGTCGCACGTGGCTGTGGTACCGCAACGGCGCCCTGGATCGTTACACGCTGATCGACGAGCGCCGCGTGGCTGACGATTCGCCGCTAGCATAGGAGAGCCGGGCAAAAGAAAACCCGCCTCGGCGGCGGGTTCTCTGCGCCATCGGCCGATGGCATTGGCATTTGACGCAACGGTCAGACGGTCGGGTCCTGCAGATTGGCCCAGGTCGTCACCTGCATTTCATCCAGCTCGCCGTCACCGTCCAGGTCGATATCCAGCTCTACCTGCTGGGCGCTGACCACTCGCATCGTGATCGTCGCGCCGTCCGCACCGGTGATCACGAGCTGGCCGGTTGACGGCTCGCCGAGCCCGTCCAGTTGCAGCGGCGCCGTCGTTGCGAGGTGCACGTCGCCGGTGAATTCGGAACTCATCAGGTAACCGTTCATCTCGAACAGTGTGGTGCCCGCCAGCGGATCGACCGTGGTCACGATCGAGAATTCGTTCAGCGAAGCGGTCTCGACACCGGATACGACGTCCAGCGAACTGGCGTACACGCTGATCGCGGAAGCCGGCGGGTTCAGCGTGTCGACTGTCAGGTTCATGCTGCCGCTCAGCGTCTCTGTCTCGCCGGCCTCGGTCATCGACAGGTCGGTTACGGTAACGCCGACGCTGAACAGGAACGCACCGGTCAGCGGATCGCCCTCGAAGGACTGGACGACGAAGTCGAAGCCGCCATTCATGACCGTCCCGTCGCCCTCGTCGCACAGGGCGAACAGCAGCGAGATCGCGTCGCCGCTGGACATCGTCTCCGGATTAGCGATTTCTGCCGTCAGAGTCTGCGTACCGTTCACGGCGCAGTTGGTGATTTCCGGTCCAATCGTGACTGCCGCGGTGGACGGCGCGCCCGGGTCTGCTTCGTGGACCGGCAGGGCGGCTGGATCACCGACTCCCGCCAGGCCGCCCAGATCGCCGAGGCTCTGGGTGCCCGATGCGGCACCGACCACGGCGCCGGCGATCGCCGGCGCATTCTGTGAAGTGATGACCGCGTTCGCCGTTATCGGCGCAGCGGCACCGCCACCGCCACCGCCACCACCGCACGCCACCAGCCCGATGGCGCTGGCGGCGATCAATAAGATCCCGCTGATCCTGGTCATTTTGCCCGCTCCCAAACCCGAAAAAGGATTCAGGAATGATGGGTTTACGGAACAATCCCCACTGCGATGCGGGTCACAGTTCGGGTCGGGGCCGAGCCGCTGCACCCACGCCCCTGGCGGTAAGCTTCAGGCGCCGGTGAATGCGGGCCGTTGAGGAACTGGAGCCGACCGTGAAGCCTAGGGTTTCCCGTCACCGTTGATGAACTCGCGGCCCGGGTTGGCCCGTGGGTAACGGCGCAGGTAGTCGAAGTAGCGGGCCAGTTCGCGGTCCACCTCCAGCAGCGTGCCCTGCACGAAGCGGATGTTCTGGTACACGCTCTGGTCCTCGCTCATCACCTGCATGTTCATCGCCTTCAGCCCGTCCAGTACCTGCTGGTACGCCTCCGGCGTCTGCTCTGGCACATCGGCCTTTTTCACTGCGTTGATGCCATAGGCCTCGCAGGAATTGGGTCCCAGCGCCACCAGGCTCGCCGTGCCGCCGGTCCACATATTGTTGATGATGGTTTCCAGCTGCACGATGTTGGTGCCGTAGACATTCGCATGCAGTTCCTTGAACACGCCGGATGCGTCGAAATACAGGTCTTCATCCACGGAGTAGTGGCCCGAGTAGTCGGTGAACTGCATCTCCGGGATCTCGAATTGCGGCGCGAACTCCGGACCGTGCAGAAACTGCGTGTGATTCAGATCCGGGGTCTGGGAAATGATCACCCATGGGTCCACCGTGAAATGCATCGGGGTCTTGAAGGCGTGGTACGCGATCTGATCGTCCGGCAGTGAGAAGCTCGGCACGTCGAACAGCGGTTCGTCACCGTTGAAGGCGAAAACCACGCCGTACTTCTCGACGGTGGGGTAGCGATACAGGCGCGCGGCTTGCGGTGGTGTTTCACCGTTGCCGATTTTGACTGCCTTGCCCCGCCCATCGTAGTAGAAGTGGTGATACGGGCAGCGCACGAGGCCGTCGACGAGTGCCGCGCACTGCAGGTCGACGCCGAGGTGGGCGCAGAACGCGCTGGTCACGCAGGCCTCGCCGTGCGCATCGCGAAACGCGATGACCCGGCCGCCGAGAAACTCCCGGCCCACGATCGTATCCGCCGTCAGTTCTTCGCCGAGGCAGACGGGATACCAGGTCTGGGAATAGAGCCCGTTGTCACCTTCGGCCGGCAACGCGCGGGCCGGGCGGGCGTGAATTCCTGGCGCAGCATTCATGGGTGCTCCCCTTTGTCATTGTCGTTATCGGGTCAAGATCAAGAATAGCGAATCCCGGCGACGATATAGGCCTGGCGCTGGTCGTCGACGACCAGTTCCACGTCATCGTCTACCGCCTTTTTCAGCAGCGCACGGGCCAGTGGCGAATCGATGCTGATGGCTCGGGCCCCCGGCTCGGCTTCGTCCGGACCGACGATGCGGTACTCCACCAGGCTGCCGTCTGCCGTTTCCAGTTCCACCCACGCGCCGAAGTACACGCGATTCACGGCGGGTGCCCGGTCGACGACCTTCAGGTTCGGCAGGCGCTTCTGCAGGTAGCGGATGCGCCGGTCGATGCCCGCCAGTTCCTTCTTGCGGTAGATGTATTCTGCGTTTTCCGAACGATCACCTTCCGCCGCCGCGGCTGCCAGAGCCTGCACCACCTCACGGCGTTTCGGCCACAGCGCCTTGAGCTCGTCCTGCAGCGATTCGTAGCCCGCCGGCGTGATATACGGGGAAGACTTCGGGGGAGGCGGTCGCCAGCGGCCCATCAGGAAGCGGCGCCAGCCAGGCCCAGGCGGCGCCACTCGATGGCGGGGCAGCGGTTCATGACTACCGTGAGTCCCGCCCTGGTGGCCCGGGCGGCCGCCGCTTCATCGATTACGTCGAGCTGCAGCCAGACGACTTTGGCGCCGATCTCGATCGCATCGTCCACGATGGGGCCGACGCGTGCCGAATTGATGAAGCAGTCCACCATGTCCACGGGCTCCGGAATGTCCTGCAGCCTCGCATAGGCGTTTTCGCCGAGCACTTCCTTGCCTGCCAGGCGCGGGTTGACCGGTATCGTTCGCATGCCCTGCTGCTGCAGAAACTCTGAGACGCGGTAGACCGGGCGACTTGTCTTGTCCGACGCACCGGCCACGGCCACCGTCTTCACGGTGGTCAGGATCTCCCGAATCTCATCGTCGGTGGGGTTCTGGTGGCTCACCGGGCACACTCTCTTCACGGCGGGCGGGCAGATCGCACTATACTGCGTGGCAAGCTGCCACCCCAGATCAAGAGCTGCCGATGCCGATATTTGATTACCAGTGCCGGGCCTGCGGGCACGTGTTCGACGCGTTGCAAAAGCTAGCGGACCCGCCGCTGACCGACTGCCCGAAGTGCGGGGAAGCCGCGCTGCAGAAGTGCCTGTCGGCCCCGGCCTTCCAGCTGCAGGGCAAGGGCTGGCGCCGGCCGAAGGCCGAGCTGAAAAAAACGGTGCGCCGCGGCCACATGTTCGACCAGGCCACGCCACACGCGGACCATACGAGCGGTCCGGCCGATGCCCACAGCCACGACCATGGCCCCACGCATTCTCATGGGCATGGCGCGGATCACGATCACAAGCATTAGCGCACTGGCGCGCGCGATCGCGTGCTTCCTGGTGCTGGTGGCCTGTGCGCCGGCGGGAGATGTGGACCCGGGCAGCGCGACTGCACCGAAAGACGGCTTTATCTACGGTCGTGTTACGAAAGTGAAGGATGGCGACAGCCTGGTGTTGAGGACCCCGGCGAACGCGACCGTGCAGATTCGCCTGGCCGAGATCGACACCCCGGAGAAGGGTGAGCCCTATGCCGATACGGCCCGCCAGGCCCTGTCGCGGCTCGTGCGCGACCGCGACATTGCAGTGCGCTTGTTCGATGTGGACAAGTACGACCGCATCGTCGGGCGGGTGTTCGTGAACGGCACCGATGTGAACGCAGAGCTGGTGCGCATGGGCCTCGCCGCCGTGTACTGCCGTTTTTCCGAAGACCAGCGGCTCTACGATCTGGAGGCCGAAGCGCGGGCCGACAGGCGCGGTTTCTGGGATGGCGACCGGCTGCCCCGGGGGGCTTGCAGCAAGGCCGCGCGCCGGCCCTCCGCGCCGGCGCTGCCGGCGGGGTGCGGCAATAAACGTGACTGTCGCGATATGGCCTCCTGCGACGAGGCGAAGTTCTACCTGGATCAATGCGGCCTGGCTGCGATGGACGGTGACGGTGACGGACTGCCGTGCGAGCGCAGCGTGTGTGCGCAGCAATAGAGAATGAATCATGGAAATCGACCTGGTACTTGACTCACACCTGACGCCAGCAGAACTGGCCGAGCTCGGCCAGCTGGCCGAAGCCAACGGCATTCGCGCCATCTGGTGCGCGAGCTATCTCGACGGCCGCGATCCGTTCTCCAACCTCGCGAAGCTCGCGGAGGTCACCAGCCGTATTTGCGTTGGTCCCATCGCGCTGAGTCCCTACGAACTGCATCCGTTTCGCATCGCGATGAACCTGCTGACGCTGAACGAGATCTGTCCCGGGCGTGCGCAGGCCATCATTGGCGGTGGCGGCGAGGTGACCATGGCGCTGGAGATCGACCGCTCCCGCCGCGTGCGCGCGGTGCGCGAGGCCATCGACATCGTGATGGGCTGCATTCACCAGCGGCCTTTCAGCTACCAGGGCGAGCTGTACCAGATCAACGACTACGACCCGCAGTGGGTGACCGCGCCGCCGCCCACGGTCTACGCGGCAGCCAATCGCCCGCAGATGCTGAAAATGTCGGCGCGTGCGTCTGACGGCATCATGATGAGCGATCTGTCTCCCGCCCTGGCGACAGAGGCAATCGGGGCGGTGCGGGGCCACCTTGCCGATTTCGCGCGGGACCCCGGCGCGTTCCGCTTCAATAATTTCATGGCCTGGTACGTGTACGACGACCTGGCCGAAGCCCGCCACGAGGCAAAACGCTGGATTGGTTTTCGCGCGCTGTTCCGCGAATACATGATGAGCGAGTTCATGAGCCCGGAAGACTTCCAGCTGATCCTGGATCACGTGCCGCAGATTTATGCGATGGCGGCGCAAGACGCAGATTCGGTGGCCGGCCTGCCGGACCGGATTCTCGACGATTGCGTGGACCGTCTGACGCTGACCGCGGCCACCGACGACATGGACCACGTGCTCGAGCACCTGCTGGAGCTGAAAGCGGCCGGCTGCACGGAAATTTCATTGGAGCTGAAGAAGCACCAGGCGCATGGCATCAGGCTGATCGGTGAGCGAGTGATCCCGGCCCTGCAATAGCGCCCATGCGATGGCTGGCGTGGGTGGCAGAACGCTGCCTGGCGACATTCACCAGCACCTGACCGCAGAGTGGATGAACCGCTGGGAATTCCGGCCTGTGGCACCTGCGATAATCCCTTTCTCGCCCGGCTTCGAAACTACAATGGGCAATAACATACGTGTCGGGCGGCCACAGAACGCCCGGAGGAACAGGGCATGTACATCAATTTCTGGTATCCGATCGCGCGTGCGGAAGAAATCGTCGCCGACAAGCCGCTGCGCGTGGAACTCCTGGGTTTGCCGTTCGTCGCTTTCCGCGATGACGACGGCGCAGCTCACGTGCTGTCCGATACCTGCGTGCACCGGGGCGGATCCCTGTCGCAGGGTTGGGTCAGGGGCGGCAACGCGATCTGTCCCTACCACGGCTGGGAATTTGGCGGTGACGGCAGGTGCGCGAAGATCCCGTCACTGAAAGGCATCAAGCCGCCGGCGCGTGCAAAGGTCGACAGCTATCCGGTGGAAGAGAAGTACGGCATCGTATTTGCGTTTCTCGGCGATCTGCCGGCGGAAGAGCGGCCGCCGATCTACGAAATCGAGGAATACGACAACGGCGAGTGGAAAGCCCAGTTGTACGTGTACGAGCTGAAGGCCTACTACGAGCGGTCCATCGAAAACGGCATGGACCCGATCCACAACGAGTTCGTGCACCCGATGCAGGGTGCACCCATGATGTCGCCGGAAAAACAGCGTAAACCCGTGCCGACTACGGACATCCCGTGGGGCGCGAAGTTCTACGAGCCCTTTGGCGAAAAGCTTGAACACGACACGGCCTTGAATGAGCAGAAGACTGGCGACCGCGTCGGTGCCGCGGGCTCGTGGTTCCAGGGCCCGAACCAGCTGGTGACGTGGATCGACCTGACGGCCACCAATTCTTTCCACCAGTACATGTTCGAAGCACCGGTGAACGACGGGCTGACGAAAGTCTTCTTCATCAATATGCGCAACTGGCTGATGGAAGAGAAGCACGACGCGCGCATCGAAGAAGTCACCCTGCAGGTTGTACACGAAGACGTTGCGGTGCTGGAAGGTCTCAGCCCCATCCGGACGCCCAATACCAATACGAAGGAAATCCTGGTTCCGGGTGACGCGGCCGTGGTTCGTTATCGCGACTTCCTGAAGGAATGGGACGCCAAGGGCTGGCGCATCGACTTCAAGAAGCTCAAGGAAACCGCCGGCGATGTGGCTTACGCAATTCCATCACCGGGCCGGCGTGAAGCCGGCAACTGGGTGCTCGACCCGGTGCCGCTGATCGCGCCGGCGGAAGCGCCCGCGCGCGGTGTGCCCGAAGAGATTGCCGAACTGAAAAGCGCCTGACTCGGCGTGCGTGTCCAAAAGGCCGGGCCCCGCAGGGCCCGGCCTTTTTTTATTCGTCGGGTCCCATGCCCCCGCTGAGCCGGTTAAAGAATGCGAGGGTTACACGGTTCGCGTCGTCGATCTGTTGCGCCCAGCCCAGCTGCCCTTCGCCGTCGAGGAACTGGTGGCCGTACATCGCGAAATCCTTATGGTTGGCGCCAGCCACTGTTACGTATTCCACGCTGTCAGGCAATTTCGCCTGGCCGGCTTCGAAACGTGATCGCGGCAGCAGGTCGTCGTGGTCACCCCACAGAAACAAGATGGGGACGGCCACGGCCGAATAATCCGCCGGAATTCCGCTGGCCCAGAGCGCGGCACCCACGAAGGGCAAGTCTGGATTCCGCTGGATGACTTCCAGGCTGGCCATACCACCCAGGGAATGGCCGATGCTGTACCACTGTGTCAGATCGAGCTCGCGGATCGCATCGCTCGCAGCATCCAGCGCGTTGATGGGCAGACGCGTCGCGCCGCCGTAGGGCAGCAGCACCGTGTAACCTCGTTTCGCAAAGAAGGCAGCGGTCTTCGCATAGCTTTGCGGCTTGATCAGGGCCCCGTGCATGATCAGCAGACCCCGGCCGTTTGGTGCGTGGGATCGAAACAGCCAGCCGCCGTCGCTTCGCCCCTCAGCCATGTAGCCGGAGCCCTCGAGATACCCGGCGCTCTCGGCCAGCGGGTGGCCGTCGACGATGTAGAAGGTGGCGAGGCCGGCAACGACGATTACCAGCAGCGCGGCGAGCAGCTTGAACAGCAGGCGGGCCATCTGCGCTAGCATGGTAGAGGTCGCTAAGGAGAACAAGCCCATGCGTGTCTGGCACCTGCCGGCTTTCGGCATCGAGAACCTGTCAATTCTCGAACAGGACGTACCCGAGCCCGGGCCCGGGGAACTGCTGGTGCGCTTCCGCGCCGCATCCGTGAACTATCGCGACTACCAGATCGTGCTCGGCGAGTTCGCGCCAACCGCGGACCTGCCCATCGTGCCGTGTTCGGACGGCGGAGCCGAGGTGGTTGCGGTCGGTGACGGCGTGGCGGAGTTCGCCGAGGGTGATCTCGTTTGCCCGCTGTTCTTTCCCGAGTGGCAACGCGGTGACCCGCTGACCACCGAGCGCAGCGTCTCCGTCGGCCTGGAGGCGCCCGGCACGCTGCGTGACTATGGGCTGTACCGCCCGCGCCAGGTGGTCAAGGTCGCGTCTCACCTGAGCCCGGCCGAGGCCTCGTGTTTCCCGTGCGCCGGACTCACCGCGTGGACCTGCCTGACCGAAGTGGCCGGCGTTGGCCCGGGCGACTGGGTGCTGACCATCGGCACCGGCGGCGTGGCGATTTTTACGCTGCAGTTTGCGAAAGCCCTCGGGGCTAAAGTCATCGTGACCTCGGGCAGCGACGAAAAAATTGCGCGCGCGAAAGAACTGGGTGCCGATCACGCAATCAACTACCGGGAAACGCCGGAGTGGGGGCTGGTGGCGCGGGAAGTGGCCGATGGCCTGGGCGTGAAATGCGTGGCGGAGACCGGCGGCGAGGGCACGCTGCCGCAGTCTGTCGCGGCCTTGCGGCGGAACGGCTGGATCGGCAACGTCGGTTATCTCGCGGGCATCGGCCTGGGCCTGACCGTCTACGACCTGATCGAACGCAACGCCAACCTGCACGGGATGAGTGTTGGTCATCGCGACGGCTTCATTGCGATGATGGACTGTGTCGCGCAACATGAACTGCGCCCAATCATTCACCGCGAGTACGCCTTCGAAGATGCGCCGGCCGCGCTGGCCGAAATTCACGATGGTGCGCACCTCGGCAAACTGGTCGTGAAGATCTGAACCGGGCCGAAGCCTGTCTCGTGGCTGGATACCCATCGGTAAGTTCTTTCGGCGACACCCGCGGCCCGCGGCCGACGAAACTGCGGCCACCCGCTAGGGGTATTCCTCGGTTGCACGAACCGTGCTCGCCGCGACGGCAAAGCGCGTGATCGACCTCGCCATCGTGTTCGCCTTCGTGCTGTACAGCGTGGCGGCCGGGTTCGCCGCGCGCCGCCGGGCCTCGCGCAGCCTGGACGAATATTTCCTCGCCGGGCGAACGCTGCGCGGCTGGCGCGCCGGCATGAGCATGGCGGCGACCCAGTTCGCGGCCGATACCCCGTTGCTGGTGGCCGGACTGATTGCAGCCAGCGGCGTCTTCTCGCTCTGGCGGCTGTGGATCTACGCGCTGGCCTTCCTGCTGATGGGTTTTCTGTTGGGTCCCGCCTGGCGCCGGGCGCGCGTACTGACGGATGCGGAACTGACGCAGCTTCGCTACAGCGCGCGCGGCGCGCTGACCCTGCGGGCACTGAAAGCCGTTTACTACGGCACCGTGATCAACTGCGTGGTACTCGCCTTCGTGCTGGTGGCCGCCACGCGCCTGTTCGAGATCTTCTTGCCCTGGCACGAGTGGTTGCCCGCCGGTATCTACGACCCGCTGCTCGCGGTCGTCGAAAGCTCGGGCCTGGAGATCACGGCCGGCGTGCTCGGTCCATCGGTCGCCGTACCGACGCTGAACAACCTGCTCAGCATTGGCCTGATGCTGGTATTCGTCGCGCTGTATTCCACCACCGGCGGACTGCGGGCCGTGGTCACCACGGATGTAATGCAGTTGCTGCTGATGCTGCTCGGCACGGCCCTTTATGCGTGGTATGCAGTCGCGGGTGCGGGCGGGCTGAGCGAACTGCCCGCCAGGGTGGAGGCCATTTACGGCGCGGAGCGGGCGGGCGAGCTGCTGAGTTTTGCGCCCGGCGCCGCCGACGCGATGCTGCCGTTCCTGGTCATCGTCGGTTTGCAGTGGTTCTACCAGGTGAATGCGGACGGCACCGGTTATCTCGCGCAGCGCACGATGGCCTGTGCGGACGATCGCCAGGCGCGAATCGCGGCGGTGGTCTTCACCTTGCTGCAGGTGGTGCTGCGCAGTTTGCTGTGGCTCCTGATCGGCGTGGCGCTGCTGGTGTTGTATCCCTTCGACCCAGCGCAGCCGCTGACCGACGGCTTCGTGGCGGGACGGGAACTCACTTTCGCGACCGGCATCGATCGCCTGCTGCCCGTGGGTGCGCGCGGCCTGATGCTGACCGCGATGCTGGCGGCGCTGGCGTCCACGATCGATACCCACCTGAACTGGGGGGCGGGTTACTGGAGCAACGACCTGTATAAGGCGGTCTGGGTGGAAGGTATCCGCGGCCGGCAGGCTGAGCCGTGGCGCCTGGTACGTGTCGCGCGCTGGTCAAATGTCGTGCTGTTGCTGATCGCGCTGGCCATCATGGTGAATCTCGGGTCGATACAGGCAGCGTGGCGCCTGTCGCTGTTGTTCGGTGCCGGCGTGGGTGCGGTGCTGGTGCTGCGCTGGGTTTGGGAACGGGTGAATCTTTATAGCGAAATCGCCGCCATCATCGTGTCGCTCGTCCTCGCGCCCGTGCTGTTGCTGAGCGTTGACGCCGACTGGCTGCGCCTGCTGATCATGGCCCTGGTTTCCACCGTGGCGGTGGTGGCCACGGCCTTGTGGATGCCCGGCACCGACCCTGTACAGTTGATGCGGTTCTACGATCGGGTGCGCCCGCCCGGATTCTGGCGGGCCACGGCCAGCGGGATCGAGCTGCCACCGCATGACGCGCGCCGCAAGCTGGGGCGCGGTCTCGTCGCCATCGGCGCCGGTGCGATGACCGTGTTCGGCTGGCTGATCGGCGCCGGGCAGCTGCTGCTGCAGCAGGGCCCGCTGGCGGTCAACTTGGGATTGCTCGGGGCGGGACTGTTAGCCGTACCATGGTGGCTGAAGGCCTTGCGGAATTGAGAGGCTCGCACGTTGCCACCGCGGGCAGGATTCAAGACACCAGAGCAGGGTGCGGCGACGCAGGTTTATGTTGCAGCGCGTCGTAACCTGGACGGGGTCAGCGGCTACTACTTCGAGGACTGCAACCCGGTCACCCCGGATGGCCCGCACATGCAGGACGTGGCGCTCGCCGAGCGCCTGTGGGCGGTTTCCGAGGAGCTGACGGGCGACTACCTGTCCTGACAGGCGGCGGGGGCTGCCGGGCGTCATCCAAGGCCCGGTTATCGACGAAAACCCCTATATGCCGGCGGGATCTGGCCGGGGAGAATGGGGCCTTCATGCAAGCTCAACAACAAGTACGGGGGACCGATGCGCCGTTGCCCTACCGGGCCTGGTGGGGGCTGGCGGGCTGTGCGGCGCTGTTCGCGCTGGTGCTGGTCGCCGGGCCGTACAGCGACGGGGTCAACATCGGCCCGGACCGGGGCGACTTCTGGTACTACTGGCAGCGCGCGGATGCGACGGTCTGGTCCCGGCTGTCGGCCTGGGTCCCCTATGTCATTCACACGCTGTCGATCTGGTACCTGATTGCCCAGGCGAAGCACGTCCGCCCGCGGTATATCTTCGGCCTGCACTGGTTCAACGTGTGGGCGCTCGGCATCAACGCCGGCTTCATCCTGCTGCACATCGCGCAGACCAAGCTCTTTTACGACGGCCTCGCGCAGGACGTGCACGAGGCGACGTCGATGATGTCCGTGGTGCTGATGCTGTGGCTGATCCTGCTGATGGAAAATCGCCGCCGCGGGCTGTTTTTCGGGCGCGGCGTCAATTTCCTGAACTCTGCCGGTGACGCGGTGCGCCGGTACCACGGCTACTATTTTTCCTGGGCCATCATCTACGTCTTCTGGTACCACCCGATCGAACTGACCTCGGGCCACCTGGCCGGCTTTGCCTACATGTTCCTGTTGCTGTTGCAGGGCAGCCTGTTCTTCACCCGTTTCCACGTGAATCGCTGGTGGACGATGGCGCTGGAAGCACTGTTCGTGGTCCACGCTGCATTGGTGGCCTACTACATCATGCAGAAGGGCCAGAACGGCCCCTGGTCGATGTTCCTGTTCGGCGGCGTGGCGATCTTCCTGATCACGCAGCTGCACGGCCTGGGCCTGAGCACGAAGGCGAAGTGGGCCGTTGCCGCACCGTTGCTCGCGATCATGGCGGTGTTCTATTCGATCTTCCCCGACACACTGGTCGGCCTGACACGCGTGCCCATGATCCAGTACGGCGGTGTGCTGATCATGTTCATCATCGTCTGGGCTTTGCAGCGCTTTGCCCACCTGTTGGTGCGACAGCCGCCGGACGCAGGCGCGGCAGGGGAGGCCCTGCGCTAACATCCGTCCATCATGGACGCTAAGCCTGACGGCGGCAGGGATCCGGGCCGCCCGCTGAAAATCCTCGCCTTCATCGGCTCGCCTCGGAACGAGGAGAGCTGGACGTGGCAGATCGTGACCCGCATCGAGGCGCAGATGCAGGCGCTCCAGCCCACCGAAGTGGAATACGTGTTCCTGCAGAAGGTTGGCGTGCCGTTCTGCGACGGCTGCCTGACATGCGTGAATGTGGGCGAGTCGGCCTGCCCGGAGTACGCGACCATCGGCCCCATCGCGGCAAAGATGGACGAGGCCGACGGACTGATATTGGGCGCGCCGGTGCACACTTTTGCAGTGACCGGGCTCATGAAGAACTTCGTCGAGTACTTCATGTACAAGCGCAACCGGCCGAGTTTCTTTGGCAAAAAGGCGATTGTGACCGCAACGGCGTCCGGCGGCGGGCACACGCAGGTGCTGGACTTTCTCGAAGGGACCGCAACGGCCTGGGGCTGCGACGTGGTCACGCGTCTCGGGGTGTCCAGCTCGCAAATGAAAAAGCCGCACTACGTAGAGAAGGTGGACGCGTGCGTGCGCGAAGTAGCCGAGGTCTTTGTCAGCGAGATCAACAAGGGTGAGCTCGGCTCGCCGAAGTTCCCCGCATTGATGAATTTCCGCGCGATGCAGAACATGGCCCGCAGGCAGCCGGACTCCGTCAATCATCGTTACTGGACGGAACGGGGCTGGTTCGACAAGGAGTACTACACCGACGTGCCGATCAACCCGTGGGCAAGAATGATGGCCGGTTACATTGCGCGGAAAATGCGCCGTAGTATTCGCAAGGGGAATACGAAACCAATCCGCTGACGCTACCCGTATGATCGCCGTTACCGCTGCTTCAGGCCGCCTGGGCCACGCCGTACTGCGTCACCTGGCAGACCAGGTCGACGCCGCGCAAGTGGTGGCGGTGGCCCGGACACCCGCGACGGTGGACGTTGCGGGCATCCAGGTGCGTCCGGGCGACTACCGCGACGAAGCGCAGATGCAGGCAGCATTTGCGGGTGTCGATACCGTCGTGATGATCTCGGCTCCGGTGGTGGCCGGCACCGACCGCGTGGCCCTGCACCGCAACGTGATCGCGGCCGCGAAAGGGGCCGGTGTGCGCAAGCTGCTCTTCACCAGCGTGATCGGCAGTGACGGTGAGCGGGACACGCTGTTCGGGCCCGCGCAGCTGGTGAACCGGCAGGCGGAAACCGACGTTGCGGCGTCAGGGCTCGACTGGGTCATCGCGCGCAATGCGCTGTACCTGGAACTGGACCTGATGCACATACGCAAAGCGAACGGGGCAGGCGTTTACCGGAACAACGGCGGTGACGGCCGCTGCGGGTATCTCACCATCGACGAGTTGGCCTACGCGATCGCGAAGCTCGCCACGAATGACGCAGCGAACGGCCGCATTTACAACCTGGTCGGAGAGAACCTCACGCAGACCGAGCTGGTAGAGCTTGCCAACGAGGTCTTTGGTCTGAACGTGCGCTACGAACCGCTGACGGTTGAGGAAAACATTGCACGTTTTATGGCCGACCCGCGCATTGCGGCACGCGGCGTAGAGGTGGCGAAGATGCTGACGGGCTGTTTCCAGTGCATCGAGCGGGGCGCTTTCGAGGTCGAGTCAGACTACGCCGATGCAGCACGGCGGCCGCCCAGGCGCGTTCGCGAGCAAATGGAAGAGTTGGCTCGCGCGGAAGCCTGAGCTCAGGCGCGTTCCTCGGTGGGGGCAGCCAGCACTTCGGCAGGCACCGGACCACCGTTCGGGCGTGTCCAGATGAACATGACGACGCCGGACAGAACGACACCGACCGCAATCGGGAGCAGCCAGCCGCTGGTCGTGGTCAGCACGATCACCCAGGCCAGGCCAATGGCGGCCACCGCGACGCGCTTGGTGCGGGGTGAAATAGCCCCGTGATGCTGCCAGTCGCGCAGCGGCGGTCCGAAGCGCGGGTGGGTCAGCAGCCAGTTGGCCAGGCGCGGTGAGCCGCGGGTAAAGCAGGCCAGCGCCAGGATCATGAAGCAGGTGGTCGGCATGATCGGTAGCGCAGCCCCGATCAGGCCCAGGCCCACGAACACCCAGCCGGCGCCCTGCCAGGCCAGGCTGCGGGTCCGGCTCATGGCCGGGATGTGGGTCTGTACGTCGCTCATATCCATGGATTCGCCGCCGGCTGCCGGGCCGATGCCCGCTGCGTGGCTTTAGACTGGAAGCGTAGCAGGATTCAGGGATCCGCGGGTGACTGAAGCTCTCAAATGTTATCGGTGTGGCGCGTCGCTGGTGGGGTTGAGCCTGCCCCTGGGGCGCATGGACGAGTGCCCGGAATGCACGATTCAGCTGCACGTGTGCCGCATGTGCCGCTACTACGACCCCCGGGTGCCCAAGAGGTGCCGGGAGGACGATGCGGAAGAGGTCCGGGAGAAGGAACGGCCGAATTTCTGTGATTATTTCACACCGAGCGCCGACGCCCACGATCCCAGCTTCGCCGCCGCGGAGAGCGGGTCCCGTGAGCAGCTCGATGCGTTGTTTGGGGACGGCGACAGCGAGGGCGGTGAGGACGACGCGGGCAGCGCTGCTGAGGACTTGTTCAAGTAGCTTCGGTTGGGATGTCGGGCGCGGCGTTGGTGGCGTGGCCGGGTCCGGGCACTTCCCCCGGGCTCAGACATGCAAGCTGGGGTTCGACGCGGCCTTTACGGGTGGCTTCGGTTGGGAGGTCGGGCGCGGCGTTGGTGGCGTGGCCGGGACCGGGCACTTCCCCCGGGCTCAGACATGCAAACTGGGGCTCGACGCATCGTTTAGGGCTCGCGGTTTGGGTTTGCAACTCGCGCGGGTGAAGTGCCCGGTCCCGGCCTTTAAACGTCCGTGCCTGATCCCCCCAGTTGTTGCCGGCGGACCTGGTTGAGAGGTCTTCGTCCAATCGAACCGGGGGGCGGTAGTGGGAGGTTTCACCAGACGAGTTTTGGAAACCCATGCCGTGAGCCGCCTTTGCCGCGGGGACCCGCAGTTTCCTTGTCTGAGTCTGGGGGAACCTCCCACTGGCGGCCCCCTACGCTGAGCGAGGTGCCGCAGCTGGCCGACTACTGGAGGGCGGGGACGACTCGTTCGCCGATGATTTTCAGCGCGTCCATCGGGTTGTCGTGAACGCGGAGCGATAGTTCCGTCAGGCCGGCGTCAGCGAATCCCTGGTAGCGTGCCAGTTCTTTGTCGATATCGTCGAGGCCGCCGGCGGAGCTGAGGCCTTCGATCAGGCGGCTGACGAGATCGGGGGGCACGCCGTCGATCTGGCCGCTGTTGGTCCAGAAGGCTTTCCGGAAGTTTTCCCAGTTGTCCATGATCACGCCGACTTCGTCGTCGTCGCGGCAGAACTTGCGCAGCACGTGTTCTTCCTTGCCGATCACCGGACCGCGCCAGATGAGTTCGCGGCGCGCTTCCCACAGGGAAACTTCGCGGTCGGCCTTGATGTGCCACGCCCAGAAGTTGCCGACGCGGAAGTTTGCGGGAGTCTCGCCGCGGCGCTCGAAGCCGATGTGCAGGTTGTCGATGGCCTCCGGCATCATGTCCACGGTGAAATCGCTGACCTGGATGCCGTCGGCATACTGCCCGCCCATCCGGATCATCTGCGGGCCACTGGAGCAGCTGTATAGCAGCGGGCCGTCAGATCCCGCCCATTGCATCTGGAACGGCCGGTTGATGTCGAAGATTTCCCCCGGGTAGCCCATGGTGATCTTGCCGCTGCGCGCGAGACCCAGGACCTCCAGGCACTCGCGCACGCCGCGCACGCGGCGGTCCGGGTAGCGGGTGCCTTTCTCCGGGTGGCGTCCTGGCCACGGTTCGCTGTCGGCGCTGGCCTTCCAGCCGATGGCGCCGAGCACGCCGCCGCCGCCGCCAACCGCGATCATTGCCCGGCCGTTGGCGATTTCGTTCAGGCTCAGCAGCGCGTTGGCCATCTTCAACGGGTGTTGTTCCCACGGGCTCACGGCCAGCGGCCCCAGCAGGATTGTCGACGTGGCCATCGCCGCGGGCACCAGTGCGGTATAGCAGTCCCAGTACTGGTGGTAGTTGGATGACCATAGGGCCCGGATGCCGTATTCCTCAGCAGCGATCGCGAGTTCCGCGATGGCGGCCGGGCTCATCTGCGGGTCGAGGATGATGTCAATGTCCATCGGGCGTGTCCGGGGCGAAAACACGCATTATCCGGGATCGCTGCACGATGTGAAAAACGCTGCCAGGCAACGCTTTTTGCGGGTTAGCGGGCGCCGGGTCGACGCGGGCCGCAGAACGTGGGGATTCGCTGTAGGTGAGTCGCGGCGGCCTTAGCCGCTAACGCGAAGGTCTTCGAAGCGGAAAATACCCGTCTGCAGTTCCGGGTCTTCGGCGGCGATCACCACCCGGTTGCGGCCCTGCTGCTTCGCCGAGTACAGGGCCTGGTCGGCCATCTGCACCAGGCCGTCGGCGCTGCGCTCGGTTTCCTGCGGGCAGACCTGGGCGATACCGGCGCTGACCGTGACCTTGCCGCCGAGGTCCGAATCGGCGTGCTCGATGTCCAGGTCTTCGACGTCCCGGCGCAGGTTCTGCAGGCGTTCGCGGGCGTGGGCCAGCGAACAGCCCGGCAGCACCAGCACGAACTCCTCGCCGCCATACCGGCCGGCCAGGTCCAGGAGTCGATTGCCGATGTCTGCGACCAGCGCGGCGATACGCTGCAGCACGCGGTCGCCGGCCTGGTGGCCATAGCGATCGTTGTACTTCTTGAAGTGGTCGACGTCCACCATCGCGACGGTCAGCGCGTCCCCGCTGCGTTTGCCATGCCGCCAGGTGCGATCGAGGTGTGTCGTGAAGGTGCCGCGGTTCGCGAGCCCGGTGAGAGGATCCGAACCGGCGAGTTTTTGTAGCTCCAGAGCTTCGAGAAAACTCTTGCGCCGGTTGTATTCGATGTTGTACAGGCCGGTGGCGCCAATCACGTTCGAGAACAACAGGAATGCCCCGTTGTACAGCAGCGCAGCGAACGGCACTTCGCGCAGCACTGGCACGGCAATGACCGCGAGAAAGATGCTGGCAGAGGTCAGCAGCGCGGGCCAGAAGCGCAGTCCGACGAAGAAAAAGGTGTAGAAGGTCAGGACGAGAAAGCCCGCATACGGTACGCCGATGCCGCGGGCCTGCCCTATCGTGGTGACAAACAGCGAGGACAAGCCGAGGTTCAGGCAAACGAGCACGCCGTACAGGCTAAGGAACGGCCGCATCGAAGTGAAGAAGGTGGCGAGCAACATCGAAATCACGAACGACTGGTTTGCGATGAAGCGCGTGAAGATGTCCGGGCTGCTCAGTCCGCGCTCGCCCAGGAAGTAGTCGAGCGTGAGGAAGCTGAGTCCGAAGATGAACCCGAGGCTCAACGCAATGCGGAGCTGGGGCAGGCCCTCGGTGCGCTGGTATTCCCGGTAGTCTTTCTCGAGCCCGGGGCTGAAATGCAGCCACCGGAAACCGGCCGCCAGCTATCCCGCGGCGTCCAGTTGTTCTTGGTCGTTGTTGATGTCGGTTGCCATACTGGTCCAGCATGTTGGGCCTTGCTGCCACATGCAGTTCGCCGCAGCCCTATATGTAAGGGTTAACGGAAAGCATTAAGTTGAAGTGGCCCACAGTTTCGGGCCGGAATCGTGACCGATGTCTCGTTTTTGGGGGGGGCGATACCGGCGGTCCGATGTGGGGCACACGGCGTCGGGGCCGGGAACCAGGAGTAATGACCCGTGAAGGATTATCTGCAACGCGACCATGCAGTGCGGACAGGCAGGGTGCGCTATACGTCCAACAAGCCCGACCGGCTGGGGGAAGAGCGCGGCCGGGAACGGTGGACCCTGGTGCGGCACACGGATGGCCGGCGTTCGTTGCTTGCCCACTCCGAGATCGACGATCGGCCGAGCGTATTGCGCTTCGTGCAGGTGAACCTGCGGCCCGATTTCTGCCCGGCCGATGCCTTCGTGCGCATCACGGTTGGCGACCAATTCCATGGCTCCGGCTGGTTTCGCTTCGACGGTGAAACCGCCGAATGCGAAACCCTGACCACGCCGGATGGTCGCGTGTCGCAACGCATGAACGTGGCCGGCGGTGCGCGCTTTTTTGGTGGCCACGCGATTCAGAACGACGGGTGGGCCACACAAATGGTGGACCGCAGCCGGCCCGGGGAGATCCAGTCGGTGACCGCCGTGCTGTCATCGCCCGATCACCGCGGTGCGACCGGCCCGATGCTGTGCACGGTGGAAGCGAACCTGGTCTACGACGGGGAAGAAGAGGTCACGGTGGCCGCGGGCACCTTTCCGGCCTGGCACTTCCGTTTCGTGACGGTCACCGGCATGGCCGGAGAACACCCGGATTACGACGTCTGGACCACCACGGACGGCGATTTCGTGGTGCTGAAGGCCCAGGTGGCGGGCTACATGCAGACCCACTATGAACTAGTGGAACTCCACGACGGTTTCTGAGCGCAGGCTGCGCTAGCCTTCAATATGATGTGCCCGTATTCGAGACAAATGGTGTGGGGTCATGGGCTGGCTTCGGCCCAGGTGAGGTTGTGCCTGGGGCTGCTGCTGGTCGGACTGGCGTTGCCTGCGGCCGCGATGCCCCCGCTGTCCGAACCGATGGTCGGGCGGGAAGGCTTCCTGGGCGGCGAGCGGTTCTTTCTGCGCTATTCGACCCCGGCGGGTGATTTTTACACGGGCGGGAACTGGTCCCGGCGCATCGACCTGCAGCTGAATGCGGCTGAAGGCTACACCGGGCCGTATATCGTGCCGCTGGAGTATCACCGGTCGGCACCGTGGCCCGATCTGCCGGCCGATGCCATCCCGGTGCGGATATTGCCCGTGCCGCACTGGAACGCGCTGCGGGCCCGCCTGTTTGAAGCTTTCCTGCCCGATGAGCCCCGGTCCGGGGTCGTCGTGCATTTCAGTCTCGACGACTACTTCCTGTACCGCGATGCCGACGGTCGCATCCGCTCGGTCACACTGCGGGAGCGACCGGAAGGCTTTCGTATTGCCGAAACCCTGTCTATCGGGCGCATGCTCCAGTACGGCAGGCCCGTGACCGAAGCCTACCTGGCCGAGATGGGCATCGAGGATCGTCGCCTGGTCTGGGACACCGGAGACACGGGCATGTACTCGCTGCCGTTCCTGTACATGAACCTGGATCTCCGGCTTGCGGTGTTCTCACGCATCGAGCCGAGCCTGGATACCAAGGTTGCGCAGCCTCCGGTGATCCCGGTCACGCAGACCATCGGGCACCTCGCGCAGAGCCACCTGGGGGGCATCGCGGTGCGGCCAGTGTCGTCGCTGAAGCGCCTGTTCTTCGTGCTGACGGACACCGCGACGATGCCGGTGAAAGACCTCGCCGCCGTCACCTTGCCGAAGGGGCCGGTCCCGCCGCTGGCGACGAGCCGCGGCATGAATCTCGATGAATGGGAAGAATTCCTGACGGAACTGACGGGGCGTTCGGCGTCGAGTGGCACGCTGGAATACCTGGTGGACGGCGACGAATTTTTCCCGCGGCTGATCGAGACGATCGAGGGCGCGCAGCAAACAGTGCACATGCGTACCTACATTTTCGACAATGATGACTTTGCCGCGAGCATCGGCGAGCTGCTGAAAGACCGGGCGCGCGACGGCATCGACGTGAAAGTGCTGCTCGACGGGTTGGGCACGATCATTTCGACGGCCGAACGGCAGGCGACCCTGCCACGTGACCACGAGGCGCCGCCATCAGTCCGGCGGTTTCTCACTGAAGGTTCCAAAGTCAGCGTTCGCCAGGCGCCGAACCCGTGGCTCACGGGGGACCATGTGAAGACCACGCTGGTCGACAAGCAGATCGGCTACCTGGGCGGCATGAATATTGCGCGGGAGTACCGCTACGACTGGCACGACCTGATGATCGAGGTGCGCGGCCCGATCGTGCGCAAGATCCAGAATGAATTTGACGATGCGTGGATTCACGCCGGCTGGTTCGGGGATATCGGCTGGTTCTTTCACAAACTGGGTGGTCAGCCGGAGGGCAGTGGCGTTTATGGCTACCCGATTCGCCTGCTGCATACCCGTCCGGGCGTCGCCGAAATCCTGCGGTCGCAGCAAGAGGCCATTCGGCGCGCGAAGCGCTACATCTACGTGGAGAACGCCTACTTCACGGATGACACGTTGCTGCACGAACTGATCCGTGCCCGCCACCGGGGCGTGGACGTGCGGGTGATCGTGCCGCTGGTCAGCGACCGCGGTGCGTTGACGCGCGACAATGCGCTGGCCGCGAACGCGATGCTGGAGAACGGTGTGCGCGTTTTCATCTATCCCGGCATGTCCCACGTGAAGGCCGCCGTCTACGACGGCTGGGCCTGCGTGGGGTCCGCGAATTTCGACCGCTGGAGCCTGAAGATCAATCGCGAGATGAACATCGCGACCTCCCACAAGGCGTCGGTGGACGAGTTGCTGGAGCAGGTGTTCCAGGCCGACTTCGACCGGTCACCGGAGCTGCTCGAGCCCTTCCCTGAACGCTGGTCGGATCACCTGCTCGAGGTGCTGGGCGACTACATATTCTAGTCAGGCCGATGCTGCGGCCGCGTGGCTGCCGATACCCGGTCGCTGGTGTCTGGCGACATACACGAAGCAGGCGCAGAAGATCGCGAGTACCACGAGTGTCGTGATGGGGTAGTCGAACGGCTTCAGCCAGATTTCATCGTAGGCACCGAAATAGGTGGGCATCTCGAACGAGCCCCAGCCGACGATCCCGGTCGGGATCCCGTAACGCACCGCGTGACCCACCCGCGGAATCTTGATCAGCTTCCAAAGCAGGTACAGTGCCCAGCCGGTCCAGCCGACATAGGCCACCGCGACGACTGGGCTGTCGCTGCCAAAATAAAACGCGTACAGCCAGAAAAGGTAGCAAAACCAGATGACGAACAGGATCTCGATCGCGGCAATGCGCGCGAAATTCCGCTGGTTGTTACGTACCGGCATGCCGGGGCTGAAGCGCAGGTTGCGGTGAAACCAGCGCATGAAGTTGCACTTCGTGTTGCGGTTGAACATGCCATACAGCAGAAAAATGCCCAGCATGATCGGCAAGGAGGCCTGCAACATGTTGGCATTGGGGGCCGCTGCGTATAGCTCATCCACCGGGTAGGGCGGCACGTTGTACAGTTCGCCAAAAAATTCGAAGGAAAACTCGAACCAGCCGACCCAGATCAGCAGCCCCCCGAGCAGGCCCATCCAGGTGGCCTGCGTCTCCGCCTTGTCCAGGCCCTGCCAGACCACCCAGAAGCCCACCGAACCCAGTGCGAAGGCAACCCAGTAGTGGTAATGCCCGAAACTCTGCTCAATGACGGTGTAAGTGCTGTGGCCGAGCCACTGGCTGAAAAAGGCCATCGTGAAGGCCACGATTCCGGGCCACGGTTTCTTGTAGATCGCTTCGCTCACGGCGCGCTCCGGTGGAACAGCGGTTGAGTTAGTCTAGCCCAATGCATTTGCCCGGTCCCTTCGACATTGTCCGCGTGCTGGAATTCCAGTGGCCGGCCCGCGAGCCGGATTTCCTGTTACGCAACGTGACGCGGGCCGATGTGCTTGGCGCGCGCACGGGCCGGGACCCGGCCTTCGTGGACCCTGAGACCGGCCTGCTGATCATGTCATTTCACAGCCTGGTGGTGCGCACCGACCGCGGCAACCTGCTCGTGGACACCTGCGTCGGCAACCACAAGGAGCGGCCGCTGATCCCGGAGTGGCACCAGCAGCAGTGGCCGTACCTCGACCGGCTGGCTCAGGCTGGCCTCACGCCGGCAGATATCGACTACGTGTGCTGCACGCACCTGCACGGCGACCACGTAGGTTGGAATACCCGGTTGCAGGATGGTCACTGGGTGCCGACCTTTCCCAACGCGCGTTACCTGTTCGCGGCCGGGGAGCTTGCGTACTGGGAGAACTACCACGAAGTGGACCCGCACAACGCCTACGTGCGCCCGTGGGCCGACAGCGTGTTGCCGGTGATCGCCGCCGGCCAGGTAGACCGCGTGGCCTATGACCACGAGATCCTGCCCGGGATCCAGCTGTGCCATGCGCCCGGGCACACGCCTGGCAACGTGGTGATCGAGCTCGACGACGGGCGCGCCCGCGCGGTGATGAGTGGTGACGTGATCCATCACCCGGTGCAGATCGAATGTTCGACATGGTGCAGCCAGTTCGATATCGATCATTACCGCGCGCTGGAGACGCGCCAGGCTTTGCTGGACGGGATTGCCGACACCGACACGCTGCTGATGGGCGCCCACTTCGCCGGTCCGTCTGCCGTCCGGGTCGTGAGTGACCGCCAGGGCCTGTTCTATCACCATGTCTGACGCGCAGGAGTTTGACGTTGCGATTATCGGTGGCGGGATCGCCGGTCCGGCCATGGCGTGCGCGCTGGCGCCCACCGGCTGGCGGGTGCTGCTGGTGGAGCGCAGTGCGGAACCACTGGATACCGCGCGCGGCGATCACCTGCAGCCGAAAACCTGCGAATGGCTGGCCGAGTGGGGCGTACTGGACGATATGTGGGCGCTGGGTGCAGAGAAGCGCCTCGGTGCCCGCTACCTGACGCCGGACGGCGAGGTCGTGCTGCACGTGCCGGTGGAGCAGCTGGACATCCCGCACCGGTATTTCCTGTACCTGAACCACGAACTCATTTCGCAGGCGCTGCTGACGGCGGCAGCACGCAACCCGCACTTTTCCGTCTGGCGCCCGGCCAGCGCCCGGCCGCTGGAGATCGCAGACGGCTTCGGCCTGACAGCGGAGCATGCGGGTGAGGTCAAGCCAGTGCGCGCTGCCCTGGTGGTCGCCGCGGACGGTCGCACCTCGCGCTTCCGCCGGGCGGCGGGTATCAGCGCCGACACCTACGCGTACCGCAACCCGATGCTCACGATGTTCGCGCCACGGACCCTGGATGATCCGCGCAACGAGGTGCGCGCGTATTTCTCGCCCGCCGGGGTCATCAGCGTGGTGCCTCGCACCGGCGGGGGCTGGAAGATCGGCCTGCCGGTGCCCCCGGCTGAACTGGCGCGCTGGAAGCAAGCGACGCCCGAAGAATTGGGCCGGCAACTGGAACAGTGGCTGCCGGAACTTGCCGGCGTGCGTCCGGAGGTCAGCGGCGTGTATCCCATCACGCGCATGAACGCGGCGCGCTGGGCCGAACGCAATCTCGTGTTGCTGGGTGATGCCTGCAACACGCTGCACCCGGGACGCAGCCAGGGCATGAACGTGGCCATGCGTGCCGTGCACCGGCTGGTGCAGTTGCTGGTCGCGAACGACGCCATTGCCTCGCCGGCTGCGCTGCGCGATGTGCTGGCTGCCTACGAAGCGGAGGTGAAACCCCCGATGGATGCGCGACTGGCCGACAACCACGAGCGCGGCCTGGAAATGGACCGGCTGGATCCGGAGGAGACCGCGCAGATGCGCGCCCGGCTCGCGGCCGTAGCCGCCGACGCGGAGTTGCACCGCAGGTACTGCGTGGCTGCCGCAGGGTACTGAGGCGAAGGGTTAGATGATGCAGACCGCGATTGGCATCGATGGTTGCAGGGACGGCTGGTTCTACTTCCGTTTCGACGGCGAGACGGCGACGTTCGGGTTTAGCCCGACGATTGCAGGCATCGTCGACAATCTGCCCGTCGACGCCTGCGTGCTGGTGGACATGCCCATCGGGCTCAGGGCGCGGGGCAAAAAGGAGCGCGAGTGCGACCGGGCGGCACGGGAGATGCTCGGCCCGCGTCGCTCCAGCGTGTTTGCCGCCCCGGTACGGCCGATCCTGAAGGCGAAGGATTACCAGGGTGCGCTGGCGCAGTCGCGCCGGCTCACGGGGCGGGGCCTGTCCCGGCAGAGCTGGAACCTGGTGCCGAAGATTCGCGAGCTGGACGAGCTGCTGAAGGCGCAACCCGAGCTGGCCCGGCAGTTGCTGGAGGCGCATCCGGAGGTGCTGTTTGCGGGCCTGGCCGGCGGCCCGATGACCGCGAACAAGACCACGCGCGATGGTTTCATGGAGCGGATGACAATCCTGTCGATCCTGCATCCGGATGCGGAAACGCTGGTTGCCAGCGCCTTTCTCGCCCACGGTGGGTTCGAGGCGGCGCGCGACGACGTGGTGGATGCGTTCGTGCTGGCGCTGTGCGCGCGCAAGCCGACGCAGTTGAAGACTCTGCCCGCGGAACCCGAGACGGACCCGCGGGGGTTGCCGATGCAGATGGTGTTCTTGCCGGGGCTGCGGGCCGGTTAGGTTTTCTTGGAAAGCCCGTTGGATCCTGTTCGCGGGCGGGCCGGGGCAGCGGCGCTGCACTCCGGCTCGCGGGTTCCGGAGAGGGAAGGGGGTAAGGTGCGTTGTGCAGTTGGATGGTGTGCTGCCACGTTCCGGAGCCGGCTTTACGTTGCGCGCCCCAGCCCCGGCCCGCCCGCTCGGGTCGGTGCGATGCTTTGGGGACAGGATTCGGTCACGCCTGAAGCTATTGCTAGCGGAAGTTTTCGCCCAGGACGGTGACGCGGTGCATTTCTCGGGGTTCGGTGTAGTCGCGCACGGCATAGTGGGCGGTGCAGCGGTTATCCCACATCGCGATGGAATTGGGTTCCCAGTAGAAGCGGCAGTGCAGTTCTTTCCAGTCCATGTGCCGGAACAGCATCTGCAGCAGCGCATCGCTCTCGTGCTCGTTGAGGCCCTCGATGTGAGTGGTGGTGAGTTCACTCAGGTACAGGAGCTTCTTGCCCGTCTCGGGATGGGTCTTCACGATCGGGTGCAAAGTGGGTGGCGTTTTCTGGAAGGTGCCCCAGTATTGTTCCGCGCCGCCCTTGCGCTGCAGTTCCTGGCGGCGGTAGGTCTTGGTCACGTCGTGCCAGGCCGACAGGTCTTCGACAATGGCTTTCATCTTGTCGGACAAGGTGTCGTAGGCCTTGTACAGGTTGACCCACATCGTATCGCCGCCGCGTAACGGCACCTGCACGCCGCGCAGGATGGCGGCCAGGGGCGGGTCGTCGGTGTAGCTCAGGTCTTCGTGCCAAGAGTTGGCGAGCCGCAGCATTTCCTTGGTGCCGGTCTCGGCATAGAGCCGAATGATTTCCGGGTGCCCTTCCAGGTTCGGAATAAACGGGTGG
Organism: Chromatiales bacterium; assembly: GCA_020351875.1. GTDB lineage: Bacteria > Pseudomonadota > Gammaproteobacteria > Steroidobacterales > J054. Next base: position 485,905 of record CP070671.1, on the reverse strand, counting down.
ATGTGCAGATCCCCGAAGCGCTTGCCGAAGTCAATCTGCTGGTCTGGTGTGATGTCCTGGTCGCGGAAAAAGATCACCAGGTTGTCGAGCAGCGCCTGCTTGATCTCCGCGTAGGCCTGATCGTCCAGCGGCTCACGCAGGTCCACACCTTCGATGATGGCGCCCAGGGAGCCGGAGATCGGTCGCAGGCGGATTTGGGTGTCGCTCATGGGCAGGCCCTCGTTGTTTACCCGGGTTATAAGGCCAAGCCGGTCCCCCGGCTATCTCGGCATCTGCGTATGCGCATCCCGCGGATGGCTGGCAGGCGCGTTCAGCCGCCAGCGGGTTCCCGGCTAACCCAGCTTCTGGTGCAGCCGCGCGTCGTGGGTCCGGAAATGGACGGAGAACCACTCATCGAGCTGGCCGGCGAGTTCATCGCTGCGTGCTTCGCTGTCGTCACCGACGGCATCGCCGATATCCGCAATCTCGTCGAGCAGCGCTTCGTGATCCTGCTTGTGCTCCGCGTACTGGTCATACCGGGCTTCGCGCATCAGCTTTTCCTCCAGCGCGAAGTGCGCCGAAATCCGCGCGTTGAGCTCGCCGACGAATTGTTGCAGCCGGTCAGGGGACTCGCCCGCCTGCAGGCTCTCGTGCAACTGGTTGATCAGCGCGATCAGTTCCTGGTGCTCGAAGTCCACGGCCGGGACGCCGACGGAAAACTCTGGTTTCCATTCCAGGTAAGTCACAACCGCGTCCCGTCGTTCATTGAAATTTGAAACCACCTGCTGCGGCCCGGAAGCCAATCACGAAGTTTTGCCCCGCCGCGAGCTCCACGCTGGCTGCCTGTTCGTAGTCGAAGCCGACTGTGTCGCGACCGTCCCGCAGGCGCGCGACCAGTTCGTGGCTGCCTGGTTGCACCTGGAACTTCTGATAGATCGTTGCCGCACCGTCCTGCCACAGCCCCGTCGGAGGCTCCTCGGCCCGGAATACCAGCTCGCCGTCTATCTCCAGCTCCACCAGCAATGGCAGCCGCTCGCGCTCACATTCCATGGGCCGCCGCATGTTCGGTGCGAGTTGGGCCAGCTCTTCTGGCGTCAGTTTACGGCAGGGCTCGAGCCGCTCAGCTGCGTGACTGAAGGCCAGCTTGATGACAGCCAGTTCCGGGTGGGCGTGCCGGTACGCCGGCGCCACCGAAAAATAGCCGATCAGCGCGATAAAGGCCGCGTAGAGCACGCTTTGCAGCAGGTACTTCCAGCTAGCCACCGGTGGCCTCCGCGGGGCGCGTGCGCTCGGCGCGACGCTTGAGTTGGGGAGCCGTCGCCAGCCCGCTGCGCAATGCGTCGAGTGTTGCCTGCCGGCCCGCGCGGTCCCCGGACGGGGTCCAGCACAGCCCAACCCGCTCGTCGGGCACCCGGGCCCGCAAATAGGGATCACGCTGCCGCGCCACCCGCTGCCGGGTCCAGTTGCCCCCCAAACGTTGATAGCAGTCGCCGCGCGCACAGCCGCTGACCAGCACGCCGTCGGCGAGATCCCGGGCCAGCACCCAGTCGATGAACGACGGCGGCAACATGCCGACGCAGGGCAATACGACAACACCGACACCCGGTGCCGATAGCTTGGCGAGATCGCGGCTCTGCTCACAGCCGAAGACCATGACCCGGTCGTCGCCGCTCAATGCCTGACCGGTCGCCCGGGTCCGGTCGCGCAGTTCGGCAATCGGGTAGCCGGGCAGCTGGATGCCGGGCATCAGGTCCGTGGCCCGACGGTGGGGTGTGGAGGTCGGGCAGGCCCCGGCGCAGATGCCACAGCTGACGCAATTGCTGGCGTTGACGACGGCTTCAGTGTCGTAGGCAGCACCGTCTGTGCGCGGGCCCATGATGATGGCCTCGAACGGGCAGTCCTCGGCACAGCGGCCACAGCCATTGCAGTTGTCGAGATCCACTTCGGCTGTTGCCAGTTTCTGCAAGGGCGGTGCCCACGGGAGCACGGCCAGGATGACCGTGCCGATGGCGAGGCCCAGCCAGAGCTGCCCACCCGGTACGACATCGAGCAGCGGATAGATGGCCAGGTAGAACCAGTCGAAGCCGATGACGGCGGGCACGGTGTCCAGGTTGGCCGGTGCCTGGCTGACCGCCGGAAATACCAGTGACAGCACGACCAGCGCCGCCAGGGTACCCGCGGCAAGACCCCGGGGCGGATTCATGCGCGGCCGGGCGTAGCGCTGGATGTGCACCCACATCAGGAACAGCATGATCAAGGGCACCGCGATGTGGATGAACACCATCAGGCTGAAAAACCGTCCAGACAGCGCGGCGCTGTTGACGAAGTTTGCAGCGGTGGGTTCGCCGAAGATCGGCAGTGTATCCAGCCATTCGGTCGTGGCGATCGCGATGTACTGGGCCAGCACGTCCCAGACGAGCCAGTACCCGCTGATGCCGCAGGCATACAGGAACCAGAGTAAGGGGATGCCGGTGAACCAGGCGAACCAGCGCGTGCCCCGCATCCGGTCCAGGGAAAACTCGCGCAGCAGGTGCAGTACGACCACGACGACCAGGGCATCCGAGGCGTAACGGTGCAGGCTGCGCATCACCTGGCCGACATACCACTGGTTGTTCATGATCCATTCGATCGACTCGTATGCGCGCGTCAGGCCGGTGTCGAAAAAGATGTACAGGTAGATACCGCTGGCCGCGACGATCCAGTAGAAGAACCAACCGAGCGCGCCGAGCTGACGGAACGGGTTCCACTCGGCGGGGAACGCGAGGTCGAAGCCCCCCTCGACGCGCTCGAACAGGCGCCGACCGAAATCCTTGAGCAAGTTCACGCGGGTTGGTGTCCGGCTGCGCGGCGGTCAGTCAAACCGCATCCTTCCAGGAGCGCACGATGAAGGCACCCACCGCACCGAGACACATGATGCCGACGAAAGCGGCGACGAAGATCGAGTAGTCAAATCGGTAGCGTCCACTGGAGGGATCATAAACCGTACAGAACAGCCGCACGTTGTCCAGCCAGCTCGCGAGAAACGTGGCATCAACGGGCGATTCGAAGACCAGTTCTTTCAGGGGTTCCACCAGGGCCTGGGTCTTGAAGCTCTGCCCGTAGACCTGCCGGTACACCCGCCCGTCAGCATCGAGCACGGTCGTTTGCGCCGTGTGGTCGAACCCCTTGGGCGATGCAAAATAGACGAAGCCGATATCCGCAGCGAGCGCCGCCACGGTGGTCTCGTCGCCGCTGAGAAAATACCAGTTGGCCGCGTCGATATTGCGCGTGGTCGCGTACTGGCGCATGCGCTCGGGACGGTCCACTGCGGTGTCGAAACCTATTGTGATGACCGAGAAGCTGTCTGCGCCGAGCGCATCCCACGCGATTTCCGTCACCCTGTCGACATTCTGGGTGATCATCGGGCAGACGTGATAGCAACTGGTGTAGATCATGCTGACGACGACGGGCTGGCCGCGGAGCCGGTCCAGGCTGAAGGCCTGGCCCTCGCGGTCCAGAAACTCGTAGTTGGCGACCTGGCGGCCTACAGCAGCCTGGCTGGCGGCCAGGGTGGCATCGGGGTCGTAAAGATCCTCATCGCTGCTGGCAATGGCGGCGAATGCGAGACTCAGGCCCAGTGGCAACCAGCTCCATCTCAACTGCATTGGTGCAAACCGTCACCCAACGGCCAGGTTGTCGAAGATAGCGCCTGTCCAGGCAAACCCGTTTAACTCATTGGCCAGATTTCGGAGAGATATTTCCAGTTGACGAAGTAGTACAGGACAAAAGCGATGAAGAAGATGGCCACCAGCACGGCTGTACCGGGAATCCTGATACTTTCCGAGCTGCCGTAGCCGGCCACTGCCTGGCCGGTGCCGGCGACCTCGCCGAGGGAGACTTTTTCGTCCGGCGCCAGCTTGCGACCGGCCAGCACCGAGCCGACGATCACGATGACGAACATCAGGCCGCCGAGCAGCGCCAGGATGGCGCTCACGCCGTTGAGCCCCATCATCAGGAAGGCCGCCCCGGGATAGTCGAAGGGCAGTGGCGCATCGGCGAAGGTGATGTCCCAGTGGCGTCGCGACACGCCCAGGGTGCCGGCGCCCATCATGAACAACGAATTGCCGGCCACGCCGATGCCGAATACGTAGGGCTGGGCCCGGGCCCACGACTTCAATATCAGCTCGCGCCGGAAAATCAGTGGCACGAGCACATAGGTCATCGCCATGAACGCCAGGGTGGTGCCCGCGACGACAGTGCCGTGGAAGTGGCCGGGCACGTACAGCGTGTTGTGCATGATCAGGTTGATCTGTTCAACACCCATCACGACGCCAGAAATGCCGCCGATGAACCCGAACATGACCAATGACAGGAACATGCCGGAAAATGCCGGGTTCCCCCAGGGTGCCTTGCGCAGCCACTCGAACAAGCCCTTGTCAAAGCCATTCTTGCGCTGGGCCGCCTCGATGGACCCCGGCACTGTCATGCCGTGCACCATGCTGCCGACCACGGCCAGGTACATCGCGTAGCTGGTGTTGAAGATCTTCCACTCAGAGCTCAGTCCTGGTTCCACCAGCATGTGGTGGGCCGAGGCGAGCTGCAGGAACAGGATGTACATGAGAAAGGCCATGCGGCTGACTTTCTCCGACAGCGGTTTCGCGCCGAAGACCAGGGCCGCGATCGCATACCAGACCGCCACGTGCGCGGATACGTTGATCTGCTGGGACGAATGGCCCATGCCCCACCAAACGAGCTTGTAGACGATTGGGTCGATATTCGCGATCAGGCCGTAGGACCAGAGCCAGGTGGGAATCAGGATGATTGCGCCGGACACGATCGTAAACACGGCGATGATGGCCGCCGTCATCGCGCCAAACGTCACCAGCGGGATGGAGCCCTGGTAGGTCTGCTCGGACTTGGCCACCACCAGGGTGCCGAAGAACACGAAGCAGCCGATCAGCGCCCCGACGGCAAACAGAATCAGACCCAGGTAGAAACTGGGGGCCGCGCGCATGGGTACATAAGATGTGAACATCACGCTGGAGTCGCCCTGCAGCACGACCACGTTGGTGATCAACGCACCGACCAGCATCAGGGCAAACCCGGCCCAGGCGAACTTCGGTGCAGCCAGCCGGGAACCCAGCAGGACCGCCGATGCGAAATACATCAGCGCAATTTCAAAGAAGATGATCCACACCAGCAGCACGTCCAGGCCGTGCGCCGTGAGTGCGAGGTAGAACCAGTCGGCCGGGAGCAGGTGGACGGCCGGCCAACGGGTGAAGGCCACCAGGATGCCGAATAGCCCGCCGATCGCGAGAAACACGATCGCGGCGACGGCGTTGGCCTTGATCAGCCGTTCCGCCGTCAGGTCGACCTTGAGGCCGGTGTTGGGGCAGGTTCTAAAGTCTGTTGCCGATGCCATGCTACCCGTCCCCCCCTACTCGACCACGTACATCTTGCTCACCATCTGATGGTGGCCAAGACCGCAGTATTCGTTGCAAATGATGCCGAATTCGCCTGCCTGGTCTGGCTTTATCGTCATGACCAGGTCGTAGCCCGGGTGAACCTGGATGTTGATGTTCACCGGCTGCAGCGAGAAACCGTGTTGCCAGTCCATCGACGACAGATGCAGGCGGTAGCTCTGGTCTTTTTCCAGTTCCAGGATCGGCCACCACATCCACAGGCGGGCAATCAGGTACACATCGCTGCCGGGCGGCGGATGCACGACGGGAAAGCCTTCTTCCTCACGGACGGTGTACTCATCGATCATGGCTTGCGCCCGCTCGGCGAACACTTCTGGCTTGATCCGGTAGGCTTCGTTAGACAGGTTCTGTTCGCCGGCACCGTGCCAGTAGATCATCATGAAAAACATGATGAGGCCCCAGGAGAACGCGATCGCGATCCAGGTCAACTCGATCTTGGCGATCGGTTCTTTCCACCAGATGCGTTCGCTCGGAGGTGTGAGAGCCATGGTGCTGCCCCCTATTGAGCGACTGGGATCTGGACGATCTCGATGATCCCCCAGATCAGGTAAAGAACCGCGGGTACCGCGACGCCGAGAAACAGCAGTAGAAATGGATTATCGAGAACCCGCTGCATGAGCGGGATTGGTTCATCGTCGCCGGATTGCCCGGAACGCGGTTGTTCGGACTCGGTCATCACGCACCTCCCCAGACGCCTGTGCCGCTCCGTTTGCCTTGAGTCAACTTGTTAGTGCACTTCTTAGTGACACGATACCCCAATTCGATTAAGCGGTCCAAGAAACCGCATGTCTATGCGCATTAACCCGTATACGTGCGAATCAGTGAGAAACTGACCAGTGCGAGCGTCATCAGGATGCCGAAAAAGATCAGGCTGCGATTGTCGAACCGCCGCCCCGCCATTCGTTCCGCGCGGTCGAGAATGAAGTCCGCGACGAAGTACAGCAGGATGGCGACGACGGTGAAGTAAACGGCTTCCATAGATTCTCGGATCGACGGTCAGCACCCGTTGGCAGACCCGTCCACCGGGGGTGCTGCGCACATGAGAGTACCCGCAGAGCATAAACAACTGGACTGGTGAAACCGCAACGCGGCGTCTGGCGCCATTTTTTTGGCTGGCTACGAAAAGTTGTAGCGAGGTTGCCAGCCGTCGGGGCCCTCCGGGATCATGTCGAACAGCGGCCAGACGAGACAGAAATCGTCACCGGGCCCGAAACTGGTGTCGCCCACGCGCAGCACCTTGTTGCCGGCACGGCGGAACACCGACACGCCCGGCTCGAAGCCGTGTTCGCTGGTGTAGCCCATGTCCTCCGCAAAACTCGTACCGGCATGGCAGACCATCCGGAAGCCCCAGCCCCGCTCTTGCGCGAAAGCCTGCTGAATCTCCGGTGAGTCCGGGGACGACAGCACGAAGGCCGCACGATTCTCCAGGTGTGGCAGGACGCCGTTCATGCCGTCGGCCCACAAGGTGCAGTAGGGGCAGGCCTTGCCCATGTTGTGCACGACGAATAGCGTGTCGTGATCACCGAACAGGTCGCGCAGGTGCGCGGTCTGGTTACCTTCCCTGAATTCGTAGTCGGCCACCGGCTCGCTTTCCCTGTGTGACTGCAGTTCGCGCATCTGCACGCGCAGCTGCGCAATCTGTTGCCGGAAGTTATTTAGCTCCTGGCGCCGTTCGGCGTAAGTCACGGTCAGCCTCCTGTCGGTTTCTGCATTTTTGGTCGCAACCCAGCCCGGCCACGCGATGAGATTGACCAGCGGTTCTGCCGGCCCCCCTGTCGCGGAAAGTGTTTTCGGGCCAGCACTCGGACTGCTATTCGTTGTCAGGCTCCATCGCCAGAATAGATGAGACTCGCGGCACTGGCTATGGCCCTGAGAGTCATGCAACCAGTGGGGCTATCTTTTCCAGCCTGCCAGTTTCTGTGTTAGCGTCCCGCGCGGAACAGCTGAGCCGGAATCGTGGTGGAAACTCGCCAGGACCTCGCCGTCATCCTCGCGTCCCGCGTGCCGATCGTGGTCGTCGAGACCCATGACGAGACGCGGTTCCTCGACCTGATCACCGGTTTAATCGTCCGCGGCCGGCCCACCGATTACCGCCCGCTGTTCCGCTGGACCGTGACCACCGGTCTGCAGCGCCTGGATATCGATCTCGCCCCCCAGCTGCACAATGCGCCACCCGACCAGGTGCTGCGGCACGTGCGCAGCGTCGAAGACCCGGGCATCTACGTCCTCCTGGACTTTCATCCGTATCTCAGCGACCCGGTCAACGTGCGCTTGGTGAAGGACATTGCGGTGGCGCCCCGCGAGCACCGCCGCACGCTGGTGTTCGTGAGCCACGGCATCGAGCTGCCGCCGGAACTGCAGCCGCTGGCCGCGCGTTTCGAACTGTCGCTGCCGGACGACGAAGAACGCAGGGAGATCATCCGCGAGGTCGCACGCGACTGGGCCGCTCAGAACCCGGGCCGGGTGAAGGCCGACCCCAAAGCCGTGAAGCTGCTCGTGCAGAACCTGTCGGGTGTAGACCGTGATGGCGTCGCGCGGCTGGCCCGGGCGGCCATCCACGATGACGGCGCGATCACCGCGTGTGACCTGCCCGACGTCGCGAAGGCGAAGTACGAGTTGCTGAACCGGCACGGCCTGCTGAGTTTCGAATACGACCTCGCGCGTTTTGCCGATGTGGGCGGACTCGGCCGGCTGAAACAATGGCTGACGGAACGCCGCCGCGTGGTGAGCGACCCGCCACCGGGGCTGGACCCGCCGCGGGGACTGTTACTGGCCGGTGTGCAGGGTTGCGGCAAGAGCCTCGCGGCGCGGGCCACCGCAGGGGTGCTCGGCCGCCCGCTGCTGCGACTCGACTTTGCAGCGCTCTATGACAAGTATCACGGCGAAACGGAACGGCGGCTGCGCGAGTGCCTGGCACAGGCCGAGTTGATGGCGCCCTGTGTGCTGTGGATCGACGAAATCGAGAAGGGCCTGGCCACCGGTGACGGCGACAGCGGGACGTCGCGCCGGGTGCTGGGCAGCTTCCTGACCTGGCTCGCGGAGCAGCAGGGCGGCGTGTTCGTGGTCGCGACGGCAAACGAGGTACAGCGCCTGCCACCCGAGCTGGTCCGCAAGGGGCGCTTCGACGAGCTGTTTTTCGTCGACCTGCCGGATGGGGAGACCAGGCAGAAAATCCTGGAAATTCACCTGAAAAAGCGAGAAATGGAGCCGAAAAGCTTCGATCTATCGAGAATGGCCCAGGCAACGGAGGGCTTTTCCGGGGCCGAGCTGGAGCAGGGCATCGTCGCGGCCTGGTACACGGCCCATGCGGACGGCGCGGCACTAGGCAGCGGGCACCTGCTGTCTGAGTTCCTGCGCACCCGCCCGCTGTCCGTGGTCATGGCCGAGCGGGTGGCCGGGTTGCGGAGCTGGGCCGATGGACGCTGCGTGCCGGCGGCCTGACGCCGGTCTGTAGCGTCTGCGCGACAATGTCCGTTTCGAGCCGTCCAGCGCGCGGCGACGGCAATCCAAATAGCGTTGGATTTCCGAAACAAACCACGTATCTTTCCCGCTGCGCGTGCGTTTTGGGGAATTCCGCCGGCCGCGCCGACAACAATTCAATCGAGGGGGTTTGTCGATATGTCGATTTCGAGCCAACGTGTGTTGCACGGCTTGGTTGCACTGGTCGTTGCGTCTGGTTCCGGTGCTTACTCCACTGCAGTGCTTGCCCAGAACGTGCTGATGGACGACATCGTGGTCACCGCCCAGCGCCGCGAGCAGCAGGCGCAGGAAGTGCCGGTGGCCATCACGGCCTTGAACGCGGACCAGTTGGAACGGCTACAGGTGGTAGAGACCCTGGACATCGGCAGGCTGGTGCCGAACATGGTCGCCCACAACAATACGGGCCCGGGCACGTCGAACAACTACGCCCTGCGCGGTCTCAACAACACAGAGTCCATTGCAACCTTCGACCCGCCGGTGGGCGCCTACGTGGATGATATCTACATCACGCGCCAGAATCAGAACAACCTGGCGCTGTTCGACGTGGACCGCATCGAGGTACTGCGTGGCCCGCAGGGCACGTTGTTCGGCCGGAACACCACCGGCGGCGCGGTGCGGCTGATTCTGAAGAAGCCAGCCGACGAATTTGGTGGCTATGTCGAAGCGGGCGCTGGCGAGTTCAGCCGTTACCAGGGACGAGGCAGCGTCGACATACCCATCAGCGATCGGATCAAGACCAAGTTTTCCGCCTATTACATACAGGATGACGGGTACGTCAAGAACCGGAATATCGGCACCAGAAACTGCGTTGGCGGCGTGTGTACGACAGATCCGAACGTGAAGGACAACAAGGACATCAACCAGCAGAAGAGCTTCGGCTTGCGGGCCGCAGCGCTGGTCGACATCTTCGACAGCCTGCAGTGGCACATCGCCGTGGATTATATCGACGACGACCGGGCCAATCTCCTGAACTGGAAGCAGGACGGGAACCGTTACTCCAGTACCGGTCTGAGCCCGACGGCCAGCAATCTGGCCGGAATCGTCACCGGGAAGAAGTCAGGCACGAAGCTCGGTAACTTCACGGAATCGATCAACGTGACCTCGGTGTTCGACTGGGAGATAGGCGACGCTGGCACCCTGTCCTTCATCACCGGTTGGCGTGATCTCGACCAGAACTTCAACCTGGACTTCTGCGACAACAGTCCGTTTTGTTCGGGTGGCGTCGCCGGCGGTGCACCGACCAAGGACGATCCGCCACGTACGCCCGGTAACGTCGCTCCCTGGGGCTCGTTCACGATCGCTAACGACGGCAAGCACAAGCAGCTGAGCCAGGAAATCAAGTGGGTATCGAGTCTGGGTGACAGCATCGACTACGTGGCCGGCTTTTTCTACCTGGACGAAGATAACAACACAGACTTTGGCGACATCTTCGATGTGGGTATTCCGCTCGTGCTGGCCGATCGTGTGCTGAAGAACACCACGGAAACCACGGCGGCTTACCTGCAGGCCGACTATGCGGTAACCGATCAGTGGACCATCACGGCCGGTGTGCGCTACACGGACGAAGAGAAACAGATCCAGTACCGCGACTTCACCGCTTGTCTGCCAACGACCATACCCGACTGTGGCTTCACCGATGTGGACGGCAACGGGGTCCATGATCTGGATCTTTGGACCTTTAATTTCCCTTTAAACGGGATTCCGACATCGCAGGACGAGGATGTCTGGACGCCCCGCTTTGCGGCCGAATACCAGCCCCGCGACGGGCTGGCCTTCTACGCGTCGGCGACGCGCGGCTTCAAGTCGGGCGGCTGGAACGCACGGGGTACTGCGGCAAACGCGCTGCTGGATTTCGATAAGGAAACGGTCTGGTCCTACGAGGTCGGCATGAAGTCCGACTGGCTGGACAACCGGCTGCGGGCAAACCTCACCTTGTTCTACGCCGACATTGAGGACTTCCAGCTGCCGGCTGCAGTCTCGATTGGCGGGGTGCCCACCTTCATCACGCAGAACTTCGCGGATCTCGAAAACAAGGGCTTAGAAGCGGAGTTTATTTTGGTGCCGGTGGACGCGCTGACGTTGTTCATGAACGTCGGGATCCAGGATAACGAGTACAAGAGTGTCGACCCTTCGATCAAGCAGCAGCAGGCGGACTGTCGCGCAGGCCTCGGGGGCGGCGGTGCGGGTATCGTCGATCCCAGCTGTAACATTGCCGATCCGGTTCGCTCGCCGGACTGGACGCTCAACGTTGGTTTCAATTATCTGTGGGACCTGGGCGGTGGCTACGAGTTGATCCCGTCCGCATACACCTACACGGTGGACGAGCACAGCGTGGGCACGAGCGGCACCGACCCGGCCCGTGTTAGCGGCTATACGAACATCAACGCGTCGGTGGCACTGAACAACACTGAAAGCGACTGGCAGCTGACGGCCGAGTGCCGCAACTGTACGGACCGCAAGATGGTGGTCTCGACGTTGGTGGATTTCCAGTACCTGCAGGCGCCGCGCACCTGGCTGGTGCGGTTCAAGAAGGGCTTCGGCGGCAACTAGCCCCGAGCTTCGCTGATCCAGGGCGCGGCTGCTTATGCGGCCGCGCCCTTTTTCTTTTCCGGGCTTTTCCGCCGACAGTGTTCTGATTTCTGATGCTGGTTACGGCGTGGGCCGCGACGCAGCTGGAAATAAGTACACTGTCCCCGTGAAGAAGCACTGGCTATTGTTGCTGCTCGTCGTGGTGCTGGGAGGCTGGACCACCAGCGAGTGGTGGTTCGTGAAGCGCTACACCAGCTTTGTCGTGAACGGTTACGACGCGCACACGGCGCCGGTGGCGTGGTTCGAACCGCGATATCCCCTCGAACACGGCGCGGGCTCGGTGCTGCCCGTTGCCGCCGAGCCGACGATCCCGCCGGGGCTGCTGGCCGCGATCGAGCAGTACGCGGAATCGCAGGATTCCATGGCGCTGATCGTGGTCCGGCACGGCCAGCTCGAACTGGAGCGCTACTGGCCGGGTTACGACCGCGACACGCTGTTCAACCCCCAATCCATGTCGAAGACGGTGCTCGGTATGGCCGTTGGCATTGCGATTGCCGATGGCGCCATTGCTTCCGTCGACGATCCCATCGGCAACTACCTGCAAGAGTGGCGCGACGACCCGCGCGGTGCGATCACGATTCGCAACCTGCTGAACATGTCCGGTGGGCTCGCGCAAATCGCGCCCGACTACAAGCCGGTGCCGTGGTCCGGCGGGGTGCGCCAGCATTTCGGCAGCGACTTCGACGGGCCGATCCTGGAGCTCGCGCTGGTGGACCCGCCGGGCACGAAGTTCGACTACAACAACAACGAGAACAACCTGCTCGGGCTGGTGCTCGAACGCGCCACCGGGCAGAGCTACCAGGACTTCGTCGGCGAGCGCATCTGGCAGCCGGCGGACCTGGGCCCGGCGTTCATGTACCTGGAGGAGCCGGGCGGCAGCGTGATGAAGTCCTGCTGCATCCTGTCGCGGCCCGTGGACTGGACGAAACTTGGCCTGTTGATCCTGAACGATGGGCGCCTGGGCGACCGGCAGATCCTGCCACCGGGCTGGGCCCGGGAGATGGTGCAGCCTGCCGCGACCTGGGACGGTTATGGCTACCAGATCTGGCGCAACGTGCTGGACCAGAGTGGGGGTAACCCGCCGACGCCACAAACCTGGTGGGCGGCAGAAGAGTTCGCGAGCGATGACGTCTTGCAATTTCTCGGGCACGGTTACCAGCACGTGTGGGTGATTCCGCACCTGGACATGGTGGTGGTGAGAGCCAACCGCGTGTGGCCAGCGGAACCCTGGGATCAGTCGTGGATACCGAATCGGCTCATCCGAGGTATGGCGGCCGCCGACAGCGCCAAGACCGCAGTTCAATAGCGGGCGGCCGGCAAGGCCAGCGACCTTGGTGGTCGGGCCGCTTTCCCGGCGATGCTTTTTTTCTTCGCTCCAAAAAAGTCGCTCAGAAAAAACATCCCCAGCGCGGCCCGGAAAATTTGGCGCTCCCTTCGGTTGGGGGAGAGTTGATGGCATCGCGGCTGAAGCCGCTCCCACCGAAGACCCTCCGAAAAAGGAACAGAGCCACTCCGTGGGAGCGGCTTTAGCCGCGATTCCCGATTCCTATTCGGCCGCTTCGATCTTGCGCATGCGGCGGAATCTGAGGACGTCTGTGCCGGCTTCGTCCTGGAAGTAGAGCAGGCCGGTCAGGTCGTCCTGGCGGTAGGTGCGGCTGGCTTCCAGTGCGGCGAAGAAGCGTTGTTCCTGGTCCATCACGGCTTGCGGGCAGGCCATGCGCGTGCTGCCTAGGGGGCCGAAGCTGATGGCGCCGTCGTTGTGGTTCACGTCGCCGAAGTAGCGGTTGCACCCGCCGATGCCGGATGCGCGGCCGCTGGCATCGATGCTTAGCGTCGACTCCACTTTGTCGGCGACCCCCTGGCCGTCGATGTCTTCGACCATCCACTGCGTGTCTGCCAGATCGATGGGAGGCTGGGTCGGGGGCTCGGTGGCGCAGGCGGCGGCCATGAGGGCGGCGAGGGCGGCGGGCAATCGGGTTTTTGGCGGCATCGCTGCATTGTAAACGCTCCCGGGCCTGGGGTTGCCCGGGAGCAATTTCACCTCCTGTGTGTGACAGGGCGATGAAGATCCGGAGACGTTGTTGATACGGGAACCACCGGGCCGACTATGGTGGCTGGGCCGCTTTTCTGGCGATGCTTTTTTCCTTCGCTCCGAAAAAGTCGCTCAGGAAAAAACATCCCCAGCGCGGCCCGCCGGACATGTTGCCGGGTCTCCTGCTGGAGCCTCCTATGCCGCCTCGAGGGTCTTTTGTGGGAGCGGCTTCAGCCGCGATTCTTATCCAACACATTCGCACTGCCAGACAGAAATCGCGGCTGAAGCCGCTCCCACCGGGTTTTCTGAGTGGGTCAGCTGTCTAGCGCGATGCTCTTGATCAGCGCGTAGACCCGGCTGCCGGCGACGAGGGCGAGTTCCGCGACGGACGCGCGGGTGATGCGGGCGCGCAGGTGGCTGCCGTCTACGTCGATCAGCACTTCGGCGTAGGGGGACTGCCCGTCGGTGGTGATTTCCAGCACGCGGCCCTCGAGCACGTTGCGGATGCTGATGGCCGACGGCCGCTCGGTGGCCAGTGCGACGTCGCGGGCGCGCACGCGCAGGCGAACTTCTGCGCCGGCCGGGCGGTTCAGTGCCGGGACGCTAAGTGTCCAGCTGCCGACCGTGAGGCGGGTCAGCGCGAGCGCGTCGTCGTGGCTGGCCACGGTCGCGTTCAGCAGTGCGCCGGTGTCCGAACCGGCGGCGAGGTCCGGCAGGTCCAGCCTTTCGAGAATGTCGGCGGTATCGCCGCGGGCGATCCAGCGGCCTGACTGCATCAGTACCGTGTGGTCGGCCAGTCGCGCCACTTCGTCGATCGCGTGGGTGACATACAGCACCGGGATCCCGAAGCGGCGGGGCAGTTCTTCGATGCGGTCGAGCAGGCGCGCGCGGCGCCCCAGGTCCAGCGCGGCCAGGGGTTCGTCCATCAGCAGCAGCCGTGGGCGGGCGAGCAGCGCCCGCGCGATCGCGACCCGCTGGGCCTCGCCGCCGGACAGGGTCTGTGTGCGTCGGTCCAGCAGGTTGTCGAGTTCCAGCGACCGGATGATGTCGTGTCGGTCAGCGCCGTCGCGTGACGGCGGCGCGCGCCGGGCCGCGTAGTCCAGGTTCCCACCGACATCCAGGTGCGGGAACAGGCGCACGTCCTGGAACAGCAGGGTCGCGCCGCGCACGTGAGCGGGCACGCGCATGCGGGCGTGCTGCCAGGTCTCACCGTTGAAGGCCACTTTGCCGGTGGCCCGGGTTTCCAGCCCGGCGATGATTCGCAGCAGCGTGCTCTTGCCGCTGCCGCTCGGGCCGAACAGCGCGGTGATGCCGTCCATCTGCAGCTGGTCGTCCACCTGCAACGAGAAATCACCCAGGGTCGCCTGCAGATCGAGAGTCAGCTGCGCCATCAGCCCACCCGTGGTGCGCTGCGCCGGTTCAGTCCGTAGACCAGCAGCAGCGTCAGGAAGGAAAACACCAGCAGAATCGCCGACCACTGGTGCGCCTGCGCGTAGTTCAGCGTCTCCACCTCTTCGTAAATCGCGATCGAGATCACCTGCGTACGACCGGGAATGTTGCCGCCCACCATCAGCACCACACCGAACTCGCCCACCGTGTGCGCAAACCCAAGCACTGCCGCGCTCAGGTAGCCGCGCAAGGCCAGCGGCGAGGCGACGGTGAAGAACGCGTCCAGCGGCGTCGCACCGAGCGTGGCCGCGGCCTCCAGCGGCCCACGACCCTGCATCTGGAACGCCGTCTGCAGCGGTTGCACGACGAAGGGCAGGGAATACAGCACCGACGCGACCACCAGGCCGCTGAAGGAAAAACTCAGCGTCTGCCCGGTCAGCTCCAGCCAGAAGGCGCCGAAACCGGCTTGTGGGTTGAACAGCAGTAACAGGTAGAAGCCCAGCACCGTCGGCGGCAGCACCAGTGGCAGCGCGGTCAGGGCTTCTACGGCCGGTGCTGCGCGCGCCCGGCTATGGGCGAGCCACCACGCAAGCGGCGTACCGAACACCAGCAGGATCGCCGTGGTCAGGCCTGCCAGGCGCAGTGTGAGCCAGATCGGGGTGAAGTCCATTGCGGGGACAGTTTACTTTCTTGCTCAGGCGAAAAAGTAAAGGTCTACCGCGGCGGCAACGAGGCCAGGAAGCTCTCGATCTCTTCGAGTATCGATTCGCTGTCGCCGATGAACCACCAGTGATCGTCGCCTTCCAGCAGCTTGAAGCGCGCACCGGGAATGCGTTCGGCAATGTCTTCGCCCGCCTCCCAGCGCGCGATGCGATCGCCGCGCCGGTGCAGCACCAGGGTCGGCACATCGATCTGCGGCAGGATGTCGCGCACGTCGATGTCGCGCAGGGCTTCCAGCACGCCGCGCACGCTCGCAGGCGTGGCCGCGTTGCGCAGGTAATGGGACCATTCCGCACGCGCCTCCGGATCCTGGGCGAGATTCGGCGCGAAATATTCCAGCGACGCGGGCGAGCCCCACGCGCCGATGAACTCGTCGAGCCAGGCGTCGAACAGCTTGCGCGGCCGCGCCCACGGGTAGTCTTTGCTGCGCAGGCCCTTAGCAAAGGCGCCATACATGATCACGCCGCGGGTCCGCGCCGGCTGCGTGGTCGCGAACAGCGCGGTGGCTGGACCGCCTTCGGACACGCCGAACAGCACCGCCTGGTCGATGCCGGCTGCGTCCAGCACCGCGACCATGTCGGCGACGGTGTTTTCCACCGTGGGCGGGTAGCTGACGCGTTCCGACAGTCCCATGCCGCGCTTGTCGAAGGTGACCAGGCGGTTCTTGCGCGCGAGCCGTTCCTCGAAACGAATCAGCGACGGCACCTTGTAGCGATTGTCCAGGTGCGACACGAAACCCGGTACGAACAGGATCGCGGGCGACCCGCTGCCCAGCGACCGCCACGCGACATGGACCCCGCCGCTGCGCGCGAACTGCACCGGGCTCAGGTCTTCGGGCTCCGCGGGACCCGAGGTACCGGGGCGCAGGCCGTCGTTATCGAGTTCAGCGACAAATCGGTAACCGCGTTTCGGCACGGTGCGGATCACCGCCTGCTGGCCCGCACCGTCGTCCACGGCCTTGCGGGCCTTCATCACGGTGCGGGCCAGGGCCGCTTCGGTCACGATCACGCCCGGCCAGATGGCGTCCATCAGTTCGTCGTGACTGACGACCCGCTCGCGGTGATTCAGCAGGTAGGCCAGCAGGTCGAAGGCCTTCGGCTCGATCGCGCGCTCACTGCCGCCAACCCGGAGTTCGCGTGCGGCGAGATCCAGGTCGCAGTCGGCGAAATGCCAGAGATCGGGTTCGTTGGCCATGGTCAGAAAAAGGTCAGGAAATCGTCACGGGTGGGTCAGGACCCCAAACCATTGTAGGAGCACAGTATCTCCACGGGCCAGATGGTCCGCGCAACCAAAGCGAAGGAGGAGATCGCGATGAATACTGCCAAGATGATGACCGGATTGACACTGAGTGCCGCGCTGTTCATGGGTGCCAACGTGCAGGCCGCCACGCCGGGCGAAGTCATGTACCGGGCCGAGCTGGACCGCTGCCTGGCCGCGCTGCGGGCGGAACTCGAGGATCCGGCGACCACGAAGATTCTCTACACGGTGAGGGATATCGACAAGCAGGGTGCGTGGTACCAGTTCGACATCGAGTCGGAGGTCTACCAGGGGTCGGCGGAAATCCCGGTGCACGAACAGGACAACCGCTGTCGCGCCCGCCGCTGGTCCGACCAGATGGAAATCACGGGCTGATGCGCAAAAAGAGGCCGGCGACGCCCGAGGGGGGTGGGGCGCCGCCGGCAGGGTCCGGCGCGACAGGGTTTGGAAATGCGCCGGCAGGGGGGACCTGAGGCGATCTAGAAACCGCCCACGCCAAAACCACGTCCGAATCTGCGCCCACGCGCCAGCATCTCATCGGCTTTCGCGCGCTGTTCCGGCGTCAGCACCTGGTAGACGCCGTTCATCGTGCGGATGCCCAGCACCGTCAGCTCGACGAAAACCGGGCCCTTGGATTCCACCTGGATGCGCACCTGGTCTTCGTAGTAGCCGTCACTGCGAATCATCGCGCCGACTTCCTCGCGCAGCGTGGCCAGCTCGCCGCGCAACTGCTCGCCCTCGGTCCTGGCGTTCGCCATGATGGCCTCGATTTGCGTGCGCTGTTCGTCACTCAGGTCCAGGTGTCGGGCCATGCGGTCCATGCGCCCGCCCCGGTGTCCGCCCCAGTGGCGGCCCTCGAATCCGCTCGCGGTCGGCTCGGTGCCGTCGTTCTCAGTCACGCCCCAGGCCACGGCCCAGGCCGTCAATACGCCCAGCGCGGTGGCTGACAGCGTGATGGTCTTGCGTCTCGTCAACATGATTGGCTCCTGTAGTGGGGCCGCTTGCCCCGTGTTGATGAGAAAGTTAACGCGCCAGCGGCCCTGCGGATGACCGCGTCCGGCGAAGAAATGCAAAGAAGTGCAAAGCGGCTTGAGTCCGGGTCGCGAATTGCCTGCAATGGGCGCAGGGTCAGGACGTATGAACGATTCGATATTGCTGGTTGACGACGACCGCGAGCTCCGCGTGATGCTCGTGGAGTACCTGGGTCGCGAAGGCTTCACGGTCAGCGTGGCACATGACGGGGCTCAGGGGGTGGACGCGGTGCGCCATGACGCACCCGGCCTGGAGGTCGAGCTCAGTTTCTGACGGGGCGCGAGTTCAGGCCGACGCGGCCAGGGCCGGCGGCAGCGCGATCTGGTGCTCGGTGCTGTAGCGATAGTCGTTGAACACCTGCTCTGCGGTCAGCAACTGGTAGCTGCCGTCGGGCAGCTGGCGGGTGGTGTCCTTCAGCCGGTACACGTAGTGCCCGCAGGTCCACACGTTGTACTTGCCGAAGTGGTAGCAGATGCAGATCTTGTCGTTGACGGGCAGCTTCTTGCCGTTCTCGTCCACCGGCGTAGCTTCCCACGCCTTGATGTACGGACAGTTGCCGGTCTTATCGAGCGTGTAGCCGAGCGGTTCGCACTGCGGCTTGATGTTCGAGCCGAGCGCCGGGCTGTTATTCAGCAGGCGGATCAGGTAACCCGTCGCCGACACCGACGACACGTCCACCATGTCTTCCGTCGCGGCAAAATATTCCTGTTTCACCTTGTCCGGCATGCCGCATTCCTGGGTCACGGTAAAGCGCGTTGCCACCTGCACGGCGGCCGCGCCGATTTCCATCATCTCCACTGCATCGGTGCCGGTGAACACGCCGCCGGCCGGAATCACGGGCAAGTCGAGTTCTTCTTCTTTCAGGAACGCGACGATTTCTGTCACGATGTCGGCGAGACGATACTCGCGCCAGTCTTCGCCGAAACCGAGGTGGCCGCCCGCCAGTGGGCCTTCCACCACCACGTAATCCGGGAGCCGGTCCACGCGCTTGCCGCTACGCAGGAAGATCTTCAGTGCGCGCAGGCTGGACACGATGATGCCGATCTTCGCATCCCGGAACCGGGGATTGTCGGCAATCATCTTCAGCGTGCCGTTGTGCAACCCGGCCGACAGCGTGATGCCGTCGATGCCGCCGTCCAGTGACGCGTGCAGCCGCGCGGCCAGCGTTTCCGACGGCGCGCCCATCTGCAGCTTTTCCATTACGTTGATGTGCACCGCGCCGGGCCCGCGCTTTGCCTCCATTGTCGTTTCAACATAACGGCGCTGGGCGTCGTACAGGTGCTGGTTGTCGAAACGCACGGATGTCTTGTCCGTTGTGTCGCGGCTGGCGCGATGCTTCAGCGACTTCGCCTTGGTGTACTTGGTCGAGAAATAGCGGTCGGACACGTAGGGCGACATCGCGTCGGAGATGTGGCCAATGCCGCCCAGGCGCGCGGCTTCGTGGGCCAGCTCGGCGCTGGAAATATCCACGCCCATGCCGCCGATTACGATCGGTACGTATTCGGTGTTGCCCAGGCGGAGACGGTAGTCGTCAAGACAGCGTGACATGAGAAGAGAATTCTAGCATGGCCCGGTCACCCAGCGCGGTCGCGGCGGGCTTCTGTCCGGGCCTCGGTGCCCGGCCCGGCGCGGCTAGTTGGCCTGCAGGACCGGATCCAGCAGGTCGCCGGCCTTGCCCATGCTGAGTTCCATCTCCAGCTCCTGGGCCCGGTTGCGCAGCCGCTCCTTGTCGCGCCCCAGGTCCGCCAGCTGCTCTTCCAGCTGGTTGCGCTCGCCGAGCAGTTCCTCCAGCCGGACCTGCATGGTTTCCAGGTCGGCGTTCGCGTCGGCGGCGGTTTTCTCCAGGGTCCGAATCCGGTCGCGGACCTGCACCAGTTCCTCGCTGCTGCTCGACTCGTCGGCCTTGGCACGCAGCGCGTTCTCCCGGGCGACCTTTGCGGCGATCAGCAATTCGCGGATCTGGCTGTCACGGGGATCTTCAATCTCGGCGGTCAGCCGCTCGCGCTCAACTCGCGCGCGCGTATAGCGAGCCGCGATGAAACTGCTCCCCGCACAAGTCGCCAACGCCAACAGGATCCACGCCATTAACATAAACTGATTCGCCCCGAACCACGAACTCTTAAACTAAGACAGGACGCAGTTCTCGTCGCGGTCACAGTTCTCAGATTATGGCGAAGCCAGCGAACCATCCGGTCGTAGTAGCCCGCAAACTCACCAAGCGTTTTGGTGAGCGCGTTGCGGTGGACGCCATCGACCTGGACATTCCGGCCGGCGGCTGCTTCGGTTTGCTGGGGCCGAACGGCGCGGGCAAGACCACCACGCTGCGCATGGTGCTCGGCCAGTCGCCGATGACGGCAGGCTCGCTCACGGTACTGGGGCTGCCGATGCCAGGTGCGGTTCGCGAAATCCGACGGCGCACCGGCGTCGTGCCACAGCAGGACAACGCAGACCCGGACTTTACGGTGGCGGAAAACCTGCGCATGTACGCGCGGTATTTTGACCTGGCCGGGCCGGTGGTGCGGGATCGGATCGTCGAGCTCCTCGAGTTCGTGGAGCTGACGGACCGCGCGGACAGCCCGTTACGGGAATTGTCCGGCGGGATGAAACGCCGCCTGTCGATTGCCCGGGCGCTGATTAACGATCCGGAACTCATCGTGCTGGACGAGCCCACCACCGGGCTCGACCCCCAGGTGCGGCGCATGATCTGGACCCGGCTCCGCCAGCTGCGCAATGCGGGCAAGACACTGCTGCTGACCACGCATTACATGGACGAGGCCGAGCGCTTGTGCGACGAACTGGTGATCGTGGACCACGGGCGCATCATCAGTCACGGTCATCCCGCCCAGCTGATCGCAGACGGGGTCGAGCCCCACGTGCTGGAACTGCAGGGTGCCCGCAGCGAAATCGAGAGCCTACTCGAGGGCTGCACCGACCTGCGGCTGGAGACAGTGGGCGAAATGCACTACGCGTACACGCGCGACCTGCCGGCCCTGCTCGGGCGGCTGGAAAAGGCGACGCGCCTGACCTACATGCACCGGCCCGCCAACCTGGAAGACGTTTTCCTGCGCCAGACCGGCCACGAACTGAGAGAGTGACGACATGACTGCTGCCCAGCTCGCATTACCGCAACCCCGCGCCGGCGCCTTGAAGCTCTGGTATCGCAACGCGCTGGTCTGGCGCAAGCTCATTGCGCCGAGCCTGTTCTTCACCTTCGGCGAGCCCTTCGTGTATTTGCTGGGCCTCGGCTTCGGGCTCGGCCGTTTCGTCGGCGAAGTGAACGGTATGCCCTACCTGACCTTCCTCGCGTCGGGCCTGGTGGCGGCGTCGGCGATGAATACCGCGTCTTTCGAGGGCATGTACTCCGTATTCACGCGCATGGTGCACCAGCAGACCTATGACGCGCTGCTCGCCACCCCGCTGCAGGTCGACGACATCGTGGCCGGCGAAATGTTGTGGTGTGGCACCAAGGCGGTGATTGCCGCGGTGCCGATACTCGCGGTGGCAACCCTGCTCGGCGCGGTGCACGACTGGAGCGCGCTGGTGGCCGTGCCGCTGTTTTTCCTGATCGGCCTGTGCTTCGCGGGGCCGGCCATCGTCGTCGCGGCCTTCGCGCCGAACTACGATTTCTTCAACTATTACGTCACCCTGCTGGTCACGCCGATGTTCATCTTCAGCGGCGTGTTCTACCCGGTGGAGACGTTGCCGGACGTGGCGCGGCTGATCGTCGACGTGTTACCGCTGTCCCATGCCATCGCGCTGGTGCGCCCGCTGGTGGCGGGCCAGGTCCTCGACGCGGTGGGCCTGCACTTGTCCGTGCTGGCGGCTTACGCGGTGTTCGGCTACCTGGCCGCCACCGTGTTCATTCGCCGGCGCCTGATCCAGTAGCCGCTGGACTGGACTGCGGCTATCATCGCGCCTCCACTACAGGGGGGGTTGCCCATGAACAGGGGTCTTGCCTTCCCGGTCACGCTGGTGACCGGTCTGGTTTTCGCGTCTGCGGGCCTCGCTGCGGACCAGGTATTCGAGGAAATCGTGGTCACGGTGCAGAAGCGCGAACAGTCCACGCGCGATGTGCCGGTGGCGGTGTCCGCCTTCAGCGGCGAGTTCCTGCAGAGCCTGAACGTGCGGGACTTCCGCGGCATGGTGGCGCTCACGCCCGGGTTCAACGGGCGCACGGCCGACAGTTTCAATGACGCGCTGGCAATCCGCGGCATTTCCTCGAACAGCTTCGGCGTGGGTGGCGATGGCTCGGTGCCGATTTTCGTGGACGGTGTCTACGAAGGCAGGAACGGCGGCGCGACGACGACCTTCCTGGACGTAGCGCGCACGGAGGTCGTCCGCGGTCCGCAGAACACGCTGTTCGGTCGCAACGCGATTGCCGGCGCGGTGAGCATCGTCACCAATCGCCCCAACCCGGATGGTATCGGCGGCAACGTGAGTTTGTCCGTCGCCGAAGAGGAGCGTTACGAGTTCCAGGGCACGCTGAACCTGCCGTTGTCGGAGCGCTGGGCGTTTCGCGGCAGCGTTGGTTACCTGACCCGTGACGGCTACCTGGAAAACCTGGCCGGCGGGAACGATCTCGGCGACGAGGAGAACAAGGCGGTGCAGGGCGCGCTGGGCTACGAGGCGGACAATGGTTCCGTGGTCCTGAGCGCCTTTTACGAGGACCGCAATAACGATGGCTCCGCGTACTGGAGCACCGCGCCACTGGATTCCTCGCTGGCGCTGGATTTCCCGCCGTCTGCCACACCCTTGCCGGGTTCCGGGTCGCCGCTACCCGACGACAAGGTGGCCAACGACCTGCAGGGGGACGATGACGCGGACATCCTGCGCCTGAGCCTGAACGCAGACTGGGAGCTGGCGAACGGCTACACGCTGACTGCGATCACCGGGTACAAGACCTACGACTTCAAGTACCGGGAAGACTACGACGGCACGGGGGCGCTCGTGGACCACTACTTCGTGGACCAGGACGTGGACTATTTCAGCCAGGAGCTGCGGCTGCTGTCGCCGACGGACGGGCCGGTCACCTGGTTCGTCGGCGCGAGCGTGTACACCGAGGACGTGGACGCGGATTTCCAGGACCGTTACACCGAGGACGACCTGTGCCGCGCGCTGCAGGTCACGGAGGCCCCGGATTTCGACCTCAGCGCCCGCGTTACCGGTTGCGATGACCCGATCTTCGAGGACTACTGGGAAGAAGATATCGACCCGGCGGACCTGGAAGTGGACAAGCCCGAATCCACTTTCACGGAAGGCGACTACTGGGGCTGGGCCATCTATGCGGACCTGACGTGGGCGGCCACCGATCGCCTGGACCTGACGGTGGGCCTGCGCTACACCTACGACGAGAAGGAGTACGAGGCCTGCGTGCCCGATTCCGGCGGGGCGCTGGGCAACAACTTCATCTACGACTTCTTCTTCACGGCTGAGACCGCGGCCGATTGTTCGCAGCGCTTCAGCGGGGTGTCGCCCGGCGGCTTCGTGAAGGACGAGGACGACTGGGATGCCTTCACGCCACGCTTCGCAGCCAACTACGACCTGAACGACCAGTGGACCCTGTACGGCAACGTGGCCTGGGGTTACAAGTCAGGTGGCTTCGGGGACTTCGGTTTCACGGGTGCCGACGGCGCGCCGGCGGAGAGCGACCCGAACACCGGCCTGGCGTTGCCGGGCACGGTGCCGAGTACCTACGACGAAGAGGAAAGCGTCAGTTTTGAACTGGGCACGAAGGCGACGCTGCTGGATAACAGCCTGCAGGGGAGTCTCGCCGCGTACTACTACGACTACGACGACCTGCAGCTCACGTTCTTCGAGGGCGGCGCGCAGCTGACGGACAACGTGGCGCAGGCGTCAGGCTACGGGGCCGAGCTGGAGCTGATCTGGATGCCGTCCGGCCGCTGGGACCTCTACTTCTCGCTGGCCTACAGTGACACCGAGGTCGACGACGTGGACCAGTCCTTCCTGGACATCGGTGGTTGTGACAACTGCGAAGGCAACGAACTGCCATTCTCGCCAGAGTGGACCACGTCGTCGGTCATTACCCACCATTTCCCGCTGGCCGGCGGTGCGGAGATCTTCGTGACCGGTGAGCACGCGTTCACGGACACGATGTATGCGGGACTCGACAATCTCGCGCTGTCCGAGACCGACGACTGGCACGTGGTCAACCTGCAGCTCGGTTACGACAGCGGCAGCGGCTGGTCGGCCACGGCCTTCGTCGACAACGTGTTCGACGAAGACTGGTTCGAGCGCGGCTGGGAGAACGCCGACGCGATCAACGAGTTCGGCTACGGCATCGTGAACACGCTGGTGTGGCCGTCCGAGGGCCGCGTGTTCGGCATCCGCGCAGACTACCGCTTCGGCGACGTGGACTGATAAAAAAAGCGGCCGCCCGTGCGGGCGGCCGCTCATCAGTCTTCGGCAGGTCCTCAGGCCAGCCGGCGGCGTATCCACCCGAGCAAGCCGAGGGCCGAACCGAACAGCAACAGCGCGGGAGGCACTGGGACCACGGTCGTCTGGCTGACGAGTTCCAGCACATTGCTTTCCACCAGCAGCTCACCTTCCGGGGTCTGTGGCGACAACGCGAACTCGGTCATGCAGCCGACCGCCAGGCAGGCCTCTTCGACGTTAAACAGCCCGTAGACCTCCGGTGCGTTCACGAATTGCCGCCGGACTTCGGCCGTCTGTATCGAGTGCAGGCCCGGCAGCGCGGCGTGGTTGGCGGCCAGCGCGTCGTTCCAGGCTGCGGCCAGCGCACCGAGTTGCGGTCCGACACCAAAGGCCTTCGCGCGCGGCAACAGCGCCAGCGTCTGCAGGTTCCCGTCCAGGCTGTTCGCGCGCTGGTCGGCGATGCCGGCGAAGGCCACGTTGGCGGACACGGGTTCGCCCACGGACGCTTTCGTCGCGCGCACCTCGCGGGCGGCCGCGGGGCTGACGCCGTCGGTGTCGACGGCCGGCATGCCGGCAGCGTGCGTGGCGCTGGCCCAGCAGCAGATCGCAGCCAATACCCCAAGGTGGGGCCTGACGAACTTCATAGTCGGTCTCCTTACTACCGGGGTCGTAAGGAGTGGCGGATCAAAGCAGCGTCATCGGGTGTGGATCGAGATCCGACACTGCCTTTTGCGACCAGTTACTCAAATAAAAAGCGTCTCTCAGTCTTCGTTGTCTCAATAAGGCTCAGGCTGCCGCGCGGCGGCGTACCCATGTCAACAGCCCCAGCGCCGAACCAAACAGCAGCACCGCCGGAGGCACTGGTATCAGTACTGCCTCGTAGACGATGTCGCCGAGAAGCGCGTGCGTGGCGCGGGTCGGGTGAACGTCGTCCCAGAACAGGAAGCCGTCCGGGTCCAGCAGCGGGTCCAGGGTCTGCGTGTTACAGCCTACGGCCAGGCAGGCGTCGGTGACATTAAAGAGGCCGAAGGCCTCCGGATTAGCCACCACGTCGCGCAGGATCTGCGCGGTGTCAATCGTGACCAGCTGAGGCAGGCCGAGACCGGGCAGGTTGCCGAACAGGGCGGCGTTCCAGCCGTCCGTCAGCATGCTCAGCATGTCCTGGATGCCCGGGATCGGAATGCCCGCCGCACGCGGGGCCAGGCCCAGGTCGGGTAGCCCGAAGACCACGAACTTCTGTGCCCCTGTGGCCTGCAAGGTACCGACAGCCGTCAGGATCTCCGTCACCCCCTGGTTGATGAACTCTTCGGGATCGTCGACGCCGGGCGTGAAGCAGGTCAGGCAGAAATTGTTGGCACCGGCGAACACCGCGTAGATGGCGCCGGGATCGGCGGCGCCGCCGCCCAGATCAGACACGAATTGTCCCACCTGCGTCTGCAGGCCCGTGCCTGCCAGCACCGGGAAATCATCCGACTTCACGTTGCCCGTGCCCGTCTGCGCACCGGCCACCGCGTAGTTGGTCAGGGTGACACCGAGATCATTGGTCATCGGCTCGGCCCAGACCAGGCCGTTGGTCTGGCGGCCAGGGAAATACGGCGGTGAAGCGGGAAACCCGCCACCGGTTGCCTCATAGGCATTGCCGTTATCCGACAGGCTGTCACCGAACACGAAGACCTGGGTGATGGGTGCGAGGCCCGCCGCCGATGCGCTGGCCGCCCACAGGAAAACTGCGGCTAAGACTCCGAGCCGGGTCAGAGAGAACTTCATGGTCTTGCTCCTTACACAAGATCTGTAAGGAGTGGCGGATCAAAGCAGCGTCATCGGGTGTGGATCGAGATCCGACACTGCCTTTGTAGACCGTTCTTTTTTATTGTCAGGTGTAGAAGTTACGCGGGTTTCAGCGCGGGTGCAAGCTCGTGGCGGACAGCGGGCGTGGGGCGGGATTTATGTCAAATCGACTCCGCGGCGGGCGCGCCCACGGCCTGCACTTCAATCCTGAAACCCGCCGGTGTGAGAAATGCGATGACCGGCCCGCGGCCATAGAGCGCGTCCACCGCATCGAAGATCTCATAGGGGATCCCTTTCGCGTCCAGCTGCCGGCGCAGCGGGTCCAGGGACGTGACCTGCCAGCCCGCGTGCAGGGTGCCGGTGGCCGGCGGTCGGGCACGCTGGAACAGGTCGGTGCCGCCGGTGCGCTGGTACTCGATTACCTCGATGCGGCCCATTGGATCGGCCTCGGTGCCGAGAACCCGGAAATCGATGCCGGCACCTTCGGGCAGGCCCACCATGCGTTCGATCTCCGGGCCGGCCAGCAGGTCCTGCATCACCATGTCCAGGCCCAGTACGTCCTGGTAGAACGCGGTCTCCGTCTCCGCGTCGCCCACCACGATGATCAGCGGGCCGATGCCCGCATAGCCCGCCGGACTGTGGGGGTAGTTCGTGTCCAGGATTTCCAGCAGCACGATGTTCGTCGCGTCGTGTCCGGGCATCTGCACTTCGCGGAAGGTCAGGCCGCCAGGTGCTGGCATTTCCACCCACGGCGCCCGGAACGCCAGGCCCGCCGCGCGCAGTTCTTCGTATCGCGCGGGCAGGTCGCGTGCGTAGACGTCCAGGTTTTTCGGCACCCGGTCGAAGACTTGCGCGCCCTCGCGCACCGGCGGGCCGGGGTTGGTGAACTCCACCAGGTGCAGCGCGCCCGTTGCCAGCCCCGGCGTGCGCAACACGGCCTGGCGGGCAATGTCACCGGGTGCTATCGCCCACAGGCGGGCGAGCGCCGGGTCGGGGCCGTCGCGGGTGGCGACCACGTCCATCTCGAAATGGTCGCGCCACAGCGCCAGGGCCCCATCCAGGTCGGCCGTGCCCACGGTGACGTGGCTGAATGCGCCGAGCGCCGGCGGGGGTGGCAGGGGTTCAGCCTCGGGCACCGCCATTTCCTCCGCCGGCGGTGGGGGCTGGCAGCCGGCGAGAAGGCACGCAGTTACCACGACGGCGATGCGCAGCGGATGGCGGAGCGGGCAGGTCATCGTTTTGCAGCACGGTGCACCGGAAACGGGAATGGGCCCTGCAGGACTCGAACCTGCGACCTGGCGATTATGAGTCGCTCGCTCTAACCAACTGAGCTAAGGGCCCGCGAAGCGCGCAAGTTTAACCGACGCCGCGTCAGCTCGACACGATGGGCGGGCACGGGCTGAGTGCCGTGTCGTTCACGAAGTAATCGTAGCGGCGGCCGTCGTGGAGCAGCGCCACCGCGTAACCGCAGAGCGACGCGCCGGGATCGCAGTTCAGCGCGCAGCCGGGCAGCTCATCACCCGGCTTCAGCGCCCGCAGGTTGGCGATGGTGACATCTGAGACCTCGCAGTGCAGGTGGCGGGCAAGGTCCGCGCGCGCCCGTTCTGCCAGTTTCTGCACCGGCGTCGGGCGCGGGTCACCCCCGCCGCTGCCCTTGCGGCGATGACAGATTCGCGCCCCGGCTCCGGACACCCTGACATCGAAACGCCGGCCCTCCGCCTCGACGATGACCTGGTGACCGGGCGTGATGACCTGCTGGTAGAGCATGTCCGGTTCCGGGCAGTCGAGGCTGGAGTCCGGAAAGTCGCGTGCGGTGATGCTGATGACGGCCACGTCCTCTGCGGTCACGTTCAGGCGGGCGGCGACAACGGCGCGCGCGCGGTCGGCGGGGGGCATCGCGGCGGGCACCGGGCGGGCGGCTGCCGGCGTCACTGGGGGGGCTTGATCTCCCGGCTCGCAGGCACCGAGGGCGCCGGCCGTGGCCAGCCAGACGGTCAGCGCGATCGGGCGCCATTTGGGGCTGCGTGTCATGGTCGCACTGTAAACGACGCGCCGCCTCGCGGGTAGCGCGTCCCGGCCGCCGTCCCGCTGTGCCAAAATAGGCGCACGCGATGACAGAACTGCAACAAACACCCGGCCGGCAGCGTCGCGCAGTGGCTGAAGTCCTGGTGCGCATGCAGCTGGAGCTGCAGCGCCTGGAGCTCTGGGAGAACGCGCCACCCGCTCAGCACCGGTTGAACAGCGCACAGCCATTTAGCTGGGACACGCTGGGGTTTCACCAGTGGCTCCAGTGGCGATTCCTGCCGCGCATGGGCGACGTGCTGGAGGGCCGTGAAGACTGGCCGCAGCATTGCGCGATTCATCCCTATGCAGAAGAATGCCTGGCCGCGCGCCAGGAAGACGCGCAGGAGCTGCTGTTCCTGATCGAAACGCTGGACCAGCTGGTCACGGGCGACAGGAGTGCGGGCGCGAATGCAGGCGAGCACTGACACAATTCCGGGCGCGTTGCGCCCACGCCGTGTAGCGCGCCCGCTGCTATGGGTGATCTTTACCGGTGCTAGCCTGGCTAGCATCATTGCCCTGGCGGCAGACTGGTCCTGGTTCGCCGAACTTTTTACGCATTTTCGGCTCTACTACCTGCTGGCCCAGGGCCTGCTGATCATCGCGTTCCTGAATACCCGGCGCTATGGGTGGCTGGCCGTGACCCTCCTGCTGGCGGCGCCGAATGCCTGGTACGTCGGGCCCTACCTGTTGCCGCTGGTCACGTCGGCCGGACACGCTGCGCCCGAGCGGGAAGGCACGCAGGTGCTGACCGTGAACCTGTCGTTCCGCAACGCGGAATTCGGCAAGGTCATCGACTACATCGAGGCGCAGCAGCCGGAAGTCATTGTGCTGTCCGAATACACCCGCGAGTGGCAAGCGGCGCTGGCCCCCGCGCTGGCGGACTGGCCCTATCGCGCTGAGCGGCCGCGCCCGACGCCCTTCGGCATGGCGGTGTACTCCCGCCAACCGCTGCGCGATGTTGAATGGCTCGACCTCGGGGTGCCCGAATCGGAAAACCTGCGCGTCGCGTTAAGCAACCACGGGGTTGAGCTCTACGCGGTGCATCTGATGCCGCCGAGTTCTCCGCAGTTGGCGGCCGGTCGCAACCGGCAGCTGGCGGCCCTCGCCGGGCTGCTGGCCAAATCGTCGCGGCCCCGCCTGGTCACGGGCGACCTGAATCTCACGCCCTTCTCGCCGTATTTCAGTCGCTTACTGGCTGCCACCGACTTGAGTGACACCCGCCGGACCCAGGGATTGCACGTGACCTGGCCGGCCATGCCGGTCCCGGTGTGGATACCCATCGATCATTCCCTGGCCGATCCGTCCGCGGGCGTCCTGGATGTGCGCACGGGTCCGGACATCGGCTCCGATCATTTTCCGCTCGAGATCACACTTGCACCCGCGAGCTGACCGCGCCATCTTGCCCGTCGATCCTGCCTGGAGAATTCCCCGATGATGGAGTTCGTGAGCGACGTACTGACTGTGCTCGTCACCCTGTTCGTCCTGGCGTTGGGGGTGGGGGCCCTGGTGCTGGTCGTGATGTACGTCATCGATGTCCGGCAGACAGAGCATGCAATTCGCCGCAACTATCCGGTCATCGGCCGCTTTCGTTACCTGTTCGAGGAAATCGGTGAGTTCTTTCGCCAGTACTTCTTCGCGATGGATCGCGAGGAGATGCCGTTCAATGTGCGCACGTCCGACGGGGCGCTCGACTCGACGAGGGCAAACTGCGCGCGGTCGCAGCTCACGAGCAGGTGCGGATGTTCGAGTTGAAGTTGAGCCAGGGGGCAAAGCCGGGCAAGGGCGGCATCCTGCCGGGCGCAAAAGTCACCGAGGTCGCGGCATCGAGGTCGGGCACGATTCGATCAGCCCGAACCGCCACCCGGAAATCGATTCGCCGAGTGACTTGCTGGACATGATTGCCAGGGCCCGCCAGATCACTGGCAAACCGGTGGGCTTCAAGTCCGTAATGGGCGGTTTCGGCTGGCTCGAAGACGCGCTGTGGGAAGCCAGCGCGCGGGGCTCGGACGCCGCGCCGATGACCCTGATGGATCATGTCGGGCTGCCGGTGCGCGAGAGCCTGCCCCTGGTGGTGGATGCGTTGATGAAGACCGGCCTGCGCGAGCGCGTGCGGGTGGTGGCGAGCGGCAAGCTGATCAACCCGGTGGGCGTGGCGTGAGCACTGTGTGCCGGGGCCGACTTCGTGACATCAGCACGCGGCTTCATGTTCGCGCTGGGGTGTATCCAGGCGATGAAGTGCAACCAGAACACCTGCCCCACCGGCATCACGACCCACGACAAGCGCCTGCAGCGCGGCCTGGACCCGACGGCCAAGGCCAGGCGGGTCATGCGCTACCACACCAAGGAAAAGGAGGTTTGCGTGATTGCCCATTCCTGCGGCGCCGCGGAACCCCGCAAGCTGCGCCGTCATCACTGTCGGGTCGTGCAGGAGAACGGGCGCACGCTGGCGCTGGACGAACTGTTCCCGACCCGGCAGGCGCCGGCCGGTACCTGAAGGTCCCGGCCCGGGGTAGAAACCTCAGTCTTCGATCAGGAAGCTGCGCAGCTGGTCGCTGCGCGACGGGTGGCGCAGCTTGCGCAGCGCCTTCGCCTCAATCTGGCGAATCCGCTCGCGGGTCACGTCGAACTGCTTGCCCACTTCTTCCAGCGTGTGATCGGTATTCATGTCGATACCGAAACGCATGCGCAGCACTTTTGCCTCGCGCGGCGTGAGCCCGGCCAGCACGTTGTGCGTGGTTTCCTTCAGACTTTCGGACGTGGCCGAATCCACCGGCGACAGCACGGTGGCGTCTTCGATGAAGTCCCCGAGGTGTGAATCCTCGTCGTCGCCGATGGGCGTCTCCATGGAAATGGGTTCCTTGGCGATCTTCAGCACCTTGCGGACCTTGTCTTCGGGCATTTCCATGCGTGTGGACAATTCTTCCGGCGTGGGTTCGCGGCCCATCTCCTGCAGCATCTGCCGCGACACGCGGTTCAGCTTGTTGATCGTCTCGATCATGTGCACCGGGATACGGATCGTGCGGGCCTGGTCCGCGATGGATCGCGTGATGGCCTGGCGAATCCACCAGGTTGCGTAGGTGGAAAACTTGTAGCCGCGGCGGTATTCGAACTTGTCGACAGCCTTCATCAGGCCGATGTTGCCTTCCTGGATCAGGTCCAGGAACTGCAGTCCGCGGTTGGTGTATTTCTTCGCGATGGAGATCACCAGGCGCAGGTTTGCCTCGACCATTTCCTTCTTCGCGCGCCGCGCCCGGGCTTCACCCAGGGACATCTGGCGGTTGATTTCCTTGATCTCGGCGATCGACAGGTAGGTGCGCTCTTCGATCGCGATCAGCCGGCGCTGACTGCGCAGAATCTCGTCCTTCAGCCGGGCCAGGCCAGAGGAATATTTGCGCTTCGCGCGAATGTGCTTGTCGACCCACTTCAGGTTGGTCTCATTGCGCGGAAAACTGCCGATGAAATCCTTGCGCGGCATGCCCGCGTCGCGCACGCAAAGCTGCATGATGCGCCGCTCACTGCTGCGCAGGTCCGCCACGTTGATGCGCAGGTTCACGCACAGGGCATCGAACAGCTTCGGCGCGAGCTTCAGCTCCATGATCTCGGCTGTGAGACGATCGCGGGCGCGCTGCACCTTCGGCTCGGCGGTGCCTTCCTTGATGATCTGGTTCACCACGCGCTTGTGGCGGCGGGAAATGGACGCGAAACGGGCCGCAGCTTCTTCCGGGTCCGGGCCGGTATCTTCCTGTTCGGCTTCCTGTTCTTCCTTGGTCTTGGCGCTGGCCGGAACGACTTCTTCCGGTTCGTCCGGATCGACGAAGCCCACCAGCACGTCCTGCAGGCGGCCTTCGCCGCTCTTCACCGGGCCGTAGGCGGTCAGCAGCAGGTCGAGGGTCGGCGGGAAGTAGGACAGCGCGTTCTTGACCTGGTCCAGGCCCTGTTCGATGCGCTTCGCGATGCGGATCTCGCCTTCGCGCGTGAGCAATTCGACGGTGCCCATCTCGCGCATGTACATGCGCACCGGGTCGGTGGTGCGGCCGAATTCGGCGTCGACGCTGGCCAGTGCCGCGACGGCTTCCTCGGTGGCCGCCTCGTCATCGGCATTCACCGCGCTGTCGGACAGCAGCGACGCATCCACGTCCGCGGCCTTCTCGTACACCGTGATGCCCATGTCGTTGATCATGTTCACGATGTCTTCGATCTGTTCCGGATCGACGATATCGTTGGGCAGGTGATCGTTGACCTCGCCGTAGGTCAGGTAGCCTTGCTCTTTGCCGCGCGCGATCAGCGCCTTCAGCTGAGACTGCTGTTCGGTCGTCGGTTTCTCTGCGCCTTCGCTCACCCGGTGGCCCTCATTGTTTGGCGTAAAAAAACGCGTAAGTGTACATCAGTATTCGTCCAGCCCACGCATTAGATGCCAGGACTGGTCATAACGTCGCCGGCTCAGGCGCCGGCATCGGAACCCGGTTCAGGATCCGCAGATCCGGGCCGGATGCCCCGTAATTCCTCGCGTTCGGCGTCGCTCAGCGCGCCCGCTTCGGCCTTCTGCACCAACTCATTCAGCCGGTCTTTGCGGCCGCGTTCGGCTAGCCGCAACAGGCAGTCGGCAAACTCCTGCGCTGCAGCATCGGGGCCGATCAGCAGCTCCTCCGCGAGCAGCTTTTCCAGGTGCGGCCCCTCGGAGCGGCCCCGAAAGCGCTCCAGCACCGCGGCGCTGCCGAGCTCCGGGTGCTGCGCCAG
Source organism: Chromatiales bacterium (assembly GCA_020351875.1). Taxonomy (GTDB): domain Bacteria; phylum Pseudomonadota; class Gammaproteobacteria; order Steroidobacterales; genus J054. Next base: position 452,983 of record CP070671.1, on the reverse strand, counting down.
CAGCGCCAGCAGCTCCTGCAGCAGCGACACACCGCGCTGGCGGGCATTGCCCAGGCCTCGGGGCACCTCGGCCTGCCGCGCTGCAGCAGGATGATGCAGCAAAATCTGTATCGCCCGCCGCACCAGGCTCGGTCGGCCTGGTGCCGGCGCGGCCCCGGGTCGCCGTGGCGGCCGCGGCGCCGGCGCGGCGCTATCGCCGACCAGGGCTGCGAGCCGGTCGCGGCCGATCTTCACCTCGCTGGCCACGCGGTCCGTCAGCAATTCCCGGTACACCCCGGGCGGCAGCTGCGACAGCAACGGGCGGGCCAGTTCAGCCAGCCGCGCCATCCCTTCTGTAGTGGTGGTGTCGGCCCGGTTTTTCAATTCCTTTAGCAGATAGTCGGACAGCGGCAGCGCAGTGGACAGGCGGGCCTGGAATGCTGCAGCGCCCTCGCTGCGAATCAGCGAATCGGGGTCTTCGCCGTCGGGCAGGAACAGGAAGCGCACCTGGCGGCCCTCGCGCATTTCGGCCAGCGTGTTCTGCAGTGCCCGCCAGGCCGCGTCCCGCCCGGCGCGATCGCCGTCGAAGCAGAACACGACTTCCGGCGTGGCCCGGAACACCCGTTTCAGGTGCTCGGTGGTGGTGGCGGTGCCCAGGGTCGCCACCGCGTTGTGCACGCCGTGGCAGGCGAGGCTCACCACGTCGAGGTAGCCCTCGACGACCAGCACCGATTCCAGGCGCCGGGTTGCGCGTCGCGCCTCGTAGAGCCCATAGAGTTCGCGGCCCTTGTGAAAGACCGCCGTCTCCGGCGAATTCAGGTACTTCGGCTCGCCGTCACCGAGGACCCGGCCGCCGAAGGCCACGGTCCGGCCGCGGCCGTCGCGGATCGGAAACATGATGCGGTCGCGGAAGCGGTCGTAGAATCCGCCGCCTTCGCGCGCGGTAATCAGCCCGCCCGCCTGCAGGAGCCGGCGCCGGTCGTCACCGTCGCCGAGGCGCTGCAACAGGAAATCCCAGCCGGCGGGTGCGTAGCCGATGCCGAAATCCCGCGCGCGCTCGCCGTCGATGCCGCGCCCTTTCAGGTAGTCCACCGCCATCGGGTGCTCGCGCAGCGCCTGCTGGTAGAGCTTTGCGGCTGCGCCCATGATCTCGAGTACCGGCGCCACCGGCGAGCGAGTCTCGGCGCTGGCTTCACGCGGCACGTCCAGGCCGAGCAGCTGGGCCAGTTCTTCGACTGCTTCGACGAAATCGAGCCGTTCATAGTCCATCAGGAAACCCAGCGCGGTGCCGTGCGCGCCGCAGCCGAAGCAGTGATAGAAACCCTTTTCCGGACTGACGGTGAAAGACGGGGTCTTTTCGTCGTGGAATGGGCAGCAGGCTTTGTATTCGCGGCCCGCCTTTTTCAGCTGCACGCGCGAACCCACCACGTCAATGATGTCGGCGCGGGCGATGAGTTCGTCGATGAAATCCTGCGGAATTCGGCCTGCCACGGCTGGTATCGTTGTGGGCGCCGCGGGGGGCGGCGCGGGTTGGCGGCAGTCTAGCACCGCCGGGGCGTCAGCCCGCCAGGCGTGCCTTGACCCGCTTGCTGACCGCGCCCATGTCGGCGCGCCCCTGGGCCTGGGCCCGGATCGCGTTCATGACCTTACCCATGTCTCTCGGTGACGCCGCCCCGGTGGCCGCAATGACCTCGTCGATCAACGCATCCAGCGCAGCATCGTCCAGCGGCTCGGGCAGGTAAGCTTTGAGGATGTCCGCTTCCGCCACTTCCTTGTCGGCGAGTTCGGTGCGCCCGGCTTTGCGGAACTGTTCCGCCGCCTCGCGTCGCTGCTTGACCAGCTTTTCGACGATGCGCAGCGTGTCCGCGTCTTCCGCCTCGGTGCGCGAGTCGACTTCGTGTTGCTTGATCGCAGCGGTGAGCATGCGCAGGGTGACCAGGCGCGACTTCTCACCGGCGCGCATCGCCGCTTTCACGTCGTCGAGTATCTGGTCTTTCAGGGCCATGACTGGCCGGAGGCGCGGCTCAGTACAGCCGGCGGCGCAGATTGGTTTCCCGGGCGACCCGCTTCGCCTGGCGCTTCACGGCCGCGGCCTTCTTGCGCTTGCGTTCCTGGGTCGGCTTTTCGTAGAACTCGCGCCGACGGACTTCCGTCAGCACGCCGGCTTTTTCGCAGGCACGCTTGAAACGCCGCAGGGCGGCGTCAAAATTCTCGTTTTCTCGCACTCGGACGCTGGGCAATGTGCTGTTCCTCGGCACCAAAAAAACCGGCATGAGGCCGGAGCGGGCGAGGAATATAGCCGCTGAATCATGGAATTGCAAAAAAATTCGACCACACCGGCGGGCCCGGTTCTGGGTATCGAGACCAGCTGCGACGAGACGGCGGCCGCCGTCTACGACGCGGAACGCGGGCTGCTGGCCCACGCCGTGCACAGCCAGGTCGCCCTGCACGCCCGCTACGGGGGCGTGGTGCCCGAGCTGGCCTCGCGGGACCACCTGCGTTGCCTGCTGCCCCTGGTGGACGGGGTGCTCGCCGACGCCAATGTGAAGGGCCCGGAACTCGGCGCGGTGGCCTACACGGCCGGTCCGGGTCTCGTCGGCGCGCTGCTGGTCGGGGCCACTGCCGGCATGGGCCTGGCGCGCGCGTGGGGTGTGCCGGCGATCGCCATCCATCACATGGAAGCGCACCTGCTGGCCCCGCTGCTCGAGGACGCGCCGCCGGCCTTTCCGTTTGTGGCCTTGCTGGTGTCCGGCGGGCACACGATGCTGGTGGACGTGGCGGCATTCGGCGCGTACGTCGTGCTTGGCCAGACGGTGGACGACGCGGCCGGGGAGGCCTTCGACAAGACCGCGAAGCTGCTGGGCCTGCCGTACCCCGGCGGACCGGAGCTGGCCAGGCTGGCGGGCCAGGGGGCGCCGGCACGGTTCGCGTTGCCGCGGCCGATGCTGAAGCGACCGGGCCTGGATTTCAGTTTCAGCGGCTTGAAGACCGCGGTGATGATGCAGGTACGGCAGCTCGAACAGCACGGCGGCCCGGGTGAGCAGGACCGCGCCGACCTGGCGGCATCATTCCAGGCCGCGGTCGTCGACACGCTGGTGGCCAAGAGCCTGCGCGCGCTGGACGCGACGGGCCGTGACAGGCTGGTGGTCGCCGGGGGCGTGGGCGCGAACGAACAGTTGCGCGCGCAACTGCGCGATGCGTTGGAAGCGCGCGGCGGGCGCGTCTACTATCCGCGCATTGCCTTCTGCACGGACAACGCCGCGATGGTGGCCCTGACCGGGTATCTGCGGCTGAGCGCGGGCGCCAGGCCCAGCACCTCCGTGCAGGCACACCCGCGCTGGGACCTTGCCGCACTGGCCCGACAGGAATAGTCCTTGGACACGATTTTTTTGAAAGACCTGCGTATCGAGACGATCGTGGGTATCTGGGACTGGGAGCGGGCGGTGCCGCAGACGGTCAGTATCGATCTCGAGATGGCCGCTGACGTGGCCGCAGCGGCTGCCCGCGATCACATCGACGCGACGCTCGATTACAAGGCGGTGACCAAGCGCATCGTCGCGTTCGTGGAGGCGTCCCGTTTTCAGCTGATCGAAACCATGGCGGAGGGCATTGCCGGGATCATCACCGGCGAGTTCCAGGTGCCGTGGGTCCGGGTAACGGTGCACAAGCCCTTCGCAATTCGTGGCTCCCGGGACGTGGGCCTGGTGATTGAGCGCGGAGAACGGTGACTGCCCGCGAGCCGGTGGCGGTATACATCAGCGGCGGCAGCAACATCGAGCCGGAGAAAAACCTGCGGCTGGCCTGTCGGGAACTCGAAAAGCGCTACGGCGAAGTGCAGGTGTCACCGGTCTACCGAACACCCGCAGTGGGTTTCGACGGCGAGCCGTTCCTGAACTGCGTGTTCGCGCTGTCGACTCGGGAGTCGGCATTGGCGGTGGTGGACAGCCTGGAAGAACTGCACCGGCTTGCCGGGCGGGTGCGCGGCACCGACGCATTCTCACCGCGAACCCTGGACCTGGACCTGCTGCTTTACGGTGACGCGATCATGCCCGAGCCGCCGGTCAAGGTGCCGCGGGAAGACATCACCAGGTACTCGTTCGTCCTGAAGCCGCTCGCAGACATCGCACCGGGGCTTCGTCACCCGGTGGCGGGCCAGACCATGGCCGAACTGTGGCAGGCGTTTCCCGGTCGTAGCGCCCCGCTCGAACCGGTGGACGTCGACCTGGCGACAGGTTGAGACTACCAGCCGATGCTGCGCCCGCCGTCTACCGCGATGATCTGCCCGGTCACATAGTGCGCGTCGCGCACCAGGTACAGCACGCAATCGGCGATATCCTGGGGCTCGCCGGCGCGGCGCAGCGGCACCTGTTTCAGCACGCTTTCCTGGTAACTGTCGGACACACCGTCTTCCGGCCACAGGATGGCACCCGGTGACACGCCGTTGACCCGCACATCCGGCGCCAGGTCGCGGGCGAGCGTGCGGGTCAGCATGGCCAGCGCGGCTTTCGCCGGGCCGTACACCGTATGATGGCGCAGTGGCCGCTGCGAGTGGATGTCGACGATGTTCACGATGGTGCCCTGGTTCGCCTGCAGCTGCGGCGCGGCCGCCTGGCTCAGGAACAGCGGTGCCTTCAGGTTCGTGCCCATCAGGTCTTCCCAGTGCTCGGGCGTGATCTCGCCGAGGGGGGTCGGGTAGAAGCTCGACGCGTTGTTCACCAGCACGTCGAGCCTGCCGGTCTGTTCAACGACGTGGTCAACCATCTGCGCGAGGCGGGCGACGTCGAGCAAATCGCCCTGCACTGTCAGCGCCGAACCGGCGCGGTCGGCATTCAATTCTGCCGCCAGTTCGTTCGCCGCGTCCGCCGAGCCGCGGTAGTGCACCGCAACGCCGGCACCGGCCGCATGCAGCGTGCGCGCGATGCACGCGCCGATGCGTTTGCCGGCGCCCGTAATCAGCACCCATTGGCCTTCCAGCGTATGAGTCGGGATGTGCATCGCGTGAAGTTTATTCCGTGGCGTGGCGCCGGCTACGATAACCGGCCCGACCGGGCAATGCATCATGGACTCTGACTGGCCAGCACCACCGCCGTCCGCCGTCGCACTGAGTGACGAACTCACCGCGCAGCTCGCTGCGCGGATCGATGCGGCAGGGGGCTGGCTCGATTTCGCCGAGTACATGCAGCTCGCGCTGTATGCTCCGGGTCTCGGCTACTACAGCGCGGGCGCGCGCAATTTTGGTGCCGCGGGCGATTTTGTCACGGCGCCGGAAATCACCCCGGCGTTTGGCGCGTGCATCGCCCGGGGTATCGCGCCGCTGCTGCAGCCTGGAGACGCGATCCTGGAACTGGGGGCCGGCAGCGGTGCACTCGCTGCCGCGGTGCTGGACGAACTGGCGGATTGCGATGCCCCAGCCGTCGACTACCAGGTGCTCGAAGTCAGCGCGGAGCTGCGCGAGCGCCAGCAGCTGCGGCTGGACGCGTACCCGGTGCGCTGGCTGGATACGCTGCCGCCGTCCGGTTTCCGCGGCGTAATTTTGGCCAACGAAGTGGCCGACGCATTGCCGGTGCGGCGATTTCGGTGGCAGCCTGACCGGGTGCAGGCCGTCGGGGTCATACGGGACGGGGCGGCCTTCGCCTGGGCCGCCCGGGATGCAGACGCACAGCTCGCGCGCGAGGTTGAGCAACGGCGCGAGGCCGGCGGCGACGAGTGGCCGGCCGGCTACACGTCGGAGTTCTGCCCCAACCTGAGGCCGTGGATAGGCGGACTCGCCGCCTGTCTAGAGCGCGGCCTGCTGTTGATTTGCGACTACGGGCTCACGGCGCGCGAGTACTACCACCCGCAGCGACGGGACGGCACCCTGCTGTGTCATTACCGACACCGGGCACATGCTGACCCGTTCCGTTGGCCGGGTTTACAGGACATCACCGCCTGGGTGGATTTCACGGCCGCGGCGCAGGCCGGTGTCGAGGCCGGCCTGAAGCTCGCCGGGTACACGACGCAGGCGCAGTTCCTGATGGCCAACGGCGTGCTGGACGCGGCGCTGCCGGACGATCCCGTGGAGCGAGCCCGGCATGCGGCCAACCTGCGTCGCCTGCTGCTGCCGGGAGAAATGGGCGAGCGCTTCAAGGTCCTGGCCCTGAGCCGGGCGCTGCCGGACGCGCCGTTGAACGTCGGGCGCGATCTGCGACACCGGCTCTAGTCGTGATGTGGCGCTTGGTTTAGGGTGTGCCGCCAATTAGACGGGGACATTCTGCTTTTTCCACCTGATGGAAAAAGCAGAATGTCCCCAAGCTCACGGAGTGGCCTTGGATAGCCTGCAAGCCATCATCCTGGCGCTGGTCCAGGGCGTTACCGAGTTCCTGCCGATCTCGAGCTCCGCGCACCTGATCCTGGTGCCGCGTTTTCTCGGCTGGACGGACCAGGGCCTGGCCTTTGATGTCGCCGTGCACCTGGGCACGCTGGTCGCGGTGCTCTATTACTTTCGCGCCGAGGTGGCCGCGATCCTGACCGGCTGGACCCGCGCCGTGCTGCGCTTGCAGCACGAGCCCCGCGACGCGCAGCTTGGCTGGACCTTGCTGGCGGCTACCGTGCCGCTGGTGGTGGCCGGGCTGTTCTTGGAAGACCTCGTGGCCACTGCGCTGCGCGCTCCCCTGGTGATCGCGGGCGCCACCGCGTTCTTCGGCGTCTTGCTGTGGGTGGCGGACCGGCGTCCAGACCAGGTGGGGCAGCTGCGCAACGTGAATTTGCGCGCGGGCGTGTTGATTGGGCTGGCGCAGGTGCTGGCACTGATCCCGGGCAGCTCGCGTTCCGGTATCACGATGACCGCCGGCCTGGCCCTGGGGCTCGATCGCGAAACTGCGGCCCGCTTTTCGTTCCTGCTCGCGATACCGGCCATCGCCGGAGCATCGGCGCTGGAACTGGTGGCGTTGATGCAGTCGGTGGAGCCGGTGCCGTGGGGACCGATCGGACTGGGGCTCGTGGTGGCGGCCTGCAGTGCCTGGCTTTGCATCAAGTTGTTCCTGGCGGCGATTCAGCGCATCGGGATGGTGCCGTTTGTGGTTTACCGGTTGCTGTTGGCGGCGGTGATCGTGGTGGTGTTCTGGTAGTAAACCTGTTCTGTTTCGCGCTCGGGCGGTGCGGCAGACCGGACGGTCGTCCGGGCTAAACCTTCTTCGGACATCCGTGTCCTCAGTCGGATCGGCCCTCCGTCGCTCTCGCCATCCATGGCTCCGCTCCTCCGGGACGACGCCCGGACGACCGTCCGGTCTGCCGCACCGCCCGGGATTGCACAGCGGGTGTTCCTGCCTCTTCCAGGCGCGGTTGGCTCAATGTCAGATCTGTACTCGGAAGTCGCCGGAGCCGGACTGTCTTGCGTGCTAAACCTCTTTCCTGCTTGCCCGCAGTTGCCGCCTCTGCCGGCCAGTTTTCCCCGCGATTGAGTGCCACCAGCCAAGTTCGGGGGTGGGGCGAGGGGAGGTGCGCCGGGCGTTGTGCGACGGTTAGTTGATCGCGGCGATGGCTTCGCAGCGGGCTTCGCGCAGGGCTTTGCCGACGGCTTCGCCGTCGAGGTCGGGAAGCTTGAGATCGGCGACGGTGACGGACGCGGCGGCGTCGCGGGCGCGGCGTAGCAGGTCGGCCTGGGGGTACGGGTTGTTTTCCAGGCCGGTGCGGCCTTTGGCATCGGCTTCGCAGGCGAGCAGGAAATCTTCGAAGCGTTCCGGGCGGCGCAGCGCGTCGGCGCCTTCCAGCAGTTTCAGCAGGGTGGCGGGGCGGAGTTCGGCGGCGCGGTGGCACAGCGTGTGGTAGCGGGCGACCTGTTCGGCGAGTTCGCGGTAGCGACGCGGGGCCCCGATGCGACGCGACGTCAGGCGGGCCAGTTCTTCGCTGCGGAATTCGTGCGCCGGGTGGGCGGGCCACAGGTCGGGCGAGGTGGTGGCTTTACCGAGATCGTGCATCAGCACCGCATAACGCACCTCGGGGCTGGCTTGCAGGCGCGCGGCCTGCTGCAGGCACATCAGGGTATGCACGCCGGTATCGATTTCCGGGTGATAGCGTTCCGGTTGCGGCACGCCGAACAGCGCGTTCAGTTCGGGGTAGATGACCGCCAGCGCACCGCAGTCGCGCAGGACCTGGAAAAACACCTGCGGGGCGTCCGTGGCCAGGGCGGTGTCGGTTTCCTTCCAGACGCGTTCAGGGACCAGCGCCGAGGCTTCACCCGCGGCCACCATTTCCGTCATCAGCTGCCGCGTGTCTGCAGCGATCTCGAATCCCAGGTTGTGAAACCGGGCCGCGAACCGCGCGACGCGCAGGATGCGCACCGGATCCTCACGAAAGGCGTCGGACACGTGCCGTAGTGTCCGGGTGTCGAGGTCCCGCTGCCCGCCGTAAGGATCGACGAGTTCGCCGTTGGCGGTTTCGGCCATTGCGTTGATGGTCAGGTCGCGGCGCTGCAGGTCCTGCTCCAGCGTCACGTCGGGGTCGGTGCAGAATTCGAAGCCGTGGTAGCCGGGCCCGGTCTTGCTCTCCGTGCGCGCCAGCGCGTATTCCTCGCCGGTCTCCGGATGCAGGAACACCGGGAAGCTGCGGCCCACGCGGCGGAAACCCGCCTGTTCGAGCTCGGCCGGCGTGGCGCCCACGACGACCCAATCGCGTTCGGCCGCAGTTTCGCCAAGCAGGCGGTCGCGCACGGCACCACCGACGAGATAGGTTTGCATACACGCATTCTAGAAGCTATCTGTTGACCCCGCATGGTGACTGAAGTCAGAAAGCAACTGCTCGCGCTGGCCCGTATCGCCGCCCTGGTGGCGGTGTGCCTGGCCCTGGGGAGCTGTTACTACTGGCAGGCGATGCGCGGCCACATGGAGTTGATGGGCCAGCGCGAGCCCGTGACCGACGTGCTGGCGGATCCCGAGACCAGCGAAGACACCCGCGGACAACTCGAACTTGCCCAAAGCGCCGTGGACTTCGCCCATGCGGAGCTGGCCCTGCCCGACAACGGCAGTTATCGCCAGTACGCCGACACCGGTCGCCGCTACCTGGTCTGGAGCGTGGTGGCCGCGCCGGAATGGTCGTTGGAGCCACGTACCTGGTGTTTTCCGGTCGCGGGCTGCGTCAGCTATCGCGGTTACTTCGATGAGGCCGAGGCGCAGGCCTTTGCGGCCCGCCGGGCCGCGGCTGGCGACGATGTCTACGTGGGCGGGGTGTCGGCCTATTCCACGTTGGGCAATTTTGCCGACCCGCTGACGAATGCGATGCTGCGAATGACGGAGTACCGGCTCGCGGGTTTGATCTTTCACGAACTCGCCCACCAGCGTCTCTACATTTCCGGGGATTCCGCCTTCAACGAGTCGTTTGCGAGCGCGGTGGAACAGGCGGGTATCCGGCTCTGGCTGCGCCAGCGCGGCGCCGCCGATGCGCTGTGCCGCTACGAGGACTGGCTGGGGCGCCGCGGCGCGGTGCGCGTCTTGCTGGGCCGCGGTCGCGCGCAGCTGGAAGTGGTTTACGCGCAAACCGATGACACCAGCGCGCTGGCCGCCGGCAAAGCCGCGGCGCTGGACCGGATGCGGGCCGACTACCAGGCGCTGCGCGCGGGCTGGGGCGGGCCGCCGTTCTTCGACGGCTGGTTTGGTCCCGAGCTGAATAACGCCACGCTCGCTGCGCTGGCGACCTATGACCAGTATGTGCCCGCATTCGCCACGCTGCTCACGCAGCACGGCGGCGACTTCGAGGCCTTCTATGCGGCGGCCAAAGCCATCGCGAAACTGAAGTGGGAAGCCAGGGCCGACGCGCTGGCCGCACTCGGGCAGGCTGCGGTCAGTTCGCCGGCGCCGGCGGCGAGTTGTGCTGCGACGGTGGCGACAGGCCCAGGCTCGCCGCCAGGTTGAGCTGCAGCGAGCGCGGCGTGATTCCCAGCTCGGCGCACCCGTCGCTGCGGCAAATACTCGGGACCCCCAGGGACCGGTAGTTGTCCATCGTGAAAATCTTGCCGGGCAGCCGCTCCATGATCCGGGCCTGCAGACGTGCGGCCCAGTCGGGCAGGCCGATAATCCAGCGGCGCCGGCCCGTCGCGGCGGCAATCATCTGCACGAGTTCGCGCAGCGTGTAGATCTCGGGGCCGCAGAGTTCATAGGTGCGCCCGTCCGTTGCGCCATCGCGCAAAGATCGGGCCACCGCGGTCACCACATCGTCGACATGCACCGGGGCGAAACGCGCGTTCGGGCAGGCCAGGGGCAGCGCCAGGGGCAACTGCCCGAGAAGTGCGGCGAAGCGGTTCAGGAAAGAATCGCCGGGGCCGTAGATCACCGACGGTTGCAGGATCGTCCAGCGCAGGGATTGCGCACCGGTGATCAACGCTTCCGCCTGGCCCTTCGAGCGCAGGTAGTGGCTGGGGCCGTTCACATCGGCGTGCAGCGCGCTCACCTGCACCAGTTTGGGCACCCCGGCGGCTTCGCATGCGCGGACCAGCTTTGCTGTGACTTCGGCATGGGCGTGCTGGAAGCCACTGCCGTCATGCCCGGCCTCGTTCAGGATGCCGACCAGGTTGACGACCGCGTCGCAGCGGTTCACCAGCCGCGCCAGCGTGTCCGGATCATGCACGTCGGCGCGCAGCAGCCGCGCGCTGGGCAAGATCGCGAGATGCCGGGCCCGAACCGGGTCGCGGGTCGGCAGGCGCAGCTGGTAGCCCCGGGCCGCGAGGTGGGCCACCACGCGGGAGCCCACGAAGCCGGTGCCGCCGAGCACGCAGAGCGTGCCGCCTATCCTTGGCGAGGAGGCAGTCATGGCCGGGCAGACGGGCCTATTTCACCTGCAGCAGCAGGTCGCGGCTGCCGCGCCGAATGCCCAGGATCAGCAGTTTCTGCCCGTTCGCCGTCTCCTGCATTTCCTGCACCGAGCGCACGCGTACGCGGTTCACGGAGATGATCAGGTCGCCTTCCTCCAGGCCCCGCATGCCCGCCGGGCTGCCCGCCGCGACGCTGTCGACGCGCACGGCGCCTTTGCCGAGCCGTTCGACCTCGTCTGCATAGTCGGAGAGTTCGGCGCCAGCGAGACCCGGGTGGATGTCTTCGGCGGACATCTGCTGCATCGACGCGAGCTCCTGGAGTTCCGCCTTGAACTTCTTGCGCTTGCCGTCGCGCATCGCCTCGATGGCCACTGACTCGCCACTGCGGCGCAGCCCGATGGTGTTGCGCAGATCGTTCGCGCTCGTGATGTCTTCGCCGTCGACCTTAACGATGACGTCGCCCACCTGCAGGCCGGCGGTCTCGGCGGCCGACCCCGGCACGACTTCCTGCACCAGCGCGCCTTCGATGTCCGCGTCTGCACCGATGGCTTCAGCCGTCTCGGCATTGAAGTCGCTGATGCTCACGCCCAGCAGCCCGCGGCGAACTTCGCCGAATTGGATCAGCTGCAGCATGATGGACCTGGCGATGTTCACCGGGATCGCGAAGCCGATGCCGATGTTGCCGCCGCTGTTGCTGAAGATCGCAGAGTTCACGCCAATCAGTTCGCCGTCCAGGTTGACCAGCGCACCGCCGGAGTTGCCGGGATTGATGGACGCGTCGGTCTGGATGAAATCTTCGTACCCGTCGCGGCTGATACCGCGCCGGCCCAGCGCGCTGATGATTCCGGAGGTCACGGTGTGCTGCAGGCCAAAGGGGTTGCCGATGGCCAGGACGAAGTCGCCCACTTCGATGCGCTCGGAATCACCCAGGTCCATCGCGGTGAGATTCTTCGCGTCGTCGACTTTCAGCACCGCGATATCCGTGCCCGGATCAGAGCCCACCACTTCGGCGCTGAATGACCGGTCGTCGACCAGCGTGACTTCGATCTTGTCGGCGTTTTCCACCACATGGTGATTGGTGATGATGTAGCCCTTGACGGCGTCGACGATGACACCGGAGCCCGCGCTGCGCACCGGCCGCTGCCGGCGTTGTTCGGGAAAGCCGAAGAACCGCCGAAAGAACGGATCGTCCATCAACGGATTGTTCTGCGCTTCCCGGGTGCCCTGGGTCGCAATGTTCACGACGGCGGGCGACACCTCTTTGACCAGCGGCGCCAGGCTCGGCAGTTCCGTGTCACCGATCTTGGCGGGCAGGGCCCCCCACGAGGTGGTAGCGATTAACAGGGCGGCGGTGGCGAGCGCAGCCCGCAGCGTCAACTTCGTCGTCATGCTGGATGATTTCCCGGAGAAGCGGTGGACAAGAGGCGAATCATAGCCGGTCGCGGACCTCGCCGCGGACCCGCAGGGTTTCGCTGAACAGTCCTAGTCTGGATGCCGGAGAGCGGCGGTTGGTCGCAGATCTGCAGGCCGCCGTGGTTACCCAATCCCGGCGGCGGGTGGAATATCCGGTGGATAAACTGGGGGCTTCCGGGGCATAGCCTGAACACAAGATGTTGTGGTCCGCCCAATAGGCGACCACGCTACAGTCAGCACAAGTTGTTCTGCGGAGTATTTTCTGAAAAGCCAATAAGTAATTGTTTTTAAACCATTTAAGCGATAAGGCTGAAAGACAATTTTCCCTTGACAGAAAATTCCCGGAGTCCTAATCTTGCAGGCGTCGGCACAATATCTTGTGCCGGCGGTTTTCTTCAGGATCGTCGTATCGGCCACGAGGACCGAGGGTGTCGCTCGCGGCTGCAGGGGACGACTGTCCGTTGAAAAAAGGGGTCACGGGTCAGGGGTGAACCGGGCAAAAAGACAGCGACTCACGGCTTGGCAGGCCGGGGCCGCCTTCAGATACGGGGTTGTTTCGTCGCAATGAAAAGCGCAGCGCAGGTTGGTCAGGTCAAGGTTTCGGGCATCGTCTTCCAGGAAGCCTCCGTGGATATCTGGGACACCAAGTACCGGCTCAAGTCGAAGGTCGGCGAGGTAGTGGATGAAACCATGGACGACACCTACAAACGCGTCGCCCGCGCACTGGCCGATGTCGAGGCGGAGCCGGACCGCGAGCGGTGGTACGAGTCTTTCCTGTGGGCGCTGCGCAGCGGCGCGGTGCCGGCGGGGCGAATCGTATCGAACGCGGGTGCGCGGCACCACAAGCCGGCCACCTCCACGATCAACTGCACCGTGTCCGGAATCATCGGTGATTCCATGCACGACATCCTGGACAAGGTGCACGAAGCCGGGCTGACCCTGAAGGCCGGCTGCGGTATCGGCTACGAATTCTCTACGCTGCGGCCGAAGGGGGCGTACGTCAGCGGCGCCGGTGCGTACACATCCGGCCCGCTGTCGTTCATGGATATCTACGACAAGATGTGTTTCACCGTGTCGTCGGCGGGCGGGCGCCGCGGTGCCCAGATGGGCACCTTCGACGTGGGCCACCCGGACGTTCTCGACTTCATCCGCGCCAAGCGTGAAGACGGCCGGTTGCGGCAGTTCAACCTGTCGCTGCTGATTACGGACGACTTCGTGAACGCCGTGCGTGCCAACGGCGAGTGGGCGCTGGCCTTTCCGATCGACCAGCGGGAATACGACAACAGCGGTATCGACCTGGACGATCCCGAGCAGGTGCTGTGGCGGGACTGGCCGGCAAACGGCTACGTGACCAACGAGCACGGCCAGGTGGCCTGCAAGATCTTCCGCAAGCTGCCGGCCCGGCGCTTGTGGGACATGATCATGGCTTCCACCTATGACTTCGCGGAGCCTGGTTTCGTTCTCGTCGACCGCGTGAACGAAATGAACAACAACTGGTTTTGCGAAAACATTCGGGCGACCAACCCGTGCGTGACAGCAGATACCTGGGTACAGACAGCGGACGGGCCGCGGCAGGTGGCAGAACTCGTCGGCCGGCCCTTCACGGCGCTGCTGGACGGCGAGGCCTGGGAGTCGGGCCCGGACGGGTTCTTCCAGACCGCCACCAAGCCCGTGGTGCGACTGGAAACCGCTGGCGGCTTCAGCCTGCGGCTGACTGCGGATCATCGCCTGCGCCGCGTGGTGCGCTTCGACGCCGACGTCACGGAGACGGACTGGTGCACGGCGGGGCAGCTGTGCCCCGGCGATCGCGTGATGCTGCACGATCATCGCGGGCGCGCACACTGGCCGGGTGCTTACGGTGGCGAAGAGGGCTACCTGCTCGGTCTGTTGCACACCGGTGCCGGCCAGGTGTCGGCCACGGACGCCAGCATTCAGCTCGGTGGTACCGCCGTGGTGGCCAACGGGTCCGCGGCACCTCTGGCGGCCGGCGTGGACCTGTTGATGAGCACGGCCGAAGAAGCGGCCCGGGCCCTGGTCGTCAACGGTGACGAACTCGGCTGGCAGCCGGTGGCCGACACCGGCCGGCATCAGCTGGTGATCCCCGGGCTGGGTCGCGTGGCCGCGGCCCTGGACCTGGCGGCTGATCCCGGCGCGGTGACGGCGGGCCTGGAACGGGCGTCCAGCGGTTTTTACCGCGGTTTTCTCAGGGCCGCCTTCGACCAACGGGGCGAACTCGTGGCGGAAGGCGCTGCCGGCCCGGCGATCCGGTATGCGGATCTCCGTGAGGATGCGTTGCCGGGCATTCAGCGCATGCTGCTGCGGTTCGGCATCGTGGCCCGGCGCAGCGGTCAGCGGTCATCGGCGGTCACCGGGGCGTGCCTGTGGATTTCCGGCAGCAACCTGGCGCAGTTCGCCGAGCTGATCGGGTTCACGGATACAGTGCGCAGTGAGCGGTTGGCAGATGCCTTGGCCCACCCGGCCGTCGCCCAGGGCACGGAACGTTTCGTGGCCCGCGTCAAGGCGGTGGCAGCGGACGGCTCAGAAGCGGTTTACGACTGCCAGGTGCCGGGCATCAACGCGTTTGACGCCAACGGTATCTGGGCCCACAACTGTGGCGAGCAGCCCCTGCCGCCGTACGGCTCCTGCCTGCTGGGTTCCGTGAACCTGACCAAGTTCGTCGTCGACCCGTTCACCGACAACGCGCGTTTCGACTGGGAAGATTTCCGCAAGGTCGTGAACGTGTTCACGCGGATGCTCGATAATGTGGTGGAAGTGAACGGTCTGCCGCTGGATGGCCAGCGCCACGAGATTTTCCGCAAGCGCCGTCACGGCATGGGTTTCCTGGGCCTGGGTTCCACCGTCGCGATGCTGCGCATGAAATACGGCGCTTCGGAGTCCGTGGAGTTCACGGAAACCGTGGCCCGCGAGCTGGCCGTGGCGGGCTGGGAAACGGGCCTGGAACTCGCCCGCGAAAAGGGCCCGGCGCCGATCATGCTCGAAGAATTCCGGGTGACCCCGGAAATGCTGCGGCGGCGCCCGGAGATGGCTGCCGATGGCTGGCAGGTGGGCGACAAGGTGCCGGGCCGCGTGCTGCACGCGCGCTACAGCCGCTACATGCAACGCATGAGGGAGGTGGCACCGGAGCTGGTCAAGGAACTGGAGCGCACCGGCGCGCGCTTTACGCACCACAGTTCCATCGCGCCCACCGGCACCATTTCGCTGTCCCTGGCCAACAACGCCAGCAACGGCATCGAGCCGAGCTTCGCGCATCATTACTTCCGCAACGTGATTCGCGAGGGCCGGAAGACCAAGGAAAAGGTGGACGTGTTCTCGTTCGAAATGCTGGCCTATCGCGAGCTGGTCAACCCGCGCGCGCTGCCGGATTCGAACAAGCCTGGCGAACAGCTGCCCGACTATTTCGTGACGGCGGACAGCATCACGCCCACCGAACACGTGAACATCCAGGCGGCGGCCCAGAAATGGGTGGATTCATCGATCTCCAAGACCGCGAATGTGCCGACGGAATTTCCGTACGAGGAGTTCAAGGACATCTACTTGTACGCGCACGAGCAGGGGCTGAAGGGTTGCACGACCTTCCGCTTCAATCCAGAGGCCTTCCAGGGCGTGCTGGTCAAGGAAAAAGACCTGAAGAACACGACCTACACCTTCGTCCTGGAAGATGGCACCGAGATCGAGGCGCGCGGCGACCAGGAGGTGGAGTACGACGGGGAAGTACATACCGCCGCAAACCTGTTCGATGCGCTGAAAGAAGGCTACTACGGGAAGTTTTGACAACGCTGGCCGCTAACCGGGCGGTCGGGGCGAGAGAGGCTGGACAACCATGGCAGAAATCAGAATCAGCAAGGCAATCGTCGACTTCCGTGTCGAGGCGGAGCCGCCAGGTGCCGCGAAGCCGGTCGAACGGCCGCAGCCGGTCGAGACCAGTGCCGACGGCAAGGTCGTGCGGATGCACGAGAAGCTCGAACGGCCGGAAATGCTGCGAGGTTCCACCTACAAGGTGAAAACGCCGATTTCCGATCACGCGATGTACGTGACGATCAACGACCTGATCCTGAACCCGGATACCGAGTTCGAGCAGCGTCGGCCCTTCGAGATTTTCATCAACTCGAAGAACCTGGACCACTACCAGTGGATCGTCGCGCTCACGCGCATCATGTCGGCGGTATTCCGGAAGGGCGGCGACGTGACCTTCATCGTGGACGAGCTGAAGGCCGTGTTCGACCCGCGGGGCGGTTACTGGCAGCCGGGCGGCAAGTTCATGCCGTCGATCATCGCCGAGCTCGGGCACATCATCGAGAAACACCTGCAATTCATCGGCATGTTGCCGGACAGTGGGCTCGACGAGCACCAGCAACGCCTCGTGGAGACGAAGCGCCGCGAGTTCGAAGACCGCACGAAGCAGCAGGACGCATTTGCGGCCAGCGAATTCCCGGCCGGGGCCCAGCTGTGCGGCAAGTGCAGCGTCACGGCTGTGGTGATGATGGACGGCTGCATGACCTGCCTGAACTGCGGCGAGTCGAAGTGCGGCTAGCGCCTACTCGAGCCAGCCGTTGACCTCGGCGACGTCGGTTTCGTTCAACGTACCGGCGGCTTCCTTCAGCAGCAGCACGTTGACGATGTAGTCGTAGCGGCTGCGCGCGTAGTTGGTCTCCGCCAGGAACAGCTGGCGCCGCGCATCCAGCACGTCCACCGTGGTGCGCGTACCCACCTCGAAGCCGGCTTCCGTTGCCTGCAGCGCGGTCTGCGCGGACTTCAGGGCCTGTCTCAGCGCCTTCACGCGAGCGATTTCCGAGATCACCCCCAGGTAGGAGTCACGCGTCTGCCGCTCAACTTCCCGCGCCGTGCGTTCCAGCCGTTCCAGGGCCGCGCGGCGTTGCCATACCGCTTCGCGGGACTGGGAACGAATCGCCCCACCCGCGTAAATGGGCACCGAGAACTGCAGAGAAATCACTTCTGACGTGGAGTCGTTCAGCGTATCGATGACCTGGCGCTCGATAATGGTCGGGTCGTTAAAATCCTGCGCGGTATTGTGACCGCCACCCGAGATGTCCTGCACCTGCCGGCGCGCGACGAGGTCCAGGGTCGGCAGATGCGCCGAGCGGGCAATGCGTACGTCGTCGCGAGCAATATCCACCGCGATATCCGCCGACATCAGCGACAGGTTCTGTTGCAGCGCGATTTCGACCCACTGGTTCTCGTCCACCGGGTTCGGGCTGACCAGCGGAATCTCCTCCTGGGGGCCGTCCAGGTCGGGCGTGTACTGGCCCGTGATCTCGCGCAACACCTCACGGCGGTTGGCGAGCACACGCTTGGCCGTGATTTCCGCGGCTACCGCCTCGTCATATCCGGCCTGCGCTTCCTGCACGTCGGTGATCGCGATCAGGCCCACTTCGAAGCGCTTCTGTGCCTGTTCCAGTTGCCGGCCGATGGCTTCCTTCGCGGCCTGTTCGGATTCGAGCGTGTCCTGGGCCGCCAGCACGTCGAAGTAGGCGGTGGCGACACGCGTGATCACGTTCTGCCGCGCCGCCTGGTAGTCGGCTTCGGACTGCGCGGCTTCCTTGTCGGCCTGCCGCACCCGCAGCCACTGGTCGGCCCGGAACAGCGTCTGCGTGAAGTCTACGCTCCAGCCCCAGCCGTCGGAGGTGGTGTCCGTGATGCTCGGTGCCACGACAGATCCGACGCCGCGAATCGCGCGCGTATTGTTCTTATTGTCGTCGTAGGTCCAGCCGGCGGACACTTGCGGCAACAGCGCTGCGATGGCCTGCGGCTTGCGCTGCAGGGTGGCCTGCAGACTGGCTTCCGCTTCACGGAGCTGCGGGTCGCTGGTCAGAGCCTGGGCGTAGATTTCAATCAGGTCCGTGGCATGAGCAGGCGCACCCGCGATCGTTACGGTGGCCAGCAGCAAGGGGGGTAGCATTCTCATGGCAACTCTCAGGCTCCGATATATATAGCGTCGATACAGGGTCGGCCGGGAGCGGCGACGCGCCATGCTAACCCAGAGCCGGTGCAACGTGTGACCGCACAGCTGTCGCGTCAGAACACGAATGGCGCCGCTTCGGGGGCATGCAGCAGTGCCGGGATCGCGGTCTCGAACAGGCGCCTGCGATGGAAGTCGTTGCCGGCGGCGCGCTCGATACGCCACGCGTGCATCGGCAGTGTCCGGCCGACGACCTGGAACAGCCGCCCGCCCGGGTTCAGCCAGTCGGCGAAGCGGGAGACTGCCACGGGCAGCGAGCCGGTGACCGCGATCACGTCTGCCCGTTGCGCACCGATCTCGAAAATATCGCCTGGCACCACTTCGCAGTTCTCGATACCGTGAGACCGGAGCCGGTCCCGAGCGGTGTCCGCGAGTTCCGGGAACAATTCGATGCTGGTCACCTGGGCGCCGAGGCGCGCCAGGCATGCAGTGAGATAGCCGCTGCCGGTGCCGATCTCCAGGATGCGGTCCGTCGGACGGATGTTCAGCGCCTGCAGCAACAGTCCTTCCTGTACGGGCGTCATCATGCACTGGCCGCAGGGCAGCGGAATCGACTCATCGGCGAAGGCCACCCCGCGATAGGCGGGCGGCACGAACTGCTCGCGCGGCACGGTGGCCAGCGCGTCCAGCACGCCCGGGTCCAGCACGGTCCCGGCGCGCAGCTGTTGTTGAATCATCACCGCGCGAGCCTGGTTCACGTTCAAACTCATTCATCGTCTCCGTCGGCGAAATCGGCGCCCGCGCATCGTAACGGCTTCGCATTATGGTGAATACCCGGACTGCCGTCGGGGGCCGTGGGCTATTCTAAAGTCCGCCGGTCGTTCCGCGATCCTGGCGCGCCGGCGGCGTCATTCGCGGTACCCCAATAACCGTCCGAAGTGATTCCCATGACCGAAGCCTGGCCCGTCTACCTCTTTGCCGCCGTTGCGCTCGGCCTCGGGGGGCTGTGCGTGTGGCTCTGGCGGGCACGGCGTGCCGATCTCGACCGGGTGCGCGCGCTGCAGGCCGAAGTGGTGGACACCGCCGAGAAAGCGGCTTTCGGGAAGCGGATTTCCCAGCGGGCAGTGCCGCCGGAGTTCGCCGAGCTCGGCAGCAGCATCAACAGCCTTTTCGACGCACTGCACGACAAGGAGCAGGCGTTGTACCAGCGCGAGAGCCTGTTCCAGGACCTGGCCAACACGATGCCCGAGGTGGTGCTCGTGCATCGCGACCGGGTCGTGTTTGCCAATTCGGCCGCCGCGAGCCTGCTGGGTGTCACACCGGAGCAGCTGGCCCGCCGGCCGGTGGTGGACCTGCTGCGGCCAGCCTACCGGGCCATGACCCGCAAGCGTATCGAAAGCCTGATGGCCGGTGAGGCCGTGCCAGATCGCCCCGAGGTGCAGTTGGTGACGGCCGACGAGCGCGGGCTGTGGGTGGAGCTCAGCAGCGCACCCATCAACTATCGCGGCGAAGACGTCATCCTGACCATCGCGCGCGACATCAGCTACCGGAAGAGCATCGAAGCCACACTGGGCCGCAGCAAGCAGCAGGCGCAGTTCACGCTGGAGTCCATCGGCGAAGGCGTGATTACGACCGATACGCAGGGCCGCATCGATTATCTGAACGCGGCCGCGGAACAACTCACCGGTGTGAAGCGCGCGGCTGCGGCCGGCAAGCGAATGTCCGACCTGGTCAGCCTGGTTGACGAATCGGACCGCCGCGCGCTGGCCGACCCGGTGGACCGGGCGCTGAGCGACCGCCGGCGTGTCAATGTGGGGCGGCGGGCGCTGATGATTCCGGCGGATAACGAACGCGAGCTGTCGATAGAGCTGACCGCATCACCGATCAAGGGCCCCGAAGACCAGGAAGCGGGCGTGGTCGTGATCATGCACGACGTCACGGAAATTCGCGGGTTGACCCAGCGCATGAGTTACCAGGCCGCCCACGATGCACTGACGGGGTTGGTGAACCGCCGCGAGTTCGAACGGCGCCTGGAAGATTCCTTGCGCACCGTGCGCAATGACGGCGCATCACACGTGCTCTGCTACCTGGACCTCGACCGCTTCAAGGCCGTCAACGACACCTGTGGACACCTGGCCGGCGACAACCTGCTGCGCGAGATTGCCGGGCTGATCAAGGAGCAGGTGCGTGAGTCGGACTGCGTGGCGCGGCTGGGCGGGGATGAGTTTGGCCTGTTGCTGATCCGCTGCCCGCTGCAGAAGGCGCGCCAGATCGCCGACGACGTGTGCGCCGCCGTGCGCGAACACCGCTTCGTCTGGCAGGACAAGATCTTCACGGTCGGTGTCAGCGTCGGGCTGGTGGAAGTCGGGCAGGAGAGCGGCAGCATCAAGGAACTGCTGGCCGCGGCCGATTCCGCCTGTTACGTGGCGAAGCAGCAGGGCCGGGGGCGCGTGCACGTGTACTCGGCGAAAGACGAGGCCCAGGCTCGCCAGCGCGGCGAGATTCACTGGCTGCAGCAGCTGCAGGCCGCGCTGAAAGATGGTGGTTTCGAACTATTTACCCAGCCAGTCATTTCTGTGGCCGGTCGCGTTGCCGACGGCCCGGCGGCTGAGGTGCTGTTGCGGATGAGTGACGAGCGTGGGGCACTCGTGCCGCCGCAGGAATTCCTGAAGGCCGCTGAGCGCTACCACCTGATGGGGCAGATCGATCGCTGGGTCGTGCGCGCGACGCTGGCCGCGGTGGGGCAGGGCATGATCCGCCTGCCCGACGACCGCAGCTGCAGTATCAACCTGTCGGGTCAGACCCTGGGGGACGAAGAATTCCTGGAGTTCGTGGTTGAGTGTCTCGATCACAGCCAGGTGCCACCGTCGCGCGTGTCGTTCGAGATCGCCGAACGGGCCGTGATGTCGGACCTGAGCCACGCCCGGCGTTTCGTCGGCGTGCTGCACGGCATCGGCTGCCGGTTCGGGATCGACGATTTCGGCAGCGGCATCGGTTCGCTGGCCAGCCTGCGCGAGCTGTCCATCGACTACCTGAAGATCGACGGCGCTTACACGCGTGACCTCGAAACCGACAGTGTGAATCACCAGGTCGTGTCGGCCATCACCCGCCTGGCGCGCACGATGGGCTTTCGCGTGGTCGCCGAGCAGGTGGAGGAACAGGCAGATTTCGACGTGCTGCGGGAACTGCAGGTCGATTTCATTCAGGGTTACTTCGTCGAACGCCCGGCACCGCTCGGCGAGGGCCGGGCGTCGGCCCTGCAATAAAAAACCCCGGCCGGGGCCGGGGTTTCAGGCCAGCAGGCTCGACAGCGCAGCTCCTACAGCAGCGGCACCATCAGCAACGCAACGATGTTGATGATCTTGATCAACGGGTTGATGGCCGGGCCTGCAGTGTCCTTGTAGGGATCACCCACCGTGTCGCCGGTGATCGCGGCCTTGTGAGCATCGGTGCCCTTGCCGCCGCAGTTGCCATCCTCGATGTATTTCTTTGCGTTGTCCCACGCACCGCCACCGACGGTCATGGAGATGGCCACGAAGATGCCGGTGATGATCGTGCCGATCAGCATACCCCCCAACGCGCGAATGCCACCGCCTTCGCCGAAGGCAAGGTTGGCGCATACCACCAGCAGGACGGGCACCAGGATCGGCAGCATTGACGGCACCACCATCTCCTTGATGGCTGCGCGCGTCAGCAGGTCCACCGCCCGCGAATAGTCGGGTTTGGTCGTGCCCTCCATGATGCCCTTGATTTCGCGGAACTGGCGGCGGACTTCTTCCACCACGGAACCCGCGGCGCGGCCGACGGCCTCCATCGCCATGGCGCCGAACAGGTAGGGCACCAGGCCGCCGATGAACAGGCCGATAATGACGGCCGGGTCGTTCAGCACGAAGTCCTCGAGCTTGCCCTCGGCACGCAGGTTGTTGGTGAAGTCGGCAAACAGCACCAGCGCAGCCAGGCCGGCAGAACCGATGGCATATCCCTTGGTCACCGCCTTGGTCGTATTACCCACGGCGTCCAGCGGATCGGTAATGTTGCGAATTTTCTCGTCCAGCCCGGCCATCTCGGCAATACCGCCGGCGTTGTCGGTGATGGGCCCGAAGGCATCCAGCGCGACGATCATGCCGGTCATCGACAGCATCGCCGTCGCCGCTACCGCAATGCCGTAGACACCGGCCAGTGCGAAGGCGCCCCACATGCAAACGCACACGGCGACGACCGGCGCGGCCGTCGATTTCATGGAGATACCGAGGCCGGCGATGATATTGGTTGCGTCGCCGGTGATGGAGGCATTGGCGATCTTCTGCACCGGGCTGTATTCCGTGCCGGTGTAGTACTCGGTGATCCAGACCATGAACGCGGTCAGGACCAGGCCAAGCAGCGACGCGAAGTACAGGTTGGTCGCCGTGAAGGCTTCAATGCCACTCATCATCGAGATGGTGACCGGGTAGAAGGCAAGCGCGGCAATGACGCCGGAGATGATTACACCCTTGTAAAGCGCGCCCATTACGCTGCCGCCTTCCTTCGTCTTCACGAACAGGCTGCCAATGACGGACGCCACGATCGAGACCGCGCCCAGCACCAGCGGGTACAGGGCGCCCACGGGGCCGGCTTCACCGAGCAGCAGGCCGCCCAGCAGCATGGTCGCAATAATCGTGACCGCGTAGGTCTCGAACAGATCGGCGGCCATGCCGGCGCAGTCGCCCACGTTGTCACCCACGTTATCGGCGATGACGGCGGGATTACGGGGATCGTCTTCCGGGATGCCGGCTTCGACCTTGCCCACCAGGTCGGCGCCAACGTCAGCGCCCTTGGTAAAGATGCCACCACCCAGTCGCGCGAAAATCGAAATCAGCGAGCCGCCGAAGGCCAGGCCAAGCAGCGCGTGCAGTGCATCGTCCATCGCCGAGCCCGAACTGATCAGTATCCAGTAGTAACCGGCCACGCCGAGCAGGCCGAGGCCGACAACCAGCAGGCCGGTGATCGCGCCGCCGCGGAAGGCCACGTCGAGGGCCTTGCCCATGCCTTCGTGCGCGGCCTGGGCGGTACGCACGTTTGCGCGCACGCAGATGTTCATGCCGATGTAGCCGGCGGCGCCGGAAAAGACCGCGCCGATCAGGAAACCGATGGCCGTGGCCCAGTCCAGTGCAAAGCCGATCACCAGCAGAATGACAGTGCCAACCGCGCCAATGGTGGCGTACTGGCGGTTCAGGTACGCGCTGGCGCCTTCCTGGATCGCCCCGGCGATTTCCTGCATGCGTTCATTGCCGGCGGGTTGCGCCAGGATCCAGCGTACCTGTAGCGCGCCATAGAAAATGGCGAGCAGGCCCGCACCAACACTCATTAACAGGGCAACATCCCCAGACATGCTTGACTCCCTCCCGACGGGCAGGCGTGACCGGGCGCCGTGGCCCGGCTATAAGAAATTGATTTTGCTTAGGAAAGCTGCGGTGGGGCGGAGCCCCACCGCGAACAGCCGGCGATCATAGCACAAAGCGGGTACCTGATTTCTTCGGCACTGGCACGCGTTTCAGTTCGACATAGTCCGGCAGACCGTTGCGGTAAGGCGGATAGTCTTCGCCCCGAATCAGCGGTTCCAGGTACTTGCGGCAGGCGGCCGTGATGCCGAAACCGTCCCTGGTGATGTAGCGCTTCGGCATCATTTTTTCGCGGTTGGCGACGCGGCTCAGCGGTGCGGCGGTAATCTTCCAGCGGTAGGGTTTGTCGGACGTGCGGGTGATGGCCGGCATCACGGAGTTTTTCCCCGCCAGTGCCATTTCCACCGCGGCGCGGCCGACCGCGTAGGCCTGCTCCACATCGGTGGCCGACGCGATGTGGCGCGCCGAGCGTTGCAGGTAGTCCGCAATCGCATAGTGGTACTTCAGGCCGAGCTCGTCACGCACCATCTGCGCGATGACCTCCGCTGCGCCGCCCAGCTGCTTGTGGCCAAAGGCGTCAACCGTGCCCGCGTCCGCGATGAAGCGGCCGTCCTTGTACTGGGCGCCTTCGCTGACCACCACCACGCAGTATTCGTAGTCGCGCACGCATTGCTTCACGCGGCGCAGGAAAGTGGCTTTCTTGAAAGGCACTTCGGGGAACAGGATCACGTGCGGTGCTTCAGCTGGCCCATTGCCCGCGAGCCCGGCCGCGGCGGCAATCCAGCCGGCGTGACGCCCCATGACCTCCAGGATGAATACCTTCGTGGACGTGCGCGCCATCGACGCGACGTCCAGGGCCGCTTCGCGGGTGGACACCGCGACGTACTTGGCGACGGAACCGAAACCCGGGCAGTTGTCCGTGATGGGCAAGTCGTTGTCCACGGTCTTCGGCACGTGCACCGCCTGTACCGGGAAGCCCAGCTTTTTCGACAGTTGCGAGACCTTGTAGCACGTGTCGGCGGAGTCGCCGCCGCCGTTGTAGAAGAAGTAACCGATGTTGTGGGCCCGAAAGACCTCGATCAGCCGCTCGTATTCTGCGCGATTCGCTTCGAGGCTCTTCAGTTTGTAGCGGGCCGAGCCGAAGGCCCCGCCGGGCGTGTGGCGCAAAGCCGCGATGGCCCGTGCGGTTTCCTTGCTGGTATCGAACATGTCTTCGGTCAGCGCGCCGATGATGCCGTTGTTGCCGGCGTACACCTTGCCGATCCGGTCCCGGTGCCGGCGGGCCGTTTCGATCACACCGCAGGCAGAGGCGTTGATGACGGCGGTCACGCCGCCGGACTGGGCGTAAAAAGCGTTGGGCTTAGGCATTGGGCTCACCTCTTTTTCGAGGGCCCGGAACATAGCACAGCCGGGTCACGCGCTGATGTGATTGACCTGCCCCGGCCGCGGCGGTAGCTTTCGCCGACCGCGCCAGGCCATGAAGGGCAAGTCATGCGAATCGTATTCCTCGGGGCACCGGGTTCCGGCAAGGGTACCCAGGCCCAGCGACTGGTTGCCGACTTCGGTGTCGTGCAGATATCCACGGGCGACCTGCTGCGGGCAGCCGTAGCGTCGGGCAGTGAACTGGGCCAGCGTGCCAAGGCCGCGATGGACGCCGGTGAACTGGTCTCCGACGAGATCGTGCTCGGCATGATCCACGACCGGCTGCAGGAGCCGGACACCACCGCCGGTTTCATACTCGACGGTTTCCCGCGCAACCTCGCACAGGCCCGGGCGCTGGACGACGTGCTCGCCGACATCTCCCAGCCACTGGATGCGGTGTGCCTGCTGGACGTGGACTTCGACATCCTGATGAAACGCCTGACGGGCCGGCGCACCTGCTCGAAGACCGGCAAGCTCCTGAACATCTACTTCTCGCCGCAAAGTGAGCTGGATGCGTGCGTGGAGGCCGGTGGTGAACTGATCCAGCGCGCTGACGACAACGAGCAGACCATCGGCAACCGGCTGCAGGTGTACCGCGAGCAGACCGAACCGCTGGTCAGCTTCTATCGCGACGCGGGATTGCTGCGCAATGTGGCCGGTGACGGCTCGATGGACGAAGTCTACGCGCGGCTGAAAACGGCCCTGGGGGTCTAGACCGCCGCCAGGAGTTCGGCGCCGATGATTTCACGGCGCCAGCCGCTGGTCACCCGTTGTTCATGCTCGCCGCGCAGCAGTCCGGCCAGCTCCTTGCGCGTGGCGAGAATCTCCGGGGCCAGGCCCAGGCCGTCAGCACAATCACCGACCAGCCTGGCCAGCGCTTTGAATGCCACGGGGTCCGGCGGCTCGGGTCGTGGTTCGGGTTGCAGGTCAAGGGAATCCTCTTTCAATGCGTCGTTACCCTGCGCGAGGGCATCGAGCAGTTGCTGGCCCTGCCGCCGCGCCACGGCCGGGGGTACGTCGGGTACCCGGGCCAGTGTGGCTGCATCAGGCGGGTCCGCCCTGGCGATGTTCAGCAGCGCCTTGTCCGCGAGTACCCACTGCCTGGGCCGGTCGATGGACTGCGCCCGGCGTTCCCGCCACGTGGCGAGGGCCCTGGCCCGCGCCAGCGCCGGTATCGTCAGGCGCGCCAGGCCGCCCAGCCGGCGCCAGGCCGCAGATGGTTCCATGACGTATAGCGCCGGATTCAGCAGCGCAGCACTGTCTTCGAGCGCCCAGTCATATCGACCCGCCGCCAGCAGTTGCTCGCGGAGCTGGTCGTAGACCTGCAGCAGGTAGACCACATCTTCGCGGGCATAGCGCAGTTGTGACTCTGTGAGTGGCCGGCGCGACCAGTCGGTACGGGTAGCCGCCTTGTCCAGCTGCAAGCCGAGCAGCTTTTCCACCAATGTTGCATAGCCCGCCTGTGCCGGGTGACCCACCAGCCCCGCTGCAATCTGCGTGTCGAACAGACGGTTTGGCAGCCAGCCGAAGGTCAGCTGCAGGGCTTCGAGGTCCTGTTTTGCTGCGTGAAAGAGTTTCAGGCCGGAATCTTCGGCCAGCAGCTGCCGCACGCCCGCGTAGTCGGCCTCGCTCAGCATGTCGACCAGCGCGCTGCGCGACCCGGCGGCAAATTGCACCAGGCAGAGTTGCGGCCGGTACGTGTTGGTGCGATTGAACTCCGTGTCGACGGCAATCACTTCCTGTCCCGACAGTGCCGGAACGAGTGCGGCGATTTCCGCATCCGTGGTCAGCGGCAGGGGTTCCTGGTCGGGCACTGGCATAAGCGTCGAGTGTAGAGGATCATCAGCGGCCGGCGCACGATTCGGCCGCCGATGCCGAGCTGACAGAGTCACGATGCACGTACATATACTTGGAATTTGCGGCACCTTTATGGGCGGTGTCGCAGCGTTGGCGCGATCGGCAGGCCACCGAGTGAGCGGTTCCGACCGTGGCGTCTATCCGCCGATGAGTGACCAGCTGGCTGCGTTGGGCATCGACGTGATGGAGGGCTACGACGCCGAGCAGCTGGAGCCCGCGCCTGACGTCGTGCTGGTTGGCAACGTGATGACCCGGGGCCTGCCGGTGGTCGAGGCGCTGCTGAACAGCCGCATCCCGTATACGTCGGGGCCCGACTGGCTGGCACGTGAAGTGCTGCGCGACCGCCACGTGCTGGCCGTTGCCGGCACCCACGGCAAGACCACCACCGCGAGTCTGCTGGCGTGGATCCTCGAGGCGAACGGACAGTCTCCCGGTTTCCTGATCGGCGGCGTGCCGAACGACTTCGGCGTTTCCGCGCGTCTGGGCGAAGGCGAGCCCTTCGTGATCGAGGCCGACGAATACGACACCGCGTTTTTCGACAAGCGCGCCAAGTTCCTGCTCTACCGGCCACGCACCCTGGTGATCAACAACCTCGAGTTCGACCACGCCGACATTTATCCCGATCTCGCGGCGATTCAACGCCAGTTCCACCAGCTGATCCGGGCTTTGCCCGGCGGCGGCCGGCTGGTGGTGCGCGCCGGCGAAGTGAACCTGGATCCGCTGCTGGCCCATGACGTGTGGACCCCGCAGACGAGTTTCTCCAGCGACCCGGCTGCGGGCGCAGACTGGACCGGTATCGCGCAGGGCGCCCAGCTGGTCGTGCAGCACGGCGCAGCCGCGGCGGGCGCGGTCGACTGGCCGCTGACCGGTGCGCACAACGCGGAAAACGCCACTGCGGCGCTGATCGCGGCGGGGGAGGTGGGCATCGCACCCGCACAGGCGCTGGATGCCATCCGCCGGTTCTCCGGCGTGAAACGGCGGCTGGAGCTGCGCGGGACCTTCAGTGGGGTCGAGCTCTATGACGATTTTGCCCATCACCCGACTGCCATCACGCGCACGCTCGCGGGCATCCGTGCCCGATCGCCGGATGGGCGGGTGCTGGTGGCGCTGGAGCCGCGCTCACATACCATGCGCATGGGCGTGCATCGCAATGCCCTGGGCCCCGCGCTGGCCGGGGCAGACCGGGCCTGGGTGCTGCGACCGGAGAACCTCGACTGGGATCTCGATGGCGCGCTGGCTGGCAGTGGCGCCGTGGTCGTGCGGGATGAAGTGGCCCAGATCGTTGCTGAGATCGCCGCCGACGCGCTGCCGGGCGATTGCGTGGTGGTCATGAGCAACGGCGGCTTCGGTGGTATTCACGAACGCCTGGCGCAATCGCTGTCGGCCGCCCGGTGAGTGTATAGTTTCCGGCGTGGCAGACCAGGCTAGCCAGATTCTGACCGACAGCATCCCGCTGTTCCCGCTGCGGACGGTGCTGTTTCCGGGCGGGCCGCTGCCGCTGCGGGTTTTCGAGCCGCGCTATCTCGACATGATCAGCCGCTGCATGAAAGATGATGCGGAGTTCGGCGTGGTCATGATCCGGGACGGCTCCGAAGTGGGCGACGCGCGGATTGCGGAAATCGGGACGCGGGCGCGCATCACCGACTGGTACCAGGGCAGCGACGGCATCCTGGGCGTTACCGCGGTTGGCACGCAGCGCTTCGTACTGCAGGCTGTCGACAAGCAGGCGGACGGCCTGTACCTCGGCACGGTGGAAGCGCTGGCCCCGGAACCCGAGGTGGCGTTACCCGCGGAATACGAGCCGATGGCGACCCTGCTGAAGGCCGTGATCGAGGACCTGGGCAAACTTTACGATCCGTTACCCAAGCACTACGAAGATGCGGCCTGGGTGGCGGCCCGTTTTGCCGAGATTCTGCCGATGGAAATCGAGCAGAAGCAGACTTGCCTGGAAATCGATGATCCGATTCAGCGGCTCGAGTATGTCCGGCCGCTGCTCCGCGCGATTCGCCAGGAAAGCCAGCAGTAGCCGGCGGAGCGGCCGGCAGCCCATGACCGAAGTGCCCGAGTACAAGGTATACCGTTGCCTGATCTGCGGTTACGAGTACGACGAGCAGAAAGGCCTGCCCGAGGCCGGTATTTCGCCGGGCACGCGATGGGACGACATTCCGTTGTCCTGGCGCTGTCCGGATTGCGGCGCCGGCCGGGAAGATTTCGAGCTGGTGACCGACTGACGCGGCTAACGGGTGATGCGCGTCGACTTGTAGCCATCCCGCTCCAGCATCTGCAGGACGCTGTCTTCGCCCAGCAGGTGGGCTGAGCCGACAATCACCAGGTAGTTGCCGTCGTCACGGGCGAGTTCCTTGATCTGGCGGGTCCACGCCCGGTTCCGGTCCACGAGCAGCTTCTGGTAGACCTGTGGCTGTTCGCGCAACGCCTGGGTGGTTTCCCGCCCCAGTTCGTCGAGATCGCCATTGCGCCAGGCGCTCAGCGTGCGATCGATCATGCTTTCGGCGCGCACAGCTTCCTCGATGGTCATCAGGAAAAATTTCTTCTGCACCTGTTCCGGCATAGAGTCCAGCGCACCGAGTTGATCCTGCAGCGTTTCCAGGCCCCGGACTTCCTTGCCGTCCGCGCGGGCGCGCACCGACCACTGCTGTTCCAGCCCCAGGTTCGGATCGAAGCCCAGCTGCATCAGTCGCAGCTGGGTAATCTGCAGTGATGCGAACCACGGCTCGAATGGCTGGAACATGTCCAACTGCAGGTTGATGGCCTCGGCGTCCCTGCGGGCTTTGGCATAGTCCCGGGGACCAATCAGCGTTTCGAGGTTGCGGCCCTTCGGGTCCATGGCCATTTGCATGATCGTCGCCTGGGCTTGCAGCTGATCCAGGTCGTCCATGTCCAGTTCCATGACCAGCACATCGGCTTCGTCGTAGGCGCGCTGCATGGCCGGCGGCAGCGGGTAGTCCGATGCGCGCAGGAAATGAATGGAACCCAGCAGCCGGACCTGCCCGCGGGCACCTTCCAGTTCCCACAGCGGCAGGCTCAGCGCCGCCGGTGCGAGAACGAGGCAGGCGGCCGCAACGAGCCAGCGTAAATGCGTCATGAGTCGGCCTCCAGCCAGACCACCTTGGTGTCAATTCTGCCGTTCGCGTGCAGGTTCAGCCAGCGAAACCCGGGTGGCCGAGCGTCGATGGCGAAGTCGTCACTGTTCGGCAGGAACTGCGCACAGGTCGACGGGGAGCTGAGAAAACGCACGCCCTGGCGGCGTCGGTCGGAGGCCTGGTGCACGTGGCCCCACACCACGCCACGCACCCGCTTGTGCCCGTCGAGGACTTCCACCAGGTCGTCCGCATTACTCAGTCCCACGCCGTCCAGCCAGCGACTGCCCATTGGCAGCACCTGGTGGTGCACGCAGACCAGGTAATGACTGGCATCGTTGCGTGCCAGTGCATCTACCACGCGTTGCAGTTCTTCGGGCGACAGCCAACCGGCATCGGCACCGCGAAAATGACTGTTCAGTAACAACAGCGACCAGTTTCCCAGCCTGGCTTCACCGCAGACCTGGAACGGCTCGCCATCCAGGACCGCGTGCATGGCCGCGAGTTCGTCGTGATTGCCCGGCAGGCAATAGACCGGCAGACCGGACGGGCTCAGGAGTTCGCGCAGCCGTTCGTAGCCGGCCCGCGTTTCGTCCTGCACCAGGTCGCCGGTTGCCAATATCGCGTCGGGTGGATCGTCGTCGGCCAGGGCGCGAGCGAGCACCGCACGCAGGGTTGCATCCGTGCACACGCCGCGCATGCGCCCTTCCGGCGACGCATGCAGGTGCGTGTCGGTGATGTGCAGCAATCTGGCGACGCGTTGCGTCAACGCAGGGCTCCGGGCGGGGCAACAGCCCGGGACTATAGCCCAGCCACTTTGCAGCGGCCGGGCGCAGGTCTCAGTACCGGTAGTGGTCCGGCTTGTAGGGGCCGGTCACCGGCACGCCCAGGTAGTCCGCCTGCTCCTGACTCAGCTCCGTGAGATTTGCACCGAGTTTCCCGAGGTGCAGCCGCGCGACCTTTTCATCCAGGTGCTTGGGCAGCACGTAGACCTCGTTCTTGTACTGGCCCGGGTTCTGCCACAGTTCGATCTGGGCGATGACCTGGTTCGTGAACGAGTTGGACATCACGAAGCTCGGGTGGCCCGTTGCGCAACCGAGATTCACCAGCCGCCCTTCCGCGAGCAGGATGATGCGCTTGCCGTCCGGGAAAATGACGTGGTCTACCTGGTCCTTGATGTTTTCCCAGTCGTGCTGGTTCAGGCTGGCCACGTCGATCTCGTTGTCGAAGTGGCCGATGTTGCAGACGATGGACTGGTCCTTCATCTGTGCCATGTGGTCGTAACCGATCACGTGGTAATTACCGGTGGCGGTTACGAAGATGTCGGCCTGGCTGCAGGCCTCGTCCATGGTGACGACGCGGTAGCCTTCCATCGCGGCCTGCAGCGCGCAGATCGGGTCGATCTCGGTGACCCAGACAGTGGCGCCCAGGCTGCGCAGCGACTGCGCGCAGCCCTTGCCCACGTCACCGTAACCCGCGATGAGGGCAATCTTGCCAGCGATCATCACGTCGGTGGCCCGCTTGATGCCGTCCACCAGCGACTCGCGGCAACCGTACAGGTTGTCGAACTTCGACTTCGTGACCGAATCGTTCACGTTGATGGCCGGGAAGGGCAGGTTGCCTTCCGCCTGCATCTGGTAGAGGCGGTTCACGCCGGTGGTGGTCTCTTCCGTCACGCCGCCGATCGCGTCGTAAAGGGTTTTATAGAAGCCGGGGCGGCTGTCCAGGCGTTGCCGGATGGATTTGAACAGCGCCACTTCTTCTTCGCTGCCCGGGTTGTCGAGGACGCTCGCGTCCTGTTCGGCCCTGGCGCCCAGCGTCACCAGCAGGGTGGCATCGCCGCCGTCGTCGAGGATCCGGTTCGGTGGTGCATCGGGCCAGTCGAGAATGCGGTGGGTGTACTCCCAGTATTCGTCCAGCGTCTCGCCCTTGTAGGCGAACACCGGGATGCCGTCGGCGGCGATGGCCGCGGCCGCGTGATCCTGCGTGGAAAAGATATTGCACGACGCCCAGCGCACTTCGGCCCCGAGTTCCACCAGCGTTTCGATCAGCACTGCTGTCTGGATGGTCATGTGCAGAGAGCCGGCGATGCGGGCCCCGGCCAGGGGTTTTTGCCCTGCGTATTCCTCGCGCACGGCCATCAGGCCGGGCATCTCGGTCTCGGCAATGGCAATTTCCTTGCGGCCGAAGTCGGCCAGCGACAGGTCGGCGACCTTGTAGTCAGCCGACACGACTTCGGCAGGTTTCGTACTCATGAGTGTTGGGCTCCAGGAGGATTCGAGTAGGTTTCGTCGGGTCGGTCGCGATGGATCAGGCTGCCGCCGCGCCGCGCAGCGCGTCTGCCCGGTCGGTGCGTTCCCAGCTCAGGTCGAGGTCGTCCCGGCCGAAATGACCGTAGGCGGCGGTCGGCCGGTAAATCGCGCGCTGCAGGTCCAGCATCTCCCGGATTCCGAAAGGCGTCAGGTCGAAGTGCTCGCGGACCAGTTGCACCAGGCGGTCTTCCGGCAGCTTGCCGGTGCCAAAGGTCTCCACGGAAATCGACGTGGGTTCGGCGACGCCAATCGCGTATGACACCTGGATCTCGCAGCGGTCTGCGAGCCCAGCCGCCACAAGGTTCTTGGCGACGTAGCGGGATGCGTAGGCAGCGGAACGGTCGACTTTCGACGGATCTTTGCCGGAGAAAGCGCCGCCCCCGTGGCGGGCCATGCCGCCGTAGGTGTCGACGATGATCTTGCGCCCGGTCAGGCCACAGTCGCCTAATGGCCCGCCGATCTCGAAGCGACCGGTGGGATTGATGTGGTAGCGGGTCTGTGCGCCGAGCCAGCCGGTGGGTTCCAGCACCGGCTTGATGATGGCGTCCATCACCCCGTCGTGCAGCGCCTGGCTGTCGACGTCCGGGGAGTGCTGAGTGGACAGCACGACGGCATCGATCGCGACGGGCCGGCCGTCTTCATAGACGAGCGTGACCTGGCTCTTGGCATCCGGGCGCAGCCAGGCCAGTTCGCCCGACTTGCGGACCTGCGCCTGGCGACGGACCAGTTGGTGGGCGAGCCGAATTGGCGCTGGCATCAGCACATCGGTCTCATTGGTCGCGTAGCCGAACATCATGCCCTGGTCGCCCGCACCCTGCTGGCGCTCGTCACCGCGGTCGACACCCTGGTTGATGTCGGGCGACTGTTTGCCCAGCGCATTCAGCACCCCGCAGCTCGCCCCGTCGAAGCCCATGGCAGAGTCGTTGTAGCCGATATCCAGCACGACGTTGCGCACGAGATCTTCCAGCTCGAAGAACACGTCTTTCGCGTGCGTCTTGATTTCACCTGCCAGCATCACGAAGCCGGTCTTGACCGCGGTCTCCGCCGCGACCCGCGCGGTCGGATCCTTGGCCAGGATCGCGTCGAGGATCGCGTCGGATATCTGGTCGCAGATCTTGTCGGGGTGGCCCTCGGACACGGATTCCGAGGTGAAGAGGGTCCGGCTACTCATTCGGGTATCTCTTGTTTGTGTGACGAAACCAAGCATTATAGCCATGCCGCGCCCGCGTCACCTGCTCTTGTTGCGGGGGGGCAGTGAAAACGCGAAAATGCGCGGCCACTCCACGAGACATAACAACAAACGCGCCCGCCGCCGCCCTGCCCATGGTCACGAGTCCGAGCAACGCAGTTGACGCCCCGAGCCGGCGCGAGCGCGCGAATGCGTTGCGCGCCCTGGCGATGGATGCCGTCCAGAAGGCCAACTCCGGCCATCCCGGCATGCCGATGGGCATGGCGGATATCGCCGAGGTCCTGTGGACGGATTTCCTGTGCCATAACCCGCAGAATCCCCGCTGGCCGAATCGCGACCGCTTCGTGCTGTCGAACGGTCACGGGTCCATGCTGCTTTACGGCTTGCTGCACCTGAGCGGCTATGGGTTATCGATGGAAGAGCTGCGCCAGTTCCGCCAGTTCGGGGCGAAGACGCCGGGCCACCCGGAGTTCGATCTCGACATCGGGGTGGAGACCACGACCGGCCCGCTGGGACAGGGGCTGTCGAACGCGGTCGGCATGGCGCTGGCCGAAAAAACCCTCGCCGCGACCTTCAATCGGCCGGGTTTCCCCGTGGTCGACCATTACACCTATGCCTTCCTCGGCGACGGCTGCCTGATGGAGGGCATCTCTCACGAGGCCTGCTCGCTGGCGGGCACCTGGCAGCTCGGCAAGCTGATCTGCTTCTACGACGACAACGGCATCTCGATCGACGGCGATGTGGCCGGCTGGTTTGGCGACGATACGCCGGCGCGCTTCGAGGCCTACGGCTGGCACGTGCTGCCCGGCGTGGACGGGCACGATCCGGACGCGGTCGGCGCCGCCATCGAGGCCGCGCGCGCCGACGATCGGCCGTCGCTGATCTGCTGCAAGACCGTGATCGGCAAGGGCGCGCCGAACAAGCAGGGCAGCGAGTCCACCCATGGCGCGCCGCTGGGCGCCGACGAAGTTGCTGCGGCTCGCGACACGCTCGGCTGGGAGTGGCCGCCTTTCGAAGTGCCTGCGGACCTCCGCGAGTTCTGGGATGCCACCACGGCGGGCGTTGCCAGCGAAGCGGAATGGCAGGAGCTGATGACGGGCTACACGGCCGAGCACCCCGAGCTGGCCGCGGAGCTCAAGCGGCGCCTGGCCGGCGAGCTGCCGGCCGACTGGAACAGTTTTGCGGATGCTGCGCTCGCGGCCATCGCCGCAGACCCACAGAAAGAGGCCACCCGCAAGTCGTCTCTGCGCGCGCTGAACGCATTCGCGCCCGCGCTGCCCGAGCTGTTCGGCGGGTCGGCGGACCTGACGGGTTCGAACCTCACGCTGCACAACGGGTCGGTGGTGCTCACGGCCCAGGAGCCCGCTGGCAACTATCTGCACTTCGGCGTGCGCGAATTCGGCATGACCGGCATCCTGAACGGTATCGCCCTGCACGGTGGCTACATTCCCTACGGCGGGACCTTCCTGGTATTTGCCGATTACGCGCGCAACGCCTTGCGCCTCGCAGCACTGATGGGCATTCGGCAGATCGCGGTGCTGACTCACGACTCCATCGGCCTGGGCGAGGACGGGCCGACGCACCAACCCGTCGAGCATGTGGCCAGCCTGCAGGTGATGCCGAACATGCGGGTCTGGCGCCCCTGCGACGCGTTTGAAACCGCCGTCGCCTGGCGCGATGCGATCGAGCGCCCGAACGGGCCCACCAGTCTCGTGCTGACGCGCCAGGGTGTGCCCCCGCAGCAGCGCGACGCACAACAGTGCGCGGACGTGAGTCGTGGAGCTTACGTATTGCGCGGCACCGGCATGCCTGATTTGATCCTGATCGCGAGTGGTTCGGAAGTGGCCCTCGCGGTGTCGGCCGCCGAACTGCTCGAGGCGGAAGGGCACGCCGTTCGCGTGGTCTCGATGCCGTGCATGAAGCAGTTCCTCGAGCAGTCGGAGGACTACCGCGAGGCCGTGTTGCCGGCCGCGGTCGCACGCAGGCTGGCCGTGGAGGCGGGCAGCCCGCACCTGTGGCATCGCTTCGTGGGGCAAGACGGCCGAATCGTCGGCCTGGACCGCTTCGGCGAGTCAGCGCCCGCCGCGGAATTGTTCGAACACTTCGGTTTTACGCCGGAAAAGGTGGCGGTACTCGCACGCGAGTTGCTGGCCGCCACCTGACCGGCCTTCACGTTTCCAGGAGACTGATCCATGTCCGTAAAGCTTGCGATTAACGGCTACGGCCGCATTGGCCGCTGCGTGCTGCGTGCTCTCTACGAGAGTGGCCGGACCGGCGAATTCCAGATCGTCGCGCTGAATGACCTCGGCGACGCCGAGACCAATGCGCACCTGACGCGTTACGACACGGCCCACGGCCCGTTCCCGGGTGAGGTGAGCGTGGACGGCGACAACATCGTCGTGAACGGCGATCGCATCCGCGTGTTCGCCGAGCGTGATCCGGGCAAGCTGCCGTGGGGAGACCTGGGCGTGGACGTGGTGCTGGAATGCACCGGGCTGTTCCGCTCGAAGGAAAAATGCGCGCCGCACCTCGCCGCGGGCGCAAAGAAAGTGATCATTTCTGCGCCCGGCGGCAGCGACGTGGACGCCACGGTGGTCTATGGCGTGAACGACGACGTGCTGACGGCCAGCGACACGGTGATTTCCAATGCATCGTGCACCACCAACTGCCTTGCGCCGCTGGTGAAGCCGCTGCACGACGCGATCGGCGTGAAGTGCGGCGTGATGAACACGATTCACTCGTACACGAACGACCAGGTGTTGACGGACGTGTTCCACAAGGACCTGCGGCGGGCCCGGTCCGCAACCATGTCCATGATCCCGACCAAGACCGGGGCCGCAGCCGCGGTGGGCCTGGTGCTGCCGGAACTGAACGGCAAGCTCGACGGCTTCTCGGTGCGTGTGCCGACGATCAACGTGTCCCTGGTGGACCTCAGTTTCACGGCCGCTCGCGAAACCTCCATCGACGAGATCAACGAGATCATGAAGCAGGCCAGCCAGGGTGCGCTGGCCGGCGTGCTGGGTTACAACGACGGCCCGCTGGTGTCGGTGGACTTCAACCACAACCCGCTCTCGTCGATCTACGATGCGACCATGACCAAGGTCATCGACGGCACGCTGGTAAAGGTTTGCGCCTGGTACGACAACGAGTGGGGCTTCTCGAACCGCATGCTCGATACCACGCTGGCACTGCTGAACGCCAGGTAGAGCCGGCGGGGCCACGATCATGACCTTACTGCGCATGCAGGACCTGGAGCTGGCTGGCAAGCGAGTCCTGATTCGCGAAGACCTGAACGTCCCGTTGAAAGACGGCCAGGTGGCGAGCGACACGCGCATTCGGGCGGCGCTGCCCACAATTCGCGCAGCAAGGGACGCCGGCGCGGCCGTGCTCGTGATGTCGCATCTCGGCCGGCCGAAAGAGGGCGATTACGACCCCGCCTTGTCCCTCGAGCCCGTGGCGGGGCACATCAGCGAACTGCTCGGCAGCCCGGTGTGGCTGGCAAAGGACTGGCTCGACGGCGTGGACGTCGTGCCGGGTGAGGTGGTGCTGTGCGAAAACGTGCGCTTCAACGTTGGCGAAAAGTCCGACGATGAGACGCTCGCGCGCCGAATGGCCGCGCTGTGCGACATCTACGTGATGGATGCCTTCGGCACCGCACACCGGGCCCAGGCCAGCACGCACGGGGTCGGCCTGCACGCGCCGGTGGCCTGCGCGGGGCCACTGCTGGTGGGCGAACTCGAGGCCCTGGGGCGAGCGCTAAAGGACCCGGCGCGCCCGGTGGTGGCGATCGTCGGCGGCTCCAAGGTATCCACCAAGCTCACCGTGCTGAAGACCCTGGCCGAGCGGGTGGACCAGCTGATCGTGGGCGGCGGCATCGCCAACACGTTCATCGCCGCTGCCGGGCACGATATCGGGCAGTCCCTGTGCGAACCTGACCTGGTGCCGGAAGCGCAGGCCCTGATGGCCGAGGCGCCGGGTCGCGCGCGGATCCCGGTACCGGAGGACGTGGTGGTGGCGCCGGAAGTCAGCCCGTCCGCGCCGGCGACGCAGCGCAACGTTGCCGAGGTGCGCGGCGACGAGCTGATCCTGGACATCGGGCCGCGCACCGCAGACCAGTATGCAGCGCTCGTCGCGCAAGCGGGCACGATCGTGTGGAACGGTCCGGTGGGGGTTTTCGAAATCGACCAGTTCGGTGATGGCACCCGGCGCCTGGCCCAGGCCGTGGCGGACAGCGACGCGTTCAGCATCGCCGGCGGCGGCGACACGCTGGCTGCACTGGAAAAGTACGGGCTCACCGAGCGGGTGTCCTACATCTCCACCGGGGGCGGTGCGTTCCTGGAGTTCCTGGAAGGCAAGACCCTGCCCGCCGTCGCGATGCTGGAATCGCGCGCCACCGGCTGAAGCGTTGGCCGCCGACGCGTGAGTCGGCTACTCTCCGCCGCAGCCAGTTATCTCTCTGAACCCGATGCGCCGCACCAAGATTATCGCGACCCTCGGCCCGGCTACAGACGACGCCGGCGTGATCAAGCGCCTGCTGGAAGCCGGCGTGGATGTCGTGCGCATCAATTTCTCGCACGGCAACTGGGAAGAGCACGAGCGGCGGGTCGCGATGGTGCGCCAGGCTGCGACGGAAGTGGGCCGCTACATCGGGATTCTCGGCGATCTGCAGGGTCCGAAGATTCGCATCCAGCGGTTTCGCAACGGCCCGGTCACGCTGAGCGAAGGACAGGAGTTCGTGCTCGACCCGGGCCTGCCCGAGGATGCCGGCGACGAACATGGGGTCGGTGTGGCTTATGCCAGCCTGCCACGGGACGTGTGCCCCGGCGATACGCTGCTGCTGGACGACGGCCAGATTCGGCTCAGCGTGGGTGCGGTGGCCGGCACGCGCGTGGTCTGCACCGTGCAGGTGGGCGGCACGCTCGGCGACAACAAGGGCATCAATCGCCAGGGCGGCGGCCTGTCGGCGCCGGCACTGGCCGACAAGGACCGGGACGACCTGGTGCACGCTGCGCGGCTCGATTTCGACTGGCTCGCCGTGTCATTCGTACGCTCCGCGGCGGATCTGCACGAAGCGCGGCAGTGTTTGCGCGACGCCGGCAGCGAAGCGCGCATCGTTGCGAAGATCGAACGCACGGAGGCGGTCGAGAATCTCGAATCCATTATCGATGCCAGTGATGCAGTCATGGTCGCGCGCGGCGACCTGGCGGTGGAAACCGGCTACGCAGGCATGACGGGCCTGCAGAAGCACATCATTCGCATGACGCGGCGCCGGCTCAAGGTGTCGATTACCGCGACACAGATGATGGAGTCGATGATTCACAGCCAGACCCCGACCCGCGCCGAGGTGTCCGACGTGGCCAACGCGGTCATGGACGGTACCGACGCGGTGATGCTGTCGGCGGAAACCGCGGTGGGGCAGTACCCGGTGAAGACGGTCGACGCGATGGCCGAGGTTTGCATCGGCGCGGAAACCTATCACCAGTCTGCCGCGCCGATGACCCGTCACCGCATGGACGACCGCTTCGGCCGCGTCGACGAAGCGGTTGCGATGTCCGCGATGTACACGGCCAATCACCTCGACGTGGAAGCGATCATCGCGCTGACGGAATCGGGTTCCACGTCGCTGTGGATGTCGCGCATCCGTTCCGATATCCCGATCTTTGCCCTGACGCGGCAACCGTCCACCTTGCGCCGCGTGTCGCTGTACCGCGGGGTCTACCCGGTGGCCTTCGACCCGGTGCACACCGACCCGCAGCGCCTGTACCCGGAGGTCTTCGAAGCGCTGGTGCGTATGGGGCATGTCCGTGTGGGTGACCTGGTGATCATCACCAAGGGCGACCTGGAGGGCGTGTCGGGAGGGACGAACGCGATGAAGATTCTCCGCGTGTCCGGCCAGTGAATAGGTCGGCCGGCGACGTGCCAACCCGCCCGCCGGCGTCGATATGCTGAATACGGAATCTGGCCGTGCCCCGCGGCCTCACCGCCAGATCGTGCAGCGCAACGTTGACGCGCCACCAATGAGATCAAGCTAGAACGATTAGCGCGTGCCGATGGGTTTCGGCGCCGTGAGGCAGACGATGACCGAGAATGTCAGTTTCATTCAGCGCATCATGAAAAAGGCTTCGAAGATCGAGGCCCATGAACTGCGGGCGGTCCTGTTGTCTTTCGCCTTCGTGTTTACGCTGATGGCGGCCTACTACATCCTGCGGCCCGTGCGCGATGCCATGGCGAGCGACTGGACGGACACCGAGGTCAGCCTGCTGTGGAACCTGAACTTTTTCATCAGCCTGGGCGTGGTCGCGATCTACGGCATTGCGGTGTCCCGGCTGCGTTTCATCGTGCTGGTGCCAGCCGTCTACGCGTTCTTCGCCGCGAGCTTTCTCGCCTTTTACCTCGGTGTCAGCGCCATCGAGGATCGTGTGCTGATCGACAAGACCTTCTATATCTGGGTCAGCGTGTTCAGCCTGTTTCATATCTCGGTGTTCTGGAGCTTCATGTCGGACCTGTACACCAAGGAGCAATCGGGCCGGCTGTTCGCCTTCATTGCGGCGGGCTCCAGTGCCGGGGCGCTGGTCGGGCCGCTAATTCCGACGCTGTTCGCCGGTGCGCTGGGCACGGACCAGCTGTTGCTGATTGCGGCGGTCATGCTGCTGATTCCGATACCGATGATTCTGTACCTCGACCGTCTGAAGATCGTCGACTTGCACAATGAAGACGTGAGCGCCGACCTGACCACCGCCACGATCGGCGGCAAGCCTTTCGCCGGCTTCAAGATGTTTTTCACCAATCCCTACCTGCTGGCGATTGGTTTGTTCATCCTGCTCTACACGGCCATCGGGTCTTTCGTGTATTTCGAGCAGAAGAACCTGCTGGCGGCCTACGACCGCGCCACGCGCACCCAGATACTCGGGGCGGTGGACTGGTTCGTGAACATCCTGACCTTTGCGATTGGTCTGTTTGCGACCAGCCGCATCGTGACCCGCTTCGGTATGCCCGCGACGCTGGCCATGGTGCCGGTGTTCATCGCGGCCGGCCTGTTGATACTCGCGTTCGCCCCGATCCTGACGGTGGTCCTGGCACTCCAGGTGGCGCGCCGCGCGGGCAATTATGCGATTACCCGGCCCGGCCGGGAAATGCTGTTTACCGCGGTCGATCGGGAGACCCGCTTCAAGGCGAAACCCGTGATCGACATAGCCGTATATCGGGGCGGTGATGCGCTCAGCAGTATTGCCTTCGCCGGGCTCACGGACGGTATCGGCCTGGGTCTCGGGGCGATGGCTGCGGTGGGG
The DNA here is from genome assembly GCA_020351875.1 of Chromatiales bacterium. Classification (GTDB taxonomy): domain Bacteria; phylum Pseudomonadota; class Gammaproteobacteria; order Steroidobacterales; genus J054. The sequence goes on along the minus strand of CP070671.1, from coordinate 412,328 downwards.
GCAGGCATCGCGTCGGTGTGGGCTTTTGTCGGTGCCTTCCTGGGGCGCCGTTTCGAACGCCTGGACGGCGGCGAGGTGCCCACAGCATCACCCCCCGGCGACGCCGCGGTCACAAAGGTCTGAATCTTCCCGCCGGCGTCAGTCGCCGGCAGCGGCCATCAGGGTCTCGATGTCACCCAGCACCTCTTCGGAGTGATTGGCCGGACTGACTTTCGCGTAGTGTTTCGCGATCCGGCCCTGCGGATCGATCAGGAAGGTTTCCCGCTTTGCCATCTTGAAGCTGCCCATGCTCGACAACACGCCATAAGCGCGGGCGGTATCAGAGCCGCTGTCGGCCAGCAACGGGAAGGGCAGGCTGTACTTTTCGGCGAATTGCGCATGCGATTCGACGTCGTCGAGGCTCACGCCGAGCACCACCGCGCCGATCCTGTCGAAGGCGAAGATATTGTCGCGAAACGCGCAGGCTTCCGTAGTGCAGCCGGGCGTGTCGTCTTTTGGATAGAAATACAGCGTGATCCATTTACCCCGGTAATCACCGAGCGTGTGCCATTCGCCGTTCTGGTCCTGCAGGCGAAAGCCCGGTGCCTCATCACCGGCTTCGGGCTGGGCGAGTGTGGGGCTGGCGGCGACGGTGAGCAGCACCAGCGGCAGCAGTGTCAGGGGGTTGCGCATGTCCGGTTTGTCCTTTGCAGTGTGATCCAGGTCGGTGGCCGCTGAGCAGCGCACCGGTTAACATTTCGTCAGCATGGCGCGGACCGATTCCAGCAGCAAGTCGCGCACCTGGGCCCAGAACATCGGCCTCGTCCTGCCGGGCGGGGGTGCCCGATGTGCGTACCAGGTGGGTGTCCTGAAGGGCCTTGCGGAGCTGATGCCCCGCCGGTCCCCGAACCCGTTCCGGGTGATCAGCGGGACCTCGGCCGGGGCCATCAACGCGGTCGTGCTGGCGACCCGGGCGCGCCTGCTCCGCCACGGCGTGGCCGACCTCGAGCGGGTCTGGGGCAATTTCCGCACTGAGCAGGTCTTCCGTTGCGACGCGGGCACCATGGTCAAGAGCAGTCTGCATTGGCTTGCGGCCCTGGTACTGGGGGGGCTGGGGGTGGGTAATCCGCGGTCGTTGCTGGACAATGAGCCGCTGGAGCAGCTGCTGTCGAGGAATATCCGTTTCGACGCGGTGGGCCACGCGATCGACAAGGGTTACCTGGATGCGCTGGCGGTCACCGCTGCGAGCTACGACTCCGCCCGCTCCATGACTTTCTTCGAAGGCTGCGAGGGCCTGGAATCCTGGGCACGCGTCCGCCGGCGCGGCAAACCCGCAGAACTCGGCCTGCCGCACCTGATGGCCAGCGTGGCCGCGCCGCTGGTGTTTCCGCCGGTGCTGATCGGCCAGGAATACTTCGGCGACGGAGCCATGCGCCAGGCGACGCCCTTGTCGCCGGCTGTGCGCCTGGGCGCCGAGCGCCTGCTGATTATCGGCTGCCGCGATGAGGAACCTGGGACCGGCGAGCAAAGCGGCGACGCCGGGGTCTTTCCGAGCTTCGGGCGCATTGCCGGTTACATGCTCGATACGTTGATCACGGACGGGCTCGCGTCCGACCTCGAGCGGCTCACGCGCATCAACCTCATGTTGAACCAGATGCCGGACCGGCGCATGGACGGCGAGGGTGGGCCACTGCGGTTTATCGACGCGCTCATCATCCTGCCGAGCCGCGACGTGCGGGACGTGGCGCTGCGTTACATGCACGAACTGCCGCGCCCGGTGCGCCTGCTGATGCGTGGCCTCGGCGCGCTGAATTATGGCGGTCGGCAACTGATCAGTTACCTGTTGTTCGAAGCCGGCTACACGCGCGCGCTGATCGAACTGGGCTATGAAGACGCGATGGCGCGTCGCGAAGAATTGACGACGTTCATGGACGGGGTGCCGCTGGAGGCGTCCACCGGGATATCCGGTTGGGAGGACCTCAGCGACGAGTATTCTCAGCGCTTGCCCGCCCTGAAGGTACCGTCCACCGGCTGATTCAGGTCAGGAACAGCGCACCGAGACCGAGAAAAGTCAGGAAGCCCACCACGTCGGTGACCGTGGTCAGGACCACGGAGCCTCCCAGGGCCGGGTCGATGTTCAGCCGCCGCATCACCAGCGGAATCAGGAACCCGGCGAAAGCCGCGATGATCAGGTTCAGCGTGATCGCAGCGGCGATGATTACGCCGACTTCCCAGGTACTGAAGAAAATGACGGTCACGATCCCGACCACGACGGCCCAGGTCAGGCCGTTCAGCAGCCCGACGGAACACTCCTTGAACATTACCCAGCGGGCGTTGGAGTTTTCGACCCGGCCCAGGGCGAGACCGCGAATCATCAGCGTCAGCGTCTGGCTGCCGGCGATGCCGCCCATGCTGGCAACGACCGGCATCAGCACGGCCAGCACCACCACCTTGCTCAGCGTGGCTTCGAACTGCGCGACGACGGCAGACGCGAGGAACGCGGTTGCCAGGTTGATGCCGAGCCAGATGGCGCGCCGGCGCACGCTGGTGACCACGGGCGCGAACATGTCGTCGTCTTCGTCCAGGCCGGCCATGCTGAGCACGACGTGCTCCGCCTGTTCCTCGATCACGTCCACGACGTCGTCGACGGTGATCTGGCCGATCAGCTTGCCTTCGGCGTCTACGACCGGGGCTGATACCAGGTCGCGGTTCTTGAACTCGCGCGCGACTTCCTGCGCCGGCAGCTCGCACGGGATGGGTTCCACGGCCGCATCCATGATGGAAATCACCGTGGCCGCCGGGTCGCGGCTGACCAGTCGCGACATGTAAAGTGCGCCGAGGTAGCGGCCGTGCCGATCGACCACGAAGACCGCGTCGGTCTTGTCCGGGATGTCCGTCAGCATGCGCAGGTAACGCAGCACCACTTCGAGGCTCACGTCCGGGCGCACCGAGATGGTGTCCGGATTCATCAGGCCGCCGGCACTGTCTTCCGGGTAGGCCAGTACCGTTTGCAGGCGCTCCTTGTCCTGGTCCGACAGGGACCGAATCACCTGCTGGGTGACGGCCTCGGGCAGGTCGGCGACGAAGTCGGCCAGGTCGTCGAGGTCCATGCCCTCCGTGGCGGCCACCAGCTCGGCGGCCTCCATGCCGTCGATGATGCCGGCGCGGACCTCGTCGTTGAGTTCCAGCAGCACCTCGCCATCGTCGGCATCATCCACCAGGTCCCAGACGATGGCCCGCTCGGCGGGCGGCAGTGATTCGAGCAGGTCGGCGATTTCGGCCGGGTGCAGCGAGCGCACCAGGTTGCGCACCTGCCGCATCGTGCCGCTCTCGAGGGCCTCGCGAAGCAGGCCGAGATCGGTCTTCGCAGGTGGGTTGGACAGGTCCATCGGGGTGGTTCCGGTGACCTAATCGATACGCTGCAGGCTTCCGCCCGCCTGCTCGGCGGCAGGCAGCTCGGTGTGACGTGTGAGCACGTCCTCGTGTTTCGCGGACAGGGCTGCAGCCAGTTTGTCGGCCATGTAGACCGAGCGGTGTTGACCGCCCGTGCAGCCCAGCGCGATGGTCAGGTAATTACGGTGAAAATCCACGTAGCGCGGAATCCAGTGCTCCAGGAAGCCGAGTATGTCGCGGTACATGTCCTGCACGGCTTCGCTCGCGTCGAGGAACTCGACAACCGGCTGCTCACGGCCTGTCAGGGCCCGTAAATGGATCTCCCAGTACGGGTTCGGCAGGCAGCGCAGGTCGAACACGAAGTCCGCGTCGGCCGGCAGGCCGTGCTTGAAGCCGAAAGACTCCACGAGAATAGACAGGTTCGGTAACTGGCGCAGACCCACGCGTTCGCGCAGCGTGTCCCGCAGCTCGTAGATGCTGGTGCGGGTCGTATCGATCACGAGTTCCGCCGCGTCGATAATCGGCCCCAGCAGTTCCCGTTCCAGCGCGATGGCATCCTTCAGGCTATCGCCTTCGCGCCGCAACGGATGACGGCGCCGGGTTTCGGAGTAGCGCTTCAGCAGAATGTCGTCGTCCGCGTGCAGGAATACCACCTCGCATTGAATCCCGCCTTCCCGCAGCCGGTGTGCCATGGCCGGCACCGATTCGAGATCGGCGCTGCGGTTGCGGGCATCCACACCCATTGCGAGGTTCTCGTAATCTGCGTGACCGGACGCAATGACTTGCGACACCATCGTTTCCACGAGCATCGCCGGTACGTTGTCGATGCAGTAAAAGCCCATGTCCTCCAGCAGGTTCAAGGCCACGCTCTTGCCGGAGCCGGACAGGCCGCTGATGATGACCAGGCGCATTGGATCAGGCCGAGCCGTCGTCCGTGCCCGGCCCTGGCAGAAAGGCGCGCATTGCCGTGACGGCTGCGTCTGGCGTGGCGGCGTCCTGGAGGGCCTGCGGGCTGGATTCGGTGCGCAGCGCTGCAACGACCGTGCTGAGCTCGCCGCCCTCGTCCTCGGGCAGCATCAGGCCCACCGCGACAGAGATCTCGGCGTCCTCGCCGGCGTCGAAGTCCACGGGCGACGTGAAGCGCAGCAGCGCGCCGACCGGTTCGTCGAGCCCCGGATCGCGCCCGTGTGGCACCGCAACGCCGTTGCCAAGGCAGGTGCTGCCGAGGCGCTCGCGCTGATCCAGCAGTTCGAATATCTCCGGCGCCGTCAGGGAGCCCGGACCGCTTGCCAGCAGCAAACTCAGCGACTGCAGCGCGTCTTTGCGACTGCTGGCCTCTACGTCAACGCGGACACGATCCGCGGTCAGGAATTCCGGGTTGAGCATGGGGCAAGCTCACGAACGCTTGTTGGCGTGCCGGGCGTGGTGGTCGGTAATCTTTTCCTTGTGCCGGATGATTTGCCGATCGAGTTTGTCCACGAGGCTGTCGACGGCGGCGTACATATCGTCTTCCACCGCGTCTGCAAACAGTTGTCCGCCCGACAGTGCCACACGCGCTTCGGCTTTGTGCCGCAGTTTTTCGACGGTCAGTATGCAGTGAATCCCGGTCACATTCTCGAAATGTCGTTCCAGTCTTTGCAGTTTTTCTTCGACGTAGTCCCGCATGGCCGGGGTAACGTCGACATGGTGGCCGGTCAGATTCAATTGCATGCTGGTGTCCTCCTTCTTGTCAGTCCCGGTTTCTCACCGAACGCTCAAACGTTTGCGTTCCGCTGACGGGGCAATTCGCAGGGCTTCCCGGTATTTTGCCACTGTTCGCCGGGCAACACTGACCCCTTCGCCCGCTAGAGTCCTTGCAATTGCGCTGTCGCTGAGGGGCTTGGCCGGGTTCTCGTGGCCGATCAGACGACGAATGCGCGCCTTGATGGCGGTCGAGGATTCGCCGCTGCCGTCCGATTTTGGCAGCTGACTCGAGAAAAAGTAGCGGAACTCGACGACGCCCCGCGGAGTGTGCATGTACTTGTTGGAGGTGACCCGCGAGATAGTTGACTCGTGCATGCCGACGGCTTCGGCCACGTCTTTCAGGATCATTGGCTTCATCTGTTCTTCGCCGTGTTCGAGAAAGCCGGTCTGCCGTTCGACGATAGTCATTGCCACTTTCATCAAAGTGTCGTCACGGATTTCGAGGCTGCGCACCAGGAAACGTGCCTCCTGCAGTTGCGCGCGCAGCGTATCGTGGCCACGGTCGGTCTTCAGCATCTCGGCATAGGCCTGGTTGACCTTCAGTTTCGGCGAGAAGCTGCGGTTCAGTTCCACGACCCAGCGGCCATCCTGTTTGCGCACGTACACGTCCGGCACCACGTACTCGGTCGCATCGGGTTGCACCGCCGAGCCCGGACGGGGGTGGCAGGCGCGAATCAGCATCAGCGCCAGGGTGAGCGCTTCTTCCGACGCGCCATAGTCTCGTCGCAACTGGCCGTAGGCCCTGTCGGCCACGAGGTCCAATGAATCTGCGGCAATACGCAAAGCCAGTTCACGTCCCGGCGTGTCGGGTGCCAGCTGGCGTAATTGAATGCCAATGCATTCGGCGGGCGTCCTTGCACCCACGCCGGCGGGATCCAGTGTCTGAATCTTTGCCAGCGTGGCTTCCAGTTCAGCCAGCGAAAAGCTCGCGTCCTCAGCCAGCGTGGCGTGGATGGTCTCCAGGTCTTCCGTCAGGTAACCGTCATCGTTCAGCGCGTCCACGATCGCATGGCCCATGGCCACCTGCCGCGGCGAGAAATGCTCCATTTCCAGCTGCCAGAGCAGGTGCTCGCGCAGGGATTCACTGCTGGTGTCGGCGATCTCGGGCCGCCGCCCGTCGTCTGCCCATACGTCGCTGCGATTGTCCCGGACTGCGGGTTCATCCCACAGGCTGATTTCGTCCGCTTCCCGGGCCACGACTTCCGGCTCGGCGTTGTCATCGGCCGGGGCGGGCGTTTCCACTTCGGCCGGTTCCTCCGCCTCCAGCATCACGTTGTCGGCGAGGGCCTGCTCCAACTGGGTATTGAGTTCGAGCACTGGCATCTGCAGCAGGCGCAGGGCCTGCTGCAGTTGAGGTGTCATCACCAGCTGCTGGCTGACCCGCAGCTGCAGCGATGGTTTCATCGCACTCACGCCAAGTGTCCTGCCCGACGCATCCGCCTCATTGCACTAGAGCCTGAATTCTTCACCGAGATAAACCTTGCGGACCTGCTCGTTGTCGAGAATCGCGTCGGGCGCACCCTCCGCGATCAGTGAACCTTCGCTGAGAATATAGGCTCGCTCGCAGATTCCCAGTGTCTCGCGCACATTATGATCGGTGATGAGCACGCCGATGCCGCGGGCCGCCAGGTGCCGGATAGTGCGCTGAATGTCGAGCACCGATATCGGGTCGACGCCCGCGAAGGGTTCGTCCAGCAGCACGAAGCGGGGCTCTGCCGCCAGGGCCCGCGCGATCTCGACCCGCCGGCGCTCGCCGCCCGACAGGCTCATGCCCAGGCTGGTGCGCACGTGGCTCACGTGCAGTTCATCGAGCAGTTCCTCCAGCTGACTTTCACGCTCGGCGCGCGACAGGCCGGGGCGGGTCTGCAGAATCGCCATGATGTTCCGTTCGACGCTCAGCTTGCGGAATACCGAGGCTTCCTGGGGCAGGTAGCCGAGCCCTTTGCGCGCGCGCTGGTGCATGGGCATGTAGGTCAGGTTCTCGCCGTCGAGCTCGATGCGCCCACTGTCGGTCGGAATCAGGCCGACGATCATGTAAAAGGCCGTGGTCTTGCCCGCACCGTTGGGGCCCAGTAGCCCCACGACTTCACCGCTGCGAATCTCCAGGGAAATGTCGTGAACGACCTGGCGGAGCTTGAAGCGCTTGCTGATGCTCTCGGCGCGTAAGGTGCTGGCAGCAGACTCAGGAGCCATCACGCTCGGAGGGCTTGATTTTCATTCGTACCTGGCCGGAATCGTCGCCGTCGGCGATGATGAACTCACGCCGCAGGTCGTAGGCGATTCGCGGGCCGGAAACTTCGTTCGTGCCGTCGCTGACCCACGCATCGTCCACCAGGCGTATCAGGTTCGATGCCAGCTCGTATTCCATGATGGCGGCGCGGCCCTTTGTCATCCCCCGGTCGCCGGTCTTCTGTTGCTCGAATCGCGCGGGCCGGCCGCTCAGTTTGGCGCTGTCTAGCCGATGTGCCACGAAATGCACCTCGGCCGTGTCTGACCAGGTACGGGTGGTCGCGCTCTGGATGACCACATTGCCCTTGAAGGTCCAGGTGCTGTCTTCGAAGTCCAGGCGCGTGGCTTCGGCGCTGTCCGCAGTGATACCCAGGTCACCCTGGCGGATGCTGAGCCCCGTAAAGCTCAGCCGGTCGTTGCGCCGGTCAAATTCCGATGAGTCCGCGTCGAGGTCGATCGGGGCGGCGCGGTCGAACTCGAGGCCCAGTTCCGCCTCGATTTCCTCTTCGGCGATTGATGGCGCAGTGGCGATCAGCGCGCCCGCGAGCAGCAGGCCGTAGCTAGGGTGTAAACGTCCCGGTGACATCGGCAATCAACTGCAAACGGTCTTCCTTGAGAAACACGCGCATTCCGGTCGCGAGAATGCGGTCGCCCGACATTTCTATGGCCACCGGGCGCTCCGTGTACGCGATGAAAGTCTGCGGGTCGATTTCGAGATAGTCCGTACGGATGATGGCCGGTTCGCCACTGTCCTCCCGGGTCACGGCAACGACCTCGCCCGACAGCTGCAGGATATCACTGTCAGGCGGCATACTGCCTGCGTCAGCCGTGAGATCCCACGGCACAGCGGCGCTCGGCGAATACTGCAGGGCAACGTCCGTCAGGGCCACGGCCCCGTCGACCGGGTCCTGCAGCATTTCGCGGGTGCGAATCCGGTACAGCACCTCGCCGGTGGTCCCGGTGCCCACCAGCTCTGCGTCCTTCAGGTAGTAGCCCGTGCCAAGCCGGCGTGATCGCCCGTTGTCGTCGTCCGGTTCCTGCAGTTGCCACAACCACAAGCCGCTCGCCAGTGCGCCCGCGGCCAGCAGCACCAGGGTGAAGCCGTTGACGCCGCCGCTGCCTTTCAGGATGGGGCCTCCGCCCAGGCCCGGGTCAGCAGGTCGCACACCTCGCGGACCGCGCCGCGCCCGCCGCGGGCCGCGGTCTGCCAGTGCACCCGCGCCGCCACGCCCGGATGGGCATCGGCGGGCGCAACCGCAAAGCCCACGGCGGCTAGGATGGGCAGGTCCGGTGAATCGTCGCCGACGCAGGCGACCGTTTGCAGGTCTTCGATCCCGAGCTCGCCGGCGAGGGTTTGCAGTGCTGGCAACTTGTCATCCTGGCCAAGTATTGCGTGCTGCACGCCCAGTTCACCGAGGCGGGTTTGCACCGCAACGGACCGGCGCCCCGAAATCACGGCGACTTCGCAGCCCTGGCGTATGACTGCCTTGATGCCGTAGCCGTCGCGCACGTGGAAGGCCTTCGTTTCATTGCCGTGGTTGTCGTAGTAAAGGCGACCGTCCGTCATCACGCCGTCGACATCCAGCACCAGCAGCCGGGTACGCGCGGCGCGGTTCAGCAATGCCTGGTCGATGGCCATTGCGGCGCTTCAGACCACGCCCGCGCGCAGCAGGTCATGCACGTGCAGGGCGCCCACGAGTTTCTGTTCGTCGTCCACCACCAGCAATGCGGTGATCTTGTTCTGTTCCAGCCGCAGCAGGGCTTCGGCGGCCAGTTCCTCCGGCGCGGCCGTCCGACAGTTCCTGGTCATCACCTCGTTCATGCGGGTGGCCTGCAAGTCGACATTGCGATCCAGGGCCCGGCGCAGATCACCGTCGGTAAATACGCCGGCAACCCGGCCGCTGGCGTCGACCACGCCGGTCATGCCGAGACTCTTGCGCGTCATCTCCAGCAAGCCTTCGTGCAGCGGCGCGTCGTCGCGCACGCTGGGCAGTTCCGCCCCGGTGTGCATCAGGTCGCTCACGTGCAGCAATAGCCGGCGCCCGAGGGAGCCACCGGGGTGCGACAGCGCGAAATCTTCCCGGGTAAAGCCGCGGCTCTCCAGCAAGGCCACGGCCAGTGCGTCGCCCATGGCCAGTGTGGCGGTCGTGCTGGCAGTTGGCGCCAGGTTCAGCGGACAGGCCTCTTCCCGAACGCCGACGTTCAGCACGACGTCGGCACCCTCCCCAAGGGTGGATCCGCGCACGCCAGTCATCGTGATCAACGGGACATCCAGGCGCTTGAGTAGCGGCAGGATCGTGACGACCTCCGCGGTTTCGCCGGAATTGGAGATCGCAATCACCAGATCTTTCGCGGTGATCATCCCCAGGTCGCCGTGGCTGGCTTCGCCCGGGTGGACGAAGAAAGACGGGGTGCCCGTACTGGCCAGCGTGGCGGCGAGCTTGCTGCCGATATGGCCCGACTTGCCCATGCCGGTGACGATCACGCGGCCCGGGCATTCCAGGCACAGGCGGCATGCCCGGGCAAAGTCGGCGTCGATACGCGGCACCAGGTCGCGAATCGCCTGAGCCTCGACGTCCAGCACGCGCCGGGCCCGTGCCTGCAATTCCGAGTCGTCCAATGCAACAGCGCTCATGCGCAATCCACCACGCCGGGTCTCAGATCACCGTGCCGACCAGGTAAGCGAGGTAGGCGATAAAGCCGATGAGCGCCAGCCAGCCGGCCCCCCGGCCGATCCTGATCGTGTCGCCGGCATTGTACGCGAAGAAGAAAAAGGCCAGCGTGAACCCCAGCATTATCGGCAGGTGCAGGACGACGGCGTCCGGGTCGAGGATTGCCGGACGAATCGCGCCCGCCACGCCGATGACCGCCAGCGTATTGAAAATGTTTGAGCCGATGACGTTGCCCAGGGCCAGGCCATGCTCACCCTTGCGCGCACCGACGACAGAAACGGCCAGTTCCGGCAGGCTGGTGCCGATGGCCACGATGGTCAGGCCGATGACCAGGTCGCTGATACCCAGGCGCAGGGCCAGGTTCCTGCTGCCCCAGACCAGGGCTTCCGAACCCAGCGCGAGTGTACCCAGCCCCAGCAGCAGCACCAGTGCGGCGCGGCCCGGCGTGATGCCGGTGGCGATTTCGGCCGCGTACTCCGCTTCGATGGGGTCTTTACCCCGGGTCTGCAGCCCCAGCCTCAGCACCCAGATGATGAAGACCACCAGGCCGGCGAGCAGCAGCAGGCCATCCATGCGGCTCAGCACGCCATCCGGGAACAAGACCACCGGCGTGACGCTGACCGCGAGCATCACGGGCAACTCGCTGCGCAGGGTCTGTGACTGAATGTGCAGCGGGCGGATGATTGCGGCGATGGCGGTGACCATGCCGATATTCGCGATATTGGAGCCCAGCGCATTGGCCACGGCCAGGTTCGGTGCGCCGGATAGCGCTGCGGCCGCGGACACCAGCATCTCGGGCAGCGACGTGGCGAAGCCGAGCACGGTCAGGCCAATGAGCAGTGGCGGGACGTTGAACGCGCGGGCAATCACGCCAGCCCCCTCGACAACGCGATCGGCACCCCACGCGAGCAGTAGCAGGCCGGCGAGAATGGCGGCGAGTTCGAGAATCATGGTGGCGATTATAATGATGGCCCGGCGCGGCCCGAGGCATTGCAATGACACCCGCGGAGATACAGCAGCTGATCGAGCAACACCTGCCCGACTGTACGGCGGAGATCGCGAGCGACGACCTGACGCACTACGAGGCAACGGTCGTCAGTAGTGCCTTTGTCGGCAAGCGACCGCTGCAACGCCATCAGCTGGTCTACCAGGCGCTGGGCGAACTCATGGGCCGGGAGATACACGCGATGTCCATTGCCGCCTATACCCCGGAGGAGTGGCAGGCGCGTGAAGGCTGAGGCCGGCCGCGCCACCGCGCGCAATGGATAGACTGGCCATCGACGGTGGCCCCGCGCTCGACGGGGCGGTGCGCGTTTCCGGCGCGAAAAATGCCACGTTGCCGATCCTGGCGGCGTCGCTGCTCAGCCAGTCGCCCCTCACCGTACACAACGTGCCGCAGTTGCGCGACGTCAACACCACGATCGCGTTGCTGCGGCGGATGGGCGTGGGAGTGGAGTTTCACCCGGACGGACGGGTCGAAGTCGATCCGACCACGCTGGAAAATTACTTCGCGCCTTACGAGCTGGTGAAGACCATGCGCGCATCGGTGCTCGTGCTGGGCCCGCTCCTGGGCCGCTATGGCCGGGCCGACGTGTCGTTGCCGGGCGGCTGCGCAATTGGCGCGCGGCCGGTCGACCTGCATGTCGCCGGGCTGCAGGCGCTGGGCGCCCGCGTGAAGATCGCCGACGGCTACATCAGCGCCACCGCCAAGCGGCTGCACGGTGCCCACCTGGTCCTGGATAAGGTCACGGTCACCGGTACGGAAAACCTGATGATGGCCGCCGTGCTCGCCGAGGGCGAGACGGTGATCGACAACGCCGCGCAGGAACCGGAAGTGGTCGACCTGGCGGCGTTCCTGAACTCGATGGGCGCGCGGGTGACCGGGGCTGGTACCGGGCAAATCGTGATCCAGGGTGTCGAGGCGCTGGCAGGCGACGACTACGCAGTGCAACCCGACCGGATAGAAGCTGGCACCTTCCTGGTGGCGGGCGCGATCACACGCGGGCGGGTTCGCGTTGAGCACGTCGTCCCGGAGCACCTGGAAGCGGTGCTGCAAAAGCTCCGCGAAGCGGGTGCGGGTATCGACACCGGGACCGACTGGGTGGCCCTGGACATGCAGGGGCGGCGACCCGACGCGGTGGATGTCAGCACCGCGCCGTACCCCGGTTTTCCCACGGACATGCAGGCGCAGTTCATGGCGCTGAACTGCATCGCCGACGGTGTGGGCACCGTGACGGAAAACGTGTTCGAGAACCGCTTCATGCATGTCCCCGAGCTGCAGCGTATGGGGGCCGACATCCGGCTGGAAGGCCACACCGCCGTCGTCAGGGGGACGGAACAACTGCGCGCGGCGCCGGTGATGGCAACGGACCTGCGCGCGTCGGCGGGGCTGGTGCTGGCGGGCCTGGTTGCAGCGGGCGAGACCGTGGTGGACCGGATCTACCACCTCGACCGGGGCTATCAGCGCATCGAAGAGAAGCTGGCACGGCTCGGGGCCCGGATCCGCCGGCTGACTTGACCTGACGGTGCCCCCGGTAGGCAAGCTTCCGGAGCCCCGTGTATAATTCCGCCGCCTTTTTCAACGCCCGCCGCTCAGATTCATCTCTTCGCGGGCGTTTTTTCGGTCCGGGGTCGTCCGGGGTCTTGCCCGGGGGTCCTGCCGTGCAGAGACGCCCGCTGGGAGGGTTAGCTGAATGAGTGAAGGGTCGGGGCTCAGCCGACGGAATTTTCTGACTGCGGCGACTACGGTCACGGGATTGGTCGGGGTGGGGTTTACCGCCGTGCCGTTCCTGGCGTCGTGGAAGCCCAGTGCGCGTGCCCAGGCCGCCGGTGCCCCGGTGCAAGTCGACATCAGCAAACTGGAAACGGGAGCGATGGTGCGCGTGGAGTGGCGTGGCCGCCCGGTGTGGATCCTGCGCCGGTCCGAAGACATGCTCGAACGCATGACACAGGTGGTCGGCCAGCTGAGCGACCCCGAGTCCCTCAAATCCGAGCAGCCCAGCTACACGCAGAACGACACGCGTTCCGTCAAACCGGAAGTCCTGGTGGTCATCGGCACGTGTACCCATCTTGGCTGCGCGCCGATCGAGCGCTTCGACGTGGCGCCTGAAGATCTCGGGCCGGACTGGGAGGGCGGCTTCTATTGTCCCTGTCACGGGTCGAAGTTCGACCTGGCCGGCCGCGTTTATTCGGGCGTGCCCGCGCCGACCAACCTGCCGGTGCCACCGCATCGTTACGTTGGCGACGACCTGATCATCGTCGGCGAAGACACCGGAGCAAACGCATGAATTCTGCCCGTGCCGATGCCGTGACCGGCGGCAGCCGTTCCGCGCGCTTCCTCGACTGGATCGATGCGCGTTTCCCGTTGACGAAAATGCTCAAGGAGCACGCGACGGAGTATTACGCGGCGAAAAACTTCAATGTCTGGTACGTCTTCGGCGTGCTGGCCATGGTGGTGCTGATCATTCAGCTGCTGACCGGCATCTGGCTGACCATGAGCTACAAGCCTTCCGCCGCGGACGCATTCGCGTCGGTGGAATACATCATGCGCGACGTCGAGTGGGGCTGGCTGATCCGCTACATGCACTCGACCGGGGCGTCGGCCTTTTTCATCGTGGTCTACCTGCACATGTTCCGCGGCATGATGTACGGCTCTTACAAGCCGCCGCGCGAGCTGCTGTGGATCATCGGCATGCTGATCTATCTCGCCCTGATGGCCGAGGCCTTCTTCGGCTACCTGTTGCCCTGGGGCCAGATGTCCTACTGGGGCGCGCAGGTGATCGTGTCGCTGTTCGGTGCCGTGCCATTCGTGGGCGATTCGCTGGTCGAATGGATACGGGGTGACTTCTACATCTCGGACATCACGCTGAATCGCTTTTTTGCGCTGCACGTGATTGCGGTGCCGCTGGCCCTGGTCATGCTGGTCGTGGTGCACATCCTGGCACTGCACGAGACGGGCTCGCTGGGCCCCGACGGCATCGAGATCAAGGAGAAGAAGGGCGCCGACGGCATTCCGCTGGACGGTGTCGCCTTCCATCCGTACCTGACCGCCAAGGACCTGGTGGCCATCGTGGTTTTCCTGATCCTGTTTTCGGGCGTGATCTTCTTTTCGCCAGAGATGGGCGGCTATTTCCTGGAGCACGCAAATTTCGAGCCGGCGAACCGGTTGAAGACGCCGGAACACATTGCCCCCGTGTGGTACTTCACGCCCTTCTACGCGATCCTGCGCGCGGTGCCGAGCAAGGGGCTCGGCGCGCTGCTGATGCTGCTCGCCATCGTGGCCCTGTTCCTGCTGCCGTGGCTTGACCGTTGCCGGGTCAAGTCGATTCGCTACCGTGGGTGGACCTTCAAGCTCGCGCTGGCTATATTCGCGATCAGCTTCGTGGCGCTCGGCTACCTGGGGCTGATGCCGGCGACGCAAACCTACGTGATTCTTGCCCGGATTTTTACGGGTCTTTACTTCGCCTTTTTCCTCTTCATGCCGATCTATACGCGCATGGAGAAAACGAAGCCCGTGCCCGAACGGGTTGTCTGGCACGAATAGGGCAGGGCGATGCTGATGAGAGCTTCTGCGCGCACGTACATCGCCGTCCTGGCCGTCTCACTGGTGGTCGGGCTGCCGGCCCACGGTGCCGGTGAATTTCCGTTGCAGCACGCGGGGAACGACGTCAGCAACATTGCGTCCTTGCAACGCGGGGCGCGAAACTTCGTGAACTTCTGCATGGGCTGCCATTCAGCCCAGTACGTTCGCTACAACCGCCTGGCGGAAGACCTGGGCCTCAGCGAAGACCAGGTGATCGACAACCTGATGTTTGCTGCGGAAAAGCCCCAGGAAACCATGACGATCGCGATGCCCGAGCAAGATGCGCAGGGTTGGTTCGGGCAGGCGCCACCGGACCTCAGTCTGATCGCGCGCAGCCGCGGCCCGGATTATCTCTACACGTTCCTGAAAACCTTCTACCTGGAGCCGGGCAGTCCAACTGGCGTGAACAATCTCGTGCTCGCCAATGCCAGCATGCCCCACGTGTTATGGGAGCTGCAGGGTGAACAGCGGCTGATCGAGGAGACGGACGACGAAGGTCACAGGGTGCAGCGGCTGGAGATGGTCAGGCCCGGGCGACTGTCCCCCGATGAATATGATCAATTCGTGCGGGATATCGTGAACTTCCTGGACTATGTCGGCGAACCGATGCAGCGGGAGCGCATTCGCCTCGGCGGCTGGGTGATTGCATTCCTGCTCGTCTTCGGCTTGTTTTCATACCTGTTAAAAGAAGAGATCTGGAAAGACATCAAGTAGCCGCGCCGCCGGGCGCTTGCCGGATTCCAATCACAATCAGACGGCCGTCCGCCGGCGGCCATACGATAATAAGAGGTGTGGGCCTGAGCCCACGGAGTACCTGATCGATGATGCTCTACTCGAGCCCGACCTGTTTTCACAGTCATCGCGTCCGCCTGGTATTGGCGGAAAAGAACATCAGTATGGATATCGTCAGTGTGCCGGGGCCCGAGCTGCCCGAGGACCTGCTGGACCTGAACCCGTACCACAGTGTGCCCACGCTGGTTGACCGGGAGCTGGTGCTGTACGACTCGCGCGTGATCGTGGAGTACCTCGACGAACGCTTTCCGCATCCGCCGCTGATGCCCGTCGACCCGGTCACCCGCGCCCAGTTCCGGTTGGCCCTGTATCGCATCGAGCGCGACTGGTACGGCCTGGCGCGTGACCTGGAAGACGCGAGTGACAACAAGCAGGCGTCGCGCATTCGCAAGATGTTGCGGGAGAGCATCCTGGCGAGTGCCGAGGTCTTCAGCGCGCGGCATTTTTTCCTGAGCGACGAGTTTTCGCTGGTGGACTGCACTATCGCACCATTGCTCTGGCGCCTGGAAAGCTATGGCCTGGAACTCGGCAGCGGTGGCGAGCCGGTAGAGAAGTACATGGACGAAGTCTTCTCGCGGCGGTCTTTCCAGGACAGCCTGACGGAGCTCGAGCACGAGATGCGCCAGTAGGCTTGTCGTGCTCGGAACCATGAAGTCGTCCACCACCTCCCAGCGTCCCTACCTGCTGCGCGCGATGCACGAGTGGATGACGGACAACGGCCATACGCCGCACGTGGTCGTGGACGCCACGGCGCCCGGGGTCGAAGTGCCCGAACAGCACGTGTCCGATGGCAAGATCATCCTGAATGTCAGCTATGCCGCGGTACGTGACCTGGAGCTCGGCAACAACGACATCAGTTTCGAGGCTCGCTTCGGCGGCGTCCCACAGCGACTGTTCGTGCCGATCAATGCGATTCTCGGTATCTATGCCCGCGAGACGGGCCGCGGCATGATCTTTGCGGCCCACGAAGAAGGTGAGGCCGACGCAATGCCGGATGCCGGCGACGCCGATCGGGAGCCGCTACCCACCACTGGCGGCCGACCGCACCTGAAAGTCATCAAGTAAGGTGTCGAACCCTGCGCGCGTTACGATGGGCTGCTGTAGTCGAAAGCCGCCGGCAGCCAGAGCAGTTGCGGGTTTTCAAACGAGCCGGATACCGCAACCACATCGAAGCGCAGCGGATGTTCGGCGTAGCGTGTATGGCACTGCAGAAAATACTGCGTCGCCCGGGCCAGGCGCCGGCGCTTGCTCGACGTGATGCTTTCCGCGGGCGCCACCAACGCTGTCCGGAGTCGATAACGAATCTCGACGATTACGAGCTGGGGCCCGTCTTCCATGACCAGGTCGAGTTCGCCCGTGCGGCAGCGGAAATTGCGCGACACGGTGCGCAAGCCCTTTGCGACCAGGTAACGCTCTGCCAGCGTTTCGGCTCGGCGGCCCGCCTCCAGGTGCGGGGCCGGCTCATTCCGCCTGCGCGTCACCGGTGTCAGCTGGCGCGGGTTCCGCCGCTGCCGTGTCTGCCGGGGTCTCCACCACGGGCAACGGGTCCAGCGGCACCGGCTGGCCGCCGGCGATGCGGGCCCACATCAGGCGCCGGTGTATGCGGCCGTCGCGGGCCAGGTACAGGCGGCCCGTCACACCGTTGAACTCGGTCAGGCCACCGGGTCCGGTCATGCGTGACGCGATCTGGAAGGCGTCGAAACCCATTGCGAACAGGCGCGTGCGGCGACTCGCATCCGCAGGCCAGTAGCGTGCCAGGCTCGCCCGCGCAGCAACGGCCTGCGGGTCGGGTGCAATGATCCAGGGCATATCAGGGAACATGATGCCATTCAGGTCGGAATTACCCCGCGCCCCTTCGATATAAATGGCCGACGTTGAATAGGTGGGAATGGTGCCCGCGTAATAGAAGCGCAACTGCGGCCGCAACAATTTGCCCGTGTCCGCGGGCGCCGCCATGAAGATTAAATCCACGTCGCTGCGTCGTCGCGGCTCGTATCCAAGCTCAATACCGAGATTTGCCTGTAGTCGCGTCATGCGATCACGACTCTCGCCGATCAGCAGCACATCCTGGAGGCCGTAGGAGAAATCCCGGCCGGCGGGTTGGTACATCCGGTAGTCCACCAGCACTCCACCCAAGCCCTGGTAGGTGGCGGCGAAACTGTTCAGCACGCGCCGTCCCCAGTCGTCGTTCGGCACCAGTGCGATGGCCCGCAGTTTTCTCTCAGCGATGCCGCGCTCGGCGGTCGCTGCCGCTTCGTCTTCCGGCGCCAGCGCAAACTGCAGCAGGCCCGGCGGGGCGGGTATGTCGTCGGGCAGGAAATTGAGCGCGAGTGTCGGGACCTCCAGTCCGCTGCTGCTGGTTGCCAGCATCGCAACCTGGTCTTTCAGCAGCGGTCCGATCACGACCTGGGCGCCGTCGATCACCGCGCGGCGATACGCGTTCACGACACCATCCTGCACCGTGTCGTAGATCCGAATGGCCGGTGTCTGTTCGCCCCTGGCATGGTAGAAACCGGCCATGAAACCGTCCCGGACCGCCGCGCCGGCCAGCGACTGGCGACCGCTGAGCGGCAGTAAAAGCGCGACCCGGTCCGGCAGGAATGCGGCCGTCTTGAGGTCGGCCAGCAACTCTGGCACAAGCACGCTGTTAGCGGGATGCTGGGGGTTCGCCTGTTGCCAGTTGCGCAGCGCGAGCGCCATGCCGGCGCGGCCGCTGCGCCGGTCGGCTGCGAGTCGTCCGAGCTTGAGCCAGCCCGCCAACACCGGGTCCTGGATGCTGGTAATCGGCACGTCCGTCGCGGCGCCATAGCGCTGGTACAGGGACCACAACAGCCGCTGGTTGTCGGCGATCGCAGTCGCGCTGCTAAGCCAGACCTCGCGCTCGAGCAGGGCTTCGGTGCCCCGCAGCGGTTCACCGAGCCGGAACTGGGCTTCGCCCCGGATTCTCTGGATCTCGGCCGCCGCCGCCGGTTTGGATGTGCGCGGTGCCCGCACGATCACGGCCAATGCCACCGCCGGGTCGTCCCGCGCGATGGCGATGTCGCCGGCGACCTGTGCCCAGCCCAGCAGGTTTTCCTCGCTGATGGGTTCCGCCAGGCTGTCGAGAATGGCCTGGGCGGCATCCAGTTGCCCTTCCAGGCGCCGTTCACGGGCCGCACGAATCTGGTAGCGCTCCTTCAGCGGGCCCGTGGCGCCCTCGGCAAGGCGCAGGTAAGCCTCGGCCGCCTTGTCGTGTCGGCCCTGGCCAGCCAGCGCCGTGGCCTCGCGGACGCCCGGGTCTTCGGCGCCGGGCTCGGCTTCTCGCTGCAACGGGGCGCAGGCCGCGATAACCAGCAGCAGCCCCAGGCTTGCCCCGGTCAGCCAGGTGCTGCGCTGCGGGTTTTTCCGGTCGCGGCGCGCGCCCTTTACACTCGCTTTGCGAAGACTCATTTGCCCCACTTCCCAATTCCGCCCACGGAGCCCCGGCCACGATGTCCGTCAGCGCAGCATCAAGACACCGGCACTGCCGGGAACGAAGCCGGTGAGCGTCGCACCGGGGACGCTGTATGTCGTGGCCACGCCCATCGGCAATCTGGACGATCTGAGTCCGCGGGCGAGGCGGATCCTCGAGACTGTCGCCGTGGTGGCGTGCGAGGATACGCGGCGCACCGGGCAATTGCTAACCCGCCTGGGCGTGCAGCAGACGCTGCTCTCACTGCATGAACACAACGAGACCCGGCGCGTGGGCGAGTTGCTGGAGAAGCTGCGCGGCGGCCAGGACGTGGCACTGGTCAGTGACGCTGGCACCCCGCTGGTGAGTGATCCCGGATATCGCCTGCTGGCCGCGTTGCGCGAAGCGCAATTGCCGGTGTGCCCGGTGCCCGGACCCAGCGCCGTCATCGCTGCGCTGTCGGTCGCCGGCCTGCCCAGCGACCGCTTTCATTTTGAGGGCTTTCTCCCACCGAAGGCTGCGGCCAGGCGCCGGCGCCTGCAGATCATCGCCGCGTACCCCCAAACCCTGGTCTTCTATGAGGCCGTGCACCGCATTGACGAATGCCTGGCCGACCTCGCCGACATCCTTGGGCCCCACCGGCCCGCGACGCTATGCCGGGAACTGACGAAGCGCCACGAGACAATTCAGCGCGGGACGCTCGCGGAACTGCGCGAATTGCGCCGCAGTGACGAAGGCGCCGACCGCGGTGAGCTGACATTGGTCGTCGGCGGGCAGCTGGCTGACCGCGGCCCGGCGGACGCCGAGCTGGAGCGGATATTCGGCCTGCTGGTCCAGGAGCTGCCGCCCGGCCGCGCGGCAGCGCTGGCGGCGCGCATTACCGGGGCCAAACGCGCCGACGCGTACCGGCTGGCCCGCTTGCCGGACCCGGAGTGATGGCCTAAGGTACACGCCGGAGTCGGCCAGGCAGCCGCCCGGCCGCGTGCCGGGAGGAAAGTCCGGGCTCCAGCGTGACAGGGTGCCAGGTAACGCCTGGGGGGCGCGAGCCCACGGAAAGTGCCACAGAAAATATACCGCCGGCCCCGGCCGGTAAGGGTGAAATGGTGCGGTAAGAGCGCACCGCGCGGGTGGTAACACGCCGCGGCACGGCAAACCCCACCCGGAGCAAGACCAAATAGGGGAGCAGCGCGGGCTTCGGTCCGCGCACCGGCGTCCGCCCGGGCTCCCGGGTAGGTCGCATGAGGCCGCCGGTGACGGCGGTCCCAGATGAATGGTTGCCCTCGACAGAACCCGGCTTATCGGCCGACTCCTTTTCCCCTTGCGCAAGGCCATTGCGACCGCTGGCCCGGACGGGTTCGCGGGCCGGTCGAGTCCGGCAGTTCCAACCACCGTCAGCTATCCGCGTTAAGCCCCTGATTTATGTCAAGACGGGGGCCGAAAAAGCCCCTGTTTTCAACCCCGAAACCGGCGCTAAGTGGCTGTCAGGCAAGCATTAAATGGGATTTTCCGGTTGACGCACCCGGATGGCCTCCCTATAGTGTCGAGAAGTGGAAAATTGTGGGAGGAAATGGGCAGTTTTGTCCGTTTGGGGATGTTTCGCGGCGCGACCAAAGTCACCCTGGATGCCAAGGGACGGATGGCCATACCGGTGCGTCACCGGGAGCGCCTGGCGGCCCGTGGTGACGGACAGGTGGTGTGCACCGTGGACCCAGACTACTGCCTGCTTCTTTACCCGTTGCCGGATTGGGAAGAAATTGAACGCAAAATCATGCGCTTACCGAGTTTTCAGCCCAAGGCGCGGCGCCTGCAACGCCTGATGGTGGGCTACGCGACAGAGATCGAGATCGACGCGAACGGACGCGTACTCGTGCCGCGGGAGCTGCGTGAATTCGCCGGCCTGGAGAAGCAGGCCATCCTGATCGGGCAGGGCGGCAAATTGGAATTGTGGGATGAGGCGCGCTGGAACAGCCGGCGGGACGAGTGGTTGGCGGACACCGGCGACGATGGCCTGGGACTGCCGGCAGATCTCGAATCGCTGACGATCTAGTCGCTGGTCGAAGGCTTGAACGCATCCTCGCGCCGATCGAGGGGTGCTGGAGTGGGGCAGCATGTTCCCGTACTGCGGGACCAGGTTCTGGAGCAACTGGCGATTCGCGTCGATGGGGCTTATCTCGACTGCACTTTCGGGCGCGGCGGCCACAGCCTCGCGATCCTGGCGCGGCTCGGCCCGCAGGGCAGGGTCTATGCGCTGGACCGTGACCCGGCAGCCGTCGCCGAGGGTGAGCGTCTTGCCGCTGCAGACCCACGGCTGGTCGTTGATCAAGGGCGCTTTAGCGGACTGGATGCGTGGCGACAGCAACTGCAAATCGATGCCTTTGACGGAATTCTGCTGGACCTCGGCGTGTCGTCACCACAGCTCGACGCCGCAGACCGGGGCTTCAGTTTTGGCAAGGACGGACCGCTGGACATGCGCATGGACCCGGCCAGCGGGATCAGCGCGGCCGACTGGTTGAACGCAGCGGCAGAAAAAGACATTGCCCGGGTGTTACGACAACTGGGCGAAGAGCCGGCAGCAGGCCGGATCGCGCGGGCGATCGGTGAGCGGCGGCAGGAGAAAGCCATTAGCACGACAGGGGAACTCGCGGCACTGATCGAAGGCGTCGTGCCGCGGCGTCCAGGTGCCAGGCACCCGGCAACCCGCAGCTTCCAGGCGATCCGGATGCACGTGAACGACGAGCTGCACGAACTGGACGCGGGCTTGCAGCAGGCGGCAGGCTGCCTCGCGCCGGGCGGTCGGCTGTGCGTGATCAGTTTCCATTCCCTGGAAGACCGCCGGGTCAAGCGCTTCATGCGCGATCACGCGCGCGTTGACCCGGCCCTGGCCCGGTTACCCGTGGTGCCCGATTCGGCGCGGCCGACGCTGCGCTTGCCCACCCGGGCGATCCGGCCGTCGGCTGCCGAGACCGCAGCGAACCCGCGTGCTCGCAGCGCCACCCTGCGCGTGGCGGAGCGACTGTGAACGGGCGCCGCAACATCAAGCGACTGGCGGAACTCGCGCTGGGCCTGGCGGTGGTCGTGTCTGCGATCGCCACGGTCTATGCGAAGCACGAGTCGCGCAAGCTCTATTCCGAGTTGCAGGTGCTGCAGCGCGAGCGTGACCGGCTGGAGATGGAGTGGGGACAGCTGCAGATCGAGCAGAGCGCCTGGTCCACGCACGCCCGCGTCGAGCGCATGGCGCGCGAGGAAATCGGCATGGGCGAGCCTCGTCCGGAACAATTGCGGATGCTCCCCTGATGGCGCGCAAGGCCACTGCGACGCAAAGTTTGCTGAACTCGTTCCGTCTGCGCTCGCACTTCGTCGCGGCATGCATGTTGCTGGGTGCGTTGGTGCTGCTCGGGCGCGCGGTGCAATTGCAGGTATTCAACAAGGATTTCCTGAACGAACAGGCCGCCGCGCGGCACCTGCGTGTCGCACAAATCGTCGCGCACCGGGGCGCCATCATGGACCGCAACGGCCAGTCCCTGGCCGTGAGCACGCCCGTGGACAGCATCTGGGTCGACCCGCAGGAACTGTTGCGCGTACCCGAGCAGATTCCGGCGCTGGCGAGGGCGCTTGGCGAAGACCCGGAACGCGTGGCCCGGCGGCTCACCCGCAATGGCGACAAGCGCTTCCTGTACCTGCGCCGGCACATGAACCCGGCCGACGCCGAGAAGATCCTGGCGCTGGACCTGCCCGGCGTCGACCGGCTGCGTGAGTACCGTCGCTACTACCCGGCCGGTGAAGTGACCGGTCACCTGGTCGGGTTCACGGACGTGGACGATGCCGGCCAGGAAGGGCTCGAACTGGCCTACGACCACTGGCTCGCCGGGCGGCCGGGCCAGCGCAAGGTGCTGAAAGATCGCCTCGGTCGCGTGGTCGAGGATGTCGAGGCCATCGAGCCGGCCAGTCCCGGGCGGACGCTCGCGTCTTCCATCGACCTGCGCATCCAGTACCTCGCGTACCGGGCGTTGAAGGGCGCGGTGCAACAGCACGACGCGGCATCCGGATCCGTCGTCGTACTCGACATTGCCACCGGGGAAGTGCTGGCCATGGTCAACCAGCCGGCCTACAACCCGAATGATCGCACCCAGCGAGACGCGGCACGCTATCGCAACCGGGCCATCACCGACATCCTGGAACCCGGTTCCGCGTTGAAGCCGCTGGTCGTGGCTGCGGCGCTGGAAAGCGGGCAGTACCAGCCGGACACGGTCGTGAATACCGCGCCCGGATTCATCCAGGTGGGTGCCAAGCTGATCAAGGACAAGCGCAATCACGGGCGCATCGATCTCGCCACACTGCTCGCGCGGTCCAGCAACGTGGGCGCGACCAAGGTGGCCATGTCCCTGGAGCCCGAGCAGCTGTATGACGTGCTGACACGCTTCGGCCTGGGCCGGCCCAGCGCCAGCGGCTTTCCCGGCGAGTCCGGCGGGTTGTTGAGTCACCATTCCAACTGGCGCCCGATCAGTCAGGCCACGCTGGCCTACGGTTACGGCTTGTCCATGACGCCGCTGCAACTGGCCCAGGCCTACGCAATTCTCGCGGCCGGTGGCCTGCAGCGGCCGGTATCTCTGCTTCGGGTTGAAGACCCACCGATACCGCGGCGGGTGATTCGCGAGGACGTGGCGCAGCAGGTGCTGGCAATGCTGGAAACGGTGGTCGGTCCGGACGGCACCGGCGCGGCGGCCAACGTGGCCAATTATCGCGTTGCCGGCAAGACGGGTACCGCGCGCAAGATCGCCCCGGGCGGTTATGCCGACAATCGTTTCGTTGCGGTGTTCGCCGGGCTGGCGCCGGCCACTGCCCCGCGACTGGCGGCTGTCGTCATCGTCGATGATCCCCGCGCCGGCGAATACTACGGCGGTACGGTGGCCGCGCCCGTGTTTTCGGCAGTCATGGAAGGCGCGTTACGCATTCTCGCCGTGGCGCCCGACAACTTCATGCTCGAAGACAGCCGCACGACCCTGGCGGCGACGGCGCGATGACGGCCGGCTGCTCCATATTGCTGACAGACCTGTTCCGCGATTGCGGTGCAGATGTGCCAGCCAGGCGCGTGACCGGTCTGAGCGCGAGCAGCCGGCGGGTCACGCCGGGTGCCTTGTTTCTCGCCTGCGCCGGGCAGCGTCACCACGGCCTGCGCTACCTGGGCGACGCGCTGGCCGCGGGTGCCGTCGCCGTGGCCTGGGAGCCCGGGCCGGGAATCGCCGAGCCGGCGGTTCCGGACGACATCGTGGCCTTCGCGGTGCCCGGTCTCGGTGGCCTGCAGGGCCGGCTGGCCGATCGCTATTACGACGCGCCGTCGCGCGAACTGGCGGTCACTGGTATCACGGGGACAAACGGCAAGACCACGGTCGCGTGGCTCGTCGTGCAGGCACTGGAAGCCAGCGGTAACGCCGCGGCGTATTCGGGCACGCTCGGTTTCGGTCGTTTGCCGGCGTTGCAGGCCACCGCGCTGACGACACCGGGCAGCGTCGAAGTGCACCACCGCCTGCGCCAGTTCGCGGATGCAGGCGCCGCGCACGCCGTCCTGGAAGTGTCGTCCCATGCGCTGGACCAGGGCCGCGTGAACGGCGTGCGTTTCAAAGTCGCAGCACTGACGAATATCAGTCGCGACCACCTCGATTACCACGGCGACATGGCACGTTACAGCGCCGCGAAGGCCAGGCTGTTCCTGGATACGGCAGTCCCTACGGCGGTGATCAATCTCGGGGACGCACGCGGCCGGCAACTGCGCGATCGCCTACCGACGGCCACCGACGCCATCACCGTTGCCCTGGTTGCCGGCGGTGACGCGCCGCCCGCGGTGCGCCTGATCGGCCGGCTTACGGCGACGCGTTGCGATGGCATCGGGCTCGCCCTGAGCGGCGACTTCGGCACGGCGTCGATCGACAGTCCGCTGTGGGGCGAGTGCAATGCGGAAAACCTGGTCATGGCGGCCGGCATCCTGCTGGGGCATGGCTTGCCGCTGGACGCGGCGGCGGCGGCCTTGAGTCGGGCAGTGGCTCCGCCGGGTCGCCTCGAACGGGTGTCGACGAAAGGTCGCGGACCGGCCGTGATCGTCGACTTCGCGCACACGCCCGACGCGCTGTCAAACGCGCTGAAAGCCGTGCGGTCGCACAGTCGCGGCAGCGTGTGGTGTGTCTTCGGCTGCGGCGGCGAGCGAGATGCAGGCAAGCGCGCCCCGATGGGAGCGATCGCCGCATCGCTTGCCGACCATGTGCTGCTGACGGATGACAATCCGCGTGGCGAAGACCCCGACGCCATCGTGGCGCAAATCCGCGCCGGCATCGCAGATCAACAAAAGGTGCGCATCATTCGCGATCGCGCCGAGGCGATCCGGTTTGCCGTGGACGCTGCCGGTGACAGCGATGCGGTTCTGATCGCCGGCAAAGGCCACGAGGCGGTGCAGATCGTGGCCGGGGAGAGCCACGCATTTTCCGATCAGCAGATGGCGCGCGACGCCCTCGGGCAGGCGGAATGAGCATGGCCACGCTCGGCATGGTGGCGGAATCGGTGCGCGGCGTGCTGCATGGCGCGGATCGTGCCTTCGATGCCGTCAGCACCGATACGCGCAGCCTGCGCGAAGATGAACTGTTCGTTGCATTACGCGGGGCCAACTACGACGCGGCGGATTTCGTGGTCGACGCGGCGCGCCTCGGCGCGGCGGGCGCGCTGGTGGAACGGCACGTCGCCAGTGACCTGGCCCAGGTCGTAGTGCCGGACACCCGCGACGCGCTGGGCGAACTCGCGCGCGTGTGGCGCCAACGTTTCGCCATGCCGGTGATCGGCGTTACCGGCAGCAACGGCAAGACCACGGTCAAGGACATGACCGCGGCGATCCTGCGCGCCCATACCGGTGATGACGCTGCGGTGCTCGCGACGCGGGGCAACCTGAACAACGAGATTGGCCTGCCGCTGATGGTGCTGGAACTGCGTGCGTTGCACCAGGCGGCGGTGTTCGAGATGGGTGCGAGTGCGCCCGGCGAGATCGGGTCGCTCGCTGCCATCGCACAGCCGACCATCGGCATCGTGACGAATGCCGGGCCGGCCCACCTGGAAGGTTTCGGCAGCCTGGAAGTTGTTGCGAAGACCAAGGGTGAGCTGTTCGCGTCGCTGCCTGCGGACGGCACCGCGATCATCAATCGCGACGATCCTTTCTTCGACGACTGGCTGGCGCGCTGCCCGGGTTGCCGCGCGCTGAGTTTCGGCCTGGGTCCGCATCCGGACGTGCGGGCAACGGACATCCGCGAGAACGGCAGCTCGCTGGAATTCACGCTGCACCTGCCCGACACACATTTTCCCGTGCGGCTTGCCATGGCAGGGCAGCACAACGTGAGCAATGCGCTGGCCGCCGCCGCTGCGGCCCTGGCGGTGGGCGTGGACCGCGGCGCCGTGCAGGACGGGCTGGCGAAAGCGGCACAGCCGGCGGGGCGTTTACGCCGGCTCGAGTCGGCCACTGGCGCCGTGGTGTACGACGACAGCTACAACGCCAACCCGGCGTCCGTGCTCGCGGCCGTCGGGTTTCTCGCCGCCCAGCCGGGCGAAACCTGGCTGGTGCTGGGTGACATGAAGGAACTGGGCCCGGACAGCCTCGAGCTGCACCGGGATTGCGGTGCAGCGGCCCGCGACGCCGGTATCGATCGTTTGCTGTGCGTTGGCGATCACGCGCGCGAAGCCGCCACGGCCTTCGGCGACGGGGGCGACTGGTTCGAGTCGCGGGAGGCATTGATCGCGGCTGCACAGAAAGACCTCGGGGCGGGGGTCACGGTGCTGGTGAAGGGTTCACGCAGCATGGGCATGGAAAAGGTGGCGGCCGCACTGGTCGCCGCGGGCGGGGAGGGCTGACAGTGCTGGCCTGGCTCTTCGATTACCTGACCCGCTTCGTCAGCGGCTTCAATGTTTTCAACTACATCACGATGCGGGCCATCATGGGCGCGCTCACCGCGCTGATCATCTCGCTGGTCTTCGGGCCGGTGATGATCCGTCGCCTGCACGTGCGCCAGATCGGTGAAACGGTGCGCCAGGACGGGCCGGACACGCACCTGCTGAAGGCCGGTACGCCCACGATGGGCGGCGCGCTGATACTCGTGGCGATTATCGCCAGCACGCTGTTGTGGGCCGACCTCAGCAACCGCTACGTGTGGATCGTGGTGGGCGTCACGCTGGCCTTCGGCCTGATCGGCTTCGTCGATGACTACCGCAAGCTGATCCTGCAGGACCCGGCCGGCCTGCGCCCGGCCGCAAAATACTTCTGGCAGTCACTCGCGGCGATCGTCGTTGCCGTTGCGCTGTACCAGTTGGCGGAAGAGCCCTACGAAACGTCGCTGCTGGTGCCCTACCTGAAAGACGTGATGATTCCGTTGGGCATCCTGTTCGTGCCCTTCGCCTATCTCGTGATCGTCGGCGCCAGCAACGCGGTGAATCTCACGGACGGTCTCGACGGCCTGGCGATCATGCCCGCGGTGCTGGTGAGTGCGGCCCTGGGTGTGTTCGGCTATGCAGCCGGCAATGCGATCTACTCCGGTTACCTCGGCATCCCCTACGTCGCCGGCGCCGGCGAAATGATGGTGTTCTGCGCGTCGCTGGCCGGGGCCGGGCTGGGTTTCCTGTGGTTCAACACCTATCCGGCCCAGGTGTTCATGGGTGACATCGGCGCGCTGGCTCTCGGTGCCGCGCTGGGCACGGTCGCCGTCGTGGTTCGCCAGGAACTGGTGCTTGCCATCATGGGCGGCTTGTTCGTGATCGAGACCCTGTCCGTGATCATCCAGGTGACCTCTTTCAAACTGACCGGTCGGCGCGTGTTTCGCATGGCGCCGCTGCACCACCACTACGAACTCAAGGGCTGGGCCGAGCCGAAGGTCATCGTGCGCTTCTGGATCATCACGGTGATTCTCGTACTGGTCGGCCTGTCGAGCCTGAAGATTCGGTGATGCGGGGGACGGCGCTGGCAATGGGTGAGCAGGCAACGCATGGACAGTGTCGGGTGCTGGTACTCGGCATGGGTGCAACGGGCGCCTCGGTGGCGCGCTATCTTGCGGCGCGCGGTGATACCGCGGTCTTTTGCGACACGCGCGGCGCCGCACCGGGCCGCGCCGCGATTGCCGCGGCCATGCCCGAGTCCACCCTGTACTCGGGGCCCGCATTACCGGAGTTGCCGCACACGGTGGAGCAGGTGGTCGTATCACCGGGTGTGCCGCTGGATTTGCCGTTGCTGGTCAAGGCGCACGAGCGGGGCCTGGAGATCTGCAGCGACATTGACCTGTTCATGCGCGAGTGTCGCGCGCCGGTGGTGGCCGTGACCGGCTCCAACGGCAAGAGCACCGTCACCGCGATGACGGCAGCGGCGCTGGCCGGGGCCGGCTGGCATGCGCCCGCCGGCGGCAATCTCGGGACACCGGCGCTGGACCTGCTCGATGCCAGTGCTGATGCCTACGTGCTGGAACTGTCGAGTTTTCAACTGGAGCGCACTCGGCCGATCGCGGCCGCGGTGGCCGTCGTGTTGAACCTGTCGCCCGATCACCTCGACTCGCACACGAGTTTCGACGCTTACGCGCAGGCGAAGCAGCGCATCTACCTCGCCTGCCGTCATGCCGTCGTGAACCGCGATGAGCCGGCGCTGGCTGCGCTCCCGGGTCGTGATGCCGTGGTCTCCGGGTTCACGCTGCTGGCCCCGGAGCCGGGTGACTTCGGCCTGTTGCAGCGCGACGGCGACGCGTGGCTGGCCTGCGGGGAGCGGCCGCTGCTGCGAGCGGCAGACCTGCAGGTGGCCGGGCGCCACAACTACGCGAACGCGCTGGCAGCCC
The DNA here is from genome assembly GCA_020351875.1 of Chromatiales bacterium. Taxonomy (GTDB): domain Bacteria; phylum Pseudomonadota; class Gammaproteobacteria; order Steroidobacterales; genus J054. The sequence goes on along the minus strand of CP070671.1, from coordinate 383,669 downwards.
TCGCACTGGGCGCGGCTCTCGGCGCCGATCCGCAGTCCATGGTCGCGGGACTGCGCGACTTTCCCGGCCTGCCCCACCGAATGCAGTGCGTTCATCGCGGCGCCGGCGTGACATGGATCGACGATTCCAAGGCGACCAACGTCGGCGCTGCGGTCACGAGCGTGAACGGCGTGCCGGGACCGCTGGTACTGATCGCGGGCGGTGATGCGAAGGGTGCCGAGTTTTCTGCGCTGGCCGACGCACTGCACGGTCGCGACTGCAAGGCGGTATTGCTGGGCCAGGACCGTGAGCGGCTGGCGGCGGCACTGCAACGGGTTTGCGAGGTTTGCATGGTCGCCGACATGGACGAAGCGGTGGCCGTTGCGGGTGCGCTGGCGAATCCCGGCACCACCGTGCTGCTCGCACCGGCATGCAGCAGTCTCGATATGTACACCGACTACGCGGCGCGGGGCGACGCGTTCTGCGCGGCGGCCAAGGGGCAGGGTTCATGAGCCGGCCGGCGACAGCGAAAGGCCTGGTCTCCAGCCTCGACCCGGCGCTGTTATTGATTGTGGGCCTGCTGCTCGGCGGCGGCCTGGTCATGTTGTCATCCGCGTCCGTTGCCCTGGCAGAGCGCAGCACGGGCGATCCGTTCTTCTATGTCGAACGCCAGGCGGTGGCCGCATTACTCGGCATCGCGTGCGGCGCGATTGCGCTGCGCGTGCCGACGGATACATGGGAACGGGCCGGTTTAATGCTGCCGTGCCTCGCGATGGTGTTGCTGGCCGCGGTGCTGATTCCGGGGCTCGGCAATACCGTGAACGGCAGTACCCGCTGGCTCAGGATTGGCGGCATCAATATCCAGGCCGCAGAGCCGGCCCGGTTGTTGCTGTTCATGTGGATCGCAGGCTATGCGGTGCGGCATTCAGATGCGCTGCGTACGTCGGCCAGCGGTTTCGTGAAGCCCATGTTGCTGATCGGCCCGGCCTGCCTGTTGCTGCTGCTGCAGCCGGACTTCGGTTCCGCGGTCGTATTGATGGTGGTCTCCGTCGCGATCCTGTTCGTCGCCGGTGCCCGCATTCGCGACCTGTTGTTGATCGGCGGGCTGTTCACGCTGGCAGCAGCGCTGCTGGTCGGCACGTCGGACTATCGGCTCGGCCGCGTGCTGGGCTTCATGGATCCATGGGCGGATCCGTATGCGAAGGGCTTTCAGCTCGTCCAGTCGCTGATCGCCGTGGGCAGCGGGGAATGGGCCGGGCTCGGGCTCGGCAACGGCGTGCAGAAACTTTTCTATCTGCCCGAGGCCCACACGGACTTCGTGTTTGCGGTGATTGCCGAAGAGTTCGGGCTGCTGGGTAGCGTGGGTGTGATCCTGTTGTTCGGCGCACTGACCTGGCGCGCATTGCAGATTGCCCGTGCCAGCGCCGCGAACGGGCGCCTTTACCAGGCCAACCTCGCCTTCGGTATCGCCGCCTGGCAGGGACTGCAGGCGTTCATCAACGTGGGCGTGAACATGGGCGTGTTGCCCACCAAGGGATTGCCGCTGCCGCTGGTCAGCTACGGCCGCAGCAGCATGATCGTCACGCTGATCGCACTGGCGCTGTTGCTGCGTATCGACTGGGAAAACCGCCAGCCCGTGCCGCGCAAAACGCGGCGCCGGAGAGTCGTGGCATGACGCAGCCGGTACTGATCATGGCCGGTGGGACGGGCGGACACGTGTTTCCCGCGCTCGCGGTGGCGCGTGAACTGGAAAGCCGCGACGCGCCTGTGGTCTGGCTTGGCACCCGGCGCGGCATCGAGGCGGAGCTGGTGCCCGCGGCGGGCATTGCGCTGGAGTGGGTGCGCGTCAGCGGTTTGCGCGGCAAGGGCCTCTGGACCTGGTTCCTCGCACCGTGGCGGCTCGCTGTTGCGCTGTTCGACGCCCTGCGCGTGGTGCGCCGCCGCCGCCCGCGCGCGGTGCTCGGCATGGGGGGCTTCGCGTCCGGCCCCGGCGGCCTGGCGGCCTGGCTGCTGGGGCGGCCGCTGATTATTCACGAACAGAATTCTGTTGCGGGGCTTACGAATCGTCTTCTGGCTGGCTTAGCCCGGGAAGTGCTGGCTGCCTTCCCGGGCAGCTTTTCCAGCCGGATACCCGCACGTGTCGTCGGCAACCCGGTGCGGCCGGAGATCATCGCGTTGCCGGCGCCGGAGCAGCGCCTGGCCGGGCGCACCGGGCCGCTGCGGCTGCTGGTGCTGGGCGGCAGCCAGGGCGCGCTGGCATTGAACGAGACAGTGGCCCTGGCCGTGGCCCGCATCGCTGACGAGCGGCGCCCGGAAATCCTGCACCAGGCGGGGCGCAATACTTTCGAACGCGCCGCCGCCGCTTATCGCGATGCCGATGTGGCGGCGCGGGTGGAACCCTTCATCGTCGACATGGCGGCAGCCTATGCATGGGCGGACCTGGTCATCTGCCGGGCCGGTGCACTGACGATCGCAGAGCTGGCGGCAGCCGGCATCGGCGCAGTATTCGTGCCCTTTCCCGCGGCGGTGGACGACCACCAGACCCGTAACGCGCGGTTCCTGGCCGACGCGAACGCCGGCGTGCTGATCCCGCAGGCCGAGCTGACGCCGGAGCGACTCGCGGCGGAGATCGAGGCTTGCATCGACGATCGCGAGCTCGTGCTGGGGCGCGCGCGCGCGGCGCGGGCGCTGGCCCAGCCGGCGGCAACCCGCGCCGTGGCCGACAGCTGCCTGCAGTGGGGTGCCGGTCGATGAACGCGCGCATGCGCAAGATCAACTGCATTCACTTTGTCGGCATCGGCGGCGTCGGCATGGGCGGTATCGCCGAAGTCCTGGTGAATCTCGGCTACCGGGTGCAGGGTTCGGACCTGCGCGAATCGGCGATGACCAGGCGTCTCGCCCGGCTGGGTGCCACGGTGCAGATTGGCCACCGTGCCGACAACGTAGCGGGTGCCGATGTGATCGTGGTGTCGACGGCCATCGATCCGGAGAACCCCGAAGTGGTCGCTGCCCGCGACGCGCGCAAGCCCATCGTGCAGCGTGCGGAAATGCTCGGCGAACTGATGCGTTTCCGGCGGGCGATCGCGGTGTCCGGCACGCACGGCAAGACCACGACCACGAGCCTGGTGGCCAGCGTGCTTGCCGAGGCGGGCGAAGACCCCACCTTCGTGATCGGCGGGCGCCTGAAGAGTGCCGACACCAACAGTCGTCTCGGTACCGGCCCGTGGCTGGTGGCGGAAGCCGACGAGAGTGATGCGTCGTTCCTGCACCTGCAGCCGGTTATTGCGGTCGTCACGAACATCGATGTCGACCACATGGACACCTACGGCGGCGACGTGGAAAAACTCCGCGAGACATTCCTGCAGTTCCTGCACAACCTGCCGTTCTACGGGCTGGCCGTGCTGTGCCTGGACGACCCCGGCGTTGCTGCGGTGCTGCCCGCAGTGCAGCGCGCGACCCTGACTTATGGCACGGCGGCCGCCGCGGACGTGCGGGCCTCGGACATCGTGGCGGACGGGATCCAGTCACGTTTTAACGCCTGGTTGCCCGGTCGCGACCAGCCCCTCGCCATCACGTTGAACCTGCCGGGCCGTCACAACGTGCTGAATGCCCTGGCTGCGTGCGCGATTGCCCACGAGCTCGACCTCAGCGATGCGGCACTGGCCACAGCACTGAACAGTTTTGCCGGCATCGAGCGGCGCCTGCAGGTCCTGGATGAGGTGGCGACCCGAGCCGGCAAGGTTCTGTTCGTGGACGACTACGGTCATCACCCGACGGAAATCATCGCGACCATGGCCGCGGCCCGCGAAGCGTGGCCGGAGCGCCGACTCGTCGTCGTGTTTCAGCCCCACCGGTACACGCGTACGCGCGATCTGCTCGACGATTTTGCAGCGGCCCTGTGCACCGCCGACCAGCTCTTCGTCTGTGAGGTCTACCCGGCCGGCGAAGCGCCGATTGCCGGCGCCGACGGGCGGGCCATTTGCCGCGCGATTCGCTCCCGCGCGCGGGTGGAACCGGTCCTGGTGACCGACCTGGACAGTTTGCCGGAGCGGCTGAACGACGTGCTGCAGGCCGGTGACCTTGTGCTGACGCTCGGGGCCGGCGACATCGGCGCGGTCGCCGCGACGCTGCCCGCGAAGCTGGCCATTGCCAGGCAGGTGGTGCCATGAACGCGGCCGCACGCAAACCCGCCGCGGCCGCCGTGTTGCGCAATGAGCCCATGTCGCGGCACACGTCCTGGCGCGTGGGTGGGCCGGCCGATGTGTACTTCCGGCCAGACACCCGCGACGAACTCGTGAGTTTCCTGCAGGCACTCGATGCCGACACACCGGTGCTGTGGGTTGGGCTCGGCAGCAACCTGCTGGTTCGTGACGGGGGTGTGCGCGGGGTGGTGATAGCGACTGCGAAGGCCCTGGGTGAGTCGCAGCAGCTCGACGGCGGCAGAGTCGAAGCGGGCGCCGGCGTGCCCTGTACCGCGCTGGCCAGGCGCTGTGCCCGCTGGGGCCTGGGACCGGCGGAGTTCCTGGCCGGCATTCCCGGCACCGTGGGCGGGGCGCTGACAATGAACGCGGGGGCTTTCGGCGGTGAGACCTGGGACCGGGTGGTCGCCGTCGACACGATCGATCGCGCCGGTGTCGTGCGCCGCCGCACGCCGGCGGATTACGAGATCGGTTATCGGCACGTGCGCGGCCCGGCCGGCGAATGGTTCCTGTCGGCGCAGTTCCAGTTCGACCGGGTCGATGCCGCCGCGCTGGAACGATTGAAGGACATGCTGCAGCAACGTCAGGACAGCCAGCCCCTGGGCGAGCCCAGCTGCGGTTCGGTGTTTCGCAATCCGCCCGGCGATCACGCCGCGCGGCTGATCGACAGTGCCGGTTTGAAGGGCTACGCCATCGGCGGTGCGGTGGTGTCCGAGAAGCACGCAAACTTCATCATCAATACCGGTACCGCCACGGCCGCCGATATCGAGCAGCTGATCGCACACGTGCGCGACGCGGTGGCCGCGCAGCACGGCATCACGCTGGTGCCTGAGGTGCACATCGTGGGTGAAGCCGTGGGAGGCGGCACGGCATGACGGCCTATCGCACCGTGACCGATGCCGCCGACTTCGGCCGGGTGGCCGTGTTGTTCGGCGGCACGTCGGCGGAACGCGAAATCTCCCTGCTGACGGGCCAGGCGGTTCTGGACGCGTTGCTTCGGCGCGATGTAGATGCGGTGGCTATGGATCCGGCTGATGGTCTGCAGGCACAGCTCGGCGCGGACAGATTCGACCGGGTCTGGATTGCGTTGCACGGTCGCGGTGGCGAAGACGGTACCGTGCAGGGCTGGCTGTCACTGCTTGGCATCCCGTATACCGGCAGCGGTGTGCTCGGCTGCGCCCTCGCGATGGACAAGCTGCGCACCAAGCGCCTGTTTGCCGGTTGCGGATTGCCGACACCCGACTTCGTCGAACTGCGCGGGCCGGAAGACTTTTCGACCGTCGAGGCAGAACTGGGTTTCCCGGTCATGGTGAAACCGGCCGACGAAGGCTCCAGCATCGGGCTGACACGGGTCGATGACACCGGCGGCTTACCCGCCGCTTACGCGGCTGCCGCTGCGTGCAACTCGGCGGTATTCGCAGAACGCTGGATGACCGGCGGGGAATACACCGCGGCGATACTCCACGACGACGTGTTGCCGCTGATTCGCATCGACGCAGGTGCGGGTTTTTACGACTACGACGCCAAGTACTACAGCGACGAAACCCGTTACATCTGCCCCTGCGGCTTGCCCGCCGAGCAGGAGGCCGAGTACGGCCGGCTGGCGCTGGATGCGTTTCGCGCGGTCGGTGCCAGCGGCTGGGGTCGGGTGGATTTCATGCTGGATGCCACCGGTGCGCCGCTGCTGCTCGAGGTGAATACGGTGCCTGGCATGACCAGCCACAGCCTGGTGCCGATGGCGGCAGCGCAGGCCGGCACCGGCTTCGACGCGCTGGTCTGGCGCATCCTGGAAACCAGCTGCACGGAGGATGCCGATGGCAGGCCGGCCTAATCGGCGCCGCAAGGCCGCACCGAAGCCGCGCGTGACGCTGCCAAAGGTGAACTGGACCCGGGTGGTGGGCGTGCTCGCGGCGGGGTGTGTGACCGTGGCCGTTTACGTGTGCACCGTCTGGCTGATGGACCGGCCGATCACGGCGGTGTCCGTACAGGGACCCTTCGAGCACGTGTCAGCGATGCAGCTCGAGGAAGCGCTCGCCGACCATTTGCACCACGGCTTTCTCAGCACCGACCTGGGCAAGATTCAGCGCGCCGCGACCAATCTGCCATGGGTCGCGACGGCGAGCGTGCAGCGCCGGTGGCCCGGCACGCTGGTGGTGCACGTCACCGAGCAGCAGCCGGCCGCCTGCTGGGGCGACGTCGGATTGCTGAACGACAGCGGTGAGCTGTTCGTCAAGGACCAGGACCGGTTGCCCGCAGAGTTGCCGCGACTGAACGGCCCGGACGGCGCCGAGCGGCGCGTGGCGGCGATGTATTTCAAGATCGAAACGCAGCTCGAGCAGCGGGGTTTCGCCGCATTGAGTCTCGACCTCGATGCCCGCGGTGCGTGGACCTTCCGGCTGAACAACGGCGTCGTCGTGCGCCTGGGTGCCGAGGCCGTGGAGCAGCGCCTGGCGCGGTTTTTCCGCGCGCTGGACACCGGCGTCGCGGTGGATTCCGAGCAGGTGGCATACGTGGATATGCGTTACACGCACGGCTTCGCGATTGGCTGGCGGGCCCGGCCGGCCCAGGCCGTTTCCGGGGAGGCGGCACCACCGAATGTCTAAGCGTGGGGACAAAGGCCTGATCGTGGGGCTGGATATCGGCACCTCCAAGGTCGTGGCCGTGGTCGGCGAGGTGCACGACGACGGCGAACTGGAGGTCATCGGCTTTGGCATGCACCCGTCGCGGGGCCTGAAGCGCGGTGTGGTCGTGAACATCGAATCCACGGTCAACTCCATTCAGCGCGCGGTAGAGGAAGCCGAGTTGATGGCCGGCTGCGACATTCACACGGTCTACGCCGGGATTGCCGGCAGCCATGTGCGCAGCCTGAATTCCCACGGCATCGTCGCGATCCGGGATCGTGAGGTCACGCGCGGAGATGTCGACCGGGTCATCGATGCAGCGCGGGCCGTGGCGATTCCGGCTGACCAGCGCATCCTGCACGTGCTGCCGCAGGAATTCGTGATCGACGGCCAGGAGGGTATCCGTGAGCCGATCGGCATGTCGGGCGTGCGGCTGGAGGCGCGCGTGCACATGGTCACCGGCGCAGCGAGCGCGGCACAGAACATCGTCAAGTGCGTACAGCGCTGCGGGCTGGAAGTCGAAGACATCGTGCTGGAGCAGCTGGCTTCGAGCTACTCGGTGCTCACTGAGGACGAGATGGAACTGGGCGTTTGTCTCGTCGATATCGGCGGCGGGACCACCGACATTGCGGTTTTCAATGGCGGGGCGATCAAGCACACGGCCGTGATCCCGATCGCCGGCGACCAGGTCACGAATGACATTGCGATCTCCCTGCGCACGCCCACGCAGTACGCGGAGGAAATCAAGATCAAGTACGCGTGTGCGTTGTCGCAGCTGGCGAATGCGGAAGAGACCATCGAAGTGCCGAGCGTCGGCGACCGGCCGCCGCGGCGGCTCGCGCGCCAGACACTCGCCGAGGTGGTCGAGCCGCGCTACGAAGAGTTGTTCGGGTTGATTCGCGACGAACTGCGGCGCAGCGGTTTCGAAGACATGGTGGCCGCTGGCGTGGTGCTCACCGGCGGCAGCGCAAAGATGGAAGGCGCGGTGGAACTGGCCGAGGAGGTCTTTCACATGCCCGTGCGCCTGGGCACGCCACAGCATGTGCGCGGGCTGGTGGACGTGGTGCGCAACCCGATACACGCCACCGGGGTGGGGCTGTTGCTGTACGCGCGCAGCCGGGCCGAGAAAGACTCGGCCGAGCCCACGGGCAGCAGTTTGCGAGAGATCTGGGAGCGCATGAAAGCGTGGTTCCAGGGTGGTTTTTAAAGGATGGCTCGCAAGGGGCCAGTTGTTGTTGATGTCAGGAGGAAGAGCTGATGTTTGAGCTGATGGATGCCTACAGCCAGAACGCTGTGATCAAGGTGCTGGGAGTTGGGGGCGGCGGTGGCAACGCCGTGAAACACATGGTGAATACCGGGATCGAGGGCGTGGATTTCATCTGCGCCAACACCGACGCGCAGGCCCTGAAAAGCTGCAACGTGCGCACGGCGTTGCAGATCGGCTGCAATATCACCAAGGGGCTGGGTGCCGGCGCCGACCCGGATGTCGGGCGGGCCGCCGCGATGGAAGATCGTGATCGCATCCTCGAGGTCATCGAAGGTACCGACATGCTGTTCATTACCGCGGGGCTAGGCGGGGGTACCGGCACCGGTGCGGCACCGGTCGTGGCCCAGGTCGCGCGCGAACTGGGCATCCTGACCGTGGCCGTGGTGACGAAGCCGTTCTCCATGGAGGGCAAAAAGCGCTTGAGTATCGCCGATCAGGGCATCAACGACCTGGGCAAGTACGTGGACTCTCTGATCACGATCCCGAACGAGAAGCTGCTGTCGGTGCTCGGCGCGCAGACCACGCTGCTGGATGCGTTCAAGTCGGCCAACGAAGTGTTGCAGGGCGCGGTGCAGGGTATCGCCGAGCTGATTACCCGGCCAGGACTCATCAACGTGGACTTCGCCGACGTGCGCACGGTAATGGCGGAGATGGGCATGGCCATGATGGGCTCCGGCGGGGCAGCCGGTGAAGACCGGGCCCGCGAAGCAGCCGAAGCGGCCATCTCCAGTCCATTGCTGGAAGACATCGACCTGTCGGGTGCGCGCGGCATCCTGGTCAATGTGACCGCAGGCATGGACCTGTCCATCGGCGAGTTCCAGCAGGTTGGTGACACGGTGAAGCAGTGCGCGGCCGACGATGCGACAGTGGTCGTCGGTACGGTGATCGACCCGGACATTTCCAACAACGTCCGCGTCACCGTGGTGGCGACGGGACTGGGGCAGCCCCTGCAGGCAGTGAAGCAGCCGCCGGAGGTCAAGGTGGTGTCCGACGTGAAAGCGGCGGTGCCCGGCGAGCGGCCGAACTATTCACAGTTCGACACGCCCACCGGTATTCGCCAGCAGGCCGTGGGTGACAACTCGACACCGCCGCCGGAGCCGGCCTTCGAACTGCTCGATATCCCGGCCTTCCTCCGCCGGCAGGCAGACTGAAGCGGTGGGGCGGCCGGCACCGGCCGGTCGCCCCGTGTTCACTCCGCCTGGCTGACCCGGATACGGACCCGCGCGGCCGCCGGGTGGACGGCCCGGCACAGGGCCAGCATGCGCTCGCTTTCGAAGCGCAGCCGGGTGGCCCATTCCGGGCCGCTGGCCAGGACCACCAGTGTGCCGTCGGGCCGCAAATTGGCCCCGGCCACGTGGGCTCCCAGCGATTCGCCGAGCCCGTTGCGCAAATGGTCTGTTAACGCGACCCTGGCCGCCGCTTCCATTGCCAAGCGCCCCAGCGGCGAAGTAGGATCAGACGCGAGCCCAGACAGTGACTTGGGTTCAGAATCTGACATAATGTCTAAAAAATAAATCCGTAGGTGTGAATCCAATTCCTTGTTCTGTGCAATGCCGTTCGGCATAGTCCTTCCAGCGAAAGGGCAAACCCGTTGAAAGACGGGGACGCAAAGCCACCGATCTAAGGGTCACAACCTACGACAGCGGGGTCGCCGAATGACAGCTCTTGCCAGTCTGCGCGTTGCGCATGCACCAAGTTCCGTTCGTCTGTCAGCCATGTCGGGCACATGCGGGGCCGTGCACCGGGAGTATGGGGTAACACGGACCTGATGAACATAATCATCTTCCGCCGGGGCGGTACCGCCCGCCATCTCTCCATGTCCGGGCTCCTGGTCGGCACGTTGTTCGGCATCGTCGGGGTGGTCGCAGGTGCAGGTTTCACAGCCGGCTACTATTCCGCCGGTGAACAAGCCGCCGCCAGGACCGTGGCCGAAGTCACAGACCTCCAGGGCGAGGTCGTTTCGCAACAGGCGAGGCTGGACAACCTGCGGAATGATGCGCGTCGTGAACTCGACGCCCTGGCCCTGAAGCTGGGCCAGCTGAATGCCAACGTCATTCGCATGAATGCGCTCGGTCGCCGGCTGACGAACATGGCCGACCTCGACCAGGGCGAGTTCGATTTCGACAGTGCGCCGGCGGTGGGTGGACCGGCCAGCGCCGCGCTGGCATCGACCGCTTCGCCGAAGGTGGCAGAACTGCTGACCGAAATGAATCAGCTGGATACGACCCTGCATGGCCAGGAACAGCAGCTGATGGTGCTGGAAGGCCTGCTGCTGAATCGCAAGTTGCACAAGCGCGTGTACCCGCAGGGCCGGCCGGTCCGCGCGGGCTGGATCTCGAGCAATTTCGGCCGGCGCACGGACCCGTTCACCGGCAAGCCGGCCTCACACCGGGGCGTGGATTTCGCGGGTCGGGCCGGGACCGAAATCGTTGCGGTGGCGGCCGGCGTGGTGACTTATTCGGGTGATCGCTCCGGCTACGGCAAGATGGTGGAAATCAACCACGGCAACGGCTACGTGACCCGCTACGCGCACAATGCAGAAAACCTGGTGGCCGTGGGCGACGACATACGGCAGGGCCAGAGCATCGCGTTAATGGGCTCCACCGGCCGCGCCACGGGTCCGAACCTGCATTTCGAAGTGCGGCATCTCGGCCGTCCGGTCGATCCGCTGAAGCACATCCGCGAGACCACCTGAGCGGGGCCGGACCACCCGGCGCCCAATCCCCGTACAATACCCAGCTTTGTTCCCGCGGCGGGTCCGGGATCCGCCGGGCATGATGCCCGTGGCGGCCGTGGGCGGGACGGCACGGAGACCTCTGTTGGCAAACTTCCTGACTCAATTGTTCGGCAGCCGCAATCAGCGGCTCCTGCGCCAGTACGGCAAGCTGGTGAACAAAGCCAGCAGCCTGGAGGAGAAATACAAGGCCCTCGACGATACCGCGCTGCGGGCCAAGACGGACGAGTTTCGCCAGCGGCTGGCCGACGGCACGACGCTGGACGACCTGCTGCCGGAAGCATTCGCCGCCGTCCGCGAAGCGGCTGACAGGACGCTGGGCTTGCGGCCGTTCGACGTGCAGTTTCTCGGCGGCATCGCGCTGCACCAGGGCAAGATCGCTGAAATGCGCACCGGTGAGGGCAAGACCCTGGTGGCCACGCTGCCGGCCTACCTGAACGCGCTGTCTGGTAACGCCGTGCACATCGTCACGGTGAACGAATACCTCGCAGGCCGTGACGCCGCGTGGATGGGGCCGGTCTACGAGTTCCTGGGGCTCATGGTGGGCGTCATTCGCAGCGGCCAGACGCCGGATGAAAAGCGCGCGGCCTATTCAGCCGACATCACTTACGGCACGAACAACGAGTTCGGTTTCGACTACCTGCGGGACAACCTGTCGCTGCACACCGCCGACCAGATGCAACGGGAGCTGGCCTTCGCGATTGTCGACGAAGTGGATTCCATCCTGATCGACGAGGCGCGCACACCGCTGATCATCTCCGGCCCGTCCGAAGACAGTTCCGACCTGTACCTGCGTATCAACAAGCTGATCCCGCGCCTGGAGCGCGGCATTGATGCCAACCGGCCGCGCAACAGCGACCTGACCGCGAAGAAGGTTGCACTCCTCGGACGCGACGGCGAAGGCCTGGGCGAAATGAGCCTGGAGGAGGCCATCGACCGCGGCGAAGCCGAGGGCTGCGACGTGTTCGAGATCGATGCCGACGCCAGCCCGGTGAAGTGCCAGCTGATCTACCCGGGCGACTACACCGTCGACGAAAAGACCAAGCAGGCCTACCTGACCGAGAGCGGCCACGAGAAGGTGGAAGGGCTGTTCGCAAAGGATGGCCTGATCGAGCCGGGCGAGAGCCTGTACGACCCGAAAAACATTCGCCTGGTGCATCACCTGACCGCGGGTCTGCGCGCCCACGCGCTGTTCAAGGGCGACGTTGACTACGTGGTGCAGGACGGGGAAATCGTCATTGTCGACGAGTTCACCGGGCGCACCATGCCGGGCCGGCGCTGGTCCGACGGGCTGCACCAGGCCGTCGAGGCGAAAGAGGGGGTGCAGGTCAAGCAGGAAAATCAGACCGTTGCGTCCATCACCTTTCAGAACTACTTCCGCATGTACGAGACGCTGTCCGGCATGACGGGCACGGCAGACACCGAGGCCTTCGAGTTTCAGCAAATCTACGGCCTGGAGGTGGTAGTCGTTCCGACGCACCGGAACATGATTCGCGATGATCAGCCCGACCTCGTGTTCCTGACGGAGAAAGACAAGTTCGACGCGATCATCGAAGACATCGAAGACTGCCAGGAGCGATCGCAGCCGGTGCTGGTGGGCACCACCTCCATCGAGACCTCGGAATTCCTGTCCGGCGTGCTGAAGAAGGCCAAGATCAAACACCAGGTGCTGAATGCGAAACAGCACGAGCGCGAGGCACAGATCATTACCGAGGCCGGGCGTCCGGGCACGGTGACCATTGCCACCAACATGGCGGGCCGGGGCACCGATATCGTGCTCGGCGGCAACCTGGCCGCAGAACTCGGCGAACTCGGTGAAGATGCCGCGCGCGAGGCGCTGCGGAAGGACTGGGAGGAGCGGCACAAGACCGTGCTCGACGCCGGCGGATTGCGAATTATCGGCACCGAGCGCCACGAGTCGCGGCGTATCGACAACCAGTTGCGCGGTCGCGCCGGGCGCCAGGGGGATCCGGGGGCCAGTCGCTTCTACCTGTCGATGGAAGACAACCTGATGCGCATCTTCGGCAATCCCGAGCGCACGAAAAACATGCTGACGCGGGTCGGCATGCGCGAGGGCGAGGCCATTGAGAGCAAGTTGCTGACCCGGCAGATCGAGCGCGCCCAGCGCAAGGTCGAGGCCTACAACTTCGATGCGCGCAAGGCCCTGCTGGAATATGACGATGTGGCCAACGAGCAGCGCCAGGTCGTTTACCAGCAGCGCAACGAGCTGATGGCGGCCGAGGACGTGGCCGACGCGGTGGCGGGTATCCGCGAGGAAGTCGTACACGAGGTCGTGAACCAGCACGTGTCCGCGGCGGAACTGCCCGAGCAGTGGGACCTGCCAGGCCTGCAGCAGGCGCTGGCGCGGGAATTCGGGGCCAATGTCGACGTCCAGGCACTGATGGACGCAGAAGGCCTGGAGCCCGCCGAGTTGGGCGACAAGGTGCTGGCCGCGATCGACGCCCAGTACGACGCGAAGGTCGAGGAGATCGGTGCCCCGATCATGCGCCAGTTCGAGAAGGTGGTGATGCTCCAGCAGCTGGATTCCCACTGGAAGGAGCACCTGGCCGGACTCGATTACCTGCGCCAGGGCATCCACCTGCGCGGTTACGCACAGAAGAACCCGAAGCAGGAGTACAAGCGCGAGGCCTTCGACATGTTCAGCGAGATGCTGGACCAGGTGAAGCACGAGACGATCAGCGTGTTGTGCCGCGCGCGGCTGCGCAGCCAGGAAGATGTGGACGCGGTGGACGAGAGCCGCGCGCAGGGCCGCATCCAGGCCCGCCACGACGAGGCACTGTCACCAGTGGCCGGTGGCGCGCCGGTGGCGGCCCCGCCCGGGCGACCGGCACCGGCGCCCGGCGGCCTGGCGGGTGCCGCTGCCCCGGGCATGGCGCAGGCGGGCCCGCCGGCCGGTGAGCCGGCCACGCCGTTCGTTCGCGCGGAAAAGAAGGTGGGCCGCAACGAGCCCTGTCCCTGCGGTTCGGGCAAGAAATACAAGCACTGCCACGGCCGCCTGCAGTGAGGACCTGTGCGCTTGGCTGAGCCCGAGCGGTTGTCGATCCACGTGGCCGCCGGCGTGCTCAGGGACGCGACTGGCCGGGTCCTGATCGCACAGCGCCCGCCCGACAAGCATGCCGGCGGCGCGTGGGAGTTCCCTGGCGGCAAACTGCAGGCCGGCGAGACGCCCCGAGCGGCGCTGGATCGTGAACTGCGGGAAGAAATTGGCATTCGCATTGCCCGGGCCGCGGAGCTCGTGGAATACACTCATGCGTACCCCGACCGCGACGTCAGGCTGAGCGTATTCCTGGTATCCGCCTGGGACGGCGAGCCGCACAGCCTGGAGAGTCAGCCGCTGCGGTGGCTGGCGGTAGACGATTTGCTGGCTCACGGTCTGTTGCCCGCCGACCGGCCCATCGTCAGCGCGCTGCAGAAACTCAGCAGATCTTGATTTCGAACGGCAGGTCTTCGCTGATCTGCACGGCGCGTTCACTCACTTCGGGCCAGCTCATGAAGCGCAGCGTGAAGCGGTGATGGCCGGCGCTGATTTCCGGATAGATCCGTTGTTCCGCAGCAAGACTCACGCGCAGCAGGTGGCAACTGCCGTCACGTGCGAGGTTGTGCTGGTAGACGCCGTTCTGGGCAATGACCTGCGCGGCGTCACCCGACTCGCGCATCAGCCACAGCAACTCGGCGACGCCTTCACAGAGGGGTTGCAGCGGCTCGAGCCAGCCGTTCACTGCCTTGCACCGCTGCTCGTAGGGCATGCGCAGCCAGTGGGTGTACTCCGGCAAGTCGAACTCGCAGGTGCCGCCCGGGATGGCGCTGCGATGCTTCACCGCGTTCAGGAACTCGTTCTCGCGCAGCGGCCGCAGGTACTGGGGCCCCAGCGCGATCAGATCCTCGCGGTGGGTGTTCAGGTTGCGCAACAACCCGGACAGGCGCGCCGTGTCGACGTCGGGTGCGTGCTGCAGCCGGTCGAAAACCTGCACCTGGCGCTCGAGCTCCTTCACCACCTCGCTGCGAACGTCACCGCGGGTCAGTATGGAATTGATATCGAGCAGGGCCGATAACGCGGCGCGGCTGTCCCACGGGGACGGACGGTCCAGGTGGTAGCGCAGCTGGCGGTAGAGGAACTCGAGCCTGAGGTACGTGCGCATCCGCTCGGTCAGCGGCTGCTCATACGCCCGCGTGGCCTCGGCCGTCGCAGCACGAGTCATGCGTTCCGCCGGGGCACTCATCGGTATGCCTGGCGGGTTTCGATCGGAGCTGACATCGGCGTATTCTGCGTCACCGACGGGCGCGGCCGCAACGATTGTCGTTCGACGCCACCGCGGACTCAGTCTGCGCGGGCATCTCTCGCTATTTCGAGGTAGCGTCGATGCAGGGCGTGCACCTGCGCGCGCGTTTCGCTCAGTTCGCCGCCATTGTCGATGACGGTATCGGCTGCAGCGAGGCGCGCTTCGCGACTCAGCTGCGCGGCCATCATGCGGTCTGCCTGGGCGGCGTCACCACCGTCGCGCGCCAGCAGGCGGCGCCGTTGTTCGGCCTCGGGGCAGTCCACAACCACGACTTCGTCCACGAGCCGGGTGAAGCCGCTCTCCACCAGCAATGGTACGACGATCACCTGGTACGGGCCACCGGCGCGCGCGGCCGTTGCCAGCGTGCGGGCCCGGATGCGGGGATGCAGGATGCCTTCCAGGCGATGACGATCGGCCGGATCGGCGAACACCCGCGCGCGTAGCGCGCGGCGATCGAGGCTGCCGTCCGCCTGCAGCAGGTCCGGGCCGAAGGCCTCGACAATTTCGGCCAGCGCCGGCTCGCCGGGGGCCGCGACCTGGCGCGCAATCACGTCGGTGTCGATGACCGGCACACCGAGCTCGGCGAACATCTCCGCCACGGTGCTCTTGCCGCTGGCGATCCCGCCGGTCAGCCCGATGCGCGGTACCGCGGCCTCGGGGTCGGGCACCTCAGAACCCGGCGATCTGCCGGTAGGCAGTGGTCAGCGCCTGGCCCCACAACAGGGCCGCGAAGCCTGCGGCGGCCAGGAAGGGCCCGAAGGGCATGGGCCGCTGGCTGTCTCGCCCGCCGAACACGATCATTGCGATCCCGGTGACGGCGCCGACCAGGGCCGACAGGATGATCACGACCGGCAGCAGTTGCCAGCCGAGCCAGGCACCGAGCGCACCGAGCAGCTTGAAGTCACCGTAGCCCATGCCTTCTTTGCCCGTCACTAGCTTGAACAGGTGGTAGATGGACCACAGGCTCAGGTAGCCGGCCATCGCCCCGATCACCGCCGAGCGCAGATCGGTGAACGCGGCACCCTGCAGCGCGAACAGCAGGCCCAGCCACAGCAGCGGCAGCGTAATGGAGTCGGGCAGCAGCTGGTGGTCGAGATCGATCACCGTCAGTGCAACCAGGGACCAGGTCAGCAGCAGCGCGCCGGCGGTCTCCAGGCTGTAGCCGAAATGCCAGGCCACCAGCGCCGACAGCAGGGCCGTGACGGCTTCGACAATCGGGTAGCGCAAGCCGATGGAGGTCCCGCATTCGGCACAGCGCCCGCGCAGGAACAGGTAGCTCAGCACCGGGATGTTTTGCCATGCCTTGATCTGGGCGCCGCACGACGGGCACGCGGAGCGCGGCGTGACCAGGTTGTAGGTGTCGGCCGACTCCGCTGTCAGCGCGGCGGTGCCGTCGTCGCCGGCCAGCACTTCGCGGGCCTGGGTCTGCCAGGTGCGCTCCAGCATGATGGGCAGTCGGTGGATGACTACGTTCAGAAAGCTGCCAATGACGAGTCCTAGCAGGGCGATCGTCCCGGCAAAGACTGCGGGCTGGGCGGACAGCAATTCCGCGAGGGTCAGATGACTGCTCCCATCTTGAATATGGGCAGGTACATGGCGATGACCAGGCCGCCCACCAGCACGCCGAGGATGGCCATGATCATGGGCTCCAGCAGGCTGCTGAGGCTGTCGACCGCGTTGTCGACGTCCTCTTCATAGAAGTCGGCGACCTTCGCGGACATTTCGTCCAGCGAACCGGATTCTTCACCCACCGCGACCATCTGGATCACCATGTTCGGGAACAGTTCCGTGTTCTCCATCGCGCGCTGCAGGCGCTGACCCGTGGCCACTTCGTCTTTCATCTCCATCACCGCGTTCTCGAAGACCACGTTGCCGCAGGCGCCGGCCACGGAGTCGAGGGCTTCAACCAGCGGCACACCGGCGCTGAACATGGTGGATAGCGTGCGGGCGAAACGGGCAATCGCGGCCTTGTTCATGATATTGCCGATGATCGGCAGCTTCAGCACAACCCGGTCCTGCATCTCGCGCAAGCGCTTGGAACGTTTCTTCATGTACAGGTAGCCGGTGATCGAACCGCCGATGACGAACGCCACAAGCCAGCCCTGGCTGCGCATGAACTCCGACAGCCCGATCACCAGGCGGGTGAAGGCAGGCAGGTCAGCACCGAAGCCCTGGAACAGGTTCTCGAATTCGGGGATCACGAAGATCAGCAGGATCGTGGTAACGATGGCCGCGACCACGAGTACCGCGGCGGGATAGAACAGGGCTTTCTTGATCTTCTTCTTGATCGCCTCGGTCTTTTCCTTGTACGTGGCAATTTTGTCCAGCAGCGTTTCCAGTGCACCGGCCTGTTCGCCGGCTTCCACCAGGTTCACATACAGGTCGTCAAAGTGCAGTGGGTGCTTCGCCAGTGCTTCGGCCAGCGCCGTACCGCCTTCCACATCCTGTTTGACCGCCAGGATCAGTTCCGCCATGGCCGGGTTCTCATGGCCGTTGCCGACGATCTCGAAAGCCTGCACCAGCGGAATGCCGGCTGTCAGCATCGTCGCGAGCTGCCGGCTGAAGATCGCGATGTCTTCCGGCGTCACCCTGCCCTTGGACTGGAACAGCACGGTCTGCTTGCGCACGCGCACGGGCACCACGCCCTGACGTCGTAGTTCGGCACGCACTGCCGCCTCATCCGCGGCGACGGTCTTGCCCTTGACGCGGTTGCCCTTGGTATCAGTCCCTTCCCAGGTGAAGGGGCTCTGTTTCACTGCTATTGATCCGGCCATTGGATTCCGTTCCGTCTTTGTCTACCCAAACCGAGCCTGTCCGCGCGCGGCAGGCATCAGTCAATCGTAACCCGGTTGATTTCCTCGAGGCTGGTGATCCCGTCCTTGACTTTCTGCAGCGCAGAGCGGCGCAGGTCCCAGACGCCTTCGGCCTGGGCCTGGTCGGCGATCTGCGCGGCATTGCCGCCTTCCATAATGATGCGGGCAATCGGCTCGGTCACCGGCATGACCTGGTAAATGCCCACGCGGCCCTTGTAGCCGTCGTTGCAATTCTTGCAGCCGACGGGACCGAAAACACGCAGCCCGCCGGCCTCCTCTTTCGTAAAGCCTTCCTGCAGCAACGCTTCTTCCGGAATATCTTTGACTTCCTTGCAGTTTTCGCACAGCCGCCTGGCGAGGCGCTGCGCAATGATCAGGCTCACGGTGCTGGCAATCGCGTACGGCTTCACCCCCATGTCGACCATGCGTGTCAGCGTGCGCGGTGCGTCGTTCGTGTGCAGCGTCGACAAGACCAGGTGACCCGTCTGCGCCGCCTTGATGGCAATTTCCGCCGTTTCCAGGTCGCGAATCTCGCCCACCATGATCACGTCCGGATCCTGGCGCAGGAAGGCGCGCAGCGCGGAGGCGAAGGTCAGGCCTACCTTCGCGTTCACGTTCACCTGGTTGATGCCCTGCAGGTTAATTTCCGCCGGGTCTTCCGCGGTGGAGATATTGGTGCCTTCTTCGTTCAGGATGTTCAGGCCGGTGTACAGAGACACCGTCTTGCCGCTACCAGTGGGCCCGGTGACCAGGATCATGCCGTAGGGCTGGGCCAGCGTATCGACGTAGTGCTGCTTCTGGTGTTCTTCGTAACCGAGTGCTTCGATGCCGAGCTTTGCGCTGCTCGGGTCGAGAATACGCATCACGATTTTTTCGCCAAACAGCGTCGGGCAGGTATTCACGCGAAAATCGATGGCGCGGTTTTTCGACAGGCGCATCTTGATACGGCCGTCCTGCGGCACCCGCCGTTCCGCGATGTCCAGCCGGGCCATGACCTTCAGTCGCGCGGTCACCTTTGGCGCCAGCGCGATCGGCGGCGTGGCTACCTGCTTCAGCACGCCGTCCTGGCGCGTCCGCACGCGGAAGACCTTCTCATAAGGCTCGAAATGAATATCCGACGCGCCGCGCTTGATGGCATCGAGCATGATCTTGTTCACGAAGCGCACCACCGGGGCGTCGTCGACTTCATCTCGCGTAACCTCGTCGCCGAGTTCGTCATCGCCACCGGAGACTTCGAGGCTCTCGAGGTCGAAGTCGTCTTCGTCGAAATTGGCCATCGACGTATCGACGGCTTCGAGCACGCTGGCGACCAGTTCCTCGAGCTTGTCCTGTTCCACGACCACAGGGTCGATCCGGAACCCGGTCTGGAACTTGATTTCGTCGATGGCCTGGAGATTGGTCGGGTCGGAGACCCCCAGGAACATGCGCTGGCCGCGGCGCAGCAGCGGTAGTACCTTGTGCCTGGTCAGCAGCTTCTGGTTCACGGAGCGGGCGGCGTCCAGGTCGAGTTCCAGCGCGCTGAGGTCCATCAGCGGGACCCCGAACTCGTGGGACGCGGCCACCGCCACCTTTTGTGGATCGGCCAGCTCTTTGGCGACCAGATAGGCGACCAGCGTCTGGCCTGCGCCTTTCGCGTCTTCCACGGCCTGCAGGCAGGTGTCTTCAGTGACGATTCCGTCCTGAACCAGCCGGCGGGGCAGGCCGGTCAGCTGTGCTGATGTGGCGGAGACTGCCATGGACTCCTCACGCTGGTGGAAAACCCCAATTAATCAGGCGCATAGGTCCCGAGATATGACATAGTCTGAAGAAGCACCGGCCCCTGCGCAAGCAGCGAAACCCCGTTTCTTGACGGACTTCACGCCTGCCCGGCATTCGGCGTTGTACGGCCAAAAGAAAAGGGGCCCGAAGGCCCCTTTTCCGGACGCTAGGTCCAGTGTGGCGAATTAGCCACCGGTACGGCAGTTCGACGGCAGGTACTGCTCGGCGATCGTGCCGCCACCCGTGTCGGCGCCGATCGGGCCGCCCGTGGCCGTTGCCGGCGGGAGCCCGAAGCCGCAGCGCCACGCGACGCTGTTGTCCGGCGTGGCGAAGGGCGTCAGGGTGACGGTGTCACCGGCCACGGCCGCGTTCGCGTCGTTGCCAAAGCTAATGACCACTTCACCGCCGACTACGTCAACACCCGTCACGTACTTACCGTTGGTGTCGGTGCCGAGCGCGCTCATGCCGGCTTCCGTGCGGTTCGCCGGCGCGGCGCCACGCACGATCCAGGTTTCGGCCACGGCAGCCTTGGCGGCAGCAGCCAGCGACATGCCTTCAGAGACCTGCGCGCGGATCGTGTAGTCCTGGTAGGCCGGGATCGCGATTGCGGCCAGGATGCCGATGATCGCCACAACGATCATCAGTTCGATGAGCGTAAAGCCCTTCTGCACTGTCTTCATCAGTATCTCTCCCTTTGAGACGAGATGGTTATAAAACGTTTCGGCATGTAGCCTGCGGTGAATAGTTGCAAAGGGCGTGCCAGCTGTCTGTGAGCTGGCCCTAACTTTTTGTTTCGGGTGCACTTATTTTTGTCGCCGCGGTGCAGCTTCCGCCCCGGTGCAACATAAGTTTCCGCAGCGCCTGCCCGGATGTGACCCTGTGCGTCAGGTTTTGACGTTTTTCGTCACTTCCCGGCCGTCAATCCATGCCCAGCTTCTGCATCCGGTAGCGCAAGGCCCTGAGCGTGAGGCCGAGGCTGGCGGCCGTGCGGGTCTTGTTGAAACGGTGCGCCTCGAGGGCCTTCTGGATGGTTTCGCGCTCCACCGACTCCAGCCGCTTGCCCAGCACCTCGGCCTCCACGGTGTCGTCAGTGGCGGCGAGCTCCTGCAACTGGATGTCGTCGGCCTCGATGCGGTCGCCGGCCGCCAGCGCGAGGCCCCGCTCCAGGATGTTCTCGAGCTCGCGTACGTTGCCCGGGAACGGGTAGCCCGCGAGCCGCGCCCGGGCGGCATCCGTGAGCTCAGGGGCAGGCTGGCCCTGGCTCCTGGCCAGGCGCTCCAGTATGTGCTCAGCCAGCAGCAGCACATCGCCGCCCCGTTCCCGCAGGGGCGGCACGCGCAATTCAATGACATTGATGCGGTAGTACAAGTCTTCGCGGAACTGACCGGCGGCCACCAGCGCTCGCAGGTCCTTGTGCGTGGCGCTGAGGATTCGGATGTCGACCGGCACCTCGCTGGTCGCTCCCACCGGGCGCACGGTCTTCTCCTGAATGACCCGCAGCAGCTTCACCTGCATGGCCAGCGGCAGGTCCGCGATTTCGTCCAGGAACAGCGTGCCGCCCTCGGCCGTCTGCGCGAGGCCTTCCTTGTCCGCCACCGCGCCGGTAAACGCCCCCTTGCGGTGGCCGAAGAACTCGCTCTCCATGAGTTCTGCCGGTATCGCGCCGCAGTTCACCGGGACGAAGGGGGCGTCGGCACGTGCACCCTGCGTATGAATCAGGCGGGCCACGAGTTCCTTGCCGGTGCCCGACTCGCCGGCGATGTGCACCGGGGCCTGGCTGCGCGCAACCTTCTCGATCATGCGCCTCAGTTCCTGCATCGGGGTCGAATCGCCGAGCAGCAGGCTGGCTTCCTGGTTGCCTGCATCCGCCCCCGGCAGCTTCAGGGCGGTGGCCACCAGTTTGCGCAGTGATTGCAGGTCAACGGGTTTGGAG
Source organism: Chromatiales bacterium (assembly GCA_020351875.1). Lineage (GTDB taxonomy): Bacteria > Pseudomonadota > Gammaproteobacteria > Steroidobacterales > J054. Next base: position 362,064 of record CP070671.1, on the reverse strand, counting down.
ACGAAATCGAAGGCGCCCAGCTTCAGCGCCCGCACCGCCGTTTCCACGTTGCCGTGGGCAGTGATCACGGCCACCGGGGTGGGCAGATTCTGTTCCTGGATCCAGGCCACGAGTTCCAGGCCGTCACCGTCCGGCAGGCGCATGTCCGTCAGGCACAGTTGATAGTCGCGCGCGCTCAGCCGTTCCCTCGCGCAGGCGAGGTCACCGCAGGTGTCGGTGTCGATCTGCATGCGGTTCAGTGTCATCGCCAGCAGTTCGCAGAGATCGGGCTCGTCATCCACCACCAGGGCGAGAGGCTTTTTCATGTCCGTGGCTCCCAGCGCCGCGGATCCGCGAAAACGATGCGGAAAATGCTGCCGCCGCCGCCACGCGGTTCGAATACCAGCGTGGCCCGGTTGCACTCGCAGAGTTCCCGCGAGATGAACAAGCCGAGCCCGGTGCCGCCGGCCAGGCCAGTGGCGAAGGGTTCGAACAGCCGCTCGCGCATCTCCCTGTCAATGCCCGGGCCGCGGTCCGCAAACTCGACGAAGGGCCGGCCGGTGCCGCTGAGCTGACCGAAGCGGATCTCGACGATGGGCTCGTCGCTGACCTCGTCGCGGGTGGCATGTTGGACTGCGTTTTCGCAGAGGTTCCAACACACCTGGCGCAGGTGGCTGGGGTCGATGCGAACGTCGAGTGCCGGTTCCCCACCGCTGATCACAAACCGCTCGGCAGGCAGTTCGCAGGTCGAGGCAAACTCGGCAACGAAATCGCGCATCCATGCCGTGAGCGCAATCGATTCTGGTCGCGTGGCATCCCGTCGCGACAGCTGCATCACGTTTTCGACAATCTCACTGACACGCTGCGAATGCAGGTCGATGATCTCGAGCAGGCGCTGTTCATCCTCGCCAATGGCTGGTGATTCCCGCAACAGCTGGGCGGCGTGGCTCAATGCCCCCACCGGGTTGCGAATCTCGTGGGCGATACTCGCCGACAGCCGGCCCAGGGACACGAGCTTGGTCTGGCGGACCTTTTCCGCCAGCAGGCTGGCGTCTTCCAGGAACATCAGCACCGGCCCGTCCTCGCGCCCTTCCAGCGGCGCGATGTAGGTGTTGATCCGCGCCGTGCCACCGGCAGCCGGAAAACCCAGCGTCGCGTCGGGCCCCGTGTGGCCTGCGCGCCAGTTGCGCAAGACCCGGCCGAGGTCGCTGGATATGGCCGCGAGCCGCCGGCCCGGCACACGGTCGTCGGTGCCCAGCAGTTCGGCGGCCGACTGGTTGATCAGGCGGACCTCGTCGGCCTCGTCAACGACGACCAGGCTTTCGCGCAGGTTCTGGATCACGTAATCGTTCAGCTGGGCCAGGTTGGCCAGGTCGATACCCCGCTGCAGGGCCAGGGCTTCGCTTTCCCGCAGTCGCCGGGCCAGCGGGCTCGCCGTGGCCGCGACCAGGAAGATGATGGCGCCCAGCATGCCGGCTGGTACAAAGGCGTTGGCCGGTGACAGGCCCTGGACATAGGCGAGCGTCTGTTCGCCCAGCACGGCGAGCGCGCTGATCGCAGCCGCCAGCAGCGCCCGTTCGTTGCTGAGGTTCAGGCTGGCGGCGCCCACCATCACGACCAGCAGCGCGCCGAGCCCGCTGGAAATGCCGCCACCGGCGTGCATCAGCAGCGTGATTGCCACCACGTCGACCAGCATCGTGCCGGTCGGGTGCCGCCACGGAAGCGCGAGAACGGCGGCGGCGAATAGTGAATAGCTCACACCGGTGAGCAGGAACAGCTGGGTGTAACGGATTTCCAGCAGCGGCGGTTCCTGGCTCACCAGCGCGACGACGACCAGCACCAGGCCAACCAGCAACCGGAAGCCGGCCACGAGCCTTTCGATGCGGCGCGCGGTGTCGGCCGGCGGCGCAACGGGTGTCGCCTCCAGCCCGGGCTGCAGCGTGTCTTTCAGAGTGTCTTGGGCCAGAGCCATCGCGAGCAATTTCGGGGGTTGCAGCATGATTATGTCCGATCAGCACCGGTCGCGCGTGATGCCCGTCGCACTTCCTCGCGCGATGTCACAGCGGGGCCGCGGTTTCCATGCCGCATCGATTCCCGCAAAATACGCGCCTTTCCGGGCTTCAGCCCTCTTCAAGACTCTCCGGGGCGGTTCATGAATCTGCACGAATACCAGGCGAAGCAGCTCTTTACGCGCTACGGCGTGGCCGTGAGCCAGGGCGAGGTGGCGACCACCCCGGCCCAGGCCGAAGCGGCTGCCAGCCGCCTGGGCGGCGATGTCTGGGTGGTGAAGGCCCAGGTTCACGCCGGTGGCCGCGGCAAGGGCGGTGGCATCAAGCTCGCCCGCAGTGTCGACGAGGTGCGCGAAGCGGCCGACGGGATGCTGGGCGAGCGCCTGGTCACGAAACAGACGGGGGCCGAAGGCCTGCCGATCAACCAGGTCTACGTGGAGCAGGGCAGCAATATCGACCGGGAGCTGTACCTCAGCATGCTGGTGGATCGCGGCCGCGAGCGCATCTCCATCATCGCGTCAGCGGCGGGCGGGATGGATATCGAGGAGGTCGCGGCAAAGACCCCGGAACAGATCCTGACGGCCGTCGTGCACCCGGCCGCCGGGCTGCTGGCGTACCAGGCCCGGGGACTGGCTTACGGCCTGGGCCTGGACAAGGCGCAGGTGAAACAGTTCGTCGACCTGGCGGGCAAGATCTATCGCCTCGTGGTGGAATGCGACGCGAGCCTGGTGGAGATCAACCCGCTGATCGTGAACGATGCCGGTGACCTGCTGGCGCTGGATGCCAAGATCAATATCGACGACAACGCGCTGTACCGGCAGGCGGAACTCCAGGCCATGCGTGATCCGTCACAGGAAGACGAAATGGAGCGCAGCGCGGCCGAGCACGATCTGAACTATGTGTCCCTGGACGGCAATATCGCGTGCATGGTGAATGGTGCCGGCCTCGCGATGGCCACCATGGACCTGATCAAGTTGCATGGCGGCGAACCGGCCAACTTCCTCGATGTCGGCGGTGGCGCGACGCCCGACCGGGTCGCCGCGGCGTTCAAGCTGATCCTGTCGAATACTTCCGTGCAGGCGATCCTGGTCAATATTTTCGGCGGCATCGTGCGCTGCGACGACATCGCCGAGGGCATCATCCAGGCCGTGCGCGAAATCGACGTGAAGGTCCCGGTCGTAGTGCGGCTGGAAGGCACCAACGTCGACAAAGGTAAAGTGTTGCTCGCGGACAGCGGCCTGTCGATCACGCCGGCCGACGATTTGACGGACGCAGCGAAGAAGGCGGTGGCCGCGGTGTAGGAGCGGCTGCAGCCGCGATCTTGGCCTGGGTGGGCACCATGATTTTTCCAGACAAAGGCATCGCGGCTGAAGCCGCTCCCACCGGGGCCTTGGGGAGGTTTTCCACCGTGGCCTTGGGCAGGTCAGAAACCAACCAGACGGATTGATAAATGAGCATTCTCGTCGACAAGGATTCCAGGGTTATCTGCCAGGGGCTCACCGGCCGGCAGGGGTCTTTTCACGCCGAACAGTGCCTCGAGTACGGCACGCAAATCGTTGCCGGCGTGACGCCCGGCCGCGGCGGTGAACACTGTCTCGGCCAGCCCGTGTTCAACACGATGGAAGAAGCGGTGGCGGCAACGGGCGGCGACGTCAGCGTGATTTTCGTGCCGGCGCCGGCGGCAGCGGACGCGATCCTGGCCGCGGCCGCCGCCGGCGTGAAGCTCGTAGTCTGCATCACCGAAGGCGTGCCGGTCATGGACATGGTGCGCGTCAAGGCAGTGCTCGACGATTTCGACTGCCGTCTGATCGGGCCGAATTGCCCGGGCATTATCACGCCGGGCGAGTGCAAGATTGGCATCATGCCCGGCTTCATTCACCAGCCCGGCCGCGTGGGCGTGATTTCCCGCTCGGGGACGCTGACCTACGAGGCGGTTTACCAGACCACGAACAACGGGCTCGGCCAGACCACCTGCGTGGGCATCGGCGGCGACCCGGTGCGCGGCATGAACTTCATCGACTGCCTGGAATTGTTCGAGCGGGATCCGGCCACCGACGGCGTGATCATGGTGGGCGAGATCGGCGGGACCGACGAAGAGGCCGCGGCCCGTTACATCGCCGACCACGTGTCCAAGCCCGTCGTGGCTTACATCGCAGGCGTCACAGCGCCGCCGGGCAAGCGCATGGGGCATGCCGGAGCCATTATTTCCGGCGGCGAAGGCACGGCCGCGGCCAAGTACGCCGCGCTGGAAGAGGCGGGCGTCAGCACGGTGCGGTCACCCGCAGAACTCGGCGCGGCCATGCTCGAGGCCCTCGGGGGCTGACCGCGGCGAGCCGGCAAGCTCCTGCCAGGCGGAAACTTGGTGTCTGACAACAATTCTCTCCGCATCGCGCTGGCGCAACTGAACCTGGTCGTCGGTGATGTCGCGGGTAACACCCGCCGCATGATTGACACCATCCAACAGGCGCGCGGCGCTGGCGCCGGAATGGTGTTGTTTCCCGAACTGGCCGTGTGCGGTTATCCCCCCGAGGACCTGCTGTTTCACGCCGGCCTGCGCAAGCAGGTGGCCGGCGCGATGAATGAGATAGGCCGCGCATGCACGGGCCTGGTCGCCGTCGTGGGCTATCCCGAATACACGGACTCGTCCATCTACAACGCGGCCGCCGCGTTTCGCGACGGCAGGCTGGTTGCCAATTACCGCAAGCATTGTCTGCCGAACTACATGGTGTTCGACGAGGCGCGTTACTTTGAGGTCGGCAATGAGCCTTGCGTGATCGACGTGAATGGAATCCGGGTGGGTTTGACCATCTGCGAAGACGTCTGGGAGGCAGAGCCGTGCCGGCTGGCTGCTGCCGCGGGCGCGCAGCTGATCGTGTCCATCAACGGTTCGCCGTTTCGCCTGGGCAAGCAGGCCGAGCGCGAAGGGGTGCTCGCCGAGCGCGCCGCCGACACCGGTTTGCCGCTGGTCTACCAGAACCTGGTCGGCGGCCAGGACGAACTCGTTTTCGACGGCGGTTCCTGCGTCGTCATGCCGAATGGTGACACCCGGTTTCGCGCCCCGGCCTTCGCCGAGACACTGGGCCTGGTGGACTGCCGTTTGCAGGGCTCCCGGGTGCAGTTCGAGGCCGGGGACCTGAGTCCGCTGGCCGATGACGAAGCCAGCGTCTACGACGCACTCGTGACCGGCGTGCACGATTACGTGGAGAAGAATGGCTTTCCCGGCGTCGTGCTCGGCCTGTCCGGCGGGATCGACTCCGCCCTCACACTCGCGATCGCGGTGGACGCGCTCGGCGCCGAACGGGTGCAGGCCGTGATGATGCCGTATCGCTGGACCGCCGACATCAGCCAGGCGGATGCCGCCGAACAGGCGCGCCGCCTCGGCGTGGATTACCAGGTGCTGCCGATCGAAACCATGGTGCAAGCGACTCGCGACGTGCTCGCGGATCTGTTCGCTGGCCTCGCCGAAGACACCACCGAAGAGAACATCCAGTCGCGCTGCCGCGGCATGCTGCTGATGGCGATTTCCAACAAGACCGGCCGCATGGTGCTCGCCACCGGCAACAAGAGCGAAATGGCCGTGGGCTACGCCACCTTGTACGGTGATATGGCCGGTGGTTTCTCGCCGATCAAGGACTGCCCGAAGACCCTGGTGTATCGCCTGGCGAGGTACCGCAACGGGCTAGACGCGGTGATTCCGGATCGCGTGATTGAGCGCCCGCCGTCCGCCGAGCTGGCCCCGGAGCAGCTCGATACGGACAGCCTGCCGCCCTACGACGTGCTCGACGGGATCCTCGACGCGCTGATGCTGGACGACCTGTCGGTGGACGACATCGTGGCGCGGGGCTTCGACCAGGACGTGGTGGTGCAGGTGGTGGAGCGGGTTCGTCGCAACGAATACAAGCGCCGACAAGCGTCACCGGGCGTGCGCATCAGTGCCAGGGCCTTCGGTCGCGACTGGCGCTACCCAATCACGTCGGGCTACCGGCACGGCTGAGGATCAGAACAGCCACCACCACCGGGCCCGCGCTTCGCCGTACTGTTTGAACCTGCTGTCCGGGTAGTTTTGCGCGAGCACCTCGCGGGTTGCGATCGACACGTCCTGCATGCCCAGCTTGCCGTAGGCCTGCGCCATGATATCCAGCGCCTGGGCCACCGATGGTGAACCGTCGTAGGTCTCCACGACGTACCGGGCGCGATTCAGCGCCGCCGCCCACGCGCCCCGGCGCATGTAGTAGTCGGCCACGTAGATTTCGTGCGCGGCCAGGCGGTTGCGCAAAAAGATCATGCGCTGGCGCGCGTCGGGTGCATAGATACTGTTCGGGTACCGCTTCACCAGTTGCGCGAAGGCCGAGAACGATTCGCGCGCTTCCACCGGTGGGCGTTTCGCCAGGTCGACGCGCAGCAGTTTGTGCAGCCGATTGTGCTGGCTGCTGAACTGCGCCAGGCCGCGCATGTACAGCGCGTAATCCACCCGCGGATGGGTCGGGTTCTCGCGTTCGAACTGGATGGACGCGTCAATGACCTGGTCACGATCACCGTTGCGGTAATAGGTGTAGAGCAGATCCAGCTGCGCCTGCTTGGCCTTGTTACTGAAGGGGTACCTGGCCTCCAGTGCTTCGAAATACTGCACCGCGTTGGCGTAATTACCGTTGTTCATCGACCGCGTGCCGTACTCGTACAGCTGGTCGGCACCGGATTTGAGGTCCTCGTCGCCCTTGCCGAAAAAGCAGCCGCCCAGGGCCAGGGCGAGGCCGGCAACCAGGATGCGGGCACTGAGTGTTGTGCTGGGAGAGTCCACCGTATCGATGCTGCCACTGCGTCAAGCGGGGAACGGCATTATAAACTAGCTGGTGCCAGCCAACCGGGCCGTCCGTCCGGTGAGACCCCGCCTGTTGGAACAAGAAGCCCGCATTCCCGAAGAACTCGCCGGCCGCCGCCTGGACCAGGCGCTGGCGCAGTTGTTCCCCGATTATTCCCGCTCCCGGCTCAAGGACTGGATACTCGCGGGCCACGTGCAGCTGGATGGCGCCGCCGCAGCGCCCCGCACGCCGGTGGCGGCCGGCCAGCGCGTGACCCTGCAGGCCGTGGTCGAGACGCGGGCCGGCGACGATCCCGAGGCCATCGCGCTGGACGTGGTCTACGCAGACGAACACCTGGCGGTGATCAACAAGCCCGCCGGGCTCGTCGTCCACCCGGGAGCCGGCCAGCCCGCGGGTACGCTGGTTAACGGTTTGCTGCATCGCTGGCCGGAGCTCAAGGCCTTGCCGCGCGCCGGCCTGCTGCATCGACTGGACAAAGACACCAGTGGCCTGCTGCTGGTCGCGCGCAGCGACGCGGCGCACACGCGCCTCGTGCAGGTTCTGCAGCAGCGCGACATCACACGCGAATACCGGGCGGTTTGTATCGGGCGGCTGACGGCCGGTGGGTGCGTGGATGCGCCCGTCGGCCGCCACCCGGTGCAGCGAACCCGGATGACCGTCACCGACCGCGGCCGCGCCGCCGTGACTCATTACCGGGTGCTGGCACGCTTCCCGGCACACAGCTTCATTGCGTTGCGCCTGGAAAGCGGCCGCACCCACCAGATACGCGTGCACATGGCCCACATCGGCCACCCGCTGGTGGGCGACCCGCTCTACGGCGGCCGGCCGCGGTTTCCCGCCGGCGCGTCGGCGGCGTGTCGCGACACGCTGGCTCACTTCCGGCGGCAGGCCCTGCACGCGAGCCGCCTGTGCTTCACCCATCCGGTGGGCGGCCAGCCACTGGAGTTTCACGCGCCGCTACCCGCTGACCTCGTTGAACTGCTGCGGGCGCTCGCAGAGTCTGACGCTCGCGACATGGACTACGACCAGTTGCCGTGGCCGGAATCGAACTGATTCGTCCCGACTGGCCGGCGCCGGCCAATGTGCGCGCGCTGGCAACGGCCCGGGTGGGCGGGGTCAGCGGCGGTCCTTATGCCTCCCTGAACCTGGGCGATCACGTGGGTGATGCGACGGCGCACGTGGCGGCCAATCGCCGCCGCCTGCGCACTGCTGCGGGTCTGCCCGGTGAACCCGGCTGGCTGGAACAGGTACACGGCAGTGACATGGTGTCGCTGCCGGCGGTCGCATCCGCGCTGCGCGGTGACGGGGCCATGACGGATCGCGCGGGCGCCGTGTGCGCGGTGTTGACCGCCGATTGTCTGCCGGTGCTGCTGTGTGACCGCGCCGGCACGACGGTCGCCGCCGTGCATGCGGGCTGGCGCAGCCTTGCCGCGGGCATCCTCGACAATGCGGTGGCCGCCTTCGCCCGGGCGGGTATCGCCGCTGCAGAGCTGCTGGCCTGGCTCGGCCCGGCCATCGGCCCGGCAGCCTACGAAGTGGGCGACGAGGTGCGCGCGGCATTCGCAGCGGACGCCGATGCCCCCGGCTGGCAGCCAAATGCGCGGGGTCGCTGGCAGTGCGACCTGTATACGCTGGCCCGGACCCGGCTCAACGCGGCGGGCGTGCCGGTGGTGACCGGCGGCGGTTTTTGCACCCACCGCGAGCAGGCCCGTTTCTTTTCGCACCGGCGCGATGGCCGGTGCGGTCGCCAGGCGACGCTGATCTGGCTCGAACCCGCCTGAGGCGTTGAAAATCGCCGTCGCGGCCCCATTTCTGAGGGCACATGACCCTGGATCGGGAGGCTGCGCCTTATGCGCATGGACAAACTGACTAGCAAGTTCCAGATGGCGTTGCAGGACGCGCAGTCCCTCGCCGTCGGCCGCGATCACCAGGTCATTGAGCCCGCGCACCTGATGCTGGCGTTGCTGGATCAGCAGGGTGGCTCGGCGCGGCCGCTGCTGACCAAGGCCGGGGCGAATATCAACCTGCTGCGCTCCCGGTTGGGGGAGGCCCTGGATCGCCTGCCGCAGGTGTCCGGCACGCCGGGCGAGGTGCACTTGTCGAACGACATTGGTCGCCTGCTGAACGTGACGGACAAGCTCGCGCAGGACCGCGGCGACCAGTACATCTCCAGCGAGCTGTTCGTGCTGGCAGCCTGCGACGACTCGGGCAGCATCGGTGAAATCCTGCGCGACAGCGGAGTGGTGCGCGGTGCGTTGGAGAAGGCCGTGGAGGAACTGCGCGGCGGCGCGCAGGTCGACGATCCGAACGCCGAAGACACCCGCCAGGCACTGGAGAAATACACGATCGATCTGACCGAGCGCGCGGAGCAGGGCAAGATCGACCCGATCATCGGCCGCGACGATGAAATTCGCCGCACGATCCAGATCCTGCAGCGACGCACGAAAAACAACCCAGTGCTGATTGGCGAACCCGGCGTGGGCAAGACCGCCATCGTCGAAGGCCTCGCGCAGCGCATCGTGAACGGCGAGGTGCCCGAGGGACTGAAGGACAAGCGCATCCTGTCACTGGACCTCGGCGCGTTGATCGCCGGCGCGAAGTTCCGCGGCGAATTTGAAGAACGCCTGAAGGCGGTGCTGACCGATCTGTCGAAGCAGGAAGGCCAGATCATCCTGTTCATCGACGAGATGCATACGCTGGTGGGTGCCGGCAAGGCGGAAGGCGCGATGGACGCCGGCAACATGCTCAAGCCGGCGCTGGCTCGCGGTGAACTGCACTGTGTCGGTGCCACCACGCTGGACGAGTATCGTCAGAACGTAGAAAAGGACGCGGCGCTCGAGCGGCGCTTCCAGAAAGTGCTGGTGGAGGAACCCACCGTGCAAGACACCATCGCGATCCTGCGTGGCCTGAAAGAGCGTTACGAGGTGCACCACGGTGTCGACATCACGGACCCGGCCATCGTGTCGGCCGCCACGCTGTCGCATCGCTACATCAGCGACCGGCAGCTGCCCGACAAGGCCATCGACCTGGTGGACGAGGCGGGTTCACGAATCCGCATGGAAATCGACTCCAAGCCGGAGGCCATGGACAAGCTCGACCGGCGGATCATCCAGCTGAAAATCGAGCGCGAGGCCCTGAAAAAGGAATCCGACGACGCGAGCGTCAAGCGGCTGGCCGACATCGAGGCGCAGCTCGACGAGCTGGAAAAGGAATACGCCGACCTCGAGGAGATCTGGCAGGCCGAAAAGGCGCAGCTCGCCGGCGCGACGCACATCAAGGAAGAGCTGGAGCGCGCAAAGCTCGAACTCGAAGCGGCGAACCGCGCCCAGAACCTGCAGCGCATGTCCGAATTGCAGTACGGCAGGATTCCGGAGCTCGAGAAGCAGTTGCAGGACGCGCAGGCTGCCGAGTCGCGCGAGACAACCCTGTTGCGCAACAAGGTGACCGAAGAAGAGGTGGCGGAGGTCGTGTCCAAGTGGACTGGTATCCCGGTCACCAAGATGCTGGAAGGCGAGAAAGACAAGTTACTCCGCATGGAAGACGCGCTGCACGAGCGGCTGGTGGGCCAGGACGAGGCGGTGCAGGCCGTGGCGAACGCGATTCGCCGCTCTCGCGCCGGGCTGTCGGACCCGAATCGGCCGAACGGCTCGTTCCTGTTTCTCGGCCCGACCGGTGTCGGCAAGACCGAGCTGACCAAGGCGCTGGCCGCGTTCCTGTTCGACAGCGAAGATGCACTGATTCGCGTGGACATGTCGGAATTCATGGAAAAGCATTCCGTCGCGCGCTTGATCGGTGCGCCGCCCGGTTACGTGGGCTACGAAGAAGGTGGTTATCTCACCGAAACCGTGCGTCGCAAGCCCTACTCGGTGATCCTGCTGGACGAAGTGGAAAAAGCGCACCCGGACGTGTTCAACGTGCTGCTGCAGGTGCTGGACGACGGTCGCCTGACCGACGGCCACGGCCGCACCGTGGATTTCCGCAACACGGTGGTCGTGATGACGTCGAACCTCGGGTCGCAGAAGATCCAACGCTTGTCGGGCGAGGAGAACTACGCGGCGATGAAGGACGCGGTCATGGAAGACGTCGCGGAGCACTTCCGGCCCGAGTTCGTCAACCGCGTGGACGACATCGTGGTGTTCCACCCGCTGTCGCCGGAGCATATCCGCCGCATCGTCGCGATTCAGCTGCGCTACCTGCACGACCGGCTGCTGGAGCGCGATATGACGCTGGAACTGCAGGGCGATGCGCTGGCCCAGCTGGCCGAGGTGGGTTACGACCCGGTGTACGGGGCGCGGCCGCTGAAGCGCGCGATCCAGCAGCGTATTGAGAATCCCCTCGCAGAAGCTATTCTTCGCGGCCAGTTCAAGCCCGGCGACACGGTGACGGTCGCCGTGGAAGACGACGCGATCACGTTTCGTTGATGGGTCGACGGAGGACGCATGCCCATCTACGAGTATGCCTGTAACAAGTGCGAGCACGTGTTTGACGTGCTGCAGAAGATGAGCGACGACCCGCTGAAGTTCTGCCCGGAGTGCGGCGCGCCGGAGCTGCGCAAGCTCATTTCCGCGCCGAGCTTCCGCCTGAAAGGCGGCGGGTGGTACGAAACCGACTTCAAGACCGGCAACCAGCGCAATCTCGCCGGGGATGGGGCGAAGAGTGACAAGTCAGACAAACCAGACAAACCAGACAAGTCAGGCAAGTCAGACAAGCCCGCCAAGGTGGACAAAGGCGACAAGAAAGCCGCGTCGGGCAATTCCGGCAAGGCGACGGACAGTGGCAGCTGAGTGCTCTTGAGCCGCCCTGCGCTTTGCTTCAGGATGCCCCGACAGGGCCGCCGCCAAGCGGCCTGAGTTCAGAGCCGGTGCACCCTTCATGAAACATTTCCGCCGCTACCTGGTTGCCGGCCTGCTGGTGTGGGTGCCGCTGGGTGTGACCCTGCTGGTGCTGAAGCTGTTGGCGGACATCCTGTCCGGCCTGGTGATCCTGCCGCCGGCCTATCGGCCGGAGAACTTGCTCGGGGTCACCATCCCGTTCCTCGACGTGGTGCTGACGTTGATCATCGCCGTCGTCGTGCTGCTGGTCACCGGCGTCATTGCGGCCAACATCCTCGGGCGCCAGCTCGTGGGCGTATGGGAATATCTGCTGGACCAGATCCCGCTGGTACGCACGATCTACTCGGCGGCCAAGAAATTCGCCGAGGTCCTGTTTGCCGATACCGGCCAGTCCTTCAAGAAGGTGCTGCTGATCCAGTATCCGCGCAAGGGGATCTACAGCCTGTGTTTCCAGACGGCAACCACGCTGCAGGAAGTGCAGGCGCGCACGGCCGAAGACGTGATTTGCGTCTTTGTGCCCACCACGCCGAACCCGACCTCGGGCTTCATCATGATGGTGCCGCGCGACGAGGTGATCGAGCTCGACATGGACGTGGAATCGGCCGTGAAGATGATCGTGTCCCTCGGCGTCGTGGTGCCGCACTGGCAGGCGCCGAAGAAGCCGGAATCCCTTGCGCAGCCGGGGCCTGCGCCTTAACATCCCGCTCCCTCCCGCGGCCTGTGCCGCGCGTCCTGTCGAGAGCCAGCCCATGCGCACCCACTACTGTGGCGAAGTCAACGCGAACGCCATTGGCCAGGAAGTAGCCGTGGCCGGCTGGGTCCATCGCCGCCGCGATCACGGGGGCGTGATCTTCATCGACCTGAGGGACCGCGAAGGCCTGCTGCAGGTGGTTTTCGACCCGGACCGTCCGGATATTTTCGAGGTCGCCGAGCGCGTTCGCGGCGAGTACGTTCTGGCTGTGAAGGGTAAGGTGCGGCCCCGTCCGGAGGGCACCGTCAACACGAAGCTCGCCAGTGGCGAAGTGGAAGTGCTGGCCAGCGAACTCGAGGTGCTGAACGCGGCCGAGACCCCGCCGTTCCATCACGACGAGCACGCGCACGAAGACCTGCGGCTCCGGTACCGTTACCTGGACCTGCGCCGCGAGGAAATGACCGAGCGCATCCGCTTGCGGCACCAGATTACCCGCACGCTGCGCAGCTTCCTGGACGACAATGGCTTCATCGACATCGAGACGCCGATCCTCACGCGGACCACGCCGGAGGGCGCGCGCGACTACATCGTGCCCAGCCGCACGCACCCGGGCGAATTCTTCGCCTTGCCGCAGTCGCCGCAGCTGTTCAAGCAGCTGCTGATGATGTCCGGTTTTGACCGCTACTATCAGATTGCACGTTGTTTCCGCGACGAAGACCTGCGCGCCGATCGCCAGCCCGAGTTCACCCAGCTGGACGTCGAGGTGTCCTTCCTGGATGAGAATGGCGTGATGGTGCTGATGGAAAACCTGATCCGCCACCTGTTCCGCGAAGTCGACGGCCATGAATTGCCCGATCCCTTCCCGCGGATGGGCTACGCCGATGCCGTGGAGCGCTTCGGCATCGACCGGCCGGACCTGCGTATACCGCTCGAACTGGTCGAAGTGGCCGACCTGATGCAGGACGTGGAGTTCAAGGTCTTCGCCGGCCCGGCCGCCGACGACGAAGGTCGTGTCGCGGCGCTGAAACTGCCCGGCGGCGCGAGCCTGACCCGCAAGGCCATCGACGATTACACGGATTTCGTCGGTCGTTACGGTGCAAAGGGCCTTGCCTATATCAAGGTGAACGACGTCGCCAAGGGCCGCGACGGTCTGCAGTCACCGATCCTGAAATTTCTGCCGGACCAGACGGTCGATGGACTGATCAAGCGCCTGGCACTCGCCGACGGCGACCTGGTGTTCTTCGGTGCCGACAAGGCGCGAATCGTGAACGATGCGCTCGGTGCACTGCGGGTGCAGTTAGGCCACGACCAGGGGCTGGTGGAGACTGGCTGGCGACCGGTGTGGGTCGTCGATTTCCCGATGTTCGACTGGGACCCCGCGGACAAGCGCTGGAACGCGTTGCATCATCCGTTCACTGCACCCACGCTGGACGACCCGGTAGACCTGGAGGCCGCACCGGGCAACGCGCTGTCGCGCGCCTATGACATGGTGTTGAATGGCAACGAAATCGGTGGTGGCTCCATTCGTATCCACCGGGAAGACGTGCAAACCGCGGTCTTCCGCATCCTCGGCATCGATGAGGAAGAGGCCGAAAACAAGTTCGGCTTCCTGCTGCGCGCGCTGCGCTATGGTTGCCCGCCCCACGGTGGCATCGCTTTCGGTATCGACCGGCTGGTGATGCTGCTGGCCGGCACTGCCAACATCCGCGACGTGATCGCGTTCCCGAAGACGCAGACGGCGAGCTGCCTGCTCACCGAGGCGCCGGGACAGGTCGCATCGGAGCAGCTGCGGGAGACGGGCATCCGGTTGCGGAAGCCGCCCGAGTCGTCATCTGCCTAGGTGGCGGCAATACGTCCCTTCGTTTCCGTAGCCGCTTTCGCCGAATTTGTTCCCTCGGTCGGAAAAACTCCCTCGGGAATAAATCGCCTGCGCGCTCGCTGGGTCAGGCGGTTTCCTGAGCTAACAGACTTCGTTTGATGACGCGCTCGGACAACCAGGATAGAGAGGCGGTGGTGCTGGTCCACGGGTTGTGGATGCACGGGCTGGTCATGGAACCGATGCGCTGGCGGCTGGAGCAGCAGCACGGTTACGCGGTGCATGCTTACAGCTACCCGTCGGTGGTCGAGGGCCTGGACGCGAACGTGGACCGGCTGCTGGCGTTCCTGCGGGGGATCCGCGCGCCCAGGGTGCACCTGGTCGGTCACAGCATGGGCGGCGTGCTGGTGCTGCGAGCGCTGGCGCGTGTGCCGGATGCGGTTCAGGGCCGCGTGGTCTGCCTCGGGGCGCCGCTGGCCGGCAGCGGCGCTGCGCAGGCACTCAAGCGCCTGCGCGGCGGGGAAGCCATGCTGGGCAAGCTGATCCGCGAGTCGCTGCTGCAAGACCCGATGACCACCTATGAAGGCCCGCGGGATGTCGGTGTCATTGCGGGCGACGGGGGCTTTGGCATCGGGGCCATGCTGAACGCGCTGGAGTCCGACGCGCTCAGGCCGCCGCACGACGGTACGGTGACTGTGGATGAAACGCGCCTGCCCGGCATCAGGGACCACATCGTGCTGTCGGTGACGCACACCTGGATGCTGGTATCACCCGAAGTGGCGGAGCAGACAGTGCACTTCATCAAGCATGGTGAGTTCAGGCGGAAGCTGCCGCCTGCTGAAAGATCCCGGTAGCAGCGGCTTTTTGGACAGGAGTCCTTATGCCGCGGAGCACATGGATGTGCGGGAGCGGCCAGCCGCGATTCCTTACCGATTCATCTTCTCTTTCAGCGCATAAAGCGCGGCCAGGGCATCCCGCGGCGTCATCGCATCGAGGTCCAGCTCGGCGAGGGCGTTGCGAAACTCGTCAACTGGTTCTTCCTGTCCTGCCGGCTCCGCCGCCGCCGCACCGAAATCCAGCTCCGCCTGCGGTGTCTGCCGCGCGCGTTGCGCGGTGGACTGTTGTTCCAGTTCCTGCAGGTAGGCCCTGGCCTGGCGCACCACGTTGCGCGGCACGCCGGCAAGCTGCGCCACCTGCAGGCCGTAACTTTGATTGGCAGGTCCTTCGCGCACCGTGTGCAGGAAGATCAGTTCGTCGCCGTGCTCCGTCGCATCCAGGTGCACGTTCGCGCAGGCCGGCAGCTCGCCGGCCAGCGCGGTGAGTTCGAAGTAATGTGTGGCGAACAGCGTAAACGCACCGATTCGCCCGCCGATGTACCGCGCGCTGGCCCACGCGAGCGACAGCCCGTCGAAGGTGCTCGTGCCGCGGCCGATTTCGTCCATCAGCACCAGGCTCCGGTCCGTCGCGTTGTTCAGGATGTTGGCGGTTTCCGTCATCTCGACCATGAACGTGGAGCGACCGCCGCTCAGGTCGTCCGCCGCCCCGATGCGCGTAAAGATGCGGTCCAGCGGGCCGATGCGCGCGGCTTCTGCCGGCACGTAGCTGCCGACGTGGGCGAGAATGACGATCAGCGCGGCCTGGCGCATGTAGGTGGACTTGCCGCCCATATTCGGGCCGGTGATCACCAGCAGCCGCCGGCGGTCGTCGAGCTGCAGGTCGTTCGGAATGAAGGGCTGCTCCGACACCTGTTCCACGACGGGGTGACGGCCGGCACGGATCTCCAGCCCCGGCTCTTCGCTCAGTTCCGGTGCGCACAGGTCCAGCTCGGCCGCGCGGCGTGCGAAATTCTCGAGTACGTCGATGGTGGCCAGTGCGCTGGCCATTCGTTGCAGGTCCGGAAGCTGCGCCAGGTGTGCTTCCAGCTGCGCCTGGTATAGCTGTTTCTCCCGGGCCAGCGCGCGTTCGCGGCTGCTGAGTACCTTGCCTTCGAATTTCTTCAGCTCCGGCGTGATGTAGCGCTCCGCACCCTTCAGGGTCTGCCGCCGCGTGTAATCGGCCGGTGCGCGCTCGGCCTGCGCTTTGCCGATCTCGATGTAATAGCCGTGCACGCGGTTGTAGCCCACCTTCAGTGACGGCAGACCGGTGCGTTCGCGCTCGCGTGTCTCCATGTTGGCGAGCAGCGCATCGGCGTTGGTGCTGATCTCGCGCAGTTCATCCAGTTCCGCGTCGTAACCGCGGGCGATGACGCCGCCGTCCCGGATCAGCATCGGTGGGTCTTCGACCAGCGCCGCGCAAAGTTGCCGGTGCACGTCCTCGTGGTCGCCGAGATTGGCACCGAGTGTTTGCAACAGCGGGGATGTAGCCGGCAGTGCGGCGCGAATCTCCGGCAGCAGGCCCAGTGCAGTGCGCAGCTGCGCCAGGTCCCGCGGGCGCGCGCTCTGCAGCGCGACCCGACTCAGGATACGTTCGAGATCACCCACTTGCCGTAACAGCCCGGCCAGCACGTCGCGGTTGCCACGACCCAGCGCGTCGACGGCCTGGTAACGACCCCGGAGCACGGCAAAGTCACGCAGCGGACGATTCAGCCAGCGGCGCAGCAGTCGGCTGCCCATTGGGGTCGTGCAATGATCCATGACGCCGGCCAGCGTGTGTGCGTCGCGGCCGGCAAGGCTCGTTTCGATTTCGAGATTGCGGCGCGTCACCGCGTCCATCAGCAACGCATCGGAATGCTGCTCGGTGGTGAGGCCCACGAGGTGCGGCAGCGCGCTGCGCTGGGTGTCGCGGACGTAGCCGAGCAGACAGCCGGCCGCGCTGATTGCCGCACCCAGACTCTCGCAGCCAAAACCGCTCAGGTCGCGCGAGCCAAACTGCTCGCACAGCGTGCGGGTCGCCGCCGCTTCTTCGAAATGCCACGGCGGCAGATGCTGCACACGGGTTGTGGTCCCGCCGGTCAGCGCATCCGCGGTACCTTCTTCCAACAGCAGCTCGGCGGGTTGCAGGCGCGCCAGTTCGGCGGCGAGCGCATCGCGGCCTGGCAGTTCCGTGACGGCAAAGCGCCCGGCGCTCAGGTCCAGCCAGGCCAGCCCGAAGCGCACGCCGCGCTGACACACCGCGGTCAGCAGGTTGTCTCGCCGGCTGTCCAGCAGCGCATCGTCCGTCAACGTGCCCGGTGTCAGCACCCGCACGACCTTGCGCTCCACCGGTCCTTTGCTCGCGGCGGGGTCCCCGATCTGTTCGCAGATCGCCACCGATTCGCCCTGCCGGATCAGCTTGGCCAGGTAACCTTCCGCCGCGTGGTAAGGCACCCCCGCCATTGGAATCGGCGCGCCCGCGGACTTGCCGCGCGCGGTCAGCGTGATGTCGATCAACTCGGCCGCGCGGCGCGCGTCCTCGTAGAACAGCTCGTAGAAGTCGCCCATCCGGTAGAACAGCAGCATGTCGGGAAATTCCGCCTTGATGCGCAGGTACTGCTGCATCATCGGCGTGTGGGCCGTGGCGGCGACGGTTTCGGCGGCCGGGGTGCTCATGCGCGCAGTGTAAATGTTCATCACTTGACCTGCCGCAGCCGGTGGCGGAAGGTCAGCGCATGGATTGGGATGACGCGAAGCTGGGGATGCTTGCCCGCCGCGTGGCGGCGGCGCTGGACGACCCCGGGTGGACGGTGGCGACGGCGGAATCGTGCACGGGCGGCTGGATCGCGAAGGTGCTGACGGACATCCCCGGCAGTTCTGCCTGGTTCCACGGCGGCTACGTGAGCTACAGCAATGCGGCAAAGGCCGCGATGCTGGGTGTGCCCGCCGAACTGATCGCCACGCACGGTGCGGTCCGTCGAGAGGTTGTCGAAGCCATGGCCATCGGCGCGCAACGCCGCAGCGGGGCCGAGTTCGCGTTGGCGGTCTCCGGTATCGCCGGCCCGGGTGGCGGCGCACCGGACAAGCCGGTGGGGACCGTGTGGTTCGCTTGGATGGGTCCGGGTGACCGTTTGCGTAATGACGTGAGCCGATTCCCAGGCGATCGGGAAGCGGTGCGCCGGCAAACGGTGGCCGGAGCCCTGGAGGGCCTGCTCGAGGTGACCGGCGACGCGTGAGCGCAGTTCGGCTGTTCTTCGCGCTGTGGCCCGATGCGCCGACCCGGCGCAAGCTGCGCAAGGTTTGCCGCGACGCGGTGGCGTTTAGCGGCGGTCGACCGGTGCCCCCGCAGCACTATCATCTGACCCTGGCGTTTCTCGGCAATGTCCCGGTGGCACAGGTGCCGGCCATCCGGGCGGCCGCCACCGGTGTGGCTGCCCCGACGCTGACCTTGCAGCTGGACCGTTTCGGTTACTTCTCCCGCGCCCGGGTGCTGTGGATCGGGCCCACCGAGGCCCCGGCCGAACTGGCGCAGCTGGCCGCCAGCCTGTGGGCAGCGCTGGAGCCCGTCGGCCTGCAGCCGGAGCTGCGACCGTTTCATCCACACCTGACGATTGCGCGCAAAGTTCACCGCGCCCCGCGCGACCCGCAGGCGAGACCCGTCGCGTGGCCGGTGCGCGGGTTCGTCCTGGTCCGCTCCGTTACCGAGCCGACGGGTGCGCGTTACACGGTCGATCAATGCTTTCCGGAAGGCTCATCCAATGAGCCTTAACTTGATTAAGCTCATGCTTTCGCGAAGCTGCCGGTGCACGGGATCCGTGCAATAATCGCCCCGCATTTTCACCATTCCTTCACCACTTTCCGGATATCACACAACGATGGATGACAACCGCAAGAAGGCCCTCGCGGCCGCCCTCGGACAGATCGAGAAACAGTTTGGCAAGGGATCGGTCATGCGCATGGGCGATGCTGGCGCGGCGCGCGACATCGAGGTGATTTCCACCGGGTCGCTGGGCCTGGACGTGGCCCTCGGGGTGGGCGGCCTGCCGAAGGGCCGCGTGGTCGAAATCTACGGCCCGGAGGCGTCGGGCAAGACCACGCTGACCCTGCAGGTGGTGGCGGAATGCCAGAAGGCGGGCGGCACGGCCGCTTTCGTGGATGCCGAGCACGCGCTCGACCCGCAATATGCCGGCAAGCTCGGTGTGAACGTCGACGACCTGCTGGTGTCGCAGCCGGACACCGGCGAGCAGGCCCTGGAGATTACCGACCTGCTCGTGCGCTCCGGCGCGGTGGATGTCGTGGTCGTCGACTCGGTGGCGGCCCTGACGCCGAAGGCCGAAATCGAGGGCGAGATGGGTGATACGCACGTGGGCCTGCAGGCACGGCTGATGTCCCAGGCGCTGCGCAAGCTCACCGGCAACATCAAGCGCTCGAATGCGATCGTGATCTTCATCAACCAGATCCGCATGAAGATTGGTGTGATGTTCGGCAGTCCCGAGACCACGACCGGTGGTAATGCGCTGAAGTTCTACTCGTCGGTGCGCCTGGACATTCGCCGGATCGGCGCCATCAAGAAGGGCGACGAGGTGATCGGCAACCAGACGCGGGTGAAGGTCGTGAAGAACAAGGTCTCGCCGCCGTTCAAGAACGCCGAGTTCGAGATCCTGTACGGCGAAGGTATCTCCCGCGAAGGCGAGATCATCGATATCGGCGTGCGCGAGGGCATCGTGCAGAAATCCGGTGCCTGGTACAGCTACGAAGGCGACCGGATCGGCCAGGGTAAGGAAAACAGCCGGGAGTTCCTGCTGCAACATCCCGACATCGCGGCAGAGATCGACGGCAAGATCCGGGCTCGGCTGATGCCCGCTCGTGCGGAGGCCGAGGTCGCGGCCGAAGCAGAGGCTCAGGCTGCAGAAGCCTGAGGCCGGCTGCTGATCATGCGCCGGGCCGGCGGCGGCCAGGCCAGCCCGCGCCGCGTGGCGATGGACTGCCTGGCTCGCCGGGAGCACTCCGTTGAGGAGTTGCGCCGGAAGCTGGCCACCCGGGACTTCACACCCGACGCAATAGACGCAACACTGGCCCGCCTGGAGCAGGAGGGCCTTCTCAGTGACGAGCGGTTTGCGCAGGCCTTCGTGGCGGCGCGCCACCAGCGCGGGCAGGGCCCGATCCGGGTCCGCGGTGAGCTGTCGCAGCGCGGGGTGAACGCCGAACTGATCGCGGTGTCGCTGGAGGCTGTCGACTGGCGCGGCGCAGCCCGCGCGGCCCGGGAGAAAAAATTCGGCCCGGACCTGCCGGACGAATATGCAGACAAGGCCCGCCAGGCGCGGTTTCTGCAGTACCGTGGTTTCGACACGGAGCAGATCCAGGGGGCATTGGCGGGGAGCCGGGAACAGGACTAGAGCAACATGACGACATCGGAGCTACGCAAGCTGTTCCTGGACTACTTCGCGCGCCATGAGCACCGCGTGGTCGCCAGTTCGCCGCTGGTGCCCGCCGACGACCCGACGCTGCTGTTTACCAATGCCGGCATGGTGCAGTTCAAGGACGTATTCCTGGGCCGTGACGTCCGCGACTACACGCGTGCGGCGACTTCCCAGCGCTGCGTGCGCGCCGGCGGCAAGCACAACGATCTCGAGAACGTGGGCTACACCGCCAGGCACCACACCTTCTTCGAGATGCTCGGCAACTTCAGTTTCGGCGACTACTTCAAGCGCGAAGCGATTCGCTTTGCCTGGGAGTTCGTGACCGAGGAACTGGCGATTCCTGAAGAGCGCCTGTGGGTCACCGTATTCTGCGATGACGACGAGGCCGCCGATATCTGGTTGCAGGAAGTCGGTGTGGACTCGGCGCGGTTCGGGCGTATGGGCGAGAAGGACAACTTCTGGTCCATGGGCGACACCGGGCCCTGCGGGCCGTGCACCGAGATTTTGTATGACCTCGGCGAGAGTGTGCCGGGCGGCCCCCCGGGCTCACCCGATGAAGACGGCGACCGGTACGTGGAAATCTGGAACCTGGTCTTCATGCAGTACGACCGGGCCGCCGATGGCACGCTGACACCGCTGCCGAAACCGTCGGTGGACACCGGCATGGGCCTGGAACGCCTGGCAGCGGTCATGCAGGGCGTGCACAGCAATTACGACATCGACCTGTTCCGCAACCTGATCGACGCGATTGCTGAAGTCACCGGTGCGAAAGACCGGGGCTCGCCGTCGCTGCGTGTCATTGCGGATCACATTCGCGCCGCGGCCTTCCTGGTGACCGATGGCGTGTTGCCGGGTAACGAGGGTCGTGGCTACGTGCTGCGGCGGATCATCCGGCGTGCGTTGCGCCACGGTTACGAGCTGGGTGTCACCGAACCCTTCTTCCACAAGCTCGTGAAGCCGCTGGACCGGGAAATGGGCGCCGCTTACCCAGAGCTGACTGCCGCCGCCGGGCATGTCGAAAAAGTGCTGGCGGGGGAAGAAGAGCAGTTCGCGCGAACCCTGTCCCACGGCATGCGAATCTTGGAAGACGCCTTCGAGTCGGCCGGCGATTGCCTGCCCGGCGAGCTGGTTTTCAAACTCTACGATACCTACGGCTTTCCGGTGGATCTCACCGCTGACGTGGCCCGGGCACGCGGCGTGAGTATTGACCGTGACGGGTTCGAAGCCGAGATGGACAAGCAGCGCGAGCGCGCGCGGTCGGCGCAGAAGTTCACGATGTCTGCGGATACCGGACCGCAACTCGATGCAGTTTCGAGCTTTACCGGTTATGAACATCTCGACGGGGAGGCCACCGTGACCCACGTGCTGCGTGGCGATGACTTGGTGGAGCAACTGGCCGCCGGTGAAGCGGGGGCGCTGGTGCTCGACCAGACCCCGTTCTATGCGGAAAGTGGCGGCCAGGTCGGTGACCGGGGCGTGATTCGCGGCGCGGGCGGGTTCCTGTTCCGTGTCACGGATACGGTGAAAAGCGGCGACGCCCACGTGCACGTGGGCGAGTGCGGGGCCGGTGAGATTGCGGTGGGCGCGCGCGTGACGGCCGAGGTGGACGGCGACCGCCGACGCGCAACGGTGCTGAACCATTCCGCGACGCACCTGCTGCACGCTGCATTGCGCAAGGTGCTGGGCGAGCACGTAACCCAGAAGGGGTCATTGGTCGCGCCTGACCGCCTTCGCTTTGATTTCTCCCACTACGAGGCCGTCACTCTGGCGCAGCTGGCGGAGATCGAACGGCTCGTCAACGCCGAGATTCGGGGCAACGCGGCCGCCGAAACCCGGCTCATGGACTACGACTCGGCGTTGCAGGCGGGCGCCATGGCACTTTTCGGAGAAAAATACGGCGACGAGGTGCGCGTGTTGCGCCTCGGTGAGTTCTCGACCGAGCTTTGCGGTGGCACCCATGTGGAACGGGCTGGTGACATCGGGTTTTTCCGGATCGTGTCGGAAGGCGGCATCGCGGCCGGCGTGCGCAGAATCGAAGCGGTGACCGGCGAACTGGCCATTGCACAGGTGGCAGCCGCCGACGCGTTGCTGGTGCGCCTCGGTGAACTGTTGCGTGGGGGTCGCACAGACCTGGAAGCCAAGGTGCTGCAGGCCCTCGAGCGTAACAAGTCCCTTGAGCGCGAAGTGCAGCAATTGCGCGCGCAACTCGCAGCTGGGGGTGGCGGCCAGGACCCGACAGCGGACGCGGTCGAAGTGCACGGTGTGCACGTGCTGTCGAAACGGCTGGCGGACGGCATGGATGCCAGGACGCTCCGCGAGACCGTCGACCGCCTGAAAGACAAGCTCGGGCCGGCCGTGGTGGTGCTGGGCTGTGCCACCGATGACGGGAAGGTTCGCCTGGCGGCCGGTGTGACAAAAGATCTGACGGACCGGGTCCGCGCGGGAGATCTCGTCAACACAGTGGCCGAGCAGGTCGGCGGCCGCGGCGGCGGGCGGCCGGACTTCGCCCAGGCCGGCGGCACGGAGCCCGGGGCGCTTGACCAGGCGCTGGCCTCGGTGCCGGCTTGGCTTAAGTCACATCTGGGCTAGTTGGGCGGCTGGAACGACCCGACGGCGGTGGGGTATGATCGGACCACCCCGGGCGGCTTAGGAGGAGCTGCTTTCGCATGACTGGCCCGGAACGGGCCTTCGCATTGCTGTCCTTTTTCCGCATTTGTTACAAGCGCGCTTCGGTGTCGCTTGCTGGTGAAGTGGGTGTCACTGGCGGAAAGAAGACGCTCGGGCGTGCGCCGGGATTGGCGTGCAGACAGGGCAAGAAAAAAAACAACAGGGGGAGCCATGCTGATATTGACGAGACGCGTCGGTGAGACCGTCATTATCGGGAACGAGGTAGACGTTACTGTTCTTGGCGTGAAGGGCAACCAGGTCAGACTGGGGGTCAAGGCACCGAAAGAAATTGCGGTGCATCGCGAAGAGATCTACGAACGGATCTGCCAGGAAAAACAAAACGGCTCAGGGACTCCGGATCTTCCGGAGGCCGTGAACGACTGATAGCTTTCGCCGGCCCGGATTCGGCGGTGGTCGATGCGACCGGTGCGCGTCGGCCACGTGCGTGGTCGCAGCACGCACGTCTGCGACAAACAGGAGAGGTGGCTGAGTGGTCGAAAGCGCTCCCCTGCTAAGGGAGTAAGGGTTAAAAGCCCTTCGAGGGTTCGAATCCCTCCCTCTCCGCCACCCAGTCTGCCGGTGAGGGGCTCTGTGCAGAGAACCTCCGGTGAACCAAGAAAAATCCCGGGATTTCCGGGGCCTTGCCTGTCCGGGCATCGCCAAACTAATCCGCAGAGACGGCCAACCCAAGGCCAACGCGGAGAATATCCACAGTTTTCTCTGTTCGCCGGTTTGGCGTGTGGCTTTTGGGCCGATCCCTGTCGCCACGAATTCGCTTTGTTGCAGCGAATTTGCCGCTGACTAGCCGTAATCCGCGGGCTCCCTCCCGGGCAGAGCAGACGCGATTCACGCCGTCGGCTATTAGAGTCCATGTTCTGGCTGAAGCGGGGTTGAATCCGCAACACAAAGCGGACATTCGCGGAACTCAGTTCTCGCCGGTTGAACCAGCGTAATGAGATCGCACGAGCGACAGGTAGTACTCACACTGCCAATTGGTGCTTTCCACAATGAAAAACCGCGACTCGCAATCCAACATGAGAACTATAAGAGAGTTTGTCCTAGGAGGGCGCTATGAATGTTTCCAGATTGTCAGCAGTGTTTTTGATCACGGTCATCATGATGTGGGCGAACTCAGCGTCTGCAAAAAAATGTGAAGGCCCGAACCCACCCGCGTCTTGCCCCTCTAACGTTGCATTCGGCAAGACTGTTGCTGGTGACCTGACCCCCTAGAACGACTCCGCTTGGTGAGAGAGACTTTCACTGGGATGAGGAGTCAGGACATGGCCAGGAAGCGATACCAGGCCGAGCAGATCATTCACCTGCTGCGCGAGGCGGAGATCAAGCTGGCTGGTGGTAGGAGCACCGGCGAAGTGTGCCGGGAGCTGGGGATCTCGGAGCAGAGCGACTACCGCTGGCGCAAGGAATACGGCGGCATGCAGGTATCGCAGGCGAAGAAGCTCAAGGACCTGGAGCGTGAGAACGCCCGCCTGAAGAAGCTGGTGGCCGAGCAGGCGCTGGACAAGGCCATTCTCGAGGAAGCCCTGAAGGGAAACTACTGAGCCCCGAACGCCGGCGGCGGGTGGTGCGGCATGTGCAGGAGGAATTGCACGTCTCTGAACGCCGCGCCTGCCGGGTGCTGGGGCAGCCTCGAGCCACGCAGCGCCGGGTCCTGGTACAGCGGGACGACGAAGACGCACTAACCCGGGCGATCCTCGACCTGGCCAGCGAGTACGGCCGCTACGGTTATCGCCGGATCAAGGCGCTGCTGCGTCGGCAGGGCTGGCATGTGAACCACAAGCGCGTCGCGCGGATCTGGCGGCGAGAAGGCCTGAAGGTCCGGTCGAAACAGCCCAAGCGAGGCCGCTTGTGGCTCCATGACGGGTCCTGCGTCCGTCACCGACCGGCCTGCCGCCACCATGTCTGGTCATACGACTTCGTCATGGATCGCACCCACGATGGCCGCGCGTTCCGCCTGCTGACGGTCATTGACGAGCACTCTCGCGAGTGCCTGGCGATCTGCACCGAGCGCCAGCAGAACCACGAGACGGTGCTAGAGACACTGGCCGAGCTGTTCCTGGTTCATGGCCCACCGAAGTACATCCGCTCGGACAATGGTGCCGAGTTCACGGCAATCGCGGTGCGCGAGTGGCGGGCACGACTCGACGTCGGGACCTTGTTCATCGAGCCGGGCAGTCCCTGGGAGAATGGCTATAACGACAGCTTCAACGGCAAGCTACGGGATGAGTTGCTGAATGGAGAAATTTTCTACACGCTGCAGGAGGCCAAGGTCCTGGTCGAGCAATGGCGCGTTCACTACAACACCATCCGGCCACACAGTTCGCTCGGATACCGCCCACCAGCACCGCAGGCCATCGAGCCCATCACCAAAGCCCTTGCGATGCCGGCGGTGAGCACGCCACAATGATGCTTGGCTCTCACCCTAAACGTGGTGTCGCTTCTTGGGGCAGGTCACATCGCCGCCTGCTATAAGAAACAATCGTATTCGGATCCTGAAATGGCGCATAACCTCGATATCCGCGAGAGTAGACCAGACGATTCGGCTGCAATTGAGTCACTCTATCCGGAGGCGTTCCCGGACGAGAATCTGCTGCCCCTTGTACGAGACCTGTTGAATGACGCGGTGGTCGCCATATCGCTCGTCGGGACGATTGACACGCGGATTGTGGGGCACGCGATCTTCACCAAGTGTGGCGTGATCGGATATCGGTGTAACGCTGCGCTGCTCGGGCCTCTCGCTGTCGCGCCAGCGTGGCAAAGACAGGGCATCGGCAGTGCAATCGTGCGCGCCGGTTTACGACGGCTCCGGGCTGCGAACGTCAATCAGATCTATGTGCTGGGCGACCCCGCCTATTACGGTCGCCTCGGGTTTGTTAAAGAGTGTTCGGTTGAGCCCCCGTTTCCGTTACCGGCTGAATGGGCTGGCGCGTGGCAGTCCCAAATATTGGGCGATACCAGGACGCCGTGTGCGGGAAGACTATCCGTGCCACCTCAGTGGCTTCGGCCTGCCCTGTGGGCGCCTTGAAGAGTCCGCTCTTGGCCGCAAGCAGCCGTTCGAACCTGCCAGGTTATGTGGGTGAGCCAATTGGCGCGGAGTCGATCAGCATCACCTGGAAGTTGCCGATGCCTTCGCGCAGCTTGATGGCCTCGGCGTATTCCGGTGAGTTCCAGAAACGGTGTGCGGCGGCCCGGTCGGGCCACTCTGAGACCAGTGCGCTCGGACTGTTGCACCAGCCGTTCTCAAGGAATTCGCCGCCGGCGCCTTTCAGCACGTAACGGCCGCCGAATTGTTCCACCAGTGGTGGCACGACCTTCGCGTAGCCGTCGAAAAATGCCTGGCGGTCGTGAATCTCACCGATCACGATCATGTAACAGCGCGTCTCGCTCATGTTGCGGCTCCATGGCCACCGAGGCGTCGCCAGTGATGGCACGCGACCTCGTGGCCGTCTTCTGCAAGTTCCAGCGCGGGTTGCTGGCTCACACAAACGGGCGTGGCGTGTTCGCAGCGCGTGCGGAACACGCAACCGGACGGGGGATCCAGTGGCGAAGGCACATCGCCAGGCAGGGGGTCCGCATACTGGCTCACGGGCCGGCCGGGATCAGGCTCCGGCACTGCGGCCAGCAGCGCCTGGCTGTACGGGTGACAGGGCCGGGCGAAGAAGCGCTCACGGCTGCCCAGTTCCATCAGCCGGCCCAGGTACATCACCAGCACCCGGTGGGCCATGTAGCGCACGATGGACAGATCGTGGCTGATGAAAATCATCGCGATGCCGGTGTCCCGTTGCAGCGTGCGCAGCAGGTTGCAGATCTGTGCCTGGATAGATACGTCCAGCGCACTGACTGGTTCATCGCAGACGATCACGCGTGGTTCCAGGATCATCGCCCGCGCGATACTCACCCGCTGGCACTGCCCGCCGCTGAATTCGTTCGGGTAGCGCCTGGCGAGGTCCGGCAGCAGGCCCACGCGCGTCATCATCTCCGCCGCTTTCTCGGTGCGTTCGGCGGCGGACAGCTCCGGCTGGTGAATTCGCAGCGGCTCGGCAATGATTTCACCCACCGTCATGCGCGGGTTCAGGCTGGACAACGGGTCCTGGAACACGACTTGCAAATCTTTACGTGCGGGCCGCAGTTCGCGATCGCTGAGGCCGCACAGGTCTCGTCCCTGCCAGACCACGCGGCCATTAGCCGGCCGAACAAGCTGCAACACCGCGCGCCCCAGCGACGACTTGCCACAACCGGTTTCGCCAACCACGCCGAGGGTTTCACCGGCGCGCAACTCGAAGCTGACCTGTTGCACGGCCTTCAGCGTGCGCTTGCGCGTGTTCAGTAAGCCGCCGCCGCGCACGTCGTAGTGCACGCTGAGATCTTCGACCTGCAATACGGTGTCACTCATGGGCCGTTCACCCGATGACAGGCCGCGATGTGTGCCGGGCCGACGCGGGTGAGCTCCGGCAGCTGCTCGGTGCACGGCCCGAAGGTGTGGCCGCAGCGCGCGGCAAAGGCGCAGCCGGCGCCGAGGCGTTCCAGGTCGGGCGGCTGGCCTGGAATCGTGGGCAGGTCGGTGTCGGGATCGCCGCCCAGCGTGGGGACGGAGCGCAGTAAACCGGCCGTGTAGGGATGCTGTGGCGATGCGTAGATGTCGGCCGTGTTGCCGACTTCCACGGCACGGCCCGCGTACATGATCAGCACCCGGTCACAAAGACCCGCCACGACGCCAAGATCGTGGGTGATCAGGATGATCGCGGTGCCGGTGTGTCGCTTCAAACCATCCAGTAGGCGCAGGATCTGGGCCTGCACGGTGACGTCGAGCGCGGTGGTGGGTTCGTCACAGATCAGGACCTCCGGCTGGCACAGCATGGCCATCGCGATCATCACGCGCTGGCGCATGCCGCCCGATAGTTCAAACGGGTAGGCGCAGTAGCGCGTGTCCGGTGCCGGGATCTTCACAATCTCGAGCATTTCCAGCGCCTTCGCTTTGGCATATGCACGACTCAGGCCGCGGTGGCGTACCAGGCTCTCGGCGAGCTGGTCGCCGATGCGCATGGTGGGGGTCAAGCCTGAGAGCGCGTCCTGGAAAACCATCGCCAGCCGGTCACCGCGCAGCTGGTCGAGCTCGCGCCGCGGCAGGTTCAGGATGTCGCGGCCCCGGTAGCGCACGGCGCCGGTCGCGTAACCGTTGTCCGCCAGCAGTCCCAGCATTGCCAGCATGCTCTGGCTCTTGCCGGAACCCGACTCGCCGACGATGCCCAGGCACTCGCCGGCCTGCAGCTGGAACGACAGGTCATTCACCGCGCACACGTCGCCGTGCTCGGTGCGAAAGCGCACTTCCAGGTGTTCGCAGTCGATCAGCGCGCTCATCGCTCAGCGGTCCCGCGGGTCCAGCGCATCGCGCAGCCCGTCGCCGATGAAATTGAAGCAGAACATGGTGATCGCAAGAAATGTCGCTGGAAAGAAAATCAGCCACGGTGCGGAGTCCAGCTGGCCGGAACCCTGCGAAATCAGTAATCCCCAGCTGGTCAGCGGTTCCTGTACGCCCAGGCCGATGAAACTGAGATAGCTCTCGATCACGATGTTGGTCGGGATCAGCAGCGTGACGTATACGACCACCGGCCCGAGCACGTTCGGGATGATGTAGCGGGCGAGTATCGAGCGGCGCGACATGCCGATGGCCACCGCCGACTCGACAAACTCCTTGCCTTTCACCGTCAGTGTCTGGCCGCGCACGATGCGCGACATCGTGAGCCACTCCACCGCGCCAATCGCGACGAACACCAGGTAGATGTTCCGGCCGAAGACGGTGACCAGGATGATCACGAAGAACAGCAGCGGCAGCGAGTACATCACGTCGACGAAGCGCATCATGAAACCGTCGGTGCGCCCGCCAATGAAACCGGCCAGTGCGCCGTAGGTCACGCCGATCACCAGTGCGACCATGGTTGTCAGCAAGCCAATGGTCAGCGAGATCCGGCCGCCGTAAAAAACCCGCACCAGCAGGTCGCGGCCGTTCGCATCGGTGCCAAACCAGTGCCAGTCGTCGAAACTCGGCGGCGCGAGAATTTTTTCCCACGATGCGTCTTCGATGCCGTGCGGCCAGAACATCGGCACCAGGATGGCCGTGATGGCGATCAGGCCAAGCACGAATATGCTGCCCATCGCGGCGCGGTTGCGGCGAAACCGGCGTGCCGCTTGCGCCCACAGCGAGCGCGATGCGTGCCCGGCGGCTGCGTCGGCCAATGTGCTCGAACCCAGCAGTTCCCCCGGCCGCGTGCTCACCGGTAGGCCCTCCGCACGCGGGGGTCGAGCGCTGCGTAAGCCAGGTCAGACAACAGGTTCAACAGGATGATCAGGCTCGCGTAAATCACCACCACGCCCATCACCAGCGGGTAGTCGCGGTTCAGCGCGCCCTGGATGAAATATCGGCCGACACCCGGCAGGTTAAAGATGAGTTCGATCACCAGCGAGCCGGTCATGATGCCGGCCAGGGCCGGGCCGAGATAACCCACCAGCGGGATCATGGCCGAGCGCAGCACGTGGGCGATCACCACCTGTGACTCGGGCAGGCCTTTCGCGCGCGCGGTGCGCACGAAGTTCGAGCGCAGCACTTCGAGCATGCCGCCGCGTATCAGGCGCGCGATGATGGCGACCTGCGGGAGCGCAAGCGCGGTCACCGGCAGCACCATGTTTTGCCACGCCCCGTCGTTCCAACCGGCGACCGGCAACAGGCGCAGGTACAGGCCAAAGAACAGTGCCAGGATCGGCGCGACGACGAAACTCGGGATCGCAATGCCGGTCATCGCCATGGCCATCACCGCGTGATCGATGAAACGGTTCTGGCGTAACGCGGCAATGATACCGGCCAGGCCGCCCAACAACAGCGCGACGAGCATGGCCCACACGCCGAGCTTGATGCTGACCGGCAGACCGATGGCCACCAGTTCGGTCACGCTGAAGTCCTTGTAGACCAGCGACGGGCCGAAATCGCCCTGCAGTGCGTTACTCACGTAGATGCGGAACTGTTCGAGCAGCGGCTTGTCGAGATCGTAGGCCGCGCGGATATTTTCCAGCACTTCGGGTTCGAGATCGGCCTCGGCATCGAAAGGCCCGCCGGGCGCCGCTCGCATCAGGAAAAACGACGCGGTGGCGATCACGATCAGGGTCGGGATCGCAATCAGCAGGCGACGCAGAATGAACGCGGACATCGCGCAGAGCTTAGCGGCTAGTGCTCGTCCTTGCCCACCGCCACTCCGGCCGGCGCCGCCTGTAGGCCACGGTTAATGCGGCGTGTCAGCAGCAGCGCCGGTAGCATCGCGATGGCACCGATCAGGAACGGCGCGTTCATGCCGAGCTGGCCGTACAGCGTGCCGGAACCGGCCTGGCCGATGAAGCGCGACGCGGAGCTGGTTGACTGGTACACGCCGAGCACCAGGCCGCGCTCCTGCGGGCCGGCGCGGTGCGAAATCAGCGCCTGCAGGCAGGTCTGGAAAAACGCCGAGCCCACGGACGCAATCGTCATCGCGACGACGATAATCGTCATGTTGGGTGCCAGCACCAGCAGCAGCCAGCCAATGCCGAAAGACGCCAGTGCAACCTGCAACATGGCCAGCTCGCCGAAGCGGCGCGCGAGCTTGCCGATGCCGAACAACTGGATGGCGGCGATGATGGACGCGGTGTAGGTGATCAGCAGGCCCAGTTCCACCGGGCTCAGGCCCACCTGGTAATGCGCCCACAACGGGAAAATGGTTTCGCGCGCGGCGATGCTGGTCATCACGACCAGGCACAGGATCAGCATCAGCGTGATGATGGGCCGGCGTGCCACCTGGCCGAATTTCGCGGACAGTTTCGGGGTGGCCGAGCCGCTGCGGTCGCGCCGCGCCTCGGGCGGGAAAGTTTCCGGCAGGAAAAACAGCACCGCGATGAATGCACCGAAGGCGAATACCGCCGCCGCTAGCGCTGTCCGCTCGAAGTTCGCGTCGGCCACGCTGTCGCCGGCCAGGAAACCGCCGATGGCCGGGCCGGTCGCGAAACCGAGGCTGAACGCTGCCGAGATTTTGCCCATGGCGCCGGCGCGTTCCTCCGGTCCGGTCACGTCGGACACGCAGGCAAACGCGGTGGCGATGTTGGCCGACGTGGTGCCGCTGAGCAGGCGCGACATCATCAGCATGGTCAGCGAATCGGCAAAGCCCAGCAGCAGGTACGCACCCACGTGCCCCGCGCAGCTGATCAGCAGAATCGGCCGGCGCCCGAAGCGGTCGCTGAGGTCGCCCCAGACCGGGGTGGCCAGGGACTGGCACAGCGGGTGAATGGCCAGGATCAGCGTGATTTGCTCAGGCCCGGCACCGAGGCGCTCCACGTAGAACGGAATCAACGGCATCAGGATGCCGAAACCGACCAGGTCAATGAATACCACCGCGAACAGGATCGGGATGGCGCCGCGCGGTGCAGTGGGAATCATTGGGCACGGAGCCTAGCACGCGCACTGAAGTGGAATCGCGGCTAAAGCCGCTCCCACCGATTTGCTTCTGGTGGGAGCGGCTTACTTGGTCAGGACGACCTGATGCCGCGGAGCACATGGATGTGCGGGAGCGACAAGCCGCGATTCGAACGTGGTGGCCGCCGCTCAATCAATG
>CP070671.1:303779-330234 GCA_020351875.1 Chromatiales bacterium | reverse complement strand
GGAAATGCATGGCCAGTGCGGAACACGCCATCGCGCCCGCGTAGAACAGCGTGAACAGTGCCGCGTCGCCGAACATCACCAGGTGTGCGATCGTCGCAATCAGGAACGGGTTGTGCGAGCCGAGCACCTTGCGGTTGTTCCAGGCGCGTATGTTGTGCGGCGGTGACACGTGAATGTCCCACCAGCCGGACTGGTAGTTGATGTTGTATACCGCGATCACCACCAGCGTGAGCACCGCGTTGACGATGCCCGGCAGTTCGAAAATCTCGAATACCGCGTAGATCGACAGCAGGGTCCACGCCGACGCAGCACCCCAGAACAACCCGAACAGGATGGCCGGCACCGGGTACGATCGCCGCCCGTGCACGATGGTCCCGCGCGGCCACCAGATGATGTAGCCCCAGACCAGCAGGGCCACGCACAGTCCGGTCAGGCCCAGCCACCACGGGTCCGACAACTGGTCGGGCGTGACCAGCATATTGCTGGACATGGCGCCATACACGCCGGTCAGCCACGCGACGATGCCGATGAAACAGAAATAAATGCCGGCACGCAGCCACGCCATGCGCGGGCTGTGCCGGACCGGGTCGTGTTTCGGGCGCTCGATGAACAGCAGCACGCCGAGTACCAGCGCGATAACAATCAGTATCGCCACCAGGTACGCAAGGCCCGGGTCGGCCTGGTAGTCCAGGAAATAGCGCGTGGCTTCCATTTGTATTCTCCCATTGTCAGCTGGAGGCGCCGAAGGTGGTGAAGATGCTGACCCAGTCTACGCCCAGGCGCGTGCCGAGCAGCTCCGCCAGCTGTGCCCGCGTGCTGTCGTCGCGAAACCGTTTGGTGATCACGTCCACCAGCACCGAGCCGTCGCGTGCGGCAATCTGCGCCGGGTCCATCAGGATAGCGGGATACGCAAGCCCCTTCTTTTCGTAGATACCGAAATCCGCCCGGCCCACCCGCACCGGCTCGTTCAGCAGCTCCGACCAGGCCTCGTCCATGCCGCTGGGCTGGTCGCCGTCCCGCGCGGTAAATGCCGCAAAACGATCTTCCAACCCCTTCACGTAGTCGTCCAGCACCGCCTCTCCCGGGCGTGCGTCCCGCAGTTCGCTGTTTTCTTCCACGGCCGGGATCGCGAGCACCGCGGTAATGCCGTCGAGCGGGCTCATGCCACCCGGATCCCGGCCGCTTCCAGGATGCGTCGTGCCGGTTCCAGTTGCTTGGCGTAACGGCGCCAGCGCCCGGCCGCCGATCGGTAAATGGGCTCGCGCACCTGCACCGCGCTCGCGGTGGCTACCGGCGCCGCGTGGCGCTGGAACTCCAGGCAGGCCGGGTCCCACGTGAGCCCCAGGTGACCCAGGAGCCGGCGGGTCTGTTCCTCCTGGTCGGCGACCAGCGCGTCGTAGTCCAAGCGCAGCACCCGGCCCGGCAGCACTGCGTCCCAGTGCGCCATCAGTCGGTCGAACAGCAGGTAGTACCGCGCCGTGTCCTCGATGTCGTACGCGTAGTTGTAGTAGGAAAAACCGGTGGCAAAAAGCTGGCGGAAATTGCTCAGGCACGTGTCCAGCGGGTCACGTCGCAGGCAGACGATTTTCGCGTTCGGCAGCGCGCGGTGAATGAAACCCACCAGCAGGAAATTTAGCGGCGTCTTGTCCGTGAAAAACGCGGTGTGGCCGGTGCGCGGCCGGGTGCTGTCGATATACGCGCGGCCGAGCGCCTCCGGGTCGGCGTCGAGTCCGCTGCGCACCACCTCCGGGTCGAGCACCCGCGGTGATTGGCTGCCGCTCGCACGCTTCAGGACCAGCCCGAAGTTCTGCAGCTCGCCGGCGCCGTAGACCACGGAGTGACTCGCGATGATGCGTTCGACCAGCGTGGTGCCGGTGCGGGGCATGCCGACCACGAAGATCGGTTCGGCGCTCGCTTCACCCGGTGGCGGGTTCGCGCAGGTATTCGCCGTGAAGCTGTCGATCAGGGTTTCGAACAGCGCCTCGTCTGCGTTCAGCGAGTAACCGAGTTCGGCCTTCTTGCGGGCGTTACCGGCCTTCCAGTTCGCGAACGCGCCGGCCGTGTCGCCCAGGTCCTCCAGTTCTTTCGCCAGCGCGTGGCGCAGGTAGAGTTCGTCGTCGGCGGTCGGCGGTGCGTCGGCCAGCAGTTGTTCCAGGCGTGCCACGTGGTTCCGCTCGTCGCTTTGCCGGCGCAGGTTCGCGAGCGCCCAGTGGGCCTGGTAAAAGTCGGGCCGAACCGCGATGGCCCGTTCGTAGGCGCTTTCGGCCGCGTCGAAATCGCCGGTGAACTTGCGGGCGGCAGCCAGGTTGAACTGGAACTGCGCGTTGTCCGGCGCCCGCGACACCGCGAGGCGAAAATGCCGCACCGCCTGCTCGTGATCGCCCAGACGTGCATAGACCCAGCCCAGCGTGTCGTTTACCAGCGCGTCGTCGGGCTCCAGCTGCGCGGCGCGTGCCGCCGCGTCGCGCGCTGCCTTTGGCGCGTTCAGCTGCACCAGGCAGCGGGCCAGCAGTGCGAAATACTCGGGTTGCTCACGGTCCGCGGCCACCGCGCGCGACAGCGGGTCCAGCGCGTCGCGCAAGCGGCCGGCTTCGGCCAGTACGTTGCCCAGCAGGAACCAGGCCCGACCGTCGCGCGGGTGCTCCTTCAGCGTGTCGCGGCAGACCTGTTCGGCGGCCTGGAAATCCCGGCGGGCGAGCAGGCGGGCGGCCTCCTGGTGCGCGCGGCGGGCATCGACGACGTAGGTCTCAACCAAAACGAAACGGGCCCCTGTGAAGAGGCCCGCATCATATCAGCCAGCAGTGGTGTCGATGCCCTACAGGCCCCCGAACTTGTAGCGGAAGTCCAGGCCTACCGTGCGTGGCGTCAGCACATAGTTGAAGTACCGCCGGTACGCATAGTCAGACGCGCCGCCGGCTCTCGTGACATAGCTGCGGTCTTCACGTACCCCGGTTATGGCTTCTTCGTTCCACAGGTTGTCTGCGTAGAGTCGCGCATCCCAACGCTCGCCGGACAGCGTGACCGACGCGTAATGGATGTCAATTCCGGATAACTCCTCACCCGGGCCGGGAAGGGAGAAGGACGTCGACCCGTCGAACGGTCTACAGCAATTGCTTCCACGGCCGAGCTTTGTGAAGACGTCGCTCTGGGCGGTCAGTCCGTAGTCCACCGTCAGATCCAGCTGGTTCGTCAACGGGCGGGTATAGGACGTGAACAGACTGCCCGCGTGCCGGGGCGTGCCCGGGAGCCGGTCGCCCTGCTGCGCCGTACCTGACGCGAGTTGCGCCGCATCTTCGTCGAGCTCCGAATCTGTGAAGTCGTAGGTACCGCGCAGGAACCAGTTCTCACTGATCTGCCAGGAGATCTCCAGTTCCAGGCCTTTGCTGACGGCTTCCTCGCCGTTGACGAAAATTGGGAAGGCGCCATTGTTCGGATCCGTCGAGTCGCCCACCTGGACCTTGTCCCAGTTCATGTAGTAGACAGCTGCATTGAAGGTCATGCGCTGGTCCAATAGCTGGCTGCGCAGGCCGATTTCGTAGTTGGCCGTCTCGTCGGGCTTGTAGCCAAGCTGTTCCGGCCTGCCGCAGACTACGTTGTTGGAGGGTGGCAACGTATCGCAGTCCGCAATGGCGTTCGACCCACCATTGCGGTAACCCTCGCTGTAGGTGGCGTACACCATCAGGTCATCCGACACGTCGTAGGACGTGTTCAGCTTGACGATGAAATCATCGAAGCTCGCATCCGCTTTCGTCGAGTTCAGCGCGATCTGTTCCGCGGGATCATTCGGGTCGATCCCCAGGATCTGGTTAAAAAGAGGGAGTCCGATGGCGAGCTCGTTCGTATCTTCGATGTCGAAGTACCGGCCGCCGAAGGTTACCTGCCACTGGTCCGTGAAGCGATAGCTGACTTCGCCGAAGACGGCCCATTCCTCG
Organism: Chromatiales bacterium; assembly: GCA_020351875.1. GTDB lineage: Bacteria > Pseudomonadota > Gammaproteobacteria > Steroidobacterales > J054. Next base: position 326,302 of record CP070671.1, on the reverse strand, counting down.
AGGTCCCGTTCCTGATCCTGGATGTACTCCACGTCGCGGCCATACTGGCTGACGATGAAGGGTATCTCGGACACGCCCGAACCACCGGGCGGGCAGGTCGTGTCCGTGTCGTACAGGCAGGGCGTGAATTCCAGGCTTTCCCCGTCGAGGTCCGCATCCGAGTAGAAGAAGCCGCCGATCCAGCTGAAGGGGCCGTCGCCTTTAGAGACCAGGCGCAGTTCCTGGCTCCAGGTTTCTTCGTCGTCGTCTTCCGCGGTAAACGCGGTGAAGGTCGGAAAGTCGGCGTAGGTATAACCGAAGGTCAGCAGCAGGTCCGTCTGGTCGCGCTGCCCGTCATTTTCGTAGTCCACGTAACCGGTGGCCGACGTCAGCTCGGCAAAACCCAGGTCCCAGGTGACCAGGAATTCGACGATTTTGTTCGTGCGCTCCGCTGGCTCTTCCACCCGATGGGCGTTTTCATAGAAACCGCTCGTGATCGCCACACCCTGGTCTGAGCCGATCAGGTCTAGCGAGTCTTCGTGGTTGACTTGGCGGCCACCCACGTCCTGGTTCTGATAGTGATAAGTCAGGATGGCCTGCAGGTTGTCAGTAACGTCCCAGAGCATCGACGCCCGTGAGTACCAGGTCTCGACGTCGTTGACGTCTTCGTCCCTGTTGCGCAGGTTCGAGTTCACGGCGACCGGGTCGCTGAAATCTGGTTCCGGCACCGAGAACCCGGGCCGCTGCACGCGATAGTTCTGGTCAATGAAGCCTGCCCGGTTTTCGTAACTCACCAGGCCGCGGAAGGCCACGCGGCTGCCAATCGGCAGGTTGAGCACGGCATCCAGGTCGTAGCTGGCATCGTCGCCCTCTTCGATACTGTAGACGTCGCCACTTACATCGAGGTTGAAAGCATCCGTAGTCGGCCGATTCGGAATGTAACGCACGGCACAGGCGAGTGAGCCGGCGCCGTATAGCGTGCCTTGTGGTCCGCGTAGCACCTCGACACGATTCAAGTCTTTCGACACCAGGTCGACGTAGACTGGGATTTCTCCCACGTAAGTGGCGACCGCGCCCCCATTGCTGTTGCCGGCCGCTTCGCTGAAAGTGAGATCGTCGACGCTGATGCCACGGCAAATCAGCGGTGAAGAACCGCGTGGTCCCTGGTCCACGATGGTGAGGCCCGGCACCCAGCGGGCGATGTCGTTGACCCGGTCGATGCGCAGCGTCCGCAGTTCGCCCGACCCGACGGCCGAAATATTGTACGGGATGTCCTGCACCGAGGTTTCCCGGCGCGTGGCAGTCACCATGATTTCGTCGTAGAGATTCGGTCCGGAGCTCTGCGCCTTCGCAGTGCCGGTGGGCAATACGGTCATGGAACCGACTGCCAGCGCAACGGCGCCGGACACGGGATTCAGCCGCGCGGCCAGCGGCCGACGAATCCGTGCGCGAGTGTTCATTTGATCTCCCTGATGACCTTGCTCCGGCAAGGTTCGTAACCCGGGCTGTTCAGTGCCTCAGGCCCCGTTTTCGACAACAATCCATATTCTGACGAGATCATTTTTCCGGCCCGGAGTTTTGTCAAATAACCGCTTATGTAAACGTGACGCGAGTCACGAAACATGGGGTCAGGGCAACCTGCGGAGCACCGGTCGGGTATCCGGCCGTACCCCGCGCCAGATCTTGAAGGCTTCCGCCGCCTGTTCCACCAGCATGCCCCAGCCCTGGTGGGCGGCCTGTGCGCCATGCTCGCGCGCCCACTTCACGAAGGGTGTCTCTGACATCGCGTACGACAGGTCGTAGCAGATGGTGCCGCGGCCGATGATCCCGTCGGGAAACGGCGGCAGCTCGCCCGACAGCCCCGCCGACGTGGCATTGATGACGAGATCAAAAGTCTCTTCGCCCAGTTCGTCGAAGCTGCACGCGCGAATTTCGCCGAGGTCGCTGAAGCGTTCAGCCAGTTCCTGGGCGCGCTCGACAGTGCGATTTGCCACGCACACTTCGGCCGGGCCGGCCATCAGCAAGGCCGGGATCACGCCGCGCGCTGCACCACCCGCACCGAGTATCAGGATGTGCGCGTCGCGGATGTCCACGTCCAGGTTCCGGTCGAGGTCCCGCGTCAGGCCGACGCCGTCGGTGTTGTCGCCCGACAGCTTGCCGTCGTCACCGACGGTGACCGTGTTCACGGCACCCGCGAGTTCGGCCCGGGGTGTGCAGGTGTCCACCAGCTCGGCCATGGCTTCCTTGTGGGGCACCGTCACGTTCAGGCCGCGCAGGCCGTCTTTCACCAGCGCCCGGAACTGGGTGTTCAGCTCGGCGGGCGGAATGTCGAAGGCCTCATACCGGATTTCCTGGCCCGTCTGGTCGGCGAACAGCGCGTGAATGATCGGCGACTTGCTGTGCGCGATCGGATGGCCGATGACCCCGTAACGGTCTGACATGTCTAGGACTCTCCCCGAAGCCGCCGGCGGTACCCGGACCCGCTGGCCGGGCCACAACAGCTAGTGTTGCGCGGTTTTTACCATAATACGGGGGCCTCGTCGTGGGCACGATCGCATGAATCGGGCCCCTGGGGTCGTCCCGCGGTGATAATGCGCGCGATGAATACCGATACCAGCCTGCGCTGCCCGTGGTGCGAGGGCGTGAGCGATGCCTACCGGGCCTACCATGACGACGAATGGGGCGTGCCAGTGCGTGATGACGGCCGGCAGTTCGAGTTCCTGCTGCTGGAAGGCGCGCAGGCGGGGCTGAGCTGGGCCACGGTGTTACACAAGCGCAAGGGTTACCGCGAGGCCTACGCCGGCTTCAACGCAGAACGGCTGGCGCGCTTTGGCCCCCGCGACGTGGAGCGGCTGGTGAAGAACCCAGCCATCATTCGCAACCGGCTGAAGATCGAGTCGGCAATCGGCAATGCGCGCGCGTTCCTGAAGCTGAAGGAAACGCTGGGCAGTTTCTCCGACTACATCTGGGGCTTCGTCGACGGCCAGCCCGTGCAGAACCGCTGGCGTCGCCAGGCCGACGTGCCGGCCACAACGCTGATCTCCGACGCGCTGGCGAAAGACCTGAAGAGTCGGGGTTTTCGTTTCGTCGGCAGCACCATCGTGTACGCTCACATGCAGGCCACCGGCCTGGTCAACGATCACCTGGTCGCCTGCCATCGCCACCAGGAGTGCGCGGCACTGGCCTGATTCGGAAAATCTCTACGGCGCCGGATCCGGCACCGGCACGAAGACGTCGATGGCTGTGAAGGGTTTCAGCGGGCCGCTGTTGTCGCGATGCTCGATGCCTCCCAGGTAACGACCGGACCCGAGGTTTTGCCACTGCACGTTCACGGGCGCGGTCGCGCCCAGGACGGCAGCCGTCGGGGCACTGACCGTGAGATTGTCCTGGTCGTCGCCGGCTTCCAGCACCCACACGGACAGCTTGAACACGGCACCGCTGCCGCCGGCGGGGTCGGTGTCGAATCCATGCACGTCAACGATGTACTTGCCGGCGGGGATAAAGTCCTGGTTGACGTCCGACTCCAGCTCGATGAGTTCATTCGAGTCGCCATTCGTGCTGGGCGGATACTCGATGAACAGGTTGTTGCCGGTTTCATCCTGACCCGCGGGTCGATAGAGGTACAGGTCCAGGTCGTCGTCGCCGTCCGTGTCCTCGTTGTAAAGGGCGACGCGCAGGAATACCGAACCGGCAGGCACGGTCACCTCGAAGCGCCTGACGGACGGGGGCAGCTGGTTCGCAAACTCCTGGAACACGTAGTTGTTCAACGGGTCGTCACCGACCACGCAGGGCACGGGCACGATTTGCCCGTTCTGTGACTCGGTGCAGGGGCCGATGGTCGCCCTTTGCAGTCCGGTGACCCGCGCGGTGTAGGCGCCGTCGTAGCCGAACTCCAGCTCGAAGGCCAGGTTGCCGTCCATGCCGGTGCCGGCAACGGCTTCGGGCGCAGAAAAACTGACTGGCCGCACGGCAATGGGGCTGCGCACCTGGCGTTGTCCGTCACCCCAGCTGATGGCGCCGAAGCGCCACTCGTTCAAGGTGGCGCCGTTGGTGCGCAGGTCCAGCTGGTACACGCTGGTTTCGCCGGGCGCCAGGTTCAGCACACTCGGGCTGACGGTGATGTCGAGGCCGTCGGGACTGACCACGGTGGCTTCGAACTGGGCCATTTCCTCGCCGACATTAGTGACCCTGCGGGTCACGACGCGCTGTCCGGCAAGGTCGGCCACCGCAATGGAGGGCAGGTTGAGATCGGACGGGTCGGTGGAAAAACCCGTGGCGACCAGCGCATCGCATTCGGCAGGCGTCAGGCGCGGGATGCCGCTGCCGCAATTGAACGCGTCGTAGTCTTCCTTGTCGGCTTCGTAGATCAGGCCGGGATCGGCTGCCTTGTTCGGGTCAACGTGCCCGGCGCCGAAATCGAAGGGCCCGGCTGGCGTCGTGCCGTCGTCCAGCGTCACGTCCTGGCGCGCGGTCGTCATCAGTGCAGACCGCAGTGCCGCCGGGCTCCAGTCCGGGTGCTGCTGTTTCAGCAGCGCGGCCAGCCCGGCCACGTGAGGCACCGACATGGAGGTGCCGGTCAGGTACTGGTAGAACTCGCCGCGAATGCCGTTGGCGACGTCCGGTGTCTGGCCCGCCAGGATGTCGACACCGGGAGCGACCACGTCAGGCTTCAGGATATCCGGCGCCGCCAGGTTCGGGCCGCGGGCGGACTGGCCGGCCAGGCGATTGCCCTCGGCCGGTTCATTGATGACCAGGTTCGGCAGCAGGCTCAGCTCCACGACATCGCCGGCGTTCAGCGAGTCCAGCAGGAGCTGGCCGTCTGCCTGCCCGATCATCACGCCGGGTATCCCGACTGTGCCGGGTGGGGCGCCGCCCATCGCGACCAGCGTGCCGTCGTTGTTGAAGACCACCGCAGCCACCGCGCCGGCTGCCTCCACGCGCTGCAGCTTCACGGTGAAGTCACAGAAACCGCGGCGAACGAAGGCAATCTTGCCGTTCACCGCATCGGCATTGCCCAGGTCTTCGCACCCGTCATCCACGGTGCCCGTCTCTGCGTCGCCGTTGGCCAGCGGTCGAATACCGACGATGCCATCATCGACGAGAACCAGCTCGCCGGCGATTTCACCGGACTGTGACAGCGGCTGGGTAAACAGTCCTTCGCGAACTACGTAGTTGCCTTCCCGGTTGCCGGGGTTGGTCACGCGCAGGCCACGTTCGAACTTGGTCCCGGTGCGGCTGGACACGCCCACGCTGAGCACCCAGGGTGCGGCCGCCGGCGACAGGATGGTGCCCTCCGTCGGGCCGTCGTTGCCGGCCGCCACCACGCCCAGCACGCCGGCGTCAGAGGCTGTCAGCAGTGCGAGATCGTCCGGGTCGCTGATGCTCAGGTCGCTGCTGCCGACCGAGTAGTTGATGATGTGCACGCCGTCGGCCACCGCGTCTTCAATGGCGCGCTGCAGGTCTGCCGTGCTGCAGGAGCCGCGCGTCTGGCCGGGCTCCAGCCAGCAGGCCTTGTACACGGCGATGCGCGCCCGCGGCGCCATGCCGGCGATGCGGGCCAGGGATTGGCCACCGATCACCGCGCGCACTTCGTTGCCGCCGGCCGTGGTGGCAATGTGCGTGCCGTGACCGTCCGCATCCCGCGGCGAAATAAACTCGTTCGCATCGAGCACCTGCCGCTCGAGGAAGCCGTCGATATAAAAGCGTGCGCCAATGAGCTTGTTGTTGCAGTCGGTGGCGCTGAACTTGTCGGCATCCGTGTCGCCGGCTTCGCAGGCACCGTTCCAGTCTGCCGGTGCCTGGTAAACCAGGCGTTCCTCCTTGCGTCGGAACTTGGTGCACAGCCAGATGCCGAGCAGCGTTTCCTCACCGAAGGTGCCGCGGCAGAGTTTCGGTTTCTTCGGCGGGAAGCGGTCCTTGAAGCTCGGGTGCTCCGGTGCGATGCCGCTGTCGATGACCGCGATCACGACATTCTCGCCGCTCAGCCCCCGGGCCGTGCGCAAACCGGTGGCACCGTCGAGCAGGCCGAGGAAGCCCGCGCTGTTGTTGGTGGCCAGGTAGCGCACCCGGTCTTCCCAGACCCGGAGTACGCCGCGTCTCGCCCTGAGCTTCTGCGCCTGTACGGCGGTCATGCGCGCCGCGAAACCGTTGAACGCGTAGCGGTAGCTGTAGATCTTGTCGCGGTACGCGCCCACGGCCCGCAGGGTCGAGTCGTGCTTGTTCTGCAGGTAACGCCCGTAACGGCGCACGTCGGGATCGGCCGCGTCGAAGCCCTGCCCTTCGGCCGGCCGGGTGGCCGGCATGCCGCCCGTGCCGCCGCGATAGGCCAGCGCCGGCGGCTCGGCCATCTGCACAATGTAGACACGCTCGTCGTCCACCAGCTCGCCGAGCAACGGGTAATAGCCATCGGTTGGCGCCTGCCTGACGAGGTCATTGGCCTGGGCCAGTCCGGCGGCCAGCAGCAGCGTGAGAGGCAGGAGCTTGAGCATGAATCCCCGGTCCGTGGGGCGCTTCAGCGAGCGCGGGCGAGCGTGATTATTGTTATCGAAAGCAGTGGCTTAGCGCCATTTTCTGCTGACATCGCCAATACTGTACAGAATCTCATCCACGGCGGCCATCTCCGCCCGGCGCGTCAGCCTGCCCGCAGGCGCTGGCCGGTGGCGGCCACCCGGATTTCACTGGGCCTGGTCCACCGGCCCGTGCGCCCTCCGAGCACGAGATCCACGGCGGTGCCGAATGCGCTGCGCACTGCGGTCGCACTGCGTGCCGGTGGCCGGCCGCGTCGGTTCGCGCTGGTGGAAACCACCGGCCCGCCGCTGGCCAGGCACAACGCGCTCGCGAGCGCGTGGCGGCTGAGCCGCACCGCGACCTCCGGCCGGCCGCCGGTGATCCAGTCTGCCGCCAGTGGCCCGGCATGCACAATCCAGGTCGTGGGCACGGCGGTGTCACCCATCAGCGCGCGCAGTTCCACCTCGCTCGGGTTGATCCAGCCGGGCAGTTGTTCGACGGTCGCGGCCAGCAGAATCAGCCCGGCGCGGGGCGAGCGTTGCTTCAGTGTCAGCAGCCGGTGCACCGCCCGCGCGTTGCCCGGGTCGCAACCCAGGCCGTACACGGCTTCGGTGGGATAGGCGACGAGCCCGCCGCTGCGTATGACGGCAGCGGCCCGATGCAGGGCGGCGCGCTGCCACACGCTCTCTGGCTCAGGCCGCGTCCCCGGTTTCCGGGGCGCTGCCGGTGGCGGGAGGCGTGCTGACTGCTGCCGTTTTGCGTGCCGCCGCCTTTTTCTTTTTCTTTTTCTTGCCGCCAGCTTTCTTCTTGTCGGCTTTCTTTTTCTTCTTCTTGGTGGCCTTTTTCTTGGTCGTGGTTTTCTTGGCAGCCGCTTTCTTCGTTGTCTTTTTCTTGCCGCGCCGCCCGCGTACCGGTGCGGCGGCCAGCAGCTCTTCGCATTCCTGCAGTGTCAGGCTCTTCGGATCGCGGTCTTTCGGCACCCGCGCGTTCTTTTCCTTGTTGGTGACGTAGGGCCCGTACCGGCCGTTCAGTACCTGGATGCCCTGTTCCTCGAAGTCGAGAATCAGGCGATTCGCATCCGCGATCTTTTTCTCTGCGACGAGTTCCAGCGCCCTTTCCAGCGTGACCGTGTACGGATCGTCTTCCTTCATGGACACGAACTTGTCGCCGTAGCGCACGTAGGGCCCGAAGCGGCCGATGCTGGCCGAAACCGGCTCGCCTTCCGGCGTCTGGCCCAGCTTGCGCGGCAGTTTGAACAACTCCAGCGCTTCGTCGAGTTCGATGGTTGCCATCTTCTGGCCTGGCCGCAGTCCGGCAAACTTCGGCTTTTCTTCGTCCTCGCGCGTGCCGATCTGCACGAAGGGGCCGTAACGCCCCATGCGCACGCTCACCGGTTTGCCGCTCTTCGGGTCGGTGCCGAGTTCCCGCGACTGGCCGGCCTCTTCGCGGGAAACGGATACCTCTTTCTCTTCCACGAGCTTCTCGAACGGCGTCCAGAATTCTTCCAGCGCCGGAATCCAGTCGCGCTCGCCGCGGGATATTTCGTCCAGCTCGTCTTCCATGCGCGCGGTGAAGCCGTAGTCCACGTACTGCGTGAAGTGTGTTGTCAGGAAACCGTTCACGATGCGCGCCACATCCGTTGGGATGAAGCGCTTGCCGTCCATCTCCACGTACTCACGGTTCTGCAGCGTGGAGATGATGCTCGCGTAGGTGGACGGCCGGCCAATGCCGAATTCTTCCAGCGCCTTGACTAGGCTCGCCTCGGTGTAGCGCGGCGGCGGCTCTGTGAAGTGCTGATCGGCGCGCAGTGTCATCAGGTCGAGCACGTCGCCTTCTTCCACCTTCGGCAACGCCGACGTGGCCTCGTCGTCTTTCACGTCGTCCTGGCCTTCCTGGTACACGGCGATGAAGCCCGGCTTCACCAGCGTGGAACCGGTGGCGCGGAAGCGGCCGGCCTCCCCCTCGGTGACCGGCAGCAGGTCCAGCGCCACCTGGTCGAATAGCGCGTGCATCATCTGGCAGGCCACGGTCCGCTTCCAGATCAGGCTGTACAGTTTGAACTGGTCGGCGTTCAGGTGATCTTTCAGGCTGTCGGGCGTGCGGCTGATGCTGGTGGGCCGAATGCCTTCGTGCGCTTCCTGCGCGTTCTTCGCCTTGGTCTTGTAGGCCCGCGGTTCCTCCGGCACATTCTCTGTGCCGTAACGCTGGCCGATGAAGTCCCGGATCTCCCCGATGGCGTCCTTGGCCAGCGTGACCGAGTCGGTACGCATGTAAGTGATCAGGCCCACCGATCCTTCGTCGGTGTCGATACCTTCGTACAGGCGCTGCGCGGTCATCATGGTGCGCCGCGCGCCGAAGCCGAGCTTGCGTGAGGCCTCCTGCTGCAGCGTGGAGGTTGTAAACGGGGCGGCCGGGTTGCGCTTGCGCTGCTTTTTCTCGATCGCGTGTACGCGCAGCTTGCCGGTGGGCACACCTTCGGTCTGTGGGCCCGGCTGGCCGCCAGCGGCGGTAATAAGATCGTCGCGCACGCCGGTGGCGGTGGTTTCGTCACCGAAGCTGAACTGTTCGACCTTGGTGCTGCGATACTCCGCCAGCCGTGCCGGGAAGGCGGAACCGTCATGCTGCATGTCCGCTTCAATGGTCCAGTATTCCCGTGGCTTGAAGGCCTCGATCTCGGCCTCGCGCTCGCAGATCATTCGTAGCGCCGGGCTTTGCACCCGCCCGGCGGACAGGCCCTGGCGGACCTTCTTCCACAGCAGTGGCGACAGGTTGAAGCCCACCAGGTAGTCGAGCGCGCGACGCGCCTGCTGCGCGTCGACGAGTTCATTTGACAGGCCGCGGGGGTGATCGATGGCTTCCTGCACCGCGCCCTTGGTGATTTCGTAGAACACCACGCGGTGCACGTCCTTGTCTTCGAGGGCGCCGCGTTCTTTCAGCAGTTCGTACAGGTGCCAGGAAATGGCTTCGCCTTCGCGGTCCGGGTCAGTCGCGAGGTACAGGGCCTTCGCCTTTTTCAGCGCCTTCTGAATCGCGTTGACGTGCTTTTCGTTCTTCTCGATGATTTCGTACTTCATCGCGAAGTTGTGTTCGGGATCGACCGCGCCTTCTTTCGGCACCAGGTCGCGCACGTGGCCGTAAGACGCGAGCACGGTGAAGTCCTTCCCGAGATATTTCTCGATGGTCTTCGCCTTGGCTGGCGATTCGACAATGACGATATTGCTGGGCATCGTGTCCCTGGTACCTAAAAAGCAAAACCGCGGCAGGGCCGCGGTCGGAGCATACTAGAATGCGGTTCCGGTGGCCTAATCAGTTCACCATCCCCGTATTTTCCTCGAACACCAGGTCTTCCATCCGGGCAAAGGCCGTTTCCTGGCCCGGCTGGCTGAACAGCACCATCAGCACCACCCACTTGACCTGGTCGACATCGATGTCGCCGGGCCCCAGCGCAACGAGCCGGTCGATGACCAGTTCGCGCTGCACGGGCGACAGGATGCCGATCTGCTCCAGGTACAGGATGTAACCGCGGCAGGCGGCATCGAGCCGGCCCAGTTCGAATTCGTTGAACAGGCGCACGGAACGCTCGGCCGGTGCGCAGTGAAACGGCTCGTCCTGGCGTGCGCCCAGACCTTCCAGCCAGTCGAGGGCATGGTCCACTTCCAGTTCGCCAAAACCGGCCTGCAGCAGTTCTTCACGAAGAACTGCCTGATCAGGTTCAGTTTCCGGTTCAAAGTCCTGTTCGGAGTACGTTTCGAACAGGTACATGAGCACGTCAAGCACGGTTTCGCTCATTTTGGCGCCCTTCTTCCCTCCGCTGAAACCGGCCCCCCACAAGCGATATCACGCGCCCAGCCAGTTCCAAGGTCACGAGCATGGAGCAAAGCTCTGCTGCCGTCAATCCGGTCCAGCGCACCAGTTCGTCAACGGAAACGGGCTCCCAGCCCATGCGGTCCAGCACGCGTTTCGCGGCGGGTTCCACTGGCGTGCGGACCGTGTCGGCGCCCGGCGGGATATTTTGTTCAAAAGCCTGCGCGCAATGGGCGAGCAGGCTGGGGAGTTCGCGCACGATATCGGCCGGCCGGGTGGCCAGGTTTGCGCCTTGTTGCAGCAAACGGTGACAGCCGCGCGCCAGCGGCTGGCGAATGGAGCCCGGCACCGCGAACACCTCGCGTCCCTGGTTGGCCGCCAGTCGGGCAGTTATCAGCGCGCCGCTGCGTTCGCCGGCTTCCACCACCAGCACCCCGACCGCGAGGCCGCTGATCAGGCGATTGCGCCGCGGAAAGTGCGCGGGCCGCGGGCCGGTGCCGGGTGGAAACTCGGCAAGCACCGCGCCTCGCTCCGCAATCCTGTCGGCCAGGCGCCGATGCGCAGCCGGGTACACGATATCCGGCCCGGTGCCGCACACGGCAATCGTCGGCGCGCCGGCGTCCAGCGCGCCCGCGTGGGCCGCCGCGTCGATACCGCGGGCCAGTCCGCTGGTGATGCAAAACCCGGCGCCGCCCAGTGCGGATGCGAACGCCCTGGCCGTGTCATTACCCACAGGTGTCGCATTGCGACTGCCGACCACGGCGAGTTGCGGCAGGCTCAATGTCGCCGGGTTACCGCGCAGAAACAGCACGACCGGCGGGTCGGGAATTTCACGCAGCAATGCCGGGTAACCATCATCGTCCCAGGTCACCGCGTAATGACCGGGTAGTGCAAGCCAGCGAGCGGTGCGACGCATCGCGTCGGCATCAGGATCGACGAGGGTGCGCACGACGGCGGGTGTGAGCCCGGCATTGCGCAGCGCTGTTGGGTGCGCGCCGCAAACACCGCGCGGCCCGCCCAAGGCGGGCAGCAGCGGGGCGAGCGACTGGTTGCAATGTCCCTGCGCGAGGCCCAGGGCTAGCCAGTAGTTGTCCGTGTTGCACCTCCCGCCGCAGCGGGCGGGAGGCCCGGGCCGCGATCAGATGGGGTTCACGACTCCGTCGAGCACCTTGATGGCCTCGTCGGCCTCCATCACCAGTGCGTAGCTGATGCGCTCGTAGGTCTTGAACACCATTACAGTGCCGGCCGGCTCGTCCGGCAACCGCACTTTCTCGCCAAACAGCCCCTTAGACAGGTTGCGCCGGGAGGTGAATTCGCGGTACTCGCGATTGCCGCCGCGGTCTTCCACTTCGCCGCCGCGACGCATGACTGTCAGCACGTGCCCCGGCTCCAGCCCGTCACGGTCACCGCGGTTCAGCACCACGACCTGGTACTGGCCGATCCGGGACAAGCCGTCGACCACGTGAATGATGCTGCCCTGGGTTTCGCGTTCCGGCGCGCGGGGATAGAAATTCAGCGGGACATCGAACTCGAGTGACAGCAGCCGATCACCTTCAAGCGCTTCACGCTTCGTGCGATTCAGGCGCAGCGTGGCCGGATCGCCACCACGCCGCAACGTCCCTTCACCGACAAAGATGCCTTCGTAGCCCACCACCGTCTGGTCGTCCGGGTCCACCAGTTGCTGACCGAGGTGTACCACGCTGTAGCCGGCCTGTTCCTGCACGTCGCCACGCACGTACACATCGTTGCCGGCGGCCGCGGCCAGGTGACCGTCGCGAATGGACAGGATGTACGGCAACTGGTTGATCTGCTCTTCGCTCAGCACTGCGCCCTTGCTCAGGAACGCGCCGATAATTTCAAACGGGATGGTGCTGATGGCTTCCGGCAAGTCTTCTTCGCGGATGCGTGGCGACAGCCGCTCGTCTCCGCCGCGTTGCGCGCCGCGCTCGAGCCGCAGCTGCGGCTGGCCGTCGACGTAGACCAGTGTCAGCACGTCACCGGGATATATAAGGTGCGGGTTGCGAACCTGCGGGTTTACGTACCAGATTTCCGGCCAGTACCATGGGTCGCGGAGAAACATCCCGGAGATGTCCCACAGGGTGTCGCCCCGCTGCACCACGTAGCGTTCCGGGTGACGAGGGTTCAGTGCCGGGCCGGACTGGGCCGCCACCGACGCGCCCACGCCGCTGCCTGCCGCCGGGCCTGCTGCGGCAACCACGATTAACACCGTGCTTATGACAAGAAGCACCGAGCGAAGCACTCGGCCCACGGGCAGGAACCTGATCATGGCGTCCATCCCTACATTCAATGCAGCCTCGGGACCGGAGTAGCCACTGCTATAATCCCCGGACGCACCCCGATGCGTGCGCGACAACCATCCGCCTGACTCCGGCCTCCCCTGAAACCAGCCGCTCGCCGGGCGGTCTAAGGCCTGATATAGCATAAAATCAGAGTGATCTGACAGATTTCTCGTCGAAACTGTGAAGGACGCAACATGGCCCGCCTGACCATACTCGAGTTCCCGGACCCGCGGCTGCGCAAGACAGCGGCCCCGGTGGAGGTCGTGGATGACGCGATTCGGCAGCTCGTGGACGACATGCTGGAGACCATGTATGCCGCGCCAGGCATTGGTTTGGCGGCCACCCAGGTAGATATCCACAAGCGTTTGCTGGTGCTGGACGTGTCCGAAGAGGGCAACCAGCCGATGGTGTTTATCAACCCCGAAATCGTCGCCAGAGACGGCGATTGCGAGAGCGAAGAGGGCTGCCTGTCGGTGCCCGGCTACACCGAGACCGTGCCGCGGGCCGAATCCATCCGGGTGCGCGCGCTGGGGCGCGACGGCGAGCCCTTCGAAATGGACGCGGAAGGCCTGCTGGCCATCTGCATCCAGCACGAGATGGACCACCTGGAAGGCAAGCTGTTCGTGGACTACCTGTCGCAGCTCAAGCGCCAGCGGCTGCGCAAGCGGCTGGAAAAGTCCCGGCGCCGCGACGACAGCGAGGACCGGGACAGCGCGGCGGTCCCGGCGATCTGATCTGAGCCGGCCCATCCTGTTCGCCGGCACCCCCGACTTTGCGGTGCCGAGCCTGCGCGCGCTGCTCGCCGGCGGCCATGCCCCCGCCGCGGTGCTCACCCAGCCCGACCGGCCCGCCGGCCGCGGGCGCAAGCCGCGTCCGAGCCCGGTCAAGGCGGTGGCCATCGAGCACGATATCCCTGTGCTGCAGCCCAGGTCCCTGAAATCCGCCGCCGTCCAGGCGCAGTTGCGCGAGTTCGCGCCGGAACTGATGGTGGTGGTGGCCTATGGCTTGTTGTTGCCGCCGGCGGTGCTGGAACTGCCGCGGCGTGGTTGCATCAACGTGCACGCGTCGCTGTTGCCGCGCTGGCGGGGTGCCGCGCCGATCCAGGCCGCGCTGCTGGCCGGGGACACCAAAACGGGCGTGTGCCTGATGCAGCTGGAAGAAGGTCTGGACACCGGGCCAGTGCTGGCGCGGACCGTTGCCAGTATCGGCCCGCGCGAGACGGCCGGCGAATTGCATGACCGGCTTGCTGATCTCGGTGCGCAACTTCTCGCTGACCGCCTGGACGCGATCCTCGCCGGCACCCTGCCCGCCGAAGCGCAAGCGGCGGACGGCGTTTCCTATGCCCCCCGTATTAACAAGTCTGACGCCCGCCTCGACTGGCAGCGGAGCGCGGAAGAACTGGACCGCCAGGTGCGCGCGTACTCTGGCTGGCCGGTAGCCGACACGCTGCTCGACGGCCAGCAACTGCGGGTCTGGCGCGCGGAGCCTTCGGAGGTCACTTCGTCTGCCCCCCCAGGAACGGTAACCGGAATCGACAACGCTGGCGTCCTGGTCCAGACAGGCAATGGCCAGCTGCGTTTGCTCGAGCTCCAGGCGGCAGGCCGCTCGCGAACCTCCGCCCTGGAGTTCGCCCGCGGCCGGGAACTTGCCGGCAAGCGGTTGGGCACATGAACGCACGGGCCGCCGGCATCGGCGCGCGGGCGGCGGCGGCCAACGCCGTGCATCGAGTTCTGCACGACGGCGAAACGCTTGAGCGTGCGCTGGAATCCGTCACCGATGAGCTGCCCGATGAGCGCGAGCGTTCACAGTCGCGGGCACTCGCGTTCGGTGCGTTGCGCTGGCACCTGCGGCATCGTGCGTTGCTGACTCTGTTGCTGAACCGCCCGCTGCGCGCACGCGACCGCATACTCGAGTCGCTGTTGTCCGTTGGCCTGTTTGAGCTGCAGTACGGGCGGTCGCCGGAATACGCGACCGTGTCCACCAACGTGGCGGCCGCCAGGCGCCTGGGTCGCCCGCGCGCCGCCGGGCTGGTGAATGCAGCGCTGCGTCGTTACCAGCGCGAACGCGCCGCGCTGCTCGAACAGGTGTTGCAACAGGACGAAGCTCGCTATGCGCACCCGCGCTGGCTGCTCCGGGAACTGCGCAAGGCCTGGCCCGCGCACTGGCAGGCCATCTGCGAAATCAACCAGGTGGCACCGCCCATGTGGTTGCGGGTGAACGCTGCCCAGACCAGCGTTGCGGGTTACCAGGCGGAACTCGCCACGCAGGGCTTGCAGGCCGACACGGCCCCGGCATTTCCGGATGCGCTGCGCTTGCGCGAACCGGTATCGGTGGACAAGTTGCCCGGCTTTGCCGACGGGCGAGTCTCGGTCCAGGACGCCGCGTCGCAACTGGCAGCGCAGTTGCTGGCGCCGGAGCCGGGCATGCGCGTGCTGGATGCGTGCGCGGCGCCGGGTGGCAAGACGCTGCACCTGCTGGAACGCACCGGTGGCCGGCTGCATCTGCAGGCCCTGGATGCGGACGCGGAGCGCCTGCAGCGCCTGCACCAGAACCTCGCCCGGGCCGGGCTGACCGCGCAGGTCACCACCGGGGATGCGCGGAATCCGGACGACTGGTGGGACGGCGAGCCCTTCGACCGGATACTCATCGACGCACCGTGTTCGGCCACCGGTGTGATCCGCCGCCACCCGGACATCCGGTACCTGCGCCGGGCGGCCGACATCCCGGCCCTGGCCGAGCGCCAGGGGAACCTGCTGGCGCGGTTGTGGCCGTTGCTGCGCCCGGGCGGTCGTCTGCTGTACGCCACCTGTTCGGTGCTGCCGGCGGAAAACCGCGAGGTCGCGCGCGGGTTCCTGGCCCGGACCCCGGCGGCCGCCGAACTGTGCCCGCTGGACGCCCAGCTGGCCGGGGCGACGGCCGGGAGCGGTCCTGGCTACCAGCTATTGCCGGATCTGGCCGATTCCGACGGCTTCTATTATCTTCTGTTGCAGAAAAACATCGACTGAACCCCGCTGCCCCGATACGCTGACGGTCCGGGTCGCCCGGTCAGTCCGGCGACAGCCCCAGGGCAAGGTGCCCGCCAACAGGATGCAAGCAACCCGCAACGGCCTCTTTTCCCGCTCCGCCCTCCGGACCGCCCGGTGCTGGGGGCTCGTCGCGCTGCTGTGCGCGGCACCCGCGTGGGCGGTCGATGGTGAGTTCGAGGTCCGCAGCGGGGGCTCGCGACTCAGCGACGGGGTGCATTACGTCGATGCCCGGATCGACTACCGGCTGAGTGACAAGGCGCTGGAGGCGCTGGACAACGGCGTGGTCCTGACCATGCAGCTGCAGATCGAGGTAATCCGCAAGCGCGCCTTTCTCCCCGACGCGCTGATTGCAGAGCTGAAACAGGACTCCACGCTCAGCTACGAACCGCTCACCCAGCGCTACGTGGTGCGCAACCTGAACAGTGGTCAGCAGGCGTCTTACGCCACCCTGTTCTCGGCCCTGTCGAGCCTCGGCCGAGTGAACGGTTTGCCCGTCATTGACGCGGCACTGCTCGACCCCGACGCACAACATCGCATGCGCCTGCGTGTGGTACTCGATCAGGACACGCTGCCGGGACCGTTGCGCCTGATCGCGTTCTGGAGCAGCGGCTTCCGGCTCGCAAGTGACTGGTACGGATGGACTATAAGGGACTGAAAAAACTGGCTGGTCGCAGCCTGGTACTGGCAGCGGTGCTGCTCGGCGCCAGCGCGCTCGTGATGCTGGCGCTGACGTCCCAGGATTCCGAGCAGTTCGGTCGCACCCACGACATGTTGCTGCTGATCAATGGCATCGGCGCGTTCGTGCTGCTGCTGCTGATTGCCAGCAACCTGTTCCGGCTGGTGCGAGACTACCGCACAGGCAAGGCGGGCGCGCGGCTGAAGACCCGCATGCTGCTGGCCTTCGTCACACTTGCGGTCGCGCCGCTGGTCATCGTCTGGTACTTCGCCGTGCAGTTCCTGAACCAGGGGATCGACAGCTGGTTCGATGTGCGGGTAGAGCAGGGGCTCGGCGATGCGCTGGAGCTCAGCCGGTCCGCGCTGGACGTGCGCATGCGCGAAGACCTGGAGAAGACGCGGCTGGCAGCGGTGCAGATCGACGGCGCGCGGCCAACGCAACTCGTGAACTTACTGGGTGACCTGCGGCGCGAAGCCGGGGCCACCGAGATTACGGTCTTCGGCAACGGTTCGCGCATCATGGCCACCAGCACCAGCGACCCCGCGGCGCTGTTTCCGTCACCGCCACCCGAAGACATGAGCCTGCGGCTGCGTCGCTCCGGTAGCTACGTGACGCTCGAGCCCGGCGTGGCCGGCCGTTACCAGGTTCGCGCTGCGGTGGTGTTGCGCCCGCGGGCACCAGGAGCCGAGACCTTCGTGGTGCAGGGGCTATACCCGGTGGGCGGTCGCATCGGCATGCTCGCCGATTCCGTGGAGCAGAGTTACCGGCGCTACCGCGAGCTGGCCTTCCTGCGCGAGCCCCTGCGTTACAGCTTTACGATTACGCTGACACTGGTCGTGCTGTGCTGCTTCCTCGCGGCCCTTTATGGCGGCGTGTTCTTCACCCGGCGGCTGGTGGCGCCGTTACAGTCGCTGGTGGCCGGCACGCAGGCCGTCGCGCGCGGCGATCTCGACACACGCCTGCCGATTGCCACCCACGACGAAGTGGGCTTCCTGATCGATTCGTTCAACGAGATGATCCTGCGGTTGAAGAACGCGCGGGAAGCGGCGCGCTGGAGCCAGCAGCAGGTTGAAGAAGAACGGGCGCAGCTGGCGGTGATTCTCGCGCGCCTGACCACGGGCGTCATCGCGCTGGAAGCTGACGGCTCAATTCGCACGGCCAACGAAGCGGCCGGTGTGATCCTGGGAGCTGACCTGGTGCGCAGCGAAGGGCATCTGCTGGACGAGCTGGCGGAGAAGCATCCGCTGGTTGCCCAGTTCGTCGATACGCTGCGCGCGCATGGTGAGACGGAAGGCCACGAATGGCGGCACGAGCTGGAGCTGCGCACCGATGCGGGCCGGCGCACGCTGGTCTGCGCGTGCACGTCGTTGCCGGTCGACGAAACGGGCGCCGCCGGTGAAGTCATCGTGTTCGACGATGTGACGAACCTGGTGCGGGCGCAGCGCGACGCGGCCTGGGGCGAAGTCGCGCGACGCCTGGCCCACGAGATCAAGAACCCGCTGACCCCGATTCAGTTGTCCGCCGAACGCATTCGCCGTCGTTACCTGAAGAAAGTGGACGTGGCAGATGCCGAAGTCCTGGACCGCGCGACACACACGATCGTTCAGCAGGTGGAGGCCATGCGCGACATGGTGAATGCGTTCAGTGAGTACGCCCGCGTGCCGGCGCTGTCCCTGACCGTGGTAGACCTGAACCAGCTGGTGCGCGAGGTGTCTTACCTGTATCCGGCGCGTGAGGGCTTCCCGACCGTCAGCCTCGAACTGGACCCGGGGGTCGGGGAAGTGGCAGCCGACGTGGTGCGCATGCGCCAGGTGCTGCACAACCTGATCCGGAACGCCCTGGAGGCCCTCGACGGCCGCAGCGATGGCCGGGTGACCGTTGCCACCGGGGTGACCGACACCGGCGACGTGGAGCTGGTGATCAGCGACAACGGACCGGGCCTGGATCCCGAGACCCTGGACAAGATTTTCGAACCGTATGTCACGACCAAAGCCAAGGGCACCGGCCTCGGGCTCGCGATCGTGAAAAAGCTGGTGGAGGAACACGGTGGCAGCGTGACGGCCGAGAACGTTGCCACCGGCGGTGCGAAGGTGCACGTGCGCCTGCCGTGTCGCCAGTTCAAAGAAGAAACTGAGAATGAAAGCCGCAGACAGCAACAGCGGCGGAGGGAGCACGCATGACAACGCCACAGATCCTGGTCGTCGACGACGAGGCCGATATCCGGACCCTGATCGACGAAATCCTGTCGGAAGAGGGCTACCAGGTTGCCACCGCGGCCGACGGTGCCGAAGCGCGGGAGCGATTCGTCAGCGACCAGCCTAACCTCGTACTGCTGGATGTGTGGATGCCGGATGTGGACGGCATCACCTTGCTGAAGGAATGGTCGCGCGAAGGCGGGCCTAGCTGCCCGGTGGTGGTGATGTCTGGCCACGGCACGGTGGAGACCGCGGTGGAGGCCACGCGCCTGGGTGCGGTGGACTTCGTCGAAAAACCGCTGTCGCTGCAAAAACTGCTGCGCACGGTGGAACACGCACTGCAGGGTGGTGCCGTGGCGCCGGCCGCGCGTGGTGGTTTGCTGCCGTCGGGTGATGAACCCCTGGGGAAGAGCCCGCTGATCCGGGAACTGCGCGAGCGCGCCCGCGAAGTCGCGTCGCACCCGGCGCCGCTGGTGATTGCCGGCGAGGCCGGCAGCGGCCGGGAAATCATCGCCCGGCTCGTGCATGCAGCGGGTGACCGCGGGGCCGAAGCGTTCGTGCGCGTATCCGGCACTGCGATTCCGGCAGAGAACGCTGCACAGCTGCTGCTCGGTGCAGAGACACCCACAGGCCCGGAACCCGGCCTGTTCGAACAGGCCGGCAATGGCGTGCTGTTCATCGCCGATCTGCAGGCCCTGTGCCCGGAGGCGCAGCGCCTGCTGCTGGGGGCGGTGGAACAGGGCAGTTTTACCCGCCTCGGCCACGCGCAGGCGACACACCTGGGATGCCGAATCGTGGCGTCTTTGCGCAGCGACGCCCGGCAGGATCCGGATGCCTTCGGTCTCGACCCTCAGTTGCTGGCGGCCGTCAGCGTGCTGCAACTCGACGTGCCACCATTGCGCGAGCACCCGGAAGACATCTCTGACCTGTTGCGTCGCTACGTGGACCTGTATGTCGACGCCGAGAGCCTGCCATACCGCCACTTTGGTGTGGCAGCGCAAAACCGCCTGCGCAACTACCCGTGGCCGGGCAACATCGGTGAACTGAAGCGGCTCGTGCATCGCCTCCTGATGGCACAGGGGGACGAAGAGATTGCGCTCGAGGAACTGGAAGCAGCGCTTGGCCACCCGTCTGCAGAAGCCGGCGAGCCACTGGTGAAGCAGGACCTCTTGTCATTGCCGCTGCGCGAAGCGAGAGAGCAGTTCGAGCGCGCCTATCTCACGCAGCAACTGAAACTGTGCGGTGGCAAGGTGGGCCAACTGGCGAAACGTGTCGGGATGGAACGCACGCACCTGTACCGCAAGCTGCGTTCACTGGGGGTGGATTTCCGTCAGGTGGGTGACGATTGAACGATGAAGATTGGTCGCAATGCGCCGTGCCCGTGTGGTAGCGGCAGGAAGTACAAGAACTGCTGCCTGAACAAGGAAGCGTCTTCCAGCTCGCTCAAGCAGAAGGTGCTGGCCACGGTCATCGTGCTGATCATGCTGGGTGGGCTGGTTGCGGTGATCGCCGCGTTTCGCTCCCACGAGCCGGCGTCAGGTCCGGGGCCGGGCCTGGTCTGGTCGGAAGAGCACCAGCATTGGCATTAACGGCATGCTGATTTCGGGCCCATTCGTCGCTCCCCGTCGTTTCGTGACAGTGTTGGCGGGCGCACTGCTCATGGTGTGCATCAGCGCCGTGGGCACTACGTCTGCGGCTGAGGAGACTGCGGCAGGTGCGGGCAGCGGCAAGCTGATCCTGGTAACCGGGGCCACCGGGACGCAGGGTGGCGCGGTGGCGCGGGAACTGCTGGGGCGGGGCTATGCCGTCCGGGGCCTGACCCGCAGCCCGGACAAACCGCGCGCGGCGGCATTGGCGAAGCTTGGTGCCGAGATGGTGGCCGGCAGTTATGACGATCCCGATTCCCTCAACTCTGCAATGGCCGGTGTCCACGGCGTTTTCGCGGTCACGGCTTGGTGGGAACATGGCGTGGCGACGGAAATCATTCACGGTCGCGCGCTGGTCGACGCGGCCAAGGCAGCCGGCGTGCAGCACTTCGTCTACACGTCCGTTGCGGGCGCGGACGAGAAGACCGGCGTGCCCCACTTCGACAGCAAGCACGAGATCGAGCAGTATCTGGCGAAGTCCGGCCTCAACTGGTCGGTGGTTCGGCCCGTGTCGTTCATGGACAACTGGCCCGGGCGGCGCGAAGAATTCCTGTCGGGCCGCTTCGTCGACCCGGGCGAGCCGGACCAGTCCCAACAGTGGATTGCAGCTGTGGACATCGCGTTTTTCGTTGCGGAAGCTTTCGACAATCCGGGAGCGTGGAACGCACGCGCGCTGGATATTGCCGGCGACGAGATGACCCTCGCCGAGTTCGCCAGCCTGCTGGCGGCCGTGCTGGATCGGCCGGTGCGCCAGGAGCGGATATCGTGGGCCGACTACGAGGCCGCGAACGGCAAAGAACTCACCATCATGCACCGCTGGTTTGACACCGACGGTTACGCGGTTGATGTGGCGGGGCTGCTCGCTCGCTACCCGCAGCTGACATCCGCCGAGACTTTTCTGCGCGGGATGAACTGGGGCCCTGATGCCGCGGAGGCCCGCACGCAGTAGGCAGACGCCCGTATGGCAGGCCGGATGAATCATCGCTTCAGGAATCACGGCGCGCTGCTGGCCGTCACGGTCATTTGCCTGGGCGTGTCCGCTGCCTCGGGTCCGGGCGCGACGGCGGCCGATCGACTGAGCATCGTCAGTGCCTACCTTTGCCTGTTCCTGCTCGGCGTCGCGCTGGCTATCGGTCCCGCCAACGCGATTCGTAAAGGCAAGGCGCTCGTAAATGTCTACGCACGGCGCGATACGGGTATCTGGGCAGCCCTGAACGGGCTGCTGCATTTCTTCCTGGCCAACGTGTTGGCGATGAACTACGAGTACTTGGGCATCTATGTCGAAAACGCGCCGGTGCCGCCATCTGTGCCGGTTCGTGAGGCGCTCTACCTGTGGGGCACGATCCTGGGTTACGTGATTGCCGTGTTGTTCATCATGTTGATGGGGTTGTCGAACGACTGGATGGTGCGCAAGGTTGGCCTGAAGTGGTGGAAGCGGCTCCAGCGAGCGAGCTACGCGGCGTTCATTTTCACCTGTGCACATGCGTTCATGTTCCAGGTTCTCGAGACACGGGCCGCCGTGTGGGTGGTCGTGGTGGCGCTCGTGACGGTGCTGATCATCGCCGGGCAGGGTCTCGGTATCGCCGCCATCAGGAAATTGCGCGACGGGAAGCCGCGGGCCGTGGAGCCGGCCAGGGGCTGAACCGGGTCTTTCGTCGGGCTGAGCGATGTCCCGTCAGGCAAAGAACAGAGCCGAATAGAAAAAGGAATTCCAGTTGCACACGAAAAACATAGGCAAGTGGCGGCACGACCACGTCTTTGACCAGGACCGCAAGCGCTCGGGAGAGAAGCGCACGCTGATCGTGGTCATGATGACCGCGGTGATGATGGTCATCGAGATCGCGGCCGGTCTTGCCTACGGATCAATGGCACTGCTGGCGGACGGCCTGCACATGGCCTCGCACACCGCCGCACTGGGTATTGCACTGGTTGCGTACATCGTCTCCCGGCGCCTCGCGGCAGATCACCGCTTTGCTTTCGGGGTCGGCAAGATCAACAGTCTCGCCGGTTTCGCGAGCGCGGTCCTGTTGCTGGGCTTCGCGGTCGCGATGGTCACCGAGAGCGTCGACCGGCTGATCAATCCGCTGGCGATTGCCTTTGACCAGGCCTTAATTGTTGCCGTGGTCGGGCTCATCGTGAACGGGGTCAGTGCGTGGATCCTGATGTCCACGCCCCACGATCACGGGCACGGGCATGCGCACGAGCATCATGATCACAATCTGCGTGCGGCGTACCTGCACGTGCTGGCCGATGCGCTGACGTCCGTGCTGGCCATCGTGGCGCTCCTTGCCGGGAAGTATTTCGGCGCCGGGTGGCTCGATCCGATGATGGGCATCGTGGGCGCATGCCTGGTCGCCCGCTGGTCACTCGGGCTGATCCGCGAGTCGTCC
>CP070671.1:288913-303679 GCA_020351875.1 Chromatiales bacterium | reverse complement strand
ACGGGCTGGGCGATTTCAATGGCGACGGTCGCGCGGAACTGGTGTTGACCGGGCCGAATGCGATTGGCCTGCTGAGCCTCGACGGTAGCAAACTGACCAGCATTGCGATGCATGTGAACGGCACGCGCCTGGGCGGCTGGATCATCGACACGCCGAAGAACCGCATCGAGGGTCTCGGCGACTTCAATGGTGACGGCCGCACCGACATCCTGATCACCAGCGGCTGGGGTATCGGCATCCTGACAATGGGTGACAAGGGCCTGACCAGCCTGATGCTGAAACCGAACGGCACGCGCTTCGGCGGCTGGTTGTACGACTCCGGCGGCAACCCGATCCGGGGCATCGGGGATTTTAACGGCGACGGGCGCGACGATATCCTGCTGACGAGCGGCTGGGGCATCGGCGTGCTCACGCTGGCCGGCGATACGTTCGACAGCCCGATGCTGAAACCCAACGGCACGCGTTTCGGCGGCTGGCTCTATGACTCGGCCGTCAACCAGGTTCGCGGCGTGGGCGACCTGGACGGCAACGGTCGCGCGGATTTCATCATCACCAGTGGCTGGGGCATCGGCGTGCTGACGCTCGCCGGCGACACGTTCAACAGCCTGATGCTGAAGCCGAAAGGTACGCGTTTCGGCGGCTGGCTGTACGCAGTGGAAAACGAAGTGGGCCAGATCGGCGACTTGGACGGTAACGGCCGCGACGACTTCGTGATTCGCAGCAGTTGGGGCACCGGACTGCTGACGCTGGCCGGCGATACCTTGAACTCGCTGGTACTGAAGCCGAACGGCACCGATCTCGGTTTGTGGACCCTGAGCCAGGAAGACGTGATCCCGGTTGTCACCCGCCTGGCCGGCGGCACGAGTGACGTGCTGTTGTTTCATCGCGATGGCCCGCCGCCTGCAGCGCCGGAACCAGCGCCGATCTCGACCGAACTGTACCCACGGGTCATCGAGGTGCAGGCACCCGGAACCGTGGTGAGCGGCACAGGCTTTTCGCTGGCTGTCGTGCTCGATCAACCGACCGAGAGTGGTCTGAGCGTCGTGCTGAAAAGCACCCGGCCGGACCTGATCCCGGTGCCCGAACGCCTCGAGTTCCAGGCGGGGACCAGCCTAGCCAAGGTCGCGCTCACCTCGACAAAGGTCGCCGAGAGCGCCGGCGTCGAGGTCAGCGCCCAGCTGATCCTGGAATCCGGCGCCAGCGGCGCCACGACGACGATACGGGTCGATCCGGCGCCGCCCGAAGAAGAACCCACCGAGCCCCCTACTTTGCCGCCACCGCCGCCTCCGCCACCACAGACGGAAATCCAGCCCGCCCCGGGCCCGGCCTACCTGCAACTGGATGGCATCGAGGGCGAGGTCCGCGATACTGGCTACGAAGGGCAGATTCGCGTGCTCGCCTGGAACTGGCGAGTGTCCCGAGCCACGTCGGACGCCACGACCACCGAGGCCTCCGGCGCGGTCCAGGTGGACGGGATACGGTTTACCGCGAATAACGACAAGGCCACGGCGAAACTGATCGAGGCCGTGACGACGGGCCGGAACTTCATCCGCGCCACACTCACCGTGATTGAACCCATCACGGGCCTGCCCGCAGAAATCATCGACATGGAAAATGTGCAGGTGACGTCTTTGTCCACGGGCATCAGCACCAGTGACGACCGCCCACGCAGTGACGTCAGCCTGAGCTTCGAATCCTTCAGCCTGGCTGGGAGCGCGCAGTAAGGCCTGGCGCTCCTAGGGCACGTCGTCGTAGAACACCAGCTCGGCCACGTTCACATCGTCGGTGTCCACGACCAGGATGCTGTACAGACCCGTGCCGATCAGGTCCTGGTTCTGCAGCTGGGCGATGATCGTGTCTGGAATGCCCTGCGGCGTGAACACGATGTCGTAGACACCGGGGGACACCTCCAGGTAGTTCGTGGCGTTGCCGAAGCCGATGCCGGAAATACTCGGAAAGAAGTCGCGATAGTCATCGCCGGGCTCGACCACGTAGACGTCGACCGCGAAGTAGTTGGCCGCGCCTTCGAACACCCGGAACTTGGCAAACTCGGCCAGGCGCCGGTTGTCGTCGAGGAGCTGCACCGCCCCCAGGTTGTCCGTCGTGCCGATGTAATAAAGGGAATACGCGACGCCGTTCTCCAGCACCAGCGCATCCTCCACCAGCGGCGTGCCCGGGTCGCCGGTGGGCGTGATATCCAGCGGCACGTCGACGCCGGTGACCGGTGACGGGGTATATGCCGTGACTCCTTTAAACGCCACGTCGCTGATCAGCGGGCTCGCGAAATCGTCGTTCACCACGAAGTCCACGTTCCCATCGTTCAGCACCGAGTGGGCCGCGCGCAGGCCCGGGTCCGACAGCGCATCCTGCAGCGTGACGATGAACGGGTCGCCCAGCACGCGCACCAGCAGCGGGGCCGTGCCCTGGTCCGCGCCGGACAAGAGTGCAAACAACACGTTGGTGCGTTCGGTCAGCGTGAAGGTATCCGACTGGAACAGCACGTCGCCGACCTGGCCCTGGGTGGTCACGGTCAGCACGTAGTCGCCCGGCGCAACATCCACGTCGGACAATTCTTCCTGGTAGGCGAGGCTCGCTCGCGGCGTCGCGCCGGGCAGGTTCGCGCCGGGCGCCTCCAGGTAAAAGTCCACGGGCCCGAAACCCAGCGCCGCGTGGCCATACTCCGTGGCCAGGATGCTGTCGTCGGTAAACGCCCGCGCCGCCCGCTCCCAGGTGATGAAGTCCACGGCGGCGGCTGTACCGCTCAGCACATAGGTGTATTCGCGGTTTGCGTCGACGGGCACGTCGACGCGCAGCAGGACGTCCAGTTCCGTCTCATTGGGCCGGCGCACTTCGTATCGCAACGGGTAGGTACCCGTCCCCACCTGCAGCAGCGAGGTGTTGCCGATATAGTCCAGCGTGGCAAACGGGGTTTCACGGATGAAATACGTGGTCGCCTGCAGGTCCGGCACCGCGTGCAGGGTCTGGAATGCGCCCTGCGAGCCCAGGCTGTCGGACAGGTCGTCGCAGCCCGCCATGGCGGCGCAAAGCATCAAAAAGGGCGCGAAACGGCGCATCATCAGGTCCCGACCGGCGAAGGGGGGCACTTTACGGACTCGACGGGCCGGGGACAACACCGCTGCCAGAGGCGATGTGGGCGGTAAGCCACAACGGGCAACGGGCCGATCCGGTGCCGCAGTCGGTTGGCGCGGCGCGCTTCAATTGCCACGGTCGGCCAGCCTCGGCATTGTCAAACCCGCTGCCGATTGGGCTAACATGGCCGACACCGCGCTCCTGTAAACAGGATCTGTTGGGGCAAGAACACAACTCTCGGGGGGGAGCCACATGAAGACCATTCGTGACCTGTTCGTATCCGCCGTCCTGGCGCTGGCCGCAGGAACCCTGACCGCGCCCGCGGTGCAGGCGCAGGGCGCCGACAGCGGCGGTTTCGTGCTCGAGGACATCATCGTCACGGCCCGGAAACGCGAGGAGAGCCTGCAGGAAACCCCGGTGGCCGTGTCGGCCTTCGACGACCGGGAGCTGCGCTTCCGCCAGATTCGTTCGACGGACCAGTTGGCAGACATCACCCCGAACCTGACCTTCGATGAAGCTTCCCCGTCTTCGGGTTCGAGTTCCGCCGGCCAGATTTTCATCCGCGGTGTCGGGCAGACCGACTTCACGCCGGTCACCGACCCGGGCGTGGGCCTGTACGTGGACGGCGTGTACATGGCGCGCTCGCCGGGTAACGTGATGGACTTCGTAGATGTAGAGAGAGTCGAAGTCCTGCGCGGGCCCCAGGGCACGCTGTTCGGGCGCAACACCATCGGCGGCGCGATCCTGATCCATACGCGACGGCCCACGACCGACGACCTGTATGGCAGCGTCGAGGCCGAAGTCGGCGATGACGACCTGCTGAACGTGACGACCAAGGTGAATTACCCGCTGGGCGATGATCTCGCGGTGAACGGCGCCTTCGATTACATCAAGCGCGACGGCTACGTGGACCGGCGCAATGACGGCGTGGACACCGGCGACCGGGACCGCTACGCGTTTCGCGGTTCGGCCCTGTGGAACGTGTACGACACTTTGGATGCGTACCTGACCCTGGACTTCACGAAGGTGAACGAGAACGGGCCGCCGACGGTATCCGGTGGCGTGAACGATGCACAGGCTTTCGGTACTTTCGGCAACGGCCTGCTCACGAGCTGTGACGAGATCAACATCAACCCTGACTTCGGCGTAGCCGGGCCGCCGTCCTTCCCGCCGCCGGGCACCGGCGCCGGCACACCCACCCCCGCAGGCTGCTTCGGCCCGACCAATACGGCCGGCGAGTTCAAATCGGAAGGCACCTACCCGGTCAAGTCCGAGGTCAAGACCTACGGCGGCGCGCTGGAGTTGGAGTGGACCGTCACCGACTGGATGACGGTCAAGTCCATCACCAGCTATCGCGAAATGAACATGGATACGTCCCGCGACGGCGACAACACGCCGGCAAATATTTTCGCCACCAAGGACGATTTCGACCACGAGCAGACCAGCCAGGAACTGCAGCTGATCAACACCCTGTTCGACGGCAAAGTCCAGAGCCTGATTGGCGCTTACTACTTCCAGGAAGACGGCGACAACATCAACCCTGTGACGCTGCCGGTCGGTGCGCTCCGCAGCGGCGGCTCCTACGACAACGAGTCCTGGGCGGGTTTCTTCCAGGGCACCTGGAACGCGCTGGACAACCTGGCGCTGACCTTCGGCGTGCGTTATACGGACGACACGAAGCGTTACACGCCGGACCAGATCGCCCTCGGCGACGCATCCCAGGGGCCGGAGCAGAATTTCTTCGGACCGACATGGCCGAACTTCGTCGGCTTCTACCTGCAACCGGCGCCGCTTCCACCGCTTGCGGCCGGCGACCGCATCCTGACCTTCCGCGAGTCGCAGGAGAGTTACGACGAAACCACCTTCATGGGCGACATCGCGTACAACTTCACGGACGACGTGATGGTCTACTTCCGCTACGCGGAAGGCTACAAGAGCGGCGGGTTTGACCAGCGCTTCGCCGGGCAAACGCCGAGTGGCCTGCCCAGCAGCTACGATCCGGAGACCACAGACAGCTACGAGATCGGGCTGAAGTCGGAGTGGTTCGACAACACGCTGCGCGTGAACCTTGCGGCCTTCCATACCGACTACGATGATCTGCAGATCATCGTCCGCGAGACCTTCAACCCGATCACCTTCAACGCGGGTGAAGCGGATATCGACGGCGGCGAGCTGGAGGTCACGTGGGTGCCGACGGATGCGCTGCTGATCACCGCTTCGGTGGGCTACATCGACGCCGAGTACGACAGCATCAGCTCTGCCGCGCAGGCCAGCGGTGTGTCGGAGAGCAACGACCTGGTGAATACGCCGGAGTGGAGCTCGGCCGTCGGTGCCGCCTACACCTTCGGCATTGGCCGGTACGGCACATTGACGCCGCGCGTGGACTGGATTTACCAGGATGAACAGTACAACGACGCGGTGAACACCCCGCAGCTGAAGCAGGACGATTACAACCTGGTGAACGTCGCGGTCGTGTGGGATTCACCCGACCAGAACTGGGAGGGCCGCGTCGGGGTCCGCAACGCGACGGATGAGGAGTACCTGATCACCGGCAACTCGGCTTTCACCACCTCGGCCTCTTACGTGGAACAGGTGTACAACCGCCCGCGCGAGTGGTGGGCCGCGCTGAAGTGGAACTTCTGAGCGCCACCATTCACAGACGCTGCAAGCATTGGACGGGCCTCCGGGCCCGTCCATTTTTTTCGCCCGGGAACTGAAGCGTGGAACTGCGCCAGACCATCGACCAGGGCCCCGTCAGCGGACTGCAGATCCGCGTGATCCTGCTGTGCTGCGTGATCAACATGCTGGATGGCCTGGACGTACTCGCGATCTCCTTCGCCGCACCGCCGATCGCCACGGAGTGGCAGCTGCAACCGGCAGCGCTGGGCATCGTGTTCAGCACCGGCCTGGTCGGCATGGCGCTGGGCTCCATGTTCATCGCGCCGCTGACCGATCGCATCGGCCGGCGGGCCATGATCCTGATCTCGCTGTTCGTGATCGGCCTCGCGATGATTGCGACCGGCCTGGTACGCACGGTGAACGAACTGCTGGTCGCGCGCGCGGTGACCGGTCTCGGCATTGGCGCGATACTCGCCAGCCTCACGTCCATGGTGGCCGAGTACACGCCGGACCGGCACCGGAACCTGACGGTGAGCATCCTGCAGGCCGGCTACCCGGTGGGCGGCACGATCGGCGGTTTCGTCGCCGCGTGGCTCATCCCGGAGTACGGCTGGCGTGCGATATTTTTTGTCGGCGCGGCGCTGGGGCTGGCGATGGTGCCGCTGGTGTACCTGTTGCTGCCGGAATCGCTGCAGTTCCTGGAGCAGAAACGGCCGGTGGATGCGCTGACTCGCATCAACCGCGTGCTCGTGCGCATGGGGCGCGCCCCGCTCGCTGCACTCGGGCCATTGGCGTCGCGCGCCGAACCCTCGCGCGTGGCCACGCTCCTGACACCCGAGCGGCGCAGCAACACGCTGAAGCTGTGGTTCGCGTTCATGCTGAATTCCCTCGCGGTGTATTTCATCCTGAGCTGGGTGCCGAAAATCGTGGTGGACGCCGGCCTGCCCCTGGAACAGGGCATTTTTGCCGGCATCATGGTGAACGCAGGCGCGGTGCTCGGCATCGTCGTGCTGGGCTACGCATCCGGCAAGCGGGGCCTGCGCCCGCTGATATTCGGCTTCCTGCTGGCCGGTGCGGTTGCGCTGGTCGTGTTCGGTTTCCTGCCCGCGCTGGTGCCGGCCCTGCTGGTGGTCGGCTTCCTGATCGGCTTCTTCGTGATCGGCGGTTACATCGGTCTGTACTCGGTCGCCGCGCGCATCTACCCGACCGAGGTGCGCACGACCGGCATCGGGTGGACAATCGGCGTGGGCCGCTTCGGCTCCATCGTCGGCCCCTATCTCGGCGGCATATTGATCGCGCTGGACTGGTCCACCGGGCCGCGCTTCATCACCTTTGCGGTGCCGCTGCTGGTGGCCGCCGTGGTGGCGGTATCGATCAGCGCGCGGGAACTGGTTCCCAAGCGCGACTAGCGGCTGCGCAGCCCCGCGCTCATCCGCTCAAACGCGTCCGACACGTCCAGCGGGTCGAGGTGTACCTCGATCACCAGCGGACCCGGCCCGTCGTGTTGCGCCGCACGTTCGAGCGCAGCCTCCAGGTCACCCTCGGTGCGCACTTCGCAACCGGCTGCGCCGCCGAAGACTTCCGGCAGGCGCCAGTACTGCCAGTCCTGGATGTCGTTGAATTCGCCGTCGTGAATCAGGCGCTCCGCCGTATAGCCCCGGTTGTTCATCACGAAGATCAGCGGCGTCTTGCCGTAGCGGATCATCGTGGACAGTTCCTGCGCGGTCATCTGAAATGAACCGTCGCCCTCGATCGCGATCACCCGCTGCTCGGGATTCGCCCCGATGCAGGCGCCGAGGGACATACCAAAGCCGCCGCCGATAGAGGCCCAGTAACCGGACGCGATGTAGCGCGTGCCCGGCGGGATTTCCACGTGCGCCATGTTGATGGTGGGCCCGGCGTCCCCCAGCACGATGTCCTGTGGCCTGATGAACGTGGCGATGCGATCATAAAAGCGCTGGTTGGTGATCTTGGCGTCGGTATCGGCCGCGTAGTCGGAGTCGACGAGGTGGCTGTAGCCGCGCGCCGGGCGACCTTCGCCCGACCAGTGCGCGGCCGGCAGTCGTTCGAGCAACCCGTCGATGATGTCGGCCAGTCGCACGCCAGAGTAAGTGCCCTCCGTGGCTTCGACCGAATCGTTGAACAGACGAATTTCGCTCGCCTGCGTGAGTTGCGCGGTGGAACCGCCCAGGTTGAAGTCCGAGGCCACCGCGCCGAACCAGATGACGGTATCTGCACCCTCCACGTATTCGCGGACCGGGTCCAGGGTGCCCATGCCGTGATACAGGCCCACGCACTGCGGATGGCCGGAAAGGAAATCCGCGCGCCCGGCGAATACCGACGCGAAGGCGACGCCGGTTTTTTCGATCAGCTGCGTCAGCGGCTGCTCGAGGCCAAAGGCCTGTGCCTCGTGTCCCACCAGCAACACGCAGCGATCCGACGCGCGCAGGCGCGTGGCCAGCATGTCGATGGCCGCTGCGGTGGCCACCGGGTCACCCGGTGCCCTTTCCAGACGCCAATCCGGCACCGCGCCGCAGGGCTGCAGCTGCAAATCCTGCGGAAACTCGATGAACACCGGCCGGGCTTCCTGCAGTGCGAGCGCCAGCATGGCATCGATGTCGGTTACCGCGCTTTCAGCGTCGCGCAGCAGCCTGGTGCCCACCGTGACCTGCTCGAAAATCTTCATGGACGCGGCATAGCGATCAGGCAGGATGTGGTGCATCAGCCGCTGGTCACCGTAGGCCGCCAAGGGCGGCCCACCCGAAATCACCACGAGCGGCGTGCGCTCCGCGTAAGCGGCCGCCACCGCGTTGACCACACTGAAGGAGCCGGGGCCATAAGTCACGGCGATGGCCCCCAGGCCGCACAGGCGGGCGTAACCGTCAGCCGCGTAGCCGCCGTTCAGCTCGTTGCAGGGCGCGATGTGCTGAACGTCGCTGGCTTCCAGTACCTCGAAAAACGGCAGGATGTAGTCGCCGGGGATGCCGAACAGGTGATCGACGCCGAGCTGTTTGAGCCGGCTGAGCAGGAATTCGGACAGGTTCATCGTTGTTATGGGTCCTCTACCGGTGGCCGGTGTCAGCGGTTGGCGAAATGCGCGGCGATTTTCACCACATCCTCGTCAGGGAGCGCCTGCGCCAGCGGTGCCATCACCGGGTCGCTGCGCGCGCCCGCCCGATAGTCTTCCAGCTGCTGGACCAGGTAGCGTTCGTTCTGGCCCGTCAGTGCGGGCCACGACGCGTTGGTGGCGACGGCCCGAGCCGAATGGCAGGCGGCGCACGTGGCGGCAGCGATGATCGGCGTGGCGGGATCGCCACCGAGGCCTTCGAGCTGGGAAAAATAGGCCGCGAGATCGGCGATGTCCGTATCGCTGAGCGGGACCGCCATCTGCGACATCCACGGATCCTCGCGCCGGCCCGCGCGGTAATCGCGCAGCTGCTTTGCCACGTAGTCCACTGATTGCCCGGCGAGGTTGGGCCAGGATACGTTCTCGCTCATGCCGAAGGCACCGTGGCAGCCGAGGCACTGGACCGACTTCTGGCGTCCCGCCTCTGCCGAACCGACTGCGGCCGCCGTGGCCGCGGGCCCGGCCGACCCCGGGGTATCGCTATCGCCATCCGGCCCGCCGCAGCCGGCCAGCACCAGCAACACCACACCGAGCAGCCCTGCCGGACCTGTCGCCAGCTGGATCCTCGCGTTCTTCATCCGTGCCGACCTCCGTTCATCGGTCGCTCTTTGCTGCCGCAGCGGGCAGCAGTTTCAGTGTACCCAGCAGCTGCGCAAACGCTGCCAGCCGCCCTTGACGGTACGCGTCCAGGTCCATGCCCTGCCAGTCGTAGAAACCCTGCCCCTCGCGCATGCCGTTGCGCCCCGCCGCCATGTTGTCCTTGACGATATCGGGAGACGAGAATCTATTGGAATCAATGGTTTCTGCCAGATAGTTCGATGCGTAGTAAAGTATATCGCCGCCGCCCCAGTCGATGAATTCCAGGGGCCCGAACACCGTGTAGCGTGGGCCGAAGCCGGTACGGATCGCCTTGTCCACATCCTCCGCGCTGGCCACGCCCTCTTCCACCAGCCGCGCCGCCTCGTTCAGCACCAGCGCCTGCAGGCGCGACAGGATGTAACCCGGCGATGCGGCGCACACCACTGGCACCTTGCCCACCCGCTCCAGCAGGCCCCTCAGTGTGTCCACCGTGCTGCCGGCGGTGGCCCGGGAGGGCGAGATCTCTACCAGCGGCATCAGGTAGGCCGGGTTCAGCCAGTGCGCGTTGGTGTAGCGATCCGGGCCGCTCACGAAGTCGGCCAACGTGTCGGCCAGCATCGTGGATGTGGTGGACGCCAGTATAGTCTCCCGCCGAACCTCGCCGCTGAGCCACTCGTAGGTGCTGCGCTTGACGTCCAGCACTTCCAGCACGGCTTCGAAGACCACGTCGGCGGCCTGCAGCGCATCGTGCGCGTCGGCGCGCGACCCAATCGCGATCCTGTCGAGCGCCGCGTCGAGCACCGCCCCGTCGAATACCCCCGCTGCCCGTAGCAGCCCCGTTTCCTCGCCGAGCTCGGTGTTGACCGTCGCGGCCAGTTCGGCGAATTCCTTCCGGCTGCGCCTCTCACTGTCCACCAATGTGACGGGGTAGCCCGCCAGGGCAAAACTCAGCGCGATGCCCCGGCCCATCCGACCGGCACCGGCGACGGCGACTGTCTGCAATTCATGACTCATGGCAGCTGATCACGAAAAACCGAGCCAGGAGTGGAACACGGCATCCGGGTCGTACTGCGCGCGCAGAGCCCCCAAGCGTTCCCATTTCTCAGGCGAAAAGCACGCGCGCAGCGCGTCCGGGTAACGCCCCGGATTGATCTCGTTCGGGTAGTGGCCGCGGGTATACGGTGCGAGCATTTCCACCGCCTCGTCCATCCACGCGTGGTTGGGTTCCACCTGGTCGTCCTCATCGCCCATCAGGTACCAGGACAGGTAGTGGTCGCCGGTGTAGGTGAAGCTCGAATCCGCGTCGTCCTGCGACGGGTTCACGCCCCAGGCGCTCAGGAAAAACGAGCGCGGCGAGCGCGGCGGAGTTTCCTGCCAGCGCGCCCCCAGCGTCGTCATCGCGCCCACCAGGTCGTTGGTCCAGATGTTGTGTATCGCCGTGCGAAACGGGCTGGTGAAGTCGGTCTCGTTGCCGCCGTAGAGTTGCGCCCAGCTCATCGGCACCTCTTCGCGCTTTGCCACGCTCATGGCCGGCACCGGGCTCTGCCGCACCGGCTCGAGCAGCTTCATCGCATGACTTTCTGAATCGCCAAAGGCAATCGCACTGACCGCGCACACGAGGTCGCGCTCGGCCGGCGTCTTGCCGGACGCGCCAAAGCGGCCGACCACCGCCAGGAGTTCGAGTTGCCGCTCGCGGGTTGCAGTCAGGCCGTCGAGTTCTTCGAGCGCCTCCGGCAAACGCTCCACCGGCACCAGGTACTTGCTCTTGACGATTGCCTTGGGCGTCGGGAACAGGCGCAACTGGTAGCGCACCACCGCGCCGAAGAAACCCGGCCCCGCCCCGCGCACCGCCCACAGCAGGTCCGCGTTCTCGTCTGTCGTGGCCCGCACGACGCGGCCATCCGCCAGCACCACGTCTGCCGCTATGATCGACCGGCACGCGATGTCCCAGACCGGCATGTTCCAGCCCAGTCCGCCGCCGATCAGGTAGCCGCCCAGCCCCACGATATCGGTGTGGGCGGCCGGAAAGGCCAACCCCAGGGGGTCCGTCAACTCGATGAATTCCGCGCTGCGAATGCCGGGCTCCACCCAGGCGGTGCCCGCGTCGGCATCAATGTCTACCTCGCGCATCTGCGAGGTGTCGAGCAGCAGGCCGCCCTCACGCAGGCAACCGCGGGCCGGGTTGTGCCCGGTGGCTCGCGTCGCAATCTTCAGGCCGTTTTCGCGGGCATGGTTCACCGCGGCGATCACGTCGTCTCTCGACTCGGCCCGGACAATCTTGTCCGGGTGCCGGGCGGGCTTGTGCAGGTACCAGACCATGCTCTTGCGCCAGAGCTCGTAGTCCGGGTCGTCCCGCCCGATGATCTGGCCGCGAATCTTGCTCAGCTCGGCACCGACCGCAGCCGGCAGCTGCAGCAGGGCTGCGAGCAGCCCATTCAACCAGGCCAGGAATCCACGTCTCGTCAGTGTCATGGCTTTGCCCTCCGCCTCAGGCCGTCGCCCGGGCCACGGATTGTGCAGTCACGCTGAAGGGTTTCAGGCCCCACAGCAGCACGCCGGCGCCCAGTGCCCCGGCGATTGCGCAGGTCATCGACATCGAATAGCCGACGGCCAGCGGATCACGGAAAAGGTAGTCGGTGGCCAGTGCGACCAGCGACGAGCCGCCGGTGATGCCGAACAGATTCATCGCGAGGAAGAACAGCGCTGTGACCTGCGCGCGCATCCGGTTCGGCGCCATTACCTGGAGACCGGTGGCCGACGTGGCCACCGGGAAACTGGCAAAGAAGAAGGCCACCGCGAGCAGCGCCAGCGACCAGCCGAAAGTGGGCATGGATGAGAAAAACACGGCCGGCACGATCACACCGAGCCCGCCGATGATCCCGGAGCGCAGCGGCGCATTGTTGTGGCCGCGGCGCGTGAACCAGTCTGTCAGCCAGCCGCTGAACAGCGTGCCCGCGGAATTGGAAATCAGCACCGTGAAACCGAGATAGATGCCGACTTCCCGCGCGCTCATCTCGTACACGCGGATCATCCAGGCCGGCGCCCAGGTGAGCAGCGCGAACATCGCCAGGGACAACAGCCCGAAGCCGAGATAGTGCGCCGTGAAGCTGGCCTTGTGGCCGCGGATGTATTGCGTGACCTGGCTGATGCTGTAGCCGCCCGCCCCACCGGCTTCGTCCAGCCCGGTGCGCGCCGGATCCCGGATGGTCAGGTAGAAAAGCAGGCCGATCACGATGCCGGGCAGGCCGACGATGAAGAACGTCGCCTGCCACGGTTTCACGTCGCCGACCATCGGCAGTGTCAGGCCACCCATGCCCTCCACCACCTCGATCACGGTGCCGCCCACCAGGAAGGCCAGGCCGGAACCCAGGAACACGCCGATGGAGTACACGCCCAGCGCGAGCCCGAGGCGTTCCTTCGGAAACGAGTCGGTGATGATGGAATACGCCGCCGGGGACAGCGCAGCCTCGCCGACGCCGACACCCATGCGCGCCAGGAACAGCTGCCAGAAGGTGCGCGTCATGCCGCACAGCGCGGTGGCGAAGCTCCACACGACGATGCCGGCCGAAATGATGAACGGTCGGGAACCGACGTCCGCCCAGCGCGCGATCGGCAAGCCCATGGTCGCGTAGAACAGGGAAAAGGCCAGGCCCGTCAGCAGGCTGAACTGGGTGTCGGAAATCTGCAGGTCGGCCTGGATCGGCTCGATCAGCAGCGCAATGATCTGGCGGTCTACGAACGACAGCACGTAGGCGATCATGCACAGGATCACCGTGTACCACGCCACCGACGGCGAGGGCCGCCCGGGTGCCGTGGTCTGGGGTACTGGGTTCATCAGGCGCCGGTAATGTCGTAATCCGCGAGATTGACCTCCAGCATCTTCGCGCGATCGTACTTGTCCTGGCGCGGCAGCGGCACGGTGGCGTCGATGCCCATCCGGGTCCAGCGGTCGTCCTCCACCATCGGGTTCAGCCGGTGGCCGATGCCGTCCGGAAACATGGTCACGTCGTGTTCGAATTGCGCCCGGGTCGCGACCGCCCACTCCACGTCGGCCATGTTGAAGATGTCGACGTCGGTGTCCACCACGATCACAGTCTTCAGGAATACCAGCGCATCGAAGGCCGCGTTGATCACCTTGGCCGGCGTGTCATTGGACTGTTTGTCCAGCTGCACGACGAGGTCGTAGGGCACGCTGCCGTCGGAGAAGTGCACGGCCTTCACGTCCGGCACCGCGGCCCGCACGCGCTCGAACACCCCGGCCTCGGCCACGGAGGAATAAGCCTGGCGCACCTCAAGCCCAGACAAAATCGTATGCAAAATCGGGCTCTTACGGCGGGTAACTGCAGTAACCTCGAAGGCCCAGCGCGGCTCGCGGGCGGCGTAGTACCCGGTCACTTCCGCGTACGGCCCTTCCAGCTCACGCACGCCTGGCAGGATCCGGCCTTCGAACACGATCTGTGCGTTCGCGAAAGCCTCGACCCCCACGGTCTGGGCCCGGATCAGCTGCTCCGGTTCACCCCGGATCTGCGACGCGATCCCGATCTCGTCCATCTCGATCGGCGCGGCCGAGGCCGGCGACGCGGCAGCGACGAAGGTGCCCAGGTCCACGCCGTTGTTGATGGTGAGTTCCAGCGGCTCGCCCTTGGCCTCGGCGCGCTTGAAGTAGTCCATCACGTGCCCGAGCTCTTCGAGCAGCATCGTGAAGCGATTCTTGCCGGTCACCAGCATCCGGTGGACCGACAGGTTGCGTACGCCGGTGTCCGGGTCTTTCGCGATGGCCACGCTGGAGGTCAGGTAGCGCCCGCCGTCCAGTTCCGCGTGATGGGGAATAGGCAGGCGATACAGGTCGATGTCCGTCTCTATGACTTCGTTGGCCGGCCCGGTGTCGACGACGACCGGCTCCATCGGCGCCTTGCGCCACGCGCCGATTTCGTCCGCGAGCACGAAGGGCAGCTGCTCGGCCGTGCTGCCGAAGATCCCGGCGGTGGCCGGCCGGTTCCAGTAAAGGCCCACCAGCACCGGGTAATCCTGGCCTTTCACGTTCTCGAACAGCACGGCCTTGCCGCCCTCGAACTTCTTGGCGATGCCGGCGAGCACCAGGTCCTGGTCCACCTCACTGTTCACCCGGATGAGATGATCGTGCTCTTCCAGGAACCGGACATAGTCCTGCAGGTCGGCCAGGCCGCGTTCCACTAGGTTCATCCGTCAACCCCCCTCTGGCTCGGTGTTCTTCTTGCCGCCCCCGTGACCGCGTAGGCTACGTTACCAGACATCACGGCGATCGCGGCGCCGCCAACGGCCCCGAAAGGCCGCGGCGGCGCAATGTGCAGCGCGCTGTGCCGAAAATGCCA
>CP070671.1:135009-288813 GCA_020351875.1 Chromatiales bacterium | reverse complement strand
GCCTACCCGGGGACCTGGCAAACCATGCTGTGGAGGGGCGACGACGCTGCGCGGTACGCATTCTTCGTGACGCCCGACAACAAGCTCCTGTTTACGTCCGGCGCCAACAATGCGATCAGGAGCTCCGTCGAACTGGCCGTGGGCAGCTGGCAGCACGTGATGGCCGTGCAGGAAGCCGGGCATCCGTCGCGGAGACGGCGACTGTACATCAATGGCGTCGAGGTCGCATCCAGCCCGGCCGCGCAGCCGGCCGACGGCCTGGGCGATCTGTTCATCGGCTCACGGCGAGCCGACAGTTACGAGGCCTTCGCCGGCGATCTGGACGAGGTCCGGATCTACAATCGTGCTTTGTTGGACGAAGAAATCCTAAGTTTTTCCGGACAGAATGCGCCGCCCATAGCCAACGCTGGCCCGAACCTCACGCTGGTCGACTGGGACGATTCCGGGAGCGAGCCCGTAACGCTGGACGGCTCGGCGAGCACCGATCCGGACGGCACCATCGTTAATTACCGTTGGGTGGAAGGTGTAACGGTGTTGGCCGAGGGTGCGACGCCCACGGCGGCGGTAGACCTGGCAGTCGGAACTCACACAATCGCGCTCGACGTAACCGACAACGATGCCCGGACTGTCACTGACACGATAATCGTCACGATCAGTCCACAACCGCCGAATTCTGCCCCCGTGGTCGATGCCGGTCCCGATCTGACGATCAAGCTTGGGGACCGGTTCTATATCGACAGCGCATCGGTGACGGATGACCCGCTACCGATTACGCCAGGTATAGTCTCAGTCCTCTGGACGGAACAAGGCAGCTCGGTGGCCACGTGGCCACTCGCGGACCAGACCAGCGTCGACACGCACGTGGAGTTTTCTGCCGTCGGCACTTACACCCTGCGACTGACCGCAGATGATGGCGAGCTGACAGCTTTCGACGAGTTGTCTGTGACGGTGCTGGAATTTGGGCTCGATACCAGGGCGAGCAATCCGAATTGCGTCGCACCCCCGCGCCCCACCGCCGGCGCCAGCGCCGCCACCGAGGACCCGTTCCCCGCCTCGCCGGGCTTCAACCGCATCACCAAGATCCTGCAGGCGCCGGGCGATGCTTCGCGCTGGTTCGTCCTCGAGCAGGCGGGCCGGGTCCAAGTCTTCGACGTCGCCGACCCGGCCACGGTGCAGACCTACCTGGACTTCTCTGCGTCCGTCCGCGATGTCGGCAACGAGGAAGGCTTGCTGGGCATGGCCTTTCACCCCAATTTCCCGACCGTCCCCGAGCTCTTCGTCAACTACATCGCCGGCACCAGCGACGCGACCCGCCACTCGCGCGTCTCCCGCTTCATCCTCGACGACCCGGTGGCGCCGGTGGTCGTCACCGAGCAGATCCTGCTCACCGTGGACCAGCCCCGCGACAACCACAACGGCGGCGAGCTGAGCTTTGGCCCTGACGGCTACCTGTACCTCGGCCTGGGCGACGGCGGCGGCGACGGCGATACCTTCGACAACGCCCAGAACACCACCAACCTGCTGGGCTCCATGTTACGCATCGACGTGCTCGGCGTGCCGTTCCCGGCCCCCGGCTACCAGGTGCCACCGGACAACCCCTTTGCCGGCAACCCCAGGTGTGGCCCGACCGCGAGCCACGCCGACAGTTGCCCGGAACTCTACGCCTGGGGCCTGCGCAACTCGTGGCGCTGGAGCTTCGATGCGCCTACCGGCCAGTTGTGGCTCGCCGATGTGGGTGAAGTCGGCTGGGAGGAAGTCGACCTCATCAAGCGCGGTGGCAACTACGGCTGGGACTGCCGCGAGGGTGCCCATGACTTCGAACTCGACGGCTGCCCCGCCGGGGGCCTGATCGACCCGGTCTTCGAGTACCAGCGCGGGCAAGGCTGGGCCATCACCGGCGGCTACGTCTATCGCAATACCACCATCCCCGGCCTGGCCGGGCGGTATGTGTTCGGCGACTACGGTTCCGGGCGCATCTGGGCGCTGCAGCCGGATGGCCAGGGTGGCTATCTCAAGGAAGAACTCATCGACACGCCGTGGCCGATTTCCACCTTCGGGCTCGGCGTGGACGGGGAGCTGTATTTCGCCGATTTCGCCAACGGCCGGCTCCGCCGCCTGGTCGCCGCCGGGCCCGGTAACCCGGACACCATTCCCGACAACCTGGCGGACACCGGCTGTGTGGATCCCGTCGATCCGACCCAGCCGGCACCTGGCCTGATCCCGTACACGATCAACGCGCCCTTCTGGTCGGACGACGCGGTGAAGACCCGCTGGCTGGCGCTGCCGGACGGCACCAGCATCGACATCGACGCCAGTGACGACTTCGTGTTCCCCAACGGCGCGGTGATCGTCAAGAACTTTGCACTGAACGACCAGCTGGTCGAGACCCGGCTGCTGATGCGCCACCCGGACGGGTTCTGGGGCGGCTATACCTACGAGTGGAACGACACCGTCACCGCGGCAACCAGAGTCAGGGGCGGCAAGACTCGCGCGGTGGGCGGCCAGCAGTGGATCTATCCCAGTGAAGGTGAGTGCCTGAACTGTCATACCAGCGCTGCCGGGTTCAGCCTCGGGCCGGAACTCGCACAGCTCAACGGCGACCTGAACTATCCGTCCACCGGCATTACCGCCAACCAGCTCGAGACCCTCGATCACATTCTGCTGTTTACCGACCCGTTGCCAGGCCCGGCCTCCACGCTGCCGGCGATACCGGATCCGGCCGATATAACCGCCCCACTGGCCGAGCGGGCGCGTGCCTACCTGGATATCAACTGCAGCGGCTGTCATCGCCCGACCGGGCCGACCCCGTCCGGCATGGATCTGCGTTACCCGACCGCATTCCCGGCCACCAACACCTGCGATGTGCTGCCGGTCGGTGACGACCTGGATATCGGGCCCACGGCCCGGCTGATTGCCCCGGGCAACTCCGCCGCCTCTCTCATCCCCGCGCGCATGAACCGCCGCGACGCCCACGGCATGCCGCCGCTGGGCTCAGCCATTGCCGACGGTGTGGGCGTGAGCCTGATCGATGCGTGGATCGACAGTCTGACGAACTGTAACTAGGGCTGACTTCCAACTGCGCCATCGGGAGCCGGTTCCCGGCGTGCAACCATCCGATCGTGCGCCGCAACAGCCATTAAATCAAAGTTAGCCGTATAGTCTAAATTAGTCAATTTTATCAATAACTTATGTTTCTCTTTCTTGATTTCTGATATCTTGCAGTGCACAACTTTTGTAGGTATGATCCGCCTCAGTTTTCAAACTCAGACTACAGAGGATTCCCTGATGACTGACCAGAACCGGGCTTTCGAGCAAATTGCTGACATGCAGCGCCAGGCCTTCGAGCCGATGCGCGCCTTCGGCGGCTACGCCGTCCATACCTTCGAGAACTTCATGCGCGAGAACTTCGCGGTGATGGGCGACGTCGTCGACTACACGCTGGCTCAGGCCAAGATGGCCGGCCAGGCGAAGGATGTCAGCGACTATGTCGATCAGCAGATCAGCAACGGCCGCGCCTTCAGCGAGAAGATGGCCCAGCACGTGCAGCAGTACATCAACCTGGCCGGCACCGCTAGCCGGGAAGCCACCGAGGTGGCCCAGGCCGAAATCCAGAAGGTCGCGAAGACCGACAGCGACAGCTAACGCAACTGCATAGAGCGTTACTCGTCGCCACGTGCGTATGGGGCGGCAGCCACGGGCTGCCGCCCTTTTTGCATTCATCGTTATAGATATTGGTTAGAATCTGAGCGAATGCCGAGAACGATCAAGAAATACGCGAATCGCCGGCTGTACGACACAACCGCTAGCCAGCATGTCACATTGCACGACATCCGTGAGCTTGTTGCTCAAGGAGAAGACATTGCGGTGGTGGACGACACCAGTGGCGAAGACATTACGCGCAACGTCCTGTTACAGATCCTGGCGGAGCAGGAACAAGGTGGCCAGCCAATACTGAGCACCCAGATGCTGATGCAGATCATCCGTTTCTACGGCAACCCGATGCAGGGCCTGATGACGCAGTTTTTGGACCAGAGCCTGGCCAGCTTCACCCAACAACAGCAACAGTGGCAGCAGCAGTTCCAGGACGCGATGTCGCGTACACCCATGGGCGTGATGCAATCGATGACAGATCGCAATATTGAGGCCTGGTCAGATTTCCAGAAGCAGATGCTCGATGCGCTGATGGCAGGATCAAAGAAGAAGCAGGATTGAATTAAGGCTGTGCCCTGATGAGTGAGAAGCCCGACAACGGGAAACCCGATGTGGAACAGCTGTCGAAGGACCTGTTCGAGCTGGCCCAACGCAGCCAGAACATGTACACGGAACTGCTGAAGTCTTCCCGTGGTATGAGTGCCACGTCCATGGACCCGCTGAACGTCAGCAAGTCCATGACCGATGCGACGCAGAAACTATGGATGGATCCCGGCAAGTTGATGGAAGCGAACATCAACCTGTGGCAACAGCACATGCAGCTGTGGCAGAAGGCTTCCGGGCAGCTGGCCGGTGTTGAGGCTGACGCTCCGGTAGCCAGCCCGGAGCCCGGCGACCGCCGGTTCAAGCACCCGGACTGGGAACAGAATCCGCTGTTCGATTTCATCAAGCAGTCTTACCTGATTACCGCTCGCTGGCTGGTCGACACAATGTCCGGCATCGAGGGTATCGACGACCAGACC
Organism: Chromatiales bacterium; assembly: GCA_020351875.1. Classification (GTDB taxonomy): domain Bacteria; phylum Pseudomonadota; class Gammaproteobacteria; order Steroidobacterales; genus J054. The sequence goes on along the minus strand of CP070671.1, from coordinate 284,140 downwards.
GCCCACAAGGTTGAGTTCTACACCCGGCAGTTCGCCGACTCGTTCTCGCCCAGCAACTTCATCTGGACCAATCCCGAAGTACTGCGGGAGACCATCGAGACAAATGGCCAGAACCTGGTGAAGGGCCTGCAGAATTACCAGCGCGACCTGGAAAAGGGCGGCGGCGCACTGCAGATCACGATGAGCGACGCCGAAGCGTTTCGGCTCGGTGAAAACATCGCGACGACACCGGGCAAAGTGGTCTTCCAGAACGACCTGATCCAGCTGATTCAATACCAGCCGACAACGGCGGAGGCCCATCGCTTGCCGCTGCTGATCGTCCCGCCGTGGATCAACAAGTACTACATCCTCGACCTGACGCCGGAGAAATCCTTCGTGCGCTGGGCCGTCGACCGCGGCTACACGGTGTTCGTCGTGTCCTGGGTCAACCCGGATGAACGGCTGGCGGAGAAGAGCTTCACGAACTACATGGATGAGGGCATCCTGGCTGCGGTCACCGCGGTAGAGCAGGCGACCGGTGAACGGCAGATGTCAGCCATCGGCTACTGCATCGGCGGCACGCTGCTGGCAGCCACCCTCGCCTATATGGCCGCCCACGACGACGACCGGATACAGGCCGCTACCTTCTTCGCCGCCCAGGCAGATTTCTCCGAGGCCGGCGATCTGAAGGTGTTCGTCGACGAACAGCAACTCGAAAATCTCGACAGCATGATGGAGGAGAAGGGCTACCTGGACGGCCAGGCCATGTTCACCACCTTCAACATGCTGCGGGCTAATGACCTGATCTGGTCGTTCTACGTGAACAACTACCTGCTCGGGCGTGACCCGGTGCCTTTCGACCTGCTGCACTGGAACTCTGACGCCACCCGCATGCCGCGCAAGACCCACATGTACTACCTGCGCGAAATGTACCTGCACAACAACCTGGCGAAGCCGGGCGGCATTGAACTGAACGGCACGCCCATCGACCTGCGCAAGATCACGATACCCGTCTACCTGCAGGCCTCGAAGGAAGACCATATCGCGCCCTACCCGTCGGTGTTCAAAGCGCGCGGCCTGTATTCGGGCCCGGTGCGCTTCATGCTCTCTGGCTCGGGCCACATTGCCGGCGTCATCAACCCGCCGGCCAAGCGCAAGTACCAGTACTGGATGAACGAAGAGCAGCCGACCGATCTCGATGCCTGGATGGACGGCGCGGAAGAGCATCCGGGGTCATGGTGGCCCGACTGGGACCAGTGGCTGAGCCGTTATTCCGGCCCGATGGTGCCGGCGCGCGTGCCCGGCGACGGCCAGCTGCCGGCCATCGAAGATGCGCCCGGCAGTTTCGTGAAAGCCCCCAGCGATTAAGCCGCCGCGGGCTTCAGCTGGCCTCAGGCGATCTTCGGCAGGCTCTGGAGCGACTGCGCAATCGCCTCTTTCGGGTACTCGAAGTCCTCGAGATCACCGGCCAGGTAGCGCTCGTAGGCCGCCATGTCGAAATGGCCGTGCCCGGACAGGCAGAACAGCAGGGTCTTCGGCTCGCCCGTTTCTTTACAACGCCTGGCTTCGCGAATGGTCGCGGCAATGGCATGCGTCGACTCGGGCGCGGGCACGATGGCCTCGGTCCTCGCGAACAACAGGCCCGCCTCGAAAGTCTCCAACTGCGGAATGGCAACCGCTTCGATCATGCCCTCGTGCACCAGCTGGCTGATCAGCGGCGACTGGCCGTGGTAGCGCAGCCCACCGGCATGAATGCCCGGCGGCACGAAGTCGTGGCCGAGCGTGTACATCTTCATCATCGGCGTCAGGCCGGTCGCATCGCCATAATCGTAGGTGTAGACGCCCTGCGTCAGGCTCGGGCACGAGCTTGGCTCAGCGCCGATCAGCCGCACCTCTTTCCCGGCAGCCTTGTCTGCGTAATAGGGAAACGCGATGCCGGCAAAGTTCGAACCGCCGCCGCAGCAGCCGATCACCACGTCCGGGTATGCACCGGCGATGGCCATCTGCTTCTTGGCTTCTTCACCGATCACTGTCTGGTGCAGGCAGACGTGATTCAATACGGAACCGAGTGCGTAGTTCGTGTCCTGCCGATGGATGGCCTCTTCCACGGCCTCGGAAATCGCAATGCCCAGGGAACCGGGGCTGTCCGGGTCCTGCGCCAGCACCTTTCTGCCCGACTCCGTCATGTCCGTGGGGCTCGCGTACACTTCCGCACCCCAGGTCTGCATCAGTGAGCGCCGGTACGGTTTCTGGCCATAGCTCACCTTGACCATGTACACGCGCACTTCCATGTCCAGGAACTGCCCGGCCAGTGCCAGGGAGCAACCCCACTGCCCGGCGCCCGTTTCAGTGGCCAGGCGATTGATGCCGGCAATCTTGTTGTAGTAGGCCTGCGGTATCGACGTATTCGGCTTGTGCGAGCCGGCCGGGCTCACGCTCTCGTTCTTGAAGAATATTTTCGCCGGGGTATCGAGCGCCTGTTCCAGGCGCCGCGCCCGCACCAGCGGCGTCGGGCGCCACATGCGCAGCACTTCGCGCACGTCTTCCGGAATCTCGATCCAGCGCTCACCGCTCACTTCCTGCTCGATCAACCCGGGCGGGAAGATCGCGCTGAGCGCGTCCAGGCTGACGGGCTTGCCGTCCGGGCCCATCGGTGGCGGCGGCGGGCTTGGCAGGTCCGCGATGGCGTTATACCAGTGCGTGGGCAGGTCAGATTCCGGCAGCAGAATCCTGTTGGTCATCGGGTGTCTCCAGACGTGCGCGACAGCTCGGGCTTAGTTGTTGTTTTTCGGCAGGAAAGCCCGCGGGCCGACTTTATACACAGTTTTGCCCGCGGAATCACCCGCCGCACAGGCCCCGGGCGATCAGGGCCCTAGCCGCCCAGCATGGCCCCGTACTTGGCAATCACGCCCTCGCGAACCGCCGCGGGCGCCTTGTCCGGCGACCCGGCCTGCAGGGGCGGTTCCGGGTCGTACTCGATGATCAGCTGAATTTCCTGCGCGGTCGGCGTGTCCCACTGCTCGGCGACCAGGCTCAGCGCCATGTCGATGCCAGACGACACGCCGGCTGCGGTCATGATCTTGCCATCGCGCACCACCCGCTCGGAGGTGGGTTGTGCGCCAAACTGGCCGAGCGCGTCCAGGGCCATCCAGTGAGTGGTCGCCCGCACCCCGACCAGGATTCCCGCGGCGCCCAGCACCAGCGCGCCGGTGCAGACGGACGTGGTCCATGTGGTTGTCGCGTGGGCGTCGCGCAACCACGCCAGGACGGCTTCGTCGCCCATGGCCGCGCCGGGATCCGGCGCCCCGGGAACCAGCAGGATGTCCGGGTTCGGCACATCGGCCAGCGCGTAATCCGCATTCAGGTTCAGCATGCCAAAATCGGTTCGAACCAGGCCGGGACGGGTGGCGACGAACTTCACCTGGGCGTCCGGCGCCATGTGCAGCACTTCATAGGGACCGACCGCATCCAGGGCCGTCACACCTTCGTAGAGCAGTATCGCGATTTCCATCGTGCTTCAGACCCCCGTCGTCTCGTGAGTGTCGGGGTCAGTCACCTTCGACGACTGACGTGCGCCGACCTTTCTTCTGCTGCGCCTCTTCGGCCGCCAGGCGAGCCGCTTCCGCATTCACGCGCTCGACCAGCTGTGTCACCGCAGCCGCAGTCTGTGCCGGCTCCGCTGCCGGCGCCCAGCGGAATCCGGGCTGCAGAACCTCGCCATAGTAGTCCGGGATGGCCGAGAATTCCCGTTGTGACCCACCCGTCGTAATCAGGCCCAGGGCGAGAAACGCCGCAGACACACAAACTGCACAGCCCAGCCGCCAATTCCGGGTCAAGGTGGTCGCCAGCAACAGGCTCGCCCACAGTGCGCCGACCTGCAGGCCAAAACTGAAGACATTGTCCAGCGCAGCAAAGACCCCGCCGCTGCTGAAGTTGTAGCCAGCGATGCTCGCCAGCCACGAGGCCAGTACGGCGCAAATGCCGTACAGCGACCAGATGGACAGGTGCGCGAGAAACCCCGCACGGTGACGCAGCAGGCGCCCGACCAGGGCCCAGAAGGCCGCGATGATGCCCACACCCAATATCCAGTTGATCTGCTCGCCAAGACTCGGCAGCCAGCGAAACTCCTGGAAACTCCCCAGGTAGGCTTGCCCCAGGAACACGGCAAGGGACACAAACAGCAGCACCGGCCAGACGGCATGCCGGCCCAGCCTGGCCAGCCGGATTTCGGCACCGTCTACGGGCAGTGCCTCCGCCACGACGTGCTCTTCGCGATAAACGCGCAGCTCGGTGTGGCCGATGCGCAGCCAGTCACCCGATTTCACGAACTCGCCGTCTTTGCCGGGCCGCGACCCGTGCTCGTAGCCGTTCAGGCTGTCGTGATCATTGATCAGCCAGCCGTCGCCAGCCTTCACCAGGCTCAAATGGTGCGGTGACACATACGGATCTTCCAGGATCAACTCGTTGTCAAAAGCCCGACCAATGGAGATCTGTGCCGCGTCGCTGCGGAAGCGTTCCAGCAACTGCCCACCGCGGCCACGGATTTCCACGATGGTGGTCATCGCTGCACCACCTGTTGAAAACGCTCCATGAACGTCGTCAGCGACTCAGGCTCCACGCCCGCCAGGGTGAAATGGCTGATGAACGCGCGATTTCGCCAGTCCACGGAACCGCTCACGTACAACGCGTCGTACAGGCCGCTGAATTTCCGATAAGCCCGCAGACACAACACGACCTTGTTCACCAGGCCCGGCGCCTGCTCGACAAACATCTCATCGCACGCGAAGTTGGTGACGTTGTCTTCGTCGGCGCCGTTGTCGGGCATGAAGTCCGCAAACAGGTTGCGATAGTAGCTCTGGAACCGCGGTGCGCTCAGGTCACCGGCGTCGAGCCAGAAGAACTGGTAGGCAACGACACCCGTGCTCAGCCCCGGCCCGACGTAGACGTCGTCTTCGCTGCTGCAGGAACTTGAGATAGTGCTGTAGAGCTGCTTGTCGTCCGTCGACCCGCCCCAGCACTTCACAAAGGGCGCCATTTCATCGACAGCGACCGCCTGCCCCAGCTCCTGGGTGGGCCACTCGACAGCCAGCAAACCGTCAATCAGGCCTCGCTGGTTGGCCAGCAGTTGCTCCCTGATGCGTACGCTGACGTCTGCCACCGGGGCATCGGCCGCGGCGCGGGTGCCGATCAGCTCGCGCAAGGCCGTCACCGGCACCAGGAAGCTGATCTGGTTGCCGGCGGTAGACACGTTGATGCCAACGACGTGGCCGGTGGCATTCAGCACCGGGCCGCCGCTCATGCCGGCATTGATGGAGCCGGAAAAGTGAATGCGCTTGTAATAACTGTCCTCGGCGATGCCGTTGTAGGTTCCCGGCACCACCGTGAAACCAATGTCATAGGGATTCCCGATGGAGTAGATCGTCTCGCCCTGGGCCGGCTCGTCGGAAGAAATCTGCAGCGGCTCACGCCCCAGGGCAGTGGCTGACAACAGGGCCAGGTCGTTGATCACGTCCACATCCAGCAGGCGCAGCTGGCCCTTGTTGCCCTGCTGGTCTTCGTATTCGAGGCGATACTTGTCGGGCTTGTCGGCGAAGTCGGCAATGACGTGGTAGTTCGTTGCAATCAGGCCGTCGTAAGCCACCAGGAAACCGGTGCCCAGCGCGGATTTCTCCTCTGCCTCCTGGTCAACGACACGAATCTGGAAGATCCGGTCCTTGAACTTGGCGAACAACCCGGCAGCGTCCTCCCCCATTGCCGGGCTGAAGGGCAGGCATAGCAGGCAGCACAACAGCCATGTTCGACTCCGAATCATCGGTCATTTGTACCGAAGCGCGCGCGCTGAAACCAGCGCGATTCGCCGGAACGTGATGGGGGTCGCAGGCCCTTGACCGGGCAGCGGCGCTCGGGCAGCGTGGCTGGCAATGGGCTGGCAAGCCGCGAGGAGTCCCATGGCAACCGTTAACCGCAGACGAGTCCTGTCCGGCGTCGCCGGCGGGCTGGGACTGGCGCTGGTGGCGCCGTCTCGCGGCCTGGACCGGACCCGGGCGGACGTGATCGTTGCCGGCGGCGGGCTGGCCGGTCTGACCGCCGCGCTCAACCTGCTGGACGCGGGCCTGAGCGTGATCGTGCTGGAGGCGAGTGCCCGCCCGGGGGGGCGAATCCACACGGCCTACCAGCTGCCGGGACAGCCGGAACTCGGTGCGGTGGAGGTCGGCCCGCTGTATGCCCGCGTGCGTGACATGGCGCGCCGGCTGGATTTGCCACTGGAACCGCGCGGGAACCCGGTGGGGGCTTTCTCGCTGGGTATCGGCGGGCAACTGGTCAACATGGAAGACTGGCCCGAGTCGCCCCTGAACCAGACCGTTGGCGACGAGCGCGTGGTACCCCCGCCCGCGTTGTTACAGACCGTCATCACGCAGCACAACCCGCTGTTGCGAGCAGATGACTGGCTGCGCCCGGAAGCCCGGCCCCTGGACATCTCGGTGCACGACTGGCTCGTGGCGCAGGGCCTTTCGGACGAAGGCTTGCGACTGGTCAACGAGGGCCTGATCACGGCTGACTTCAACGACACGTCGATCCTGCCGAGCCTGCAGGACGGGCTGCGCATGGGGCTCGCACGCACGGCCGCCGGCAGCCGGCCCAGCGGCGGCGTCGACAAGTTCACCGGCGGGACCTCGCGGCTCACCACCGCGATGGTCGAAATGCTGGGGGACCGGCTGCGCGTGGACCAGCGGGTGCGCGCCATTGCGATGAATGAAGCAGGGGTTGAAATCACCTGCGAGTCCGGTGCCGTGTTCCGGTCCGACTTCGTCATTGCGGCCATGCCGTTTCCGGCCCTGCGGCGCATCGCAGTGACGCCCGCGTTGACCGGCATCCAGGCCGACGCGGTGGCGAACATGCGCTGGGCCAATACCAGCCAGGTCTTCCTGCGCCATCGGGCTGGCGACTACTGGGAACGCGACGGCTTCGCGCCGTCGCTGTGGACGGACGGACCGGTGAACCTCTATCGGCAGCAGGTGGACAGCGACCGGATCGTGGCGGTTCTGGTGGGCCGCAAAGCCGACGCGCTGGACCAGTTGTCGCCCGCCGAACAGGGTGCGTTCGTCGTGAATGACCTGGTAGCGCTGCGACCCGAGCTGCGCGGCAAGGTCGACGCGGTGGCAACGCACTCGTGGCGCGAAGAAGTGAACATCGGTGGCTGCCGCCACGATTTTCGTCCCGGCACCGTGACACGCTTCGTGCCGGCCATGTTCGCCCCGCACGCGCGCATGCATTTCGCCGGGGAGCACACCCGCCTGCTGGAAATCGGCATGGAATCAGCGATGGAATCCGGGGAACGGGCGGCGCTCGAAATTGTGTCTGGCCAGCCACAGGAGCCAATTCGCACGTCGTGAACAGACCCGATTCCATTAACGGTGATCTCGGCATCCGCGTGGCCGCGGATACCGAGCGCATGCCGTGGACCCCGAGCCCCAGCGGCACGGTCTGGCGCAAGCGCGTTCACCGGGTTGGCCCCGCCGAGTCCGGGCAGGTGACGTCCGTCGTGCGCTACCAGGCAAATGCCGAGTTCCCCGCCCACGACCACCCGGAAGGCGAAGAAATCCTGGTGCTCGACGGCGTGTTTTCCGACGAACACGGTGACTGGCCCGCGGGCACCTACCTGCTGAACCCCGAGGGCTTCCGCCATGCGCCCTACTCCCGCGACGGCTGCGTGCTCTTCGTCAAGTTGCGGCAGTTTCCGGGCCGCGAACGCCGCCATGTGGCGGTGGACACGGATACGCTCGCCTGGCAATCGGGTGATCGGCCGGGTGTCGAGGTCCGGCAACTCTATGAGCAGCCGGAGTTCACCGACACGATGCGGCTGGAGCGATGGGCGGAACAGGCGGCTCCGGGTCTGCTTCATTATCCAGGCGGCGCCGAATTCTTCGTGCTGAGCGGCAGCTTCACGGATGACGGCGGCGATTATCAGGCGGGCACCTGGTTGCGGTTCCCGGCGGGCGCGAGTCATAGCCCCGCCACGGACCGCGGTTGCACGCTCTACGTGAAAGAAGGCGGCCTGAAGTACCTGCGCGCTGCCGCCCCGGACCGCGAATGACTCAACCCTTGATACAAACGATCGGGGTGACCCGCGCCACCAGGCCGGCCAGCCCGGCCTCGTCGGAAGCCTGCACCACCTCGCCGACCGCCTTGTAGGCCCCGGGCGCTTCTTCCGCAACGCCGCGGTAGCTTGGGCTGCGAATCCAGATTCCCTGCGCCTCGAGTTCGTCGATCAGTTCCCTGCCCCGCCAACGCCTGGTTGCGGCGCGCCGACTCATCGCGCGGCCGGCGCCGTGGCACGATGAACTGAAGGCAAGCCGCTCACTCGCTGCAGTACCGACCAGGATGTATGAAGCGGTGCCCATCGAGCCACCGACCAGCACCGGCTGACCCACGTCGCGCAAAGCCGCCGGCAACTCCGCGTGTCCGGGTCCGAAGGCCCGAGTGGCACCCTTGCGATGCACGAACAGCTCGCGCGGTTCCCCGTCGATCACGTGACGCTCCACCTTGCAGGTGTTGTGCGACACGTCATAGATCAAGTCCAGTCGCGCGCGTGCAAAGAGCTTCGCAAACACGTCACGGGTCAGCTGCGTGATGATTTCCCGATTGGCCAGCGCACAGTTGATCGCCGCACGCATCGCACCGAGATAGCGTTCACCCAGCGATGAGCTAATCGGCGCGCAGGCCAGCTCGCGATCCGGCAGTTCGATCCCGAAGCCCGGTGCGGCAATCGCCATTTCCCGCAGGAACTCGGTCCCGATCTGGTGGCCGAGACCGCGCGACCCACAGTGGATAGAGACGACGGCTTCACCCTCTACCAGGCCAAAGGCGCGGGCGACATGGTCGTCGAATACGCGGTCCACGCGCTGCACTTCCAGGTAATGATTCCCGGAACCCAGCGTGCCCATTTCGCGGCGCTGGCGCCGCTTGGCGTGGTCCGACACGCACTCCGGCCGTGCGCCCGCCATGCAGCCGTGTTCTTCGATGCGTTCCAGGTCTGCCGCCTCGCCCCAGCCCTCGTCGACGGCCCACCGCGCGCCGCCAGACAGCATCGCATCCATCCCGGCCGGGTCGAGCGTAATAGCGCCCGTGGAACCCACGCCGGCCGGAACGTGGTCGAACAGCGCATCGGCCAGTCTGGGCGCCAGGCCAATGAGGTCGTCAGCGGCCAGGCCCGTGGTCAGGGTCCGCACCCCGCACGACACGTCGAAACCAACGCCGCCGCCGGAGACCACGCCGCCGGCTGACGCATCGATCTCCGCCTATCCGCCAATGGGGAATCCATAGCACCAGTTCGCTTCCGGCATCGCGTACGCCCCCTGGACGATGCCAGGCAACGTGGCGACGTTACAAAGCTGCTCCGCGACCTTGTCGTCCATGTCGCGGACCAGGCTTTCGGTCGCGTAAATCACCGCCGGCACGCGCATCGCGCCGTGGGGTTCGATCACCCAACCATACTCGCCCTCGCGAGTGAAGGAAGCGGTATCCAAGGTGTGCGCCGGCCTCGGATCAGGGCCGGCGTTCCTCGTCTTCTCCCTGGGCCCTGGCGAGAATTGCGTAGACCCGCCGCACCAGGTCCGTCATGTGATGCCCCGGATCCTGGCCAATGGCCTCCTCCGAGTTGAACCAGGTAAAGGCTTCGAGCACATCGTCGGCCGATGCGCCCGAGTCGACGATGGCCGTGATGTACTCGTCGTCCATGTGCCCGACGATGGTCGTGACCTGCTCGTGAGTGACCTGCAAAGGCGCACTACTGGTCATGAGCATCCCTCCTTAACGAAGCCGGAGTCATTTATACGTCCACGATGCATTCGGCGGTATAGGCGTTATCCGAAAGGCGCCGCACCTCGAGGCCGGTCAGCGTGGCGCCCTTGATCTCCACCGCGGGGCGGTGGCGTCGCCGGGAGACCGGCTCGCCATAGACCGTCGCGTGAAGCTGCCCGTCGCTGATCTCGACATCGAAGCGGGAGAATAGCATCTGGCGAGTCGCCATCTCGAAGATCAGCGCATTGAGCCAGTCCACCAGCAGCAGTTCCACGTCGGGCGCGCTGCACTGGATCGGTACCGGGGTCTTCGGCGCCACGGCGGCCGGCTCGGTGATGACCGCCGTCAGCGCAGTGGCCGTATTGGCGAAGGCCTCGGCCAGTGTGGCGCCACGCCCGCGTACACCGATGTCGGCCCCGTGAGGCACGTGCTCCCAGTCCTTGCTCATGCCCTCCCCCTCCCGCCAGCAAGCCGAGTCCCGGCGCCCTGGTGCGGCGGAAAATCCTTATGCCCCATCCCCTGGTTTACCGGTAAGCTTCCCGCAGTGGAACCCCTCGTTCAACTCGCCATCATCTGGGCTGGCGTCTTCGTCGCCAGTGTGCTGGCGCACAAGACTCGGCTTACCTCGGTACTGTACTTCCTGGCCTTCGGCGCGGTGATGGTCAACGTCGGCATCCTGCCGACGGAAACGGAGCCCTTCATCCGCGGTGTTGCCGAGCTCGGCATTATCCTGATCATGTTCGCGCTGGGTTTCGAGGAGAACACGCGCAACTTCATCAGGAGCATCAAGCGCAGCTGGGGCATTGCGTTCTTTGGCGCATTGGCGCCGTTCTTCACGGCTTATTTCGTCGCGGACTATTTCTGGGACGACACGCGCATTTCCATCATGTGCGGTCTGACCATGACCGCCACCGCCGTATCTCTGACCATGGTGTCTTTGAAAGGCCTCGGGCTGCAGACCTCCCACGCGGCCATGGGCATCATGACATCCGCCGTCCTGGACGACATCGCCTCGCTGGCGCTGGTTGCCGTGCTGGTGCCACTGGCCACCGGGCAGGCCACGCTCGACCCCGTTTCGATTTCGCTGATCGTGGGCAAGGCGCTGCTGTTTTTTGGCGGTGTGGCGCTGGTCAGCGCCTACCTGCTGCCCCACGACCTGGAGGGCTGGGTCGCGAAAATCCCGTTGATTGGCCGATTCGGCGCACGGGACCTGTTGCATACCGGCGACGGCGAGCACTCGACACTGACTGTCATGCTGATGGCACTGGTGGTCGGGCTTCTGGCCCACGAATTCGGCTTCCACCCCGCCGTCGGCGCCTACATGGCCGGACTGATACTGCGCGAGGAATATTTCCTGTTCGATCCGAAGCGGGCGCGCGAATCTTACAAGGAGACGAAAGCCATCGTCGACAACGCGGCCTTCTCCTGGGTCGGCCCCGTGTTCTTTGTCGATCTCGGCACCAAGATCGTGTTGGATTGGGACATCTTCGTCTCGATCATCCCGGAGAGCATGACGCTGCTGGTTGGACTCTTCTTCGCCCAGATCATCTCGGCCGCTGCAGCCGCCCGCTACACCGGCAACTTCACTTTCCACGAGAGCATGCTGATCGGCTTTGGCATGCTGGGCCGCGCCGAACTGGCCTTCGTGGTCATGGATATCGCATACATCCAGAACAATATCCTGAGCACCGAGGCTTTCTACACGCTGATGTTCACGGCGTTCTGGCTGAACGTGGCGGTACCGGTAACGATTACGCTGTGGAAGCCGCGCTACGATCGCGCGCAGCAGGCATTGGAAGCACAGCCTCCCTAGGACTGGCTACGCTCCGCCATCAGGCGCTTCAGAAAATCTTCGTCAACCTTCGTGACGTCCGCTGCCAGGGCCGCATCCACGATCTGCTGCAGCGCATCCTTCAGGAACGGGGTGGGAATTTCCGTTAGCTGCTTGCACGCGTCCTCGGTGAATTGCACGTTCGAGTCGATCCGATTCGCCTGGTAGAACACCGTCTGGTATTCCATGCCTTTCACTTCCGGCAGCGGCACGCTGAAAGGCTCTTCATGGTGCCCGAACCAGAAGCCCCGGTTGGCGCGATAGCCATAAAAGATCGGCATGTTCGGGAAGATGTCGCCTTTCTCGATACCCGGCGCGTAGTCCTCGTGCATCAGGATGCGATCGACTTGCAGGTTGAAGTGACTGTCGTAGGGCCGGTCGAAAGCATCTTTATGGGAATGCAGCCCGAACTTGTCATCCCATGTGCACTCAATGATCTGGAAGGCTTCCCGAATGACTTTGGGAAATTCGGGATCCGCCGCTTTGTCCGGCGACGGCGAATCGACCAGCGTATAGGGATTCGCCTCGAGCTTGTCGACGAGCGCCATACCCGGGTAACCCATGTTCGCGATACCCTTCAGCCGCGCCCGATCGTACAGGACATAGTTCAACGCACACTTGCCGTTGCGACGGATATTTGCCGCCGTACCGCTGCTGCTCCGGCTGATCAGCATCATGGAATACGGCTTGGTGACACTGAACGGGTAGCACAGCGCGTGCGGACCAATTCCCGTCTGGCCATCCTCGTAAACCGTCGTGACCAGCGCAAACGACATCGGGATGAAAGCGCAGGTCTGGTAAAAGTTGTCGACCGGGTCAATCGCGACGAAGCCCGGCGTGTCTTGCGCCTTCGTCGTTGGTTTCCTGTTACTCATTGTTCTTCACCCCCGGCAGGCCTGGGGAACCAGCGGCCGATTCCGGCTGCGCCAAGCCCTGAAAAAACCAGATATTCCCACGATGCTGCCGGTCGCCCCGACGTTCGGGCAATCAGGACAACTACTTAGCAGCCGCGTTCCCGGATCCGCCGGCTGGCCGATTCATTGACCATTTCAGCAGGCCCGGCGCCAACAGGGTCGTGACGATGACCATGATAACGATGGCTGAAAACAACGTATCGCTCATCACGCCCAGCACCTTGCCGATGGATGCAAAGATCAGCCCCACTTCCCCGCGGGGCATCATGCCAAAGCCGATGGCCAGGCGCCTTGCGCCCTTGCCTGCCCCAATGCCGGCCACGATCTTGCCGATGATGGCGGCAATGATGAGCCCCCCGCCCAGCAGCAGAATTTGCGGATCCGCGAGTTTTTCCAGCTTGACCTGGATCCCCATCAGCACGAAAAAGATCGGCACGAAGACCACTTCCAACGGCTGAATCAGGTCCCTGATAGTGACGTGCTTCTCGGGATCGAAAACATCATGGAAATAGGAGTCATGCAGAATCAGGCCCGCGGTGAATGCACCAACAATCGTGGCAAGCCCCGCGAGGTTGGCAATCCATGCCAGGATCATCACGAACAGGAACGACGTGAACATCTTGGCCTCGACGAGATCGAGACGGCCAAGAAACCGGATCGCATACTTCAGAACATGCGGACCGAGCGCGATCGCACCACCGAGAAACGCCAGTGACAGAAAGATGTGCCACACCACCTGGCCCAGGGCAAATTCGCCCGAGACCACGATACCGCTGACGACGGCCAGCACAATCAGCCCAAGGATGTCGTCCATGACGGCGGCACCGAGAATGATGTGACCCTCTCGGCTTTTCTCTTTGTTCAGTTCACGCAACACGCGCGCGGTGATGCCGACGCTGGTTGCACCGAGTGTCGCAGCAACGAACATCTGCGTATTGGCAGACAGGTCCGGTGTGAGCAACTGTATGGTCAGCACACCGAGTAAAAATGGCGCCACGACACCGATTACCGCGACACGGGCCGATTCCGCGCCCACGTGACGCATTTCCTCACCGCTGCTTTCCAGCCCCACCAGGAACAGCAGGAAAATCACCCCGTAACGGGAAAAGACGTCGACGGAGTGGGCCACCTGCAGCATGACTCCGCCATCGGGCTGGTTCAGCACACGGTTCAGTGCCGCGGCCGTTTCGCCATCGAACGTTGCCGCGGTGCCCATACCGCTCATCAGGTCGAAAACCTGGGGCACCTCCCGCAGCAGCGTGACCATGTCACCGCCTGCCAGGTACCCGACGTGCCCGAGGACTATCCCCATCAACAACTCGCCCACCACCGCCGGCTGATGGAAACGCCGGGCGACGAAACGGCCGACGATCGCCATGGACAGGATCCAGGTCACGCCGAGTATCACCGGTGCGATCGGATCGGTGTGAACGACCTGCTCAGCTGCCAACACGGGCACGGGGAACAGAAACAATAATGCGGCGAATCGACTCACGACGCGACTGCCAACACCCGCGCGATCATGCTCACCTTTTCGAGGAAAATATGCCCTGGCACGACTCGTGGCCGCCCAAGCTCATGATCTGCTCCGTGCGAACGGTGCGGGTTTGCGCTCTGAATCATCCAGTGAGTCCGGAATTCGATTGCCCATTCCCCCTGTTGGCCTTATATCCAATTCCCTTGCAAACACAAATAAGCACATCCACGTACCGGGAAACTGGCGGCTGGCCTCAATCATATGTTCCATTGCAAGTCATCGACAACGTGTCACGTTTTTCGTAACGACGACAAGACGAGCCGTTTCCCGGCGCGCGCGTGCGAAGCGCATTCGTATCCGTAGCGAGCACGATCCCCGCGCCGCATCTGCTAGTCTGCTCCTGACGGGCAGCGACCCATTGCGGTCTCGCTGTGACGAAGCGACGCGCAATCTTTGACGACGACGAGCGACAATAGCACCTTGCGTGCCCAGGGCCTGACCAAAGTCTACGGCACCGGGGATGCTGCCGTGCACGCGCTGCGGGGCGTAGACCTGGCGCTTTCGTCCGGCGAGCTCGTCGTGCTGCTGGGGCCTTCCGGCTGCGGGAAGTCGACGCTGCTGAATATCCTCGGCGGCCTGGACACCGCCACGGCGGGCGAAGCCTGGTTCCGCGACCACGAGCTGACCGCGATGGAACATGCGCAACTCACTCGCTACCGGCGCGACCACGTGGGCTTCGTCTTCCAGTTCTACAACCTGATGCCCAGCCTGACAGCCCTGGAGAACGTGGCGCTCGTCACCGAGATCGCCAAGGCCCCCATGGCGACTGAAGAGGCGCTTCGACTGGTCGGCCTGGGCGAGCGGCTGCACCACTTCCCGGCACAGTTGTCCGGCGGTGAGCAGCAACGCGTGGCCATCGCCAGGGCGATCGCCAAGCGCCCGGAACTGCTGCTTTGCGATGAACCAACGGGGGCCCTGGACAGCAAGACGGGACTCCTGGTGCTCGAGGCCATAGAGCGCATCCACGCGGAGCTGGGCACGACGACGGTGTTGATCACGCACAATGCGATCATCGCGGAAATGACGGATCGCGTGCTGGTGATGGGCGACGGCGTAATCACCGAAGAACGTCGCAACGCCCGGCGCCGGCCCGCGCGGGAGTTGTACTGGTAGGCGGCCATGCAGGCACTGAACCGCAAGATGCTCCGCGATGTCTGGCATATCCGGGCGCAGGTGCTGGCACTGGCGCTGGTGATCGCATCCGGTGTCGCCGTGCTGGTCATGTCGCTCAGCACGATCGATGCCCTGGGCGAGACGGCCCGGGCCTATTACGAGCGTTACCGCTTCGCCCACGTATTTGCCCGCGTGGAACGAGCCCCGGAGCTGCTGCGCGAGCGAGTGGAACGGCTGCCCGGCGTGCAGGCGGTTGCCACGCGCGTGATCGAGACCGCCTCGCTGGAGATCGAGGGCTTCGATGAACCCGTCATCGGCCAACTGGTGTCGCTGCCCGCCCGGAGAAATACGGGTCTCAATCGGCTCGCCCTGCGCCTCGGCCGCCTCCCCGAGCCAGGCGCCGTCGACGAGGTCGTGCTGTCGGAGCCTTTCGCGGACGCCCATGGGCTAGGACTGCGGGATCGCCTGCGGGCAATCATCAACGGGCGCTGGCGTGAACTCATCGTGGTCGGCATCGCGCTGTCGCCGGAGTACGTATACACCATCGGCCCGGGCACACTGATTCCCGATAACCAGCGTTTCGGTATCGCTTGGATGGGGAGCGCGCCGCTCGAGGCCGCCTTCGACCTCGAGGGGGCCTTCAACGACATCAGCGTCGGCCTGATGCACGGCGCCTCCCCGGAGACCGTGATCGAGGCGCTGGACGATATGCTGGAGCCTTATGGCGGCCACGGCGCTTACGCGCGCGCCGATCAGCAGTCCCACTGGTTCCTGATGAACGAGATTAACCAGCTGCGGACCATGTCCCTCATCCTGCCCGTGACCTTTCTCGCGGTAGCCGCCTTCCTGACCAATGTGCTGCTCGGGCGCATGCTCACCGTGGAGCGCGCCGAGATCGGCCTGATGAAGGCCTTCGGCTACCAGGACTCGGCGATTGGCTGGCACTACCTGAAGTTCGCGATGGTCATTGCGGCCGTCGGGATCCTCCTCGGCTGGCTGGCCGGTTACGCCTTCGGCAAGTCCAGCACCGAGGTCTATGCCAACTTTTTCCGCTTCCCCTTCCTGCTCTACCAGCCGGGCCCGCGGGTCTTCCTGATCGCGGCCCTGGCCAGCCTGGCAGCCGCCCTGCTGGGCGCCGTGGCCTCAGTACGCAAGGCCGTCCGGCTGCCGCCGGCCGAGGCGATGCGGCCACCCGCGCCGCCGCTGTTTCGTCGCACCGGCGTGGCGATCACCCGGTGGCTGGACCAGCCCACCCGCATCCTGCTGCGCCAGGTCAGCCGCTGGCCGGGCCGCTCTTTTGTGACCAGCCTCGGCATCGGCATGGCGGTGGCGGTGCTGGTGAGTTCCCTCCACTGGCTGGATGCCGTCGACCAGCTGGCCGACGTCTACTTCGAGCAGGCGCAGCGCCAGGACCTGACCGTGAGTTTCGGCAGCGCCCAGGACCTGGCCGTGGAAGGCAGTCTTGCCAGGCTGCCGGGCGTGATCAGCACAGAACCCATGCGCAGTGTCGCCACCCGGATGCGCCACGGGGCGCTGGAGGAACGGCAAATGCTGATGGGCGTGCCGGCGCGGCAAGCGCTCTTGCGGGTCCACGATGCCCAAATGGGCCCGCTGGAGCTACCGCCGGGCGGCCTCGTGATGTCCACGCAGCTCGCCGACATGCTGCAGGCGCGGATCGGCGATATCGTCCAGGTCGAAGTCCTGGAGGGCCGGCGGCCGACGCTGCGGTTGCCCGTTGTCAGCCTTTTCGAAACCTACATCGGCGCTCCGGCTTACATGGAAATCGGGGCGCTGAACCAGGCCCTGGGCGACGGTGGCGCCCTGACCAGCGTCCACCTCCGTATCGATCCCCTCGCGCAGGACGAGCTCTACGCGGCGCTCCGGGAGACGCCCCTGATCAGTGCCGTCATGTCCAGATCGGCTGCGCTGCGCGGATTCCACGATACGCTCGCCGATACGATATTGATCTTCATCTCGTTCTTCGTGGTGTTCGCCTGTGCTCTGGCCGTCGGTGTCACGTATAACGCCGCTCGCATCGCGCTGGCCGAGCGCGGCTGGGAACTCGCGACGCTGGAGGTGCTGGGTTACAGCCACGCCGAGATCTCCTACCTGTTGCTGGGTGAAATTGCTTTACTGACCCTGCTCGCCTTGCCGCTGGGTTGCGCGGCCGGGTACCTGCTGGCACTGGTGTGGCACGGCGCTTTCGTGACAGAGTTGTTCCGGGTGCCCTTCGCGATCCTCGCCAGGACCTACGGACTGTCGATCATGATCACGCTGGCCGCGACGCTATTGGCCGCGCTGCTCGTCAGACGACGGCTCGACCACCTGGACCTGGTTGCCGTTTTGAAGACCCGGGAGTAATTGATGCCTGCGAATCTCACGCGCCGCCTGCTCTTCTGGGGTCCAGCAGGACTGGCCGTCGCGACGGCGCTGTTCGTGCTGTTTCGTCCCGAGGCGGTGCTGGTAGACCTGGCCACGATCGCCCACGGCGACATCGCCTGGTCCGTGGCCGAGGAGGGCAAGACCCGGGTCAAGGAGGTCTTCGTCGTATCGGCGCCGACGCCCGGACTGATGCGCCGAATCGAGATTCACGCCGGCGACCCGGTGAGCGCCGGCACCACCGTGGTCGCTCAGATCGAGCCCAGTGACCCGTCCCTGCTCGATGCACGCACGGAGGCCGAGGCGCAGGCGGCGGTGCGCGCCGCGGAAGCCAATCAGCGCTTCGCCACCGCGGCCGTGCAGCGCGCCGAGGCGGAGCTCGATTTCGCCCGTGCGGAATTAAAGCGCTACGAACAACTGGCCGAACGCGATTCCATCTCGGCCAACGAACTGGAGGCGACCCAGCGCCGCGCGCGCATTGCAGCCGCCGCGCTGCGGGAAGCAGAAGCGGGACTGCGAGCGCGCTCCTCCGAACTCGAGCAGGCCCAGGCCAGGCTCATGGAACCGGCCGCCGCGCGGGCCCGTCGCGGCGAGGACTGCGACTGCGTGGAAGTGCATTCACCGGTCAGTGGCACGGTCCTGCAGGTGCTCAACGAGAGCGAGGGCGTGGTGACCGCCGGGACGCCCCTGATCGAAGTGGGTGATCCGAGGCAGCTGGAGATCGTGGTGGATCTTCTGTCCGCCGACGCGGTCCGCGTCGAGGCAGGGCAGCGCGTGCTGGTGGAAGCCTGGGGTGGTGAGGGCGCGCTCGAGGCCGTCGTCCGCCGCGTGGAACCTTTCGGCTTCACCAAGATTTCTGCGCTCCGGATCGAGGAGCAGCGAGTCCGCGTGCTGATCGAACTTCTGGACCCGGTGAAACGGTGGCAGCGGCTCGGCCACGGCTACCGCGTGCAGGCCCGGATCATCCTGGCGGAACAAAAAGACGTGCTGAAGGTGCCCCACGCAGCGCTGTTCCGTGACGGCGACCGCTGGGCTGTGTTCGTCATGGAGGACGGCACAGCCCGTCTTCGCCACGTCGAACTCGGCTTGCAGAACGCCATAGAGGCAGAGGTCGTCGACGGGCTAAGCGAAGGTGAACCAGTGGTCATGCAGCCTGGTGACCGGGTCAGCGAGGGTGCCCTGCTCCGGCAACGGGCCTGACGGAAGCCACGCGCCAAGCCGCGAATCAATCTCTCCGAACAACCTATGGACTTGCGGCGCGCCAAGATGACAGCGCTGTCACCATTGACTATAATTATTAATGAATGAATGACCAGGCCCATCGATATCCTGGTCTCTCCGAACGAGGGACAGCTTGCAGTACCGTTTGACAACCAGGTAAAAAAATAGCGAAACACCGCTCGTCCCGGCCACCGCCAGCTATGTTTCCACGGGCGACTGCTACCCGAATGTGACCGTATTCTTGATTTGCTCGATGAGTGATATTGCAGAACAGGACCGAGACCAGAGCCGCAGCGTTTCACAAGACGGCCAAGTGTCTGGCGCGTTCCTGGAGCTGGGGGGGGAACGCTATTATGTGATCCGCAACGTCGACCAATTGGCACCGTTTCTCATCAGCGTCATCTCCGACGTCGACCACTGGTTGTTCGTATCGTCCAACGGCGGATTGGCCGCCGGTCGAGTCTCTCCGGCCACCTCGCTGTTTCCGTATGTCACGGTCGACAAGATTCATGACAGCGCCACGCACACTGGCTGCAAGACGATCGTGCGTATCGCTACGAACCCTCTGCCAACGGTCTGGGAACCGTTCAACAGCGAACACGACGGCCACTTTGCCACCAGCCGCAATCTGTACAAGAACATCCTGGGAAACAAGCTCTGCTTCGAAGAGATAAACCACGATTTGCAACTGGCATTCCGCTACACCTGGGCAACGAGCGATGACTATGGTTTCGTCCGCCAGTGCGAGCTGCGAAATCTGGCGGAAAGAACTACCCGCCTCGATCTGGTAGACGGCTTCAGAAATATCCTGCCGGCCGGCACTCCCCTTGTCGCCCAGACCAATACCAGCAATCTCGTCAATGCCTACAAGTGGTCGGAGCTCGACGCGGAAACCGGCCTGGCTGTTCTGACGCTTTATGCCGGCATCACCGATCGCGCCGAGCCCTGTGAGTCATTGATGGCGACCACTGTGTTCTCCCTGGGGCTGCAGCAACACAAGGTGCTCCTGTCCACAGAGCAGCTGACTCGATTTCGCGCCGGTCTGGACGTCGAGCAGGAAGTCCATCGGCGCGGTATCCGGGGTGCATACTTTGTAAACCAAAGTATGGAATTGTCACCAGGTGACGCTCGGCATTGGCAACTCGTCGCAAATACCGAACAGACTCAGGCCGAGGTCGTCGAATTACGCGGGCATTTGCGTGATTCGGGTGCTGTTACCAAAGCGATTGCCCGCTCGATCGACTCAGGCTCTCTCGCATTGTCGCGAATTATGGGCCGCGGGGATGCTTATCAGGCCACTGCGGACGAAAATGTCAGCGTTCACCACTATGCCAATGTGCTGTTCAATATTCTCCGCGGTGGCATATTCGACGACCAATACACTGTTTCCACGAAAGATTTTCGCAGCACCGTCCGACACTTCAACCAGGCTGTGTACCGGCGCAACGAGGCGCTGCTGCAGAGCCTGCCGGATGAAGTCCGGATCGCGGACCTCTGGTCACTGATAAAGGATCACGACATTTCGCAACTGTTGCGTCTCGCTTACGAGTACTTGCCAATCACCTTCGGTCGTCGTCATGGTGATCCCAGTCGCCCCTGGAACGAGTTTGCCATCAAGCTCAAAGACGAACACGGTGACAGATTGCTCTCCTACCAGGGCAACTGGCGTGACATCTTCCAGAATTGGGAGGCATTGCTGTTCAGCTACCCGGAATTCGCCGAAAGCGTCATCGCCAAATTCGTGAACGCATCCACGATGGATGGCTACAATCCCTATCGCATCACGAAGGAAGGCATCGACTGGGAGGTCGAGGAACCGGACAACCCGTGGAGCTACATCGGCTACTGGGGCGACCACCAGATCATCTACCTGCAGAAGCTGCTGGAACTTTCCAGGGACTTCCATCCGGGCCGGCTGCAGCGCCTGCTGCGACAGCCGATTTTCAGCTACGCGAACGTCCCCTACCGGATCGCACCGTTCGAGGCGCAGCTGGCGAATCCCAAGAGCACCGTCGCGTTCGACGAAGCGCTCGCGGAAAAAATCCATGACCGAGTCGAGGCCATGGGCGCCGATGGCAAACTCGTGTCGTGCACGAGCAGCGGGGAGGTTCACCAGGTCAACTTGCTGGAAAAATTGCTGGTCCCCTTGCTGTGCAAACTGGGCAATTTTGTGGTCGACGGCGGCATCTGGCTGAACACACAACGCCCGGAGTGGAACGACGCCAACAACGCCATCGTCGGTCATGGCCTGTCCATGGTGACGGCATACTACATGCGGCGCTACGTTCGCTTTCTGCAGGGCCTGCTGGCCGAGGAAACCGCACCGTTTCCAGTATCAACCGAAGTCTCGCGGTGGTTCACGGATACGGCTGATGCGCTGCGAAAAATCCGACCGTTATTTTCTGGCAAGCCGATCAGCGATCATCAGCGATTTGAGACGCTGGAGGCACTCGGCCAGGCGGCCAGCCGTTACCGGCAGACCGTCTATCAGCAGGACGGGTTTTCCGACACGGCCGATCTGACCACTGAACAGATCACTGCGCTACTCGGCGACGCGCTGGCCACCATAGACCAGACCATTGCCACTAACCAGCGCAGCGACGGCCTTTACCATGCCTACAACTTGCTGGACCTGAGTGACGGAGCCGCGGCTGTCGACCGGCTGTATCCGATGCTCGAGGGCCAGGTTGCCGCCCTGAGCTCGGGTGCCATGGGCCCAAAGTCGGCTGTGGCGGTGCTAGAGGCCCTGTTCGACAGCGACTTGTATCGGCCTGACCAGCATAGCTTCATGCTCTACCCGGACCGCCAGTTGCCGGGATTTCTCGAGAAGAACCGCATCCCGGAGCGGAGTCTCGACGCGTTGCCGTTGCTTCAGCGCATGCTTGCCAGCGGTGACGAACGAATCCTGCTGCGCGATGCGGACGGTTGTTGCCGTTTCAATGCCAATTTCAAAAACGCGGCAGACCTGGGCATCCGAATACGCGAGCTGATCCCGGAATACGGCGATGAGCTCGAGTCAATCGCTCAGTCCCTACACGAACTGTACGAGACGGTATTTCGACACAAGCAGTTTACCGGGCGCTCCGGCACCATGTTTGGTTTCGAAGGCCTGGGTTGCATCTATTGGCACATGGTCTCCAAGCTGATGCTGGCCGCGCAGGAAAATTTCTTTGCGGCGGCTGGCCGGGATGCGGATGACGGCGCCAGGCGGCCCCTTGCTCAGCTCTACTATCGAGTTCGTCGCGGCATCGGCTTCAACAAGACGCCGGCCGAATACGGTGCGTTCCCGACAGACCCGTATTCCCATACGCCGCGACACGCAGGTGCCAAGCAGCCGGGCATGACCGGGCAGGTCAAGGAGGAAATACTGTGTCGCTTCGGCGAACTTGGCGTCAGGGTCTACGATGGCCGGGTGGCATTCAATCCCGCGCTCTTGTGTGCGACGGAGTTTTCGGATGAGCCCCGACAGTTCCGGTTCCTGGACATAGATGATGAATGGCAGATGATTACCGTGCCCGCGAATGCCCTGGCTTTCACTTGGTGCCAAGTCCCGATAATTTACCAGCTGGATGATGAAATGGAGCCCAGCGTTCGGCTCGATTTGCAGGGCGACGAGGAACTGAGGCTGCATCAACTCGCGCTCCCGGCCGAAGAAAGCCAAGCACTCTTCGAGCGCAACGGGCGGATCCGCCGCCTGACAGTTACCTTCGGCACGAAAAGCCTGTTCGTCGAATCGAGCGATCAAGGATAGTTCTACAGAAGACCGCGCACCACCTGCCTTATGAATACGAGCCGCAAAGCCACCATCGACGATGTCGCCCGAATGGCCGGCGTGTCTATAAAGACCGTGTCCCGGGTCACGAACCGCGAACCGAACGTCCGTGAGTCGACCAGGGAAAAGGTCGAGGCAGCCATCGCAAAGCTCAACTACCGCCCGAATATTTCCGCTCGCAGTCTCGCCAGTCTCCGCTCTCATTTCATTGTCCTGGTTTACGATGATCCCAGCCCGTATGAGAATCCCAGTGGAGGCTATATCCTGCGATTGCAGCAGGGTGCCTTGAGGGCCTGCGGTACCGCCAATTATGAATTGCTGATTCATCCTGGCCGAGCCCGGAAACGCGATCTCGCTGCGGAACTCCAATCACTCATCGAAAGAGCGCGGCCGGAGGGGATGATTCTCGCCGCACCACTGTCCAACATGCCGAGCATCGTCGATGCGATTGCGTCTACCGGGACTCCGTTGGTGCAATTGTCTCCCGGCAAAGACAGCGCGAATCGCTATTCTGTTTCGACCAATGACCGGGAAATCAGCGCCGAGATGACGCGCTATCTCGCGTCGTTGGGGCATCAGAGGATTGCTTTTATCGCCGGGCACCGCAGCCACAAGGCGGTCGGCAACCGTCTGCTCGGTTACCAGGATGGCCTGCGCGACAGCGGTCTCAACTTCTCCGAGCGACTGGTGTTCGCCGGCGACAATTCGCTCGCGTCTGGCGAAGCTGGGGCGGATAAGTTGCTCAACAGAAAGCGGCGACCCACTGCGATTTTCGCCGCCAACGACGATATGGCTGCTGGCGTTATCCGGGTCGCAGCTCGCATGGGCATTGAGGTGCCGGGGCAACTTTCGGTGGCCGGCTGTGACGATATCTCGGTTGCCAGCCACATTTTTCCGTCGCTGACGACGATCCGACAGCCACTCGCAGCCATGGCGGAACGGGCAGCGCTAGTGCTGATCGAGGAGTCCGGCGCGAGCTCCCCGCTGCGCGGCTCAGAGATATTCCCCGCGTCGCTGAAGATCCGCGAATCCACGGGACCGGCGCCGGAGTAGCCACGCTAGCTTCACCGAACGAAGCGGATACTGTCCAGGTAAACGGTCACCGTCGTGCTCCGGCCGGTGAGGGTTACCACGAATCCCGTCTTGATGCTGGACACATCGATCTTTTTCAGCGGCACGCGGTAGCGCTGCCATTCGCGCGTCAGCACGATGCCATCGACGCTGGTCATGCCGGAATCCGGGTATCGCTTGTCTTCTCCCAGCAAGCCGACGCCCGCCTTGATTTGCTCGCCGCCGTATTCACCGCGGGCCCAGAATTCCAGCTGAGTTGCCTCGCCAAGGTCAAAGCCGCCATCCTGATCGCCCCAGTTGTTCTCCGGATGCTGCCAGGCAACTCCAACCCAGCCGAACTCGCCCTCGTAACGCATCTTGATGCAGGCCGTCCCTTCATGGGGATTCTCTGTATGAGCGCCATCGAGAGTCAGGGAGTCGATCATGCCCATCCAGCCTGAAGGTACCCAGCGCATGCCCTCGAAACCATCTTCGTAGACCGAGAGCGGCAAGCGCGTTTTTCCTACCTTGCCTTTAACGAGGAGCGGCGCATTGGCGGTGGCCGCGTTACCGGCTTCGTCGTAGGCGTACAGAAACAGACGATAGGGCCCGGGATCCTGCGGCATGCGTACGCGTGCGCCCTCGGTGTCACCGTCCAGTATGGCGCCCTTGATATCGGGCATGTTGGGCCGGAAGTCGCCGCCTGTGCTGAACTCGTCGGGCTCCGGGCGCAGAGCCCAGCGTACGCTGACGGGACGCTCTTCCGGATCGGCAATCACAGCCCGCACGCGCAGCTCGTCGCCCGGATCCAGGCGTGCATCGCCTTCCAGGACCAGCGGTTCAACGACCGGCGCGAGGTCGGCCGGTGGCTCACCACTCCAGAGCTCCGTCATGGTATCGACCGCGGCGAGTCGCGAGCCGCCTTCGAGGAACATGCCGAACCAGGTGGCGGTGGCCTCCATCTTGTGGCCCCAGAGAAAGACGTACGAGCCCAGGGCCAGACCTGGCGCCCCGGCAACGCCGAGCTCGTAACTGCGCCGGTAGAAGGCGGCTTTTTCCGTGCTGCTCAACTCCAGCGGCGCGCCCCACTCGGTGGTCGGGGACTCCCAGGCCCCGCTGGGGCCGAACTCCGTGATGATGTAGGGCTTGCGGCCACCGCCATCGACATAGCGTTGCGGTAGTGAGGCGACACCGCCATAGCCATTGATGCCGTGTATGTCGACATCCGGGCAGAGCTCATTAACACTCGCTATGCGACCACCGCCGATTTCGGCGGTGACGGTCATGGTGGGATGGGCCGGATCGATTTGCTTGATCATCGCAGCAATATCATTCACCGCCGACCAGATGGCAGGATCGTCACCAGCCTCGTAACCCTCCATCTCATTCCCGATGCCCCATATCAGTACGGCCGGGTGGTCCTTGTAACGCAACACGGTCTGTCGTGCGCGTTCGAACTGCTCCCGGACCTGTTTATCGTCGTCGTAGTCGAAGCCGTGGCGTTCGTGGCCGAGCCAGATGCCCACCGTGACGCTCAAGCCCCGCGCGTGCGCCTCGTCGAGTAATTCGCCGATGTCATCGGCGGCCCAGGTGCGTATCGAATTGGCGCCTGCAGCGGCCAGCTTGGTCAGTCGCTCGGTGCCGCCGGCGCCTTTGATGAAATAGGGCTCGCCACCGCGGAGCAGTTGCCAGCCCTGCTCGGTTTTTTGCAGCTCTACCTGGACGGCGTCTGCCGATGACAGGGAAGGCGTCAGCAGCAAAATGACGGCCGCCAACAGGAGAGCACGCACCAGGTTGTGTGTCGCAAACACCGAAGCACCGCCCATGATCAAGGGGTCTCGCCGATGTCCGTCCTCAAAGGGGAAGGGGGCTCACAAATCTGCTGACTTCTACGAAACACAGACGCGGATCGGCGTCGGTTCCTTCCCCTGTGCAACTATAGGTGAAGCCCCAATCGGTGATGACATCCTGCGTCTCCAACTCGATCAGGCCCGCATCGGGCGGGTCTCCCAGAGTCGAGGGGTCGTCCGGGATGAGCGGTTCAAACCCCTCCGGGTAGAAAAAACGGTCCGGCGAGCCCGGGTCCGGAAATTCGGCCGCGCGAACGAGCCGTTCGAGCACCTGCTCGTTCAGCGTCACAGCAAAACCCGTGTCCTCGCGGTCGAAGGGAAAAAACTCGCCGCAGCACTCGAAAACGACGACAGTGCCGAAAAAATTATCCCAGAGAGACCGATAGGCTTTTTTTGCCTGCTCCCGGATGAGCGGGTCCCTGCTCACCGTGTACAACTCGTGTAAGGCCAGGGCAGTGAAATACTGATTCTCGCCTAAGGGCCGCCGCGCCAGCGCCGTGGCCCAGAAATAGAACCTCGCTTTAGCGCCGGTGGGGCCTGCTGGAATCCCGTCCGCCAGCTCGAACTTGTTGAACGGCTCATCAGGCTCGTTGATATTGAATTCCTCGATGGTGATTCCCCGGAAGGGATTCGCATCATCATCCAGCACACACTGCTCTTCCCAGATGCCCACATCCTCGCAGGCGAGATTCAGGAGTGTGTCTGTCGGCAGTTCTATCCTGCCGGTGGCGTCCACGACATTGCCGCCGACTTCCTTGTCAGGCGCCCCGCCGCAACCCGCGAGGCCGCCGATGCCGACCGCGATGACCACCAATAACCATGCGCGTAGCCCAAGGTTTCTGACAGATTTTTCGTTGTATTTCTTCATAGTCTCCGTCCCTCCGACTGCATATTCATTCACTAGAATACGAAGTTGATGTAAAGGGAGGTCAGGAATCGCCAGTCGTTTTCGCCGTCCTGGTACTCCTGCTCGGGCGAATCCTCATCGAAGGTCCGGAACAGCGTTTTGAGGCCGATCTGCGTAGACCAATCCTGGTCGAACAATTCATCCAGCAGGATCGAATAATCCAGCTGCACCTGGTACGGGAAGGTGAGATTGAACTGCCGCTGGAAGTCATATGGTCCCCACGCATCCTTCCAGAGATAACCGGATAACACGTGCCGCCCGCGCATGAACGTGAAATCCATTTCGTAGTACTGCCGCTTGCCGCCTTCCGGGTCACCGGTGGACTGGTTGTTCCCGTACAGCAGATTCAGGATCAACCGGGTATCGAAGCCCGGCACGAAAACCATTCGGCTCGACACCTCCCAGACGTCAGTATCTGGCAGGCCCACGCCAAACGCCGCGTTCTCTCCTGTTGGCTCAAAGAAGAACTGATAGGAGTCCGTATCCGACGATTGTTCCGTATAGACGGCACCAATGTTGAAGGCGAAGGACGCATCCTCGCGAACGTCGTTGTCCCACTTGTAGAAGGGCGTGGCGCCCGTCGGATCATAGGTCAGGAACAGCTCGTAGGATGTCGCTTCACGATTGTCGAGGACGGCAAAGGCATCATCGTCGCGGTTGCGCGGTTGTATGCCCAGGAACACATCCCCATCGCTTATTTCCGAATCGATGCTGGGACCCGCATCGACGAGGTTGTCACGCCACAGGAAGCGCGGGAAAAGCATGAAGTCACCAAAATTCATCTGGGACCCGGCTTCGAACACCCTCTTGTTGCCAAGCCCGGAAATCGGCAGTTTCGTACCAAATTCCTTCAGCGGGTCGCCGCCATCCGCTACCAGGCCCGCGTACTGGACGGACAGGTAAGACCTGGTATCCAGCAGGTCGAAGCTCAGTTTCCCCTTGAAGCCCAGCGTATCCTCGAACTCAATGTCGTCGACTTTCACTCTGCTGCCCTTGGCCTCTGTGTACTCGTCGCCAATCTTTTCGGTGCTGGCCATGATGCCGCCGAGCTCGAGCCTCGTGGTCTCGCCAATGTCGATGTCCGCATACAGGGTCGTCTGGCGCGTCTGGATTTCGGTTGGCTCCGTCGCCGTCCCCGACTCGCCACGTCGAGCCAGGTCCTCAGCATGCATGAACGTATAGTCGACTCCGGCGAGGTTGAAGCTGTACTTCAGGATGGCCTTCGGGTTGGCGCCCCAATACACTTCATCCCCCACGAGGAGTTTCATACCATTCAGCTTTTCGTCGCCGATGAATTCGACACCGTTCGGCGCTTTGGCATTCCAGATGTCCTGGCCGGTAAACGGGCTGGTCAGATCGGTCGTCTCCCGGACCAGGCCGAAGAAGTCACCTTCATACTTCCAGTGATAACGCGGCGTATGGTAGAAGGCGTTCACGTCGAAGGCATCGCCGTCGTATGACGCTTCGAAGTCGTAGATCTCTATTCGTTCTCTGTCGTTGAAATCCTCTCTGACTATCACAGTCGGGGTTCCGCCTGCGTCCCCCCCTTCTGAAAAGAAGGGATCTTCCCGTTCGACGAGGACGGTAACCGGCAGGCCCCGGCGCCCGTACTGAAGGATCATCGGCTCCGTATCCGCCACCTGGCCAAGGATATTGATCGAACTCCGACCCTGGATTCTCTCGGTCGGCGCGAACCCGAAGTCCAGGAATACCATCTGGCCGCTAGAGAATTCCGTGCCTTCATCACCGAGTTCGTCAATGTCCTGCTCGGTGCCCTGGACCAGACTTTCAAGGCGGACGCTGCCGCCGTTGAAACTCAAAGTCTTCCGCCTCGCCTCGCTCTCGGCCTTCAGGGCGCGTACGTCGCTCTTCAACGCCAGGATCTCCATGTCCATGTCGCTGATGCCCCGGTTGATGGCGGTCTTCTGGGACGTGTAAGGGTCTACCTGCCACATTTCCTTGAGCACGTCATAGGCCATCCTCGGCCTGGCCTCGTAAACGCCATCGGCGTTCACGTTGCCGAGCGCGGCGATACCAAACCACTCCTCGTTCATGTTGTTTCTACGTTCACTGTAGTCGAACATGTAAGCCTGGTTCGACCAGGATGCGGTGGTATCGTGGATGTCCAGGTTCTCGTCCTGCAGGTACTTCCACCACTCATCGCGCCACTCAAATACGAAGCCGCCGATTGAGTTGCCCTCCTCACCGTTGCCGTAAGACTTGTTGTACATCTCCTGCCACTGTTCTTTCAGAATCATGGCCTGAGCCGCCTCGTCCTCCTTACGCTCCCTGGCGTTATAGGCATCACTACCGAATTCGAAGAAGACGACAGGCAGATCGAGCTTCTGCTGCACCTCGGCCCACAGACCCGTGAAACTCTTGCCACGGTAAACATTACTGCCGAGCACATCCATTTCAGTGCAGATCTCCGCGATCAGATCGATGTACTGGATATCGCCGTTGACGACCGCGAAAGGATGATTCGGCGCGATTCTCTTCCCCGACTGCATGATTTCATTAAACAGGCTGTACAGGTACCGCGCCTTCGCCGTGTTTTGTTCGCCCTCGGGAAGATTCTCGATCTCGAAGCTCGACCAGGACAGTCCATAGTTGCTTTCGTTACCCAGGGCAAACATCAGGACACCAGGCGTGGTCTTGTATCGATCGATAAGCTCCAGGGTATCGGCCAGGAGAGTCGCGCGGGTCAGCGGATCGGAGTAATCAGTAAACTCAACCCATCTACCGCCAACCTCGTATCCGTATCGCCCCACCAGCGGGTTGACGACCGTCATGATGCCGTGTTCTTTGTAAATGTAGGTGATCCACTCGGGCGGAATCATGCTGAAACTACGAATCGCGTTGACACCAGCTGCTTTCAACAGCCCCATGTCGTAGTCGAGCACCTTTCTGATTCGGTCAGCGGGTTGGCCCCAGAGGTTGTAGTTGAAATCCTCATTTCTCGGCGTGTAGCCCCAGTTGACCCCCTTGACGTAGAAGTCTTCTCCGTTGACCTGCAACTTCCAGCCGAGCTCATCTTTGTAGGTCGTGACCACGTCTGTGGCATGAGCCTGACCCGTCAACACAGTCAAAGCGACCAGGCTGAGTATCAGAACGAGACAGAATTTCCGGCTAGAGGTGTTGGGAGTTAAGCGCGACATAGCGACCACCCTTTTTTTTGAGATCTTTTGTTTTTTTATTTGGGACTTTTTCTTTGATAGCGTTTTCGATTAGTGCACACACGTTGGCGCACTTACCCGAAAAATTCAAGCATGCATGCGATTCATTGAAAGCCCCCCGACTCCACGACTCAACTCATGGACCACCGGACACGCTAATCGCGGTGTCATCAATGCAGGCCATCCAGTTAGAGACCCTGCAAGTCAACACAAGCTTGTCCAGCACGCCGAAGGCACTAAGGACATGATCCCGGAATCGATGTCACTTCGATGTTGTCATAGTAGACGCCGGAATCTTCGAAGTTGGTTGCCGTCGTATTGAATCCGAACTGCAGTATCTGGTCGACCAGCAGTGGATCGGATAAGTCGATACTGATGCTGCCGCTCGCCCAGTCCGTGTTGCTGGCTCCGGTCGTATCGAACCTGATGTCATTCGTCGTCGCGAAACCGGCGTTCGGATCGAGCGTGACGAAGAATGCATTGGCCGTTGCGTTTGACTCGGGGTCGGCAATGCCGTTCTCGAAGGGCGACTTGTAGTCAAAGGTCATGGTCCAGCACGACGGGATATCGGCGGCGATGATGCGATTATTCAGGTCCCGGGGTTCCTGGAACACCGACGTGTTGATGGTCAGCCCATTCCCGTGATCCGCGTTGCCGTAATCGCTGTAGACGTTCAGGTACTGGGCGCCCTGGTCAGGGCCGCCTTCGCCGCTGGCGATGGCTGAGAAACCTGCACCACCATTGGGCGCGGGCCCCGGGCCATACTGGTACTGGAACGCACCTGTGCCCACGTCGCCGAGCCACACGTCGGCGAAGAACACGAAGCCGTCATTGGCGAGCGCATCCGGAGCCGCTTGGTCCAGCGCCTCGAAGTCCTGTGAATACTCCAGGGTCGGTGCCTGACCCGGGATCCGCGGCGTCGCCTGGCAGCCGCCCTCGTCGCGACACGTGACCCTGATCTCGATATCGTCGAGATCCAGATTCACGCTGCCGCCGCCGGCCACCCCGACAACTGTGCCGAACACGTTGGCGAGATCGAGGCCCGAAGCCTGCACGACGTCCGCGAGCTTGACCGAGAAATTGCGCCACTGGCCATCGGCCACGAAGGTCAGCGGGACAGTCCCGTCGCGCCCGCCCCTTTCAATGAGTCCGGCTTCCAGCTGCGGATCGCCAGTGGCCGAATTGACGCGCATCCTGAACAACAATTCGCCGGCGGTTCCGCCACCTGAAAGGTCGAACCAGCGCGATGACGCACTGGGATCTGTCCCTTCCGCGCCCATGATGACAGCGCCGTTGCCGCTAAGGGCCTGGATATCAGCATTCCAGACGGTATTGCTGCCGTCCGTGGCATCTATCGTGCTGGTGACAACGACGCCCGGGTCGTCAGCAAAGGTAAAGGGATTCAGCGCCGCCGTCTCCGTCGCGCCGAGCGGCTCCTCGAAATCCAGCACGGCCGGCGCATCGGTATAGATCTCCAGCATCTCGGAATACGGCGCACCCGGCGCATCCACCGGCGGCACGCCGGTGCCGGTACTGCAGCCGGTGCCGAGTGCCGGATCCACCGGGTTGGCACACTCATAAACGCGCACCGCGTCGATCACGAGCGATTGCGGGAAGGTGGACGCGCCACCCGCATTGCTGCCAATAGGCAGACCGATCAGCAGATAGAAATCCTGGTCGAACGGCTCTGCGTCCGCCCCCAGCGTGTATACGCCATCGTTATCTTCGAAGAACGCGTACCAGTTGTCCTGGACCTGCGTCGCCACGTGAACGTCGTTCACGAACCACCGGATCTCGCCGCCCTCCCATTCAATGGCGTACTGGATGAAGTCGAGCGTCGGCAAACCCGGTGCGACAGAGTTCGCCGTCGTCACGGTTTCCTCCGGCTGCGGCAGGCCATAGCGCAGCGCGTGCTCCAGAGTGTTGTTGCCCGGGAAGAGATTCGGGGCATTGACAATGTCGATTTCCCCGGACTGGGGCCACGGACCGTAGGCCTCATTCGCCGGCAGCAGCCACAGTGAAGGCAGCGTTCCCAGCGTGCCGGGCATTCTCGCGTCGATCTCGACACGTCCGAACGTGCGCTCCAGCTTCCCGCGGGTATCGATCAGGCCCGACGTGTAAACGGAGCCGCCTTCGTCGCGGGCTTCGATGGTGAGCACGCCGCCGGCGACCGTCACGCGTTCGCCCAGGTAGGACTGAACGCCGTCACAGGGTGGGGGACAGTCGGCATCGGTCCGGGCCGTCCAGTTCCCGGTGTCGAGGCCGGCGCCGTCGAAGTCGTCAGACCAGATCAGCCGCCAGGCCTGCGCGTCGACGGCCCTCGTTTCGGACGCGCCAGCGCTGGCGTTGCCCGCCCCGTCAGTGGCGGCAGCGGCAGCCACGGAGACGGTGAGATCGCCGGCACCGTCCGGCGTGATGTCAGCCGTGTAGGTGGCCGCATCGACGCCGGCGAAGGCGCCGACCGTGCCGTTGGTCACCTGGATGTCGCCCTCGTCGAAGCCGATGACGTCCTCGTCGAACTGGAAAGTCACCGCAATCGGGTCCAGGAACTGGATGGTCCCCGATGGCAGACCCTCGATGGAGAGCGTCGGCGGGGTCACATCGAAGATCACGGACGAGCCGTCGGTCGTGACCGTAGTCTGAAACCCTGGCGTCCCGTCGTCGACCGCCTGGAAGTCGCTGATCGCGAACGCGACCTCACCTTCCGGGTCGGTGGCGAGTGTCGTCCGGGTGGCCGACCAGTTGGTAAGAGCGCCGCTCACGAGATCCGCCGGTGCGCCGCCGATGGTGACCGTCGGCTGCGTGATGGGTTCGCTGGCGATCATGTTGATTGTCACAACATCGCCGGTACGCGCGAAGCCGGAGTTGGCGTTGCTACTCGCGATGCTGACGGTCGTGAGTAGCGGCGCGTTTGGATCATCCAGGCCGCTCGTGACGAGCACATCGGCTGCCGCCTCGTTCGGAAGTCCTACCGCGTCTACCGCAGAGCCCGCGGCGACACCGATGACCAGGGTGCCGACGCCGCTGGGCGTGATGTCCGCCGTGTAAGTGGCACCGCTGCCTGCAAAGTTCCCGGCAGCGCCGTTCGTCACGTCGATGTCGTCCGCGTCGAAGCCGGTGACTGGCTCGCTGAACTGGAAGGTCACGGGAAACGGATCGAGCGAGACGAATGCGGCCGGCGCGCCCTCGATCGCCACGGTGGGCGCAGTGGTATCCAGGGTCACGCTGCTCCCGTCCGTGCTCGTGGTCACGGGTACGCCAGGATTGCTCGCGAGATCGAGGAATTCGATCGTGAACGGTATGACGCCGTCGGCATCGGCAGCGGTCAGCGCGCGGCTCGCCTGCCAGTCGGTACCGAGGCCATTGACGCTGTCGGCGGCAATGCCGCCAATGGTGACCGTGGGTGTCGCGATAGGCTCGTCGGCGGTGAAGGCCACGATGACGGCGTCGCCCGTCGTGGCAACGCTCCGGTCGGCATTGTTCGAGCCGATGGTCACGTCGGTGAGTGTCGGCGGCGTGGTGTCGCCGCCTTCGCCGTCGTCGTCCCCGTCGATTTTCTGGTAGACCCTGACGTAGTCGACCAGCATCGTCTGCGGCCAGACCTCATTGCCACTGGGCGGCTGGCCATTGCTGCCGAGATCACCGCCCGTTGCGATATTCAAAATCATGAAGAACTCCCTGCGGAATTCTTCCATCACCTCGGGATCGATATCGAAATCGAAGTAAGGTATGCCGTCAATCCTGCCGATGATCCGGTCCGCATCCCATTCCACTTCCCAGACATGAAAATCGTCGCCGAGCGAGTCGGGAAAAGCCAGATTCTGGGTTTCGAGATCCCGGCCTTCGGGGGCCGCACAGGTTGCGGGCGCCTGAATAGTCTGGTCGCACCAGTGCATGGCGGTGTGCGTTGTTCTTTCGTTGGAGCGGCCTTGAAACATCTCCATGAAATCGATTTCACCCGACCGCGGCCAGCCGATTTCGGGGAAGTTCGCGCCGAGGGACCAGAACGCCGGCCAGGTGCCTTCGCCGACGGGCGGCTTGATGCGCGCGACGACCTTGCCGTACTTGAACTCGAACTTGTCCTGCGTGTTGATTCTTGCCGACGTGATTGTGCCGTCGCGCACACCGCAGGGCTCCACGGGACACCGCGCCTGGATGACCAGGTAACCGTCCTCGACGCGGACGTTTTCAGGCTCGTCGGTGTAGAGTTGCCATTCGTTGTTGCCCCAGCCGTCGTTATCGGGGCCATAGCCAGTTTCGATGTTCCAGATCGCCGGATCGGGTGGGGAATTCTGGTCGAACTCATCGGCGAAAATCAGCTGGAACCCGGGAACAGGGTCACCCGGAATACTGTCCTTGCCACTTCCCGAGCCACAGGCCGCCAAAGTGGCGCCCAGAAAGAGAACGAATGCGATGCGGATCAGGCGCAGGAAAGATATCGGAAGCATGGACGTTTTCTCTGGATTCTTTTTCTTCTGACGCCGGGCCATCCTCATCGAGTTTTTGAGTGCTGCGAAAGCAAACGGTGAGCTTTGGCCACGCTGCCCGCCTCGACACCAATCAGTAACAAAGAATGACAGCGTTGTCAATTTGACAACATGCTACTGCCAAGAGTCAGGCGGTTGAGATTAATGCGGCAAGCGCACGGTTTCCAATGGCATTTCGCGATTGGTCGCGCCGCATTTCCGTTAGCGCATTGATCGCCGCAGGGTGCGGCTATCCGTGTGACAGCATTCTGTCAAACCATGTCCTGGGCACTAGCCGGCACCCACTTCCACCGGCAACCAAAGCCAGCGCCGCGCCAATACCCCATTCCACCAAGCGGACTAAGGCGATCATCGAATCGAGGCGTACTAGTTAAGTCAGCCCCTGACCAGCTCGCGCTCCAGCTCTTCCAGCGAGCGGCCGCGGGTTTCCGGGAGTATGCGCATGACGAAGACCATGCCAACGACTGCAGTGATCCCGTAGATCAGGAAAGTGTTGGTGTTGCCCAGATTCTCCAGCTCCCATGGGAACACGAGCTGAACCAGAAAGGCGACCGTCGAGTTGATGAGCCCGACAAACGAAATCGCCATACCGCGCACCCGGTTGGGGAACAACTCGGAGAACAGCACCCACATGACTGGACCAATCGAGACTGCGAAACTGGCGATAAACCCGAGAATCCCGACGAGGACCAACGCGGAATTCACGTCAATCGCGCTATTGACCAGGGCAGATTCATGCTTGCTGTAATTTTCTGGGCCGATCGCGGACGAGACCGTGTCGCGAAACTCGACGTCGCTCTGGAATGTCTCGTCGACAACGGTGGCAATCTGCGCCCGATCTATCTCGACCGGTAATGCATCGATCGCGGCCCGGTCAAGCGTGTAGGTCTCCGTACCGAAGCCGTAGGCCAGCGTCAACATGCCAACCGCGATCCCGGTTAAACCGAAACCCAGCAGCGGCCGCCGCCCCAGCCGGTCGACCAGTGCGATTGCCACGAGCGTAAACACGAGATTGACCAGACCGACGATGACCGCCTGCATGAATGCGGCGTCGGTACCTATGCCGGTGCGCTGGAAGATCATTGGCGAGTAGAACAGCACCGAGTTGATGCCCGTGATCTGTTGCAGAATGCCCACCGATACCCCGATCGTGAGCACCAGTTTCATGGACGGATGAAACAGATCGCGGAGAGATGCCTTCGCGCGCCCGGACTCTTCATCGAGGCTCTTGCGCACCTCCCTTAGTTCGGCGGCGGCCTTGTCAGGGCCGCTGACCTTTTCAAGCACCGCCAGGGCTGCGCTGTCATTGCCCTGCATCGCGAGCCAGCGCGGACTCTCTGGCACGAGCAATAAGGCAAGGAAATACAACACCGCTGGCAGGGCTTCGACACCGAGCATCCAGCGCCAATTCCATTCGCCAAGGCGAAGCAGCGCCGCCCAGGCGAGGTCGGATTCACCGAGCGTGAGAATCAGGTAGTTGCTGAAGAATGCCGCCGAGATCCCGATGACGATATTCAGCTGGTTGAAGGAAACCAAACGGCCCCGGGTCTCTGCCGGCGCGATCTCGGCAATGTACATGGGTGCGATGATCAGGGCGGCGCCGACGCCGAGGCCACCGATCATGCGCGCGATCACCAAGAGCGCAAACGTTGGTGCAACGGCCGACAGGATCGCCGATATCGCGAACAGCACGGCTGCAACGGTCAATACGGAGCGTCGACCGATGCGATCACTGATTGGACCCGCCACCATCATCGCCAACGTCGCCGTGAACGCCAGCGATGACACGGTCCAGCCGAGTTCCAGCTTGGACAGCTCGAACTCGGTCTCGATGAAGCTGACGACGCCCGAGATAACGGAAGCGTCAAAGCCCATCAGGAATCCGCCGAGCGCCACGATCAAGGCGATCGTGATGGAGAATCGCACATGTTGTGTCACCGGCGTGGCCCTGCGATTCAGCCGCTCGCGACGATGCGGAATTCTGTTCTGAGTTCTGTCTCCGAACTGCCACCAATCCAGGCGTGGAACTCCCCGGGCTCGGCCGCCAGATTCTGGTCGCGCCCGTAGAACGCGAGATCATCGGTATGCAGCCGGAACGCGACTGTCACGGTCTGGCCGGGTTCCAGACGCAGCCGTTGGAAGCCGGCCAGTTGCCTGATGGGCCTGGTCACGCTCCCGGCCAGATCGCGCACGTACAACTGCGCCACTTCGTCCGCCGCAATGTCGCTCTTGTTGGTCAGCTCCGCGCTGATGGTCACGGCGTCGCCAATGCTGACTGTGTGCGCGCCGGTTCGAATGTGGTCATATTCGAACTCCGCGTAGGACAGTCCGTGACCGAAGGCGAACAGCGGCGTGTAACCCGCATCCAGGTGAAATGAAGTCATGCCGACGGATGTCTGTTCGGCGAATGTATCGATGTCGTCGATGTGCACAATGTTGTCGGGTGACGGGGGTTTGCCGGAATTCTTGTGGCTGTAGTAGATCGGGACTTGCCCAACCATACGGGGAAATGACACGGGCAGCTTTCCGGAAGGCGATTCACGGCCAAACAACAGATCTGCAATGGCCGGGCCAGCCATCGTTCCCGGGTGCCAGGCGAACAGCAGCGCGTCGACATCATCGACGATGTTTGCCAGCGTCAGTGGGCGGCCCGCCATGATCACGGCAACAACGGGTGTGCCGGTTTCCCTGATACGCTGCACGAGCTTCGCCTGGTCGCCAGGCAGATGGATATCGGCGCGCGAATGCGCTTCCCCGGACAGGATCGATTCTTCGCCGAGGAACAGAATGGCCACGTCGCAGGCATGCGCGGCTTCGACAGCTTCGTTGAAGGCCTCCGTCTCCCGGCTGCGCGAATTCTCCATCGCACGCAGGTGACGGACCTCGACCGCGTCACCAAGCAGGGTGCGAATCGCTTCCAGCGGCGTAACGCTCAGCGCGACGTCGCCATCAAAAATCCACGTTCCCAGCTGCTCGTATGGCGCGTCCGCCAGCGGACCGATGATTGCCACGGAACTCAACTGTTGTATAGATAACGGCAGGGTGCGACTATCGTTCTTGAGCATAACGACGCTTTGCGCTGCCATCCTTTTCGCCGCCAACAGCGCGTGCTCACTCCCGGGCGAGGGGTGCGCCGCCGGCTCGACGTACGGATGCTCGAACAAACCCAGCTGAAACTTGGTGCGCAATACATTGGCGACGGCGGCATCGATCATGCCGATCGCGATTCGACCCGATTCGACCAGTGCAGCGAGGTGATTGGCGTAAACGTCCCCCGCCATTTCCATATCGACGCCCGCGGTCACGGCTTCGAAAGCTGACTCCCCGTCGTTCTCGGTCAACCCGTGAATTTGCAGCTGGTGAACGGAATCCCAGTCGCTGACGACAACACCCGGAAAACCCCATTCATTTCGCAGTATCTGCCGCAGCAGAAACGCGTTGGCCGTGCCCGGCACCCCGTCGATATCGCTGAATGAAGTCATCAGCGTCGCGACGCCCACCTCCACCGCCGCTTTGAACGGCGGCAAATAGACGTTGCGCAGTTGGTTTTCCGGAATATTGGTGGTCGCATAATCGCACCCACTTTCCACGGCCCCGTAACCGGCAAAATGCTTGGCGCACGCAGCGATGCTGCCGGGCGACGACAGATCGTCACCCTGCAAACCCTCCACCATGGCGACCGCGAGCGCGGCGGTCAAAAAGACGTCCTCACCAAAGCTCTCGGCGATCCGGCCCCAGCGCGGATCACGGGCAATATCGATCATTGGCGCGAATGTCCAGTTGATGCCCGCTGCCGCCGCCTCGAGCGCTGCGACCCGCGCGCCCTCGCGCACCAGCTCCGGGTTCCAGGTAGCCGCCTGTCCAAGCGGTATCGGGAAAATCGTCCTGAAGCCATGAATGACATCGCGGCCCACCAGCAGCGGAATTCCCAGCCGGCTTTCTTCTACCGCGAGCCGCTGCAGCTCGTTGATAACGTGAACATCGGCCTGGTTGATCACCGCGCCGACGGATCCGGCCCTGATCAATGCCGCAAGATAATCAGGCGGATGGCCTTCGCTGGCATTGACCTGACGCATTTGTCCGACCTTCTCGGTCAGCGTCATTCGGGCCAACAAATCGGCAACCCGTTGCTCGACCGGGTTCGGCACATTCGATGGAACAGCTGTAGTCTTAGTCATCGCTCACGTCCGCGGGCTTTGTAGCAATGATAGACAGCGCTGTCAATTTGTTGGAGCATGTGCCGATAAGCGCTCAATACTCAGAACCACCACCGGGCACGACAGAATGAGCGAAACCACACACTACGCCACCGCGCCCGAGGATCGCATCCCTTTTTACCAAAAGGTGATCTACGGGTTTGGGGCCTTAGTCAACAATCTCCTGGCCGCTGCGATCGGCGGTATGGTAATCGTTCTCAACCTGGGCCTGGGAATGAATCCGGCGCTCGTCGGCCTGCTCAGCGCCCTGCCCCGCCTGACCGATGCGATCACCGATCCGTTGATGGGCTACATCTCCGACAACACCAAGACCCGCTGGGGACGGCGGCGGCCCTATATCTTCGTGGGCGCCATTGCCGCTGCCGTCATCTTTGCGCTGCTCTGGCAGTTGCCCGATGGCAGGAGCGAATCCTTCTATTTCTGGTATTTCCTGACGGGGTCTTTCTTCTTCTACCTGGCATACACGATGTTTGCGACGCCGTGGGTAGCTTTTGGCTATGAACTGACCCCGGATTACCACGAGCGCACGCGACTGATGGGCGTGCAAAACTTCATCGGCCAGCTCGCCTACGTCATCGCACCGTGGTTCCTGCTCATCATGCAGAACGAGCGCTGGTTTGAAAATATGGTTGACGGTGCGGCCGGGCTGTCGATTGTCATTGCCGCCGCCGTCATCGTGATTGGCATCATGCCGGCGATCTTCCTGCGCGAGCGCTTCAAATTCATCGCCGAGACGGAAACCCCGGAAGATGGTCCGCAGCAGGAAGGAGCGCTTGCGGTTGCCCTGCGAAGCATCAACGGGTTCCTGCAGGGATTCCTGACGACGCTCAAGTTCAAGCCATTTCTTAAACTCTGCGCCGCGACTTTCCTGGTATTCAACGGCTTCATGCTGATCGCATCGTTCCAGTTCTACGTCATCATCTACTACGTGTTTGGTGGCGATACCGTCAAAGGCGCGGAATACGCGGGTTATTCGGGCACGCTGGGTGCGGTTTCGACCTTCTGCGTCGTCGTCTTCGTGACCTGGCTGGGCACGAAACTCGGCAAGCGGCAGACTTTCTATGTGGCGATCGGCATCTCGATGCTCGGCTACGCCTTGAAATGGGTCTGTTACAACCCTGCCGTCCCCTGGCTGCTGCTGGTACCCGCGCCGCTGATGGCCTTCGGCCTCGGCGCGCTCTTCACCCTGATGCCGTCGATGATTGCGGACGTCGTTGACCTGGATGAACTGGAGACAAATGAACGGCGCGAGGGCATGTACGGGTCGATCTTCTGGTGGGTGGTGAAACTCGGCATGGCCGCCGCGCTCGCGGCAGGTGGCTTCCTGCTGAATGCGACCGGGTTCGACGTTGCCCTGGAGGGCAACCAGACGGAGCGCACGATATTCCTGATGCGCTTCTTCGACGCGTTTGTGCCGTTTGCAACATCGGGGATCGCGATCTGGACTATCGCGACCTACCAGATGACGGAAGAAAAGGCTCACGAAGTCAGATTGGAACTGGAGCAGCGGCGCGGTGCACCGGCCACTGCTTGAACATCGTGAATTGCCTCCGGGGGCAGCCGGAAGTTGCGGGATACAACTCTCAGGCGAACGGCCTATCGGGCCCCCAGATTTTCGATTGGTGACTCAGTAGCTTACATAATATGCGAGAATTTAATGCCAAGTTAAGAATTTAGCACGGCGCCTTGTTGACAGCGGTGTCAATCGGGTAATATGGTTGACATGTAAGTCGAAACACGCGCTACCTCCTTTGCCGCCACAGGCAGCAGCGACCAGGGTTAGGGCGTAACGCGACTGCCGATGACGCTTGAAGACCAGTCCTTGGGGACTTGGCCTTCGGGCGTTTTTTTTGGGCGACTAAATGCGCCCGCCACTCGGCAACAACTGGCCAGATAAGGTACGAACTCGTTGCCGACACAGGAATGACAACGCAGCGAAGAAGAACTTACCGATCAAGTGACTACAGTCTGGAGATAACAATGAAGTTGATAAGTAACTGGACGCGCGTCGCCATTGCGATGGCAGCGAGTTTCCTAATTGCGTCAAACGCATCGGCAGTAAACGTGCTCGTCAATCCAAGTTTTGAAGACGAAGGGTTTGAGGGCCCTGAAACGTTTTTGCCTGACGCGGGCACGGGATGGACGGCTTTCGATGGGATGATCCGTATCCAAGGCCAGCCGCCGATCGGTCCGACTGGAGCTTTTGACGGGGACGTTGTCCTCAAAGCCTTCGGCTTCGGTGGCGCATTTCAAGATATTCTGGGTTTAGGCCCGAATGACATCGTGACTGGCACTGTCATGGTGATGAACGACAGTCTTGATCCTATGGCGGGTGGTCAGGTTGCTGCACTGAATCTTGAGTGGTTAAAAGATGGTGTTCCTATCCCTAACGTTGTTTCCTTTGGGTCGACCATTGACGCCTCTGCCCCACTAGATACCTGGATTGAAATTGGGGTCATTGGTGCACCAGTTCCCTCTGACGTTGGGGCAAACGGTGTACGGATTACCCTCATTACCGGAGCCTTCGCTGAAGGTGGTCCAGGTGGTGCACCGAGATTCGACAGCGCATCGCTGGAAATCGTTCCGATCCCCGCCGCCGTCTGGCTGTTTGGTTCGGCCATCGGGTTGCTGGGTGCTGTGAGGCGCCGCATCGCCTGACTAAAGCTTAGTCCGATATGAAGTTTAGGGGCCGGTCTCGCGACCGGCCCTTTTTTTCTCCGTGAATCGGCAAAGCTGCCACTGTCTATCGGGTAGTCATAAACCGAACTGGAGGAACTACTCGACACTAACCTGCAGAAGCAGGATGTGAAGAAAGCGCTTCTCAGCGAGCTGCAGGCACTGGAAGAGAATATTGCCCAGCGTGCCGCCTGCATTCGGGAACTGGCGAAACGCCTCTAGTCTGTCGCGCTGAATTGCGACACGCTGGCCCGGAGGCCATCTCCCGGATCAGCGATTGCGCGTGACGATGGCTCGCAGATCGTCGTCGAGTGTCTCCACTGCCTGAGCGCCCGTGAGCTCCCCTTTGAGGACGCTATGGAAAGCGCTCGCGATATGCGCGGACAACTCGGAGTAGAAGGGGGTCATCGGGCGCGCGCGGATTTGTGAAGCTAGGTCTCTGGCGAGCGCCGCGACCGGGACACCGCCCAGCACGTCTGAGTCCTCGTACAGCGACTCGACGACGGGCAGCAGCCCGGCTTCCAGCGCCTGTCGCTTCTGCTGGTCCGGCGAGGTCAGGTAGCGGATGAGTTCCCATGATGCCTCCGCCTCTTTGTCGCTGGCTCGCGTGTTCACCATCAGGTTCCAGCCGCCCAGGCAGCTGTATCCCAAATGCGCCGGGGACGCGGCGGGTAGCGCGCTTACCTGGACCTGCGCCTCCGACAGCGGGGACTTCTGCAGCATGCCCTGCACGTAGGGCCAGCTGCGCAGGAACACGGCGTCACCCGCCAGGAAGGCGTCGAGCGCTTCCTGCTCGCGGTAGGTCACGACCTCCGCAGGCGCGACGCCCTCGACTATCAGGCGACGCGCCCCGTCGAGCCCGGCGGCGGCATTTGCGCTATTGATAGTGACCGCGTCGGTCTCGGCCACGGTGCCGCGCAATGTGCTGGTAACCAGCAGCTCGCCCCGCATCACCTCACCACCCGCGCCCCAGATATATTCCACGGCATTCGCGGTGCCGCCCTCGTACTCGGCGCCCTGGAAGACGAACCCGTGGCGGACACCTGCGTCCTTCATGACCTGGCGCGCCATCTCGACCAACTCGTCCCAAGTGCGCGGCGGTGCATCGAAACCGCTGTCGGCGAGGAGGTCCTTGCGGTAGAAGAGTACGCTGGTGTCCGTATACCAGGGCACGCCCCAGATTCGAAGCCGGTAGGTGGCCGACTCGAGCGCCGGCCCCAGGAACGCGTCGCGTTCGTAGTCGCGGTAGAACCGCTTGGTCACATCCTCCACCCAGCCGTTCTTCGCGAACTCAGCGGTCCAGATCACGTCACTGGCGATAACGTGGGGGCCGTCCGCCTGCGC
The DNA here is from genome assembly GCA_020351875.1 of Chromatiales bacterium. Classification (GTDB taxonomy): domain Bacteria; phylum Pseudomonadota; class Gammaproteobacteria; order Steroidobacterales; genus J054. The sequence goes on along the minus strand of CP070671.1, from coordinate 241,886 downwards.
CTCGAAGTCAGTGACAAGCTGGTCGTGGTGGGTATTGTTGTCCCGATCCATCGTCCGCCACGTCACCTGGATCCGGCCGGTGTGCTCCGCATTGAAATCGTCGACGATGCGTTTCACGGTACCGGTGTCATCGGGTCCCGAGGCAAAGACGATCCGCGTCGGCTGGTCCTCTGCAGAAGCGGACGACACGCCCACCCACAGCACGGCACCCAGCGCGAGCAAGACGAGGGTCTTCGCTAACGACCTGCAGACAGAGCGCAAATGCTGGTGTTTCATGTTGTGTCGCCCTGTCGGAGATTAAATATCCGGCCCGCCCCGGGAAGCGCCAGTTCGTGCCAGCGCTCCAAAGCTACGCTGCAATCTCACGATATCTCCGGCAGATAAGCCGGTCAAACGACCGCCATAGTGCATCCGGGATCTGACGGAGCCTGACCCGGCCGCGATATGGCAGGCCAGCCACCCGGAGCCTGTCCTACTAGGTGTGCTCGTATACTTGAGAAAAAAGGGGAGACATTCTTGTATGTCAACAAGGAAGCCTCGCTGGATCTTTAGCCTGTCGGGAGCTGTGCTCTGCGCGGTAGCGTCCTGTGGTAGTCCGGAGCCCGAAGGGCCGGTGACGACTGCGAGGTCGATGGCGGAAGAGTGGGAGGTCGACTTCTTCGACGACTTCGACCACTTCGATCCAGAAAACTGGCAGGACCAGCTCCTCTGGGTCAACGACGAGGATCAGTGCTACGTCCGGGACAATCTGCACGCCACGCGCGAAGTCAGCGACGGCACGCTGAGGCTCCGCGTGGTCGACCTCGGCGAGCCCGTCGAGTGCGACAACTTAAGCAAGTTCGGCAAGCAACACCCGCCCACCCGGTACGTAGCAGGGCGGATCACCTCGAAGAACCGCCAGGAGTTCGTGAAGGGCCGTTGGACCGCGCGGCTGCGTGTACCAGACAGCGGCCAGGCCGGCATGTTTCCGGCGTGGTGGCTGCTGGGAGCGCGCAACAATGAGCCACCAATCGAAGAGGAGGACGAAAACGTCTGCTGGCCGATGACCGGGTCAGGAGAGATCGACATCTTCGAACACCACAGCGACGGCGGGCCGGACCACTACGCCGCCCGGGCCATTAAGAATCTCGGCTACTGTGGTGGAGGCGACTGGCAGCAGCTGATGCATGTTCAGGCAGCCACGCTGGCCGACTACCACGAGTACGCGGCCGAGTGGGACGGAAGCGATCTGCTATTCCTCCTGGACGGGAAAGTGATCCACCGCAGCGAGGGACAGGGGGACCAGTTCCCAGAACTGCTCTTCGCGGTGTTGAACTTCGCCAAGATCAACCCGTCTCCGATGAGGGTGGAGAGTTGGACGATGGAGGTCGATTGGGTAAAGCACGAGCGGCGGGTCGAGCCGTAAGCCGCTTTCAGTCGAGCCATCGCCAATCGTGCGTGCGTCTCGAAGCAGGGGCTACCTATCTAAGGTGGAAGCTGAAAACTGACGACAAAAAAACGAGTTCGAAGTATGGTCGTCTAACCTGCCGCAATTTCTCATGTGGCCGGCTATTCGGCATATTGGTCATTCGCGTTTAAACATGAATAGCGACCCGATGTTTGAAGGCAAAATGAAACTGCTAGCGCTACTGATCGCGCCAGTCTTCTTATATGCATGTGCCGCGCAGGAAACCTCTCAGGATATGCCGGAGTTTGAAACTGACGCGTAAATGCAGTGCGCCAGGGATTGCGAACTCATTCACGCCGGAGCAGTTCGAGCATGAGGCAGGGTGCGGCCCGGAACCACCCGTGATGGGTTGACGGTTACCGCGTGCATCGACGACACCTATGCGACGCTCAGGAGTTGCTATCGGAGCTGCTGATAGGCGAAACCGCGCCTCTTGCAGGTTCGACCGGCCCAGATGAGCATCAAGCAATAGCAACAAGTTGATACACCAGGCCGTGGTCCCCACGGTTAATACGGATTAGCCACGCCGGCGGTCGGTGCGCATAATCGAATAGTTATGCAATTGCCCTCTTTTGAGTACCTGCGTCCCGCGACCCTGCGGGAGGGCCTCGACTGGCTGTCAGAGCCGGGTACCGATACTGCGGTGGTCGCCGGTGGCTCCGACCTGCTGGTCAACATGAAGCTCGGGCTGGTCACCCCGAAGCGGCTGGTCAGCATTTGCGACCTGCCCGGCATGCAGGACGTGACGGAAGATGCGGACGGGGGGCTGCGCATCGGCGCCGGCTGCAAGCTGACCGACCTGTTGCAGCACGAGACCGTCACCGGGAATTACCCGGCCCTTGCGGACGCGATCCGCGCGGTCGGCTCCCAGCACGTGCGCAACATGGGCACGCTCGGCGGCAACCTGTGCCTGCCCACGCGTTGCTGGTATACGAACCAGAGCGAGCAATGGCGCGAGAGCCGCCAGCCCTGCTTCAAGACCGACGGCGAACTGTGCCACGTGATCAAGAGCTCCGCGCGCTGCCACTCGCTGAACAGTTCAGACACCGCACCGGCGCTGATCGCCCTCGGCGCGAGCGTCACACTGGCTAGCCGGGACGGCACGCGCGAACTGCCCGTCGCCGATCTGTATTTCGACGACGGGGTGGATTACATGACGATGCGGCCGGGGGAAATCCTGACGGAGATCCACCTGCCGCCCCCCACCGGCGTGTCAGCATTCATCAAGGTGGCGCAGCGCAACGGCCTGGACTACGCGGCCGGCACCATCGCCGGCTGGTTTGATGGCGCGGCGGCGCGCCTGGTGCTCGGTTCCATCGGCTCGCACCCGGTGTCATTACCTAAGGCCGCTGACCTCGTCGTGGCCGGTGGCTTAGGCACGAAAACGATCGACGCAGCGGCCGATGCGGCGCGGGCCGATCTCGGCGAAGTCAGCAACCTGTTCTCGCCGCCCGGCTACAAGCGCCGGCTGGCCAGGTCCCTGGTCCGCCGCGTGCTCGAGCAGCTGGCGGACCTGCAGGGCGGCGGCAAATGAGCCGGCAGATCATCAACCTGACGGTGAACGGCGACCGGCACGAAATCGCGGTCGCCCCGAACCAGACCTTGCTCGAAGTGCTGCGTGACGAACTCGGCCTGTCCGGTACGAAGCGCGGCTGCACCAGCGGGGCCTGCGGCGTTTGCACCGTGCAACAGGAAGACGGTCGCGCGGTGCTGTCCTGCCTGGCGCTGGCCGTGGAATGGGACGGTCGGGCCGTGACCACGATTGAAGGCATTGCAGAACCCGGGCAGCTGCACCCGGTGCAGGCCGCCTTCCTGGAATATGGGGCCGTGCAGTGCGGGTTTTGCACGCCCGGGCTGATCATGACCGCCAAGGCACTGCTGGATACCGACCCCACGCCGGATGAAGCGGCGATCAACGAAGCGATGGCCGGCGCGATCTGCCGTTGCACCGGCCACATCAAGGTGAAGATCGCGATCCGCGAAGCCGTGCAGCAGGCACTGCGGGAAAGAGAGCCAGATGCCGCGCCGACCTGATTTCAGCGCCGTAGGCCACAGCCAGCCACGGCTGGATGGCACCGACAAGGTGACCGGCCGCTCGCTGTTCACCGACGACGTGGTGCTGCCCGGCATGCTGTGCGGGCGTGTATTGCGCTGCCCACTGCCGCGCGCGCGGCTCCTGAACATCGACACGAGCCGGGCCGAAGCCTTACCGGGTGTCAAAGCCGTGGTAACCGCCCAGGACGCCGCGGGGATCTGGCTCGGCATCAACCAGCCGTTGCTGAGCCCGGAGATCCTGAACCACGTGGGCCAGGAAGTGGCGGCCGTTGCTGCAACGGACGAAGACACTGCGCGCGAAGCCCTGAAGCTGATCCGCGTGGACTACGAGCCGCTGCCGGAGCTCAAGGACATGAAGGCCGCACTGGCCCCGGGTGCGCCACTGCTGCATGCAAAGGCCAAGGGCAACATCGCGTGGGAACAGGCCGACGATCACGGCGATCCCGACGCGGCCTTCGCCGCCGCCCACCACGTGCGCACCGACCACTACGTAACGAACCCGACTCACAACTGCTACGCGGAATTTCACGTCGCGGTGGCTGATTTCACGAGATCCGACAAGCTGACGGTGTGGACCCCCACCCAATCGGCGCTGTTGTTCCAGAAGAGCCTTGCCGCCGGCTTCAAGCTGCCCGACAGCGGTGTGCGCATCATGTGCCTGAACAGTGGCGGTGGGTTTACGGGTCGCACTGCCACGCGGCCGCACCATTTTCTCGCCGCGCTGCTGTCGCGCAAGTCGGGCCGGCCCGTGAAGATTCGCGCAACGGGGGACGAGGAATTCATCATGTGCCGGGCCGGTGGTCGGGTGGAATACCGCTTCCGGTCGGGCGTGGACCGGGACGGCCGGCTGAAAGTGGTGGATGCGGACCTGCTGTTCGACACCGGCGGTTACGTCGAATCGCAGATGATCGTGATCCTGCTGACATCCAGTTACCTGGACGCGCTGTACCCGGTCGAAGCCACCCGCTACCGCGGGCGCCTGGTGCACACGAACAACCTGCCCTACTACTTCCACCACGGCGGCGGACTCGCACAGTTCCAGTTCGCGTTCGGCCAGCATGTGAACAGCCTTGCGCTGGACCTGGGCATGGACCCGGTGGATTTCCACCTGCTGAATGCGGTGGAAAAAGGCCACACGACCCTGCGAGGCACCCACTACGCGAGCTGTGGTTTAAAGGAGTGCATCCGCAAAACCGCCCGCCAGGCCGGCTGGAAGCAGAAGCGCAGGCGCAAGGAACCGCTGAAAGGGATCGGCATCGGTATCGGAGCCATGGCCTCCGGGGCGAAGGGCCTGTTCAAGCACGACACCTCCGCGGCCTTCATCAAGGTGGGCGACGACGGCAAGGCCACGCTGTTCGTCGGCCTGCCGGACATGGGCCAGAGTTCGCATACCGCGATGGCCATCATTGCGGCGGAAGTGCTCGGCATCGCACCCACGGACATCACGGTGGCGTCGGGCGATACTGACCTCGATCCGCTGGACGTCGGCGCGTTTACCCAGCGGGGGACCTTCAATACCGGCAACGCGGTCAAGAACGCCAGCCTGGACGCGCGCAAGCAGATCGCGAAGACGGCGGCTGCCGAACTCGGCGTGCGGCCGTCACAACTGAAGTTCAGCCACGGCCAGATCACGGTAAAGAATCAACCGGACAAAGTGATGCCGTTTGCGAAAGCGGTTTTCAATACCCTGCACAGCCAGGAAGGCCGCTTCGTGATGGGTCGCGGGTTCTACAACTCACCGCTGGAAAGCGGCAGCATGGCCTACTCCTTCGGCGCACAGATCGCCGAGGTCAGCGTCGACCCCGACACCGGCGTAGTCACGGTGGAGAAAGTCACCGCGGCGCACGATGTCGGCCGGGCCATCAACCCGCGCATCGTCGAGGGCCAGATCGACGGGCAGATCTTCAGCGGCATGTCGCAGGCGCTATTCGAGGAATGCGTGATGGACGACGGGCAGGTGCTGAATCCGTCCCGTCTCGACTACAAGATGCCGCGCGCGTGGGAGATGCCCGAGGTGGAGCACATCATCGTCGAGAGTGTCGACCCCCACGGGCCCTTCGGGGCCAAGGAAGTCGGCGAAGGCCCGATCGTGTGCACGATGCAGGCCATTGCGAATGCGGTGGCGGATGCGATCGGCGAACCGGTCACCGAAATGCCCATCGCGCCGTGGCGGGTGCTGAAGATACTCGGGCGGCGCAAGGACGTGGCCTGACCGGACGCTTCGGTTATCCCTGATAGCTCCCTGCCTCTCAGGCCGCGACTATGAGAACCGACAAGAAACCAAGAACGCAGGCAGCTGACACGGCGGGGGAACCAGAATGCGCTTCAACCTGATCATCCATCCGAACACCGGCCCGGAACGCACGGCCGAACTCGCGCAACTGGCGGAAGAGTGCGGCTTCGTCGGCCTGTGGGTGTCGAACATGCACGACGGGCGCGACCCCTTCGTGAACTTCGTGGACGCGGCCCGCGCGACCAGCAAGATCCGCATGGGCCCCGTGGCGGTGTCCCCTTACGAACTGCACCCGATAAAGATGGGCAACGCGCTGCTGACCCTGAATGAAATCGCCGAAGGCCGGGCACACATCGGTATTTCTGCGGGCGATGGCGGCACCGCGTTTGCAATGGGCATGATTGCGGAACACCGCCTGACCGCGGTGCATGAATGCGTAGAAATCATCGACAAGATGGCAACCGGCGAGATGGTCAAATATGACGGGCGGATGTACATGTGCCGCTGGTACCACGCGAGCTGGGTCAGCCAGCCCGAGCCACCGGTCTACGTCTGCGCCGGCGGGCCGCAGATGCTGAAGTCGAGCGCCCATTACGCGAAGGGCATTTACCTCGGCGACCACCTGCCCGAGCACGTGGCCGAGGTCCGCGAGACGATCAACCCGGAACTCGAGCGCAATCCGAACAAGGACGATTTCAAGCTGCTGAACTTCTGGGCCTGGCATGTGAAAGAAGACCCGGAAGCAGCCCTGGCAGAGTCCCGCACGTGGCTGGCTGCCCGGGTGACACCGTGGCCGGCCTACTACCACCGCGGTATTTTGCCCGACGAAGAAATGCAGGTGGTCTGGGACAACGTCAACGCGCTGAACCGTGCCTTCTACGAGCAGGATTCGAACATCCCGGAAATCCCGCGGGAAATTCTCGACAAGCTGTGCCGCCGCTGCACCGCGGCCTCCTCTCTCGACGAACTGGACTTCGAGATCGAACGGCTGAAACAGTTCGAAGCCTCGGGGCTCACGGATATCTGTGTCCGGGTGTACGAGAATCCAGAGGCATCGATCAAGCTGATCGGCGAGCGGGTCATGCCCGCAGTGAACGGCTGACGCAACGACAGCACCGGAGCCCGCGCCCGTGAACATCGTCATTACTGGCGCAACCCGGGGGCTGGGGCTCGCGGCTGCTCGCGCCCTGCTGGCCAGGGGCCACACGGTGGTGATCTGCTCCGAGGACGGCGACGACGTCGCGCGGGCGCTCGACACACTGCAGCGGGACGGTCTACCCGCCCGCGGTATGCGTTGTGACATCTGCAGCGAGCAACAGGTGATCGACCTCTTAGGCTTCGCCCAGGCGGACGGGCAGCCTGTCGACGCGTGGATCAATAACGCCGGTATGCCCGGCATCACCGGGCGCACGGACCAAATTCCGACCGCTTACCTGCAGCGGCTGATCGACACCAACATCAAGGGCACGTGTCTGTGCTCCGTGCATGCACTGCGACTCTTCCACGCGCAGGGGCACGGGCGGCTGCTGAATGTGCTCGGCCGCGGCGCGACAAGGCCTGTGCCCTTTTCCAACTCCTACGGACCGGCGAAGACCTGGATCCGGTCTTTCACCCGCGCAATAGCCACCGAAGTCCGCGGCACGAACATCGCGGTTGCGACTTTCCAGCCGGGCCTGGTCCACACGCAGATGACCCTGGACGTCCAGGTCGTAGCCGGCCACGAACACCGCATGAAACTGTTGCCCGCAGCGCAGCGCTACCTGGGCAATGAACCGGAATTCGCGGGCGAACACTTGGCACGGATCATCACGGGCAACATGCGCAACGGCAAAGCCTATCGCTTGCCGGTGCTTGGCCCTGCGCTGCGGAGGCTGATCGCGGGCGCCCCCGCCATCCCAATCACGACCCGGACCATCGATGCGGAAACGGACCCGCGGTAAACAGATAGAATTCGTGTTGGTCGGTCGCGTTGCCTGCCTGTCAGCGGTAGCGGACCGCGACGGGCAATCGGGGCAAGCAGGTATGGGGGTCGGTCTGTTGGGCAGCAAACGGATCGCCAGATTGCAACCATCAATGACGCAGGGCTTGCGATGCTGATCCGCGCCTGTACTTTAGCTGGTGGCCTGCTGCTGGGTATTTCTACCGTCGCGCAGGAATGGTCGCACTACGGCTACGATGCGGGCGGCTCGCGTTACTCGCCACTCGACGAAATCAACCGTGGCAATGTGCACGAACTGCAGCTGGCATGGACTTACCGGCACGGCGATCTCGAGCGCTTCCCCGACCGGCGCACCTTTGCCGGCTTTCACGCAACGCCCGTCCAGCTACCCGAAGCTGCGGGCGGCGCGCTGGTGCTCTGCACCCCATTCAGCCGCATCATCGCGCTGGACCCGGCCAGCGGCACCGAACGCTGGAGCCACGACCCGGGGATCGAACTCAGCGAGATCCCGACCCGGCTGAAGTGCCTGGGCGTCGCCTACTGGCGCGACCCGGCGGCGAGCACCGACGACGCGTGCGCACACCGGATATTCACCGGCACGCACGACCGGCGCATCGTGGCGGTGGATGCGCACACCGGCCAGCGCTGCGACGCGTTCGGCGACGGCGGTGCGGTCGACGTGAATCCGTTAATCGCAGCCAGCCGGCCTGCCCAGGACGATCCGGCCGGCACGACCTTTTCCGCACCGCCCGTGGTCGTAAACGGCGTGGTGGTAATCGGCCACATCAACAACATGAAGAACCAGTTTCCGGACGCCCCGGCCGGGGTGATCCGTGCCTTCGACGCGCGCACGGGTGCGTTGCGCTGGCAGTTCGATCCGCTGCCGCGGGATCCCGCGCAACCGCACGCCCGCGACTGGACGCCGGAGGCGATGGCGCTAACCGGCGGCGCAAATGCGTGGACATTGCTGTCGGCGGATCCGGAACGCGACCTCGTCTTCATCCCGACGGCGAGCGCCGCCCCAAACTTTTTCGGTGGCACGCGGCCCGGCGACAATCGCTATGCGAACTCCGTCGTCGCGCTGCGCGCGCGGACCGGCGAGGTCGCCTGGCATTTCCAGACCATTCACCATGACGTGTGGGACTGGGATATCCCGGCGGCGCCGATCCTGGTGGACGTGCGGCGCGATGGGCGCGACATACCCGCGGTCGTGGTGCTGACCAAGCCCGGCCTGGTGTTCGTACTGCACCGGGACACCGGCGAACCACTGTTCGACGTCGAGGAACGGCCGGTGCCAACGGATGGTGTACCCGGCGAAGTGCTGTCGCCGACCCAGCCCTTCCCGGTGCGTCCGCCGCCGCTGATGCCAACCCGGCTGTCGCCGGACGATGCCTGGGGCCTGACGTTCTGGGACCGCAGCAAGTGCCGCGACATGATCGAGCAGTCCCGGCACGGCGAGATTTTCACCCCGCCCAGTACGCGCGGCTGGATCATGTATCCGAGCACGGCCGGTGGCCCAAACTGGGGTGGCGGCGCCTGGGACCCGACGCAGGACTTGCTGGTCACGAACGTATCCCGGGTCGCGCTCTGGTTGCAGCTGCTGCGTGGCGAGGACGTGCCGCCGGCGGATACCTTCAACGCTGCGGCTGGCGCGCCGATGGGGCCGCCCGCGCGGATCAACGGCACCGACTACGCAATACAGCAACGGATCTTCCTGAGCCCGCTGTTCAATCCCTGCACGCCGCCACCGTGGTCTACACTGGTCGGCGTCGACCTGGCCGCCGGCGAGATTCGCTGGAGCGTCCCACTGGGCACGATTGAAAAACTGTCACCACTGCGGCTGCCGATGAAATGGGGCAGCCCAAACGCCGGTGGACCGATCACGACGGCGGGCGGCCTGGTCTTTATCGGCGCGACAGCGGATCATCGCCTGCGCGCCTTCGACACGGCCACCGGTGAGGAACTGTGGTCCGTAGAAACGCCGAGTGCGTCACACGCAACGCCGATGACGTATCTCGCCGACGGGCGGCAGTACGTAGTGATCGCGTCCGGTGGGCACATGTTCATCAATCCGGCAGCCATTGACGATTACCTCGTGGCTTACGCGCTGCCGCATGACAGCCGAGGAGACAGCGGGCAATGAACCGTCGCGAATTCATCCGGACCACCGTGGTGACGGCCGCCGCGGGCAGCACCGCCGCGTGCGGGGGCGATGAAGAAATCGCGCGTCCCGCCGGCGTGCCAGTGGGCCCTTTCGGCCGGGATGCCACCGCTGAGGAAGTCACGGCCGGTCTGGACCTGAGCGGCCAGACGGCGCTGGTCACCGGGTCGAATTCCGGCATTGGCTTTGAGACGGCCCGGGTACTGGCACTACGTGGTGCGCACGTGATCTGCGCGGCGCGCACGGCAGACAAGGCGCGGGGCGCCTGCGACAGTATGGAAGGCCGTACCACACCGTCGGCTTTCGACCTTGCGGACTGGCCCAGCATCGTGGCCGCGGCCGAACAGGTCCGCGCGCTGAACACACCGATCGACATGCTGATCTGTAATGCGGGCATCATGGAGCTGCCGGAGCTGCAGCAGGTCTATGGCATCGAGCGGCAGTTCGCCGTGAACCACCTCGGGCATTTCATACTCGTGAACCAGCTGCTCGAGCAGGTGCTGGCCGCCCCGCAAGGCCGCATCGTGCACGTGAGCAGCGGCCAGGCGACGCGCAATACGCCCGAGGGAGGCATTCAGTTCGACAATCTTGGAGGGGAAAAGGGCTATGACCCAACACTGGCTTATGGCCAGTCGAAACTTGCAAATGCTCTTTTTTCGCTGGAACTCGCGCAACGTTTAGAGGACAACGCGGCGACGTCCAACACGGTCCGCCCCGGCGTGATCCCGACGAACCTCGGCCGCCACATGCCGGCATGGAAACCGCTGTTGCTGAAGACCGTCGGCAAGTTGTTCACAAAAACCATTCCGCAAGGTGCGGCCACGCAGGTTTACGTGGCCACCACGCCGGCACTCGCGCAGACCAGCGGCTACTTCTTCGAACACTGCAACCCGATACATGCCGGCGGGCATACGGAAGATCGCGCGATGGCGGCACGCCTGTGGCAGGTGAGCGAGGAACTGACAGCCGACTACCTCGACAATGAGCCGAGTTGAGAACGCGGCAGACCGGCCATGACAGGTGTTTTTTCCGCCTCGCGCCGGCGTGTGAATTTGCGTATAGTTCCGTAGTGGAACCAAAATAATCCGCCCGCCACCTACCGCCATTTGCGGGATTTTCCAATGCAATTCAAAGATATGCGAGAGTACCTGGCTTTCCTGGAAGAGGATGGCCAGCTGCAACGGCTCGATGTGCCGTTGCGTTGCGGGCGCGATAACCGCGACCTGCAGGCACTGATGCGCTACCTGCACAATGAGAAGAACATCGCGCTGATACTCGACAACCTGGAAGACTACAACACGCCCGACGTGCCGCTGATTTTCAATCCTTTCGGCACTCGGGAACGCACCGGACTCACGATCGGTATCCGCGACCCCCTCGAGGCCAAGGCGACGCATGCGCGAATCCTGGGAGATCGTGCATCGTGGCACGAGCCGCGACTGATCGACCCGGCCGCTGCGCCATGCCGCGACGTGATCATTCGCGAAGCTGACGTGTCACTGGACAAACAGATTCCGCACGTGTGGTTCGGCAAGGAAGGCCCCGCGTACATCACCAATGGCGTTGGTATCAGCAAGGACCCGGAAACCGGCAAGCGCAACGTTGGCTGGTACCGCACTGCCCTGTTGTGGAATGCCTACCACCCACAAGGCGGGAGCTACCCGGAAGGCTACGACAAGAACCACATGGCCGTGTATGCCTACTGGAACCCGCCGATGAACCAGATTGGCAATCACCTGTTCAAAGCGAGCCAGCAGAGCAAACCGCTGGAAGTGGCCTTCGCATGTTCCTGCGATCCGGCCATTCACCTGGCTGCCGCGACCGGTTTGCCCTACGGGGAAGATGAGTTTGCCTTCGCCGGCGGCCTACGCGGTGCACCCGTGGAGCTGGTGAAGTGCGAGACGGTGGACCTGGAAGTGCCGGCAACGGCCGAGTACGTACTCGAGGGTGAGCTGTTTTTCGCCGAGGAGGCTACCGTGGGCTGGCACTCGAACGTCGCAGGTTACTACGATCGCTTCCACACGATTCCGCTGATGAAAATCAACTGCATCACCCACCGGCGGAACCCGATGTGGCACGCGACCATCGAGATGGTGCCGCCGTTCGACCACAATTACATCGGCATGCTGCCGGTGGAAGGCGAGGTGCTGAGCGACCTGCAGCAGAAGATCCCGGAAGTGCAGGACATCGTGGTCACACCGTCCATGATGTATATCGTGCAGCTGAGCGTGGATGGCGCCCGGAAACCTCACCCGGAGTTCGGCAAGTACGTGCTGCATGCGGTCTGGGGCGCCGCCGGCCGCTGGGCCCGCACGGCGAAACTGGTGGTCGTGGTCGGACCGGACGTCGATCCTTACGACCTGAACAGCGTGGAATGGGCCATCATGACCCGCGTGCAACCGGTCTCCGATACCTTGATGAACCCGGCCGGCCAGGCCTTTGTCGATGATCCGTCCGCACCGATCACCGCAGCGGGCTTTCCTGCCGTGTCGGAACAAATGGGCATCGACGCCACCATCAAGGTGCCGGAACGCTTCACCGAGTACCGCGAAGTGAGCCAGGCAGATCCGGAGGACGTGGCGCGCATCGCGAAATTGCTGCGGCCGATCTTGGGCGAATGACGCGCCTGCCTGGCCGGTCTACCGCCGGACACGTGAAACGCCGCTAGCCGCGCAAGGCCAATGCACTAGTCGTCGCGGAGCTTGTTCACCGCCTGGAAGATGTCTTCGAGCCCGGTATCGGCAATTGGCACGTCCTCGGGCTCGATCTCGAAGGTCGCGCAGATCTGGGCGACCATCGTGTAGACGCCGATAACCACTGATAACTCAATGAGTTGTGCCACCGTCATCAGCTTTTCAACGGCGCGAAAGGTGTCCTCGCGGGCTGCGCCCTCTTTGATGACCTCATCGACGAAACGGACGACGAGTTGCTCGTCCGGTGTCAGTTGGTGAGCTTCATCATCAGATAGCACCTCGCTGACGCGCTCATCGTCCATACCGATCACACGTGCCGTGCGCTTGTGATTAACGACTTCGTAATCGCTGTCGAGCAGATAGCCCACCCGCAGGATCGCGATTTCGCGCAGCTCCGGATCCAGTTCACCGTGGTTCAGGTAGGCATTGAAGACCTGCGTCAACGGCTGAAACATACACGGACTGCCCGCCAGCAACCGGGAAATGTTCAGTTGCGGCAGACTGGCCAGGAATCGCCGGTTGTCTTCCGACAGCGACGCCGGGTCGGGATACGGTATACGGGCCAAACCTGGGTCCTCGATGAAGTCTGGAAATGATCGGTTGCTTGCTGGACGCGGTCAGGCGGGCCGCTTGAAAATGCCCTTCTCGATCACGCGATCAACCGCCGCCCGCACCACTTCGTCATTCGGCGCGTGCTTCATTGGCGGTTCGTCCAGGCAACGGTTCTTCTCGTACATCGGCTGATCGTAGATCAGGCGATACTGCTCGGTGCGCAGATCCTTCAGCCAGTTGCCCCACAGGGTCTGGGTCCGATACTCGCGCAGGCCATCGATATCGATAATCGCCCCGGCATACGACGCGGCGCCACCGGGCATGTGATTCGCAATCAACCGGCCCTGGTAATCCACGATCATCGACTGACCGCCGAACATGTCCAGCGGAAACATGCTGTCGGCGGACGGCGCATACGCTGCGGGGTTCGGGCCGATCAGGTAACAGGTGTTGTCCAGCGCCCGCGCGCGGTTCTGAATCTCCCATAGCCCGTTGGCGACGTAAGGCTCCGGGTAACTGGGCCGGTAGATGATTTCCGCACCGTTCATTGCCAGGCCCCGGGCGGTTTCCGGGAAACTGCCTTCCATGCAGATCAGGCAGCCAATGCGCCCGATTTCAGTGTCGGTAACTGGGAAAAACGCATCCAGGTTCTCACCATACAGCGCCACCCACTTGTCCCAGACATCGTGCGGCACCGTCGAGTGCTCACGGGCGAACACCTGCATCTTGTAGTGCTTGTGAACGACTTCACCCTGCCGATCGATTACGAACGCGCAATTGAAGAAGCGTTCCGGGATATCCGGGTGCATGACCTTGGCCTGGGCAATGATGAACGCGTCCAGCCCGCGTGCCAGGTCACCGAGGTAACGGGTTTCCGGTCCCGGAATTTCCAGCGCCATGCGCTTGATGTAGTCAACGTGGTCCCAGTCGAAGATCTCATCGGTAAAGCCTTGCAGCGCGCCCTCCGGCAACGCGTACAGACGCACCGGCAGCTCGATCTCGGTGACGTTCTTCGCCGCGAAAGCGAGCTCCGCGATGTGATCCAGGTTGCGCTGGATGTCGCCGCGCTCGTGGGCGCCGATCATGACCGGCTGCAAGGCCAGGGCCATGTACTGATCGATAGCTTTGTTTTCGGTTGTCATTGAATAACGCTCCTCAACAATCCCACGCCGCTATGGATGCGGCGCAAAAGTCAAACGAACTATGGTGCCGGCTGCCGCTCATTGGCTCATGATGCCGGATTGCCGAATCGTCTCGGCGATCTCGTCCAGTATCGCAGGGTCATCGATCGTGGCTGGTGTCGCGTACTCGTCGCCATCGGCGATATTACGCAGCGTGCGCCGCAGGATCTTGCCCGAACGCGTTTTCGGCAGCCGCTTAACGACCAGCGCCTTGCGGAATGCAGCCACCGGCCCGATCTTTGCCCGCACCAGGCTGATTGCCTCCTGCGCCACCTCGTCGACCGCACGGTCGGCGCCGGCTTTCAGCACCAGGAAACCCAGCGGCACCTGGCCTTTCAGCTCATCGCGAATCCCGGTCACCGCACACTCGGCCACGTCGGTGTGTGTCGCCAGCGCTTCCTCGATCGCCCCGGTGGACAGGCGATGGCCAGCCACGTTGATCACATCATCCGTGCGGCTCATGACATACAGATAACCGTCGTCATCCATGTAACCCGCGTCGCCGGTCTGGTAGTAACCCGGGAAACGCTCCAGGTAAGCCTGCCGGAAACGCTGCTCAGCATTCCACAGCGTCGGCAATGTGCCGGGCGGCAGTGGCAAGCGGCAAGTGATTGCGCCCGTCTGTCCCGCATCGACTGGGGCTCCCTGTTCGTCGAGGATCTGCACGTCCCAGCCGGGCATCACCTTGCCTGCCGAACCAGGCCTGATCTCGAAGGCCCCCAGGCCCACCGGGTTCCCGGTGATGGGCCAGCCGGTTTCCGTCTGCCACCAGTGGTCGATGACCGGGACCTGCAATTTCGCCTGCACCCACGTCAGGGTTTCCGGGTCGCAGCGCTCACCGGCCACGAAGAGGGTCTCGAAGCGATCGAGGGAATACTGCTCTAACAATTCACCGTCGGGATCTTCCCGACGAATCGCGCGGATCGCGGTCGGGGCGGTAAACATCGCTTTCACGCCATGTTCCGCGATCACGCGCCAGTAGGTTCCGGCATCCGGCGTGCCGACCGGCTTGCCCTCGAACATCACTGTGGTGCACCCGCGCAGCAGCGGGCCATAGACGATATAGGAATGGCCGACCACCCAGCCGACGTCCGACGCTGCCCAGAACACGTCACCCGCATCGACGCCATAGAACGCGTTCATGGACCAGTGGAGCGCGACGGCGTGCCCGCCGTTGTCGCGCACGATGCCCTTCGGCTGACCGGTCGTACCCGAGGTATACAGAATGTAGAGGGGATCCGTCGCCGCGACGGGCACGCAATCTACCGGTTCGGCATCGGCCACGACCGATTGCCAGTCGTGGTCCCGGGCGCTCATCTCGGCGACCGATTGTTCCCGCTGCAGGATGATGCAGGCGTCAGGCTGATGCGTGGACTGCCGGAGCGCGTCGTCCAGCAGCGGCTTGTACTCCACAACGCGGCCGGGCTCCAGCCCACAACTCGCCGCGACGATCACTTTGGGCTTTGCATCGTCGATGCGCGTCGCCAGTTCATTGGCTGCGAAACCACCGAACACCACCGAGTGAATTGCACCGATCCGTGCGCAGGCCAGCATCGCGACAGCGGCTTCCGGCACCATCGGCATGTAGATGATCACCCGATCACCCTTAGCCACCTGCAACTGCGTGAGCGCGCAGGCAAAGTGGGCCACCTCCTCTTGCAACTGCGCGTAGGTGAGCACGCGCTGCGCACCGGTCATCGCACTGTCGCAGATCAGTGCCGGCTGTTCGCCCCGCCCAGCCGCCAGGTGCCGGTCCAGCGCGTTGTAGCAGGTGTTCAGTACACCGCCTGAAAACCAGCGGCTGGCTGGCCCTACAGACTCGTCCAGGACTGCAGCCCAAGGCTGAATCCAGTCAATCCCACCGGCTACCTTGCCCCAAAAGGCCTGAGGGTCTGCCAGGGATCGTTGGTAACTCGTTGCGTATTCGTCCGGCACCTTGACCCTATATTGGAAAGGGACCCTTGCGGGTCCCTTTCATTCTGCGCTCTGGAGGGTAGAGTTATCAACGTGCGAGCAGTCTCACTGGCACCAGTTACCGGTTCGCTGCAGGCAGTCGAAGTTGTCATAGACTTTTTGTTCGGCGAAGGGCCCGTTTCCGTGTGGAGGCTAACGAAAACGTCCGGACGCCTGCCGATTGATCTCGATCATGCGTTCCAGGAGCTCCGCCGCATCCGGGCGCTCGCTGCTCAGGCGAAAGCTGTTGTCGAGCTCGCCGATCTCGTTGAACAGCTCACCCAACTTTGCGACCTGCCAGTTCCATTCGGCCTTCCCTTTCGCCGTCTGCACCAGGCGGCGCTGACGCCGGTCGTTGGGATCGATTTTCTCTCGCGCGAGGCCCTGCTTGATTTGCCATGAGACGTAACGCGACACGGACGATTTCGGCAGTCCAGTGGCCGCACAGATCTCGGTCATCGTCGGCGGCGTGCCCCGCTCGTTGAGGAAGACCATCGTGAGTGCCACCAGTAACTGGCCCATGGGGTAGTTGCCGTATCGCGCGGTCAGCATATGCAGGATGCGCCAGAACAGCGCCATTTGCCCTTCCGGCGTCAGGGTGTCACTTCGTTTGCTCATGAGTCCGTCGGAAACTGCATCGCAACGAGTTCCTCGGGTCAATCCTTGATGCGCAACACGATCTTGCCGCGCGCCCGCTCGGTCTGGCTGCGCTCGTGCGCATCTCGTATCAATTCCAGCGGGTAGATACTGTCGATCACCGAGTGCAGCTTGCCTTGCCTGACCCAGCCGGCCAGGATTTCCAGGTCGGCGGCCGTGGGTGCCCAGACCAGGAAGTAACCGCCCCGCGGCTTGATCTCGGTCTGGCCGGGGATGAAGAACTCGATGCCTTCGACCGGGACCAGCGTGATGTACACGCCGTCTGGCGTCAGGCACTCGCGGGCCTCGCTGTGCTTCAGGTAACCCACGGTGTCGTAGATCACGTCCCAGGTCTCACCGGTCGCCAGCGGATTCTGCGCCTTGTAATCGATGACCTGGTCCGCGCCAAGTTCGCGGGCCAGCGGCAGGTTATGCGTGCTGCACACGCCGGTCACGTGGGCGCCCATGTTTTTCGCAATCTGGATCGCGTACACACCCACACCACCGACCGCGCCATTGATCAGCACCCGCTGCTCCGGCTGCAGGCGGCCGACCTCGCGCAGGCCGTTCAACGCCGTCAGCGCCGCGAGCGGCATCGCGGCCGCTTCATCGTCGTTCAGCTGGTCCGGCTTGGCGGCAACGGTATCGGCGTTGATCGCCGCGTACTCCGCATAGCAGCCTCCCGCACCCACGTTGGAACGGGCGAAAACGTGATCCCCGGGTTGAAAGCCGTCGACATTCGCGCCCACCTCCGCGACGATCCCGGATGCATCGAAGCCCAGGATCATCGGGAAATCGCTGCCGAAGCGCTCGCTCATCCAGCCTTCGCGGATCTTCCAGTCGATAGGATTCACGCCCGCAGCAATGACTTCCACCAGCACCTGGTCCGCGTTGATCGCCGGCTTCGGCACGTCGCACACTTCCATCACGGTCGATGGCCCGAATTTGTCCAGTACGGCTGCTTTCATGTTGTTCTCCGCGTCGCCACGGTCGCCTCATATGAAGACTAGCAGACCACGCGCCAGCGGCCAGTCCCGGCTCGTCGGCAACCCGGCCCTCCCCCGCAACAGGGCTTGCGACGAACTGCTATCCCGAGACTCAATCACATCGTTCACACCAAACGGATTGCGCCGGATCGTCACGCGCCCCACAATGAATTGACAGCAACGGGAGCGGAGCAATGAATGATGTGAGCCCATCGGGCCTGAACCGGCGCGACCTGATTCGCAGTGCCGGTGTTGCTGCCGCCGGCGTACTGGCACCTGGAGTGCTGCGCGCCGCCGAGTCGGCCGAGGTCATCGTGCTGGGCGCCGGTCTCGCCGGTCTTTACTCCGCGATGCTGCTGGAAGAACTCGGGCTGCGGGTCACGCTGCTGGAAGCCTCCGACCATGTCGGCGGCCGGGTCCAGACCCGGAATTTCGGCGGCATCCTGCACGAACTCGGCGCCAGCGACATTGGCGTGATGTATGCGCGGGTGCTGGACATGATGCGCCGCCTGGATCTCGAACGGGTACCGAGCTCCATCAGCGTACGGCCCTTTACCTACCACGTGCGCGGCCAGCTGGTTCAGGCCGACGACTGGCCCAGCGCCGACGTGAACCTTACCGTCGGCGACGAACGCAACATCGTCCCCGCACGGCTGCAGGCGGAACTGCTGAAGCGTTACAACCCGCTGCAGGAGCTCAACGACTGGCTGTCACCGGAGTTCCGGGAATTCGACGTGCCGATGGCGCAACTCCTGCGCGAGCAGCAGGTAAGCGAAGAGGCGATCCGCCTGATGGGCCACACCTACAACGGCATCGGGATGAATCGCAGTTCGGCGCTGGCCCTGTTTCGCGACAACACGCGCAACAACTTCGGTATCCGGGCCTTCATGGCAATGAAGGAAGCCGGCCAGCAGGTCGCACCATTGAGTCAGGTGGCCGGCGGCAACCAGCGCCTGCCGGACGCGATGGCGGCCACCCTGCAGAACGAAATCCGCTTCGGGCAGGCTGCCGCAGCCATCGCCCAGGATCAGGGCGGTGTCGAAGTTGCCTGCGTCGACGGGACCAGGTATCGCGCAGATTTCCTCGTTGCAGCCGTCCCCTTCCCGGCCCTGCGGCAGGTGGAGTTCACGCCAACCCTGTCACCGCTGAAAGCCGCTGCCACTGATCAGGTGCCCTACTACTCGACGACCAAGTTCTACCTGCGGCCCACCACACCGTTCTGGGAAGCCGACGGGCTGGAGGCAAGCCTCTGGTCCGACGGCCAGCTCGAGCGCGTGTTCGCCTTGACGGACGGCAACGACGCCGTGCACACGCTGCTCGTCTGGATCAACGGCCAGGGCAGCCAGCGCATCGACCAGTACGACCCGGAGTCTGCGGCCCGCCTCGTGCTGAAACTGCTGGCCGAGGTGAGGCCCGCATCCCGTGGCCAGCTGGAGGTGATGGGCTACCACTCCTGGGGCAACACCCCGTTCATCGGGGGATGTGGCCTCAGTTACTCGACCGGGCAGGTCGCCAGGTTTGCCGCGGAATTGCCGACACCTGAAGGCCGGATTCACTTCGCCGGGGAGCACACGCGGCGGCGCGAGTTCGGCATGGAGTCGGCAATGGCATCTGCCGAAAGAGTGGTGACGGAGATCCTCGCAGCCGGCTGATCTGTCGTGTGCCATTGAGCCTGGTCCGGCCATACATCCTGGCGCGGCAAAGCCTATAATTCAGCGCCATGTTGTATCGAACTGCACTGGCATCTCTGCTATTGGTCGCGGGCACGGCCTGCGCCACAGAAGTGATCACCTATACCGGCCAGGAAAACTTCGAGCGGCTCTGCGCCGCTTGCCACGGTGTCAACGGCCAGGGTGATGGCCCGGTTGCCGAGGTGCTGACCACGCCGGTGCCGGACCTGACCCGGATCACCGCGCGCAACGACGGCTTGTTTCCTCGGGATGAACTGATCCGGCAGATCGATGGCCGGGACAAGATCAATGCGCACGGGTCACAGCAGATGCCCGTGTGGGGCTACGAGTTCTGGATCGACGCGGGTGCCGGCGCGTTCTCGGAACGCCGGGTCACCGAGACGCTGAATGACCTGGTGGACTACCTGGAAACCATCCAGGTCCAGGCGCTAGGACCGAGATCCGGTCCCTGACTGGCGCCGACCGTCGCGGCGCGCCATCGCGCGGCTGCCACGCCGGTAGTATTCCCGGCAATCGGCTTCGCGCCCGCGCACCACGCGCTTGCCCTGCAAAACGCCCCGCGTTTCGGTAACGACGGTGTGCTGCCCGGCCCGGCTGTCGGCGTCCTCGAAATAAATCACGACCCAGTCGCCGGTGCGCTTGAGCTGGTGCGCGCGTGCCGTGTTGGAAAACAGCACGGTGAAATGCCATGGCTTGCGCACCGCGTGCATGATCGGCAGCCAGGCTTTGCCTTCCGGGTTGAAACGCTTCGGCGCAATCATCGGCAGACTGCCAGCGCGGGCCCGCGAGCGGTAATCACGGTCCAGCGCCAGCAGCGTATCCACGCCCGGTGCCGCGACCGGCCGGAGCCGGGGACGGCGGCCCAGCAGGCTCGCCAGGCTCGCGCGTATCGCGGCCGCGCGCCGCGGACCGACGCCCTTCACGGTTTCCAGGCGCCCGTCGTGGGCCGCAATCTCCAGGGCCTCCAGCGTGTCCACGTGCAGTTCGTCGTGGATGGCCGCGGCGAGATCCGGCCCGACCCCGGGCAGCGTCTGGAATAACTGCTCGGGCTCGAGCTCGCCACGCAGGCGGTACAACCGCGCCAGGCCACCGGTCAACGCGATCTCGCGGATCGACCCGGCAATGCTGCGACCGATCCCGGGCAGCGCGATCAGCCCCTCCGTGCCGTCACGCTCGAGAATCTTGCGCAGGTCTTCGTCGAGCGTGTCGACCGTCTGCGCTGCCCGGCGATAGGCGTTCACCCGGAACGGGTTCGCCTCCTGCTGCTCCAGCACCGCCGCCGTCTCACGGAGCAGCTCTGCAACCTGTGCGTTGAATGCGCCGGCACTCATCATTACTGGGTGGCTGCAGCACTCCCGGTGAGGGTTTCCATTCGCGTGAGCGGATTACAGTTCTTGAGGGTCACCCGGCCCTCCAGCAGGTTGCCCTTCGAATACTCGGCAAAAATGCACTCGTTCGTGCGCGGGTCGTAGTTTTCAATCCACAGATTGTCGTCTTTCCATGTGGCCGCAATGTGGTACTGACCGGCCGGCACGCGAATGGCCATCACTCCACCGTAACGCTTCACGAAAAGCTGCTGAAAATAGAAGAAGTATGCTGCCCAGCCAAAGAACAGCACCAGCGCCGCTCCAACACCGGCCGCTTTCCACGCGTTCAGCCGGGCACCGAACAGGAACACCAGCCCGAAGGCCAGGGCGATGAAGAAAGCCCAGTACAGATAGGTAATCACAGAGTCACTCCTTGTTCGCTGGCTGTGGCCCAGCCAGACGGCTATTCACTGGTGGCGGTCTGCCTGGCACCGCCGGTTCAAGCGTCCGAGAACGACGTCGCCCGGTACCTGGCGAAACGCAGGGAATCGGACCAGTAGTCGGCCGGCAGACCGGCCTTGCGCTTCAGTTCGCGGATGAAGTCTGCCGGCTGCGGCAACTTCTCCCAGACTTTCGGCAGGAAGGTGGCCCGACTGTTCTCGCCGGCCAGTATTACACCATCCTCGTGCGGGACCAGCCGGCGATGCAGGTCGGCCTCCGACTCGAATTCAATGGGCTGGGGCGCCGACAGCACGGCCACCTCGATCGAGCTTGAGGAAAGTTCCGTCGCCGTCAGGGGCTGGAACCGCCGGTCCTGTGACGCCGCATGGTAGGCGTTGCGCGCCACATCATTCGCCAGCGGCAGGCTCGCCTGCAGGTTGCCGACACAGCCGCGCAATTCCGTACGGTGGTAGACACTGACGAAGCTCGCCCGGCGCTCGCCCAGGCGCCCAGCCAGCTGCGCGACTTCCAGTTCCAGCGGCCGATCACTCGCCAAACCGTGCTGGATCGATGCCCGCGCAATGCGCAGCAGCGCTTTGCACTCATGGGCAGCCAGCTCCACAACCAGTTGTTCAGTGCAGGACGTAAGCGCCATATCCCACGACCCTCGTCCGGTCACCCGCGGTGTCACCGGAATTCTTCAAATCGACCTGGTCGATACTGAGATCGCCCGCATGGTGCGATGCCATCAGCCCGTTCACCGCGGCCGCGCCACAGGCCTCGTCACCGGCCAGGTCGGTTGCCCGCGCCAGGATGCGCTGGCTGGTACGCGCATCGATCCGTCGCGCCTCTTCGTACGGATGGAAGTGCGACAGGTCCGAACTGATCACGATCAGCGTCTCGGCCCCGCCCCAGAGGCCGTCTATCACCGCCGCCACCGCGGCCGGGGCACATTGACCGACCACAATGGGGAGCAGGCTGAAATCGCCCAGCACGGTTTGCAGGAACGGCAGCTGCACCTCCAGTGAATGCTCCTGCGCATGCGCCACGTCGGAAACCTGCACGCCCGGCAACTCGCGGATCAGGTCGCGGGCTGCGGTATCGATGCGCACGCCACCGAGGGGTGTCGTAAAGAGATCCACCGACGGCACGGCCAGACCCTCGAGCCAGACCCGGTGGGCCGGGCCCAGCAGCACCACCCGTTCGACCTGGTCGCTGGCGGCCGCCAGGTGGCGGTAGGCTGCGGCGGCCACCGCGCCGGAGTACGGGTAACCCGCATGGGGCACGATCAGCGCCTTCGGATGCTCCGTCGCGGGACGCGGCGCGCTGCGAAGCAGCGCGACGACACCCTCCCGCAGTTCAACGGGATCAGCGGCGTAGAAAAGCCCCGCCACGGCCGGTTCGCGTCGGTTCAACATGTCAGCAAGCCGCTATTGCAAAAGCACCCTTTTCACACTTGATATATGGGCATTGGCAACCCATTTAACAAGAGATGAGCAACCCGGTCACGGACAGCACCACCACGGTGCCCACCAAGTACTGGCACGCAGTCGGGGATGAGCGCTTGCAGTGCGACCTGTGCCCGCGCCACTGCCGCATGCGCGAAGGCCAGCGCGGTTTGTGCTACGTGCGCCAGCACCTCGACGGGCAGATCAAGCTGGTGAGCTACGGCCGTTCCTCCGGTTTTTGTGTTGATCCCATTGAAAAGAAACCACTGAATCACTACTACCCGGGCAGTTCGGTGCTGTCTTTTGGCACGGCCGGCTGCAACCTGGCCTGCAAGTTCTGCCAGAACTGGGACATGACCAAGGCTCGCGAGATGGACGTGCTGGCCGATGCGGCCGATCCCGCCAGGCTGGCCGAGGTAGCAGCAGACCTGGGCTGCAAGAGCATTGCCTTTACCTACAACGACCCGGTGATTTTCCTCGAGTACGCAGTGGATGTGGCCCGCGCGTGCCGTGAACGGGGCGTGAAGACCGTGGCCGTTACCGCCGGTTACATCGACCCGGAGCCGCGCCGGGAGTTCTTCGCCGCCATCGACGCGGCCAATGTCGATCTGAAAGCCTTCACGGACGAGTTCTATTACAAGACCTGCGGCGGACACCTGGCCCCCGTGCTGGAAACCTTGCAGTACATCCGCGATGAGACGGATACCTGGCTGGAAACCACCACGCTGCTGATTCCCGGCCTGAATGATTCCAGCGACGAACTGGACCGTATGACCGCCTGGGTCGTCGAGCACCTGGGCCCGGATGTGCCGATGCACTTCACGGCCTTTCACCCGGACTGGAAAATGCGCGATATCGGTCGCACCCCGGCAGCGACACTGACCCGGGCTCGGCGCATTGCGATGGCCAACGGGGTGCGCCATGCCTATACCGGCAACGTACATGATGCCGACGGTGGCAGCACGTGGTGTCACAATTGCGGCGAGCTGCTGATCGAACGCAACTGGTATGAGCTTGGCCGCTGGGGCCTCGACGCGACAGGGCGCTGCCGCAAGTGCGCGACACCGCTGGCCGGTTGCTTCGATGCCGAACCGGAACACTTCGGCGCACGCCGCTTGCCGGTGCGTCTCGCTGAAAATTGAAGCTGCAACCGTTCAGCAGTAACGGCCAAACGCCGTCGCGCTACTTTTCCCAGACTTCCTTGCGCAGCCAGTCCGTGAGTTGCCCGGCATCGTAGGCCGTCAGGTCCTTGTCGATCTCCACGACCACGCGCTGGCGAACGGCTGCCGGCAGCACCTCGCGCAAGCGCCCGAGCAGGCGCGGCGCCGCCACAATGATCAGGCTGTTGTAATCACCCTCTCGCTGCGCGACTGACAAAGTCGCGGCAATGTCCCGGGCGAGCCGGCTTTCTTCCTCGTCGTGGGCATTGGTGCGGGGCTCCATCGCGTGCCGGCCCTGGCCACCGCTGTCGAAACTGCGACCCGGCCGGTCACTGTTGATGTCACGCGCGGGCAGGCGCCCGCTGGGCCAGTCCACGTGCCTGACCTCGCTCAACGGCGCGAGTTTCTTGTCATGCGCAAAGAGCCTGTACCCGGCGCCGTTCGCCGTCAGTACCCACTCACTGTTTCCAGCCATTTGTCCCTCCCCCGGCGGCTCTGCGGCCAGATTCCGGATCATGATAAGCCTTCCCAACCCGGGCCGTCAGGTCGTCGATGGTAAGATCCGGCCGGGCATAACAACGACAACTCGAACCATGACTATCCCCCGTACCCTGCAACTGACTGCGTTCCTGATCATCACCCTGCTGCTAGCGACTGCCGCCTGGCCTGGCGGCCACAAGGAAACGGACACCGTCTCGGCAGCCAGCCCCTATGACGGTCCGGCGCCTGACAAGAGCAAGGAACTGCCGGTCCGCCGGATTCCGAACATACCGGCGGCTGCGGAGGCCTACTACGCACCGGACGACTATCACTTCATTGTCCAAACCCAGGACCCGGACGCACAGAAACCGGAGGGGAATCGAATCGGGGGTGCGCTGACCTACATTTTTACCGACGACGGCAAGACATCCGTGCGCATCAACGACCGCGGCCAGGATGCGTGCTCGTATTTCTTCCCGGACCAGCAACGCATCGTCTGGACTTCGACCCGGGACAACATGGACATGCCGCTGGGCGACTGGGCGAGCCAGGACCTGTACCCGCAGGGCGCTGAGTTGTACACCTCGGACCTGGACGGCAAGAACATCGTCCGGCTCACGGACAACGAGTGGTACGAAGCGGAGGTGTCGATCTCCCCGAACGGCGAGTGGATCGTATTCACCCGGCAGATCGACGGCAACCTGAACCTGTGGCGCATGCGTCCGGACGGCAGCGGCGAGGAACAGATCACTTTCACTGCAGACTGGCAGCCAGGCGCGCCCTTCTATCTTCCGGACAACGAGACCATCATGTTCCGCGCGTGGCGATCCAGCGAATACGGCAAAGTCTGGCCGACGCCGATGACTGTCTTCACGATCAAGCACGACGGCAGCGATCTGCAGCAACGCACCTTCGACGGTAAGATGAACTGGGCGCCCTACCCGGCCAGCGACGGCCGGCACTACGTCTTTGTAAGGGTGACCGAAGGCAGAAACTGGGAGGTCTTCCTCGGTGACCTGGCCGGTGGCGAACCGCGGCGCCTGACCTATAACGTGGGTTTCGACGGTCTGCCATCCTTGTCGAAGAACGGCGAAAAGATGCTGTTCGCGCGCAGTGAAACCGGTCGCGACAACCTGTCCACCTACGTGATGGACATGTCGTCGTTCGATCTGGGCCCCGATAGCTACCAGGGCATCCCGGATACCGTGGTTCCCGAGAACCCGATCCTGGTGGCGGACTTTCACGCGGGCCGGCAGCAGGATTAGCCACTACCCGTGATGAACCAGCTGGTGTCGCAACGCCCCCGCAGTATGTGCCGCCGACGGGTCGGCTTGCCTGCCATCGTCGTTAATGCGTTCCTGCTTGCTGCCTGCGGCGGCCCACCGCGACCCGTCGAATTCACCGATCTGCCATCGCCGACCGCACCCGGCGCCATGACGCCACATCTCGCTGCCACGCCGGACGGGAGCGCCGTCATGAGCTGGATGGAGCCTGCGGCGGGCGATGCCCACGCCCTCCGATACGCAAGCCTCGGACCGGAAGGCTGGTCTGCACCCCGCCAAGTTGCCGCAGGCAACGACTGGTTCATCAACCAGGCCGATTTCCCGTCCGTTGTGCCGATCGATGCGGAGCACTGGGCGGCACACTGGCTGGTGCGACGGCCGGGCGGCACCTACTCCTATGACATTGCCCTGGCACTCTCCGACGATCGCGGCCGCCGCTGGCGCGAACCGCTGACACCGCATCGCGATGGAACGGCCACGGAACACGGGTTCGTCAGCCTGTTTCCCTGGCTCCGCGACACCGGTGCCGTCTGGCTGGACGGGCGCAACATGGTGCCGGACAAAGGCGGCGCCCCGCGAACGGAACTGGCGACGGACGGCGGCATGAGCCTGCGCTACGCGCGGCTGAGCCATGACGGGGAAATCCTGGCCGACGGCGAGATCGACGACCGGGTCTGCGAATGCTGCCAAACGGATGTCGCGCTGACCGACAGCGGCCCGGTAGTCGCCTACCGGGACCGGAGCCCCGATGAGATACGCGACATTGCCGTATCGCGCTACACGAACGATCGATGGACCGAGCCCCTCATCGTGTCGGACGACCGCTGGCAGATCGCGGGCTGCCCGGTGAACGGACCGGCGATCGCAGCCAAAGGCGACCGTGTGGTCGTGGCCTGGTACGGCGCACCCAATCGCCAACGGCGCGTGAAGGTGGCCTGGTCGAAGGATGCGGGCGCCACGTTTGCGGCCCCTGTGGTGCTGGATGAAGGCGGCGCCAGGGGTCGCGTCGACGTCGAACTGCTGGGAGCAGACCGGGCGATCGTCAGCTGGGTGGCGAGAACCGGCAAAGAAACGGGCCAGCTTCGCGTGCGCGAAGTTGCTGCGAGCGGCGACATGCGCCCAATGCAGGTCATTGCGGACGGCA
Source organism: Chromatiales bacterium (assembly GCA_020351875.1). GTDB lineage: Bacteria > Pseudomonadota > Gammaproteobacteria > Steroidobacterales > J054. The sequence goes on along the minus strand of CP070671.1, from coordinate 215,096 downwards.
GCTACTCGCGCAGCAGTGGCTTTCCGCAAATGATCCGGGCGGGCACCCAGCTCGTGCTCGCATGGCCGGAAGCCGGTGACCCGGCACGGGTACTGACCAGCCTGGCGCGGCTGGACACCGACTGACGGCCGACCCGGCGCCGGTCAGCGGTAACGAATGACGACGGTTTTCGTTTCCAGGTAAGGCTCCAGGCCCTCGGCACCAAACTCGCGGTTCCAGCCCGATTCCTTGTAGCCCCCGAACGGGGCGCAGATATCACCACCGCCGTGATGGTTGATACCGACCACACCGGCCTTGATGCGCCCCGCGAGTTCATGCGCGACACTCAGGTCGCGCGTCCACACCGATGCCACCAGGCCGTAGTTCGTGTCGTTCGCCAGTTGAGCGATGCCGTCCAGCTCTGTTCCCGAGAATGGCTGCACGCAGATGACCGGTCCGAATATCTCCTCGCGGACGATCCGCATGTCGCCGGTCGTCTGCGCGAATACCGTTGGCGACAGAAAGTAACCGACTCGGTCCTCCCGGGTGCCGCCCGTCAATAACTCGGCGCCGTCGGCCAGGCCACTCGCAATGTAGTTTTCGACGCGCCCCAGTTGCCCGGCCGAGATCAGTGGTCCAACGCGGGTCGCCGGCTCCCAGCCCGGCCCGACCGGCAACGCGCGAGCAGCGGCCACGATGTCGTCGACGACTTGTTCGTAGACCGCCTCGTGTATATACACGCGCGACGGACACTGGCAGTTCTGCCCTTGCAGGAAAAAGCCCAGCCGCGCGGCGGTGGCAGCCACCTCGGCGAGATCTGCATCGGGCAATACGATGAACGGCGACTTGCCGCCCAGCTCCAGGGACACGCGCTTCAGGTTGCCGGCCGCCGCATGCACGATCGTTCTGCCCGTTTCCGTCGAACCGGTAAACGCAACTTTATCCACGCCCGCATGGGTCGCCAGCGACGCCCCGGCCGTTTCGCCGGTGCCCGGGACGATGTTGACGACACCCGGCGGGAAACCGACCTTGCGAATCAGTTCACCGAGGTACAGCGCGCTGAGCGGCGTGTGCTCATCCGGCTTCAACACCACCGTGCAACCGGCGGCGAGGGCGGGCCCGAGTTTCATCGCGGCCATGCCCAGCGGATAGTTCCACGGAATGATCTGCCCGGCGACGCCCACCGGCTCGCGGACCGTGTACGTCAGTGGCGCAGTGTCCTGACCGGGCCGCGGGTCGGCCGGGATTGTCCGGCCGGTGATCTTGTTCGTCCAGCCGGCGTAGTACCGCAGCATCTTTGCTGCGCCGGGCACCGCCTGTGTCGCCGCCGGGTCGCGCGGCATGCCGTTGTCGAGTATCTCCAGCTCGGTCAGCAACTCGCCGCCGGCTTCGATCGCGTCTGCCAGTTGCCAGAGCAGGCGGCCTCTCGCGGTCGGGCTCATCTCGGGCCACGGGCCATGCTCGAAGGCGCGACGTGCCGCGGCTACCGCCTGGTCGATGTCATCCGGCCCGCCGGCTGCGCAGTGCGCAATGACCTGCTCGGTCGCCGGATTGACCGACTCGATCGCCCCACCACCCCGTGCACGGGTCCACTCCCCGGCGATCAGCAACCCGTGTTCCCGGTTGAGAAATTCGGTCGTTTCCGGTGTGGGCCTGAAGTCCATCGGTGCACCGCCGCGATCCGTCCGTATGACCATCACATCATAGCGGCTGCGCCACGGGTGAGCGCATCGCAGGCGCTGCTAGAATAATGTCTGTCTGGCCGCCGATAATCCGAACACAGAATCCGGGCGGCCTGTCACCACGGCAAGGGGGGTCCGGACATGGGTGTCTTCGTCAGTGTCTGCAAAGGGAGCCTGGTGTTGTGCGCTGTCGCACTGGTCATGCTGCCAATCACTGGTGCGCCTGCCATTGCCCAGGATCACGCGGATCACGGGGCCACAGTCGAGACCGTGTCTCACGGCAATCACCAGATGACGCCGGAGATGTTCGCCGCACTGCGCGAACGCATACCCGCTTATCGGGACGCCCCCGATCAGCAGATTCGTCTCGACATGCAGATGATGGGTCCGAACAAATCCCGCTACCTGAGCCCGGCGGGCCTGGAAGGTGAAACCGCGGTGGTGGTGCTGATCCACGGTTTCGGCAAAACCGGCGACCGCGTGATGTCCGAGGCGGTGCAGCCACTGGCCGACATCTTTCCCACCGCGATGAGTGCCGGGATGTCCATGATGGGCTCGGAACACATCCAGCGGTCACTCGACGAGGTCACCGCGGCGGGCGCGAATACCGTCATCGTGGTCCCGATGGTCTCCTCACGCCGCAATACGCTGATCTACCAGTGGGAGTACATCTTCGGCTTGCGCGAACGCGGCAGCTATTACGACGTACCGCGGGTGCAAACCGACGACCGGGTAATCATGACCGAGCCGCCGGCAGACCACCCGCTGATTACGCAGATCGTGCTCGATCACGCCCTGGAGCTAAGCACCGACCCGGACAACGAGGCCCTGTTCGTGGTCGCTCACGGGCCGATCCACGACGAAGAGAACCAGGCGCAATTGCGAGTGCTGGCGAAGCAGGCGGAGCGCATACAGGAACTCGGCGGTTTTTCGAGCGTCGAGGGCATCACGCTGCAGGATGACGCCGCGCCGAAGGTCCGCGCGGCCAATGTGGCCAGGTTGCGGGCAAAGATCGAAGCAGCGCTGGCCGATGGCAAGCGCGTGCTTATCGTGACCGACCTGCTCGCTGCACGCAGCATCCAGTGGAAAATCGAGCGCGACCTGGCTGGCCTTGACTACGAGTTCAGCGTGAAAGGCATCACGATGCACCCGAACTTCACGCGCTGGTTCCAGGAAACCGTGATGGACGCCATGAAACAGTGAGCCGGCGGCCGGAATACGAGCCCGACACCTCCGGCATCCGGCTCGGACCGTTCTGGCTGACGCCGGGCATCAGCCGCGGCAACGCCGGGATCCTGCTGTTCAGCGGCTTCTGCCTGATCTGCCTGTTCACTTTCAACGCCTTCGTCCAGCCCTACCTGCTGCAGGAAGTGCTGCACGTACCGAAGGCACGCCAGGGCTCGCTGATCGGCATGCTCGGCTTCGTGCAGGAAGTCATCGTGATCCTGCTGGTCAGTTTCATCGGCGCTTCGTCGGATCGACTGGGCCGCCGTGTCGTATACGTGGCAGGCGTGTGCCTGCTGGGCCTGGGCTTCGTGGTCTACCCGCTGGCCGAGACGGAACTGCAGCTGTTCGGCGCGCGGATTTTCTATGCCTTCGGTTTCGCCGGAGCGTCCGTGATGCTGCACGTGTGCATCGCGGAATATTCACAGGAAAGTTCCCGCGGCCGGTGGATGGGCACCGTCGGCTTTTTCAACGGCCTGGGGGTCGTGTTGATGGCCCTGCTGCTGTCCCGCCTGCCTGCCTGGTACGTGGCAGCCGGTTTCGACAGCGTGCAGGCGATTCGCCTGAGCTACTGGACCTTCGCCGCCTATTTGCTGGCACTGGCGATCGTGCTGCGGTTCGGGCTGTCGCCCGGCACCGTGAACATCAACCGCCGCGATAGCAGCCTGAAGGTCGCGACCCGCGGCTTCGCCGAGGCGCGCCGCAACCCGCGCATCCTGCTCGCCTATGGCATGGCCTTTGCGTCCCGCGGCGACCTCGCCGTGCTGACCGCGTTCTTCTCCCTGTGGCTGGTGCAACGTGGCAACGAGCTGGGCCTGAGCGCGGCAGAAAGCACCGCGAAAGCCGGCATGCTGTTTGGCCTCAGCCAGCTGGCGGGGCTGCTCTGGTCCTACCCCATCGGCATCATCATCGACCGGCTGCCGCGCATGACGGCCATGTGCGTGGCTTTTGGCCTGGCCACGCTGGGCTATCTCGCACTCGGGCAAATCGACAATCCCTTCGGTGGCGCCCCAATGCTGTTCGCGTGCGTGCTGGTGGGCATGGGCGAGTCCAGCGCCGTGATTTCCGGGGGCGTGCTGGTGGGCCAGGAGGCGCCGGCCCGCAGCCGTGGCGCGGTGCTGGGCACGTTCAGCCTGATGGGTGCGGCCGGCATCATGCTGCTCACTTTCACCGGCGGCATCGTCTTCGACCGCTTTGGCCAAACGGCACCGTTTACGATGATGGGTCTCGTGAACGGTGTCGTGCTGATCGCAGCACTGATCCTGCGGCAGCGGGAAATCACCACGGCCGTGCCCGTGCCCGACCGTCAATCCGACTCCGGTTGAGAACAACAGGGGAGAAGCCGCGACATGCTGATCAACAACTGGTACGTGCTGGCCCTGTCGGACGAAGTGGGCACTGAACCACTCGGCGTGCACGCGCTGGACCAGGACTTCGTCCTGTTCCGCGACGAACAGGGCCAGGTTCGTTGTCTCAGCGACATCTGTGTCCACAAAGGCGGGTCGCTGTGCCGCGGGAAAGTGGTCGACGGCACGGTGCAGTGCCCTTATCACGGCTGGCGCTACAACGGTGCCGGTGAGTGTGTGCTGATCCCGTCGCTTGGCCCGGACGGCAAGATTCCGAAGCGCGCCCGCGTCGACGCCTACCCGACGGACGAGCGCTGGGGCTGGATCTGGGTATTCCTCGGTGACCTGCCGGAGGCGGAGCGTCCGCCGTTGCCCGACTTTTTTCCCGAGTACGAGGCTCAGGACGGGGAATGGCGCTTCAATCGCGGCAAGGCGCAGTTCCAGTGCAACTGGGTGCGGGCCATCGAGAACGGCGTGGACCGAACCCACGCGGTGTTTGTGCACACCGATTTCGGCAATCCCGAACGCACCGTTGCCGCGCCGTACGAAGTCGTCGACGAGGAACACCGGCTGTACTGCATTGGCGCGGGCAAACCGCTGAACAAGCGCGGCACCTGGCGCGATGCGATCCCGGACCAGCGCGACGAACGGGAAACAGAGGTGCAGATCTACGTGCCGGCGCCGAGCATTCGTATCCAGATGCACATGCAGCCGCCGAAGTCGCAGATCATCGTGACCGCTTACACCCCCATCAATGAAGGACTGACGCAACTGACTTTCATCCAGGCGCGCAACTTCATGACCGACGAAAAATACGACGAGGATGCCCGCAAACGTGTTTTCCTCGTCCTGGGCGAGGACGCCGCCGTTCTCGATCACCTGCAACCCGCGCGGGTGCCCCCGCTGCTGTCGGATGAGTTACTGCTCGACTCGGACAAGCACGGCGTGATGTTCCGCAAGCGAGTCAAGGCCCGCGAAGCGGCCGGCGACGCGATCGACACGCGCGCAATACGGAACGAAGACGACTATGCACGGGTGATCCCGTCGCCGGCGCGCAGCCGAGATCCGAAGAACTGGGTCCTGCGACCGGTACCGATGCGCCCGGGCGATGATGCCGACCAGTAGGATTCAGACAGGCCAGAGATGCGGGACCTGCATGCACTGATCATCGGCGCCGGCATCGGTGGCCTGACCGCAGCGCTGGCCCTGCAGCGTGCGGGCTGTCGGGTGTCGGTTTACGAACAGGTTGCGGAACTGGGTGAAATCGGGGCCGGGGTCACGATCACGCCGAATGCGTGCCACGTTCTGAACCACCTGCTCGGCCGGGCACTCGTCGATGACATCTGCCATGTGCCGCTGTCCGGCGCAGTGAAACACTATCTGACCGGCGAAATCCTGGTGGACACCGAGCGCGGCGACCTGCCGCGGCAAAAGTACGGCGCGAACTATTGCCAGGTGCACCGGGCGGACCTGCACGCCGCGCTCGCCGCTGCCGTGGCCGAACATGACCCGGGCTGCCTCCACGTGGACAGCACCTTCACCACGCTCGAGGAATCCGACAACGGCATATCGGCGATCTTCACGAACGGCCGGCAGGCGACCGGTGACGTATTGATCGGGTGTGATGGGATTCGGTCAGAGGTCCGCCGCAACCTGTGGGGCGCAGATCAACCTCGGTTCACCGGCTACATTGCGTGGCGCGGCCTGGTACCCACGGCCAAGCTCGACCCGGCATTCCTGACCCCGGACTCGGCGGCGTTCGCGGGGCCCGGGCGGACCTTCACCCGTTACAAGGTACGCCGCGGTGACCTGTTCAACTTCGTCGCGTTCAGCAGCCGGGCGCAATGGGAGCTGGAAAGCTGGTCGGAGCGTGCAGAAATCGCCGAAGTGACGGCGGAGTTTGCCGACTTCGCGCCGGAGGTCCAGGCGATACTCCAGGCCGTGCCGCCTGACCAGTGCTTCAAGTGGGGCCTGTTCGACCGGCCGCCGTTATCCCGGTGGACCAGGGGCCGGGCCACGCTGCTCGGCGATGCCAGCCACCCGATGACGCCGTTCCTGGCCCAGGGCGCGGCAATGGCGATCGAAGACGGCATGGTGCTGGCACGCGCGGTCGCGGCGGCGGACGACTGGCCCGAGGCACTGGCCCGCTACGAGAACGCGCGGCGGGAACGCGGCACCTTCGTGATGCTGCAGTCGCATGTGAACGCACGCCGAATCTACTCTCGCGACCCGGACCGCCTCGACCGCAACTCTCACCGCAACGCCGAATCCCTGGGTTTATATGACTACAACCCGCTCACGGTCGCAGTTTAGCCGCCGCGCGACCGCCAGCCGCCCCGCGGTCAACGTTGGGGCCGGCTGGACCCGGGCCCGTGAGCCAGGCCGCGTTTCCTTATAATCATGGGGCACAAGACCTGAATGCTGGCGTTTGGCAATCGCCGGGAGACAACCCGATGTTTATCAACAACTGGTACGTGGCCTGCATCGCCGACGAGCTGGCCGACACGCCGAAACGCGTGCGAATCCTGGGCGCGGACCTGGTGATGTTTCGCGATGAGTCGGGCGTAGCGCACTGCCTGAGCGACCTGTGCGTGCACCGCGGCGCATCGCTGGCCGTCGGCCAGTGCAAAGGCGGCAAACTCGAATGCCCGCAGCACGGATGGGTCTTCAACGGCGCCGGCCGCTGCACGCTGATCCCCGCCGGCACCCGGACGCCCACCGAGCCACCGAAGCGAGCCCGCGTGCCCGCGTACCCCGTGCAGGAACAATACGGGCTCGTGTTCGTGTTCCTCGGCGACCAGGGTACCGACGAACGACCCGCGCTGCCCGACATCATGCCGGAATGGGACTCCGATGACTGGCACAAGGACGTGATCTCCCGCCACAAGGATATCAACTACCTGCGCATGGCGGAAAACTACAACGATCCCTGCCACGTGCACTACATCCACGAATTTGCCAAGTGGCTGCCGAAAGGCGTCACCATTGTCGACCACGAACTCACCGATCGTTACGTGAAGGCGTGGCACGCCGCGTGGGACGCCGAGGGCAACTACGGCGACAGCGCCGGCCTGATGATGGAGTACAACGTCATCAGTTGCGTGTCGCGCAATACGAATTACCAGCCGGATTATCCCCCGCAGATCGTGACCGCGTATGTCACACCCATTGACGAGCGTAATACCCAGATCCACATGGTCATCCTGATGCCGAAGCACGAAAGTGAAGCAAGAGACGGCAGCCGGGTGCGCGGCGCGACGGCCGAGGAACACCGGATGCTCGTGGCCATGACGAGGGATACCGTGATGGACGAAGACTACGTGGTGCTGAAAACCACGCGTCCGCGGCAGGCCGCGTCGCCGACCGAAGAACTGCTGGTGGACGCGGACCGGACCCTGGCGCAAGTTCGCAAAATGACTGTGGAATACGGCGAACAGGCCGGCAGGATCGACACCGCGGCGTGGCGGGAGGTAGCGGACACGCACATCCGCGTGATCCCGTGCCCGGGTCACCGGGAAGACCCGAAGAACTGGGTCCACAAGACGGTTTCGCTGCTGTCCGGGACTGGCCGCGGCGCGCTGAAAGCAGCCAGTTGAAGCCACGATCTCAACCACTGGGGTAGCCCGGGCCTGGCGGGAACCCCCCAATTCGCTATCTGGTTCACGGAATCTGGCGCACGACAACAGCGTAGAATAGGAGCAGGCCGTCCGCGAGCAGTGTTGGGAGAGCTCCATTGGCCGGACAGAAGTGCGCCCTGATCGTCGATGACTCCAAGACTGCGCGGCAGGTGCTGCGTAGGCTCCTGACTGCGCACCAGATGCGCGTAGAAACCACCGAGTCCGCCGAAGACGCGCTGGAATACCTCAGCACCGCGCGCCCGGACGTGATTTTCATGGATCACATGATGCCGGGCATGGACGGGTTCCAGGCGGTGCGGGCCATCAAGGACAACCCGGCCACCGCCACCATTCCGATCATGATGTACACGTCGCAGGCGGGCGAGTTGTATGTGGGCCAGGCGCGGGCCCTGGGCGCCGTGGGTGTGCTGCCGAAGCAGATCAAGCCGGTAGAGGTGACCGAGATTCTGCAGTCGTTGCACCTGATTCCCGCCGCAGGCGAAGCGCAGGAGACCGGACCGGACACGGCAGACGAAGCCGCTGCGCGGACGGGACGCGGTGAGCGAACCCTGGCGGACGTCAGCGACAAGATCGAAGTGGCGAACTGGTCCGAGCTGCATGACTGGCTGACGGAGATGCTGAACCAGCACAGCCAGGCATTGAAACAGGACATCGAGACGAGCATGCGCCGGCTGCTCGACGAGCCGGGCCACAACGGTGAGGAACGGCGTCAAAACCTGCAGGACCGCCGGCAAGGATTGCCGGATCGGCGACAGGGCCCGGGCGATCGCCGCAGCCAGCCGGCCGACGCGCAGCGCGAACCGGGTGCCGCGGCGGAACCACTCGCCGTTGAGCCGGTCGCGGTCGGCGCGCAGGACCCGCGCAACGCGGCCTCGATAGCAGGTGTTGCTGCCCTCGCCGTACTGGCCATCGTCCTGCTCGTGTTGCAACTGGACACGCGCAGCGAATTACAAAATGTGACCGCCCGCAACCAGGAGCTCATCGCGGCGCTCGATTGGCAGCGCAGCGACCGGGCGCGAGCGTCCACGAAGACCGAAGATGAATGGGGCGCCGGCACCGCCGGCGACGGCTATTTCGACTTCCTCGCGGCAGTGGAATGGACGGTCAACCAGGCGGGCAGGTTTGCGATGGGTGAAATTCCGCTGGGTGATGAACGGGTCGACTGGCTGGACGGACTGATTGCCCAGCTCCGCGCGATCGGCTTCTCCGGGGTCGTGCAGATCGACACCCACGTGGGTGAGTTTTGCCAGGTTGCCGACGGGCTCGGCGGTTACATGATGGCACCGGCGGACCTGGCCCTGCTGGACTGCGATCGGCTCGGCATGGATGCGGAAGAAGCACTGCAACTGTCTGCGAAGCAATCGATCCGCTTCGCCAACTACATCGCGGCCCTGCAGAGCGATCCGGCCAACCCCATCTCGGTGCAGATCAATGCACTGGGAATCTCGGCGCCACTCGCCGCGTACCCGCCGGGCCTGGCCGGCGTTGCCGCCGGTGACTGGAATCGCGTTGCGCGGGAAAACAACCGGGTGCAGGTCGCCCTGCTCCCGGACTGAAACCCGCCCGCGCGCGGCCCCGGCCTAGGGACCGGCCCGGGCCACGGCCGTCCGCCGGAAGTATTCGTTCACCGCGCCGGCCTGATCTTGTCGCAGGGCCGCGCACAGCTGCACCGCTTCGACGCCCTGTTCCAGGCGTCGCGGACTGACCGGGTAATCCGCCGCGATACCGTGGAACAGCGCGCGCAAGGTGTCGGCATCCTCACCCGAGCAAAGACCGCGACTGAGATACAGGGGCAGCTCACGGCGCACGCGCCGGGTTGCCGCCGCCATGAACTCCGGCAGATCCCTCTGTAACCATGCCCAGTTCTGCTGCCGCGCACCGGGATTCATCAGGTACCCGGCCCAGGTCTGGAACTCATTGCCACGCAGATCGCCGCCGAGTGCCAGGGCCCGGACCAGTTCGAGGCTTTCCGGATCACCCGCGTGGGCCAGCGCGGTGATCGCAGCCTGGCGAATTCGGGCGTCCGGACTGTTGCGCAAGTAGTCGACCAGGAAGGTCGCAAACTCCGGGCCGCCGGCCTGGACTGCCGCGGTCAGCGCCGTCGTGAGCAGGTCGGAGTCCAATGCCGAGCTGTCGGCCGACGTGCCTTTGGGGTAACCCACGAAGCGTCGCGCCGCATCGACCAGCTGCTCACGGGTGTCGGTGTCCGCCAGCCAGAGCGCCATCAGCTCCGTCAGTGTTGCTTTCAGCAGCGTGGCGTCCGCCGCGGACAACGCCCCGCTGCCCGCCAGCACGGCCTGGAGCCGCGGCCCGAAGGCGGCCAAGCCGAAACGATTCGCCGCGTCGCGCTGTTGTGCATCCACCAGCATATCCAGCATTCGCTGGTAGGCCGTGACAGCTGCGGTCACCGGGTAGCGTTCCGGTGCGCCGGCAATCGTGGCCAGCTGATCCAGCAGCGCGGCCGGCGCCAGCTCGCCCGCATAGATACCGGCGATAATGCTGTCGACGTAGCTGAGCCGCTCCCCGCCATCCATCGTGTCCGGGAACACCTGAGCCAGGGAGCCCATGTCCTCGCGCAGCAACCAGCGGTAATAACCCGCGCCGCCTGCGTTCGGCAAAAGCCACTCCGGGCAGGCGACGTCGGCCAGTGTGAAAGTTTGCGTTGGCTCCTGCAGCAGCAGGCAATGCTCGCTCCGGTCGCCGTCTGCGCTAACCCCCACGCAAACCGGCAGCTGCCAGGTCACGTCGCGCTTCCCGGCCGATCCCACGGGCAGGTAGCGGGTCTGGGCCAGCTCCAGTTCGACGCCCTGCGCGGCGCAACGGCTGCTGATTTCGACGTACGGCAAACCGGGCTGAAACAGGAAAGACTCGAAAGGCTCGCGCACGGCCATGCCGGACCCGGCGGCGGATTCCAGTGAATCGAGCAGGTCGTAGACGGTGGCCGAGCCAAATTCGAAACGGCGCATGTGGGCCTGGATGCCGGCCTGGAAGCTCTCCGGACCGAGATAGCGCTCGAACATCTGCAGGACCGCCGCGCCCTTCTGGTAGGTAATCGCATCGAACGCGCTGGTGATGTCATCGTAATTTTCCACCGGCTCCCTGATCTGCCGCGCACTGACCAGGCTGTCGGCTGACATCGCGCGCAGGGCCTGCGACTGCACCGACTGCTGGAACCGGAAGTCGGGGCGCCAGTTCTGCGCCGACCTGGCCTGGATCCAGGATGCGAAGGCCTCGTTCAGCCAGATATCGTCCCACCACGGCATCGTGACGAGATTGCCGAACCACTGGTGCCCCAGTTCGTGCGCGTGAATCAGGCCAAAGAATCGTTGCAGACCGACGGGCGATGTGTCGTCGAACAACAATAGGGATTCGCGGTAGGTAATCAGTCCCGCATTTTCCATCGCCCCGCCGGCAAAATCGGGTACGGCCACGATATCAAGCTTGTCGAAAGGATAAGCGCGGCCGAAATAGGCCTCGAGATCGGCAACGATGGCGGCCGTGTTGGCGAGCGCGAAGTCCAGGCGCGGTCCCTGGCCCCGGGACGCGACGCCCCGCAGCGGCAATGGCGCATCGCGATACTCGTTGGCGGGTATGGACGCATGTTCGACGACATCCAGCGGACCCACAGCGAACGCAATCAGGTAGGTCGGCAAGGGCTCCGTCGTGGCATAACGCAGCCGCTGCATGTCACCCGGCAGCGACTCCGCATCGACTACCCGGGTATTGCTCAACGCGCGGTAAGCGGCGCGCGTCGTCACGCTGGTGGAAAACGGGGTCTTGTAAGCCGGCTCATCGAAACCTGGAAAGGCCTTGCGGGCAAACGTGCTTTCGAACTGCGTAAATGCGTAGGCGTCGTCGCCGACGTCCACGCGGTACAGGCCGAACAGCCCCTTGTCGAACTGCGCGTCATAAACAACCCGGATGGTGGCCGGCCCCGCGGCGATCTCGTGAGCGAGGGCCACCCAGGCGACACCGTCGTCGCCCACCTCGCTGTAGGTCCCGGTAACCGGCTCACCGCCAGCCGGCGTGAGCGTGAGCTCGCGAACCTGCAAGTCCTTACCGTGGAACCAGAAGCCGCCGAGCGGCACAGCCACGGACACATCGATTTCAGTCACGCCGCTGAAGTCCAGCCGATCCGGCACGATGGTCAAGTCGAGACGATACGCAGTGGGTACCACGTCGGCCGGCAGCCTCGCCTGTGGCCACTCCAAGGGCGCCTCGGGCGGCGCCGAGATGGGCGCGACGGGGTCCGGGGCGCAGGCGGCCAGCGCGACGGCAACGAGAGGCACCAGGCGGATCAGCACGCTCACAGGTCTTCCTTACAGATCGTCCAATCGGGTCAGAGCATGGTAGCGGCTTCGATCGCCTGCGTGGTCTCCTCGCCGAACACCTGCACGACGAGGTGGCGATCGGGATCCAGCTCGATCATCGTGCGTGCCATGTGCTCGCGCCGTGCCTCGCGGGCAGCCGCGACGGCGGGCGACAACTCCCCGGCCTTTTGATAGAGACCGAGCCAGGCATCGAAATAGCCGTGTGCGTAGCGCTCGATGGCCGGCAGTGACGCTTCCCGGACGCCGAACGTGCACAGGAACATTGGCGAACTGAAGGCACGCATGTGCAGCTGCCGCGAGGCTTCGAAACGCAGGCCAGGGTCCTGGCGTGCCTCGTCGTAGACCTTCACGGCCTCGCTGTAGAGTTCCAGCAGGTGACCGATGTCGGTCGGTGCATCGAGATCGGGAAACAGGTCCAGGGAGACCTGGCTGCCCATCGGTAACAACATGCCTTCGTAGACGAAGCGGGGCATGTCGTAACGCGCTTCGGGGATAACGTGGATATTGAAATAGCGTCCGGGTCCGATCCTGATCGATAGCGCGCTCGCCTTGACCAGCCGGTCCGCTGCGTACACGCGAACGTGTCCCGTGGCTTCACCCGCCAGGTTCCTGAGCACTTCCAGCTCGGCAAAACGCGGGTCCGGGCGCGTGTCGAGCTCACTCAGCAGGCGCCGCTCGATGGCATCGCCCAGCGCCTGCAGTCCGATCACTGAATCGTTCATGAATTGTTCTTCCTCGGCACACGCAGCGCCCACACGAACAGCGCGGTGTTCACGACCCCGATCAACAGGAACGGCGCCGCCGGATCGACGGCATCGTACATGCGCCCGCCGACACTGGTGATAAAGAGAATACCGGCGGCCCCGAAGAAGGAAAACATGCCGACCACGGAACCGCGGTAAGCGGGCGGTGCCTCCTGGCCGATGAGGGTCTGGCTGGCCGTCACCGCGCTCATCTGCCCGATACCGAGCATCACACCGGCCGGGTACATCCACCCGCCCAGCGGGTCAGGAATGAACCACATGCCGATGTACCCGATGCCGGCGAGGCACATCGCAAGGCCCATCGCCACGACGCGATCGACCCGGTCGTTCAGCCAGCCCATGACCGGGGCCCAGAACAATGCGCAACTCATCACCAGCGCGAAAAATCGCCCGGCCACCCCCGCCGCCTGCTCCGGCGACATACCCTGCGCGACGCCGGCCTGGGTCAACCAGAGCGTATAGAAAGTGCCCACGACCACCAGGTCGGCCCGGGCAACAAAGGCACAGAGGTACGCAAGCAGTATGCGCGGGTTCTCGCGCCCGGCTCTGATGCCCTGCGCCAACTGCGCCCACAGGCTTTCACCCCGGGGCCGATTCGGTGGTGGGCCTCCCTTTAGCCCGGCGCGCAACACGATGCCCAGCAACGCGCAAAGTCCAGCCATCGTGAACAGCGCCAGGCGCCCGGCGGTGAGCGCGTCACGGCCGGACTCCGCATACACGGTTGGCAATTGCAGGAACACCACGCCGATCATGATCGCGCCAAGCCCGATGGCCATCCCGGTCGCCCCTGCCAGTTTGCCGCGCGATGCTTCGGCCGGATAATCGACCATCAGGGCGGCCACCATCACATTGATTGCCGCAATGCCGAGCGCGAGGAAAACGCGCACCGTGGTCAATGCCATGACCGAGTCAACGTACCCGTAAGCCAGGTAGCCGATGGCCAGGATCGTGATGCCCACGATGAAGACCGTGCGGCGCCCGGTGCGGTCCGACCACACGCCGATCAGCGAACTGCCAAACAGCAACACCAGTTCGCCGTAGAACACCATCTGCCCGCTGACCCGCCCCTGCTCTGCCACCGGCAACCCGATATTCACGTTGAGCACGTAGGGCTGAATGGCGCTGATGAGTGTGGTCAGCGACACGCCGAGGAACGCGGCAAACAAGAAGCTCACCGCGTGGCGCGGTCGGATGCCGTCGGCGAGCAGGATGGGGCCGACCCGGAGGGCCTGATCAGTCACGCGCGAGCCTTTTCACATAACAGTGGCCACCTTAGCCCAGGGTGGTCGCGAGATTGATGGCGCGCCGCAAAATGCCCGCGAGCCGTGCGCTGGGCGGTCGTTGCAATGCGACATGGGGCAACCGCCTCAGCCCTGATACCGCCGCCGAAAAAGGCGCTGAATGGCGCAGGGAATCGCAGTTGTACCCCGGCGGCTTATGTAATAAAAGATACTGAGAGTGTGATGGAAGTCACGGCAGGGATTAGGTTAAAGGACGAATCTGAGCCCAGGCTTGAAGCCGGCAACGCGACCAGCGCGATACACATTTTTCGAAGGAGGACAGAGGGCGGACTCGACGAACAGCTAACAACAAGAACAAATCGGTACGAGTGACCTCCGAAGGCCATAGGAGAGCAGCTATGTTGACCGTACCCCAATCGGAGCACGCAGCCACCTCGGTGGCGGATAGTTTCATCAGTGACTTGACGACATTTGCGTCAACTCACAAAGCGTCACGATGGCGCGGCACATTCGGCGATTTCCTGGAAAATATTCTCCCGGCCAACCCGCACTGCTTCACGCGCAGCAGCCACCAGTACATGTACGACATGCTGTGCTGGTACCAGAAAGAAAAGCGCGGCACCCCTTCGCCCGACGGCGAAAGCACCAAACTGCCGGTCCCGAAGGACCTGTTCGTTGATGAACTCTACGGGATCGATTCTGCCCTCGATCGCGTTGTCGAATACTTCAAAGGCGCCAGCGCCGGTTCCGACGTCGGCCGCCGACTGTTGCTGCTGCTCGGCCCACCCTCCGGTGGCAAGTCCTCCCTGGTGATTCTGCTCAAGCGCGCGCTGGAGGAATACAGCCACACGGAAGAAGGCGCCCTTTACGCGTTACAGGGCTCGCCGCTGCACGAGTCCCCGCTGAACCTGATCCCGACGAGCATGCGTGCCCAGTTCCGCGAAACCTACAGCGTAGACATCGTTGGCGAAATGAGCCCGCACAGCCAGGCACGGCTGGACGACGAGTTCAACGGCGACTTCATGAACTTCCCTGTGGAACGCGTGTTCCTGTCGGAGGCTTCGCGAGTTGGCATCGGCACCTATGCGCCGCACGACCCGACCACGGCTGACATCGCCGACCTGGTTGGCTCGGTCGATCTGTCGAAAGTCGCCGAAGTGGGTGACGAAGGCGATCCCCGCGCGTGGTCCTGGTCCGGTGCCGTGTATGCGGCCAGCCGTGGCATGCTGGAAATGATCGAAATCCTGAAGGTCAAGCGGGAATTCCTGTACCTGCTGCTGACGCTGACCCAGGAGAAGAACGTCAAGGTGTCGCGCTTCCCGCTGATTCACCTGGACGAGACGATCGTCGCACACACGAACCTCGCCGAGTTCAACAAATTCCTGCAGGAGAAGGAGAACGAGGCGCTGCTCGACCGCATGGTCATTATCAAGGTGCCGTATACGCTGTGTTATCCGGACGAGGCGCGGATCTACAAGAAGCTGGTCTCCCACGCGCCGGCGTTCCGCGACGTGCACCTCGACCCGCACGTGCTCAAGCTCGCATCGGTTTTCGCCATCCTGACCCGGCTGGATAAGCCCGAGCGGGAGGGCCTCGACCTGTCGAAGAAACTGCGGTTGTTTGCCGGTGAAGATGCTGAAGGCTTTTCGCTTGCCGACGTACCGAAGCTGCACGCGGAGTGCCCCGATGAAGGCCTGTCCGGCGTGAGCCCGCGCTTCGTGATCAACGCGATTTCCAATGCCATCACGCGCAGCGACGCCGAAAGCCTGACGAGCATGGAAATGCTGCTGGCGCTGAAGGACTCCATCGAGAGCGACGCGCGCATGGACAGCGCGCAGAAGAAATTGTGGGTGGACTTTCTCGTGATTGCGCGGAAAGACTTCTACAACCGGTGGGTCAAGGAAGACGTGCACCGGGCCTTGTTCGCGTCTTTCGAGGACGAAGCCCAGCAACTGCTGGAAAAATACCTCGACGAGGTGGAAGCCGCGCTGGACAATCGCACGCTCACCGACCCGATCACGGGCGAAGATCGCGATGCCGACGAACGTTTCCTGCGCTCGGTGGAAGACAAGATCAAGATCTCGGACTCCGGCAAGGAATCCTTCCGCCAGGAAGTGGTGCGCAAGGCCATGGTGGCCTTCAAGGCCGGCGAGAAGTTCACGCTCGACAGCCACAGCCGCCTGCACGAAGCCATCGAGCAGTACCTGTTCGAGGAACGGCGCGACGTGCTGCGGCTGGTCACCTCAGCCGCCCGGCCCGACGACGACGCCGAGCAGAAAATCTCTGCGGTGCAGGACCGGCTCGTGCAGGAATACGGGTACGACCAGCACAGCGCCAAGGAGGCCCTGAACTACGTCACCACGCTGCTCTCGCAGGAATAGGCTGAGAGCCGGAGATCTTGCATGACCGATACGCCGTCAACTTTCTCAGCCTACGGCGGAGACACGGGTCGCCAATGGTACGACCTGTTCTCCCGCGGGGCGAGGGACTGGCTGCGGCACAACGACAAGATCCGCCAGGCCGTAAAGGACAAGCTGCCCGAAGTCATCTCCAACGCGGAGGTGATGGGCAGCGGCGATCGCACGGTGCAGATTCCGGTGCGCATCATGGAGCACTTCCGGTTCCGCCTGCGGCAGAACGCGAAGCAGCAGGGTGCCGGCCAGGGCGATGCGAAGCCCGGCGACAAGCTGGGCCAAAAGCAGCCGGGGCAATCGCAGGGTGGCAAAGAGGCCGGCGGCGAAGGCGACGGCGGCTACCAGTTCGCGGTCGAGCTGAAGGTTGACGACATCATCGACTGGTTGTGGGAAGAGCTGAAGCTGCCCAATCTCGAGGCCAAGTCCGGCGGGGTCAAGGACGACGAATACGTGCGCGAAGGCTGGGACCGGCGCGGGGCCCGCTCCCGGCTGGATCGGCGCCGGTCGATGAAAGAATCGATCAAGCGCCGCGCGGTGAACCGGGACGGCCCGGCCTTCATCGACGAAGACCTGCGCTTCCGGCAACTGGCCCGACGCCAGCAGCCCAGTACCCAGGCCGTGGTGTTTTTCGCCATGGACGTGTCATCGAGCATGCAGGTGCGCGACCGGCAGCTCGCCAAGACCTTCTTCTTCTGGGTGATGCAGGGTCTGCGCCGCCAGTACCAGCAAATCGATACCGTGTTCGTGGCCCACACGGTCAAGGCTTGGGAATTCGAGGAAAGCGAATTCTTCCAGGTCCGCGGGTCGGGCGGTACCGTCGCGTCCACGGCCTTCAACATGGTCTCGCAGGCCATCGAAGAGCGCTACGACCCGTCCCAGTACAACATCTACCTGTTCTATGCGTCAGACGGCGAGAATTTCCGCGACGATCACGACAAGGCCGAAGCCTTGCTGAAGCGCCTGGGCGACCAGAGCAGTTTCATGGGCTACATCGAAACGCCGTCTTCGGAAGAGCGCGCGCTGACGACCGAAACGGCCAAGATCTTCTCGGCCGTTGCCGAGGCCGGCGCTGCCAGCGACAGCTATGCACTGACCAGCAACGATTCCATCTGGAAGGCGATACGTGGTTTCTTCCAGGAACAGTTGACCGGCGACGCGGCCTGACGCGCGTTGCCCAGCCATGAGGCCCGGCCGATGACAAGCACCCTGGAAGACCGCCTCGTCAAGCTGGAAGCCCTCGGCCGGGATCAGGGCCTGGACTACTACCCGGTGTCTTTCGAAGAAGTCCCGGACAGCTTCATGATGGAAATCGCCGTGTACGGTTTGCCGGTGCGCATGCCGCACTGGTCCTTCGGCGTGCGCTACATCTACCAGCTCATTCAGCACCGTATGGGCCATTCGAGACTGTTCGAAGTGGTGTTCCCGGGCAACCCCGGGCAGGCCTATCTGGCCAAGAACAACAGCGTGCAGGAAAACACGCTGGTCACGGCCCACGTGCTCGGCCATGCGGATTTCTCGAAGAACAACGAGTTGTTCCGGCGCAGCCAGAAGCAGCTCGGCTACAAGATCGTGGAACTGGCGGCCAGTCACGCACGACGCATCGCGATGGCCATCGAGGAACATGGCGAAGAGAAGGTGGAGCGCGTGCTGGATGCGGCCCTGGCGCTGGAGAGCCACATCGACATTTTCAAAGGGGTGCGCCGGGGCAAAGCGAAGGGCCGGGAGAACGGCAACGGCAAACCTGTCGTAGACCCGTTCAAGGCCCGCTACCGGGACCTGCCCGGCGAAGGCGATGGGACCGGAGACGGCGGGTCTGAGGAGCCCGAGAACGCCGCAGCAGGCCCGGCGGAGCGCGACCTGCTGTGGTTCCTGGCACAGTCTGCGCCGGAAATGGAACCGTGGGAGCGGGACATCTTCCTGGCCGTGCGCGAGGAGTCTTTTTACTTCTACCCGGTGTTCGCCTGCCAGATCATGAACGAGGGCTGGGCCTCCTACTGGCACGCGCGCCTGTTGCGGGAAGCGGATTTCCTTCCGCAAAGTGATTACCTGGACGCCATCAAGACCCACTCCGACGTTGTTCGCCCGCACGCGGCCGACAAGCAGGCCTCATTGAATGTGAACCCCTACCACCTCGGCTTTTCCATGTGGGAAAAGATCATCGAGGAGCACGGTCTGGAAAAGGCCTTCGAGATCCGCGAACAGGACGATGATTTCAGCTTCATCCGCAACTACCTGACGGAAGACCTGGCAGAAGAGCTGAAGCTGTTCCGTTACGAAGCTGACAAGGACGGGACGATCACAATCCTGGACACGGACATCAACGAGCTGCGAGACCAGATTCTGGCCCCGAAATACCATTTCGGCGCCCCCACGGTGCTGGCCCAGCATGTCGACACCGATGGCACGCTGCACCTCGTGCACGAACACGAGACGGACGGCCGGGGCCTGGACCTTGGCCGCTCGGAGAAGGTGCTGGAATACGTCCAGCGCGTGTGGCGCCGGCCAGTGAAACTGGCCACGGTCGACGCAACCGGCACGCCGAGAACCATCGCCTGCCCTGCCAGCTAGCCTGCCCGCGCCCGTGCGGCGCCGCTATGCTTTCCCGCCCACTGCGTTAAAATAGCGCCCGCCGCGGGTCCCGTGGCCGGGACTAATCCTCCGGTTTTCGCGACCCGGCTGCCGGCACGGCCGGCAACTAGCCCGCCCGCAACCCCGAAAAACCATCGACCCGACTGTCGCGAAAGACGGCCGGGCCCGTCGCAAAACACGCCGAGCACGCTGATGTCGAAAATCATTTACACCTACACAGACGAGGCCCCCGCCCTGGCCACCTTTTCGCTGCTACCCATTATCCAGGGCTTCGCCGCAACGGCCGGCGTCCGGGTGGAAACCCGGGACATCTCGCTGGCCGGCAGAATCATCGCCAACTTTCCTGAAAACCTGACACCGGACCAGCGCCAGCATGACGCACTGGCAGAACTTGGCGAGATTGCGACGACCCCCGAAGCGAACATCATCAAGCTGCCGAATATCAGCGCGTCGGTGCCACAGCTGGTGGCTGCTATCGAGGAATTGCAGCGGCACGGGTATGACGTGCCCGGTTATCCGGAAGATCCGCAAACGGAAGACGAAGAAGTCATCAGGGCACGGTATGCGAAGGTCCTGGGCAGCGCGGTGAACCCGGTACTGCGCGAAGGCAATTCTGATCGTCGGGTGGCGGTCGCAGTGAAGGAATACGCACGCAAGCACCCGCATTCGATGGGTGAATGGAGCGGGGACAGCCGGTCGCATGTCGCCCACATGGACGATCACGACTTCTATTCGAGCGAACAGTCGTACGTGAAGTCCACACCGGGAAACATGCGTATCGAGCACGTGGCGGACGACGGCACGGTGACGACACTGAAAGAGACGACCCACGTCACCGCGGGCGAAGTGATCGACGCGGCAGTGATGAGCTGCTCGGCCCTCAGGGATTTCTTCGCGCGGGAGACCAGGGCGGCGAAAGAGCAGGACGTGCTGCTGTCGCTGCACCTGAAAGCCACGATGATGAAAGTGTCCGACCCCATCATGTTCGGCCACGCGGTAGAGATCTACTACGCCGACGTATTCGACAAGCACGCCTTGGTCTTCGACGAGCTGGGCGTCGATCCCAACAATGGCATCGGCGACGTCTACACGAAAATCCAGGGGCTGCCGGACGCGCAACGTGAAGCCATCGAAGCTGACCTGCAGGCCGTGTACGAGACGCGGCCGGCCCTGGCGATGGTGGATTCTGATCGCGGCATCACCAACCTGCACGTGCCCAGCGACATCATCATCGACGCGTCCATGCCGGCGGCCCTGCGCGCATCGGGACAGATGTGGGGCCCGGACGGCAAGCTGCACGACATGAAGGCAATGATTCCCGATCGCTGCTATGCCGGCATTTACCAGGTTGTCATCGACGACTGCAAAGCGCATGGCGCCTTCGACGTCACCACGATGGGCAACGTGTCGAACGTCGGGCTGATGGCCCAGAAAGCCGAGGAGTACGGTTCCCACGACAAGACCTTCCAGGTCGCCGCCGACGGTCGCGTGCGTGTCGTGGGCGTGAATGGCAAGGTACTGATGGAGCACCCGGTGCAGCGGGGCGACATCTGGCGAATGTGCCAGACCAAGGACCTGCCCATTCGCGACTGGGTGCGCCTGGCGGTGAGCCGTGCCAGGGCAACGGGTGCCCAGGCCATCTTCTGGCTGGACAAGGCGCGCGCCCACGACCGTAACCTGATCGAAAAGGTCGAAACCTGCCTCCAGGACCATGACACCACGGGCCTGGACATCGAGATCATGCCGCCCGTGGAAGCGATGCGTGCCACCCTGAAGCGCGTGCGCGCCGGGCAGGACACGATTTCGGTCACCGGCAACGTGTTGCGGGACTACCTCACAGACCTGTTCCCGATCCTGGAACTCGGCACCAGCGCGAAGATGCTGTCGATCGTCCCGTTGCTGGCCGGTGGCGGCCTGTACGAGACCGGTGCAGGCGGCTCGGCGCCGAAGCACGTGCAGCAGTTTCTGAAGGAAGGCCACCTGCGCTGGGATTCGCTGGGCGAGTTCCTGGCTCTCGCAGTATCGCTGGAGGACCTCGCGGAGAAGACCGGCAACGCGAAGGCGAAGGTGCTGGCCGACACGCTGGACGTGGCCACGGGCAAGTTCCTGGAGTTCAATCGCTCGCCGTCACGCAAAGTCGGCGAGCTGGGTAACCGCGGCAGCCATGTGTACTTGGCCCGTTACTGGGCCGAAGCCCTCGCGCAGCAGGACGAGAACGCCGAACTGAAAGGCCGCTTCACGCCCATCGCGGAGCGCTTTGCCGAACAGGAAGACGCGATCATCGAGGAACTGAACGCGGTCCAGGGTCAGGCCGTGGACATTGGCGGCTATTACCATCCCGACCCCGAACTGACCGCTCAAGCGATGCGACCCTGCGAAACCCTGAACACGATCATCCACGGCATCGAGCGGCGCAAAGGCACGACTGACCGCCGCGTGTGAGCGCTACCGGCCGCTCGCGCGGGGCCGCAACTTCCCGCAACACCGGCCACCCTGGCTGTACACTGCAGGCAGGTTAGCGGTCCGCGGGCGCCTGGCGCCGCGATCGCTTGCGTGAACCCTGCTGGGGATCGGGCGGTTTGACATGAGTCCGGCAAACCTCACTCAAAACGAGCTCTCCCGCCAGGTCTGGGCGGCGAAGTACCGTCATGGCCGCGAAACCTCGGTGGCGGACACCTGGCGACGCGTGGCGGCGGCGGTGGCAGAGGCGGAAGACCAGCATCGTGAGAAATGGACCGAGGCCTTCCAGGGGCTGCTGCAGGACTTCCGGTTCCTGCCGGGCGGCCGCATCCTCGCCGGCGCGGGCACGAATCGCGACGTCACGTTATTCAACTGCTTCGTCATGGGCCCCATCGACGATACCCTGGAGGGCATCTTCGACTCACTGAAGGCCGGCGCAGTCACGATGCAGCAGGGCGGCGGCATCGGCCATGACTTCTCCACGCTGCGGCCTGCCGGCACCCCCGTGCGCGGCAAGGGCACCATTGCGTCCGGGCCGGTGTCCTTCATGCACATCTGGGATGCGATGTGCGCGACGATGCTGTCCACCGGCGCCCGGCGCGGCGCAATGATGGCCACCCTGCGCATAGACCACCCCGACATCGAAGCCTTCATCGACGCCAAACGCGACCCTGCGGCGTTGCGCAACTTCAACCTGTCGGTACAGGTCACCGACGACTTCATGACCGCGGTTCAGAACGACCAGGAGTGGCCACTGGTATTTCCCGTGGCGGACGATGCGGCGGAAGGCGCGGTCATTCACCGGCGCTGGAGCAATACCGCCGGCGAAGTGGCATGCCGAGTGGCGCGGATCGTGCCGGCCAGGGCCCTGTGGGAAAGACTGCAACGCGCTGCCTACGAGGTCGCCGAGCCGGGCGTGCTGTTCATCGACACCATCAATCGCGAGAACAACCTGTGGTACCGGGAGCAGATCACGGCCACGAACCCCTGCGGGGAGATCCCCCTCCCCCCTTACGGTGCGTGCAACCTGGGTTCACTAAACCTGACCCGTTTCGTCAGCCGGGCTTTCACGCCAGCCGCAGCGATGGACATGGAAGCTCTGCAGGCAGCCGCGCGGCTCGCAGTCCGCTTTCTCGACAACGTGATCGAGATTTCCCGCTATCCGTTGCCGCAACAGGCAGCGGCCGCCCGGGAGACCCGGCGGCTGGGCCTCGGCGTGACCGGCCTGGCCGATGCGCTGACCATGCTCGGCCAACGCTATGACACGCAACGCGCGCGGGACACTGCGGCACGAATCCTGCAGGCCATTTGCCATGCCGCGTACCAGGCCTCGGTGGATCTCGCCGACGAGCGCGGCCGGTTCCCCGCGTTCGACGGCGAGGAGTACCTGCAAGGGCCGTTTGCCAAACGACTGCCGCAGAATATTCGGGCCGGGATTGCCCGGTCGGGCATTCGCAACAGTCACCTGCTGGCCATCGCCCCGGCCGGCACCATCAGCCTGCTCGCGAACAATGTCTCCAGCGGTATCGAACCCATGTTTGCGCTGGAGTTCGACCGGCAGGTGCTGGGGGCCGACGGCCAGCGTCACACTTACCGGGTCCGGGACGCAGCGTGGGACAGCTGGCAACGGGAACACCCCGGCGCCGACACGCCGTCAGAGTTCATCGCCGCAACCGCCGTCAGTGCGCGCGATCACCTGGCCATGCAGGCCGCACTGCAACCGTGGGTCGACAACTCGATTTCCAAGACGGTTAACGTGCCGGCCGCCTCGGGGTTTGAGGAATTTGCCGGCCTGTACGGCGAGGCTTACCGGCTGGGGCTGAAGGGCTGCACCGTATTCAGGCCGACGCCGGCCACCAGTTCGGTGCTCACCCAGCCGGACACCCATTGCTGCGATGCAGACCGCGAAGCCGACTGAAGGCACGCGAGGGTGAGCGGGGGCGCCTTATTCGCCTTCATTGCGGTGTCTACCGCGGTGATCGTCATTCCCGGACCCAGCATCCTGCTAATCGTCGCAACCGCACTGCGCGACGGCATCCGCGCCGGTTTTTTTACTGTTGCGGGTATCAGCGCCGCAATGGTCATCCAGCTCGCCATCGCGGTGGCGGGCCTGACGTCCCTGATCACGCAAGTGGCTGTCGGCCAACGATTGATCCGGTGGGTGGGCATCGCGTACCTGACCTGGCTCGGCATCCGTCGCTGGCGCGGCGCCGGCGCGCAGCCGGCGGCTGGTGTCGCACCGCGACCGCGCCAGGGTACCGCCTTCGGTGAGGGCTTCCTGGTGTCACTGACCAATCCAACGACCATGCTGTTCTTCGTCGCGTTCTTCCCGCAGTTCCTGACGGGCACCGTCTCGCCGCAGGCGGAGCTGGTCCTGATGGCGCTCACCTTCTGGTTACTCGCGCTGGGTTTCGACTGCGCCTACGCCGCGCTGGCGGCAAAGATCGGCAAGGCCCTGCACGAAACGCGTTCCAGCGTCATCCGGGACCGCGCGGCGGGCGTGATCCTGCTGGTTGCCGCACTGGCGCTGGCGCTGGCCCGCGTCAGGGACGCGGCATAATATAGGCCCGAAGCCGCCCACAAGAGCGATGCTACGCCGTTTCACTCACCTGGAGTCGACATGCCCGGTCAGGACAAGTCCGCCGCAACTCCGCCGCAGGCCCTGCCAGCCGAGGCCGTCGTGCACCGCTGTGACCCGGCAGCGCTCGGCTTCGCCACGACCGCAGACGTCGAGGCCGACGTCACGCTGGTGGGCCAGGAGCGCGCGCTGAGCGCGCTGGAGTTCGGCGCCCGAATCCCGCACGAGGGTTTCAACCTGTACGTGCTCGGCAATCCCGGCAGCAGTCGCCATGAAGTGACGCTGGAGATGCTGCGTCGGGAAGCACAGCGCAGAAAGCCGGCCACCGACTGGTGCTACGTCAACAATTTCGAGGACCCGCAGAAGCCAAAGGGCTTGCCCCTGCCCGCCGGCGTCGGGCTGAAGCTGAAACAGGATGTGACGCGGTTGATCGAAGAACTGCGAGTTTCAATTCCCGCAGCTTTTGAAAGCGAAAACTATCGCAATCGCCGTGCCGAGATCGAACAGGCATTCGAAGATCGCAATAAAAAAGCGATGGAAGCGATCCAGGAAGAGGCCGAGAATGCCAACCTCGGCCTGCTGCCGACACCGCACGGGTTCGCACTGGCGCCCATACGCGACGGGGCCGTGCTGGGGGAAAAAGATTTCGACGCCCTTCCCGCCGCAGAGCAAAAACAAATCGAAAAAGACATCGACCGGTTGACGGACCGCCTTCGCCAGCATTTCGAGAACGTACCGAACTGGCACAAGGAGAAACGCGAGGAGATTCGGGATCTCGACGCCAACGTGACGAACCTGGCAGTGGGTGCGCTGATCTCTACCCTGCGTGAAGGCTACAAGGAGATGCCACCCGCCACCGAGTTTCTGGATGCGCTGAAAGCCGACGTCATCGAGAGGGCCCAGGAATTTCGTATTCCGGAAGACCAGGCGAACCTGCCGCCAGGCATGCGCGTCGATACCTCCCGCCTGTTCCGGCGCTACGAGGTCAACGTACTCGTTTCAGCGGCGCCCGGCGCCGAAGCGGCCGTGGTGTACGAGAGCAATCCAACCCACCAGAACCTGGTAGGACATATCGAGCACACGCAGCAATACGGCAACCTCATCACCGACTTCACGATGATCCGAGCGGGCGCCCTGCACCGGGCCAGCGCCGGCTACCTCGTGCTCGATGCGGAAAAAGTCCTGATGCAGCCCTTCGCCTGGGATGCGTTGAAACGGGCGCTGAAGAACCGCGAGGTCCGGATCGAATCCGTCGCGCAACTCCTCAGCCTGATGTCCGCCGAAAGCCTGGAGCCCGACCCGATGCCCCTGGATGTGAAGGTCGCGCTGGTGGGCAACCGCCTGCTCTACTACCTGCTGTGCCAGCTCGACCCGGACTTCCCCCAGCTGTTCAAAGTGGCGGCCGACTTCGAGGATCGTATTCCACGCACAGCCGAGAACGTGCCCCTTTACGGTCAGATGCTGGCGACCATCGTGCAACGCAAGGAATTACTGCCGTTCTCCGCGGCAGCCATCGCACGCGTCATCGAAGAGAGTTCCCGGACGGCAGGCGACTCGGACAAGCTGTCGGCCGGTGTGGAACGGGTGACGGACCTGCTCAGCGAGGCGGATTTCCTGGGCCGGGAACGAGGTGTTGAACAGGCCGAAGCACAGGACGTCGACCTGGCCGTGGAACGGCGCACGCACCGCCTGGACCGCCTGCGGACCGAGACCCTGGAGGCCATCGAACGCAATACGATTCATGTCCGCACAGAAGGTGAGCGGCCCGGCCAGGTGAACGGCCTGTCAGTCATCCAGCTGGGCGAGTTCGCCTTCGGTCAGCCCGCGCGAATTACCGCGACGGTGCGGCTGGGTGAAGGCCGTGTCATCGACATCGAACGCGAGTCGGAGCTCGGTGGTTCGATACACAGCAAGGGCGTGCTGATCCTGTCAGCGCTGCTCGGCGCCAGGTACTCGCGTGATGTGCCGTTGTCGCTGGGCGCCAGCCTCGTCTTCGAGCAAAGCTACGGTGGTGTGGATGGTGACAGCGCGTCGGTAGCCGAATTTGTTGCGCTCATCTCGGCGATTGCCGAGATCCCGGTCAAGCAGAACCTGGCCGTGACGGGATCTGTCGATCAGCACGGCCGCATGCAGGCTATCGGTGGTGTCAATCAGAAGATCGAAGGCTTTTTCGACATCTGCAATGCACGGGGGCTGACGGGCGACCAGGGTGTGCTGATTCCCGCCGACAACGAACAGCACCTGATGCTGCGCGGAGACGTGGTCACCGCGATTGCCGAGGGGCGTTTCCACGTGTACCCGCTGCAGAACGTCGACCAGGCAATCAGCCTTCTCACCGGCCGCGATGCCGGCAGCCGCGACGAGGACGGCGTCTTTCCGGTCAACAGCGTAAACCGCAGCGTCGAGAACGTATTGCGGTCCATGGCTGAACATCGGCGGGAATTTGCCGCGAAGCCCGCGAAGCAAAAGCGCCGCACCCCTAAAGACGGCGAATGACCATGGCTGGCCGGCGCAGAATACTGGTCTCGATGAGCTTGTCGGCAACGCCACGCAGCGTCGAGCATGCACTCACGAGCCTGTGGACACGCGAGCCCGCCGAGATCACCGGACTGTTTATCGAAGATCTCGAAGTCCTGAACCTGAGCCGCCTGCCGGTGTCCCGGGAGATCCGGGTCGAGGACGCGAGCTCCAGGGTGCCGGATGCGGCCGACATGGAACGGCAAATCCGCGCGCAGGGGCAACGCGTCAGGGCCGCTTTTGAACGTCGCGCACGCGCCATGAATGTGGCATCGACTTTCCGGGTGACCCGGGGCCCCATGGCCACATCGCTGCGGGAGGCCAGCGCCGGATTCGACGTGCTCGTGGTCGCCAGCGCCCGCGACTGGATGGGCCAGCGGCTCTCGTTGCGCGTGCAGATTCCGGAACTGCTGGCAAGCGGTCCCCGGACGCTGGTCATCGTGCAGGAACCGCCCCAGAGCGCCGGCTGTGTCGCGGTGGTCTACCAGGACACCGAGGGCGGGCGTGCTGCCCTGCAGACGGCTATCGACATCGCCCGGACCGACGGCCTGGCGCTGTCCGTGCTGCTGCCGGCGGCGGACAAACAGCAGCAGGCCGAGTTGCGTGACCAGGCCAAAAACATGGTGGGGGATTATCCCGCGGCCAGTTACCACCAGCTCGATATGCAGGATCGCGCCGCGGAGATCGCGGCCGCAACCACGCGCGCGGCCGCCCGCCTGCTGGTAATGCCGCGCGATGAAGCACAGGCGGATCGCCATCTTGCGCTCGACGTCCTCGACCGCATCAATTGCTCCGTGATTCTCACGGGCTGACACGCCGGCAAAGGGCGCGTTCAGTCCCTGCGCAGCGCGCGCCGGATCCTGGCGGCCATGCGGTCAGCGTCCAGCGGTTGTTCCGTATCTATCGTGAGCAGGCAGCCTTGCTCCGCAGTCGAGAGTGCCTGCCACGTGGCGATCTGCCGCTCCAGCACGGCGAGCCCCGCATCGGACGCCCCCTTGGGCCGGCCGGTGATGCGCTCGCGGAGCTCGCCGGGAGACGCCGAGAACTCCAGGATCAGGAACGGCAGGCTTCGGTCTGCCGCGAGCGCCTGGAAAGTAGACCTCTGCTCGGGCTCGGCGAACACCGCATCCACGATCACCGGGTAGCCTGCGTCCAGGATCGTTCCGGCCAGCTCCAGTAACCGGCCATAGGTCTTGCGACCGGCTTCCGCCGTGTAGATCCCCTGCCCCGGTGCCGCCCCGGCACGCTGTTCCGCCGGCAGACCGAACAGTCGCTTGCGCTCCACGTCTGAACGGATCCGGATCGCGCCCAGCCGCTCCATGATCCCCGCGCTCAGCGTGGTCTTGCCGGAACCCGACATGCCGCGGGTAATGACCAGCCACGGCGAGCCGGGATTTCCGAACTCCCGGGCCAGCTGCAGGTAGCGGGCACATTCGGCTTCCACCTGCGCCTGCTCGGTGGCCGAGATATCGGCCTGGTGGAGCCTGATCGCGTCTACCTTCGCCCGCACCAGCGCGCGGTAGACCTGGTAGAAGGCCAGCAACGCGAGGCCGGCATAGTCGCCGGTGCGCTCCAGGTAACGGTTCAGAAAACGCCCGGCCATGGCCGGTTGAGCGCGCGCCCGCAGGTCCATGGTCAGGAAGGCGATCTCGCTCATGACGTCGATCCAGCGCAGCGCGGGATCGAACTCGATGCAGTCGAAGGCCAGTGGCTGATTGTCGACCCACGCCAGGTTGCGCAGGTGCAGGTCACCGTGGCACTCGCGCACGAAACCGTCGTGCTTGCGGGCCGCTAGCAGGTCACGAAGCGCCAGGAAACGATCCATGCCCCACGCCTCGACGCCATCGAGCTGATCCAGCACGGTGCGCGAGCTCAAGGCGCCCCGCAGCGCGTGAAAGTTTTCCTCGATCGGCCGATACACCGTGGCCTGCTCGCCGAAAGGCGTCTGCGCACCCGCGATCGCGGCGGAGCCATGAAATTCGGCGATGAGCCGGGCAAAGGCATCGAGGTGGTCAACACGCAGCTCGCCGGCGTCGAGCATGCGATCCAGCTGTGCTTGCTGGGGAAAACGCCGCATACGCACGGCGTACTCGATGGCTCGACCCTGGCCCCATGCGGGTTGCTCTGGGGTACCGCCGATCGGGACCACGTCGAGGTACAGGCCCGGCGCCAGGCGCTCGTTCAGCCGCACTTCTTCTTCGCAGTAATGGCGCCGCTTGTCCAGCGTCGAGAAATCCAGGAACCCCAGGTCCACGGGCTTCTTGATCTTGTAGGCAAAATCCCCGGCCAGCAGCACCCACGAGATGTGCGTTTCCACGAGCTCGACCCCGACCACTGGATGCGGAAAACGGGCCGCATCCAGCAAGGCAGCGATCAGTGGTGGCAGGACCCGGTCGGCGTCAGGATTCACGGCGTCATCTTAACCGCGGTGGCGGCCGGTTTGTCGCGCTGCCGCACCGCGAGTCCGACAGCGATACCCACGGCGAAAGGGCATTCGCTTTGCCGCACGTCCACCCTGCCTAGGTACATCTCCCGATTGTTGATACTGCACCGAGAGGCAAACATATTTTCGAAGGAAAACGCCGAAACAAAGGGGGCGGGTAACCAAGCGAGGGTGCCATGAAAACCGTCTTCGTCAACCCGGAAAGATGCGTCGGCTGCCGACAGTGCGAATTTGCCTGCGCGGTCGCCCATTCGGGAAGCCTGGATCCAACTACGGCACTATCCGAGGAGCCTTTGCCGCGTGCCCGCATTCACGTTGCGGCGGGCCACGCGATGCACTCCTCCTTCCCGAACCGCTGCCGCCACTGCAACCCGGCCCCCTGCGAGCAGGTCTGCCCCACCGGCGCCATCGCCCGAAACACCGAACACGATGTGGTGTCCCTGGACATTCACAAATGCATCGCCTGCGCGATGTGCGCGATGGTATGTCCCTTCGACGCCGTCACCTTCCATGCCCAGGCCAACGGGATGCCGGCACGCACGGTGGCCACCAAGTGCGACGGTTGTGTCGATCGGTTGGAGCGAAACGAAGAACCGGCTTGCGTGGAAGTCTGCAAGGTGGATGCACTGGTGTTCGGCGAATTGAACGAGCTGGTCGCTGCCGGGCGGGTCCGGGAAAGCAACTCCGTGCTCGCAGCGACGGCGGCACAGACGCCAGCGACGCCACCCCCCGACAGCATTGCCGGCTGGCGGGCGTGGGGCCAGGCCGCGGCAGAAGTCAACGAGGAGGCTTGAAATGACCGCTCCCGACAACATCCGCAAACTCAGCATCAATAACGATGCACGCGAAATGCTCGTGCGTGCGCGCGAAGAAGGCATCGAGACGGTCTGGGACCGCCTGAAAGCCCAGGAACCGCAATGCGGTTACTGCTCGATGGGCGTCAGTTGCCGCAACTGCGCGATGGGCCCGTGCCGGGTTGATCCCTTTGGCGACGGCCCGCAAAAAGGGGTGTGCGGAGCCGATGCCGACATCATCGTCGCCCGCAACCTGGGTCGCACCATCGCGGCCGGCGCGGCGGCCCACTCCGATCACGGTCGCGACATCCTCGAGGTTTTCAGTGAACTGGCCGCAGGTAAGACCACGGGCTACGAAATCCGTGACGAGGGCAAGCTGCTCGCGCTGGCGGGCGAATGGGGCATCGAGACCGACGGGCGCGCCGTTGACGAGGTCGCGCGCGAACTCGCCGACGCGATGATGGAAGACTACGGCAGCCGCAAGGAACGGATCGGTTTCCTGGACCGGCTGCCCGAGCAACGCGGCAAGCTGTGGGACGAACTGGGTATTACCCCGCGGGGCATCGACCGGGAGAACGTGGAAATGCTCCACCGCACCCACATGGGCGTGGACAACGACCACGTGAATACCCTGCTCCACGCGCTGCGCACCAGCCTGTCCGACGGCTGGGGCG
The DNA here is from genome assembly GCA_020351875.1 of Chromatiales bacterium. GTDB lineage: Bacteria > Pseudomonadota > Gammaproteobacteria > Steroidobacterales > J054. The sequence goes on along the minus strand of CP070671.1, from coordinate 184,422 downwards.
GTTCCATGGTGGCGACCGAACTGTCCGACGTGATGTTCGGTACGCCGAAGCCCATCATGTCACGCGTGAACCTCGGCACGCTGAAGGCCGATTCCGTGAACATTGCGCTGCACGGTCACAACCCGATGCTGTCGGACGTAATCATGCAGGCAGCCGAGGACCCGGAGCTGGTCGCCCTGGCGAAGGAAAAAGGCGCGGCAGGGATCAACCTGGTCGGCCTGTGCTGCACGGGTAACGAACTGCAGATGCGCAAGGGCCTGCCGATGGCGGGCAACCACCTGATGCAGGAACTGGTCCTGCTCACGGGCGCGCTGGATGCGATGGTCGTGGACTACCAGTGCATCATGCCGGCGGTCACGGACGTGGCCAAGTGTTTCCACACGGAGGTGATCTCTACGGCCGACAAGGCCAAGTTCACCGGCGCCACGCACATCTCTTTCGACCCGCACCGCGGTCTGGAAATCGGCAAGGAAATTGTCAGGCGCGGCGTCGAAGCCTACTCGAACCGCAACCCGGACCGGGTCCAGATTCCGGAAGGGTCCGTGGAAATGATGGCGGGTTTCTCGATTGAGGCGATCCTGGGCGCGCTGGGCGGTACGCCGGAGCCCCTGGTCGAAGCGATCGCCGCCGGCAAGATCCGCGGTGCCGTGGGGGTCGTCGGCTGCAACAACCCGAAGATTTCCCAGGACCACGGTCACGTGACGCTGTGCAAGCGACTGATCGAGAACGATATCCTCGTGCTGGTCACCGGTTGCTCGGCAGTCGCCAATGGCAAGGCCGGACAGATGGTGCCCGCTGCCGCCGACATGGCGGGGCCGGGGCTGTCCGAAGTCTGCAAGGCGCTGGGCATACCCCCGGTGCTGCACCTGGGTTCCTGTGTCGACAACACGCGGATCCTGGTGCTGGCCGCGGCCCTCGCAAAACACCTGGGTGTGGACATCTCCCAGCTGCCGCTGGCTGGCGCTGCGCCCGAGTGGTACTCGGAAAAGGCCGTTTCGATCGGCGCGTACGTGGTGGCCAGCGGGATCTACACGGTGCTCGGTGTCCAGCCCCCGGTGTTCGGCAGCCAGAACGTCGTGCAATTGCTGGCTGACGGGCTCGACGATGTAGTCGGCGCGAAGTTTGCCGTGGAGCCGGATCCGGAGCAGGCCGCCGTGCTGATTCGCAGGCACATCGAGCAGCAGCGCGAAGGCCTCGGGCTGCCATTCATCGCGGCCACCGAGATCAAGAGCCAGGCGGCTTGATCGCGGCAGCGCACGAGGGCCACGCCGATGTGTAATACCTGCCCTGAGCACTCGCACCGCCACGAGGCTGGTCTCACCTCGCGCGCGCACGGGGATGACTTTCGCGTGGTCGTGACCGGCAAGGGTGGCGTCGGCAAGACGACGCTGACGGCGCTGCTGGCGCGCATGCTGGCGCGCCGGCACTACCGCGTGCTGGCCCTGGACGCCGACCCGCAGATGAATCTGCCGTACGCGCTGGGCACACCGTTCGAGCAGGCGCGCCAACTGGTACCCCTGAGTGAAAACGCGGACTACGTGGAGGAGAAGACCGGTGCGAGGCCAGGCGACGGGTGGGGACTGTTCTTCCGCCTGAACCCCGACGTCGACGATGTTGTCGACCGTTTCGGGATTCGTGCGCCCGACGAGGTCCGCCTGCTGGTAATGGGCAACACCGTGCAGCCGGCGGCCGGCTGCCTGTGTCCGGAGAACTCTTTGCTGGCAGCCGTGGCCAACGCGGTCAGCCTGCGCCGTAACGAAGCGATCCTGATGGACACGCAGGCGGGCTTCGAGCACTTCGGCCGCGCGCTGGCGAAGGGCTTCCGCCACGCCGTCGTCGTCAGCGATCCGAGTTTCAACGGCGTGCAGGTGGCACTGCAGACGGCACGCCTGGCCCGGGAGCTCGGCATCGCGCACATTCATTTTGTCGTCAATCGCGCCCGCAGCGAGGCCGACTTCGCGCGCGCACTGGCCCGCATCGACGATCAAGGTGGTTTTCACTTCACGAGTCGACACTGGCTGCCTGAAGACAGACTGTTGCCGGAAATCGAACCCGATGTGGGTGAACTGCTCGACGGCAGACCGACACCGTTCTGCATACCCCTCGACCGGCTCCTCGATGCGCTGCTGGCAGAAGAACCGGAGCTGCTGCAATGCGCGTCCTGATCCTGGGCGCGGGGCCAGCCGGCCTGACCACCGCGCAGGAGTTGCGCGCGCTGGAAGGCCGCGCCGGGGTGCAGCTGGATATCATGCTGGTATCCGGCGAGCCCTTCCCGCCGTACTCACCGCCCGCGATGGCGGACCACTTCACCACGGGTAACGAGGCGAGCCTTTACTGGCAGGGCACCGATGTCTGCGAGCGGCTGGGCGTTGACTACCGGTGCGGCGTGCAAGTCGTGTCCGTGGACCCGCAAACGCATTCCGTCGCCCTCGCTGACGGCAGCCAGCTGGACTACGACCGCCTCGTCATCGCCACGGGCAGCCGCCTCTACGCACCGGTGCCCGGCTACGACCTTCCCGGCGTCTATAACTTCAAGTCCCTGACTGCAGCCCGCGACCTGGTGGACCATGCTGGCAAGGGGGAGGTCGAGAACGCGCTGATCGTCGGCGCCGGGTTTATCGGTGTCGAGGTCGCGCTCATGCTCCGGTCCCTGAGCCTGGGCGTCGCGATGGTGGAACAGCGCGGCTGGGTCATGCCGAACGTGCTTGACCAGGAAACGGCCGGACTCGTGCTCGCGGAACTGCAGGCCCGCGGGGTCGAGGTGCGCCTGAACACCGAAGTGCGCCGATTCGTCGGCGAAGACCACGCGTGCGGCGTGGAGACCGCCGCGGGCGACAAGCAGACCGCCGACGCGTACCTCGCCGCGACCGGCGTGAAACCCACCGTGGATTACCTGGACGGGTCCGGCCTGGAGATCGACTGGGGCGTGCTGGTGGACCGGCGGCTGCGAACCAATCTGCCGAATATCTGGGCTGCCGGCGACGTGGCAGAGACCTGGGACCGACAATCAGGCCAGCGTTTCGTGCATGCGATCTGGCCCAACGCGAGGGCCCAGGGCCAGGTGGTCGCGCGGGACATGCTCGGCTTCGCGGCGGACTATGAAGGCGCCGAACGCATGAACAGCATGAAGCACCTGGGGCTGCCGATCATGGCCGTGGGCGAAATGGAAGGTGAGGCCGAGCTTCGCTGGCGCCGCGGCGACCAGCTGCGAAAAATCTTCCTGACCGACGGCCGCATCGTCGGTTTTCGCCTCGCAGGGGACATCCGCGGCGCCGGCGCTTACCGGGCGCTGATGCTGCGTGGAACCGACGTGAGTGACATCGGCGAAGACCTGCTCGACCCCCGGTTCTGCCTGGCCGGAATTGCGGCGCTTGCTGCTGCACCACCAGAGGCGCCAATCGCCGCCTGAATGGCGGATCTGCCGGTCCCGAGGCAGAACCGAAGCGGACTTGCCCGGCGCGCCACGGTAGACTCTGCGCACGCACACGCAGGGGGTTCCGATGCGTATCGACGCCATTGAGATTGGCCACAACCCGCCCGAAGACATCAACGTGATCATCGAAGTCCCGGTGGGCGGCCAGCCGATCAAGTACGAGATGGACAAGAACGCGGGCACGCTGGTCGTAGACCGCTTTCTCTATACGCCCATGGCCTACCCGGGCAACTACGGCTTCGTCCCGCACACCCTGTCCGAAGACGGCGACCCCATTGACGTACTGGTCTGCAATACCCGCGCGCTGGTGCCGGGCTGCCTGATCAACGTGCGGCCCATCGGCGTGCTGATCATGGAAGACAATGCGGGCCAGGACGAGAAGGTGCTAGCCGTACCGTCACACCAGCTGACGAAACGCTACGACGATGTGCACAACTATGCTGATCTGCCCGACATCACGCTGCACCAGATCGAGCACTTCTTCGAGCACTACAAGGACCTGGAGCCCGGCAAGTGGGTCAAGATCGGTGACTGGCACGACGCAGACGTGGCGCGCCGGCTGATCAATGAAGCGATCGAGCGCGCCGGCAAGAAGGGCTAGGCAACGAGGCCCTTACCGGTCTCATTGCAGCGCAGGCAGTACCCGTTCACCGATCAACCGGATCGCGTCGGCGGGATCGTCGTGCACGCGCAGCGCGATCTCCGTGAGACCGGCATCCGCAAAAGCCCGCAACGTGTCCACCGCGGCATCGATCGCATCCAGCCCGCCTGCAAAGGAGATGTTGTCGATCATCTTGCGGACCAGTGAGTCGGGCACGTTCTCGATCACGCCACTGCGATTCATGAATGCATCCATGAACTCCTTGAAGTGCTCGCGCATCAGCTGCACCTCGTCCGGGTCGAGAAACGGCTCGAAATACTGCTCGCCCAGGTAACCTCGCAGGATCAGCTCCCGCCGGGCTTCGTGGTAAGACGCGTCCGGGTCTGCCTTGATGTGCCAGGCCCAGAAATTACTGATCCGGAAATCCCCCGGTGGGCGACCGAATTCACCCAGCTCCTTGTGGGTCTCGTCGATGAAGCTTTTCATCAGCGGCACGCAGAAGTCGCTGGTAATCAGCCCGTCGGCGAGTTCGGCAGACATGCGCCGGCTCTGCGGGTGGTTGGAGCCGAAATAGATCAGCGGCGGCGTGTCCGTCGCCCACTCGGGCCGATAGCCGTAGACCGTGTGAATCCTGCCTTTGAAGTTCAGGGTCTCGTCCGGCGATGCTGCCTTCAGGATCTGCAGGCACTCGCGCGCCGAGCCGATCATGTGCTCGCGCTCCATACCCAGCGCTTGCAGCACCGCACCACCGCCACCCACCATGATCATCGCGCGGCCGTGACTGAGCTCGTTCAGTGAGAACAGCAAGTTTGCCATCTTCAGCGGGTGCAGTTCGGCCGGGCTGACGGCCATGGGCCCCATCCGGATTCGTGATGAGCGGTCGGCCAGCAGGGACAGGGTGAAGAACGCGTCGCGCGACCAGCCGTAATTGCTGGACCAGACGCCGCGGATCCCATAGCTCTCGGCCAGCAACCCGAGTTCCGCCGCCTCTGCCGGCGATGCAAACTCGTTCAGAATAATGTCAATTTCCATGGCACTGCCCTCCCCTGTGCGCCATGCTCGGCAATCGTTGTCGCCAACGCAAGGCCAGGCCGGCCACGGCGCGCACGTTCGCCGGTCGGGATACGCACCACCGCGTGACTTGGCCTATTCTGCATTCTCCCGCCAAACCGGGCACGCCTGTGTCGCGGCAAGTGCGATTGAGGGGAACGTGACGAGTGACACAACCAGCCGGTCGCATGGTCGCTGAAGCCAGGCCGGGCGAGTCTCCGGCCGCCGGCGATACACGCGAGCCGCCCACGCGCTGGCAGGACGTGCTCCGCTACCTGGGCCCGGGCATGATCGTCGCGGCCGGCCTGGTCGGCTCCGGTGAACTCATCGCCACGACCAAGGCGGGGGCACAGGCCGGCATCACGCTGTTGTGGATCATCGTGTTCGGTTGCGTGATCAAGGTGTTTGCCCAGGTGGAACTGGGCCGCTACACCGTCAGCACCAACGAGACCACGCTTTCCGCGTTGAATCGTATCCCGGGGCCCCGGCTGCGGGCGAACTGGATCATCTGGCTGTGGCTCGTGATGATGGTCGCGACCTACGGCCTGCTCGGCGGCATCCTGGGCGGCGTCGGCCAGTCTCTCGCGATGACGATTCCGCTGACCGGCGACTATGTCCAGGCGATCCAGGCACCGGCAAATGCTGCGACTGCCCTCGAGCAGGCAGCCGTCGACCACCGCTTGTGGGGAACGGCGGTGGCCATTGCCACCGCGACGCTGCTGTATTTCGGCCGCTATGCGCTGCTCGAGACACTGTGCATCGGCCTGGTGTTCTGCTTCACGCTGATTACCGTGGGAAACGTCGTCGCGCTGCAAACCACGGAGTTCGCGATTCCGGTGGACCGCATTGTCGACGGCCTGCTGTTCGGCCTGCCGGAGCACCCCGAGGCCTGGATCACCGCGCTGGCCGCCTTCGGCATCATCGGCATCGGCGGCACCGACATGGTCGTTTACCCGTACTGGTGCCTGGAAAGGGGCTACGGCAGATACATCGGCGCCCCGTCTGCCAGCAGCGACTGGGTGCGTCGCGCCCAGGGCTGGCTGCGGGTGATGAAGATCGATGCATTCGCGTCCATGTGCATCTACACGCTGGCTACGCTGGCCTTCTACTACATTGGCGCGGCGGTACTGCACAAGCAGGGCAACGACCCCGACGGCATGCGCATGGTCAGCAGCCTGGCAAGCGCCTACGTCCCCGTGTTCGGCACCTACGCAAAATTCCTGTTCCTCGCCGGAGCGCTTGCCGTGCTCTACTCGTCGTTCCTGGTCGCGAATGCCGGCGCTGCCCGGTTGTTCGCCGACTGCCTGATCGTGCTCGGGTTCCTCGACGACGAACCGGCGGTCCGCCAGCGATGCATCGCAACCCTGTCCGTTGCGTTACCTTTGCTGTGCCTGCTGATCTTCCTGACCGGCTGGAACCCGGTTCGACTGGTGGTGGTAGGCGGCCTGGTGCAATCGCTGGTGCTGCCGGCACTGGGGTTCAGCGCGTTATACCTGCGCTATCGCCTCACGGACACGCGGCTGCGCCCGGGACGCCTGTGGGACGCGGCTTTGGTCCTGTCCTGCCTGAGCCTGTTGACGGTGGGTATATTCAGCCTTACACAGATTCTCAGCGGCTGATCGCGGCCGCGTGCAACAAAACCGGAGCAACGATGCAAGACGACCCTCAACTGGCTGCCGACAAAGCCGCCGTGGCCGACCTGGTGAAGAGAATCTTCGCCTCGTACCAGCAGTTCGACCCCGCGCTCGTGGAACAGTGCGATGCGCCCGAGTGCACGATCTGGGACCTTTTCGAGCCGCAACTCGTACAAGGTGGTAGCGCTGCAAGAGCACAATTCCGGAAAAAGGACATGTCGGATTCGGAACAGCGCGGACCGCTCAGCATCAACATCGAGCCGCCATTGATCGACGTCTGGGGCGATTTCGCCGTCGCGCGCTATTACCTGGACTACGAGTTCCAGCCACCGGGTGCGCTGCGCGGGCGGGTGCGCATCACCACCGTGGCGCGCCGCATCGACGGCGAGTGGCGGCGCGTGCATCATCACGAAGGCGTGGTTCCGACCGGCCGTCCGCCACTCACCGCTTGACCCCGGCGACAAAGGCGCGACTCAGCGGTGTTCGTGCAGCGTCTCGCGATTCGCGGCCATGAACTCATCCACGGCCTGCCCATACTCGTCCAGGACTTGCCCGCAGACGGCATGGCCCTGCATCGCTTGCCACCAGTCCACCAGCCGGCCTTGTCCGCCGGTGGGGTCGGCGATGCTGTCGAAAGCCGGAAACACGACGTGTTTCAGCAGCTGCACGTAGGTACCCAGGGCGCAGTCTCCCAGTGTCGGCACGGTGCCGACGCAAAACGGCCCCGGTCCCATGAAGTGATCGAGGGCTGCGAAGGCCTTCGCCAGTCCGGCACCGATTTCGTCCACCGCAAGCTGGTCGCGACGCGTCTTGTCCAGGTGCGGCAGCAAGGGCTGGAAACGGGGTGAGATATACAGGTCGGTGATGCGGGCAACGAGCCGGCTGATCATCCGGTCAAGCGGTGCGGTGGGCAGCCCCGGGGGGTCCGGGTACGCCTCTTCCAGGAACTCGCAGATCACGGCCGATTCCGGAATCAGTCGCCCGTCTTGCAGTTCCAGCCCCGGGACCTTGCCGATGGGATTGATGGCGTGATATTCGGCGCTGCGCGGATTATCCCCTGGCACGGGCGGGCGCTGCAGTGCAATGCCTTTCAGCCTGGCAAACAGAATCACCCGTGTGACGTAGGGTGACGCGAGGGCACCGTAAAGTTGCATGCTGGTCTCCCGGCACGACCGGTCCTGGCTATCCGCCTGGCGGTGGAACCGCTCCGCCCGCCGGATATGGCCCCGACCGTTGATCCGTGCCCGTGGTTTTGGTGCGAAACTAACGCCCAAACACGGCGGCCCGCCAGCGCGGCGCCCCCTTTGTCCCAGCAATGGAATCACACACCGGAGTCTCCAGAATGAACAGAGTCTTGCTGAGCCTGGCCGCGATGGCGGCCTGCATCACGCTGGCCGCACCCGCTTTCGGCGGCGCGCACTACGGTCCCGACGGATTGACGCCTGACAAGTTCGGCAACCGCAGTGGCTTCAAGGGCCACGAAGAGGCCCTGGGTACCGCGGTGGTCGCGGCGATCCGGGAAGCCAGCCCGGCCCCGGGCGACCCACGCCACGATTTCACCGGTCGGGAACTGGAAGTGGGGCTGGCGATCGAGCCGCTGGTCAAGGCGCTGAACAACCGCAAGCCCTACCAGCACGAACAGAACGACGCGCTGATCAAGATGACACTCACCGCCATGCAGTTCGCGAAAGACAACGACCTGATGGAAGAGTGGATCAATGCCCAGGTCATGACGCAGATGCCGATGATCAGCCGGGTGGGCAAGCTGATCGACAAAAGTGGTGATATGGAGCTGGGCATGCTGGCACTGACGGAGCGCACGGCCTGTTTCTACCAGCTGGTCATCGACTATGAACGGGAAGGCGCGGAGATACGCTGGCGCTCACCCTACTGGAACGTACTGGAGCAGACGCGGCGCCTTGGCCAGCACGACATGACGGAAGAGTGGATCCACGAGAACTACACCGTGCCGATGATGCAGAAACAGGCCGAAGGCATGGGCCTGACGGCCGAGATCTCGGACTGGCAGGAAGACGGCTGGATTACGATGCGGATGGCGAAACCGGAGTCCGTCGCGGCGAACTAGACGGGAATCGCGGCTGAAGCCGCTCCTACCAGCCGCTCCAGCAAGCCGCTCCCACCGGGCCTTGGGCAGTGATCAGCTCGCGGCACGCGCGGCGGCGCGGGCCTGCATCGGTTCGGCGTGGCGGCGAATGATCTCCAGTCCGGTTGCGTCACAGGGCGGCAACTCGGCGTCCGAGACGCCTAGCGGCTCCGCGCGGGGTCCCCAGCGCAGCAGCGCCGCGCCCCGGCTCAGGCCGGCGCCAAACGCGGTAAACAGCACGAGGTCACCCGCATTGATGCGCTTGTGTTCCATCGCCTCCGCCAGCGCGATAGGAATCGACGCAGCCGACGTATTGCCGAAACGGTCGACGTTCACGTAGACGCGTTCCGGGTCGATGCCCAGCTTGTGGCCGGCAGCGTCGATGATCCGCCGGTTGGCCTGGTGCGGAATCATCAGCTGCACGTCGTCGATGGAATAACCTGCGTGCGACAGCACGGACAGGCCCGACTGGGTCATGCCCTTGACTGCCCGACGAAAGATCTCCCGGCCGTCGAACTGCACGGTGATGTCGAGCATGTCGTGCCTGATGCGATCCATGGACGTGCCGAAGTTCGGCACCATCAACGCATCGGCTGCGGCACCGTCATTGCCCATTTCTGCCCACAGCACGCCTTCGTCGTCACCACCGGCCTCCATCACCACGGCGCCGGAGCCATCGCCGAACAGCACCGCGGTGTCGCGCAAGGTCCAGTCGAGGTACCAGGTCAGGCGCTCGGACGCGATCAGCAACACACACTGGCACACGCCCGACGTAATCAGGCCGTTCGCCACGGCCAGGCCATAGACGAACCCGCTGCAGCCCACGTTCAGGTCCATCGCGGCCACGTCCTTGATGCCCATGCGCTTCTGCACCAGGGACGCGGTACTGGGCACCAGCAATTCAGGACTGACGCTGGCGAAGATCAGCGCGTCGACATCATTCGGCTCGCGCCCGGCCGCCGCCAGCGCGCGCTGGGCTGCCACGACCCCGAGCTCGCCACTGCCCACGTGGGACACGTGGCGCTCACTGATGCCGGTGCGCTCGACAATCCATTCGTCACTGGTATCCATGATCTGGGCCAGGTCATGGTTGGTCGCAACGGCTGGCGGCACGCAGTTACCCCAGCCGGTGATGATTGCAGGCATAGCTCAGTCCCCGGTTCGGGACCAGCTTAGCATCTCAGGATCCACCCACGTTAGATCGCCACTGGGACGCCGAAGGCACCGGCTGAACCGTACGCGGGAAAGCCCCGCCCCTGAACCTGTGCGTCCCAACAGACCCGCAGGCGATCTGCACACCGCTCGATGGGATACCGGCTACCGCCTCGTCAGCTCGGCTTTCTTGTGCTGTGGCGTCTTTATCACCAGCAAAGCCGCTACAACGATGGCACCTGTGATCAGCCCCATCTCCAGCGCGAACTCCGACGGCTTCTCCCAGAATGACGTGAACAGGTTCCAGCGCCCGGCAATTTCGACGCTGTTCCAGGCGATGATCGCCGTCGGGATGCCGTAGCGGATCGCGGTCGTCACCTTCCAGAAGCGCACCAGGCGCTGGATCAGGTAAATGGCCCACACGGTGTTTGCGAAAAACAGTCCGTAGGTGACCGGGTGCCGGTCGCCGAGAATGGATTCATCGTAGATGAACAGCAGCGCGACGTAACAGAACCAGATGACATAGATCGTTTCCAGGCAGGTGATCGCGGCGAAATTGCGCTGGTAACCGCGGCTCGGCCGGCCGGTGCGCAGCTTCAGGTTGCGCTGCAGCCACACGAACATGTTGCACTTCGTTTCCGGGTTCAGCACGAAATAGCACATCGTGGCGAGCAGCACGCCGACGGACGACATCATCACGAGGTATTCGGCCTTGGTAGCAATCTCCCCGGCGACGTACTGGTCCATCAGGTCTGGCACGCCCAGGTAGTTCGCGTTCCAGACGAAGGAGAACTCCACCCAGCCGGTCCACAGGAAGGTGCCGGCCCAGAAACCGAGCCAGGTCGCCGCCACTTCGCCGCAGTGCTTCATGCCATACCAGAGCATCACGGCACCGACAGCACCGAGAGCGGCCGCGCATTGATAAACATATTCCTCGCCGAACACGTTCTCCATCATGATCATGACCGTGTGCCCGATGGCCTGCACGACGAACACGATCAGGAAGGCCACTAACCCCACGAAGGGAGGCCGGTAAAAAAGTTGCAGGAAACGGTTCTGCGGCGCTGCGCTTGCGGCTTCCGTACTCATGATCTGCTCCCCCCTGTCCTGGGGTTCTGTTCCTGGCTGCCTGCTGGCAGCATAGTGTGGGCTACGGCGTGGTTTCGCCCGTTTCACAACGGGCCCGACTCGACGGCGCCTCCTGTTAATACTATTTTAGGCGGCGGCTTGCAGGTAATGTGTCAACCCATGGTAAACAGCAGGCAATCCGCCGGTCGCGGGAGCCAATGCAACGATGACTGACGCGGAACCCCGCATTCTGCTGGTAGACGACGATCGCCAGCTGGGAGCCATGCTCCGGGAATTCCTCGAACTGCAGGGCTTTCAGGTCGACGTATTGCAGGATGGCCAGGCGGCGCTCGACCGTATCGACCAGGACCCGCCGGACCTGATGGTGCTCGACGTCATGCTGCCCGGCATCAACGGCTTCGACGTACTGCGGCAGTTGCGCGAAAAGCACCAGCTACCGGTCATCATGCTGACCGCTCGCGGTGAAGAGTCCGAGCGTATCCTCGGGCTGATGGGCGGTGCCGACGACTACCTGCCCAAACCCTGCAACCCACTGGAACTCACCGCCCGGATCCAGGCGGTATTGAAGCGCTCGATGCAGCCGGCGCCGGCCGAACCGGAAGCCCTGGTGCTGCAACTGGGACCCCTCGAAATGGACTGCAGCCGCCGAACGCTGTCGGCCCATGGCAAACCGGTAAAACTCACAGCTGGGGAGATGCGCCTGCTTGAACAGCTGATGCGCCACCCCGGCCAGGTGATGTCCCGCGGCCAACTCACCCAGCTGGCCCTCGACCGGCCGCTGGAAGCCTACGATCGCAGCATCGATACGCTGATCAGCAAGTTGCGCAAGAAGCTGGCCGCCACTGGTATACCGCGTGAAATCATTCGCGGCCTGCGCGGCCACGGTTACGTCATCGACGACACTTTCGGCCAGGACGACTGATCCGTGCAGATTCCCTATTCGCGGCTGTACCTGCGAATGGTCCTGTACATCGGTGCGGCGATGATCGCGTTTACGCTGATTGGAGTAGTCAGCGTGTTTGTCATCGCGTCCTACGAGCTGCGCGGCTACGTGGCGGCCCGACAAAGCCCGCTGGCACGTGAGGCAGCCGATGCGCTGGCCGACGGTGGCCGACCGGCCCTGGTCCGGTGGCTGGAAGATCACGTCGCGACCGAACCCGATATTTCCATCTACATACTCGACTCGGGCGGCAAGGATCTGCTCGACCGGCCCCTGCCGAAGGAGTTCGCCGCGTTCGTCCAGGAATCCGTCGTCCCCGACCCGCTGGACGATCCGGATGACAACTACCTGGAGCTGCGGCTGACGCCGCGCATCGTTGCGCCCGATGGTGAGGCGCTCAGCTTCCTGGTGCTGCCGAAGAGCATCACGCTGTGGGGCAGCGCGGCGACGCGACTGGGCCTGATCGTGGTCGCGTTGCTGGTGGCCGGTGTGGTCGCGCTGGTCATCGCCCGGGCGATCGGCCGACCGATTCGCGAGCTCCAGCTAGCGGTGCGCGAACTGGCGTCCGGCCACGTCCATGCCCGCGTACCGGCAATCATTGCCGCACGCACGGACGAACTCGGCAGCCTGGCGGCAGACTTCAATGCGATGGCCGACCGCCTGGAGCAGCTGCTGTCCGGCCGCGAGCAATTAATGCAGGAGATGTCCCACGAACTGCGCTCGCCCCTCGCCCGCCTCCAGGCCGCGCTGGCGCTGGCCAGTCACCGGCAGTCGTTGACCGCCGAGGAACGCTCGCAAATCGACGCGGAAATCAGCCGCATGAATCACACCATTGGCGCGATGCTGCGGTTTTCCAGCCTGGACTCCGTGGGTACGACCGCACCGCGCCTGGTCAGGCTCGGCAAGATGCTGACGGAGCTGGTCAATACCGAAGAAGTCGAGGCGGCGGCAAAGGGGTGCCGGTTGGACCTCAAGACAGAACGGCAAATGACGCTGGTCGGCGACCCGGAGCTCCTGCGCAGCGGCTTCGAGAATATCTTGCGCAACGCCATTCGCCATGCACCCCCGAACAGCAGCGTGGAGATCAATGCGCGGCGCGCGGCCGGTGGTTTCGAGGTGGCGATTGGCGACCAGGGGCCGGGCGTCGCTGCAGAGTACCTGGAGCGCATTTTCGAACCGTTCTTCCGCGCACCGGAGACGGCCGACCAGTCGACCGGCAGCGGGCTGGGACTCGCGATCGCAAAGCGGGTTTTCGAGGCCCACGACGGCGAGGTTACCGCCACGGCCCGGCCCGGCGGTGGCCTGCTGATCACGGTCAGGCTGAACGAAGCCGAGATGAGCTGAACGCGCAGCGGCCCTCCGACATCACTCACATCGGGCTGTCAACGAAACAGGTCGATGTGATCGGTGATGAAGTCTTCCAGTGAACGCGGCGGGCGGCCGAGCAGCTCGGCCACCGTGGGCGTGGTGTGGTCGATGATGCCGCGCTGTATCGCCTCGAACTCCTTGCATACCGCGTTGACGCGCCACTCCGGCAGACCGACCGCGCGCAGCCGCTCGGCGAAGGCTTCCAGCGGCGGATCGACGTGTCGCACTTCGCGGCCCAGCACCTTCGTGAAGCGCGCTGCGCAGTCGGCCAGGGTCAGCAACTCGGGGCCGGTCAGGTCGTAGCTCTTGCCGGTGTGACCGTCTGCCGTCAGCACCAGCTCGATCACTTCGGCCACATCGCGCAGATCCGTGGTCGCCACGGTGCCCTGCCCCGTCGGCATGACCAACTCTCCCCGCTCGCGAATCGCCGGCGCGGAGCTCATGAACATCTGCATGAAGAAACTCGGGCGGATCATGGTCCAGCCAATGCCGGACTGGCGAATGTGGTTCTGCACGGCTACGTGCATCTGCGTAATCGGGTTCTTGTTCTCCGGCACCGACTCGATGGACGACAGGTAGACCAGTTGCCTGACCCCTGCCTCGACCGACAAGTCCGTGAACCTCGTCTCCATCGCCTGCTGCTGTTCGCCATTGGGCATGATCAGCACGGCCTTGCTGATGCCATCGAGAGCCTGTCGCGCGGAGGCTTCGTCGGCCAGGTCGCCGAGCGCAACCTCCGCACCCATTGCGGCGAGGGGCGCGCCCTTCTCTGCACTGCGCACCAGCACCCGAAACGGCGTCCCGGCTGCAGACAGTCGCCGGGCGACCTCGGTCCCCGTCTTGCCGGATGCGCCAGTCACCAGGATCATGTCAGGCTCCTCGTCAGTTGAACTGCGCCGCCGCTACGGTGCATCCGTCTCGAAGCAATTCGGTTCACCCTTCTTGCCGCCGGCCTCCGCCAGGCATTCGATACCTTCCAGCGCCACCCACAGCGGGGTCCCGGCAACGATCAGCGTGTGTACGGACTTGTAGCCGTCGATGTCCGCGACGCTGAGGTCGTGTAACGGGCCGAAAATCACGTCCAGCTCCCCTTTCTTGACCGCTTTATCACACATGGTCAGGTCGTTGATGTACTTGGTCTTCACCGTGTGCTGGGGCAGGTAGGCCTTGGCCGTCTGCGTCGCCAGCGGCCCGGCACAGACCTTGACGTTGGGCCGCGCGATCAGGTCATTCAGGTTCTTGATCTCGTCTACCAGTGGCGAGTCTTCCGGGATTTGGATGAACTGGCTCGATGCCGACATCGTGCAGCTGAAGCGCCGCGACGTGCGCCGCCGCAGGCCCTGCGTCCTGCCACCCAGCGCATTCAGCTGGGAAATGAAATCGATCTTGCCGTCGATCAGAATTGAGGTGGCGGGCAACCGGCCCGGCGGCAGCACCACACTCTCGACCTCCAGTTCTACCCCGTATTGCTTCTCGATCTCTTCGATCACCATGTCCTGGTAAGCCTGGCTGATCGGCGAGAAGTACCACGACGTATTCGCCGGCGTCTCGGGCACACCTTGCACCAGCTGCCGGATCACGCCCGTGTCCAGGATGTCCTTGAACATGCCCACCGGCTTTTCGGGCCACGGCGCGAGGTCAGGCAGCGGCAAACAGTCCACCAGCCGCACCATGTAGCTGCCCGCCGCGCCGGGTTGGTTGGGCGGATTCTTCGCGATGACTTCCTGGTCACGCCCACTGGCGATAATGCGGATCCACGCCGCATCGAAGGCCCGCACGAGCTGTTCGCGGCCCTTGCGGACTTCCTCCGGCGACCAGTCGCCTGACCTGACGGGCAATTCGTCGATCTTGGACGCCGCCTGGCCACCATGCGCCCCGGCCAACACGCCGCTCGGCGTGATCAGGCTCAGTATCGTTGTGACGACCAGGAATCGAAGAATCGTATTCATGCAGGGACTCCAAGTGGACTGAGGCGCGTGAGGAAGATGCTAGGAATAGCACAAAGTGCAGGCCTGTTGAGCCCGGTGCCTGACAGCGACTACTCTACGGATCCTGATCGCGACCATCCGGCCACAAAGAGGAACCCGCGCAGTGGAAATCGACGTCCTGGAACTGCTGAAAGACAGTCCGCTGCTGCTGATATTTTCGGTGCTGGGCATCGGTTACCTGGTCGGGAACATCCGCATCTTCGGCAACGCACTGGGCCCCACCGTCGGCGTGCTGGTGATCGGCCTCGTATTCGGCAACTGGGGCCTGACGATCGCCCCGATGGTCGGTACCTTCGGTTTCGCGTTGTTCATCTTTTCGGTTGGCCTGCAGGCCGGCCCCAGCTTCATGAGCGCCTTCCGGGAGGATGGCCCCAGGTACCTCATGCTGGCCTTCGTGGTGGCCGGCACCGGTGTCGGCCTGATCTTGCTGTTCAGCCAGCTCACGGAGCTTGCGCCGGGTTATGACGCGGGTCTGTTTGCCGGCGCGTTGACCAGCACACCATCGCTGGCCGGCGCACGGGATGCGTTCAGAGCCGGCATGGGGAACCTCGGCGATCTGACCGCTGCACAGGCCATGCAGAACGTCAGTATCGGCTACGCCATCACCTACCTGGGCGGCACGCTCGGCACTATTGCCTTTGTTCGCTACATCCCGAAACTGACGGGTATCGAGCTAGCCAAGGACGCGGCCGAGCTGGAACGCGAACGCGGGCTGACCGTCAAGCGCACCCGCGGCAAGCAGGCGGGCGGGACCCCGGTGATTCGCGCCTACCAGATCGACAAGGTAGATGAAGGCAAGACCCTCGGGCAGCGCCGGGCTGAACTCCAGCTTGCCGTCGTACCCTTGAAGATCAAGCGCGGCAACGAATTCCTCGAGGCCACCCCCGACCTCGAACTCAAGCCGGGCGACGTGATCTCGGTGTTCGCCAGTGTCGAGGTCCATCGGGATATCCAGGAGCGGCTAGGGGCGGAGGTTCTGGAGTCTGCCCTGCTGGACTATGAAGTTGGCACCTGGGACATCATCGTGCTGAACAAGAATGCGGTCGGTAGCGCGCTCAGTGCACAGGAGAACATCGTCAAGCACGGCTGCTTCGTCACCGGCGTGATGCGCTCCGGGATCGAACTGCCGGTGCGGGACGGCCTGGTACTGAACCGGGGTGATCGCCTGAGCGTGACAGGCGAGCGCTCGCGGGTCGAAGAGGTGGCAAAGCTATTGGGCCACATCGATGAAGAAATCGAGGAAACCGACCTGGTGGCCTTCTCCTTCGGTATTGCCGCGGGTGTTCTGATCGGCCTGCTCACCATCAAGATCGCGGGGATGTCCATCGGCCTGGGAATGGCCGGCGGACTGCTCATCACCGGCATCATGATTGGCTCGGCCAGTTCCTTGAACCCGAGCTTCGGGCGCGTGCCCAGGGCCGCCCGCTACCTGCTGCGCGAACTGGGCCTGATGCTGTTCATGGCCCAGGTCGGGCTCAGCGCGGGCGGCGGCATCCTGGACGCACTGTCATCGGTGGGATTCACGATCGTGCTGATGGGTCTGGCCATTACGCTGGGACCGGCGATCGTCGCATACCTGTTCGGCAAGCACCTGCTGAAAATGAACACCGCATTACTGCTCGGCTCGGTGACGGGCGCGATGACCAGCACCCCGGCACTGAACGTGCTGAACGACGCGGCGCGCAGCCCGGTGCCGTCGCTCGGCTATGCAGGCACCTACACGATTGCGAACGTGCTCCTCACCTTTGCCGGGACCCTGATCGCCGCGCTGTGAGGGCCGCGCGCACCCGCGCGCATTGCGCAGCGGCAGGGCCAGCCGACCAATCGACGGGCCACTGAATCTATAATGTGCGCAAAGGCCCCCAGCAAGGCCTTGCCGGAGTGACCGCATGAACTATAGCAACCGCCCCAACCTGCCGCTCTGGGCCACCGGCTGCCTCGTTGTGCTGCTGGGTGCCTGCGGCCCGTCCCAGGAACCACCCGCGGAGGCCACCGCGCCTGAGTCGGCAAGCGAAGCCGCTACAACCGGGCAGGATCTGTTCGACAAGAACTGTGGCGCGTGTCATGGCCCTGGCGGCCGGGGCCCGTCGATGGAAACGCTGAAGGCCCTGAGCCGCGAGGAACTGGGGGCGGCCATTCGCAACCACCCGACCGCCGGCCAGATTCCAAGCCGCCTGCCCGCTAACGAAATTGGTGACCTGATCGAGTTCCTGGAGGAATAGCCCGCGCGGGCGCATGCCGAGGGCCGGGCCCGGGAGCAGTCGCAGGCCCGGTCTTGTGAGACAATGGTCCGGCAATGACCGCCTGCACCGGCACCCGCGCAACTGGTCCGGATTCTCGCGCGCCTGAACACCAGCGGGCGGGCCAACCAGTTTTCGAACATGCTCCACACCCCCATCAAGAAATTTAACCGCTTCGTCGTCAAGAAGTCGGTGTTTTTCCTGCCGGAAGAGAAGCGGTTGCAGATCGAGCGGCGCCATCGAGGCTGGGAACAGTACCGAAAACTGCGCAGGGCCGACTGCGCGGTGGCATCGTACGGGAATAGCGGCCGGACGTGGCTGCGAGTCATGATCTCGCGCTTTTACCAGGTGAAGCACGGCTTCGAGCGGCCGAGACTGATCAACTTCGACAATTTTCATCGTCGGCACCCCGCGATCCCGAAGATGTTCTTCACCCACGATAATTTCATCAAGGACTACACCGGAAACGTCGACAACAAGGCCGATTTTTACGGCTGCAAGACCTTGCTGCTGGCGCGCAACCCGGCTGACGTGTCCGTGTCCCAGTATTTCCAGTGGCAGCATCGGATGAAGCGGGAGAAAAAGGCCCTGAACCGGTTTCCGCCCCATGGTTCGGAATGCGAACTCTTCGATTTCGTCATGCGCCCGGAGTCCGGTATACCGAGGATCGTCGACTTTCTGAACGTCTGGGCCAACGATATGGAAAACCTGCAGGATTTCCTGATGGTTCGCTACGAAGACCTGCGGGCGGAGCCCGTATCGCAGCTCAGGGACATCCTGGCCTTTATGGGCACACCGGGCACGGATGAGGAAGTGCGCGATGCCGTCGACTATGGCTCGATCGAGAATATGAAAAAGCTGGAGACGAAGGCGACCGGCTGGATCGGTGGCGGCCGCCTGAAACCCCGCGACAAGGACAATCCAGATTCCTACAAGGTGCGGCGGGCAAAGGTCGGTGGCTATCGGGACTACTTCGACGACCAGCAACTGGCGGCAGTCGACCGGCTGCTGACTGAAGAGTTGTCACCGATCTACGGCTACGGCAAACAGCCCGAACAGCGGGCCGCGACGGACGCAGTCCGGGCGGTGGCCGGCCGGGCCAGCTGACCAAACGGAGCACAGAGCGTTGAGCGAAGCGAAACCCTGCGTATTCATCCACACGAACCACCGCCAGATGCTTGGCGCGGTAGTGTCGGAATACTCACTGCGCCGCAACAGCCGGCACGCGGACCAGTTCGATGTCCGGGTAATTCATACGAAGGACCACCCGTTCCTGGCGGAACGCGAGGGCCAGCTCTATCTTCGTGACGGCGACAAGCGGCCCTGGGTCAACGACGACCTGCAGTCATTTACCCCGTTGCGCTTCATGCCGCCGGAGCTGATGGGCTACCAGGGCAGAGCCGTGGTCATTGACCCGGACGTATTCGCCGTCGGCGATGTGTGGGACCTGCTCACGCGGGACATGGCAGGCCATGCACTGATGTGCCGTCCGAAGTCCGGCAACAAGGGCAAGCGCGGCTGCCTCGCATCGAGTGTCATGCTGCTGGACTGCGCAAAGCTGACGCACTGGCGGGTGCGCGAACAATTCGGCGAGATGTTCGAGTTCAAACGCGACTACATGGACTGGGTCTGCCTCAAACTTGAAGATCGCGACGCGATCGGCCTGTTCGAGGACCACTGGAACGACTTCGACCACCTGGACCAGGACACGCGCCTGCTCCACAACACCAAGCGCAAGACCCAACCCTGGAAGACCGGCCTGCCGGTTGACTTCCGCCCGGCCGACACGTTCCGGCTGTTCCCACCACGCCACTGGATCCGCCGCGCCCGCCGCGCGCTGTTCGGCGACTACCGCTTCACCGGCCGCTACAAGCAGCACCCGGACCCGAACCAGGAACGCTTCTTCTTCGGCCTGCTGCGCGAGTGCGTCGACCAAGGCCTGCTCACCGAAGCCACGCTACAGGACGAGATGGCCCGCAACCACATCCGCCACGACGCACTGGACCTGCTGGACCGCGTCCCACGCCTGGCAGCCTGACCACCCACCACCATCAATCGCTGCAGGGAACGAATACCCGCCTCGACAGGGCCGGGCAGGGACATCTTTCACCGAGCGACTACAAAACCGGAGCGCGGGGAAAGCTTGCCCTGTGCGGCCCCGCCACCGACGCCTCAGCGATGCCCGGACACCGTCACCGGCGCAGCGCCCTGCGCCGTCTGCTCGGAGACCTTGTAACCCAGGCCCGACAGCAGGTCCCGCTCCAGCATCTCGTCGATGGCCACCAGCTCTTCATCACTGAAGTAGTCCCGATACCCCCCCACCTTCGCGCGCCTGACCTTGAACGAATCGGGATTGCTGCTGTCACCCGGCACCAGGCGCACCTGCGCACGCCACCAGGATGACGACGACGTGCTGGCCTCCCGCTTCTTCAGGTTCTCGTAGGCGGCAAAGTCAACCGCGTCGGCGATCTCGCTGTCGCTCGCCGGCGTGCCCGTGAATTCGAGGATGCGTGCGAGCGCGGTACCCGGGTCCTGGCGCATGTCTTCGTAGCGCACCGTTAGAACATCACCCACGTCTGGTATCCCCCGGATCCAGCCGTTGAAGTAACTGATGACCCGCGGGAGCCCGCACGCTTCCGTCATCATGAAGTCGAAAATCGACAAATCGGTACCGTGCGGTGGGTAATCGTTCAGAAACTTCTTGTGGGGCCGCATGCGGAATTTCCACTGGAAATACTGCGACACGGCCACGTCGCGTGGGTCGCGCACAAGGAAGACGATCTTTTTGCCGTGAAAATCGACCTTGGTGTCGTACCCGTGGCCGGTGTAATCGCGCAGGTAGTTGCCGTGCGTGAAGAATACCCGTGGGATACCCGGGTTCTGGCGGTGCAGGTTGTCGAAGCCCAGCATGGTGTGGCGAGGCAGCTTGAAATGCGTTTCATAAAACCGGGACAGCATGACCCGCAACCACGTGCGCCCGCTTTTGCCCCAGGACACCAGGAGCCAGTCGGCCGCATGCAGCTTGCGGTGCTCCTCGCGTCCGCGCCACCAGCGATCGATGGACTTGCGCCGCGACGCGGGTAAGAAGAACAGCAGCCCGCCCAGCACGTGCCGCACGATGTCGTTCCACACGGAATTATTCCCGGGCCAACAGGTGTAAAATGCAATTCTATTACAACGGTTTCGCGGAATGTCCCTGCGCCGGCACGAGCCGCGCTCCGGATGACCAGGAGCCCGAGGAAGGACTGCATGCCAATCATCGATCTACAGGCCATCGACGACGCCCCGCTCCAGACCGATCCTTTCGATTTCCTCGTCGTACCCGGTTGCATCAGCCCGGCGGCGCTGCAGACCGTCAACCGGGACTATCCCGATATCCAGCGCGCGGGCAACCTGAACCTGGACGATGTGGAGTACGGCGCGGCCTTCCAGACCTTCCTGGCCGAACTGCAGGGCCCGGACGTGGCCGAGCACCTGGGCCGCAAGTTCGACGTGGAGCTGGGTGAGTGCCCCGTCACGACGACAGTGCGCAAGTTCTGTGAACAGAGCGACGGCAACATCCACACCGATCACCCGAGCAAGGTGATCACCGTGCTCGTCTACTTCAACGAAGACTGGAAAGAGAGCGCGGGCCAGCTGCGCATGCTGCGCTCTGCCACGGACCTGCAGGATTTCGCCGCCGAAGTGCCGCCCATTGGCGGCACGCTGCTCGCTTTCCGGCGCACCGACATCTCCTGGCACGGTCACGAACGCTTCGTCGGCGAACGGCGGATGGTGCAGATGAATTACCTGCGTGCTACCCGCCTCGCCCAGTGGAAGCAGCAGATTGACCGTTTGGGCACACGCACCATGAAGAAGGCCCTGCGCGCGCTGGGCAACTGACCTGTCAGGCTTCCTGGTCGAGCAGTTCGCGCACCCGGCTGACGACGCCGGGCATGTCGTTGGGCACTTCGCCGCGGGGCGGCGGGATCGCGCCGCCGGCCGGCACCGCCAGGCCCCGGTCTATCAGCAGCCTGTGCACCGCCGTGAAATCCCGTGTCCGGGGCAACAGGTGCAGGGCCTGTCCCACGACACGCAACGCGCTGCGCACGGAGTCCATCCCGTTGCCTTCAGGCGGCGCATAGAGCCACCGCGCGGCCCGGCGTCGGTACTGGTCCACCTTACCCCAGAGCCCGAAGGGCAGCGGGAATATGGCCAGCGGCCGGCCGAGCTTCGCCACCTCCACCAGCATCGAAATACTCTCACCGGTCACGACAAACTCGTCGGCCAGTCCCAGCAACGCGTGATAGGGATTGTCGGGCGCGGCCCGCCGCCACTCGAAAAACTGCGCGCCGGCCGGCAGGTCTCGCTTCAGCGCGGCTGTCGCTTCGGGCGGCGTCCTGGGGCTGGTCGTGAAGTACGGCGTGCCGCCCCGCGCCACGACCTGCCGGGCGATCTCCAAGAGCCGCCGGGTGACCCCCCGGTTGAAGACGAAGGGGTTCGTCGGACCGCCGATCAGCACCCCGACCAGGGGGCGCGGGAAACCGGCCATGCGTTCGCGCCATTCTTCCGCGGCCTGTTGCACGCGCGCTTCGTCGACCCGGAGCAGCGGCAGCGAGATGCGGTGCACGTTGCCCGCCGGCGGCATCTGCACCTCGGAGCTCGTAATGATCAGGGAATAGGGGTTGGTCGGACCGGAAGGTTTGCCGACCAGGATGATGCGCGTCTTGCCACCCGATTGTTCGCGGACCCACTGGGCCACCATGGACAGGCGCCGGCCGACGGTCACCACGATGTCCGGCCAGGGTGGCGCCAGTTCGTCGCTCGTGTCCAGGTCCAGGTGGTGCAGTGATGGGATGACTTTCGGTTTGCCCTTGACCCAGGGGTCGACCACCCGAACGTAGCGTCGCTCGAAGGGCAGGCCGAGACCCGCCATCAGGTTCTCGGCCTGCGCGTTGTCGCCGAGCCGATCGCCGACAATCAGCCAGATGCGCGACGCGGTGCTCGCCGCCGGACTGAGAGGGCCTTCGTCAGGCACTTCAGGCGTGGGCCGAGACCGGCTCCGGATCGGCAGCCGCCGGCGTGTAACCCAGGGTCGGCGACAAACGCTCGCGCACCAGCGCTTCCAGCTCCGCTGCCTGCTCGGGCGTGAAATAGTCACGGTAGCCGCCCACCTTGCCACGCCGGACCTTGAAGGTGTTCGGGTCGTTCTTGTCGCGCAGCTTCATGCCGCCCTGTCTGAAGAAGCCTTTGCTTTCCAGTTGCCGGAGGTTGTCGAAAGACCCGAAGTCCACGGCTTCCTGGATTTCGGCGTCGCTGAAGCTATCGCCCATCAGGGTCACCACCTGCTTCAGTACGTCGGCCGGATTGGCACGCAGGTCTTCGTAACGAATCGTTGCACCCCGATCAAGCGCATTCACGTTGCGCTCCCACATATTCAGAAAGTCGATCAGGCACAACAGCCCGATGTCACTGTGACGCACGAACTCCCACATTTCCACGGTGTGCCGGTCGATCGGGTGGTCGATGAAGTGATTGATCAGCTCCTGCTTCGCCGCCGACTGCCGGCGCGTGAACTGGAAGTACCAGGACACGGCGATGTCGAGGGGATTGCGGGCAATGAACAGCACCGGCTTGTGTCGCAATGCATTGTCCGGCGCGTCCGGCGCCAATGCAGCCCCGATCACGCCCTCGTAGCTGTAGTAGCCATTGCTAGCGGCCAGCCGTGGTATGTCGGGGTGCTTGCGCGCCAGCTCGTCGGTGTTGATCAGCCGGTTGGCCGCCAACCCGTGACGCACCTGGTACAGGCGCGACAGCATGACCTTGAGCCATGTGTTGCCGCTCTTCGGGTGGCCGATGATCAGCATACGCGCCCGCTCGGCCTTGGCCATTTCCAGCCCAGACAGGTAGCGCCGTCGCAGCTTCACGCGCAGACTCGCCGGCAGCGGATAGGTGGGCAACAGGATCGCCCACTTCTTGACGCCATCACTGAACTGGAACATGAAACACACTCCGACGGGAATGCCGCGGGAAGCCCCGAATCGGGGCAGAGGACGCAGGGCCCGGGAAATCAGCTGCGAATTATGCTGGACCCGGCGACCGCTCAGCAAGCGTCCCGGCAGCCGCGGCCGGCTCGGCGTCTTTCGGCCACAGCCGATTGGTGCAGAACCAGTCTTCCGGCCGCTCGCGAATCCATGCCTCGAATAGCTGGTTTACACGGCGCGTCATTTGCAACGCCTGTTCTTCGCGGCTGGCGCCCGGGTCTGCGGGCACGATGGGTGGGCAAATCGTCAGCCGGAAACGGCCGCCGGCCAGGCGTTCGGTGCGCATCGGCACCAGGTCCACGCCGTGACGAAGCGCGAGGCGTGCCGGCACGAGCGTCGTCAGTTTATCGACCCCGAACAGCGGCACCGGCGAGCCGGTGTCTACCCGCTGGTCCATCACGAAGCCGACACAGCGCCTGGCGACGATCTCGCTGATCAGCGGGCGCACGCTGTCGTCGCGGGCCAGCAGCCCCGAACTGTGCGCCCGGCGGCACCACGAGATGATGCGATCCAGGTACGGATTCTGCAACGGCGTATACACGACCGACAGCGACAGGCTGGCTGCATGCGCCACGCACCCGATGATTTCCCAGTTGCCCAGGTGGGGCGTGACGAGTATCGCGGCGCGATCGTCGCGCGCCAGGGCCTGCAGTTGCTCGGCGCCGTGCACCTCCACGCGCCGGGCCACCGCACGTCGAATGCGGTACAGGTGCGCATACTCGGCGAAAACCTTGCCGACGTTGCCCCAGAGCACGCGGCCCAGTGCCTCGCGCTCTGCGTCCGTGCGGTCGGGAAATGCAATGCGCAGGTTGCGCAGCACGTGCCGGTGCTTGTTCTGCCGGGGGCCAACCCGGCTCATCAGACGACTCGCGAAGGCTTGGGCCCAGCTCAGGGGCAGGCACCAGCAAACGCCCAGGAAGACCGCGAACACCGCAGCCTCCACGGCCCAGATACAGTGGTGAACGAACGGCCAGCGCTCCACCACGCGGCGCAGGGAACTGCCGATCAACAACCGGGCCACAAGTGACTCCCGTTAGCCATAGCGGCGGGATTCTATGCGGTGGCAGGACTGGCATCCACCCGGCCTGGCACCCTTGCCGGGTGCGGCCCGCCGGGTGATACCATCTTCGACTGCGCTGCCGGCCGGACACACGCGCACTCCGAAATATGAAGAAAGTTGGCGAGTTCTGGGTCCCGGACGAGGATATGCGCTACCACTGGTTCCGGCTCTGGAAAGCCGGCAAGCAGCGCCAGAAGACTATCCGCCGTTTCGCTGCAGGCAACGCCTACAAGACCGAAGATATTGCCATCGCGCTGTCGCACGTACCGGGCCACCGCGTGGCCATCGACGGGGGTGCGCATGTGGGCGCCTACACGCGCGCGATGGCTGAGCACTTCGACACGATCTACGCCTTCGAGCCCACGCCGGAGACCTTCGCTGCGCTGGACCGGAACCTGCGGGACTGGGGACTTGCGAATCGCGTCCACGCGCGGCAGGTGGCACTGTCCGACCGTCACGAGAAAGTGCGGCTCAGCCTGTCACCGTGGCAACGCTCCATCTCCAGGCGAATCGTTGGCCCGGGGGACATTCCCACTATCCTGATCGACGACCTCGAACTGGAAATCCTCGATTTCATCAAGCTCGATGTGGAGGGCTATGAACTCCGCGCCCTCCGGGGTGCCGAAGCGACGCTGCAGCGCTGCCGCCCCGTGGTGATGTTCGAGGACAAGGAAAAATACGGCGAGGAAAACATCCGGGCCGCGCACGAATATATTCAGGCCCTCGGCGCGCACCTGATCGCACGACTCGGACGCCGCCAGAACGACTGCCTGTATGGCTTCTGAGCGGTCGGCCGTCAGCCGGCCTTCGGCAGGCGCTCTGCGGGGTCGCCTGCGTCGGGCGGCCGCCCGCCCCATACGTCGTTCACAAACACGAGGTCGTGCCGTGGTACATCGACCGTTTCGATCGGGATGTAGAGGAATTCCTCTTCACACTGCAGGCCAGGGGGCGCAAAGCGGACGTTCAGCCCCGCGCGCCGGCGTGCCGATGTATTCGGCCTGCTCCCGTGCAACAGCCACCCGTGGTAAATGATGAATTCGCCCGGTTCCAGCAGCACAGGCACCGCGCGATCCAGGTCGGCCGCGGTGAGTGCGCCGCTTTCGAGCAAACCCGACCTGATTTGCTTGTTGTAGTCGCCGATCAGCCGCTGGTGGCTGCCCGGAATGACCTCCAGGCCACCGTTGTCCGGCGCGATGGAGTCGATGCCCATCCAGACAGCCAGGGTCGGTACCGCCTTGCCGTCAGGTGTGAAGCCGCCGTTGCGATCCCCCACGTCCTGGTGCCAGGCCACCTCGGCGTGGCCGCGCGGCATCTTCACGACGAAGCGCGACTTGAACAGCGAGAACCGGGAACGGCCCATCACCTGGGCTACCCGCTGCAGCACCGAAGGATGCGTACAGACGGCAAAGAGGTCCGCTTCGTCGAGGTGGCGGTTGCGGCCCTTTTTCACCGGCACTAATAACCGCCGCCAGTCCCCGTCACACCGAAATGGCCCGATGTATCCCCTGGCTTCGAACTCCTGCAGCTGCGCCGGCGAGATCTGGTAGGCGGGAGGTATCGCGTCCTGGCTGCGCCGCGACGCCCTGGCCTGCAGGCTCTGCCAGGTGGACGGCCGGGTCCAGAACGCATCGTCGCGACCGCCGTAATAGGGTGCCAGCACCTGGTCGACCAGTTCCGCAGTCCGCAGAGCCGCGTCGGCAGAGTCCTCGACATCCCCTCCCCCGGCCAGCCGCTTCGTGATGTCGTCGATCATGGGCATGTGAGGCGTCGTCGCCCTGGCGAATCGAAACCTCTCGCGGGCCGGCAAACCGAAACGCTGCCGCCACCGGAAATAGTTGCGTTCCCGCTGCGTCTCGCACAAGCGGATGCGGGCGTCATGATCGAATGCCAGGTACACGGGCTTGTCCACCGACGTGCCGCGCATCGAAATGCGCCCTCTCACACCGTCTATCACCAGCCGATCGCCGCCAGAACTGGCCGCGAAATTCCACAACGCGGTGCCCACGGCACCACTGGCAGTGCGGAATGACATCGAGACACAATCTTCCGCGGTGTTGCGGGGAATCACATTATTGACGGCAGAGCCCGTGTACTCGATCGCGCCGAACCAGTCGTCGAACAGGTCGAGCAGGTGGCACGCAAGTCCGTAGAAATGACCGCCGCCGCTCTGCCCGACGTCGAGCCCCCAGGGATGGCCACGCGGTGGCTTCGCCATCCGGAAGTCGATGGAAACGATTTCACCCAGCACTCCAGATTCGATGATCTGCTTTACCTTGCGAAACCTGGGCAGTTGACGTCGATAGTAAGACACGAACAACGGCAACCCGACAGCGCGGAAGCGGCTGTGCACTTGCCGGAACTCGGCGAGCGAACGGCCGGCCGGTTTTTCCACCAGGCAGGTTTTGCCGGCGGCCGCCACTGCAAGCGCATACTCGAGATGGTTGGCGGGCGGCGTGGCGACGTACACCGCGTCAACCTCAGGGTGCTCGATGACGGCCTGTGCATCGGTGGTCCAGTGTTTGGCGCCGTGCCGCCGGGCAAAGGCCTCCGCTGCCTTGCCATCCCGGCGCATCACCGAGACCAGCCGGCTGCCGGGAGCCAGGTTGAAGGCCGCGCCCGACTTGCGGTCCGCAACGTCACCGCAACCGACTATCCCCCAGCCAATGACTTTGCCCATCAACCCGCTCCTGGTCTGGCTCAAATTATAGCCGGGGCCCGGCCGAGGCAGGCGCCCGTGGGGGTCAGGCTTCCAGCACGTTGATAGTGACGGTGCGGCGCATCAGTGCAGAACCGGCGGCCTTCATCGGTCGCACCGAGTGCCAGGAGTTATAGGTCCGCAAGAAAACCACGGCCTGGTTGGGCACAAATGGAAAGGTGTGAACGACGGCCACATCGTCGAAACCGGCCTTGTCGTTCATGCGATTGAAGATCAGTTCCGCGCGCTTCGGCACGTTCACGTCGGTACCGCCGCCGATGCCGGTATCCCATTCGCCTTCGCCCGCCATGGACAGCACCAGCGTGATGACCTTGCCCGGTGCGTCCGTGTGCGGAATCACACTGCCGCCGTCTGCAGGCAACATCGAAAATTCGAAACGACTGCGCAAGCTGCCGCGGTGATCCGGCCGCCCCAGCAGACCAAAAGCCAGGTGGCGCAAGTAGCGCGGTACCGGCGCCCGCTGCCGATAGGGGAGCTCGAGACCGCGTGCGGCGAGCGCGTCGAGCAGGTGGACGATGAAAGCGTCGCTGATCACCCAGCGGTAAAAGTCCTGCCAGGCAGGCGTTGCGCGCAGGAACTGAAAATAGCCTGAGCGGCGCACACGATCGGAAAGCACGTATTTCACGCCAATGCGACTGCGCTCGAACTGCTCGACTGGCGGATAAGTCGCTACCAGCTCCCGGTAGAGGTCCTCGGGGAACAGTGGGCACGCGAGTCCGATCGGGTACGGCTCGTAGCGAAAGCTCAACTCGTCCAGCGAAAACACTACCCGCTCTCCGGCAACCTGTGCGACAGATGGGACCCGTCTGACCGGTCGATCAAGGTGCCCGGCTATTTCAGCTGCTCGCGCAACCCTTCCAGCCCCTGTTTGATATCAATGGCCGGACGCCACCCTGTCTGTTCGGAAAAGCGCCGCTCATCGCAAACCCAGTCGGGAAAGCGCAACTGCCGCAACTTGTCGGGCGTCAGCGCAGGTCGCGTACCCCAGCACCGCGCCCAGAACTGGCTCACCGCAGCAGGGACATCAAGCAGGATCCCGGGCGGTTGCACCACCCTGATGCGCCTGGCGAAGGCCTCTTCGGCGATGCGGGCAAACTCCTTCCAGCTATAGCCGTCGGGGTGCTGGTCGTCCACGTCGAACGGGCCGGTGAACTCCGGATGCTCAAGCCACGCGGCGACCGCACTGGCAACATCGTCTTCGTGAATGAGCGAGAAGCGCGAGTCGATGTCACCTGGCACGAAAAACCAGCCACGATTCATCCAGCGCAACACCGCCAGCAACTCGTCACTACCCGGGCCATACACGGCTGGTGCCCGCATCGCAGCCCATTGCAGTCCGGGGGTGCGCTTCAGCAGGTCTTCGGCACTGCGCTTGCTGCGCGCATAGGCCGACACCTGCGGCACCCGCGCCGCGAGGGAAGAAATCAACAGGAAAGGCACATTACCTCGGGCGACCACGCGGTGCGCCAGCCTTAGCGTACCCGTGACATTCACCGCATCGAAGTGGTGCTGCGTTGCGCCCCGGGTTGCCCCGGCACAGTGCACCACGGCATCCACACCGGCGACCAGCGCATCGAGCACCCCGGCGTCCAGCAGGTCGCCCGTCACGACGTCTGCATCGATTCCTGGAGGCAATCGCTCGGGGGACCGGGCCAGCACGCGAAGTCGGTAGCCCCGGCCGGCAAGGCCGCGGGCGATTGCGCCGCCAACGTAACCCGTGGCCCCGGTCAGGGCCACCAACTGTGGGCGGTCAGTGCCGCTGGTCATGGATCCGGGCGCGGGGGGCATGCCCCGGAGACGTCAGGCCGCAGACGTTCTGAGCTGCTCCCAGCTCTCTGACTCGAGGAACTCGAGCCGGGCACGGGAGCGAGACAGTTTGCCCGACGAGGTCCGTGGCAGCGTGTGCGGCGCCACCAGCACAACGTGACAGTCCGTCGCAAATTCGGTGCGCACGCTATTGCGAATGTTCTGGATGAGTTCGGCGCGGCGTGCTTCATCGGTCTCGCGACACTGCACGATCAGTACGATCGTGTGCTCGTCGGCGTGTTCCGTCGTCAGTTCGAAGGCCAGCGCGTCGTTAGTGCGGATACCGGACTGCTGCTCGGCGATGTATTCCAGGTCCTGTGGCCAGATGTTGCGGCCGTTCACGATAATCAGGTCCTTGCTGCGACCCGTGATCACCAACCTGTCACCCACCCGGTAGCCGACATCACCAGTATTGAACCAGCCGTCTGCGGACAGGTGACGATTGGTCAGCTCCGGTTCGTTGAAATAACCCGACATCATGCTGGGTCCACGCACGTAGATCGTGCCGCTGTGGCGTTCCGGCAATTCTTCGCCCTTCTCGTCCCGAACCTGCAGTTCGTGACCTGGCAGCGCAGTGCCGCAGTCCACAAAGGCCTTCGCGCTGGCGTTCGTGGTTGCCGGCTCGGCCTGCTTGTCGCGCGACAATTTGTCACGGTCGATAACGTCGCAACGCACACCCTCGTCGAGGGGCGAGAAAGTAATGGCCAGGGAATGTTCCGCCATGCCGTAACACGGCAGGAAAGCCGTGGCGTCGAAACGGGCAGGCTTCAGCACCTCGGCAAAATGTTCCAGGGTCTCGGCCCGAATCATCTCGGCGCCGACACCGGCTACACGCCAGGCCGACAGATCATATTGGCTGACATCGAGCGAGCCAACGCGACGAGCAACGAGCTCATAACCAAACGGCGGCGCAAATGAAATCGTGCCTCGCGACCGACTCATCAGCTCAAGCCACACGCGCGGGCGCAGCGCAAAGGTCGAGGTCGCCATGTAGTCCGCAGAACGCTGTGCCGCCACCGGCACCAGCACCAGGCCGACCAGGCCCATGTCGTGATAGTAGGGCAACCAGGAAACCATGCGGTCCTGTTCGGTGACTTTAACGCCATGCAGGATGATGGCCTGCAGGTTGGCCAGCACGGCCTGCTGCGTCACCACCACGCCGCGCGGCATCTGCGTGCTGCCCGAGGTGTATTGAATGTACGCAGCCTCTTCCGGGGTCGCCGGCACCAGCGGGCGGGTGGATTCGTCGAGTTCGTTGAAAGACTTCGCCGAACCGAGGAAACGCAGGCCCAGGTCACCGGCGGCTTCCTGCATTGTCGGCACGAGTTCAGCGGACGAGATCATCACTTTGGGCTGGGCGGTCTTCACCAGGTTTCGCAACTGGTGAATATAGAAATCACGTTTGCCGAGACCGGCCGGCGCGGGCAATGGCACGGGTACCAGGCCAGAGTACTGGCAGGCGAAAAAGAGCGTTACGAAGTCGGCGGTGGTTTCACCCACCAGCGCAACGCGGTCACCGCGTGACAGCTGCAGCTGCAGCAGGCGACGGGCCTGGGCCAGGGCGCGCGAACGCAACTCGGCATAGGGCAGAACGTCTTTCAGTTCACCCTTGCGGCCATAAAAGTTGAAGCCCGCAACACCCCGAGCCGAATAGTCCAGGGCTTCGGCAAGCGTGCCGAAGTCGCCCGGACGGAATTCGATCTGACTATCTATTGGCGTGGGCCGCAGAATCGACTGGGACTCTCGGTCCATAAAACGCCCTCCCAAAAAAACGCACTCACACAACTACGGCAGTACTTTCCCCTGGCGTTGCCGCCCTACAGAATGACTGCACATAACTTATGGCTCGTGATGCTCCAGCCGGGGTGACAAACCCGGCTAGCACGCGCACAGACTGGACCGTTGATGGGCACCAAATGATTCGGCCAACATCCCCAACGGCCAACAGTTTACCTCACGTTGTCGGCCTGACCGAACAGGTCCTTGCAGCCCGGTCGCACAAAACCCAATCGCATATGTTACTTATAAATCCCGGCACGGAAACCCCAAATCAGGTCATATTTCGCACTTTTGTCTCATAACTGAAATTAGCCCAGCCCCGTGAAACGCTGCCGAAAATCGGGGGAGACGCCCCCAGAATTACCTTAAGCTACTGTTTTATATGGACTATTCGGCAATCCTGCTGGCCGGGGAACGTACCCCGGATGGGGCGGTAGCCCGGGCAGCCGGGGTGCCGTGCAAGGCCCTGGCCCAGGTGGGGGGCCAGCCCATGCTGGAGCGGGTTTTGGCCACTCTCGCGCAGGTCGGGCGCTTCACCCAATGCCGGGTGGTGGGCAATCCGGAGTTCCGAAATGCGCTGAATCCCGTCCTCGCGGGCTTTCCGGGCTTTGCGCATTGGCAGGATGGCGACGGGTCTCCGGCCCGCAGCGCGGCGCTGGCGGCGGCGGCCATACCGGCAGACCAGGGCATCCTGCTGACCACCGCAGACCACCCGCTGCTGACCCCGGCCATGGTCGCGGAACTGCTGGCCACCGGCGACGGCCCGACCGGCGACGTCACCGCCGGGCTCGTGCGGCACTCAGACGTGATGGCCAGTTACCCCACCGCGCGTTGCACGGCGCTGCGCTTTGCCGGTGAAGCCTATTGCGGCACCAACCTGTTCCTGTTTCGCACCGCCCGCGGCCGCCGATTGATGACGGAGTGGCAACGGGTCGAACAGGCGCGCAAGACACCGTGGCGGGTCGTCGGCATCCTGGGCCCCGTGGCGGTTGCCGGTTACCTGACCGGTCTGTTGAGTCTGCCCCGGGCGCTGCGCCTGCTTTCGAAGCGCACGCAGCTGGCTATCGACACGCGGCTGCTCAGCGATGCGCGCGCCGCGCTGGATGTCGACACGGTGGGCGACCTGGAGTTTGCGCGGACACTGCTGCCCGCTCAGCCGGCGAGTCAGGCGTAGTCGGGTATCTCGAGCTCGCGGCGTTCCAGTTCGACGAAGTTGCCGTCGCGCAGCCCGCGCACTTCCACTTCCGCGTGCCACTGCGGTGCAGCCCCGCGCAGGCGATAGATGTGATAGCGGGACAGCTTTTCCGAGACGGGCAGTCCGAAGGATGCGGATGGCACCGACACCACCGGGATATCCGGGTTCGCCGCAATTTTCGACCAGCTGGTTCGGTGATCGTGTCCGTGCAAAACGAGGTGCGCCTTGCCGGCCGCGAGCACGCCGGCGGTCTCCCGACAGTCCAGCAGGCGCTTGCGCCACGGGTCGACACCGGGCACCGGCGCGTGATGCACCAGGGCTAAGCGAAACAGGTCCTGCCCGCCGAGATCCGCCAGCATTGCCGCCAGGCGAGCGCGCTGGTCCGGCCCCACGCGGCCCACGGCCCGCAGCGGGTCCGCCGCAAACGCCGAGTTGATGCCGATGATCGCCACCGGCCCGCGGACCCGCAGAGTCGGAAAATCTGCCGCGGCCCAGCTGTCGGCGCCGTCTGAGGCGAGATATTCTCGCCACAGCGCGAAGGTGTGGTCCCAGTTCTCCCGCACATAGGCGTCGTGATTGCCGGGAATGACGCTCACCGCCTGCGGGTCGCCGAGCCGCTCCAGCCATGCCCGGGCCTGGGCAAACTCGCCGGGCAAACCAATCTGGGTGAGATCGCCCGTCACGACCGTGTGGTCCGGGCGCTGCGCTTGCAGGTCGGCCAGCAGCGCATCCAGCACTGCCGGTTGATGGGCGAAGCGCCGGCGCCGGCGCCAGGACATCAGTCCCAGCGCACGCTTGTTGCACAGTTGCCGCCAGCCCGCCGGTTCCGGACGGCTGAGATGGGGATCCGACAAGTGCGCGATGGAGAAAACGTTCGCGGTCATGCATTGGGCCAGCGACGAGGCACGCGTATTATAAGCGGCTGCACCCCGCGTCAGCGCGAGGCATCTTCTTTGAACGTGGACCACGATGGTCTGACCCGCTACCTGGCCGCCGATGCCGACCGCCCCGCGCCGGCCGCGCTGGCGTCGCTCACCCGCGCGTTGCAGGCACGCTTCGGTGATGCGCTGGCGGTCATACTGTTTTATGGCTCCAGCCTGCGCACCGGCGATATCGCCGACAGCGTCATCGACCTGCACGTCATCATCGACGACTACCGTGCTTACGGCTCGCCGGTTCTGTCCGCATTGAACCGCGTGCTGGCGCCGAACGTTTTCTATCTTGCGACCACGGCCGGGGAACAGGAGCTGCGTTGCAAGTACAACGTCTTCGGCCTGCATCACTTGCCAGCACTGGTGGCGACAGATCGCCTGGCCGTGTTTACCTGGGCCCGCTTCGCCCAGCGCAGCGCGGTGCTCTATGCGCGCGACCCGGTGGCACTGAGCCGGGTACACGCGCTGCGCGCACAGGCGGTCAGGACTTTCGCCGCAGCCGTGGCGGCCGCCGGCGCCGATACCCGGGACGCCGCGGAGTTCTGGCGCACTGCCCTGGGGCTGACTTTCGGCTGCGAGCTGCGCGCGGAATCCCCCCGGCGCGCGGCCGAGCTGGTCGCCAGGGACCTGGACTATTTCCAGGCCGTCACGTCGGCGCTGCAATTGCCGGCACCAGGTGCGGCCCGATTTTCTGCGCGTGCGAGCTGGTGGCTGCGCCGCGCGGTGGGCAAGTGCGGCTCGCTGCTGCGCCTGCTAAAGGGCGGTTACACCTTCGACGGCGGCCTCGACTACCTGGTCTGGAAGCTCGAGCGGCATTCGGGCCGGCAAATCGATGTGCCGGAGCGCGTGCGACGACGGCCCGTGCTGCACATCTGGGGCTTTGCGTGGCGCCTGTACCGGGACGGCGTGTTTCGTTGACACCACCCACCCTACAACGACACGGGCTTTAAGACTAAAATTCACCCCATGGACAAGATGCGGCAAACGGGGCCGCGTCCAGGAGTCGCGAGTGGAATACGGCGTTTTCATTCACACCAATCGCAAGCAGATGCTCGGCGCGAAAGTCGCCGAGTACGCGTTGCGTCGCAACTCGGCCAATACCGACAAGTTCAGCGTGCACATAGTCTGCACGGACGACTACCCGTGGCTGCTGGAGCACGAAGGCCAGGAGTACCTGCGGGACGGCGCGCAGAGAGTCTGGCTGAACAACGACCTGCAGTCGTTCACGCCACTGCGTTTCACGCCGCCGGAACTCATGGGCTACCAGGGTCGCGCGGTGGTGATCGACCCGGACATCTTCGCCGTGAGCGACGTGTGGGAACTGCTGACACGCGACATGCAGGGCAAAGCCATCATGTGCCGGCGCCGTTCCGGGCCAAAGGGCTATGTCGACAAGTGCCTGGCGTCTTCCGTGATGTTGCTCGATTGCGCGAAGCTGAAACACTGGGACGCGAAACAGGGCTTCCTGGAAATGTTCGCCGGCACGCGCGACTACCACGACTGGATCTGCCTGAAGCTGGAAGATCGCGACACCCTGGGGCTCTTCGAAAACGAATGGAATGATTTCGACCGGCTCACGTCGCAGACGAAGATGCTGCACAACACACGCCGGCTGACCCAGCCGTGGAAAACCGGCCTGCCGATCGACTGGCGACCCGCGGAGCGCTACAAGATTTTTCCGCCCCTGGCCTGGCTGATGCGCGCGCGTCGCAAACTGTTTGGCGAGTATGGCCTGATGGGCAACTACCGGCGTCACCCGGACACGAACCAGGAACGCCTGTTCTTCGGCCTGCTGGCCGAGTGCCTGGAACGCGGCCTGGTCACCCGGGCAGAAATCGAAGCCGAGATGGCTAGCAATCACGTCCGCCACGACGCGTTTGCCGTGCTGGACCAGACACCACCCTTGGCGCCGCCGGGCGACCCCCCCGTCGCGCTGCCCGCCTGAGTCAGAACAGGGCCCTTACCCGCGCGACAGCGAGCGCCAGATCGGGGCTGCCTGCCACCGGTTTGCCTGGCTCCGGTCCGCCAAGCCAGGCCGCACGGCCACTGTCCACCAGCGCCTGCAGGAACGCGGACACATCACGACGCATCCGGCGCGGCCCGAGGTGCTGCGCTAGCCGATGGGACAGCGGACGCCAGCCGTACCAGCCGGCGCGCCGCCAGTCGGGCCCCGGCTCGCTGCCCGCAGACAGCGGGAACGGGTGGCGTTGCGGGTGCACCAGATACACGGGTTTGCCGGTGGCACAGGCCTCGGCAACCATCGATACGCTGTCGCCGGTGACGATGAAGCGATCGCCCAGCGCGAGATAACCCAGATACGGATTCTCACCGGCTGAACTTCCCCAGCGGTAAAGGTGGTGCGGCACTTCCAGGCCGGCAAACAGCGCCTCTCGCGCGGCCGGTGGGGTGCGTGCGCTGTCGGATATCAGCAGTGAGCCCCCGCTGGACTGCGCGATTTGCTCGGCGGCCAGACGCAGCTGGCGAACGCGGTCGACGGTCACCAGGAACGACCCGCTGTTGCCGCCCACCAGCACAACGATGCGCGGGGCAGGCAACGACGACAGAGGCTCAGCCCACTGTTGCGCCGCTTGCGCGAGTTTCTCGCTCGTGACCCCGTGCAGTGGCAGCTGCAAGGTGACCACGTTGTCGGCCGGCGGCACCTGGTATTGGGGCGTGGTCAGCACGAGATCGAAGCGCGACGGGTCCGCCCATGGGCGGCCAACCTGGACCAGCTTTGCGCGATCGCCCGACTGTGCACGAATCCATCGTGCGACCGGCTCGTTGCGCCGGCCGGATGAAATCACCACGTCCGGCCACGGGGGTCCCAACGCATCGGAGCCCTGTGGATCGATGCCGGCCACTGTCGGGCCGAGGCACAGGTTGCTCAACAGCTCGGTGGGGCGATAGCGCAAACGCCGCGGCTCCCACGGCCAGTCGAGCGCCGTGGCGAGACTGCGCACCTGCGTGTTGTCGCCAGCCTTATACCCGAGCAGCGCCCAGACTCGGGGCGACGGCGCGTCGGCACGGAGTTGCATGTTGATCGATGGCGGTCCGGGCTCAGTTGCGCGCAGGATAAACTGCCCCGCCCCGCCGCGCACGACATGCGGCAACACCGCCGGCGATAACGCGGACAGCCGGGTTCGGCATCCTGTAGCCCGCAATCGCCATCCCGGCTATGCTCTGCGCCGAGGATCCACCTCGGTTCATCCCCGTCATGCGTCTACTCGGCACCCTGCTTACCATCTATCGCTCGCAGAGCATCGGCCTGGTGCTGGCGCTGTTGTTCGCGACCGCGCTGGAGGGCATCAGCCTGACCGCGCTGCTGCCCACGCTGAACCTCGTACTCGGCGAAGCCGATGGCGAACGCACGCCGCTGGGACGATGGGCGGAAAGTGCCCTGACCGGGCTCGGCCTGACGCCCACGCTGGGCCTGTTGCTGACCATCATCGTCCTCGGCCTCACTGCCAAGAACGGCCTGCTCCTGTATGCGAACCGCAAGGTCGGCTACATCGCCACGCAGATCACCACCGACCTGCGCCTGGAGCTGCTGCGCGGCGTGATGGAATCGAAGTGGGCCTACTTCATCAAGCAGTCTGTTGGCCAGATGGCGAACGCGATGGCCGCAGAAACGATGCGCGTGACCGAGGCCTTCATTTTCGGCACGCGCCTGCTCGCCACCGTCGTGCAGGCCTTCGTCTACACCTTCGTCGCGGTCAGCGTGTCCTGGCAGGCCACCTTGTTTTGCCTGGTGGCAAGCTCTTTTATTGTCTTCGTGTCGCAGGGCCTGGTGCGAATGTCCAAGAAAGCCGGCCAGAAGCAAACCCACGTGTATCACTCTTTGCTCGGCCGTCTCACCGATACGCTGCAGTCGGTGAAGCCTTTCAAGGCAATGGAGCGCGGCGAAGCCTCCAACCGCATCCTGCAGAACGAAACGGAGCTGCTGAATAAAGCCTTGCGCAAGCAGGTACTGGGCCGCGCCGCCCTGGACTCGGCCCAGGAGCCGTTGTTCGCAATCTTTATTTGCCTGGGCATCTACCTGGCGCTGGCGCGGTTTGAAATGGCGGTGTCGACGGTCACCGTAATGGCACTCGTGGCGGGAAAACTCGCCACGATCATCGGCGACATCCAGAAGCTGTATCAGAAGATGGTGGTACGCGAGAGTGCCTACTGGTCCGTCCGCAGTCGTATCGACGAAGCGGTGGCCGAATCGGAGGAACTCCCGACCGGTAACGTCGTGGAATTCTCCAGAGATCTCGAGTTGCGCGACATTCGCTTTGCGTACGGCGAAAACAAGGTGCTGCAGGGGTTGTCGCTGCACGTGCCTTACGGCTCGATGACAACCCTGATCGGGCCGTCCGGCAGCGGCAAGACCACCATCATCGATCTGCTCGTCGGCCTGGTTCGTCCCGATAGCGGTGAGGTGCTGATCGACG
Source organism: Chromatiales bacterium (assembly GCA_020351875.1). Taxonomy (GTDB): domain Bacteria; phylum Pseudomonadota; class Gammaproteobacteria; order Steroidobacterales; genus J054. The sequence continues at coordinate 146,879 of CP070671.1, read as the reverse complement.
GCCGGCCCCTGGAGAGCGTGGACTTGCGGGGCTGGCGCAGGCAGGTGGGCTACGTGCCGCAGGAAAACCTGTTGTTGCACGACACGATCGCGAAGAACGTGAGCCTGGGCGAAGACGATGTCACGGATGCCGATATCGAGTACGCGCTGCGGGCTGCCGGCGCATGGGAATTCGTGTGTGGACTGGAAGATGGCGTGCACACGGTCGCCGGTGAGCGCGGCGCACGTTTTTCAGGCGGGCAGCGCCAGCGCATCATGCTGGCGCGCGCGCTGGTGCATCGCCCTCGCCTGCTGATCCTGGACGAGGCCACCAATGCACTGGATCCGGAAATCGAAGCCGCCATCTGCCGCACGCTGGAAGAGCTGAAAGGCCAGGTGACGATCCTGGCGGTCACGCATCAGTCAGCGTTGGCCGCCGTGTCCGACCGCGTATACCGGGTAGTGGATGGCCGTTTCGTCGAAGAACCTGCGTCCACGCCCAGGCTCGCGGAGTCCTGATCCGGCCACAGCGCCTCGATACGCGCGACCGCGGCATCCATGTCGCTGGGAGGCAGCTGAGCGTCGCCCCGCGCCGCTTCCCCGAGCCAGGTTGCCTGGCCACTGTCGACCAGCTGCCGATGCACCAGGGTGATGTCGCGGGTCCAGCGCCGGTGGCCATAACGCATCAGGCCGCGGTACCAGCGTGCGGTCAACGTCAGGTCTTCCACGTCGCTCGCGCCCCCCGCATCAGAACCCATCGACCACCGGCCCGCGCCGAGATCGAGAATGTGGACGGGCTTGCCGGTTGCCACCGCTTCGCTCAGCATCGCGATGCTGTCACCGCTGACAATCAGTTCATCGGCCAGCGCGAGGATGCCTGCATACGGATTGCCGTCGTCGTCGGGCTGCCAGTCGTAGACGAAGGCCGGCTTTTTCAGTTGTGCCGCAAGTCCATTCACCAGGCCGGGCGCGGTGCGTGAACTCGAACTGATCAATGCACTGCCGCAATTGCTGTCGTTCACGTAGTTCGCAACACGATCAATCGCGGCGTGACCCAGCACATAAGGTCCGACGCTGCCGCCCAGGAGCACGCCGATACGGGGCCCGGGATAGCCGACGAAAGTTTGTCGCCATCGGTCCGCAGAATTCTCGAGCATCGCTGCGTTGACCGGGTGCAACGTGAGTCGATTCTGCAATACGTGTGCATGCTCGGGCACCCGGTACTGGGGAGTCGTGACCAGCAGATCGAGGTGCGCCGGACTGATCCAGCTGCGCCCGAGAAAGACGACGCGGGTCTGCCCGCCGGACTGCTCGCGTATCCAGCGGCACGGCGGTTCATTGCGTAAACCCGCAGAAATCACGAGATCCGGCCAGGGCGCGTCGAGTGGTGACGAAGACTGCCGGCGGATACCCAGCAGCCCGACCGGCTGCAACAAGTTATACAAGCCTGCAGGACGGTAATCCAGGCGCTTGATTTCTAACGACCAACCGCCTCGCACTTCGAGTTCCCTGGCCAGCGCCAGGATCTGGGTGTTCTCGCCGGACCGGTAGGACAAGACTGCCCACACACGACGCAACTCCCCGGGCTGATTGGTGTTTAGGCCTTGGTCGCCCGTCATCTGCCGCACCGTCAATGACTTCAGCGGCCCGGTTGTCCTGACCGCCGGACCGTGTGAATATGAGCGGCGATTCTAACGGCCAAATCCATGGAACAGGCAGAAATCGAAAAACAGCTGATCGAGCTCATCGTGCCGCTGCTTGACGAACCCGCTCCGATTGCGCCCGATACCGATCTCGTGCAGGAAGTAGGTTTGCCGTCGCTCAAGGTCATGGAACTGATCGTGCAGGTCGAAGATACCTACGACATATCTTATCCGTTGAACCAGCTGCAGGACGTGCGCACTGTGAAAGACCTCGCGAGCAGCGTGCAACAGTTGATGCCGTGAGCCTGTTCAGCAAATTCGAGGCCCTTGCCGCGGTCGGCGCGGAGCTGGCCCAGCACGGCACCAGCCCGGTCGGCGTGCCGATGCGCCGGGTGCTGTCGCCAACCCGGGCCGAGGTAGACGGCCGCGAAGTCATCCTGGCCGGTACCAATAACTATCTCGGCATGACCATGGACCGCGAGTGCATCGAAGCCGGGCACAAGGCTCTCGAGATGGAAGGCACGGGCACCACGGGTTCGCGCATGGCCAATGGCACCTACGACAGCCACCTGGCCCTGGAACGCGAAATTGCCGATCTCTACGGCATGCCCCACGCCATCGTCTTCACCACCGGCTACCAGGCGAACCTCGGCACGATTGCCACGCTGGCCGGGCCCGATGACATCCTGATCATCGACGCCGACTCGCACGCCAGCATCTACGATGCCGCGAAACTGTCGGCGGCGCGCGTGTTTCGTTTCCGGCACAACGATGCCGAGAACCTGGACAAGCGCCTGGGTCGCCTGGGTGACGAAGCGCAGCAGTGCCTCGTGGTCGTGGAAGGCATCTACAGCATGCTCGGCGACCAGGCACCGCTGGGGGAAATCCTGGACGTCACGAAGAAACATGGCGCGGCGCTGCTCGTTGACGAGGCGCATTCGCTGGGTGTAATGGGCCACCGCGGCTGCGGCCTGGCCGAAGAACTCGGCCTGCTCGACCAGGTGGATTTCATTACCGGCACGTTTTCCAAGTCCGTCGGCACGGTGGGCGGTTTTTGTGTCAGCCCGCACCCGGAACTGGCCTGGCTGCGCAATGCGATGCGCGCCTACATCTTCACAGCCTCGGCGTCGCCCGCCAATATTGCATCCAGCCGCGTCGCGCTGCGCAAGTTGCGCGACGAGACCGAGCGCCGCGACCGGTTGTGGGCCAACGCCAGGCGACTGTACAAGGCGCTTGGCGACATGGGGCTCAGGGTGGGCCCGCAGCCATCGCCGATCGTGGCCGTGATGATGGAATCACGCGAAGACACGCTGAACGCGTGGCACACGCTGCTGGACAACGGCGTGTACGTCAATCTCGTCGTGCCTCCGGCCGCGAACCTGAACCTGCTCCGCTGCAGCGTCAGCGCGGCCCATACGCCGGAAGACATCGACCAGATCATCGCGGCCTACGAGATCGTTGCCGCGAACCTTGAAGCCGCCCGGGAAGTCGGCACCGCAGACCAGGCTTGCGCGCCCCGTTAATCATCCTGTCGCTGCTCGTCGTGGGCGCAGCGCCTGCCGGCGCGCTGGAGCTGCCGTGGGCGCAGGCCGAGTACAAGGCCCGCAAGATGTTCATGACCATTCGGCTGGACATGGGCCTGCAGCTGCTGAGCGGCGACGCCGCCAGGGCGGCCACGCCCCCTCCCTTTCAGGGTGAAGGCGTGCCCCTGCAGGGGGACACGGCTGGTCTCGTCACACTGCGTTCCCGGCGTTCGGGCCAGACGAAGCAGACGCAGCTGTACCTGGATCCCGCCGACGGCGCAGCCCTGTTGCGCGAGCAGCGCGAGTGGAGCGACAACCCCGACTTCAAGAGCCTGCGCTATACCACCACCGGTATCGCGCGCACCCGATCCGAGCCCCTGCCGGGCGAGGCGGACAAACCCCCGTCGGAATGGGGCCAGGTGCGTGAGCAGTTCCGGGCTTTTCCGAAACTGGACGAAGGCACGGTGGTGTCCGACGCCGCGTTCCTGCCCTTCCTGATTGCGACCCGCGACTGGCGCGGCCCGTCGGAGAAAATCGAGTTTCTCGTGTTCGAGGATCAGCAGCTGGTGCGGATTTCGGCCACCGCCGTGCGCTGGAATATCCATCGCGTCGACTACCAGACCGATGACGGCGACGTCGACGGCAAAGAGAAACTCCTGGAAGTCCGTATCGTCGCATTGTCTGCCGACAGTTCCGGGACCGCCGATATCGACCTGTTCGGCCTGTCGAGTGACGTCCTCGTGCTGGTGGATACCAGGCTGGGCGTGCCGGTAGAAATTCGCGGCTCGGTGCCTTTTCTCGGCGAAGTCCGTTTTGCATTGAAACGAGTCACGCAGAAGCCGGCTGCGAACTGACCCGGCGCAATCATCAGGAAGCTACCGGGCGCAGGCAATCGTGAGCCGTCTCGGCATCATCAACAACGTGCAGGCCGGGCGCACACGCGCGCGCCTGTCACGCGTGCGCGAACTCCTGGCACGTTGCGACGCCGCCGTACACGACGTGGGCGATTTGCCGTCGATAGTGAACGCCACGCAAGATCTGCTGGCTGAAGAAGTTGAACTGATCGGCGTCAACGGTGGCGACGGGACCGCACAGGCCGTCATCACCGAGCTGCAGAGGCACGAGGGGCCATTGCCGGAGCTGGCAATTCTGCCCGGTGGCACCACCAACCTGACCGCCCACGACCTGAACGGCCGGCTCGGTATCGACGCGGCCGTCCGGGCCCTGGTGAACCAAAGCGGCAAAACCACCGCCGAGCGTGTCCGGGTGGCTCGACCCTTGCTCGAAGTACGGGTCGCCGGTCAGCCAACCGAATTCGGTTTCTTCCTCGGCGCCGGCGCGATTCTCGCGGGCATGCGCCATTTTCGCGACCACGTGGGCTCGCGAGGACTGCGCGACGAACTCGCCGCCGGCCTGTCGCTGCTGCGCGGACTCGCAGGCATCGCCGGCCGCGAGCATGCGTGGTCCGATCATCACACCGAGGCACAGGTCGCCGGCCGCAGTGATTTCGCCGGCACCCAGAACCTGGTGCTGGCCACCACGCTGCAGCGCCTGTTGCTGGGACTGAAGCCGTGGTGGGGACAGGAACGTGCGCCGGTGCACCTGACTGCCCTTGGCCACCAGCCGAAGAGTTTCCTGCGCGTGGTACCGTCAATCCTGCGCGGCAAGAGCCACCATCGCGCCACACCGGCCAACGGTTACCGGTCGGCCAACGTGAACAGCCTGGTGCTCAACGCAGCCGAAGGCTTCGCGCTGGACGGCCAGATCTTCACGCCCGAGCCCGGTAACGCCGTCAGCGTCCGGGCCACGCCCCCGCACAACTTTGTTTGCCTCGGCACTGGCTGAGCCATGACGTCGTCCGGCCCAGGACTGCAACTGCGGCTATGATCCACCGATGCTGAGTCGCAGAGCTTTCATCCTGGCGGGCACCGCGGTGGGCGGTGGTTTGATACTGGCCTACGCGACCTATCGGCGCGACGACGGTGATGCGGCGACAAAATTTGCCGCCTCCGGCCGACCCGGGTTGCCGATGAATGCGTGGCTCAAGATCGACACCAGCGGTGAGGTCACGTGCGCGATCCATCGCGCCGAGATGGGACAGGGCGTAACAACCGGGCTCGCCCAGCTGCTGATCGAGGAACTGGACGCGGACTGGTCGCGGGTGGGTTTCGAGTTTCCGCCGATCGATCGCGACTACTACAACTTCGCGATCATCGAGGATGGCCGGCCGTTCGGCGACCCCGAGGCCAGCTGGCGGGCTGCTACCGGCACCTGGGCGATGCGCCAGGTGTTCCACGCGTATGGCATGTCCCTGACGGCGGCGAGCACCAGCATCATTGATGCGTGGGATACCTTGCGCCCAGCCGGGGCAGCGGCCCGGCAGATGTTGCTTGCGGCCGCGGCCCGGCAATGGCGCTGTGACCCGGAAAGCCTGCGCACGGAACCGGGCGTGGTGCTGGACGATGCTCGCGGGCGAAAGGCGAGTTACGGTGAACTGGCCGAGGCGGCGGCGAAAGAAAGGCCACCTTCGAAACCAGCACTCAAGTCGCCGTCGGAATATCGCCTCGTCGGGCGCAACGTACCGCGACTCGACGCGCGCATGAAAGTCGACGGCACCGCCGAGTTCGGCATCGACGTGGCCCGCCCGGGCATGCTGTTCGCAACCGTAATACACAGTCCGGTAACGGGCACCCGCGTCGCCAGCTTCGACGCGAACGGCGCCGATGACATGCCGGGCGTCGAGGGCGTCGTACCAGCCGGCGAATCCGCGGTCGCCGTCGTGGCCAACAACACCTGGACGGCCATGCGGGCAGCCGAGAAAATTGTGGTCGAGCCCGATTTGTCGACTCCAGGACCAGATAACGCAACAGGCGAAGCAATCACGCTCGTCAGTACCTCCGGGTTGGGCAGGAAGTATCTGCAAATGCTGGATGACGCCGACCATGTCGTCATCCGCAATGACGGCGACGCTGCAATGGCCATCAGTGCAACGGACACGGCCCTGACCGCCGTCTACGAGGTCCCCTACCTCACACACGAGTGCATGGAACCGATGAACTGCACCGCGCTATACACCGGCGACGCGCTCGAGATCTGGGCACCGACACAAGGCAATTCGATCGCGCGCAACGCCGCGGCCAGGGCAACCGGCCTGCGCACAGACCAGGTCACATTCCACACGACGTTCCTGGGCGGTGGCTTCGGCCGGCGGGCCGAGGTGGACTTCGTGCTGCAGGCGACCGCAGTGGCCGTGCAACTCCCTGGCAGACCGGTCAAGCTGACCTGGTCCCGGGAGCAGGATGTCCGCCACGATACCCTGCGCCCGCTGTCGGTGGCGCGCGTGAGCGGAGCGGTGGACAACGATGGCAACATCGCCGCGATGGACTACCAGGTGGTGACACAGTCTGTGTCGGCAGACTTCATGGAACGTGTGCAAGCGTTACGCCAGGTAGACCCACGCGACGATCGCTATGTCGTGGCGCCAGCCGATATACCCTGGTACAGCATCGGGCACTTGAAGGTCAGTTACATACCGGTCGCTTCGCATGTCCCCGTCGGCTACTGGCGCAGCGTCGGCTACCTGTGGAATGTGTTCTTCATCGAGTGCTTTATCGACGAACTCGCCACCGCGGCCGGCATCGAGCCGCTGGAATTCCGGCGCCGGGCGCTGGCGGGCAAGCCACGCTACCTGGCCGTGCTTGACGCGTTGTCCGAAGCCGCCGGCCCACCCCGCGCAGGGCGCGGATTTGCCATTGTGGAATTCCATGGGTCGATCGTCGCCCACGCGGTACAGGTCGAAACCCAGGGCGGCAAGTTCCAGCGCGTGTCACGCGTCATCTCCGTAATCGATTGTGGCCGCGTCGTGCACCCGGACGGCGTGATCGCACAGATGGAAAGCTGCATCTTCGACGGACTGGCCGCCGCGCTGTTCGGTCAGACGGACCTCGAAGCGGGTGTCGTACGGCAGCGCAATTTCGACACCTATGCGCAATTCAGGATGCAGGGCCAGCCGGAGATCCGGGTGCACCTGCTGAACAACGAAGGCCGCCCGGGCGGCGCGGGTGAACCTGGTCTGCCGGGCATCGCGCCGGCACTGTGCAACGCGATCTTCGATGCCACCGGGGTGCGGGTCCGGAAGCTGCCGATCATGTCAGCCGGCATGTGACGCCACCTGGGCGCCGCGCCCGACATCAACCGGCTCGCTGTCAGGCCAGGCCCAGACGATAGACCCGCGAGCGCCGGGTGCTGACGAGTTCGAGCTTGGACCACAGCTGGTTCACCGTGGTGTTTTCCTCCAGCTCGTGGTTGGTTTCGATAAAGCTCACCCCGCGCGCCCGCAGCGTGTCGAACATGTCGATCAGGCCGATCGCTACGAGTATCGATGTCGGTTCACCCGGCTTCGCACCGGCGAGCAGGAAGTCCACGGTCTCCGGCTTGCGAAAGGCGCCGAGCACGTGGGCAAAACCGAAGGGAAACAGGCGGCCACGCGCGCGCTGTAACGCCCGGCTCAGGCTCGGCATCGCGAGCAGGAAGGCCACCATGCCGCCGTCCTTGTTGAAGAGCAGCTTCACGAAGTCCGGGTCCAGGAAATCAAAGTAGGCCTGGGTGTAGAAATCCCGTTGCGCCGCGGTTAGCGGCACCACGCCGTACAGCGGTTCGAACGATTCTTCCAGCAATTCCCACAAGGCCGGCAGGTAGGTCTTCAGCTCCTTTCGACTGCGGCAGGTTCGGACCTCGTAGTCGACATCGCGATAGCGCTTGCGCAGTTTCTCGAACAACGGCAAACGGTCCGGCGCCGCGGCGCGAAACTCCAGGTAGTCCACGTCCTTCGTCAGGCCCCAGGTCTCCAGCAGGTTGGCGTAGTAAGGAAAGTTGTAGCTGCCGCTGATGGTCGGCAGTTCGTCGAAGCCGTCCACCAGCAGCCCTTCCACGTCGAGATCCGTAAAGCCATGGGGCCCGGTCATTTCCACGCACTGCTGATCCACGAGCCAGTCGCGCACTGCATCCAGCAATGCAGTGGCGACATACTGGTCGTCCACCGACTCGAACCAGCCGAAGCGGCCGCGCTTGCGGCCTAGTTTCTCCGTCTCCAGCGAATTCACGATGCCGCAGATGCGACCGACGACCTCGCCATCTCGTTCGGCCAGGAAGAGCCGCGCGGCCGACGTCTGGAAACTGGGGTTGCGCCGCGCATCGAAGAAGGCCAGTTGCTCGCGGCGGAGCTGCGGGACGAAGCTCGGCACACCCCGGTACAGGTCGTAGGGCAGCCCGACCCAGCGGCGCAGCGCGGCTCGATCCTCCACAGGTATTACTCGAAAGCTCATCAGGCCTGGTCAACCGGCAGCAAAGATCCAGCGGAGAGTTTACTTGACGGCCCAACAGGGCTGGCTAAATACTCACGCCATGCGAATCCTGCGCCGATACCTGTTCCGCAACATCGTGAGCATGGTGCTGCTGGTGCTCGGCGTACTGCTGGCCCTGGGCCTGTTCATCGAGTTCGTCGACGAAATCGGCGACATCGGCACCAGCGACTACGGGCCGGTGGACGCCCTGGTCTTCGCGGCGCTCCAGCTGCCCCACTATGCCTACGACATGCTGCCAATGGCCGCGTTGCTGGGCGCGTTACTCGGCCTCGGCAACCTGGCTGCCCACAGCGAACTGATCGCGATTCGTGCCGGCGGCGTATCGTCAATGACGCTGGCCCGGGCCATCGCGGGCACCGGCCTGGTGCTGGGGCTCGTGGCCCTGGTCATCGGCGGCTGGATCGCGCCGCCGCTGGATGGCTACGCGCGGCAATTTCGCGCCGAGGCGAAGTACGGCAACGCGAGCGGTGTGGCCGGCAAAGCCGTCTGGATTCGTGACGGTGACACCTACCTGCAGGTCACACGCACGAACGGCGGCACCGACTTCGGCGGCCTGTACCTGTTCCGCGTGCGCCCGGGTGAAGGCCTGGATGCAATTGGCCACGCGGATTCCGCCCAGGTCGCCAGGAGCGACGCATGGATACTCGATAACTACGAAGAAACCCAGTTCACCGATGAACGCGTGACGACACGCCAGGCGCAGCAGGCGACGGAACCGAACAGCCTGCCGGCCGACATGGTGGGGCTAACGGTCGTGCGCGAAGAAAGCCTGAACGCCCCGGATCTGTACCGGTACGTTCGCTATCGCGAGCTGAGCGGGCTGAACGCCCACGAGTACGCGGTGGCTTTCTGGCAGCGGCTGGCCACCGGTGCAGCGACTGCGGTCATGTGCGTGCTGGCCCTGCCCTTCTCTTTCGGGCCACTGCGCAGCGCCGGCGCCGGCGCGCGGGTCGCGCTGGGCGTGCTCATCGGCCTCGGCTACTTCCTGTTAAACAGTGGCGTTGCGGACAGCGCGCTGATCTACGACATCAACCCGGCGCTGACCGCGTGGCTGCCAACGCTTGCGCTGATGGTTTGCGCGGGAATTGCGCTGGGCAGGATTCGCTGACCGCCGTCGGGATTGCCGGCGGCAAATCGACATCGCAATTGATGCTACGATTCGCGCGCTGACGAACGTAGAGCTCGCACGGCGCCAGCCGCCTGTGTCGAAATACCCTGATCTGAACCAGCAAAAGGTTTCAAACATGACCAGTTCGAAGAGCCGCTGCATGCACCGTTGGGGCGTGGCCCCGTCGCAGAAGGTCGCCGCCCTGATCGTCACCGGCCTGGTGATGCTGGCAACGACCAACACCGCCATGGCCGCGGGCTTCTACCTGAGTGCGATCGGCACGCCCATCAGCGTGGGATCGGCCGGCGTCGGCAACGTGGTCAACAACGTGGGACCGGACGCCGCGTGGGCCAACCCGGCCGGCCTCACCGGCATCAAGAGACCCGCCATTCTGACGGGCGCGACAGTGATCGCGCCGTTCGCCGAATGGGACGAGGGCGTATCCGAAGCGGGCGGCACGGAGGGCAGCAATACCGGCCAGCCCGCCGTCGTGCCCAGCCTGGCTTACGCGCAACCGCTCACTGACAAGTGGAGCTTCGGTTTCGCCTTCTCCGCGCTCCAGGGGGGCGGCGTGGATTACGGGGACGGCTTTGTCGGGCGCTACGGGGCGACGGAGGTGGTCCTGCAAGGCGTGGGCGCTACCTGGTCATTCGGCTGGCAGGCCACTGACAAACTCGCCCTGGGTTTTGGCGGCTCGCTGGTTTACACCCAGTTCGAGCAGAAAATTGCGATCAACCAGAGCGCGGTGGCGCCCGGCACCCCGGATGGCAAGGTGGAATTCAAGGACCTCGACGATCTCGGCATCCAGCCGATCCTGGGGTTGCAGTATCAGCTGACCGATCGCTGGCTGCTCGGTCTGAGCTGGCGAGGCGAATTCGATGCCGAGCTCGATGGGAATATTCGCCTGAAGAACCTCGCCCCCGGTGTCCCCATCGCAGGGCGCGGCAACCTGGAGATTGACTGGGACAACCCGCAATGGGTCGAAGCAGGCTTGAAATTCGAGGTGAAGCCGGGCCGGTACCTGATGTTCGGCATGAATTGGCAGGAGTGGTCGGAGTTCAGCAGCAACCAGCTGTCCATCGACGCATCGAATCCGGTGGTGCCGCCCATCGCGGTTGTGCTCGACCGGCAATTCGACGATACCTGGGGCTTTGGCATCGCCTACGGCGTCAGTCAGGGCATCATGCGTGAAGCAGAGCCGGCGTCCGGCTGGATCTTTGGTGCCTCGTACGAGACCTCGCCGGTCAGCGACGGCAAGCGCACTATCGACCTGCCCTTCGACGAAAGCATTCGGTTGTCAACGGGTTACTTCCGGCACGGCAAGGACAAGTACGACTGGTCCGTGCAGGGGCAACTGCAGATTTTCGGCGACAGTCGCGTTGACCAGACCATCCAGGGCGCGCGCTTCAGCGGCGAATTCGACCCGTTCATCGTCGCCTATCTCAGCGCGACGCTGCGCTTCGACCACTGAGGCACAGCACAGTTCGCGAGCCGGAAATGGCCAGCGGACAGCCTGCACCAACCGCTACGATTTTGACGGTGCAGGCGCCTCGATGGCGTCGCAGTTCTGCTGTGTGCCCGCGCCAGCCTTCGCGTTCTTGATTCGGCACGCGAAGCGCATCGCCAGCGTACGCAGTTCAGTCTCGAACTCCGCCCAGGACGTGAACTCTTTCTTGTCCTTGCGGGAACCTTCCTTGTCGACAATGGCGCCCAGCTGTTCATCCGTACCACTCATAATCAGCTCGGCTTCGAAGTTGGCGCCGGTCAGGTCGATATTCTGCTGAAACGAATCGAAGACCTTGTTCTTCACGGTACCCAGCACCAGCGCTGGCGGCAGGTAGCCCCACAAGTGACGCTTCGGCTTTTTCAGGTACACATCCGTGATACCGAAGTTCAGGAGTAACACACCGGGCGCCGGATTCTGTGCAATGACAAAATCCTTGCCCAGCTCCTCGATCATGATGGCCTGAAAAGCATCGGCCAATGCCTTCAGGTCATCGGGTTTAGCGCCCCGGTATTTTGAGTCCTTAGCGATAATGACGGTCGGTTGCGGGATCAGGATCGTGGTGACCTTTGCCAGCTTTTCGCTCGCGCCCGGCGCCAGGTAGCGGGACACGTTCGGGCTGCCCGCCACCTTCTCCAGCCTGGAGTAATCATCCAGGAACCCGGATTCATGGCTGTCGGCGATAGCTTGCCCACCGGACAGAAGCAGTGCGAGAAACAGAAAAAGAGACGTTCGCATTTCTTTATCTCCT
>CP070671.1:32010-134909 GCA_020351875.1 Chromatiales bacterium | reverse complement strand
TGCCAGAAACCGCCCGAATTCTTCAAAGACAGCTGATCGATGCGTCCCAGCAGGCCAGCGACGGCCTCATTCACTTCGAGCAGTCCCGACTGCCCGGTCATGTCGGTCCGGACATAGCCCGGATGGAGAATCGCGACGGCGATTTCGCGTGACTTCAGATCCCTGGCGAGGGACACGCCGGCGGCGTTCAATGCCGCCTTCGACATGCGATAGCCGTAGCTTCCGCCCGAGGTATTGTCGGCGATCGAGCCCATGCGACTGGTTAGCAAGGCGATCTTCGCGCCTCGCTTCAACGCGGGGAGCAGTGAGCGCGTCACGCGCACGGGACCCAGCGCGTTGACTTCGAACTGGCGACGGATCGATTCGAGGTCGAGCTTGTCGAGGGATACGCTCTGCAGGATGCCGGCGTTGTTGATCAGCAGGTCGACGGAGTCCGGTTCGACGGTCGCTGCGAACGCGTCGATGGCGGTGCCATCGGTTACGTCATAGCCGTCGTGAACCGTGACGGGCAGCTCAGCTATTTCGGCACTGGGCGTCCGGCACAACGCCGTCACCTGGTACCCACGTTCCAGCAGCGCGCGACAGAATTCCAGTCCGATACCGCGATTCGCTCCGGTGATGATTGCGTTTGGCATAGTGCTCATTCTACGGCCTGGCGTCAGCAGATTCGCGGCAAAGGGTCGTCCTCGAGTTCTTCCAGGATTCTTTCGCCGCCCAGTTCCGTTTCCAGCACGACGCCGTGGGAGGCCGTCGCCTCGATCGTGCCCACCTCGGCCGCATCCTCGCCCTCTGCCAATGAACGCCACGCCGCAAGCACGTCGGCGGCGCGCTCAGGAGCGACCACCGCGACCACGCGGCCCTCACTGGCCAGGTAGTAGGGATCGTAACCGAGCTGTTCGCAAACCGACGTCACCGGGTCGCGCACTGGAATAGATCCCTGCATCAGCCGCACGCCCAGCCCGGTGGCCTGGATGATTTCATGAGTGACCGCCGCCAGGCCGCCCCGCGTGGGATCGCGCATGAATCGCAAACCGTCAACCTGCACCGCCGCCTGGGTGAGCGGCAGCACACTGGCTGCATCCGATTGCAGGTCGCCGCTCAGGCCGAACTGCTCACGCGCGAGCATCACCGCGATGCCGTGATCGCCGATGCTGCCGCTGACTAGTACTGTGTCGCCGGCCTGGATGCAGTGCATGCCCAGCTGCACGGACTTCGGCTTTGTCCCAACGCCCGTCGTGGCGAGGTACAGCCCGCCACCCTCGCCCCGACGCAGGACTTTCGTATCGCCGGCGGCCACGCGCACACCCAGATCGCGTGCGGCCTGCGCCAGGCTCTGGACGATGCGTTCGAGCACCGCGACTTCCAGCCCTTCTTCGATAAACGCGTTCAGGCTCAGGTAGCGCGGCATCGCGCCGGCCACGGCCAGGTCATTGCACGTGCCGTGCACGGCCAGCGAGCCGATGTCGCCGCCGGGAAACTCCAGCGGTTGCACCGTGAAGCCGTCGGTCGTGAATAGCAGGTCTTCCCGTTCGGTGTCGTAGTTCAGCGGCAAGGTGACCGCGTCGGCCCTGACATCGAGTTCCGGGTTCGCCAGGTGCCGGGCAAAGATCTCGTCGATCAGTTCCCGCATGAAGCGCCCGCCATTACCGTGGGCGAGCGTGATGTGAGTGTCGCTGAGGCTCATGATGTGGGTCCCGCGCTGCTTTGCCGGTCGGCATGTCTTGCAAGGGCCACGGTTTCAATCACCTGGCCGAAGCACAGGCCGCCATCGTTGCAGGGCAGGCTGTTCGACAGCAATACCTGGAAGCCCTGTTGTTCCAACAGGCGGCAGGTGGTTTCCGTGAGCCGCCGGTTCTGGAAGACGCCACCGGTCAGTCCGATGCGATCGATGCCGTGTCGGCCTCGCAACCACTCCGCCTGGTGCAGAATGCTGTGCGCGAGGCTCGTATGAAAGTCGGCAGCACGCTGCGCGGGGCTCTGCGAGCCGTCGAGCAGGTGTGCCAGCAACGGTTCCCAGTTGACCCGGGCCAGGCCGTTCGCGTCCTTCTCGACCGGCATCGTCACGGCCTGGCCGTCGCCGCGTGCGATGGCTTCCAGCTGCATGGGGCCCTGCGCTTCGTGACTGACCTCGCGCAGGTCCAGCAGCAGCGCCGCCGCCGCATCGAACAGGCGGCCGGCAGCGCTGCTTTCCGGCGCATTCAAACCGCGCGTCCACGCGCCGCGCGCGAGCGCCGAATCCTCAGGCACCACGGGGCAGTCGGCGCCCGCCTCCCAGCACAGCGCGGCGGCACTGCGCCAGGGTTCGCGCCCGGCCCGTTCGCCGCCCGGTAGCCGGAACGGCCGCAGGCTCGCTACGCGTTGCCAGTTGCCGGGCTGACCGAACAGGGTCTCGCCGCCCCACAGGGTTTCGTCCGGACCGAGGCCGACACCGTCCCACGTGAATACCACGACCGGACCGTCGCTCTCATGTTCACCGACCAGTGCAGACGCGTGCGCAAAGTGATGCGGCACCGTGGTGACCGGCAGGCCGGAACGGCGCGCCCAGCGATGCGTCGTATAACCGGGATGCGCGTCCGCGACCACGCCCTCTGCCCTGATACCGTAGAGCGACTGCAGGTCGACAACGGCCGCTTCGAACACCCGCAAACTGCGCGGCGTGTCCATTTCGCCGATATGCGGGGATATCACGACGCGACGCTCCCAGGCCAGTGCAATCGCGCCCTTCATTTGTCCGCCCACGGCCAGCAGCGGAGTCTCCAGCTCGACGGGCAACGTGAGTTCCAGCGGCGCCGCGCCGCGCCCGAGGCGCAGCGGGCGCACCCGGCCGCTGATCGGGCGCAGCACGCTATCGTCCGCGGGGCGCTGAATCGGCCGGTCGTGATGCAGGAAGGTATCTGCAATCTGCCCCAGTCGCTGGTCGGCTTCCGCGTTGTCCGTGAGGACCGGTTCGCCACTCAGATTGCCGGAGGTTGCGACCAGCGGGCCGCCGAAGCGGCCCAGCAGCAGCTCATGCAGCGGGCTGTAGGGCAGGAACGTACCGATCTCGTCCAGGCCCGGTGCGATGAAACGCGACAGGCCGTCGGGGACGTGTCTGCGGATCAGCACGATGGGGCGCAGTGGACTTGTCAACGCATCGGCTTCCGCCCCGGTTGGCGACACCGACTCGCGCACCAGGTCCAGGCCGTCGCTGCCTGCCGTGGGGAACATCACCGCCAGCGGCTTGTGCGGTCGGCGCTTGCGCTCGCGCAGCTTTGCGACGGCTGCATCGCTGCGTGCGTCACACAGCAGGTGGTAGCCGCCGATACCTTTCACCGCGACGATTTCTTCGGCACGCAGTGCTTGCAACGCGGCGTCGAGAGCCGCGGTGGACACAAGTTTGTTGGCCTGACCCGCGCGGCGAAACTCGAGATTTGGTCCACAGTTCGCACAGGCCACCGGCTCGGCGTGAAAGCGGCGATCCTGGGGATCTTCGTACTCTTCGCGGCACGCGGCGCACAGCGGAAAGCCGGCCATCGTCGTGTTGGCCCGGTCGTAGGGCATGGCCGTGATCAGCGTGTAGCGCGGCCCGCAGTTCGTGCAGTTGATGAACGGATACTGGTAACGGCGATCTTCCGGGTCGTGCAGTTCGCGCAGGCAGTCGGCGCACGCGAACTGATCGGCCGGCACGAATATGCGGGCGTCGGCGGCCGCATCGCTCGCGATGATCTCGAAACCCGTGTGTCCCTCCAGGGTCGCTCGCTCGTTGCGGGTGATCACAGGTTTGGCCAGTGGCGGCGCACGCTGCACCAGGTCGCGCGCGAACGCGGCGATGGCCCCGGCATCGCCCTCCACCGCCACGGCCACCTGGCCGACCCGGTTTTGCACCCAACCCGTGAGACCGTGCTCGCCGGCCAGCCGATAGACGAAGGGTCTGAAGCCGACACCCTGCACGAGGCCGGACAGTTCGATGCGCCGCGCGTGCTGTTGGGAGCCCTGGTTCACGGGCCGTGCCTCTCGCGCGGCTATCAGCGGCCGGCAGCCTGGCGGTCGGCGGTATGCACGTTCTCGCGCACGCCGCCTGACCACCAGATGCGGCATGCACCTTCGTCGGAGACCATGCACGGGCCCACCGGCTTGCGCGGTGTGCAGGCGGCGCCGTAAAGCCGGCATTCGTTGGGATAGATCTGCCCGAGCACTACGCGGGCGCAGTCGCAGCCCGGCGGCATTTCACCCACGCGCTTGCGTGAATCGTCGGCGTAATCCGGCAGCACTTTGCGGGCGTCGTGCGCGGCGTAGCGCTCTTTGAGCGCGAAGCCCGATGTTGGAATCACGCCGACCCCGCGCCAGTTCGCGTCCACCACGTCCATGGTCTGTTCCAGTTGCCGGCGTGCCGTCGGGTTGCCACCGGGTCGCACCACTTCCGGGTAGCAGTTCTCCAGTACGGGACGGCCTTCTGCGTACTGGTGCAACACCGAGTACATGGCGGCCAGCAAGGTGTCAGGCCTGAAGCCGGCAATCGCGGCGGGTATGCCGTGTTGTGTCGCCACGAATTCCCATTCTTCCGGCCCCATCACGGTGGAGACGTGGCCCGGTGCGATCAGGGTCTGGAAACCAGGCTGGCCGGATTCCAGCAGCATCGCGACGGCCGGCCAGGTCAGCCGGCCCGACAGCAGTATCAGGAGATTGTCCGGTATGCCTTCGGCCAGCATCGCGGCGACCGGGGCCGTGGTGGTTTCAAAGCCCGCGGCGAAAAACACGACGCGCCGGTCCGGATCGTCGAGCGCCAGCTGCCGTGCTTCCATCGGGCTCGCAATGGGCCGGATGTCCGCCCCGGCGGCCTTGGCCTGCTCCAGCGACCGCGGTTCGCGCCGGGGGGCGTTCACCGGCACGCGCAACATGTCGCCGAAGGCCACTAACGTCACCGGTTCGTGACGCGCGATCTGAATCGCTTCGTACACGTCTTCTTCCGGACAGATGCACACCGGGCACCCTGGACCCGGGATGAGTTCGACATTGCCGGGCAGCACGCCCCGCAAGCCGGCCATCGTGATTGCGCGCTCGTGGCCGCCGCACACGTTCATGATTCGCACGTTGTCCGGCAGCGGCAGTTCTCGCAGCCGGGCCAGTGCTTGTTTGGCGATGTCGGTCACGACCGCGCGCCCCCGGCGGCGGCGTGCAGCCGTGCGCCGTCCGGTTGCACGCGGGGCCGGACCGTGCTGCCGTCGCGACGCCGCACCTGCTGCGCCCGGTATTCCGCGCGCAGCCAGGCGCACCAGTCTGCCAGGCCGTCGCCAGTCTTGACTGACACGCCATGCACCGGTGCGGTGGATGCCAGCGACCGCACTGCGTCGGCCGCACGTTCACCGCTGAATTCCGGCATCACCGGTGCCAGGTCCTGCTTGGTCAGCAGCACCAGGTCCGCGGCGCGAAATATCACCGGGTACTTGGCCGGCTTGTCATCGCCTTCCGGCACGGACAGCAGCGTGACATTGCGATGTTGCCCGAGGTCAAAGCTTGCCGGGCAGACGAGGTTGCCGACGTTCTCGACGAACAGCAGGTCCACGTCGCTCAGCCTCAGCCGGTGCAGTGCCTCGTGCACCATGTCCGCGTCCAGGTGGCAGGCGTTTCCGGTCGTAACCTGGATCGCCGGCACGCCGTGGCGGCGAATACGCGCCGCGTCGTTCTCGGTTTCCAGGTCGCCCTCGATCACCGCGATGCGCAGTTCGTCGCCGAGGGCCTGGATGGTGGCTTCCAGCAGCGCGGTCTTGCCGGCGCCGGGCGACGACATCAGGTTCACGGCCAGCACGTCATGCTGGTCGAAGTGCGCCCGGTTGCGGGCGGCCTGGGCGTCATTGTCGGCCAGCAGGCCTTCCAGCACCGTCACCGCCTCGGTATCAACGCGGACCGGCGCGAGCTTGCCATCCACCCGCACGGTGTCGGTGTCAACGCCGCAACCGCAGGTGGTGCACATCAATTAAGACTCCGTACCTGCCAGCTGCGCGGCCCTGGCCTCTGCCGGCGCCAGCATCTCGTCGAAGATCGCCCAGGCCGCCGCGGCATCTTCCGCCGAGACCTTTTGTATCGCGTAGCCCACGTGCACCAGCACGTGATCGCCTACGGCCAGCGTCGGGTCCTGCAGCATGAACAGGTTGACGTCGCGCTCGACGCCCTTGGCTTCACAGCGCGCCGTGAATTCGTCGATGCTCTTGACCTGCATCGGTATTGCGAGGCACACGGGCAGTCTCCAGTTCCAGGGTTTTTAATATTAGTTCATCGCCACTGATCACGCGGGTGCGGTAGTCCCCGCAGGCGCTGCACAGCAGCCGGTTGGCCGTCGCCGCCGATTCGGCGTCGCAGCGGCTGCAGTGCACGCGAATGTCCGCGGCTTCGATTTCGAGTATCGCGCTGGCCGCGACGCTGCCCGCAGCAGCCACGGGCCACGCGCGGCGAAGCAGCCTGGGCTCCACGCCGGACAGCGGGCCGACCTGCAACAGGATGCGGGTCACGCCGGTCGCCGCGTGCTCTCGTGCCACGCGTTCCACCTGGCTCAGCAGGCCGTAGCAAACCGATAGCTCATGCATGGGCCGTCTCCCCGCGCAGCAAGGCGCGGCGGGTAAGCTTGCGTTTCGCGGGCGCGGTGGTTTTCTGTGGTTCGCGCACGAGCCGCAGCACTTCCGTGGCAGTGTCCCGCGCCGTCGCCTGGTCGGGAAAGTCTGTCACCGTACTGAACAGGCTGGCGCTCAGCGATGTGCCCAGCGCTGCGTCGTGCGCGACCGTGAACTCGTACTCGCCGGCCGGCAGGTCGATGTCGCAGCGTGCACCCTGCTCGGCGCCGTCCCAGGCGTCCGTCCCCGGCAACAGCACCAGGTTCATGAACCACGGCGTGATCATGACGCCCAGCTGATGGGGGCCAAAGCTCTGGAAGCCAACGGCTTCGACCTGCAGGCGTGGGTTGCAGATGGGCAGGTCGCGCATGCTGGTGTCGCCGATCCTGCGAAAGTGCGCTTCCATTTGCGCGACGCTTGCCATTCAGTTCTCCACCAGCAGGAACAGGCCCGGGTCGCCATCGCACTGCGGGCAGCGCCAGTCGCCGGGCAGCGCACTGAACGGCGTGCCCGGCGGTACCTGCTGTTCCGCATCGCCCTCGGCGGGATCGTAGACATACCAGCAAATGCGGCACTCCATGCGCGCATCGTCCGCGAGGCGCCGCACGGGAGAACCTGCAGCCGGTGCGTTCACCCGACGTCCTCCAGGTAGGTTTCGATGATGTCTTCCAGGCGCACCGCTGAGTCGCGCAGATCTTCGGGCGCCGCGGCGACCACGGACGGTACCTTTGTGACTTCCAGCGTATTCAGGATCAGCGTGTTCATCGCGTTGTAGTAACGCACCCACCAGACGTTGGCGACGGCGGTGCTGGTGACCTGGCACTTGCCGTAGGACCGCGACAGGATGTCGACCGGCCCGCGGCCGAGGCGCTGGTCGAGAAATTCCACGTCTGCGTCCGACAGCGGCAGCAGTGTCAGGTTGATGGAATGCGCCTTGGCTTCGCGGCGATAGTCCGCACAGGCTGCTTCGAGTTCCGCCAGGATCGGCAGGCCGTTCATGACCTCCGCCGGGACGTCGTCGCTACTGCAGTCGACGGTCTCCAGCCCATGGCCTGCCTCGTCGACCAAGTGGGGTACCGCGGCCACCTCCAGCAGGTCTGCCACGGCCCGTTCCTGATTGTCGAAGTAAACGGTGCGCCACACGCCCGCCAGCACCGATTCCTGCGTGCGCCCCCGCAGCGCCCCCGCGGTGGTGATGCTGACTTCGCCTTCGCCGAGTACCTGGTTCACCAGCTCCCGGCTGGCCGGGTCCAGCGCGCCGAGGTCGGCAATGGCGTGTTGCTGCGTGCCCGCGTTGCGCAGCGCATTGCGCAGCCACGCTACCGTGTCGCGGGCCGCGCCGAGGTGAGCGATATCGTCGGCGGCCGGAATGTCCGGGAGCCGGTAAGTGTCCATGCCGCGCGGCATGTCGAGGTAGGACAGGGTCGCGCCGTCGGCCTCCTCGGGCTGGCTGCCGGGACCGAACGTGACGACTGGTATGCCTTTGAAGTCCATGCCGGTCTCAGTGGAGTTCCGTGGAAACGACGACGGGAATCTCGAAACCCGGCGCCCGCGACGGCTCCCGGCCAACGATTTCCGCGGTGCTCTGCAGGTAGTCTGTCCAGTTCTGTACCCGGCTGATGGCACCCAGGTAGCCACCCTCGCGCAGGAATACCAGTGTCGGCCAGGCCTTGAAGCCGTAGCGGCGCTGCAATTCCATCCCCGCGCCCCGGTAGTCGGCAACGATGCCGGGCTGCAGCCGGCCACCAAAGGTCTTGACGAGTTCCGGCAGGATCACCGCAACATCGGTAGCCTCGCGGTGTTGCTCGGGATCACCAGCGAAGAACAGCACCGTGATGCCGGGTCGGGCGACGAACTCGTCGTGGTTGCCGGCATCGATCTCGACGTAGTCGTACTCGTCGAAGAGCTTCTGGATCAGCGGGTGATAGCTGTCAGTGGCCATGTTCAGGGCGGCCCGCCTCGTAGTCGTGGATGTTCATTGCAACCGGTCCGGTGGCATCCGCAGCCCCCGGGCTGGACTCGCGCTCGCGTATCTCCACACCCCACTCGCGCAGTACATCCAGCGCCAGCGCCAGCGCTTCGGGGATGCGCGCTTTCACGGCCGGCCGCAGGCTGCCACCGTAATCATTCAGGGTATCGGGCTGCACGCCGATCAGCGCCAGGCGTTCAGGATAGTCCCCGGAAAGGGCGGCCGACGCGAGCACTTCCTGGAAGCCTGCCTGGTGCATGCTGACTTTCTTGGCGCCCATGAAACGCGGCACCGCATCATCGCGAATCAGCCGCAGTTCCCCGGGCGCGAGGCCGAAGTCGATCGCATCGAAAATCAGCAAGGATTGCGTCGAACGGACCCACGGCAGCAGGAAGATGCCCTGCGTGCCGCCGTCCATGACACAGACGTCTTCGGGAAAGCAGTAGCGCTCGTGCAGGGTCTCGACGGTGCGCACGCCGAATCCTTCATCAGCCCACAGCACGTTGCCGATCCCGAGCACCAGGGTGTGCCACTGGCGGTCCTCGAAGTGGCCGGGCGGGATGCTGGAGAGGTTCGTGTCGGCCACTACGGCAGGTCGTCCTTGTAGGTGCGCCAGCCGCTGATGATGGTGCTGACGCTGCTTTGCCGGCCGATGATATCGGCGCGAATCGCCATGTAGACGTGGATGATCGCGAAAACGATCAGCAGCCACATGCCCATGAGGTGCCACATGCGCGTGTTCTGCGCGCCACCGAAGAAGGGGATCACCCACCCGAACAGCCGGTCGGCCCAGCTGCCCAGCCCTAGTCCCTCGCCATACAGCGCGAAGCCGGTCCCGATCATGACCAGGCCGAGGAGCACGTTGAACAACCACATCGCAATCTGGGCCATGGGATTGTGACCTGGCGTCTTGCGCTGCTCCCGGGTCAGGAACAGGTAGAACCGCAGCTCGTACCACAATCCCTCCCACCAGGCGGCTTTGAATATGGGCGGCAAGAACAGCTCGCGGGAGAACCTGTTGCCGACAAAGGCCCAGTAGAGGCGCACCACGAAGCCGATCGCGAAGACATAGGACGAGATGAAATGGATCAGCCTCAGGTTACCCATCAGGAAGTGCTGGCTCGCTTCGCCGCCGACGCTCGGCAGCGGGTACGCGATCAGGTAACCGGTCGCTGCACACACGAGGATGCTGAAGGTATGCGTCCAGTGCCAGATCCGGACAGGGGCCTCGAACACGTACACCGCCGCCTGGTTTTCCGGCGCGTGCTTGGTTTCCATCACTGTGGCCATCGTGACCCTCCGGTTCAGCGCAACTTGACGACGGCGAGTTCCTGGCCGTCCGGCGACATCACGTGGCTGGCGCAGGCCAGGCACGGATCGAAGCTGTGGATGGTGCGCAGGATCTCCAGTGGCTGCTCCGCGTTGGCCAGCGGCGTGCCGAGCAGGGCAGCTTCGTAGGCGCCGATGTTACCCGCGGGGTCCCGCGGGGACGCATTCCACGTGGTCGGCACGATGGCCTGGTAGTTCTCCAGCTTCGTGTCCTTGATGTGGATCCAGTGCCCGAGCGCGCCACGCGGTGCTTCACCGATGCCGACACCTTTGGTGTCCACGGACCAGGTTTCGGGTTCCCATTTCTCCATGTTCGCCGTGGCCGTGTCGCCGGCCTTGATGTTGGCCATCATGCTGTCGAAGACCTCGCGCATCTTGTGCGCCGACCAGGTGCACTCCAGCCCGCGGGCCGCGGTGCGCCCGAGGGTGGAGAACAGGGCCGTCAGCGGCAGGTCCAGGTCGCGGAGGGTCGAGTCCACGAGTTCCTTCACGTCCTCCCGGCCACGCGCGTAGGCAATCACGAAGCGTGACAGCGGGCCGACCTCCATCGCGTTGCCACGCCAGCGCGGGGCCTTGAGCCAGGAATACTTGGCTCCCTCGTCCAGCGCCTCGATGTTGGTCCTGGTGCCCTTCGCATTCGGTCCGAGTTCGAAACGCGGCTCGGTGACGCCGTCCCAGGGATGCAGACCGCCGTCGGAATTGCCGGGGTAGTCGTACCAGGAGTGGGTCACGAATTCCTGGATCTCCTCCGGGTTCCGCACGTCCACGTCGTAAACCGTCGACAGGTCGCCGTTGATGATCGCGCCCCCCGGCAGCATCAGGCTGTCGTTGGAGAAATCATTGGCGTAGGCCGGGAATTCCCCGTAGGCCAGCATATTCTTGCCGGCCAGGCCCGCACCGTAGCCCCAGCCCTTGTAGATGGCGGCGATGGCCTTCAGGTCGGGGATGTAGACCTGGTCCACGAAGGCAATGGCCTGGTTGATGATGTCGGAAACCTGGTTCAGCCAGACCATGTTCACCGCGCCGACTGCGCCCGTGTCGTTGACGTTGATGGAGCAGGGCATGCCGCCGACGAGCCAGTTCGGGTGCGGGTTGCGGCCGCCGAAGATGGTGTGGATCTTGACGATCTCCTTCTGGAAATCCAGCGCCTCCAGGTAATGCGCCACTGCCATCAGGTTGGCTTCCGGCGGCAGCTTGTAGGCAGGGCTGCCCCAGTAGGCGTTGGCGAAGGGCCCGAGTTGTCCCGACTCGACGAAACGCTTCAGTTTGTTTTGCACATCGCTGAAGTAGCCTGGCGAAGACTTCGGCCAGTTGGAAATGCTTTGCATCAGCGCCGAGGTTTGCCGCGGGTTCGCCTGCAGTGCGCTTGTGACGTCCACCCAGTCCAGTGCGTGCAAATGATAGAAATGCACCAGGTGATCCTGCGTGTACTGCGCCAGCATCATCAGGTTGCGGATCGAGTTGGCATTCGCCGGGATCGGGATGCCGAGCGCGTCTTCCACCGCGCGGCAGGAGACCAGCGCGTGCACACCCGTGCAGACGCCGCAGATCCTCTCTGTGAAGGCCCAGGCGTCGCGCGGGTCACGGCCCTTCAGGATGACTTCCAGGCCGCGCCACATGTTGCCGGTGGATACGGCGTTGCGGATGGTATTGGCTTCGTCGAGGTTCACCTCGATGCGCAGGTGGCCCTCGATGCGGCAGATCGGGTCGACGACGACGCGCTGGCCGCTGTCGTCCAGGTCAAAGCCGTTGGCACTGACAGTCTTAGCCATTTTCCTTGCTCCCCTGCTTCGAACCCGACAGATGACTCGCTACGGAGACGGCTGCGTGCGCCGCGACACCGATGGCCGCTGCGCCTGCCAGGATGGCGCCGACGCGGTCGGCGTCAGCCTCTACATCCCCCAGGACGCCGAAGTCTGTGACCGCGCTGTAGAACGAGCCCTTGTCCCAGAAATTGTCCTCCGCGCAGCCCAGGCACCCGTGCCCGGACTTCACCGGCCAGGACAGACCGCCGTTCCACTCGATGGTGGAGCACGCGTTGTAGGTAGTGGGGCCCTTGCAGCCCACCTTGTACAGGCAGTAGCCCCTGCGCGCTCCTTCGTCGTCGAAGCGCTCGACGAACTGCCCGGCGTCGAAGTGGGGCCGGCGATAGCACTTGTCGTGCAGCCGCTGGCTGTAAAACATCTTCGGCCGGCCCTGGCGGTCCAGCTCAGGCAGATCGTCGAAGGCGATCATGTAGGTGATCACCCCGGTCATGACCTCGGCGATGGGCGGGCAACCGGGCACTTTCACGATGGGCTTGTCGAGGATGACCTTGTGGATGGGGGTGGCCCGGGTCGGGTTGGGCCGCGCGGCCTGCACGCAGCCCCATGACGCGCAGGACCCCCACGCGATAATTGCCTTGCAGTGATCGGCCATGTGTCGCAGTTTCTCGACATACGGCCGGCCGCCCTGGATGCAGTACATGCCGTCTTCGTTCAGGGGCGGATTGCCTTCGCAGGCGAGGATGTACTGGCCGTCGTATTTCTCGATGGTCTGCTCGAGGAGTTCCTCTGCCTGGTGACCCGCCGCGGCCATCAGCGTGTCGTCGTAGTCCAGCGAAATCATCGACAGCACCACGTCGCCGGCCAGCGGGTTGCCGGAGCGGATAAACGACTCCGTGCAGCAGGTGCATTCCAGGCCGTGCAGCCAGATCACCGGCGTGCGTGGCTTGTTCTCCAGCGCGTGGGCCAGCTTGCCCGCGAACTCGGGCCCGAGCCCCAGGCCGGCTGCTGTGAGACTGCAGAATTTCAGGAAACTACGGCGCGTGATGCCGTGACGGCGCATCACCTCGTAGAACGTTTCTTGGACAGGCATGACGACTCCCCCGGTAGCTTGGAAGCTTGCGGTCCGGTCGCCCCATCGGTCTTACGCCGATCCTTTGCTGTGGTCCTGCATCCGTGCCCCGACAGAGCCACACTGCACTTTAGCAGTCTGCTACCGACCAATCGGGCGCGTTATACGGGTTGTTACTTACGCGTGGATCGCCGGGGCGTTAACAGATTGGCTATTGGTGGGCCGAGTGCCTCGCTTTTTGAAGGTTTTTCAATCAGTTACCTGATCCAAACGACAGGTTTCACCGCCGCTGGTTACCGGTATCTGCGCCACGTGGTGGCCGCTGCCCGGAAAGCTGATCTTCACCAACCCATCCCGTAGTAATAGGCCATTCTTTCAGCGGCCCGGCGAATGTGGCGGTCGTAGCCGCGCATGTTGCGGAACTCTTCCGGCAGCTCGATCGCGTCGTACAGCGCTTCGCCCTGGTACTCTCCGCTATCCATGGCTGCCTCTACCGCCTGCATCAGGGCCTCCACGTATCTTCGCCGTTGACTCAGCGCGTCCCTGGGCGCCACTGGTATCCCGTGGTTACCTGTTATACGCGACCAGCCGGGCAGCGCTTCGATTTCCTTCAGCGTGCGCAGGTACTCGCCGGGGTAGTAGTCCGGAAAGAAACCCAGGCCCACGCTGTATGGCGTGACCAGGTCATTCACGAACAGCACGTCGCTGTTGTCGAGCTGCATCACCAGCAGGCAGTCGCCGTGGTTGCGGCCGAAATACATCAGCGTCAATTGCCGCCCGCCGAGTTCGATGCGTTCGCCGCCCTGCACCGTATCATCGGGCATCACCAGCTCGCTATTTGGCCGCGCCTGGAAATGCGGCACGCAGTTCGCGTGGCTGATCACCGTGGCGCCCTCATCTTTGAATATCTGTCCGCCCGGCACGTGGTCCCAGTGCTGGTGGGAATAGACCAGGTAGCGCACTGGTTGATCGGTCAGCTCCGCAATCGCGGCACGCATCGCGGCGGCGTGCTCGGCGTTCGTGGGATCTGTCGCGATCACGCCGTCCGGAGTAATCACCACCAGGCTGCGTTCGCCAAAGCTGCCGAAACTGTACAGGCCCGGCGACAGCTCCGTCATGCTGCGCGCCATGATCTGTTCCGGTGTCAGGTTCTCGTAGGGAGACTGCGCCTGCGCCGTGCAGGCCAGCAGCCACAGCAGTGCCAGCCTTTTCATGCCGGGCACAATAGCACTATCGGGGATTGCAGCCGCTGGTTGAGTCTCCGGCAGAGACTTAGCCGATCAGGCTTCGCGTTTTCGATTCTGGTTACGGCGGGAATCGATCGGAATCGGCATCGTACGCATCACCGGCCTGGCCGTGGGTTTGCCAATGTAGTTGCCCTGCGCGTAGTCGATGCCGAGCCTGGCGAGCATTCCGAACACGGCGGCGTTTTGCACGTACTCCGCGATGGTTTTAATGTCCGCCTCACGGCCGATTTCGCCGATCATGCGCACCACCTTCTGGTCCAGCGTGTTGTTCACCAGCCCCCTGATGAACGAGCCATCGATCTTGATGTAGTCGACCGTCAGCTCCCGCAGGTAGCTGAACGCGCTGTAGCCGGTGCCGAAGTCGTCCAGCGCAAAGCGGCAGCCCATCTTTCGTAGTGTGGTGATCTCACTCTCGACATGGCGCAGGTGCCGGGCCGCGAGGCTCTCGGTGATCTCGAATATCACGTGTTCGGCGGCCACGCCGTGTGCTTTCAGTTCGTCGCGGACCAGGGGCGCCAGGTGGCCGGTTTCAAACGCGTTGGCCGACAGGTTGATCGTAAAGCGCAGGCCCGGGTCGTCGATCTGGTACTTGGCGAGCGCACGAATCGCATGTCGCACAACCCAGGTATCAATCTCGCTCATCAGGCCGAAACGGACGGCCGCCGGCAGAAAGGCATCCGGGCCGATCGTCTTGCCGTCGGGCATGCCCAGGCGCAGCAGCACTTCATGATGGCCGGTTGCGCCGGTCTTGACCTTGACGATGGGCTGGTAGCGCAGCAGGAAGGAGTCCGTATCCAGCGCGCCCCGCAGCAGCTGCACCCAGCTCACGTCCGCCGCCATCTGCTCGCTCTCGCGCTCGCCGATGTTGTAAGCCTTGAACTTGTTGCGGCCACTGGCCTTGGCTTCACGGCAGGCAATGTCCGCCTGCGAGATCAGTTCGTCGGGCGTGAACTTGGCCGACCGAATCATCGTCACGCCCACGCTGCAGTGGATGTGAAAGACCTTGTCGTCTTCGTGGTGCACGAGGCGGCGCATGTCTTCGACGATGGTCGCCGCCAGCACCCGGGTTTCCCGCTCGGATATCCCGGAGGCCAGCACCACGAATTCGTCGCCACCGAAGCGGGCGGTTACCGCGTCGTCGCCCACCGAGGTCTTTAACTGCTCTGCCACGGCCTGCAGCATCCGGTCGCCCGCAGGATGTCCGCAGGTGTCGTTCACGTATTTGAACTGGTCGAGATCGATCAGCAGCAGCGCACTCCTGTAGTCGTTCGCGGCCACGGCGCGCACTTCTTCCCTCAGTTCCTCGATGAACCGCCGCCGGTTGAACAGCCCGGTCAGCGCGTCGTGATTGGCGTGCTCCAGCAGCTTGGCATCGCGTTCCCCGAGGGCGCTTGCCGTGGTTTTCAGCGCTTCGACGATTTCGGAAATTTCGTGGTGCTCGGCGGGCTTGAACTCCACGTCGAGGTTGCCCTTGGCGATCTCCGATAAGGGTTCCTGGAGATCCGCAATGGACGACAGCGCCCGCAGCAGGTATCGCCGGCCAACGATCACCGTGGCAAGCAGCAGGGCCACCAGCACCATGATGGCGGTTTTCAGCCGCCTGACCAGGTTCTCCTGAAACAGGCCGTAATCCAGCTCCAGGACCACGAAGCCCGTCAGGGACTTGGCGCTGTCGCTGATCGTGGTGGCGTCGAGGTCGAAAAGGCCATCGTCCAGTAGCGCCTCGGTCCAGATGGGTGCGGACATCGTGAAGGCCGTGCCGCGCAAAATGTCGCGCTCGATCACGTACGGCGCGTCGCTGTCCATCAGTGCGGTCAGGTTCTGCAGCGACTCGTCATCGAGCGCAGCCGCTTCCGATGCCGCGTTATCAGGGTTCGAGATCGACATCAGCTGCGCGCCGCCTGCACCGTAGTAGGCGACGCGACTGATTTCCGGGTACTTCGCGATGAAGCTTTCCAGGCGCAGCAATACCTCGCCGTCCCTTGGGAGATAGAGGGGTGCACCCAGCTCGTTCAGTTCTTCGGTCCACTGCTTTGCCCAGCGTGCGTAGCTGTCCTGCAGTACCCACTGCCCGCCCCAGTACAGGCCCGCAATCGCAAGCGCGCCGATACTGAAGGTGATGAAAATCTGCAGGCTCAGGAGCTCGTGAACCAGCAGGCGCTTCTGCCGGGTCGTCGCCGCGCGCTCCAACCGGGCTGTCGGGGTGATGCGCTTTGCCAGCCTTGTTACCCACTCTGTCATGGCGAATTGGCTACCTGGCTGTTGTCGGTGACTGCCCGGGCTTCAGACCGGTAACGCGCAGCGAGTTCGTCATTGATCCGGATCGCGATATCCGACAGCGGCGTCATCGCGGGTATGGTCTTGCCGTCACCTTTCGCCAGTCGCTCCAGGATGTCTTCCGTCGTGGCGGCGACGTCGGCGGCCACCGTGGTCGAGCTGATGACGGCACCCATGTCGAGCAGTGATTCGTTGAAGACCGCCATCTGCACCCGGCGCTGTGCGGCCTTGGTGAACATGTGTTGCAGGACGGGGCGGCTCAGGACCCGGTTGTCCGGAAACAGCCAGAAGCCGTCTATGTCAGCAATCATGCGATCGAACAGGTACATCGTCTCGCGGTCCGAGCGAGCCACTTGCACGTGCAGATTGATCTGCGCCTCGCGCGTTGCGTCACGGGCCTCGGCAAGCAGCTCGTCGTGACCTTCGCCCACGATGAGGCCGACATCTTCGAGAGACGGGTCCAGGCGCTTCCAGGCCTGCAACTGCAGGGCCAGCGGCGGCGTGGCGGCGACACCTCTCACGTCGTCGGTGAGAAGCTCGTGCCCCCGGACGTTGAAGACCTGGCAGAAGACGACCGGCACCGGCGAGAACTGCCGGGCCTGCCGCGCTGCGCCCAGGCCGATTGCGACTACCGCCTGGACATCGCTGTCGCCGATCGTGGCGAACAAACCTGCAGGCGTGGAGGTGCCGTCGGCGAGGTCGTAGGTCGTGTAGTTGTCGAGCAGGCCTTCGAGTTCTGCGGCCACTTCGCGGTACGCGGGTCGGCTGTCGCTGACTACGATGGCCGTCTTCCGCAGCGGCACCTCGGGTGCCGGCGCGGGTGCGGGCGGCGGCGGTGCCGGGGCCGGTGGCTGCATCTCGATCGCCGGTTCATCGGCCACGATTTCCGGCGGTGGCGCTTCGACCGGTTCGGGCGGCGGCGTGAGCAGCGAGCAGCCGGAGCCTACCACCATCAGCAACGCGGCTAATGGCCCCCTGATCCGCCGTCTGGCACCTCGCGACCAATGCATGGAAAGCAACCTTGGCTGTCAACCAGCCGTTTCGCGTGGCCCCCTCGCAGATGGCGAAGCATCAACAGACCGGCGCGTGCCCCAAAGTACTCGTTTGCGAGGTGAGACACTGCAAACCAGGTCTCACGCGTGGCCTTCAACATAATCCGGGGCTCTAGAGAGCGTAGTCCGCGACCAGCTCCATCAGGTGATCTGACCAGCGTGCCGGGAACGGCTCGGTCAGTTCCACTGACTGCGCAAAGTCTTCGGCAAAGATGCGTTCGAGCAGTTCATCGACCGCTTCGGGATGGGAAGTCGCCAGGTTGAGTTCCCGGTTCGTGCGAAAGCTCAGCTTGTCCCAGTTGGCCGAGCCGAGGCACGCCCAGCCGTCGAACACCGCGGCCTTGATGTGGGACATGCCGGGATACAGGAACACCCGTATGCCGTGTTCCAGCATCGCGTTGGCCGCGAGCACGTTGCTCTGGTTCATTGCGCCATGGTTGCTGACCAGGGGAAGGATCACGCGCACGTCAACGCCCCGGCGCCTGGCGCGCGCGAGCTCATAAAGCATGGCGTCGTCGCTGAAATAGGCGTTCTGGATGTAGATGTAGCGCTGCGCCGACCTTATTGCTTCTCGCTGGGTCCGGAAGATCTCCGGGTCACCCGTGCGTGTGAACAGGACCCGCATCGGGTGACCAACATCTTCTGCGACCTCCCGCTGCGCCTTCATCTTGTGAAAGAAATACCCGATGTCACCGGCCGGCCCGGCGTAGGCCCACGCGTCGAAGAACTCCCGCCGCAGGATATCGACGACCGGCCCACGCGTTTCCACCATCATGTCGTGCCACACGTAACGGTACTCACGCCCGATATTCATGCCGCCGGTAAACGCGAGCTGGTCGTCGATTATCGTGGTCTTGACGTGGTCGCCCGTGAGCCACGGGTTCTTGACCTGGCGCACGTCGATGTCGGAGTCCTCTTCGAGAAATCGTCGGACGGATTCCGGCGGCACGTAATCCTCCGGCAGGGTTTCGTGCTGCGTGCCGGTGGCGAGTATCGTGCCGAAACCGTCGAGCAGGACCTTGATGTCCAAGCCTTCGGCCGAGCGCCGCCGCAGCAGCCGGCCGATCTTTTCCGCGACATCGTCGTTGTCGAAGATGTAGGTGCGAACCAGGATCGACTCCTGCGCCGATGTCAGCGCGTCGATCAGGCGCGTGAAGTAATCCTCCCCGTCGATCAGGTACTCGATCGTGCCCTTCGTTGCCGGGCGCCCGGTGATGCGATCCAGGCGGCGTTCCCACACCTCCAGGTCCATGCCCGGGCCGTCTGTGACCTCGGGGATTGGTTCGGACTCCAGGGTCGCGAGCCAGGTGGGGCGCACGGTTTCGACGGCCGCGTCTCTGGCCGCGAACAGCAGTCTGAACACCGATGACACGGGCCGCAGCGCGAGGCCGCCCAGGTGGCTCTGGGCGACATGGCCAACGGATTGCGCGGTCTGCGTGCCTGCAGGCGCTGCGGACCCGTTCCGCGGCAAAGGCGCATAGCGCATGAATGCCGCCACCGGCAGGTCGAGATTCACGTACAGGAATGGCAGGGAGTACGCACCCACGTCACCGGTGCTGAACACCACGCGACGATTGCCGATGCCCTCCTGCTGCAGGAACAGTTCGAGCTGCGGTAGCGCCAGCCGCAGAAAGTCCCGGAAATTGATGTTTTCGCTGACCGAATAATTGGCCGGCTTGTGCAGGAACAGGCGACACTCGAACTGGCCCGCGTCGTTGTAGAAGAGAAAATAGTCGTCGTTGTCGAAATGCATGACGATGCCGGCCTGTCCCGTCCGGGGTACCACCGACGCGAACAGCTGCTCGTGAAACCGGTTCCACTGGTCGAGGCTGAGCAGGGCCGGGATGATTTCTTTTTCCGGCACATCGGTCCATGGCTCACGTTGCCGGTATTCGAGTGGCAGGATGTACGGACCGGAGTAGGTGCCGTCGTCATCGGCGGCCTCGGTCGCCAGGTCGATCCGGTTGGCCCAATTGCCCCCGCCGTAAATCACGCCGTCGGCACTCTGGTAGCTGATGAAGAAAGCGCCTTCGGCGCCGAAGGCTTCCAGCGCGACGAGCGGTTCCAGCACGCCTTCTTCGGCAAAGCGACCCTGCAGGGTCGGGTACCCTTCGGGCGATACTTCTTCAACCGTCGCGCGCTGGCTGGCGCAGCTGCCGGCAGTCATCGCGAGCAGCAGCAGGGCAACAAAATGCAGCAGTCTCGGTTGAGTCACTGACCTCATCGATGGCCCGTCTCAGCGGGATCCGCGGTCACCTGGTAACTCTAACAGGACCGCCGGTCAAGGGGGCAGGTCTGCAGCCGCGACCGATTCCTGCCACAATCTTTGTTATCAAGAGCGCCCCGGCGTGACTCGGCACCCGGTAAGGAGAGCAACATGGGAACCCTGGTTATCCTGGACCTGCCGGTTAAACCGGACGCCGTTGCCGAACTGTCGGCTTACCTGAAAGAACTCTTCCCCGACACGCGGGGCTTCGAAGGTTGCGAGGGGATCAACGCGTACCTCGGTGAGGACGGCAGGACCATCGTGCTGGTGCAGCACTGGGACTCGCCGGAGAGCTACCAGCGCTACCTGACCTGGCGCCAGGACACGGGCGTGTTTGCAAAGATCATGACCATGCTCGACGGTGACCCCGTGATGCGGTTTTTCAATCCGATAGACGCTTAGCGCGACGCGATCTTGAGCGACCGGCCTCTGCCGCAACCGTCTAGTCCGCTTCAGGCAGTTCGAACACGTAAAGCGCGTGCCCGTTGGTGGGCTGGTAGATGTCCGGGCTGATCACCGCCGTCAGCGCCCGGAACACGCCGATGCCGGTGGGCACCGCGACATACTGTTTGCCGTTCACGCTGTAGGTGATCGGGAAGCCCTGCGTCGGTGCGCCCAGGCGGGCTTGCCACAGTAGCTCACCCGTCTCCACGTCGAAGGCCTTGAAGTAGCGGTCCAGGTCACCAACGAAGGCGAGACCCCCGGCCGTCGTCAGCACCGACGTCATGAACATGGCCCGTTGCTCGTGGCTCCACTTCGGTTGCATGGTCTTCACGTCCATCGCGACGAGTTTGCCGAGCTGGCCGTTGGCACCGGGCATTTCGAACGACCGCGAATCCCCGCCGTAGCCCCCGGAACCGAGTTCCAGCGCGACTTCGCGCCCGACCATCTCCGCGCACAGCTGGTGCAGAGGAATCAGCAGCGCCCCGGCTTCCGGGCTGTACGCGGTGGCCTGCCAGTTGTGCCCGCCGTAAATGCCGGGGCAGGCGGAAACCGGGTCGCCGATGCCCGCATCGATGATGTCCTGCCGGTAGGTCACCTGACCGGATTTCTTGTCCAGCCTGGCGTAAATGTTCTGGTCGATCGTTTCGGTGAAATCGACGAACTTGCCGTTGCGCCGGTCGAGCTTCCACAGGATGCCGTCCTTGCCCACGGTGTACAGCAGCTTCTTGCCCTTTACATCGATCAGTACGCGTTCGAAACCCACCTCCATATCAATGGTTTCGCCGGGGATGTGCTGGAAGTACCAGTCGATTTCGCCCGTGCGGGGATCCAGCGCGAGCGTGGAGTTCGTATAAAGGGCCGCGTCCAGCGGTGACATGCCGCGGCTCGCCGCGACCCACGGCTTGGCCTGCGACGTGCCGATATAAAAGAGTTCGAGTTCCGGGTCGTAGCTGCCCGGAATCCAGGTGTCGCCGCCGGCCCGGAGTTCGGGCGCCTTGCCGGCCCACGAGGCATCGTTCGGATCGCCCGGTAGTGCAATGGTCGACGTGCGCCACAATTCGCGGCCGCTGTCCGGGTCGTGACCGGTAACGAAGCAGCCGTCTTTCTTGAAGCGCTCACACCCGTTGATGCCGCTCAGCACGACCCCGTTGCCGACAATCGGGCCGCTGGTGTGGGTATAGCCTTCGCGGTAGTCGGCCTTCATCGTGCGCCACAGTTGTTCGCCGGTGCGCGCGTCGATTGCCACCAGCGCGGCGTCGTAGGTGGCCATGAACAACTTGTCGCCGTACAGTGCGATGTTCCGCGTGGGCCCACCCAGCGTTTTGGACTCCGGCGGAAAGTCGTACGCGTACTCCCAGATCAGCTCGCCGTTGCCGGCCGCCACGGCCTGGATCACGTTGCCCGGGTGGGTCAGGTACATGACCCCGTCGCGTACCAGCGGCGTGCCCTGATTGCTGCCTTCCTTCATGGCCAGCACCCACGCGAGTTTCAGGTCGCGCACGTTGTCGCGGTTGATCTCGTCCAGTGGGCTGTGGCCCTGGCCGTCCAGTGTGCGCCGCCAGCTCAGCCAGTCGCCTGCAGGCGGCTGCTGCAGTTCCTGGTCGGTCACGGGCGTGAAATTTTCCACCGGGCGATTTACGAACCCGGAACGGCTTTTCGCCTCGCCTTCGATGGTGCCGGCCGCTGACCAGGTTACCCATTTGTCGGTCGAAGCCTCGCCCGCTTCACCGGAGCCGATCACGATGTTCGAATCCGCGTGCAGTTCCTCTTCGCCACCGGCGAGCCCGTTCGCGGCGAGAATGTAGGCCACGATGTCGACGTGTTCCGACTCCCTGAGCGAGTCGCTCGCGCCGGGCGGCATGTTGGCCAGGTTGTAGCGCAGCAGGTCCGTGCTGGTCCGTTCGCCCCATTTCGAGTCGAACGCCGAGCCCTTCAGCTCTGAACCGTGCGCGGAGCCGCGTAGCGTCATCTGGTGACAGCCGGCGCAATGCAGGTCGTAAAGCTGTTGCCCGCGCGCTGCCTGGGCCTCGGTAAATGCGCTGTCAGCCAGCGCCGGCCCCGCCAGGCCGGCTGCGGCCAGCAAGAAGCAAAACCACTGTTGTGTCCGGGTCATCAGAATCCGTCTCATGCGATCGGTTGGCCCCGCGTCAGTCAGACGTCGGTTCCCCATAGTAACTGCGCCAGGTCAGCAGGCGCTCCGGGAAGTCCGCCGGTCGGGCCTCGTCGTACGCGCGCATGCGCTTGTCGAGCCCGGGACCCAGCGCGTCCAGGTACTCCGCGGTGGGCACATAGTAGAAAAACGCGAGCAAACGCTCGGCAAATTTCCACCGGCCTTCGTGGCGCCGGTACACGTCGGAATAGCGAATCGCCGCGAGCATCGGCTGCCCCTTGCGGTGCATTTCGGCATGCGACAGCACGGTGCCGTGCGCGAGGTCGTCCGTGTCGAACTGGATGATCTTGTCGTGGCTGAAATGGTGACTCGGGCCCAGCACTTCAAAGCGGCCCTTGAACTGTTCGATCACCGCCTCCAGCCCCCGGGCATTCATCACACCGTCCACGGACCGGATCGTTACGTCAGGCGTAAACAGCCCGGGCATGCCGTCGATGTCGCGATCGTCCATCACCAGTCCGTAGCGCGCGATCAGCTCGCAGATCTCGTTGCGGTCTTCGAGCCGGCGCACCCGGGCTTGCAGGTCCGGTTTTTCCGCCATGTCAGCTCCCGATCAGTTGCTTCGATGTCGATTCTAGTCTGCCGGATCGCCGGCGCCTGCCGGTTTTGTGCTTTGCCCCCAGCTGCCCCCGGGGCTGGAGTACACTCACCGGCCCACGCGAATCCAGCCGCAGACCGAGGTTCCGACAATGACAGACGTGGTTATTGCTGCCGTCGCCCGCACGCCGATCGGCCGGGCCTACAAGGGCGCTTTCAACAATACCCGCTCGCCCACGCTCACCGGGCACGCGATTCGGGCCGCGATCGAGCGGGCGGGCGTCGCGCCGGACGAGGTGGACGACGTGCTGGTCGGCACCGCTCTGCCCTCGGGGACCGCCGGCTGGAATCTCGCCCGCATGTCAGGCCTGGCGGCGGGCCTGCCGGACACGGTGCCCGGCATGACCCTGGATCGCCAGTGTTCGTCAGGCCTGATGACCATTGCGGCCGGCGCGCGGCAGATCATGCAGGACGGGATGTCGGTGGTGGTCGCAGGTGGCCAGGAATCGGTGAGCCTGGTGCAGGACCGCGCCTATGACTGGGCCTTCAACGAACCCGACCCCCTGGTGCTGAAGCACGCCGAGCACGCGTACATGCCGGTGCTCGACACGGCCGAGGTGGTGGCCGCGCGTTTCGGCATCACCCGCGAGCAGCAGGACGAGTTTGCGTTGCAGAGCCAGCAGCGATGCGCGGCCGCGCAGGAAGCCGGGCGCATGGATGCCGAGATCGTGAAATTGCCCAGCGTCAAGCTCGTGAAAGATCGTGACACCGGCCAAATATCGGAGCAGGCCGTGACACTGGATAAAGACGAAGGCAACCGCCCGGGCACGACGCTGGAAGGTTTGCAAAGCCTGAAAGCGGTCCGGGAAAACGGCACCGTGACCGCCGGCAACGCCTGCCAGCTGTCCGACGGCGCCGCCGCCAGCGTGGTGATGGATGCAAAGCTCGCGGAACAGCGGGGCATCGAACCGCTGGGTTATTACCGCGGCGTGGCGGTGGCCGGTTGCGCGCCGGAGATCATGGGCATCGGCCCGGTGTACGCGGTGCCGAAGCTGCTGGAACAGCAGGGGCTGACCATGGACGACATCGGCCTGTGGGAACTGAACGAGGCCTTCGCGGTGCAGGTGCTGTACTGCCGGGACACCCTGGGCATTCCGAACGACCTGCTGAACGTGAACGGTGGTGCAATTGCGATTGGCCACCCTTACGGCATGACCGGCACGCGTTGCGTGGGTCACGCGCTGATCGAGGGTAAACGTCGTGGCGTGAAATACGTGGTGGTTACGATGTGCGTCGGCGGCGGCATGGGCGCGGCCGGGCTGTTCGAGGTCGCGTGACGCAAACAGCAACGCCCTCCCCGCAATACCTTAGCGGCCAGGGCGTTTTCGTTTCTGCCTTCAGCCGGCTATTTCTCGCGTGCGAGGTAGCGGTCCAGCTCCGTGTGAAAATGCCTGAGCCGCTGCTCCTGTTCGCCCCAGAGCGGGCCTTCGAAGGCTTTCGAGCGCACGCCCTTCTGCACCACGGGTAACAGCTCCGAGTCCTGGTCCAGCACTTCGCCCAGGTTCGGCGGCTCGTGCACAGCGGTGCGCTCGATGTCCGGCCTGGCTTCCCCTGACACGTCCGTGCCTTCCGGCAGGCCCATCCAGCCGGGCACGTTGTAGCTCGGGTCGTCACAGGGCCGCCACAGGGTCATGGTGTTGTAGTAGAAGCGTTCCGGGTCGGTGGGATGCGGCAGGAAACGCATCAGGAATGCGCCCTCTGCATGCAAACCGATCTGCACGTTTGGAAAGATGCCCGTGGCCCAGCTGTCGGTGAGCTGCCCATCCACCAGCTCGGAGTAGTCGATGCCGCAACGCTTGCCACGTTCCCGCTTGGCTTTCTGGATGGTCGTGCGAACCTCGGCGGCGGAGCCGTGGTATTCGTTCGGATCCATGCCCGCTTCCTGCATCATGTAGGCCAGGCCTTCATCCACACCCTCCTGGTCAGACACCCGGCCGCTCTTGGCCGCCAGGGGCACGATCATGCGGCTGAAACCGTTCGGGTACAGGTCGCACTGCACGTTCATGTCGTTCATCACGGTCTGCGTCTGGGGATGCACTGCGTGCAGGTGATAGGTTTCGTAGAAAGCGTCGACGCCGGTCTTCCAGTTCGCCGCCCATTCGCTGATCTGATGCCGAACCACGTGCATCTGGTCCAGGTGATACTGCTCCAGGTAACCGGGGGGCAGGCCGATGAACTCGTCCAGCGGCCCGGCGTCGTCATCCATGTTGATGAAAATGATCCCGGCGCGCGTTTCGCAGCGCACCGCGCGCAAGCAGGGGCGGTGAGCGATGACCTCGGGACGGAAGGTGTCCTCGTCCGTGATGTGCTGCAGTTTGCCGTCGAGCCCGAACTGCCAGGAATGGAATGAGCAGGTAAAGCGCGGCAGCGATCCGAAGTCGTTGTGGACCAGCCAGTTACCCCGGTGGGGGCACACGTTGTAAAAGGCCTTGATCTCGTCGTCATCGGTGCGCGTGACGATGAAGCTCTCGCGGCCGACGTCGAAGGTCAGGTAATCACCCGGTTCCGCCACGTCGGATACCACGCCGGCGATGAGCCAGGTGCGGGTCCACAGGCGTTCCCATTCACGCTCCATCCATTCCCTGGCGTAGTAGCGTTCGGGACCGAGGCGTTCGGTGCCGTTGTCGATGTAGGCGACTTTCGCCTCGAGGGAATCGGACGGTGCAGAAGTGTTAACGGACCAGCCTTCGCTGAACTTGTAGGCCACGGGCTATGCCTCTTTAAAAAGCGAGAGTCGCAGCTTCAGGCTAATATAGGGTCGAAAAAAAGACAAGGCTGACTGTTTTGTCGCAAATTCGTGTACCCGTCTTTGTGGTCAATTCGCTACACTGGATCTGCAGGCCACGGCGGGCAGGGCGCCGGTTCGTTGGGTTGACGAAAAACAGTCTGGTTTGCTTTTTTATCTTGAATAACGTTAAAGTTTTTTCGACGACAGACCGGCACCGGGCGATGGGGTCCCGGAAGCCGGCAATGCCATAACCGCAGATGGCTCTACCGGGGGAAAAATCGATGTCAGTACAGACGACCCAGTCGCGCAAATTCTTTTTGCGCAGCGTAGTTCTCGGCGCACTCGCGACCTTGCTGTTGCCAGTCACGCAACCGGTCCAGGCACAGGAGTCCGGATCCAGCCAGGGTATGGAGGAGATATTCGTCCGCGCGACCCGCCGTGAGACGGATATTCAGACCACGCCCGTTGCGGTGACCGCGATCGACGAGCAGGGCTTCAAGGACCTGTTTGCCTTCAACATCGGTGACGTGGCGCTGAAGGTGCCGAACTTCTCCGCCGCGCAGATCACCGGC
Organism: Chromatiales bacterium; assembly: GCA_020351875.1. Lineage (GTDB taxonomy): Bacteria > Pseudomonadota > Gammaproteobacteria > Steroidobacterales > J054. Next base: position 108,839 of record CP070671.1, on the reverse strand, counting down.
TTCAATGCGGCCGGCTTCGCAATGCGCGGTGCTTCACAGACCGACATTCTGGTCTACTGGGAGCCGCCGGTGGGTGTGCTGGTAGACGACTTCGTCGTACCCCACATGCAGACGCAGTTGCTCGAGCCTTACGACATCGAGCAGGTTGAAATCCTGCGCGGTCCCCAGGGTACCCTGTTCGGCAAGAACACCACGGCGGGTGTGGTTAGCGTGCGCACCAAGCGACCAAACTTTGACGGGTTCGCAACTGACGCGTCCGTGCTGTTCGGCAATCACGGCCGCACGGAACTCCGGGGCGCGGTGAACGTGCCGATCATCGAGGATCGGCTCGCGTTCCGGCTAGCCGCGATGTCACAGGACAGCGACGGCTATTACAAGAATGGCAAGAACAGCCCGGGTCCCGGCTTCGACGGCAATCCGGTAATCGGTGACCGTTCCGAAATCGGCGGGGTCGACGCGATTTCGGCTCGCGCCAAGCTGCTGTGGACCCCCACCGAGACCCTGGACATCCTGTTCCAGTATGAGTACCTGGATGATGACGGTGACTCGCCGCCGGCAGTGAATGAAACTGACCCGACATCAAACCAGGCCTTTAATCTTATCGGCTTCCCCGGCGTGACGTCGGGCGACCCGCTCAAACAGGCCGGCGTCAGTAACCGGGACGATGGCCTGCAGATGTCCGAGGGCCACAAGATCAATATTGATGGCTACTACCTCAATATCGACTGGGAGATTGGCAATTTCGATGTGACTTCGGTCACCGGATACCGGGACCAGGATTCAAGGTTGCCCAGCAGCTACGCCGGCGAGGTGCTCGGATCGATTTTCGACGCCACCCGCGACGACAAGCGGGAAACCTGGCAGCAGGAAATTCGCGTGGCGTCCGACTTCGACGGCCCGTTGAACTTCGTCGCCGGCGCGTTCTATCAAAAGGATGAAACGAGTTTCAACGTGCTGCAGTACCTCGGGTTGCTGGACCTGTTTGGGACTGGCGTTCCCGGCGTGCTCGATAACGACAACCCACGGATTATTACCAACAACCAGGATCTGAAGTCCTACGCGGGCTTTTTCGATCTGACCTATGATTTCGCGGAAACCTGGCAGTTTGCTGGTGGCATTCGTTTCACCACCGAGGAGAAGAAGTTCTTCTCCCGTCCGGCCACACCCATCGTTGCATACGGCCGGACCCCGGACGACTATCCCTTCGACCCGAATAACACGGGGCAGTTTCCGTGTAACCCGGACCCCGCCGCTTTCGATTGCCAGACGGACCAGGAGCAATGGGACGAGCCTACCTATCGAGCCCTGATCTCGAACCAGTTCACTGACGACCTGTACGCGTACTTCAGTTTTTCTCATGGCTTCAAGAGCGGTGGTTATAGCGATCAGGCCGGCTCGGGCATTCCGCAGCCACTACAGGCAATCCGCTACGATCCGGAAGAAGCGGACTCCTTTGAACTGGGGGTCAAGTGGGACGGCTTTGACGATCGCCTGCGGCTGAACTCCGCGATCTTCTATGTGGAGTATGACGACATGCAGCGGGCAGTGATTCAAACACTGGGCCTTTTTCAAGAGACGGTGGTGTTCAACGCCGCGGAGGTGACTGCGTGGGGCGTGGAAACAGAAGGAACTTTCATCCTGCTGGATGACCTGGAGTTGAACTTCAATATCGGTTACCTGGATACTGAGTACGACGAATTTGAATTGGACGTCGACCTGAGTACGCCGGGGTCGGCGAATTTGGACGGCGAAGACGTGACCCGCGCACCCGAGTGGACCATGGGCTTTGATCTGACCTACAGCTACGACTGGGCCAACATCGGCAATTTCCGCGCTATCGCCGGTGTGTACTATGAGGATGAGAGCACGTTCTACTACGCGATCGAGGGTGACCAAGTGTTGTCGCAGTTCAACACGGAGATCGAGGAACACTGGCTGGTGGATGCGAGTGTCACGTATACGCACCGCAGCGAGAAGTGGTTCGTATCCCTGTTCGGCAAGAACCTGAACGACACGACCTACCGCAACGCGTCGCAGTACGTGGGCGGGCTTTGGACCTTCTCGACCTATGCCCCGCCGCGTACCTATGGCATCGAGGTGGGGGTGAGCCTGTAGCTCCGTTGCGGCGGCTTCATGCAGTTAAGAGGCCGGCGTTAGCCGGCCTCTCTTTATCCGTTGCCCGGAGGGTGTACCACGATGAGTGAGTCACAGAAGCTGAGCGGCAAGGTAGCCATCATCACGGGCGCGGCCAGTGGTATCGGCCGGGCCACCGCCATCCTGTTCCTGCAGCACGGTGCGAAGGTGTTCCTGGTCGACCTGCCGGATCAGAACCTGGTGGACCAGTTCGACGACTATGACCACGCGCGCACGCTGGAAATCGACGTGACGGACCACGACGCGCCTCAGCGCATCGTCGATGGCGCGGTCGAAGCCTTCGGCGGCATCGATATCCTGATGAACAACGCCGGCATTGCGGTGGGCGCCGATTTCGAATCCACGGACGACGACACCTGGGATCGGGTGATGGACGTGAACGTGAATTCCATCTTCCGGATCTCCCGCGCGGCCGTGCCTCACATCCGCCAGCGCGGCCGCGGGCGCATCATTAACGTGGGCTCCATCATGTCGGACATGGCGGGCCCGGGCCTGTGTGCCTACGGCACGTCGAAGCACGCCGTTGCCGGCCTCACCAAGGCGATGGCCGTGGACCTCGGCAAGTACCAGATCACGGTGAACTACCTGCAACCCGGCGCAATCGTGACGGGCCTGTCGGAACCTTTCTTCCAGGACCCGGAGTTTCGCGCTTACTGGGAAGAAAAGGCCCCGGTCGGCCGCCTGGGCCAGCCGGAAGACGTGGCCGAAGCTGCGTTGTTCCTGGCGTCAGACGACGCGGACTTCGTCTCCGGCGTGGGCTTCAACGTGGACGGTGGCGCGATCGTCAACTTCTGAGCCTGGCGTTACCGCTCGACCGTGAAGTCGGTAACCAGCACCGCATCGTCCGGCACCGGCGTATCCGGAACACCCTGGTAATTCTCCGCACCGAGGTTCAGCGATGACAGGTCCATCACGTGGGTAAACAGCGCGTTACCTTCATTCGCGACCCGCACGAACAGCATCTTCCTGCTGTCCTTCGAGAACGACTTCATGCCGTCGAAACCGGTGTTATAGGTCAGCCGTAGTGGTTCGCCGCCAGCCAGGTCGCCCAGGAACAGCTCCCAGTTGTTACCGTCGATTACCGTCGTGTACAAATAGTGGCGTCCATCACCGGCCGGTGCCGGCCCCCAGTGCATGTTACGCGTGAAGGTGCGCTGGGTGAGTTCGGTCCCGTCGGCCTTGATCGTGAACACGGTCATCGGCGTCGGCCGGATCTTGCCGTATTCACTGGCGCGCCAGGCCTGAAAAAGGATGGTCTCATTGTCCGGCATATAGAAGGGCGCGCCCGGCTGCCAGTCTTCGGTGAAGGTAATCTGCTGTTCGTCGCTGCCATCCGCGCGCATGCGCCACAGGTTCGCGTTGCCGTCGATCTGCCGCGTGAACACGATCCATTCACCGTTCGGCGAGACCGTGACCTCAGCGTCGTACCATTTGTTGTTCGTGAGCCGAACGACGTCATTTCCGTACAGGTCAGAGGTGTACAATTCCGCGCCGCGCGGATAGTCCTTGGGGTCCGACCAGTTGCCGAGTGGCATGTCCATGTTGTCCCTGGTCGATGTCCAGATAACACGCTGCTGATCCGGGAAAAAGTACGAGCACGCGTCCTGGCCACGGTCATTGATGCGGCGGGTCAATTTTCCATCATCGGTAAAGATATAGGTCAGCGCGCCGCCGATCCGACTGTCGCCAGCCTGCTGGGCATCCGGATCTCGCGCCTGCGCAATAAAGTGATAGTTGTCCGGTGCGTAATAAGCTTCGGCGGCCGGTGGAATATTCGGAATCAGGCGCACCGGCAGTTCTTTGCTGTGGTCTATCACAGGGGCTTCCGGGCTGGCACCCGAGACTGTGTCCGTATGGGAACCCGCCTGAACCCGGTTTGCCGTCGTGCTAAACGCGGCCGACGCGAGACACAAGACGGTGAGGCGCAATGCGCTGGAAATTCTCATGGCGTTGTGTAGCGTTCCTTAAACAGGTCGTGAATAACCGGAATTGGCCGAATGTTACCGCTCATGCGCTCATGGGGTCGGACCACGCTAAGTCTCTATATGCAAGCTTGTTTTTTGACTTTACGCTTGCCAGGAAATCTTTGGAAGCCGGTTTTGCGGCCAAAAATGGCAGCGCTTAGGCCCTGTCCCGCTCGCGCGGGCCCATCAGCTTGCGCGGGAGGGTGGCCGTCTGAAGTCGAGCAACTGGCTAGCTTGGTTCGATTCCGGGGGTCAGCGCCGACCGGGTGTTTGCCTCGCGTGAGGAGCCGTCCTGGAACATCAGGAATGCCCTTCCGACACGGGTCAGCGTATAGGAATTTTCACCGTCGCCACCGCCGAGGGTCGCGGTCAGAAGGCGCAGTTGTAACAGACGTTCCAGCACGCGCCGCGTCTCGTACCGGTGGAGGTCGAGCGCTGCCGCTACTTCGCTGAGGACCAGCGCATAACCCGGCTGGAGTTCGGCGTGCAGATGCAGGGCCCGCAATTCCTGGTCGCTGATTTCCAGTTCCTCGGGAACGACCACGGCATCACGATCCGGGCGCTCCCTGTGCAATAAACGGCGCAGCCAGTACCCAAGCAGCGCGACGCTGACGCGCATCCGGCGCAGGGCCTCCTGGTACGCTTGGGCGAGCCTGTGCGTGAGCGCGAGGTTGAAATACCGGGCCGCCCGGTAGACCGACATTATTAGTCTGGCGCCCAGCAACCACACGACGGCAGATATGACACCGGAAAGCGTTCCGCCGTAGTCACCCGCATCGACGCCGACAAAATCGGCGAGCGGCGAGGCATAAGTGATAGCCGCGCGGATGAACCATTCACCCGGTACGAAGAACGCTTCCACCAGCCACTCGGGGAGGTCGGCGACAGTGAGTTGCCCATCGCCGTTTAGATCGGCGCGGATTCCAAAATGTGTCGTTGTCTCGCTCACAATGCCAGGCCCAGTCATCAACGTGCGATCGCCAGCGAAGCTGCTATTACTTTTATCGCGAAGTGCGGCACCCGAAGTGTGAACTACGTCACATGCCCTGTCAGGCAGGTGCCCCGCGGTCCACGGGGTCGGACCGTAGCAAGTCATTGAAGTTGTGACTGACCCGTGCTTGTCAGGGCAACAGTGACAGACCCGCCCAGCGCACGACGACATTGTCGATCGTGGCGTCATCCTGGCGGATCAGCAAGGTCACGTCGCGAGCGCCGAGAAAGAAGCTTTCATTGGGCCATTGCAGGCGTACCACCTTGCGTTCGCCGGGTTCGACGGTGAATGGGCCACCCTGAAGCGCAAGCTTGTCTTCGTGCAGTCCGCTTTTCAGGATCGTCAACTTGCCGGCAGCGCAACCCTGATTCGTCACGGTGAATTCTGCGCTTGCGTCATCCTCCTTACCGAAGTCGATGACGTCGCTGTCAGGCTCGAGATGGCGGCCACGACTTTCCGTTCTATCGATCTGGAAGTTGGCGCGGCCTGTGTTCGCGTAGTTTACGGTGATATTGCTCGAACCTTGGGCGGTTCGCGACTTTGCCACGGCGATGATTGCACCTGCCATCACGAGTGTCGTCTGCTGCGGCGTCGATCCTTCTGTATAAAAAATAAGTTTACGCATGGGGTGTGCCCCTGCGTTTTGTCCCCTATAGATATCGGCCTGCGGCCCGGAATCTTTAGGGGCCCGGGGCTCAGCCTGCACCCGGCTTGCGACGGTAGAACACCGCGCCGAGCAGTGCCCAGCCCAGCACCATGGCCCATTCCCAGGGCCAGATCAGCGCCGACGGGCTCCACGGCAGGTAGAGCGCGAACAGGCCGCCGGACAACAGCAACGCGATCCAGCCGACCGTGCGGCCCGCCGGCACGCGGAAGGGGCGCGGCATGTCGGGTTCGCGTGCCCTGAGCAGCAGGAACGCAGCGGCGACCATCGTGTAGGCGATCACGATCGCGAAGCTGCCGGCGTCGATCAGCCAGATCAGGATGGTGCGGCCGAACAGCGGCGCGATGCCCGCCAGTACGCCAATGAACAGCACCGCCTTCCAGGGCGTGCGAAAGCGCGGGTGAAGGTCGGCGAAGGCCGGCGGCAGCATGCCCGAGTGCCCCAGCGCGTAGAGCACGCGGCTGCCGCCGACGATAAACGCGTTCCAGCTGGTGAGAATGCCGCCAATGCCGCCGATCACCAGCAGATCGCCGGCCCATTGCCCACCCCAGGCTGCGGCGGTCGCGTCCGCGGTGGCCATGGTCGACGTCGCGCGCAGCTCCGGCGATAACGCCAGCGCCACGCCCAGCGACACCAGCAGATACCACAGCACGGCAAACGCGACGCTGATGACCAGCAGCTTGCCGATTTCCTGGAACGGCAGATCGATCTCCTCTGCAGATTGCGGGATCACGTCGAAGCCCACCAGCAGAGTCGGCACCATCATCAGCACGCCCAGCGTGCCGGCCGCGCCGCCGATCAGCAGCGGCTCGGTATTCGCGGCACTGCCGCTGCTGAAGGCGCCGGTGAGAAAAAACAGGCCGATCACGAAGAACAGCGTCGTAACCACGCCCTGGATGAACGCTGCGACACGAATGCCAACGATATTGATTGCAGTCATCACGGCGGTGCTGACCACGCCGACGATCACGAAGCTGACGTAGACATCGGAACCGCCAACGGTCCACAGGTAGCCGGTCTTCATGGCCGGGAACAGGTATTCGGCCGCGGTCGGCAGCGCCACGGCCTCGAAGGTCGGCACCGTCAGATAACCCATCAGCAGGGCCCAGGTGCAGATGAAAGACGGCGTGCGGCCGAAGGCGCGCTGCGTATACACGTGCTCACCGCCGGCCAGCGGCATGGCCGAGGCCAGTTCCGCGTAGGTCAGGCCGATGAACACCACAGCCGTGCCGCCGATGATGAAGGCCAACAGCGTGCCCAGCGTACCGGCGCGCGTCAGCCAGTCGCCGGTCAACAGTACCCAGCTCCAGCCGATCATGGCGCCGAAGGCGAGGGTGATGACCTCGCGGCGGCCGAGCACCCGCACAAAGCTCGTCGTGACCATCGCGCCAATGGTACGCGAAGCGCGTGGTGCGTTGTCCGTCGCCTCGCATCAGGCGGCAGCGTCTAGAAGCGGCTGCCCCAGATCGGGTAGTTATCCGCAGGGTCTTTGCTGAGTTCCAGACCGGAGATTCATCATGGAGCCCACAGGGCGGGCTGAAGCCACTGCGGTGGCACGGATAGTCTTCCCGCACACGGCGTCCTGGTATCGCCCAATATTTGGGACTGCCACGCGCCATCCCATTCAGCCGGTAACGGAAACGGGGGCTCAACCGAACACCCTTTAACAAACCCGAGGCGACCGTAATAGGCGGGGTCGCCCAGCACATAGACTTGATTGACGTTCGCAGCCTGGAGCCGTAGTAAACCGGCGCGCACGATTGCACTGCCGATGCCCTGTCTTTGCCACGCTGGCGCGACAGCGAGCGGCCCGAGCAGCGCAGCGTTACACCGATGTCCGACCACGCCACACTTGGTGAAGATCGCGTGTCCTACAATCTGTGTGTCAATCGTCCCGACGAGTGATATGGCGACGACTGCGTCATTCAACAGGTCTCGTACGAGGGGCAGCAGATTCTCGTCCGGGAACGCCTCCGGATAGAGTGACTCGATCGCAGCCGAATCGTCGCGTCTGCTTTCGCGGATATCGAGGTTATGCGCCATTTCAGGATCCGAATACGGTCGTTCGTTATTCGCGCCCAGACGCTAGCAGCATTCTCAGCTGAGGCTCGATTTGATCGGCTATCGCCTCACTCGCTCGACGATTGTAGTGATGGTCGGTTGGGCCCAGCACCCAGTCATCCTTCGAGCCATTCAGTTCGTAGCGCAACAAGCCGATTCCCTGCTCGTTGCAGAAGGCTTCCAAGCCATATCTTTCGGCAACGGGTGCGGGACTCACTATGGCCATGGGTATTCCGCTCGCATCTGCTGCATCCCTGGCCCTCAACAAGATTCGCTCGTTGAGTTTCCTCGACGTTCCGAATACTCGTTCCTGGCGTTTTTCCGTCTGCAGTTTCGACTTCAGGATCTTCAGGCGTCTCTCTACGAAATATGGCAGGTATGACCACCCTATGAGCCGATACAGGAAATCGGAGACCAGCCGACCGGTTGCCGGTACCGGGATCAACGTCAATGCGCCAGAGTCATCCACAAGGAATTGGGGCTTGTACTTGTAGTATTTGATTCTGTGCCGCGTTCGAGGGAGCGTGTCCCGAGAGGCGAAAAATAGCACCAGGTCCGGTGCAAACTGCTTCGCATCTCGCTCGAAGGACAGGAGCTCTTGATCGAGTCCGTACCCCGGGACCGCCAAATTCCAGATTTCCACATTGGCGATACGATTTTCGAGCAGGTTCGAATACCTGCCCTCCATTGGCAGGCCCCAGCCGAAAGCCTGGGAGTCCCCGTAAAGAAAAACGCGCTTCACTCCGGGCTTCTTGCTCCTCTCTCGCTCACGGTCGCGATAACCAAATGCGTTGACCCGATATTCGACGTCGAAGAGCCTGGTTTGATGTTGCCCGTTTGTGCCATTTCTAAGGCTCCACCCCAGGTCCGGGTCCATGCGGAACAACTGCCCCGGCATGACGTGATCTCGGGAGTGCGGGAAAAATATGCGCACCGAGACCTCAGCCAACACCAATGCGACTAAGAATCCAAGAAGAATCGCAGTTAAAGGCGGCAGGTATTTTCTTATTTGGCCCTGCATTTGTTGAGATTTATCCAGCCAGTTACCCGGCTGCTCCGGAAGGGATGTCTGTCGTTATCTATCCTTTGATTACATCACAATCGACTCAATGCAAACCGAGTTCGAACCACCTCAGGCCGCGTCGGCACCAATCGGGCAATAGTCTTCCCGCTCCACCAGGTGCATCAGGAAAGACAGCTTCGCCATGCCGGCGATCACGGCCATCACCGTGCCGAGTTCGCAGATCTCTGCGTCGCTGAAGTGCGCGGCCAGCCGAGCATAGAGCGCCTCGTCGATGTTGCCGTCATTGTTCGTCAGCACCATCTGGTCGGCGAGTTGTAACACCGCTTTCTCGGCGTCGGTGAACGGTCCGTTCTCGTAGTCGTCCATCGCATCGACCTGTGCCTGGCTGATGCCGGCTTCCAGCGCGCCGGGCACGTTCTGCTTGTTGCAGGTGCGGCACCCGTGTACCAGCGACAATTTCAACCTCGCGAGCTGCTTGTAGCGCTGATCCACCTGGCCACTGAAGAACAGGTTCGCGTAAAAGTCGTTCATCACGAAGCGCAGCACGTCGGGGGCCTGGGCGAAGACCTCGACGAAGGTGGGTTCGCCGGTCAGTCCGTTCAGCGTGTCCCAGGCCAGCCCGAATTCTTTCGGGAGTTCGTTGCGCGGAATCCTGTTGAAAGGTGTGTTGGCCATCGTTGACCTCCTGCGTGTCAGCCGGCCAGGCCGTACACGGCGATGCTGGCGATGTTGCGGTTGGGTATCCCGCCGAGGTTGTGGGTGAGTCCGAGCGACGGCGTGTCGAGCTGGCGCTGGTCGGCGCGGCCCAGCAGTTGCGAGTAAATTTCGTAGGCCATGCGCAGGCCCGACGCGCCGATCGGGTGGCCGAAGCACTTCAGCCCCCCGTCCACCTGGCACGGCATGTCGCCGTCGCGGTCGTACACGCCATCCAAAATGTCCTTTGGCGCCGCGCCCTCTGCAGACAGCCCGAGATCCTCCATCAGGATGAGTTCGGTGACGGAAAAGCAGTCGTGCACTTCCACTAGGTCGAGTTCCTTGCGCGGATTGTCGATGCCGGCTTCTGCGTAGGCGCGCTCCGCGGCCTTGCGGGTCGTCATCGTGTAGCTGCCGTCCCACGATGCATGGCCGGCCTCCACGCCATTACTCGCTGCGAGCTGCATCGCCTTCACAGTGACCAGGTCCTGCTTGCCGAGACTGCGGGCAATTTCCGGTGTGGTCACGATCGCGCACGCAGCACCGTCGGAGACCCCGCAGCAGTCATAGAGACCCAGTGGTTTTGCGACCATCGGCGCGTTCAGCGCCTGCTCGATGGTAATGGGCCGGCGCAGGTGCGCCTTCGGGTTCAGCGCGCCGTTCTGGTGGCTCTTCCAGGAAACATGGGCCATGGCCTGTTTCAGGTCGGTCATCGTAATGCCCGCGCGCGTCGCGTACGCGCTCGCGAGCTGGGCAAAGGCGCCCGGCGCGGTGTAGCCCGGCATCCACAGGTCGTCGAAGCTGCCCTTCGTGCGCTCCGGCAGGCCGGCATAACCCGTGTCCTTCAGTTTCTCCACGCCCAGCGCCAGCGCAATGTCGCACGCGCCGGCGGCCACTGCGTACACCGCCCCACGCATCGCTTCCGACCCCGTCGCGCACAGGTTTTCCACGCGGGTGACCGGAATATTCGGCAGCCGCAGCGTCATCGACAGCGGGATCGCCGATTTGCCGAGGCTCTGCTCGTCGTAAAACACGCCGAGCCAGCCGGCGTCGATCTGGTCGCGTTCGATGCCGGCGTCGTCCAGCGCCTCCGCGAAGGCTTCCTGCATCAGGTCTTCCGCCCCGGCGTCCCAGCGTTCGCCGAACGTGGTGCAACCCATGCCAAGTATCGCCACCTTGTCCTTGATTCCCGTGGCCATCGGTTACGACTCCTGCATTGTCTTGGCTTTCCAGAAGTAGCGGGTGAAACGCCGCCGCTTGTCTACATCTTTGATTCGAAAACGCATTTCCACCGGTGCGCCAACGGTCAGGCTGCCCGGTTCGCAGTCCGTGAACTCCATGAAGATGTTGCCGCCACCTTCCAGTTCGACATTGCCGTACTGCAGGGGCGGGTTCGTGCTGATCGCCAGCCAGTCTTCCGTGAAGGATTTCACCTCGCCGCGCACGCCCGACAAGGAAATCGCTACCTGGCTGTCGTTTGCCTGGCAGTCCGGGTTCACGCAGATTTTCGTTTGCGGGAACTGCACCGTGCAGCACTCCTGGCAGCGGCCTCCCGCGAAACCGGTGATGCTGTCGCGGTTGCGATAAAACGCGGTCATTGCGGTGCGGTTGTCGAACTCGGCCCGGTGACCCCAGTCCACGTTCACGCTGCCCTGCTGTGCCAGGTAGCGGAGGTAACTCGTCTCTTCCTGGCGCCGGGCAAGGTGGCCGGCCACGCCCAGCCGCGGCGTGTAGTCGGCAAGTTTCGGCGTGGTTTCGAACAGGAATGCGTCGGCGCCCTGCCCGAAGCCCACCAGCAGGATCTTTGCACCGGGCTTGGCCTGTTGCAGGGTTTGTGCGAACAGCAACAGCGCGTGGGCGGCACCGGTGTGACCGCAGTTCGCCGCCAGGTCATCGCCCGGCGCGGTCTCGGCCAGGCCCAGCACCTTGGCCAGGCGCGCAGCCACGCGTTTCGGGCACGGAAAAATCGCGTGATCGATCGCCGCCGCTTCCGTGCCGGTGTCGGTCAGCAACGCGCGCACGGTTTCCGGGATGATCTTGAAAAAACCTTCGTCGCGCAGCCAGCGGTCGTCCAGCACGTAATCGAAACGTTCGCCCTGTGCGCGGTAGTGGTCCACTAGGTCGCGGCTGATGGACCGCTGGCCGATGCAACGTGCCAGCAACGGCCCGCCGTTGCCGATAAACAGCGCCGCCGCCGCGTGGCCGGTTTGCATTTCCAGCCCGCTGGCCGGTTTCGCGTCCCGGCAGTCGGCTGCCAGCAGCAGGGACGATGCATCTTTCTGCAGTGCGCCGGCCAGCGCCGCAGTGCCCGCGCGCTGTGACGCAGACACATCCAGCGTGCTGATGTGCTCGTCAAAGTGCAGGGCCTCGGCGATCACCGCGGCGTTGTCACGGTCGGCGAAGGGCAGGGTCGTGGACGCGAGAACCAGGTTGGCGGGCGCGTCGAGGCCGTCCAGCCGACAGTCCCGGGCCGCTTCCACGGCCATGGTCAGGCTGTCTTCGTCCCACGCGCGAACCGCCCGTTCGCCCTTCCCCTGCGCTTTCAGGGACGGGCTGGCCCAGGCCATGGCGTCGGCAATGACCTTGCGCGGCAGGCGCCGCTGCGGGATATAGGCGCCATAGGCCAGGATGCCGCGTTCACTCATGTCCAGCCGGTCTCCGTCCATTCGTTGAGCAAAGGTGCCACGCGCAGCGACTCGGGGATACGCTCGGCACCGATCCGCTGATCCAGTTCCGCGTGCCAGTGATAGATGCGCCGTTCCTGGTAGCTGAGCGGCACGCCCCTGGCGCCCGGCGAGTCCATCGCGACCTGGATTTTCTCCACCAGCGGCAGGTCTTCGCCGAGGATCCGATTGTAGTTCGAACGCCGCCTGGTCCAGACGTCTTCGTCGCGCTTATCCGGGTCGTCCGGTGCAAACCAGGTGACTTCCAACAGGGCGGTGTCGGCCGTCTGCGGCCACAGCACGTTGAACGGCAGGCCGGCCGGTGCCACCGGGGTCACCAGGTTCGGAAAGATGTTGAAGCTCGGGCTGTTCTGCCGGTCGAAGTCCGTGGTGCCGGGCATTTCCGGCAAACCGCGTGTGCCGGGGTCCACCCAGTCGGCTCGACGGTTCGGGCTCAGCATCAGCGAGTGGCCGTGCTGGAACAGCGTGATGGTGGTGCCGTGGTAATCGAGAAACCGGTCGACGGTGCCGCCGTGCACGTTCTTCAGGTGGTAGACCTCGAGAAAACCTTCCAGCAGCAGCTTCACGTTGCACTTCACTTCGAAGGTCTCGTGGCTAACCAGGCGCAGGTTGTCGATCGGCAGCGCAGTGAAATAGTCGTGCACGGGCCCGAGGTAATCCGCCAGCGCCGGCGCGTCCGGGTCTTCGGTAACGAATATCCAGTTACCAAGGCGTTCGCAGCGAACGGGGACCAGGTTGCGGCAACCCGGGTCCAGGCCAATGAAGTCGCGGCGGTCGCGCAGGTTCACCAGCTCGCCGTTCAAGTTATAGGTCCAGCCGTGGTAGTTGCAGACGAGCCCGCCGTCCAGCATGCCCGCATCGGCGGTAACCAGCGGCCCGCCCCGGTGCCGGCAGATGTTGTAGAAGGCCCGGATGTCGTCATCGTGGTCGCGCAGGATCACGATGGGCGAACCGTTGCGTTGCCAGAGTTTGTAACTGCCGGCGCCGGGTAACTCGTCGACATGGGCAGCGTACAGCCAGGCCTTGTGCCACAGGTGCTCGGCTTCCAGGGCCAGGAAGTCACGGGCGGTGTAACGGCCCGGCGGGATGTCCGGTAAGGCCGGAAAACCGGCCGGCGGCTCCCGGCGGGCCCGTTCCGTTTCGATGCGGGAGGCCAGTTTTTCCATGACTTGGGGGCCCATGAATTCAGTATAAGGGAGGGCCTCGACGATAAGAAACAGACCTGACTGTTTTTTTTCGGGGGGCGCGCGTAGGATTGAACGTCCCGAACCCCAACAGCCTCAAGCCCCATGGCCGACATCATCCTGCATCATTTCGACCTGTCGCCTTTCGCGGAAAAGGCGCGGCTGGCCCTGGGTTTCAAGGGCCTGGCCTGGCAGTCGGTGCAGATTCCACTGATCATGCCGAAGCCGGATCTCGAGGCGCTGACCGGCGGTTATCGCAAGACGCCGGTCATGCAGATCGGCGCCGACATCTACTGCGATACCCAGCGCATCGCCGCGGAACTCGAACGTCGCTACCCGGAACCCGGTCTGTTCCCCGGGGGCAACGAAGGGCTCGCGTTCGCACTGTCCGCGTGGAGCGACAAGGCCTTCTTCGAACCGGGCGCCGGCCTGGCCATGGGCACCAACGCCGAGATTCCGGAGCCACTGCTTGCAGACCGCAAGGCGTTCTTCAATTTCATGGACTTCGACACGCTGGCCGACAGCCTGCCGCATCTCTATGGCCAACTGCGCAGCCATGTCGCGCTGGTGGATCGCCAGCTCGCCGACGGCAGGCCGTACCTGCTCGGCGACCAGCCAGGCTGGGCGGACATCCTCGCGTATTTCCCGGTGTGGATGGTGCGGGGCAATGTGCAGGACATCGAAGCCCTGCTCGGCCCCTTCAAGGCACTGGCCGCGTGGGCAGACCGGGTGGCGGCCTTCGGCCACGGCGAACGCGCGGAAATCGACGCCGAACAAGCGCTGCAAGTCGCACGGGATACGCCCACCGAGACGCAGGCGGAAGTCGACCCGGATGATCCGCTGCAGTTGTCGGCTGGTGACCGCGTGACCGTGTCGCCGGATGACTACGGCATGGTCCCGGTTGCGGGCGACCTTGTGCGGCTGACCATCGACGACATTGGGATACGGCGTGAAGACCGGCGGGCTGGTGAGGTCGTGGTCAATTTCCCGCGTCGCGGGTATAAGGTCGAAGCGGCCTGAACGCACGCGCGGCTCCACGATGATCGAACTGTATTTCTTTCCGTCGCCGAACGGGCTGAAGATCGCGATCATGCTCGAGGAGTGCGGGCTGCCCTACGAGGTGAAGCCGGTGAATATCGGTCGCGGCGAACAGTTCCACCCGGACTATCTCGCGATCAATCCGAACAACAAGATCCCGGCCATCGTCGATCGCGACACGGGTATCCCGGTTTTCGAAAGCGGCGCGATCCTGGTGTACCTCGCCGAGAAGGCCGGCCGCTTCCTGCCGGCTGCGCCCGGCGACCGCATGCAGTGCCTGAGCTGGCTGTTCTGGCAGGTCGGCGGGCTCGGGCCAATGGCCGGCCAGGCCCACCACTTCCGCGCCTTTGCGAGCGAGCAAGTCCCGTACGGCATCAAGCGCTATACCGACGAATGCAACCGGCTGTACGGCGTGATGGACCGCCAGCTCGCCACGCACGAGTACCTGGCGGGCGAGTATTCCATCGCCGACATCGCCTGCTGGCCCTGGATCGTGCCCCACGAGCGCCAGGGGCAGGAGCTGGGTGACTTCCCGCACCTGGAGCGCTGGTTCGAATCCGTGCGCGCGCGGCCTGCCGTGCAGCGCGGCTTTAATCTCGGGCACGAAAAAATGATGGACCGCGAAGGCTATCGCTTCCTGTATGGTCAGACCGCCGACATGGTGGACGAGCAAACCCGGCAGCAAACGGAACAGGACACGGGCCGCGATTCATGAGCGATATCATCCTGCATCACTACGACGCGTCGCCGTTCACCCAGAAAGCCCAGCGCATGCTCGGGCTGAAAGGGCTGGCATGGCGTTCCGTCGAAACGCCGATGATCCTGCCGAAGCCCGACCTGGTCTGCCTGACCGGCGGTTATCGCGGCACGCCGGTGATGCAGATCGGCGCCGACATCTACATCGACAGCCAGTGCATCGCGCGGGAGCTGGAGCGCCGCTGGCCGGAGCCCAGCCTGTTTCCCGGCAACGATCCCGGGCTCGCCTACGCGCTGGTGAAATGGGGCGACGAATTTTTCCAGGCAGGGCTGACCATGGCGCTGGCGATACTCGGGCCGGACTGGGACCCGGCCTTTCTCGCCGACCGCAAGGCGATCTTCACGCACGTGGACTTCGATCAACTGGGCGACGACGTCGAACACGCAATGGCGCAGCTGCGTGCCAGCGCGGCCCTGCTCGATGCACAGCTCGCCGACGGCCGCGCGTTCCTGACCGGCGATCAACCGGGGCTCGCCGACATCCAGGCCTTCGGCGTGCCGTGGTTTACGCGCGCGGCCTTGCCCGTCACCGAGCAGCTGCTCGGACAATTCCGGCACCTGCCTGGCTGGGAAGCCCGGGTTGCAGCGCTGGGCCAGGGCGAACGCACCGACATCGACGTGTCGGTGGCCCATGCAGAAGCTCGCGAACAGCAGCCCGATTTGTCGCCGGACATCGACCCGGACGATCCGCAGAAGCTGGCGGCCGGCATGCAGGTGCGGGTGGCCGCTGACGATTTTTCCGATCGCGGTGCCGTCGACGGCGCGCTCGTCACCGCGTCCGCGCTGGAGATCGCGGTTCACCGCCGGACCGATGACTTCGGTGACCTGGTCGTGCATTTCCCGCGCCTCGGTTACCGGGTGTTGCCGCTAGAATAGGCCGCCATGGACTTTCGACTCACAGAAGATCAACAACAGCTGCAGGAAGCCGCCCGGCGCTTCGCGCGCGAACGCCTGCCCGACATCGCCGAACACCTGGAAGCCGCCAACGAAGCACCGAGCCGCGAACTCGTGAAAGAGTTTGCGGAGCTGGGATTCCTGGGCATCAACGTGCCGCAGGAATACGGTGGCCTGGGGCTCGGCAATCTCGAGGCGCTGATCGTACTGGAGGAATTCGGGCAGATTTCCTCCGCAGTCGCGTTCCCGATCTTCGAATCCTGCGTGGGCCCGGTGCGTGCGATCGAGCGTTTCGGTGACCCGCAGCTGGCCGCCGAGATCGTGCCGGCCGTATGCCAGGGCGAAAAGCTGGTGGCCGTATCGATGTCGGAACCGGCGGCCGGCACCGCGCTGACGGACCTGAAGACCCGTGCCGAGGTGCAGGGTGACCAGGTCGTGATCAACGGCACCAAGCGCTGGTGTTCGGGCGGCGGGCACGCCGACGGCTACGTGGTCTACTGCCGCATGTCCGAAGACGCCGGCGCACGGGGTATCGGCGCGGTGTATGTCGAAAAAGACACACCGGGGCTGAGCTTCGGCAGCGCGGAGAACCTGATGGGCTTCCGCGGTATCCCGTCATCGGACGTGTTCCTCGATAACGTGACGGTGCCCGCGCACCATGTGATCGTGCCGGCCGGCGGCTTTCGCAAGCTGATGGAAGCCTTCGACCTGGAGCGCTGTGGCAACGCGACCATGGCGCTGGCCCAGGCCTCCGGCGCGCTGGAGGACGTGACGGCCTATGTGCAGGAACGCGAACAGTTCGGGAAACCCATCGTCGACTTCCAGGCCGTGCAGCTGCGCCTGGCGGAAATGAAGATGCAGGTCGAAAGCGCGCGCCTGCTGATCTACCGGGCCGCGGCGAATGCGGAAGAGGGCCTGCCGAGCATTCTCGACTCGTCGCTCGCCAAGTGTTACGCGAATGAAATCGCGCGCAACGTCACCGGCCACGCAGTGCAGCTGATGGGCGGCTACGGGTACTCGAAGGAGTACCCGATGGAACGCCGGCTGCGCGATGCGTGGGGCTGGGGCATCGCCGGCGGCGCGATCGACATCCAGAAGGTCAACATCGCGAGCGCGATGGTCGGCCGGCGCTTCGACCAGCGCCGATAACCACCCGGCTCAGCCCGTCACAGCCGGTAGGTGCGCACCGCAGTGTCGTGCAGCAGCGCGGCTCTCTCCTTGTCAGAGTATTCCCGCGCCACGCGTTTGAACGCATTCCACAAGGTCGTGTACGAGCACGCCACCTTGTCCACCGGGAAATTGCTCTCGAACATGCAACGTTCCGCACCGAACGCATCGATGCAGGTCAGGAAGTACGGCGTCCAGGCTGCGGCGAGTTCCGCCGAGTCCGGTGGCACCTCGCGCTTGTGCCATCCGAAGCCGGCCATGGACATCGCGAGACCGCCGAGCTTCACCTGCACGTTCGGGCACGTTGCCAGTTCTTCGATGGCCGGCTGCCAGGCGTCGAAGACTTCGGTGCGCCGATTCTTGTACGGGCCGATGCCCAGCGGCCCGCCCACGTGGTTCAGTACGATCGTCTGCTCCGGGAAGGCGCGGGCCAGTGCGGTCACGTCCGCGATCTGCGGGTGGTAGACCCACGCGTCGAACACCAGGTCGAAATCTTTCAGGTGCGCGAAGCCGGCTTGGAAAGTCGCGTCGAGCAGCAGGTGCTGCGGCGGCTTCGTTTGCGAGTTGTGCACCTGGTCGCTTGGATCCCACGCGCCGAGGTAGCGAATGCCGCGCACCCGGTCGCTGGCCTCCAGTTGCGCTGCCAGCACCGGTTGCACTGCTGTGCCCAGGGTCAGATCGGCGAAGGCGACGATGCCGGCCGCAACCCGGGTGCCGTCGCCGCCCTGTTTTGCATTAGTGAGCTTGGCGACGTACTCCGTTTCGCCCACCGGCCGCAGGCTTTCCGGCCCGTCCTTGCGCCAGCCGTGCTGGCACTCCACGTACACGGTGCATGCAACCTGGTGGCCACCCGCGAGGTCGCCGAGAAACTCGTCGACCAGGTAGCGGCTGTCCGGGTAGTCCCACAGGTGATGGTGCGGATCGCAGATGGCGAGTTCCGGATCGAGTGCCTCTTCGCTTGCCGCCGCGCTGGTTTGATTAATCATTGGCGATAGCGTAAACCAGTCTGGAAGCTGGCAGGTATTCCGCATGAATAAGAACAACAACAGGCGTCTGGCCGGCAAGGTGGCAATCGTGACCGGCGCGGGTCGCGGCATCGGCGCGTCGGTGGCCCGGCTGTTCGCCGGGGAGGGTGCGCGGGTGGTCGTCAATGCCCGGACCCAGGCCCACGTCAGCGGGGTCGTTGCCGCCATCGAGAATGCCGGTGACGTGGCACATGGTGTGACGGCAGACATTGGCACCGCAGATGGAGTGCAAACGCTCGTCGATGCAAGCGTCGACGCATTTGGGCAGATCGACATCCTGGTGCACAACGCCGGCGTTTTCCCCTATAACCCCCTCGAGGACATGGAAGACAGCGCGTGGCAGCAGGTGATCGACGTGAACCTGACCGGCGCGTTTCGCCTGACCCGGGCCTGCATTCCGAGCATGAAGGCGCAGCATGGCGGTCGCATCCTGTTCACATCGTCGGTGCAGGGCAATCGCACCGCGGTGCCGGGTTCGTCGCACTATGCGGCGTCGAAGGGCGGCATCAATGGTTTCATCCGCGCGGCTGCGTTCGAGCTGGCGCCGCACAAGATCACCGTGAACGGCGTGGAACCGGGCCTGGTATTGACGGAAGGCACGGAGCAGGCGCTGTCGGAGCGCCGCCGTGACCTGATGGCCCAGTACGTGCCGCTGAAACGCTGGGGCGAACCCGACGAAATCGCGAAGGCGATGTTGTACCTCGCGAGTGATGATGCCGCGTATGTCACCGGGCAGACCATCGTGGTGGACGGCGGCGCACTGCTGCCGCAGAACGGCTCGTTCATGGTGCGATGAAAGACAAGGTCGCCACGCTCGAGCAGGCCGTCGCGCTGGTCAGCGATGGCGACGTGGTCGCACTGCAGAACATGGCCACGCAGGCTGCGCCGATGGCGCTGGTCCGCGAACTGATCCGGCAGCGGAAGCGAGGCATCGGGCTCGTCGTGCTGGTGGGCGGCATGGCGGTGGACTGGCTCGCGACGGCCGGTGTGATCGACCGGCTGATCGGCGCGGCGGTGACCATGGAGCAGTTCGGCCTGTGCCAGCAGTACCGCAGGGCTGTCGAGGGCGGCCGGGTTCGCGTCGAGGAACTGTCCGAGTCATTGCTGAACGCGCGGCTCGGCGCCGGTGCCCGTAACCTGCCGTTCCTGCCGACGCGCGGTGCCCTCGGTACGGACCTGATCGCGCTGAATCCCGACAACCTGCAGCTGATCGAAGACCCCTTCGGCGGTGACACGGTGCTCGCCTGTCGCGCGCTGGTGCCGGACGTTGCCCTGGTGCACGCACACCGCGCCGACCGCTACGGCAACGTGCAATACGAACCCACCGCGATCTGGCCGGACATCGCGATCATGCCGAAAGCCGCGAAGCGGGTGCTCGTGACCGTGGAAGAAATCGTGGACACCGACGTGCTGCGGCGCAATCCCGATCGCACGATCCTGCCGGGGTTCACCGTGGATGCGGTCGTGGAGGTCCCGTACGGCGCCCATCCGACATCGTTCTTCCCGAACTACGGCTACGACGCGGTGTTCCACCGGCGCTGGACCGAAGTCGCGCGGGACGATGCCCGGGCGAAAGACTTCATCGACCGCTACGTGCTGGCGCCGATCAATCAGCAGGAATATCTGCACGCGGCCGGTGGCGCGGCGGCCCTGCAACGCATCGCAGACTGGGAGGAAGGCGCTTGAGCGACGACTGGCGCAGCAGCCCGCCCGCGATGGATTACTCCGTCGACGAACTGATGGTCACGGTGCTGGCCGACCAGTTTCACGATGGCGACCAGGCCTGCAATGGCATGGCGTCGTTCATCCCGGTGGCGGCGTTCATGCTCGCGCGGGCCACGCACGCGCCGGAGCTGGTGTGGCTGGCGAGCTCCGTGGGCCTGGAGCCACGACCGAAACGCATTCCGGCGTCCACGCTGGAAGCGCCGCTGTGGCGCGATTCCGTGATGTACCTGGAGCAGTACAGCGACTTCTGGACCTACGTGTTGAACGGCCGGTGGATCGGGAAATTCTGCGTGGGTGCCGCCCAGCTCGACCAGTACGGCAACGCGAACAACTCGGTGATCGGCACTGACTACCACGCACCGAAGGTGCGCCTGCCGGGTACCGCCGGCCTGGCCGACCTGTGTTCCATCGGCAAGCAGCTTTACTACTGGAACCCGAACCATTCGCCCCGCAGCCTGGTGGCAAGAGTGGATTTCATCAGCGGCGCCGGTTACCTGGACGGCGGCGATGCGCGCGAGCGGCTGGGCCTGGGTGGCGGGCCGCAGATCGTGGTGAGCAATCTCGCGGTCATGGACTTTCACCCCGACAGCAAGCGCATGCGCCTGAAGTCGGTGCACCCGGGCCACACGGTGGAGGAAGTGCAGGCGGCGACCGGCTTCGAGCTGCTGTTATCGGAAGACGGAGCGCCAGAAACGCAGGTGCCGACGCAGGCCCAGGTGCGGCTGATCCGCGACGTGATCGACCCGGACGGGATGCGCAAACGCGATTTGCGGCGACGTTAGCTGCGTCAGGTGGCGGGCCGGAACAACGGCATCGTGATGTCGTCAGACCAGGCTTCGAAACTCACGGTGACCGGCATGCCGATGTGTACCTTTTCCACATCGCAGGCCGTCACGTTGCTCATCAACGTGGGGCCTTCATCGAGTTCGATCAATGCGATCACGTACGGTGTCTCGGCTGCGTAAGCCTCGGTCACCGGCCGGCGCACGATCGTGAAACTCTTCACCGTGCCGCGGCCGCTCGCCTGGACCCAGTCCACCTGGGCGCTCGCGCATTCCGTGCACAGCATGCGCGGGTAGAACTGGTGATGGCCGCAGGCGGTGCAGCGCTGGATCATCAGCTGGTTGTTCCGGCAGCCCAACCAGAAGATCTCGGTCTCCGGCGTCGGCCTGGGCAGGAACTTGCCGTCGTGTGCGCCCATGTCAGACCTCGCGCCCGAGAATCAGCGTGCAGTGGCTCGACATCACGCCGCCCTGCGCGTGCACCAGCGCCACTTCTGCATCGGCAACCTGCCGGTCGCCGGCCTGCCGGCGCAGTTGTGCGACGCATTCCGTCAGGTGATACATCGACCCCGGGTTCCCGGGATGGCAGTGCGACATCAGGCCGCCGTGGGTATTGGTCGGCAGCGAACCATCCAGGTCCAGCCCGCCATCGGCCACGAAGGCACCGGCTTCCCCTTTCTCGCAGAAGCCGAGGTCTTCCAGTTCCACGAGTACGACCGGCGTAAAGCAGTCGTAGATGCCGGCCACGTCGATGTCTTTAGCCTGCAAGCCGGCCATGTCGTAGGCCCGCCGCCCGGCATCGACGGCCGCCGACGTCGTCAGGCTGCGCGCCTGGCTGATGTGTTCGTGCCCGTGCCCTTCGCCGACGCCCAGCAGGTACACCGGGTCGTGCGGGAAATCCCCCGCCCGATCGGCGCTGGTGAGCACGATGGCCGAGCCGCCGTCGGAGACCAGCGAACAGTCGAGCAGGTGCAGCGGGTCGGCAATGAGCCGTGATTCCAGCACGTCGTCGACGCTGATCGGCTCGCGCATCTGCGCGGTGGGATTGCGGGCGGCGTGCTTGCGGCAGGCTACGGCCACCGCGGCGAGCTGTTCCGGCGTGGTGCCGTAAGCTGCCATGTGTGCCTGGGCAATCAGCGCGTAAAAGGCCGGTACCGTCGGGCCGAACGGGGTCTCGAACTGCTGGTGGCCCGCAGATGACTGCATGACCATTGCCTGCTCGCGGGTGAGCCCGGTGCGCAGGCTGTCGGCCATGGACACCACGACCGTGTCGCACACGCCGGTCACGATTGCCGACGCGGCGTGCTGGAGCACGGCGAAAGCCGTGCCACCGCCGGCCGACGCGGTCATGCAGTAGCGCGGAAAAATCTGCAGGTACTCCGCGATCATTTCCGCGTGGTACATGTGCGGTTCGGCCATGGAGTTGCAGGTGACCAGGCCGTCGACCTGGTCCTTGCCGATGCCGGCATCGGCCAGGGCCCGCAGCGCCGCATCTACGCAAAGTTGTGTCGCACTGAATTCCGGTAGCTTGCCGACCCGGGTATCTGCAGCGCCGACGATGGCCACCTTGCCGCGTAACGAACTCATGAATCAGCCTGCCCCCAGCTCGACGACCGCCGCCCCGGGCGTAATGGTTTCGCCCGCGTCGTTGCGCACGTAAAGCTCCACGCTTACCGTGCGGGCGGCCGGATCCACCGCGGTTACAATGCCGCCCACGTGCAGCACCTCCCCGACATAGGCCGCGGCCCGGTTCGAGTACTCGATGGACACCAGGCGCCCGTGATCGCCCAGCCATTCGATCACACACTGGCTCAGCCAGTCGCCCATCAGCGGCCCGGCGATCACCAGGCCCGGGTAGCCCTCTTCCTGCGTGGCATAGGGATAATCGAAATGAATCCGGTGCGCATTCCACAGCGCCGCGTTGTATTGGAACAGCTGCACCACGTCGCATTCCACGTCCCTGGTGGGCAGCTCATCGCCGATGTTCAGGGTGTCGATGTTCATCGCGACGCTCAGCGCAGGATCCGCGTCGTGGTTTCGGTCAGCACGGCGTCGCCGGCGTCGTTCGTCACCTGCATCACCACTTCGTAAAAGATCAGCGGCCCGGAGCGCCCCTGCTTTTCGTAGATGTCGGTCAGGGTCCGAGTTGCCGTGAGCCAGTCGCCGGGAAAGACCGGGCGCGCGTACTCGATCTTCAGGCCACCGGCCATCGCGCGTTTCAGCGGGAAGTCGGGCAGGAAAGAGTCGATGGCGACGCCGTCCGGCGCGATTTCGTCGCGTTCGACCACCGGCCAGAACAGCGCCACGTGAAACATCGGCGGCGCTTCGTCTCCGTCCAGGTACTTGCGCAGCCGCTGGCCGGTGGCAATGGCGTACTTGCGGATATCGCGGCGCGTCACCAGCTCCCGGTGTGGCGGCGCCGATCGGCCGATATGGGCCAGCAGCTCTGGGGTCAGCAGGGAGCTCATAGGGTCTTAGCGGCGGTGCGCCCGCCCTGGGCAAGATTGCGCACCTGGCCGCGGAACAGGCGCCGTGCCTGCGGCAGCGCGAGTCGCTGATCGAAATAGGCCGCGGTGCGCAGGCCGATCAACATCGCATAGGCCACCTCGGCGCAGTCTTTCGCGGATGCGGTTCGATTGGGAGCCTGGCGGAACAGTTCCTGCAGGTAGGCTTTGCAGAACCGGTCCAGCTCCGTCTTGTACTCGCGCAACTTGCTGTCGTGCACGGCGGCCCCAAAGCATTCGAGCATGAAGCCGATTTCCGAGCGGGTGATGCCCTTGCCGCCGAAAAACAGATCGGCCAGCAGGTCCACCTGGCGTTTCACGGGTTCGTCGCGAAAGCCGTCGATACGCGCGCGGATGCGCGCGGCCACGCTGTCGAAATAGTCCTCGAGGATCGCGTCCTTGCCGTCGAAGTAGTACAGCAGGTGGCTGGGCGACATGTCGGCTGCCCGAGCGATGTCTGCCAGCGTGGTTTTCGCGAAGCCGCTGTCGATCACACAATCGTGCAGCGCCTGCAGAATGCGGCGGCGTCGTTGTTCGCCCCTCGGCGAGCCCGGCGTGTCCGAGAAATCTGCCTGGATTTCCGTTCGGTTCGGCATCAGAGCTTGCAGGACTCCCCGCCGTCGATCACGAACACGCTGCCGGTCACGAAGTCCGACTGCGGCGATGCGAGATAGCAGACCAGCGGGCCCATCTCGTCGACCAGGCCCATGCGCCGGGCCGGTATCTTGCCCAGCCGGCGTTTCAGGATGTCCGGGGATTCGAGGACGGCTGACTGCGCATCGGTCTCGAAGGCGCCCGGTGCGATCGCGTTGACCTGCACGCCGGTCTTGCCCCATTCGGCCGCCAGTGCCTTGGTGAACTGCAGCAGCGCACCCTTCGACGACGAATAGGCCACCAGCGCCGCCTTGCCGAGGATGCCGGACGTGGACGCGATGTTGATGATTTTGCCCGACCCCTGGTTCACCAGTATCCGGCCGGCGGCCCGGGCCAGCGTTGCGGGAGCGGTGACGTTCACTGTCATCACCTGGTCCCAGACGGCCGGGTCCTGTTCCAGGAACTTGCCGGCCGGCGCTATTCCTGCGTTGTTCACCACGATGTCGAGCCGCCCAAAGGCTGCGACCGCCTGCTCCGGCAGCGCTGCAAGGGCGGCCATGTCCAGCATGTCGCAGGGCTGCGCCCGGATGTGCTCCGGCGCGCTCTGCGCGAGTGCCTGCAGGTCTTGCTCCGAGCGGGCCGCGGCGAGCACGCGCACCCCCTGCGCCGCGAGGGCCTCGGCCGCCCCGCGCCCGAGTCCGCGGCTCGCGCCGGTCACAATGGCCACCTTGCCGTCGAGTTCGAGATCGATCATGGCACCGTCCTGGTGAGTTCGCGCGCTATCCCCAGGCGCAGGATTTCCGACGCGCCTTCGTAGATGCGCATCGGCCGGGCCTGGCGGTACAGTCGCTCGATCTTGGAATCACGAATCAGGCCGAAGCGGCCCATCATCTGTACGCAGCGGTCAACGACGCGCCCGGCCATTTCGCTGGCGGCCAGCTTGGCCATGGACGAATGGTGCAGCGTCCCGGCGGGATCCTCGCGGGCCATGGATGCCGCGCGGTAGGTCAGCAACCGCGCCTGCTCGATCTCCGTCCAGCAGTCAGCCAGCATCTGCGCCACCGGACCCAGTTTCGCGAGCGGGCGGCCGAAGCCCTCGCGCGTGCGCGTGTGGCGAACCGCTTCTTCCAGCGCGGCCTGGGCGAGACCCACGGATGCGCCGGCAACGGAGACCCGGAACACGCCGAGAGTGCCGAAGACCAGGTCCATGCCGCAGCCCGCTTCCCCGAGAAACGCATCGGCCGGCAGTTGCACGTTGTCGAAGGCCACTTCGCCCAGCACGTGCGGCGCGATGATCTGGGGCGTAGGCGTGACGGACACGCCCGGCGCGTCGGCGGGCACGAGGACCATCGAGAAACTGTCGTGCTGGTCCTTCGCGAGTACCACGTAGAAGGCCGCGGCGCCGCCGTTGGAGATCCACGACTTTGCGCCGTTCAGTACCAGGCCGTCACCGGACTCGATGATGCTCGTGGTGATCGCTTTCAGGTCCGAGCCAGTATCGGGCTCGGTCAGCCCCAGCGCCGCGAGCGCGTCGGCACTGGCGACGCGCGGCAGCCAGGTTTCCCGCTGCGACTGAGAGCCGCCCACGGTGATGGCGTAGCTGCCGATGCCCTGCAGTGCGAACAGGGAGTCGAGGTGCGCCGAGGTAGCCATCAGTGCTTCGCGCACGACGCAGATGGCGAGCGGATCCGGACGCTTGTCCCGGCCGCCATATTCCGCCGGCACCATCAGTTCGCTAAGCCGGCTGGCGCGCAGTGCCTCCAGCACGGCCGGGTGCACCGTATTGCACTCGTCGGCTTCGGCGGCAACCGACTCGACCTGCTGCGCGAGTTCGCGGGCGCGCCCCTGTATTTCCAGGTAGCGAGGCTCCAGCTCGAAGTTCATCAGGGTTCCGCTACTTGGGCTTGCGCCCTTCGAACTGTGGCCGGCGCTTCTCCATGAAGGCGCTCGCGCCCTCGATCATGTCGTGGGAGCCGATGGCCTGCACGAGCATGCCGAGCCCGCTCAG
Organism: Chromatiales bacterium; assembly: GCA_020351875.1. GTDB lineage: Bacteria > Pseudomonadota > Gammaproteobacteria > Steroidobacterales > J054. The sequence continues at coordinate 82,927 of CP070671.1, read as the reverse complement.
GTAGCTGTCGCGGGCCTGGTTCCACCAGAAGTTGGAACTGATCTTCGCGATCTCGAGGTAACGCGGGCTCATGTAGAGCAGCTCGTCCGCCCATTTGGTGACTTCCTCTTCGAGTTCCTCGCCAGGGACGACGGCGTTGATCAGGCCCATTTCCAGCGCCTGTTGGGCCTTGTAGCGGCGGCACATGAACGCGATTTCCTTGCCGCGTTTCTCGCCGACGTTCATGGTCAGGAAATTGGTGCCGCCGAGCACCGGTGCGCTGCCCACGCGCACGCCGGTCTGTCCGAAGGTGGCCTTCTCAGCAGCCACCGCGAGGTCGCAGGCCACCACCAGCTCGTTGCCGCCGCCGGCTGCCGCGCCGTTCACGGCGGCAATCACCGGTCGCGGGCTCGTACGAATCGCTTCAACCAGCTTCAGCGAACCATAAAACATGCTGCGAAGTTCGGCAGGGTCGGGATCGCTCAGGTTGGCGAGAAACCCGCCGGCGCAGAAGGCCCGCCCGGTACCCGTCAGCACGATCACGCCGCTGGCCGAAGCGCCTTCGACGGCCTCGATCAGCTCCTGGGCCATCGACGCGTCGTAGGCGTTCATCCGGTCGGGCCGGTTCATGCGTATCCAGGTGACTTCACCTTTTACTTCGACTTCAATGTCGGCCATCGGCAACTCCACTTATCCATTGAGGTTGAACGCCCACCACCGTTGCGCGGCGCAGGCGCGACTGAACTTGACACGGGACATAGTCTGTGAAAGATTTGAATAAAGTTCAAGTTTGTTGAGCTTATACGCTGGGTATAGCCCGGATCTAATCAATGGTTGTGGGGGCCTTGAGCATGACGAGAGTGCGTAGTCTGTCGGTTGCAGTTGTTGGCATTGCTGCGACGGTTTTGTTGGCTCCAACGACGGGGGTGCTTGCCCAGTCTTCTGGTGACTTCGAAGAGATCCTGGTTCTGGCGCGTAAGAAGGAAGAGAAACTCCAGGACGTTGCGATCTCCGTGAGCGCCGCGACTCAACAGGAAATCGAACGACGTTTTGTGCAGGACATCCGCGACATGGTGGATATTTCGCCTAACCTCGTCATCGACGACACTGCGCAGGGACCAGGTGGCGTTGCGGCTGTCTATATTCGAGGTGTCGGCGTTGCGGACGTGGAATCCAACTTTGATCCGGCCGTGGCCACGGTCATCGACGGCGTTTATCACGGCAAGCTTTCCGGCGGCCTTCACAAGACCTTCGACGTCGAGCGCATGGAAGTGCTGCGTGGCCCGCAAGGCACCCTGTTCGGTCGCAATGCGATCGGTGGCGTGATACAGCTGAACCGCACGAAGCCCACCGGTGAGCTGGGCGGCAAGTTGCGGGTGGGTGCCGGCGACTACGACACCACCTACGCGGATGGCATCTTCAACTTTGGCAACGAAGAAGTCGGTATCAAGCTCTTTGGTTCCTACCGGAATCAGGACGAGGGTTACTTTGACAACCTGATCAACGGTGGTGAAGATGGCGAAATCGAGTACTACCAGGTCGGCGCCCGGATCCTGTGGAACGCTACTGATCGACTTTCGCTGGATTTCACCTACGACATCGAGCGCACCGACCAGGACACGCCGCCGCTGAACTATGTGGGTCAGCCGGGCCAGGTCTATTGTGATTCTGCAGACGCTTCGGGTACGGAGTTCGGGTACTGCGCGCCCAATACGGACGATCCGCTGGGCGGCGATCGCTACGACGTCACGCAGCAGGGCCGTAACGATGCCGACTTCGAAGTCGATACCTACATCCTGCAGGGCAACTTTGAGTGGACCGACAACATGAGCGTCGACGCGATCATTGGCTATCGCGATATCAACGAAAACGTATTCCAGGACTTTGATGCGACACCGGAGATACTGTTCGAAACCAACCGGCCCGAACAGTACGACCAGACCAGTGTCGAACTCCGGCTGAATCGCCAGGAGGAAAACCTTCCGCTGTCCTATACCGTGGGCGCCTACTGGTGGGACTCGGAATACGAAATCCAGCTGGAAAGCTTCATCGGCTTTGGGTTTGATGTTCCTACGCTTTCATTCTTCCGGTTGCCAGCCCCCGTAACTGTCCCACGAACCAGCAAGCAGACGACTGACTCCTACGCGCTGTTCTTCGAGGGCGACTGGGATTTCAACGACCAGTGGACCCTGACCGCCGGTCTGCGCTGGACCAAGGACGACAAGACGACCAGGCACACCGGCGTGCCAACCATCGACACCCAGCATGAGAACTGGGACGAGTTCACTCCTAAACTGGCGCTGCGCTATACCTTCAACGATGAAGCGATGGCCTATCTGAGTTATGTCCGCGGCTATCGCAGCGGTGGCTTCGTTGGCCGGCCGGACGAAGCGGCTGTGGCGATCGACCCCTACGATCCGGAAACCCTCGACAACTTCGAGCTCGGGGCGAAAACTGAGTGGTTCGACCGTACTCTGACTCTGAACGGCGCAATCTTTGTTTCCCTCTATGACGACAAGCAGGAAGAGGTCAGCGAATCGGTACCCCTGGGTGCTGGTGGCACAGGCCAGCAGACTGTGATTGCAAACGCGGCGGAAGCCACCGTATGGGGGGTGGAGCTGGAGGCGCTCTGGTATCCCATCGACGGGCTGACGCTGCGCGCGAACCTCGGTTACCTGGACGCTGAGTATGACGACTTCGACGCTGATCTCACGGGCGACGGGGTCATAACGGATAACTCTGATCTGGAGTTCCGTCGGGCTCCCGAGTGGACGGGAGCCCTGAACGCGGAGTACGAGTGGCAACTCGGACCGGGTAATGCCTGGGTTCGCGCCGGCTACCACTACATCGACGAGCACGAGATGACGCTGCTGAACTCGCCGCAGACGTCCAATGACTCCCAACACCTGGTCGACGGTTCAGTGAATTACGGCCTGGAGAACTGGACGTTCAGCGTCTACGGACGGAACCTGACGGACGAAGACGGCTACGGCATCGGTTTCGACGTGGCGACCCTGTGGACCTATGCCGCGCCGCGAGCGCCGCGCACGTGGGGCGCCGAGGTGGTCTACTCGTTCTGAGCAACGAGCGCCGCCCGGAGGCATCCGGCCGGCGCTTTTATTTCGAACACTTGGTCAAGACTTTTCGACAGCGAGGGAAGCAGAAAATGTCCGACAAGCCCGCCGGGCAACTGATTCGCGGAGGTAAGTGACATGGGTCGCTGGGACGACAAATTCGAAAAACATGCGAAGAAGTGGGACTCCTGGAACATGCAGGAGTACTCGCAGCACGATCGTATCCTGACCAAGATCATCGAGGATAAAGCGAGGCAATACCCGGATCACGTGGTCTGGCAGTTCCGTGACGATCCGATCACGCTCGCCGAGTTCAACGAGCAGATCAACAAAGCAGCGAACGGCTTCCTCGAACTCGGCGTGAAGCGCGGTGACAAGGTGGCCATCATGCTGCCGAATTGCCCCGAGTTCCTGTATGCCTGGTTCGGGCTGAACAAGATCGGCGCGGTCGAGGTGCCGATCAACGTGGCGCTGAAAGGCAACGGCCTGCACTACCAGATCGACCAGTCCGACTGCGTCGCGATGGTCGCCGATACCCAGTACCTGGACCGCCTGGACGAAGTCTCGGACGATCTGAAGAAACTGAACCACACGGCGTTCATCCAGACGGGTGACGACGCGCCGGCCTTGCCGAGTTGGCAGGGCATCGAGACGATGAGCTACGCGGCGCTGACGGACCGGTCGGGCGACACGCCGGATGCGCAGGTTCACTACAGCGATATGGCCTCGATCCTGTACACCTCTGGCACCACCGGCGTGTCGAAGGGTGTGGAGATGAGCCACTACTACTGGTACGCGGTCTGGTCTGAATCGGTGAAGTACTCGCGTTACACCGAGGACGACGTGCTCTACACGGGGCTGCCGTTCTTCCACGGCAACGCGCAGGGCATCACGATCGGGCCGGCGATCCTCGCCGATGCGAAGGCAGTGATCGTGGATCGCTTCTCCGCCAGCCGGCTGTGGGACGACTGCCGTCGCTGGGAGTGCACCGAGGCCAACTACATCGGCGGGATCATTCCGATCCTGTTGAAACAGGAGCCCCGGGAAGAGGACGCCGACAATCCGATCCGGCTCATGGTGGGCGCAGCAGCACCGCAGGACGAGTGGCATGCCTTCCAGGAACGTTTCAATACGAAGATCCTGGAGGTCTATGGCATGACGGAATGCTACGTCTGCCTGGCCAGTCCCTACGACGAACCCCGGGCTGGCGCCTGCGGCAAGCCGATCACCGGCTGGGACGTGCGCATCGTCGACGACGACGACAACGAATGCGAACCCGGCAAGCTCGGCGAGTTCATCTGCCGTTCCGATCGCATGTGGGTCGGTACCACCGGGTACTACAAGAAACCGGAAGCCACGCTGGAGCTGTTCAAGAATAACTGGATCCATACGGGCGACCTCGGCCGGATGGACGAGGACGGTTATTTCTTCTTCGTGGACCGCAAGAAGCAGGCGATCCGGCGTCGCGGCGAGAACATTTCGTCTTTCGAAGTCGAAGGTGTACTCAGTTCCCACGAGGCCGTGCTGGAATCCTGCGTGGTCGGCGTGCCATCCGATGTCGGCGAGGAAGAGGTCAAGGCCGTTGTAGTGCTGAAGCCCGGCCAGACAGCCAGCGAAGAGGAGCTGATTCGCTGGTGCGAGCCGCGCATGGCCTACTTCGCGATTCCGCGCTACATCGCGATACGCGACTCGCTGCCGAAGACACCCAGCGAGCGCGTGGAGAAGTTCAAGCTGAAAGACGAGGGCATCACGGCCGACTGCTGGGATCGCGAGGCCGCGGGCATCGAACTGAAGCGCTGAGCGCGGCGCCCTTGCCTTCGAGTCTTCGTGACACGCGCCATGAGTGATTCCAGCAAGCCGGTATCGCGACGCGACCTGCTGACGGGTGCGGCGGCGGCTACCCTCGGCGCCGGGGCCCTCGGTGCGTGCCAGGCGAGCCCGGGCCGCCAGTGGGACCAGGCAGTGGACATCGTCGTGGTGGGCAGTGGCGCCGCCGCTGCCACCGCCGCCGTGATCGCCAGCGACAACGGCGACTCGGTGCTGATGCTGGAAAAGGCATCGACCGTCGGCGGGACCGCCGCGAAATCCGCGGGCGTGCTCTGGGTGCCCGACAACTTCACGCTTCGCGAACGCGGCATCGAGGACCTGCGGGACGATTGCCTCAGGTACATGGCGCGATTCGCCTATCCGGAGCGTTACGACGTCAACAGTCCGACACTGGGCGTGAGTCCCGGTGAGTTTTCGCTGCTGGAGGCGTTTTACGACAACGCGTCACCCGCGATGGACAGGCTGCGTGACGCCGGTGCCCTGAACCTCGCCGAGTGGCGAATGTTTGCCCTCGACCGCCCGGCCACCGACTACCTGGACAACGTGCCGGAAAACAAGGTCCCCGCGGGCCGGGCCCTGGGTCCCGTGGATGCCGAAGGAAAGATGGGTCTCGGGACCTTGCTGATGGAGCAGCTGCACGCCGCCATCAACGCGCGCGACATACCGGTGCTCACGGGGCACCGGGTGGTGCGCGTGGTCCTCAACGGCGACGGACGTGTCGTGGGTGTGGAGGCCGACAAGGACGGCGCGATTCTGTCTGTCGGTGCCCGCAAGGCCGTGATCTTTGGCACCGGCGGCTACGTGCACAATCCCGAATTCATCTCGAAGTACCAGCGCACGGCCCTGGTGGGTGCCTGCGCGAAGCCCGATTCCACCGGCGACTTCATCAACATTGGCGGCGCGGCCGGTGCACGGCTGGGTAACCTGAGCTGCGCATGGCGTTCACAGGTGGTGCTCGACGAGGTCCTGGTCAACCGGGTGCTCGGTGCGGGCGTGTTCTATCCGCCGGGCGATTCGATGCTGCAGGTGAACCGTTACGGGATGCGAGCGGTGAACGAGCACCGCAATTACAACGACCGGACCGAGATCCACAGCGTCTACAACCCGTCGCGTGCCGAGTTCCCGAACCAGCTGATGTTCATGGTCTACGACCAGCGCACCGCGGAGGCCTTTGCGGGTGTGTATCCGATTCCGTCGAAACCCGCGGACGCGCCAGCCATTGCAGGCGACAGTCTCGCCGACCTGGCCGACAAGCTGGACGCGCGGCTTGCGGAAATCGCCGACCAGACCGGCGGGCTGCGACTCGATCCGGCGTTTGCGGACAAGCTCGCGACGACCGTCGCCCGTTTCAACGGTTTCGCGCAAGCCGGGCGGGATGACGACTTTCGGCGGGGCGAAGCGGCGTATGACACGGAGTGGCACCCGGTCTTCTCGCCGATGCGTGCCGATACCGACTGGCCGGCGAACGATTCGCCGAACATTACAATGCACCCGCTGCGGGACGAGGGCCCTTATTACGCCATCATCCTGGCGGCCGGCGCGCTGGACACCTGCGGCGGGCCGGTCATCGATGCGAAGGCGCGCGTGCTGGACACGCAGGATCAGCCAATTCCCGGTCTGTACGGTGCGGGAAACTGCATTGCCAGCCCGTCCCGCGAGGCCTACTACGGCGCCGGCCATACCCTCGGCCACGCAGTGACTTTCGGCTATATCGCGGCGAACGCGGCCCACGACGAAACGCCGGCGGGCGCTGACGCATGACCGACCAGCAGGCGCAGATCGACGCGCTGTTGCGCCGGGTCGATGAACTGGAAAGCCGGGCCGCGCTGCGCGACCTGGTCACGGATTACTGCCAGGGTTTCGACGGCCACGACTGGGATCGTTTCATCGGCATCTGGCACCCGGACGCGGTGTGGGACATCGGCCCGCCCTTTGGCGTGTTCGAAGGCCATGAAGGCATCCACCGTGCCGTGCACGAGGTGCTGTACCCGGTGTGGCGAGAAACGCATCACTGGACCACGAACCTGCGCGTCGAATTTACGGATGCCGACCACGCGCGCGGCGTGTGCGACGTGGATTGCATGGGCGCGACGAAAGATGACGTGGTGCAGATGGTCGGCGCCACCTACACCGACGATTTCGAACGCCGCGACGGCACCTGGAAGATCGCGAAGCGCAGCGTGGTCATTCACTACTTCAACCCGGTCCCGGGTGCGGAGATGACTTCACCGGCCGCGAGTTCCGAATGACGGCGCCTGCCCCGACGCTGAACCGGAGAGAACAATGAGCGACGACAAGATGCTGGACGGCAAGGCCATTGTGGTGACGGGCGGCGGGCGCGGCATCGGCCGGGCCATTGCCATCATGCTGGCCGACCATGGCGCGCAGGTGGTGGTGAACGATATCGGCGGCAGCGCCGAGGGCGAGGGCGAGGACGCCACGCCGGCGGACGAGGTGGTGAGCGAAATCGAGTCACGAGGCGGCAAGGCCATCGCGAACTTCAACAGCGTCGCGGAATGGGGCAGCGCGCACGCGATTATCCAGGCCGCGATCGACAAGTTCGGCCGCATCGACGGGGTCGTGAACAACGCGGGCATCCTGCGCGACACGATCTTCCACAAGATGACCGAAGAGCAGTTCGACATCGTGCTGCAGGTCCACCTGAAAGGTTCCTTCAACATGAGCCGGGCCTGTGCGCCGCACTTTCGCCAGCAGGAAAGCGGCTGCCTGGTGCACATGACCTCCACGTCTGGCCTGATCGGTAACCTCGGGCAGGCCAACTACATGGCAGCGAAGCTCGGCATCGTCGGGTTGTCCAAGAGCATTGCGCTGGATATGGCCCGCTATAACGTACGCTCGAACTGCATCTCGCCCTTCGCGTGGAGCCGGCTGTTCGGGAAGGTGCCCACCGAGACGCCGGAGCAAAAGGCCAGGGTCGAGAAGATCAAGCAGATGACACCGGAGAAGATCGCGCCGCTGGCGGTCGCGCTGTTCAGCGACGCGGCGAAAGAGGTCAGCGGGCAAATTTTCGCGGTGCGCAAGAACGAGATTTTCCTGATGAGCCAGTCTCGGCCGATACGGGCGGCGCACACGGAAGAAGGCTGGACGCCTGCGTCCGTGTGCGAACGTGTATTGCCGGCTTTCGGCCCGTCGATGTATCCCCTGGACGTCACGGCCAGTGTGTTCAACTGGGAGCCCGTGTAGTCGCCCCTTATGGCGCTGGACTACGAGCGACTGCTGAACTGGCCCTTCGACGAGGTCACGCAGAGCTATACGCCACGCGACACGATGCTGTACGCGCTGGGCCTGGGCTTCGGTTTCAATCCCACGGCTGCCGACGAGCTGCGCTTCGTCTACGAGAAGGGATTGCAGGCTTTTCCGACCATGCCGGTGGTGCTGGGACATCCCGGCTCCTGGATGACGAATCCGGATACCGGTATCGATTTCCTGAAGGTGCTGCATGGTGAACAGCACCTGGACATTCATGCACCGCTGCCCGCCGAAGGCACCATCGTGGCGCGCAACCGCGTGGCCGAAATTATCGACAAGGGCGAAGGGCGCGGCGCGTTGATCCACGTGGAGCGAAAGATCTACGAGCAGGCCTCCGGCGACCACCTGTCGACCCAGACCGCGGTGATCTTTGCCCGAAACAACGGCGGGTTCGGCGGACCGGTGACCAGGAGCGCCAGGCCCCACGCGTTGCCGGAGCGCTCGCCCGACGCTGCAGTGGATATCCCGGTGGCGACGCAGGCGGCGTTGCTGTACCGCCTCAGTGGCGACTACAATCCGCTGCATGCCGACCCGGCGGTGGCGGAGAAGGCCGGCTTCCCGGCGCCGATACTCCACGGCCTGGCGAGTTACGGCATCGCGGCGCGCGCGGTGCTGCAGGCCCTGCAGATCGCCGATGTCGCCCGGTTGCGCAGCTTCGGCCTGCGCTTTTCCGCGCCGGTGTTTCCCGGGGAAACGATCCGTATCGAAGTCTGGCAGGACGGTGACGAGGTGTCGTTCCGGGCCCGTGTGGACGCGCGCGATGCCGTGGTGTTGAACAACGGTCGCGCGGTGATCGCGCCGGCCTAGCCGAGTTGTACCTCGATGCGGTTGTCGATCACACGCACGGGATATGTCCGGATGTCGACGGTGGCGGGTTTGCCTGTTGCGCAACCGTCGCGCACGTCGAAAGAACCGCCGTGCAACGGGCAGATGATGCGAAAACCGCGCAGCTTGCCGGCACTGAGGTGGGCCAGAGCATGACTGCAGAGATTTTCGATCGCGAAGATGCCTTCCTTCGTATGGCAGAGCAGCACGTGCTGGCCGTCGAATTCCAGGGGCAGGGTCTTGCCGACCGGAATGTCGTCGGCATTGGCGGCGAACTGAAATGACGCGTCGTTCAATGTGGGCGGCTCCTGCACCTGGGGCCAGCGCAAGTTAACATCCGCGTTATAAAAAAAACAAATCTGACTGTTTTTTTGCCGCCGGTGCTATCATCACAAACGCATATATAAGGAGTGCGACGTGGCAAACGTATCTTTCCTGGCCCGGATGACGGTCAAAGAGGGTCGCGAGGACGAATTTATGCGCCTCGCCCGGGAACTCGAGCGGCAGGTGCACGCGAACGAACCGGATACGCTTTACTACCGTTTCTTCCGGCTGCGCGGACCACGCGAGTTTGCCGTGATGGAGTCTTTCAAGGACGAGGCTGCCGAAGAGTTGCACATGAACACGGCCTACCTGCAGGAAATCGCGCCGAACCTGCTCGACTGCATGGAAGGGGGCGATCCGCCCTACACGCGCGAGTACCTGGACCCGATGGAATAGCAGCCGTGTCCGTGCCGGCTTTCGAACACCCGATACGCGCGACCACGCTTGGTGACCTGCTGCTGCGGGCCGCCGACGAGCACCCGGATGCCGACGCGATTGTGTTCCCGGAGGGACGCCAGAGCTTCGCGGAGCTTGCCGAATGCGCCTATGAACGGGCGCGGGGTCTGCAGGCCCTGGGAGTGAAGCCGGGCGACCACGTCGGACTGTTGTTGCCCACCTGCTTTGAGTTTCCGGAATTCCTGTTCGGTATTGCCCTTTGTGGGGCCGTGACGGTCCCCATCAACGCGCGTTTCCGGGCCGGCGAACTGCAGTACGTGATCGAGAACGCAGACCTGGTCACGGTGATAACGACAGATCAGATCGCCGAGCATGTGAATTTCGTCGAGCGGCTCGGTGAGGGCCTGCCTGGCCTTGCGGACTCAACGGATTCCCTGAATCTTTCAGTGGCCGCGGCGCCGAGGCTGCGCAACATCGTTGTGCTGGGCAAATCGACGCCGCCGGGCTTTATCACGGAACAGCAGTTCGAAGGTCTCGCCGAGGCGGTGGCCGTGGACGATGTCCAGGCCACCCGGATGCGAACCCGCGTGCGTGACCCGGCCATCATGCTCTACACGTCGGGAACCACGGCGAATCCGAAGGGCTGTCCCATCAGCCATGAGGCTATTGTCCGGAACAGCATCGCGCTTGGACGCTACCGTTACCGGTTGCGCCAGGAAGATCGCTTCTGGTCGCCGTTGCCAATGTTCCACATTGCGGCGATCCTGCCCATGGTGGCCATATTCGACGTGGCGGGCGCGTACCTGACCATGAGCTATTTCGATGCGGGCGTCGCACTGAAGATGCTCGAGTCTGAACGGGCCACAGCGACCTATCCCTGTTTTGTCACCATCATGTCCGACCTGATCCATCACCCGGATTTCCCGACTACCGACCTCAGCCGCGTCAGGCTGATGAACAGCAATTTCGCGGTGCAGCCGCCGGCTATCAAGGACGCCATGCTGGAAGCGATTCCCGACACCGTTTACGTGGGCACGTATGGAATGACGGAAACGGGCGGCACCGTGTGTACCAGCGAGCTGACGGACAGCCTGGAACTGCGCTGCACGCGCCTGGGCACGCCGCTGCCGGGGCTCGAGGTGAAGATTGTCGATATCGACACTGGCGAGCCAGTGCCCGCCGGAGAGCAGGGCGAGATACTGGTGCGCGGCTACAGCCTGTTCGACGGCTACTACAAGGACCCGGAGAAGACCGCGGCCGCTTTCGACGACGACGGCTTCTTCCGCACCGGCGACATGGGCTCTTTCGATGCGAACGGCCAGATCATGTTCCACGGCCGCTTCAAGGACATGTTGAAAGTCGGCGGCGAAAACGTCGCGGCCGCCGAGATCGAGTCTTTCCTCGCCCGGCACCCGGCCGTGAAGCTGGCCCAGGTCGTAGGCATCCCCGATGAGCGGCTGCAGGAAGTCGCGGCTGCCTTCATCGAACTGGAAGATGGTCAGCAGGCCACGGAAGAAGAATTGGTGGCCTTCTGCAAGGGCGAGATCGCTGGCTTCAAGGTGCCGCGCTACGTTCGGTTTGTGACCGAATGGCCCATGTCCACCAGCAAGATCCAGAAATTCCGGCTCCGGGACCAGCTCACGCAAGAGCTTGGCCTGGCCTGAAGCACTCGATACCAGGAGAGTCATTATGCAGACGGCATTTATCGCCCGGCTGGTCGTGAAGCCCGACAAAATCGCGGAGTTCGAAGCTCTGCAGAAGGAGTTGTCGGACATCACCCACGACACCGAGCCGGACACACTCGTCTACGACTTCCTGAAGCACCGGGAAGCGCCGAACACCTACGTGGTGTATTCGCGTTTCAAGGACGAAGTGGCCTTCCAGGTGCACCAGGACGCACCGGACCACGAGCGGCTGGTGCCGCCGATCCTGGAGGCGCTGGCCGAAGAAATGGATCTGCAGTTCTTCGACCTCGTGGAATAGCGGCGGCTGGAGGCGGGAACCATGACCGAGGCGCGCGAAGCCATCCAGGCACTGATGAACGAGTACTGTTTCCGGCTCGATGCAGGCGACATGGCCGGCTGCGCGCGGTTATTCGAGCACGGCACGTGGCGGGTACTCGGCGATCCCCGCGGCGGTGAGCCCGGCGCCGAGGCGATGATGGAGACGCTGAAACACGTGATCCTGTACGACGGCAAGCCGCTGACGAAGCACGCGATGACCAACGTACAGATCGACCTGGGACCGGGGGACAATCACGCCACCGCCCAGTGCTACATCACGGTCTTCCAGGCGGTACCGCCCGGTTTCCCGCTGCAACCCATCTTTTCCGGGCACTATCGCGATGTCTTCGAGCAGGTCGGCGGCGAGTGGCGATTCACGAAGCGCGATATTTCTCCGGACCTGCTGGGTGACCTGAGCCGGCATCGCGCCGATATGGCTTGAGATACGTAAGCAGAAACACCAAAGCCCCTGACGGGGCTTTGGTTTCTGGAGCGGGCGAAGGAAATCGAACCGTCGTTTTCTGCTTGGAAAGCTGGGGCCCTGCCATTCACGCGCTGCTCAACTACTCAGCGGACCGTGCACGCGCGAGGCGTTATTGTACTACCGGACGTCGTAAGGCTTGCACATCTCGTAAGCCTCATTAAACCAAACGCCTCTCTCGTAACTTTGAACCATTTTGCCGAAATCCCAGGACGTTGGTGAATTCTTGTTTGGAATGACTTTTATGATGGCCCGGTTAGGTGTGTGCACGCCTTTAAACGCTGCCTGGCGCATCTCTTCGTTGCCTTTGAGGTCCCACCAGTACTTATCAATAATTGCCCAGTGAACTTTGGTCAGCAATTCCTGATCGAAAGAGACTTCTGCCTTGCCGATAATCTGAATCGATTTCTGCCGTTTCGCGTTTGACCCATCATTACTGATGCTGACGGATATCTTTGGATTCTCAATAAGGTGTTCTATTTTCTTGCGGTACTTTTGGACGCTACTGATATAAATATGTCCGTCTTCCAAAACCACGTAGAACATGGGGGTAACAATTGGGTAGCCGTATTGAGATATGTGCGCCATGTGGCAATAGCAATTGTGCTTGTACAGTATCTCGAATTCATCGGGCTCCATCGGATAATCTTTGTTTACATCGACCTGCTCGAGTGTAATCGGATCGAATTTGGGTGTTTTCTGGGTCTCTTCTGACATTGCACTGCTCCGTTGTGATTAGTTGAGTGTGTGGTCCCCTTGGTGGGATTCTATTTGGGCAAAAAAATGACTGCAAGCTTTGTCAGCTATGATGTAGGTCCGGTCGGGGACATTCTTCTTTTCCGCTAGGCGGAAAAGAAGAATGTCCCCGATGGCCCCGACAGCCGCCAGGAGCATGAAAGTGATCGACAATGCTGAACTGCAGGAAGTCGTCGACCGGCAGAAGATCTACGACGTGCTGACCCGGTACTGCCGGGCCCTGGATCGTGCCGACGTGGAATTGATGAAGACGGTCTACTGGCCCGACGGCTACGACGAACATGGCGTCTTCAATGGTAACGCCGAGGAGTTCGCGGAATTCATCGTCGAGGAAATCCAGAACTGGTTCGAGGTGACCCAGCACGCGATCTGCAACGTGCACATGGAACTGGACGTTGATGTGGCTTACACGGAGGCCTATCTCCTCGCCTATCACCGTGTGAAAGGTTCAACGGAACGGATTCGCGACATCTTCGGGCCCACTTACCTGGCCCAGCTCGGCATCGACCCTGGCCAGGAGGGGCCGCAGGACTTTTTCTACGGTGGGCGTTACGTCGACAAGCTGGAAAAGCGCGACGGCGAGTGGCGAATCAAGCGCCGCACCGTCGTGATGGACTGGAACCAGAACCTGCCCACGACTTCGATCTGGAACGAGGGCATGTTCAAGGTCCTGGATATCCGCGGCGAACGCGGCAGAGGCGACCCCGTCTACCGCCGCGACTGACGCTCAGGGCTGAGCGCTCATGTGACGCGACCTCGGCGCCACCGATAAGTACCGTTGTCGGACTGACCGAGCGGTTGAGCTTGCGAGGGACGACACGACTTCCATTTCGTCGCAGCTCGCCCTGGCGGGGCCTGTGCTAGTCTGAATTTCTGGCCGCGCTTGAGAGCGGCAGGGGGATGCGGGACCAGTCACGTGTCGTTTAGTGCCCAGAGGCTCGCGGTTCTGTTATTCCGGCATCGCCTTGTAGTCGCGCTGCTCGTTGTCGTTATCACCGCCGGGTTGGCCGTGTTCGCCACTCGCGTGACCACGGACCATTCGATCGAAGTCTGGTTCCTGGAAAATGACCCTGACCTGCTGGTCTACAACGAATTTGCGCGGCGCTTTCGTGCCGATGAGATCGTCGTCATCGCGCTCTTTGCGGATGACATATTTTCACCGGAGATCGTTGCTGCGATCGATGGAATCTCCCGGGCCGCGGAACAGGCCCCGTTCGTGCACCGTGTGTTGTCCTTCACGAGCCCGAGCATCCTCGGTGCGGCTACCTCGGATCCGGATTTTCGGGAAAAAACGCTGGCCAATTCAGTGCTGACGGGAACCTTGCTGACTGCCGATGCCCGGACCGCCGCCATCGTTGTCCAGGTGACGCGCGAGGGCAATACGTTCGCCAATAAGAGAACGTTGGTCGAAGCACTCCGATCGATCGTTTCCGGTGAAACATCCGGAATACCGGTGCAGGTGAGCCTGTCCGGCACACCGGTCACCGACGACGCAGCTATGCGTCACAACGAACACGATCTCAGATTAATGATCCCGATCATGATCGCGATCATTGTCGTCTTTGCACAGCTGATTTTCCGCCGGCTGATGCTTGCGTTATTGCCGCTAATCGTCGTGTTGATGGCTGCGATCTGGGCATATGGTCTGATGGGGCTTTCCGGGTTGCGCACGACACTCATATCGACGGCACTGTTGCCTCTGTTGTTGGCGGTGGGCGTTGCGGATTCAATTCACGTGATCGCCCATTATCGCCGGCTGCTCGCGACCGGGAACACCCGGGAGATCGCGGTGGAGAGAACCATTGCGCGGCTGTTGACCCCGTGCTTTTTTACCTCCGCGACGACGGCTGCTGGTCTGCTGTCGCTACTCACGAGCGACCTCGAGCCAATCCGGGAATTTGCAGTCGTCGCGGCCGCTGGCGTGATGGCAGCTTTCGTGATCAGCATGCTCTTTTTGCCCACCGCGCTGGGACTGCTGCGAGTTCCGGAGCAGCGGTACCTGGATCGGCAGAGCAGCAGCGGGCTGAGCGCGCTGCTGGGTTGGCTGGGTTCGATGCCAAGGGCCGTCGAGCGGCTCATCGTGCCCGCATTCGCGATCGGCAGCGTCGCGTTCATCGTACTGGCTGCCCGGGTACAGGTGGGGGCGGATCCCATGTCCTGGTTCCCTGAGGACGATCCGGCGCGCCTGGATACCGAGAGAATCGACGCTGCGCTCGGCGGCAGCGTCTCGCTGGAGTTTCTCGTCACGACTGCCGAAGGCGGCTTGCGGGAGCCGGCCGCCCTGGCGCGGCTGGACGAATTCGAGCGGTGGCTGGAGGAAAACACTGCGATCAGTCGTGTGCTCTCCGTAGCGGACATCCTGAAAGAGGCCATGCGCGTTGCTCAGGGCGAGGAATCAAAGGAACTGCAGTTGCCCAAAACGACGCTGGTCACGGACATGTTGCTTGATGGCCTGGACCGGCGGGGTTACCAGGATCTGTGGGTGAGCGCCGATTATTCGGTGGGTCGCCTGTCCGCCCGTGTCCCGCTGTCCCGGGCGACGGAGCTCATCGGCCAGGTGCCGGCCATAGAAACGCAGATGAAGGCCCACTTCGCCGACGATGCGCTGCAGGTCGAAATGACCGGGTATGCACGACTGATGGCGACGATGGAAAAGTACGTTATTGAGGGTCAGATTGAGAGCCTGGCCATGGCATTCGCCGTGATCACGCTGATGATGGTGTTGCTTTTCCGGTCCTGGCGGCTCGCGTTGTTCGCGATGATCCCCAACCTGACCCCGATCGCTGTCGGCCTCGGCGCCATGTACCTGATGGGCATCGGTCTGAATCCGGGTACGGTGATGGTGGGTGCCATTGCCCTTGGAATTGTGGTGGATGATACCGTCCACTTCCTGACGGCGTTCCGGCGTTACCTGCGCGACCGGATGCACGTGAATGACGCCATCGGCGCGACGATAGAGGAAGTCGGCCGGCCGGTCGTGATTACCAGCCTGATACTGGCCGCGAGCTTTGCGGTCCTGACGCTCGGGCGCTTCGTGCCCAGCCAGCAGGTTGGCCTGGTCACCGCCATCATTGTGCTAACAGCTTTGTTGGCCGACCTGGTACTGCTGCCGGCTGCACTCCGTATCGTACCGTGGAGAGTCACCCGAGAGCCGGCAGCAGCAACCCATAGCGATAAACCCTGATTGACCGGTGCCTGAAATGCGGCTCTAGTTGTAAAAACAGGCACTTGCGCGTTTCTGCAGCGCTATGAAAATTACCTTTGTGAGACCGAACTTTTATCCAGCGCGTTCCTATGACGCGATGGAGCCGCTGTGTTTCGCGATCCTGAAGAGTCTCACGCCGCCTGACATCGAGACCGTCCTGTACGACGAGAGACTGGAGTCGCTTCCCGTCGACGAGCCGACGGACCTGGTGGCAATGACCGTCGAGACCTACACCGCGCGGCGCGCCTACCAGGTTGCCTCGCAGTACCGCCAACATGGCATCCCGGTCGTCATGGGCGGTTATCACCCGACCTTTATGCCGGACGAGGCCTCGATGTTTGCGGATGCCGTCGTCCTCGGTGACGCCGAGGGCGTTTGGGAGCAGGTGGTCAGGGACGCCAGGGCCGGGCGCCTGCGGCCCCGATACGGACCGTATTTCCAACCAACGCTGGAAGGCCTGAAACCGGACCGCAGCATTTTTGCCGGCAAGCGCTACTCGCCACTCGCACTGGTCCAGTATGGTCGTGGATGCCGGTTCAATTGCGAGTTCTGCTCGATCCACGCTTTCTATGGCACGAACCTGCGGCAACGACCAGTCCGGGATGTGGTGGCGGAAATTGAACGCCAGAACAAGCGTCACGTGTTCCTGGTCGACGACAACATCTTTGTCGACGTAGATCGGGCGAAGGAGCTTTTCACCGCGCTGATCCCGCTGAACATTCGCTGGTCGTGCCAGGTTTCCATCGACATCGCTCGATATCCTGAGATCGTGGAACTGATGGCGAAAAGCGGTTGTCTATCCGTGTTAGTCGGGTTCGAGTCGCTGGACCCGGCTAATTTGCAGCAAATGCGCAAAGGCTGGAACAGCAAGTGGATTGATTATCCGACGGCGATCCGGCGCTTCCGGGACGCCGGGATCATGATCTACGGGACCTTTGTCTTCGGCTATGACCAGGATGGCCCGGACGCATTCGAACCGGCAGTCGAGTTCAGCATCGAGCACAAGTTTCTGCTGGCCAACTTCAATCCGTTGACACCGACACCCAAGGCCGATCTTTATGAGCGGCTGAAACGTGAAGGGCGCCTGATCTACGACAAGTGGTGGCTGGACAGCCGCTTCCGGTATGGCGAAGCCACGTTCCATCCG
Organism: Chromatiales bacterium; assembly: GCA_020351875.1. GTDB lineage: Bacteria > Pseudomonadota > Gammaproteobacteria > Steroidobacterales > J054. The sequence goes on along the minus strand of CP070671.1, from coordinate 65,640 downwards.
CGCGGTATGACAGCGCAGGAGCTGACGAAAGGCTGCTACCGCGCGAGAACGGCATTCAACACCGCGTCATCAATAGTCAGGCGATTGCTCGATCCGCACGCGAATCTGCGAACACCGTACCGTGCCGGTATTTACCTGTTGTCCAACCTCGTGTCCAGGCATGAGATTCACGCCAAGCAGGGTCGTCAGCTTGGCGCGCCCACCCTCGGGAGACCGGCGGTCAGTACCTGATGAAGACGACATTCATCAGGCCGAATATCGGGCGGCTCCCGTCAGGCCCGTTCCTCGATGACGGGCGCATGGAGCCGCTGGAGATGGCAGTCCTGGCGGGCCTGACGCCGCCGGACGTAGAGTGCGCCCTCTACGACGACCGTATCGAAGCGATTCCGTACGACGAACCGACGGATCTCGTGGCGATCTCGGCCCACACGTATACCGCGCGCAGGGCCTATGAAATCTCGGCGGAGTTCCGCAAGCGTGGTGTCCCGGTGGTCATGGGCGGCTTTCACCCGACCCTGGCGCCCGACGAGGCCGCGCAGCACTCCGATGCGGTGTACACGGGCGACGCCGAGTTTCAGTGGGCCGACGTCATTGAAGATGCCAGGAACGGTGAGTTGAAAGCGCGTTACAGCGCTCCAGTGGGCGCACCCCAGGTCGGGGGTGTCCTGCCCCGCCGCGACCTGTTCGCCGACAAAGACTATTTGCCCATCGCGTTGATGCAGTTCAGCCGGGGCTGCAGGTATGGCTGCAGTTTCTGTGCTATCCACGGCTTCTTTCATCACAATCACAGCGTTCGCCCCACGAACGAGGTTCTCGCCGAGATCGAGCAACTGGACGACCGCGTCATCTTTTTTGTCGACGATAATTTCCTGGCTGATCACGAAGCCGCGAAGCCCTTTCTGCGCGAGCTGATTCCCCTGGGGGTCCGGTGGGTATCCCAGGCGTCGATTGATATGGCCGACGACCCGGAACTCATGGATCTGCTCGAGGCCAGCGGCTGTCTCGGGCACGTGGTTGGGTTCGAGTCTCTCGATCCACGAAGCTTGCGCGAGATGAGAAAAGCGCCGAATTTGTTGCGGGGTGACTGGGACAGGTACCAGGCACAATGCGAGATCCTGCGTGCTCATCACCTCCAGACGTGGGCGGCTTTTGTCCTGGGTTGCGACCACGACACAGAACAATCGGTGCGGGAGACGGTCGATTTCGCGATCGAGAACAAGTTTTGCTTTGCCGCATTCAACATCCTGATGCCGTATCCGGGAACGCCTCTGTACGATCAGCTGGCGGCGGAAAATCGTCTGCTGTTTGATGGCCAGTGGTGGTTGCATCCCGACTACCGGTTCAACCACGCCGCGTTCGTCCCTAGGAACATGACGCCGGATCAGCTGACGGAAGCGGCGTACTATTGCAGGAAGAAGTTCAACACCAAGGCGTCCATTTTCCGCCGCGTCTGGGATTTCAAGACGCACCTGAGCTCGCTGACGCGACTCGGCATCTACCTCCAATACAATCCGCTGGTTGCGCGCGAGGCTTTGCTGAAGCAGGGCATGTTATTCGGGCTGTCGAGACATTTGGTGAGGCCACGATGAAAATAGTCTTTATTTCACCCGCCGGGCCACTGTATCGCTACCGCGGCGGCATCTTCCGCAAGAGCCTCCGATATTCCCCGCTCACGCTGGTGACGCTCGCGGCTTATATCCCGGACGAGCTCGATGCGGAGGTGCAGATTGTTGATGAAGGCATCGAGGCGGCACCGAGTCGTCCGGATGCGGACCTTATTGCGATGACCGTGATTACCGGTTCGGCGAAACGTGCTTACGAACTGGCGGCACGTTATCGCGCTCAGGGTATCCCGGTAGTCATGGGTGGCCCCCACGTGACGTTGATCCCGGAGGACGCCGCGCCGCACGCGGATTGCATCGTCACCGGTTATGCGGAACACACGTGGCCACAGCTGCTGCGGGACTTTGCCGCCGGAAACATGCAGCCGCGCTACGATCAGGGGCAACTCGACCTGTCGGGCCTGCCGTTACCGCGGCGGGATTTGCTGGCAGCGAAAAAATACTCGACGACCAGTGTCTTCGAGGCGACCAGGGGTTGCGCCCACAATTGCGAATTCTGCGTGGTGCCCGCGGCATGGGGGCGGCGGCCCTACCAGAAGCCGGTGGCCGACGTCGTCAGGGATATCCGCTCAACGGGCACGCGGAAGGCACTGTTCATCGACCTCAACCTGATTGCGGACAGGGGCTACGCGCGGCGCCTGTTCGAGGCCCTCGTACCCCTGGATATCCGCTGGTTTGGCCTGGCAACCGTGCTGCTGGAGCACGACCGGGACTTGCTGGAACTGATGGCCCGCAGTGGCTGCAGGGGTCTGCTGGTCGGCCTGGAATCCGTGAACCAGGACAGCCTGGATGTATCGTGCAAGCGGTTTAACCAGACCATCAATTTTCACGAGTTCGTTCGCCTATTGCATCGTCATCGCATTGCGCTGATGGGCACTTTCGTGTTCGGGCTCGATAGCGACACGCCGAAGGTGTTCGAGGAAACCGCCAGGTTTGCGATCGATGCCGCAATTGATCTCCCGCGTTTTGCGATCGCAACACCGTTTCCCGGCACGGCCCTGTACCAGCGACTGCACCAAGAGGGGCGGATCCTCACCCGGGACTGGGACATCTATGACGGTCAGCACGTGGTGTTCCAGCCCAGCCAGATGAGCGTCCAGGAACTCGCTGCGGGGCACGAGTGGACGTGGAAACATGTCTACAGTCGGCGCAGTATCTTCCGGCGGCTGGCGAGAAGCAGACTGCAGCTCCCGATCAGCATCGCCGCAAACCTGGGCTATCGCTTTTACGCCCACCATCTGCACACCCACTACAACTGCGACTGGTTCGTTGGCCAGGAGGTTTCGACCCCAGCCCGATGAGCCGTTTCCGCCTTACCCTGGTCCACCCCTGCATCGGTCGCCGAGTGGGGCAGCCGTATATTCGCTCATGGCAAATGGAGCCATTGCCACCCGCAATGATCGCGGGCCTGACACCGTCGGATGTCGACATCCGCTTCTACGATGATCGAATGGAGGAGATACCGTTCGACGAGCCGACAGACCTGGTCGGCATATCTGTAGAAACCTATACGGCGAAGCGGGCTTATCAGATTGCCAGCGAATACCGGCGGCGCGGGGTGCCCGTGGTCATGGGTGGCTTTCACGCCACGCTGGTTCCGGAGGAGGTGCAGCAATGGGCCGATTCGACTGTCATCGGGGAGGCGGAGGAGATCTGGGCAGGTGTCATCGATGACTATCGCGCGGGCACGCCGCAGAAAGTCTATCGCGCGCCCCGCCGTCCGGAACTCCGCGGATACTCACCTGACCGCAGCATATTCTCGAGCAAGCGCTACCTGCCGATCGGCCTGGTGGAAGTCGGCCGTGGCTGCCATTTTCGGTGTGAGTTCTGTGCCGTACAAACCGTGTTCGAGCATCAGCAGACGCGTCGCGACACGGGCGATGTGCTGGCCGAGTTGGCAGAGATCAAGGCGAAACATGGCCACAAGCTGATCTTTTTCGTTGACGACAACATCACGTCGAATCTGCAGGAGGCGAAGGAGTTCTTTCGCGAACTCGGTGCGCTGAATGTCCGCTGGGTGAGTCAGGCCAGCATCAACGCCGCGCACGACGAAGAGTTCCTGGGGCTGATTCGCGACTCGGGCTGCATGGGTGTGCTGATTGGCTTCGAGAGCCTGAACGAGGCCAACCTGAAGCGCATGGGGAAAGGCTTCAACACCATGAAAGGCGGCTACGAGAAAGCCCTGGAAAACCTGCGCCGGTTCTGTATCCGGCTTTATCCCACCTTCATCTTTGGCTACGACGACGACACCGTGGACACGTTCCGGGCTACGGTGGAATTTTCCAAGCGCCACAAGTTCTATATCGCGGCCTTCAATCACCTCACGCCATTTCCGGGTACGGCCCTGTACGAGCGCCTGCAGCGCGAGTCGCGATTGTTGTACGACGCGTGGTGGCTGGATCCCGAGTACAGCTATAACCGAATTCCCTTCCGCCCCACCAGAATGTCGCCCGAGGAACTGCAACGTCAGTGCGTGGGGGCCAGGGCCAAGTTCTACACCTGGCCCAGCATCCTCAGGCGCAGCATGGATCCGGTCAATCGCGCGGACGCCTTCATGCTGAGAAACTTTTTCCTGATCAACGGCTTGCTGCGGAGCGATGTCAGTGCTCGCGACTACTATCCGCTGGGTGACGAAGGCTGGCGCGGGGAATACCTCAAGGCGGAAGGCTGATGGAACCGGTGGTCGAGATTGCCTCCGCAGCTGATGATGCCGGGTTGCGGCGCCTGATGCGGGACATTCACGTGCCGGGGGCGATTACCGTGGCCTTCGAACGCGAGCCGAGCTTTTTCCGGGCCGCAGGCATCGAGGGCGATCAGGTCGATATCGTTGCAATTCGCGTCGGCGATCGCCTGGTGGGAACCGGTACCTACGCTCGTCGTGACATGTTCGTGAACGGCGCCGTACATGAGGTCGGCTATATGACCATGGCGCGCGTGGAGTCAGAGTGGCGGCGCGGGCGCGTGACCCCGGCCGCCTTTCAATACCTTCACCAGCTCATGAACGAGCACGGGGACAGCTGGGGGATCACGACGATGATGGCAGACAGCTCCGTCACCCGGAGCCTGCTGCATGCACCGAAGCCTTTTCTACCGGAGTTCGTGCCCGTTGAGCGGATCTGCACGCTGGTCATCCCCACGTGGCGGCGGCGGCGCGCCAACGAAGATTTCGCAGTGCGAGCGGCTAGCGAGGAGGACCTGGAAGGCATCGTCGCCTGCCTGCGCCGCAACGGTGCGCGCCGGCAGTTCGCGGTGGCTTGGAAAGCCGAAGACTTTCATGACCAGGTACGCACGTTGGGGTTGTCGATCTCGGACTTCACCGTCGCCCATGATGGCGGGCGCATTATTGGTTGCGTGGCGCTCTGGGACCAGAGCGCATTCAAGCAGTCCGTGATCAAGAATTACGCGCGCGCGATTAAATTGACTCGGGGCCTGGTAAACCTCGCAGCGCCGCTTTTGAGTGTGCCCCACCTGCCGGCACGCGGCAGCGCTTTCGCCCACGCTTACCTGTCTCACCTCGCGGTGGATGACGACGACCAGGAACTCACATTGGCCCTGCTGTCTCATGCCTATGGCGGTGCCCGTGATCGCGCCATACCCAACCTGACGACGGGTTTCTCCGAGCGTGATCCACGCCTTCCGGCCGTCAAAGCGCACTTTGGCGGCACGGCACAGTGGTCTCTGCTGTGTCTTGCGGTATGGGCAGGCCATCGTGATGAGATTTCGGGAATCGATCAGCGTCCCGCGCACCTGGAGATCGCCACGCTGTGAGGCTTCGAGAACCGGAAACCATGGAGGGCAGGATCGTCAGGCAGGAGGCCGTGGGGCCGCCGACCATCGAGGCCATGTATGAGCTGTTCCAGAAGTATTTTGTGCATCGTGACCGAAGTACTTTCGAAGCCGATCTCGCTGACAAAGATCATGTGATCCTGATCTACGCGGGTGCCGAGCTGGTTGGGTTTTCAACGGCACAGACAAGCCTGGAACGAATTAACGGCGATGAACTGCCGGTGCTGTTCTCCGGCGACACGATTGTCGACCGCGCATACTGGGGATCGGGGATCCTGGAGCGTTGCTGGCTCGAGTTGGCCGTGCGGACCAGTGAGCAGCACCAGTCGCCCCTTTACTGGTTTTTGATCTGCAGCGGGTATCGCACCTATCGATACCTGCCGACTTTCTTCAAGGAATTCTGGCCTCGTTACGATGCGCAGACGCCGCCGTCCGCGCAGGCCTTGCTCGACACCCTGGCGCAACGACGCTTCGGCGCCCGCTATCAGGATGGCGTCGTGTGTCTGCCCGGCGGGGGAGCCTTGAGGGAAGGGGTGTCCCCGGTTGACGAGCGGCAACTCCGCAACCCGGATGTCGAATTCTTCGTCAAGGCGAACCCGGGGCACTTGCGGGGTGACGAGCTGGCCTGCATCACTCGCATATCGTCCGACAATCTGACACCGGCCGGTCGCCGGGTCTGGCGTCGCGTAACGGGCGAATGAAACTCTCGGCGACCGTATCAAACACTGCCTGGGTGGCCACGTGTCTCCCCGACTGGCGCCGGTTCAACGCGGCCTTGCGTGATCCGGAACGCGCGCAGGCCGCGGTCCTGGCCGAAATCTGCCGGCACTCGAGCGACACGGCTGTGATGACCGGGCGCTTCGAGGAACTCGCGCCTCGCACCTGGGAGGACTTTCTGCCCCTGGTGCAGCGCGCGGCCCAGGGCCAGCCTAATGTCCTGACGCGCCAGGCGATTACGCGGTTCGAGCCCACCAGTGGCAGCAGCGCGGCAAACAAGCTCGTGCCTTCCACACCGTTGTTGCGCCGGCAGTTCAATCGGGCGATCCACGCGTGGGCTTATGACCTGCTATCACGGCAGCCCGCGTTGCTGGCAGGCCCTGCTTACTGGTCAATATCGCCGGTCTTCCAACAGCAGCGAACGCCTGGCGGTATCCCCGTCGGGTTCGAGGAAGACAGCGCCTATCTCGGGCGCTACGGCAAGTTCCTAATGGACCGGGTCCTGGCCGTTCCCGCTGAGGTACGCCACCTGTCGGTAGATAACTTTCGCCGCGCGACACTGCTGCTGCTTCTGGCCGAACCGGAGCTGCGGCTGATCTCGGTCTGGAATCCAAGCTTTCTGACCAGCCTGATGCGGGAATTCGAACGCGATCGCGATGCGCTGCTGGCGGAACTTCGCGACGGGGTGACCGTTTGCGGGCGCCGTCTGCAGAGAGAGGTACTGTCCAACCCCTGGCCGAGACTAGGACTCATCTCGTGCTGGACCGATGGCCAGGCCCAGGGACAGCTGGCAACTTTGAAGCGGTGGTTCCCGGAGACGCCAATTCAGCCCAAGGGACTGATTGCGACAGAGGCTTTTGTTTCCCTGCCATTCCGTGGCCAGCGCCCGCTGGCAATTACCAGCCACTACTTCGAGTTCGAGCAGGATGACGGCCGCCTGTTGCGAGTCGCTGACTTACGCGAGGGCGACGAGGGCACCGTCATCGTGACGACCGGAGGTGGCCTGTTGCGGTACCGGCTGGGAGATCGTGTCGCAGTGACGGGGTTCCTGGAGAGAACGCCCTGCATTCGCTTTCTCGGCCGCCAGGACCTGGTGTCGGACATCTGTGGTGAAAAGTTAACGGACGCCTTTGTTGCTTCCATCATCCGCGATCTCGACGTCAGGGGGTTTTGCTTGCTGGCACCCGATGGCGCCGGTTACACGTTGTTCGCCAGGTCACCGCCACCGGCCCATGACCTGGAGCAGCGGTTGCAGGAGAATGTTCATTATCGATGGGCCGTTCAGATGGGCCAGCTCCGGCCCGCGCAGACTTTGCAGGTGAACGGCGACGCCGAAGCGGCCTATCTTTCGGCCTGCGAAAAACAAGGCCGACGACCGGGGGACGTCAAGCCGGTCTCGCTGGATCCGCGTTCGGATTGGCGCCAGGTTTTCGAAAGACCGTGACCGGATATCCCAAACGACGACCTGGCCCTCATCGTTATTTCGTACCGGGTCAAAAATCAGGTGAACTCCCCAGGGCGAGTTATCCTGCCGCAACGCGGCGGACGACTGCTTTCGACCCAAAGCAGACATTGCGCGGGAGACCCTACAGCGCCCCGGGAGCTGTTCGCAGAATCGACATCCATGTCGTTTATCGGAAATACCGTATTGAGGCCCGTTCACTAAGGGGCGATATTTTCTATCGCTGCTCCGGTGCGCAGGTGAAGCACAAACGCGCTGGCTTGTCGGTCGACGTTGACATCCACGCTCCGGAGATCGAGTTCTGATTCGGCGGTTAACTTGCCTTGGAGACGAACATGAACGCCCAACACCCGACACGCAGTAAGTGGCCCAGACGCGATGTACTGGCGGCATCAGCAGTTTTGCTCGCGGGAGGAGCCGTTGGATCAATCAACAGGTCAGCGGGTGCGACGGGCGAAGCTGCGCCGCGGCCCGCCGCAACGCCACTGCCATGGCCTTGGACAACGCTCGACCCATTGGAAGCTGGACGGCGTGCCTATCGCTTCTACAAGGATAAGGGTGGCTGCGGCACAGGTTCATTCCTGAGCATACTTAGTCTACTGAAGGAGGAAGTCGGTCACCCGTGGACGACGTTGCCCGACATGATGATGGCTCATGCGGCGTCAGGCTTCGGCGGACATGGCACGTTGTGCGGTGCGCTGGCTGGTGCCTCCACGATTATCAACATGGTCACCTTCGGCGAGGAACGCGACAAGATTCTCCAGAATAACCAGATTGTCGACCGATTGTTCTGGTGGTATGCGGAGCAAGAATTTCCGACTGACCGATTTGACGATATCTCTCCAATTCCCGATCAGATCAGGGTGAAGGCCATGTCGCCTCTGTGCCATACGTCCGTTTCGAAATGGGCGCTGGCAGCGGGCGCGAATATTAATACAGCTGAGAAAATAGAACGTTGCGCGAAGGTGGTTGGTGAAGTTGCATACACGGTGACGCTGGCACTCAACGAGTTTTTCAAGGGCGAATGGGTTGCGCCTGCTTGGAAACCATCAGAAGAGATCTCGCACTGTGTCATGTGCCACGGGCCGTCCACTGCCACCAAAAAAGCGCCGAGGTGGAACCAGCAAGGGCACATGGAGTGCTTGATGTGCCACCGGGACCATACGACCTAGCAAGTACCACAAAGGTCGCATAATTGATGGGTGCCGGGTGTCCGCTCATGGCCGTTAGCTGCCGGTCAGGCCGCTCCAGGCACCGGATAATGCAGCATCTGCGTTAAGGGTCCGCTAACGACCCCGAGCTGCCAGTCCGGCGCTATGGGCCTAACCCTTTAAGTTTAGGCTTTCATAGAAATCGATGGGCTGTAAGACGATTCTTATTTAGATGGGTGACAAAATGAATACATCGAATGCAATTAAGATCACGCTGATTGTCGGCTTGGTGCTCGCCTTAGTAGGCGCATTCATCGATGTTCCATATGGAGCGTTTGCGCTGATCATACTTGGGTTGGTACTCGGATTCCTGGGTATTGGTGATTCAGACCGCCTTCTCTTTTTGGTCATGGCCGTTGCCTTAGCTACTGCTGCCAACTCGTTGGATGTGGTGCCCGAGATCGGCGACTTCCTGACGGCCATTCTTTCAAATGCGAGCGCCTTGATTAGTGCCGCCGCGATCGTAGTTATAGGCAAGATCCTGACCGCAAGGATAAGTTCCTAGAATGCACTAAGCGCCCGCTTTGACCAATTGCGTTCTTGCATGAGTACAACTAACGATACGCGGAAGCATGGGCTATACCCAAGATGAAGCATGTGGGGACCTTTCGGGACATGGTGTTTTTGGCCGCGCTACTCTTGAGCCTGGCGTGTTCGGCTCATGCCGCAGAGTGTGCCCCGCCAGAGGCCATCGAAGCCTTCGAATCCGGCCAGGCGTATAAGGAAGCAGGCCGGCTGGGGGACGCGATTGCAGAAATGGAGCGCGCGGTCGCCATCTATCCCGATTTCATGGACGCCTGGTTTGAGCTATACGAGGCATACCGACACGCTGACCGTCTCGACGATGCGATCGAAGCGCTGGAACAGCTCGTTCGTATAGATTCGGGAGCGCCATTTTGGCAAGGGCTGCTTGCACTTCACCGAGCGGATGCGGGCATACCGTCAGCCGCAGCGGAGGCCCTAAAACTTTGCCGTCGGCGCAAGCCCGGGAGCAAACGGGCGATCGCCGCCTGCGAGGAAGCCGTGAATCTTCATACGGACTACGCGGAAGCACGATATTTCCTCGGCGTCAACTATATCTACGCTGGCGACGAGGAGTCGGCGAAAGAGCAGCTTGCCGCCTTAATCAGGCTCGATCCGACACAGGCCGGAATGTTGGCGGACTCGATGGATGTGCTGACGGACTGGTTAACGGCTGACTACAAGCAAGAGCTGCAAGCCATGTTTGCTGCGTCGACTGCAACAGATGATCAGGCTGCCCCGGCAAAGGTCGAGCATCAGAAATTCTCAGACCAGGAGGTGTCCCGAGTACTGCAGGCATATGAGAAACAGATTGTAACGCTGCAGAATCTAATGGCCGATCCGAGTTCGCTTCCCAAAGCGTGCCAGATTTCTCCGCCGGCGGATTTAAGGGAGCAGCTCAAAGTGAAACTGATGCCGCTCTCGTTTCGCACGATCGCAGTAATTAAGGCGAACTGTAGTTATCCTGGTTACCGACTACTCTCTCTACCCGATCCCCTTGGTCGGCCCAGGGGGCCATCCGAGGTAGTTAAGATTGCGGCAAACCTCGGCTTCGGTGATGCTAACAAGGAGCACTGGCGAGTGGGTCTATACCAAGAGTGGCTAGCCCACAAATACTGCCGAGCGGAATGCAACGCCATGCTCGAGTTCAGGATCGATACAGAAATCGATGGCCACGAGGTCACCGTCAGAGCACTGGTCGAGATCCTCGAGGAAGTCGCCGACATTGGGCAGTGCATCGGCACGACTTTCGGGGAGACTCCCGGAGTAAAGGAATGGTAGAGCTCCATGCAAAGGGGGTGCGGATTGACCAAAGCAGTATCGAGCGCCTCGACCCAGATAAGGGGGGGCGGCGTCCAGAGATTTGTGACAGAGGCTTCTCGTAACTCCCCCTTTTGGGCGTCAGGTACCAGTTGAATCCGCAACCCAAGGCAGACGTTCAACACGCCCTGATTTGGCAATGCGTCTTTGCCACGCATACATACTTGCACCTAGACACTTTTACCTAGTGTCAGTCTTGGATGCGTTCGCTATCTTGTGCCCTAAGATGATGCGACCGAGTCCAGGAGAGTCGTTGTGCAATCCAAAAAGACCGGAAAAATGTGTTACGAAGTCCAGGCAGCAAACAGCCGACGGGGCTGCTAGCCGGAGCATCGTGAGACTGCAGAAGTCTTAGTTGAAAGCGCCATATGGTGCTCCGGTTCGGTTTGTAAAAAAGGACCTACGATCATGACGAACAAAGACCAAAACGTTGACGCTGTCAAGGAATCCGAGGGATCAATTGGTTTTCTGCGCGCTAGCGAGAAGATGTGGATATCGACCTTCGAGGTTCCGTTGACCTTCCTGGAAGACTTGGGTTTCTCGAAGGAGCGAACTCAGGCGGCAAAGGACTTTAATCAGAAATTCATAAGCGGTTTCTATGGGCGCGTTCGGTCGATCGGCGAAAAGATGAGCGGCGGCGGAAAGAAGGCCAAGCCAGCGCAAGCTGCCAAGGCAAGTAAAGAAAAGACCTCGACTAAGGCGAAGCCTGCCAAGCAAAAGGACACGGCCTCGAATGCCACAAGCCGAAAGCGCGCGTGAGATGATCTTGGCCTGACGGCGGTTCTTTTGGTCATTCCGTGAACCGCCGCCGAAAGCGGCCGTTCGCGACGCCATGCGCAGCACTCACCGGACTGAAATCGGAAGCCGGTGTAGGGGGCAGGGATAGGCCAGATATTCCCACAGAAGCGTGCGCACAGCGGCGCCACTGGCAGGATACGGGTTGGCCGGCGTCTGCACTCAGTTGCTGTGATGGGTTGGCCGGATGGCCTCCCCGGAGGCGCTTCATAGACGGCCGGTGCTATCGAGGTTCTCGATAGCCCTTTTCCCTTTTCCCGGTTGTACTAAGCGCCGATGTATCTGAAACAAGAATGCGGCCAGCACGATCACGCAGATTCCCACCAGTATGAAGACCATGCTCTCCCGTCTCAGAAAGGATTCCCCCAGATAAACGGTGGCGACAGCATAAGGCAGTTCAGTGATTCCCAGCGCTGTCAGATAGAGCAGGAAGCGGTAGCGCAGCATGCCAAGCACGTAGCCGGGGATTTCAGATGGCACGACGGCCTGAAAAAAGAGTATGTGGATAAACCTGGTGCGCTCACTGACCTGGCTCTCCCAGTTGGCGATGGTTTCGTCACCGATAATCATCGAAACGACCGACCGCCCGAAATATCGTCCGATGCAATAGGAGACAATGCCACCCAGGAACCAGCCGCACCAGAGGAGTGCAAGGCAACCTGCCTTGCCCCAGGCGTAGACAGCAACCGGGGCAAGCACAGCACTCGAAAAGAACGCCACCATTGCTGAAAGCATCGCGAGCAGTACAAACACCAGCATGCCGAGGAGCGGGGCCTGAGAGATCATGCCCTCCGTCCAGAAAATGATGGCTTCTGTCTGGTCGTGCAGGGTATCTGAGGCGGCGATGAGACCTGCCACGATGATCAGCATGCCAACGATAAGAAAGCGGCGTCGTAAGTTACGGCGGAGGGCCATGGCTCATGCACAGTAACATGGTGACGATTCAGTAGTAGACTTGATTGATTAACCCTGGCCTTAGTTCGAACCCGCCCGCTCGTCCTGCCGAAAATGCCCTTGTCAGAGCCTCCCTCCAGATTCAGGTGGCCGGTGTCGGTCGCGCGGTCGATCCCGGCTCCAGCCCAGGCGGTATGGAACGCGATTTCGATGCCCGGGAACCTCGAAATCTGCCATCCGTTCTGCGTGAAAAACCCCGTTCACGTTTGGCCGGGTCCCGATTCACGCGACGAGGTGCATTATCTGAACGGGTGGATCTACGAGCGTCGCTTTTGCCGGTGGATCGACGGGACTGGTTACGACCTCGAGATCGGCAAAGCCGGCGGCAGCCAGTCCTGGGTCTCGTGGCGAATCAGTCCTGTCGATGAGCGGCGCTGCACCCTTCGTATCACGGTCTATCCGCACGTGTTTCAGAATCTCCCCGTCGCAATTCGCTGGTTGCCTTACCTGGTCCGCGTGCGGCCGATGCTCAAGTCTTACCTGGACTCCGTCATCAAGGGATTTGCGTGGTATCTGGCCCGGGGCGAGCCGGTGCCTCGCAATCAGTTTGGTCGGCATCCCTGGTTTTCAGCGCCAGGATCGACTGCCCGCTGACCAGCTACTGCCTCTGGTCGACAACCGATAGTCGCCATTGGGCTTTGCGACTGACGCTCAGTCGGTTCCGAACGCGAGCAGCACGTTGCCGGGCATGTGCATGTAGATACCGTAGCCGGAGTTGATATACACCATGCCGTCCGCAACGGCGGGACCGCCACCGCTCATCGATCCGCCCTGGGCTGTCTCGCCGGAAACCGTGTCGAATTCCCGCAGCGTGTCGAACTCCCAAAGCAGCTCGCCGTCGTCCGTCGCGTAGATGCGCACCCGGCCGTCCATGTGACCCGCAACGACAGCGCCCGGCACGGCCGTGATCGCGGCTGAGATACCGGGATCGCAAAAGCTGTTGCCCTCGGGACAGACGTTGTCTGCCGGGTGTGCCCACAGTTCCTCGCCCGTGGCCGGGTCCAGCGCAAACAGCCCCGGGCGCGGTTCGGTCGTAAACTGGTAACGCGTGACGTCTTCCGGGTAGGCCATGTCATTGATCGGCACGTAGATCCGTTCGCCGTCGGTGGCCATGCCGAAATGCACGCCACCCTGCACGCCGCCACGGCCTACCTTCGTGCGCCAGCGCGTTTCGCCGCTGTCCGGGTCGATGCCCATCACGTCGCCCGACTTCTGCCCCGCAATCAGCAGGTCGCTGCCGTCGTCGAGGCTCACCTGCATCACGCCGGCGGCAAAGTCGAAGTCCGGCCCGTTTTCTTCCGGGCAGTTGGCGGGGTCCGGCGCGTAGTCGGACAGGCAGCCGACATTCCACGCGTCGCCGCTCGTGGCCTGGTTCGCCCACACGATCCCGCCGGTCTCCAGGTCGAAGGCGATGATCGCATCGCTGGTGCCGCCGGCCGGCGACGAGTAGTTCTCGCCGGTGCCGGCATAGACGCGGCCACGCTTGCGGTCCACGAGCGGGCTGTTCCAGACCGGTGCGCCGGACGGGGCGAGGATCTGCGTACCGGCGCTGGTCACGCCGGCGTCTGCCGGCGCGTCTGCAATCGTGTAGCTCTTCCACAGCGTCCGCCCCGACACCGTGTCCAGCGCCACCACGGAACCGCGGAAGGTACAGCACGCATAGGCCGGGTCGGCCGCGACGCTGACCTCCAGTGAAGACACCGGCACGATCAGGCGTTCATCCGCGATCACCGGCGCGCCGGTAATCGTCGCATTCGGATGATCGTCGATCTTCGTGACCCACAGTAATTCGCCGGTGCGTGCGTCGAGTGCATAGGCTCGCGCGAGGATGTCGCCGAAAAATGCCTGCGGTCTCGCGTCGGCGTCATCCGCTGACCAGTCCGTAATCACGATCGGGGTGCGGACCTCGGCGGACGCGCGATACGTCCAGCGGACGCAGCCCGTCTCGTGATCCAGCGCGTAGACCGTGCCGTCCTGGCTGCCGACGAAGACCGAGTTGCCTGCCACGGTGGGTTGGGAACGCGCCTGGATAGAGTTCGGGTAGGCGAAGGCCCATTTCAATGTCAGGCCACTCGCCGCATCGCCCGTCAGGCCACCGCTGGCCGCCGACTGAAAGCGCGAATTGTTCTCGTCGATGCCCCAGCCGAGCTGTGCGGGCGGCTGCTCGAGGCTGATGTCGGCATCGTCACACCTGGGCGGTGGGCTGGTGACGGCCACTGAGTCGAGCGAGCGACCGGCAAGATATTCCGCCACGGCCTGTTTCTGTGCATCGTCCAGTTCGGCGGCCTGGGAGGCCATGATGCCGTCCATCGACGCCAGGATTGCATCCGGCGCCATCATGGCCAGGAACATCTTGTGCGGCGCCTTGTACACGCCGCCGTTGTGGCATTCGGCGCAGTGTTCGATGTAGGCAGACTCGCCGGAAGGAATTCTTGCGGTGGCTGCAGCCGGCGGTTCAGGCGGCGCGGGCGCATCGCCCCCGCAACCCGTCGCACTCAGCGCCATCGCGGCCACGATGGCCAGCCCGCCAAGCGAGCGTGTCATGCGGGGAAACGCGTGTACGACTATCAACATGACGTCATCACTACTGGATCATCAGTGCATTGTCGATCACGAGTTCCGTGCCGTTGATGAACCGCGATTCGTCGGACGCGAGGAACAGCACTGCGTTGGCGACATCCCTGGGCTGCCCGAGCCCGACCACCGGGCTCACGTTTTCCTTTTCACCCAGGCCGAGATCGGCGGCGGTCTGGTCGATCATCGGTGTGTCGATGGCGCCGGGGTGAATGGTGTTCACCCGGATGTTGTAGCCCTTCATCTGGCAGTGCACCGCAATCGCCTTGCTCATGGAACGCACCGCACCCTTCGCGGCGCTATACGCGAAGAACACCGGGAACCCGAGGTGGGATGCGGTGGATGACATGTTGATGATGGAGCCGCCGCCGGACTGGCTCATCAGCGGCATCGCGTACTTGCAGCCCAGGAACACGCCCTCGTTCATGATCGCGTTCTGCTTGCGGTAGCTCTCCAGCGAACACTGTTCCGGGTCTTCGGTGATCACGATGCCGGCATTGTTCACCAGTACGTCCAGGCGGCCGTGTTGTTTCTCGATACTGGCGATGACCTGCTGCCAGCTCGCTTCTTCCGCCACGTTGTGGTGCAGGTAACTGGCCTGCGCGCCACTGTCACGAATGGCCGCGGCGGCGGCTTCGCCGGCTTCGTCGTTGATGTCGGTCAGCACCACCGTGGCGCCCTCTCGCGCGAGGGCTTCCGCATCGGCCCGGCCCAGCCCGGAGGCCGCGCCGGTGATCAGTGCCACCTTGCCGTCCACTCTGCCCATTCCCCGTCTCCCCGATACCTGGCAATGCCTGCAGTCTAACCAGTCAGGCTGTCCGGTTACAAACACCTTTGACTTTTTTGCATCGACGCACCATGCTGAATGCCAAGGGAAGTCGGGGCGAGAGGACGTCCATGGAAAAACGTGAGCCAGCCGCCGACCCGGGGGACGCGTCGGCCGATGAGGCCACCAGCTGGCAGGCACAGAAAAGTGCCGCGACCCGCAACCTGATCATCGAGTCGGCGATTCAGTGTTTCGTAGACCTGGGCTATGCGCGCACCACCACCACGCGTATTGCACACGCCGCCGGTTTGTCGCGCGGCGCTATGCTGCACCACTTCCCGTCCAAGATGGACGTGGTGAAGGCGGCGGTGGACGAGTTGCATTCGAAACGCCTGAAGGCCTTTCGCAATTCCATCAAGAAAGCCCCGCCGCCGGGCAAGGGCCGGGTGCACGTGGCCGTGCAGGCTTACTGGGAACACGTGCGCCACCCGACCTTCGTCGCGTTTTTCGAATTGACGGTAGCCGCGCGCACCGACCCGCAACTCTACGCGATCCTGGAACCGGCGCAGGCCGCGTTCTACGACGAGTGGTACCGCACGGCCTTCGAGGCCTTCCCGGAATGGCAGAGCGACAAGGAAGCCTTCGACCTGGCGCTGGACCTGTCGCGTTACCTCCTGGAAGGCATGGCGGTGAGTTCGCTGACCCACGCGGAGCCGGCGCGCGAACAGCACCTGCTCGAATACCTGGAAAACCAGTTACGGTACCTGCGCCCGTCGACGGACCTGGACGCGGCCGCCAACTGAGCCGCGTCAGCGCCCGTTGAACTCCGGCTTTTCTTTCGCGACAAAGGCTGTGATGCCGGCCCTGGCGTCTTCCGTGGTGTTGGCCAGTTCCGCAATTGCCCGGGTCTCGCGCTCCATCTGCGCGTCCAGTGAGCTGTCCAGGCTCGCCGCGACCAGCCGTTTCACTTCACCGTAAGCCCGCGTTGGTCCGGCGGCCAGTTCCGTTGCGAGTGCCGTCGCCGCGTTCATCAGCTCATCATCGGCCACCACTTCGCTGACCAGGCCCAGTTCCAGTGCGTCGGCGGCCGTCAGCAGCGGGTTGCGCATCATCAGCGCCTTCGCCTTCATCGGTCCCACCAGCCGGGGCAGGAACCAGGTGCTGCTGCCGTCCGGCGACAGCCCGATGCCGGTATAGGCCATCGTGAACTTGGCCGACTCCGCGGCCAGCACGAAGTCACCGCTCGCCGCAATGCTCATGCCGGCGCCGGCAGCCACACCGTTCACCGCGATGACCAGCGGCGCGTCCATGCGCTGGAAACGCGCAATCGCCGCGTGCAGCCCGGTGGTAATTCCGCGCAGCAGTTCGCCGGGGTTCTCCGCCTTGGCAAAGCCGCCCACGTCGCCGCCGCCGCAGAACATGCGGCCCTCGGCGGTGAGGATCACCGCGCGGATGGCCGGGTCCGACGTACAGCGGTTGGCCGCTGCCAGCAGGTCGTTGCCCATCTGGAGATTCAGCGAGTTGGCCGCGTCAGGCCGGTTCAGCGTGATGGTCGCTACCGACCCGGCGACAGAAAATTTCAGCGTCTCGTAACTCATCGCTCCAGTTGCTCCTTGTTGTTGCGGCAGCGTATGTCTATTGCAGTTGCCGGATGCCGGCGTCCAGGCCCTGCAGGGTCATCGGGTACATGCGGTCTTCCAGCAGTTCCCGGACCATGCCCACGGACTGGGTGTAGCGCCAGTGCTGCTCGGGTTCCGGGTTCAGCCAGATGGCTTTCGCATAGGTATTCAACAGGCGTTTCAGCCACAGCGCGCCGGGCTCGTCGTTCCAGTGCTCGACACTGCCGCCAGCATAAGCGAGTTCATACGGGCTCATGCTGGCATCACCGACGAAGATCAGCTTGTAGTCCGGGCCGTACTTGTGCAGCACCTCGGCGGTGGGAATCAGCTCGGTGCGCCGGTGGCGATTGTCCCGCCACAGGTTTTCGTACACGCAGTTGTGAAAGTAGTAGTACTCCAGGTGCTTGAACTCTGCGCGGGCGGCGGAAAACAGCTGCTCGCAAAGTCGCACGTGAGGGTTCATCGAACCGCCGACGTCCAGGCACAGCAGCACCTTCACCGCGTTGTGCCGCTCGGGCACCATTTTCAGGTCCAGGTAACCGGCGTTGCGGGCCGTCGCGTCGATGGTGCCGTCCAGGTCCAGCTGATCGGCGGCGCCTTCGCGCGCGAAGCGGCGCAGGCGCCGCAGCGCGAGCTTCAGGTTGCGCGTGCCGATTTCCCGCTGGCTGTCCAGGTTCCTGAACTCGCGTTTTTCCCAGACTTTCACCGCGCGCCGGTGCCGGGATTTCCCACCCACGCGAATGCCTTCCGGGTGATAGCCATCGTGACCGTAAGGCGACGTGCCGCCGGTGCCGATCCACTTATCGCCGCCCTGGTGGCGCCCTTCCTGCTCCTCGGCGCGCTTGCGAAATTCTTCCAGTAGCTGTTCCCAGCCACCCATCGCTTCGATCTTCTGTCGGTCTTTCTCGCTCAGCAGGCGCGCGCCCTGGCTGCGCAGCCATTCCAGCGGGATCTCGAGCTGGTCCCAGTCCAGCGCATCGTCGATGTTTTTGAAGAACACGCCAAACACGCGATCGAAGCGATCGAACAGCGCCTCGTCCTTCACCAGTGTGGCGCGCGACAGGTAGTAGAAGTCGTCCACTGACGCGTTCGCCTGGTCGGCCTTCAGCGCTTCCAGCAGGGTCAGGTACTCCGTGATCGAGGGCTTCAGCCCCGCGTCGCGCAGCGAAAAGAAAAAATCAGCGAGCATCGCGCCGGTTCAGGAACACCAGCCTCTCGAACAGCTGCACGTCCTGTTCGTTTTTCAGCAACGCGCCGTACATCGGCGGGATGCAGCTCCGCTTGTCGTCGGCTTTCAGGGCTTCAGCCGGGATGTCTTCGGCCAGCAGCAGCTTCAGCCAGTCGAGGAGTTCCGATGTGGAGGGCTTCTTCTTCAGGCCGGGCACCTCGCGCACATCGTAAAAACGATTCAACGCGGCACTCAGCAGGTCTTTCTTCAGGCCCGGGTAATGCACGTCGACGATCTGTTCCATCGTGGCCGTGTCCGGAAACTGGATATAGTGGAAAAAGCAGCGCCTGAGGAAGGCATCCGGCAGTTCCTTCTCGTTGTTGCTGGTGATCACCACGATGGGCCGGTGCCGGGCCCGGACGGTCTGCCGGGTTTCGTACACGTAGAACTCCATGCGGTCGAGTTCCAGCAACAGGTCGTTCGGGAACTCGATGTCCGCCTTGTCGATCTCGTCGATCAGCACTACCGGTTGGGTATCAGCCTGGAAGGCTTCCCACAGCGTGCCCGGCACGATGTAGTTCGCGATGTCCTGCACGCGATCGTCACCGAGCTGCGAGTCGCGCAACCGTGCCACCGCGTCGTATTCGTAGAGACCCTGCTGGGCCCTGGTCGTGGACTTGATGTGCCACTGCAGCAGGGGCCGCTCGAGCACCTTCGCGATTTCCGCCGCGAGCTGGGTCTTGCCGGTGCCGGGTTCGCCCTTGATCAGGATCGGGCGGCCGAGGGTGACCGCCGCATTCACCGCCAGCATCAGGTCGCGGGTCGCGACATAGGTATCGGAGCCTTCGAAGCGTTTGTCAGTCATGGATCAGCGTTCCGGGTATAACAGTGACGGCACGGGCTGCTCTCGTTCATCCCGCCGGCGGGTGTGCAGCTGTTGCAGAATAGCGGCCTTGCGCGCGTCTGAGAATCGGCCCCAGCCGGCAATTTCTTCCAGCGTGCGCCAGCAGCCCTGGCAGTAACCGCTCTGCTCGTTCATCACGCAGACGTTCGTGCACGGTGACGCCGCGTCCGGCTTCGCGCTCATGCCGCCACCTGCCGGGCGAAGTCTTCCAGGTAGGCGACCCCGGCCACGGCCCGGCTGCCGTACCAGGACACCATGTCACCGGCGATCAGGTGCACCGGGGTCGCGTCGCCCAGTTCGGCCTGGATTTCCGGCACGTGGCGGTCGCGGAACGGGTAGGGCTCACTGCTCAACAGCACCAGGTCCGGGAGGTCGGTCAGTTCGGCCAGCTCGATCTCGGGATAGCGGGCCTCGCCCGGTACCGGCACGGGCTGCCAGTTCACCAGCTCGAGCATGCGCGCAATGTAGGTGTCGGCACTCACGGTCATCCACGGCTCCCGCCAGATCAGGTACAGGACCTTTCGTTCAGGCCATGCCGCCTGGTTTCCGAGCGCGGCCAGCCGGGCTGCCAGCTCGCGGCCGAGACGGGCGGCCTGGTCTTCACAATGGAAGATGCCGCCGAGTAACCGATACAGGCCGAGGTTGTCCCGTGGGCCCTGCGGGTGCGTGACGACCAGGTGCGGCACGAATTCTGCCAGCGCGTCGGCCGTCTCCCGGCGATTCTCGTCCACGTTCAGCACCACGTGCGTGGGCCGCAGTTCCCGGATGGCTGCGAGATTCACGTCTTTCGTACCGCCCACCTTGTTCACGGCACGCAGAGGTTCTTTCGGGTGCACGCAAAAGCCGGTGCGACCCACCAGCTGCTCGCCGAGGCCGAGGTCGCACAGCAGTTCGGTAACACTCGGCACCAGACTCACGATGCGCGCCGGCCCGGCGGCCGGTTCGTGCCGCGTGCCGATGGCGTCGATGAGCGGGTTGTCCGTCACATGTTGCGGCGGTATTCGCCGCCGACAGAATAGAGCGCGTCGGACACCTGGCCGAGCGACGCGGTCTTCACGGTTTCCATCAGCTCCTCAAAAACGTTGCCGCGCGCCCGGGCAACCTGCTGCAGGCGCTGCAGCGCCGGCCCGGTCTCGCCTTCGTGCACCGCATGGAAATTCCTGACCGACGCGATCTGTGCCTGTTTCTCCGCCTCGTCGGAACGCATCAGTTCCAGTTCCGTTATCTCGTCTTCCTGGCCGGCCGGGGGCAGGAAGGTATTCACGCCGATCAGCGGCAGGCTGCCGTCGTGTTTCTGCGCCTCGTAGTAAAGGCTCTCATCCTGGATCTTGCCGCGCTGGTACATCGTGTCCATCGCCCCCAGCACGCCGCCGCGTTCGGAAATGCGCTCGAACTCGGCGTACACGGCTTCTTCGACGAGATCCGTGAGTTCGTTGATGACGAAGGAACCCTGCCACGGGTTCTCGCAGAAGTTCAGCCCCAGTTCCCGGTTGATGATCAGCTGAATGGCCACTGCGCGGCGCACTGATCCTTCGGTGGGCGTAGTGATTGCCTCGTCGAAGGCATTCGTGTGCAGGCTGTTGCAATTGTCGAACAGCGCGTACAGCGCCTGCAGGGTCGTGCGGATGTCGTTGAAGCTGATTTCCTGCGCGTGCAGGCTGCGCCCGGAGGTCTGGATGTGGTACTTCAGCATCTGGGCGCGTGGGCTGGCACCGTAACGCTCGCGCATGGCCCGGGCCCAGATCCGGCGTGCGACCCGGCCGATGACCGAGTACTCCGGGTCCATGCCGTTGCTGAAGAAAAAGCTCAGGTTCGGCGAGAAGTCATCGATGTTCATGCCCCGCGCAAGGTAGTACTCGACGATCGTGAAACCGTTCGACAGCGTGAACGCGAGCTGGGAGATCGGGTTCGCACCGGCTTCCGCGATGTGATAGCCGCTGATGGACACGCTGTAGAAATTGCGGATGCCATGCTCGATGAAATAGGCCTGCACGTCGCCCATGGCCCGCATCGCGAATTCGGTGGAGAAGATGCACGTGTTCTGCGCCTGGTCTTCTTTCAGGATGTCGGCCTGCACCGTGCCGCGAACGGATTTCATCGTCTCGGCCTTGATGCGCTCGTAGGTCTCGCGATCGATCACCTTGTCGCCGGATATGCCCAGTAACCCCAGGCCCAGGCCGTCGTTGCCCTCAGGCAGCTCGCCGTCATAGCGCGGCCGCTGCTTGCCGGCGAACCAGGTGTCGATCTTTTCCTGCGCCGCTTCCCACTGGCCCGTTTCCAGCAGGTATTTCTCGACCTGCTGGTCGATGGCTGCGTTCATATAGAAGGCCAGCACGGTCGGCGCCGGGCCGTTGATGGTCATGGACACCGACGTGGTGGGGTCACACAGGTCGAAGCCGGAGTACAGCTTTTTCGCATCGTCCACGGTGGCGATCGACACCCCGGAGTTGCCCACCTTGCCGTAGATGTCCGGCCGCTCGTGCGGGTCTTCGCCGTACAGCGTGACCGAGTCAAAGGCCGTGGACAGGCGAGACGCTGTGTGGCCGGCCGCAAGGTAGTGGAAGCGGCGGTTCGTGCGCTCCGGGGTGCCCTCGCCGGCGAACATCCGGATCGGGTCTTCTTCGGTGCGGCGATAGGGGTAAACGCCACCGGTGTACGGGTAGCTGCCCGGCAGGTTTTCCTTCATCAGGAAGCGCAGCTGGTCACCCCAGCCGTCGAAGCGCGGCGGCGCGATTTTCGGAATGCGCTGGTGACTCAGGCTCTCCCGGTAGTTGTCGCCTTCGACCACGCGATCGCGGACCTTGTAGCTGTACTTGTCGGCGGTGATACCGGCGAGCCGGTCGGGCCATTCGCGCAGCAGCTGCAGCGCCTCGGTGCCGAGATCGTCTAGGCCGCTGTTGTAGCGCTGGCGCAGCACCGACAGGCTCCGGTCACCGCCTTCTGTCAGCGCCTCCGGCTTGCAGGGCTGCAACACCTGGGGCAGTTCCGGGTCCGCCAGTTCGCTCAGCGCCGCGTAGCAGTGCTGCACGCGGTTTGCGGTGTCACACAGGGCTTCGATCTTCGCGTTTACGCCGCGACCCTGCTCCGCGATCTCCGCCAGGTAGCGCGTGCGTTTGCCGGGAATCAGCACGGTCGCCCGCGGCTCCCGGACGCTCGTGTCCGCTTCCGGTATCCAGTTACGCTGTTCGGCCGCATTGCCTTCCTGCAACCTCGCGCAGAGCTGCGCGAACATCCACGTGAGGCCCGGGTCGTTGAACTGGCTCGCGATCGTGGGATAAACGGGTATGTCCTCGTCGGCGGTGTCGAAAGCCACGTGGTTGCGGCGCCACTGCTTGCGGATGTCGCGCAGCGCGTCTTCGGCGCCGCGGCGGTCAAATTTGTTCAGCACGACAATATCCGCGAAGTCCAGCATGTCGATCTTTTCCAGCTGGCTGGCCGCGCCGTACTCGCTGGTCATCACGTACATCGACAGGTCAACCAGGTCGACGATCTCGCTGTCGCTCTGGCCGATGCCCGCGGTTTCCACGATGATCAGGTCGAAGCCCAGCGACTTCAGGAAGAGCACTTCGTCTGCGAGCATCGCGCTGGTCGCCAGGTGCTGGCGCCGCGTGGCGATGGAGCGCATGAAGATCGATTCGTTGCGCAGGCTGTTCATCCGGATGCGGTCGCCGAGCAGCGCGCCGCCGGTGCGCCGGCGGGTCGGGTCGACGGCCAGCACCGCGATGCTGAGATCCGGGTGATACTGCGAAAAGCGCGACAGGAGTTCATCTGTCACGCTGCTCTTACCGGCCCCGCCGGTGCCGGTGATGCCGACGACCGGGGTCTGACCGGCGGCCAGTTGCCACTGCCGGCGGAGTTTTTCGAGCTCGGCGTCGTTCAGCAATCCATCTTCCAGGGCCGACAACGTGGCGGCCACGGACAGCATGTCCGTGCGGTTGGCCTGCTTCGGCGCTGTGGTTGGCTGCCGGGTGGCCTCGGTCCGTTGCACCAGGTCGTCGATCATCCCGGTGAGACCCAGGTTCATACCATCGTGCGGGTGATAGATTCGCTCCACACCGTAGTCATGCAGCGCGGCGATTTCTTCCGGCGTGATCGTACCGCCGCCGCCGCCGAACACCCGGATGTGCCCGGCACCGTGTTCGCGCAGCATGTCCACCATGTAGCGAAAGTACTCGTTGTGCCCGCCCTGGTAAGAGCTGACCGCGATACCGTCCGCGTCTTCCTGGATCGCCGCGCGCACCACGTCGGCAACGCTGCGGTTGTGCCCCAGGTGAATCACTTCCACGCCCTTCGACTGGATCAGCCGGCGCATCACATTGATTGCGGCGTCGTGGCCGTCGAAAAGTGATGCGGCCGTGACGAAACGCAGCGGGCTATGCGCCGTGCTGGTCTCGGTTGCCGATCGGACAGTGTCTGCAGGACTGCTCATGACTACACCTTCAATAAGGGGTTTCAGGCAACGCGCCGGGCGGCGGCCAGCGCAAGAACCATCTGTTGTTTCAGGCCTTCGTGGAGCTCGCGGATCTGTTCGTGAGCATCCGGCGTGACCAGCCACTGGTAAACGATGCCGATGATCGCGGCACAGAATTGTTCGGCCGTCGCGCGGATGTCTGCGTTTTCGCTGATGCTGTGATCCTGGATGCCGCCTTCGATCCACGCTTCCACGTCCCGCTGGCGGCGCTCGTGAATATTCGCAATCACCTGCTTCAGCTCCGGGTCGGGGCCGATGGAATGAAACCAGAGGATGTAGAAGGCGCGGATCCGGTCTGCCGACTCGAGCACGAAACGGTAGTGCGCATCGGTGGCGGCGAGGATTGCGTTCAGCCCAACCTGGTCGCCGACGGCCTGGCCCAGTTCCCGCAGCCAGTCTTCGCCGATGGACCGCACGATGAAGCAGAACAAACCGGCCTTGTTGCCGAAGCGATAACTCGCGAGCCCGCGACTGTAGCCCGCGCGTTCGCCCACATCTTTCAGCGTGGTGCCGTCCACACCGCGTTCGCAGATCAGCTCGACGGCGGCCCCCAGCATCCGCGCGTCGGACTCCGCGGTGCGCTCGGCCTGGGTGCGGGAAACTTTGGCGGTCAGACTGCTCATCGCCGGGGAGCATAGCTTACTTACTTGTTTGTAACAAGCAAGTAAGTCCATTCAGAGGGAGTCACACGTATGCCGTTGATCTATTTAAGCAATTGGGTCGCGTCGGCCTCGTGAGTCAGGCCTGTCCCCTCGACTGGCGCCCTATTATGTAAAACCATTTCGGGCGGCCGGCGGGTGGGACTGGTCGACTGGCTCGCCTGCCCGGGTTCAGTCGGAGGCCGTCAGCTCGAAGCTCATTCCCGCGAGCCCGCGCAGGCGTTCGACCAGGCGATCATCAAAGATCGTTGCCGGGGTCCAGAAGCCGCCCGGTCTCTCCGCCTCGGTAATGTCGTGCGCCAGGGATACTGCGCATTGGCCAAGCATCTTCGCCGTGGATCCGTAACCGGGGTCGCGGTCACCCGTGACCTTGGTTTGCAATGAGCGACCGCTGTCCGTGCGGCCCAGGAACTTCAGGACAAAGAATCCCCTGCGCTGCGCGTCTTCGTCGGGTCCTTCGCCGGGCGCCGGCAGCACGTGCCGCTGCAGCAGCCCCCGCAGCGTGCGATTCGTGGTCGCGCCGAGGAATAGCTTGCCGAAGGCCGACATGCCGGTGGCTTTCATCCGCCCGCTGATGCCCCGCCCGGTCACCGCCGCTTCGTTGTATGTGAAATGCTCGCCGTACGGGTTGCCGAGCAGTGCGTGGGAACGCAGCACGACGGGCTCGTTCACCGCGGCCATCACGAACGGCGTGATCCATTTACCCAGTTCGTGGTCGAACTCCGCTGAAGTGATACGGTGCTGGCGCGTGGGGTTGCTGTAGCCGGGCGGGCAGAGGGCGTAGGGATTGCGCAATTCGCGGATCAGCGCCGGGTTCTCCGCCAGTGCCTTCGACTCGTTCAGCAGCGTGGCGATGGTGCCGCCGGAAAAGGCACCCGATGCCGCCACCACGCGCATGTGCACCTGGCTGCAGTATTCACCGAAGTGTTGCATTGCCTGCTGCTGCAGAAAGGCCACACCCATGTCCGACGGCAACGAGTCGAATCCGCACGCGTGCACGATCCTCGCGCCGGAATCCTGCGCGGTCTGTTCGTGGGCCTGGAGCATGCGTCGCATCCACCGCACCTCGCCGGTGAGGTCGCAGTAATCCGTGCCGGTTTCTGCGCAAACCTTGACCAGTGTGTCGCCATACAGGTCGTAAGGCCCGACGGTGGAGACCACCACGGCCGCCTGTTCACACAGCCGGGTCAGTGCCGCCTGATCGTGGGCATCGGCTACGATCAGCGGTAACTCCGTCGCTGCGGATCCCAGGGAGGATCTTAGTTCTTCCAGTTTCGCTGCCGAGCGACCGGCGGCCGCCCACGCGAGGTCACCAGCTTCGGGGTAGGTCTCCACCAGGTAACGGGCCAGAATCTGGCCGACGAAACTCGTGGCACCGAATACGATGATATCGAAGGACGGAGCGCTCATCTGCATGCCTTGGTGCTGTGACGGGCCGCCTGAGGCCGAGCAGCATTGTCTCAAATAGAGGGCGCTAGCGATCCGAGACCGTTGTTGCCGTAATTTCAGTGGCGCCAGGTACCCGTTGCCCGTGAGCCAAAAGATAGGCTTCGACGGCTGCCAGGGAATCGGCCAGCAGTTTTCGCATGTATTGCGGGTTGTGGATTCCCCACGAGCGGTCGTTCATGACCAGCTTGTAGTTCGTGTAAGCATTCTCGAGCACGAGCGCCGGGTCGTCCTCGAAGGGTACGGTGCCGCCGCGATGGCAGGTGGCGCACTTATCGCCGGGACGAAAGCCGGGCAACGTGCCGTTGTTGGCGGTTTTCAATAATTCGCCGAGCCGGGTCCATCTCGCGTGTATCTCGCGTTGCGCGCCGTTCCGGTCGAAGCCGTCGATATCCCTGTGGCAGCCGAGGCAAGGCTCGATGTGCAGGATATCGTCGGTCGTGTCCCCGGCCCTGTCGCTTTGCGGATCCGCCGGGCTCGGGCCAAGGCCGCCGAGGCGCCCGTCAGGTCCTGCGTCGCGCATGCGCAGCGTATGGCCGCCGACCGCGCGCACCCCGTTCGCATCCACGGCACTATTCCGGTCGCCCAGGTGACACAGCACGCACTTGGCCGGCGTGTTGTGCGGGTTCCTGAACGAGTAGTCCTCGCCCGGATATTCGTAGCCGTTGCGCACGGTACCCGCGGTGGCTTCCAGGATGGCGTTCTGCCACTTCTCTTCGTGACAGGTCTGGCACAATGCGCCGGCGTCGCCGGTGCGCAGCCCGACCGACTCGCCGGCCACAGCTTCGTGCGGGTTGTGGCAGGCCACGCAGGAGATCGCGGTCTCACCGGCGGCCGGCACCTTCGACAGGTCAGGCATCAGCGGGCCGATGCCACCCGCCCGCATCTTGTATTCCACGTCGTGGAACGCCACGCCAGTGTCTGCAGCCATGGACACGGTCGCTGCGAAGGTTCGCGCATAGTGGCACTTGGAACATTGCACGAGTAGCGGGCGGGCGATTTCCAGGTGGCCAAAGGGCATGCCGTCCGCGTGACGCGATTTCTCCCATTCACCGTACTCGGCATGGCATTGGCCGCACACGCCGGACTCCAGGTTCACGGCCTGGGTCGCGCGCTTCGCATCCAGGTCATTCTCTGCGCCTTCGTCTATCGCGAGGTGCGCCGCGGCCGGCCCGTGGCAACGCTCACATCCCACGCCCGCCTGCTCGTGGGCGGTGAGCTCATAGTTGCCTACCTGCGCCTGGTGGCAGGCGGCACATGCGGTGCCGTCGTGAGCCGAGTCGTCGTCGACAACCAGCACTGACAAAGATGCCGCGTCACTGATCAGTGGCCCGTAAGGGTCATTGTCGCTGACGGCCAGTACGGCCTCGTAGCGGCCGGCGCGTTCCGGTGTGAAGTGGACCAGTTGACCGTCAGCCACGGGTGTGCCGTCCTGGCCACGCAGCAGATCCTGCGCGGTAATCCGGTCTCCGCTGTCCGGGTCGATGTAAAACAGCTGCCACGTGAAGCCGAACTGCCGCTGCAGGTGGTCCTGGTTCTTGCCGTAGAGATCGGGTTGCACGCCGCCCGGGTTGTAGCGCTCCGGTGAGGCGTGGTTCAGGTCCAGTCCCTGGCCAAACAGGTAGACCGGTTCGCCTGGTCTGACCACGTTCAGGCCGCTTGATGCCCGCCGCTCCGCCGTCGGCCTTTTCCGCGGCGGTTGTGGCCCGGCGATCAGGAATGGCAAGGCCCGGGGCGCCGTATTGACCGCGTCCACGGTGACCTCGGCGACGTCTTCCTCGCCCGGTGCCGCTTCGTTGGTCAGGATCAGGCGCGCGGTGTACCGGCCCGGGCGCGGCGGCTCGAACAGGAACAGTGCGGGCGACGCGCCCGGAACTGGAGATTTTTCGGGTTGCAGCGGTTCGTCGTTGTCCGAGTGCGGCTCGGTCAGCAGCTTGCCGTCATCATCGCGGAATTCGAAACGAATGCCGTCTCGCGAGATGTTCTCACTGTCCGTCGCATCCAGGTACACGGTGGTCAGGTAGGGCCAGGATTGGGGCGGCTTGCCGAAAGGCGCCGGGCTGCCGAGCTTCAGCCGCGCGATCGGTGGACCCTTGATCGCGGGAAACAGGGCCTCGTCCGGCAGGGCCGTGACGACACCGCCGCCAATCGCCACGCCTTCGATCACTGCGCTTTCGAAACCGTCGGCAGCCAGCGTGACCGAATAAACGCCCGGCACGATATCCGCGATTGCAAACGCGCCGTCCTGGTCGCTGACGGCGCGGTCCTCGCCGGGGCTCAGTGAAACCTCCGCGTTCGCAATGCCCGGCAGCATGAACGGAATCCATCCCGTCGATTCGTTGACCTGGCCTCGCAGGTAGCCGGCCTCCGCCGGCACCGCAATCGCGACGGGCTCCCCGGGCCTGAACCTGGCTTCGATGATTACCGCGAGAATACCCAGCATTGCAACGAGCACGGCACACAGAACGAACAGCGAAATCAGCAATTTTTTCAGGGCGTCCTCCGTTGTTTACCAGCCATTGGTGACAGGACTGCTCGCAGCCATCACTCGATCGGTATTTCACTGTGCAATGTTAAGCTAAGCAATGGACAATTCGGGAGAAACTCGCGGAGTGAGCGCGAGCGACAGCTACCGGCAGCCGCGGGCCACTCAGTCTATGGCATACGTGCTCGAGCGTATGCAGGATGGCTATTGTCTCGTTTCGGTAGACGGCACTATCCAATACATGAATTCCGCCTGTGTGCGGATGGTTCGCCGGCTGGTTCGGCCCGCCGCCTAGGGCATAGATCATTGCGGTCGGTTGGGCTGCGCTGCAGCCTGCTCGAGCATTTCTTGCCTTCCAGCCGGTTTCGGCGCAACACTACTGTCTGAACAGGAGTTGGACATGGTGACTTCAAACGCCGCGGCTTTCGATCAATGGATCCGGACCCGCTTCCGGGACCTGAACACCGAGCTGGAAGAACTCTATTTTGCCCAGGAGCAGCGGGCGGCCGTGGAAGATACGGGCGCCGAGCTGAAGCAGCAGCTCGTCGACGAGGGGCGTGAACACGTGGTTCGGCTGCTGGCCGAAGGCAATACCGACGAGGGTTACGAAAGCGCCTTCGACCTGCTCGGTAATGTTGGCCTGTACATGGGGGCCTGCCGTCGGCACGAGATCACCAATCCCGACCGCGAACGCACGTCGCCGCTGAAAGAAGCGTCGGCACTGGCCATGCATATCGGCGCGTCCCTGGGTGTAGCGCCGCGCTTTGCCACCAGCCACCTCGCCACCCACAACCCCGCCATCGACGGCGAATACAAGAGCTTCACGTCACTGAAAGCGGAGTACGTGTTTCTCGAGTACAACACGCAGGGCGTGCTGGCCTACAAGCGGGCGGCCGATGCCCTGGTGAGGATTCTGCCCCTCGGCATTTCCCATCCCGTGGCTTACGCGCTGTTCAAGACGGCGAAAGATGCGCTGGAAGACGTCGTCGCATCCAACGAGCTGCTGTTTGCCAAGCTCGACACGGATCGGTTTTTCTACTGCGTGCGGCCTTATTACAAACCTTACCGTGTCGGCCAGCACGTGTATCGCGGCGCGAACGCGGGCGACTTTGCCGGCATCAACACCATCGACCTGCTGCTGGG
Organism: Chromatiales bacterium; assembly: GCA_020351875.1. Classification (GTDB taxonomy): domain Bacteria; phylum Pseudomonadota; class Gammaproteobacteria; order Steroidobacterales; genus J054. The sequence continues at coordinate 36,016 of CP070671.1, read as the reverse complement.
CCTGTGCCGCGCCGACAACCCCTCCTACTCCCAGTTACTAGTGGACAAATTCCTGTTCATGATGCCGGAAGATCAGAACATGCTGCGGGACGTGATGCGCCGGCAGAGCCTGCTCGATGATCTGCTGGAGTGCATCGATGGCTCGGCGTCGCGCGACTGGTTCCAGCAAAACGGCAGGATGTTTCTCGAGGTCTGTGAGGCCCACGGGCGCACCGCGACCAGTCATCACAATGCGCTGGTCGGCAAGTTCATCGAACGGCCCGCCGAGGAACTGCCGCCGGAGCGAATGCAGGGACTGACTGCCAGCGGTCCGCCGCTGCACGTGCTGATGGATGCGCTGTTGAAACTCCGGGATCTCAGGCTGGCGGCAGATCGCGACGATATCCCCACGCGTTACCCCGATCTGCAAAGGCTCCGCGCCGCGCTGAATCTACCCGAAGACTAGCAGCACACAGCAAGAGGCCAGGCCCATGAGTTTCGTCCAGGTTCGCGACCACGCCCTGTGGCTCGAGGACATACACGGCAACGCGGCTTTGCAGCAGCGCATCCGCGAGATGCGGGAAGGTGAGCGCATCGAGCTCCGGGTCGAAGGGGTTCGCGGCACCTGGCGGCGGCTGAAGGATGGCGCCGGCGGCAGGTCGAGTCCTGGCATCAAGGCCGAGGGTCACGCCCAGTCGAAGTGGCACGAGCTGCGCAACGAGCGGCGTGGTGGCCTGGCTACCGTCGAAGTCTGCGACTCATGAGCCCGAACCCGGCCCGGCAGGTTGGAAGTTGCACTTGGCTTGCCCTATGCATGTGACTTAAGCTCTGTCGCCGCACCGCAAAGCGATGGCCTGCACCGCCAACGGTGATGTGGGTCGCATTTTGCCCGATCGGGTGTGTAACAATTATTTCGCGGGTGCGCGTTCGCGGGACACGGATGTCGAAGAGAAACGTCGTTAAACTTGTCCGGATTGGTGCCGCAGTGGCCACTGCGCTGCTTGCGGCCGCGTGTTCGGGCGGCGGCGGTGGTGGTGGCGGCGGTGCCGTGAACCAGAATCCCCCCGGGCCCGTGAACGTCAGCATCACGGACGCGAGCGTTGCCGAGGGCGATGCCGGGCAGGCGAACCTGGATTTCACGGTGACCCTGTCCGCGGCTGATGCGGATACGATCACGGTCGATTACGCCACGAACGCGGGCAGTGCGGTCGAGGGGACGGACTACGTTGCCGCCAACGGCACGCTGACCTTTGTCGCCGGCGTAACCAGCCAGACGATGACGGTGCCGGTTGTCGGTGACACCGACGAAGAGAACGACGAGACGCTGACGGTGGTCTTGTCGAACCTCAGTGGCAACGCAAACCTGGCTGACGGCACCGGGCTCGGCACGATTTTCGACGACGATGCCAGCGTCCCGGTCGGCTTGTCGCAGCGGCCCAGCAACACCACGTGCCTGGCGCCACCGCGGCCCACGGCCGGGGCCAGCGTCGGGACGGAAGATCCATTCCCCGCGTCGCCGGGTTTCAGCTCCATCACCAAGATTCTGCAGGCCCCGGGCGATGGTTCGCGCTGGTTCGTGGTCGAGCGGTCTGGCGTGGTGCGAGTGTTTGACGTTGCCAATCCCGCCGCACCCAGCACCTATGTCGACATTACGTCGTCCGTGCTCAGCGGCGGTGAGCGGGGCCTGCTCGGGATGGCTTTTCATCCGAACTTCCCGGCAACTCCGGAGATCTACCTGTCTTATACGCGGGCCGGCGACGGTGCGTCGCACGTGTCCCGGTTCATTCTCAATAACACCACGGCACCTACCAATGTCACCGAACAGGTGTTGCTGACCGTGGACCAGTTCGCCGGCAATCATAACGGCGGCGACATCGCCTTTGGTCCGGACGACGGCTACCTGTACTTCGGCCTCGGTGACGGCGGTGGTGGTGGTGACCCGAACGAGACCGGCCAGAACACCACGAACCTGCTGGGTTCGATGCTGCGCATCGACGTGCTCGGCGTGGCGTTCCCGGTGCCCGGCTACCAGGTGCCGGCCGACAATCCCTTTGCCGGCAACGCGAAGTGCGGCCCGACTTAGAACAACGGCGACGACTGTCCGGAGATCTATGCGTGGGGCCTGCGTAACCCGTGGCGGTGGGGTTTCGACGAACCCACCGGGCAGCTGTGGCTCGGCGACGTGGGCCAGGGCGCATGGGAAGAGGTCGACATCATCGAGCGTGGCGGTAACTACGGCTGGGACTGCCGCGAGGGCGCGAATAACTTCGAGCTGAACGGTTGCCCGGCGGGCGGGCTGATCGACCCGGTCAGCGAGTACCCGCATGGCAGCGGCAATAACTCCATCACCGGCGGCTACGTGTACAGGGGCACTGTCATTCCCGGTTTGACCGGCCGCTACGTGTTCGCTGACTTCAGTTCCGGCCGCATCTGGGCGCTGCAGGATGACGGGTTCGGTGGCTATACGAACGAGTTGCTGATCGACACGCCGTACAACATTTCCGCCTTTGCGCTGGGCGAAGACGACGAGCTGTACTTCGCCGATTTCTCCAACAACCGCATCCGCCGACTGGTTGCCGGCGGTGGCGGCACGCCGGACACCATCCCGGACGATCTCGAGGCCACCGGCTGCGTGGATACGAACGATCCCACGCAACCGGCCTCCGGCCTGGTGCCCTACACCGTCAATGCCCCGTTCTGGTCGGACGGGGCAGCGAAGGGCCGGTGGATGGGTCTGCCGGACGGCACCACCATCAACATCGACGGCAGCGGCGACTTCGTGTTCCCCAGCGGCACGGTGATCATGAAGAGTTTCGAGCTCGGCGGGCAGCTGATCGAAACCCGCCTGCTGATGCGCCACCCGGACGGTATCTGGGCCGGGTACACCTACGAGTGGAACAACACGGAAACGGTGGCGACCCGGGTCAGGGGCGGCAAGCTTCGCGACGTCGGTGGCCAGATCTGGATCTATCCCAGCGAAGGCGAGTGCATGCAGTGCCACACCAGCGCGGCAGGCTTCAGTCTCGGGCCCGAAGTGGCGCAGCTGAACGGCGACCTGACCTACCCGAGCACCGGCATCACCGCCAACCAGCTGGAGACCCTGGAACACATCATGATGTTCACCAACCCGCTGCCGGCACCGGTGTCATCACTGCCGGCTCTGGCCGACCCGGCCGATGGCAACGAGTCGCTGACGGACCGCGCCCGGGCTTACCTGCACACCAACTGTGCACAGTGCCACCGTCCGGGCGGGCCAACGCCGACCAACCTGGACTTCCGCTATGACACCGCGCTGGCGAATACCAACGCCTGCGACGTGGTGCCGAACGCGGGCGATCTGGGCATCGGGCCCAACGCGCGGATCATCGCGCCGGGCAATGCGGCCAACTCCGTGTTGCCCGCGCGCATGAACGTGCGCGATATCAACGGCATGCCGCCGCTGGGCTCCCACGAGATAGATACCGCCGGGCTGAACCTGATCAACGCGTGGATCAACGGGCTGGCGAACTGCAACTAGCCCGCCACCGTTGACGCGCCGCGACTAGAGCGTGTTCTTGTACACCTGGCCGTCTTTCATGATCAGCCGGATGTTGTTCTCGTAGTCTTCCAGCACGCGCACGTCGGTCAGCGGGTCGCCGTTCACGATCAGCAGGTCTGCATAGGCGCCCGGCTGGATGACACCGAGGGGGCCATCCGGGTAGGGGTTCCTCGGCCCGGTGAGTGCGAGCAGTTTGGCGTTGTGGCTCGTGGCCTGTTTGAGAATCTCCAGCGAGTCGAACCAGCGCAGCCGATAGCCGAATTCTTTCACCGCCGCCTCGTAGGCGCGCAGCGAGCCGAACGCGTCCGTGCCGAAGGCCACCGGGATGCTGAGCTTTTTCGCCGTGGTCATCAGGTTGTCCACACCGTCCATCACCTGTGCGGACTTGCGGCCGCGCTCGGAGTCCTGGACCTGGGCCGCGAAGATGCGCACGAAGCCGAAAGACTGTGACGACAGGTACACATCTTCCGCCTTCAGCCGCTTCAGGGT
>CP070671.1:0-31910 GCA_020351875.1 Chromatiales bacterium | reverse complement strand
TCTACGACACGATCGTGCGCATGGCGCAGCCGTTCTCCATGCGTTACCCGCTGATCGACGGGCAGGGCAACTTCGGCTCGGTCGACGGCGATGCCCCGGCCGCGATGCGTTACACCGAAGTGCGCATGGACCGCATTGCCGCGGAACTGCTGGCCGACATCGACAAGGAAACCGTCGACTTCGTGCCGAACTACGACGAGTCGGAGCACGAGCCAGCGGTACTGCCCACACGGGTGCCGAACCTGCTGATCAACGGCTCGGCCGGCATCGCCGTGGGCATGGCCACGAATGTGCCCCCGCACAACCTGACGGAAGTCATCGATGCCACCCTGGCCCTGATCGACGATCCCGAAATCGGTATCCAGGGGCTGATGGCCAAGCTGCCGGGGCCCGATTTCCCGACGGCCGGTGTCATCAACGGCGTGCAGGGCATCTATGCGGCGTACATGACCGGCCGTGGCCGGATCTACGTGCGCGGGCGCACCCACATGGAACCGGTGGACGAGCGCGGCAAGGAAGCCATCATCGTCACCGAGATTCCCTACCAGGTGAACAAGGCCCGGCTGATCGAAAAGATCGCCGAGCTGGTGCGCGAGAAGCGCATCGAGGGCATCACCGAACTGCGCGATGAGTCCGACAAGGAAGGCATGCGCGTGGTCATCGAGCTGCGGCGCGGGGAAAACAGCGACGTCGTGCTGAACAACCTGTTCAAGCAGACGCCGCTGGAAAGCGTGTTCGGCATCAATATGGTCGGGCTGCGCGACGGCCAGCCGCGCCTGCTGAACCTGAAGGAGTTGCTGGAAGCTTTCCTGCGCCACCGGCGCGAGGTGGTCACCCGGCGCACGGTCTACGAATTGCGCAAGGCCCGCGAGCGGGCGCACATCCTGGAAGGCCTGGCCGTGGCGCTGGCCAACATCGACCCGGTGATTGCGCTGATCAAGGCCTCGTCGTCGCCGGCCGAGGCGCGCGAGGCACTGAAGGCGAAGCCCTGGCCGCCCGGCGCGGTCACGGAAATGCTCGAGCGGGCGGGCGCAATTCGCACCCGCCCGGACGACCTGGACGAGGCCTACGGGCAGAGCAAGAAGGGCTATTTCCTGTCGCCGGCGCAGGCCAAGGCGATCCTCGACCTGCAGCTGCATCGCCTGACCGGGCTCGAGCAGGAAAAAATCCTGAGCGAGTACCGCGAGATCCTGGTGAAGATCGAAGACCTGCTCGAGATCCTGGAAAACCCGGACCGGCTGCTGGATGTGATCCGTGAAGAGCTGCGAGATATTCGCGAGCGCTATGGCGACGAGCGGCGCACCGACATCGTCGAGAACCACGACGAGCTCAGCATCGAGGATCTGATCCCCCACGAAGATCTCGTGGTGACTATTTCCCACGGTGGCTACGCGAAGTCCCAGGGGCTGGACACCTACCAGGTACAGCGCCGCGGCGGCCGCGGGCGCGCCGCCGCAAAAGTCAAAGGCGAAGATTTCATCGACAAGCTGTTCGTGGCCAACAGTCACGACACGCTGCTGTGCTTCACCAGCCGCGGCAAGGCCTACTGGCTGAAGGTTTACCAGGTGCCGCGCGGCAGTCGCGGGTCACGCGGGCGGCCGATGGTGAACCTGTTGCCGCTGGAGGCGAATGAACGGGTCAACGCGGTGTTGCCGGTGCGCGGTTTCGAAGCCGAGCACTACGTGTTCATGGCCACCAGTCACGGTACCGTCAAGAAGACCCGGCTCGATGCATTCTCCCGGCCGCGCTCCAATGGCATCCGCGCGATCGATCTGCGCAACGGGGACCAGCTGGTCGACGTGGCCATTACCGACGGCGAACGCGACATCATGCTGTTCGCGAGTTCCGGCAAGGCCATTCGCTTCCATGAGTCGGAGGTCCGGCCGATGGGTCGCGTCGCGTCCGGCGTGCGCGGCATTCGCCTGGCCGCCGATCACGAAGTGATCGCATTGCTGATCGTCGGCGACGCCCAGATCCTGACCGCGACGGAAAACGGCTATGGCAAGCGCACGCCTATCGCCGATTTCCCGACGCATGGCCGGGGCGGGCAGGGCGTCATCGCGATTCATACCACCGAGCGCAACGGGCACATGGTGGGCGCGATTGAAGTGAACGACGACGACGAGGTCATGCTGATCAGCACGGGCGGCACGCTGGTGCGGGTGCCGGTGGCCGAAGTCTCCGTGCAGGGCCGGAATACCCAGGGTGTCAGGCTGATCCGCCTGGACGAAGGCGACCGGCTGGTGGGCTTGGACCGGATCATGGCCCTGGCGGACGAAGAATAACCGCGGGCCAATGCCGGCCTGCAGACGGGGAAGGACTCCAAGATGACGCGCGTTTTCAACTTCAGTGCGGGCCCGGCGGCATTACCGCTGGAAGTGCTGGAACAGATCCAGGCGGATATTCCCGAGTGGATGGGTACCGGGATGACCGTGATGGAACTCAGCCATCGCAGCAAGGAATTCATCAGCGTGGCCGAGCAGGCCGAGGCCGATCTGCGCGAACTGCTGGCGATTCCGGACGACTATGCCGTGCTGTTCCTGCAGGGTGGCGCGACGACCCAGTTCGCGCTGCTGCCGCTGAACCTCGCCGGCCCGGAGCAGACCGTGGACTACCTGGTCACCGGCGCGTGGGGGACAAAGGCGGTGAAAGAGGCAAAGGCGCTGCGCAGGGCGAACGTGGTGGCCGATGCTGCCGACAGCAACTACACCGACGTGCCGCCCCAGGTAAGCTGGCAGTGCACGCCCGGCGCGGCCTACCTGCACTACACGCCGAACGAAACCATCGGCGGGGTCGAAATCCACGAGCCGCCGGCGGTGGGCGCCGCACCGCTGGTCGCTGACATGTCTTCGACCATCCTGTCGCGGCCGGTGGATGTCAGCCGCTTTGGCGTGATCTATGCCGGCGCACAGAAAAACATCGGGCCGGCGGGCATCACCGTGGTCATCATCCGCAAGGACCTGCTGGCACGCGATGCGCAGGCGAGCCTGCCGCGCATCCTCAGCTATGCGGCTCACGCCGAGGGTGGTTCCATGCTGAATACGCCGCCGACCTTCGCGTGGTACGTGGCGGGGCTGGTGTTCGCCTGGCTGAAGCGCCAGGGCGGACTCGCGGCGATGGCGGAGATGAACCACGGCAAGGCGGCCAGTCTGTACGCTGCGATCGACGAGTCGCCTTTCTACTCGAACCCGGTCGCCCCGGCCTACCGCTCATGGATGAATGTACCGTTCACGCTGGCGAAGCCGGAACTCGACGGCGAGTTCCTGACAGAAGCCACGGCCGCCGGACTGACCAACCTGAAGGGCCACCGCTCTGTCGGCGGCATGCGAGCCAGCATCTACAACGCGGTCAGTCAGGAAGCGGTGGATGCATTGATCAGCTTCATGGCGGATTTTGAACGTCGCCGGGCATAATTAATCGCTTTAATAAAGATGTATAAGATACTGACTCTTAATAATATTTCTGTAGTCGGGCTGCGCCGCCTGCCGCGGCAGCTATACGAGGTGGCATCGGAAATCGGCCACCCGGACGCGATCATGCTGCGCTCTTACAACATGCACGACATGGAGATTCCCGAGACCGTGCAGGGTGTCGCGCGCGCGGGTGCCGGCGTGAACAACATCCCGGTGGAAGCGCTCACCAAGCGCGGGATCCCGGTGTTCAACGCGCCGGGCGCGAATGCGAACGCGGTGAAGGAACTGGTCATCGCCGGCATGTTGCTGGCCGCGCGCAACCTGTGTCCGGGCTGGCAGTACGTGCGCGAGCTCGAGGGTGCCGGGCCGGAACTGAACAAGCTAGTGGAGTCGGGCAAGAAAAAATATGTGGGTTTCGAGCTCCCCAGCCGCACGCTCGGGGTCATCGGGCTCGGGGCGATTGGCGTGCAGGTCGCCAACACGGCCCTGTCGCTCGGCATGCGCGTGATCGGCTATGACCCGCAGATCACCGTGCGGCGGGCCTGGGAACTGTCTTCCGGCGTCGAGCAGGCACGCAACCTGGACGACCTGATCAGCCGCTCAGACATGATCACGGTGCACGTGCCGCTGGTCGACGCAACGCGCGGCCTGATCGACGACGAGCGTTTGAGCCTGACGCCACCGGGGACCATCCTGCTGAACTTTTCCCGCGGTGAGATCGTGGACGAGAAGGCCGCGCTCGCGGCGCTGGATTCGGGGCACCTGGGCGCCTATGTGACCGACTTCCCGACCCGCGACGCGATCGATCATGCCGGGGTCATCGCGCTGCCGCACCTGGGTGCGTCGACGAACGAGGCAGAAGAAAACTGCGCGGTCATGGTGGCCAACAACCTGCGGGCCTACCTGGAAGACGGGGTGATCCGGCACTCGGTGAATTTCCCTGAGTCGGACCTGCCGCGCATGGACGCGCATCGCATCACGATTGCGAACGCCAACGTGCCGAACATGGTCGGCCAGATTTCCACCGCGCTGGCCGACGCCGGCCTCAATATCGCCGACCTGCTGAACAAGTCGTTGGGCGACATCGCGTACACCATCGTGGATCTCGACGGCGCGGTGCCGGAGGCCACGATGGACACCATGCGCAATATCAAGGGCGTACTGCGGGTGCGCAATCTCGGGCAGCCGCTCGAGGCCTGATCGGGGACGCGGCGAACATGGGCAAAGAACAGGCCAGTGGCGCGGGTCCGAACCTCGACGAGTTGCGCCAGCGCATCGACGACGTCGATTCAAAAATTCACGAGCTGATCAGCGAGCGGGCGCGCCACGCGCAGGCGGTGGCCATTGCGAAGGGCGGCAGCGTGGGCCCGGTGGAGTATTACCGGCCCGAGCGCGAGGCCCAGGTGTTGCGCAAGGTCGTGGCGCGCAACAAGGGTCCGCTCACCGACGAGGAAATGACCCGGCTGTTTCGCGAAATCATGTCGGCCTGCCTCGCCCAGGAAGAACCGCTGAAAGTGGCCTACCTCGGGCCGGAAGGCACGTTCACCCAGTCGGCGGTCTACAAGCACTTCGGGCACTCGGTGAACGCGCTGTCGATGCCGACCATCAACGAGATTTTTCACGAAGTGGAGTCGGGGGTGGCCGACTTCGGCGTGGTACCGATCGAAAACAGCACCGCCGGATTCGTGTCGCACACGCTCGACAGCTTCCTGATGTCGCCGCTGAAGATTTGCGGCGAGGTGGAGTTGCGCATTCGCCAGCACCTGCTCGGCAGCATGGAGGGCCTGGACAAGGTGTTGCGCGTCTGCGCGCACCCGCAGTCGTTGGCCCAGTGCCGCGCGTGGCTGAAGGAATACCTGCCTGACGCCGAGCAGATCGAGGTGGCCAGCAATGCCGAGGGCGCGCGGCGCGCACGCGACGAGGTGGGCACCGCGGCCATCGCGGGTGACGCGGCGGCCGAGGTCTACGGCCTGGAGAAGCTTGTCGCCGACATCGAAGACCGTCCGGACAATACCACTCGCTTCCTGGTCGTGGGCCGGCGCCTGTTCCCGGCGAGCGGAGAAGACAAGACCACCCTGCTGCTGTCCACCGCGGGCACCGAAGATGCCGGCGCATTGCACCGGCTGCTCGAGCCGTTGTCGACGCACGGCGTCAGCATGAGTCGCATCGAGTCGCGTCCGTCGCGCCAGCGCAAGTGGCACTACGTGTTCTTCGTCGACATCGACGGTCACGCAGACGACGAGCCCGTCGCCGCCGCGCTGGCCGAACTGGAACAACGCGCCCAGTTGTTCCGCGTGCTGGGCTCCTACCCCAAGGCCGTGCTCTGACGCGGGCACCGGTACGCATGACCAGCCAGTCTCGTTTTTCGGCCCTCGCGGCCCCGGGTGTGCGTGGGTTGCACCCTTACCAGCCGGGCAAACCGATCGAGGAACTGGAACGCGAGTACGGCGTGTCGGATACGCTGAAGCTCGCGTCCAACGAGAATCCGCTCGGGCCGCCCGCCGCCGCGCTCGCCGCCATTCGCGACGCGGCGGCCACGCTGAACCTGTATCCGGACGGCGCCGGTCACCTGCTGAAACTGCGCCTGGCAGAAAGGCACGGTGTGGCCCCGGAGCAGATTACGCTGGGCAACGGCTCCAACGATGTGCTGGTGCTGCTCGCGGAAACCTTCCTGACCCCGGAACTCGAGGCGGTCTACGACCGGCACGCGTTCGTGGTTTACGCGCTGGCGGTGCAGGAAGCGGGGGCGACCGCGCGCATGGCCGTGTCGTTGCCGGCGACCGACCCGGCGCAGCCGCTCGGTCATGATCCGCATGCCCTCGCGGAGTGCTGCGGGCCACTCACGCGGCTCGTTTACGTGGCCAATCCCAACAATCCCACGGGCACCTGGCTGAGCGAGACCGCGATACGCTGGATGCTCGACGAACTGCCGCCCGATGCGCTGCTGGTGCTCGACGAGGCCTACGCCGAATACGTCAGCGAAGGCGGCTATCCGGACGGCGTGGCACTGCTCGCCGACTACCCGAACCTGGTCGTGACGCGAACGTTCTCCAAGGCCTTCGCGCTGGCCGGACTGCGCATCGGTTACGCGGTGAGTCACCCGGAGGTGGCGGAGCTGATGAATCGGGTGCGCCAGCCGTTCAACACCAGCACGCTGGCGCAGGCCGCCGCGCTCGCCGCGCTGGAGGATAGGGAGTTCATTGACCGCAGCCGCACGCTGAACGCCGAGGGCCTGCAGCAGCTGACCGGGGGTTTGCGTTCCATGGGGCTGGGCGTGCCGCCGTCGGTCGGCAATTTCGTCCTGGCGGACCTGGGCCGGCCCGTCGCGCCGGTTTACGAGGCCCTGCTGCGCGAGGGCATCATCGTGCGGCCGGTGGGCAACTACGGGTTGCCCAACCACCTGCGCATCACCGTCGGCCTGCCGGAGCAGAATGAACGCCTGCTGGCGGTGCTGCCGCGCTGCCTGGAGTCGGGGCTGTGACCTCCAGTTATACGGTGCAGCCGGCGCAACAGATCGCCGGCCGGGTGCGCGTGCCGGGCGACAAGTCGATTTCACACCGGGCCCTGATGCTGGGCGCGATTGCTGACGGCGATACCGCCATCAACGGGTTTCTGGCCGGCGAAGACTGCCTGGCGACCCTGTCGGCCCTGCGGGCGATGGGCGTGACCATCGCGCAGGACGAAGCTTCAACCGTGCGGGTGCGCGGCGCGGGCCTGCGCGGTCTGCAGGCGCCGCAACAGGTGCTGGACATGGGTAATTCCGGCACCGCGATGCGCCTGTTCGCCGGGCTGCTGGCCGGCCAGTCCTTTGATTCGCAGCTCACGGGCGACAGTTCGTTGTGCCAGCGCCCCATGAACCGGGTGGCGGAACCGCTGCGCCTGATGGGTGCCGAGATCGATACCCGCGACGGGAAACCCCCGCTTCAGGTGCGCGGTGCGCGCAGCCTGCACGGCATCGATTACCGACTGCCGGTGGCGAGTGCGCAGGTGAAGTCCGCCGTGCTGCTGGCCGGGCTCTATGCGGACGGCGACACGCGGGTGGTCGAGCCCGCAGTGACCCGTGACCACACGGAGCGCATGTTGAAACAGTTTGGCGTCAGGCTCCGGCGGGATGCCGGTGCCGTGATCCTGGCCGGCGGTCAGCGACTCACTGCAAGCTCGGTGGACGTCCCGGGCGACCTGTCCTCAGCCGCGTTTTTCCTGCTCGCGGCCAGCGTCGGCGGGGCAGGGGAATTGCAAATTGAGCATGTCGGCCTGAACCCGACCCGCACCGGTGTGCTGCGCATACTGGAACTGATGGGGGCGGATTTGCAGATCGAGGAATGCCGCAAGGACGCGGAGCCGGCCGGCCGGATTACCGTGCGCCCGGCCGAGCTGCAGGGGATCCGTGTGCCACCCGAACTGGTGCCATTGGCCATCGATGAGTTTCCGGTGCTATTCGTCGCCGCGGCGCTGGCGCAGGGCGAGACGCAGATCAGCGGGGCCGCAGAACTGCGCCACAAGGAAAGCGATCGCATTGCGGTGATGGCGGCCGGGCTGCGCGCCCTGGGTGTGCAGGTGGATGAACGCCCGGACGGGGCGGTTATTCGCGGCGGCACACTGCAGCGGGGTGTGGTGGACAGCGGTGGTGATCATCGTGTCGCGATGGCATTTGCGGCCGGTGCGGTAGCCGCCGCCGGCCCCGTGACGATCCGCAATACCGCTAACGTGGCGACGTCGTTCCCGGGCTTTGCCGGGCTGGCGCGCGAGGTCGACATCGCGCTGGAAGAACACGACCATGGCAACTGAGGACATTCCCGTGATCGCCGTGGACGGGCCCGGCGGTGCCGGCAAAGGGACGGTCTGCCAGGCGCTGGCGGCGCAGCTGGACTGGCACCTACTGGACAGCGGGGCGCTGTACCGGCTCGTGGCGCTGGATGCGATGCGGGCCGGGATCGACCTGGATGATGAAGCCGGGGTGACGCAACGGGCCCAGCGCCTGGACGTGGTCTTCGCCACGGACGGGCGCATCAGCCTCGCCGGTGACGACGTGAGCGAGGCGATTCGAAGCGAGGGCTGCAGCCAGGGTGCGTCCCGCGTGGCCGCATTGCCCGCGGTGCGCACCGCGCTGATCGACCGGCAGCGGGCCTTTTGTCGCCCGCCGGGCCTGGTGGCCGACGGCCGCGACATGGGCTCGGTGGTTTTTCCCGGGGCCAGGTTGAAGGTGTTCCTGACCGCCAGCGTTGAAGAAAGGGCCCGGAGGCGCTATAAGCAGTTGAAAGACAAGGGTATTGATGTTAGCCTCGCGCGCCTTTCGGAGGAGTTGGGGGAGCGGGATCGCCGCGACGCGGCGCGAGCCGTCGCGCCATTGAAGGCGGCGCCGGACGCGTGGCACCTCGATACGACGGGGCTCAGCATTGACGCTGTGGTGGCACAAGTCATGAGCTGGGCGGTGACGGCCTTCCCGGAATTGAACTTGCCCGGAAAAGGAATGGAGTGAGTCCCGGATCCCAGGGATTGGATCCGGCTGTGTACAACCGCTTGCCAACAGGACGTTGGTGGCGCAAATCAAACGCCTTCGGGTGAGTAATTGGAATGACTGAAAATTTTGCTGAACTTTTTGAAGAATCTCTTGCCAGCGAGCGAATCAAGCCCGGCACTATCCTGACCGGACTCGTTGTCGACGTATCACCCGAAGTCGTCGTTGTCAGCGCTGGCCTCAAGTCAGAGGCCGTCATCCCGGCCAACCAGTTTCGTAATGAACACGGCGACATCGAAGTCACTATCGGTGACGAGGTCGAGGTTGCGCTCGACGCCGTGGAAGACGGCACCGGCGAGACCAAGCTGTCGCGCGAGCGGGCGAAGCGCGCCCGGACGTGGGAACGCCTGGAAGACGCTTTCGAACACGGCAAGGTCGTTCACGGCATCATCAACGGGCGGGTGAAAGGCGGATTCACCGTCGACATCGATTTCGTGCGGGCCTTCCTGCCCGGTTCGCTGGTGGACATGCGCCCGGTGCGCGACCCGAGCTACCTGGAGGGCAAGGATCTCGAATTCAAGGTCATCAAGCTCGACCAGCGCCGCAACAACGTGGTGGTGTCCCGCCGCGCGGTGGTGGAAGAAGAGTACAGCGCGGAGCGGGAAAACCTGCTGTCGTCACTGCAGGAAGGCGCGACCATCAAGGGTATCGTGAAGAACCTGACCGACTACGGCGCGTTCGTCGACCTCGGTGGGATCGACGGGCTGCTGCATATCACGGACATGGCGTGGAAGCGCGTGCGTCACCCGTCGGAAGTGGTTAACGTCGGTGACGAAATCGACGTGAAGATTCTCCGCTTCGACCGGGAGAAGAACCGCGTGTCGCTGGGCATCAAGCAACTGGGTGCCGACCCGTGGGAGAACATCGCCCGGCGTTACCCGCCGAAGACCCGCCTGTTCGGCAAGGTCACCAACATTGCCGACTATGGCTGCTTCGTGGAAATCGAAGACGGTGTCGAAGGCTTGGTGCACGTGTCCGAGATGGACTGGACGAACAAGAATGTTAATCCGGCCAAGGTGGTGCAGATCGGCGACGAAGTCGAAGTGATGGTGCTGGACATCGATGAAGAGCGCCGCCGTATTTCCCTCGGCCTGAAGCAGTGCCAGTCGAATCCGTGGGCGGAGTTTGCTGCCAGCTACAACCGCAACGACAAGGTCACGGGCAAGGTCAAGTCGATTACCGACTTCGGCCTGTTCATCGGCCTGGACGGCGGCATCGACGGGCTGGTGCACCTGTCCGACATTTCCTGGGAACTGGAGGGTGAGGATGCCGTGCGCAAGTACCGCAAGGGCGAAGAGGTGGAGGCCGTCGTGCTGTCCATCGACCCCGAGCGCGAGCGCATTTCTCTCGGCGTGAAGCAGCTCGACCAGGACCCGATCTCGACCTTTCTCGCGGAACATCCGAAGGGCACCATCGTCAAGGGCACGGTCAAGGAAGTCGAGCCGCGATTCGCCGTCATTCAGCTCGAAGGTGACATCGAGGGCCAGCTGCGCGCCAGCGAGCTGTCCCGCGACCGGGTGGAAGATGCCCGCACCGTACTGAAGGTCGGTGAAGAGGTGGAGGCCCGATTTATTGGCCTGGACCGCAAGAATCGTGTTATTTCTTTGTCAATCAAGGCGAAGGAAGCGCACGAGGAGGCGCAGGCCGTAGAAAGCTACCGGTCGGAATCGGCTGCGGCGGCGTCCGGCACCACGCTGGGTGACCTGCTGAAGGCACAGATTTCAGGCAAGTCTGAAGGAGCCGCGCCGGCAGAGGAAACGCCGCCGGCCGAGGCCGAGCCGGAAGCCGAGCCCGAAGCCGAGCCCGAAGCGGACCAGGCGGAAAAAGAAGAGTAGGGGGAGCTCCGCGCCCGCCGGATAACGGGCGCGGAGTATTCGGCCAGCCGATACGGGTGGCAGCATAATTGGGGTAACTGGCGGTTGGCGATGACAAAGTCTGAACTAATCGAGGTCATTGCACGGAAGCAAAAGCACCTGCCTGGGAAGGACGTGGAACTGGCGGTGAAGCATCTGCTCGAACTGATGAGCGATGCGCTGTCGAAGGGTGAGCGAATCGAGATTCGCGGTTTCGGCAGTTTTTCACTGCACTATCGACCGCCGCGCATGGGGCGCAATCCGAAGACGGGTGAGGCGGTCGCGCTGGCGGGCAAGTACGTGCCGCACTTCAAGCCGGGCAAGGACCTGCGCGAGCGGGTCAACGAACACCGGGACCTGCCGATCCGCGACTGAGCCGTTCTTGCAGTACACTTTGGGCCCACGCGGTTTAGTTGTGGCGTGGGGCCCGGCAAGATGAAACTGGTTCGCAATCTCCTCTACCTGGTGCTGCTGATCGTGGTCTTGCTGGCTGCCACGGCTTTCGCGGCGCTCAATACCGACGTGATTTCTCTCGACCTGGCCGTGGGGAGCTTCGAGGTGAAGGCCTCCCTGGCCATGATCATTGCCTTCGGTGCGGGCTGGGCCTTCGGGGTGCTGTGTGCCGGGCTGGCGCTGATGCGGGCTTACGGTGAACGGCGCCGGTTGCGCCGGTCAACCAACCTCGCAGAAGCCGAGGTCAGGGCATTGCGCAGTTTGCCGGGGCAGGCAGCCGAATAGCCTTGTCGTGGCGCCTGGTCCGGCGTCGCGCCTTCACACTGCATTTCTGCGCCAACGCGTGCGTTAGAGCGATAGGCTCGGCGGGCGCGGCCGCCTAGCATGCATCTCCACTGACCGGCAGCGCGGGGCTGTCCGGCTGATGCGCAAGGAGAGACTGACATGCGATCCATCCTATCGGTGCTGGCTGGCGCCGCAAGCCTGCTCCCGCTGCTGGCGGGTGCCGTAGACATCAACAATGCCGATGCAGAAACCCTGGCGGCCGAGCTGAACGGTGTCGGTGTGTCGAGGGCCGAGGCCATCATCGAATACCGGGAAGCCTTCGGCGCGTTTCAGGCGCCCGAGGACTTGCTGAACGTGCGCGGCATCGGCTTGCAGATACTCGATGCCAATCGCGACAACATCGAAGTCGGGGCCATGACGCAGTAGGTAAAGCCAACGGTGGGTCCGCGTGGCAGCGGGCCCACCGGGTCGCCCGGCACGGGCTGCTGCGATTGGCTAGAATCGCGGCTGCTGTTGCCAGGGGATCACCATGCCCGCACCCGTTCGTACCGCCGTGTTCCCGGTCGCCGGCCGGGGCACACGGTTTTTGCCCGCCACGAAGGCGGTACCCAAAGAGATGCTGCCGATCGTCGACAAGCCGCTGATGCAGCTTGCCGTGGAAGAGGCTGTGCAGGCGGGCGCCACGCGCCTGGTATTCATCACCCATAGCAGCAAGCGGGCCATCGAAGACCACTTCGATATCGACGCCGACCTTGAGCGGGCCCTGGAAGAGGGTGGCAAGACCGAATTGCTCGCAACGCTGCGTGGCATCCTGCCGCGCGATGTGAGCTGCGTGTACATTCGCCAGGGTGAGCCGCTGGGGCTTGGCCACGCCGTGCTGTGTGCCCGCCCGGCCGTGGGGGACGAACCTTTTTTCGTGCACCTGCCCGACGACCTGATTCGGGCTGAGACGGGTTGCCTGGCACAAATGGCCCGCGAGTTCGCCGGTCACGGCAACAGCCTGATTGCCGTGGAGGACGTGCCCCGCGAGAAGACCAGCAGCTACGGCATCGTGGCCGTCGATGACGAGCTGCGCATGCAGAAGATCGTTGAAAAACCGGCGCCCGCGGATGCACCGTCCACCCTCGCGGTGGTCGGCCGCTACCTGTTGACACCCCGCGTGTTCGACAAGCTGGAGACCACTGGACGAGGCGCCGGAGGTGAAATTCAGCTGACGGATGCGATTGCCGACCTGCTGGCCGATGAAACCGTGCGTGCCTATCGCTTCGACGGCAAGCGCTATGACTGCGGCAACAAGCTGGGTTACGTGCAGGCCAACCTGGATTACGCGTTAGCCGACCCGGAACTGGCTGCGGGCCTGCAGGGCGTGGCAAGGTCCTGACCAGCCAACGTGGCGCGAAATGGCAAGAATTTGTTGCCACCGAATTGAACGTGCCGTTCCCTCGTGGAAGCTAAACTTTCAGTTATGAGCGGCAGCCAGCACATCACGCACACGGCCTGCGAGGAGTGCGACCTGCTGATCGATGTGCCGGAGATCCAGGAAGGGGAACGGGCCTTGTGTCCCCGCTGTGGCCACACCCTGACCCAGCGCCCCAGGCAGGGTTTCGAGCGCGCGTTGGCCTTCGCGATCGCCGGCTGCGTGTTTTTTGTCATTGCTCTTGCCTATCCGTTCCTGACGCTGTCCAGTGGCGGGATCGAGAACGTGATGACGCTGCCGGAAGCATCGATTGCAATCTACCGCGAGCAGGATCCCATTCTGGCCGTAATCGTGTTCGTGTGCATCATCGCGTTACCCATTGCTTTACTCGCCACCGTCATTGCGTTGGTAACCCCGCTGGTGCTGCAGCGAAGGGCTCAGTGGCTGCCCCGGCTGGGCAAGCTGATGTTCAAGCTGAACGAATGGGCGATGGTCGAAGTGTTCGTGATCGGCACGATCGTCAGCCTGGTGAAAATTGCGAAGCTCGCGAAGGTCGAGCTGGGCTTGTCATTCCTTGCCTACATTTTATTCGCGGTGTGCCTGACCGCCGCGATCTCCGGCCTGGACCGAATGCAGGTCTGGAAAGAGATAGAGGCAGCGAGCGCTTGAGTTATCCCGGCAACACCGCCGCCGCCCGGGGGCTGGCCCTGTGTCACGTCTGTCACCGGCTCGACCCGGCGGAACTGCACGAGTGCAGCCGCTGTGGCAGCGCACTTCACCTGCGCAAAGCTGACAGCCTGCAGCGCGCCCTGGCCCTGCTGTTCACCGCCGTGATTCTCTACATACCGGCCAACGTGCTGCCGATCATGACCACGCTCCAGCTCGGCAAAGGCGAGCCATCGACCATCCTCGGCGGCGTGGTGTTGCTGATCAAACTGGGTTCCTATCCCATCGCCGGGGTCATTTTTATCGCCAGCGTGATGGTCCCGATCGCGAAGCTCATCGCGCTGTTCTACCTGGTCTGGAACGGCTATCGAAGCGAGCCCGCCAGCCCGGCGCAGTGCACACAGATCTACCGGCTGACGGAGCTGATCGGCAAGTGGAGCATGGTGGACGTGTTTGTCGTGGCGATCCTGGTAGCACTGATTCACCTGACCGGGTTGCTGGTGATCCTGCCAGGCCCGGCCGCGGTCGCTTTTGCCGGTGTGGTTGTGTCTACTATGCTAGCGGCGAATTCCTTCGACACCCGGCTGATCTGGGATCGGATCAAGGACAACAATGACTGAAGCTACGGCAACCGTGAAACCGCGGCGCAAGGTCCCGGTTATCTGGCTGGTGCCCATCGTGGCCGCCGTGCTGGGCATCTGGCTGGTGGTCTACAACTTCCTGACGGAGGGGCCCGAAATCACCATCCCGTTTTCGACGGCCGAGGGGATTCAGCCCGGCAAGACGAAGATCAAGTCTCTGGCGGTCGAACTGGGCGTGGTGGATTCGGTCGAACTCACGGAGGATCTCAGCCGGGTGGTGGTCAAGGCCAAGCTGGAGCGTTTCGCGAAGCCGCTGCTCCGCGAGGACACGCAATTCTGGGTGGTGCGGCCGCGCATCGGCCCCGGCGGCATCTCGGGGCTCGGCACCATCCTGTCGGGCGGCTATATCCGCCTGGAAGCGGGCACGGGGAAGGCGGGGCAGAAGATTTTTACAGGGCTGGACGCACCGCCGGTCACGCCGGCAGGCACACCGGGGCTGGCCATTATTCTCGAGAGCGCCCGGGCGGGCTCGGTGACAGCCGGAGACCCGGTCCTGTACCGCGGTTACCGGGTGGGGGCCGTGGAGAGCACCGACTTCGATCCGGACTCGCAGCGAGTCAGCTATGGCCTGTTCATTAACGAGCCTTTCGATGCCCTGGTCACCAAGAACACGCGGTTCTGGAATGCCAGCGGCATCACTTTGAAAGCGGGCGCCGAGGGCCTCGAAGTCGAACTGGGCTCACTGCAGACGCTGCTGGTGGGGGGTGTCGCCTTTGACCTGCCCGATGGCGTGCTGGCCGGGGACCGTGCCGATAACGGTGACAACTTCGCCTTGTTTGCCAACCGACAGGCGGCCAATCGCAAGAGCTATGACAACCACACGGATTACGTGGTGTCTTTTACGCAGTCTGTGCGTGGCCTGGCGGCAGGTGCCCCGGTGGAGTATCGCGGCATCCAGGTGGGCACCGTCCAACGGCTGATGATCAGGGAGCTCGCAGAAGACAAGATCCAGGGTGAGGGCGACCCGATTCCGGTACTGATACGCATCGAGCCGGCCCGCCTCGGGCTGCCGGACAGCCCCGCCGCAGTGGCTGAGATAGATAATGCCATTCGTGTCGGGCTGGCGCGGGGTTTACGGGCCAGGCTGCAGACCGGCAATTTGCTCACGGGGGCGTCGATCATCGGTCTCGATTTTTTCGAGGATGCCGGGGTGGCGGAACTGGGGGAGTTCGCTGGCTATCGGGAGATCCCGACACTCGCGGGTGGCATCGCGGGCCTCGAACAGAAGCTGAACCAGCTGCTGGCCAAGCTGAACGACTTGCCGCTGGAACCCGCGTTACGTGACTTGAGTGCGACGCTGGAGTCGCTGCGGGCCACCGTAGACGATATACGTGGCGCTCTTAACAGCGACGAAGCGCGGGAGATCACGGACTCGATTAATTCCGCGCTGCGGGAAATCAATACAACGCTCGATTCGATCTCGCCGGATTCCCCGGCCGGTGATCGCCTGAACCGGACGCTTGGTGATTTGAACCAGACCCTGCGCAACCTCGAGTCGCTGACCCGAACGCTGTCCGACAAACCGAATACCCTGATCTTCTCTCCCCCCGTGAGCGAGGATCCGGTGCCGCAACAGGGGACGTCGCCATGAGAAAGCTGGTTTTAATATTAGTGGCACCTCTACTGCTCGCCGGTTGCTCCGGCGGCAAGAAAGCGCCGGAGCCAACCTTTTACCTGTTACGTGCGGAGGCCCGCATTCCGGACGGGCCGCAACAGCCGCCCGTAAACGTCGGCATCAACCGGGTGTCTTTGGCAGATTACCTCGGGCAGGCAGGTGTGGTCGTGGCGATCAACAGCGACCAGGTGCGACCGGCCCGGCAGCACCTGTGGGCCGAGCCCCTGGATTCCTCGGTCCGGCTGTTCCTGCGCGACGCCATCTCCGCTGACCTGGGTTATCCGGTTTCCGCCGATCTCGGCAGGCGGCAATCCTGGCAATACCGTGTGGATATTCGAATTGACGAATGGCGTGGGTCATTGGCCGGCGACGCGCGGATAGTCGCGTCGTGGCTGGTGATCGATGTTGCCACGGACAGCGAGCTGTCCCGTTACCGCTTCGAACAGACCGGCACACTGGCCGCTGACGGCTACGATGCGCTGGTGGCCGCGCAAACCCGGCTGCTGGACGCGCTCGCGGCAACGATCGCCGATTCGTTGAGAGAGATCAATACTGAAACCGGCTAGCTAGCTATCCCCGAATCCGGGGCTGACGTTCTGCAGGTACAGCTCTGCGATGTAAGAGATCGGCGCATTCGGCGCTTCGATCCAGGCCATCAGGCGCGGCCCGTCAGGCGTTTCTTTCAACAGCGCGATCACGTGATTCGTGCCGCCCATGGATTTGCCGGCCCAGGAAAACGGGCTGCCGTCCATCAACTTCGCATCGGCCGCGAAGCGGATGTCCCAGCGCATCCGGATACCCATTAACTGCCGGTCCGCGCCAGCCGCCTGCGCCTTGATGTCCGAGAAAGTCAGCTGGATCGCTTCATTGAAGCCTTCGTTGTGTTGCCAGTAGGCCCTGAGCTGATCCCAGTCGGTAATGATGTCGTCGATTTCCTCGGCCTTGTAGAACGGCGCTGGCTCGTCGGTTGCCCAAAATGACGCAATGAGTTCTGCGCGATTTTCTGCCCACGCTTGTTGATAAGAAGCCAGGAAGCTTTCAGTCGCGTTCATGATGATGCCCCGGTTGGTGTTTCGGCTAGCACGTTAACCGCACTGCAGAATCAGAGGCAAACGCAAAAAAACAAGGGGGATCCCTCCGGGGATCCCCCTTGTGATTTGGCTCCCCGGGCCGGACTCGAACCAGCGACCAATTGATTAACAGTCAACCGCTCTACCAACTGAGCTACCGGGGAACTGGCAGCCTTTCAGGCGACGCGCGATTCTCCTGCACGCCGAAAATCAAGTCAAGGTAAGGCGCCGCGCCTAGGCCAGCACCTTGCGAATGCGCCCAATCGCGTCCTGCAGGGTCTCCAGGCTGCACGCGAACGACAGCCGCACGTAGCCCGGGGCGCCGAAGGCAACACCGGGTACCACGGCCACCTCGGCCTCGTTCAGCAGCAGTTCGGTGAGCGCGCTGTCGTCTGCGAGGTCGTGACTCTCGCAGGCCTCGCTGACGTTCGGGAACGCATAGAAGGTGCCGGCCCCCGGCAGGCAGGCGACGCCCGGGATCTCGTTCAGCGCGCCGACCACGTAATCGTGCCTTTCGCGGAAGGCGACGAGCATTTCCGCGATACAGGACTGATCGCCCGTCAGTGCCGCAAGACTCGCTGCCTGGGAAATGCTGCTGGGGTTCGACGTGCTCTGGCTCTGAACCTTTTTCATGGCCTTGATGATGGTCTCCGGCCCGCCGGCATAACCGATGCGCCAGCCGGTCATCGCGTAGCACTTCGACACGCCATTGATCGTAACCGTGCGATCGATCAAATCTGGACACGCGGACGCAAAGCTGGTGAACGGCTCGTCGGCCCAGTAGATGTGCTCGTACATGTCGTCGGCCGCGATGACGATGTCCGGATGCTGCACCAGCACATCGCCGAGCGCGCGGAGTTCCGCGGCGGTGTACGCAGCGCCGGTCGGGTTGGACGGGCTGTTCAGGAACATCAGCCGGGTCTTGTCGGTGATCGAGACCTCCAGCGCCCGCGGCGTGATCTTGAAGCCGTCGTCGATGGACGCAGGAATAATCACCGGCTCGGCTTCGGCCAGCTTGATCATGTCGGGATAGGACACCCAATAGGGCGCCGGCACAATGGCCTCATCACCGCGGTTCAGTGTCGCGATGCACACGTTGTAGCAGCTCTGCTTGGCGCCGGACGACACCAGGATCTGGTCACGGGCGTAGTCGAGCCCGTTGTCCCGACGATATTTCTCCGCAATGGCATCACGTAAGGCCGGGGTGCCGTCCACGGCGGTGTACTTGGTCTGGCCTGCCCGTATCGCCTCGATGGCTGCCGCCTTGATGTGTTCCGGCGTGTCGAAATCCGGCTCACCGGCACCCAGGCCGATGATGTCCCGACCCTGCGCGCGCAGCTCGGCGGCCAGCGCGGTAATCGCCATGGTGGGCGAGGGCTTTACTCGCTGGACGCGCTGGGATACTGATAAACTCACTGCTGAATCTCCCGACAGCTGGGCCTCGAAACGGATCCTGATACTAGAGGATTCAGTCCCGGTTACCAATACGACACCAAGACCTTGGACAACTTCGAACTGGTCTCAGACTATGAGCCGGCGGGCGATCAGCCTGCCGCGATAGACGGACTCATCTCCGGCCTGCAGGCCGGTCTCGCCCGGCAGACGCTGCTCGGCGTCACCGGCTCCGGCAAGACCTTCACGATGGCCAACGTGGTGCAGGCGCTGCAGCGGCCAACCCTGGTGCTGGCGCCTAACAAAACGCTGGCGGCACAGCTCTACGGCGAGCTGCGGGAGTTCTTCCCCCGCAACCGGGTTGAGTACTTCGTTTCTTACTACGACTACTACCAGCCCGAGGCCTACGTGCCGTCGTCCGACACTTATATAGAGAAGGACGCATCGATCAACCAGCACATCGAGCAGATGCGCCTGTCTGCAACAAAGGCCCTGCTGGAACGTCACGACTCGATCATCGTCGCGACTGTGTCGTCCATCTACGGCCTGGGTGATCCCGAGGCTTACTTCAACATGGTGTTACACCTGTCGCGGGGTGACCGGATTGACCAGCGCGCCGTGTTGCGGCGGCTGGCCGAACTGCAGTACACGCGCAACGAGATCGAGCTCGCGAACGGCACCTACCGGGTGCGCGGGGAGATCATCGACATCTTTCCCGCCGAGTCGGAGCGCGAGGCGGTGCGCGTGGAGCTCTTCGACGATGAAATCGAGAAGCTGAGCTGGTTCGATCCGTTGACGGGAGAGGTCACGCGCAAGGTGCCGCGGCTGACGATCTACCCGAAATCGCACTACGTGACCACCCGTGACGTGATGCTCGGCGCGGTGGACCAGATCCGCGCGGACTTGAAAGACCGGCTCGAGGTGCTGCGCGCCAACCACAAGCTGCTGGAGGCGCAGCGGCTGGAGCAGCGCACGATGTTTGACCTGGAGATGATCCGTGAGCTCGGCTACTGCACCGGCATCGAGAATTACAGCCGCTACCTGTCCGGACGGGCGCCCGGCGAGCCACCGCCCTGCCTGTTCGACTACCTGCCCGATGACGCGTTGCTGATCATCGACGAAAGCCACGTGACCATTCCGCAGCTGGGCGGCATGTACCGCGGTGACCGGTCGCGCAAGGAAACGCTGGTGGAGTATGGCTTTCGCTTGCCGTCCGCACTGGACAACCGGCCGCTGCGCTTCGACGAGTTTGAGCGGATCGCGCCGCAAACGATTTTTGTCTCCGCGACACCCGGTCCCTTCGAACGCGAGCACGCCGATGCTGTCGTGGAGCAAGTGGTGCGGCCTACCGGGCTGGTTGACCCCGAGGTCCAGGTGCGCCCGGCCAGCACCCAGGTAGACGACGTGCTGTCGGAGATTCGCGAGCGCGTCGGTCGCGAGGAGCGGGTGCTGATCACCACGCTGACCAAGCGCATGGCCGAAGACCTGACTGACTACCTACGTGAGAACGGGGTCCGCGTGCGCTACCTGCACTCGGACATCGATACGGTCGAGCGCATGGAGATTATCCGCGATCTGCGCCTGGGCGAATTCGACGTGCTGGTCGGTATCAACCTGCTGCGGGAAGGCCTGGACCTGCCCGAAGTCTCGCTGGTCGCAATCCTCGACGCCGACAAGGAGGGTTTCCTGCGCTCGGAAGGCTCCCTGATCCAGACCTGCGGCCGGGCGGCGCGCAACCTGCAGGGCACGGCCATCATGTATGCCGAACGCGTGACGGGTTCGATGGAGCGGGCGATTGCCGAGATGGACCGGCGCCGGCAAAAGCAGATCGAATTCAATGCGGCCCACGGCATCGAGCCGCGCAGCATTTCCAAAGAAGTGCGCGACGTGATGGAGGGGGCCCGGTCGAACCTGGTGAAGAGAGGTCGGGGGCGCCGGGCCGCGGAGCCGCGGCCGGATTACTCGGCTTTATCGCCCGAGGCGGCGCTGCAGCGGATCCAGAAGCTGGAAAAGCAGATGTACCAGCACGCCCGGGACCTGGAGTTCGAGGAGGCCGCCCGGCTGCGGGACGAGATTCACGGCCTGCGCCAGGCCAGCCTCGGCATGCCCGACACCAAGGCCGGCTGAACTGCGCGGGTCCCTTGCGGCCCGGGCACCTGTTTCGGTATCGTTCTGCGGCCGCCAGCGGGCGGATTTTGCAGGCGCGTAGCTCAGTTGGTTAGAGCGCTACCTTGACATGGTAGAGGTCGTTGGTTCGACTCCAATCGCGCCTACCATATACACACACAGTTTGTGGGCGCCCAGGGCGCCCGTAGCTGTTTCCGTGAACGCAACAGCGGACGCCACGAGATGCCCGTAATTACCCTCCCAGACGGCAGCCGCCGGGAGTACGCCGCGCCGCTTTCTGTGGCCGACGTGGCGGCCGACATCGGTGCTGGGCTCGCCAAGGCGGCCTTGGCGGGGCGTGTGGATGACCGGCTCGTCGATACCTCTTACGTGATCGACTCGGACGCGCAGCTGGCCATCATCACCGGCCGTGACGACGACGGGCTGGAGATCATCCGGCACTCCACCGCACACCTGCTCGCGCAGGCAGTGAAGACCCTGTATCCGGAGACCCAGATCACTATCGGCCCGGTCATCGAAGACGGTTTTTACTACGACTTTGCGCGCGAAGCGCCGTTTACACCGGAAGATCTCGAGGCCATCGAGACCAAGATGGCGGAACTCGCGAAGGCGGACCTGGCCGTCGAGCGGGAAGTCTGGGACCGGGACGAGGCCGTGGCCTACTTCAAGGGGCAGGGCGAGCACTACAAGGCCGAGATCATCAGCTCCATTCCGGCCGATGAAGAAGTTGGCCTGTACGGGCAGGGTGACTGGAAAGACCTGTGCCGCGGGCCGCACGTGCCCAGTACCGGGCAGCTCAAGGCTTTCAAGCTGACCAAGCTGGCCGGCGCGTACTGGCGCGGTGATTCCAACAACGAGATGCTGCAGCGGATCTACGGCACCGCGTGGGCCGACAAGAAGACGCTGAAGGCCTACCTGCACCGGCTGGAAGAAGCGGAGAAGCGCGACCATCGGCGCTTCGGCAAGGTCATGGACCTGTTTCATTTCCAGGAAGAGGCGCCGGGCATGGTGTTCTGGCACGACAAGGGCTGGCAGATCTACCAGGCCATTCGCAACTACATTCGCGAGCGCCTGGTCGAGAACGGCTACGAAGAGGTCAACACCCCGCAGATCGTCGACCGGAGCCTGTGGGAGCGCTCCGGCCACTGGGACAAGTTCCGCGAGAACATGTTCACCACCGGCGACGAGAACCACCGTGTCTACGCGGTGAAGCCGATGAACTGTCCCTGTCACATCCAGATTTACAACACCACGCTGCACAGCTACCGGGATTTGCCCCGGCGCATGGCGGAGTTCGGTTCGTGTCACCGCAACGAGCCGAGCGGCACCTTGCACGGCCTGATGCGGGTGCGCGGCTTCGTACAGGACGACGCCCACATCTTCTGCACCGAGGACCAGGTGCAAGCCGAATGCAGCGAGTTCATCGACCTGCTGTTCAGCGTGTACCAGGACTTCGGGTTTACGGATATCTCCACCAAGCTGTCCACCCGGCCGGAGCAGCGGGTCGGCGAAGACGAGCAGTGGGGCAGGGCGGAGGCCGCCTTGCAGGCCGCGCTGGAGGCCAAGGACCTGCCCTGGGAGCTGCAACCCGGTGAAGGTGCATTCTATGGACCCAAG
The DNA here is from genome assembly GCA_020351875.1 of Chromatiales bacterium. GTDB lineage: Bacteria > Pseudomonadota > Gammaproteobacteria > Steroidobacterales > J054. The sequence goes on along the minus strand of CP070671.1, from coordinate 9,843 downwards.
ATCGAGTTCAACCTGCGCGACAGCATCGGCCGGGTCTGGCAGCTGGGTACCATCCAGCTCGATTTCTCGATGCCGGCGCGTCTCGGGGCCACCTACGTGGCCGAGGACGGCAGCAAGCAGACCCCGGTCATGCTCCACCGCGCCATCCTGGGCTCTTTCGAGCGCTTCATCGGCATCCTGATCGAGCACTATGCCGGCAATCTGCCGCCCTGGCTGGCCCCGGTACAGGCCGTGCTGCTGAATATCACCGACCGGCAGGAGCCCTACGTCAGACAGGTCGAGGAACTGCTGAAAAATCAGGGGTTTCGGATTGCGAGCGACTTGAGAAACGAGAAAATCGGCTATAAAATCCGCGAGCACACGTTGCAGCGCGTTCCGTATTTGCTGGTGATCGGCGACCGGGAAGCAGAAAGCAACACACTGGCCGTGCGCACGCGAGGCGGCGAAGACCTGGGCAGCATGACGATCGACGAGTTCGTCGCCCGCCTTCGAGCTGAACTGGCGAGCCGCGGCCGTACTCTTTTGGAGGATTGAAATATCGCTGCGACAAAGCGCGCTCGTCGGAATGCTGAGATAGAGGCCGAACAAGTCCGCGTAATCGGCGCGGACGGTGAACAGGTCGGTGTGATGGACCTGGCGGCCGCGCTGGAACTGGCCGGCGAGCAGAGCCTGGACCTCGTGGAGGTTTCGCCGAATGCCGAGCCGCCCGTATGCCGGGTGATGGATTTCGGCAAATACCAGTTCGAGCAGAGCAAGAAGGCCAACGCGTCGAAGCACAAGCAGAAGCGAACACAGATCAAGGAAGTGAAGTTCCGTCCGGGAACCGAGGAAGGTGACTACCAGGTCAAGTTACGCAACCTCGTGCGCTTCCTGACTCAAGGCGACAAGGCGAAGATCACTCTGCGCTTTCGTGGCCGGGAGATGGCCCACCAGGAGCTTGGCGTCAAGCTGCTGAAACGGGTTGAAAGTGACCTGGAAGAGCTGGCGACGGTCGAACAGTTTCCAAAAATGGAAGGCCGTCAGCTGATTATGGTGATGGCGCCGAAGAAAAAGTGAATGACGAACCGCGACGCCTGGCAGCGTCGCGGCCTCGCAATCCGCCTGCCCCGGTCTACAGATACGGTTCAGGCCAAGGAGTTGAAAATGCCAAAGTTGAAGACCAATCGCGGTGCGGCGAAGCGTTTCCGTCGTTCCGGCAAGGGCGGCTACAAGCGCGCCCAGTCCCACCTGAATCACATCCTGACGAAGAAGAGCTCCAAGCGGAAGCGGCACCTGCGCCCGATGGCCCAGGTCTGCGACGCCGATCTGCCGGGCATCCGCAAGTTGATGCCCAACTGAGCGGCCCGCCACAAGACAAGATTTCAAGGAGTTCATCATGGCAAGAGTCAAACGGGGCGTGATCGCCCGGGCCCGCCGCAAGGGGGTCATGAAGAAGGCGAAGGGCTACTACGGGGCGCGAAGCAAGGTGTTCCGGGTCGCGAAACAGGCGGTCACCAAGGCCGGGCAGTACGCCTACCGGGACCGCCGGCAGCGCAAGCGCCAGTTCCGGGCGCTATGGATCACCCGTATCAACGCGGCGGCGCGCCTGCACGGCCTGTCTTACAGTCGCTTCATCAACGGCCTGAACCAGGCCGGTGTCGAGGTCGACCGCAAGATTCTCGCGGACCTGGCGGTGCACGATGCAGCGGCCTTCGGGGCGCTGGCCGAACAGGCCAAAACGGCTCTCGGCACGAACTGACGCCCACCGCGCCCCGGCCAGGGACGGCCCGCGGAGCGGAGCCGGGAACGAGGGGATGCACGAACTCGACGAACTACTGAGCCGCGCCCTTGCGGATGTGAGCAGTGCACCTGACCTGGGGGCACTCGACCAGGCTCGCGTGCGTTACCTCGGCAAGAAAGGGCAGATCACGGGCCAGCTGAAGCAGCTCGGGAGTCTGCCGGCCGACGAGCGTCCCGCGGCCGGGCAGGCCATCAACCAGGCGAAGCAAACGCTGCAGACGGCATTGAACGAGCGGCGCGGTGCGCTGGAATCCGCGCACCTGGACGCCGAGCTGGCCGCCGGCGCGGTCGACCCGACACTGCCCGGCCGTGGTCAGGGACCCGGCGGTTTGCACCCGGTCACGCGCACGCAGCAGCGCATCGAGGCGATTTTTCGCGGTGCCGGATTCGCCGTGCACGACGGGCCCGAGGTGGAAGACGATTTCCACAACTTCACCGCCCTGAACATTCCGGAAGATCACCCGGCGCGCGCGATGCACGACACGTTCTACTTTCCGGACGGACGCCTGTTGCGCACGCACACCTCGCCCGTGCAGATCCGGGCGATGGTGAAGCAGGGAGCCCCGATACGCATGATCGTGCCGGGCCGCGTGTTCCGCTGCGATTCGGACCAGACCCACACGCCGATGTTCCACCAGGTCGAGGGGCTGGTGGTCGATCGGGGCGTGAGTTTCGCGCATCTGAAAGCGGTGCTGCACCAGTTCGTGGAAGTCTTTTTCGAACGGCCCGCAGAACTTCGTTTCCGGCCGTCCTACTTCCCGTTCACGGAGCCCTCGGCAGAAGTCGACGTGCTGTCCGATGCCGGTCGCTGGCTGGAGATCCTGGGCTGCGGCATGGTGCATCCGAACGTGCTCGACAACGTGGATATCGATCCCGAGGAGTACACCGGTTACGCCTTTGGCATGGGCGTAGAACGCCTGGCCATGCTTCGCTATGGCGTGGACGACCTGCGCCTGTTTTTCGACAACGACCTGCAGTTCCTGCGCCAGTTCCGGTGATCGCGGGATGAAGATCAGCGACAAGTGGCTGCGCGAATGGCTGGATACCGAGCTGGATGCGGCCGCGATCGCCGACAGGCTGACCGGCCTGGGCCTGGAAGTCGACAGCGTGGAGTCGCTCGGCAACGGGCTCGATGATGTCGTGGTCGGCCGCGTGCTTGAGGTGGCGCCGCACCCCAATGCGGAGCGGCTGTCACTGTGTCGCGTGGATGCCGGCGGTGCCGCGCCGTTGCAGATCGTTTGCGGCGCACCCAACGTGGAGGCAGAACGCAACTACCCGGTGGCGCTGGTGGGGGCACGCCTGCCCGGCGGCCAGGAAATCCGGCGCGCAGAGATTCGCGCCGTGCTCTCCGAAGGCATGCTGTGTTCGGCGACCGAGCTGGGCCTTGCGGATGAGGCTGACGGGTTACTGGCACTGGCTGACGAAGATCGGCCCGGTACGCCAGTGACCGCCGCCCTGGGTCTGGATGACGTGATCATCGACGTCGATCTGACGCCAAACCGGGCCGATTGTTTTTCGATGCTGGGCGTCGCACGTGACCTGTCGGCGGGTCTGCAGACCGAGATCAAGGTGCCCAGGGTCCTGCCGGTGCTGCCGGTCATAGACGAGACCTTTCCAATCGACGTGACGGCGCCGGAGGGGTGCCCGCGATTCGCTGGCCGGGTCATCCGTGACCTGGATCCGGGGGCCGAGAGCCCTGCGTGGCTGAAGGCGCGCCTGCGCGGGGCAGGCGTGCGGCCTATCCACCCGATTGTGGACGTGACCAACTACGTGATGCTGGAGCTGGGCCAGCCCATGCATGCGTACAACCTCGAGCGACTCCGGGGCAGGGTGGATGCCCGTTTTGCCCGGGCGGGCGAAAACCTGGCGCTGCTGGATGGCCGCACGATCGAACTCGACGAGGACTTGCTGGTCATTGCCGACGATGCCGGGCCGGTCGGTCTGGCGGGCATCATGGGCGGGGTCGGCAGCGCCGTGGATTCGGACACCCGGCACGTGTTTCTCGAGGCGGCCTTCTTCAGCCCGGCCATCGTGGCGGGCCGTGCGCGGCGCCTTGGGATGCACACGGACGCGTCGCTGCGTTTCGAACGCGGCGTCGATCCGGCGCACCAGGGCCGGGCCGTGGAGCGGGCCACGGCGCTGTTGCTGGAAATTGCCGGTGGCCGGCCCGGGCCGCTGCAGGAAGTGGCGAACGAGACCTACCTGCCGGCGCATCGCCCGGTGCCGCTGCGGCGGGCGCGCCTCGCGCAGGTGCTCGGCGTGAAGATCCCGGATGACGCCGCGACCGGCATCCTGAATCGCCTGGACATGCGCGTGGAGTCCACCGAGGTGGGCTGGGCGGTAACCGCGCCGCCGTCGCGGTTCGACATTGCGCTGGAAGTCGACCTGATCGAGGAAGTGGCCCGGGTCTACGGATACGACCAGGTCCCTGAGCAGACGGGCCCGGCGCCCGGTGAGTTGCCCCTGGTGACCGAGTTCGCCGTCACCCTCGACCGCGCGCGGGAAGTCCTGGTGGATGCCGGTTACCAGGAAGTGGTGACCTGGAGCTTCGTCGACGCGGACCTGGACCGTCGTTTCGCGGGTGGCCGGGACGGGCTGGCCCTGGCCAACCCCATCGCCAGTCACCTGGCCGTGATGCGCCAGTCCCTGTGGCCGGGGCTGTGCCAGGCAGCCGCCTACAATCTGGCGCGCCAGCAGGAACGCGTGTTATTCTTTGAGTCAGGTGTGAGGTTTATTCAACAAAATAATGAATTAGTTGAAGAAACGATGATCGCCGGTCTGGCGGTCGGCTCACGGGTACCAGAGCAGTGGGGAGAACCAGCCGAGAACCTGGATCTGTTTGACATAAAGTCGGTAATCGAGGCCTTTGCCGAGTTGACGGGTGAGCCCGAGTCCTTCGATTTCAGGGCGGCAGAACACGCAGCCCTGCGTCCCGGACGCAGTGCGGAAGTGCTGAGGCAAGGTCGGTGTATTGGCCACTTCGGTGAGCTCCATCCGACGTTCGCCAAACGCCTCGATTTGCCGTCCGCGCCACTGGTGTTCGAGTTACTGGCTGAGCCGCTGCTTGCAGCGGTGCCGCCGCGTTACAGGCCGGTGTCGAGATTTCCGGCCGTGCGCCGGGACCTGGCCGTGGTGGTGGGTGATGATGTGCCGGCGGGCGAACTGCTGACCGCAATCCGGTCGGAAGTTGGAACGCGTCTTGCGGACCTGCGCGTGTTCGATGTTTACACCGGCGAAAAGGTCGAGACGGGTTCTAAGAGTGTGGCTTTGGGCTTGATTTTGCAGGATACATCGCGCACGCTAACGGACGCCGATGTAGAAGGAATCATGCACGGTGTCGTGGGTTGCCTGGCCCGCGAATTCAACGCCGCGATTCGAGAATAATTCTTATGGCATTGACCAAAGCGGAAATGGCCGAGTCCTTGTTCAACGAACTGGGCCTCAACAAACGTGAAGCGCGAGAACTCGTTGACGTGTTCTTCGAAGACCTGCGTGCTGCGCTGGCCAGTGGTGAACAGGTGAAGCTGTCAGGCTTCGGGAATTTCGATCTTCGGGACAAGAACGAAAGGCCGGGAAGGAATCCTAAAACGGGAGAAGAAATCCCGATCACTGCACGCCGTGTAGTGACCTTCCGGCCGGGACAAAAACTAAAAGCCCGAGTGGATGCATATGCTGGAACCGGGGAATAACGACGAACTTCCACCAATCCCGGGTAAGCGCTATTTCACGATAGGTGAAGTCAGCGACCTGTGCGCAGTCAAACCCCATGTGCTGCGCTACTGGGAACAGGAATTTCCACAACTGAAACCGGTGAAGCGTCGGGGCAACCGGCGTTACTACCAGCGCCAGGATGTGATCGTCATCCGTCAGATTCGCAGTCTTCTCTACGACGAGGGCTTCACGATCGGCGGTGCGCGGCAACGGCTGATGGGCGAAGAAGCCAAGACCGACGTGTCGCAAAGCCAGCAGATCATCAAGCAGCTGCGCATGGAGCTGGAAGAAGTCCTGAAGCTGCTGCGGCGCTAGCCGCGTCACTCCCGCCCCGCTTGGGGTATCATCCGCCGCGGGCCGGCCGGCTCTGCAGGGCGGTCCATCAAGGTTTCTCCCGGTCGGGGCGTGGCGCAGCCTGGTAGCGCACCTGCATGGGGTGCAGGGGGTCGGAGGTTCGAATCCTCTCGCCCCGACCATTGAAACCATCAAGGTTTCAGTTGAGATAGAACCCCAATCCAAGTCGAGCGGCCTCTGGTTCAGGAGGTCCTACCCGTACTCCAGCGTCTCCCCGGTCGAGTTATCCACGACGGTCGGTGTATCGAAAAACTCGATTTCAGGCGGGTAGCCCGTTTCTTCCTCGATGATTGGACTGGCCATCGCGTAGAACTCTCTGGCAGCTGGCTCATCGTCCCACAGGTATATCCCCAGGCCCTGGTGTGCCTGCCGATCGAAACAGATGTACTTGCGAACCAGGTGCGGGTGTCCCTTGTAGACGGGAATCGATTTCCGGAAGCGTTCGAGAATGTCTGCGCGGCTCAAGTTGTCAGCGGCCTTCCATTTGACGATGGCAGTGATCATCGGTGACTCCAGGAGGTTGATTGTTCAGGCTGCGCTCCGGACACGTTCAGATCTCAATGGGCTTGCTCAGGTGTACGCGGGACATCGCGGCACGGCCGACGCGTCGCAGGGCAAGCGCGAAGGCGGCTGTGCGGGCGTCGACTTTCAAGTCTTTCTGCATACCGCGCACGTCCGCGTAGGCGCTGCGCATGATCTTGCCGAGCTCGTCGCGGACGCGGTCCAGGTCCCAGCGGAACTGCTGGATGTTCTGGGCCCATTCGAAGTAGCTGACGGTCACGCCGCCGGCGTTGGCGAGGATATCCGGGATAACCTGGATATCGCGCTGGTGGAAAATTTCGTCGGCCTCCGGGGTGGTGGGCCCGTTGGCTGCTTCGACGATCAACCTGGCGCGCACGTCGTTGGCGTTGTCCGCCGTTAACACGTCCTCGATGGCAGCAGGAATCAGCACTTCCGCGTCCCAGGTCAGGACCTCGGCCGGCTCGATCGCGTCGGCCCCCGGAAAGTCCTTCACCGTGCGGCGCTCTGCCACCCATGCTGCTAATGCCTCGGCGTCCAGTCCTTCCGGGTTGGCGACGCCCCCCGCGTGGTCACCGACCGCGACGATCTTCGCGCCGAGCCCGGCCAGGATGCGGCCGGCGTGGCTGCCCACATTGCCGTAGCCCTGGATCGCCACGGTAACGCCTTGCGGCGTGCGGCCCTGTTCCTTCAGAGCCTCTTCGATGCAGATCACGACGCCGCGGCCAGTGGCTTCTTCGCGGCCCGGAGAACCAAACAGGTCCAGCGGCTTGCCCGTGACCACCGCCGGTGAAAAGCCTTCGTACTTGGTGTACTCATCCATGATCCAGCCCATCACGGACGCATCGGTATTCATGTCCGGCGCCGGTATGTCACGCGTCGGGCCGATCACGTCGCGCGTCTGCTGCACGAACATCCGGGTCAGGCGATCCAGCTCACTGCGGCTCAGCTCGGCGGGATCACAGTTGATGCCGCCCTTGGCGCCGCCGTAAGGCACGTTGACCACGGCGGTCTTCCAGGTCATCAGGCCGGCCAGCGCACTCGCGTGATCTTCATCGACGCTCGGGTGATAGCGCAGGCCGCCCTTCATCGGGCCGCGCAGGCGGTTGTGCTGCACGCGGTAGCCGTGAAAATGCAGCAGGTGCCCGTCATCCGCTTCGATAACGAGTTCGACTTTCACGATCCGGTTCGGCGTCAGCAGAATCTCCCGCAGATGCGGCGCCACGTCCAGGGCATCCGCACCTTGATGGAAGAAGCGGTGGCTCGCGTCGAGCATCATGGTTTTTGTCCTTGTTACGGGCCGGAGCAGGCCCGTTAAGTTAACACAGGCGCGGATCACCGCCGCTGCCAACGGGCGGTGTCGGGCGTACAGATAGTGGGTAACCCGGACGGGAGCCGCTCAGGTGTCGAGCATCTCCAGGACGCCGATCAGAACGACCGCGAAGGTCAGTAAGACGATCCAGATGGTAATCATTATTGTGTCCCCCAGGACCGTAATTGGACGCCCGCAGGCCCGAGGGAACTGTGACGTGCGTCACAATCCCGGGTGCCTTTGGCATACTGCGCCGGTGCAGGGGGAGGGAGCGCATGGCACCACAACACACGGGAACCGGTGACACGCGCCACCCGTTCTTTCTCGGCCTGCTCGCACTGGCCACGGTGGGCTTTGGCGCGCTGTTGCTGGGGTTCTGGCAACCCATTTTCTGGGCCATCGTGCTGGGTATCCTGTTCCTGCCCGTGAAGAATCGCCTCGAGCGCCGGCTGCCGGGAAAGCCGTCGCTCGTAGCAGCCCTGACGGTGGTGCTGATCTTCTTCACGGTACTGGTGCCGGCCCTGCTCGTCGCGTCGGCCGTGGCCTCGGAAGCTGCCCTGCTGCTCGAACGCATTCAGGCCGGTGAATTCGACCCCGGCGTCATACTCGAATGGGTCCAGAATCTGATCCCGCCCATCACCGAGTGGGCCGCCCGGTTCGGCATCAACCTGAATGAATGGCAGGACAAGCTGTCGGGTGCTGCGCTGAAGGGCAGCCAGTTCATCGCCTCGCTCGCGTTGACGGCGGGCCAGAACGTCGCCCGCTTTGTCGTGATGTTTTTCCTGATGCTCTACGTCCTGTTTTTCGTCGTTCGGGACGGCGAGGTCGTACTCGGGCATGCCGAGCAGGCAATGCCGCTGACCGATTCGCTGGAACGCCGGCTGGGGCAAAAGTTTGCGGAGGTCGCGAGAGCGACGCTGAAGGGCACGGTGATTGTCGGCATCGTGCAGGGCGCGCTGGGCGGCATTATTTTCGCGATTCTCGGCATCCAGGGTGCGGTGTTCTGGGGCTGCGTGATGGTGATCATGTCGGTAGTTCCGGCCATTGGCCCCGGCCTGGTGTGGTTCCCGGCTGCGCTGGTGCTGCTTGCGACGGGTTCGGTGACGAAGGGACTGGTGCTGATCGCCTATGGGGTGCTGGTGATCGGACTCGTCGACAACCTGTTGCGGCCCCTGCTGGTCGGGCGCGACACAAAAATGCCCGATTACCTCGTGCTGTTATCCACGCTGGGTGGTCTCGCGATGTTCGGGATTACCGGGTTCGTGCTCGGGCCCGTCGTGGCTGCGCTGTTCCTGACCGTGTGGCAGATGTTCGAAGCAGAATCGCAAGCTGCCAAACAATCCACCGAGGATGTCGGCTAACGCGTCAGCAGGCCCTCGCGCACCATCTGGCCGGCGGTTGCCAGGTACTGGTCACTCGCACTGATCAGGCGGTCTTCGATGCCCAGCAGTATCGGCTCAGCTTCGCGCCGGTAGATGTTGATCTTGGCGTTGTACGCGTAGCGTGTGAGCCCGTGCTTGTCTTTCACTGCGAGGCGGCGGATCGAAAAACTCCCGTCCTCACGGGCCTTGCCGGTCAGGTAGCACTTGATGGACTCGATCGCGTCGCCAGACAGCTCCAGGCCACTCAGCCGAGCCAGGCTCTGCTGCGCCTGCGCGACGAAATCGATGGAATCCAGGCGCCCGCTGTCGACACTGGCCGACATGTTTTCGAACTCGCCGACCATGACCTGTCCCGGCATCGCGCGTTCGATCATCCGGGCCAGGTCGATCGTCACTTCGCCCACCAGGTCCGTGTACAGGGTCGGATTCAGGCCTTCGGCATGGAAGAACTCGTAGCAGCTGCCGACATGAAAGGCGGCCCGCAGCGCCGGCACGGTGCGCCCCTGGGCCTTGCTCCGCGCAATGGCGTTGTCGGCGAGCACGAGGTTCATGAAGTGATACAGGTGCGTGTTGGCGGCACCCCCGGTATCCCGGTTCCAGATATAAAAGCTATCCCCGGTGCTGGAGCGCGCAAAATCGATGTGCATCGCGCTGCCGAGCATCTTGCTGTGGGCGGAATTCAGGGAATGCGACAGGCTGTTCAGCTGGGTCATCTGCTCAAACGGGCTCAGCAGGCTGAAGCCGACGATGTCGAACAATGCCACGGCCCGCCCGGCTGCGTAGCTG